>CP070651.1:0-9686 GCA_020354625.1 Trueperaceae bacterium
GTGTTCGACCTGCTCTTGAGGGATAACGAAAAGGCACGTGTTCTCAGGTCTGACGGTACCTATTGTCACCCTAAACGCAAGCCGGGACAGAACCGTCTCAACGCCCAGGATAAACTCCTCGAGATCTCAGCACGGCGCTTGGCGCTCAGCCCCTAGAGCGATGTAGACAGTAATGAGTAAACGGTGATGAGTGATGAGTCGAGGGTGATGAGTAAACGGTGATGGGTTATGAGTTAAAGCCGTACCAAACGACGGTTTCGAGCCGGCTCCTTTGCAACACTCATTTTTCATCTCTCATCACTCATCTCTCATCACTCATCACTCATCACCCCTTACCTTCCAGACACGATTGCAAGCGCAGACTGGTCTGGGCGTGACCGCCCTAATTTCTGAACGCACTTTGCCGCCTAAGCCTGCAGCGGTCCCCGCGTGGAAGAGGTCGGTGGGATCTGGCTTTCGCCCGACCGCCCGGCTGCGTAACCGGTTTGTAGACCCATAAGGTAGCCGAGCTTCAGCATGAAAAGGAGCGTTTCACTATCCCTCTGCTCGATGCGTTCGCGCACGTACTCGAGGGTCCCTTCCGGCAATGCGACGGCGTCGATTTCGCGTTGATGACGTTTGCGCATCTCTAACAAGAATGCTTCGATGACAGCTTTGCTCATAACTATTTGGCCCTTCTAGATTCGATTGCTCATATGAAATCCCATTTATCAATCGGGTTTCTGCTCATCACTTCTCTCGTGTAACAAGCTGATTGTTTGGCCCGGTGCAGCCGGGCCAAAAAACAGTACGTCATATCATTACGTATCGCCATGTTGTTGCTCTTCGAGCCACGCTACGATCGCCTCTGCGGTGCCGAGGTTGGTCGCTAGTGGGACCGAATGAACATCGCAGATGCGCATGAGCGCCGATACATCCGGCTCGTGGGGTTGCGCTGTAAGCGGGTCGCGGAAGAAGATCACCGCCAATATTTGGTCCTCGGCGATGCGCGCCCCCACTTGCAAGTCGCCGCCTTCCGGACCTGACTTGAGTCGCTCGACCTCGAGACCGGCTTTATCGTGAAGAACGCTCCCGGTCGTACTGGTGGCGATGAGGGGGAAGCGCTTCAGGATCTCGGCGTGGTCTTTGGCGAAGATGGCCAGATCCAGTTTTCTCCTGTCGTGGGCAATCAGGGCGACGGCTTTCATGTACGTAGAGCATAGCAGAGGTCTTTTTGGCGAAGACGCCAAAAAAGGTAATGGGGAAGGGGTAATGGGTAATGCGTAGGGCATGCGCGAAAGGAAAACGGAACCAGGACTTGCTTTCCTTGAAAGACGAAGCACTCAAAGCAGACTGGCTCAGCTTTGACTTTCGCAGCACCCATCACCCATTACTCATCACTCATCACCTCTCTTTCAGATGCAACCTTCGGAGGAGACGGGCTAGAGGCGCGACATTCGCAGCCCTCATCACCCATCACGCATCACCTCATCTTTCAGACACAACTTTCGGAGGAGATGGGTTCGAGCCGTGAGTATCGCAACACCTACTTACCCATTACTCATCACCCATCACGATAAGGTTGCGCTTTGGCTCGTTCCAACGCTCGCAACCGCGTTTCTAATTGGCAGTTCTGGATCGACCGGGGTGGAACCTTCACAGACTGCCTAGGGCTCTCACCAGAGGGTGAGCTGCGCGTCACCAAAGTACTCTCTTCCGATCAGGCTCCGCTAGAGGGCATTCGAAAACTGCTCGGCTTGGATCCTGGAGCGCCGATTCCGCCGGGCGAAGTCAAGATGGGCACCACCTTGGCCACCAACGCACTTTTGGAGAGGCGCGGCCGCGACCACGGTCTCATCATCACCAAGGGGTTTCGCGATCTGCTCGAGATCGGGAATCAACAACGCCAGGATCTATTCGATGTGCGCGTGGCCAAGCCTTCGGTCTTGTACCGTGCCGTCGAAGAGGTGGGTGGTCGGCTCGCACCCGATGGAGAGGTGATCGCCCCTCTCGATACAGATGAGGTCGACGCCGCATTAGACCGTCTGCGCACGCTGGGCCTGGAGAGTGTGGCGGTGGTCTTGTTGCACGGCTACGCCTTTCCTGAACATGAAAAGATGGTTGCCGAACGGGCTCGGGCCCGCGGGTTCACCCACGTTGCCTGCTCGCACGAGGTCTCGCCCGAGATCGGCTTCTCGGCCCGGGGTGATACTACTAGTGCCGACGCCTACCTCACACCCCTGCTCCTTTCTTACCTGAGACTTCTTCGTGTAGAGCTTCCCGGAGCGGATATCCAGATGATGCAGTCGAGCGGTGGCCTGATCGAAGCCGAGCGTTTCCGTGGCTACAATGCCGTCCTCTCGGGTCCGGCTGCCGGCGTGGTGGCCTGCGCCCGCATCGGGCGCTGGTACGGCTATCCCCAGGTTATCGGATTCGACATGGGCGGCACCTCGACAGATGTCTCCCGCACGGGTGGCGAGCTCGAGCGAGTCTATGAAACGGTCATGGCCGGGATACGACTCAAGGCACCGATGATCGATATTCACACTGTGGCCGCGGGGGGTGGTTCGCTGTGCCGTTATCGCTCTGGCAGGCTCACGGTCGGTCCAGAGAGCGCCGGTGCCGATCCCGGCCCACTCTGTTACGGTTTGGAAACCGATGGGCGGCCGAGAGCGGAAGAGCTGGCCTTCACTGATGTCAACCTCTTTCTGGGCCGGATCCAACCGGAGAACTTCCTCTTCCCTTTGAGGCGGGAACTGGTCGAGCAGAAATTGGGGGAGTTCCAGGCTCAGCTCTCTGCCGATGGTCAGGACCTCAGTACAGAGCGCATCGCCGAGGGATTTCTGGAGATCATCAACCTCAAGATGGCCGAGGCGGTCAAACGCATCTCTGTGGCCCGTGGTCACGATGTTCGCGAGCACTTACTCTGTTGCTTCGGTGGTGCCGGTGGTCAACACGCCTGCGCGATCGCCCGGTACCTCGGGGTCGAACGCATCCTGGTACACCCGCTGGCCGGGGTGCTCTCAGCCTACGGTATCGGTTGCGCCGACTCGCTTTGGCAGGGTTCAAAACCCGTTCCCAGGTCCCGCCTCGACGATACGACACTGGAGGCGCTCGAGCCCGAGTTCATCGCGATCGAAGTCGAAGGGCGGGCAGCGCTCGCTGAGCAGGGATTCGATGCCGAAGGGATGCGCGTCGTTCGCAAGCTCGATCTCCGTTATCGCGGTACCGAGACCGCCCTGACGCTCGATGATCCAGGTGATGGGACGTATCTCGAAGCCTTTGAGGCACAGCATCACCGGCTTTACGGCTATGTACGGCAGGGGAGACCTGTCGAGGTGCTCCAGGCGCGGGTCGAGGTGGCGGGTCTATCCGGCGTCGGCCCCCCCGATCCGGTAGATGGAGCTGCTGGGGTGCCGGTTCCCCGGCGTACTGCTCCGGTAGTGTTTTCAGGCCGGCGCTTGGAAACGCCCGTTTATGCTCGCGAGGATCTACGCCCTGGTCACCTACTCGAGGCTCCGGCGCTGATCCTCGAGTCGATCGGCACCGTTGTGGTCGAACCCGGATTCTGTGCACACGTTGATCGCTTTGAAAACCTTATCTTGGAGCAAACCGGACAAGAGGGCGCCCAACGCTTTGTCCTCGGTGAGGAGGCCGATCCGGTTGCACTCGAAGCGTTTCACCACCTCTTTATGTCGATTGCGGAACAGATGGGAGCGGTGCTCAGGCAGACCTCGGTGTCGACCAACATCAAGGAACGGCTCGACTTCTCCTGTGCACTGTTCGACTCGAGCGGCAACCTGGTGGCCAACGCTCAGCACTTGCCGGTTCATCTGGGCGCCATGGGGGAGAGCGTGCGAGCAGTGTTGGCGAGGTGGCCGAAGATGGTCGCAGGTGACGTGTTTGTGACCAACGATCCCTATGGAGGTGGCTCCCATCTCCCCGACATCACCGTGGTCACGCCGGTTTTCGCGGGCGGTGAGATCCGGTTTTTTGTTGCCAGCCGTGCCCATCACGCCGATGTCGGTGGCATCACCCCCGGTTCGATGCCGGCCTTTTCGTCTACGCTCGAGCAAGAAGGGATCTTGCTCGACTGTGTCCGCTTGGTTTCAGCAGGGGTGTTCGATGAGGGGCGTTTCGAGACGCTCTTCACAGACGTCCGCTACCCGGCTCGCAACCTGCAAGACAATCGAGCCGACCTAGAAGCGCAGATCGCTGCCAACAACGCCGGGGTACGTCTTCTCGGCGAGTTGGTTGCTCACTACGGGCTCGAGATGGTGCAGGCCCATATGAGCTTTATACGTGAAAACGCGGCCCGCAGCGTCCGCGACGCGCTGAGGAGACTCCCGGACGGTCGCTTCGAGTTCGCCGATGCCATGGACGACGGGAGCGCCGTGGCGGTGGCACTCACCATCGAGGGCAACAAGGCCACGCTCGACTTCAGCGGTACCGGATCCGAGAGCGAAGGTAACCTCAACGCCCCACCGGCCGTGGTGCGGGCTGCCGCCCTCTACGCCTTGCGTTGTCTTGTCGACGAGGCCATCCCCCTGAACGACGGCTGCCTCGAGCCGGTCGAGATGATCATCCCCTCCCCCAGCCTGGTCAGTCCCCGTCCGGGTCGTGCGGTGGCCGGTGGCAACGTAGAGACCTCGCAACGCCTCGTCGATGTGCTCCTGGCTGCCTTTGAAATGGCTGCCGCCAGCCAAGGCACCATGAACAACGTGACCTTCGGTGATGCCAGCTTCGGTCACTACGAGACGATCGCTGGAGGCGTCGGGGCGGCTCCGGGTTACTCCGGTGCCTCTGGGGTGCATACACACATGACCAACACTCGTATCACCGACCCGGAGATCCTCGAGACGCGCCATCCGGTCAGGCTTCTGGAGTTCGGGTTGCGCCGTGGGTCTGGCGGAGCAGGTCGCTGGTCCGGTGGTGACGGGGTGGTTCGTCGCTTCCAGTTTTTGAAGCCGCTCGAGGTATCGCTTCTGACCCAGCGCCGTTCTACCCGTCCGTTTGGGCTCGCTGGGGGTGAGGCAGGAGCAGCAGGCCGCAACATTCGCGTGAAGCTGGACGGAAGCCGAGTTGAACTCAAAGGGGCCGATGCCTATCATGCCGAAGCCGACGAGGAACTCATCGTGCTCACACCCGGAGGGGGAGGCTACGGGGAGGCTTAAAGTCGCGTGTGGGATTTGTTGCGATCCTGAGAGATGCTTGGGGAGCAGTAGAAGGGTAATGAGTAAACGGTAATGAGTAATGCGTGGGTGACGCGCAAATGGTTAGACTGATCCCCGACCCTTCGCAGCACTCATTACCCATCACTCATCACCCATCACCAAAACGGCTGCTGATAAGACAAATGGCTTTTTAGAACACACCCCGTTCGTTTTATAGTGACGTGTGGACGCCGTTCAGCTCGGCCCCTTCGTGCTCGGCACCGAACGGTTCATCGTCGCCGTGGCACTGGTGGTCTTTTCCGTTATTGCCTGGCTGCTCGAGCGGCGTGGGACCAAAGGCCTGGCCGATTGGTCTTTCAACACTGTTTTGATCGGGCTTATCGCTGCGCGTATCGTCTATCTGCTCACGCACCTTCGCGCCTATGCGGTCGATCCTCTGAGTGCCTTTTATGTCTGGCAGGGTGGATTCTCACTACTTGGCGGCGTGGTGGCGGCGCTCGGATATACGATTTTCCACTACCGGCGCGTACCGGCTACCCTACGTCAAGCCGTCCTGAGCGGGTTCGCTGCGGCTGTGGTTTGGGGGGCGATGCACCTCTTTTTGGTTGCTCCGACTACCCGATCCACCGCCAGCCTTCCCGATACGCCGCTTCTGACGCTGAGTGGAGAGACCGTGACGCCTTCGGACTTCGCCGGCAAGGTGGTGGTGGTGAATCTTTGGGCCAGTTGGTGTGGCCCCTGTCGGCGAGAACTTCCACTCCTTCAGGAGATGGCCCGCGAGTGGCCCGAGGCGGTCTTTTTGTTCGCTTCGCAAGGGGAATCCCAGGAGCGGGTGGAAGGCTACTTGCAACGCCGGGGTCTCGAGCTCGAGTGGGTGCTCCTCGACTTTGAAAGTGAACTCGGTCGAACCTTCAGAAGCTCGGGGTTGCCGACCACACTCTTCTTCGATCGACAGGGAGAGCTGTCGGATCGGCATCTGGGTGAGTTATCGAGGGCGAGGCTGCTCGAGTCCCTGACCTCAGCAGCCGGTTCCTAGACTTCCCGAACGGCGCATTACCTGAAACTTTGGTGGGGTCTCGTGGAGTTCAAGCAAAACGACAACACGGACTGTTGCCGGATAACCCCCCTCGGTGCTCAAAGGGCTTGACACGCTTTTTGTAGAGGGTGTACACTAACTTTTGCCGCTCGAAAGAGGGGCGCGTACATTGACAGGAGAATAGGAGAGCAAGAGCATCCTGATTTAGTACGATTTTCTCGTCCAGGACGAGAATAATCTACTAATAACGCGAAACCGGATTACCAAATCCGAGTATCGCGTGTCTGACACTACTCTTACATAATTTGTTAACAAAGGGTTAAGTTACTAAGGGCGTACGGTGGATGCCTTGGCAGTCGAACCGATGAAGGACGTGGCTACCTGCGATAAGCCTCGGCGAGCTGGGAAGCAAGCTTTGACCCGGGGATGTCCGAATGGGGAAACCCACTAGCGCGAACCGCTAGTACCCATAGCTGAACACATAGGCTATGTGGAGGGAACCCAGGGAACTGAAACATCTAAGTACCTGGAGGAAAAGAAAGAAACCTCGATTCCCTTAGTAGTGGCGAACGAAAAGGGAATAGCCCAAACCGCTTCCTACGGGAAGCGGGGTTGTAGGACCAGCAATGTGGACCCGAGTGTCTAGCCGAAGCGTACTGGAAAGGCGCGCCAAAGTGGGTGATAGCCCCGTAGGCGAAAGGCACGGAGGCCTAGCTGGCACCTGAGTAGCTCGAGTCACGTGGAACCTCGAGTGAATCCACGGGGACCACCCCGTAAGGCTAAATATTCCGACTGACCGATAGTGGACAAGTACCGTGAGGGAAAGGTGAAAAGTACCCCGTGAGGGGAGTGAAATAGTACCTGAAACCGTGCGCTTACAAGCAGTCACAGCCCTATGCGTGCTCTTCGGAGCGCGAATGGGTGGTGGCGTGCCTATTGAAGCATGATCCTGTGACTTACTGGCAGTGCCGAGTTTAAGCTGTTAAGCGAAGGCGAAGCGAAAGCGAGTGTGAATAGCGCGTTTAGGCGCTGTTAGTAGACCCGAAACCAGATGAGCTAGCCATGGCCAGGTTGAAGCCTCCGTAACAGGAGGTGGAGGACCGAACCCGTTGAGGTTTAAAACTCTTGGGATGAGCTGTGGTTAGGAGTGAAAAGCTAACCGAATCGGGAGATAGCTGGTTCTCCCCGAAATAGCTTTAGGGCTAGCCTCGGGGGTTTACCAGTGGCTGTAAAGCACTGATTGGGCTAGGGGGCCTACCAGCTTACCAAACCCTGTCAAACTCTGAAGGCTACTGGTCCAGACCCCGGGAGTCAGTCTATGGGAGCTAACTTTCATAGACAAGAGGGAAACAACCCAGACCGCCAGTTAAGGTCCCTAAATCGTGGCTAAGTGGTAAAGGATGTGGAGATGCTAAGACAGCTAGGAGGTTGGCTTAGAAGCAGCCATTCCTTCAAAGAGTGCGTAATAGCTCACTAGTCGAGCGTCTCTGCGCCGAAGATGATCGGGGCTAAGTCATGTACCGAAACTGCGGCAAGGTGACTCTTCGGAGTCGCCTTGGGTAGGGGAGCGTTCCGTAGACCTGTGAAGCGGTACCGTAAGGAGCCGTGGAGGTATCGGAAGTGCGAATGCAGGAATGAGTAACGATAAGAAGGGTGAGAATCCCTTCCGCCGAAAGCCTAAGGGTTCCTGAGCAAGGGTCGTCCGCTCAGGGTTAGGCGGGACCTAAGGCGAGGCCGAAAGGCGTAGTCGATGGATAGCAGGTTAATATTCCTGCCCCGCTTTCGTGGAGTGATGGGGTAACGCATTAGGATAGGCCAACCGGAGCTATGGCTATGCCCGGCGGCCTGCGAAGCTCGAGGGGATAGGAAAATCCGCCCCTCGTTGAGAGTGACGTAGGTCGGGAAGGCCCCACGGGGCTGATAACTGGTTGAATCCATGGTGCCAAGAAAAACCTCTAAACGTTGAAGCGAGAGCGCCCGTACCAAAACCGACACAGGTGGGCGAGTGTAAGAGCACTAAGGCGCGCGAGAGAACTCTGGTTAAGGAACTCTGCAAAATAGCCCCGTAACTTCGGGAGAAGGGGTCCCGCGTGTACCGTTAGCAATTCTTGCGAAGCGGGAAGCGGGCACAGTGAATTGGCTCTAGCGACTGTTTACCACAATCACAGCACTCTGCAAACCCATGTAGGGGACGTATAGGGTGTGACACCTGCCCGGTGCTGGAAGGTTAAGGGGAGGCGTGCAAGCGCCGAACTGAAGCCCCAGTGAACGGCGGCCGTAACTATAAGTTGACCGTTGTAGTTACGTAAATAAACTCAGCTATTTGCTGGAAACTCCGGAGAATCCTCCACTACTCGCCCTGTATTAGACGGGCAGTAACAATGTGCGAGGTGCGGACAATCAGCAGGAAAGGCTCTCACAAGCGATGCTTGATGTTGAAAAGATTCCTCCCCACATCGGTTACTACCTAGTCGGCTTTGCTGACGGAGAAGGTAGTTTCCACGTAGTGTTCAGGAGGCGCAAAGACTACGTCAAGCCTTGGAAAACTTCGTTGTGTTTCAATGTTTCGCAGCGAGACAAAGTCATTCTGGCGCTTTTCAAGCGCCACCTCAACTGCGGTACGTTGCGACAGCGCCGCGACGGCGTGTGGTACTTCGAAGTCAATAACCTGACTGCCGTTTTAGAAAACGTCATTCCGTTCTTTGAACGCTTCAGGTTTATGTCGGCGAAGAAAAAGCGCGATTTTGCCAAGTTCAAACACCTTGCAACACTTTTTAAGGACGGTAAGCACCTTACTTATGAAGGGCTTAAGCAGATCCTTGAAATTCGTAAGGATATGAACGATGGCGGCGCTGAACGACGAAAGTATACAGATGCAGAAATATTGTGTCAGCTTGAGAGAGAATCCTCAGAGACTATACGCTGAGTCCATTTGGAGCGACCGAACTGCCGCTGACTCCAAAGCGGAATGATATAGTCCGATCTCTGTGGCGACACAGAGGGTCCTCGTGACCGCACTGGCAAAACTGTCGGTGTAACGTAGAGAACGGTCCTAAGGTAGCGAAATTCCTTGTCAGGTAAGTTCTGACCTGCACGAATGGTGTAACGACTGGAGCGCTGTCTCAACCAGAGACTCGGTGAAATTGAATTGGCTGTATAGATGCGGCCTACCCGCAGCAGGACGAAAAGACCCCGTGGAGCTTTACTATAGCTTGGCATTGACGTTTGGATTGGTTTGTGTAGGATAGGTGGGAGACTGTGAAACCGGGCCGCTAGGCTCGGTGGAGTCACTGGTGAAATACCACCCTGATTGGTTCGGCCGTCTAACCTGCACCCGTTATCCGGGTGAGGGACAGTGTTAGGTGGGTAGTTTGACTGGGGCGGTCGCCTCCCAAAATGTAACGGAGGCGCACAAAGGTTCCCTCAGTACGGTCGGAAATCGTACATAGAGCGCAAGGGTATAAGGGAGCTTGACTGCGAGACCTACAAGTCGAGCA
>CP070651.1:9786-14726 GCA_020354625.1 Trueperaceae bacterium
CCGTCTCGACTACCACCACGCCGCTCAACAGGAAGCCGAACTCGAGTCCGATCATGGTTACTACCGGCATCCAGGCGTTGCGGAGGGCGTGGCGGATCACCACAATGCCCTCCCTAAGACCTTTCGAACGAGCAGTCCGCACGTAGTCTTGCGACAAGACCTCGAGCATCGAGGAGCGCACCAGACGGGAATTGCGAGACAGTGAGAAGAGCGAGATGGTCACCGCCGGCATGATGAGAAAACGGATGGCGTCGGGGAAGTTACGGAGGGCTTGTTGCAGATCGCCCTCGAGCAGTGGCTTGAGCAAGGGTGTATGGCCGGAAATCGGCAACCAGCGGAGAGCCAAACCGACAAAGAGGATCAGCATGATGCCGAGCCAGAAGCTGGGGATCGACTGACCGAAAATAGCCAGCGTCATGATGCCCCCATCGAGCGGCGTACCGCGGTAGATAGCCGCAATGATGCCGAAGGGGATCGCCACCAGAATGGCGATGAGCATGGCAAACAGGGTGAGCTCGATAGTGGCCGGAAGGCGCTCGAAGACGACCGACATCGCCGGCTTGCGGTAGGTAAGAGACCGGCCGGCGTCCCCCTGGGCGAGACGCCCGAGAAAGCTCAAATACTGGATGTGCAGCGGGCGGTCGAAGCCGAGCTTTGCGCGAGTGGCCTGGATCTCCTCGTCGCTGGCGCGCTCGCTGACGTAGAGATAGGTCGGGTCACCAGCCATATGGAGGGCGAGGAAAGAGATCAACGTGACCCCGAATATAACGATGCTCGATTGTAAGATGCGCCGCAAGGCGTATTGCCACATAACCCGGTCTTCTCGAAAATAGGCTGGTGTGGGGCGCGCTAGCGCGCCCCACATGATGAACGTTTACTTCAGTGTCGCGTTGTAGACGACGAGTTGCTCGTCGCGGCGGGCCTGCCAATCGAGGCGGTCGCTCACCCCGTAGAAGTCGGGTTGGAAGTACATGAGCAGCCAGGGCGGATCGTTGTAGAAGACCTCGAGCATGTTGTTGATGATCTCGCGCTCACCAGCGGCGTCACGTGTCTGGGCGAGCTGATCCCAACCGGCAAACCATTCGGGGTTCTGCCACTCGGTGTAGTTGGTGCGTCCGAGGGGTTGGGTGATGTCGGCCATGTCGTAAAGCGCGTTCCAGGTGGCGCCCCCCGAACCGAGCAAGAAGAGCGGGCCGGCGTCGTGCTCGATGATGAGCGGCACGTAGACCGAGCGGAAGTCGAGCAGTTCGACCTCGGTCTCTACTCCGATGTCGGTCAGGTACTGACCGACCGCCAGGGCGACGTTGGCGTCGTTGAGGTAGCGATTGTTGGGCGACTGGAGTTTGATCGAGAAGCGGACTCCGTCCTCACCTCTGGGGTACCCGGCGTCATCGAGGAGCGCTTCGGCCCGCTCGGGATCGTACGGATAGGGCTCCAGGTTCGGGTTGTCGTTCGGCGGGTTGACCAGCCCCGTGGCCCGCTCGCAGTCGGTTCCTAGGAGCGTGGCGCAGATGGTGGGCACATCGATGGCGTACTGCAAGGCCACGCGAACGTCGGTGTTCTGGATGGCCGCGCCGCCGTCGCTGCCCTCAGCGAAGTCGGCCCGCTGATTGAAGCCGATGTAGATGCGCCGGGTGCCCTGAACCGCCTGCACCTGAGCCACGCCGCTGGCGTCGATGGCATCGATCTGATCGGGTGAGACGTTGGCGATGACGTCGACGTTGCCGGCGATCAGCTCGGCCGAACGGGTCGAGGCCTCGGGGATGACGCGCCAGACGAGCGTATCGAAGGCAGCATCGCGCAGCCCGAAGTCGGCGACCTTCTCAAGCACCATGCGGTCGTCTTTGACCCACTCGACAAAGCGGTAGGGACCAGAACCCAGCGGGTTCTCGGCCGCTTCGTCGAGACTCATCGCCTCATAGGAGTCCTTGCAGTGAATCATCACCTCAGAGAGTAGACCCAAGCCGATCGACTGGTACTTGTCGGTGATGATGGTGGCGACCAACTCGCTGTCGACCCGCGCGTCGACGTAGCCGACCGAGTCGAAGATGAAGCCGGCGGTGTTGCCGGTAAAGCCGTTCTCCGGATCGTCAGCCCGCTGGAAGGTGTAGACCACGTCTTCGGCCGTCAAGGGTTCACCGTCGTGACAGGTCAGGCCCTCGCGCAGGGTGAAGCTGGTCTCGGTCCCATCGTCGCTCACCTCGTAGCTCTCGGCCAAGTAAGGCACGATGTCGCCGGTCTCGGTGATCTCGAAGAGCGTAGCGAAGATGTGATGAGCGATATTGCTCGCCGGCCTCGAGCCGATGTCGGGGGGGTCCATGGTGCTGGCGTCGACGCTCTGAGCGATGACCAGCGTGTTCTCGCTGGGCGCTTGGGCGAAACTCTGCATGAGTGAAAACGCCACTCCGATCACCAAAAGAATCTTTAAAACCTTACCCATTCCTTGCATGTATCCTCTCCTCAATTTCATTCCTAGAAACGCGTTATCGAACGCTCTCAAATCTTTTAGCGGATCACCCTACTGCCCTATCACCCCACTTCGAACAAAAAACGAAACTGGTCTCTGGAGATTCTGACGTTAACCGGTCAGGCGCTCAAGTATAGCCCGAACGTCGACGGCACGTCCCGTCTCGCTCGAGGTGATGCAGGCCTCGACCATGGCGAGAGATTTTAGGTGATCACGCCCGCTGCACTCGAGCGGCTCCCCCCCCACCACGCTCTTGACAAAGGCACGTAGCACGCCCGACGTGTCGGTGATCCACTGCTCGTGGGGTGACAACGAGACCGGCGTGAGGGAAGGATCGTGACGCCGGGCGAAAGACAACTCTCCGAACTGATCGCCCTGGGTAAGGATCCCTTCCGTGCAGTCGGTGCGCCACTCGAAGTGTGGCTCCTGCCAGCCGCTCTGCCAAGTGCCTTGATAGTTGACGACCAGGTCACCGGTAAAGGTGAAGATGGCCGAGACGTTGGTGTCGTCGGCATACATGGTCCAAGACGGGTTCCAGGTCTTGCAGTAGGCCGTTTCCGGTTCGGCCCCGTAGACGAAGCGCATCAGATCGAAGTGGTGAATCGACTGCTCCCAGAGCATGGGATGAACCATCGAAAGCGGGTACTTGTTGAGCCTCGCGCGGTAGCCGTCACGCCAGCGTTCGTAGGTAAAACGGGCAAACTCGGGCCGGCCGACGACTCCCTCACGCAGCAACCAGACCGTCTCCTCGGTCACGGCCAGGTAACGGAAGTTGAGGCCGACCATGAGCGGTATGTCCGCCTCTTCTGCTTGGCGCACGGTCACGGCAGCTTCCTCAAGGCTGAGTGCCAAGGGTTTTTCGACCAACAGCGGGAGCTTGCGCTCACAAGCAGCCCGGATCTGCTGCTCGCGCCCTTCGGGCGGGGTGGCCAGCACCAGCGCCTCCACACCCTCGATAGCCGCCAGGGCCTCATCCACATCGGCAAATGCAGGGCGGTCACCGAAGCGCTCGCGAGCCTGCTGGAGCGCTTCCGGACGCGGATCGACGTAACCGACGAGCTCGCAGTCGGGTGAGCGGTTGATCACCTCAGCCCAAAACGCCCCCCGCGCCCCGAGGCCGACCAAGAGGGTTCGTAACGCGCTCAAACGCTCCCCCCGTCCTCACGACCCACAGTACACCGCGGCTCAACTCTTACGGGTTGCAAAAAATCCGATGACACGGCCCTCTCTATCCTGCTTTGCATACAACCAGCCATCTCTCCTCCTCATAATCTCTGTCTACAGCGATCCTCGTTCCGATTCAGACACGCCGATCCCACTTGTGCCGGTAGTGGTAGAGTGGGGATGCTCGATTCGCCAAGACCTCGAAACCCGTAGGTTAGTGTATCAGCTAGGAAATTCCGGGTCATCGCCCGATGTTTTTCGTGAACTCGTAGTGAGGATGGTCGTCAATGCTCGACACAAATGCAGATCGGTTGGTGGAACTCGCGGTGAGTGGCCATATCAGCCAGCCCAGTTATCGCCGACCGGGATACAGCCCCGACAACGAGGGGATCGCCCGCGTGCTCCCGGGCATGGCGGGTGTAGTCTACAACGTACGGGTGGGGGATCCCGCCTTCGGTTGGGCGGCTGATCACGTAGAGCCCGGCGTGTCGATCGCTCACCAAAACCTCGGCGTCGACTTCGCCCTGCACTACCTCAGCTGCATCGGCAACCGGGCGGTAGTAACGAGTGGAGAGGCCACAGGAGCAGAAGGTATCGTGACCGGTGAACACGCACGCCTGCTGGTCGATTTCGGGGCCGAAGTCAACGAGCTCCTCTGTGTGGGCGACGCCGTGCAAATACGCACCAAGGGCCGTGGGCTCATGCTGCAAGATTATCCGCACATCCACCTGAAAAAATGCAGCCCGGAACTCATTGAGGGGATCCCCATCGACGCGGTTGACTCCTTCAGGATCCGTGTGCCCGTCGCCATGACCCTGCCGGTACAAGCGATGGGTTCGGGAGCCGAACTGAATGCAGAATATGTGGACCAAGATCTGATGACTGGAGACCAGGAGCTGATGAAAGAACTCGGTATCGACCAGATGAGGCTCGGCGACCTGGTCGCCATCGAACACGCCGACCACCGCTTCGGGCGCACCTACCGGGAAGGGGCGGTCAGCATCGCCCTTTGCATCCACGGTGACTCCATCATGACAGGGCATGGGCCGGGCATCCTCACGTTGATGACCTGTGCAGAACCTGCCATCGAGTGGACGATCGACCCAGAAGCCAACATCAGCCGGTACCTCGGCATCCGGGAGCTGTCATGAGCGTAAAGAGCGACCCCGCAAACGGAGCTGGCCTCGAAGCCAACACCGATAAACTCGTCAGCATCTCCGTCATGGGCCAGATCGCCAACCCGAGCCTGCCGGGACTGCCGGCCGAACCCTACCGGCTCGACGCCGACGGGACGCCCTTTTTGTGGCCC
>CP070651.1:14826-21221 GCA_020354625.1 Trueperaceae bacterium
ATATCAAGCACATGTTCCGGCTCCCCTTGGACTATCGCACCGCCACCCCGACTCCCATCGACGGGGTGCCCGGCTTCGCTGAGGGCTTCGATCTCCTCAAAGACGGCCGCATCGTCCTGTTGCCCACACCAGGTCACACGCGCGGCCACCAGTCCGTCCTTATCCGTGGGGCACGCGAGGTACTCCTCACCGCCGACATCGCGTACGACCGGGAAGCCCTTGAAAAGAACCTTCTGCCCGGCTCCTTGAGCGACCCCAAGCTCGCCCGGGAGTCGCTCTCGAAGATCGCGACGTTCACAGCGGAAAACCCCAGCGCCATCCTGCAGTTCGGTCACGATCCCGACACCTGGCGCCAGACCAGCCAAACCATCCTCGCGCTCAACGAACCGATCTATGCCTAAGGTTCCGATCGACCCCCAAGTCAACGAGTTTCGCTACCTCATCCTCGCCATTCAAGCCGAGGGAGAACGCCGCCTCAACGACGCCCTCAGAGAGCGCGACCTCGACCTCACCGCCACCCAATCCGAAGTCCTGGAGATCCTCTACGAGGGCGGCGCCATGAGCCAATCTGAGCTCGGCGAGCGCTTGGTCTGCACCAAGGGCAACATCTCGCGACTGCTCGATCGCATGGAAGCGAAACGGCTGATCCGGCGCAGCCCCACCCCCACCGACAGGCGTCGAACCCAAGTCACGCTTACCTCCGACGGGCAGCAGTGTATCGAGGAGGCCTTCGAAATCATCCGTGACTCTCTAGAACCCATAAGGACCCTTTACAGCAACCGTGAACTCCGTCAGCTCGCCGAGCTCTTGGGCCGCATTACCCAGGCGTTCGGAATCGACGTCGAAGCGCGATTCCGGCAAGCCGGTTAGAAGCCATATCAGTCAGCGTGATGCGTGCACTGAAAGCCGGTTGAACGGGGGTAGGGTTCTTCTAGAACCCTACCCAACTACCACATATCCGTTGCTTACGGGAGTTCGGTGTTGCGACCTTCACCTCCCTCAGGGTAGTCAGCCGCGCTGACTACTCCTCCAAGCCCCATCTGGATGTAATCAGCCAGCGCCTGCTGGTAAGTGACGCCGAGTGTAGTAAAGGGTGCCCCTCGGAAGGGGTACTGATCACCACCGCGGGCGAGGAAGTCGATGGTGGAGACCGTAAGGCCAGGACCAGGAACAACCACACCTCCAGAGACGATCACCGTACCGTCGTTCAGCACTACGTCCTGGACACGGCTACCGGGCGTTGCCACCGTTCCGTCAGGGTTAAGCACCTGGGCGGTACCTGTGCCTGACCAAACGAAGCTGAAGCCAGCGATCTGGGCGAAACGCCCGGTCCCACCAGGCAGGTCGCCTGGCTGCGTGCGCGAGACGGCGTTCTCGAGGATCTCTTTGAACTGTGTGCGCGGGATGTTCTCAAGCACGGTGACGAAGTTCGGAAAGGGCACCATTGCGAAGGTGTCCAGCTGCGACAGGGGACCCGCTGGGATAATCGAGTCGTTGCGGATTCCACCGCCGTTTTGCAGGGCCACGTCCGGCACAGCGACCCCAAAACTACCGGCCAGCTGGGTGGCCTGCCACAACAGCGAGTCGGCGATCAGGTTGCCTTCGTTGCTTTCCTGGGAGCGCACACTGCTGCGGAGCCCGTCGAGGTCCACCTCACTGGTCCCGATCACGTTGTTGGCGAGATCGTCGACTGCAGCGGCCACGGGGTCGACCACCTGCGCTTGGACTGCCGGATCGGGTTCTACGGCGTCATCGCAAGGCAGCGTTCCACCACAGTCATCGCCTGCTACGCGTACGGGGCCACTGTTATCACCGATCGCGATGACGTTGCCAGATCTGTCGAAGCCCACCACCAGCTGTCCGACGTAACCGTATTGGCCACTTGTCGTGACGACGGGGATCTCGTGCCCATCCCCATCAACAGCAATGATCGGATAGGGACCGAACACTTCGCCCTCATCGCCTGGGACAAGTAGGTTATCAGGGTTTGCCAGAAGCTCGTCGCCACCCCCCGCCACCATCACGTCGAGGCCCGTCACCTGAGCGGCCAGCGCGACATCTCCTTCAATGTCCTGCAGATGACTGATCAAGATGATCTTGTTTACGCCCTGCGCCTCGAGCACATCGACCTCGGCCTGCACCGCTGCGACGACGTTGGAATCGACAACAACGTTGCGGGGGCTGGAGATGAAGGGTAAGTTCGGAGTGGTGGCGCCGATGATGCCGATTTCCTCACCGCGCTCCTTGACAACCACGCTGCGGGCGATCCTACCTTGGTCGAAGAGCGCTTGTAGCCGCGGCTCGCCACTGTAATCGAGATTGGCACTCAAGTAAGGCGGTTCAGTCGTAGCGTAGCCCTCGATGAAATCAGCCAGCACGTCGGGCCCGAAGTCGAAGTCGTGATTACCGATCGCCACCGCGTCGTAACCGATCAGGTCCATGGCAATGGTGTCGTAGAAGGGCACGCCTTTGTCCAAGCTGGCGTTAAACTCTGGCCCTGGCAAGAAGTTATCTCCCGAGGAGACCATGATGACGCCACGCTTGGCCCCTCTCTGACCCTCAGGCCGTGACCCGCGAGTCGCCTCCTGAGTGAGCTGATCCACCACTGTCTTAAAGCGAGCCGCACCTCCAAAGTCCTCGAGTCCGGAGCCGAGGTTGATCAGATCCGACTCGCCATCGTTGTTATGGAGAATGGTCAAGTAGAAAGCGACCTTCTCATCACTCACCTGGGGCTCGAGCCCAACGGGCTGCAGCTGGCTGCAAGCGACCAAGAGAGCGAGTGACAAGGCAACAATGCTAAAACGTACCTTTTTCATTCCCTTCCCCTTTCTTGGAAACTAACGTCTTCTTCTCCCCATGACTCAGCTACTCCCCATGCCGACGCCGGTTTCGTAGTTCGCCACCATCGTTGCTGTCTGGTCCAGGGTTGTAGGCGACACGAACGTGAACTCGAACAAAAGGAGCTCAACCTGATACCCAGCAGCTTCGTGCGCCTCCGTAACGCAGGCGATGACGGCGCAGTATTCAGGAACGTCCGATGCCCCGATTGCACCGTTGGCATCGTCGATCGCTTGGAAAGCTGCCCAATGGGCGCGCCTGCCCTCGACGATCGTGCACTCACTCGCGAAGTTTCGCGAGAGCGTTGTTGGCCCGGTCTTTGCTGGAGGCACTGCCAGCTGTTTCGAGCTTGACCAAGGAACACCGGGCTCTCGGGAAGTCCTGCCTCTGTCGGTTGCAATGCGAACGTTAGCAGACATCATAACGAGGGCAACGTTTTGATTTTGAGCTTCACCCCCTCCCCAGAAATGTAGTGTCGCTGACCCGCCAACGCGGCAGGCTTGGTACCTACGCGATTGATTGTTATGGTTTGAGTATACACCAGCCAGGTCCAACCACCACCCCACGACCATCCTGGGGAGGGCCTGGCCGAAGCAGGGTCGCAACTAGCGTGCGGAACAGCCTCGTGAAGGCTGTATGGGGGCCAAAGTAGAACACAGCAGCACGGGGAAAGAGTTTCTGGAGTAGGCGATTACCCCTGATCCTTGTAAAAGTCGTTTTGGGATACTCGAAGCCATCTAAAAGAACGCTTTTGGGGTAGAAGCCCAAGAGTAGTTTTACGAGTGGGAGGAGTCAGATCAGACACGGCTTGTCTACAAAGCGGCTAGTTGAAATTGGTTCTCATACCGATTCGATCTAGCGATGTCATAGCCGGGATTGATTCCAAAGTACGCCGTTGCGGGAAAATGAATGGCACAATGTGCCATCAACAGAGCACTGTGGTATCACTACGACATTTATTTGCTGGTCGATGCCCTCATCGCTTCACATCACCGGCCGCAAGCGCGGCGTCGACGGTTCCGTGAAAATCGTACTGTGGCCGGTACCCTAAGACGGTTTGGGCCTTGGCGATGCTGTGCTGGATGCGGATGGGCGGGCCGGGAATGTTCACCTCGACAAAGGGGATGCCGGACTTTTCAGACAGGTACGGAATCGCCAGATCATAGGTAAAGGGCACCGGTCCGCTCAGGTTGAACGCCTCGCCGACCGCGTCCGGATGATCGAGCAGCAGCAGCAAGCCTTGGACGAGATCCCGCACGTCACAGTAGTGAAACATGTACGGGGTGCCCCCGGCGTCTCGGGCTAGCAGCAGGGTCTTCGGATCGACCTGCAACCCCTCCAGTGTCGCGGCCGCTTCGGTACCACCGATGGCTCGAGCCGTCCCAATCATCGATTCTACAAACAGGAAGCGACCCAACCAGCCATCCGGACGCGTGACCTCGGGAGGCTCGGTCACCAGGGCAAACCGGGCGACCGTGGCCGGCAGCGAGATGGCTCGATGATAGTAGAAGGCTAGATTTTCACCGATGAGTTTCGAGGTGCCGTAAAAGCTGTACGGCTTGGTGGGATGGTCTTCATCGATCGGCAAATATTCGGCCGACAGTGACGGGTAGACCTCGTCGCTGCTGGCGAAAACGAAGCGTTTCAGGTCGGTCGCACGTGCGGCGGCCGCGTTCAGCAGATTGAAAGTCCCGCGCACATTATCTTCGAAGAGAACGGCGTTCTGCTCGAAATCGCCCCACAGCATCATCGCCCCGAGGTGGAAGATGGCGTCGACTCCCGCGACCGCCTCGGCACCCACCTCCGCATCGCGAAGGTTACCGACCAGGCACTCGATGCCGGCCGCCTGGGCAGATCCCAAACCAGGGTCGCCGGGCAACACCAGGCCGCGTACCGTATCTCCCCTGGCCAGCAGCGCCGCCGACAGATTGCGGCCGACCCGGCCGGTCACTCCCGTCACGAGGATCTTCATGATTTAGCTCCCTTTCAAACTGGCGCTCTAGCGCCCTCGGAGTCGGGGGTCCAAAACATCGCGCAGTCCGTCACCGATGAGGTTCAGACCGAGCACGGTAACAAAGATCGCCAACCCCGCCGACACCGAATACCAGACGGTCTGGGTCATGAACTGGCGTCCCTGATCGAGCATCAGACCCCAGGACGGCGACGGTGCCTGGGCGCCCAGGCCCAGAAACGAGAGCGCCGACTCGATGATGATGGCGTTGGCGAACCCCAGAGAGGCGTGGACCAACAGGGGCGCCACGGCGTTGGGCAGAATGGCTCTGTACATGATGCGTAGATCGCTCGCGCCGGCGGCTCGAGCCGCCTCGACAAAGTCGTTCTCTTGCACCGTCAAGACGCTGCCGCGAGCGACGCGCGAGAAAGCGGGCAGGTAGACGATGCCGATGGCGATCATGGCGTTGCGGATGTTGGGACCCAGCACCGAGACGATGGCCAGCGCGAGGAGGATGGCTGGAAAGGCGGCCAGGGCGTCCATGGTGCGCATGATCCAGGTATCGACGAAACCGCCGTAAAAGGCGCTGATCATGCCGAGCGGCACCCCGACGCTGAGGGCCACCAGGATGCTGATGGCGCCCACCGTGATCGAGATTCGAGCGCCGTAGATGATCCGCGTCAGCACGTCGCGACCGAGCTCGTCGGTACCGAACCAGTGGGTAGGCGACGGGGTCTGCAACCGTTCTCGCATCCTGATCTCGTACGGATCAAAGGGGGTGATGTAGGGCGCAAAGATCGCGGCGAAACATAAGGTCAGGCAGATCACGAAACCGAGCAGGGTGGTCTTCTCTTTAAGCAACCTCCTCAGCAGCCGCCACCTGGGCGTCCCCCCTTTCATGTCGGAACCGGTATCGAAGGGAGTCACGTCGGCCATCAGCTGTACTCGATTCGCGGGTCGAGGACGGAGTAGAGGATATCCACGATCAGATTGATGATGAGAAAGGCGAGCGCCGAAAAGAGGACCACCCCTTGAACAACGCTGTAGTCACGGCGGTTGATCGATTGCAGCGTCAACCAGCCGATGCCGGGCCAGGCGGTGATCTGCTCGACCACTACCGAGCCGCCGAGCAGGAAGCCGAGCTGCAGCCCGACAATGGTTGTGAACGGAATGAGCGCGTTCTTGAGAGCGTGCCGCATCACCACGATCCTGCTCTCTAGACCTTTGGCATACGCAGTGCGCACATAGTCCTGGCGGATCACCTCCAGCATCGAGGAGCGCAGAAAGCGCATCTGCTCGGCGGCGATGGGCAGCGCCAGGGTGACTGTCGGCAAGATCGCAAAGCGGAGGTTGCGGGTGATGCTTTCGCTCAGGGGCACGTAGCCTCCGGGTGGGATCCAGCCGAGGTTGAGCGAGAAGACGATCGTCAGCAAGATCGCCAACCAGTAGCGCGGCATGGAGAAACCGACAAGACTGATCACCCGAACCAGGAAATCGAGCCAGGTGTTTCGCCTCAGCGCCGCCAGAATACCGACGGGAACGCCGATAGCGGAACCGAGCAGCAAAGCCAGCACTGCGATCTCGAGGGTCGCCGGGAACTTCTCGA
>CP070651.1:21321-25380 GCA_020354625.1 Trueperaceae bacterium
GGTCTGCTCTGACGGTTGCGCCTTCGGAGAAAGCGAGTTCCAGTCGCGTATCCCTTCGCGGTTACTCCACGCATTACCCATTCCCCATGACCCATTACCCGCGGTGGTAGGGGTGCCCAGCCCGGATCGTCTCCGCCCGGTAGAGTTGCTCCAAAAGCACCAGCCGGGCGAGTTCGTGCGGGAGGGTGAGCTCAGAGAGGCTCCAGCGTTCGTCCACTTCCGAGAGGAGCGTCGGGTGGTGACCCTCGGCGCCCCCTACCAACAGGCAGATCTGGCTTACGCCGCGGTTCTCGAGCGCGCCGATGCGCGCTGCCAGCTCCCGCGAGCCCCCCTGCCAACCGCGTTCATCGAGCGCGATCAGGTACCCGTTCGCAGCTCGCAAGAGCGCCCGGCTCTCTGACGCCTGTACCTCTTGAGCCGACCCCTTGCCCTCTTTGAGTTCAAGAAGCTCGAGCTTGGCCAGCGCTTGGAGCCGTTTTTGGTAGTGGCGGCACGCTTCAGCGTAGAAGCCGCGTTTGAGTTGGCCGATGGCGATGAGGCGGTAGCGCATACTCGGTTATGAGTGATGAGTGATGAGTGATGGGTGCTGCGAACGCTGCGGCTGAGCCGGTTGGCTCTTACGATTGCGTCTGGAAGGGAGGTAATGAGTAATGAGTGATGAGTAATGGGTGCTGCGAAGATCAAGGCTGAGCCCATCGACTTTGGCATTTGTATCTTTGGTGCCAACGAACTTCGGTTTTGTTTTGTTTCGCGGTTGCCTAACCCATTCCCCATTCCCCATTACCCATTGCCCCCTACTCATCACTCATGACTGTTTACTCATCACCTTTAGTTCTATTCCCAGCTTGTCCAAAAACTCCCGCCGCCGCGTCTTGCGCATGCCGCTCTCTTCGAGCTGTGCGCTAAGTTTCTCGACGTCGAGCGCCTGGCGCACCATGTCGAGCTCTGTGCGCGAGAAGTTGCGGCCGTGCAGGATGTGCTCCTCGAAGGCCTCGAAGGCCAGGGGCACCACGGCCTGGGTGATGCTCGCCATCACGTCGCCGTAGGCGCGGATCTCGTACTGGGCGTGCCAGTCGGTCCGTAACCGGAGGAAGTGAAAGAGATTGTTGAGGTCGATCTGCCAGTACATCTCGGTGTAGAGGCTCAAGGGGAGGTTGATGCGGGCGAGCTCCCGGGCCACCTCGTCTTCGAGCAGCTCCTGGTAGTGGTCGTAGACGAGTTGCTGGTCTTGCTCGAGCACGCGGATGACCTTCTCTTGCAGCTCTCTGGGAACCTCGTCGTCGCTACCGCCCTGCCGGTTGCGGCGGCTCTGCTGCCGCACCTCGTGGCTGCGCGGCAGGTAGAACTCGTCGCGCATGATGCTGTAGCGTCCGCTGATCTCGTTCAAGCGTGCGGTGCGGTGGCGGATCCACTGGCGGGCTACGAAGATCGGCATCTTGACGTGAAAGGTGAGGATCACCTGCTCGAAGGGGCTGGTGTGACGGTTCCGGAGCAGGTAGTCGATGAGAGCCCGGTCCTCGCGGACGGTTTTGGTCCCGTCGCCGTACGAGACGCGGGCGGCTTGGACGATGCGGGCGTCGCCGCCGAGATAGTCGACGAGGCGCACGAAGCCGTGGTCGAGGACCTGAAACTCCTTGTCGAGCAGCGCTTCGGCTTCGGGGACTGTGATGTGAGCCATAGAACCGTATTGTAACCCCGTGCCGCCGCGAGGTGGTTTCGCAGCCGGGGTACCGGATTCGGATCAGGGGGTGATCACGTGAGTGAAATCACAAAAATGAAAAAATCATGAGATGCCATGAGCCAGAGCGTCGTTTCCTCCCTCGCCATGCAGTTAACGGTTTCTCATGGGACATTCATCCTATTGACATGAAGGGTGCTGTGGGATACGCTTACTTGATTTGTTCGACCACCTGAGTCGTATGGGAGAGGAGGTGTCAACACTTGAACCGGCTCAGTGTCGGCCCGCAAATCTCAGCGAGAGACGAACGCGCCGAAGGCGCTGGAGGAAACACGGAAACTCCACATCCCCGGACGCGCGGCCAAAGCTCGCTGGAGACTGCATTACTTCAAGATTCAAGGGGAAACAATATGAAGAAACTTCTCATCACGCTCCTAGCGGCGTTGGTGGCTTGTGGTGCCTTTGCTCAGGACTCGTTCCCTGACATCCCGGCCAACCACTGGGCAGCCGACGCAGTTGCCCGCATCGCCGACTTAGGGATCATCATCGGTTTCCCGGATGGCACCTTCCGGGGAAATGAGAGCTTTACCCGCTACCAGAGCGCGTTGGTCATCAGCCGCACCTTAGATGTCCTCAACGCCAACCTAGACGCTATGCATGCGATGACCGAAGAGGATATCGCATCGCTGCGCAACGCCCTCCAAGAGCTCGCCTCCGACGTGGCCTCTCAGGGCGTGCGCCTCTCAGCTGTTGAAGCCGCCGTCGCCGGACTTTCCGACGACGTCTCGGCCGCCGCCGCCGCCAGCGCTGAAAACGCCGGCGCCATCGCTGCCCTCTCGGACGACGTAGTGGCCAACAGCGCCCGTATAGACGACGTCGAAGCCGCGCTGGACGAAGTGCCGGCCGGGCTCGACCCCGTGCTGCGCGATCTGCAGAACCAGATCGCCTCGCTGCGTGTCGCCGCGGATACCGCGCAGGCCCAGGCCGAGTCGGCTGAAGCCCTCGCCAGCGGTGCCGCCGATGCGGCCGCCGCGGCTGCTGCGCGCGCTGACGAGAACGCCGAAGCGATCACTTCGATCAACTCCGTGCTTTCGCTCCTCAACGACGATGTCACCGACCTGCAGAACCAGGTTCGCAGCATGGCTGACGCGCCGCCTGCGCTGCCTGAAGGGCTCACCGACGACGTAGCCCGCAACAGCAGCGACATCGCCAACATCCGCGAGTTCGTCATCTTGCTGCGCCGTGACCAGGTTGCGCTCCGCGACCGCGTCGCCGCGCTCGAAGAAGGCGACGCCGGCCAGGCCGCCGCCATCGACGACCTGAGCGCCCGCGTTGCCAACCTCGAAGACAACTCCATCAACATCTCCGGCACCATCGAGCTCGACTACGAGGTCAGCCGGGTGCTCGGCAATGAGCTCGACGTCGACCGCGCCTTCGGTGTCAACGCCGACCGCGACATCGGCAACTCCTTCTTCAGCAGCGGTGCTGACGACCTCAACGACGACGATGAGGACGACGGCGACTACGAAACCGAAGAGGGCGAAGTCGCTCAGGACCGTCAGGACATCGAACAAACGACGGGTGATGTCGGTGCCTCTGCCGACGTCAACATCGGCTTCAGCCAGACCTTCGACGGCGCGGGCAGCCCACGGGCGCTCGACACCTTTGAAGGGGTCATCAGCTTCAACATCGAGCAGTTGGCTGCTGGTGCGGTCGCTCTCGACGACGCCGACGCCGACTCCGAAGCGCTCTACGTCTTCAACCTCGCCGAGTTCACCTCCACCTTCACGGTCGGTGGCGACGCCGGCGTGTTGGATATCACCTTCGGCGACGACGTCGACACCACCCTAACCCCGTGGCTCTACGAGCACCCGGGCGAAGGCTTCGACGCCAACCTCGGCGAACCGCCGGGGCTCGACTTCCTCAACCTCGGCTTGCAGGCCGGTTACGCCGCTGCAGACCCCGGGGCTGCTGACACCTACGACCGCTACATCCGCGGCACCGCCAGCCCCGAGCTGGCCGAGAACGTCGCCCTCTCCGGTGGTGTCACCTACGCTGAGCGGAATACCAACGCTGGGGACAAAGACGATGTCAATGGTGATAACGTCGATACCAGCCTTCTCGGCATCGACGGCCAGATCGGCGTCGGCCCGCTGACGATCGAAGGCGAGTTCGTCACCGATATCAGCACCACTCCGGCGACGGATGGTGATGTTCTCGACGTCACCGCTACGGTCGACGGCAGCGCGCTGCCGATCCTCGACAGCCTCTCGGTCAACTACCACGACATCGGTGCGAACTACGTCGGTCTCTACGATGACACTGACGACTTGGCCCGCGAGCTCGACCAGACCGGTATCGACGTGGCTGCCAGCCTGAAC
>CP070651.1:25480-29977 GCA_020354625.1 Trueperaceae bacterium
ACCTCTTCTACAAAGTACCCTTCGGGGTCGACCTCGCCCTCGGCCGACATGGCCCCGTGCAGACAGAAGTAGACCCCGTCGACCGGCGGAGCTGCAGCAACGGCCTCCACCAGCTCTCTCGAGATCCGCTCGAAGCTCGAGCGCTCCAGGGTGCCCCCCGAAGTGATCGCCTTGGCGCTGAAGCTGGGGATGAGCTCGATCTCGGGATCGGTTGAGAACACCTCGAGCGCCCCGCCCCCTTCGGTGGAGCGCTCGTTGTGAAACGCGAGGATGTCCTCGCCAAAGCGAACCTGAAAGTCCGGGTAGCGGCTCGGCACCGGGTTGAAGCTGGCGACCTCTTGGGTGCACTCGACCAGCAAGATCCGTGTCATGTCAGGGTCCTTTTCAGGGCCGGTAGAGCTTGTCGACCGCTTCGACCATGCCGAGGATGTAGCCGGTGGTGTGGGCGTGCCCGCGGTGGTTCCAGTCGCTGTCGTCGATGAAGTGGGGCACGTGGTCGTCGATGATGAAGCCGTCGAACCCGACCTCTTTGAGGGTGCAGAGCGCCGTGACGGTGTCGAAGTTCCCCTCGCCCAAAAAGCACTCCTGGAATTTCAGGCCGCTCCCCTGCACGTCGCGCAGGTGCAGGTAGACGACCGTGCCGCGCTCCGCGAAGTAGCGCAGATCGGCCACGGCGTCCCCGCCCATCTCGCTAAAACAACCCAAACAGAACTCCATGCCGTGATTGGGGCTGGGGGCGATCTCTTCGAGCGCCCGGCGGAACCCATCCGCGGAATCGAAGATTCGCGCCACCCCGCCGAGGGTGGGCAGTGGGGGGTCGTCGGGGTGGATGGCCAGCTTGAGACCGACCTCCTCGACCACCGGGATCACCGCGCTGGTAAAGTAGCGGTAGTTTTCCCACATCTCTTCACGGCCGATTTCGCGGCCTGCGAGTTCCGGCAGCGTTTCGATGCCCGCCTCGAGCGGCACCTCTCCGATCAGGTCGTGATCGTAGGCCGTCACCAGCACCCCACCACGGCCGACCGCTTTCGGGGTGCGCCAGACCCCGTTCGGCATCCAGTTGTAGCCGAGCACCGGGATGCCCGCTGCGGCCATGTTGCGAACGGTCTTCTGGTAGTTCTCGATCTGCTCGTCGCGGCCGGGCAGCCCGAGCATGGCTTTGTGGTAGAAGGTGCGGGGGACGTTCTCGAGCGCCTCGAGTTTGAGGCCGTACTCGTCACACCGTTCGCGAAGCCGTTTGAGATCCCGCAGCTCCCAATAGCCCTGTTCGCCCGGCAAGAGCGGCGTGTTCAGCTGCACCCCGCTGACGCCGAGCTGCTTGGCGAAGGTGAGGCGTTCGTGGGTGAGCTCGTTGAATTGGCCTAGGGCGATGCGCATGGCGTGTCACTCCTCCTAATAGATTAGCGGGGTTAGCCTTTGACGGCCCCGGCGGCCAGGCCCTGCACCACGAACCGCTGCGCCAGGTAGTAGAGGATCATCACCGGCACCGCAGACGACACCGCCCCGGCCATGATCAACCCCCAACGGAAGACGTCGCCGGTGATCAGGTAGCTGATCGCCACCGGCACGGTCTGCAGTTTGGGCGAGGTGATGAAGATCAGCGCAAACAGAAACTCGTTCCAGGCCGCGGTGAAGGTAAAGACGCTCACTGCGATCATGCCGGGCGCCGAGAGGGGCAAGAGGATCCGGTAGAAGGCTTGAAAGCGCGTGCCCCCGTCGACCCGGGCCTGTTCCTCGAGCTCGACCGGGATCCCCTTGAAATACCCCATCAACAGCCAGGTCGAGAGCGGCGCGGCGAAGGTCAGGTAGATAAAGACCAGCCCGTGAAGGGTGTTGCTGAGATCGAGCCGGGCGATGATGACCGAGAGCGGGATGAAGAGGAGCGCGCTCGGCGTCAAATAGGTGAAGAGGATCAACCTCCCGATCCAGTTCCGGTAGAGGTAGCGCAGCCGCACCAGGCTATAGGCCGCCATGCTGCTAAAAAGCACCGACACGAAGGTGGCGGCGGCGGCCACGATCAGGCTGTTGCGGATATTGATAAAGAAATCGCGCTTTTCAAAGAGGTCGAGGTAATTTTTCAAGGTGGTGTTGACCGGCAACAGCGACGGGGTGCGGTAGATATCCTTGGGCAGCTTCAAGGAGATCATGATCATGTAGTAGATGGGGAACAAGATCGCCAGCGCCAGCAGCACGAGCAGGGTGTAGTAGAGGATCTTCTGCGAGGTGGTCGTGCGGTGGAGCATGGTCAGTTCTCCCGTTGTAAGAGCACGGCGATGATCAGCGCCAAGACCGCAAAGACCGGTAAGAGCGCGACCGAAACGGCGGCGGCCTCGCCGATCTGCAGGCTCTGCAGGCTGTAGTAGGCCAGCACCGGGAAAGTTAGGGTTGCGTTCGAGGGCCCACCACCGGTCATCAAAAAGACCGCTTCGAAGCTGTTGGTGGTCCAGATGGTCGAAACCAAGATCACCACCAGCACGATGTGTCGGATGCTCGGCAAGGTCACGTTACGGAACCGCGCCCAAGCGTTGGCCCCGTCGAGCACCGCTGCTTCATAGAGCTCTTTTGGCACCGTCTGCATGGCGGCTAAAAAGGAGATGACCCAGAAGGGGAAGCCGCGCCAGACGCTTGCCGTGATCACGCTCGGCATGGCGAGCGCTTTGGAGGATAAGAACTCCACGTGGGTGTTCACCAGCCCGAGCTCGATCAGGATGAAGTTGAAAGCGCCACCTTGCGGGACCAAGAGGAGCTTCCAGGTGATAAAGGCCACAAAGGCCGGCATCGCCCACGGGAGCAAGATCAGGCCGCGCCAGAACTGCCGGAAGCGGATCGGCTGGTTGAGCAGGGTGGCGATGCCGAGCCCGAGCACCAGCTTGATCAGCTGCACGAAAAAGACCAGCACTACCGTGTTGCGCACCGAGGCCACAAAGTCGGGTTGCCGCATCAGATAGAGGTAGTTGCCGAGCCCGATGTACTCGGCCTGTCCACCGATCATCCGGTTGGTAAAGCTGATATAGATGGCGAAAAAGAAGGGGTAGACCACCAACGTGGCCAGACAGACGACGATCGGAGCCAACAAGATATAGCCGAAGAGGCCTTCGGACTGGCGCTGGTTGAGGCGGAGCCACCCACCTCTGGCCGCTCGCGGTCCGCGCGTCAAATTGGGTTGGGCCATGGATGTCCTTCGCGTAGGTCGACCGATGGAAACCGTACCGGATCAGCCTGGCGCAGCGCCCAACGGGGGAGCGCGTCCCCCGCTGGGCGGGTCGATCGGTTTGAACCGGCTACTGGTTGTGCTTGTCGTAGATGGCCTGGCAGGCTGCTTGGGTTTCGGCGATCGAATCGTCGATCGAGAGGTTGTCGACCACGATGCGCTGGATCATCCTCGGGGTGAGGAAGTTGGTCTGGTATTCGGCCAAGGCGGCGTTGTCGACGTCGGGGAAGGTGCCGGGGGTGCCGTTCAGAGCGGCATCGGCCAAGCCGATGTGTACCGGACTCTCATTGAACACCGCAAACTCGAGCTGGCTGTCGAGGGCCGGCCCGTAGATGGCGGCGCTCATGTACTGCTCCATAAACTCGTCTTCGGCCAAAAAGGCGAAGAGATCCTTGGCCAGCTCGGTCTTTTCGGGGCTGGTCGAAGCGGGGATGCCGCGCAACTTAGCGGTCACCGGCACGATATGCATCGCCGGTCCGGCTGGGAGGCCGGAGAAACGGGTGGCTTCGAGCAGTTCGGGGTCGTTTTCACGGATGTTCAAGTAGACGCTGCCGGGGTTGGCGATAAAGAGGGCGTTACCCGACTGGTAGGCGGTGTTGTCACCGCCGCCGTCCCAGGTAGTCACGCCCGGCGGAAACAGGCCATCAGCAAATGCACCCGTGATCCACTCGAGGAACGCCCGCGTCTCGGGGCTGTCGAGTGTGCAGGTGGTGCCCGCGTCGTCCGCAATGCGGCCGCCCCAGGATTGGAGCATGGTGGTGGTCAAGTTGGCGTCGCCGACGTTGGAGAGCGCGAAGCCCATCCCGTAGTGCGAAGGCGGATCTTGTCCGGCTGCAGAATTTACGGCGATCTCTTGCCAGGTGGCCGGGGCGTCGGCCTCGCCGACCGGCTCGAGCACGTCGACCCGGCGGTACAGGACGTTGATCCCGCTAGCGGCGTAGGGAATGCCGTAGATCGCGCCGCCAAAATCTGTCGAAGCCAAAATGGCGTCCATGGCGTCGAGCCAACCGCCGTGCGCGTCGCCGATCTGTTGGTAAAGGTCGTCGAGTGCTTGCAGCTGCCCCGTTTGACTCAGCAACAAGGCGAAGTCGACACCGAGATCGAACGCATCGGGCATGGTGCCAGCCTCGATGGCGGCCGAAATTCGCTGAACCGTTTCGTTCTCGTTGATCATCACGACTTCGACGTCGACGCCCTTCATGGCGCCCCACTCTTCGATTCGCTCGACCACGGCGTCATTGGCTTCCTCGGAGAAGATCAAGCCACCCCAATAGACGAAGGTGTCG
>CP070651.1:30077-57660 GCA_020354625.1 Trueperaceae bacterium
AAGGCTTGTTGGGCCGTCTCGTACACGCCCTCGAGGAAGAACGCGAGCCACGCTTCCCAAGCCCCTTCCGAGCGGACGCGTTGGAGCAGATCGTAATACGTGCTCCGACGGGTCTTGAAGTAGAGACTGAGGTATAAAGTCGGTTCGGAGAGTATGCGTTCGGCGCAGAGGAGGAGGGTGATGAGCAGCCGTCCGAGGCGACCGTTGCCGTCGAGGAAGGGGTGGATCGTTTCGAACTGAACATGCATCAAGGCGGTTTTGATAAGGGTTGGGGTTCGTTTGGGTTCATCGTGGATGAAGCGCTCGAGGTTGCTCATGAGGTCGGCGATGTACTCATGTGGTGGAGGGACGAAGGTGGCGTTGCCCGGACGCGTACCACCTATCCAATTTTGGGATCTGCGAAACTCGCCAGGGCTTTTTTTGCTGCCACGCCCTTTTGCCATGAGGACGCCGTGCAGTTCGCGAATCAGTCGGGAGGAGATAGGAAACTCGTCCTCCTGAACGCGCTTTAGACCGTAGGTTATGGCGTTTACGTAGTTGGAGACCTCACGCACATCGTGCATAGGGGCTCCAGGGATCGCCTCATGTTCGAACAGGAGCAAGTCCGCCAGTGAGGACTGGGTTCCTTCGATCTGGGAGGACAGCACGGCTTCCTTACGGATGTACATGTAGATGAAGAGTTGGGTATCTGGGAGGAGCGTGGTGACGCCGTCGAGGCGGCCCAGTGCACGGTTGGCCTTCTCCATAAGGTCGTAGTGTTCTACCTTCAGGTCGAGTGGGGGGTCGGGAGGTAAAAGAGGAGGGAGATAGGCCCGGACGCTCTCTCCTGCTGTGGTTGTGAGCAGATAGCGTCCTGTTCGGGGGTTGGTCATCTCGTGTTCCACAAACACTCTATAAGGAAATCTTAGCACCTTGTTCTTTTCTTAGTTTAGCGTAAATAAAGAAAAGTGCCTAAAACTTACGTAAGGCGCTATTTAGGGAAAGAAAGTTTGCTTACGGTGAAACGCCCCTGGCTCGAAGCTGTCTTCAGTCTTGACGGTTCCTCATCTTGGCCCCAGTTACGAACAAGACTTGGAGGCACACTAATTCAAGACGGACTGTTCAACGCTTCGAGCAGCTCCTTTGCGTCTTGTAAATCTGGTGTGTCGAACCCCTCTGTGAACCATTCAAACACCCCTGAGAGGAGCGCACGCGCTGCTTCAGGTTTACCTTGATTGCACCACAAGAGGCTTAAGCTCATGGCGGCTCGCAACTCTAAAGACTTGGCCTGCCGATGCTGGGCGATCTCGAGCGCCTTCTGGAAATGCTCCTCCACCTCGGCAACGGGTACACCAAGCTCTTGTAAAAGCTCCCCTTTGAGCCTGAGCGCTTCCGATTCCCACACCCGCTCACCATAGACCGCGATCGCATCCAGCGCTTGTTGCACGGTATAAAAAGCTTGATCGATCTCACCCACTTGGCGATATACGCCCGCGAGCATCGTCCAATAAAACGGGGGAACACCAGCACATCGATTCCCCGCTGGCGCAGCCCACGTATGACCGCTCGTGGTACGTGTTCGTCGGTGTAATAACGGATTTCAGTCACTACGAGGTGACGTTAGTTTCTGCTCGAGAATCGAGACGTTGCGCTTTCGCATCGTCTCGACAAAGGTCTCGCTCTCCTTGATAGATCGATCGATTTCGTCGCGGTGATCGAAGTAGTACGCTAAGGCTGCATAGACGTCAGCCAACGTCACATCGTACTCTGCACAGATCTCGTCTGCGCCCCTGCCCAGGTGTTCGTGCCAGATCACGATGTTCTGGACCGTGATGCGATGCCCCGCAATTCGGGGTTTGCCTCCAGCTATGCCGGGGGTGATCTCAATATGCTCTGCCAAATTTCCGACGGTCATGTGTGGTCACCAAAACTCCCGTTACGTTGCACATAGTATGCCATTTTGTCTTCAGCAAGTCAGGTTGATTGACTTACAGGTGGGGGTCAGCTCGCTGATCCGCCCACCTAATGCATTGTGCGATCTTGTGTGCGGGCGGTCTTTCCGTTTGTGCAAAACGAGGTATCGTTTCGATATCGTGCCGACCCCTACCCGCCCCTTCGAACTCGGCATCTACTCGTTCGTCGAGCTGACGCCCGACCCTGTAACAGGGGTGATGGTGAGCCCGGCTGAGCGGCTCGCCGACCTGATCGAGGAGATCGAGCTAGCCGATCAGGTCGGCCTGGATGTATTCGCCGTCGGCGAACACCACCGGCCCGAGTTCGTGTCCTCGGCGCCGGCCGTGATCCTGGCGGCTGCGGCTGCTCGGACCGAGACCATCCGCCTCTCGAGCGCGGTCACCGTGCTCAGCTCGGACGACCCCGTCCGGGTGTTCCAGAACTTTGCGACCCTCGACCTTCTCTCGCGCGGCCGGGCGGAGATCATGGCGGGCCGCGGCTCGTTCATCGAGTCGTTTCCGCTGTTTGGCTACGATCTTCAGGACTACGACGAGCTGTTCAGTGAGAAGCTCGAGCTGCTCCTTAAGCTGCGTACTTCCGAACACGTCACCTGGTCGGGCCGGCACCGTCCTGCGCTCGAGGACGCGGGCGTCTACCCGCGACCCCTCCAGGAACCGCTGCCGGTGTGGATCGCGGTGGGCGGCACGCCGCAGTCGGTGGTGCGCGCGGGCACCCTGGGCTTGCCGTTGGCGCTGGCGATCATCGGCGGCGAGCCGGAGCGCTTCGCGCCGCTGGTGGAGCTCTACCGGGAGGCGGGTCGCCGCGCCGGCCACGACCCCGCGCAGTTGACGATCGGCATCAACTCCCACGGCTACCTGGCGGACGACGCCGAGCGAGCGGTGGAGGAGTCGTTTCCCTCGGTGCAGGCGGTAATGAACAAGATCGGCCGCGAGCGGGGCTGGCCACCGCTCACCCGGAGGCAGTACGAAGCCTCGCGCTCGCTCCGCGGCCACCTCGCGGTCGGCAACCCGGACGAGATCGTCGAGAAGATCCTGTTTCAGCATGAGATCTTCCGTCACCAGCGCTATCTGTTGCAGCTCAGCGTCGGCACCTTGCCTCACGACAAGGTCATGCGCGCCATCGAACTGCTCGGCAGGGAGGTCGCCCCGCGGGTTCGTGCGGAGATCGAGCGCCGTAACAGTACCCCGAAGCGAACTCCATCTCCTCAATAAACGTCGAGTGTGGCAAAAATGCTACCTAGTTTATGCTTTATTGCTACAATAAACGCATGGCCACGCAACTGCCCAGCGCGACCCTCTCCGACCTGATCGGCATGCCCAGCGACCGCGCCGTCCTCATCGGGGCCGTCCGCGAAGGGTTGTCCTATACGCTGTTTGAAGACCTGGCAGAGGCGCTCGAGCTCGCCCACAAAGACCTTGCAACCCTCCTCGGGATCGCCACGCGAACCCTCAATACGCGTAAGCACACCGGCCGCTTCACCCCCCAGGAGAGCGACCACCTGCTCAGGATCGCGCGCACCTACGCCCGCGCCCTCGACTTCTTCGGCACGCCCCAACAGGCGAGAGACTGGCTCAAGCGACCCGCCTTCGCCTTTGGGGAGGAGACGCCCTTATCGCGGCTCGATACCGAGCTCGGTGCAGAAGGGGTGGTGACCCTACTCGGCCAGCTCGAGCACGGCGTGCTGCCGTGAGGGCCTACCGGCTGGTCGAGGCCAGGCACGCCGAAGGCGCCCTCTCCGGAGAGGGCGCGTTTGTCTACGGCGGCCGTTGGAACCCGCCGGGCTACCGCCTGGTGTATACCGCTGCGCATCTCTCCCTGGCCGTGCTGGAAGTACTGGTTCACACGGGGGACCGGGTAAAGTTGCTGGATTATTATCTCATTCGCCTGGAGATCCCGGCTGAACACCTTGAGATGCTCTCCCCACACGCACTGCCAAGGAATTGGCCGGAGCAGCTGGAGACGACCCGTGAGCTCGGGCGCGAGTGGTTGGCGGAGGCACGGTCGCTTGCGCTCGTAGTGCCGAGCGTAGTGATCCCTGAAGAAGAGAACGTGCTGCTCAACCCCGCCCACCCCGCCATGGGAGAGGTGGAAGCCAGCGCACCCGAGCCTTTCAAGTTCGATCCGAGGCTCTGTTGAAGAGAGGTTCGTGAGGAAGTGTTTCGATTCCCGAACGTGTTCTCAGCCAAAACGACTTCGCTGGCTTGTTCAAGCTCAGACGAGCTTGAGGCGAGACGGGTCGAAGACGCGAACATCATCGTGCTTTCTTGAGGCTATCCAAAGGGGTTAAGGAGGGGTACTCCCGTGCGGTCGATATCTGCAACGTTTCGTGTCACTAGGATGAGTCCGTGTACCTGGGCAGTTGCCGCTAGCAAACCGTCGATAACGGGTAGAGGGTTGGAGGCATTGAATCGCCCCCAAACCTCGGCGATTTCAGCTGTGATAGGCAAAATGCGCTCACGGTAATCGCGCTTGAGGGTCTCGAGCCAGACGTCGAAGACAGCAGCCTGTACCGGATCGCGCCGTCGCAGCCGCTCTACCCCTTGCTGGATCTCTCCCACCACCAGCACGCTCAGGAAAACCTCTTCGCCCTCGGTAGCGGCGAACCACGTTTTCACTTTGGGATTGCCCTTGGGTTTACGCAGTTCCGAAAGGACGTTGGTATCTAGGAGGTAGCTCACAGGTCGATCGTGCGGGCAGGCTCCGTCGAGCGCTGAATGTCCAATTCGCCGAGATCGGGGCCGCTCAGCAAGAAGGCTTTGAAGTCCTTAGCACTACCGCTTAACCGCCGGTATGTTTCGGCAGATACGACCACGGCGACCTCCTCACCGTGGCGTGTTACCACCTGAGGACCTTCTTGGTGGGCACGCTTGATGAGTTCACTGAATTTCTGTTTTGCCTCTTGGATTTGCCAGGCCATCACCGGTCTCCATCTAGTCTGTCTAGACTATTATAGCAGCCTGGGTGGTACCGAGAGAAGGGCTGCGGCAGCCATCACCAAGATAAGGTAATGAGGAAACAGTGGAGAGTGATGAGTAGGGCAATCGTAAGAGAGGTATGGGTCATGGGGAATGGGTAGGCCCTTTGCAAAATGAGGAGCTCAACCGCTACCCTTCGCAGCACCCATCACCCATCACTCATCACCATGTTCTGGGCACAACCCTAAAAGCAGATGGGCTCGGCCACAGACGTTCGCAGCACCCATTACCCATCACTCATCACCCATCACCAAGTAATTACCACCTGAACGACAGGCCGATGCTGAACCCTTGCTTGTCGGGGGCGAGGTTGAAACCCGTTTCGAAGCTGATCAGTTGCGTGACCTCATAACCGAGCAGCAGGTCGAGCTCGGTTTGCGCTGAGAGCTCCTCTTGCCTGGGTAAGTTGACCGTGCTCCGCAGGTTGAGTGCAAACTTGTCGAAATCGTAGCGTACGTTGAACTCGTTGCTAAGCGCATAGAGCTCGTTGGTACCGATTTTGAAGCTGGTAAAGGTTTCCTGGTTGATATAGGCTCCGAGCCGCAAGGAGACCCCGAACTCGGACGCGCCCGATCCCTGCAGAAAGCTGCTGGGTAAGATGGTGTCGATCTCGACCAGATCGATACCCAGCATGTCGCCCAAGAGTTGTTGCACTTCGGAGAGGACGGTGAGCTCGACGGCTGTATCCAGGGCGCTCTCGGCAACGGTACCGGCCAGGCCTCCTTGGGTCGCCACCCCCGAGGCGATCTCAAGCCGGCCCAAGCTGAGCATGGTGATGAGCTCCTGTTCGTTCAGAGGCCGGACTAGGCGCGAGGCTTCCTCCCGAATGGTGGCGTTGCTGCTCAGGGTGGGCGTGAGGTGGAGGCGATTCTCCCCTGGTGCGTACTTTTCGAACTCACCGCTAAGCGTCAAGAACACCTTGAGGGTGGGGCTGTTGGACGGCGTGACAAAGGTGAAACGATTTGCTGAAGATCCCCTCAAGACAGAGATCTTTTCGAAGTTTGTTTCGGCCGTGACCGTAAGCACGGGCAAAGCTCCACGCGACGGTTGGAAGGTAGCCGTCGCCTCATTGATGGTGAACTCTCGGCCGGAGAATCGAACGAGCCCCCGCAGGGTCTGAGCTCGGCCTTTGAGCTCCGGAGCTGCGGCACTACCACCCAGGACCACGTCGGCACCGATCTCGGCGCTGCCGAAGCTCTCCTGGAAGAAGATCTGACCGGGGGCTTTTATGCGTATGTTGTCGAACAATATCCTCGACAGCATGGTGTTCTCTTCGTCCGTGCGGACCGTTACCTGGCGCTCGCTCCCGAGAGCGAGCTCCGCACGGCGATCGAATACTTCTCCAGAGATGATGTAGTTTTCTCCCACGAGCCGTAGCCATAAGTCAGCGTCGATGTCGCTCGAGCTGAGATAGTAATCGGGTATTTTTAGGTTGAGCTCCGTTCCGCTGAGGTGCAGGTCGAGCGGGGTGAGGCTGCCATTCAATTCGAACACCTGGCCCATGCGGCCTGTACTGGTGAGCTGCCACCCTGCAGGCGTGTCGATAAGGGAGCCGTTGACCTCCTGAATTTCGCCGATGGTGGGTACGGTTACGGCGCCGCTGAAGGTGAGTGAAAGGCCTTCGGCGCGAAAGGGCCTGAGTTCGAGGAAACCGCTACCGTGAAACTCCAATGCCCCAGTGAGAGGCGAGACGCCATTGAGCTGAGCAGTCCCCTGGAGGAGGTCGTCTTCGAGGGTGAGCGACATCTGTTCAAGGCGGTAGTTGGAGCCTCCGATCCTGATCTCCAATGCGGGGCTCTGCGCTTCGATCTGAGGCTTGCCCAGGTTGCCACGTGTGTTGGCGGAGAAGGAGCCTCGTACCTCGAGGTCCAAGGTGGACAGCGAGGGGATGAGCCGTAAGAGCGGGCTGAAGTCGGCGTCCTGCGCGGTGACAGAGAGGTCGAGCGTTTCGGTGGTGAAGCTCCCGTTCGCTTGCCAGGTGCCTTCACCACGAAACTCGGCGTTGTCGATGATCCAATCGCCTCCGTCGTAGCTTGCAGACAAGTTGCCGAGGGTGACTTGGTCACCATATTCCAGCTGAATGCGTTCAGTTGCGATCCGCACGCTGCTTTCAGCCGGTTGTCCAAGCGGGATTTCGAAGCGTGTAGAGCCCGTCACCGTCGCCGTTGCACCCGGGTCCCCCAAAGCGGCGGCGGCGATGCTGTGAAGGGGGAACTCCATCCAGTTGATGAGCCCAGCGAAGATACCGTCTTGATAGCTCAACTCCAGCTCGCTTCGGCCGAGCGTTCCGACAGCTTCGAGGCGAGCGAGATTGCCTGTAAGCTCGAGCCTCGCCGGCAGGGCGAGGTCGAGCACGGTGAGCTCCGGGCTTTCCAGCACCCCACTGACGCTCTCGTTGCTGAGTTGTAGTGTGCCGCTTAGCGGGGCTGTGAGGTTGGGTGCAGTTTTGGCCACCAGAGGTAGCTCGGCGAGATCGAAGCCGTCGAGGTGCGTTTCGATCTCGAGGAGGTTTGTTGCAGAGGGGAGGTAGCGCGTTTGCAGGTCGGTCGGAACGATACGAGCCCAGCCGAGCTGCCCCTCCAACGCTACTTCTCCGAGCGGTGTGTTTACGCCACCTTCGCCCCGTATCCCATCCTGCCCGAGTGCGAGTGTGCCACTGAGATCGAGTTGCGTGGTGGCTCCTTCTACCGTCTCTGTCAGGAGGGGGACGGCGGTGAGAACGACCTTTCCGCTAGGCCCTTCGGTTGCGTCATAGCCGAGATCGAGCTGAGCTTTACCATCACCGACGACCAGATCGGCCGTCGCTTGGACATTTAGATCGTCTTGCCAATCGATCGTTGCGGTGACCTTTCCAAGAGCGCTATCAGCGTTTAGAAGGGCACCAGTGCCTGTAAGGATCGCCTCGAATGGCCAGGTTTCGAGCCCGTCTAACCAAGGGAGAAGGGCTGATTCCGGTGGATGCTCGAATCGCCATCTACCGGTGAGTTGCCCGTCGACCCCATCACCGAGGTATACCTGCCCCGATACCTGTAGCGCTCCTGCCTCACCGCGCCAGTTCAGTTCTTCGAGCGCTAAAGAGATCCCGTTTTCGACTGTCAATGTGACGTCACCAGAAGTTGTCTCTGTGCCTGTGAGACGCCAACCTTCGTTGCGCAGGCTGGTGAACCATTCACCGGGCTCCATCTCGGGTACCACACCGACGAACGCCAACCCCTCTACGCTGGGAAGAGCGAGGGCTACCTCGAGCCATTCACCGCTTCGACCGGTCGGACGCAGGCGTACGGCGGCCGGGCCCACAGCCAGTTCGAGGACGCCGTCGCTGATGTATGCGGTACCGGTATCGGAGCCGGTCTGAGAGACCTCTAGCCGGTTGCCGTCAACAGTGCTTGCGGTGAGGGTCAGCTCGGGCCAGAGACGGCCTTCGAGCAGTAGCGGTTCGACAAGCAGAGGCGATGCGAGTTGCTGTGTGAGATGCATCGCTGTGCGGCTCAAGGTGAACTCTCCCGAGAGCTCGGTCGATCCCTGCCGTGCTGTCAGCCGGCCCGTGAGCTTCGGTTCGGTCAGCAATCCTGAGAAGTCGCCATCCAGGTTCGTCATCGTCCCCTGCAGCTGTATCCCGTCGAGTTCGAGATGGCCCTGCCATCCCGTATCGCTCTGATGGCGGGCCGCCATCGACAGGTTGCCACCCAAGAGGCTGGTGTCGGCATCGAGACGGATCTCACCGGCTTGATACCTGCTGGTAAAGGGGAGGTCGATTTCTTCCTCGAAGAGCGTTCCTCGAAGTTGGCCACGCAGATCTGCCTGGCTCAAGGTTCCTCCCCCTTGGGCTTGCAAGGTCACCTCTCCCGGAAGGGAAACGCCGAGTCGCTCCAGTTCCCAGCCGACCTCGTACCCTAGGAGCGAAAGGGTTGCCTTCAAGGCTTCGCCTTCGACCAGGACCAGCCGTTCGGCTTCGGTGGCCTCTGAGCTGATCGTGAGGTCGCCGAGCGAGATGTCGTTGAAGGCGAGCTCGGTAAGCTCGCCGGTGATCCACTCCTTTACACCTTGTTGCCAATTCAGGTGCAGGTCGGCAAGCCTACCGGCTCCTGGGGTTAGGTCTGTGAACTCACCCCGGAGATCGAGCTGCTGACCGTCGATATCCACCTCGCCCTGCCAGCCGGAGAGCAGGTCTTTTCCTACCAGCATGAGCCGGCCCGGTTCGTCTCCAGCCGCGATATCGAACCGGTACTCATCCCAAGCCAGCGAGCCGTTGCCTTGCAACGTGCCTGCTTGGAGCGTCAGTTCGGCGTCGGCCTTGAGCGAGCCGACGCTCAGCCCACCTGTGAGACGGTAGTTTCCGAGCTGGGGGGTGGCAGAGGCACGAAGTTCACCGCTGGCGCTCCCTTCACCTGCCAGCTCGAGCTCGATCGATGGAGACGCCAAGGAACCTTCGATCGTGACATTTCCGCCGAGCCCCCAGTCGCTATCGGTGAGGCCGAGCCCTTCGGCGCGAAGGGCGCCCGAGAGGTTGACTCGTTGTAGGGTGGAGCGGTTTTTCTCTCCCTCTCCAGTGAGTTCGAGTGTGAGGGGGCCGCGAATCGTGCCTCGGTAGCTCTGTGTGTCTAGGTCGAGATCAGCCAAGTTCAGTCCCAGCTCAAGCGTGCCATGGAGGCCCTGATGGTAGGTGAGATGACCCGTGATGTTGCTGTCGGCACTGGCCAGTGTGAAGCTCTCGAGCCGGATGATTGGGGGCTGCCCCCAGTCTTGATGTCCGCTCAGCGCCCCTGTGAGCCTGGCGGCCTCGATCCGCTCGAGTTGGGTAAGGTCGAGTTCGGTCAGTTCGGCTTCGAGCCGCCACCCTTCAGCGTCGACCTCGGCACTCGCGCTAAGCCCTCGGCCCTCGAGGCGCACGCTGGCCTGCTCTCTGGAGGCCTCGAGTTGCCCCTGGGCCGGGACCATACCACCGAGTGAAACGGGCCCACTTATCCGGGGGTCTGTGAGGTTCCCGCCGATTTCAAACGTCCCGGCGGCTGTGAGATCCTGCGCCAGTGGTAGGTCTTGGAGTTCGGGGATGAGAGGTGGTAGCTCGGCGGCCAAGATGACCGTGCCGCTGAGGTTGCGGTCGAGCCAGGGGGCGTCGCTGAGGATGAGCTCGGCAGTGGCGACCCCCTGATCTCGTAGGTAGGATTCTCCCGTTACCTGCAGTACTCCTCGCCCGATCAGGTGAAGCTCGAGCCGCGTTTCCGCCAGCGGTTCGAGCCTCAGGTCGGCTCGGCCGGTAAATCCGTTGGCAGCGCTCCAGCTCAGATCGGCCTCAGTCGTAAGGTGGGAGTCTGGTGTGGGTAGTCCCTCGATGGCGAGGTCTCCTACGGCCCGGGCATTGAGCACTTGGAAACGGGGAGAGAGGTCGACCTCGAGCTCGAGCGACTGCTGCTCGAGGTTCAACCGGTAGCCCTCGGCCTGACCTGTAAGGCTAAAGATGGTGGTCTCGGGCAACCCTTCCAACCAGTGGGCGTCCCCTTGCAGGGCGGGTTGTGGCCAAGCGCGGCCCGAAGCGTTGAGGGAAAACCCCTCGCCGGCCTCCACAGCGAAACGCGCTACTCGCAGCTCTCCGTTACGAATCCCGCCCTCGAGCGTGGCAGCGAGTGGCTCTCCGGGAAGTCCCGCTATTCCTTGCGGGGCCTGAAGGCTGCTCTGCACGTTGAGATGACCGTCTTCCCCAGGTTCGATGAGGCCCGTCACGGAAACGTCAGCGACGTCGACCGACCAGGTGCCTGCGCGCGCGGCGGGGTCGAAGCTTCCGCTCAGTACGAGGTTTTGGTCGCGGTAGTGGCCGCTCCCTGTAAAGCTAAATGGGGGATCAAACGCCGTTTCGATTGTGGCTGTGGCGAGGGTGTTGCCGGGATCGTCGGGATCCTGCAGGTTCAGAGCGAGGGTGTGTGGTCCCCGGATCCTGCCGGTTGGCCAGTCGGCCTCGAGACTGATGCCCAAACCCGCCACCTTGCCGTCGACCTGCAGACCGTTTTCCTGGTGTGCAGCCAGCACGAGGTCGAACACCCGGTTTTGAAAGGTGCCAGAGCCGGCGAGATCTACCGAGAACGTGAGCTGCTCGTTTGTGGCGCCGGATGCGAAGTCGAGCTCGGCACGCCCACTGAGGTGTCCGGTGAGCGGGAGGCCGAGATAGTCTGCGGTTTGCGTAAGGGATAGGGTTTCGGTTTCGGCGGTGAGCTGTATGCTCGTCTCATCGCTCCGAAGGCTCAGGGGGATGAGATCGTTGCCGAGTCCGAGCTGGCCTTCGGCCTGGTACAGAGAGCGTTGTCCTGTGACGGTGGCATTCAAGGTCAGAGGTATAGCCGAACCGGATGTGCGCCCGGGGAGGGTGGCTGCACCGTTCATGACTGCGCTCCAACCCAGCGCCGGGTCGAGCGTCACGTCGGTGTGGATGGAGAATCCTTCCAGCGATTGCAACGGTGGTGGCATCCAGGGGGTGGGCTTTAGGGTAGGGGAGGCCTGAACGCCTGTCAGACTGGCGCTAAAAGGCCCCTCGGCATACATTCCTGCGAGACGTCCGTGCACTTTGGGGTCGAGCATCGGTCCAGAAACTCTGGCCAGCAGGGTGTGAGGTTCCCCTTTGAGCGAGAAGGGTAGTTCGAGGGAGAGGTCCTCGCCGCTCGACCACTGGCCTTCGGACAAGTCGAGCCGGACCGCTCCGCCTTCGATCCTCGCCGTCAGGGCGTCGAGCGTACCCGGCCAGTCGACCGTCAGCCTAGCTGTCTGGGCAGGGATCGAGAGGCCGATTTCTGGGTCTGTTTCGAAGGCTCTGTTGGTCAACGAACCTTCGAAACGAGCCTGGTCGGCGGTGCCGGAGAGGTATCCTTCGAGGTTGAACCGGTCTTCGAAACCGGTCGCGTTTACCGTTACGCCGAGAGCGGGAAAGAGTTGCCCCGTGGCGGAGAGCTCGAGGGGGCCGCTGGTGTACAGGCCGGTGATCGACAGCTCAGGACCCCGCCCACTGAGCTTCAGCGAGGTTTCCACGGGTCGATCGATCTCTGCCGCCAGCTCGCCTTGCCAGACGGCCTCACGCGTATCGTAGCTGAGTTCTCCACTCAGATCTGCAGCGAGTTCTACCCCGGCTATAGACGAGACGAACGGGCTCGGATCGAACGCTGTGGCTTTTACGCTGAAGGTGCGCTCTTCTCCCCAGATTGCGTGGCCCTCGAGTTCTTCGGAGCTGAGGTCGATTCGAACGTTCCCGCTTTCGGTGGAGAGCACCACGTCCAGGGGGAGGGCCTGTTCGAGTGGAGAGTGCCAAGAAGCGGTGAGGGCAAACGGATTCCCGGCGCGCAATCCGAGGCTCGCCCTTACCTCGAGATCGCCGAGAAGCTCGACTTCGGCCGAGGGTACGGCCGAAGTCAGTAGCTGGCTGGGCAGCGTACCGGTAAGAACGAGTTCGTCGAGGGTGCCGTCCAAGTCTAGAACGGTCGAGGCCGGGTCGGATTCTGAGCCCGCTGTAAGGCTGATTGTGCCGGAGACCGTCCCAGCCGGTCGAGCGCTGTCCAGGTTCAGCTGAGCCTTCACCAGAGCGCTGAGTTCTTGCCAAGCAGCTGCCTGGCTGAGCTGTGATTCCAGTGACCAGCCTTCAGCGTCCCAGCGGAGTTGGGCTTGGGAATCGCCTGCGTCGAAACGCGCTCGACCTTCGCCGAGTTCGGCCCTCAAAGCCAGCGGTTGTTCCTCTATGCGGAACCCGCCCAGGTCGATCGGTCCCAGCAAGCCTTCTCCGGAGAGCACCAGGGCACTAGGCGAACCTTCCGAGGCGATCCTCAGAGTTGCGAGGGACGCGAGTTCGAGCTGGCCACCGAGGGCAGGCAACACGGTTCCGTCGAGGCGGAGTTCCCTGCCGGCCAGGATCGTTTCTGCCTCGATGGACACGGTTTCGCCGGATCCTGTGAGGTGGGCCGTAAGGAGCTGGTCGCGGAAGCGTCCGTCCAAGATGAGGTCGCCTTCGTGAAGACCGCCCTGTGAGCTAAAGGAGCCGCTCAGCTCGCCGCTCAATTCGAGTCCCAATACACTGCCGAGTGCGGTGAGGGAGAGCTGTCCTGATGTGCTCCAGGAGAGGTCGTCTACAGGACCTTGGACGGTGAGGATCAGGTGTTCTTGTTCGCGCATCAGCTCGAGCTCGGTATCGAGGACCGGCTTCGTTCCACCGGCGAGGTTCAATCCCCCGCCGAGTTCCACGATGATCTCACCGAGGGTTCCTGCTAGCATCAGGCGTCGATCACGTAGCTTGAGCTCACCGTCGAGCTCTGTGCCTACCTCGAGGGTAAAGGGGCCGATCGGTTGTCCGGGGTCGGCTCTAAACTCTAGTCGTGCCAGATCTGCATCGCCGCGAACCGACAACTCTCCCTGTGGAGTAGCGGCTCGCAGGTCGAGAGCCATCGCCTCGAGCGGTGTGGCTGGGGTCGTTGTGATATCGCCCGTCAACGTGAGGGTCTGGCCCGCCACATCGAAGGGAGTCTCTTCCAATCGAACCCCGAGTCGATCCCCGTTGAGGTCGACTTCGAGGCCATGGGTCACGTCTTTGAAGGAGAGCCTCGTCGTGTCGTCATTAATCAACTCGAGCAGGCCTGAGAGGTTGGGGAGGGTGACAGTGTTCAGGCTTCCTGCCTCGAAGGTCAGATCGGCTTCCAAACGTGTCTTCTCGGGGGTGATGGCCAGCGTTCCATTTTGGAAGCCCAGCGTTCCACGCAACGGTCCGGAGAGCGGTGTCTCTTCGAGTTCGAGTTGAAGCTCTCCTTCACGGTGCCCGATATCCATCGTGCCTGCTACGCTAAGCGGTCCCACCTCGCCTGTGAGCGCTGTGAGCACAGCACCTTTGAGAACGGCGCGGAGCTCCCCCTCTGTACCTATTGGGAAGCGTGTGTCGCCGAATACGAGCTCGATGGGGGTCGCCGAGCTGAGGGTGGTGGTCAAGGGCACGGTGTCGAGAGGCCCGTTGGCATGTAGCGTCAACGCCAGCGGTGCCGAGGCAAAAGGGAGGCTCAAATTACCGAGCTCTGCTGCGCCGCTGACCTGGTTGTCGTCTATGGTGAACGTGCTCTCGAGCATTGCACCGAGCTCGTCTGTACCGGTGGCGTGGAAGCGCCACAGCGTATCTTCGATGGTGCCGTCGATCGCCAGCTCGCGCGGGCGCGACAACGCTGTGCCGGTGAGGGTGGCGTCCAACGATCCGGATCCGACCGAAGCCCCGGCTGCGGTTTGTAGCGAGAGGTGCGCCCCCGCTACAAGCGTATCCGTGAGCCTGAACGCCTCGGCGCCGAAGTCGATTACCATGCCCTCTGCGTTGGGCGTCAGTGAGAGAGCTATCTGTCCCTCACCGAGAGAAGCAGAGGCGGAGACCGATGGCCCCGATTCGCTACTGAAGCTGAAGATCGCCAACAGATCTCCGAGCGGACGCTCGAGAAGGGTTCCGCTCCCTCTCGCCTCCCCGAGTACCTCGATTTGCTCCCAGCCGGAGACAGTCGCCTTCATATCGAGGTGTCCCTCGGGGGCAATGGTGGGCAGGAGGTCCGGCGGCATGCCACGGGTGGTGAGCAGAGCCGCGAGTTCGGCGAGCCCTCCCCGCCCTGTCACCTCGGCTTCCAGGTGTTTCTCCGTTACGTTTACGCGTGTGACAGTCGAGGCCGTGCCGCCCAATACCTCCGCGGTCAATTCCGCCTCTACGAAGGGAGGCCGGTAGCTGATCGGCCCGGAGATGGACGTCAGGGTGATGCCAGGCAGTGCGGCCTTGCCATCGACCAGTTCCAGCTCGGCACGAACGTCGTTCTCTTCGATGGTGATTGTTCCGGTGAGGGTGCCCGCTCGCGCGCCCCGCCACCAATGGCGTACCAGTGCTGCGTCGGCACGTTTCACCTCGGCTCGCAAGCTCCACGGTTGAAGCCTGATCACCGCGGCCACCTCGGCTGCGCCCTCGGTGGTAGATAAAGTGGCGTCCAACGCAAAACCCCCTGCTGCCTCGGCAATCTTCACGTCCGATATCGCGAGATCCGGAAGCGTATAGGGGACGTCGTCGATCTTCAAGTCCACCTGTTCGACATCGAGCTCTTGTAGTACGGGTCGGATGGGGAGACTCCTCCCCCCCTGAGGACGCAGATCGATTTGTGCCAAATGGAGCGTCCCGGTCAGCGCCTCGGCACGGACCGAGAGAGGTAGACGGCCGCGAATGATAGAGAGGAGGCGGTAGGAAAGGTCGAGCCGTCCGAGCGCTAGATCGATGCCAGGAGCTTGCAGCGTGGCCTCTTCGAGTGAGAACCCCCACCAAGGATTCCCCGAACTGTTACGGTAGTCGAGCGTCGCACCGTAGTTCCCCAGGGCTGTCTCGGCTCTGCCGAGCAACCAACTTCGACCAGCTGGTGTAGCGGGCAGCATAAAGAGGAGAAACAGGCCCAGAGCGATGAATCCACTGGCACCAATGATCTTCCGGCGTTTCACCAAGACCGGTCCTTACCTGATGTGCCTGTCCATGCGATGTTGGAGATGGAGGATGGCAAACAGGAGCGTTCGATCATCGTTTCACTCTCCCCGCACGGTTGCCAGCACCCCAGGCGTGAACGGGAAGCGCGTGGATGCCGCGGGGCGGGTTGTGATGCTATCGATCAGATTGTTCGAACAGCGCCGCGTTCTTGAAACCCGATCTTTCATACAAAGCCTGCTCCTGGAAGTGGCCAGACAGACACGACTCAAGGCCGAGTGCCGACCCACTCCAAAGTATAGCGATTCGACTGGTCAAATACGTCTATTTCAGATACTCCCATCTTCTTCCGTGAATACAGATTCCTAGCTCCCGCTCAGCTACCATGACCGGATACGCACAGCCCATCTCTGCGCCAAGCAAGAATAACGTGGTCGGGTAGGCTGTCAAACCGAAAAGACCACTAGTGAACCGGCGGTACCTGAGGTAGCCGAGAGATCTCGCCAAAAGCACTACAATGAGTGGCAGGTACTTACTATGCAAGAGAGATGGGCTATAGAGGGATGGGCTACGAGTGATGGGTAATCAGTTATGGGTTATGAGTGTGGTGAAGGTTATGGGTCTACCCATACGTTTGCAGGATCCGACTCATGATTCATTACTGTTCACTCATCACTGCTCCTGTGCAACAGAAGGGATGCAGTGGTGACCAACGAGCTGACAGGATCTGCCATAGAAGTACGCGAGGTGACCTTGCCGGGCATAGGCAAGAAGTACGTCATGCCGCTTCGAGCAGGTGGCAACCTCGCTATCGTGGTGCGCCCCGACGGGGAGCGCCAGATGTATCACTTTCGTGAGCAGGAGGATAGGCCCTGCGACGTCGTCAAAGTGGACAAGGAAGAGGCACAGCAGGTCGCTAACCTTCTGGGACAGCCGCTCGTCGGTGCGCCCGACTTGGAACGGCTCAAGCTCGTCTTGGGAGGGCTGGAGATCGAATGGATCGAACTCGGTGTGGATTCGACCCTGATCGGAACCACGGTCGGTGCTTCGGCCCTGCGGACTAAGACGGGGGTGTCGATCGTCGCCATCATGCGGGGTGAGCAGGCGATCCCCAATCCCCGGGTTGATACGGTCTTTGAGGCCGGCGACACCATCCTCATCATCGGGTCAAACCCCGAGATCGAGGCCGCCAGAGATGCCGTCAGGTCTCGAGCCTAGTTCATCATTCTCAGTGAAGATTCTTTTGCGTGGAGTGTTGTAGGTGTCTCCCATCTTGGAGTTTGGCCTGATCGCGCTCGGGCTCTATACTGCGGGCTGGATTAGCCAGCGCCTCGGCATCTCTGCCATCGTAGGCTACATTCTGCTCGGCATCATTCTCGGACCACACGGTATCTACACGCTATACCAGGAGACCGAACTCATCGAGTTGTTAGGTGAGCTGGGCATCGTGTTGCTGCTCTTTTACTTGGGCCTCGAATTCTCGCTGTCCCGTTTTCTGGAGAGCGGCAGGAGTACGCTGCTGGCTGGGAGTCTCGATCTAGTGAATTTGGTGGTCGGCGTCGGTGTTGGTCTAGTGCTCGGCCTCGGCTGGCTCGCCTCGCTCTTTCTGGGAGGTATCGTCTACATCTCCAGCTCTGGTGTGATCGCCAAGCTTTTGGCTGAAAGAGACCTGGTCGCTTATCCGGAGACGGAACGGACCCTGGGCGTGCTCGTTTTCGAAGATCTGGCGATGGTGGTGATCTTGACGGGACTTGGGCTCATTACGCTGGGAGGAGGGCTCATAGATGCGCTCGGCGTGCTCTTTTTCTTGCTGATCGCGCTGCTCCTGCTGCGTTTCGGCCGCGGTTTGGTCGATCGTCTGTTGAGCCGCGAAGGGGAGGCGTTCGTCCTCCTCTCCTTGGCGCTGGTGGTGCTCTTTTCTGTGTTGGCCAAGTCGCTCGGTTTCCCCGAGGCGGTCGCTGCTTTTCTCTTCGGCATGGTGGTGGCAGAGTCGCGTTTCAAGGAGCGGGTCGAGCAGACGCTTCAGTCCTGGCACAGCGTCGGTGCCGCCGTGTTCTTCCTCGGTTTCGGTCTCCACGTCGATGCTCGAGCGGCCGTCAAGCAGCTTCCGGCGGCGCTGCTTCTGGTCGTCGTCACCATTGTTGCCAACATGATGACCGGTTACCTATCGGGGCGTTGGAGCGGTCTCAGCCGGCGGGCCAGCGTAGGACATGGGTTGATGCTGTTGCCGCGGGGCGAGTTCTCGCTTGTGATCGCGGGGTTGGCGGCCGGCGTGACGTCGCTCCCCCAGGAAACCAGGACGGCTCTTAGCGGCATGAGCTCCCTCTACGTCATCGCCATGGTGGTGATCGGGAGCTTCGTCTTCCGCTACTTCGACCAGATCAATGGTTGGCTCGAGGCGAAGTTGAAGACGCCGGCGGAGCGCCAGGCAGAGGCAACCCGGCAACGGGAGCTCGATGCGATGCGGCTTGACGAAAAGAGTCTTCGCTGAAAGTGGTCGGACTACGGCCTCGGAGTGTGGCGGCGTACGCTAGGCTCGGGGGGCGATACGTAGCGACACAAATTTAGTCTGATCATATTAGATAATCTATTAAAAATACTGTATACGTCAGCGGTCCTTTGGGTGCTTGGTGCGATTCATATCGATCCTTGAAACCCACTTTGCTCCCTCTATGGCGGTTTATATACCGGCTAATGACTACTTGACAAAGATCCGCTCAAGTATTATAAAGATCGTGACGCAGCTTGTAACAACTAGAGATGGTGCCAAGAGCTTGTCGTCAAAACGGGAGGTTTTGATATGGCCGGCATTCACCGGCAAGACGGCGAGACCACAAAGAGACGCTTGCGTAAGCGTGGTGGCGAGAGGAGCCACCAGCAGAACACGCAGCGTCGTCCCCATCCTTACAAACGCCAGCGCAACGTCGACTGGTGGTCTGAGGATGTTCGTGAGCGTCTGTAGGGGATAGTGCTACCTTTCCTACCATGAATGAACTTTTGACCATGCCCAACTCAGTTGTGTTGGGTGCTTTACTGATCTTTTTCATGCGTATCGTCGACGTGTCGATCGGCACGGTGAGGCTCATCGTGCTCGTGAGGGGGCAACGCACCCTGGCGGGTGTTTTGGGCTTCTTCGAATCCTTGATCTGGCTTACCGCGACTGCCCAGGTCGTCACCAATCTCGATAACCCCGTCAAGCTGGTCGCCTTTTGTGGGGGATTCGCCTGTGGAACCATAACCGGTTCCACTATCGAAAAATGGCTCGCTATGGGGAAGAAACTGGTGCGCATTGTTACCTCTGTCGATACACCGGCTGTTGCACAGGCGTTACGTCACAAGGGTTTTTACGTTACGGCGATCAATGCCGAAGGTCGAGATGGAGGTGTCCGCATCGATTTCAGCATCGTTCCACGCAAGGCGGTGCCGAGAATGCTCAGGATCGTACAGGAAGCGAACCCCAAGGCGTTCATCACCATCGAAGAGATCACCACCGCTAGCGTGGCTTCGGTCTCGAACACCACTAGGCCTGGTTGGGCGATGCGATTGGGCGTTCGCTGAGTGTATGCTACCTGATGATGGGGCATGAGCAGAAATAGGGTCGGTAAAGCTACAACGAGGCGTGATTTGCCCGTGGGCAACACGGGTTGCTGGGGGTCCCACACACTTGCTGAAAACGAGGTCGGCCGCTGGCACATCGGTCCTAGTATGCTGTGGATTCACCGGTTGGAGCACGAGTGGCGTGTGGTCCACGAGCAACGCGAGGATCCCTTTGAAAGTGCCTCGGAGGTCGAAGTGCCGGTGGGTGAGGCTGAAGACGAAGAGCGAGGGATAGTGTACCGCTTCAGCTTTCGCAAGACGTCGAGACGGGTCGTTCTCACGCCTGCCCTGGCCGATCGGCCGGTCATCGTACGCCCCGAGTCGGCTCTTACCGTTCCGGCTGGGGAAGATATCAATCTCTACCTGAGCACGCCGCTTTGGCTCCAAGTCAGAGTGGGTGACCCCGAGATGTTGTTGGTGGAGTTGCCGAGCTATCGCCCTTCGGATACCTGGTTCGGGCCATCGACCCGCGAGGGTGAGCTCTGTTATGCCAGTCGCACGGCGGGCCGTTTGAGGCTTGCGGACGTCACCTTATTGCCCCACCGTGCGATCACGGTGGCGAGGTTGCGCAACCGAGCGAAAAATGCGCTCCTCCTCGAGCGCATACGACTGCCGGTTCAATACCTCTCGCTTTACGGCACACTGGAAGGTGATTTGTGGACCGAGACAATCACGCTGACCCGTCAGGAGGGGGGCGATCTGGCGGAGTTGCAGATCGACAAGCGACCTCCCGCCGAGGTGGGCAAGACCGAGCGGATCGCTTCGGCTCGTCAGCAGTTGGAGACCGGCCTGGTGGTGCGAGCCTTCAGCCGCCTGTTTAGCAGCAGGTAAGGTGTCCGCGATGCAAGAGGCATTTTCAAACGTTTGGACTTGGTTGGCTGGGTTTTTCCAACTCCAACAGCTTGGAGCTGTCCTGAGGGCGCTGGCGTTGCTCGCCGCTGGCCTGGTGCTGGCGCGCTTGGCCCGGCTTGTGGTGGTGAGGAGTCTTGCCAAGAGCCTCAGCCCTCAACAGTTGATGCTCCTGAGAAGGGCGGTCTCGTATACGATCCTCGTCCTCTTTTCCATCTCGGCCTTGCGGGAGCTGGGATTCAACTTCGGGGTTCTGCTGGGGGCTGCCGGTATCGTTACGCTGGCGATAGGGTTCGCGTCTCAGACATCGGTTTCCAACGTCATCAGCGGGCTTTTTCTGGTGTTCGAGCGCGCTGTGGCGGTGGGTGACGTGATCCGGGTCGAATCCACCACGGGAGAGGTGTTGTCCATCGACCTCTTGTCGACCAAGCTTCGCACCTTCGACAATCTGCTGGTGCGCATCCCCAACGAGACCATGGTCAAAGCCGAGATCACGACCCTAAACCGCTTCCCCATCCGCCGGGTGGACATCCCCGTCGGGGTGGCCTACAAAGAAGATCTGCAGCGGGTGCAGGAGGTACTTTTCGAGGTGGCCGACAAAAACCCGCTCTGTCTCGAGGAGCCTGCGCCGCTCTTGATCGCCCAAGGCTTCGGGGAGTCCTCGATCGACTATCAATTGTCGGTGTGGGCCAAGACCGAGAACTGGCTCCAGCTCAAAAACGGCATGCAGCAAGAGATCAAAGAGGCGTTCGACGCCGACGGCATCGAGATCCCCTTTCCACACCGGACCCTCTACACCGGCGTCGTCACCGATCCTTTTCCATTCAAGTTGGTTGGAGATGGCGTGGCCGATGGGGTGAGTGATAGGGCGGAGGAATGAGATGTTGAGAGTCCATCAGGGGAGAGCGAGCAAGGCGGGACTGGCACCCGGCAGCGTCGTCTACACCGGTGAGGTCGAGGTCGAAACCGTTACCATCGAGCTGTTTCGCTACGATGAAGGGCAGTTGACCGAGCACCAGGTATCGGGGCTCGAGCAAGCCTTGGCCTTGCGGGAGCCTGGTCAGATCAGCTGGTACAACATCACCGGTCTGCACGAGACCGAGCTGATCCAGGCCTTCGGGGAGGCTTTCGGCTTGCATCCGCTCGTCAGAGAGGATATCGCCAGCGTAGGCCAGCGTCCGAAAGTCGAACTGTTCGAAGCTCACCTCTTCATCGTCTTGCGCATGCTCAGCCTGACAGAGGATGGATCGCCTCAGAGCGAGCAGCTCAGCCTGGTGCTGGGCCCCGATTACGTGTTGACCTTCCAGGAACGTCCGGGAGACGTCTTTGCACCGGTTCGTGAACGGCTTCGCCGGGGCAAGGGGCGCATGCGCAAGCTGGGCGCGGACTACCTCGCCTATGCGCTGATCGATGTGATCGTCGACTCGTACTTCAGCGTGCTCGAGCACTACGGCGACACGCTTGAAGAGCTCGAAGAGGAGATTTTGCGCGAGCCGACGCCCCATTCTCTCGAGCGCGTGAACCGGTTGCGGCGCGAACTGCTCTTCTTGCGAAAGTCGATCTGGCCCCTTCGCGAGCTGATGGGGACCCTGCAGCGCGAGGAGTCGCCGGTTGTGAGCGCTGTGGTGGTGACCTTCCTGCGCGACGCGTACGATCACAGCATCCAGGTCATCGACACGGTGGAGACCTTCCGGGAGGTGCTCTCGGGGCTCCACGACTTCTACCTGACCAGTTTGAGCTTCAAGATGAACGAAGTCATGAAAGTGCTGACTATCATCGCCACCATCTTCATCCCCCTCGGGTTTCTGGTAGGGGTGTACGGCATGAACTTCGACGTCATGCCCGAGCTGCATCTGCGCTGGGGCTATCCGGCGCTCTGGCTGTTCATGGTCACCCTGGTCGCAGCGATGCTCGTGCTGTTCAGGCGCAGGCGCTGGCTCTAGCAAAGACTTCCGTCTGCATCGTTCAGTTGCGTCGCAGCGAAGCGGAGTTCAACCAGGCCGGGGAGCTCGTCGGCGCGACTCTCACCCAGGTTCCTGCCCGCTACCACTTGTACGTGAAAGACCGGGAGCTCTACACCTGGTGCGCCCTTGACAGGCTCTTCCTGCCCGCGATGATCGATCAGGAGGCAACTGTCATTTTGTCCTGCCCCGTCACCGGCGTGCGGATCGAGCTCATGGTTGCACCTGGTGGAATCGACTCTCTCCACCCTCAGGAGGCAGTGGTCTCCATCCCGATTCCCGGTTTGGCCGGGGATTGCAACACCTGTGACGGCTCTTGTGGGTAGATCTACTTCCTCCGTTCGCCAGAGGCGGCTGAGACCTTACGCGTCGAGCGAACCGGGATCGAGACTTCTCTGTACCTGATGCCTTCGAGATCGCCCGGGAAGATGATGTCAAAGCGTTCTTTGGCGGCGCGGAGTAACACCCCTGTCCTACTCCCGTTTGTAACCGAATTGCCAGTTCATGAGTAGGAGGCGTCCTGTGTTGATCACTCTGCCGGGCAAGGAACCGAATGAACCTTGTTCACGAACAACGAACTCGAGCTCGAGCCCGTCGAGCGCGGGCGTAGCGCTGTGGATGGTGAACCGCGTGTCGCTATAGGGGATCAAGTCGAACTCCGAATCGAGCATCGATCCCACCAGCCTGTTGTCGGCCATGGAGATCTCGATCGCGCCTGCGGCTGAGGTATAGCTTCCAAGGTAGCCGGACCACAGAGAGGGATCGCTTTCCCGGCTGGCAATCCGTGTCGAGCTCGTTTCGAACGCCTGGTGTGGCTCGCCCAGAAACAGCACGGTGGCGGCGACGCTTTGCAATAGTTCGAAGCGGAGTTGAACAGAACTTCGAAAGTTGGTGAGGAGCCCGATGGCCAACTGCCGGTCGGGGAACAGCACGAAATCCGAACCGCTGCAGTAGCGGTCGCCGCTGTGGAATAAGATCGGTAGGTCGCCACCGGTGATGAACCAACCCAGCCCATAGCTCGTATCGTTTGAGCCATAGACCGCTACGATCGGAGACCACATCTGCTGCAGGGCAGTTTCGGAGATCACTACCTGGTCATCCACGTGACCGCGGTTGAGTAAGGCCGAGAAGTATCTCCCGATGTCGGTGCTGCTGGCGACCAACATGCCTGCGGGATTGTCGCTGCGACTGAAGGTCAAGCTGCGTGGCATGGGCGGCGAATACCCCCAGGCGTAGCATTGGGCGAGCCCGTGCTCTTCGGCCAACACCGGATCGAAGGTGCTATCGTTCATTTGCAGCGGCGCAAAGATGTTCTGTGCCATGTAGTCTTCGTAAGGCATGCCGGAGACTTGCTGGATGAGCATGCCCGCAAGGTTGAACCCATCATTGGTATACTGAAACCTCTCTCCAGGACTGAACTGCAAGTAGGTATTGCTTAGCTCCCGTACCGCCTGCTCGAGAGCGTCGGGGTCTTGGGCTTCGACGAGATCGTAGGAGGGGGGGAGACCTGAGCTGTGTGACAGGATCTGGCGGGTGGTGATGCTTTGGCCGCGCTCATCTGCGAGTTCGAACCAGGGGAGGTAGTGGTGGATGGGCTCATCGAGATCCAGCTGGTGTCGATCGACCAGTTGCATGACGGCCAGTGCCGTCATGGCTTTGGTGGTCGAGCCTATGGCGATAGGAGTGTGGGTGGTCATAAGGACGTTTCGTTCGAGGTCGGAGAGGCCGAACGCCTTGTTGTAGATCACACGATCACCCTGGACGATCACCAGTGCCATACCGGGTATCTCCCAGTCGGTCACACGCTCTGTCAGGAAGTGGTCGATCGTCTGCGCAAGGGGGACTGGTAGGCCAGGGTCGGCTGTGCCGATGCTGGTGAGGGCGACTAGCAAAGCCATGAACAGGACCACGACTGGTTTCATGGAGAGAACCTCCGTTCACGTTGAGGCGGATGCAGCTGCCGGTTGCGTTACGTCGATGATGCTCTGCCGGGCTTCAACACGTCGTGAACGGCAGCTTGAACGGTGCCATGAACGCCCCGTTGATGCCGACGAAGGGTGTTCTATACTGAGTCATGATCCTGCGTACCCTGGGCGGTTTGGAGCTCGAGGGTGCTGACTTTCACCGTCCCAAACCGCTGTTGTTGCTGGCGTACCTGGTGCTCGAGGGCGCCCGAGAGCGCCGTTATCTGGCGGAGCTTTTCTGGAGTCGCGCCGCGAACCCACGCCAGAGTCTGGCGACGGCGCTCTACCAGCTACACGGTGGCGTGCCTGGCGCAATCGAGACAGCCGAGAATTGGGTTCAAGCTTCCATAAGGTGTGACGCCATCGAGCTTCTGGGCGCGGTGGAAGAGAGCCGGATGATGGAAGCTGTAGAACTCCATCGCGGTCCCTTTGTGTCTGGTGTCGACCTAAAGGGTTGGGGGGTCGAGCTGGAGGAGTGGGTGTATGAAACCCGCGAGTTCCTGGCGGTCCAAGCCAGGAAAGCATGTCTGGGATTGGCTGAGGAAGTCTCGCGTCGCGGTGAGTTCAAGGTGGCTGTCAGGCACGCCGAGCGCGCCCTGTTGATGCCGGGTGCGGGGGAACTTGAACTTGGGGAGATGGAACGGCTCTACACCTTGCTGTTGGCTGGGGGGAGCGTGCATGCGGATACTTTGCGGCGCGAAGCGCAGGCGTACGGCCTGTCGCTCGAGCTGAGCCGTGAGGAAGCCCAAGCCCGGCTGCGGGAGGTTGTGCCCGGCGAGGGTTCGATACCGAGTGTTCTACCGCCCGTAGTTACGTCTTTTGTGGGGCGGGATGTGGAACTAGCGAAGCTCAAAGAGCAGCTTTTCGAAGCCGAGTGCCGGCTGATCACGTTGGTAGGGCCTGGGGGAGTGGGCAAGTCGCGTCTGGCGCTGAGACTGGCTCGGGAAGAGTTGCGGGGGGGTCGCTTTAAAGACGGGGTGTACTTTATCGAGTTGGACTCGCTCACGGACGCTTCGCTGATACCGTCGCAGATCGCTCAGCTGGTGGGGCTCTCCGTGCGGGGGAGCGACGAGGTGTCGTCCCAGGTTGTAAGGCAGTTGAAGACGAGGGAGCTGCTCCTGGTGCTCGACAATTTCGAGCAGCTGATGGAGGGGGTGGGGTTCGCTTCCGAGTTGGTGCGTTCGTGTCCCACTTTGAAGGTTGTGGTGACGTCGCGGGAGAGGTTGAATGTCATGGAGGAGTGGTTGTACCCGTTAGGCGGGCTCGCGGTTCCCAAGGGGGATGCCACCCACGAGGAAGCTGGTGGGGTGGATGCGGTCCGCCTGTTTGTACAGCGAGCGAGGCGAGCCGACCCGAGCTTTTCGTTCACGAAGGAGAACGCCGAGTCGGTGTGGGAGATCTGCCGGTTGGTGGAGGGGTTTCCTTTGGGGATCGAGCTGGCGGCTGCGTGGGTGAGGCTGATCCCGCTACCGGAGATTGCAGGGGAGATCGAGAGGAACATCGACTTTTTGACCAACCCGACCCGGAATGTGGCGGGGCGTCACAGGAGCCTTCGCGCCACGTTCGAGCACTCGTGGAATCTACTCTCATCCAACGAGCAGAGCGTGCTTCGGAGGCTGTCGGTGTTCCGGGGTGGGTTCAGGCGTGAGGCGGCTGCTGAGGTGGTCGGGGCCACCATTCCGGTCCTGGCGTCGCTGGTGGACAAGTCGCTGATGCGGGTGCTGGCGAGCGGCCGCTTCGACCGTCACCCGCTTCTGTACCAATATACCGAGGAGAAGCTGGCCGAACACCCCGGTGAGCAGCAGGCAGTTCAAGAGCGTCACGCCCAGTATTTTCTGTCTTTGGCAGAAGAGGCCGAAGCCAAGTCCTGGACGGTGGAAGACCCTGCTTGGTTGGAGCGTTTGGATGAGGAGCACGACAACCTTCGCCTCGCCCTCGGCTGGGCGGTTGAAACCGGCAACGCGAAGCTCGGTTTGCAACTCACCGGGGCGCTGTGGCGTTTTTGGCGCATACGCGGCTATCTTTACGAGGGCCGGGCGTGGTTGACACGTGCTTTGGCCCTCCCCGCAGCAGTTGAGTGGACCGCCGAACGAGCGAAAGCCCTCCAGGGGGCGGGAGAGCTGGCCAAGATACAGAGCGATTTTCCCTTGGCCCGCGACTTGATCGAAGAGAGCCTGGTGATTCGAAAGGCCTTGGGTAATAAGCTAGATATCGTAGAGTCGCTCCTCAGCCTAGTAGGATTAGTCGGGCACACCGATTTCTACCGTAAGTCGAGCTCGTTGCTGGAGGAAAGCTTAGAACGGGCTCGAGAGCTGGGTGACAAGTACAACATAGCTGAAGCGCTAAGAAAAACGGGAGATCTTGAGTTCGGTCGAGGCGAATGGGGTTTGGCCCGCTCGCTGCTCGAGGAGAGTCTGAAGGTAGCACGGGACCTTGGGAACAAGAAGGGCATTTCCCACACGCTCCACACGCTGGCGCTTCTCTTCAAACAGCAGGGAGATTACGAGTTGGCGAGGTTGCATTTCGAGGAGTGCCTGGCGATAAACCGCGAAATAGGGGATAAGGAACGCATCTCCTTTACGCTTCTCAACTTGGGAGATCTGTCTTACCGGGAGAGTGACTTTGCCAGGGCTTACGCGCTGTATGAAGAGAGCCTCGGCATGATGCGGGAGTTGGGAAACCTGTGGGGTCTTGGCCACGTGCTCAACAACTTGGGAAACGTGCTGCTGGTTCAAGGCGATCACGCTGCGGCCCACGAACAGTATGAAGAGAGCCTGAAGGTCAGGCGAGAGATAGGCGATGAGATCGGTGCTGCCGGGGCGCTTATCAAACTAGGGAGCTTGAGCTATTATCGAGGGGATTTTGCTCGGGCGCGCTCGCTGCTTGAAGAAGCTCTGGCCACGGCGCGCGCCCTGGGGCACAAGGTGGTCATCACCGCTCACGCGCTCCAGAGTTTGGGGTGGGTCGCTTGCGCCGAGAAGGATCTAGCCTCCGCCCGTGTCCTGTTCAAAGAGAGCCTAACCATTATGGAGGGCGTGGGTGACAAGAAAGGCGTGGCGGTAGCCCATAGCGGCCTGGGTCTGGTAGCCTGCGCCGAGAATGATGAGATCTCGGCCCAAGCCCACTATCGCGAAAGCCTGACGATTCACCGGTCGTTGGGCGATAGGCACGGCGTCGCCGTGTCGCTGGAGGGGATGGCGAGCTCGGTTTCACGGGGGGAACCTGAGCGGGCAGCGCGTCTCTGGGGGGCGGCAGAAAAGTTGCGGGAAGCCATTCGGGCTCCGTTGCTGCTTATCGAGCGTAGCCGGTATGAGCAGGAGGTGTCTGCCGTCCGTTGCCGCTTAGATGACCTCACTTTTGTTACCGCCTGGTCTCAGGGCAGAGAAAAGCCCCTCGATCAAGCCGATGCGCTCGTGCTTGAAGGCAATCGTCAAGCGGTATAGAGCGAGGCTTCGGCGGACCGAATCGCCGCGCTCAATTGGCGGCGGCGAGTTGCTCGAGCATGTCCTCAGCAAGCTCCTTGCCGAGCTGTCCGGCGCGATCGATCTTCCCGATGAGGCTGGCTTTCAAGGTGGTAGTGGGGTCGGTGATGGTGGCGAAGAGCTTGAGACCTCCCTCGTCGGAAAGGGGGGCTTGCGCTTCCTGCTCACCTACACGCCCGAGAAGCTCAACAGCGCCTATGCCCAGCTCCTGGTGGACGTGGATGACTCCTCCCGCCTGGACGGGCTGATAACGGCGTTCGAGGCGCATCTTGCAGAGGCCAACCCCGACGCCCTCTGCTACGCGTCCAAGTTTCAGCTCGGCCCGGGCTCGACAGGCAAGATCCAGGCGCGCTTC
>CP070651.1:57760-64781 GCA_020354625.1 Trueperaceae bacterium
GCTGCAAAATGAAGAGGTCTGCACCGCCATCAAGATGCCTCAGGCGTTACCCGAGGCGGGTTGGTACCCCACAGAGTACTGCATCCGTTTTCTAGCCGATCAAGACGCCTACGCCATCTCGCTCGAGCGCTTTGAGTCCTTTGGGGTTTCGGTCGCTGCCAATTGAGGAATAACACGGCGATGAAGTGCCGAGACTCTGGGTCGTGGCACGCTACTTATCAGCTTCGTCCTCATCAGCCACGAAGCGGAGCGCAACACCGTTGTTGCAGTAGCGCTGACCGGTAGGATCCGGACCGTCGTTGAACACGTGGCCTTGATGACCGCCGCAGCGCGTGCAGTGGTATTCGGTGCGCGGCGCGAGCAGCTTGAGGTCGGTTTTGGTCTCAAGCGCGCCCGGAATAGGGGCGAAAAAGCTCGGCCAGCCGGTGCCGCTTTCGTACTTTGCGTCGCTGTGAAAGAGGGGTTGTCCACAACCGGCACAGAGGTAACTCCCTTTGCGCTTTTCACGGTTGAGGGGGCTGGTGCCGGCCCGTTCGGTGCCCTCTTGGCGGAGGACGTGGTACTCCTCTGGGCTCAACTCCTCACGCCACTCGGCATCGCTTTTTTGTACGTTGTCGGCTTTTTCCATCATCTCTACCCTTCCGGATTACTGGCATGGTTGAGCTCGCATTGCCGCATGTTATACCAGATGGGTAAGAGAGGAGCGTGGCGCAATGACCTATCTCGCATCTCCTGAGCGTTATGAAGGCATGTCCTACCGGCGCACGGGCAGGTCCGGTTTGGATTTGCCGGCGGTATCGCTCGGCCTCTGGCACAACTTCGGCAACGACCGACCCTTCGATCTCGGCCGGCAGATGGTCCTTCGAGCCTTCGATCTCGGGGTGACGCATTTCGACCTGGCCAACAACTACGGTCCGCCCCCCGGATCGGCTGAAGAAAACTTCGGGCGGATGCTTCGCCAAGATCTGGCACCCTATCGTGATGAACTGATCATCTCGACCAAGGCAGGATACGACATGTGGCCCGGACCGTACGGTTGTTGGGGGTCGCGCAAATACCTGCTGGCAAGTCTGGATCAGAGCCTCGAGCGTATGGGACTCGATTACGTCGATATCTTCTACTCGCACCGTTTCGATCCCGATACCCCTCTCGAGGAGACGATGGGAGCACTGGCAAGCGCCGTTCGGCAGGGAAAGGCGCTTTATGTGGGTGTCTCTTCATACTCCGCCAAAAAGACGGCTGAGGCGAGCGCACTGCTGCGCGATATGGGCGTACCCTGCCTCATCCATCAACCCTCCTACTCGATGCTCAATCGCTGGATCGAGGTGGACTTGGTGGACACGCTCGAGCGCGAAGGTATCGGTTGCATCGCATTCTCCCCCTTGGCCCAGGGGCTATTGACCGGCAAGTACCTCGGTGATATCCCGACTGACGCGCGGGCTCTTCGCGGGGATAGTTTCAGCCGTTCGCTACTCACAGATGAGGCTCTGGCCAAGGTTCGAGCCTTAAACGGGATTGCGGCGCAGCGCGGTCAGAGCCTGGCCCAGATGGCACTCGCTTGGTGTTTGCGAGATCCACGCATTACCTCGGTACGGATCGGCGCGAGCCGGGTGGAGCAGTTAGAAGAGAACATCGCGGCGCTCGCAAATGTGACATTCAGCGAAGAAGAGCTGCGCGCGATCGACCGCCACGCGACCGAGAGCGGCATCAATATCTGGAAGGAGTCCCATCTGGCCGGTTGAGCCAGACGGTGATCTGCCCTTCAGGAGACAACGCGGTTTTTGCCGGCCCGCTTTGCCTGGTAGAGGCGGTCGTCGGCGAGTTGGATCAGGGTGCTGGCGTCGGCAGCTTCGCTCTTTTCGGCGAGTCCGATGCTGATCGTGACCGTGAGGTCCTGGCGGAGTTCGTTCCAAGGGTACTCGGCCACGATGCGCCGGATCTTTTCCCCGGCCTGCCGGGCCTGCGGTTTTGAGATGTTGGGGAAGATGATCACAAACTCCTCGCCTCCGAAGCGGGCGACGATATCGGTGTCGCGCGTGTTGCTCTTGAAGATGGTCGCCAACACCTTGAGAACTTCATCGCCACCGACATGAGAGAAACGGTCGTTGATCTCTTTGAAGTCGTCGATGTCGCAGATGATGACGGCCAACGAATGCCGGTATCGGGTGGCCCGGGCAAACTCATAGCCGAGCTTGGTATCGAGGTAACGGCGATTGTAAAGGCCGGTGAGGTCGTCGACAATGCTGAGCTGTTCCAGCTCTTTGGCCTGGCGCTCGAGCTGGGCGTTGAGGCTCTTGAGCTCGCTGTAGGCTCGCGCCAATTCGACAGTTCGTAACCGGTGGATCTCCTGATCTTTCTGGAGGCGCTCGACATCGAATTGGATCATCAGCAGTTGGGTTCGAACGTCCGACGCTTCCTGCGTCACCCGTTCTTTGGCGTGGTGATAGGCCTCGAAGTGCGTCAGTGAACGCTCCACCTCGCCGAGCCGGCGGTGGGTCCGGGACAACCCCTGGTGGGCCTGGTAGGTTTCGACCGCCGCCTTCATCTGTTCGGCGTAACCGAGCGCGTTTTCGAAATAGCGGATCGCCCCCGGATAGTCTGCTAGCTCGAAGTGTACGCGGCCGAGTCCGATCAGCGCCTGGGTGCGATGGTGTTTGAATGGATCCGCCGGCATGTTTTCCAGACAGGCCTGAAAGTTCTCGAGGGCGGCTTCATAGAGGTTCTGCTCGAGAAACATATTGCCGAGGCTGAGCCGGATGAGAGCCGAACCTTCCTCATCGGCGACCGCCAGGCCCTGCTCAAAGGATTCACGGGCCGCGTCGAACTCACCGAACTTCTGTTGCACGGTGCCGATGTGCCGGAGGGCTGAGCAGATGAGGGTTCCATCCCCGTTTCCGGCGCTGGCATCGATGCTCTTCCGGGCGTACTCGAGCGCCTTGTCGAGCTGCCCCACTTTGATATAGATGCCGGCGATGTCGTCGAGCGCCCAGCCCACCTCGTCCAGCGCCTCTTTCTCGAAGAGGGTCAAGGCGTCGAAGTGATGCTCGAGCGCTCGTTGGTAGAGTCCTACCCGCCCATAGGCGCGGCCGATGCGCTGGAGCGCAACCGCTTCGCCTCTCCGATCCCCGAGCTGCCGCTTCAGGTAGAGTTCGAGGTTGGCATAGGTCAGCGAGGTCGGGTAGTCGGTTTGGTGGAAGGCGCTCTGTACCAATGCGGATAAGGTTTGCGAGAGGATGAGCAGATCAGACTTGCCCAATCCTTTGAGCACTCGGTCCCAGACGCTCTGCTCCTGATCGGATGAGATCTGCAAGCTCTCGAGCGCCTCGAGGGCTGTGCGTTGTGTTTCGGCTTCCCGGCCCAGGTTTCGATATGCAATGCTGCTCAAACAGAAGGTGATGGCTTTCGCAACCGTGTCGTCCTGTCGTTCGGCCAGCTGCTGTGCCTCGCGCGCCAGAGCGAGCGCCTCTTTGGGATGCTCGATACTCCGTTCCCAAGCTACGGCGATCTTCTCGGCCAGGTGCGCTTCCCGCTCTTTCGCTGCCGGAGTATGTTCCAGGGACGTCGGCGAATGGGCCATGGTCAGCTACCATTATGCCCTATGGCCCCTTACGGGTGCGGTACCTCGAGGCGGCTTCGACGCTCGATGATGGCTTATGCGCGAAACGATGATCGCCCGGGACCGGGATACCGCCCTAGCGCCGCAGCAACGCGAAGCCGATATCTGGGCCGTTTCCGAGTGAGTAGGCGAGCTGGATCCAGAGCATGGCCAGGTTTTCGAGCAAGGAGGCGTTGCTGAGAGGACCGCAGTCGACGGTGGAAAACCCCAGGTCCTTTGCAAGGCCGTCCACGACCTGCTTGGCAGCTTCGTCATCTCCGCAGATAAACATGTCGAGAGCGCGTTCTCGGTAGTTGGGCTCGAGCATGTTCTTGGACCCGGTGGTGTTGAAGGCTTTGACCACCCGCGCGCCCTCCGCCCAGCGGTTGACCAGCTCGGCTGCGGAGTCGGCCGTGGTGACGGTAGTGCCGACCGGGTTGGTGGCATCGATCAAAATCTTTCCATGTAGGCTGCCGAGGGTCTTGAGCACTTGCTCGGTAACACGCCACGGCGTGGCGATGAGCACGACTTCAGCCTCTCGGGCGGCGTTGGGCGGCGTCGTGGCGCGACTTGTAGCCCCTGTGGTGGCCACGAGTTCCTTGACCGCGGGATCGTCGGGTGAACGGCTGCCGAAGATGATGGTATGGCCTGCGGCGGCCCAGCCCGTGCCGAGCGCCCGCCCTACGTTTCCCGTACCGATGATGGCGATGTTCATACTTCTCTCCCTTATTCATGCTCTGTCCCGCTCGGCCCCGAAACAACGGCGTATATCGACGTGCCCACATCTCCGTGATGCAGAGCGAGATATCCGGGTAAAGGGGCGCTACGAGACTCCTAATACATGCTATACAGTTCCTATGATTGAAGCCGTTTTGCAGCTGGGCTCAGAATCATATGAACGGAGTTGTTGCTGCGTGTTACCGAGAACGAGCGGATGATCGGGGTTGCGTGCTCTCTTTCGGTGAAGAACCTCTGCATCACATCCTCATAGCGATCCGGCAGCGTTTTGAGCGCGGCGACCGGCGCGTTTCTATCGCTGTGCCCCATCCCGAGCTGGGTCGCGGACTCTATCCAGGTGAAACCACCTTGCACCAAGGCGTGCTTCTGCGGCACAGGCCCCTGCGGGTATGGCTCGACCTAGCCGACAGATTGGGGTGCCGTCTGAGTTTGCCGCGAGCCGTATCGGATACCCACATACGCCTCGACTTCGAACCGCTCGACCCCGACCGGTCCTGGCACGACCATCAGAGCGTTGACGCGACCGAAAAGTATGGCGCCGGTTCGGTGTTCCAGCGGATCGACAAGCTCGAGGAAGCCAGTTTTCTACTCGATTTGTTGGAGGCGCTCGAGCGGGTGCGCCTGCAGCCTGCCGACCGGGTGCTCGATCTCGGGGTCAACTCCGGTGGCGAGTTGGCCGTGTTCGATCTGTTGGATACGGCGCTCTCGAGCTCTCTATCCTTCGTTGGGGTCGACCACTCGAGGACCGCGCTAGCGCTGGCTCGAGAGCGTTTCCCATCGAAGACCCATACCTTTTTGGAAGCCGATCTCAACGATCTGGACGAGCTCGAGCTGGGCAGATTCGATCTTGTGATCTCCATCGGTACCTTGCAGAGTCCGGGTATCGATGACCGGGCGTTGCTCCGGTCGCTGGTGCAACGCCATCTCGTCACGGATGGCAGCCTCATTCTGGGGTTTCCCAACAGCCGTTATCTGGATGGAGAGCTGCTCTACGGTGCCAAGATGAAAAACTTCAGCCAGCCTGAGCTCTCACTGCTCGTCAAGGACCTGGCCTTCTACCGCAAGTACCTGCACCAGCATAAGTTCAAGGTATTACTCACCGGGAAGTACGATCTCTTCGTGACGGCGGTACCCGTCAGAAGGTGATGGGCGCTGCAAAATTTGCAGCTGACCCCGTCAGCTCTCGTGGTCGTGTCTGAAAGACAGGTAATGAGTCATGAGGGATGAGTGATGAGAGCTGCGAAGGTAACGGCTCTACCAAACCTTGCGCCCGTTATCTTCTCATCACTCATCACTGCTCACTCATCACCCTCTATTGGTATGCTAGCTGCCTTGTTGGCCGACTACTCCACGACCTTCTGGCTGGTTGCCGTTCTTGCCGTGCTCCTATCGGGCGTCACCAAGGCGGGGTTTGGCGGTGGTGCCGGCGTGATCGCCACGCCGCTTCTGGCACTCACCATCCCGGTCGGTCAGGCGGCTGCGCTTATGCTCCCCATCCTGATCGTGATCGACATCCTCTCCGTCTATCAGTATCGTCGAGCGGTCGATCGCGTGAATCTGCGCATGCTGTTGCCCGGGGCGATTGCCGGGATCGTCCTCGGAGCGTTGTTCTTTTCGTCTTTTAGCGATCAGGAGAGGCTACTGAAGTTCGGTGTCGGCATCTTGGCGCTGGCTTTTGTGCTGTACCGGCTGCTGCTGAACGCGATCGTGCGGGTCCTGGGAGCCGCTCGGCCCTCGCCGCTGTGGGCGAGCGTTTGGGGAGCGATTTCGGGGTTCACGTCGACCCTTGCTCACGTCGGTGGTCCCACGCTCACCATCTACCTGCTGCCACAGCAGCTTCCGCGTCACCTGTTCGTGGGCACCAGCGTCTGGTTTTTTTTCGTGGTGAATCTTCTCAAGCTGATTCCGTATGCCTTGCTGGGCCTGCTACGCGTCGAAAATCTTCCGGTGACGCTGCTCCTTTTGCCGCTCGCCTTTATCGGCGTGCGCTTGGGTGTTACCTTGAACCGCGCTTTCAACGAACGTTGGTTCCACCTGTTCATCTACACCCTGCTCATCCTGACGGGGGTGCAGCTGGTGCTGGGGCGCAATCTAATAGCGTACTTTTTTTGATGAGACGGTTTCGTCAAGGCCAAATGGAGAGTCAAAGAGGTAATGGGTAAGGGGAAATGGGTAATGCGAGGCTCTACCTCGAACGTACGTCACCGATGGAGATCGAGCCCTCCAAAGACACGAGAGTAAGAGCAGACCAGCTCAGACACGAACCTTCGCAACACCCATTACCCATTACTCATCACCCATTACCAGAAACGTTTTGCTACCAGGGCCTCGGCATCGCGTTTCCAGTTGATGAAGACGCAATCAGAACCCAATGCTGGCTCAAGCCCCTTTATTGGAAAGACTCGGGCGGGCTTTTTTCGTAAGCAGCTCGATCGCGTCGGCCAGGTGCTCGTCGGTGATGTTGTAGTCGCCTCGTTCGACCCGGAGCCGGTGGGCGGTCGTAAGGATGTCGACGTCGCCTATCCCGGCGGGCGCTTCGAATTTGTAGCAGGCCAGCTCGATATGGAGCCCGTTGGGATCGCGGAAGTAGAGAGAATCCATAAAGCCCCTATCGCGTATCTTGTAGGGGATTCCGCGCTCGTCGAGCCGCGCTGCCGCCTGGTTCCAGGTGGCCTTCGAGACGTTGAA
>CP070651.1:64881-69496 GCA_020354625.1 Trueperaceae bacterium
CCGCGGGCGGCCGCGGTCCAACCTCGCTTCTGTAGCCTTAAGTTTGAGGCATTGCCCCAAACTTAAGTTGGAGGTCCTTAGGCGCCAGGCAGATAGCGAACCGGTGAGAAGGCCTCGGCCGAGCAACCCACGTCGGAGTTCGTTACAGCAGACCCCGTAGCGTCTTCGAAGCAGATCTCTGGGGCGTTTCAGCGCTCGCCCGTGGGGATCACCGCTACGCTCTTTTTGGGCGAGAGCCAGAGCGTGGTCGCTGTCAATAGGACGAGCGCAATGATGCCACCGTAGACAAAGGAGTTTTCTGGGTTGGCGCTTCCCAGCCAACCCGCCAGCGGGTAGGCTCCCGCCCACCAGAGGTGACTCCAGGCGAAGTGAGCCCCATATACCCTGCCCTGAGCGTGTTCAGGCGTCCGATCGGCGATCAGGGTCTGGGTGGGGACGTTTACCAGAGTCTGCCCGGCACCGGCGAGGAGCCACAGCGCCATCAGGGGGCCCAGGCCGAGGAAGTTTGCCGGCAGCACCGCCAGGCTGGTGGTGAGCGTGCCGAGCAGCACGAAGGTGGTGCGAGGCAGCTGCTTCCCAAAGGCGCCGAATGCCAGCGCCGCCAGGGTCGCGCCGATCCCGAAGGCTGCCATCACCCAGCCGTAGCTCGTATCTCCCAACGCCAAGTTGCTCTTGACGTGGGTCACAGTATTCACAAGCACCCACGCACCGGCGATCGAGGTGACCAGCTGCAAGACGAGCGCAAAGCGGATGGAGGCGTCTTTCCACAGTCTCGTGGTGCCCTCTTTGACATCCTGCCACGCGTTGGTGACGCCTTGGTCGCGCCGTTTTGCGACGACGCTCAGCCGCACGGGCAGCAGCAGGATCAATAACCCCGAAAGCAGGAAGGTCACGGCGTCGACCCAGAAGATGCTTTGCCAGCCCAAAAGGGCCGCGATCCCTCCGGCCACGCCGGGGCCCAGCACCCCGAGCACCGCGTTGGTGGCGCCCGAAAGGGCGATGGCCTTAGGATAATCGTCCGCTCCGGTGACCAGCGGTATGGTGGCTTTGTAGGTGGGGGTAAAGAAGGCCGTGAAGGCGTTGAGCAGGAAGATGAGCACGTATACTTGCCACGTTTCGCTCACGAACGGAACCAAGCCGATCACACCCACGCGAGCCAGGTCGGCTCCGACCAACAGGGTCTTTCTATCGATGCGGTCGGCCAGCGCGCCGGCCAGCGGCGCGAGCGCAACGAAGGCCACGACCCGCAGGGTGAGGGCGGTTGCCAGCACCGCGGCAGCGTTTTCCCCAACCAGTTCGAAGGCCAAAAGCGCCAGCCCGACCCAGGTCAGAGCGTCGCCGAAGAGGCTGATCGTCTGGGCGGCGTAGAGCTGGGCGAAGCGGCGGTTTTTGAGGCTTTGGAAGGTGGCCAGAGCCTGCATTAGGACGTCCAGCCGGCGTCGGTGTCTCGGCTTGCGCTCATTTCCTCTTGGGTTTCATCCTCGTGATCGGGCAAGCCCAGGCGCTTGTGTTGTGCGTGAGCGAAGGCCTGCGTCACGAGGTGACCGACGTGGGCATCGGCGAGACGGTAGTAGGCGCTGGTGCCGTCACGGCGGACCACCACCAATTTGGCGTGGCGCAGCACCGCGAGGTGCCGGGAGACCGTGCTTTGGGGTGAAACGAGGGCTTCGACCAGGTCGTTGACTCTGTGTTCCCCCTGGTAGAGGTGGGCGATCAGCTTGAGCCGGGTCTCGTCGGCGAGCGCTTTGAAGGTTTCCATCGCGGCTGTGAGGTCGTCGTGATGAGGGGGGAGTTCGAAGGGATGATGGTTCATGCCTAAACTATACCTGAATATTCGGATAAACGGATGGGATGGCCTTTCGATTCAACCCAACCACGCTCCTTGTTTCAAGAGTGATCCTTCGATCGATAGCGAGACGTCATAGGACTTGCTGTTGCTTGGCACCGCTGCTCCGTGCCAAGCAACAGCGTGTTATACGGAAGAAACGGTGATCGGAAACCCGATCGATAGCTCCTATCGCAGGTCGGGGGGATGGCAGCGGTGAGAGGGACAAAACCTCACCCTCCGTTCCCTCCATGCTGGCGCAGCTGTGGCATCAATATCTCCTCGAGCGACCTTCCCACCAGCACAAAACCGAGGACCGTGGCGGAGATCAACAAGCCGGGGGGCAGGACCCACCAAGGCCACGCCCCACTGAGGAATGCTCCACGCGCCTGGGCATAGAAGAGGATCGTGCCCCACGACTTCTGGATCGGGTCACCGAGTCCTAGAAAGGCCAGGCTGGCCTCGGTCAGAATCGAGCTCGAAGTGGCCAAGATGAACTGCGACAGGGCTAGCGGCAATACCCCGGGGAGGATGTGTCGGATCAACAGGTGCGTCTTTTTACCCCCCAGGGCCACCGCGGCCTCGACAAACGTCAAGCTCCGGATGGTCATCCCCTGACTCCGGATGATCCGGGCCGGGCGTGCCCAGATGACCACGGCGATGACCGTGGCGGTATTCCACAGGCTTGGACCTAAAAAGGCGGCCAGGACCACAGCCAAGGGCAGGAAGGGGATGGTGAGGACCACGTCGGCGATCCGCATCAGCAAAGAGTCGAGCCAGCCGCCCGAGAAGCTCGCCACTACCCCAACCAGAGTGCCGACCGTGATGGCCGCCCCGGCCGCAATGAGCCCGATCATGATCGAAACGCGCGCACCCCAAAGAATTTCGGAGAAGATATCTTGACCGATATCGTTGGTACCGAGCCAGTGTTCTTGAGTCGGGCGGGAGAAAGGTACTCCCGTCACCTCAGTGGGATCATAGGGAGAGAAGGTGCTTCCGAAGGCTGCCAGGAGCAAGATGCTTACGAGCAGGATCGTGCCTAACGCCGCCGCAGGGGTGGCAAATAACGCTCGAACTACCGCGTGGCCGCCGCGATTCACCCGGCATCCCTCCTCACGCGCGGGTCGAGCAACGGGTAGACGGCGTCGTCCAGAATATTGGCTCCCACGACGCTCACGGTCAACATCAAGAACGCGCCTTGGAGAACCGGATAATCGCGGCTCAGAACCGCCTGGAAGAGCAAGGTCCCTATGCCGGGATAGGAAAAGACCGTTTCGATGACCGTGGCACCTCCGACAACGTAGCCGAGGTTGAGAAAGATCACCGTGGAAACGGGGAGGAGTGCGTTACGAGTGGCATGTTTGAGCAGGACTTGCCGTTCCCGTACGCCTTTTGAGCGGGCGGTTCGAATATAGTCTTGCCCCAGCACGTCGAGCATGGCATAGCGCATCACCAGGAAGGTGCCCGACAGGGTGGCCAGGGTCAAGGTGGTGGCCGGAAGGACAAGGTGCCGCAGGATATCGATGAAATAGGGCCAGCCGCTCTTCGGTCCCCAGGGCGTCACCGCGCCGAAGATCGGCAACCAGCGCAATTCGACGGCGAAGACGGCAATCAACATCATGCCCAACCAGAAGGTGGGCAACGAATCGACAAAGATGGCCGCCAACAACGACCCCGTGTCGAAGATTTTTCCTCGGTACCAGGAGGCGATGGCCCCAAACACGATACCGAAAAGGCTGGCAACCAGAAGGCTGGTGCCGGCGAGCAGAAGCGTCCAAGGGAGTCGTTCGAGGATGATTCGGATGACAGGCTGTCCCATCTGGTAGGAGTAGCCCCATCGGCCGCTGAATGCTGAGGTCAGATAGTTGAGATACTGTTTCCACAACGGACGATCCAGGCCGTACCGCGCCCGTACCTCGGCGACCTGGTCGGGTGAAAGCAGCCCTACGTCCTCACCAGCCAGGAATCTGAGGGGACTTCCTGGCATCGCCCTCGGCAAGAAGAAGTTGAGCGTGAGGGCGGCCAGTAATACCAGAGCATACTGGCCGACCCGAGTAAGGTACCAGTTCACCTAGTCAGAAAGGAAGCCTTATTGATGATGCCCTGTCCCGCCATAAACACCCAGTCGTCGTGGGCTGCGGGGCGATAGGCAAAGATCCCATCCAGATAGAAGAGCGTGATCAAGGGGAGGTCGTTGGCGAGCTCTTCTTGCACCGCATGGAAAAGCTCGAGGCGTTCTTCGTCGTTGCTGGTGATGGCGGCTTCTTCTGTCAGTCTGTCCACCTCGTCATTGGCGTATCCGCTCAGGTTCAGCGTGCCGAGGCCGGGGTCGGAATGCAGCAACGAGCCGAGCCGTGCCTGGGCGGCGACCGGTGCACTCCAGCCAAAAATGGACATCTGGTAGTTTCGACCCTGGGATACGTCGAAGTCAGGCCACACGCGCTGCACCAAGGCCTCGCCGTCCATGGACAATAGTTTGATGGCGAAGCCACCTGCGCGCAGATCCTGGGCGACCAACTCAGAGGCGCGAAGGCGGATGGGGTTATCGGAGTAGGTCAGGAACTCAAATTCCAACCGGTTCCCTTCGCCATCGACGTAGATACCGTCACTGCCACGCGAAAATCCCAGATCGGTCAGCTTCTGCATGGCCTCTTCAGGTGTCAGTCGGGCATACTCTTGGGTGGCTGGGTTGGCGAGAACCGACGCCGAGTGAAGAAATCCGGGGGTCCCTGCCGTGCCATATCCCAGGAGCAGGGTGTCGATCAGTTGCTGGTAGTTGATCAGGCCCGC
>CP070651.1:69596-162804 GCA_020354625.1 Trueperaceae bacterium
AGCGGTTGCCAAAATTATGTAAGCAGGTATCTTCCAAGAAACGGGCTACAGGACGGTATTTCACCCACTGACTTTGTCTATGACCAGATGATACCTGCTTTAAACCGGCTTTCAATGCACTTGTCACGCTAACTGAATGCTTTTGCGTAACGTCGCTCTGCTCGGGTGATCTTGGCACTGCCAAGATCACCGAAAGACGGTTTAGGGATCAAAGACACAAAAAATGGCTGGCCCACAGGGATTCGAACCCCGACCGACCGGACCAGAACCGGTTGTCCTGCCATTAGACGATGGGCCAGCGAAACAAGCTCTTTCCATGCTTGCAGTTGCTGTGGGTCGGCGTACGGGTAGGTCGACCCAGTAACTGGATGGGGGTGATCCCGATGCCAGCAAGGATCTCCCTGAAATCGCCTTAGTGTAGAGAAAGAACGGCTTCGACGTCAAGGGGCTTGCCCGATGGCTAGGGATGCTAGGCAAGGTGGGATTCATACGTTATACTTTTTGCGCCTGGTGATCGCCGGGTGAGTTGGAGAGGTGCCGGAGTGGTTGAACGGGTCGGTCTCGAAAACCGATGTGCGGCCTACGCTGCACCGTGGGTTCGAATCCCACCCTCTCCGCCAATTTTCGATCGCTTCCAGGAACGCTCTGTATCCACTGGGGGAAGTGAAGTGTGAAGGAGTGACTATGACCGTAACCGTTATCGATCACCCCTTAATTCAGCACAAGCTATCGATTTTGCGCGATAAAGCGACGAATGTTCGTGACTTCAGAGCGCTCTGTACCGAGATCAGCTTGTTGATGGCCTTCGAGGCGATGCGGAATCTACCCCTTGAAGATGCCCAAATAGAAACGCCCTTGGCCGTCGCCAAAGTCCAGAGGTTGGCGGGAAAAAAGCTCGCCCTGGTGGGTATTTTGAGGGCGGGTTTGGTCATGGTGGATGGGATACTAAGCTTGGTCCCGAGTGCGCGAGTAGGGCATATCGGGCTTTACCGGGATCCGCAAACGCTCAAGCCGGTCGAGTATTACAAGAAACTCCCCTCCGATGTTGCCGACAGGGATGTGTTTGTGCTCGACCCCATGTTGGCGACGGGTGGGAGCGCGGTAGCAGCCATAGACATCCTCAAGGAACATGGTGCCAAGAGCATCAAACTCCTCTGTATCATCGGTGCCCCTGAGGGTATCGATGTCGTTCACGCACACCATCCAGAAGTGGATATCATCCTCGCGGCGAGAGATGCGAGGCTCAATGAGAAGGGTTATATCCTCCCTGGTCTCGGAGATGCCGGAGATCGGATCTACGGTACGCGTTGAGCATCTCATCGACAGAGATGGACTTGGGGTTAAAATAGGCCTGTGAAGACAGCCCTGATCAGTTATCTCCCTACAGCAGCCGTCTCCTTTATCGCTGCTCTGATTGCCGTGGGGCTGTTCGTCCCGAAAGTACGTGCCTTCGCCTTGCGTATCGATGCGGTTCAGCAAGGTGGGGGGAGGAGAATGCACCGGGGAGCTGTGCCCAATATCGGGGGGATCGCTATCCTTGGGGGCTTTCTCCTCGCATTGCTAGCAGGCAGCTTGGTGCGGCCGATTTTGCTCGATGCCTATAGAGTCGAGTTACTCGCCATTGTGCTCGGCGGTTCGCTGATGGCCCTTGTCGGTTTTATCGATGATATGTGGGAGGTAGCGCCCATCATGCGCCTGAGCAGTCAGCTCGTTGCAGCGGGTATTTTGGTGGTGAATGGGGTCAAGATCGATTTCATCACCAACTACTTCGGTATCTCGGGGTATCTTTTCATTCCCGAGACGTTGTCGGTCATTCTCACGCTCGTCTGGGTTGTAGGTTTCACGAACGCGTTCAACTTTATCGACGGGTTGGATGGGCTTTCCTCAGGCATTGCAGCCATCTCGAGTATGAGCCTGCTCGCTGTAGCTGTTCAGTTCGCCGACCGCGGAGCGGCCGTTTTGCTCCTTGCGGCCCTCGCAGGTGCTGCGCTCGGGTTTTTGAGGCACAACTTCAATCCTGCCAAGATCATTATGGGGGATTCGGGTGCGTACCTGCTCGGGTATGTTCTTGCTGCTGTCAGCGTGTTGGGGGCACTGAAAGTGACAGCTGCCGTCACGGTTGTCGCACCGATTCTTGTGCTCGCCGTTCCAGTGGTAAACCTTACCCAGGTCACGGTTCGCCGCCTCTCTCGTGGCGTAAGTCCGGCTACGGCCGATAACGATCATCTCCACGACCTGTTGCACGCGCGAAGTGGTTCCAAACAGCTGACTGTGCTCCTCCTTTGGCTGGCTACTCTGGTGTTGGGAACGCTCGGGATGGTGCTCTCACACACTCCCCCCCTGCTAATGTATTTGACGATTCTGACCACGGTGACGATGATTGCTGGGGTGAGCGTACTACGCCTGATCGAGATGGAGAGAGAGTCTGACCGTCCCTCCAAACTTACGCTCTGACGATTGCGCTGATGGCTAGGGGTAGACGCGTCTGTGTTGCCTTCGGCACGCGTCCCGAGGCGTCGAAGCTCGCGCCTGTGATCACCGCCTTGGCGGATCAAGACGGTGTGGACCCTGTCGTTCTGGTCAGCGGACAGCACCGGGAGCAGCTCGATAGCATGTTGGAGCTTTTTGGGATCGTTCCTGACGCCGATCTGAAAGTCATGACAGAAAGGCAAGAGCTTCCCGGGTTGCTTGGTCGTATCGTGACTGGTGCGGCCCAGAAGCTGCGTGATCTCCGCGCAGAATATGTACTGGTACATGGAGATACTTTGACGACCTTCGCGGTGGCCCTCGCATCCTTTTACGAGGGAATTCCCGTCGGACACGTAGAAGCGGGTTTGCGATCATTCGATTTGAAGCAACCCTTTCCAGAGGAAGCCAATCGTCGTTTGACCGACGTGCTCACCGATCTCGATCTACCACCCACGCCGCTTGCAAAGCGGAACCTTTTGGCTGAGGGGAAGGCTGAAGCTACTATCGTGGTGACGGGGAACACGGTGGTGGACGCGGTGAGGACGCTCATTCGCCGTGCTCGTTTACCCAAACACCTGCCTGCTGGGCGGTTGGTCGGCATTACACTCCATAGACGAGAGAATCTCCCGGTCATGAGCGATTTGGCAAACGTGATTGCTGAAACGGCGCGGACTCACCCTGAGGTGACATTTGTCTATCCCGTTCACCTGAACCCTGCGGTGCGGGAGGCTGTGTGGTCGGTACTCGAACCGGTCGAAAACATCATGCTAGAAGATCCTTGGGATTATCTGGCCATGTTGGCGCTGTTGCAGCGCTCAGAGCTCGTGATCACCGACTCTGGGGGTATTCAAGAGGAAGGCGTCGCACTCGGTGTGCCGGTAGTAGTGCTCCGTAATGTAACGGAGCGTCCTGAGGGTGTGGATGTGGGTGCCATTACCTTGGCCGGTACCGAGCCGAAGAAGGTACGAACTGTACTACGACATCTTCTTGCGGACGAGGAGGCGCGCACCCACATGACCACCAAAGAGAATCCTTATGGTGACGGCTTTGCCGGAAAGCGGGTTGCTCAAGCGGTTGCATGGCGCCTCGGTTTGGCAGAACGTCCCGAGGACTGGCGGTGACAGCGTTGATGGGACCAGAGCACCACTCGCTTCTATTTTACAAAGAGGTGCCGGGGTCACGCGCAGTTCGTTGTGGCTACGAAGTTTCCTGGAACGGTACCGCCTTGATGGGAATCCTCAATATCACGCCGGATAGTTTTAGCGATGGGGGACGGATCGAAGATGCCGATTGCGCACTATCCTGCGTTCATGCCATGAGTGCTTCAGGTGCTCTGATTGTCGATGTGGGTGGAGAATCGACACGCCCCGGGGCGCAGCCCGTACCTGAGGTAGAGGAGGCGAAACGGGTACTTCCTGTCATAGAGAGGCTTGCAGCGGAGACGGAAGTACTTATCAGTATCGACACCTCGAAGCCGCGAGTTGCGCGTGAAGCGCTGCGCCTGGGAGCCCATCTCGTCAACGATGTTACGGGACTCAAGAACCCACAAATGATCGAGGTCTGTGCGGAAGCGGGAGTGCCGGCTGTTGCAATGCACATGCAAGGAAATCCGCACTCCATGCAACAGAACCCTCGATACCACGACGTGGTCGGTGAAGTGGAGTCTTTTCTACTCACCCAAGCCGAGTCAGCTCTGGCCAGTGGGCTTCCTAGCGTACTCATCGATCCCGGTCTCGGCTTTGGAAAGACAATCGAGCACAACCTCACACTTCTTAGGGAACTGCGTAGATTGAGTCGCTTCGATTATCCAGTGCTCGTAGGGGGATCGCGTAAGCGGATGATCGAGCAGTGGGCGGGTCGGTCCGAGCCGTCGAACCGCGATTTCGGATCGGTCGCCTTGCACCTCTTTGCTGCTTCGAAGGGTGCGGCGATGGTTCGGGTTCACGACGTCGCTGGACACGCTCAGGCTTTTAACGTTTGGGAGGTGCTCCGTGGATAGGATTGTGCTTTCGGGGCTTGAGTTTCACGGCTATCACGGCGTATTCCCCGAAGAGGCCAAATTTGGTGCGCGTTTTGTCGTCGACATAGAGTTGAGCCTGCAGCTTCCAAAGCAAGACGCCTTGAGTGAGACGGTCAATTATAGCAACGTGTATTCGCTGGTCAAAAACGAGGTTACCGAGAGGCGTTATCGGCTCATCGAAGCGTTGGCCCATCAGATAGCGAGCCGGCTTTTGGAAGAGGAAAGTCGGGTGAGGGCGGTCACTGTTCGCGTGCACAAACCGCACGCCCCTCTACCAGGGGTGCTCAAAGATGTCTTTGTCGAAGTACAAAGAGGGCGTGGTGAGTGAGGTAGGGGGCGTAGCGTGGATAGCTTTGGGGAGTAACCTAGACCGACCTCTATTCCAGCTGAGACGAGCTGCCCGGCAGCTAACATCTTTAGGTACGCTATTGGCTTGCTCGAGCCTATACCGCACCACCCCGGTAGGGGGTCCGCCCGGACAGCCGGAGTTCCTCAACGGCGTTGTCTCCCTTCGGCTGCGGCCGAGCCTGCAGCAACCCGAAGCTCTCTTGGAGGTGCTGCATGAGATTGAAAAGAGACAGGGGCGAGACCGGAGGATCCGCTGGGCCCCTCGTTCGCTCGATCTGGATCTACTCAGCCTGGATGATCTCGTTGTCGATGGTCCGATCTTATGGTTGCCTCATCCACGAATGATGGAGCGGGCTTTTGTCCTGGCACCGCTCTGCGAGATCTCTAGCAACTGGTACCATCCGATCAACCATCAGAGCGCATGTGCGGCTCTTGCCGAACTCTCTACAGAAGGTGTCCGGCGTACATCTTTACCTTGGTACCCGAGTTAGACTTTATCGCTGATGCGGGTTTTTGCCATCGCCGATCCCCACCTTTCGCGTGCCGATCCCAAGCCCATGGATATTTTTGGGTCGGGTTGGGAAGGTCATCCTGAAGCGTTCTTCGACGGGTGGCGTGCGGTAGTTGGTGAAGACGATCTCGTGTTGATCCCCGGAGATCTTTCTTGGGCATTGCGCTTCGACGACGCCTTGGTGGATCTCACCGATATCGCCGCGCTACCTGGACGAAAGGTGATTCTGCGAGGGAATCACGACTATTGGTGGCCGTCTATCTCGAAGTTGCGAGCAGCTCTTCCCGAGGGTATGTTTGCACTTCAGAACGATGCGTTTGCGATCGGTGATCTGGTCATTGCTGGGACGAGAGGCTGGCTGTGCCCGGGAAGCCCGGGGTTCACCGACAAGGACAAAAAGATCTATCTGAGAGAGCTTGAGCGGCTCAAGCTTTCGCTCCGGGCAGCCGAGCGATTACCGTACAAGCGGTTGGTCATCATGCTGCACTTTCCTCCTACCAATTTCAAACTAGAGCCTTCGGGTTTTACCGAGCTTTTGGTAAAGGCCGCTCCTGTGGTGGTGGTGTTTGGACATGTGCACGGTGAGTCATGGGAGCGCTATTCGCAAGATCTACCCGGTGTCACGATGCATTATGTAGCGGCCGATGCCTTGGGTTTCGCGCCGAAACTGATTTTAGATGAGGACTTTGATTGAGAAGGTCCCGATCTGGGATTCCCTGCCGATTTTCGGAATTCGTTAGGGGCTTTGGTACACTTTGAACGAGCACCCGATTCGAGGGTGAAGAGAGGCTGAATGCGAGCACCGAGGTGGCGGTAGCATGAGCACAACCGTCATGGTTGTCAATGCCGGAAGTTCAAGTCTAAAGATCAAAGTTTTGCCGCAGCGTCATTCGATTACCGTAGAGAGATTGGGTGTCGCGAACGGTTACGCCTCCGCCAGCTTTTTCGCGTCCAAGGTTGCGCTTTCGCTCTCGAGCCACCGTGAAGCTCTAGCGTTTTGTCTCGATGCGCTTACAGAGGTACTCCCTCGCGATGCCATTACCGCGGTAGGACACCGTGTGGTGCACGGTGGAGAACGTTATAGGGAACCTGTCCTCTTGGATCATGCGGTCGTCGAAGAGATCGCAGCCCTCTCTGCGCTCGCCCCTCTTCACAACCCAGCCAACGTTGAGACCATACGGGCGACCATGATGGCCATGCAGGACCTTCCTCAGGTAGCTGTCTTCGATACCGCTTTCCATAGCACGCTCCCAAAGCGTGCCTTTCTATACGGATTGCCACGGCGCCTCTATGAGGAAAGTGGTTTGCGCAAGTATGGTTTTCACGGTACCAGTCACGATTATGTTACGAGGCGCGCTGCCGAGCAGTTGAAGCGCCCAAGGGAGCGCATGAAGCTGATCTCACTTCATTTGGGTAACGGGTCGAGCGCTGCCGCGGTCGATGGTGGTCGTTCGATCGATACGTCGATGGGGTTTACGCCCCTCGATGGTCTTCTCATGGGTACGAGGACAGGAGAGATCGATCCCGGTGTCTTGCTCTTTTTGCTTCGTGGAGGTATGCCGTATGAGGATCTACACACCTTACTCTATAAAGACTCTGGGCTCCTCGGGCTATCAGGCGTATCGAGCGATATGCGCGATATACGCAAAGCGTCGGCCGAAGGGGATCGAGCCAGCCAGGAAGCCCTTGAAGTCTTTTGTTACAGGATCCGTAAGACGATCGGTGCCTATGCGGCGGTCATGGGTGGTCTGGATGCCATTATCTTCACTGGGGGCATTGGAGAAAACGATGCCGAGGTCCGGCGCGATTCACTCGTGGGACTCGGCTTTTTAGGCATCGTGCTCGACCCCGACCGCAATCGTAAGCACTCCACCGTGGTCAGTAAACTGGAGAGCCGGGTTGCGTTGCTGGTGATCCCCACAGATGAGGAGCAGTTGATCGCTGAGTCGGTGCGTGCGGTTCTCACCAACAAACACCTAGAATCTCAAGATGCGTTTTCCAAAGGGGGAACGGGATGAAGACGCTCGGACTGGATCTGGGTGGGACGAAGATCGCTGCAGCCGTGGTAGAGCAAGGACGGATTTTGGACCGGTATCGTCGGTCTACGCCACACAACGGATTCGACGGGGTTCTAGCCGCCCTTCTCGAGGCGGCGAAGAAGTTGATGGATCGACATGCGGACGTTGCCGCCATCGGTTTGGGGTCTCCAGGTCCTCTCGACTATGCCAGCGGAAGTATCCTCTTTGCGCCCAATATTCCCGGGTTGGAGAACGCTCCCATCGGACCTGCCCTCGAAAGGGAGGTAGGGTGTCCGGTGGTACTCGAGAACGATGCCAATGCGGCTGGCTTCGCCGAGCATCTCTATGGTGCCGCTCGGGATCTTGAGAGCAGCCTCTTCATCACGATCTCTACAGGGATCGGAGGAGGGCTCTTTTTGGGGGATCGTGTGATAAGGGGTGCTGCCGGCATCGCTGGTGAGATTGGGCATATGACGGTTCTGCCCGGGGGGCCCATGGGGGGTGATGGACACATGGGAAGCCTTGAGTCGATCGCTTCTGGACGGGCGATTGCTAGGGATGCGAGTTATAGCTACGGAATCGAGTTGACGACGGAGTAGGTTTTTGAACGTGCTCGAGCCGGAGAACGCAAGGCGTTTGCCATCGTCGAAAACGCAGCGCTCTTCACCGGGATCGGTATCGCTAACCTCGTCAAGATCTTCAATCCCGAAGGCTTTGTTATCGGCGGTGGTATGAGTAAAGTAGGCGATTTTTACTTGGATCGCATCCAAAACGCAGCCGATTCCTATCTTCACGGATATCCCAAAGCCAGACTCTTTCTCGCCGAACTCGGCACCGATGCTGGTGTCATCGGCGCTGCGAGTATCGCTGCCCACTAGCTCGGGTACAGCCCGGTACTTGATAAGTGTGCAGTGTGCCTGCCATCTGGCCAATCACTAGAGCGTCGGCGCTGACCGATGGAAGTGGATGCTTCTAAACCGGCTTTCAGTGCACTTGTCATGCCAACCGAACGTTTTTGCTTAACCTCGCTCTGCTCGGGTGATCTTGGCATTGCCAAGATTACCGAAAGACGGTTTAGGTCAGAGCGTGTGGATCGAAGAGGCGCCGGTACTCATCACCTGCAAAACGGTCGGTCATCCCTGCCAGGTAGTCCGTGATGGCCCGATCCAAGCCGAGCATTTCGATTTGATTCTGGACTCCAAAAGGGAGCATCGTCGGTGACTCCCGATAGGCATGGAAGATCCTTTCGAGAATATGATCGGCTTTGCGCGTCATGCGGATGAGGCGGTAGTGAAAGTAGAACTCTTCGTAGAGGAACTCCTTGAGCTCAACGAGCTTCTGTTTGAGTGCATCGCTATTACCAACCAGTGTCTCGGATGCCCCTCTTACATCGTCGACCGATTCGATCTTGGCATCGACCAGCCTGGTTTCTGTCGTGGTGATGCTGTCGGTGATCATGAGCCCAAGCAGCTCGCGAATCAGAATGTAGCGCTGTTGGTTCGTAAACTCGCGCGGGGAGAGTCCCAGATCGTTCATAAGTCTGCGAATGAGGGAAACCTGATAGATTTGTGACGGTGTTACGTGCCCTGAACGCAAACCATCGTCTAGATCGTGCGCGTTGTAGGCGAGCTCATCGGCGATATTTACGACCTGTGCCTCGAGGCTCGCTTGTTGATGAGACTCCCAATGCGCGTCGGGAAGATCGTATTCGGTTTCGTGCTTCATGATCCCCTCGAGCGTTTCCCAGGTTAGGTTGAGACCTGGAAAATCAGGGTAGCGCTTCTCTAACTGGGTGACGATACGCAGGGATTGTTTGTTGTGATCGAATCCACCTACGCTGTTCGCAAGACGGTTTAGCGAGGCTTCTCCTGCATGACCGAAGGGTGGATGACCCAGGTCGTGAGCCAGGGCGACGGTTTCGGCTAGATCCTCGTTCAAGCCCAGAGCCCGCGCGATACTTCGAGCAACCTGAGCCACTTCCAGGGTATGGGTTAATCGCGTTCGGTAGTAATCGCCAACGTAGTTTACGAATACCTGTGTTTTGTATTCCAGGCGTCGAAAAGCGCTGGTGTGAATCACGCGGTCGCGATCTTTTTGGAAGGCCGTACGGTGGACGCTTTCTGGCTCTTGGTGGGTACGGCCACGAGAACAGTCGGCATAGCTGGCGTAAGGGGCGAGTGTGAGGTGCTCCTGCTCTTCAAGCTTTTCTCGTACGAGAAGCATCTGGTATTATCCTAGCACTCCGGCGAATTGACCGATGACGTTTGGTAGAGTCCGGGGGGGGTGGGGACGATGACCGAATTGCGTGAGTATCTCGAGTTTGCAGTCGCAACTGCTCACGAGGCGGGCCAGTTGACGTTGGGTCATTTTCAGACCGATGTCACACCCGATTTCAAGGTCGATGATACGCCAGTGACGATGGCAGACAAGAGGGCGGAGGAGTCGATCCGCCATCGCATCGAAAAGCGTTTTCCACACCACGGCGTTCTCGGTGAGGAGTACGGCGAGACGGAGTCGAACTCGGATCACCGCTGGATCATCGACCCGATCGATGGTACCAAGTCCTTCATGCGGGGTGTTCCCCTCTCTGGGGTTCTGTTGGCACTCGAGATCGAAGGTGTGGTTGAAGTCGGTGTGGTCTACTTCCCGGCGCTTTCCGAAATGATCTTTGCAGCTTCGGGGCGTGGCTGTTTCTGGAACGGTCGTAGGTGCTTTGTGCGCGACACCGCAACCTTGGAGCGTAGTTTTCTCTCGTTCACCGATGCCAGTAGCTTCGAGGCCTATGGACGTCAACAGGCGTGGCAGCGCCTGTTGAGAGCGGGTTACTATTCCGTGGGCTGGTCGGACGCCTACGGGCATGCTCTGGTGGCGACCGGTCGGCTCGAGGTTATGTTGGATCCGATCATGAACAGTTGGGATTGTGGACCTTTTCCGGTTCTGCTTCGGGAAGCCGGTGGCTATTTCGGTGACTGGTCGGGCAACGAAACCATCTACGCCAGCGAGGGACTCAGCACGACCCGCACACTATTGCCGGAGGTGCTCCGTCTTATTCGTGAAGAGTGAAGCTACGTTCTTATGAGTGGGGTTCGAAGTAGACTACATCCTATGAATCTTATGAGTGAACCAGAGCGTCACCAGACACTGACGACCTGGGTCAGAGGGGTCCCCATAGGAGGTGGACACCCGATCGTGGTCCAGTCGATGACCGACACCGATACGGCGGATGCAGAGCAAACCGCCTTTCAGATCGCAAGACTTGCACGTGCCGGAAGTGAGCTTGTGCGCCTGACCGTGAACAACGAGGCGGCGGCAGCGGCGATACCGGAGATAAGGCGGCGCCTTGAGGATATGGGTCTTGACGTCCCGTTAGTAGGCGATTTTCACTATAACGGTCACCTCCTACTCACTCGGTTTCCCGCAGCCGCTGAGCAGCTCGACAAGTATAGGATCAATCCGGGTAACGTGGGCTCGAGGAGGTATCACGATCAGAACTTCCTCGCCATTGTCGAGGTTGCCAAGGCCTTCGATAAACCTGTTCGAATCGGGGTCAACTGGGGTTCGTTGGACCAGCAGCTTCTCACCACCTTGATGGATGAGAATGCGAATCGGGAAGAACCGTTCTCTGCTGAGGATGTCACCATCGAAGCGATGCTCCAATCCGCCTTGCTTTCTGCTGAACTGGCGGTATCGCACGGCCTGCCGGAGGATAAGATCGTTATCAGCGCCAAGGTATCTGCTCCAAGAGAACTATGGCGTGTCTATCGTCAGCTGGCGGTGCGTTGCAAGCTCCCCCTCCACCTAGGGCTTACCGAGGCCGGTATGGGAGTCAAGGGCGCCGTATCGAGTACGGCCGGCTTGAGCGTGTTGCTGGCGGAGGGTATCGGTGATACCATTCGCGTGTCTCTGACGCCAGATCCCGGTGGCCCCCGTGAAAAAGAGGTCGAGATCGCCCAGGAGATCCTGCAGGCTCTCGGTCTGCGGAGTTTCACGCCGAGTGTCACGGCGTGTCCTGGTTGCGGAAGGACGAGCAGCTCACTTTTTCAGGAAATGGCTCGTGATATTCAAACCTACCTCAAGACCAAAATGACCGAATGGCGTGAAACCTATCCTGGTGTCGAGAATCTCAAGGTGGCGGTGATGGGATGTATCGTGAATGGACCTGGGGAATCGAAACACGCCGATATCGGGATCTCCCTTCCTGGGACTGGGGAGGATCCAAAAGCACCCGTCTTTCAGGACGGCAAATTGGTGGCAACCCTTCAAGGGAGTGCTATCGCAGCGGAGTTCAACCAAATGTTGGAAGACTATGTCGCCGCTCGCTTCAGCAGGTCCTCCTAGCTAGGGGCTTGGGTTCTCTGACCTCGCCAGGTAGGTATTTGCGTGGTACGATCGTTAGACGAAGAGGAGTGTATGACTAGAGAGCAAGCTCTGGCCTATTGCGCCAGGTTAACCCGTCGGCATTCGAGTACGTTCTACTTGGGTTCAAGGTTATTTCTCGGCAAAAAGCGCTCGTCGGTGAGCGTTATCTACGCAGTCTGTCGCAGCGGGGACGATGCGGTCGATCGATCTCCCAATAAAGAGGAGGGCCGCCGCTGCCTCGAGACCTGGTGGACACATATCGACCGTGCCTATAAACAGATTCCTAGAAGTGATGAACCTCTGGAGGTCGGTCTCGCCTGGGTACTCGAACACTACTCTGTTCCCAAGAGTGCTTTTGAGGAGTTGAGAATCGGTTTAGAGTCGGATCTGGAGGGCTATCCCGTAGTCACAATGGACGATTTGCTTCTCTACTGTCGTAGGGTGGCAGGTGTCGTCGGCTTGTTGGTGACGCCGATCGCAGGCTATCGTGGCGGTGATGATACGCTTCGGTGCGCGGTAGCGCTCGGTCAGGCTATGCAGCTCACCAATATTTTGCGCGATGTCGGTGAGGATCTCGAGCTAGGACGATGCTATTTACCGGAGGAGCTTCTCTGTAAGTATGGGGTCTCGCTGGCCGACCTGCATAGCGGTATTGTCGCCAGCAACTATGTAGAACTCTTTGAGGAGCTGGCTGATGTCGCGTACGATCTCTATCGCCAGGCTTGGAAGGGGATACCCCGACTCCACGGTTCGGCTGGGACTGCTGTCGGCGTCGCTGCTCTCAATTATGAGGCTATCCTCCGGAAGGTCCGGCAGAACCGCTATGACAACCTCACTAAGCGAGCCTATTTGAAGCCGCTCGAGCGTATCGTTCTCATTCCTAGAGCCGTTGTGGGGGTCTATGGGGGACTCGGTTGAGCGCTCGCCTGGTGGAATGACACCTCTCGAACGAGCGTTTGGATGCTCGATCCCGTTTTCCTAAAAGCTAGGAAGGTTGAAAGGTCGTGGATTTCGATGTCATCACGGTTGGTGCAGGGCATAACGGTCTGATCGCGAGCGCATATCTTGCGCAAGCAGGCTATAAGGTAGGTGTTTTTGAGCGGCGGGAGGTCGTAGGGGGGGCTGTAACCACCGAAGAGCTTGTGCCAGGGTATCGCTTCGACCTCGGTGGTAGTGCGCATATCTTGATTCGACTTACACCGATCATCGAGGAGTTGGGGCTCGAGCGATTCGGTCTGGAATATCTCGAGCTCGACCCCCTCTTCTTTGCGCCATTTCCAGATGGTGACGCCCTCTTTTTTCATCGGGATGAAGCCAAGACCATCGCTGAGCTCGAGGAAAAATATCCAGGCTAAGGCGAAGCATACCGTAAGTTCTTGAGCGATTGGCGTCCATTTTCTCGCGTGGTAAAAGACCTCTTTCTCAGCGTTCCCAGCCCCTTCAATCTGACGCGAAAAATGTTGTTTAGTCGGGGACTCATGCGTGATTGGAAAAAGGCACTTACTCTGATCATGCAGCCCTATGGTGAGGTGGTCGACCGTTACTTTCGCGAGGAAAAGGTCAAGGCACCTTTGGTCTGGATGGCGGCGCAGTCAGGCCCCCCTCCCACAGAACCTTTCACCGCTCCCTTCTTGTTGTGGCACCCGCTTTACCACGAGGGTGGGATCGCACGGCCGAGGGGTGGCTCTGGTATTCTCACACAGGCCTTGCAGAGACATATCGAGGCACATGGAGGAAGAGTCTTTACCGGTACTGCGGTTCGTGAGATCGTCATCGAACAGGGGCGTGTTGCTGGAATCAAGATCGATGAAGCGGTGGTTACGGCTAGAAGAGTCGTGGCTGGAACTCATGCAGTTGAGACCTTTGAGCGACTCTTGCCCCCATCTCATCGGCCCTCTGGGCGCAAGAGGATGCGCCTCGGCAACGGGTTTGGGGCGATTCTGCGGTTGGCCCTCGATGCCCCGGTGCGCTACCACAGCTTTCCTGGAGATGATGCCCGCAGGGCACTTCAGCTTATCTGTCGTGACCGTCACCAGTTAAGTGCTGCATATGGAGACTATTTGCGCGGTGAGCCGAGCCGAGATCCCCCTATCGTAGCCATGAGCTTCAGCGCCGTCGACGACACCCTGGCACCGCCAGGAGGAGAGGTGCTTTGGCTCTGGGCTCAGTATTTCCCCTACACACTCGCCGGTGGTAGGAGTTGGGACGATCTAGCCGGAGAGGTAGCAGAGCGGATTGTGGATGCGTTTGAAGCCTATGCCCCGGGCACGAGAGAAAAGATCGTGGGATCGCTTTTTCAACACCCGTTGTGGCTCGAGCGCGAACTCGGTCTTTATCGTGGGAACGTGATGCACCTCGAGATGAGCGTCGACCAGATGTTCGGTTTTCGACCGTTTCTCGGCATGGCAGAGTATCGTACACACCTTAAGGGACTCTTTCTGACCGGTGCCAGCACACATCCAGGTGGCGGGATCATGGGTGCATCGGGAAGAAATGCTGCCCGTGTCGTACTGAACGATCTTGAAAGGCGGCGTTGGTGGCCGGGGGAGCGTTGGGGCTCGTAGGATCGATGGTCGCAACCCGATACTCTCTTTCCGGTTCACGCCTCAGACGCATACGGTGCGGGTGGAAGGTAAGGGGAGACGTGCAGTGACCTATCTGCAGTTTCACTTTGCCTTTACCTTTCCACTCCTCTTGTTAATCGTGGGGTTGACTTGGCGAGACCTTCGTCTGGGTCATTCTCTTGCCGGTGAACTCGGGCAGACATCCCGATTCGCTCTCGTCGCTCTTCTCGTACACGTCATCATCGCCGTGGTCTATACCAGTCCTTGGGACAACTTTCTTGTCTACAAGGGTGTTTGGGGCTATCCCGAAGGCCGAGTACTTCTGTCGATCGGGTATGTCCCTATCGAAGAGTATCTCTTCTTTGTCGTTCAGACGATTCTCACCGGACTGCTTTTGATGGCGCTCGGGCGTCACTTACGATCTCTTGAGCAGCCGGTTTCGATCTCACCCGGTCTGATTCGCTTGCTGGGCGCTGCTTTTTTCTTGCTGCTCTTCTTGATCGGGGCGCTGGCCCTCCGCTTCGATAAGGGAACCTACCTCGGTCTAATTCTCGTCTGGTCTGCTCCGATTCTGGTTCTCCAGTGGGGGTTTGGTGGGGACTATCTTTTACAAAGGCGTCGAGTTCTCTTGCTGGCCATCTCTATACCGACCGTCTATCTCTGGTTTGCCGATGCGCTGGCGATCAGATTCGGTATATGGTGGATCGATCCAGAACAGACGACCGGGATTCAGCTCTTCGGTTTACCGCTCGAGGAGGCACTCTTCTTCTTGGCGACCAATATCTTGATCTCTTTTGGCATGCTTCTCGCTCTGCATCCCAGCTCTTTTCCCCGTATGCTCTACTTGGTGGCGAAGATCCGGCCTTGGTCACGAACCTTGTTAATCCTTTGGGCCGTGAGTATGATTCCCACCCCACTCGTTCCAGGTCAATTCACGATTCTGGTGCAGTTTAGTACGATATTACTGGCGCTGGGCGTTTTGGCTTACACGGTCGAAACTTACGGTCGCAAGGCCTACTTGCTCTTTGCGGTTTCGCTGGTGTTCGGTTTCGGTGTGGAATGGCTCGGTAGCACCACGGGTGTTCCGTTCGGCGCCTACCAGTACAATGCGGCTGCACCTAGTCTGATAGGAGTTCCACTACTCGTACCCTTGGGTTGGTGGGCGTTTACCGTGGTTGCAATAGCTGCTGCTCCAAGAAGAGGCAGAGTCTTGTTGGCGCCGCTGGTGCTGGTCGCTTGGGATCTGGGGCTCGATCCACTTATGGTGCACATGGGCTTTTGGACGTTTGATCGTCCGGGCGTGTACGGACAGGTCCCCTTCACGAACTTCGCAGGCTGGTATGTCGCAGGTGCGTTTTTGACCCTTATCCTACTGCGATTAGAGCCTCGGTTGGGGCAGGAAACCCGAACCGCTCTCCGAACGGTTTTTGGGATTCAAGCGGGTTTGATGGTGTTCGGCTTGTTGTTCTTTGGCCTGTTCGTTCCCGGTGTGGTGACAGCGCTGGGTATGGGTACCTTTATGCTCTTTTGGAAGTCTTTCCCAGCGTCCGAATCGAGCTGAAAGTCATTCAGATGCAACGCTATACTCAACATCTTCGTGTTCTTTTGCGATCCGAGCTACACCGCGTTTTGGCGAGGCTCGCTCCCTGGCTGATCGCGCGTAGCCTGCACCGGGGGCTTCACGCGGTATGGTCGTGGGGCGAATGGAAAGAGCTGCCGCAAGATGGTTTGATTGTGGCCTCGAACCACCACTCTTGGTGGGACGGTTATCTGGTTTGGTTGGTGATACGAAAGACCGGTCGTCCGGCCAGTGTTTTGATGGGTTCCGAACAGTTGAGGCGCTTCCGTTTCTTTTCCCACCTCGGTGCCATCAGTCACAAAGCCCCACACGTCGCGCTGCGGCGTCTCAGGAGTGGCCATATGCTCTTCATTTTTCCAGAAGGTGCACTCCGCCCTCGCGGAAGTTTGGACGAAATACAACCCGGTCTCGACTTTTTGGCTGTCAAGGCACAGACCCCTGTCTATCCTTTGGCGTTACGTGTAGTGATGCGTGGTGCGCAACATCCCGAAGCGTTTTTGGGTTTCGGTGATCCGATACCCCCAAGCGAGGGCGTAGGGGAAGTGTTTCGAACGAGGATGAACTCGATGCTACATGAACTCGACCGTAGGATTGATGACGCCGATCCTGAGGGCGTACCGCACGGAGTGCAGATCTGCTTTCGAGGTCGAGGTAGTGTCCACGAACGGGCTAGTTGGTTGGAGCGATGGTGGAAGGGGTAATCGGTTTCGTCTTCGATGCGCTCTTCTGGTCGACATTCCTGTTTGTATCGGTTCAGCTTCTCACCGCAGCGAGCAATCTCCTCTTTTTCCCTGTCGTCCCATCTCGCACGTATGTGGTCACTGAACGGGTCTCGATTCTCATACCTGCTCGCAACGAAGCTGAGAACCTCCCCAAAACCTTGCCGACCGTCCTCAGACAGCCTGCGTTTGAAGTCATCGTTCTCGATGATGAATCGAGCGATGCGACTCCTGACATCCTCAAGAACTTCCAAACAATGGATGAGAGGGTGCGAGTCCTTTCGGGAAGGCCATTGCCAGACGGATGGGTCGGCAAGAATTGGGCCTGCCATCAGCTGGCGGCGGCAGCGGCAGGTGATTATCTGCTCTTTACCGACGCAGACGTGAGTTGGAGCAATGGTGCTTTGGCTTCCCTGCTGGCTTTTCGCCGTCTCCAGGACGTGTCTTTCTTGAGCGTGTGGCCACGCCAGGAGACGAAAACGTTAGTGGAGCGCTTGGTGGTGCCGGTGATTGATATGATCCTCTTGGGTACGCTCCCCTACGTTGGGGTTCGCTACTTGCCGTGGAGGAGTTTCGCTGCTGGCAATGGCCAGATGATGCTCTGGTCTCGTGAGGCTTACCAGGTGTCGGGTGGCCACCGAGGCGTGAGGGGAGAGGTTCTCGAAGATGTGCGCATGGGACAGCGAGCCAAGGCCGAGGGCCTGGCACTCGCGCTGGCCCTCGGTCAGTTTGTGCTCAAGACTCGAATGTACACCTCCAAAGAGGATCTGGTCGAGGGCTTTAGTAAGAGCTTGCTCTCGGCGACGGGCCGTAACCGGCTTGTTCTTATCGGGCTGGTGTTTCTCAACATCCTCTGTTATCTACTCGCTTACCTTTTCACGTTGCTGGAAGCGCGTTGGCTCATCATCGTTCTTGGTGGCTTGCTACTTCGGGGGATGACGACAATCAAGATGAGTCGTGCTCCCCTTGAGGCCTTCTTACAGCCCCTATTCCCATTGATGCTCATACAGATCACCTGGAGAGCTATGCGGAGTGAGGGCTACACCTGGAAAGGGCGCAGGTACCCTTGAAACGGAGAGGAGCGGTCGTGGTAGGCGCGGGGTTTGCGGGTCTGTCTGCCGCTGTGCACCTCGCTGCTGCCGGTGTAGAGGTCACCGTGTTGGAGCAGCAAGAACATATCGGCGGTAAGGCGGGTAACTACTGTTGGCAAGGATATCGCTTCGATACCGGACCGAGTGTGCTTACGCTTCCAGATATTCTGCATAAGACCTTTGCGTCGGCAGGACAGCGCCTTCCGGTGAAGCTCGTGCCGCTTGAACAGATCTGTCGATACTCTTTTGCTTCCGGTAGAGTATGGGATGTCTATCGAGACGTCGACAAGACGATCGCACAGCTGAGTAGCCACGATGCTCGCGCCTACCAGGAGTTGTTGGCGGTCGCTGAGCACATGCATAAGATCTCAGCTCCCACCTTCCTTTACGACGAGTCACCGTCTTTAGGAAAACTGTTGAGGTTTGGTCTCCGCTACGGTTGGAAAGCCTTTCCCCACAAAAACTTGCCCCAGCTCCTCGATCACTTTGGGGCGAGCCCCGAGCTAAAGCAGTTCTTTCTCCGTTTTGCCACTTACTTCGGCGCCGATCCGTTTAGGGCGCCGGCGATTTTGCACAATATCTCTTGGGCAGAGCTTGGGATGGGTGTCTATTACCCGATTGGAGGGATCAGCGCTTTGGTGAGGGCTCTAGGTGATCTGGCCCGAGAACTCGGGGTCGAGATACGGACCTCCGAGCCCGTAACGCAGATCGTTCACAGGGACGGTCGGGTCGACGGTGTTTCGACCGACAGAGCGATCTATCGATCCGACGTGGTCATATCTGCCCTCGATATCGTTACGACCTATCAACTCCTCGGAGTTCCTTGTCGACTCGCGAGCAGGGAGCCGAGCCTTTCAGGTTTCGTACTGTTGCTGGCTCTTCGAGGGGGTGCCGAGATGGTTGGTCACCACTCGGTCAGTTTTTCTCCTGAGTATGAGACCGAATTCCGAGAGATACGGCAGGGAAGGTTCCCTCGTGATCCGACACTCTATATCAATGTAAGCTCGAAGACCGATCTATCAGATGCACCGCAGGGAGGGGAAAATTGGTTTGTGATGGCGAATGCCCCGGCTCGAGGTGATTCGTCTGATACGCAGCAGGCTGGTGATGAGGAGGCCTACGCCGACCACTTATTGACGGTCCTCGAGCGCCGGGGTTTTACGGAACGCAAGGCGGTCGCCCACCGGAAATATCTGGGGCCGCGGAGTCTGTCGAGATACGGGCATAGGGGGAGCATCTATGGGATAGCCCCTCACACGCTTATTTCTACGATCCGGCCGAGCCAGACTATCAAAGGTCTGGAGTGCCTCTTTCTAGCCGGCGGCACCGTCCATCCTGGAGGAGGGATGCCACTCGCAGTGTTGTCTGGCAGGCATGCAGCTGCGATGTCGTTGCGGAAGCTGAGGATTTCCAGCCCGCTTTGAATCCCTATTCCATTCGAGTAATCTCGGAACGCCGTAGGTCGATGTTCGCTATGCTTGCGCTATGAAGATCTATACCAAGACGGGTGATGGGGGGACCACGGCGCTCTATGGAGGGAGACGTGTTTCTAAAAGTGACCTGCGCGTCAGGGCATACGGTAGCGTCGATGAGGTTAGCGCTCTTCTGGGATTGGTTCGGTCGCACCTTCAAGATGCTGCCATCGACCGTGACCTGGGCCGAATTCAGGACGACCTCTTTGTCGTCGGTGCTGATTTAGCCACTCCATTCGAGTCACGGTTCCGCGAGAAGATCGATCCGGTAAGGACAGAGCAGGTCGATACGCTGGAGAAGATGATCGATGGCTATGATGCCGAGCTAGAGCCCTTGCAATCGTTCATTTTGCCGGGAGGGCACCCGGTTGCCGCTTGGCTCCACTATGCTCGTGCCGTTGCCAGAAGAGCTGAACGTGAGGTAGTCGAAGTGGCGGCCGGAGATCAGATCAACACGGAAGTCATCGGCTATTTGAACCGGTTGTCAGACCTCTTGTTTATGATTGCTCGCGTCGTGAATCGACGGATGGGAGTCGGAGAGACCCCATGGCGAGGGAGATAGCACCGTCTCCCTTTCCCCGTAAGGGTGTCGTGTAGCTAGAAGAACATCATAAGATCTCGATCGATCATCTCCATGGTGCGCTCGCCCGCCGACTACTGAATCTCATCTGCGCCCGTCATCAGGGCCGCGTTTTGCCGCCACGGTTCGAGGATTTCCTGGGCCACAGCGCGACCCTTTGCGGTCAGATACAGGGTTTCGCCCTCTCGCTCGACCAGGTGGTCATCGAGGCTGCGCAGCAGCGTTCTCTTCGCTTTCGTTTCATTCCAAACCAGATGCTCTTTGAGTGCCTGCACCACATTTTCCTCGCTCTGAAGACTTGTTCGCTCATGGTTGTAAAGGTGCACGACTAAAGCCCGGCTGCGATTGGTGAGCCGCTGATTCTTGCGTCTGATCTCTTGTGCAATCAGTCCGTAACGGGGGCCGAAAAGGAAGGCAAACGTGAAATACACACCTGTCATCACCGCCATCATCCCACCGATCGAGACATCCAACCAGACAGCGAGATAATAACCGCTGATACTCGAGGCGACCGCGATGGTACAGCTAAAGAGCAACACGCGCCAAAGCCTGTCGGTGAGTAGGTATGCGGCAGAGGGTGGAACGATCACGAAGGCGATAAAGAGAATAGCCCCCACGGCGTCGAAGGCCGCGACGGCGGTAGCGCTCGTCAGCCCCAGCAACGGATAGAAGAGGAGATTCGGATTGAAGCCCAGAGCCCTCGCGAGGGCAGGGTCGAAGGTGGAAAGCTTTAGTTCCTTGAAAAGGAGGCTTACGAACAGTAGATTGATCACGGTCAAAAAGCCCATGGAAAGGAGAGATTCGGGTACGTAAAGCCCTCGGATCTCGACGGTGTCGAGCCAGACGAAACCGATTTCGCCCAAAAGAACGGTGTCTGCGTCGATATGGACGTTTCTGGCGTAGAGATTGGTAAGAAGCACCCCCGCTGCAAAGAGGGCGGGGAAGACCAGACCGATCGCCGCATCGTATTTAACGCGTTGGCTCTTTGCAAGCATTTCGCTTAGATATACCGTTGCAACACCACTAAGTCCTGCCCCGATGATTTGCAGTGGCCCACTCGTCTGACGCGTGAGCAGCCACACCACCATGATGCCCAACAGGATCGAGTGGCTGATGGCGTCTGTAAGCATGCTGCTCTTCCGAAGGACCAGAAAGGTTCCGAGGAGCGAGGCAGCGATCCCTACTAGAGAACCCACCGCCATGATCATGACGGGGATATGTTCAAAAAGTGCACTCAACATACGGTTGCAGCTCAGCTCTCTACCGGGTGGAGGGAGGCTAGGATCCGTTCGGCTTCCTTTATGCCAGCTGCGGTGAGAATCCAGTGTGTGCCCTCTTCAGGTAAGTGTCGAGCCGGTTTGACATAGCCGAGCCGGTCTAATTCTGAAAGTGCTCGATTCCCAGCATCACCGTAATAGCTGACGACCATCCCTTGTTCGGTGCGGTAGGCAGGGTTGTGGTGGTTCTGGGCGAGTTGGTAGAGGGTGGTGAGCACGTGTTGTGTGATCAGGTTCGCATGTTGCCTTCGAGCGTGTATAGCTGTCCAGAGGATTCCACGCCGGGTAGCGAACAGGATAGAGAAGAGCACCAAGCCAGAGGCGGTGAGGACGATGAGCGGTCCGGTGGCCAGTCCTCGTGCCAGGCTGCTCAGGAGCGCTCCGGTAATGCCACTTACCGCACCGAAGACCATAGCCAAGATCAGCATGGTTTCGAGGCGGTGGGTCCACTGCCTCGCTGCCGCGGCGGGCGCAATGATCATTGCGGCCATAAGCACAACCCCAACCATCTGCAGCCCGATGACCACGGCTAGCGCGATCATGGTGGTTAGTACGATCTCGAGTGCGGTAACGGGTAGACCGAGAGAGCTGGCGAAGTCTGGGTCGAATGTTACGACTTTGAACTCCTTCCAGAAAGATATTACGAGCAGGAGTGCCGTAGCCGTCACCGTGCCGAGAATCCATAGATCCTGCCGAAGCATCGCCGCAGCTTGTCCGAACAAGAAAGCATCGAGCCCGGCTTGAGAGGCGTTTTCTCGATTTTGTATGTGGGTGAGGAGAACTACGCCGACGGCAAAAAACAGGCTCAAAGCGATACCTAGAGCCGCATCGGTTTTGAGCCGACTACGTCTGGTAAGCAGTACGATCAGGAGGGCTGCGAGAACACCTGCGACCAATGCACCTGAGAGTAAGATGCTCAGCTGTCTGGAGCCAAAGAGAAGGAAGCCTATTGCGATTCCTGGTAGTGCTGCGTGGGAGAGCGCATCGCCGAGAAGACTTTGCTGGCGCAGTACGGCAAAACAGCCGAGTGCACCGCTGCACAGCCCGAGTAGGCTAGCACCCACAATAACCGTCTGCACGGTGTAATCAGCTAGGAAGCCTGGGAACGCCAAGGGTTTAGCGCTCCTACCCTTGTGTGTCTTTCGTGAAAGAGTTGCTCTGGAGTAGGGCGATCTGTCCTCCATAAGCAGCCCGTAGGTGTTCGGCCGTATAGACGTCCGCTACGCTCCCTTGGGCAATAATCCGGACGTTGAGAATTACGATCCAATCGAAGTAGCTGGTGACCGTCTGAAGGTCGTGATGTACTACGACAACTGTCTTATTCTGGTCCCGAAGTTTTCGTAGGATCTCGATAATGGCTCGCTCGGTCGTGGCATCGACTCCGGCCATCGGTTCGTCCATAAAGTAGATATCGGCTGCTTGGACGAGTGCTCTGGCCAGAAATACGCGCTGCTGCTGACCACCGCTCAGCTGGCTTATTTGCCGATCGGCGAAGCTGCTCATATTGACCTGCTCGAGAGCGGCCAATGCACGCTGCTTTTCTCTCTTTCCAGGTCGTCGAAACCAGCCGAGTCGACCGTATAGCCCCATGGAGACGACGTCGAGTGCAGTGGTGGGAAAATCCCAATCGACGGAGGTTCGTTGGGGCACATATCCGACCAAACGTCGCTGGTCCCGGTAGGGTTTCCCATGGATATAGACATGTCCCGCAGCCGGTCTGATGAGCCCGAGCACCGTCTTGATCAGTGTGCTCTTACCAGCACCGTTGGGTCCCACGATAGCCGCGAGCACGCCTGGTGGAATATCCATATCGATATCCCAAAGGACCGGTTTAGTCCCGTAACTGACGGTAAGATCCTCCACATGGATGGCGAGGTCCGGTTCGTGTCTTGCGTCCACCTGTATGTTGGTGACATTCTCGGATCTCGCGGCTTGTGGGTCAATCGTCGACACGTACCCCCCACCTGTCTGTCCATGTTTGGAGTGCTCCTGGTAAGGGGGGGACGCTACCCCCGAGGGCTTCGGTAATGTTCACGGCGTTGTGATATATCATACCGATATAGGTGCCGTCCGCAGTTCCGCTTTGCCCCATGGCATCGGAGAAGAGCTGACCGCCTATCGACACCTCTTGATCTCGTTCGGCAGATGCCTCGATGACTGCTTCGATCGTTCGGGGGTTGATCGTGCTCTCGATAAAGATGGCAGGAATTTCCCGGTCCACAACTAGATCTACCGTTTCCCGGATGTCGGCGATCCCGGCCTCCGACTCGGTCGATATTCCTTGAATTCCGTCGACTTCGATCCCATAGGCGCGACCGAAATACTCGAAAGCATCGTGGGCCGTTACGAGGATGCGTTGGCGTTCGGGGATCGTTGCGATTGTGCGCGTTACCCAGCCGTGCAGCGCGTCGAGTTGGAGTTTATAGCTCTGGGCATTGGCGCTGAGTTGATCGCTGCATTCGGGCCGGTGGTCGACGAGGGTGTTGGCTACTGTGTCGACAAGCTCACGCCAAAGTGAGACATCCATCCATAGGTGGGGGTCGATTCCGTAGACATCTTGTGTCGTGATGAGTGAGGCTGGGGAGATCGAGGCGGGGGCCAAGGCGACGACCGGTTTTTGTTGCCCAAAACGTGCCAAGACCTCTCCGAGTTGTCCTTCGAGTGAGTAGCCTGAGTAAAAGATCAGATCAGCTGTTTGCATAGCCCGCACGTCCGCTGCACTCGCCTTAAAAAGGTGTGGATCGACTCCGGGACCCATGAGCGCTAAGACTTCCACACAGTCTCCACCGACGTTTTCGACGACATCGGCAATCATTCCCACCGTCACGGTGATATTCAGAGGTTGCGACTGGGCCGGCGCGTACGCCGGAAAGCTTTTTAGGGCTACAGCCAAGACAAACGCGGTCCAAAACCGAGGTGATGAACTGTGTTGTTTTAGCCTCGAAATAAATTTAGACATAACTAAATCTAGGGTAGCTGTTCACTGCCAACTTGTCAAGGAGTTATCAGCGAGGGCGCGAGATCCCGCTGGCGATGATCTCTTCGACCGCTTCGTACCCTTGTCGCTCAACATATGCGATCAGCCCCCGGTTCAGTTCCCGTACGAGTCGCGGTCCCTGGTAGACCATTGCGGTGTATAGCTGGACTAAACAGGCGCCGGCTTTCAATCGTTCGATCACATCCTGAAGATTCGAGATTCCGCCTACTGAGATGACCGGTAGTGTGCTGTGAGCACAGATGTGACGCAGGAGTTCTAGGGAACGTTTGCGGAGTGGCCTTCCGGAAAGACCCCCAGCCTCAACCGCGCTCGTTTGCAAACCTCCTCTTGACAGGGTAGTGTTGCAGGCGACGATACCGCCTAACCCAAAGCTTTCGACGAGTTCTATTACGTCGTCGACGTGTGCCCACGACAGTTCGGGTGCGATCTTTACAAACACCGGTTTGCGATCGTGGCTGCAAAGCTCTTTGCTTACGGTCAGAATCGTTTCTAGGTGTTGGCGGTCTTGAAGTTTTCTCAGCTCGGGTGTGTTTGGTGAGCTGACATTGATCACCAGATAATCGGCGTACGGCCAGAGCCTTCTGAGTGACTGCTGGTAGTCTTCGGCTGCCTGTTCGATCGGCACACTTTTCGACTTGCCGATGTTGATGCCGAGTGGGACCGGCCGGTCACCTACCCCAAGCGATGCCAAGCGTTCGCTGATCGCCACGGCTCCTTCGTTGTTAAACCCCATTCGATTGATGATCGCTCGATCGAGTGGGAGTCGAAAGAGTCGTGGCTTCGGATTCCCTTGTTGCCCTATGCTGGTGACGGTTCCGATTTCAACAAAACCGAAGCCGAGAGCAGACCAGGCCGGTATCGCGGTCCCATTTTTGTCGAAGCCGGCAGCCAATCCGATCGGATTTGGAAAGGTGAGTCCACAACGCGTCACCTCGAGTCTCTCATCCCGAACGGCACAGACGGACCGTAGTAACGAGAGGGCTCCCGGGTGCCGAGCACACCAAGAGAGCGTGCTAAGGGCACGTTCATGCGCACGCTCTGCATCCAATCGAAAGAGGAGAGGTCTTAGGAGTGAGTACATGCGAAGGGGCCTGCAGCACCAGTCAGTTAGGTTTCGGCCCAGACGTATTCCGATCGATAGAGACTTGAGAGACTTAGCGCGACGGTGGTTGGCTCGGTCGCACCTCGACCTTGCTTGCCAGGGTACCTGCCGGCGATCTCAGGAGATAGAGGACCATTTCCCCCAAGTCTTCCGGCTGGATCTTCCATCGTTCTGTTTCGGTCGGGTTGGTGCCTGAGAACGAAGTTGCGACCGAACCAGGCATGATAGTTGTGACTCTGATCCCATACGGTCGTAAGTCGAGCATCATCGCTTGAGAGAAGCCGGTCAGGCCGAACTTGCTGGCGTTGTAAGCGCTGCCGCCGGCAAAAAAATTGGTCCCCGCCAAGCTACCGATCGTGATGATATATCCGCGGGTCTTTTTAAGCTCCTCGACCGCGGCTTTGACGCTCAAAAAGACTCCCGTCAGATTGGTTTCAAGGACTTCTTGCCACGCTTCTAGGCTTAACGTTTCCACGGATCCGAAGTGGCCTACGCCGGCGTTGGCGATCAGCACGTCGAGTTGAGAAAAGGTGGAAATCGTGTCTGCAACGGCTCGCTTTTGCGCTTCGAAGCTCCGAACGTCGGTCGGGATTCCGAGCGCCTTACCGTTCCCCTGGCGATTGAGTCTGGCTGTGGCCTTCTCAAGCTCATCTTTGTGTCGCGCCGTAATGCAGACATTCATACCAGCTGTAACCAATGCCTCGGCAATGCCGAAGCCGATACCCTTACTCCCCCCGGTAATCAGTGCCACTTTCCCAGTCAGATCCATGAATGCAACCTACCACAGGTACACGAGATGAGTTGCTGGCCAGGGCACGGTGGCAGGTCGAGGGGTATAAGCTATGGAGAACCGGCCTAGGGTGTTATGGAGGGAGTTTTAGATGCTGATTCCTGACAGTGACAGGGTTCGAGCGCAGTTCGCCAAGACGGCCCAAGCCTATGTGACGAGCGAGAGCCATGCCAAGGGGGAAGAGTTGGCATCGATGGTTGAACTGGCGGGACCGTTGGAGGGACGAGCGGTGTTGGATGTCGCTACCGGAGCAGGGCATACGGCGTTTGCGTTTGCTAGGGCGGGTGCTCGCGTCACCGCGACAGATCTAACGCCCCAAATGCTCCGCACAGCCCAGGCTGTTGCTGATGAGCGGGGCATTGACAATGTTACGTTTAGGTGGGCACGAGCCGAGGCACTCCCCTTCGCCGAGGATACGTTCGATGTTGTGACCTGCAGGATTGCCGCCCATCACTTTGAACAGCCTACCTCCTTTCTGTCCGAGGTCGCCCGTGTTTTGCGTTCGAATGGACTTCTTATCTTCGTCGATAACATTGCACCGGTAAACCGTGAGCTCGCCTCGGCGGTCAATACCATAGAGAGATGGCGAGATCCGAGCCACGTTCGAGCCTATAGCGTAGTTGACTGGGTTGCCTGGTTAGCGGAGGTGTCGCTCGAACTTTCTTACATGACGCGCTTTTATCGCAGGAAATCGTTTCAATCTTGGTTGGACGTTGCTCAGACGCCGAATAAAGAAAGGTGGTTACTGGAACGCCATATTCTCGAACTCCCCCCGGCCGTTCGTGACTACCTCCAGGTCGAAGTCGTAGCTGAGCGCCTCGAGACGCTCTCTCACGAGGTGGTGTTGCTGGTAGCAAGGCGCCTGGTCACCTAGGCTGCCATATAAGCACGACGGGGGTGACATCGGGATAAAACGTGGTCAGGGCTTCATGTTAGACTCACGCTGTGTGTAATGGGCAACGGGGGTTTATCGTTAGACAGCAGGTCTTTGAGGGGCCGTTGAGCGAGCTCACCTCGGCGTTACGTCGAGGAACCATCCATCCCAGTGAACTCGATCTTCGTTTGCTGGTGCGTGACTATCTCGCTTTTTTCGATCGTGTCGTGGGGAGTGACGTGGAACTGGCAAGCGAAGCCCTGCCGAAGGTCGCACAGGTCATCGACCTCAGGGTCAGGTTTTTGCTTCCGCGCCCGGCAGAAGAAATCCGGGATGATCACGAACTCACCGAAGAGGTCGTACAAACCGTTTTTCTTCTCGAGGAGTTAGAAGAGGCCATCGGGTTTTTACGAGAGCGTAGGGAGAAGAGGCGATTGATTCTTCCTACGCGCGTGAACAGACCCGAGTATGCACGTCCACAGAGGCCTGTTAACGTCGGTATCGGCAAGCTCATGGAGCTGGCTGGGCGCTACGTTCAGCGCGGGTATTTCGAGGTGGCTACCGAGCGCTTTACCGTAGCAGCTGCCATGAAACGTCTCATGATGGCCCTAGGCCGGCTTCGCCGTGGATCTTTCCGAGAGCTGACCGCGTCGCCAAACTGGTTGACCCGTGCGCTCTTCTTCGCTGCCATGCTCGAGCTTCTCAAACAGGGTAAGGTACGCGCCAGACAAGAGGAGAGTTATGGCGATATCGAACTTGAGCTTGGGATAGAGACGGTTCGTGACGTGGCCTGATTGAATGTGGTGTCTGGGTGTCGAGTCAGATCGTGTCGTGATCGCCTTGTCTGTCGGGTGAACCGGTTGTTTTGGGGTGCTATCGAGCGGCCTGCAAACTGGGAGACACGGTCTTGGGCTCCGTATGCTAAGCTCTTTCGAGGGCTATTTGCCCATTGGAGGCGGTAAACGAATGGATGTATCCAGAATCAAAATGTATACGACATTTTGGTGTGGAGATTGCCGTATTGCGAAGAACTTTCTCGATAAGTTCCAGATCCCCTTCGAGGAGATCAACATCGAAGAGGATCCTCAAGCTGCCAACTATGTGATGCAAGTCAACAATGGCAGGCGCAGTGTGCCGACGCTTGTCTATAAGGGGGACGCCACAAGTCTCTCGGGTTTTACCAGAGCCAAGTTCGATGCCTTTCTGAAAAAACACGACTTGCATCCCGGTTGAGCCGTAACATCTCGGTATGGCTTGCCAATCCCTTTGGAATGAGTTTTGAGGGACGCTTGCAAACCGCCGCTGATCATATGATGCGTGGTTGCGTTTGCGTCGAAATCAGTCGTAGGGTCTCTCGTGGTTACACCGATCAGCACCCATCATTTATGGAGAGATGTCAGAGACTCCAATCGATCTTTGCGATCTGTTATGAGGCAGTCGCGGTTTCTTGTGGTGTCTTTATAGGTTGCTACGTTTTGTTCGCTTTGTCTCATATTAGCCTGCCAGGATGAAGCGTGCTGGACAGGGTACAGTGAACAGTCGAAAAGCGCCGGAAGTACGCGCCATGTTCAGTAAGATTGCGATCCGTTACGATCTTCTCAATGCCCTACTAAGTTTTGGAGTCGATACGTGTTGGCGAAGGGAAGCTACGGAAATCGCCTGTGAACACTCTCCTCGGAAAGTCCTCGACGTCGCCACGGGAACGGCCGACCTCGCGCTGATGATGAAAAGACGCATGCCTTCAGCCGAGGTTGTGGGGGTCGATTTTGCAGAGCCGATGCTAGAGGTTGGGCGCAGCAAGGCCCGTCGTTACCAGCTCGATGTGAAACTCGAGCATGGCGATGGGTTGAACCTCCCTTTTTCAGCGGAGAGCTTCGACGTGGTCACCATCGCGTACGGTCTTAGGAATTTCGCGGATATTCGGCTTGGACTCAGAGAGTTTTATCGTGTCTTGAAACCTGCCGGAAGGTTGGTAGTGCTCGAGTTTCCTCGTCCGCCCCGAGGGTTGTTTGGATACGCTTTGCGCGTTTACCATTTCAGAGTAATCCCATTTATAGGTGGGTGGATTTCGGGCGATCGGAGTGCCTATGCTTATTTGCCGTCATCGATTCGTGAGTTTCCTGATCCGAGAACCTTAGTTGGTATGATGCGGGCCGTGGGGTTTGATCGGGTGACATACAAGCTGCAGAGTTTCGGAATTTCTGCGCTACATGTGGCTGAAAAGAGGAGAGCATGAGGATGGTTGGGATATGAGGATGGAGGGGATGGACGGTTTTGAAGTGAACACCGATTCGGCTTTGGTGAATCCTGATTGGGAGGCGTTCGCGTCGGAGCACAATCGCCGTTTCGGTCTTGTGATCAGTTACCTCAAAAGCCGGATCAGGGGTAAGGCTTACGATAACCAAGCGATGAAGCTCAGAATCGGGCGCCAAGGTTTTTACTCCCAATCGAAGAGGTTTCCCGCAGCCTTTTTCGGTGACACCGTTCCTCCCGAAGTAGCTTTCGTCTCATCAGAGGAGGCCCAGGCAGCCGTTTGGGAGGCTTCAGCTCTGTATCGTTCGGGTGAAGCCCAGTCGCTCACCTGCGTGTACAGCGAAGTGGAACCCCAAGACGTCTTCTTCGGCTACCGCGTTGCGACGAGTGAGCGCTACGAGTTTGGCATGATGAGGGTCGGTCTCCCGCTCCATTTGCGCGTGATGATCGATGCCGAGGAGTCCGTGGAATTGCTCGGTGCTCCGTGTGGCGTGCTGATTTACCACCGCACGAGCAAGGGGCAGCATATGATCCTCAAAGCTTCGGGTCGCCGCCAACCGTTTCACGGCTTCGAAGAGCTCGTTGACTGAAGGGGCGATACCCTCTCGCGTTCGTACGGCTCGTCCTCATGAATGGGAGTATCTCACCCTCTATGACTGACAAGAGTCCTTACGATGTAATCGTCGTTGGGGCAGGGATTGCTGGTTCAGAGGTAGCGATGCGTTGTGCGCAAGCCGGGATGGATACGCTACTTGTTACCACCAGCCTCGATAGCATCTACAACCTGGCTGAGAATGAGGTTGAGCTCCTGCCACCTGAGCAGACCTTGCTCTCCATGCTTTATCGACGGGTGGCGGATGACCGCGGGAAGGTGAAGAACTGGCCGTTACATTGTGCTGTGAAATATGCCCTCGAGCAACAACCGAAAATCCACCTCCTGCAAGCGACTGTTTCGTCGCTCAAGGTACTCAATGGGGTGGTCATTGGAGTAACGACGTGGGAAGGGGTCGAGCGTCTGGGACGAACGGTAGTCCTTAGCGTCGGAAGCTTTCTGAACGCCAGGCTCACAGCCGGCCAGCTTGTGGAAGACGCTGGTCGATTGGGGGAGATGGCGTATGACGATCTATTTCAACACCTCGTATCGTTAGGATTCGTGTTCGAGGAGATATCGCTTCGAACAGAAGGGGAAGAGGATTCGCTCCCCTACCGTGTCGACTGCATGGTGCTAGCCGAAGCGGAGATGCAACGCGGCACGTTTGCGCTCTCAAGAGTCGGAAATCTCTATGCGGTGGGGGTGTGTCGTGCGGGATATTTGAGCTACGAGGCAGCGGCTCTTCAGGGCTTCGAGCTGGCGGGGGAGCTGATTGCGGGGCGTTAGTAAAATGCGGTGTCGTCTCGAGGTTCGGTATAACCGATGATACTCGTCAGCTCCGACTCGTTGGCCCAAACAAAATGGGCTCGTGCGCGTGTAGTTGCGAGGAGCCGATACCGGTAGGGGACGGCATCATCCGTTTCAGCGATCACGTACCGGTCCCCGTTAAAAAGAACTTCTTCGCCCACTCGAAAAGCCATCATCTACAACCTAACATCATTTTGGCACGAGAGGCCAGATGAGTTGCAACGATCGGTTCGAAACGATGTCTGTTGCGTTGCGTCCTAGGGTCTGAGATAGGGAGAGGTCGCTATGCACCGAGTCCCTCGCCTGGTGGTGAGAAAAACAGCTCTTCACGCGGTTCTGGTACGAGCCCTCGCCGGACTCCCCGTGTCAACAGTTCCCAGACCGAAGCCCTGCCGATTTCGCCGAGGTCGCGCGTGTAGCTGTTTACATAGAGGTCTACGTGCTGCTGGATTACATCGCTCGCCATCTCTTGCGCGTGTTCTTTAAGGTAGGGGAAGACTTCACTCGAATGCTGGTATGCATAATCCAGACTGTGCCGTATCGCTCTATTGATATCGGTCAGAGTCCTCTCGCCCAGACTCTTTTTCGCCATGATCCCGCCTAAAGGCAGAGGATGCCCGGTCTCATGCTCCCACCACGTTCCGAGATCGAGATGTTTGTACAGCCCGAAAGAGGGATAGGTAAACCGGCTTTCGTGAATGATGAGGCCGGCATCTACCTCACCGCGGGCGACAGAAGGCATGATGGCGTCGTAGCGCAACTCAACTGTTTCGATATCCGCAGGCTGAGAGAGTCTGAGTAAGAGGTTGGCGGTGGTAAGGCCTCCAGGTATGGCCACCCGCTTTCCAGAGAGGTTTTCGAGCGGCTCTCTGGTGACGATCAGGGGACCAACGCCTCTTCCGAGTGCCCCACCGCAAGGGAGCATGACGTAATCGCGCGTGTAAAAAGCGAAGGCGTGATAGCTAATCTTGGTGACGTCCAACGTGCTGGTACGTGCCCACCGATTGAGCGCTTCCACGTCTGCCAAATGGATCTTCCACGACAACTTAGGGTCGATTTTTTCGTGTGCGAGAGCGAAGAAAATGAAGCAGTCATTAGGACAGGGCGAATAGCCGAGCGCTAGTGGCATGGTCCTATTGTAAGGCCTCTACGCGTTTTGGCTTCGATTCATCTGACGCACGGCTGAATGGTCAGATCGAAGGATCACCCGTGATTGTAGAAGACCTGCCTGATGGGCAAGGGCCTAACCTCCATGAGTGAGGGTGAGTTTCAGTTTTGGGTAGCGTCTGCGTGCGTGGATTCGTTGTGCAACTTTGTGCGTTGATTATGGTGTCCTTTTCTGCTACACTTGGGCGCTGTGTTGTGGTATCTATTTTCTAAGAAAAGGAACCCCATCGCGATTCATGTATAGGAGGTGGAGTCCATAGCTAGAGAGCTAAAAGTGAATGATCAGATCCGGGTAAGGCAAGTGCGTCTTATCGGGGCTGATGGTCAACAACAAGGGATCGTCGACACCCGTGAGGCTGTGCGGCGAGCGAGAGAAGACGATCTCGATTTGGTGCTGGTAGGTGAAAATTCTCAGCCACCGGTGGCCAAGATGATGGATTACGGGAAGTACCGCTACGAGATGCAACAACAGGCCAAGGAGGCTAGAAAGCGTTCCCGTCAGCAGGAGATGAAATCCATCAAGTTCCGCGTCAAGATTGAAGAACACGACTACGAGACAAAAGTCAACCATATACGTCGTTTTCTCAAAGGTGGACATAAGGTGCGCGTTGTCATCATGTTCCGCGGTCGGGAAAGGACCCATCCTGAATTGGGGCGGGAAATTCTCAATCGAGTTGCCAAGGATGTTACCGAGCTTGCGGTCGTCGACTTGGCACCATCACTTGCAGGGATGGACATGAACATGACGCTGAGACCTCTCAATCACTAAAGCTCTCACGTAACCGATACCGTTCAAGTGCCGTATCGGGACCGGCGGTAGGTTGGCTGATGCGTTGCGGTTTCATCCAAAGAAGCGACTACGGCGAGAAGGAGTTCTGAAGATGCCGAAATTAAAGACCCATAAGGGCACCAGAGCCCGTGTAAAAGTCACTGGGCGAGGTAAGGTCAAGGCGATGCGTTCGGGTAAGCGCCACCTAAACTATAAAAAATCGGGTAAGCGGATTCGTCAGGGGCGAACCGACCTCTTGATCTCCAAAGCAGAGACGGAGCGGCTCAAGACGCTCCTTCCGTACGAGTAGGGGGGGGCTATGCCGAGAGTCAAGACGGGGACGGTTCGTCGAGCCAGGCACAAGAAAGTGCTCAAGCGCGCCAAAGGGTATTGGGGGAGTCGCTCGCGCAGCTATCGTAGTGCCAGGCAGACGCTTCTCAATGCTGCTGACTACGAATACCGGGATCGCCGTGACAAAAAGGCCACGATTCGGCGTCTTTGGATCGCCAGAATCAATGCCGCTGCGAGGCGAGAAGGGGTAAGTTATTCTCACTTCATGAGTGGCCTGCGCCGTTCGGGAATCGAAATCAACCGTAAGATGCTGGCAGAGCTTGCAGTACGTGAGCCAGAAGCTTTCAGGAGCTTGGTAGAGGTATCTAGAGCCTCATAACCGGTATAAACTGGTCTGATCTTCCTGGAATCTTAAGGACGATGTTGCCAGATAGCGTCTGTTCACCCAACGCCGATATAGTGGCGATTTCAAACGATATTAGTTTCAACGGTCCTGTTTGCAACGGCGAAGCGCTGGTAACGATATGCGGAAATATCGAAGCTATGTGCTTCGCCATCGAGAATTTCTTCAGATAGGATCAGGCCGGTAGCTGGTGCATGTTGGACGCCGTGCCCTGAAAACCCACAAGCGTTGAAAAAACTTTCCAATCCTGGCATTCGTCCTAAAATGGGGTGGTGGTCAGGCGTAATGGCATAGAGCCCTGCCCAACAAGCATCTCGGTCGAGAGTGGCGTCTGACAAGAATGGGAAGCGGCGGAGAGCTGGCTCCAACGTGCTCTCCAACCAGTCCCAATCGACAGCCAAGCTCGTGCTCGAAGGTTCTTCAGGATTCGATAGCCCGAGTAAGAATCGCTTTCCTTCACTCCTCAAGTAGAGCCCTGATGCGGTATCGATGATCAGCGGGCTCGGATGAGGGAAGTTCTCGACGGGAGCTGTGAGGTAGACGTTGCGACGGTAAGGGGCGACCGGAATTTGGCATGCCGCGCGCTTCGCTAGCTCTGCTGCAAAAGGTCCTGCGGCGTTGACGATCCCATCTGCACGGTACACACCCTGATTTGTATCGAGATGCCAACATCCATGATGCCAATCTAGTTGAAGTACTTCGGTGGAGAGGTGCAAGATCGCACCGTGTTTACGCGCCACACTTAGAAAGCCTGTGGTGATGCCGTGGGGATCGACGATCCCATCATCGGGTCCATAGCTTGCTCCCCAGAGTCCTTGGGTGTCAATAAACGCGAACTTGTGCCGAAGTGCTGATAGGGAGAGGAGTTCGACACGGGCTCCGAGCTCGCGTTGCATGTCTCGTTGTTTTTTCCATGTTTCGAATTCATATCTAGGTAGCAAGAAGAGATAGCCGACTTTGCGGTAGCCTGCGTGGTGCGACGTTAATCTGGTAAAGTCAGAGAAGACCGAAGCGCTGTAAAGAGACATGCGGACGTTTTCTGGATGGGAAAACTGGTGCCGGATGCCGGCTGCAGATCTAGCTGTCGATCCTGAGGCAGGAATCCCGGCCTGCTCGAAAACTCTGACTCTTACGCCCCGTAAGCTCAGGTAGTACGCGCAGCTTGCGCCTACGATCCCTGCTCCGACCACTGCGATTTCCATAAAAGCAGTCTATCTCGAACGTCGCTTGTGGTGAACTCCCACGGGTTCGCTGACCGCATTGGAAGGTATGATGGCGCCTATGCAGATCATCTATGGGAAAGCCGAGGCAATTCGGCGCTTCGAAACACGTAGTTTTGAGGTGGAACTCGATACGTCTCGCCGCATTGTCGAAGATACCCTAGCAGAGGTGCGAACCCGTGGTGACGCGGCGCTACGTGAGATCACCTTACGTTTCGATGGGGTAGAACTCGATACCTTCGAAGTCCCACAAGATGCATTCGATCATGCCGAAAGAAGTGTGAAATCGCCTCTTAAAGAGGCGATTATGGTGGCTGTAGATCGTATTCGTGGCTTCTATCAACATCAGTCGAAAGAAGGTTTTCTCTACCAGGCAGATGGGTCATTGCTGGGTGTGTTGGTCAGACCTCTCGATCGGATCGGCTGTTATGTGCCCGGGGGCACAGCGCCGCTTTTTAGCAGTTTGCTCATGACGGCTGTGCCTGCACAGGTGGCCGGTGTCCGAGATATCGTGGTCGCTACTCCACCTCGCCGTGACGGTAGTGTGGCTCCTGAAATCCTTTTTGCTGCCAAGGTGCTCGGCCTCGAGACCGTCTACAGGGTAGGTGGGGCTCAAGCGGTTGCTGCCCTCGCTTACGGTACGCCGAGTATCCCGCGGGTTGATAAGATAGTAGGGCCGGGGAACCGGTTCGTTGTACTTGCCAAACAGGCGCTTTTTGGAACGGTTGGGATTGAGTCATTACCAGGACCGACCGAGACATTGGTGTTGGCGGATGCTACAGCACAGGTCGACCACGTCGTTGCAGACCTGTTGGCGCAGGCAGAACACTCTGGGGCCCAACCGGTCCTCGTCACCACTAGCTTGGAGCTCATCGAGAAGGTGAGCGTTGCCCTTGAACCCGCTCTCAACAGCCTTCCCACTGAGGCCACAGCGCGTGCTTCAGTAGAACAGCGTGGGCTTTCGATCCTGGTCGAGACGATTTCTGAGGCGCTTGAGGTGTCTAATGCCTATGCGCCTGAACATCTCTGCTTGTTGGTTCGCGATCCCTGGTCGGCTGTGTCTAAAGTACAGAATGCAGGCGGAATATTCATCGGTGAACAGAGCATGGAGGCTCTAGGAGATTATTTGGCCGGGCCGAGTCACGTGATGCCCACAGGAGGGACAGCGCGTTTTTCGAGTTTTGTCAATCTGCGTGACTTTCAGAAGGTGATACCACTTTTGCACGTGTCAAAAGAGCTCTCAGAGCATATTGGGCCTTTAGCCGTCACCATGGCTCGCGCAGAAGGACTCGAAGCCCATGCGAGGGCGATCGAGGCGCGTCTGAAGTCTGTTTGAGATCTAGCACAAAAAGGGGTTGCTTTGTATCTCGATGCCTACGGTTGTGTCGGGGCCGTGACCAGGATAGACTCGAGTCTCTTGAGGCAGGGTCAAGATCTTTTTTCGAATGCTTTCGATCAGCAGGTCATGGTTACCACCCGGAAGGTCGGTTCGCCCGATTGATCCGCGGAAGAGGGTATCGCCTGCCAACACGAGCTTCTGATCGGCGAGATGGAAGGCGATGTGACCAGGTGCGTGTCCGGGTGTATGGAGACATGTCGCGACGATATCGCCAATTTGGAGCACTTGGCCATCTCGGAGGTCGATTGTCTCTACGGTGACGGGGGCGAACGAGAGGCCGAACTGGGCAGCGAAAATCGCAGCGTTTGCCAACCAGGGTTTGTCTTGTGGGTGTAGATACACCGGTACGTCAATCGAGGCGACGATCTCTGCTAAAGCGCCGACATGATCGAAGTGGGCGTGGGTAAGCCAGATGGCCTCGAGCGTTAGTCGATTTTTCGCTAGGGTTCCTAGCAGTCGGGACGCGTCTTCCCCAGGGTCGACCAAAACGGCTTGCTGACTCGATTTGCTACTCAGCAGATAGCAGTTTTCCATCAAGGGTCCCACGATGAAAGGTTGAACGGTGACAGTTTCGTCCACGATTCTCTCCCAAGGGTCGGTGGCTCCTATGCGAAGGTCTGATCAGAACTCTACCTTTACCGTCGACCCGGCGGAACGGGTGTCTTGATCATGAATCCAGAGGCCTATGCTCGCCCCAGCAACGTCGTGACGATGTCTCTGTACATGCGCAGGCGGTCGATGAACCCCTTGATAAGTCCCCGCTTCTCTTCTTTCATCACCTGTGAGACACCGTGAAGGGGCACGTTGCTGGTTCGCCAACCGATGCGGCGTGCGTACTCTGTAATCGCAATTTCCAAGCCGTATCGGCTCCGTTCCAGTCCATCAATATTCAAAAGCGACTGGCGCCTGATCGCTCGTTGACCGTTGAGCTGAGGTGCCAGACGCTGTGCGGTAGCCGTGGTCCAGCGCCCACCGAGAAAGGTGCCACGGGTCATCTCGACTTTGCCCTCGAGCACTGGTGCTGCGAGCTCCACCAAGTGTTCGCTCTTGAGACCGGTCAGGTCTGCATCGATAAGAACGATGACTTCGGTTTGAAGCGCTCTCGCTCCAGCCGCGACAGCTCCTCCCTTGCCTATGTTTGTTGCCAACACAAGCACTGACGCCCCCGCTTCTCGAGCGCGTTCAGCCGTATCGTCGTTAGAACCGTCGTCCACAACCAAGACGGGACCGAGTTTAGCCTTTAGAGCGGTCTTGACCACGCTGCCGATGGTGCGAGCCTCGTCAAAAGCCGGAATCAAGACCCCACAGTGTCCGTACAGGGTGCCGGAACGCGCGGAATCGCTACCCTCGAAGGATGCCGCTGATTTCATTGAACGTTACCAGGACAATCAACGCCAAAACGGCCATAAAACCGAGAAAATGAATCGTCTCTTCCTGTCCCGGTTTGAACGGTTTGCCCCGGATCGCGACGATCGTTGCGAGGAGGATCCGCCCTCCGTCGAGACCAGGGATCGGGAGCAAGTTGAATACGGCCAAGGAAAAATTGATGATCGCAGCGAGGAAGAGCACTGGAACCACGCCGATACGTCTCGCTTGGTTGACCAAGTTGACGATGCCGACCGGGCCAGCAACTTCTTGGTTCTGGCGTCCTATGAGTGCGGATCCGAAACCGGCCACGAATCCCCTAATCATTTGGGGCACGACACGGACACCGAAACTGGCCGACTCGGTGACGGCTTGCCAGGGACCGACACTAAGATCTTCGAACAAGAGCGGTTCGAGTTGGATTCCGAGCAACGGGGTTTCCCGACTATCTTCGGGAGGCCAAGGGGTTGTGAACGAGAGAATCGAACCGGATCTGTCGATCTGAAGGATAAGCTGATCGGCTTGCTGGATGGTCTCGATCACCTGTGTGCGGTTCGGTGATTCGATACCGTTGATCGATGAGATGGTGTCTCCACTGGAGAGGCCGATCTCCTCTGCATGAGATCCTTCGATAACACCAACGATCTTTGCTCCCGATTCGCCAGGGGCTACTCCTGACGTGATGGTTCGGTAGTTCGGTTCGAGGAGGATCACTGCTGTAATGATGAGGATGCCTAGCAGAAAGTTAGCGATCACACCTCCCAAGAGAACCCATACCTTTTCGGGGAACGACGTTTTGGCCATGCCGTCTTCAGGGTGTTGCAATTTGCCGTTTTCATCAACTTTGGGAGCCATACCTGGTAGGTCGACATAACCTCCAAGTGGCAAGAGCGAGATTCTCCACTCAGTACCTTGCCAAACACGTCGGTAGATTACTGGTCCCATGCCGATACTGAAAGCTCTCACAGGCACACCTACACTTCGGGCATTGAGGTAGTGTGCTAGTTCGTGCACCAGTACCGCTGTGAGTAGAATCGAGATGAAGATCAACGCTGTAGTCATAACCACCCTACCTTAATAAACCAGTATGCCAGAACCGTGTCGAACATAAGGTCAGCTATCCCACCAGCTATAGGCTGTGATTCACTTCATGAAGTCAGTTCGTCGATGACGAGTTCAGCACGCCGTCTGGCCTCACGATCAGTTTCAGTGATCGCTTCCCACGAGGCCGAATAGGACTCGGTCTGCTCCAGAACCCGCTCGATCAGTTGGGGAATATCGGTAAAGCGGATCTTGCCGGACAAGAATGCAGCGACTGCGACCTCATCGGCGGCGTTGAGTGCCGTTGGTGCCACTCCACCCAGGGCACCGGCTCGGTACGCGAGCTCGAGACATGGAAACCTCTTACGGTCTGGTGCTGACAACTCCCAACGTCCCACCAGTGGGAGTGGTTCGAGAGGTACGTTCGGCCGTGAGGGGTATTCGATGCCATACTGGATCGGTAAACGCATGTCGTGTGGACCGATTTGGGCTTTGATGCTCCCATCTGCAAAGCGTACGAGGCCGTGGATCAGCGATTGGGGGTGTATAACGACTTCGATCATGTCGAGGGGTACGTCAAACAGGTAGTGCGCTTCGAGCACTTCGAGTCCCTTGTTGAAGAGTGTGGCCGAATCGATGGTAACCTTCGGTCCCATGTTCCATGTCGGATGGGCTAGGGCCTGCTTCGGGGTGACGTCGGTCAGATCTTCGGGGTGAAGACGGAACGGACCTCCCGAAGCCGTGAGCACCAAGGACGTGACCTCAGCTCTCTTCTCTCCCTTTAGACATTGAAATAGTGCTGAGTGTTCCGAGTCGACCGGTGTGATGGTGGCGCCGGCCTTTGCCGCTATCTCGTTGACTATCTTGCCGGCTACCACCATGGTTTCTTTGTTCGCCAGAGCTACGTGACGACCTTCCTCGAGTGCGGCTACGGTCGGAGCTACGCCGGCGAAACCTGGGATGGCCGCCACGATAGTATCGGCATCGAGTCGTGCTATCTCCTTGGCCCCCTCGAGTCCGGGGATCAGCTTCGTTCCTGCAGGTAAATGTGCTCGTAACGTCTCCACTTCGGATGGTGAGCAAGAAACGAGCTTAGGCTGGAACGCGTGCACCTGTTCGAGTAGAACTTCCGTGTTTTTCCCTGCGGCTAGTCCCACCACATCGTAGCCGCGCCAGGAAGCCACTTCGAGCGTCTGCGTGCCGATCGATCCGGTTGAACCGAGAATGGCAATGCGTTTCATGAAGGTATTGTCGCTCATACAGACGATCGCCTTCAACGGCAAGCCACGTCTTTGAAGTGAGGAGAGGCATTCAGTTGCAGTTGCGTTGAACCTGCTATCTTGATAAGGAGCGGAGGCAACGGATGCTTGTTAAAGAGTGGATGACGGCTGAACCAGCTACGGTTTCAAGTTCTACGTCGGTGATGGAGGCGATGCAGAGGTTGCGTGAGGGAGGCTATAGGCGTCTCCCTGTTCTCGATGAGGGAAAATTGATCGGTATCGTAACCGACCGGGATCTAAAGGAGGCGACACCGTCCGGAGCTACTACGTTGTCGATCTATGAACTCAACTACCTGCTGAGCAAGCTCCTGGTCGGTGAGGTGATGAAGACACCGGTCATTACCGTCGAAGCCGACGATCCCATCGAGCGCGCAGCCTTGTTGATGGAAGAGCATAAAGTCTCGGGGCTTCCCGTGCTCGAGCGGGGGAGGTTGGTCGGCATCCTCACCATCACAGATCTGCTTCGCGCCTTTGTCTTGGTACTCGGACTGCGCGAAGGTGGCACACGCGTGACCATCGATCTCCCAGATGAGCCTGGTGTTTTGGCCAAGGTGGCTGATGGTGGTCCTCCTTCCAATATCATCGCGGTGGTGACGGCTGGTGTCCAAAAAGGCCGTAGGCGCCTGGTCCTGCGGGTGGGGGGCGAGGGGTCGGAGGGTTTCGCTTCCCGACTAGAAGCGAGGGGTGTTACGGTGGAAGACGTTCGCTAAAGTCATTTGAGGTGTCGCGATTCAAGGGTATTCCGAGCTGAGTAGGGTCGATGCATTCGTTCGAAGGAGGGGGTTTCGACGCTACACCATTCCTTGCTGTAGATAGGGCTCGGATCTGGTTTTCAACATCACATGTGGCGATGCTGTCACAGAACATCGGAATGGGACTTATGGTCGATATCGAGCGTTTGAAGAGAGCTGCAGCTGGAGGACGGGTACAACATACTGGGTTTCTAAGTCCTCAAGAGGCTGCTCGCGTCTCCTTTCAACTTCGGTCTCAGGGAGTTCACACGTCTTGTTGGGGTGGTTATTGGGGTGCAGGACGTCGGGTGCTTACGGTATTTCCCCCGGAGATCCCCACGTCGGATGCCCCCCTTACTGCCGTCTATTTTCCGACTGTAGACGATGAGGGAGTTCTTCGGGAGCTCTTGTTGCGAGATGGGGTTCCAAAAGACCAGCTAGGGGACATCGTAAAGCACAGAGATGGTCTTTCTGTCATCCTGAAAGATCCACCCCACCCAGCTACCTTGAACCGTAAGCGTGTTGGCTCTCTTGAAGTCGAGCCGATGGTCGTAGGCCTTGAACTCGTTCGCCAGGGGAAGTTATCGACTAAGACCGTGGTGGTTCCTTCGATGCGCGCCGACGTCTTGGGTGCCAAGGCGTTCGGTGTTTCACGGACGTATTTTGCGAAGGGCGTTGCCGGCGGCAAGGTGTATTTGAATGGGATGGTCGCCGGTAAATCGAGCGTCGTCGAATTGGCTGATGAAGTCTATGCCGAAGGTGTAGGCCGTTTTTGTGTAGAGGCTATCGAAGGGAAGACCAAGCGCGGAAATCTGAAGGTTGTTTTGCAGATCGAAAAGACTTGATATCTCTCGGTACCCTGGCTCCGGATAGGGTAGCCAGGCTGAACCGACATCGTGGTGTACAAGTAAAGCAGGTATCATCTGGTCATAGACAAAGTCAGTGGGTGAAATACCATCCTGTAGCCTGTTTCTTGGATGATACCTGCTTACATAATTTTGGCAACCGCTTTAATAACGCTCATCAGGGACCGGACTGGTCACTAAGCTTTCATATCACGAACTGATTCATCAGGCACGGCCGAGTGCTGTCAGAGACGAACACGCTTGCCGGTTCTTGCGCCGCGTGCTTTGAAGATGAGCCGTATAGGCACCTCTTTAAAGCCGAGATCTTCCCGTATTCGGTTGCGGAGATATTGTTCATAAGCGCGTGTAACAAAGGTCTCGTTGTTGACACTGAAAACGAACGTCGGTGGAGCTATGTCTGCCTGGGTTGTGTAGAGTAATTTCAGGGGCTTACCCCGAAAGTTTGGTGGTGACTGGCGCTGTGTCCAGAGATCGACCCAATTATTGACCTCACTGGTTGGGACGCGGACGCGGGCCAGGTCGAATACCCGTACCACCTCGGCGAGGACTTCATGTAGGCCATACTCGGTAAGAGCGCTGGTGTACACTCTCGGAGCGAACTGGAGATGCGCGAGTTGCACGGTAAGGGTCTCTCGGAACTCCTTGAGCTTGGTATCAGAAACCAAGTCCCACTTGTTGATGGCGATGACCACCGGCTTTCCCGACTCGAGCGCGAAGTTCGCGAGCCTCAATTCGTGGTCACCGAGTTCAAACGGATCGACGACCAGGATGGCGACATCGGATTCAAGCACAGCCCGTTCAGACCGGATTTTCGCGTAGTGCTCGATGTCCCCACTCGGTTTTCGGCGAATACCTGCTGTGTCCACCAAAGTGAAGGCTCGTCCGGCAAAGTGGAAACTCACGTCGACGCTATCGCGTGTCGTTCCCGGCAGATCGGCTACGATCACGCGCCGGTCTCCCACCAGTGCGTTGAGAAGGCTCGACTTCCCTACATTGGGTCGTCCGATGATCGACACGCGGATGACATCCTCATCTGGCTCTTCGTCTCCTTCAGGGAGCATTGTGAGGATCGTATCGATGAGCTCATACGTTCCCCGTGCGTGTTCGGCCGAGGTAAAGTGTGGTTCTCCGAGGCCGAGGCCGTAGAGCTCATAAAGTTCGGGATCCTCTTCATGCTTGGGGTCATCGAGCTTGGTGACTACGAGCAGGATATCTTTCTCTAGACCCCTCAACCAATTGGCGATGTCGAGATCGGCGGCGGTCAAGCCGGTGCGACCGTCGACACAAAAGAGGATGAGCTTGACGTCTGTTAGGGCCGCAGCGATCGTGTCACGGATCTTTTCTTGCCACTCGTCACCCGACCAGAGTCCCCCCGTATCGAGAAGCGTAAAAGCGGGTCCCTCCGTCGGTTCTACCCGTGCTGCTTTGACATCGCGCGTGACCCCCGGTTTATCTGCAACGATCGCTTCGCGACGTCCGACGAGACGGTTGAAGAGGCTCGATTTCCCGACGTTTGGACGACCGACGATCGCTACCTTAGCCGAGCCGCCTACCTTTGTCGACTCCATACCCATTAGCCCAATCCCAGGCACTCATTCTAGCTTTGCCGGCTGGCTGTACCTCCTGCAATAGTAGTGCCTGCTCTCCAGCTGACACGGTGATCCCCAATTGGTGGACCGAGCTAATCGTTCCCGGAGCACCGCTTTCGTTTATGATCTCCATCCGGTGAACCTTGATGCGATGCTCCCCAAACATGAACCAACTACCTGGCCAAGCGAGCACCCCCCGAAACCGGTTGAAGATTACCTCAGCCGGCTTTCTCCAGTCTATCTTTCCATCCTCTTTCTTCAACATAGGTGCATAGCTCGCTTGAGAATCGTCTTGTGGAACGAAACGAAGTCGACCGTCGACGAGCAGAGCAAGCGCCTCTACGATCGCTCTGGCTCCCACTTCGCTCAGCGTGTTGAAAAGTGTGAGGGCCGTATCTTCTCCCCTGATCGGCACGGTTTTCGTATGGCAGATGGGCCCTGTGTCGAGACCGACTTCGGTTTTCATGATGGTGATGCCGGTGGTCTGCTCACCTTCGATAAGCGCCCACTGGATCGGGGCTGCCCCACGGTATTTCGGCAACAGGCTGGCGTGGACGTTCAAGAACCCAGATCGGGGGATTTCAAGGAGGCTGGAGGGCAGAATCTTTCCGTAGGCTACGGTCACGGCAACATCGGGATCTAATTCTCTGAGCGCATTGGCAAAGCTCGGATTTTTGAGTCGAGTAGGCTGTTCTAGGGCCAGCCCGAGCTCTTTTGCTCGTTGTGCCACCTCTGGTGGGGTGAGGCGCATGCCACGTCCGGCCGGTCTATCGGGTTGTGCCACGACGAGGCATACATCGTGGTGTTTGTGTAGCGTAAGGAGACTGGGTACTGCGAACGCGGGCGAGCCGAAAAAAACGAGGCGCATGCGATCAGGGTCTCTCACCTTTCAACAGTCCTAGGAGTCTAGCAGTCCAGAGATGGAGAGGGTGTGCCCCTCTTAAGCTGTTTTAGAAACGATTTGGCTGTCCGTTGAATGTCGGCAAGCTCTGAGCGATATTGCTCCAAAAAGCGCTGCTTTGAATCTCCACTTAACCGGTCGAAAAAGAGGATGCCCTTAAGGTGATCGTATTCGTGCTGAATGACTTGGGCTAAGTGTCCATTGGCGTTCAACTCGTGCCAGGTGCCATCGAGACCCTGGTACCGAAGGCGCACGTTGGCATATCGACGGATGCTCTCGACAAATATCCCCGGAATGCTGAGACAGCCTTCTGGATTGTCCTGATCTCCTTCTCTACAGAGGATCGAAGGGTTGATCACGACGTGTTCGTTCATCACCTCGATCTGGTTGTCTTCTGGATCATCTCCATCAATACTACGGATTTCTTGGGCGACAAATATCTGTTTTGGGATGCCGATCTGCGTGGCGGCTAGTCCCACACCGTTGGCGTCGTGCATAGTTTCGATCATGTCTGAGACGAGTTTATTGAGTGTTTCATCGAAGTGCTCGACCGGCCTGGCAACCTTCCGCAAAACGGGGTCACCGTAGTAACGAATTGGGTGGATCAAAACCGACCTCCATCCAGTTCGATCTAGCTATTCTTCCAGGCCGAGCGGGGTAATCTGTAAGAAAGCTATTGGAGTCTCCCTCACGGCAACTCCCTCAGGGAGCTCCAAACGAACGGGTAGAGTATAACGGCCTGGTGTAATCTCGCCTGTAGCGAACTCTACCGATCCTCGGATCTCCGACAAGGTATCGAGGATCGACGCCGGACCGTAAACCGTGACAAGGCTCGGATCGCCCCTCGTAGTAACCGTCCCCATGACGGTTGTGGGAGGTGTGATGACCAAGCGTAACTCACGGACTTCGAAGATCGGCTTCCTTGTCAACTCTATCGTGACGGAATCGGGTTCGAGATACACTCCCGGCACAGGTATACCCTCTTGATTGACAGCGTATAGAGAGGCGGTACCCTCACGATCGTTTAACACGACCCCTACTGCGCGTTCGATCTGCTCGAGCTGTCCGCTACGACCTCGAACGACGATTGTCTCGGGGCTGTAGACGATCTCATAGGTCTGATCTACAGGGGGTTTGGCGAGAACCGATACGTCAACCGGAACAGTTTCTGCACGTAGGGCGTCGACCGAGCCGATCACATTTCTGGGAATGGTACGCAGCAGTGAGATGTTGGAAGGGGCTTGCACGTCGATCTCCTTTTGAAAGCTACCGGTGATGCCGCTTAAATCTAGAGTTGCGACAAAATGGTCGGGTCGTAGGCGATTTATTCTGCTGCTCGGCCCTGACACGGTGACTTCGACAAAATCGGGTAAACCGATTGCAACACTTCCCCCTTCGACACCGTCGATGCTGATCGGTATGAGCAGGCTTCGCTGGGTAACCGAGGGATCGTTGAGGGAGATAAAAACCCAAAACAGTGTGGCCAATAGGAGCGCCCCCAATTTATGAGGCCAGTTGTGGGTCAGAATCTTGATCATTCCCGATAGACCTCCCGCAGCGATTTCAATACGTCTGCCGGAGCGATATCGGTCTTCAAGGCTCCATCTGTTGCCAGGCTGACCGTGCCACGCTCTTCGCTGATTATGATGACCAGCGCATCGGTGGCTTCAGATAGACCGAGCCCGGCTCGGTGTCGAGTCCCGAGCTTGGTCGACCATCCTTCACGTCTCTCCGAAAGTGGAAATACCGTGCCCGCAAAGGTGATGATGTCTTCTCGTATGAGTACTCCACCGTCGTGTAGAGGACCCCGTGAGGCGAAAAGGGTCTGCAAAAGAGCTGCTGATACCGGTGAATTAAGAGGTGTACCGGTCTGACCGTACTCGTTTAGAGGCGTGTGTCTTTCGATGGCGATAAGCGCTCCCTGGCGTTGGGTGGCGAGTTCACGAACCGCAGTCATAATCGCTTGAACGGGGTCACTGCCCGTGCTTCGGCCCAGGCGTCCGCGACCGACGCGCTCGAGGGCGGCTCTCAGCTCGGGTTGGAACACGATGATAATGGCGATGAAGCCGACTGGAGCGATGCGATCGAACAACCACTTCGTGGCCTGCAACTGTAGTTGCGTCACAATGAACCAGAGTGCGGTTAATGTGGCGAGGCCGCGAAATACATTCCAGGCTCGTGAACCGATAAGCAACTTGTACCCCTGGTAAAGGAGCACCGTAATGATGAGAATATCGATTACATCGACAAGTTCGAAGGTTTCGATGAAAATGAAAGGCAAAGAACACCCTCCAGATGGGTTGGATCGTCCATAAATTTGTACGGTGGCGCGGTGCCCGTACCGGAAGCTGTCAAGCCCAATTTACGATACCACAGCGAAACACCGTGCTGTTTGAGACGAGCTGATGACCTCTCGATCCAGAGACAAGAACGTATCGCTTTCAAGCTACCAAAATTGAGGGGAGACCGGGTTACACTACTCTCCGTGGAGGTGTACCATGCAACAACTGCGCGTAAGACTCGATGCCCTACGGGGGTATCTTTGATCTGGTTGCCAAGAGGGAGCGCTTGCAAGCCCTCGAGCCGAGCTTAAACGATCCCGACCTATGGAACGACCAAGCCAAGGCTCGCCAGGTTACCCAAGAGGCAAAACGCTTATCGAAGGTCCTATCTGCCTTTGATACGTTGGAGAGCGATGTCGATGGGCTTATCGAACTTTTCGAGATCGCTGGTCCTGATGAACTCGATGAACTCGAAGAGGAACGTAGCCGGGTCGAAGGAGATCTCGACACGCTTTACCGCGAGACACTTTTCGGCGGGGAGTACGATGAGCGGCCGGCTATCCTCACTATCAAGCCAGGTGCCGGTGGCACCGAATCGTCCGATTGGGCAGGAATGTTGCTGCGCATGTACAGACGCTTTGCGGAGCGTCAGGGTCTTGTCGTCGAGGTTCTCGATATCGTTGCGAGCGCTACTGCGCCCAACGGTATAGATGTTGCACAGCTGATCGTACGGGGTGATCGTGCTTACGGCTTGTTAAGGGTCGAAAGCGGCGTTCACCGGTTGGTCCGTGTCAGCCCCTTCGATGCTCAAAACCGCCGTCATACCAGCTTCGCTTCGGTTGAGGTCGTTCCAGAAATCGACGATAGCATCGATATCGATATCGAGCCGAGTGATCTGCGCATCGATGTGTTCCGTTCTAGTGGTCCCGGGGGGCAGTCTGTCAATACCACCGATTCTGCGGTTCGGATCGTCTATAGGGTGGGTACTCCTGAAGAGATCGTCGTGACATGCCAAGACGGCAAGTCACAGATCAAGAATCGGGAGAAGGCCATGGCGGTGCTGCGCAGTCGGTTATGGGAACGCGAAGAGAGGCGCCGTAAAGAGGAACAGCTGAAAGCGCGTGGTGAGCAGAAGGCTATCGAGTGGGGATCGCAGATACGGAGCTACGTGCTCGACAAGCAGTATGTCAAAGATCATCGCAACGGTGGAATGTATCACGAACCCGACAAGATTCTAGACGGCGATATCAGCTCGCTCATCTGGGCGGGTCTCGAGTGGTCGGCGGGGGCTGATGGCCGGGGCTGATCCTTACGCACCCGCCTCATGGTGAAAAGGACGTCGGCAGGGACTAGAGCCGACTCCATCTTCGAGTGCACCGGTGAGGATCGTGAACGGCTACGATTTTCATGATCATCGATATCGATCTCTGACCTTTTCGAGAGGAGCTGTATGTGACAGCAGATCTCATCAGGGCAATCAAAAGCCTTGGGCTCGGTTTCGAGCAAAGCCGAGTGACCGACACCGCTGGGGCGATTGCGTCCTACCGAGCATTGACCTCGGGGATGGGGGCGTTGCTGATACCGCTCCTCGGGGTGACCCCGTTTCGAGTGACGGGTCAAGATCGACTCGATTTCCTACATGGACAACTTTCCAATCAGGTGAAGAACCTTCCCGAAGGAGGTTGCAACGAGGCGCTCCTGCTCAACGCCAAGGGACATGCTCTGGCTCAAATGACTGTCTGTCGGCGTAGTGACGACGTCTACCTAGCCGTCGATGAGGAGAGTGGGGATTTGGTCGCGAAACACCTCGATGACCATATCATTTTCGATCAAGTCTCCTTGGAGAACGTGTCTGGAAGCGTTACTACGTTTACCCTGCTCGGATCATCTGCGACGGAACTAATCAGAGAACAAGTGGGTGTGGTACCCGAAGAAGGGCGCTTTGCCCAATACCCGCTTCAGGCGGGTATGGTTCTTGTCCATCCGTCGAAACGCACGGCCTGGAGCGGTTTCGATCTCCATGTCTTGACACGTGATGCCCCGGGCCTTCTGCACAAGTTTGTCGAGGCTGGGGTCCAGCCCGCAGGCGAATCGGTACTCGAGATGTTGCGAGTCGAAGCGGGTATTCCGAGAGCGGAGCGTGAGGCAGGTGCGGGGGTTCTACCTCAAGAGTCTGGCTTGGAAGGGATGGTTTCCTACCGAAAGGGCTGTTATCTCGGACAAGAAATCATGGCGCGTATCGAAGCGCGCGGGACGGTGCGGCGTTCGCTTACGGGGCTTTCCCTCTCTGGTTGGCCCGGACCGGGTCGTCACGAAATCAGCCAAGCGGGCAAGGTGGTTGGTCGGGTAGGAACGGTCTTGGAGCACCCGGAATTGGGAGTTGTTGCCCTCGCAGTTGTGCGCTGTGATGTGGAGCTGGGAAGTGAGTTATGGGTCGGTGAGAGCCTGGCAAAACGGGTTGAACTACCCTTTTTGCAACCGTAGCAGGGTCGATCGGGATAGAACACCAAGGTACTTACAGGCGGTTCCAATAGCTATAATGCTTAAAGCATGAAGTCTAAACGGCGTTGGTATAAGGAAGTTTATCGTCCAGTGACTGAACGGCATCCTGAGCGAGACTACCCGTTTAAGACGCTGTCCGATATCGAAGTAGAACCCGTCTACACCCACGAGGACTTGACGGACTTCGATCCAGAGGAAGAACTCGGCTATCCCGGGCAGTACCCTTTTACACGAGGAGTACAAGCGTCTATGTACCGCGGCCGGCTCTGGACGATGCGAATGTTTGCTGGCTTCGGCACGGCCGAGCAGACGAATAAACGGTTTAGAGCGCTGTTGGATGCTGGGCAGACCGGTTTGTCGACCGCCTTCGACCTTCCGACGCTGATGGGCTATGATAGCGATCATCCGATGAGCAGGGGGGAGGTCGGTAAGTGTGGGGTGGCGGTCTCTTCGCTTGCCGATATGGAGGTTCTTTTCGCGGGAATCGATCCTGCCAAGGTAACGACTTCGATGACGATCAATAGCCCGGCAAATGCAATTTGGGCAATGTATCTAGCGATGGCACAGCGTAAGGGTGCTTCTTGGGATAGCGTGGGTGGTACCATCCAAAACGATATTCTCAAGGAGTTTATCGCTCAAAAGGAGTACATCTTTCCGCCGAAACCGAGTGTAAAATTGGTTATCGATACCTTCGAGTGGGGGCCAAAAAACGTACCACGCTGGAACTTTATCAGTGTTTCCGGCTATCACATCCGCGAGGCCGGGTCGACTGCAGTCCAGGAGTTGGCCTTCACGTTATATAACGGAATTCACTATGTGCAACAGGCGCTCGAGCGGGGTATCGCTATCGACGATTTTGCTCCGCGCATCAGTTTCTTTTTCAATGTCCACAACGATTTCTTTGAAGAGATCGCCAAGTTTCGTGCCGCACGAAGAATTTGGGCTAGGCAGATGAGGGAGCGTTTTGGTGCCACCAATGAAAAGTCCTGGATGCTGCGTACACATGCGCAGACTGCCGGTGTGTCGCTGGCCGCCCAACAGCCTCTTGTCAACATCGCTCGTGTTGCGGTTCAGGCCTTGGCCGGTGTGCTAGGTGGCACCAATAGTTTGCACACAGATGCGTTTGACGAGGCCTTGGCGCTCCCCACCGAGGAAGCCGCCAAGGTTGCCCTGCGCACCCAGCAGGTTATCGCTTACGAAACCGGTGTCGGCCACACCGTCGATCCGTTGGCAGGGTCTTACTACCTCGAGCATCTTACCGATGAAATGGAGAGGCGCTGTCTTGCATACTTCGATCAGATCGATGCGATCGGTGGCGTTGAGGCAGCGATCGAGACGGGGTTTTTTGCCCACGAAATCGGTGAAGCGAGCTACCGGCAACAGCGTGAGATCGATCGACGAGAGCGTTTCGTGGTGGGTGTCAACTCCTTTGTTGAAGAGCACCCCGAGATACCCCTGCAACTTGTCGATTCTGAGGTACAGCGGGTGCAGTTAGAGCGCTTGGAGCGTGTGAGAAGAGAGCGTGATTCACATCGAGTGGATGGTGCTTTGGCAGCGCTCAGAGAGGCCGCTGTCGATGGGAGGAACACGATGCCGGCTTTTCTCGAAGCTGCCCACGCTCTTTGTACGCTCGGGGAGCAGATGGATGTTCTCCGCAACGTCTATGGCGTCTATGAGGAGCCAGTCACCATCTAGAGGAGCAGTGTCGTGACCGGGGGTGTGATCGAGACGAGATGAGCAAAAAGATGCGCGTACTGATAGCCAAGCCGGGGCTTGACGGCCACGATCGTGGAGCCAAGGTTGTGGCGCGAGCACTCCGGGATGCAGGTATCGAGGTCATCTATACCGGTCTTCGGCAGACTTCAGAGATGATTGTTCGGGCTGCGATCCAGGAGGATGTAGATGCGGTGGGCCTGTCTGTTCTCTCAGGAGCGCACATGCACTATTTTCGCGAGGTCATAGACGGGCTTCGAGCGAAGGGCGCGGATGACATCGTGTTGTTCGGTGGTGGAATCATTCCCGATCAAGATATCGGAGCGCTAAAGGCGATGGGTGTGCTGGCTGTATTTACTCCTGGGGCATCTACGCAGGAGATCGTCGATTTTCTTCACAAGGTAGTAGCTCAGAACTAGGTGGCTTATACCTAATGATGGTGTCCCGTCGTTTGGCCCAGCGTAACTGAGCCAAACAAACGAGCGTGCCAGACGAAAAAACGATGATCGAAGGACCGATCGATCAACGGGTTTCGTTCTAACATTCGAGATGCCTGGCCTCGGTTATGGGATCACGAAAACCTCGGTTATGGGATCACGGAAACGGAGTGGCTTCACGCGAAGGTCTGGCGCACGTCTCGCGGTCGCCCGAGCCCGACAGGAAATAAGCGTTCGATGTGGTGTTTGGACGACGGCCCTGCTCATCGAAAACCCGATCAGGTCTCGGATGGCGTCGGTGAGTGAGGCGTGCGTGTGTGATGCCAAAGTTGCCAAGAAGTGAAAAGGGCTCGAACCGATACCCCCTTCTGTTTTAAGGCTTGTTGACGTGCACCACTGAGACTTGGTATTGTTCCACACGACATAAATCGTCGTCCTCTTCGCAGGGTTTGACCTGGTTGGTAGTGAAAAACACAGAGGAGATGGGGAGATCGTTGGGATGAAGTGTAGGATTACCTATGTTTTTATGTTGTTGTTTTTGTCTTTTCCCATCGGTTTTGCCAGCGGTTATGCACTAAAGAAAATTGAGAGTGGCGATACGCTCGGGGAGCTTGCCAGCCGGTACGATGTGCCTCTCGATGTCCTCATGTCTTTCAACGATCTCGATTCGGTCACGATCTTTCCAGGCCAAATGATCAAGATCCCCTATATTCAAGCGAGAGGGGGGGTGGCAGCGTTCGCCCCCAATCCTCCACCGCTGTTCAAGCGCCATACCTTGGCGGCTGGTGAGACCATCAGCGGTGTAATTCAAAGGTATGGACTCACGGTCCCTTCGTTGGTGGGGGCGAATCCTGATCTCTCTTCTCTCGATCGCCTACCGGTCGGTATCGAGCTGTTGATCCCACCTGCAGAGGGTTTGGTGGTCACGCTGCAAGAGGAAGAGACCTTACCCGATATCATCTCTAGATACGATATCGACCCGATTACGCTTGCCAAAGCCAACGAGCTCTACTCGCTCTCAGATGTATCTAGCGGGATGATGTTGTTCCTCCCCGGCGTCAAACCGGTTGAGTCGCTCGAGAGGCTCGCGAGGGTTCGGGAGATGGAAAATCGGTATATCTGGCCTGTGCATGGGCGCATCACATCCTACTTCGGTCGACGCAACCTCGGTTTGGGCACATCGAACTTCCATCGAGGGATCGATATTGCAGCCCCATACGGAACGTTGGTTGTCGCCTCGAGAAGTGGCACGGTAAGTTTCGCGGGATGGTCGAGCCAGGGATACGGTAAGCTCGTCAAGATCCGTCACCCTGGTCGTGCTGAAACTTGGTACGCACACAATAGTGAAATTCTTGTGCGACCCGGTCAGTTCATCGATCAAGGGGAAGTGATCGCCCGCATCGGCTCGACCGGGATCTCGACAGGTCCGCACCTACATTTTGAAGTACACGAGGGGAATCGCGCCGACGATCCGCTATCGTTCCTCAGGTAGTCGTTTGGCGGGGGGTCTCAGCTCTGCTTGGCCCACAAGATACGCCCACAACTAGGGCAGCGGGTGATCCCTTTTCCCTTAAGCGCCTTTTGAACCACGTGGATGGGCAGTTTTACGTTGCATCCACCGCAGCGTTGATTTTTTACCACGAGCACGAGCCCGAGACCCCTCCGAGCCCGGCGGACCTGCTCGTACTGTTTGAGCAGTGGTTTTTCGATCGTGGCAGCGATCGCGTTGCGCTGAGACGTCACAGTCCGAATTCGTTCCTCGAGATCAGCAAGGCGGGCATTCTCTCGATCGGAGAGCTCGCCTAATTTCGGCGTGAGCTCGGACAACTCGTTCTGGAGATCCGCTATTTCATCTGCAAGCTGTTCGAGCTTCTCCATAAGCGGCAGGGTGTCTTCTTCAAGCTCCTGAACCCGGGTGGCAAATTGAAGCTCCTGGTTCTGATATTGGGTGGCTTCTTTGCTGCTTCCGGCACGCAGAGCAGAGGTGACTGCTGCTTTGCGTCGTGCCTCCAAGCCCTCGAGTTCAAGCTCGTTTTGTCGTACTTGTAGTCTTAGTTTTTCGTGTTCCTGTTGAGTGGTGTGGAGTTTTCTCTCCAGGGCGTCCTTCTGCCCTTGTAAGGTGATGAGTTCGGGTGGGGTCTGACCTTTTTCCTCGTGCAGATTGTCCAACTCTAAATCGTGTGCCTGAACATCGGTTAAATATTCCAACATCAGCTCTCTCCACCGAGGGGGACAAGGCAGAAAAAAACCCCGCTCGGGCAACTCCAAGCGGGGTAGGTATGCATACAGCTTTTCGCCAATGGCCTCACAAACTCTAGTGTAACACGCTTTGTAGAAGCCTTGCTCTGAGTGAACGACGTTCGAAAGGTTTGGGCTAGTGGAATCCACGACAAGAGACAAGGTGGCGATCGAAGGCAGGGTAAGATGCTTGGCGATGTTCGAAGATTCGGTCGACAATTTCATCTCTCGCTGGCAACGCTACGCTGCCAGTGTGGAGCTCTTTTCGCACATCGAGGGATCCCCTCTGATCGAATGCAAGGTCGACAAGGCGATCCTACATATCTTTGAGCGCACAGGTCCATACTTCAAAGAACCTGGATTGGCAAAGGTCGTGCTTAATCCGACAGTCGACGAGGTGCAGTTTAGCCAGGAACAAGAGAGGCTCATCGATGTCATCGGCATTAGTCGGATGAGGTTTAACGGCCTCGTTCTCTCCCAGGAGGATCGTTTTATCATCGTTGATGCCGGGGTTCCCTTGGTCGTTTCCGTGCAAGGTAGCGTACCGAACGTGCCGATCGAAGGGGTGTGGGTGAGTTGTGAATCGATTGCTCCGGTACACGGATTTTTGCTGCCCCGGGTAAGGTCTAGTGCATTGACCGACCTTGCGAATATTGAGGCTGATTGATTCTGGCGGTTTTTGCCAACAGGTTGTTTGAGCACCACGTCATTTTCGCCGAAGTGCTACACTGACTCGTTTATGTTGCTTGCAAAAACGATCGATTCCCTGCCCCCTTATTCGGCTGTGATCAGTGGTGTCCGTAGCGGGTCGCCAGCTGCAAAGGCAGGTATAGGGGTCGGTTGGGAGCTGATTTCTGTCAATGGAGTGATGGTTCCCGATATCCTCGCCTATCAGCGAGAGCTGAGGCGAGGGAGAGTAGAGCTCAGACTCTTTGAGCCTGAGAGCGGTGTGTACCGGACTCTGGTTGTAGCGTTCGAAGATCCTGGCCTCGAGTTTGATGAGGTGATCTTTGATGGGATTCGGACGTGCGCAAACCGTTGCGAGTTTTGTTATGTTCACCAGATGCCTAAGGGCTTTCGAAAGAGTCTATATCTGATGGATGACGATTTCCGTACCAGCTTTCTCTACGGTTCGTTCATCACGCTGACCAACTTGACCGAAGCCGATATTCTCCGAATCCTAGACGAACGACTTAGCCCACTCTACGTCTCGGTACACTCAACCAACGAGAGCTTACGTGAGGATCTGTTGCGCTGGAGCACGAAGGTACAAGATGAAGGAGCTACCAAGATTCGGCCAATGCTTGAGCGGCTTGCCTCAATCGATCTCTATACTCAGGTGGTGTTGGTTCCAGGTCGCAACGATGGCGTACACCTCGCTGAGACGTTAAAGGATCTAGCAGGGCGGTCGAATGTTCTTGCAGTGGCGGTGGTACCAGTGGGCCTAACGGATCACCGTTCTCACCTGCCGGCACTCCGCACCTACTCTACGGAGGAAGCTTCGAGAGTGGTGTATCAGGTTGAATCCTTTCAGCGTCGAATGTTGGCTGAACGCGGTACCCGCTTTGCTTTTTTGAGCGATGAGTTCTACCTGTTGGCTGGTCGTGATCTGCCCACCGAAGAGATGTATGAAGGATTTCCGATGCTCGAGAATGGTGTCGGTATGGTTCGAGACTTTTTCAGTGAACCGTTACCGGAGTTGCCAGACGCGCTGCCTGAGCCGAAAAGAGTGCTTGTCGCAACAGGACGGCTCTTCGCTCCTGTACTCGACCGTGCTCTCGAGCCGTTGTATCGCATAAAGGGCTTACGACTCGAAGTGCGTGCGCTGAAGAACCGAACTTTCGGTGAGCAGACTACGGTGGCGGGGTTACTTGCGGGTAGGGATTTTCTTACTCAAGTAGTCCCGGGTGAAGCTGATTTGATGTTGGTTTCTCCAAACGTTCTCAAATTCGGTACAGAGACTCTTTTAGATGATCGTACGCTCGATGATTTACGCCGAGAGTTGGGGATGGAAGTTGCTGTTGGGGGGAGCCACCTAGCACAGCTTGCCGAAACGATTCTCAGCCTTGTACCTCGTCGCTCCCATCTACCCCAGTTCGGGTATTCGACCCATGCTGTCAAGGAGTCATTCGGTAAAACCAAGCCGTCACAAACGTCTCGGAAAGATACAACATAAGCGTGGGAGGGGGATTGCAACCCACGTGAAGTCTGCCGTCTCGCCAAGGCGCACACTCCGGCACTTTCTGTCTTTTGTGACCTTTGAGCACACCCTTTTCGCACTCCCATTTGCGTATGCAGGTATGGTTCTAGCAGCTCAAGGTTGGCCAGGTTGGGAGGTTTTCTCCTGGGTTACTTTGGCCATGGTCGGTGCGAGGACTGCCAGCATGGCGTTAAACCGCGTCATCGATGCGCGAATCGATGCAAAGAATCCGAGGACGGCAAATCGCGAGATACCGACGGGTAAGGTCTCCCGCTTAGATGGAGTACTTCTCGCGATGCTCGGTTTTGCCCTCTTGGCTGTGGCCGGCGCGTCGCTCAATCGTTTGACCCTGGCGCTGCTACCGATTGCTGTACTGTTCTTGGCTCTCTATCCCTACACCAAGCGGTTTACTCGGCTCTGCCACTATTGGCTCGGCATCACGATCGGTGCCTCGGCTGCCGGGGGTTGGATTGCGGTCACTGCTTCTTTCGACCTTGTGACGGTTTTGTTGTGGGCTGGGGTCGGAATGTGGATAGCTGGTTTCGACATACTCTACGCTGTCTTGGACGTCGATTTCGATCGGGGTCATGGACTCTATAGTATTCCCGCTTGCTACGGTGTCGAAACTGCACTCGGCATCTCGGCGGCGACGCACCTCTCGGCCTGGATCTTCATGGTAGCAATCTTACCTGTGGCCGGCCTCACTGTGCCCTATGGCTTGGCGTTGGTTGTTGCTGCGGGTCTGCTTTATTATCAGCACCGGCTCGTGCGAACCCGTGAGGTGAGGGATGTACTTAGGTCGTTCAATGCCAATCTCTACCTTAGTGGCATCGTTCTGACCGGAATTGTAGTCGATTTGTTGACGTAGGACTTGACAGCGGTCTAATTAAGATCTAAACTCTGAGGTGCGTTTGGAGCCGTAGTGTAGCGGTTAGCATATCTGCCTGTCACGCAGAAGGTCGCGGGTTCAAATCCCGTCGGCTCCGCCAAAAGGCCGGGTTTTTGCCCGGCTTTTTATTTTTCCGAGTCGGTCGGCCAACCTGTCTACTACCTCAAGAGCGTTTCAACTTGCATTCTAACCGTTGCGAACCTGGTACCTTACACTTGTGTCTGAGCTACCTCTATTCGCATTACCTGACACGGTCGTCTTTCCTGGCATGACGGTCCCGCTCTATATTTTTGAAGCGCGGTACAAGACTATGGTCAAGCTCTGTCTCGAGCAGGAGGTGGCCAGGTTTGTGATGGTGCTCGCAAACTCACAACACACTTCTCTCGACGACCGTATTCCGGTTTCTGCAGTGGGAAGCTATGTCGATATCCTCTCCGTTTCCGAGAATCCAGATGGAACGTACCACCTCATAACTTATGGCCACGAGCGCTGCAAGATCGAGGTTACGCGACATCAATATGTAAAGGAACCCGATGGGATGGCTCGACCACTCTATTTCACAGAGGATCGTAGCCTGCCTTTGCAGCGTAGCGACCCCAATGAAGAGCGCGTAGCGGCTTGGGATACGAGAGAGGTCTTTGCGCGATACGCCGAGCTCTTTTATTCCTTCGATGCTGAAAAACAGATCGAAGATGCGATGCCTGAAGACCTTCTCTACCAAGCGTCCTTTATCTGTGCCAATATTCGTATCCCATCCGAACATCGACAGGCTCTTCTCGAAACCCCTTCTCTGGTAGAGAGGTTTCAACTGGCAACCCGTCTGATGCGTGAGCGTTTGGCGGAGAGCGGTGTTTCTGGGGAATGATGTTGGTGCTGAAGTCGCTCATGGGTCGTCCGTTTTTTGGGATAGGGTCGGTTGTTACTGACGGAGGAACCTTGGTGTCTTGTTTGTCAACACGCTTCTTCTGGAAGATCGAGCTTGTAGGATCGAATGCCAGAGGGCGACCGTGACGATTTCGATTGAGCACCTCGTGTTCCGATGGGAAGACTTCCCTCCGGTCACGGCTGATCTCCCGGGAATCGGAGGCATCATTCGCAGTGAAGTCGAGGATTTCTTGGTCGATGAGATCGCGCTCTATCGACCCGATGGAAACGGTTCGCATACCTATGTGCGAGTAGAAAAGCGTAATCAAACCACCCAAGCACTCATTACCGCGCTCGTTAACGAGGGGGTCGATGAAAAATCGATCGGAGTTGCAGGGTTGAAAGACAAGTATGCCATCACCCGCCAGTGGCTCAGCGTACCGAATCGCTTTGCCCACGCATTGTCGGCACTCGAGGCACTCCCTGGTGTGGAGTTGCTCGAGCGTTCACGACACAAGAACAAGCTAGGACTCGGTCATCTTGTGGGTAACCGCTTCAAGATCACGGTTCGCAGGACCGATCCAGAGGCAGAAAAGAGGGCTCGTGCCATTTTAGATCGCCTCTACCAGATTGGTGTTCCGAACTACTTTGGCCCCCAGCGCTTTGGGCGTTTTGGTACTAACGCCGTCGACGGTTATAAGTTGCTACAGGGTCAGTGGGTACCTGGTGGAACCCGACTCAAGCGCTTTTTTGTGTCTGCGCTCCAAGCCCTCATTTTCAATGCCATATTGGCTGAGCGTTATAGGAGAAATCTCTATCGACGGGTGATACCTGGTGATTGGGCGCGAAAACACGATACTGGTGGGACGTTCAAGGTCGAGGGCGTCGCCGAAGAGATCAGGGCATTCGATTTAAGGATCAGTGCTACGTTCCCGCTTTTCGGTCGCAAGGTCGGGATATCTGAAGGTGTGGCAGGTGAGATCGAACGTCAGGTGCTCCAACAGTATCAAGTGCAGCGACAGGACTTCTCGGTTCGAAAAGGGACGAGAAGAATCTCGCGTATCCCTCTGGACGAGGTGGTACTTGCCGCTGAGCAAGGTGTTCTTCGGCTCGACTTCTCACTGCCCAAGGGTGCTTATGCGACAAGCTTTCTTCGAGAAGTGATGAAGGTCGAGGTCGATGCCCCAAGCCCCCGTACCGAAATGGGTTCAGATGATTCGCCCGGGTAGGCGCTCGCACCGTGATCCCAGGAGCGCTAGTTTCGGCGCCGTACCAAGGGTGCCATCCCCAGGAACTCGAGGCGCCTGAAGACTAATTCGAGGAGAAAGATCAACAGGCCTGCGAGCGCAATCGGTGCCCAGACGGGGAGAGCTGTGGAGGGTGTGGGGGGAGCATACACACCTGGAATGTCGAGATTCTTTCCGCCGCTGAAGGTGCTAATCTCCCGCAGTCGCTCACTCGCACCTTGGGTGTTGAACTCGGGGTTAGGGGTGCTAACTCGACTTCGTGCCACCACTTCGCTACCGTCGTACACGATAAGGGATCCACCGCTACTCGGTGCTTCGAGTCGGCCCTCATAACGACCCGGTGCGACCTGCTCGAGCTCACGGTCGATCCCGTTATAGCGTGCTACCAAGGTCTTGTTGTTGATGTAAGTTCCATTTTCTACGGCGTCTACGACGACCCGAAGCAGGTTTCCTTCTCGAGTCACCACGGCGGAAAAGGTTGCAGGCCTGGCTTGCAGCCAACGGGTTACGGTTCCCAAGAGAGCGGGGAGCTGTTCCCACTCTCCAAAGGTACCTGCCCAGGTATTGAGATCGGTGGTGAGTGCCGAGGTGCGACCGAGTCCCTGACGCCTGACCGCCAGAATCGGTTCGTTCTGCAGGCCCTCAAGAATCGTCTCCGCATCTGCTTTGAGTGTACTTGCGATATAGGCGTCAAGCGGTGGCGCACGGCCCTCGACCGCTGAAAGTGGATGCTGCCGGACGATCGGAAAGATTAACTCCTCGCGCAGTAACGATCGAGTCGCGGTAAGCGCTTCGCTCGTAAAGATCTGGGGCAAGGTATTGATGTCGAGAGCTTGATAGTAGCGTCCCCCACCGGCGAATGCGATCGCCTCGAGCCGTTCGAAATCCGCATTTTGTCCGATAGCGATGGTCGAAGTCGTTATTTTTTCTCCCAATCCTCGGAGCGCTAGTAGATCGAAGTCGACGTCTTGTGTCGAGGAGAAAGGACCCTGACCGTCGTAGAGTTTGCCATCAGAAAGGATGATGATGTGTTTAACCGAGGCTTCGGTCTCACGAAGAGACTCGATCGCCATCTCGTAGGCGGGAAACAGGACCGTTCCTCCTTGCGTGCCGATGTTCAAGATGGCGTTGAGCATCTCGCGCTTGCCACGCTCAGTCGCCTTACGCAGTCCAAACACCCACTCGGTTGAGCTCTGATCACTGAAGGCGATCAGACCCAAAAGATCATCTTGATAGGCGAGATCGACGACGCTTATCGCCCCCTCTTTCGCCAGCTCGATCTTACTCGGGTTGCCGGTGCTCATCGATTGGGAACGATCCATGACAATGATCAGCGCGACGAGTGGCAGCTCGACCTCGGTACGTAAGTCGGTGTTGACGGGAAGGACCTCTTCTACTGGTGTACGATACCAGGCGCCAAAACCGAAACTAGACGGTCCTCCGGTCATCATCAGACCACCACCGTTTTCAACGTAACGTTTCAATAGATCGAGTTGTCCTGGTGTGAACTGGCCAGCAGTTTCGCGGAGAATGATGGCGCTGTAGGGGAGGGGAGAAGTAATATCACCGACCGTACCGAGCTGAACTTCAAATCCCTGAGAACGCAAGAGGGTGGCCATAGCACTGTCACCGATAATCAGCACGGGTTCTCGCGCACTCACCGCAATCTCGATATCGAGCCGGTCGTCTTCTTGGGGTTGTGGAAAACCGGCCACGATCGAGGAAGTGACCTGTATGGTCTTTTCCTGCTCCACCTGGAACGTAAACGGTACCGATGTCTTGCCTGCGGAAATCTCACGCGTGATCGGCTCGAGGAGGGTATCGCCCACGGCCGAATAGAGTGTCAATGAAGTCGGAAGATCGCTCTCGATCACAGCGATGACCTCAACGGTTGCCCCACGGCTGGTCTGCTCGGGGGCGAGGAGACTCGTTAAGCGCACATTGGCCTGACCACTCACCTCAAAAGAGTCGATCGGAATATCAGGCAGGGCCAGCCGCGAGTTTCCGAGGGACTCGGCGCCGTCACTAATCAGTAGCGCCCGCTGTACCCCACTAGCAGAGGCGACCTGAAGAGCTCGAGATATATCTGTGACCGATGTATCCAAAAACGGGGGGATGGTCGCACCCCGGCGCGTGACCTGGGTGGTGTCTCCGGCGAAATAGAAGAACTCAGGTGCCTCTGGGAGCTTGGAGAAGTCGAACTGCTGTGCCGCCACGATTCCGTTTTGACCAACACTTTTAGAGACGTCGATCAAGACGGCTATCTCCGTACCGGGACGGCCTAACGAGGGCTGGGCCAGGGCGGTAACGAGCAGCGTGATGGCGAAAATTCGCGCCAACCAACCCTTCTTTCTAGGCAGAAGGAATAACAGGGGTAAGGCGAGAAAGGCCCAGGGAAAATCGAAGGTCAATTCGAAGGGGACCACACCTTTATCCTAGCAGTATCTTTCGCGCTTGGCGGTTCGCCATATTCGTTCAAGCCACAGATGCAAGCCCAAAATGTGGATGATCCTGTGAGATGGATTTGCCCCCCCCGGACTCCTTCTACGTAGAAGGGGGTGCTTGGTAGAATCAGGCCCAGATTCAAGAGGCCCCCAAAGGCTGAATTCTTTATTACGGTTCTTGAGAATGACCTGCTATGATTGACGGGTATGCTTACCTCCCAGCAGCCTTACGTCCTCATCGCGATGGCTGACGAGGACCGTGGCGCTAAGCTGAACAGCGTTGTAAACGATATGGGTTTACGCGGCGAGGTGTTGAGCGAGGCAGAAGCGGTGCTCTACCACACTCGTGGCTCGGTTCCAGAAGCCCTCATCATCGAGCACGCTCTGGCAAGTACGGTCCGTCAGGTGGATCTCGTCGCCGTGTTGAGGCGGAGGAAACCTTTGGAGACAGTTCCGCTTGTCTACCTCGGCCCTCCCTGGGCCAGTGCTCAGACGACAGCTCTCGATTCGGGAGCCGATGTCTATCTCCCTTTGCCGACTCACCCACTGCTGGTGAAGGGCTACCTCAAACGGCTTCTCAAGCGCCGTCAACTGGAAAAGGTGACGGCTGAGGCGCTCGAGCGCATGCGAAGTTTCGAGCGGGCCTACCAGGACAGCGAGCGCGTCAAAGACGATCTCATACATATGTTGGTACACGACCTCAAAAGTCCCATTTCGAGTGTGATGGGCCTGCTCGAGCACAGCCTCGAAATGATCGGGGTCACCGATTCTGCAAACGAGGTGGAGGAGCTTTTGAGCCTTGCGCGGTCAGAAGCACAACACCTGCTAAATCTCGCAGCGAATATCCTCGACGTTCGCCGTATGAAGATCGGTCAAATGCCCTACAGTCCCAAGAAGATCGATGATCTGGTCAAACTCGCCAGGTATGCGTTACGAGATGTGAGTGGTGCTCCGCGGGAGCGTCAGATCGATTTTCAGATACAACCCGAGGCCGAGCAGCTTTTTGCTGACAGTGATTTGTTACGCCGTATCCTCGCCAACCTCTTTTCAAACGCGATCAAGCATACACGCCGTGGTGGCAATATCGAGTTCAGGGCGTTAAAGCAAGAAGATACCTATCTTCTGAGTGTCGCTGATGATGGTGAGGGGATACCGAAGCAGGATCAGAAGCGTATCTTCAATGCATTTGAACAGTCTCGTCACACCGTCCACGACCGGTTCGATACGGGCATGGGTCTAACCTTCTGCAAGCTAGCCGTGGAAAAACATGGAGGGGAGATCTGGGTCGAATCTGAGGTAGGACGAGGCAGTACCTTCGCCTTTACCATTCCGGTCGATGTCAAGAACACCTTGAATGAAGAGAAAATCACGGTCAGCGAGGCCTGAGCCTGGATGGGAACTCGAGGAGTCGCTGTGGAGGCGAGGCTACTCCCCTGTGGTCGGGATCGACGAAGTGGGCCGTGGTGCTTTGGCAGGACCTGTGATCGTCGCTGCGGTCGTGCTTTCCTATGGTGACTACTCGTATGCCGATTCGAAAACGCTCAAGCCCTCATTGCGGGAGCAGCTCGCTTTACACGTGCGTGAGCACGCTCTCGCGTGGGCAGTCGGTAGCGCCAGCGCTTCCGAAATCGACCGGTACAACGTTTTGGTGGCCACGCATATGGCAGCTTCCAGAGCCCTGTACGAGCTACCCATTCCGTACCAGGCGCTGGTTACCGACTATCTGAGACTCGAAGCCACCTGCCCCGTGGTGGCGGTTCCGAAGGCCGATTCTCGAAGTCGCCAGGTGGCGGCAGCCAGCATCTTGGCAAAAGTGACACGGGATGAACACATGGTGGAGATGGCTGCAGATTATCCCGAGTACGGTTTCGAGAAGCACAAAGGATACGGCTCGGTCGAGCATCTAAAGGCTCTTCATCGTATAGGGGCGTGCCACCTCCATCGAAGATCCTTTAGACCGGTGGTCCAACGTCGTCTCTTCGAGCCTTCCTAAGTAGGGGAGTGATATTTTACTATGAGGATACTCGTGTCTTACGATTGGTAGGACCTAGGGGACGGTTCCCCAACTCTTTTTCAGGGGCTGACAGTATGCCGCAGTGCATAGGTGTAAAGTTTGAAAACGGTCCAAAGCTTCATTACATGGAGGCGCCGCCGGTTCTGCCTGATGTCGGGACGAGGTGCGTGGTGAAAACGCGAAGGGGTCTCGAAGTCGGTCTTGTGCGCACCGATGCCAGGGAGCATCCAAGGCCTAGTGGGTACTTTGTTAGGGCGGCATCTCCAAAAGACCTCGAGCAGTACCAGAGTCTGTGCGGTCGTGCAGAGGATTTAAAGTGGTTGCTAAGAGCGCGTGCTAGACAAAACGGCACGGTGGTCAAGATCGTCGCCCTCGAGTTCACCCTCGACGAGGCGTTTCTCACGGTCAGTTACAGCTCTGAGGAACAACCTCAACTTCGGGTGTTGGCGCAGGAATTGATCGCCTATACCGGAGCCCGGATCGAGTTCAACAACGTCGGACCGAGGGATCAGGCACGCATGTTGGGTACGGTCGGGGCGTGCGGTATGGGTTCGTGTAGTTCGACATGGTTGCAAGGATTTAGTGCCGTTAGCATTCGCATGGCGCGTGATCAGCAGCTCCCACTCAATCCGGAGAAGATCAGCGGGCCTTGTGGTCGTCTCATGTGTTGTCTGCAATTCGAGCACGCGATGTACAAGGAGCTGTTGCGCGAGCTGCCGAAAAAGGGGACTCAGGTCTGTCACACCGAGAGTGGAACTTGTGGTCGGATCGTAAAAGTCCATCCCCTCAAGGGCACGTTGGAACTCAAACAGGAAGACCGGATCGTGGGCGAGTTTTCAGCTGACAGCGTTACACCTGTCAATCAGCGAGGTAAAGCTTAACCGGCTTTGTAACCGGCCGATCGAAACAAGCTTCGCAGCTCGAGCGTTAGCGCTGACACTGCGAGTTCTGCGGAAACGTAGGCGGAAAGCGCTTCTTCGAAGCGGGCGAGTGCGTCCTCAGCTTGAGCGTAGAGCACCGCGGGTAGCCCCCTAAGCTCATCGCGTAACAGATCTGCAGACCGTGATTCTTCGGTATTGTCCCACGCCTTTTGAAGCGTTTCGGCAGCCTCGAGGGATATGGCCAGATCTTTTGAAAGTCCTAGGACGAAATCGTGAACTTGGTGCTGGAGCTCACGGAAGTTGTCTAGATCTTGGCGTGCGGTCTCTAGCTTGCCTATGCGGCCTAGCCGCAAGTCGGGATGAGGGGCGAGATCACGGTAAAGATCGGTATCGACGGTGCCGAAGCGAACAACGGTACAACGAGAAGCCAGAGTAGGCAATATCGCCTGGGGACTGGGAGCGATGAGTATGATCGAGGTGTAACTCGGAGGTTCCTCCAACATTTTTAAAAATGCGTTTGCAGCGCTCAGAGTCAATGTCTCAGCCTGATCGATGACTCCTACTTTGTGCTTAAAAAGGGGCCTCTGCTCCAACCAGTGGCTGAGTGGCTGGTTATCTTCACCGGTGCGTGAGACGAGTTGGCCGATACGGATTTCTCTTTTACGCTTCAGGCGTCCTCCGCTAGTGGTCTCTCCGGGAGCGATGACGAGAAAATCCGGATGATCACTGGGAAACCGTTGGCAGCTTGAACAGTGGCCACATGGGGCGTCTCGGTTTTCACAGTTCAGGTATGAAGCGTACCACTCGGCTATCAGACGGCGCCCCGTGCTTGAAGGACCTACAAAGAGGAGCGATCTCGCACGCATCGATTTCAGAACAGCCTTGGCATCCTCGTGGCCGAGAACAGATCGTGGCCTTGTCACTTCCCAACCATCAGCCTTAAAGCGAGAACTTCAGGATAGCTCTTGGCCTTCACGCTACGATGAAGTTCAGCGACGTCGAATGCGACTCGATACAGTTGGAAGCTGAGCGTCGATGAGTCAAAGATGGCGTAGCTCGCAAGCGATAGCCCGTCCCTCGGTTGACCGACCGAGCCGGGATTGAAAAAGATTTTGGCTTTTGGAGGGGAGCGGTAGAATCCGCTCTCGCTGCGGAAAGAGACGGTTCTCCACATCTCTCCTTTACCAGAGTTGATGGCTGCAAAGATCTTGGGGACGTGAGTGTGGCCGAGCAGACAGACTCGTTTTTGAAGATAGTCGAAGTTTTGCTGAGCTACCTGGAGCGTCGTGACGTATTCCCAAGGGTTTCTCAAGGCGCCGTGTATGGCTTCGAAATCGTCAGCAACATGATGGACGGAAGCGTTGCGGAGGAACTCGATGCTTTCAGGAGTCAGTTCGTTCAGATGTTTTTCCAACACTTCCGTGACGATACTCTCTTCACGAAGAGGAACCGGATTGCCGTCGAGCATGTCGAGCAGATAGATATCATGGTTACCGAGGATGTGGATTTCTGGTTGCAAGCTCTTGACGCGCTGTACGACCTGTTCGGGTTCGGTATAGTACCCTACCAGATCTCCGAGGGAAATCACCCGTTCCCACTCTTGAGACTCGGCGTGCTCGAGCACCGCCTCGAGAGCAAGGGCGTTTGCGTGGATATCACTTAAGATCAGGTAGCGCATATCTCCTTAAGCTTATAATACGCCCCGCATCACCATGGAGGTCGTGGAGAGATCAACACTCAGGCGATCCACCACCCAACGCGCTATACTGCAATTGATGGTTAGGGAATCTCGGTACGCTGCTAGAACAGCGTTTTTAACGATCCTTTTCCTCTTGTTGGGGTCGGTTGCCGCGCAGATTTCACTCCCCGTCTTTGGGACGCGTGGGGACGTTCCCGAGGGGCTTCTGGCCCGTTTCATGGATCTTTTGCGCGAGGTCGTAGCGGATACTACAGATCTCGAAGTTCGCAAGGGGGATCTGATCACAGCCGGTATCGCCGGCAGTCTCGAGCCGGCCTTCGCAGGGCTCATTGCCGAACTCGATGGAAGCCGGTATGCGGTCTCGGGCGAAATCGCTCGGGTGGGAGCGAGTGAAGAGCAATCTCCCTATTTTGTCAACCTTATCATCGTCGATGTTGAGCGAGAGCGGAGTAGCGACCTGATCAGCCAGCCCCTACGGGAGACTACTCTTGTGCAGGCTGCTACTGTGCTCGGGCAGATTATTGCCAGCTTCACGGCGCCGCTCACCGTCTTGCCAGAAGGGGAGGCAGGCTTGTTTATCTCTAGCCAACCCGCAGAAGCCAAAGTATTTATCGATGGCGTTTTGGTTGGCGAGACATCGAAACTCGACCCGTTGAGACTCGCCTCAGGACGCTATCGGATCGAGTTGCGCAAGGAAGGTTTTTTGCCAGAGGTGCGTACGGTCGACCTTCACGACAGTGATACCAGGTTCGTTCACTTCGTCCTGACCTCGATTTCAGGTGGTAGCATCCAGGTTTCGAGTCAGCCATCGGCCCGTGTCTACTTGGATGATCAGTTCCAAGGTGTGACGCCTTTTACTCTGCCTGCACTTCCAGGCGTACACACCATCAGGCTCGAACGCGACGGGTTCGTTAGCAAGTCGTTTTCTGTACCCGTTCGAAATTATCGGGTTACGCGCGTGAGCACTTCCCTCGATCCCCTCATAGACCCCTTGGTCTTCTGGTCGGAAGATCGCGAATATCTGGTCTTTATAGGCTCGGTGCTCCAAGTTGGGGGATACGCTCCTCGGTTGAGATCGGGTACAACCACGTTCGATGTCAGAAAGGGGGCTGAGCAAAAGCTATACACGGTCGAAGTCCCTGAACGAGGGGTCTTCGAACTCGATCTACACTCGGGTGAGCTCTCGCCGTTTTTTCACAGCGATTCGCTCGAGTAGTGACCTTAGTCAGTGCCGACGGGTCTGTTAGCGGGAGATCGGCAAATGGTAGCTCATTGTAAGCGCGAGCAGCTCTTCTTTGCCCCCACGGCCGAGAGCTGCTACCCCCGAAAGACGCCAAGAGCCCTCACCAAAGGGTTGCATAATACTTAGTTGGGCGCGATAGGGGTAAATATCTGTGCGAAAGGGCTCTAGTGCCAGATTGAACTCAGCGGTCGTCCCTCGTGCCCTCTGTCTAATGGATAAGCCCGTTCCCGGTTCTATCCCGTTCGGTCCTAATCCGAGCCAAAAGGTTGGCTTCCATAGGGGTAGATTTCTGGCTCGAAAGGTGTAGCTGCCACCCACAGCGGCGAAGCCTCGTGTTAAGCCGGGTTCGAGAAACGTGAGCAGCAAGATCGTAGCGTCGTCGCGCTCTCTGATCCTCGGCCGTTGAAGTTCTCCACGTAAACGCAGGGCTACCTGCCCAGAGAGTAGGTAGAGGCTCGTGTCGTTGATCAAAATAGCCCGGCGACCGATTCGGTACCGTACACCAGCACCGACTGCGGCACCTAGCTGGCCGTCTTCGAATCGGGGTCGTGCTGAGGTGTCGACAGCACTTTCGATGTCGAAGGAGATCGGATCGGTGTTGAAAAGTTGAATGCCGGCCTCTGCCGCGACGCGGCCGAAGACGCCATCTGCTGAAACGCTTGCCTGGAATTGTCGGTCTGAATTTACCCAATTGTCGACGGTCAATTCGAAGGTGCCCACAGGCCCGAACGAGCTGCGGTCGTGAAGACGCAGCCCGAGTTCCAACGCTTTTCCGTAACCGAGGTGTAAAGAGGCCTCCGCGGCTTTGACTTCAAATCCCTCCAGGTAGAAAAACCCGGATGCGGCCGGAAGAGTGGTCACGCTCGTACCGATGGCAACCGTTTGGCTTGATGCCGTTGACGTGATGCAGATCGCGAAGATCGGCACGAGACATCTCACAATCTTCACAATCCCTCGGTAGGCGTCCGTGAAAAACATATCGTCTAGAGAATACCCGAATGGTAAGCTCTTGAATACAGGCCCTAGGGCTTTTTGGGCTCTTTACCGTTCCTTGAAAGATACGCCGGACGGAACATCAAAGGAGAAATGTGGCTAGTGTGATTTGGAGTCTTCCATGAGTGTTCTCGGTCGTTTGACGGTACTACCAAACCTGCCAAAACCGATCGTTCGTTTGAGCGAACTGGCAACCAATCTCTACTGGAGTTGGGAGCCGCAGGCCCGTGCTCTGTTTCGTAGGTTGGATCAGGAGCTTTGGGAGCGATCGGGGCATAACCCGGTGGCGGTGCTTCAGGATATCTCGCAAGAGCGGCTTGAAGAGGCCGCAAACGACCAAGATTATCTGAGAGATCTGCAGTACGTTCTCTCTGGATTCGACTCTTATCTTCGTGAAACGGCTTGGTTTGAAACGGAGTTCAAAGAAGATCATACCTATGCCTATTTCTGTGCCGAGTACGGCTGGCATGAGTCGCTTGCGCTCTACTCTGGAGGCCTCGGCATCTTGGCTGGGGATCATACCAAAGCAGCCTCTGATCTCGGTGTGCCACTGGTTGCAATAGGACTCTGGTATCCAGAGGGGTACTTTCACCAGCGGGTTGCCGCAGATGGTAAGCAAGAGGCCGTGTATGAAAGGAAGAATCCATCGCAGTTGCCTTTCTCGATCGCAAAAGATAGAGACGGTCGGGAGATTCAGGTTAGCGTGACGACTTTCGGTAGTGAGATCTTTATGCGTGCCTGGCAGCTTCGAGTTGGGCGAGTCTCCGTCTATCTACTCGATGTGGACATACCACAGAATCGGACAGAGGATCGCGTACTCTTGCAGCGACTTTATGGTGGGGATCAACGCACACGTATCTCCCAAGAGGTGATATTGGGGATGGGTGGTGTGCGCTTGTTACGGGCTCTCGATATCTCACCGACTGCGTGGCATATGAACGAAGGTCATAGTGCATTCATGGCTCTCGAACGTTGCCGGGAGCTCGTCAACGAAGGGCTTAGTTTCGATCAAGCGGCTGAAGTCGTCAAGACCAGTACGGTGTTTACCGTTCACACGCCTGTAGCAGCTGGCAATGATGCCTTTTCCTTCGAGTTGATCAACCAGTGCTTCGGTGGATATTGGGGGAGCCTGGGATTACGCCAGCAGGACTTTCACCAGCTCGGGAGTGCCGATCACGGCTGGGGACCGGTATTTAGTATGCCTGCGTTGGCTCTGCGTTTCAGCTCTGCGAGGAACGGTGTTGCTGAGCTTCACGGAGAGACTAGCCGCCGCATCTGGAGTGACTTATGGCCCGAGGTTCCGGTCGAAGAAGTGCCGATCGGACACGTGACGAACGGAGTCCATGCGGCGACCTGGGTCGCGCCTGAGATTCAGGAGCTTCTTACCACCGTGATGCCCACAGGCTGGCGTTCTCGTTTGGACCAGGTCGATTTTTGGGAGGCTGTCGACAGCCTGGAAGACGAGCAGCTGTGGGAAGTGAGACGAAGTCTGAAATCCCGAAGCATCCGATTTTTGCGTCGCAGAGTTCTCAGACAGCTTGAACGTCAGGAAGCGAGCCCTACACGGATGCACAAGACGGATCACCTGTTCGATGCTGGTGCCCTGACACTCGGGTTTGCTCGCCGGTTCGCGACCTACAAACGCGCGACGCTCATTTTCAGCAATCTCGAGCGACTCGCTTCCCTACTCAATCGAGAAGACATGCCTGTCCAGCTCGTCTTCGCCGGAAAAGCGCATCCGGCTGATCAGCCGGGACAAGCGCTGATCACCAAGATTCACAACCTCTCGAAAGAAGAGAGGTTCGCCGGTAAGATCTTGTTCGTCGAAGATTACGACATGGCGGTTGGCCGTGCGCTTACAAGGGGTGTCGATGTATGGTTGAACAATCCACGAAGACCTTTGGAGGCGTCTGGGACAAGCGGTCAGAAGGCGGCTATGAACGGTGTTCTCAACTTGAGTATTCTCGATGGTTGGTGGCCGGAGGGCTTTAACGGTAGCAACGGCTGGGCTATCGGTGAGGATTACGATTACGGTGATGAGGTGAGGGCGGATGAAGCGGACGCCGATGCGCTCTACGATCTTCTTGAGCGAGAGGTCGTGCCACTTTACTACCGACGGGATGAGGCAGGTATACCTACGGAATGGCTTCGCCGGGTCAAATCGGCCATCAAGAGCGTCAGTCCGCAGTACAATGCCCAACGAATGGTCAAAGATTACGTGCGCCTGTATTATGCGCCGGCTTCGGCACGAGCCAAGATCTTTGCGGAAAATGACTATAAAGTTGCCAAGGAGCTCACCACGTGGCGGAAGAAGATCGATGATGAATGGCCGGAGATCTATTTTAGCGCCAAGCCACTCGAGGAACAGAGCCACCGTGTGGGTGACAAGATTCAGGTCGAAGCTGTCCTTCATCCACGTGGTTTCTCTCAAGGCGAATTGCGCATCGAGCTGGTCTATACCTTGGAAGAAGATGCCTTGAACAGAGGCCTTCACGCTGTTGAAATGAAGCACGTGCGGAGTTACCCAGACGGAGGAAAGCTATACCGGGCTCTTTTCAAACCTGAAATCAGCGGTAGGCTTGTCTACGGCTTGAGAGTCTTACCGTGGAATGAACACTTGGCTAGTCCCTTTGATGCCAACGCGATCCGCTGGGCCTAGCTTGCCCCAAAACCGGTTCGCCAAGGTCCGAACCCAGATGCGGTGTTCACAAGTTTGGTTAGACTAAGACGATGGAGCCTACACGGAACCAAGCTTATGAGTTGATGACGAGTTGGACGACCTCCGATAGTCTTAGGAAGCATATGTTGGCTGTCGAGGCGGCGGTCGTGGCTTATGCAGAAAAGTATGTAGAGGACGAGGAGTTGTGGGCAGTTGCTGCCCTTTTGCACGATTTTGATTATGAAAAGTACCCGATTGGTGGAGAACAAGGGCACCCATACGTCGGCGTGGCTCACCTTACGGAGTTGGGCTATCCCGAGCTGATTACCACCGCAATTCTTGGCCATGCCGATTTCACGGGGGTCGCCCGTGACTCGTTATTGGCGAGAGTTCTCTATGCATGTGATGAGGTGACTGGTCTCATCACGGCGGCCGTGCTTGTCCGCCCGGATAAAGATATCGCCAATCAGACCTTAAAAAGCCTCAAGAAGAAATTCAAAGATAAAGCTTTTGCACGGGGTGTCAACCGTGAAGACGTGCGCCGTGGTGCGCATGAGCTTGAGGTGGACTTGTGGGACCACATCGATTTTGTGCTCAAGGCGATGCAAGGTCGCGCTGATCTATTAGAGCTCGACGGGCGTATGGCGTAAGCTTTTATAGTTCTCGAAACGCCTTGGGGCGTCGTAAAATACGCCAGTTCAAGACTGTCTTGCCCGGCTCTTTATCGAATATGGGCCAGATAACCGAGACGGCCCTACCTGCAAGGCGCTCCTCTGGAATAGAGCCGAAGCGTCGTGAGTCGACCGAACCGAACGGAGAACGATTATCTCCCAGCACGAAGACGTGGTTGTTGGGCACGACCTGTAACGGCATGGTAAATCCCGACCGAGCTCCGTTGTCGAGATGTATTTCGTCGATCATCTGTCCGTTGATCACCAACTGGCCGTTTTTCATCTCGACCGTATCTCCCCCAACAGCGACGATTCTCTTGATGAGGTGGGTTCGGAAGGGAAACCAGCTCGGGCTCTTCGACTCTGGCGAGGGGAAATAGACGATGTCCCCTCTATCGAAAGATCCGATACCCATCCGGTGGAGCCAGGTCTCAAACCTCCACACCAGGGCTCGTTCACCGTCTTCAAGACTCGGTTGCATCGAACCGCCGGAAATACCGACTGTCGTCAATACGAAGGTAATGATCAAATAGGCGATCAAGACCGCTTCAAAAAATAGCCTTAGGTAGCCTGGCGGCGTCTGAGCCTTATCTTTTGCAGATGTTCCGTCGGCTTCAGGGGGTGGTGTGACCACCTCACGACCCATCCCTACTGCGGAGTATGTTGTGGCGGGATCTCCTCAAACGCTTCCGGTGGCGTGATCCGTCGCCAGTTCCAACTTCCGTTGCGCCGTGGAGGCCAGATGACGGCAGTTGCCCTACCTGCGACCGTCATCATCGGTATGGGGCCAAAATAGCGAGAATCTTCGCTCCCACCCTTCGCGCTTTGGCGGTTATCTCCCATGATGAAGTAATGGCCTTTTGGCACGACGATGTCGTGTACAAACGGGATGCCGTCGATCGTATCCGGTGGCAGTGGTGCCAGAGCCGAAAGTGTCTCTCCGTAATAGAGCTGGATCGAATCATGGTCTGTGGAGAGCGATGGCAGTGGGTAATCGTGATAGGGCAACTGTGGAATGGGTGTGCCTTGCAACGTGCTCGCAAAATGGACGACCATCCCGTCTACGGTTCCTTCTTTGGTGGTGATGAGTGGGAAATCGATCGGGTCGGGCACGATTTCACCGGTGCCGGAAATAAAGGTTTGGTCGAGTGGGTGACCGTTGATCACTACCTGACCGCTTTCGATACGTACCCGGTCACCAGGAACGCCGATCAGTCGTTTGATAAAGAATGGACGGCGGGTACGCTCTTGAGCAGAAGGTGCGTTGCCCGGCTCTCGAACGACGATTACCTCGCCACGCCGGTAAGGACCTAGGATTCCGGCTCGCCTCAGCCACGTGTCGTATTTGGGAATAAAGACTCGGTCACCTGTAAAGAGCGATTGGAGTAGATTTTGGCTGCCGATTCCCCCATCGAGATTGGGCCGCATCGAGCTACCCACGACGCCTACCGTGTTGAACACGAATGTGACGATGAGAAAAGCGATGACGAGCGCTTCGGCGTAGCCGCGGACCTCTGCCCAAAAGCGTTCGCTGAACGTCTTCTTCTTTTCGATTACAGAGCCTTTGCGACTCGCTCTTGTGTTCGCCATATCGCTATAGTGTACCCGTTCTCTATCGCGCGGTTGCAGGCTTATCCAACCGAGGCAGTCAGGACGTTTTCGTGCTAGGTGTTGGCTTGCCCCGTCGGTTTGGCTTCACCAGGACGATCCAAAAGAAATACGATGATCAAACCGAGAGCGATAAGTCCTATCGACCAGAATGTCGTCAGATCTTGCCCTCCGCTCAATCTGAGGTTCGGGAGCACGTTGGAAGTTTCGTGCCCCTGTACCTCTTGCCACGGCCAGACTTTGCGCAGGCCGCCGAGCATGAAGCCGCTAAGCAACGCCAGGGTGACGTCGTGAACGTTTTTGAGGAGCCATGAAAGGACCCTGACAAAGCTGATCAACCCGGCTGCGGCGCCGATGACGAAGCTGATGATAATCGCCAGATCAGCCTCTTTCAAGGCGTGTAAGATGAACTCGTACTTACCGAGCAACACGAGGATGAATGCCCCTGAAATGCCGGGTAATACCAGGGCGCAAACCGCTATTGCGCCGCTCAGTACGATAAACCACAGATCTGTTGGCGTCGACGCCGGCGTGATTCCGACGATCAAGAACGCAACAGCTGAGCCAACGATGAGGCTCAAATAGGTCTGTACGCCCCAGCGTTTCACACGCTGGCTCACCAGATATACCGAGGCCAGAATAAGCCCGAAGAAGAAGCTGAAAACGAACTCCTGGTGGGAGGACAATAGCCAACTGATTACACGTGACAAGCTCAGGATTGCGCTTAGGATACCGATACCGAGGGCAGCCAAAAAGCGCCAATCGATCGTAGACAATACCTCTTTGAATCTCAGTCGTACCGCCTTGGATATGGTGGCGCGCTCGCTCATCTTCCTCAGGCTCGAGATCAGATCCTCGTATATGCCGAGGATGAGGGCCATCGTTCCACCAGAGACGCCAGGGATCAAGTCTGCTGTACCCATAGCGATCCCTTTGAGGTAGAGTTTCAGGTAGTCACCGAGTCTTCTTTCACGAGGAGAGGGGTTGGTTGTGGGTTGATGTATGTTTCCATTCTGCACTCTACCAAGCTAACACAGCCCCCTATCCTCAGGAAGTTAATTTCCGTCCGTCCACAAGGACACCGGATTGGGGTGTGTGATGCTAGCCGCCAGGTGAAAGTGCGGTAGGGTAGACCGAGAGCCGATCACCGTTGCCGGCTTTTAGGTGAAAGTGAGCGATGTGAATCATAACGATCTCGATTCAGAGATGAAACGAAAGCTTGAGGTGTTGGGCATTCGAGCTGAAGACATTACAGGACTCGCTTCTCAATTGGTGTGGCGCCTGGGCAGGATGAATGAGGAGGGCCCCCTGATCATTCGGGTCGGACTTGCGTCGAGCGTGCCACTTTTTTCCGAGCTACCCAGGTTACGGAGCGTGTCCGACAAAGAGATCGAAGTCTCGATCGAGGCGAACGAATTCCGAGTCGAATGGATCGGTCATAAGCCGACATGACGGAAGTATTGTGAGAATCGATCGCACCGTCTCCTTCAGCTTCGATCTTTCACTCTCCGAGAAGGAGGCTCTCGGATTTGTTCGCGACGCCCAATTGAGCCTCAGTAGGGCTTCTTTTATCGAAAATCTCCGGGTGGAGCGTGGGGTGGTGACATCGATCTGTGCTGAGCTTCCGGTGAATGCGGCTTTTTTCGGTCAGCGCAGACTCGCTTTTCGAAGTCTGATAGAAGAGACGGCTGATGGGGCAAAACTTACGAGCCAGGCCCTTGCCGATCGTCATCCTGGCTGGGCTGAAGTAGCCGGCGCTGCGCGCGTGACGCCACTGGTTTGTGGAACGCGGGTAGACTACGCCTTTGAAATCTCGGTTCATCTTCAGCTTCCCGCTTCTGAGAAATGGGGAGGGAGAGCGCTTGTGAGACTGATCGAGTTTACGACCACCAGGGTGCTCGAGGGGCTGAGTGAGAAATTTCCAGAGGCCGTGAGGGAAGCGGCACACTCCCTGGAAGACGCCCACGCCGCAGCATATCGAAGCGTCTAGAGGCTATTCGGATATCATTTCCCGACACAGAAGGCTGCGAAGATGCGCTCGAGTGTTTCCTCTGCTACGTCGGTTCGCCCCGTGATCTGAGCCAAAATTTGCAGGGCCTCAGCGAGATCGAGAGCTGCAAGATCGTCAGGAGCGTCTATTGCGTTCTCAAGCAGTTCTCGCGTGTTTGACAGCGCTTCGATATGACGCTCGTTTGTCAGCCACAAATCGTCGGTACCAGCGGTACCGATCAGACTGTCACGAATCGCGCCCTTTAACTCCTCGATACCGGCTCCGCTTACCGAGGAGATGGGGAGGCTCTTCACACCGAGCGTTTCTGGATGCCAGGCTGCAGGGAGGTCGACCTTGCTGGTTACCACGAGAAACCTTTCCTCCGAGAGGTCTTGTAGAAGTTCGATGTCTCCTTCGACGACGTCACGGCTTCCATCGATCAGGCACAGGCAGAGGTCTGTGTTACGGGCGATCTCGCGAGCCATAGCTACACCGCGTGCCTCTAGGTCATCTTCGGAGTCGTGAATCCCAGCTGTGTCGATCGCGGTAACGGGTATGCCCTCGATGCTGAGCGGCGCTTCGAGATAGTCCCGGGTTGTTCCAGGAATGTCACTGACGATAGAGCGTTGGTAACCGATGAGGGCGTTGAGAAGGCTCGACTTTCCTACGTTGGGACGGCCGATGAGCGCGATCCGTGCCCCACGTCTGCTCAGCATCCCTGCTTTGGCAGTCGACATCAAGCGATCGATCGTTTTGATGGCTTCCCCTAGCGGCTGATGGAATTGAGCTTCAGGTACTTCTTCTTCTGGGTAATCGATCACGGCTTGGATCGCAGCGTAGACGTTCGTCAACTGACTCTGGATCTCATCGATCTTTCTGCTCAGCACCTTGCTAAGCCCAAAGCTTGCGTTCCTCCGAGCCGTTTCGGATTGAGCGTGTACCAGATCCAACACGCTCTCTGCTTGTACCAGGTCGATACGACCTGACAGAAAGGCTCGCAGTGTGAACTCACCAGGTCTTGCGAGGCGGGCGCCGAGCTCTACGCAAAGTTCCAACACTCTCCGAAGGACAGCCGGTCCACCGTGGGTCTGGAGTTCGATGAGATCTTGGGTCGTATAGGAGTGTGGATTTCGAAACGAAAGTAATAAAGCTTCATCGATCACGGCACCACACCACTCGATTCTTCCGTAGGTGGCCCGTCCCCCGGGAAGCGCGCTCGGCAATTGGCCGCTAAACGGTCTGAAAAGACCGTTTGCGACGGTATAGCTTGCCGGTCCCGAGACCCTCACGATGCCGATAGCCCCCGTTCCTGGGGCCGTGGCGATGGCGGCGATGGTATCGTCAAGTGGCGGTAGAGGCATCTTTGAAGGCTGCGCGTGCCGTTTCGATCATCGACTCGATATCGGATGTGCTGTGAGCGTAGGATAGAAACGCGGCCTCGAATGGGCTAGGTGGCCAATACACCCCCCGAGACAGCAGCGAATGGAACCAAGCGTTGAACTGGCTTCCGTTCGTTTTGCATGCAGAGTCGAAGTCGGTAACACCGACCCCGCAAAAAAACACCGTCAGCATGGAGCCGACTCGGTTGATGGTGACATCCACCCCTGCCTCGGCTGCTCCTTCACGGAGGCCGGTTTCGAGTTGGTCGGAAAGGTGCTCGAGCGTTGCGTAGAAGCCGGGGGTTTCTGCGATGATTTCTAGTGTTGCAATCCCAGCAGCGGTAGCGAGTGGGTTCCCTGAGAGCGTTCCGGCCTGATAGACCGATCCGAGCGGGGAGACGTGGCTCATGATGTGAGCCTTGCCTCCGTAGGCTCCTACCGGAAGGCCGCCACCGATGATTTTTCCCCAACAGACCAGGTCGGCATCGATCTGGTAGCGTTCTATCGCGCCACCCGCAGCGAGTCTGAAACCGGTCATGACCTCATCGATGATCAAGAGAGCCCCGTTTTCGGCAGTGATCTCGCGAAGTCCCTCTAAGAAGCCTGTTGCGGGTGGTATGAGACCCATGTTTCCGGCAACCGGTTCGAGGATAACGGCTGCTATCTGTTCGGGGTATTGATCGAAAAGCTTTTCGACCGACTCGAGATCGTTGTATCCTGCCACCAGAGTCGTCGCGGCAGTACCTTCGGTCACACCGGCACTCGAGGGGACGCCGGTGGTCAACGCGCCCGAGCCTGCTGCAACCAGCAGGCTATCGGCGTGTCCATGATAGTTTCCTTCGAACTTGATGATGAAATCTCTATCCGTGGCCCCGCGGGCGGTGCGGATGGCACTCATCGTCGCTTCGGTACCTGAGTTGACCAGTCTGACCTGCTCACATCCAGGATAGCGATTTAAAATGAGCTCTGCTAAGCGCACTTCTTGTTCGGTGGGCGCACCGAAACTCGTCCCCTTGCGCAAAGAAGCTTCGACTGCAGAGAGTACCCCTTCGTGGGCATGTCCTAGAATCAATGGTCCCCACGAACCTACAGCGTCGATATACTCCACTCCGTCGACATCCCAGAGACGACTGCCGCGCCCATGGCTGATGAACCGAGGCGTTCCTCCTACATTGCCAAAGGCTCTCACCGGTGAGTTGACTCCTCCTGGGATGAGCTCTACCGCGCGCTGATAAAGCGTTTCTGATCGCGTCATAGTCATGGTGAGTATGCTTGCACGTCCTGGGCAACGCTTCAACGGGCCAGCTTACGACGGTCCTACCGGCGGAGTCTGTTACAATAACGCGATTCTGTGCCGTAACGGCTCGAAATAAGGTACTCTATGGAGCTCATTCGTGCTATTCAGGGGATCTTCGCCCCACATTTTGACCAGTTCATGCTCCTCGTGACTCACTTGGGGTCGCCGTTGGCCTACATCGCATTTTTAGTGATCACCTATCTTTCGATCGATGCGCGAGCGGGCCGCCGGATCGGTTTCTTCTTCCTGCTCGGCTTTTTTCTCAACCAACATCTCAAGGAATTGTTCGATACGAATAGGCCGTTCATACTCGCTCCCGAGGTGGCTAGGAGCGAGGCGGCGGTCTCCACGGCATTGGGACCGGGGTTTCCCAGCGGGCATGCCCAAGGGAGCACCACCTTTTGGGGTCTCGGCGCACTCTATGCCAAGAGGCGTCTTTTCACCCTCGTGGCGCTCATCATCATCTCTGTCGTTTCGTTCAGCCGTCTTTATCTCGGTGTTCACTGGCCTCTCGACGTCTTCGGTGGCATCCTCATCGGTCTGGCGGTCGTCTATGTTGCTGCGTTGACATCGAGGCTGATGCTGACCCCACCTCGCTGGCTCGTCGTGGGGGGAGGGCTGCTCGTGCCGTTCGGCTTACATCTGGCTCTTCCCACAGCCGACTCGGCCCTGATATTGGGTGGTTTCGCTGCCGTCGTCAGTGGGCCGACCCTCGTGAGACATAGAGTAGGGGGGGCGCTCTGGTCGCGGGTGCTTCTCGCTGTTTTGGGACTTTCGCTCGTCATCGGCTACCTATTCGCTTCGAGTGCCTTCTTATCCGAGGCAGTCAAAGATCACCCAGTGGGTGGTTTTGTCCGGTACCTGGTTCTCGGTTATCTCGGCATCGTGGTGACGCCCCTTCTGGGCAGGGCTCTGAAGATCGCCCCTGGTGACGAGATCGAAAACGGTTAGCGTGCCAAGACGCATCAAACTCAAACTCGAGTACGATGGGAGTGACTTTTACGGATGGCAGCTGCAAGCCAAGACGGGTGAGCGCACGGTTCAGGGCGAACTCGAACGGGCAGTCGCTCATCTGCCTGGCGTTCACTCACCCATCAAGGCGGCTGGGCGGACCGATACCGGTGTACACGCGCTCGCGATGATCGCGCACCTCGACACGACCAGCGAACTCATTGATGAGCGTCTTCGGATGGCTATCAACGCGCACCTTCCGGACGACGTGGTGATTCTCGAGTTGAAAACTGTCGAGGATACCTTTGAAGCCCAATTCGATTGCCTCTACCGTCGTTATCTCTACCGCATGCGTGTGGTGAGGGGTGATCCACGCGGTCTCGCCTTGCAGCGATTGCGGGTCCTGCCAGTCTTTAGGACGCTAGATGTTGCAGCGATGCAAAAAGCTGCTCGTCTGATTAGCGGTACCGAGGACTACTCGTCTTTTGCAACCCGGGAAACCAGGTCCCCGGTGCGTACCGTGTACTTATGCGAACTTCGAGAGGAGGGGGCGGAGCTGAGGTTACATATCGCCGCCGATGGATTCCTTAGAAACATGGTCAGGACTGTTGTCGGGACGCTACTCTGGGTTGGAAAAGGAAAACTTGGACCCCACGAGATACCTGAGATCATTGCTGCCAGAGACCGGACACGAGCCGGCCACAATGTGGCCCCTTCGGGCCTCTATTTTGTAGAAGCGGGTTATGCACCTTGGTGTGAGGAGTCTTCAGAACACGCTACCGGTAGCGTACTCCTATAATGAAAGACATGTCGAACCACTTTGAAGCGGGCAAGGCGGTGATGGTGGATGTCTCTGAAAAAGCGGAGACCGTACGGCTGGCTACCGCTGAAGCAGAAGTATTTCTCCCCGAACCGGCTTTGCGGGCGTTGCGTGAAAAGGGTACCCCGAAAGGAGACCCGATCGCTGTTGCAGAACTAGCCGGCATCATGGCAGCCAAGCGCACCAGTGAACTGATTCCGTTGTGCCACCCCCTTCCGCTGACCAGTGTCAAGGTGCGAGGTGAGTTGCTAGTGGACCGCGTTCGTTTTGAGTCGCGCTGCAAGACCACGGCCAAAACGGGAGTCGAGATGGAGGCGCTTACCGCAGCCAGCGTAGCAGCGCTGACGCTCTACGACATGCTCAAGGGGATAAGTAAGGGGATCGAGATCGCTGGCGTTAGGCTCCTTAGCAAAGAAGGGGGGCGTTCAGGTTCTTGGCGACGTGGATAGTGAGACCGCTACAGCTAGATGATCTAGGCGAGGTTTCGATGATCGATCAACGGTATGCGGCCTCTTATGCTGTCGAGCCGATTGTAAACCGTGCCAGTCTAAGCTACTATGCCCGATCGGGTCACGCTTTCATCGCTGAAAAGGGGGGTATCGCTTGCGCGTTTGTTTTGGGTCATGCCATCTGGAATGGATCTCGGGCGACCGTGTGGGTCGATCGTCTGGCAGCGCGTGAAAACGAAGATGGTATCGTGCTCGAAGTGCTCTTGGAGGCCGTAACCAAAAGCGCTTACGATGCTGGTGTCTACCGGCTGCGCGTCGACATACCGGAATCTGACGGGGGAGTGCTAGGTGCGCTCCAGGCCAAGGAGTTCGGCCAGATTTCAGTTGTAGCCTTCGAGCGGAGGCTCGGCAGTGGTCGGCTGAGTGAATAGGAGAGGTATGGATAGAGTTCTTTTGGGCGTTAGGGGAATGGATACCGAAGAGTCCAAGACGAAAGTGACCACTAGACTTCAAGGGCTCGAAGGAGTATCGAAGGTCGAGGCGACCAACGACCAGCAGCTGTTCGTGGAGTACGATCCAGGTGTCTTGACCGTCATGGACCTTATCCGAACCCTTCGAAGCCTCGGGTTCCTCGCCGGGATAGAATAGAACAACGGACGGTGTCGAAAGCGCCTCTTGTCTACGTCGGTGTTCTCCTGATCGACCTCGAAACACCGTGGGTGAGCAGCCTAAAGGAGAAGCGGTCGCTGGTGCGGCCGATCACTGAGAAACTCAAGGTGCGCTATCCGGTAAGTGTGGCCCGGCTTGCCGGTTCTGAGGCTCTCGATTGGGAACGGATCGGTGTGGCAGCGATCAGCAGTGACCGGGTCTGGCTCGAACGGCTCCTGACCAAGGTTCGTGATGTCGTGGCAGCTGGGGAGGCACGTGTGGCTGATGATCGTCTCGAAATCGAGGTTTGGGATGGGGGTCTGGGCGCGACCGGTTGAAGTGCCGGCGACTCAGCCAGCTGGAGGAGCGAGGATCATGGCGAGACAGAAGTCGGGTATGGCAGAAGTCAACGGCAAGAAGAGGCCAGGTGAGGATGCACCGATTGCCAAAGACCGTATCGAAGTAAGTGACGGAGCACTTGCTACCCTGATCGGGCTCGCTGCACACGAGGTTCCCGGAGTGGTAGGGATGGCCCCGGCAAATCTACGGGACGGATTCAAGCGGATTCTCGGTCACGCTCAAGCCGATGCCGGGGTCGAGGTCGAACGATCAGAGAGTCCAACACAGGTCCTTACGACCCTGCACGTCGTCGTCGCTTACGGTGTGAATATTCCTGCTGTGGCTGAATCGATACGAGAACGTGTAAAATACGCTGCTCGAACCTATGCTGGGATAGAGATCGAACCGGTACGGGTAATTGTCGCGGGGGTCAGTCGTGGCTGATACGTCCTCTGTTCAGTCTGAAGCCCTGACTGCCAGGGATCTCAGTTCAGCTTTTACCTATGCGACCGATTGGCTCGGTGTTTTTGTCGAAGAGGTCAATGCCCTCAACGTCTATCCTGTTCCGGACGGGGATACGGGCACCAACATGCATCTCACCATGCAGTCGGTCAGACGGCAGCTCCACGATGAGCGTCCGACCTCGATGCACCAGCTGGCGCATGCGCTAGCCTACGGCTCGCTGCTCGGTGCCAGAGGAAACTCGGGTGTGATCCTTAGCCAGGTTCTCAAGGGGTTTGCCGAAGTCGCCAAGATTCATGCGACGCTCGGCGTGCAAGAGCTGAGCGAAGCGCTCGAGGCGGCTTCCAAAACCGCCTACGCAGCCGTGATGAAACCGGTCGAAGGGACGATCCTGACAGTGGTGCGTCGTGCAGCGGACGGCGCGGAACGCTCCGATTCTCGCGACCCGTTACACCTTCTCCGAGACGCTTGGCAGGCAGGGAACGAGGCGCTTGAGGAGACACCCGAAATGCTTCCTATTCTTAAGGAAGCCGGCGTGGTCGATGCTGGAGGACTCGGATTCTTGCGCGTACTCGAGGGCGTTATCGCTTACTTCGAGCGTCGGGATTTGCCACCACCACCCGAAATCGAGCGCCACGCACAAAAGCAGTTCGAGGAACAGGAGTTCGGCTATTGCACCGAGTTTCTACTCGCCGATGTTTCGGTCGAAACCGCCGAGATCCAGAGTCTGGTCGAACCGTTTGGCGACTCGCTCTTAGTGGTCGGTGCTGAGGGGTTCGTCAAAGGACATATTCACACGCAAGAACCTGAGCAGTTGCTCGCTACGGTCGCTTCTTACGGAAGAATGGTTCGCTCTAAAGTGGAGGATATGAGCGAGCAGCACTCCGAGATTCTATCCGACGTCGATCTCGGTTCATTGCAAGAGCCGGCCTGCGCCTTGGTAGCTGTAAGTGCCGGCTTTGGCGTAACCAAAGTCTTTCGCAGCCTCGGTGCTCGTGTGGTTGGGGGTGGGCAAACCAACAATCCCAGCGTGCAAGATATCGCCGACGCCGTAAGAAGTGTCGCTGCTCGAGTGGTCCTCGTGCTACCCAATAACAAGAATATCATCATGGCAGCTCAACGAGTCGCGGACCTGGTCGAAGGGAAGACCGTCAAAGTGTTGCCCACCCGAACGATCGGTCAAGGCCTGGCGGCGGCGGTTCTTTTCCGTGAAGAGGGTGATGCCGAAAAGCTCCTCGCTGAGATGGAACTCGCTGCCGAGCAGTCGCTGACGCTCGAGGTCACCACCGCCAGCCGTGCGGCGACGATCGGTGGAATATCTGTGGAAGAAGGAGACTTCATCGGCCTGGTGAACAGCGAACTCACCACCAGCGCCGCTACGGCGGAAGCCTGTATGCTGGCGATGCTCGAGCAGGTCGCCGATGAGATGGAGATCGCCACTCTCTTTTACAGCGTAGAGAAAGGTGCCGAGACGGCCTCGGCCTTTCAAGAGAGGCTGGAAGCCGAGTTTCCGGAGCTCGAGATCGAGCTTTTGGCCGGCGCTCCCGATCTCTACCCCTATCTGATGGCGCTCGAGTAACCGCGTTTTCCAAGCTGGTCAAGCCCTTTCGCAGACAGCTTCTGGATCCATGAAGCCTCGATGAAGCAGGATGTGGAACTTCCTAACCCGCAGCTTGTTCGCGAGCGTTAGACTCCAGATATGTCGAGGAGGCTTAGCATGAAACGGTTCCTTTCCTTGCTCTTTGTGATGCTTGGCGTGAGCGTCTTGGCTGCTTGCAACATAGTATTCATTTTCGATCCCCTTGTCGAAGCGACCGTGAGCCCGGAAGTCCTGGATGGGGCGGGGCCGACTCAGGCGACCTCATCGATCGTGCTTCCTAGAGAGTCGATCTGGTTCCGGGTCGATATTTCATCGACCGTTACAAGTAGTGGAGAAGCCATCTATTATGAGCTCGATGCACTTGGAGATGCGATCAAAGATGGAAGCGGGGGTGGTCTTGAGATTCAGTTATACAACAGTGGTGGAACGGTTCTAGCCAACAGTCGTTCGGCCGCATACTTCGAATCGGGATCATCATCTTTGGTTGCGGGTGCGCTGTCTGGACAAGGAATTTCCATTAATTGGTTTTGTCTGGGCGCGTGTATCATCGAAGATACGGCCACGCAGACACGATTTGTAAGGGTTCGTAACACCACGGACGCAACAGTGGACTTCGATCTGTTCGTGTACGTGAGGGACTATGTAGATACCGGCGAGCCGGAGAACGATCAACTGGCAACGGCCATTCCTCTCAGCATTTCAGATGCCGGGGCCGTCGAATCGCTCGGTGATGTGGATTACTATGAGGTGGGTAGCAACGGAGTGCTGTTGTTCTCTTCAGATACCTCGATCGACCTCCAAGCTCAGATCGTGGACAGTTTGGACCGGTCGATTGGGCAACCGTTGTCGCCTGGAGAGTCGGCCCCAGTATTTGTTGGAGACTTCATCAGAGTTTCTTCTGTTGACGGTCGCGCCGGTGCTCAAGACGTAAGTGGTTACGACCTGATGATCAACTAGCGGTTCTTCTTGGCTAAAGGTCTCATTTCGCTGACGCGCTAGACAGCGCGTCAGTATTTTCGTGCTCATGAACGCTCGATGAAAACTTGATGACGCCCGCTGCTGTGACCGAGCGTCCCATCTCATGAAACCATTCAGTACACTAGGTCATGGCCTCTGCTCGTCTACTCGCGGTTCTTGTTCTCTTCGGTGTGAACGTCGCTTTGGCCCAGATCTGTCAGGCCGAGCTGTCGGACGGTCTTGGTCAAGAAGAACTTAGTGCGCCCGTTAGCGGTGTCGACGCGGCCGTCCATTTGCGGGTGGCGGTCGAGCTGGTAGAGCCCGCACTACCGAGGTTCGTACAGGCGCGGCCGTTGCCGATCTCCGCAGGAGAGCCTGGCCACGAAGCTGCGCTCTTTTTGGCCGAGAGGCGGCTCTTGCCACCGAGCTGGCAGCCTCAAGATATCGATAGGCAGACCTGGCAACAGATGATCAATTCGTTTTTACATTGGTACCGGATCGATCCGCTGCCTTTGGCTGAGCCGAACACGGTGGGTGATCTCATCGCTGACCTCACGTTGGTGCTCGAGCGCGTCTCCAAGGCGATCAGGCCGGCTGCCATGATCGCTGCCGACCCGAGAAACGAGAACCGGATTTCGTTTTTGGCCATCATCTGGAACTGGACCGTATACCCACGTCTGCTGGTGGTGAACCCCCCCGATGGTCTGTCTTTAGATGGAGGTATGCGCCCGGTGATGGCGGCGATGGGCAACTGCGTGCTGAGGCTCGAGACCTTCATCTACGCACCCGAACAGACCGCCAAGAGCCTGTTTCTCACCCACAATGAGTCTCGGATGATTATCGCCAGCAGCGCACCTGACCAGTCCGGCGTGTGGCCGCTTTGGGTAGACGAGGGGGAAGAGCTGAACTACTTCGGCTTTCTGCATCCCGACGTTGCCGACCTCGAGGTGTACGCTGCCGTATTCGACGGGCCGGAAGTAGGGATACCGAGGATGCTCAGCCTCTTTCCGAGGATTCGTACCAACATCTCGCCCCTGGGTTTTTTGAAGCACCTCGAAATCCCGGCCATGGTCAGCCCCTAGTGTGGTGCTAAGAGAATGTTTCTCGAACGGAATAACCTAGAACGCTGGGGTGATGAGTGAGCAGTTATGAGTAGGGCAACGGTAGCAGGGTCATGGGGAATAGGTGATGGGGAGTGGGTAAGAGACCTGCCAACGGTTCAGCTCAGCCTAGAGTTTCGCAGCACCCATTTCTCATCACTCATCACCCATCACCAGAAAGGTTCTTCTTGCAAGACTTCTGGAGTTCGCTTTACGCTTGCCGGTAAGCCCTGTTGATGTCGTCGCGCATGCGTCGGGCAGCGAGTTCGGCTCTCTCGGCAAAGTCGTCTTCACGAGTCAGGTACGTGAGTCCTCTGCTCGAGTTCACCACCGCTCCGAGACCCTCTGGTAAGAATGCGGCGGCCACCGCTTCGCTCGAGCCGCCTTGCGCACCGTACCCGGGTATGAGCAAGTAGCTCTGTGGCAGGGTTCTTCGGAGCGTGGCGAGCGGCCTGGGGTGGGTGGCGCCTACCACCGCGCCGATCGGCGAGAAGCCGAACGGATCGATCGTGTGTCGGCTTGCGGCCGATGCGACGGCTTCGGCAACACGCCGGTAGAGGGGGCGCCCGGGTGCGAGCTCGCAATCTTGGAAGTCACGGCTGCCAGGGTTGGACGTCTTGACCAACACGAAGACGCCGCGTCGGTAGCGATGTGCAGCTTGAAAAAAAGGCTCGAGGCTATCCATGCCGAGGTAGGGGTTGATCGTCAGGGCGTCGCAGGTGAGCTCACCGGTGCCTAGGTAGGCCTCTGCATAAGCTTCAGCGCTCGAGGCGATATCGCCCCGTTTTGCGTCGAGGATGACGGGGATGTCGTGTGATCTGATCTCGGCGAGCAGTTCAGCCATTGCACCGATTCCGGCCACGCCCAAGGACTCGAAGAAAGCTGATTGGAGCTTATAGCAAGCAACCAAGTCCTGGGTCCGTTCGATGATAGCCAAAAAATAGGATACGACTGACCTGGCGATGCGGGCAGCATCATAGCCTAACCTCTCGGGATCGGTCGAAGGGTGCGAAGCCGGTCTCGGATCGATGCCGAGGCAGACGCGTGAGTCGAGATCCAAAATGCGCTGACTGAGACGCTCGCCAAACGTAGGGGAGTCCATCGGTTATGCCGTACCGTTACAGGCAGGGGTAGCAGCCACCGCTAGCCGATACCTGTTTATAGGTTTTTATGCAGCCACCTTACCGTGGCAGTGTTTGTATTTTTTGCCGCTACCACAAGGGCACGGATCATTTCTGCCTACCTTCTGCTCACTGCGAATCGGTTGGGTCGGGCCTCCACCGGCTCCCACCCCGGCTTGCGGCTGATCCGTGGTGTACTGGATGTTTAGTTGCTGCTGGCGGCGCTCTAGAGGCTGTTCGGCCTGGACCTGGACCCTAAAGAGCAGTTTTGCGACGTTCAGGCGGATGTTGGATTTCATCTCTTCGAACAGGTTGAAGCCTTCAAAGGCGTACTCCTGCAACGGGTTTCGCTGACCGTATCCCCGTAGCCCGATCCCCTGACGCAACACGTCCATGTTGTGGAGTTGCTCTTTCCAGTGCTGGTCGACGACCTGCAGAACGATAAAACGCTCGAGTTCTCTAAGAAGCAGAGCGCCGAGTTCCTCTTCGCGCGCTTTATAGGAGCGCTCGACCTCGGGTACCAGGCTCTGCGTCGCCTCATCCGGGTCGTGTCCACGCACGGCTTCGAAGTCGAACTCGTTCAAGGCCGGCACGGCCTCTAGGATGCTGGTACGAAGGGCTCCGATATCCTGTTCTTCAGGTTCGAGCGAGGGGTTGAGGTAGTTCTGCACTTGGGAGTCGACATAGTCAGCGATCATGTCCTGAACATCTTCGCTGATATCGTGTCCGAGCAGGATCTCGCGGCGTTGAACGTAGATTGCCTGGCGCTGCTTGCTCATGACGTTGTCGTACTCGAGCAGCTGTTTTCGGATGCCGAAATTGCGGTCTTCCACACGCTTCTGAGCGCGTTCGATCGCCCCGGTGACCATGCGTGCCTCGATCGGTTGGGTGTCGTCCATACCGAGTCGATCGATCATGCCGAGTACCTTGTCGCTGGCGAAGAGGCGCATGAGATCGTCGTTGAACGAGACGTAAAAACGGCTGCTACCAGGATCCCCCTGGCGGCCGGCGCGTCCACGAAGCTGGTTGTCGATCCGCCTGGCCTCGTGCCGCTCGGTGCCGATGATATGAAGGCCGCCGTTTTCGATAACCTTTCGCTGATCGGCAGCAGCCTCGTCGCGGATCTTTTCGAGTTGCGGGAGAATATCATCAGGCAGAGAATCATTTTTGCGGATGAGCTCCCACGCTTCATCCATCTTGTTGAGCATCACGGCCTTGATAAGCAGCTCCGTGTCACTATCGTATCGTTCGAAGCCTTCGCGAACCAGGAGCTGTCTCGCCAATGCCTCGGGGTTGCCGCCGAGGATGATGTCGGTGCCTCGTCCGGCCATGTTGGTGCTGATGGTCACGGCACGACTACGACCGGCTTGGGAGACAATTTCCGCTTCCTTCTGGTGATACTTTGCGTTGAGAACCTGATGGTCGATGCCTTTGCGCTTGAGCATTCGTGATAGCGTCTCAGACGCCTCGATGGTGACGGTCCCGACGAGAATCGGCTGGCCGGCGGCGTGGACCTCTTCGATCTCTTTGACCACGGCGTTATATTTACCCTCTTGCGACCGGTACACGACATCCTCATAGTCCATGCGCACCACCGGTTTGTTGGTGGGGATCACGAGCACGTCGGAATTGTACATCTCCTGGAACTCTTTCTCTTCGGTCTTTGCTGTCCCTGTCATGCCGGCGATTTTGTCGTAGAGCTTGAAGAAGTTCTGGTAGGTGATGGTGGCGAGCGTCTGGTTTTCGCGCTCGATCTTGACCCCTTCTTTCGCCTCGATCGCCTGGTGGAGTCCTTCACCGAAGCGCCGCCCCGGCATGAGCCGACCGGTGAACTCGTCGACGATCACGACCTGGCCACCGTCATCTTTGACGTACTGTTGATCGCGGTGATAATGCTCTTTGGCGCGCAGCGCCTGTCGAAGCATGTGCCCGACTTCCATGTTCTTGGCGCTGAAGATATCGTCCACGCCGAGGAGCTTCTCGGCTTTGGCAATGCCACCCTCGGTCAAGTGGATATCTTTGCTCTTCTCATCCGTGGTGTAGTCGCCGGTGGGAGGCTCCTCACCCTCTCCAGCCTCTCCACGCTCCAGCTTCTTCGCGATCTTGGCCATCGTGAAGTACCGGTCGGTTGCCAGCTCGGCGGGACCCGAGATGATGAGTGGGGTGCGCGCTTCGTCAATGAGGATGCTATCGACCTCATCGATGATGGCGTAGTGGAGCGGCGTATCCTTGCGTAGCACGAGCTGATCGGGTCGAAAGGCCATGTTGTCTCTCAAGTAGTCGAACCCCAACTCGCTGTTGGTGATATAGGTGATGTCGCTCCCATAGGCTTTACGGCGGGCAGCACCGTCGTGACTGTGCTCGATAACGCCGGCACTGAGTCCGAGCCCACGGTAGACCGGACCCATCCACTCGGCACCGGTGCGGGCAAGGTAGTCGTTGGTGGTCACCAGGTGTGTGCCTTTGCCGGTGAGGGCATTCAGTGCGAGTGCCAGTGTGGCCACGAGCGTTTTACCTTCCCCTGTCTTCATTTCGGCGATCCGGCCGAAGTGGAGCGCTGCGCCGCCGACGATCTGTACATCGTAGTGCCGCATGCCGAGGTTGCGTACCGCGGATTCGCGGACGAGGGCAAATGCCTCGGGCATGACGCTTTGAAGCGTCTCCCCCCCTTCCAGATGTCGACGTTTCAGCTCTGTGAAAGCAGCTTGTAAGTCGGGAATTTCCTGGATTTTTGATTCGAGTTGGTTCACAGCCACCACGACGTCGTTTTGAATGCGCTTTACTTCCCGCTCGTTATTGTCGAATAGCTTTTGTACGAATCCCAACATAGAAGGCCTTTCAAAGGTAAGAAGGGCGCCCCACTCAACTCGCACGGGCTACCAGCCTATGCTCATTTCGCATCGCTCACGTGGTTCTAGCTGAGCGGAGGTCTCAAGAGGTGCCCTAGAGCTAGGGCTCGATGCACCCGACGAAGCACTCTATTTTGACATCGCCTGCATAGCATCCCTGGGTCACTTCCCCGTGATTGTATGGTGAAGCGAGACCGGCGACGCACCATTACCAGGGTAGTCTAGCACGCGTTGTTGTCGTTTCCGTCAGCCTGCTGACGCATCCTGCTCGAATTCTAGACGTACACCAGGGTAAGGGAGTTGGAACCGTATTTTTTCCGTACGGTTTTGCTCGTTGTGTCCGGTAGGTCTAGCGATAACATCAGTTGTGTCGGATGCTGAAAGATGTAAACGCCACCCGCCTCAACGACCCCGCTGACCAGAATCTGTTGAAATAGGGGCTCGAGATCGAGCGGATAGGGTGGTGAAGCGACCAGGATATCGAAGCGTTCTTCGGAACTCCGAACGAACTTTAGAGCGTCTTGCCTGATACAGCGAACGCTAAGACCCAAACGCTGTGCGTTTTGCCAGATCACGCGAACTGCCTCGGAACGGATCTCCACACAGGTGACCTGAAACCCCCGGCTGGCAGCTTCTAAGCCGAAAGCGCCCGAACCGCTGTAGAGGTCGAGAAAAGAACCCCTTGAGCGAAAGGAGAGGATATCGAAGAGGGCTTCTCGCAGTCGACTCGGGCTCGGACGTGTGCCACGAGGTGGGGTATGAAGGATTTGGCCTTTGGCGATTCCGCCTAAGATTCTCGGTTTGGCCATGTACTTCACCATACCTTGTGCGTGGCCAGGGCTGCGGTTTGGAGATCTCGTTGGGGTCACCCGCGTTAATTTCGGGTAAAGTGAGTCCAATGTGATTCGTACGTTGGTAGCTGATGAGGTGGTGTGGTTCCTTAGTCGTGCCTACGCCTATTTGGGGCATGGCGATCCGTGGCACTTCGCCTCACGTGCCGTCAAGCGACTGCGCGATCTTCAGAGAGAGGCGTCACGTTGTTATGTCTACTCCGTAGGTGACTCGGTTCCAGTGGCAGGCGTCTACGTGATCGCGCCGGATCACGATGAAGACGAACACAGTCTGCGACTGTACCACCTCTGGTATGAAGAATCCCCGCAGCACCTTTCCACGTTGCTAACAGAGGTACTGGCGAGACACGCTCACGAGGCGGCCTATGCACCGCTACGAAACGAGCGGTCATCGACGGTGGACCACCTTCATGAGCTTCTGGCTGGTTTTGGGTTTGAGCTCGGCGACTATCGCGATCTGATCTTCGAGCTCTCGGAAGTGCCGCCTTTGGGGACACCGCTGGTGTTAGAAGCTTGGAACCTGGCATCGGATGACGAGTTTCGCTCGCTATTCGAAGCGGCTGAAGCGAAGCGAGTGAGCGATGCATATTGGTCTTGGCTCAAGCGTTGGCGTGGACCTTTCAGCCCCGATCTCTGGTTCGTCGCCAGGGAGACACTAGATCAATCGGCGGTCGGCTTCGCCCTTTGCGGCTCCAAACGCCCAGGTGTCGATGGGAGCTACTACCTCACCACCGTCGGCGTACGTAAAGAGTTTCGTGAAACCAGCGAGATGTTGCGTCGACTGATCGTATCGGTCCTGCTCGAGCTCTCGGCTCAGAGTCCGATGGGGCGCATCGAGACTACTCTGAGCACGAAGGATCCCAAATTGATCGATATCCTTCACTCCCTCGGCTTCGAGGTGACAGATCGCTACCGAATGTTTGTCAAGGAGCCGGCCTGAGATGTTTTGGGTTTGCTTGGTATACTCCGGCCATGAACCTACTGATCCGTTGGGCTCTGAACGCGCTGGCGCTCTACTTGACCACACTTCTCAATGTGGGTCTCTCATTCAGCCGACCAGGCCTTGGGCCAGTGTTGGTAGCAGCCCTGGTGTTAGGCCTTGTCAACGCGATCGTGCGTCCTATTATGATCGTGCTGACTTTGCCGTTGACATTTCTGACTCTGGGGCTCTTTCTCTTGGTCGTCAACGCGCTCGCGATCGGCATCGTAGCGGCGCTGACTCCACTGCAGGTATCGGGTTTTGGTGGGGCTGTCTTGGGAGCTCTGGTGTTGTCGATCATCAGCGGGGTTCTCACGCGCCTGTTTAGAGAGGAACGTGGCTCAAGTTCCTAACCAGCTGTGTGATGTGAGTGAGCTACCTTCTGTGTTTCGGCCTGGCTGCGCCAGATGGAAACATCGCGTGGAATAGGCAAGAGGCGATGAGTGGACACCCCGGTCGAACAACAGGACTTCATATGACACCAGAATGTGGTGCCGATCACCGTTTTCTCGGAAGGTACTTCTGCCAGATGGGGTCGATTTCGAGCAAGAGGCCGTAGGCTGAGCTGAACAAGAACTGCGGGGCGGCCGGACGATGTCGAAGGTCCATTCTCGCCTCGTCTGGGGTGCGATCTCGTTTTTTTGCATTGCAGCGACGGCAGCACGCCACCACGTTCTCCCATGTCGTCGGTCCACCACGGCTTCTCGGTATGACATGATCGAGGGTGAGATCGTTGCTCCTCTGTGTACAGTATTGGCATGTGTGGTCGTCGCGACGGAATACATTACGCCGATTGAAGGCTACTCGCTGTCTGTGAGGGCGCTTCACATATCGCTTCAACCGAATCACGCTGGGAACAGTGAAGATGCGACTCGGAGTACGGAGCACCTTAGGTGCATCTTCGACCCGTTCAGCGACCTCATACATGAGGAGCGAAATCGCCCTTTTGACAGAACAGACATGAAGGGGTTCGAAGCTTGCGTTGAGTATGAGAACCCGTGCCCCGCTGAGATCGATAAGCGGTTCAAGCTCGAGGGAATTATTCTCTGTGGATAGTGACTGGAGTCCCTCGAGTGCGTCGATGCGGTTGTCAATCGATTGTGAGGCGGTCCCTACCTCCCATTGGCTTCGTTCACCATTATAGGTCATCGATCGAAGCATCCACACAGATGTGTTGTTGAGAGGCGAGCACAGAAATCATGACGTCTCGAAGCTTCGGTTAACGCGGTTCCAGTGCCAGCTCTAAAAGCTTTGTGATCAGATCGGGGTAAGAGAGGCCGGCGGCTTGCCAGAGCCTCGGGTACATACTGGTCTCTGTAAATCCCGGGATGGTGTTGATCTCGTTGAGATAGACTTCTCCGCTCTCTTGTTGATAAAAGAAATCTACCCGTGCCAACCCGGCACAGTCGATCGCCAGGAATGCTCGCCGAGAGAGGTCTTGGCAGGTCGCTTCGATCTCTTTAGAGATGGCAGCAGGGATGATGAGATCTGCTTCCCCCTCGGTGTACTTTGTCTCGTAGTCGTAAAAGGTGGTGTCGTAGCGAATCTCGCCTACGGGACTCACCTCGGGAGCGTCGTTTCCCAACACGGCAACTTCGAGTTCGCGAATCGTGTTGAGGCCTTGTTCTACGATAACGCGACGGTCGTGCTCGAATGCGGTTTCAAGCGAGGTCTGTAGTTCCCCCTCGTCTTCCGCTTTGGTGATGCCGATACTCGAGCCGAGATTGGCTGGTTTGATGAAGAGTGGAAATCCTAACCGAGCCGTTTCCTCCAGTACCTGTTTTGGAGCCGTGTTCCAGCGGTAACGGGTCACACCACGATAGCCGACCTGCGGGAAACCGTGTGCACCGAAAACCGATTTCATGACGAGCTTGTCCATGCCGACGGCGCTTCCCAAAACACCTGCTCCGACGTGGGGTAATCCCATCAACCGCAAGAGCCCTTGGACGCTTCCATCTTCGCCAAACGGTCCGTGGAGCAGGGGGAACACGATATCGAAGCGATGTCTATCGAGTTGTGGAAGCTCTGTCACCGAAAGATTTTCTGTCTGGGTTTCGCCGCTCGTGAGGGCTTTGAGAGAATCTTGACGAGAGAGCAGATGGCCGCTCCGATCGATCACCAGCGGTGTAAGCTCGAGCTGCTCACCAGATGCCTCCAGTACCGAGCGGGCCGAGGCGAGGGATACCTCGTGTTCTTCAGACTGACCGCCGCAAAGGAGTAGGACGCGTAGCGCCTTCATAACAAACCTCGCATCAAAATGTGTAAGTTACACACTACGCACACTCTATGTCGAATCCTATACCGGGTCAAGTCGCGTTCGGAGTCTCATTGTCCTCTTTGGACCAGCTGGGTCGGCGCTTTTCGAGAAACGCACGGATTCCCTCTTGGAGCTCGGCTGAGGTTCTCGACAGTGCGTTCAATTCGGTCGCAAAGCGCAGGCCATCCTCGAGGCCCATGCCCGGGATGCTTGCGAGGAGCGTTTTGGTCATGGCCAGGGAACCGGGTGCATTGGCTGCGAGGGCGCTTGCACGAGAGATTGCGGTGCTGACGACGCTTGTTGAAGGTGTAACCTCATTGGCCAAACCCAACGCCTCGGCTTCTTGTGCGGATATGAGCCGGCCTGAAAGCAAGAGATCTCTTGCCCGTTTTTCCCCCACCTGGCGTACGAGGAAGACGCTGACCAGCGCAGCTACAAAACCGATGCGCGACTCGGTGAATCCCATTTTCGCGTCCGTGCTCATCACGGTGAGGTCGCACGCGGTGGCCAGACCAGCGCCACCCGCGACAGCGTGTCCGTTTAGAGCTCCGACCACAGGTTTCGGCAACGTGTAGAGTTGGTGAAAGAGATCCGCCAGCTGCTTCGAATCTTGTCGGTTTTCGGCACTACTTTGCTTGATGACGTGTTCGAGCTCACCGAGATCCATACCAGCGCAGAATGCCGTACCGGCACCTGTTAGCACCACGGCGCGAACCGTCTCTGCCTCTGTTGCCTGGCGAAGTGCCAGTGCCAGCTCTTGCCGCAATTCTCGGTCGAGAGCGTTTCGTACTTCAGGGCGGTTCAGGGTGAGGATACGAACGGCACCTTCGTCCTCGATCAATATGGCGGCCATACCATCATTTTACGTGCACCTTGCTCGACACGTTCGGATTCACACGCTTGAGCGTGTCCGTCAACATATCGAAGTTTGAAACCCTGGGTCGCTGTCGCCGGCGTATTGCGTCGATCTATGGTCTGGTTGGAGATCAGCCGGGCCCGGTTTGACCGATATGCTCTAAACCGGCTTTCAGTGCACTTGTCACGCAAACTGAACGCATTTGCTTAACCTCGCTCTGCTCGGGTGATCTTGGCAGTGCCAAGATCACCGAAAGATGGTTTAGACCAACGGC
>CP070651.1:162904-165859 GCA_020354625.1 Trueperaceae bacterium
CCGTAAGCCGACATGAGGCCGGGGTCGAAAGGTACCAATACCCGTCGGATAGAAAGCTCCTTAGCGAGCGCCGCTGCGTGCAACGGACCTGCACCGCCGTAGGCGACGATGGTGTAATCGCGAGGATCGTAACCGCGTTCGATAGAGACCAGCCGCATCGCTTGCGCCATGGTAGCGTTGGCCAGCCTGATGACCCCCTCAGCGACCTGCTCACCAGTCATACCGAGGGGATCGCTTATGGTCTCGAGGGCGCTGGTTGCTGCCTCGATGGAGAGCGGCATCCGGCCGCCGTAAAAGGTAGTCGGCTCGAGCAAGCCCAGAATCGCGTTGGCGTCTGTAACGGTGAAGTAGTGCCCTCCCTTGCCGTAACAGGCCGGGCCGGGATCCGCCCCGGCACTCTCTGGACCCACACGCAGAGCACCACCACTGTCGACTGTGGCGATGCTGCCGCCACCGGCCCCGACCGTCACGATGTCGAGCATGGGCAGCCCGAGGGGGAGTCCCCCGATCTTGTATTCGTTGGTCATCTCTGCCTGACCGGCAGTGATCAGGCAGACGTCGGTGCTCGTCCCACCCATATCGAAGGTCAAGAGGTTGTCAAAGCCGCTGGCCCTTGCTGCCGCGGTAGCCCCTATAACGCCTGCAGCGGGTCCCGACAGAATCATCTTGGCCGCGTGTTCTCGGGCTTCTGTAGCAGGAATGATGCCGCCGTTGGCCTGCACGATCGATAGCTTTCCCGCGAAACGAGTCCGCTGCAAGGACGTCTCGAGGTCGGCGATATAACGTGCCACGCGAGGTTTGAGGTAAGCGTCGATGGTACAGGTGCTGACGCGCTCGTACTCCCGGAAGCGGGGGATTAACTCTGAGGATAGTGTTAGCTGCAGATCGGGGAAGCGGTCCTCTAGAAAGTGTGCCAGCTTCCGTTCGTGCTCGGCGTTGGCGTAGCTGTGCAATAGACAGATCGCCACCGACTCCAAGCCGCTCTTCAGAATAAGCTCACGGATCCGGTCGCCGAGGCCTGCCAACTCGAGCTGGTGCCAGACCTCGCCGCGTGGACCGATGCGCTCCAGCACCTCGATGATGCGATCGCGAGGCACAAGAGGTTCGGGCTGGCGGTAAAAGAGATCGAACAGCCGGGTCTTCGACTGCCGCTGAATCTGCAGCACGTCTCGAAATCCTTGGGTGGTCAGGACGGCCGTGACCGCGCCGTTCCGTTCGAGAACGGCGTTGGTTGCCACGGTAGAGCCGTGGATCAGAGCGGTAACAGAATCTAGGTTGTCGAGCGCTTCCGCGGCGGCTCTCATCACCCCCGTGGCGGGCGCGGCGGGGGTAGAAGGGACTTTTCCGGTTGCGACGACCCTACCGTTCTCAACAACGATCCAGTCGGTGAAGGTGCCACCCACTTCAACGCTGAAAATCTTCTCTGCCATGACCTTTTCGCTCACGCGATACCCTCCAACGCTGCTCGATCGATAGGCAACTATACCCTTGTCCCAGTAGCGGTTGGCACAATTCATCGTTCCAGCCCGTTTAGCGAGGTTGGCCAGGGGAGGGGGCGAGTGACCGAGCCCTCTTTTTGGCAATTTGCATGGGGGGGCGTAGGAAGAGCCTCTGTTACAATATTTGTATGTGGCGTAAACTTCAGCGCGACATGAGATATCGCTGGATCGGGGGTGTGTGCAGCGGCATCGCTCGCTTCATCGGCTTCAACGTATTCCCGATGCGGATGCTCATTCGCTTTCTTTTCATCGCCTTTTTCCCGACCGTCTGGTGGATCTATTTGCTGTTATGGATCTTCTTGCCACCTCAGAAACTGTACGAACTCGATGAGTTGCCCGCGCAGGAGCGCAAGACCGCAGTCTATCGACCCCGCGTGAAAGTCGAGGTCAAGCGCCTCGATTTCGACGACGTGGTCGTCATGTCGCAAGGGCATGTTTCTGAGCGGGTTTTGGCGAAGGTGACCGCGATCGATGCGGCCGTACGCTCTCTCATGCCGTACCTGACCTGGCGGCGTACCTTGGTGCAACCCGAGTTCGCAACCGTCAAGCGCGCTGCCCTAGAGTACTTTCCGCGAACGTTGCAGCACTACTTGAGCCTCCCGCGCGACTATGCAGAGCAACACCGACTCGTGACCGGACAGACGCCCGAGGAGAAGCTCCTGTCCGACTTCGGCGTCCTCGAGAACACCTTCAATAGTGTGTTGGAAAGCCTTTATAGCAACGATAAAATCAATGTGCCGGCTGATCTCAAGCGCCTCAATGAGCGCGTCGTCGCTCGAGAGACGCCGGTCGACGACATGAACAGAACGCTCGACGAGTTGGTCGAACGGATTCGTGGAAAGGTGTCAGAAGATATCTTCAAAAAGGTCACCAATATCCGGGCCGCCATTGTTTCGGTGTTGCCGCAGATTGCGGAGTTGGGTGCAGGCACGACCCAGGAAGCCTACAACGTAAAACAGACGGCGCTAGAGTACTTGCCCGATGCGTTGGATAAATACCTGAGCCTACCCGACGGTTTTGCAGAAACGACCAAGCTTTCAAACGGCAAGACGGCCAAAGAGACACTGCTCGAGCAGCTCGAGCTGCTCGAGACCACGATGAAAGACATTGTGGGCGATGTATATGAGGAAGATGCACAGGCCCTCCTCATTCACGGGCGCTTCTTGAAGGAGAAGTTTGCCGATCAGAAGTTCGCCTTCCCCCTGGAAAAGGATGCGGAAAAGATCAAATTCCCTGATCTCAGTACGGTCGAGACGGAAAAGGTCAAATCGTAACGTTGTAGCTGAGTCAGTCTGCTCTTATGGTTGCGTCTGGAAAAATGGTGATGGGTGATGAGTAATGAGTGATGGGTGCTACGATGGTCGTGTCTGATCCTGTTTGCTTTCCCTGTGGACGAAATAGACAACTCCGTCCTATCCAGTCCTTCGCAGGCGCCTCACGCATTACCCATTACCCA
>CP070651.1:165959-169776 GCA_020354625.1 Trueperaceae bacterium
AGCCCCGACTTGGCCAACAGCTCCCGGTAAGCCCCGCTCGAGAGCGGGTGCTTGCCGGTGACGGCCACAAACGAGGCCTCGAGCAGATTGGTCGGCAGGCTGCGCCCATCGAAGCGCGGGGTAGTGGTGACGAGCGTCGTTACCCCCCCGCTTGCGCAGCAACCCCACGTCCTCGGCGGTGGTGGTATTGGTGAGCACGATCTTGCCCGGCATCTGTTCGGGGAGATAACGGCGGATGTAGTGAAAGTCCCCGGCGATCACGTCGGCCCAGTCGAAGTAGCGGCTGCGCCAGCTCTTGTGGCTGCTCTCCTGGCTACGGCCGGTCGGGTAGAGCCACTGGATGGGAACCTGCGTGACCACCGGTGCGATCAGGCGCGCCACCAGATCGAGGCCTCGGAGGCTCTTGATGGGAACCGGGATGCCCAGCCCGAAGATCAGATCTCCGAAGATCATCTCCGCTCCTGCGCTGTCGAGCGCCTCGGCCATACCGAAGCGGTCAGCGGCCAGAACCATCAACACCTTCTTGTCGCGCCAGCCGATGATGGGTTCCAACTTCTCGACCACGGTTCGCTCCAAGGTATCTTTGAGGCCGGCCCCGCACACCACTGGGGTACGGCGAGCGGGTCGGGTGATCTTTAGGCTCTGGCGCAGGTAGTAGCGGCGCCCCCCCACCATGATAAAGAGGTCGGTCCCACCGAGCCCGAAGGCGTCGACCTTGCCGTCGAGCGCTTCGAAAAGGGCCTTCGCCTTGGCCGTATCGCCGTCGACCCCGCGCCGCTCGATCAGCACCGGAGTTCCCAAGATCTCCGTTTCGACCTGGACGTCGCGGGTGGACGACCCGAGCGAAATGCTGACCACGTGCTTGGTCCGGCTCATGAGGCTTCGACCCCTCTCGTGGCGGCCATCGGATGACGGTTCACGCCCACGGGCCCGCCCGCAGCACCGTGAGCCAGGCCCAGGCGAGGAGAACCAGACCCACCGGGGTGCTGAGACGCCGGCCCCAGCGGCTGTTCTTCTCGGCGGCCATCACCGCGCCCAGAGCGAGCATCCAACCGAGGTTGGCGGCGCCGAGCGCGAACATGACCAGCATCAGCGTCCAGCAACACCCCAGGCAGTAGAGCCCGTGATGGAAGCCCAAGGAGAGTGCTTCTTTGCCATAATCCTTACCGTGCCAGTGGTTGGTGATGAAGCTCAGTGGCGAGCGGCAGCGCTCCAGGCAGCGGTGTTTTAAGGGCGTGAACTGGTAAACCCCCGCCAAGGCCAGGGTCGAGGCCGCCGGCGCCCAAGGGTTTTCGGCCAGCCAGGGGATGAGGCCCGCCAGCCGGTGGAGCGATACGTCAGCGACGTAGAGTGCCAGGCTGAACGCGAGCCAGACCGCGAGATAACCCGCGAGGAGAAGCGCCACCAGCCACCCGCTGCCGGCGCGACGGCGTGTCAGCCGCCGGAACAGTGCCACCAGCGGTGTGGTGGTAGGAAGCATCATCGCGTTCAGCATCAGCAGCCAGGCCGCCAGGTAGACGCCGAGCAGCAGCGGTTCACTGGCCGGCACCAGCGCCTCGTGGCTCAGGTAACGGGCGTACGGGGAGCGGCCCCAGGCGAACAATGTCAACCATGCTCCACCAGAAAGCCCCAGCAGGAGCAGCAGGGAGAGGTCGAAACGGTCTTGGGTGGCTGCCCAGTTCATCAGGCAACGAAGTGGAAGCTTCCCTGGATGGCGTTGTGCCCTTCGAGCTCGAGGTCTTTCAGGCCGTAACGTGCTCCGCGGCTACGGAAGGTCTCGGCCCGGCCGACGTAGGCCGGCGAGCCGGGGATGGTGGAGAAGGCGCTGTCGATCAATGTAGTGGGATTCCCTCCGGCGCTACGGTAGTTGTCCAGCACGGCTTCGACCATCGGCTCGGAGCCGCTGCCGATCTTGAGGGTCCCCCTCCCTTCCTCGACGTCGAAGAGGATCGGGGCACGTTCGATGGCGATCAGCTCGTCGTTGAGCTCGGCCATGTCGGCCAGCGGCCCGCCGAACTCCCCTTTGAAGGCGCGAACGATCGCCCCGGCCTGTTCATCTGTGGCCCGTTCGTCGACGAACCAGACCGCCCGAATGTGCCCGTTGAGAATATTTCCGGGGATAAACGCCACGCTCGCCAGGGTGAGCCCCGAGACGTCGACGCCGTCGATCACCCCCCGGTCGAAGTGGTAGGCCATGGCCGTGTCGCAGGTGCCGTTGTCGGGGTCCTCGCCGATCCAGCAGGGGCAGAGGACGTTGCAGTCACAGACTTCGAGGATGCGCCCTTCTAGTTGATAGCTCACTGTCACCCTCCGTGTAGGTGTGTTCGAAGCGTACAGGTTCGAGCCCCATCATATAAGGAAAGGTGATGAGTGATCAGCAATGAGTGATGAGTTTTGCGAAGGGAGCGGTTCAGCTCGTCTACTTCGAGTATTGCAGTTTCTCAAAAAGCCCACCGGGTACGATTTGCCGTTTGCAGACGCATCTCTCATCACTCATGACGCAGCGCTGTTTCGCCACGCCTCGGGTACTCGCACCGCCACCACCTCGGCTCGAGCACGCACCTCGCCGGCCGAGACCAAGCTGCACGACAGCACTGTCTTCTTGGCGCCCACCTCAGTCACCCGGGCGCGTACCTCGAGCGGCCGGTCGATCGGCGTCGGCTTGAGGTAGCTGACGTTCAAGTTGGCGGTGGCGTACCAGAGCTCGGGCGCGGCGCCCAGCGCCCGGTCCGCCCGGCGGTAGGCGTCGGCGATGGCGCTGCAGACCGCATGGCAGTCGATCAGGGTTGCGATGATCCCGCCGTTCAGGATGTGTTTGGGCCCGGCCATGTGCGACGGATCGGGCAGCCAGCTGCAGACCGCTTCCTCGCCGGTCCAGCGGCTCTTGATGTGGAGCCCGTGTTGGTTGAGGTTGCCGCACCCCCAGCAGTAGTTGTTGGGGATGGCGTCTTGAAAGTAGCGTTCCGGCATGCTGACCTCCATCCCCATGAGTCTACAGCGGATCGCCCCGCTTGCAGTTTCGGGTCGATCACCTCTCACGATCTTTCATGGTGGAATCATCTTATTTACACACTCTGGCGCTATACTCCGGTCAATCCTGAAGGCTCGGCGCAAGCCCACAAGGTGAATCCCCCTGAATCACCCTGCGGAAGCAGGGTTTTCACCGTTTTGGGTCAAGAGGTCCCAAGGTAAGGTGCGGTTCCCTTCTACCGGAGGCGGGCACGCTACACTATTCAGCATGACCCCGCGCCTCACCGTCATCGGCGCCGGCATGGCCGGCAGCGACGCCGCTCTGGCCGCCGCCGAACTCGGCGTAGCGGTCGATCTCTTCGAAATGCGTCCCAAGACTATGACGCCTGCCCATCACAGCGACAAGTTTGCCGAGCTCGTCTGTTCGAATAGCTTCGGCGGTGAGTCCGAGACGAATGCCAAGGGGCTGCTCCAAGCGGAGATGCTGGCGGCCGGCGGCTTGGTGATGCGCTCCGCGCACGCCACTCGTGTCCCCGCCGGCGGCGCGCTGGCGGTCGACCGCGACGCCTTCAGCCGGCGCGTCACCGATACCCTCAGGAACCACTCAGATATCACCGTTCACAACCGGGAGCTCACCACCGTCCCAGGCGGCACCGTGGTCATCGCCTCGGGTCCGCTCACCAGCGACGCGTTGGCCGCTTCCCTCGAAGCGCAGGTCGGAACCGGCTTTTTGGGTTTTTACGACGCCGCCGCGCCCGTCATCGCCGCCGAGAGCATCGACCTCGAGGTCGCCTACCGCCGGGGGCGCTACGGTCAGAGCGCGGACTACCTCAACCTCCCCTTTACC
>CP070651.1:169876-186705 GCA_020354625.1 Trueperaceae bacterium
CATAGGAGCGTTCACCGGGCTGACAACCTGGGTGGAGACCGGCATCAACCCCTTCTAGCAAAGTAATCATCAGGGACGGCGAAGCTGTAACCGTCTCAGGCCACGCTACGCTAATCTTCCACAGAATCCGCACGGCCCCTCGGCGTTTTGCCGAGGGGCTATAAGATTGGATTGGGACGAAGAGGGCATTCCCCGTCTCGGAACCCTTTCTGATCATCACTTGGAGTGGGTACTCGAGGGCTGGTCTCTTTAGCAAACACGAGCGCTGGGCTGAGCCTATCGGAGCGCTCTGAGAACGTCAGCCGTGAACCTCGTCGAGATCAGGCCTCAACACCACGCTCTCCTGCTCGTTTGGGTCGGTGCGGGCCAGCACCGCCGTCACCGTTTCGGTCTCGCTCGGGTTGTAGGGGAGGTGCGGCATGCCGGCGGGGATATAGAGAAAGTCGCCGGCTTTGGCGACCAGGTGCTCTTGCAGATCGGGGCCGTACCACATGGCCCCTTCGCCGCTGAGCACGTAGATGGCGGTCTCGTGATTCTCGTGCAGGTGCGCGTTCGCTTTGGCACCCGGGGGGATAGTCAGCATGTGCATGCAGAGGCCTTTGGCCCCAACGCTCTCCGCCGAGATGGCGGCTTGGTAGTCGAAGCCCTGTTTGCCGTGGTAGCTACCGGTCGAGCGGATGACTTGGCAGGTCAGCTGCTTCTCTTCCATGGGTAGTCTCCTTTCAGCAGATGATCGTCATCATAGCTCTCCTTACCACACCGCTCAACTTCACGAACAAAGCGACGGGGTATGTTAGGGATATGAGCAGCGAGACACTCTTCGAACGCCGTGAACGCCTGTTGGGGGCCGGGGCACCGCTATTCTACCGTGAGCCGGTGCACATCGTCCGGGGTGAAGGCGCCTGGCTCTATGACGCTGACGGCAGACGCTACCTCGATATGTACAACAACGTACCGTGCGTCGGCCACGCGCATCCGCACGTCGTCGAGGCCATGCACCACCAGGCAGCGACGCTCAACGTGCACAGCCGCTACCTCCACGAAGGGATCCTGGACTACGCGGAGCGGTTGATGGGGCTCCACGCCGAGCCACTTTCCAGTGTGGTGTTCACCTGCACCGGCACCGAAGCCAGCGAGGTAGCGATGCTCATGGCGCGCGCAGCCACCGGTGGTCGAGGGATCATCTCTACGGACGCCAGCTATCACGGCAACTCTGCCGAGGTGCGCAAGCTCTCGGCGTCGCGGTGGCCGGCAGAGGACCCGGCGTTTCGCGCCATCGCGTTTCCGCAGACCTACCGGCCCTTGCAAGAAGGCGTCCACGGCACCGCCTTGACCGAACTCTATCTCGCCGAAGTCGAGGCGGCGATCGACGGTTTTGAACGCGACAACGTCCCCTTTGCCGGGATGTTCGTGTGCTCGATCCTCGCCAACGAGGGCCTACCGGACATTCCACCCGGGTTCATGCCACGTGCCGCTGAGCTGGTACGAAAGGCAGGCGGCCTTTTCATCGCGGACGAAGTGCAGTCCGGCTTCTGCCGCACGGGGCGTTGGTGGGGCTATGAGGTGATGGGCTTCGTGCCCGACATCGTGACGATGGGCAAACCGATGGGCAACGGGTTGCCGCTGGCTGCGGTCGCCGCGAACAAGAACCTGGTCGACACCTTCCGCCGGGAAGCGCGTTACTTCAACACCTTCGCCTCGAGCCCGCTGCAGGCAGCGGTTGGGATGGCGGTGCTCGACGTCATCGAAAACGAAGATCTCCGCTCGAGCGTCGCCGAGGTCGGCGGGTATCTGAAGGGTGCGCTGAGGGGGCTCGAGGCGGTCTGGGAGCCGATCGGCGACGTTCGAGGCCACGGCCTGTTTATCGGGCTCGAATGGGTGAGCGATCGCGCCTCAAAGGCCCCCGATCGCGAAGGGGCGATAGACGTCGTGAACCGGCTGAAGGACAAGGGCTTTCTCATCAGCAACGCCGGCGCGTTTGGGAACGTGCTGAAGATCCGACCACCGCTGGTATTCAACAAGGAGCAGGCGGAGCTGTTCTTGACGGCCTTCGATGAGACGCTTCACGAACGGTATGGACGCACCTAGGGTCGATAGCGAGCTGCGCAGGCTCGCCGAACAGGCACTTACCCATTGGGGGCTCGACGGCGCCCGGATCGAACCGGTCAGCATCCGAGAGAACGTCACCTTTCGGGTCGACAAGGGTGGGCAGGCCTACGTGTTGCGCATCCATAGGTCCTGGTACCATACGCTCGACGAGCTGAACTCGGAGCTGAAATGGACCGCGGCTCTCCGCGAGGCGGGACTAGACGTGCCCGAAGCCCTGCTCACCAGTGATGGGCGAGGGTACGTCACTGTGACGTTGCCGGGCTCAGGAGAGACTCGCAACATAGGCCTGCTCAAGTGGGTGGAAGGAGAGCTCTTGAGCGAGGTCATCGCCCGCGAGTCCGACGAGGCGTCGCTCTGCCGGCACTTCGAACAACTCGGTCGGCTTGCAGCACGCATCCACAACCAGTCGTCCGCCTGGCAGCCGCCACCCGGTTTCCGACGCCACAGCCTCGACGTCGACGGTCTCGTCGGGGAAAGCCCGTTTTGGGGGCCGTTCTGGGATCTGCCTCAATTCGAGCCGCACCAGCGTCATGTGATTTCGGAAGCGAGGCGCGTCATTCAAGACGTTTTGACGGCGTACGGCAAGTCGCCCGATACCTACAGCCTGATCCACGCCGATCTCAACCCCCAAAACCTCGTCGTCGGCGAACGGGGCCTTCACGTCATCGACTTCGACGATTCAGGATTCGGCTGGCACCAGTACGAGCTGGCGGTGGCCTTGCGCTACTACAGGGAACACCCACACTACCAAGCGATAGAGGACGCCCTCATCGAGGGTTACCGTGCGGAGCGGCCGCTCCCCGATGCGGCCCTGGCACTGCTGCCGGTGTTCTTGCTGGCCCGGAGGCTTGCACAGCTCGGCTGGATCCGCCAACGACCCGAACTCGGCCTCGATGAACGCCTTCCGAAACTAATCGAAGAGGCGTGCGTTCGCGCCGAGGCGTTACTAGACTGCTGGTGAGGGAAGATCCATGCCGGGAGGGCACAGGCGATCCTCATCAGCATTTTCCTCACACGGGTAGCGACGAGCCTACGGCCACACCGACCATTTGCAACCGACCTATCGCCTACGCGTAAGATAGCTGGTGGGTGCATCCCGAGCAGCCGCGAACGTTCACCGAAGGCGGAAGCTCCTGCCCAAAAACGGCAACGCAACCCCACCGCCTGATTGAGGAGTCGATTATGTCGTTACAACCCGTACTCATCGCCGGCCAGTGGCGAGAAGCCCAAGACCCCACCGATACCTTTTCCGCAACAAATCCAGCCGCGAAATCCTCGTTGCCCGAGCGCTACCCCGTCTCCGGAAGAGCGGATGTCGAGGCAGCTCTCAAGGCAGCACAAGAGGCAGTCGCGGCGCTGCGCTCGAGGTCGCCTGAAGACATCGCCGGCTTCCTGGAGCGGTTTGCCGACAATATCGAGGCCCGGGCCGACGAACTGGTGACCCAGGCAAACCTGGAAACGGCTTATCCGGTTGAACCGCGGCTGCGCTCGGTCGAACTCCCCAGGACCACCGATCAGCTGCGCCAGGCCGCAGCTGCGGTCCGCGAACGCTCCTGGTGCCACGCCACCATCGACACCAAGAGCAACATCCGCTCGAAACTCGGCCCCCTCGGCGGGCCGGTGGTGGTGTTTGGGCCCAACAACTTCCCCTTCGCCTTCAACTCGGCTGCCGGCGGTGACTTCGCTGCGGCGATCGCCGCCGGCAACCCGGTGATCGCCAAGGCCAACACCGGTCACCCCGGCACCACCAAACTGCTGACCGAGGCCGCCTTCGAGGCCGTCAAGTCGAGCGGTCTACCGCACGGCATGATTCAGCTCCTCTACCGTACCCCGCCAGAGGTCGGGCTCGAGCTGGTGTCCCATCCGTTGGTGGGAGCGACCGGCTTTACCGGCAGCCGGCCGGCGGGACTAAAGCTCAAAGCGGCCGCCGACAAGGCCGGCAAACCGATCTACTTGGAGATGTCGAGCGTCAACCCGGTCTTCGTGCTCCCCGGCGCGCTGCGAGAGCGCTCCTCGGAGGTGGCGAACGACCTCTACGCTTCCTGCTCGCTGGGAGCCGGACAGTTCTGCACCAATCCCGGTCTGGCCGTGGTACCCCAAGGCAAGCAAGGTGAAACCTTTCTCGAGCAGGTCAAGGGTCTGTTTGAAGGGAATCCAGCCGGCACCCTGCTGGGTGCCGGCGGTCCCGGTGGCATCGCCGAAGGCATCGGCGTGCTCCTAGAGCACGGGGCGGAGCTCGTCTGCGGCGGCCAGGAGCTCGACGGGCCAGGCTACTCCTTCGCCAACACCCTGCTGCGCGTCTCGGGCCAGGCCTTCCTCGAAAACCCCGACGCACTGCAAACCGAAGCCTTCGGTACCGTCAATCTGATGGTCTTTGCCGAGAACACCGCCCAGATGATACAGATCGCCGCCCACTTGGAAGGGAACCTGACAGGCTGTATCTACAGCCACACCGGTGGCGAGGACGATATCGATTACGACCAGATCGCACCGATCCTGCGCGAAAAGGTGGGGCGCCTGCTCAACGACAAGATGCCGACGGGCGTGGCTGTGGTATCCGCCATGAACCACGGCGGTCCCTTCCCGGCTACCGGTCATCCCGGGTTCACCGCGGTCGGCATCCTGGCGTCGATCACCAGGTTCTCCGCCCTTCACTGCTTCGACGAGGTCCGGCCACACCGCCTTCCACCCGAACTTCGAAACGAAAACCCTACGGGCCGGATGTGGCGCCTCATCGATGGGGAGTGGAGCCAGGGTAACATCGAAGGCTGAGACCCCCTACCGCCATCGACAAGGTCAGGGCATTGCTAGGGACATTTGACTCTTGTACTCCCCCTTATCACAAGCTAATAGTGAGGATGGGGGAAGAGCGCAATTTTGCAGATGTTGCATTTGCAAGCGTAGCTTAGACGTCTTTCATTTCATGTTCAGCGTTTCATTGACCTTCAACGAGGGGGTGATTCCCTTGAATGGAAAGCCCTGACCAAACGACAACACATGCCCTTTGAACGGAGGCTAAAAGACCATGAAAAGACCTTTGATTTGGATTCTTGTCTTGTTCGTTGCCAGCTTGGGGGTGGCCTATTCACAGGAAGCTCAAGCGGTACTCCCGACTTTGGTATTCGAAGACGCAGCCTTCGACTACCTTGCTCATGATGTCGGCTATCTGCACTTCAGCCGAGACGTAGCCGTAAATGAACTGACCATCCGTTTGACCGACACGCCTGAACTCGACGGTGCCCTCCCCCTTCGCATCGTCCTCTTCGACCCCAATAGGATTCCGCCTTCGGGCCTCGGTTTCGGACTCGCACGGTTCCCGACTTGGGAGATCCCCCAATCTCTCATTCGCGAAATGGCCGGCATCAAAGTGTGGGATCAGGGCATCGAACTCCCCTTCCGCACAGATAGCCATGGCTTCGCCGAGTTGAATAACTACTTCCACGAACTGATCCCCGAGCTCGGCTTCGCACCCGGCAGCGAGCTGTTCGCCATCGACACCTATAGCTACACCTGTGGCTGCCTAGAGCACGCCAACACCCACCTCAGGCTCACGATGAACCAGTCGGGTAAAAACCTATTTGTAAGGCTCATGCTCGAGGGGAGAGAGCCGCAGCTCATCCTTTAAACCGGCTTTCAGTGCACTCGTCACGCTGACCGAAGACCTCATTCTATTACTCACTCTTCTCGGGGAATCTTGGCAGCATCAAGATCCCCGAAAGGCAGTTTAAAAGGGTATAAAAGCCCACTTGAAGTAGCGTCGCCACTCCTACATCGCCCTACGCAAGGGAGGGGGTGATGTATAGGAAGTAGATTCTGACTCAAAGAGGCGCATCAATCCCCTTAGATCAAAGTTTTGAAAGGGTTAAAGGGATCATCATGAAAGCCAAGGTATGGTTCGTAGTGATCGCTGTACTCATCCTGGCTCTAGTCGGAAGCGCAACCGCGCAGATGAGCACGGGTGAGATGGGGATGGCAGCACCGTTCCCCATCACCTTCACTGCCACCCTCACAGGCGATCAGGTTATTCCACCGGTTGAAACCGCAGCCAGCGGCAAGGCCGTCGCCACACTCGTCGGAGATCTGCTGGTGGTGACCGGAGAATATGAAGGGCTATCCGGAGAGCTTTACAGCAAGGGTTCTCTCATGATCCCCGCCGTGGCGATTCACCACTCGGCAGCCGGTGAATGTGGTGGCATTGTCCGCGTCGCGGCCCAAGAAGTCTTGCCGGGAATGCACGACTTTGCACTGCTTAGTGAAGGCGGCAGGGAAGGCATCTTCAACGGGGCTTTCAAACTCACCGAAGAGCAGATCCGAGAACTCGAAGAGGGTCGCTTCTACCTTCAGGTCTACACCGAAACGCAACCGCGAGGAGAGCTTCGCGGCCAGCTCACACCGACCCTCAATCTCGAGCCCACGGCTCAAGACCTGATAGGTATCTGGGAAAATCAATCGTACAACTTCCCAAACCACTACCTCTTCAAAGAAGACGGCACTTTCTTCGTCGGCGAGTTTGTCGAAATGATGGAGCGGCTCCCCACGGAACATGGGGAGTACCATATCGAAGGCAATTACCTGACCTTCATCACCGATGAGCACAACCCATTCTGTCCAGGAGCGACCGGCACCTACACCGTCATGCTGACTGTGAACGACCAGCTCCGTCTCTTCCCGCTTCAAGACGAATGCTCTTACCGGATGACCGACTTGCGCGGCAGACTATTGCTACCGCTACCGATCGAACACTGACGCTACCAAGTGTAGAACCGTTTACGCATTACCCATAACAGGTTTGCATGGGTAATGCGTCTTCATATGGCCTGGCGTTGACAGGTCTGCTCTCAGACTCTATGATGAAAATACCTTAATTATTAAGGTATTTGGAGGAGAGGGTGTGATGTGCGATCTCGTGGTTGTTGCCAGCTTCGAACCCTTTCCCATCTGGCTCGAAGAGCGCCAAGACCCCCATATGTGCCATATTCCCCTCATTGTTACGGATGAGAGAGGGCGAGTTATCAGCACCAATCGTCGCGCAAAGGGGCTCGGCATCGAAACCGGCATGAGCCTGGCGGGAGCACGACAATATGCCGACGACCTCCGGGTGCTGCCGTCTCTCGATCCCGGCCTGCTCTCGGCCTGGGAGGCGCTGCTCGAGGAAGCCCACTGCATCAGCCCCCATATCGAACCCCTACGCTTGGGTGTGTTGGCCTTCAATGGCACCGCTGCAGATGCCGGGTTGTTCGTCGAGGCCTCTCGCGTCCGGGCCGGTGTGGCGCGGGCGGTGGAGCACGCACACCTCCTCACCTATATGGCGTATACCAGCCAGGCGAAAGTCGCGACCCACGACCCCTGGAAGCTGTTGGATCGGGCGCCGGTGTACGTTCTCAAAGGCGCAGGGCTCAGCTCGGCAACCGTAGCGCGGCTCGCCTGGCTCGGAGTAAAGCGCATCGGGCAGTTGCGCGCCTGGAGCAAAGCTCAGCTCCTGGCCTTCTTGGCAGAAGAAAGCACCACCGTCCTACGCTACCTCAAGGGTCCTTTTCGAAAGAAGTTGGTCCCCCATCACCTCCCGGAAAGTTTGCGGGTCGAGATCGATTTCGAAGAGGCTGTGACAGAACCTTACCGTGTAGACCCCGCTCTCGAAAGGTGTGCTCGCGAGCTCGCAGCCCATCTCGGCGACCGAGTCGCCTCACGCCTCACCGTCGAGGCGGACGCCGCGGGTATCCGTTTTCGCGCTACCCGGCGACCCAAAGATCCGGTGCGAGCGGTATCCCGGCTGCGGCAGATTCTTCAGCTGGCCCTGGCCGACACCGGGGCACAAGCCCTCGGCATCGAACGCTTGGTTGTGACCCTCTCCGGTCTGCACAAGGCCGAGTACCAAACGGAACTGTGGCGTCGGCGTGAACACATGAGCAGAGCGATCCAACACCTCCACGAACGGTTTCCCAACCAGGCCAGGGCATTTGTCGAGGTCGACCCATTCGCCCTTCGTACAAACCGCAGGTTTGCGATGGTGAACGCCTTCACACGCCACGAAATCCCCATCATCACGGAGGAAAGTCCCCATGAGAAAGGGCCAGCGTATTCAGGTCGAGACGGTAGCGTCGTTGCCGAAAACCCTGCGAGATTCATCAGCTAGACATGAGGTCCAAACCGTCCTCGATGTATGGCGTGAAGGAGGTCGTTGGTGGGTCGGTGAGAGCCCAGGTACCGTCTTTTTACTCGAGCTGACCTCCGGCCGCATCGTCACCATCGAAGAGCGCGCCGGCGTGTGGTTTGTCGAGAGCATACACGACTAAGAACCTCCAACTTGAGTTTGGGGCGATGCCCCAAACTCAAGGCGAGCAGAGCGAGGTTGGAATCGCGGCCGTCCGCGATCCGTTGCTGCAAACAGTACTTGGACGTGCTTAAACAGCTCCCTGGCGATTGAGACGAGACCGACCGATCATGATGGACCGCAAGCTAAGGCACTTGCTCAATACGCATTCGTTTTTCAGCTTCGGTGGAGGGGCCTCGAGCCCCAGCCGGCTGGTCGAACGGGCCAAGGAGTTGGGCTATGAACACCTCGCCCTGACCGATACAAACGGCGTATACGGCGCGGTGGAATTGCATGAGTCTACGAAACGGCACGGACTCAAGGCCAGCATCGGGGCGACCGTACACCTCGACACGGACTTCGGCACCTTCTCCCTCCCACTCTTGGCGGCCAACCGGAACGGCTACCGCGTTCTGAATGAACTGTGCAGCATCGCGCACGAACGCGGTGGCACCGTAACCCTCCCTATTCTCGAGGCCCACGCCGGCGATATACACGCCCTCACGGGCGGCCGCAACGGTTTCCTGGCACAACTTTTGGGGGCCCGGAAACACAAACAGGCAAGAGCGCTCCTCGATGATCTCAAAGGGGTGTTCCCCCAGCGGCTCTGGGTCCAGCTGTTTTTCGACAACTACCCCGGAGATCGACGGCGGGCTCGTTACCTGCGCCGACTCAGCCGCGAAGAGCGTCTCCCCGCCGTGGCTGCACCGGAGGTCCGCTACGCTACTACCGACCTCATGCCTTTGTATGACGCGCTCGTCTGTGCCAGGCTCGGCCTGTCCACCCACACGCCGGAGCGCACTCGCCCCCAAAACGATGGTCAGGCCATACCAGACCCCTACCTCACCCTCGCCAGCTCGCTGGGAGAGGTCGCCCTGTTGCTCCCAGATGTGCTAGAAAACACAGAAGCGCTGGCCGAAACGACCACCTTCGAACTGCTCCCCGATCGCCTCTACCCTCCAAAGGCAACCGTCCCCAGGGATCTCACCGCCGAGGCCTACCTCGAGCAGCGCTGCTACCAGGCGCTGCTCGACCGCTACCGGGGTACGGCCTTGGCCGAGGCGCGGGAACGCCTCGAACACGAACTGAGCGTAGTACGCAGCGTAGGCTTCACCGAGTTCTTCCTGATCGCCGCTGAGATCACCGATTACTGCCGCTCACGGGGAATCCTCGCCAGCGGTCGCGGGAGTGCTGCCGCCAGTATCCTCTGTTATCTGCTCGGCATCACCCAGGCAGATCCCGTCGAACACGACCTGCTGTTCGAACGCTTTTTGCACGGCGGCCGGCGCAGCCCCCCCGACATCGACATCGACATCAGCAGCTCGCGGCGCAATGAGGTTCTCACCTGGGTCGAGGAGCGCTTCGGACCTCAAGCCGAAGCGATGGTATGCAACCGCATCACCTACTACCTGCCATTGGCGGTGCAGGATCTTGGGCGCGCCCTGGGGATCCCACCCGAGGTGCGAAACCACCTCAGCAAAGCCCTGGGGCGTCAGCACCGTCACCGGCGCCCCCACCAGGCGCTCGAAGCGCTCGAGGCGTTCGACGAAGTGCTCGGTGACGCCCCGGTCAAAGACACTCTGATCCGCCTGCTCCGCTCGATGGAACCGAAGTTCGTTCGTCACATCGCACCCCACTCCGGCGGTGTGATCCTGAGCCGGGAACCGCTCATCCACTACAGTCCGGTAGAGCGCAGCAGCGGCGGTATCCGGCTCATCAAATTCGATAAGGACGACGCGGAGGCACTCGGCCTCATCAAACTGGACCTGCTCGGCCTGCGGATGCTCGGCGCCATCGAGCGCACCCGAGAAGAGGTGTACCGCACCGAAAAGATCTGGTTGGAAGTCCGGGACCCTCCGCTCGAGGACCAGGTATGGCGGAGCCTTCAAGAGGGTGACACCATGGGTCTCTTCCAAATCGAAAGCCCCGCTCAAGTGCGTATGAGCGTCGGGCTCCGACCGGAAAATCTCACCGACCTCGCCCATCAGATCGCGCTCGTTCGGCCCGGTCCCATCCAGAGCCAGGCGGTCCACCCCTATGTCAGGCGCCGAAGGGGGCTCGAGGCGGTGAGGTATCTCCACGAGAGCCTGGAACCGATCCTGCAAAAAACCTAAGGGGTCTTGCTCTTCCAAGAAGATCTCATGCGGATCGCCGTACGGGTCGCCGGCATGGATTGGGTGGAGGCCGAGAAGTTCCGCAAGCGGGTCACCACCTTCGAGGACGAGCGCGAAATCCGCGACTGGCACCGCACTTTTATCGAAGGGGCCATGAAGACGAGCGGCTGCAGCGCCGAGGAGAGTCAGGCCATCTTCGATATGATGGCCGCTTTCCGGGGCTACGGCTTCGCTGAGAGCCACGCCTGGGCCTTCGCCTTGCACGCCTACACCAGCGCCTGGCTTCGCCACCACTACCCCGCAGAGTTCCTGGCGAGCCTCATGACCGAACACCCCGGCATGTGGAGCCACAACACGCTCCGTCAGGAAGCCAAACGCTACGGCATCCCCTTCGGCAGGCTCGATATCAACCGGAGCGGTATGAGTTATCTGGTGGAAAAAGAAGGGGACCACAAACGCCTGCGCCCCCCTCTGACCGCGGTCAAGGGGGTCGGCGAAGAGGCCGCCCGGGAAATCCTGTTCGGGCGCCTCGCCAAAGGCCCCTACCGCGGCGTGCGCGACGTGTACGAACGCGTTCGCGTGAGACCCGAGGCCCTGGAAGAGCTCGCTCGAGCGGGAGCGTTCGGACGGCTCCAGGACCGGCGCGACGCTCTCTTTCAAGCGCGCGCGCTTCACAACCTACAGCCCTCCGGAGAGAAAACGCTGTTCAAGACCGTGCCCGAGTCTCCCCCGTTCGAGGCACTGGCATTCGCAGATGAGGCCTTGTGGGACTACGCCACCAAAGGCTTCAGCGAAGTGGGGGTACACATCGTAGACCTGATACGGCAGCGGCTCCGGGGTCTGGGCGCAGCGCCGCTCGCCGCTTGCCGAAACGGCTGGGTGCGGACGGCCGGTTTGATCATCGCCAAGCAGAAGCCGAGCACCGCGAAAGGCTTCGCCTTCTACATGCTCGAGGACGGCCCGGTTCGGATGCAGGTGGTGATCTCTCCTCAGCTGTGGGAGCGAGAGCTCCTCACCCTGCGCGATGCCGAGGTCCTTGTGGTCGAAGGCTGGTATGAACGTACCTATCAAGCCCGGACCCTGCGGGCAGAACGGCTCTTCGGCCTAGATGCCCCCACCGCATCTTGAGAAACTCCCACCAACAGTAACCTTCTAAAATCGCAGGCAGCATACCCTCCCAAATGAGAGGGCACCCCCATCACCATCACCTCGATCGGGCTCGAGTTCAGTCCGGTTATTGGCCGTCAAAATCTTACGCCTCGAGGCGCGAAGGTGTACCATCATTGACAGAAACGAGGGGGGCCATGAGAGCGGCAGCCAGCGAGTCCAACCCCGAAGAGCAGACCTTCCAAACCGTGATCACCCTGTCCCGCCTGGCCTGGCGAAACATCTGGCGCCAGCGACGGCGAACCGGTTTGCTGGTAGCTGTGGTCGCCTATGCCACCCTGGCCACCATCTACTTCTGGGGTTTCAACGACGGCTTCAACAACTCGATCCTCCAGGGTCAAGCGCGTTTCCTAGCGGCGCCGATGTTGGTTACCACCGCACGCTACCATCAAGATCCCAACCCTGAAAACGCACTACCCGACCTCGACATCGCTGCAGAGCTGGCTACCACCCCTTCGGTCACGGCGGTGGCGCCCAGGCTCGAGTTCCCGGCCCTGGTGCGCTCCCCTTACGCCTCCCAAGGCCTCAGGGTACGGGGGATCGATCCACAGCTCGAGCCGGCCATCAGCGAGGTGCCGGGTAAGATCGGGGAGGGCCGCTTGTTGCAGGCTCGCGGTGAGGCCATCATGGGAATCGACCTGGCCAGCCGGCTCGACGTACGCCTGGGTGAACGCCTGGTCGTCGAGGCATCGTCGCTGGCGGGCCCACAAGCGGCCGGCTTCAAAGTCGTGGGGTTCATCGACACCGGTCTGGCCGGGGTAGACGCCCGTATGGTGCTGATCCACCTCGACGATGCCCGCATGATCACCGGCGTCGAAACCGCCACCGGCCTGGCACTTCAGGTTCCGAACGGCCAAGACCTCCGCTTGCGCGACTCCTTGCAAGCAAAGCTATCCGATGAGCTGGTGGTCCTCGACCTCTTTACCCTGCTCGGCGCCCTCGCCACGCGGGTCCGCGTCAGCCGCATCATCATGTTGCCCGTGGCCCTCCTGTTTGCCGTCTTCGCCGCCCTGGCCGTCACCAGCACCCTGGTCGCCAGCGTCATGGAGCGTATGAAGGAGTTCGGCATGGTAGCCGCCATCGGCTTGCCCCCACAGCGGCTCGCAGTGATGGTGGTCATCGAAGCGCTGCTCACCACCCTGATCGGTTGGCTTTTGGGCCTCGTTCTCGGTTACGCCCTCATCTGGACACTGAGCACGTGGAATGTGCTCGGGCCGCTGTTCGCCTCCGCCGCCTCCGGCTTGGTCGACACGGGCATCGGCGAGGAGGTCTATACCAACGTCTCTGCCCGCTACGCCCTGATCGCAACTGCCACCGTCGCCTTGGCCGGGGTGCTCGCCATCCTCTTCCCGGCCCGGCGGATACGCGACCTCGATCCGGTCACCACCATGCGAGACTGAGGAGAAATTTCTCGTGGCCCACAAGCTCTTCCGCCTCGCTTGGCGCAACATCTGGCGCAACGCCAACCGGAGCCTGATGACCGCCGGGGCGGTCGGCGTAGTAGTCATCATCACCACGACCTTTTTCAGCTTGGTCGGAGCCGTACAAAACGGCCTCTACGTCAGCCTCACCCGCATCACCGGCCACCTGCAAATCCATGTGAGCGACTACCGGCAGATCCGCCGTTGGCAAGACCTGTTGATCGAAGATGCCGAAGCCGTTGAAACTCTCCTGATGGACGCATTTGAAGCGACTCCTATCGAGCTCGTCTCGGTGCTGACGGTGCCGGGGCTTATCGAGAGCGAGGGACGCTCCTACGGCATCCTCTTGCAGGGGCTAGAGCAGCCCCCGGCTGTCCGCGAGCGCTACACCAGCGAATATCTAGCTGCTGGGAACCTGCCCGAACTCGGCGACGTCACCGGCATCGCGCTGGGCGAAAAGCTGGCTCAGAACCTGCAGGTCGACCTGGGCGACACCGTCTACCTCTATACCCCCGGGACCGAGGGCTACGGCGCCTCGGCCTATCTCGTCACAGGCATCCTCACGGTACCCAATTCGGAAGCGACCGCCGTGAGCTCGCTCTTGGCGGCACAAGAGCTGGCGGCTCCCGGCGCCATCAACCGGATCGAGCTCACCTTTCCGAAGCTCACCCGTACCGGCGACGATGTGGATCTCTTCGCTTTGGCAGAGAGTGCTCGAGCCGGCCTCGGTCCTGGCTACGAGGTCGAGACCTGGTCGACGGTCAGCCCCGGCCTGGCCAGCATCCTGGGGCTGTTCGGCACGGTGTCGCTCTTTCTGGCCGCCATCTTCTTCATCTTGGCGGGTATGCTGGTCGCCAACACGGTCTATCTCAGCGTCATCGAGCGGGTGCGGGAATTCGGCGTGCTCCGCGCCCTCGGAATCACCCCGCGCGAGGTGGTGCTGATGATCGTGCAGGAGAGCGTTCTGCTCTGCTTCACCGGCGCCCTGGCCGGGTTACTTGTCGGTACGCTGCTGACCGGCTTGATGGCTCAAGGGTTCAGCGCTCCCGGAGAGGTTGCCGACTTCCTGGCTGAGCGCGGCTTTCCCAAGATCTTCTACGGTAGCGTCAGCAATCGACAGGTGGCCATCACCGTCGGCTTCACCTTTGCGACCGCCACCTTGGCAGCACTCTTCCCCGCTCTGAATGCGGGCCGGCTCGAGCCGGCCGAAGCGATGCGCTTTACCGCCTAAGCACCCCTACCCAAATTGATTGAGGAGAGCAGCCCAAGTAGGCTGCTCTCCTGCTATCGACCGACGGCCTCCCCGAAACGAGCTCATCGCGGTCGGCTTGCACCCGCTAGTTTAAGCACCTCCAAGCAATGTTTGCGGTGACGGATCGTGGGCGGCCACGATCCTTACTCGCTCCGCTCGCCTTGAGTTTGAGGCATTGCCCCAAACTCAAGTTGGAGGTTCTTAGTACTCGCAACTACTCTCACCCGTTTCGACGTTGGTCGAGCAGTCATAGAAACGCACTTGGGCCAACCTCAGGCCGTTGTTATCGTATTCCCAGTACTCGCCCTCGAGAAGTTCGTCGAAGATCGGCACCCGCACAAGAACAGTGTAATCGACGATACCGTCGCCATCTTCGTCGATCTCGACCTCGAACACGACGGTCAGCAGCTCCGCCGTGACGTTGCTGAATACCGATTTGCCCGTATCGCGGAAAAGCCGCATGTCGCCATCGAGCAAGTTACCAACCTGTTCGATCGAACAGTAGGCTGCCCCGTCCATATCGTTGAGGATTTTCACATCCTTGCCGGACAGCAGCTCGCCAAAATTGCTGTCGAGCAACTCGGCGCAGGTGGTGATGGTTGCGTACCCGCCCGGCTTGCCGAGCGGGCGAATGAATATCGAGTAGTCGGACTCGACGTCGGCATCACCCGGATCGCCCACCACATAGGCATCGAGGCCGGGTGCAGGCAGTTGGAATTCGGCCGGGTCATCAAAGGCGTTGCCGTCGAGAACCTGGAATTCGCCCTCGGTCAGTTCGATTTTCGCCTTGCCGTAGAGTGGCACGAAGATGGTGTGACGATTGGAGCCTTCCATGTCGGCGGTCTTCTCGTTTTCAGTGCCGATGATCAGGAGCTGGTAGTCGTGGGGGCCCTTGGGTGCACCGTTCTTGTTGGAGTAGAGGGCGGTCTCTGGCCCGAGCGTTCCACAAGCCGAAAGTAAAAAAAACAGAGTAAAAAGTGTAATAAATGACGTAAGGCGCTGTGAATTCGACATGATGATGTTGCCTCCTCTGTAGAAAACCCTTGCTGATATCAGCTCCTAATGAACCAACCGTGCTCCTTTGAACCGACCTTGATGGTGGTGGCGGGGATGCCGTCTTTTAGTGTAGAAAACCGCGGAGATCAGCGCTGTTAAGAAACTTGTAATAGAGCCGTAAGAATTCTGTAAGAAAGACGTAAGAATACCGTAAGTTCGATAAAGGTTGAAGTTGTCCACCTGTTCGCTATAGTAAAGATCCGTCAGCCGCGCATGTTAAGGAGGTAGTTGTATCACCGGCACCAAGAACCATCTCGCAAGCCGAGGCCAGCACACAAACAAGGGGCAAGCCTCTCTCCTAACCACGCTGGGTGAAAAGTCTCTCGACGACGTGGGGTTGATCCTGCCCCACGAGCACGTTTTCGTCGATCTCGGTCCCATCGAGGCAAAGAGCTTCGAGCGCGCCGACGCCGGCGAGGTGATCGCACTGATGGCTCCTGAACTCGAGGCCGCACGCGCCGCCGGCGTCAGCGCCCTGGTCGAATGCACCCCTGTCGGGGTGGGGCGGCGGGTCGACCTGGTGCGGGCCGTCTCCATCGCGGCCGATCTCCCCCTGGTCGTCGCCACCGGCATCTACCGCGAACCGTGGGTACCAGCCTGGGCACAGGAGGCATCCGAAACGGAATTGCGCGACTGGATGCTGCGCGAACTCACCGCCGAAATCGAAAACACCGGGGTGCAGGCAGCCTGGATCAAGGTGAGCGCCGGAGACGACGGCATGACCCCTTGCGAGGAGAAGATCCTCCGGGCAGCCGCCGCCGCCGGCCGGGCCACCCACGCAGTGATCGGTAGCCACACCGTCCGCGGGGCGGTGGTCCGAGACCAGCTCGACCTCATCGAAGCCGCCGGCTATACGCCTGAGCGCTTCATCTGGATTCACACCCAAGCGGAAGAGGACTTCGCCCTCCACCTCGAGATGGCGCAACGCGGTGCCTGGCTCGAGTACGACGCCATCGGCAGCGAAGACTACAGCGACGCCTACTTCATCACAAATATCCAGCAACTGCTGGAAGCGGGGTTCGAAGACCAGCTGCTGCTCAGCCACGACCGGGGTTGGTTCGACCCCTCAAAGCCGGGCGGTGGCATACCCAAGCCCTTCACGTATCTCAGCGAAGTGTTCCTGCCCAAGCTGCGCCGAGCCGGGATCGACGAAGCCACCGTCGAAAAACTGACCCGTTTGAACCCCTACCGGGCCTTCGCTCGTTAGATCGAAGGCTCTCTACCGTCCGTAGAGCAATCTAGCGATATCCCCGGCAAAACGGATTTCGGAATCGTCCTGGGGCTGGTAACCGATCACCTCTCTGGCGTTGGTGATGCTCCAGAAGGTGCGGGCGTTGGCGGAAACCCCATAGAAGATATGAAAGGGCACACCGTAGGCATCGTCGATATCCGGCGTGTCG
>CP070651.1:186805-196656 GCA_020354625.1 Trueperaceae bacterium
CTACTGCCTTCGCTGTTCCGCCCGTTATACAACCCATCCGAAAGGAGGCTGCTTTCAGGCCGTAAAGGAGTGCGTATTCCTGCGTGTAAAGGTCTGCAGCGGTTTTCGATACTCCGAATGGGGTATGCATTATCCTGTCTATCTGGAGCGTTTCATCAAATCCGTCCCCGAAGCCGACGTCGACGAGCCAGGGCTCGCTGAGATCGACGCGCAGGGTCAGGTGATCGAACTCGGGACCGAGGCCGCGTTCTCCAAACACCCGCGCAGAGAGCAAGGTGACCTCAAAGCCGAGCTCTGTAAGCAGCCAGGCGAAGAGACCGTTGAGCTCGTAGCAGAAGCCACCGCGTCTGCGGACTACGATCTTGTCGTAAAGCGCAGCTGGCTCGAGCACGATCTCCCGCCCCAGGCAGACGTCGAGATTTTCAAAGGGTACGGTGTGGAGGTGGGCCCGCTGGAGCGACGCCAGCGTACGAGCCGACACGTCGACCGGTCCGCGGTAGCCGATCCGTTCAAGGTAGTGCTTAACCTCCACAACCAGAAATTCTACCCGATCCCTTTCCTCTTTGGGTGTCTGTAGGGTTCGGTGCAGGGCTCGTTCTCGTGCTTCGGTTGCACCCAGGACCTAAACTCCGGGTGCTCGGGCACGGGCCCGGTGGAAAAAGTGTGCCCGCCTGGCGTGGGCGGGCTTGGAGCAAAAAGGGGGAGGAAAGGAGTGGCTATAAGAAAGGTAGCACGGATCTTCTTACAGGCTTCTGAAGCATTTCTTACCAGATTCTTACAACATCGACCTTGTCAGGATAGCCACTCATTTCGCAGCACACCATGGTTAACCCGCCCAAGACGGGTTGGTTGACTGTCTTGGGCGAGCACCATGTTGCCATTTCGCTTTGGTGGACGAGAGATCAGCGTGAGCGAGGCCGCATCGACCGACGGTGCCTTCGCAGCAGGTTTGCCACAAGCGATCGACGGCGGCCGGACGGACTCGCGTGGGGTCCCGAGGTTCCGCTACTCTGGTACCCGAACGAACGCGGCCCGCGGGAGTTCGGCTGCGCCGGCGGCACAGGGGTCGTTATGAAGCAGAAAATGTAGCTCGCCGTCGGCGCTCATTTCGAGCTGATAGCTCCCGGGCTCCGGACTCGAGCACATCTCGTGCCGGTCGTAAAAGGTGATGAGGCTCCCTTCGAGGCGAAACGGATCGTCGCTCGTCGTGATTCCGCGGCGGAGCTGCTCCACGCCGGTGGCGTAACGGAAGCGTCGATCGGCCGTAATCTCGACGGCGCTGGCCTCGATGGTCGTGCCCGATGAGAGGGTGGCGGCCGGACGTTCCCATACGCCGACGAGATCCGCCAGGGTCAAAGACGGCGCCAGTTGCCCCCGGAGCTCGCCGGCTTGGTTGGATTCGGTGTGCAGCTGCACATAGAAGCCACCGCTTTTGAGCGTATCGATCTCGTCGCCGCTCAGGGCGTAGATGCCGGTGAACCCTCCTGCGGTGCCGCCGTCGCTATTCAAGCGAAAGGCGACCCCGCCGTTCTCACCGGCCGCCCCGCGGTGGATGTGGGCCCCGCCGGCCACCAGGCGGTCGACCGGGGTCGAGAGATTCTGGTAGTCTCCAACCACCACCAGCACCTCGCCCACCAGCACCGCCGTGACCGTGCCGACAGCCTCGGTTTCGACCGTACCCACCACCTGATCGCCGCTCAGATGGGTGCGGATGAAATAGTCTTCTTGAGCCAGCCCGATAGAACAAGCCATCAAGACCGGAACGAACAGGGCGGGAATCCACTGGCGACCCAATTTCATGACACGACTCCTTTCTCAACCCCTTCTCCTGCTCGGAGTGAGGATCGATGACACACGAAACGTGTGGACACGTCGACTACGGATTATGGCGCACCCAACCGTTGGTTGAGCGCCTACCTACGGGTCAGGGCGGCTCATGCGGGGCGACGCCCCAGAGCAGGATGTCGCCACCCCAGTTGGTTGTCGCCAGCAAGGTGCCGTCCGAGCTAAAGGCTACATCGGCCATCCCGTGTCTATAAAAGCCGTCGAGATCGGTGGGCAGAGCAGGTCCCGCCGGTGACCGCGTCTCGACGTTCCACAACCTGACCACACCGTTGTCAGCCGCGCTGGCCAAAAGCCGTCCGTCGGGGCTGAACACGGCTTCCCAGAGCGGAACGTCGCTGAGGTCAGCACCCGCGCTCAACCGTTCCCCTTGAAACCGTCGATCTTGGGCGGTCCACACATGGATCTGCTCGGCGCTCCCTCCCGCCATACGCGAACCGTCTGGGCTGAACGCAAAGCCACACGTGCCGGTCCCAGTTTCCAGCAAGGGCTCTGCCACCGGTTGCCGGTGACCCACATCCCAGAGGACGATCCGGTTGTCCCGCGCTCCGCTGGCGAGCAGGGTGCCGGCCGGGTTGAACGCCAGCTCGCAGATCCCGACCTCTCCGTGTCGAAGCGGACCTCCTACCCGGCGTTGGGTGGCCACCTCCCAGAGAACGATGTCTCCGAATTGAGACCCGCTGGCAAGCAGTCGACCGTCTGGACTGAACGCCAGCCGGTTGACGCCGAAGCCCGAGTCGTGCCGCATCGCCTTTCCGACCTGCTGCAGGCTGTCGACCCGCCATAAGGTGACCGAACCCAACAGATCGGCCGCCGCCAAGAGGGTCCCGTCGGGGCTGAAGGTCACGTCTCTCACGAGTCCGACGCGTGCCGGCTTGATACGCTCACGGAGGGGCTCAAGGGTCTTGAGATCCCATAACCACACGTATCCGTCATCGCCGGCGCCCGCCAGGAGCGAGTCATCAGGATGAAAGTCGACCGCCCACAAGCTGACGCTGCGACTATCGAGGACCCCGTGCAGAGCGAGGTTCGTGGCGTTCTCGGCGGTGATGACCACCGCTCGCGGCGTTTCGATGGCCCGCGCCAGTGCGGGTGTGAAGTGGATCAGCACCAGTCCGGACACCAGGAGCAGCGATGATGCGGCCACCAGCGCAGCGCGCGACGCCTGGCCGCCGATGGAGCGCTTGCGGTCGAGCAGCAGGGTGATCCTTCTCTCAATCTGCGTTTTGACCATCACGGCGCTGCCCTCGACGAGCGGCCGGCGCATCCGCTTTCGGTGGAGGGCCAACTCGACCAATCTCATGAGGCTGCGCGCGTAGCCGTGCCTGGGTCGGCCCCGCCGGGCGATCACCCAGTCGTCGCTGGCGATCTCCCGCTCAAGATCGAGCTGCCAGCAAATCACGTGGAGCGCCGGGTGGAAAAAGAGCAGGGCCAGAAGAACCTGCTGCACGACCTTGGTCCAGTCGTCATAGCGCGCCAGGTGCGCGAGTTCGTGCAGGATGACATGCTCCAGCTCGTCCTTGCTGAGCTGGTCGTGAAGACCCTCGGGGATCAAGATGGTAGGCCGCACCAGACCGGCGACCATCGGCACGGTGATCTCGTTCGAGCTGCGCAGACGAGCCCTCCGCCTCCCGGCTTGAAGCGGTGTCTCGACCAGCCGACGCGGTCCGCCCGCAAGCGCGTTGCTGGTGCGTTTGAGCTGTGCCAGGCTCAGGTAGCTCCGCAGGCATTGCACCAGCAGGATCGCCGCCCCCATCAGGTAGGCCCCGAGAAGAAACCAACTAATAAGGTGCGGCAGGCGCAGTGGGCGCCAGAGGGGTCCGGCAGCTGGGTCGCCAACGCTGACCGGGTCGAACGCAGGCAGGCTCGATCGGGGTGGCGGTACCGCTTCTGACTGGGCCGTCAGCGCACCAGCGGATGGCAACGAGCCCTCCACCGGTAGGGGCGCGCCGCTTGAATGCCGAGTCTCAGACGGCGTGACAACCGCAGAGAGTGGCGTGAGATCGATGAGGCCCATGACCGGCTGGACCACCACCAGCAAGAGGGTCGTCATCCAGATCGTGTACTTGGTCGCCGCGCTCGGTCGCCAAATGCGAAACGTCACCCAAACCAGCAGCGTGATGGCCAGCCCGGGGATGAGGCCGTTGAGGGCGAGCTCGACGAGGCGTTGAGCGAAGAAACCGAAGACATCAAGCGTTACCATCTTCTCCCCACTCCTCTTGCTCGAGCGCTCGTCGCAAGCGCTCGACGGTCTCGTCTTCGATCTCCTCGTCTTTGAGGATGTTCAAGACAAGCGAGTCGGCGGACCCGTCGAAGAAGCGGGAGAGAATGTAGTGAACGGCGCTCCGGCGGGCTTCGGTCTGCTCGATGACGGGGCGGTAAACGTACGCGCGGCCGCTCCTTGTAGGGATCACGGCGCCCTTCTTGGTGAGCGTTTGCAAGGTGCTCAAGATGGTGGTGTAGGCGAGATTGTCGCTGTCGGCGAGCGCTTCGGTGATCTCTTTGACGGTGGCAGAGCCGCGCCGCCACAAGATCCGCATGAGGCGGAGTTCCCCTTCGGTGAGAATCGGTGATCGTGGCCGGGTCATGGCGCTCCTTACCCGAATCTACTAAAGAACTAGTTTCTCTTGAAACCACTGTATCACCGGTTGTTCCGGTTGTCAACTGGTTAACTAGTATTTACGGTATGGTCTCGATGAAGCCATGCAGAACACCTAGAAGTTGCCCCGCGGCAAAACGTGGTCGCATATAGATCCTCGGTCTCGCAAGGCCGCGTCCACGACAGGCCCAGATTCTGGTATGCTTACCTTCACTAGCAATGCTCTCCCGTCTCTTGCTGCGTCGACCAGGCTGAACCCCGGTTCCAGACCAGCCCTTCACGGCTGGACAATACGGAAGGTGCCACTGATGAGCGAAGTTTGGGAGCTGAACGGTACGTTTTTTGAGTCGTGTAACTGTGACGCCGCTTGTCCCTGCATTTTTGGGAGCGGGCCCACGCACGGCGAGTGCTGGGCGGTGCTCGCCTGGCACATCGACAACGGCAGCTACGGTGACGTTTCCCTCGACGACCTCAATGTGGTGATGGCTGCGTACATACCGGGTCACGTGCTCGAGGTCGAGTGGCAGGTTGCGTTCTATCTCGATGATCGGGCCAGCGAGGGGCAACAAGAAGCACTCACCACTATCTACAGCGGCCAGGCCGGCGGACACCCGGCCATGCTAGCCGATTTCGTCGGGAAGGTGCTCGGGGTACGCGCGGTACCGATCGAGTTCAAAACAAACGGGCGTAGCCGGAGCTTGTCGATACCGAACGTGGCCGCAGTCGCCATCGAAGGCTTGGAGGGTCAAGACGGTAAAGACGTCACCATCAGCAATCACCCGATCGCCGTGGCTCCGGGCGTTCCGGTAAACGTCGGCCGCTCGAGTGAGCTCAGCTATCGTGACTACGACCATTCGTGGCAGCTCACGGAAACGAACGGGTTGTATTCGGCGTTTTCTTACCGCTCCGACTAGCTTGCGTGGTTCCCCAAAATAGGTATAATGCCGTCACGCGTAACGGCACGATCACGTCCGGGTTCACCGGTCTTCGTCCTTTCACCCCACACAGCGTGATCGCGTTTGCTTGAGGACCTGTCAGCAGGTCCTCCGTGGGTGGCGTAATTCAATTTTAGGGGAGGGCCAGAATGAGTTCTACGGTTCGTTTGTGGTTGTATCTCAGCGGCTTCGTCGTCGTGATCGGCCTCTTGGTCGCCGGGTGCGCCGGGCGGTCGCTTAACCAAGTTGCGGTCGATGTCATCGACGTGACCGCCACCAGTGAAACGTCGGTCCGGGTCACCTTCAGCGGGGCAGTGGGTGAGGGTGCGGGTGTGGCGACCAACTACCGGATCAGCGGACCCGGAGGCGCCGGCGACCGGCTCGGCGTACTGGCAGCCTACCCGGGCCCCGACGGCCTCAGCGTCAACCTAGCGACCGAGCCCCAGCGCCAGGTGGTCTACAGTCTCGAGGTCTCGAACGTCAAAGGGGCGAGCGGCGGGACAGCCGCAGGTCTCTCCACCGAAGCCTCGGCCTTCGGCGGCTCTTCGGAGCGTGCACCGATTCTCGCCAGCGCCATCGCGCTCTCGAACACCACAGTGCTGCTCACCTACGCGACGCCGCCCCCGGGGCAACCCGAACAGATGGACTCGAGCGCCGAGAACATCGCCTACTACGACATCACCGAGCCGGATCCGAAGTTCAACAAGACCCCGGATCTCACCATCCTCGCTGCCGAGAGCATGAACGGCGGCACCATGGTGGTGCTGACCACGGAGCCGCAGAGCGATGTTCTCTACGAGGTCAAGGTCACCAACGTCACCAGCAAGGCCGGCGGCAAACTGATCGACCCCACCAACAACACCGCCACCTTCAACGGCATCCCTGAGTTCGACGACGTGGCGCCCTTCATCGTCAAGGTCGAAGCCACCAGCAACACCACGGTGCTGATCAGCTTCAGCGAGCCCGTCACCCGCGACGCCGCCAACGCCGAGCTCTACCAGATCGTCGACGAGGACGGCAACCCGCTTCCCATCGAAAGCGCAGTGCTGCAGAGCTTCGATACCCAGGTGCTCCTCACCACCTTGCCGCAGCGCGACGAAACAGTGGAGTACACCCTCACCGTGAGGGATATCCAAGACCTTGCCGAAAACTTCATCGATCCGAACCCCGCGACCGCCACCTTCTCGGGCATCTCGCGCCGCGGGCCGATCGACGGCGATACCGTGCCGCCGCGGGTCTCCAATACGGGCTCGACCGGAAACAAAACGGTGGTGGTGAACTTCAGCGAGCCCGTTCTGGGCGGCGACGACAGCGCCGAAAACCCGGCACACTACCGCATCGTGGGAGCCCAGCCTCTTAGCACCCAGGGGCTCGACCCGCAGATCGCCACCCTTCCCGTTCTGTCAGCCGTGCTTAGTGCCTCACGTACCACGGTGGTGCTCACGACGGGTCCGCAATCCGCCATCGAGTACAAGCTGTCGGTCACAAACGTCAAAGACCTGGCCGGCAACCAGATCGCCCCGGCGGAGTTCGGGGTGCCGACGCCGAGCACAGTCCTCTTTTTCGGAACGCCCCCTGACGTAGGCGACTTGGTCGACAGCGACGGCGACGGGCTTACAGACGACGAAGAGCTGCTCGGTTGGGTTGTCAGGGTCGAGCGCACCACCGGCCGCACCGACACCCTCGCGGTCACCAGCGACCCGAACGAAGCCGATACCGACGGCGACGGCGTCGGTGACGCCACCGAGAAGGCGGTCGGCTCCAACCCGCGTAACCCCGACACCGACGACGACTTGCTGACGGACTATCAGGAACTCAATGAGATCTACAGCAGCCAAAACGACCAGGATACCGACGACGACTCGTTGTCGGACAGCCTGGAGTGGAACTTCTTCAAGACCTCACCCCTCTTTGCCGACACCGACGGCGATCAGTTCACCGACGACGAGGAGGTCGTTACCCAAAACCGCAACCCGCTGATCGCCGACATGCCCGAGTTCGCCATCGATGTCGTGGGCGATGTAAACCTCGGCTTGGACGTCCGCTTCACCGCAACCAACGAAAACGGATCCCGCTTCCTCGAAACCCGCAACAGCCAGACCAGCCTCAGCAGCTCCGCCAGCCGCACCCGCCAGTCGAGCAACTCGAAGTCGACCGAGTGGTTCATCAACGCGGGCGCCAAGGTCGGTTTTACCTATAAGCCTCTGGCAGAGTGGACGTTCAACGGCGAGTTTTCGATTCAAGGCGGATACAAAGAGGGGACGACCACCAGTTTTTCGAACCAATCCGTAACCGCTACCCAGCGCGAGCAGACCCGTTCGCTCTCGACCGACAAAGAAAGGAGCGTCGGCGAAAGCGTGACCCGCGAAGTGGTGGGGGCCTCCATGGCCGCTGCCGTCGAGCTGCAAAACCTCGGTGACGTCGCCATCACCATCGAAAACCTCGAGCTGCTCGCCAAGACGGTCGACCCTCGTGACCCGACCCGCTTCATCCCTGTGGCCACTCTCACGGCCACCGCCGATCGTATTACCTTAGGGCCGGCTCCCGACGCGCGTGGTCCGATGCGTTTCACGGCCGACAACCCGTCGCCATCGCTCATCGAGCGGCTCCGCCAGAACCCCACCAACTTGATCTTCGAGGTCGCCAACTACGACATCGTCGACGAGAATGGGCGAAACTTCGGCTTCACCCTGCAAGACGTCAACGACCGCACCGCCACACTCCTTATCGACTACGCGGGTCGCCTGCCTGACGAGCTCAATCGGGTCGCAACTCATAGCGGCTTCACCCCCGGGGGCAGCTCGATCGGCGTGACCATGCAGACGGTGCTAGAAGAGATCCTCGGGCTCGAGTTCGTCCCCGCAGGAGAAGACATCTTGCTGACCAGCTGCCTGGTCGGCACCAGCACCAGCCTCTGCAGCGAGGAAGACCGCGTCCGCATCAAGAATAGCTATTCGACGCGTCCAAACGGCGCCGGGCTAATCGAGCTTTCTCGGGTGCGAAACGTAGCGAACGACCCCGTCAACTTTTACCGCTGGTTCTTCGACCTGAGCGCTCTGCCGAGCGACGTGCCCATTCCGAACGACTTCAACGCCTTGGTCGCCCGCTCCGGAACGTTTTTCACCTTCCTCTACGGCCAAGACCTCGACGGCGACGGCCTGACCGTGCAGCAAGAAGCCTTCTACGGCAGCCTCGACAGCGAGGTCGACGCGCTCAACAACGCCTGCTTCGGCGACCCCACGCAAGGGGGCTGTGACGTTCCCGACGGTATTGCAGACAGCGTCGACACCGATCGCGACGGGGTTACAGACGACCGCGAAGTGTTCGGCCAGAAGGCGGGGCTGACCTACGAACCGTGGCTGGTGGTGGTGCAGGGCCAAGACGCCTACACCACAAGCTCGAGCCCGTCACGCTACGACACCGACTTCGACGGGCTCACCGACTGCCAGGAGCTCGGCCTCTGCGACATCTTCCTCTACATCTACCCCGACGACAGCACCGACACGCCGGGTGCAAACCAGGCAGTGCTGCGAACAGAGCTCGAAGCTGACCGTCAGAACGGCACGGTCGTGGGGCTCTTCCTCGACGACACCGGTCGCCCCACCCTCCACCCGACCATCACCCCGGCCTGGACCATCCAGCTCTCGCCCAACACCGACCCATCGACCTTCGACACCGACGGCGACGGGCTGAGCGACCTCCTCGAAGTCCAGGGCGCTCGCTACTTCCCGCTCGATGCCGTGCTCGGCGATCAGCCGGTACAGCTGGTGCCCGAAGACCCACCTGGTTACGCCACCAACCCGCTCGATCTCGACAGTGACGGCGATATCCTCGGTGACGGCTTCGAAGTACAGATCGGCTCCGACCCGACCGACCCCTCCTCTACCCAGGACGCGGCCTTCGATAACGACGGTGACGGGCTGCGCAACATCGAAGAGGAGGCGGGTTGGGTAGTTGTCTACCGCAACCTGAGCGGAAAATGGGTCGATACCAACGGGGATTTCTTGAAGGTCGACGCTAGCGATAACCCGCTCGACGCCGCTGGAAACCCGGTGGCGCTCGATGCCAGCGACAATCCGCTCGACTACCGGGCGCTGGTTCTCACAGGTGGCGGTTTGCCGGCTCGCGTGTCGTCCGATAAGAACAGTGCCGACACCGACCTCGACGGCCTCACCGACGCAGAAGAGCGCGCTCTCCACACCGATCCGACCCGGCGCGATACCGACGGCGATGGCCTCACCGACGCCGAAGAGATCGCTGGTGTCGACTTCCCACCAGACGCCGGCGACCCAGTGCGCTTCACAAATGTGCTCAACGCCGACACCGACGGCGACGCGCGCTCCGACGGCATAGAGGCGACCGATTCGTGGACCGTTGTCGTCACCGGTGAGACGCCCTACAAGACCTTCTCCGACCCGCTGAGCCGTGACCGCGACTTGGACGGGCTGACCGATACCGAGGAGCGCGCGCTCCTA
>CP070651.1:196756-213838 GCA_020354625.1 Trueperaceae bacterium
CCCAAGCAGGAACGGTAGCAGCCGTACCCGTACCCCTTACGGGGTTGATGACCCTAAGCGGTAATGGGTAAGCGGAAATGGGTAATGCGTTAGTTGCGTGCACGAGAGAAGATGCACCACTACGCTTCGAAGCACCCATTACCCATCACCCATTACCCAACACCTTCTCGTAATGAGTAAACAGTAATGGGTAATGCGTGGCTAACGTGCACGGGAGTGGTTGAGCCTCTATCTTTCGAAGCACCTGACAACAAGATCGTAATGGGGAATGGGGAATGGGGAATGCGTGGGTGACGTGCCCGGGAGCGGCTGAGCCTCTAAGTTTCGAAGCACCTGATAACAAGATCGTAATGGGGAATGGGGAATGGGGAATGCGTGGGTGACGCGCACGGGAGCGGATGAACCGCTGCCCTTCGAACCACTCATCACCCATTACTCATCACTCATCACCTTCTAGTTCCGTAGCGAGACCCACCGCATAGAGCGAGGCGGTAACCTGCACCTCTCCAGTCGCCTCGTCCACCTGTGTGTCGACGCTGCGGATCTTCACCTCGACCTCTCTCACTTCCGCTTCGGGCAAGTGGGGGTCTTCGACAGGTCCCAGATAGATCACCGGGCGGCCGACTTCGTAGGCGCGGATGATCGTCTGGAAGTGCTCGCTATCCGAGAGGTACCAGAGCCCTTTGACGTCGGTCCCACCGTCTGAACGGGTGACGTGTAGCTCCCCGACACCCTCGATGCCGTGCAGGGTCGCTTGTTTCATAGTTTCGATTATAAAGGGATCTTCTGGGGTAGAGGGGTTTTGCCGTCGACAGCGAGAGAGTGATGAGTCATGAGAGATGAGTTATGAGTGGGTCAGCCGCGAACGTTCCCAGCACCCATCACTCATTACCCATCCCCCTCTTTCTTGGGTGCAAAGGTAAAAGCACACGGGATGATCGCAAGCATTCGCAACACCCATTACTCATTACTCATCACCCATCACCTAATACAATGGGGGCATGAAACCACATCTACCAACGAAGAGACTGTGGCTCCTCCTCGGGATTCTGCTGTTCGGCTCCGCCCTCGCCTTCTGCGGATTTTTCGTGGCCAAGGCCGACGCCAGGCTGTTCAACGAGAGCTCCAAGGTGATTTTGGCACGTGACGGGAACCGGACGATTTTGACCATGGCCAACGACTACCAAGGGGACGTCAGCGACTTCGCCCTGGTCGTGCCCGTGCCGGTGGTGCTCGACGAGAATCAGGTTCAGGTCGGGGACCCGGCCATCATGGACCGGATCGACGCCTATAGCGCTCCTAGGTTGGTCGAGTATTACGACGAAGACCCCTGTGCACCGGTGCGTTTCCTCGAAGCGGAATCGATGGCTGTACCCGCGCCCAGCATGGCCTTTGCGGACGCGCGGGCCAACGCCCTCGGCGTCACTATCGAGGCGCAGTTCTCGGTCGGCGAGTACGACATTTTGATCCTCAGCGCCGAGCAGTCCGACGGGCTCGAGACCTGGCTGCTCGAAAACGGCTTCAACATCCCCGTGGGCGCCAGCGACGTCTTGCAACGCTACATCCGGCAGGGCATGAAGTTCTTTGTGGCGCAGGTCAACTTGGAAGCCTTCGAGGCCAGTGGCTTCCAGTTCCTTCGTCCCCTGCTGATGGCGTTTGAGAGCGAGCGCTTCATGCTGCCGATCCAGCTCGGCATGGTCAACGCTCGGGGGCCCCAAGACCTGATCGTCTACCTGATGACGCCGCAAGGCCGCGTCGACGTGAGCAACTACCGCACCGTCAACATCCCCTCGGACGTCAACCTACCCGAGTTCGTGGAAGAAGACTTCGCCGACTTCTATCAGGCGATGTTCCAGCACAACTATGAGCGCGAAGGTGAAGACATCGTCTTTGTCGAATACGCCTGGGATATGAGCTGGTGCGACCCTTGCGCCGCCGACCCGCTCTCCGCCGACGAGCTCTTGAGGTCCGGCGTCTTCTGGCTCGACGAACAGACCGACTTCGGGGCGCCGAACGTCTTTTTGACCCGCTTGCACGTGCGCTACACCGCCGACAAGTTCCCCGAAGACCTCTTTTTCAAGGTGACCGACGACCGTGAGAACTTCCAGGGGCGCTATATCTTGCAACGTCCCTTCCAGGGCGAACTCACTTGCGAAGCGGGGCGCGACTACGTCAAGAACGTGCAGCAGCGCCGCGAGCGCGAGGCGCAGACGCTCGCCAACTTGACCGGCTGGCCGATCGCCGACATCCGCGCCCGCATGGGCCCCTTTAACCCTCAGGTGGCGGTGGCACCCTGGTGGGAGCGGGTATTTGATCGGTTTAAGGGTAATGAGTAATGAGTCATGAGTGATGAGTAGCTCAGCTGCTCATTCGTAATGGGAAATGGGGAATGGGTAATGCGTGGGTGACGTGCGCGGCTGAACCTCTATCCTTCGAAACACCCATTACCCATCACCCATTACCCATCACCCTCTTTCTTGGGCGCAGCCGGTAAGGGAAGATAGGCTCCACTATGAAGCTACCTTTTACGGCGACATCTTGATCCGGCTCGCCTGCATCAGCGCCCGAAACGTGGCGTTCAGCTCCAGCGCGTTCTCGGCTGTGAACGCCACGGTGCGCTCTCCTGCCCGCTCCACGCCGGGCACATAGAGGCACTGGTCTGCGCGCGACTGGTGATCGAAGTCGATCTCCACTGCGCAGGCGGCGGGGAGGATCCATGGCCTTACACTGGCCAGCTTGTGAACGGCCTCCTCGGCGGCCTGGCGGATGAGCTGCTGTGCCCGCTTCGGGTGGAGGTGGATGGCGCTGAAGGTGGAGTACCCCTCTTTGACGACCACGCCCGTCAGATCTCCTCCGACCCACTCTCTGACTTGTGCCACGGCTTTGTCGTCCCCGGTGACGAGGGCGATCGGCGCGCCGAAGTGCCCGGCAATGGCGGCGTTGATGCCGTACTCGCCGGTGGAGTTGCCGGCCAGGCGCACGTCGGCCACGGTGGTAGTCCAGGTGTGCGCCAAAGGGGCTGCCGGCGTCCCGGCCCTGGCGTGATAGCCCACGAAGAAGACCGCTCCGACCCCTTCTTCGTCGATCCCTTGCATCATGCCGAGGGCTTTGTCGCTCCCGCTGATGAATCGCACCTCGGGATGCAGCTCTTCCGGGACCAGGTTGCGCATGCCGTCGTGGGAGTCGTTCACGATGACCTCGTCGATGCCGGCTGCCAAGGCGCCTTCGACCGCCGCGTTGACCTCGTTGGTGAGCCGTGAGCGGGCGCGCTCGTACTCGACGGTGGATGACGGCTCGTTGCCGAGTTCCGGGGGCATTACCTGTACCCAACTGGTGACTCCACAAACCCCTTCCATATCGGCTGAGATAAGGATTTTCATCCTGGTGTCCTTTCTAGGGAAACGGGCGTCCCTTCGACTCTGTCATGACCCTTATTTCCATGCCAGCGGTGCACCGCTGTACCTTGTCTCGGAAGCTCTCGAGTCGTGATCACGGTGCTTTCCACTGTAAAGCGTACTCCTCTCATTACGCATCACCCATCCCTCATGATCTCAAGATGCCTCGCGACTCCGCAACAAGAGATCGGTCAACCGTTGTGCGGAGCCAAGAAAGACCGTCTTGGAGCTGTAAGAACTTTGTAAAGGACGCTCCTCTACACTACACAGCATAATGTGGCTCAAACTCTTCCTGCCCATACTCTTGTGGTCCAGCTACGCCTTCGGGTTCGAAACCGCATTCGGAGTGCTCGGTCCGAGTATCGGTATCGTTGGGCTGATATTTGTTTTGGTTACCGCTTGGGTGTGGGGAGGGTGGGTGGGTGCGTTGATCGGCTTGCCTGCTGTGATCGGCCACACGCTCCTGTTGGGTGGAGCTCTCGAGACGCCACTCGATTGGAGTTGGATCTTAGGTACCGAAGGCAGTTTCGTGACGGTCACCTTTCTTCTCGGTGGGATCGCTTTTGCCTATTTTCGCAATGTGTTCGGCCAGTTACGCATTCACAAGGAAGTCTCCCATCGGGCGAAGTACGACGACTTGACGGGATTGTTGACGCGGGCAGCCTTCGTAGAGAAGTTAAGGGTTGTGCTGGATGACGCCCGTCAACATGATACGTTTGTGGCGCTCCTTTTCGTCGATCTCGACCGCTTCAAGTTCATCAACGATACCTACGGTCACGAGATGGGTGATGAGCTTTTGAAGGCTGTTGCAAACGGTCTCCGCGAAGTGGTTCGCGACGGCGATCTCGTGGCGCGTATGGGCGGGGACGAGTTCACGGTTGCACTGCCAGGTTTGAAAGAACGGCGTCCTGCTGAAGCGATCGCCTCCAAACTCGTACGATCCCTCAATGCCCCCTTCAAGATTGCGGGCAAGTATCTCCACGTCAGCGCCAGCATCGGGGTGAGCCTCTTCCCTGAAGATGGCGAAGATATCGAAATGCTCTTGAAGAGCGCCGACAGCGCCATGTATGAAGTCAAAGAGGTCGGCAAGAACAACTACAACTTCTCGACCATCGAGATGCGTACACGCCAATCACGGCGTCTGCAGCTCGAGCGACGTCTCCACTGGGCCTTGCAAGAAGATGAGCTGAAGCTCTTCTACCAGCCGCAGTTCGATCTGCGCGACGGCAGGCTCCTTGGGTTCGAGGCGTTGTTGCGCTGGGAGAGTCGGGATCTCGGCTGGGTACAACCTCAGGAGTTCGTTCCGGTCGCTGAAGAGGCGGGTATGATCGTCCAGTTGGGTCACTGGGTTCTTCGTGAAGCTTGTCAGCAGGAGCGCGCTTGGCAGCAGGCCGGGTACGCACCGGTGAAGATGTCGGTCAACGTTTCAGCTCTTCAGTTCAGACAGCCCAATTTCCTCGAGATCGTGGCGAGGGCCTTGCGAGACAGCCAGCTCGATCCACAGCTCTTGGAGATCGAAGTGACCGAAACGGTTTTCATGCAGGATTCAGATATGACCATCTCGACGTTGCGCAAGCTCGGCAAACTCGGCGTCAAAACCGTGTTGGATGATTTCGGGACCGGTTACTCTTCGCTGGCATATCTGCAGCGTCTGCCGATCGCTACCCTGAAGCTCGACCGCGAGTTTGTGTCGACGCTCAGGCTACCCGGACGGGCTCAGGTCGGAGGTGCGGCACCGATCATCGAAGCGATCTGCCTGCTGGCCCGCAAGCTTCAGATGGATGTTATCGCTGAGGGTGTCGAGACCGAAGGCCAGCGTCGCTTTCTGGTCGATGCCGTTTGTTACTACGGCCAGGGGTTCTTGTTCGCCAAACCCCTACCACCGCAATCCGCCGAACAGCTTTTGCGGAGGCTCAAGAACAAGCCGGCGGTGGCACGGCCAGAGCCGCGTTGGCTTCCCATGCCGAATCCAGTAGCCCGGCAGTAACGATACGATTTCGTACGCCCTGACCGAGCCGCAGCCGTTCTCGGAGCGGTAGCAAGCGACGTGGTACACACGTCCACACAAGCAAACATGCTATCTTTAATAATTGGTGATTTATGTCTTTTTTTTGTCTGTTCCGCAGTGAAAAACTGCTTTACAAAGCGTTCGTCCCTTCAGCCCTTGTAACCCCCAACCGTCATGACCCGAGTCATTAAGGAGACGAGATGGTCAAAGTGAGGCAGGAAGAGATGGCCAGTTTGACCCCCGCGTGGTTAGAGACGGCTCCGATACAGAAGCTGATCGAGCGCGGTCAGGAGGCGGGTTCTCTCGATACCGAGGTGATCTCCGGCGCTTTCAACAAGGCGATCGAAACGTTACAACTCGATGGGGAAGAGCAGAACTTTGAGGATCTGATCGAGCTCCTAGAGTCTCGCGGCATCGTCATCGCCGACTTGGCTCAAGATGAAATCATCGATGAAGAGGATCTCCGGAGTGACCTAAGCGACGATCTCGACGGAGAGATCGACTCGAGCCTTCAGGTCCTGGACGGTGACGTCGAGCGTCGGCAGCTCGAGGCAAGAGCCGAAGCGCTGGCCGACTCCCGTATCAAGACCAACGATCCGGTACGGCAGTACCTGCAAGAGATCGGCCGCGTCAAGCTCCTCACCCTTGAAGAGGAGATCAGCCTGGCCCGCCGCATCGAAGAGGGCGAGGGGGCCAGGAGCCGGCTCGACGAGGAGCTCGATGACCTCTCGAGCCGTGAGAAGCGGGGTCTGCAGCGGGTTGTGGAAGATGGCGAGCTCGCCCGCCAGCACCTGATCGAAGCCAATTTGAGGTTGGTCGTATCGATCGCCAAGAAGTACAACGGCCGGGGGATGAGCTTCCTGGACCTGATTCAAGAGGGCAATCAGGGCCTCATCCGTGCGGTGGAGAAGTTCGAGTACCGCCGCCGCTACAAGTTCTCGACCTACGCGACCTGGTGGATCCGGCAGGCGATCAACCGTGCCATCGCCGACCAATCCCGCACCATCCGAATCCCCGTTCATATGGTGGAGACCATCAACAAGCTGACGCGTGCTTCGCGCCGCTTGCAGCAAGAACTCAGCCGCGAGCCCAGCTACGAGGAGATCGCTGACGCCATGGGCCCCGATTGGAACGCCGAGAAGGTCGAGGAGGCCTTCAAGCTCACCCGCGAGCCCTTCTCCTTAGAGACCCCTATCGGCGATGAGGAGGATTCGTTTTACGGAGACTTCATCCCCGACGACAACGTCGAATCTCCGGTCGATCAGGCGAGCAAGATCATCCTCAGTGAAGAACTCGAGGAAGCACTCAACAAGCTCAACGAGCGCGAGGCGATGGTGCTGAAGCTTCGCAAGGGACTAGTCGACGGACGCGAACATACCCTCGAAGAGGTCGGCAGCTACTTCGGAGTCACGCGTGAACGCATCCGTCAGATCGAAAACAAGGCGCTCCGCAAGCTCAAGTACCACGAGAGCCGTACGAGAAAATTGAGGGACTTTTTGGATTGAGCAACTGCCGGCTTTTAGCCGGCAGTTGCTCAAGAGGAAAGCGTGTCACCAGGCTCCGGCTCCATTCGAAGACGACGTGCCCGCCACCCATTGACGGCCAACACCACAATGATGAGCACAAAGCCTACGATCTCCACCGAATGGTTTGGCCAGAAGATAGCGACCATGCCGGCCGTGGCGAGGATCCTCGATGCGATGTGCATTTTCGTGAACAAAAAGCCCTCGAGCGCGGCCGCGAATGCGCTGAGCGCTGCTAGCGCCGTGATGAGGTTCCAAATCAGTATCCAACTGAGCCCCCCGGTGACGATTTCAGGGTTGTAGACCATGAAAAGCGGGATCAGGTAGAGCCCTTTGGCGAACTTCCAGGCGGCGATACCTGTCTTCATGGGACTGGCTCCGGCGATGCCGGCCCCCGCAAACGCTGCCAGCGCCACGGGCGGAGTGACGTTGGAGTCTTGCGAGTACCAGAAGATCACCAGATGGGCGATGACCAGGGGCACGCCGAACTCGCCTTGTAAGGCGGGCGCCGCCAGCACGGCCAAGACGATGTAACTGGCCGTAACCGGCAAGCCCATGCCGAGAACCAGGCTGGCGAGCACCAACAGCACCAGGGCGACCAGCAAGTTCCCACCCGAGAGGTTGATCATCAACGAGGAGAACTTGAGGCCGAGGCCGGTCAGGCCGATAATACCCACGACCACACCGGAGATGGCGCAGGCGACGCTGACGGGGATGGCGCTCCTCGCTCCTGCTTCGAGGGCGCTGAGCAGGGTTTGCAAGCCCGAGAGAACCGAAGATCGCTCCGCCGGTTTGGCCGTGGCCTTCCCCACACGGAATACCTGCCTCACCAGGAAGCGGGCCAGAGAGACCAGCAGGATCGAAGTGATGGCGATGAATCCGACCCGGTTGGGAGAGATGCTTAGAAGCAAGAAGTAGACCAGCACCGCCAGCGGAATCAAGAAATACCAGCCCTCGCGAAAGACTTGGCCGAGTCGCGGGAGCTCTTCGTTCGACATCCCGCGCATCCCGCGTTTGGCAGCGATGATGTCGACAAAGAGATAGACGGTGGCAAAATAGAGGATCGCCGGTAAGACGCTCAACTTGATGATCTCGAGGTAGGGGAGCCCGGTGTACTCGGCAATCAGAAAGGCTCCTGCCCCCATGATCGGCGGCATGATCTGGCCACCGGTGCTGGCGGCTGCTTCCACCCCACCAGCCTCTTCAGGCTTGTAGCCCAGCTTTTTCATGAGGGGAATGGTGAAGGCGCCGCTCGTCACCACGTTGGCGATGGCGCTGCCCGAGATGGAGCCCATGAAGCCGGAGGCGACGACGGCTGCCTTGGCCGGCCCGCCCCGCTGCCGTCCGGCCGCTGCGTAGGCCAGGTCGATAAAGAACTTACCGGCCCCGGTCACCTCTAGAAAAGCGCCGAAGAGCACGAAGATAAAGACCACGGTGGCCGCGACCCCCAAGGGGATACCGTAGATCCCCTCTTGGCCCAAGTAGAGTTGGGCGACGATGCGGTCGACGCGGTAGCCGCGGTGCTCGAGAATACCCGGCAAAAAATCGCCGAGCCACGGGAGGACGCCACGCGGCCCGGCCGTCGCGTAGAGGAGGAAGAGAACGCCGATCAGGGTGATGGCCCAACCGATCACCCGCCGGCTTGCTTCTAGAAGGGTCAGCACGGCGACGGTGCCGACGGCGATATCGGTCGGGGTCCAGAACCCGGCCCGGTTGATGATCTCGTCGAGGTAGTAGACCAGATAGAAGCCTGTGAATGCCGCGCAGGCGACGAGCGCACCATCGATGATCCAGCCGAAGAGACCTCGTTTCCGGTCCCTGCCAAAGACCGGAAACAGTAAAAATGCCAGCACCAGGATCAGGGCCAGGTGGATGCCACGTTGGTAGAAGAGGTTCAGGGGCCGCACGCCGGCGGTGTAGAGCTGAAAGAGGGAGAGCCCCACCGCGATCGCGGTCACGAGGACCGGAATCAGGCGCGTCGGTGGTGGGTTGCGCTCCTCGCTCATTTCCACACCACCTCGATCCGCACCCGCTGGTGCGCAGCCATCTGGCTCAAGGAGTAAGAATCATCCCCGTGAACGATGCGGTGATCGACCTCTAGGGATCCCACGCGCAGAAAGTACCCGTTGCCGGGCACCGCCTCATCGATATCGCGGATCCAGTAGCCGTGGTTATCATCCGATTCGAGCCGGCCGCGGCCCGGTATGTGGCCGAGACCAGCATCGAACGCCGGCGTGTGGCTGTCGGTCAACATCATCTCACGACCGTCCAAGCGGTAGTAGTCGCTGACCAAGACGCCGGTCACCGAATGGTTACATTGCACGACCCAGCACGGTTTGTCTTCTAGCGACAACTCCAGTAGCTCGTCGCCGTCGTTTCCGGTCACGCGGAGGTACGGGGTGTCCCCTTGACCAGAAGCGGCCCCCAAGCCGAGAAGGAGCGTGAGCAGGAGGGGCAGAGGAAGATGAAGCGTACCTCTTGCCCCCCCCACGTCAGCTGCTCCAAGCCACCTTAAGGGCTTGCGAGCCGCTCGGGTATCTCGGCGCCGATCTCCTGATAGTACCGTAGGGCACCCGGATGGAGCGGGATGGGGGTGGCCGAGAGGCTGAAGTCGGCCGTGGTGCTGTTCGCAGACGGGTGGACGGCGATCACCTCGTCGACGTGGTCGAAGATGGTCTTGATGAGGTTGTAGGCGAGTTCGTCGTCCATCTCCGCCGCGACCACGATGACATTGGGCGTGCCGATCGTCTGTACATCCGTCTCCTGGCCCTTATAGGTATTGCCGGGGATCATGAAGGCGGTGAACACCGGGCTGGCACTGAGGCCGTTCTGGAGCTCCTCGTCGGAGAGCGAGATGAGTTTGATATCGCGCGCCTCGGCCAAGCTCAAGATAGAACTCGTGGGCGGACCGACGCTCCAGAAACCCGCGTCGATCTGACCGTCGCGCAGCGCGTCGGCGGTCTCGTTGAAGTTCAGCCGCTGCTCGTTGATGTCGTCGTAGGTGATGCCGTTGGCGTTCAAGATCGACTGGGCCGAGATCTCGGTGCCGCTCCCCGGAGCGCCGACCGAAACGCGCTTGCCCTTGAGGTCCTGCAGCGTTTCGATCCCCGAACCCTCGAGCGTGACCAGGTGGACGGCGTTCGGATAGGCAGATCCGAGCGCGCGCAGGTTGGCGAGCTGCCTGAGCCCGCTGCTGCCGTCGAAGCGGCCGGTTCCGGTGTAGGCCTGGAAGATGGTATCGGCCAACGCCAGGGCGATATCCGAATCGCCGCGCGAGATCAGTCCGGCGTTCTCCGCCGAGGCACCAGTCACTTCAGCCACGGCGTTATAGCCGTCGATGTACTTGTTGATGAGCTCTGCGTAGGCCCCGCCTGTCGGGAAGTAGACGCCACCCGTTCCGCCGGTGGCGATCGACAGGCTGGTCTGGGCCAGGGCGGCACCGCACAGCAGAACCGCCAGGACGAACGACTTGATCACAACCTTCATACCTTACCTTACTCCTTTGTTCGCTTTTCCAACCTCCCGAGTGTACCAGAGTGGATGCCGGCTCGCCACGTTTGCAGGTCGCTCGGTTTCGAGGCTGGTACACTGAACCGTTCCACCTCGGCCGTTGAGGGGATCCCTCTGGGCCAGAAGGGTAAAAGCGGATTTGCCATGCTCTGTCGCTGCCCGGCTCCGTCGAAGACAGCCTGGAGGGGTGTGACGCTTTCATTATGTTGCAAGACATCACCGTTTTGGATCTCTCGCGGGTTCTCGCCGGGCCCTACTGCACCCAGCTGCTGGCCGATCTCGGGGCCACGGTCTGGAAACTCGAGCCGCTCGCTGGTGAAGATACGCGCCGTTGGGGACCCCCGTTCACGGGCGGCGAGAGCGCCTACTACCTCTCGGTGAACCGCGGCAAGCAGAGTCTGGCTGTGAACCTCAAAGACGCGCGCGGTCAAGAGATCGTCCAGGCCTTGGCGGCGCGCGCCGACGTTCTGGTCGAGAACTTCAAGGTCGGTGACCTCGCCCGCTACGCGCTCGATTACGAGGGCCTGCAAGAGGTCAATCCCGCGCTCATCTACGCTTCGATCACCGGTTTCGGCCAGACCGGACCGCGGGCCCGCGAGCCGGGCTACGACGTTGCCCTGCAGGCCTTGAGCGGCCTCATGAGCATGACGGGAGAGTCTGGGCGGGAGCCGGTGAAGCTAGGGGTGGCTTGGATCGACGTGTTGACCGGCTTGCACGCAACCGTAGCCATCTTGGCGGCGCTGCACGAGCGTCAGCAGAGCGGGTTGGGTCAACACCTCGACCTTTCGCTCTTCGAGGTGAGCCTCGCCAGCTTGGTCAATCAGGTGCAGAGCACCCTCCTGACCGGGCGCGCTCCGGAACCCCTCGGCAGCGCTCACCCCAGCATCGTCCCCTACCAAGCCTTCGCCGCCGCGGACGGCCACCTGGTGATCGCGGTGGGTAACGACGACCAGTTCGAGCGTCTTTGTGAGGTGCTCGAGCTACCGGATCTGCCGCTCGACCCTCGCTTTCAGACGAACGAGGAGCGGGTGAAGCACCGCGAGCTCTTGATCCCTCGGCTTCAGGAGGTCCTCGCCCGTAAGCCACGTCGGGCGTGGCTCGCCCTATTGCAGATTGCAGGTGTCCCGGCCACGCCGGTCAACACCCTCTCCGAAGTTCTCGCTGACCCGCAGGTGGCAGCCCGCAGCGCCGTCACCAACTTGTCCCACCCGACCATCGGATCTTTGCCGGTGATCTCCAGCCCTCTCAGGCACGCCAGCCGTACGCCGCCACCCGGTGCCTCGCCACCCCCACTGCTCGGCCAACATACCCGAGACGTGCTTGTCTCGGTGCTCGGCCTGAATCCCGAAGAGGTGAACGTGCTCGAGCAGGAAGGCGTCGTTTTTTGCTATCGAGAATAGCGCCGCGAGCTGCGCTGTTCCTCTACTAGCTTTGTATGTGACCGCTGCAGTTTTTGGGGTGCTCGAATCGTACAGAATGAAGTCCTAAACACCTGAGCTAGGAGAGCTTGGAAAAGGAGTGGTGTAACGCGTGAAATCCTACTTCACCCAGAGCAAAACCGTGGAGGACGACTTGCCCAAACTGGGAAGTTTGGCAGAGAACCGACCAGCGGGCGAGCGGGCGAACCTCTTCCACGAAAAATCCGTGGTAGAAGCCAGCGGTGTCCAGATGGTGATCGAGATGCCCAACGGGCTGGTGATCATGTCGCGCCACGGGACGAGCATCAACCTCGATGCCTTCGGTATCCACGTATGGAGTCTGCTCCAAAGACCCAACATCGTGCGGGAACTCGAGCTGCGTGTTCTACGCAACTGCAGAGAGGAAGCCCAGCGCCGTAAAGTCCATTTTTACCGGCTGCTCGGCGCGCTTGCAACTGCTGGGCTGCTCACGATCAGCTAAGCACTGTCAAACCGTAGTTGTGAGCCTTGGGGCCGCGTTTGGTCGCGGCCCCAACTCACTCTCTTGGTGAGACGTTCGAGCTATTTTCCCTCGTGCGTTGGCGGGAGGTTCGGCCCGTCCGGTCTGTCAGAACCGGTTCGAACAGGCAGCTGCCGAGCTATACTGGCGATGTGAAACCGCGTTGGCGCACCCTCGTCTTCATCCTGCTCCTCTTCGGCGCCGGCGCCGGCGCCTATAACCTCGGGGTTTTTTTCCGTCCTCCGCCCGAGCTGTCGGGTACTGCCTTTGAGACTCCTCTTCCCGTCGGAAACGCCCCCCTGATGCATCCGACCCTTGGTGAGATGTCGCTCGAAGACTTTCAAGGAGATACCGTTCTCCTATTCTTCGGCTACACTCGTTGCCCGGATGTCTGCCCCTTTACGCTCGCTCGTCTGGCCAAGGTCTACCGCGAGCTGGATGACCCCGCCGAGGTGAAGGTCGTCATGGTCACCATCGATCCTGGGCACGACACGCCCGAGATCACGCAGCGCTATGTCGAGTCGTTCCACCCCGACTTCATCGGCCTGAGTGGGGGCAACGCCCAGGTCGCCGAAGTGGCCAAGACGTTTTTCATCGGTAGCAGCCAGCTTCCAGATGGCCTCTATACCCACACCGACATGGTGGTGGTGGTCGATTCCAAGGGGTTCATGCGCCGTGTGTACGGTCAGGACCGGGTACCGCATCTCAGTGAAGACCTTCCGGTGTTGTTAGCAGGGCGAGACTGGTAATCGTACCTGTAGCCTTCGACGCATACCCAGACCGCGGCAACAATTGCAAGACATCTAACCAGGACCCACTCTACTCCCGGCATACAATAAGAGTCATGAGCGCTCCTTTTGAGTCCAGCGTACTCGTCACCCGGCACGACACACCGCCGCCGTTCGACCTGCTGGGAGGGCTCCCCCAGCGCGGATTGAGCAAGGGGGATACCCTCTACCGCGTCGGTGACCCTGCGGATACGGCATATCGTGTTGAAGAGGGACTGCTCAAGCTAAGCATCGATCTGTTGACAGGCAAAGAACGCATCGTGGGTGTGGTGGGTCCTGGGGATTTTATCGGAGCGCTGATCCCAGACCGTGGCCTGTTCCAAGAGACGGCCGTGGTGTTAGGACCACAAGCGACCGTTCGAGTGATCCCCCACAGCGAGGTCCACCATGAACTCAAAGACGAGTTGTATGCCGCTGCCGGCTCTTTGGTGTCACGTCTGCGCGAATCCCTCGAGGACAGCGAATTGCCCGTTACCGCCCGTCTGGCCCGTACCCTGCTACGGCTCGGCAACCGTTTCGGACAGGTGACCGAAGAGGAAGCCGTGCGCCTGACATTGCCGCTGACGCAAGACAACCTGGCGGCGATGATCGGTGCGGCACGGGAGACTACCACGGCGATCTTGAGTGAGATGCGCTCGAGCGGCCTCCTCACCGGAACTCGCGGTCGTTACACCTTCGATCCCAGGGTGTTGAACAGCTACGCGATCGAAGCAGCCTTTTCGTAGGTATCTAACGACTAGCGGCTTTCAGCCGCTAGTCGCTTAAAACTTCCCGCTCGAACACCATCTTTCCCCGAACGAACGTCATCACCGGCCAGCCCTTCAAGACCTGACCGGTCCACGGGCTCTGCTTCGCCTTGCTCTTGAAGGTTTCAGGAGCCACCCGGCGACCGGTCTCCAGGTCGAGAACCACCAGATCGGCGGCCCGAGTTGCTTCCAGGGTCGGCACCTGCCAGCCCATGACCCGCGCCGGTCCGCCTTGAAGCAGATCGAGGAGGGTGGAGAGCTCGAGCCCACCGTTCGCTACCAGCTCGCTGTAGAGCAGGGGGAAGGTCACCTCGATGTTGGCGATGCCAAAGGGGGCCTCGAGTAGATCCCGTTCCTTTTCGGCCTGCGTGTGCGGTGCGTGATCGGTGCCGATCGCGTCGATCACGCCACGGATCAGGGCGTTTCGTAAGTAAGCTACGTCGTCGTGCGTTCGTAATGGCGGTGCAACCTTGTAGACCGGATCGAAGCCCTCCAGCGTCTCGTCGCTCAGCGTGAGGTGGTGCGGGGTCACCTCCGCAGTAACGGGTGCGCCCTGCGCTTTGAACCATTCGACAACCTGTAAGCCGCGCTTGGAGCTCACATGGGCCACGTGCAACCGGCCTCCTGAGAGCATCGCGACCTCACAATCACGGTAGATCATGGCGGCTTCGGCGGCCACCGGATTCCCGGGCAGGCCGAGCCGTTGGCTTACCAGCCCTTCGTTCATGACGCCGTCTTGCCGGAGCCCCGGCTCTTCGGAGTGGGTCTGCACCACCAGGCCTAGCTCTGCCGCGTATTCGCAAGCTCGCCGCAACAGATGGGCGTCTTTGACCGGTTCACCGTCGTCGGTGATCATCACCGCTCCGGCCTCGCGTAATGCCGCAAAGTCGGTGAGCTGTTTCCCCTGAAGACCACGGCTCAGCGCGGCTGCAGGTCTGAGCCGGGCCAAGCCTAACGCCTCGGACTTCGACAGCATCTCGGTGACGAGCCCCGGTTCATCCACCACCGGTGTGGTGTTGGCCATGCTCACGACGGTTCCGTATCCCCCGGCCACCGCCGCACCGAGACCGGACCGAAGGTCCTCCTTGACTTCCTGCCCAGGTTCCCGCAGATGGGCATGGAGGTCGATGAAGGCGGGTGTCACGACGGCCCCTGCCACGTCGATTGTTTGGGCAACCTCGCCACCTAGATCGATCCCTTCGATGACATCGTCCCTAAGGTAGAGATCGGCCTTGCCGTGATCCCCGCGGTGATCGATCAGGTGGGCGTTTTGAAGGACGGTCCGTCTCACTGCCGACCAACCAGTAACGTGTAGAGCACCGCCATGCGCACAGGGACGCCGTTCGCAACCTGTCTTTCCACTACGCTTCTCTCGCTGTCGGCCAGCTCCCCATCGATCTCGACGTCCCGGTTCATCGGCCCCGGGTGCATGACGAGCGCTTGTGCATCGGCTAGCGCCATCACCTCCGGAGTCAGGCGGTAGCGTGCCTGGTATTCCGCAAGCGATGGCAGGAGGCCTTTTTGCATGCGCTCGAGCTGCAGCCTCAGCGCCATCACGGCGTGCGCTCCCTCGACCGCCTCCTCGAGCCGGAAACAGCGTGTGACGCCCGGGAACTGCTCCAACTCGTGCGGGAGCAACGTGCTCGGTCCGCACAGCGTCACCTGGGCGCCCAGTTTTGTCCAGAGCCGAAGGTTACTCCGCGCCACCCGTGAGTGGGCGATGTCTCCGACGATGGTGAGCTTCTTCCCCTCGAAGCCGTCGAAACCGGGAGAGCACTCCCTAAAGGTGTAGGTGTCCAAAAGCGCCTGCGTCGGATGGGCGCGCCTGCCGTCGCCGGCGTTCACGATGGCTGCATCGGTCCAACGGGTCAGCTGGTAGGGAACCCCGGCCGCCTGGTGACGGACCACGTAGAGATCTGCTTTCAGGGCGTCGATGGTTCTCAAGGTATCTTTGAGCGATTCTCCCTTGCTCATGCTCGAGCCGCCTGTGGCAAAGCTGATCACATCGGCGCTCTGGGCGCGCGCTGCCCGCTCGAAACTTAGGCGGGTGCGCGTCGAGTTCTCGAAAAAGAGCGTGCCCACCGTGAACCCTTGCAAGGCAGGAACTTTCTTGATGGTGCGCGTCATCACCTGTGCCATGACGTCGGTGGTCTCGAAGAGCGCCCACACCTCTTCGGCCGACCACTCCTGGAGGTCGAGCAGGTGCTGCTTTTTTCCCTGGGTCGATGCGCGTTCTGGAACGGTCGGAGTGATGGCCGGCGTCACGGCAACACCTCGAGCAGCTCCACACCGTTTTCGCCGTCGATGTCTTTGAGCTTCACCTTGACGACCTCTTGGGCGCTCGTCGGTACGTTTTTCCCTACGTAGTCTGCCCTGATAGGCAGCTCCCGATGGCCGCGATCCACCAACACCGCCAGCTGGATCACAGCAGGGCGACCCATATCGATGAGGGCATCGAGGGCCGCCCGCGCTGTTCGCCCCGTGAACAGGACGTCGTCACAGAGAACGATCCGCAGCCCGTGGACGTCGAAGGGGACCTCGGTCTTTTTGACGACGGGCTGGAGGGCGATCTCGGTGAGATCGTCCCGGTAGAGCGTGATATCGAGCTTCCCCACAGGTGGCATGACGCCTTCGAAGGAGTGGATGAGCTGGGCGAGGCGTTCGGCGATCGGCACGCCCCTCGTGTGGACACCGACCAAGGCCAGGTTATCCGCCCCCTTGTTCCGCTCGATGATCTCGTGGGCGATGCGGTTTAAGGCCCGGCCGATCTCCTGCTCGGTCATGAGGGTGGCTTTGACGTGCAGGCTCATAGCCGGTTCGACCTGAGAGTGCGAGAGGCATACAGCGTTCCCGGTGTCAACGGCATGAAGAGGCCAAAAAAACGCCGACGCGACCAGCGTACGGCACTCGAGCTACTTTCCTGGGCAGGTTCATACTGTCTCCCTTCCCGGCCTCACCGGACCGAGTTAAAGGTTTCAAGGAGTGTACCGTGAGCGTGAGCAGGACGTCTAGGGTTTTCATCACGGTCGTGTCCGGACCAGTTTTTGTTGGCTGTTGCGCCCAGGAAAGAGGGGGATGGGTGATGAGTAAATAGGATGAGAAGGCCAACCTCCAAAACGCAGTACCATAAGGTCTGCAAAAATTAAACGAGCTCAAAAGGCTCAAAAAGGAGATTGGCCATGAACCAGTATAGCG
>CP070651.1:213938-221981 GCA_020354625.1 Trueperaceae bacterium
ATCAACTGCTGGAACCGCTTACCTTCAGTCATGGGCCGGACATGAAAAATCGCTTCATGCTGGCCCCGCTCACCAACACGCAGAGCCACGAGGACGGTGTGCTCTCGGACGAGGAGTTTCGTTGGCTGACGATGCGGGCGCGGGGTGGCTTCGGACTGACCATGACCTGCGCGGCCCACGTGCAAGCCATCGGCAAGGGATTCCCGGGACAGCTCGGTATTTGGTCGGACGACCATATCGAAGGCTTGAGTCGGCTCGCGGCCGGGATCAAATCCCACGGCAGCCTCGCCATCGTGCAGCTCCACCACGCGGGGATGCGCTCACCCAAGGAACTCGTCGGCGGAGCACCGGTGGCTCCATCGGATCACCATGAAAGCGGTGCCCGTGGTTTGAGCCACGGTGAGGTGAAGCAGGTGGTGGAAGCGTTTATCGCGGCCGCCGAGCGTGCGGAAAAGGCTGGGTTCGACGGGGTCGAGTTACACGGCGCGCACGGTTACCTGCTGTGCCAGTTCTTCAGCGCCGAGGTCAACCGCCGCGACGATGAGTACGGCGGCAGTCTGGCCAACCGCTACCAGATCTTGTTCGAGATCATCAGTGGCGTGCGGCTACGCTGCAGAGAGGACTTCATGCTCGGCGTGCGGCTGTCACCAGAGCGCTTCGCATCCGTCTTGCCGAAGCCGTCGAGATGGCGCAACGGCTTATGACCGAGGAACAACTCGACTTTTTGGATATGTCGCTATGGGACGTATTCAAGGAGCCGGAAGAGGCCGACTACCGAGGCCGCACATTGATGAGTTACTTCACCGAGCTCGACCGGGGCCATACCCGGCTCGGCGTGGCCGGCAAGATTCGGACGCCGCAAGAAGCCGAAGCGACGATGGCGGCGGGCGTCGATTGGATCATGCTGGGACGCGCAGCGATCCTGCACCACGACTTCCCGCACCGATATCGGGCAGACCCCGTTTTCAAACCGGTCGAGCTACCGGTGACCCGCCAGTACCTGAACGAAGAAGGGGTGTCCGAGAAGTTCGTGGCGTACCTGAGCCGCCGGCCGGGCTTCGTGGCTGACGCCGGTTAAGTTGCCGACGATGTGGTCGTAGCGGGAATAGTCCGGCTCGGGCAGCAGCGTCACGTCGTCGGACGGCCGCCCGACCGCCGCCCAACGGCTCGGCGCATAAGCTGCGGGCGATTTACAGGCGGGCGAGACATACTCCAACGATGCGAGGAAGGATCCACGCGCACAACCTCCACATTAAATTCTTGGCTCTTTATGGATTCCAAGAGCATGCCCGCCTACTTGGGCTTTTTCGAGTTCGTTCATAATACCCGTGCTAGAGGACGCGCTTTACTGCCATCAATGCTTGAGCTTTTGCTATGCCCTTGAAACCCATATCTATGCCCTTGAAACCCATATAGAGCCAAAGACTAGATCTGCTTATGGAATCACGGGCGCAACCGGAGAGTTCACCGACGGTTTCGGTTGGGAGGATAAGGCGCTTCCCACAAATACCAAGCGCCCCATAGAAGCTACCGTACCAGCGTCAGGCTTGAAAAGCTCTTCTGGTAGCGGCTGCGGTCCAGCGTGAGGAGGCGATCGGTCTCGAGTAGCGCGTGCGCACCGACGATGAAGTCGACCAGCAGGCGTTTGGGTTGTTTGGCCTTCTCCTGTCTGCGGCGTTCGGCGTATACGGCAAACGCTTTAGCTGCTTCCAGCCAGACCCCCTCTGACAGCTCGAACTCCAGGCGGATGTCGGTATCTTTCAGAAAGGAGTCGACGAAGGTCGAGGTCGCACCAGGATAGGCGAGCAGCTCCGCATAGACGGGCGCACAGATCACCAGCCCCCCCTCTCGACGCATCTTGAAGAGGAGGTCTTTCATCCCTAGAGAAGCGGGTTCTTGGGACCATAAGGCGCTGATGACGTTGGTGTCGATGGCGGTCAGCATTACTCGTCGCGAAGGTTGGCGAGCCACGCATCGATCTCATCGGTCGTCGCGAAGCTGCCCAGCGCACCCGCATATTTCTCGAAGGGGTTTTCTTCTCCACGATAAGGTCTAAGGGTGATCAAGCCATCTTCCACCGCGAAAACGACCTGATCCCCCTGCTCGATCCCCAAGCGCCAGCGGATCTCTTGAGGGATGGTCACCTGACCTTTACTTGTGACAGTAGCTGTTTTCTTCATCCTTACTTACCTTCCTGTAAGTAAGATATTATAGCATTCAATTGTACATGTACGACGTGCTGCTGGCCGGGATGCCTCTTGTTGCCTTCAGGCACCTTCTCGCTGCACGGCAGATCCCGCCTCACTACGGAGAGCTTGAGGAGGACCTGGAAACGCTCGACGGAATCGCCTGACTCGATTGTCGGTCTCGGCGGCTGCCGAGGGGCTAGCTGACGATCCCTTCGCGTTTTTCCTCTTCATAGAGGCGCTCGACCACGAACTGCTTGAGGAGTGTCTGGTATTTGGTGCCCTTGACAGCTGCCAGGGCCTTGAGACGCCTTGTGGTGTCGGCATCGAAACGGATGTGGGTGCTCGAGCTCTGCTTTTTGGGGCGCTCCTGAGAGCGTCTCAACTTGGAAGGGTCGGGATACTCAGTTGACGAGCTCTCTTGAAAGAGTTCAGCGGACAGCGTATGGGCATCCCAAAACCCCTGCTCTTCAACCTCGGTCTTGAAGTGAGGGATGTTGCGGGTGTCATGGATGATGATGCGTCCGAGCTCATCGCGTTCTAGCGGGGTCTTTGCCATAGTCATCCTTTCTGTCGCCGGTAGCTACGGCGCTGCCTTTGATCGGTGTCCATAGCGGTGATGATTCGAATCTTATCGAGTCTCACTGTGAAGATGACGACGAGGACGCGATCATCTTCGGTTGCATCGAGGTAGGCGTAGCGTTTCTCTTTTGGGGTGTTGTAAGCGGGAAGCTGTAGCCTTTTTGGATCGAAGAAGACTTCCTCTGCCTCATATGGGGCGACATTATGTTTGGCGATATGGTCTTCATTGTGCTCATCCCAATCGAAGATCATGCCTACCCCACCCTCCATAGTATACACGATTATGGTTACAAATGGGGTGAATCGATGCCAGGTATACATGCATTCCTACCGTGTACCCGACTTCAGCGAACGGGTCACCCGTCCCAGCTAGCCGGATCCAGCACGATGGAGCCGGCGCAAGCTGTTTTCGCAGTGTTTCTTGATCTTGACAGTGGGGAGGTTGCGATTGTCGCTGTTCGGCAGCAAAAGAGCCGTCCCGGCAGCCACCTATGTGAGGCCGGCGAGCGCACTGTCGAAAGATCTCGCTACTCTCAAGGAGCTGATCGAGGCGGACAAGATTCGAGCGGTCGTCGAGCGGCATTACCCGCTGGGACGGTTGGCGGAGGCACATCGGTATGTCGAAACAGAACGCAAAGAGGGGAACGTAGTCATCACCGTAGACCACGAGACCTCGACTTGACAGAGCGCTCCGCAGAGCCGCCCGGTTTGACCAGATGCCGGCTCGATGGATGAAGGCCGCCTTCAGTAGCTTCCACGTCTCCGTCCAGGATCCAGAAGCCGAGGGAAGGAGCGGCCTCCCCTCACCTCGCCACCGACGCCCGGTAGAAATCCGGCCAAGCGTTGGCTCCCTCGACCTGGTAGTGCTCTCGACTCACCGACGAGAGCTTCGGCCCCGGACCTCGTTGCCGGCGGCTTCATGCGCGATGCTTTTCCTGGTTCTACCCCGGAGAGGGGATCTCGCCCATCTGACGCAACACGCTCAACATGTCCAGCTCGAGCCAGCTTTCCTGAATCTTCCCATCGACGACACGCTGGAGAACGAGGGCCGTCATCGTGATCGGCTTGCCGGTGGCCGCGACGCCGAGAAATTCGCCTTGATGTGTGCCCTTGGCTGTATAGCGGGTGACTACTTTGTCCCCCTCGGCGACCTGATCCTCAATCGTGTACCGAATATCGGGAAGGCTGGTCCGCAAAGACCTGACCACGTCTTTGTATCCTTCTAGGCCTGCTTTCTGACCCGGGATGGCATTGTGATTCACATAGTCTGCGGCCACAATCTCGTCAGCCATGCTTATGTCGCCGGTCTCTAAGATCCTATAGAACTGGCGGGCAACGGCTTTGTTATTCTCTAGAGACATGGTGGAACCCCTTTCGGAAACTCGTGCGCAGCTGATGGCTCGCAATGGGAACTGGCTACGTCATGGTACCAGAAGCGTTATGTTGGCGAATCCCCTTCCATCGTCAGATCACCTGCTGCATACGGACTTTTCGATGCCGAGCAAGAAAGACACCATGGCTGTCCTGAGAGTGCTTCTTGAACAGGGGAAGATCACACCTGTAGTCGACAGGACCTTTCCGCTGGGAGAGGTTCCTGAGGCCATCCGTTATCTGAAAAGTGGGCACGTTCAAGCCAAAGTCGTCAATAACCGTATAGAAGTAGCTGAGGCCTGGTTATCCATCGATCAGAGGTAACGGCATAACTCAAGGCTACAGGAGCGAGTGTGGGTAGCCGCTCGTGTTTCACAGCCGCAACCATCATGCGGATGCGCCTACAAGGTTAGCTAGTTGTCTTGGTCGATCCCGCGATGCCGCGAGAACGAAAGCCGTACCAGGCAAGCCAGAGCGATGTCAGCAGGGTGGAAACAAACCAAATCGGTCCACCAAGCTCGAGTCTGAAGTGTTGAGCTAGGCTCCATCCAATTGCGGAGAGCAGCGCAATGATCGAGGCGACACGGCACGCCCAAGGCGGTATCAGCGGTTTCTTCGCGGATCCGGCTGCCCAGGCAATGGCAGCCGTCGCGAGAGCAACGATCATAAAGCCGTTCCCTAGCCCGCTGGCGAATCTCCACCACATCACGAAAGACTCGAAGTCATCGCTGCCGGCAGCAGAGGATATCGCAGTCGCCTCCGAAACCGCCGTTCCAATGGTGACGAGCGATCCGATCGCGAAAAGCAGCCAGGCGCCAGCCGGAGTACCGGCGCGGCGTCGAATTTGCAACTCGACGAAAAACAAGAACCCGGCTCCAGCGAGCAGGATGAGCGAAATGGCCGCCAGCCAGTGGACCACGGCCCAACGTCCGTGACCATCGGCAATATCCTGCATCTGAACTGACAAATCAGCCTGGGTCGGGCCGTGTAGCGGGAGAACAACAGCCAGTAGGATGCCTCCCAGAGCGAGCCACAAACCAGCGTCACTAGCCGCATCGGATTTGTCGGTAGTCATTTGCACCTCCTCATTTTCCAAGAAGTAGACCTAATATATCAGGTATAGGGGTGTCGCTGCCAGGCGGCGGATCACCTCCAGAGGGGCACACAGGACCCGCTACGGCTGCACAGTGGTTGCGAGTTCAGTGGACGTTGGGGAGGGGTACGGGTTAGTGTCCAGCCGGCAAGCCGCCTCTTCTGTTAAGCGAGCGCAGCCGCTTCGAAACCGCGCTGAGAGCTGTCAGGTCACAGCTGGACGAGGTCACCTTCGAGGCAGCCTGGCAAGATGGTAGAAGCTTGAGGATCGAGCCAGCTTTACCAGGTCATCCTATCGACTCTGAACATCGTTGAATCGATGTAAGCTTGAAAGCGTACCTATGAAGGCCGTGATCCAAGACAAGTACGGCTCACCCGATGCCCTGGAACTTCGGGAGATCGACAAGCCACTCATCAAAGATGATGAGGTGCTGGTGCGCGTTCGCGCAGCTTCCGTCCATCCCGATGTCTGGCACGTTGTGAGCGGTCTGCCCTACATTCTCCGCCTCATGGGGGCCGGGTTGCTCAAACCGAAGAACCGCATTCCGGGAACGGATATGGCAGGGCACGTCGAGGCGGTTGGCAAGAACGTGCGGGAGTTTAGTCCGGGGGATGAAGTGTTCGGCGAGACCCTCCGCGGCCTTCAGTGGAACAACGGCGGTGCCTACGCCGAGTATGTGGCGGTTCCCGAAGACATGCTGGCGCTGAAGCCGGCCAATGTCACGTTTGAACAAGCTGCGTCCGTACCCACCACCGGCTACATCGTGCTGATGAATCTTCGTGGTAAGGCAGAGGTGAAGCCGGGACAGAAGGTGTTGATCAACGGTGCTGGGGGTGGCGTAGGGACGCTCGCCTTGCAGATTGCCAAGGCGTACGGAGCGGACGTGACCGCCGTGGACAGCACGGAGAAACTCGACATGCTCCGTTCAATCGGTGCAGACCAGGTGATCGATTACACCCAAGAGGACTTCACCCGACGTGATGAGCACTTCGACCTCATCTTCGATATTCCGGGCAACCATTCGTTTGCAGACTGCAGGCGCGTGCTCACTCCCGAAGGGGTCTACGTGCTGATTGGACACGATCACTTTGGACAGCAGGGCCATCACCTTCTGGGGAGCATGCCACGCATGATGAAACTGATGGTGATGTCGCTCTTCATGCGTCAGCTGGCGGATGCGGACTTTTCGATGCCGAGCAAGAAAGACACCATGGCTGTCCTGAGAGAGCTTCTTGAAGAGGGGAAGATCACACCTGTAGTCGACAGGACCTTTCCGTTGGGCGAGGTCCCTGAGGCCATCCGTTATCTGAAAAGTGGGCACGTTCAAGGCAAAGTGGTCATAACCGTATAGAAGTAGCTTGAGTCCTGGTTGCACATCGATCAAGCGCGTCAGGGGGTATCTGAACGCGGCTTTCCTCCTCATTATGAAAAGTGCCAACCCCACGATGGGGGAGGTAAGGCTCGTGCGAAGGCAGGCTCCCGTTCTTGTCAAGAACGCCCTTGGCCGCTTCGCCGATGAGCTCCAGATTGCCACGGATCCGATCGGTGGGGGCGTGCTCGAGCTACCGCTCCGCCAGCGGCACATAGGGCCGCTCCGTTGGGCCGGTGTAGATCTGGCGCGGCCGATGGATTCTCCCCTTGGGATCGTCGCGAATCTCGCGCCAGTGAGCGATCCAACCGGGTAGCCTCCCGAGGGCAAACATCACCGTGAACATGTCGGTCGGGATGCCCATCGCCCGGTAGAGGATGCCGCTGTAGAAATCGACGTTGGGGTAGAGGTTGCGTTCCAGGAAATACTCGTCTTCGAGCGCGACTGCCTCGAGGTTCTTGGCGATGTCGAGCAGCGGGTCGTCGACGCCGAGCTGATCGAGCACCCGGTCGGCCGAGGCCTTGAGTAGTCTGGCCCGCGGGTCGAAGTTCTTGTAGACCCGGTGGCCGAAGCCCATCAACCGGAAGTTTGAGCTCCTATCCTTGGCCAAATCTACGTACTTCTTGTAGTTGCCGCCGTCGTCACGGATGCGCTGCAGCATCTCGATGACTTCCTGGTTGGCGCCGCCGTGGAGCGGCCCCCAGAGTGCGCTGATCCCCGCCGAGATCGACGCGAAGAGGTTCGCCCCGCCGCTCCCGACCATGCGCACCGTCGAGGTGCTGCAGTTCTGCTCATGGTCGGCGTGGAGCACCAGCACCAAGTTGAGTGCATCGGCGATGACCTCCGGCACCTCGTAGGGCTCGGACGGTACGGCGAACATCATGTGGATGAAGTTCTCGGTGTAGGAGAGGTTGTTGGCCGGGTATACGAAGGGCTGACCGATCGATTTCTTGTAGGAGAAGGCGGCGATCGTCGTCGCCTTGGCGAGCAGCCGGATCACGTTCAGATCCACGTCCTCGTCCGACTCGGCATGCGGATAGTACGAGGAGAGGGCAGAGACCATCGATGAGAGGATTGCCATCGGGTGCGCCGTGATGGCGTAGCCTTCGAAGAACTTCTTCATATCCTCGTGAATGAGGCTGTGGTAGGTCAGCTCGTTGTGAAAGGCGTCGTATTGCTGTTGTGTAGGCAGCTCGCCGTTGATCAGCAGATAGCAGACTTCGGTGAAGTGGCAGCGCTCGGCGAGCTCCTCGATCGGATAGCCGCGATAGCGCAGGATACCTTTCTCTCCGTCGATGAAGGTGATGGCGCTCTCGCAGGAGCCGGTGTTCCCATAACCTGGGTCGTATGTGATCGCACCGCTCTGTTTGCGCAGCGCCGTGACGTCGATGCCTACTTCGTTCTCGCTGCCCACCAGCAGCGGCAGTTCGAACTCCTTGCCA
>CP070651.1:222081-225646 GCA_020354625.1 Trueperaceae bacterium
GGAGACCGGGAAACGAAGATCTTCGCCTCGGAGTTCGGCGATGACTTCGACGCCATCCCGGCCTATGAGCAGATCTACGCGCTGGCCGGACCGATCCAGACCTACCGCATCACCGGTGATCCCCGCATCCTTAAAGATGCCGAGCAAACGGTCGACCTTTTCGACCGCTTCTTCCTCGACCGAGAACGAGGAGGATATTTTTCCCACCTGGACCCCATCACGCTCGATCCCCGCAGCGTTGCGCTCGGTGAGAACCGGGCCAAGAAGAACTGGAACTCCGTCGGCGACCACGCGCCGGCTTATCTCATCAACCTCTACCTGGCGACGGGCGAAGAGCGCTACCGAAAGATGCTGGAGTACACCTTCGATACCATTACCCACCATTTCCAGGACTACGAGAACAGCCCCTTTGTCCAGGAAAAGTTCTACGAGGATTGGTCGCACGACACCACGCACATGTGGCAGCAAAACCGTGGCGTGGTCGGCCACAACCTGAAGATCGCCTGGAACCTGATGCGGATGTACGGTCTGGCGCCCAAAGACGAATACGAAACGTTTGCCCGCAAGATCGCCGCGGTCATGCCGGCCGTCGGAGGAGACCTACAGCGAGGTGGTTGGTTCGATGTCATGGAACGCGCGCTTGGAGAAGGACAACAGCGGCACCGCTACGCGTTTCACGACCGGAAGGCCTGGTGGCAGCAAGAACAGGGAATTCTCGCCTACCTGATTCTGCACGGCATTCTCAAAGACGAGGAGTACCTCAAGATCGCTCGAGAGTCGTCAGCTTTTTACAACGCCTTTTTTCTCGACCACGACGATGGCGCAGTGTACTTCAACGTGCTGGCGAACGGCGTGCCCTACCTGATGGGCACCGAGCGTTTCAAGGGGAGTCACTCCATGAGCGGCTATCACTCCTTCGAGTTGGCGTTTCTCGCCCAGACCTACACCAACCTCCTCATCACCGGCACCCCGCTAGAACTCTACTTCAAGCCGCTTCCAGACGGCTTTCAAGACCGCCTGCTACGGGTCGCCCCCGACATCCTTCCCCCGGGACGGGTTCGTATCGAGCAGGTTTGGATCGACGGTGCGCCTTACCGTGAGTACGATGCCGAAGGGTTGACCGTCAAACTTCCGCCGTCGGAAAGATCCGTGCAGGTCAAGGTGACCTTAGCGCCCACCGAGGACTGACCATGGAACTGAATGTCAAAACGGTAGATCAGCTAACCGTCGTCGAACCGCTCGGCGATATCGATGGCAAAACAGCTCCCACCTTTCAAGAAGAGGTGCTCGCCCTCATCGAGCCCGGTAGCCGCATCCTTATCGATATGAGCGGCGTGAGTTTCATGTCCAGCGCCGGACTGCGCGTCATGTTATTGACCCACCGGAAGGCCACGGAAAGTGAGGCTCGCATCGTTCTCGTGGGGCTGAACGAAAACATCCTTAACAGCATGACGGCGACTGGATTCATCAACTTCTTTACCGTCAGGAATAGCTTAGACGAGGGTAGAGAGGCACTGGGGTAACTTATGGAAAGGATCGATGTCCATCCAACCCACGTATACCAAGGCTTCAAGCTCCGCTCCGGCAAGCCTTACCCCTTTGGGGCAACCCTGGTTCCCGGGGGCATCAACTTTTCGATCTTTTCGCGCCACGCCGACTATTGCGTGCTGGTCCTTTTCAACCGGGGAGCGAAAGAACCGCTCGTCGAGATTCCTTTCAGGGGCATGTTCCAAAAGGCAGATAGCAAAGAGCCCGTCTGGGGGGAGTTTCGCACCGGCAACGTCTTCAATATGACGGTGCTGGAACTCGATCACGAGGATCTGGAGTATGCCTTCCGCATGGATAGCAACTATCAGAGCGCACCGAGCGGTGAGCCTGGGATCCACCGGTTCGATCCCTCCCGCTACCTGATGGACCCTTACGCCCGGGCGATCGGCGGCAGAGACGAGTGGGGCAAGCTTGCCGACTGGGCCGATCCGTATCAGCATCGCGCCCGGATCGTCTTCGACGACTTCGATTGGGAGGGGGATCGCCAGCTCGAAATCCCCATGGAAGATCTCGTCATCTACGAGATGCACGTGCGCGGCTTTACCCGACACCCCTCGTCGGGGGTATCTCCCGGGCAGGCCGGTACCTTCTCCGCGATCCGGGAAAAGATCCCCTACCTCAAAGATCTCGGCGTCAACTGCATCGAGCTCATGCCCATCTTCGAGTTTGACGAACTCGAGCACAGCGCACGAGATGAAAACGATGAAGGTTGGGCCCGGATGAATTACTGGGGCTACAGTACCGTCGGTTTCTTCGCTCCGAAGGCTGCTTACGCAGCCACCGGACCGATGAAAGACGGAACCATGGTAGCGGACGAACTCAAGAATCTGGTCAAGGAACTCCACAAAAACGGCATCGAAGTCATCCTCGATGTGGTTTTCAACCACACGGCCGAAGGGAACGAACAGGGGCCGACGATCTCCTATCGAGGTATCGACAACGCCACCTACTACATGCTCACCAACGAAGGCTATTACTACAACTTCAGCGGCACGGGCAACACCTTGAACTGCAACAACCCCATCGTGCGAGATATGGTGCTCGACGCCTTACGGTACTGGGCGGCGGAGTACCACATCGACGGTTTTCGCTTCGATCTCGCCTCGATCCTCGGGCGCGATCCTTGGGGGGCACCTATGGCAAATCCACCGCTCCTCGAAGCGCTCGCCTTCGATCCGATCCTCGGAAAGTGCAAGCTGATCGCCGAGGCTTGGGACGCCGGCGGCCTTTATCAGGTGGGCTCCTTTCCAGCCTACGGACGTTGGGCTGAATGGAATGGCAAGTGTCGCGACGCCATCCGCCGGTTCTTAAAGGGGGATCCCGGTCAGAGTGGAGCCATGAGTATGGTCGTGCAGGGATCTCCCGACCTTTATACGGGCAGGGGCCCGACGGCATCGATCAACTTCGTCACCTGCCATGACGGCTTTACACTCAACGACTTGGTCTCCTACAACGAAAAACACAACGAAGCCAACGGCGAGGAAAACCGCGACGGCGCCAACGACAACAACAGTTGGAACTGTGGCTGGGAAGGGACCACCCGTGACCTCTCCATCAACGAACTCCGCCGGCGGCAGATGAAAAATGCGGTGGCCGTGTTGATGCTCAGCCAAGGCGTGCCGATGATCCTGATGGGAGATGAAGTTGCCAGGACGAAGTTAGGCAACAACAACACCTACTGTCACGACAACGAGCTGAACTGGCTGAACTGGGGTCTGCAAGAGAAAAACGCGGATCTCTACCGCTTTTTCAAGAACATCATCGCCTTTAGAATGGCTCATCCCTCCCTGCGGAACAAAGATCATCTTCATCACCAGGACAGCCTGAACGGGTTTGCAAGCATCTCCTGGCACGGTACCCAATCGTGGAAACCTGACTGGAACGGTAACGTGCTGGCCTTCATGCTCGCTTCTCATACGAACGGAGAAGCAGCCGGCGACAATCCCATCCACGTAGCTATGAATATGCACTGGGACGCCTTATCCTTCGAACTTCCCAGACCACCCGGTGACTTGCA
>CP070651.1:225746-245621 GCA_020354625.1 Trueperaceae bacterium
GGGTAATGGGTGCTTCGAAGCGTAGTGGTGCATCCTCTCTCGTGCACGCAACTAACGCATTACTCATTACCGTTTACCCATTACCATTTAGGGTCATCGGCCCCGCGAAGGGTAGGGGTGCAACCGCTATCGTTCCTGCTTGGGATCGAGCGCGTCGCGGATGCCGTCCCCTAGAAACGAGAACCCCAGCATCGTCAGGGCGATGGCGAGCGTGGGAAAGAGCGCCAAGTGCCAGTAGACCCGCACGTAGGCGTTGCTGACCCCGACCATCTTGCCCCAGCTGGCGATGGGGTCGTTGACGCCGAGTCCCAGGAAGCTCAATCCGGCCTCGGCGAAGATGGCGGTGGGGATGCCCAGGCTGACCGCTACCAGAATCGGGGTCAGGGCGTTGGGCAATAGGTGCCGCATCATGATGCGCCACTCGGGGGCGCCGAGCGCCCGGGCCGCTACGGTGAAGTCCTGCTCCCGCAGGGTGAGAACCTGGCTCCGGGTCAAGCGGGCGATGATGATCCAACTGGTCAGGCTCAACGCAACGATGATGGTCCGGAGGCCGCCGCCGAGCACCGAGATAATGAGGATGGCGAAGAGCAGGCTCGGAAACGCGGTCATGATATCGATGATGCGGGTGATCACGAAGTCGACCCGGCCCCCGAAATAGCCGGCCAAGGCGCCGAGCGGCATGCCGATCAATAGGGCGATGCCCTGCACCGAGAAGGCCACGATCAGCGAGGTGCGGGCGCCGTAGATGAGCCGGCTCAAGTAGTCGCGGCCCACCTCGTCGGTGCCGAGCGGGTTCTCCGGGAAGACGAAGGGGAGCTTCAGCACCCGGTCGAAGCGTACGAAGTCGTACGGGAAGGGCGCCAAGAGGTCGGCGAACACGGCCAGAATGACAAGGAAAGAAACGATGACAAGGCCCAGCACCGCCAGGCGGTTGCGGAAGAAGCGCCGACGGGCATCCTGCCAGAAAGTGCGGGACTCGCTGATCCCCTCGAGAACGAGCGCTTCAGGGGGAGAAGGTGAACCTGCCGCGTCGGCCACTAGCCCTCTCCCTTCGAACCGAGGCGCACCCGCGGGTCGATCCAGGTGTAGGCGATGTCGGTGAGCATGTAGGTGATGCCCCAGAGGAGCGCCACCAGCAAAAAGGTGGCCATGATCATGGGGTAGTCGCGGTTGAGGGTGCTGGTCACGAAGAACTTGCCCAGGCCGTTGATCCGGAAGATCGACTCGATGAAGATGCTGCCGGTGATCAGGTTGGGGATCTCGGTGCCGAGGGCGGTGACCATGGGGATCTGGGCGTTGCGGAACACGTGGCGACGCATCACCACCCGCTCGCTCACCCCCTTGGCTCTGGCGGTGCGCACGTAGTCGGCGCGCTTGACGTCGACGATGCTGGCGCGGGTGTAGCGGGCCACGATGGCCATCGGCGCCAGGGCGTAGGCGATCACGGGCAGGATCCAGTCGGTGCAGAGGTAGTTGCCGATGAGACACTGGCCCGAGGAGCTCCAACCGCCCATCGGCAGCCACTGCCGGGCCACGGCAAAGAACAAGATGAACCACATGGCCACCACGAAGTTCGGCACCGTTACGCCGAGGGTGGCGGTGAAAGTGACCACGTTGTCGATCCACGAGTTCTGGTGGTAGGCGGCGTACATGCCGGCAAAGATGCCTAAACTGAAGGCTACGAGGATGGTCATCAGCCCGACCTGTACCGTCACCGCCCAGGTCTTGCCGATCAGCTTCGCCACGGTGGTCTGCGGCTGCTGATAGGGAATGCCGAAGTCGAAGCGCAGCGCGTGGCTCATGTAGTTCAGGTACTGCTGCCAGACGGGTTTGTCGAGGCCGTACTTGCGGAGGATGTTCTCCTTGGCCGCAGGCGGTAACCGGCCCTTGCTCTCGTCAAAGGGCCCCCCCGGCACCGAGTGCATCAAGGTGAAGACGATGATCGATACCGCAAAGAGAACCAAGATGAGCGAGGCGAACCGCTCCAGGATGTAGCGGGTCATAAGAGAAGGGTCTCCAGCGAAAGGGAGGGCCTGAGGAACCTTCCTCAAGCCCTCAAGATTACGATCTAGTGGCTACTACTGGTCTGCACGAATGTAGAGGTCACTCCACAGTTCATCGACGCTCCAGTGCTTGCCGCTGATCCCGGTAGCATCCGGCTCGCGCAGGGTGTCACCGAGGACGTAGGGCTGCCACAGATCGCCCTGCCAGCGGTGGGCGATGAATACGCCGCCCACGTCGTCGACCAGAATCCGCTCTGCGTCGCGGAACATCTGGTCGCGGAGCACAGGGTTGCCGACCAAGTTGCTGGCCTCGGCCACGATGCGGTCGAACTCGTCATTCTGCCAAGAGTGCCGACCCGTCGACACCCAGATGCCGAGCAGGTTGGCCGGGTCGAGGAAGTCCATGCCGTAGGAGACGGCACCGAGTTCGAGCTGGGTCGGCTTGGCGTTCAAGGCGTCCATATAGACCTTGTTGTCTTTATTGGAGACCTGGATGTCGATGTCGAGGCACTGGGCGATCGAGGCCGCGCTGGCCTGATAAACAGCCGCCATGGCAGGCGCTTCCGCACGAAGCCACATTTCCTGAGCGGGGAAGCCGTCACCACCAGGGTAGCCGGCGTCGGCCAGGTGTTGCCGGGCCGCGTCGCAGTCGAAGCGCTGGAACCCAGCCAGCGCGCCTTCGGTGTCGGAGGAAGGATAGCCGGGCATCAGCATCGAGTGGGCCGGCATGGCCTTGATCTCACCACCGAAGACGTTGGCGACGATGGACTCGCGGTCTACCGCCATGGCAAAGGCCTTGCGGACGTTGAGGTCGTCGAAGGGCGGGTTGAAGGTATCGAACAGCAGGTAGTCGGTGCGGAAGTCGCCGAAGTGGCGCAGGTAGTTGGCGCTCAACACCGGATCACTTTCGATGATGGCGAAGTCGGCCGGGGTCAGCCGCTCGTAGGGAACCCGGTCGATCTCGCCGTTTTGGAAGGCGGCGAAGTAGGTTGCCGGTGACATATAAATGCCTTCGATGCGCTTGAGGTTCGGCGGGCGGTACCCCCGGTACATGGGGTTGGCCTCGACCACGATCCGGTTGCCGGGATCGAACTCAACCAAGACGTACGGCCCTGAGGAGACCGAGGTGGCGGGGTCGTTATTGTAGAAGGGGCCGTGCTCCTCCAAAGCTTTCTTCTGCATCACGTGGGCGAAGTTCATGACGCCGGGTAATGGCGGGAATACCCCTTTGGTGACGACCTCGAGCGTCAGGTCGTCGATCGCCCTCACGCCCAGTTCTTCCACCGGGAGCTCGCCGGCGATGATCTCGCCCCAGTTCTCGATACCGCCCTCGCCGATGAAGGAGTAGAACCAGGCGAAGTCCCAAGCCATTTCGGGGCTTGCGGTAAGCTGGAAGGTGGCTTCGTAGTCGTAGGCGGTCAGCGGGGTGCCGTCACTCCACACGAGACCCTCGTGCAACTTGAAGGTCCAGGTACGGCCGTCCTCGGCCACCGACCAGCTCTCCGCCGAGGCGGGGATGACGTTGAAGTCTTTGTCCAGATCGACCAGCGTGTCTTGGAAGAGCTCCTCGATACAATCGAAGCGCGTATAGACCCCGACAGGAAAATCGAAGGTGTTCTCATTCCGCGTGTTGTCACAGGGAACGCGCAACACCTGCTCGTCATACGGCACCGCATCGGCGGGCAACTCAACACCGAGAATCGTCGTGTTCTGGGCCAGCCCGAAGCCGAGCAGCAGGGCGAACGCCGTAGTGAGCGCGAGCACCCGCCCCAACCAACCATAAGTCTTCGTCTTCATTTAAACCTTCACTCTCCAATCAGGAAAATTTCCGAACCTGATGGTACCACACCCTGTGCTGGTCGGGGCAAGTTAGGTGGGCTCGCAGCCGTCAGGCAGGCAAAAGACGCTCCAGGGCGTGCACGAGAAGGTCTAGATCTGCTGGAGAGTTGTAGCCCTGCACGGAGATCCGCACCCCGCCCTGGTTCCAGGGGATCTCGATGCGGTAGTCCTGGTAGAGGCGTTCTTTGAAGGCCGCAGCGTCCTCAACAGGCGGCAGCTGCGCCACCGCCATCTGCTGGTAGAAGCTGTCGTCGCCATACAACCCTTCCAGACACGTCAAGGCGCTGATTCGCCCCAGCGTCTCACGCAAGAGTTCGTGGCAGGCGCGGCGAACCGCCTGCCAGTCGTGCTCCGCCTGAAAGTCGATGGCGGCGGGGATCGACAGGTAGCCGGAAAAATCGTTGGTGCCCAGCCAGTAGTGGTGGTCGAGGTAGTTTGAACCGAGCGTGAACTCGCGCTCGTCGCTGACCCCCCAGCCGACCACCAGCGGCTCGACGAGGTGTTGGTGCTCGTGCCGGGTGTGGAGAAAGCCGGCGCCCTTGGGGCTGCAGAGCCACTTGTGGCAGTTGCCGGTGTAGAAGTCGGCGCCGATCGCAGTGAGGTCCAAGGGGAGCTGACCGGGGGCGTGGGCGCCGTCGATGACGGTCAGGATGCCCTCGGCGCGGGCACGGGCGCAGATCTCCTCGACCGGCAGGGTCAGCGCGGTGGGCGAGGTGATGTGGCTCAAATAGATCACCCTGGTGCGCGGGGTCACCGCCTGCCAGAGCTGATCGACGATCGCCTGGCGCGAGGTGGCCGGCAGTGAGATGGGCTGGTGCAGGTAGCGAAAGCCCTTGCGGCGGCTCAGAAACGACCAGACCGTGTTGCAGGCGCCGTACTCCTGGTCGGTGGTGATCACGTCGTCGCCTTCAGCGAGTGGCAGGGAGCGCGCCACGATGTTGACGCCGTAGGTCGCGTTGGGCACGAAGATGAGGTCGTCGGCGTCGACGCAGAGGTAGCGACCGAGGACCTGCCGTACGTGGTCGAGCTCATCTGGGAGCTCGCGCTGAAAAAACCGCACCGGTTGCCGCTCGAGGCGCCGTTGCCAGGCCTGGTAGACTTCGAACACGGGCCGGGGGATCGCCCCATAGGAACCGTGGTTGAGGAAGACGACATCGGGCTCGAGCAGAAACAGGCTTTTGAGATATGCAGGCGACGTCATGGTGTGACCCAACCTTCGACTGAAGTGGGCCCCGCGGGGCCAGGGATTAGTGTACGGCATGGTCGGTTGAGTGACTCCTGACTGGAAGATCGGAACCTAAGTGGTAATGGGTAAGCGGTAATGGGTAATGCGTGGGAGACGTGCATAGAAGCGGTCGAGCCTCTAAATTTCGAAACACCCATCACCCATTACCCATCACTCATCACCTTATGAGTAAACAGGTTTGAGTTATGCGTGGGGGACGTGCACAGAAGTGGCTGAGCCTCTATCTTTCGAAACACCCATCACCCATTACCCATCACCCATTACCAGCTTTTTGGGGCCAGGTAACCAAACCCAATCCCGTCTCGCGATCGATCTCGAGCAGCCGGTTGTACTTGGCCAGCCGTTCGGATTGGGTGATCGAACCGACCTTGATCTGGTCCCCGTTCCAGCCCACCGAGAGATCTGCGAGCCAGTCGTCTTCGGTCTCACCGCTGCGGGCGCTCACGGTGACCTGCCAGCCGGCCGCGCGGGCCAGGGAAGCGGCCTCGGCGGCTTCTGTGAGGGTGCCGACCTGGTTCACTTTGAGCAGGAGCGCGTCGGCGGCGCGTGCGCTCACCGCCCGCCGGATGCGCTCAGGGTTGGTACAGAGCAGGTCGTCGCCGAGGATCAGGGTGCGGCCGGCCAAGCGTTCATGGAGCTGCGGCCAGTGACTCCAGTCGTCTTCGGCCAGGCCGTCTTCGAGGCTGACGACCGGGTAGCGTTCGACCAGGTCGGCCAAGAAGGCGATCATGCCCGAGCCGTCGAGCTTGCGCTCGCCGAGGTGGTAGCCGTCTCGGTGGTAGAAGTGGCTCGAGGCCACGTCCAGCGCGAGCGCCACGTCAGTGCCGGGGCGAAGTCCCGCCGCTTCGATAGCACCGACCGCGTCTTGCAACATGGCTTCGACGCTCGCAAAAGGTGGGGCCAGGCCGCCCTCGTCGGCGGTGAGTTCGCGCACGCCGTAGCGGCGCTTGGCCAGATCGGCTGCCGCGCGGTAGACGGCGTAGGCCAGCTCGAGCACCTCGGCAATGGTGCGGGCCGCGGCGGGCACGATCAGCACGTCTTGGATGGGAACCTGCCCACCGGCGTGCTTGCCGCCGCTGAAGAGGTTGATGGTGGGACGGGGTAAGGTTCGTGGGGTTAGCCCGGCGATGCCGGCGAACTGCCGGTAGAGGGGTGCCTTTCGCTCAGCAGCCACCGCCCTGGCAAAGGCCAGCGACACGCTCAACAGCGCGTTGGCGCCGAACCGGGCCTTGCTGGCGGTCCCGTCGAGCTCGATCATGGTCCGGTCGAGCGCAGCTTGGTCGAAAGAACGGCCGGCCAGGGAGTCGTTGAGCTCACCGTTCACGTTGGCGACAGCCCTCAGACACCCTAGGCCTTGGTAGCGCTTCGGGTCTGCGTCACGCAGCTCGAGCGCTTCCGATCGCCCCGTCGAGGCGCCGGAGGGGACCGAGGCGGCCCCGAACGCCCCGGAGTCGAGTTCGACCGTGGTCTTGACGGTGGGGCGTCCGCGGCTGTCTAAGATCTCGAGGGCAGAGAGGCTCCGGATGGTGGGCACGTCGTTATCTCCGTCCTTATCTCAGCAGCGCTGGGATAGAGAAGAAGGGGCGCGTTCGAGAGAGTGGGATCGGTATCATGCGAGGATCCTTTCGATAAAGCCCTGCACCAGCTCGTCGACGGTGTGGGGTGGCCGGCGCATCAGCTCGAGCACCGCCCGCTGTTGACGGCTCCGCTCCTGGGCGCCAAAGTACTCGAGCGGCGAGCGCCCCGCCGCCCGCCCGAGCAGGCAGCCCAAGGTGTGGCGCACCGCCCGCGCTTCGAGCTCGGGCGTGACGAGCTCCGCGGCAGCGGCTCGGTAGGCTTGCCAGTAAAACAGGGTAGCGTCCGCGAAGGCCTGCCGCTGCTCAGGCAGGTGGTGGGCTTTGGAAAGAAAATGGGTCATCGAGAAACCGAGGTCGAAGGTCGGGTCGCCCCAGTGGATCACCTCGTGATCGAGCAGAAACAGGTGCCCCTGATGCACCAGGACGTTTTTTGGGCTGTAGTCGCCGTGAACCAAGGAGAGCTTGATGGCGGTGGTCTCATCGATCAGGTCGTGCAAGAAGGAGGCGCTTTCGGGAACCTGTTCGGCGCTGTAGCGGTAGTAGGGCTCGAGCCGTAGCGCATCGAAGAAGTCGTCTGGGAACCTGGCGGCCAGTTCATCCCGCCGGTGGCTCTGGAGGTGGATCTGGCCGAGTAGGGTGCCGAAGGCGGCCACATGCTCGCGATCGAGCTCGCCCGAAAGGAGCATCTCCTTCCAGTTCCGGCTCGGGTCCGGCACCGCCTCCATGGCGATCAGGTGGTGGGTACGGTCTTCGAACACCAGCCCGGGGACGCTGCCGGGCACCAAGGCGGCCAAGACGCGCATCCCATCGGCTTCGCGATGGACCCGCACCGGGTCGACAAACCAATCGACCGGAACCCGCAATTTGGCGAGGGCCTGCTTCAAGACCCAGGCCTCACCGCTAGCGCGCCTGAGCAGCACCGTGCGGTTAGATACGCCGCCCCGCAGGGTTTGCATCACCGGGTGTTCTGCGCGGTCCACACGGCCCTGATCCCACAAATACGCGAGCAGCGCATCTCGGTTCTCGATATCGAGGGCGTCCATCACGGCAGCGTGCGTTGTGGTCCGGTCGCTATCTACGCTCGACGATGTCGAACAGAAGCTGGTACTTCCGGCTCTCACCCGGCTCAAGCTGCGGCAGATCGCCGCTTTCGCGCGCCGCTGCCCGGCCACCGATGCCGCTACTGTTGGCCGGCTCGATGCCGAGGACGTACGCCCCCTGCCCCATCATCTTCCACTGGAAGAGGTGCGGAAGTGCCGCTTTCGGGTAACGGATCACCAGATCGAACTCGAGCCCGGGATTGTGAACGGTGACGGCGACCATCCCTTTTTCATCGGCCTTGGCAACGTGCCGGAAGACCTGCTCGCGGTAGCCCGTGGTCGGCGCTTGGAAGCGGTGCCAGGCGGCGAGACCGGGTTCGGCATCGGCGTCGCGGGGCAGGGTCGTTTCGGCCTCGAACGCTAGGCGGGTCTCCTCGCTGACGAGGGGAAAGCCGAGGTTGCAGTGGTAGAGCAACATGTGCGGTTGGGGCTCGAAGCCTTCGTTGCAGACGGTATCCTCGAGCAGGATCCGGTTCGAGCCGAGCCGGGTTGTGATGCAACGTTCCAGGACCAGGTTCTCTCCAAAGAGCCTCGCCTGGCGCACCCGCCCGCGAATCTCGAGCTGGTATTCGTCCCCGCGCCACTCGGCTCTGTGGCTCACCTGCTCAGCCGGCAGGTTGCTGAGCCGGCCGTGGATGCCGAAGTCCTCGCCGGCATCAAAGGAGGGCGCACCGAACTGGTCCAAGCCGCAGGTGGTGACGAGCCCCCCCGGAAAGGAGCGGAGCCATCCCATCCCAGCAGCCTCATAGTAGCTGGGGTGCACTTCCCCGGAAGGGGAGTTCCACGCCAGGGGTGTGCCCCGGTAGCTACACGAGGTGATATCGAGCGCCCGGTCGGCCAGCACCCGAAAGGACAGCCCACTGCCGGTGGTGACGTCGAAGAGGCGTCCGCCGCGAGCGGTGCCGTCTCCAGCCGTGCTCGCCCTGATACCGGCGAGCTGGTCCATGTGCCCGACACGGGCCAGCAGCTCACGACGGGTCCAATTACGCCCAAAAATCTCCGCCACGTTCCCCTCCCCTACCGGCCGTTGATGAGGAGGCCACCGTCGACGCGGATGGTGTCCCCAGTGATAAACGAAGAGGCGTCTGAGACGAGGAAGCGGATCAGGCTGCCGACCTCTTCCGGTTGACCGAAGCGGCCCAGCGCGTGCAGGCTGTTCCAGTTGTCGATGAGCGCCTCTGGATCTTCGGTCTCCTCGAAGATGCGCTCGTTCATCGGGGTCATGATGGTGCCGGGGGCGATGCTGTTGATACGGATGTTGTGCGGGGCGTACTCGACCGCGGCCTGCCGGGTCAGCGCGTCAACGCCCCCTTTGGAAGCGGCATAGGCCGACCAGCCGGGAAAGCCCATCAGCCCCTGTACCGAGGCCAGGTTGACGATCGCGCCACCACCGGCGCGGATCATGTGGGGGATGGCGAACTTCATGCCGCGCCAGACGCTGGTGAGGTTGATATTTAAAACTCTGTCCCAATCCTCTTCGGAGATGTCCACCACCGTGTCCTGGAAGGCGATACCGGCGTTGTTGACCAAGATGTCGAGCCTGCCGTAGCGCTCGACCGTGACCGCGACCAGTTTCTCGACCTCGACCGTCACGCCCACGTCGACGTGCTGGTAGAAGGCCTCTCCCCCGGCAGCGGCGATCTCCCCTACGGTTTCGTAGCCGGCCTCATCGAGAATGTCTCCGAGCGCAACCTTGGCCCCCGCCTCAACCAACGCCAGGGCAGCGGCCTTGCCGATGCCTCGAGCTGCGCCCGTGACGATCGCGACCCTGCCCTCTAAGCTTCCCCACGTCATCTGTTCACCTTCCTTCGAACTTGCGCATACGTTTCTCCCAAAAAACCTGATGCCCTCCAGGCCGTCACGTGTACCATACAGCGCTCGTCAGTATCCGTTCCTCCTCAGCTCAAGTCCGGGTAGTGAAGCGGCTGGCCGACGACCGGGAGCTGGGCCTTGGCCAGGTGCCAGCGCGACAGGCTCGCTACCACCAGCGTGGAGAGATCGGCTCCGGCGAAAGCGATGTTGGTCGGGCTGGCGATCAAGGTACTCTCCCAGTCTTCGACCACCACCTGCAGATCGCCGCCAGAACTCAGCCGGTAGACGATATCGGGGGTGTAACAGGAGATGTAGAGGTTGCCGAGCGCATCGAAGGCGAGGCCATCCGGTACGGTCTTGGGGAGTTCGACCACCGTTTCTGGTGGACCGATGCCGCCGTCTTCATCAAGCGCCGCCCTGACCACCGAAGCGGTGTTCGAGAGCACCACGTAGAGATAGGCGCCATCTGGGCTGAGGGCGAGCCCGTTGGGGAACTGAGACAGTTCACTCGTGAGCACGCCGGTCGAACCTCCGGGCCTGATGCGGAAAAGGCAACCGTTGTTCCCTTTCCAATCCCCCGAATCCGACACGTAGAGGTTTCCCTGGGCGTCGAAGACCGGGTAGTTGGGTACGGCGAGCTTGCGTTCCGGCGCGCCGCTCGAGTAGGTCGACACCTCGCCTGCCGGGGTAATGCGCATGACGGCTTTATGGTTGAGGTCGCACGCGTATACGTTCGCCTGGGCGTCGAGACAGAGCCCGAGGATGAACCCTCCGGTGGAGCCGACCTCGGTCACCTCGCCGTCCAAGGTAATGCAGTAGATCTGGCCGGCTTCACCACCGGCGTAGACATGTCCATCAGGTCCCCAGGTCACCCCTTCGGGGTGGTCGAGGTTATCAACAAATACAACATAGTCGTTGAGCTTCGGCAGGGTCACTTTCGTTATCCTCCCGTCTTTCTGGTTAGTCCAGCATATCCGTTTGCACAGACACCGGTAGCGATTGACCGTTTCGTGGTAAGGTAGCCCTTCGCAGCTCCATATGCGGTCCTTGTGCCGCCGCAAGCAGTGCCTGTCGACCATGCCCCGAACCCTCTACCTCTCCATCTACCTGCCCGCTTTTATCCTGGCGTTTTGCAAGGGGATGCTCATCCCCGTCTTACCACTTTACGCCAGCTCATTCGGTATCTCGTACGGTCTGATCGGCCTCATACTCGCCGGCGAGGCGATCGGTATGCTGGTGGGCGACCTCCCAGCCGGGACCCTGCTGAGAAGGCTCGACCGGAAATGGGTGATGCTCCTCGGCCTGAGCCTTCTGATCGTTTCGGTGCTGGCGCTCTTTTGGGCACAGACCGTTTGGCAGTTGATCTTGTTCCGGTTCACTGCAGGCATTGGGACAGCGCTCTGGAATATCTCGCGCCACGCCTTCATTACCGAGGTGACCCGCACCGAAGCGCGGGGACGCTCGATCGCTACCCTCGGCGGGATCTTCCGCCTGGGCTCCTTTGCCGGACCGGCGGTGAGCGGGGTCGTCGCCGCTTCATTCGGTCTCAAGACACCCTTTTTGCTCTATGCGGGTCTAGCGATCGTCGGTGCCCTCGCCACAGCCATCTTCATCAAGGTGTCGCCCCAGGTATCGGTGCGAATGGCACACGGAGCTTCCAACCACCTGTTAGAGCTTCTTCGAGTCCACCGTCACACCTTCTTGAACGCAGGCCTCGGTCAACTCCTGGCTCAGATGATTCGCGCGGGCAGGTTCGTGATCCTCCCCTTATACGCCGCCAATGTCCTCGGTCTCGACGTCCAGGCCATCGGCTGGATCATGAGTCTCTCCTCCTTGATCGACACCTTGATGTTCTACCCGGCAGGCCTGTTGATGGACCGTCTGGGCCGGAAATACGCCATCGTCCCAAGCTTCATCGTGCAGGGGATCGGTATGGCGCTCATCCCGCTCGCGGCCGACTTCGGCATGCTGCTGGTGGCCGCTAGCGTGGTGGGTTTTGGCAACGGTCTGGGATCGGGGAGCATGATGACTCTGGGCGCGGATCTGGCACCCAAAGAGTCGTTGGGAGAGTTCTTGGGAGTCTGGCGCCTGATCGGCGACGGCGGCGCCACAGGCAGCCCCCTCGCCATCGGTGGCCTGGCAGACGCTCTCGATCTTTCAGTCGCCCCCTTCGTCATCGCGGCCTTCGGCTTGGTAGCGGCCTCGGTTTTCGCCTTCCGCGTGCCGGAGACGTTGAAGCGCGCCGGACGTGAACACTAAAAACGTGGGTCCACACAGACGGTCTTACGGTTCGTCACCGAGACCGGTGAACCCGAACCGAGGTGAGACGACGAGGCACGGTTTCGGCAGACGGTATGAAAGGGTAGACTCGTTGCTATGAATAGGCAGATGTTTTTCACACTGGCAGCGATCGTCTTTGCCACCCTGGTCATCGTGGCCACTATCTCTCTTACCAGACCCGATGTCGGCGAGCTGGCGAATCGGATTGCAGATCTCGATGAAAAAGTAAGGGGTCTCGAGGCCGAGATCAACACGGTGACAACAGAACTCACCACCATCGGTGCGGCGGTTCAGCAAGGTCAGTCGGGGCTTTCGGAAGCATTAGCCGGTCTCAGTGAGCTTTCGGGACAGGTGGCACAGACCCGGCAGCAGCTCAGCGCCGTCAGCGAACAGGTTGCTACCCCATCTTCCACAGAAGCTGAACCCCAAGGAGCTTCTCGCACACCCACATCAAGTAGCACCACTCCCACAGAGCCTGCTGAGCGTTCAACCACCAGCAGATCTGCACCGAGAGCAGGAACGTGGAACCCGCTCAAGCCGGAAAAGAACTGGGTGATCTCCTCAGATGACCAGGATCTTCCAGAAATCTCGGTGGATCGTTCTGGCACCGTCTATCTGCGGGGCAAGATCTATGCTGCCGAATCGGCAGCTCAAAACCCGCTGATCACCCTACCGAGTGGCTGCCGACCTGCAGACAATATGTTCTTCCGCGTCGATACCAGCAACGAGGGGGATGGCGGTGCCATCGTGATGGTCGAAAGCGAGGGAGCTGTCAACCTCGATACTCTGCTCGACGACGGAAACCTACGTCGCGGAAGTTGGATCAGCCTGGACAACATCAGTTTCGAGAGCAGGGGCTGCTCTCCTTGAGCAGGGGCACCGCGTTTTCGCTTCTGCAAGCTTGAGTTCCAGGTGCTGACTCAAAGCTCAAAGCGGGGGTCTTTAGCTCAACACCAACAGAACCATGATGTCTTCATCGAACAGGCGCCACTCGTCTCTGTGCTCTTTGGTGGTGAAAAAGTAGTAGTAGGCCGAGCGCCTGAGCGCCTTGATTTCCTCGACACCCTGTTCGGTTTCCACGTAAGCGCGGGGTAGCTTCAGGCCTTCCTGTAAGGCGACTCGAACCAGGTCGTGATAGTGCGTCGGGGTCATCACAAACACTTCGGTCGAACTGAAAAAATGAGAGGAGTCGCGTGGTAGACGTAGGCTTTCATTGGTATTTTCAGTCATCGATTTGCCGTCCCTTTGCCGGATGGTAGCTCAATAGGTGTCAAGGCTAGTTTCAGTGTGGAGGATTGTGCAAAAAATCGCAGTGACCACTGTGGAATCACCCCTTTTTCGGGTTATCGAACCGCACGTTCGGGGTGGCACACGCACCCCCCAAAAGGCCTGTGACTACCCTCAAACACACAAATCCCAATAGAATGGCAACAAGGATGGCTAATGTGTTCCAAGATGAGATCTCTCGACTCCAACAACAGATCGAGGAACTCGAAGAAAAACTCTCCCGATTCGACGAACAGCCGTTCGAAGAACCGATCGGCCCCGGGTTGACAGGTAAGCTCGGCATCCTGGCCACGCTCGGACCCGGCATGGTGAACACTATCAACGCCTGGGTAGCGGCGTGGCGAGCGTCGGGGAGACTGCCGACCACAGAGACGGCCCACCTTCTCGCCGCCGTCTTGAGGCGGATGATGGGGAACAGGCTACTGATCCTGATCGTGGCCCTGATCGCCATGGCCCCGGCTCTGGCCGCCGTCTTCCTCTTTTGGCAGCAAAACGAGCTTCTCAAGGATCAAAACGAGTCGTTCGCACAACGAAACGACCTCTTGAGGCAACAGGTTCAATTGCAGGTCGACGGAATGATCGCCGCGCGCCGTGCCGAACTCCTCACCATCATCTACAACCGGCAAGACTGCGGCGCAGAGGACATCGAGACCTGTCTGCCGCTTGCCAACATCAGATCTCGTGCTGAAGCCGCACAGGCGTTTGTCGAACTAGAGAGAATGGCCGGCAAAGAGCTGGCTAATTTGAGCAGAGCCCAACTCGAGAACGCCAACTTGGTGGGAGGGGACTTTTCCGGCGCCAATCTCGTGGGGGCCGTCCTCCGGGGCACCGACTTACGGAGTGCCAATTTCTCTGGGGCTTCGCTCGTCCGGGCAGACTTACAGGACGCCAACCTGGTGCTAACAGACCTCGAAGAGGCACAACTCCGCTGGGCTAAATTGCGCGGGTCCAACCTCGGAGCGAGGCTCCGCGGCGCCGACATGCGCTGGGCGGATCTGCGCGGTGCGGATCTCAGTCAAGCCTTCGATCTCGACGAAGCCAACATTGCAGACGCTCTTTTCAACGATCAGACCCGCTGGCCCGAGAACTTCGATTTCGAGGCTGCGGGGGTGAAAGAGGCACCAGAAAATGCGGTGATGGGTGATGAGTGATGGGCACTGTGAACTAACGCGTTCAAGCCCATCTGCTCTTGCGGTTTTGCCTGGAAGATAAGGTAATGGGTGATGAGTGATGGGTAATGGGTGTCGCGAAAGATACGGGTTCAGCCCATCCTTTGCACGTTAGCCACACGTTCCCCATTCCCCTATTCGTTGCCCTACTCATCTCTCATGACTCATCTCTCATCACCAGCGAAATTTTGCGTTGAACACTGTACAGAAGGCGCCTCCAGAACGACTATCCTAAAGCTACCCCCTCCTTCCTCTCGAGAGTCGCGCTAGAGTCCTGTCCTAAAAAAGGACAGGACTCTACCCCGAACGGTAGACAGGCTCGAAAACGCCAAGATCTTCGCACACGACCAACAACGCTGGCGAAATATTTCACATCACGATTAATTCAATATGTGGTAAATGAAACAGGAGAGGCGAAGGGGAGGTGGAGTCGAGTGACCACCACGCTAACCGTCGGTACAGAGATCGTAAGCAGCAATGAGCTGACACCAGATCAGTGTGCGATGTTCTCAGGTCGCTACCAGCAAGAGGGGCTGGTCCGCTGGCGCAGGAAGTGGTGCCGGATCACCGGTCAAAAGCGATACATCCACTCTGCCACCGGTGAAGAGCGCATCATATTCGCGCTACAGCCTACCCGCGAAACGAACTGAGCGTCAGCCAAAACCGAAAATTCTTGGCGGGCCCACCTTACTGCTCTGCCCGGCGTAAGGCTTCTTGGTAGAAGTATTGATAGGTTTCGTTTTCCGGCTCGAGTTCCTGAGCGACGCCGTAGGCTTGCGAAGCTAGCCGGTACGCCTCCTGCTCGAACTCGGTCCGGCCCGTCCAAGCCCAAGCCTCACTGTACTCCGGGTTCGCTTGCGTAGCCAGAACAAACCGGAGCTTGGCGGCAACGAGATCGCCCTCCTCATAGAGCCTTACACCCTCACGGAATGCATTAGCGGCCTCGATACCCCAACGGAGCTGATCGGTAGCAAGCTCCAAAAAGAAAGCGGCACGCGTATCTTCTGGATCGATCGCCAGTACCTCTCGCCAGTACCCTCTCGCAGAAGCCGGATCCTTGAGTTCCAAACTGACACGGCCTGCCCAGACAAAGGCCTGTTTGAAGTCGGGGTTCGCGACGATGGCCTGTCTAAAATGCATCAGGGCCGCTTCCAATCGACCAGCTTCATAGAGCCGGATCCCATCGTAAAAGCTCTCGGTACCGTGGATACCGTACTTGATCTCATCTTCCGCCAAGCGCAAAAAGTAGGCGACACCGGCGTCGCTCGGCGCCAGGCGAGCCGCCTCTTGCCAATAGGGTAGCGACTCCTCGGGGCGCGCCTGCTCGAGCAGGATGCGGCCCGCCCATCGATAGGCCTGCGCATCGGTGGGATTGAAGTCGATGACATCGAGATAGAGTTCAAGCGCCGCCTCGGGGCGATCGAAATCGTACTGAGCGTAGGCGAGTTGGGTGCCGGCCCGCGTGCCGGCCTCACGTGCCGGTGCATCCAGTACCCCTCCGAGCTCGACATAGTCTTGCCAAGCGTTCCAGGCTCGAATATACCAGCGGACCGTCGAATAGGTATCGGCCAAAAAACGCACCACTTCGGGTTCATCCGGATCGAGCTTGCGGGCCTGCTCCCCCTCCCGGATCGCCTCGGCCCATAAAGGATTGTCCGGGTTGGGAGCCGCCCCCTCGACACGGGCTCTGGCGGCCGCCTGCCGGGCCAGCTCGAGCGCTTCAAAAGCCCCTGGGGCGAGGAGTCGGATTTCCAGGGGAACACCCTTGGTCGACACCACGAACCAGGCATCTTGGAACCCCTGACCCTGAAGATCACCTTCACCCACATCGTCTACAAAGGTATACAGGGGCCAACCACCGTAGGTCAGTTGCAACCGCCCATCATCACCGCGCCGGCTAGCGAGCAGGCTGAAATCGACCTCCCCGGCGATCATCAGCGTACCTTCGGCCGGCAGCGGAGTCCACAAACGGGCATCGATGCCTGCAAGAGGATTCACGGCATCGACCACGGTATAGAGGGCACGGCCCTCACCGTCGGTGAGATACGGCCCCAGGGCGACATGCTGTGCCACACGGAGGGTGACCTCTTGCTGCGCGGCTACGAGGGTCGAGGTGCAAACGAGCAAAAGTCCTACTAAGCACGTCCAAATACTGTTTGCGGCAACGGATCGCGGGCGGCCGCGATCCTTGGAGGTTCTTAGCAGAGAGCCTAAGCCGTTGCGGTGTCGTTTAGGGAACCGTTTCATCACGCAACCAACCTTTCGAGTTCGTCCTATATTGGTGCTATCGCACGATCCAGTGTGCTGGATGAGGGCGGTCTGGCACTTGCTTCATCGATGCTTCATCCAGTCGGCTCACGCCCGTCACCCCCGGTCACGCGTCCCGGTCGCTTCCGGGCCTCACCAAGGCCCGGGAATGCGCACCGATCCTGGCCCGAACAGCGCCACTATCTTCGATCAACCCGAGATCACGCAGCCGGTTCAGCGCGATGATGTCGACGTTGGCATAGCCGAGGACGAGATTGACGGGCTCTGATGGGGAGACCGAATCCATGACCACGGGCCGTCAGAGGCTGTTGACAACCTTCATAAAGCTGCGCACCTTGTCTTCTGAAACCGGTGTCCACCAAACGCCTTCTTGTTTCAGAGAACTCGCTACGATGACACCGTCTGCAAGGGTTAAAAGCTCGGCAACATTCTCCTCGGTGACGCCGCTTCCGACCAACACGGGAAGCTGGGTCGACTTCTTGATGGTCCGCAGCTCATCGAGCTTGGTGGAATCACCCGTACGCTGTCCTGTGGCGATCACGACGTCGGCGTCGAAGAACTCGGCATCTCTCGTCAGCTCAGTGATCGACCGATCGGCGACGATGGCGTGCGACCCGTGCTTTACGTGAACATCAGCGAATACCTTGATGTCGTGAGCGTGTAGGAAGCTCCGGTACCGTGCGGCTCTGGCGGCAGGTCCTTCGATGATCCCCTCGTTGGCAACATAAGCGTTTGCCCACTGGTTGATCCGTACAAACCGACCCCTGCCGGCCTGTGCTACCGCCAAGGCCGTGATCGCACCGTTGGCCAGCACGTTGATCCCGATGGGGAGATCGACCTGCTGTTTGATCCGGTCGGCTGCGACAGCCATCACGGCTGCGGTTTCAGGACCGAGATCCTCCGGCTTCGAGAAGGGGATATCGCCGTGATTTTCGACGATGAGGCCGTGCACTCCCCCTCTGGCGTAGCGACCCGCTTCCTCGACGGCAAGCCCGTAGATCTCCTCTAGTGAGTTCCCACGATACTGAGGTGAGCCAGGCAGCGCTCTAAGATGAACTACACCGATCACGACCGGTGTCTTGCCAAAGATGTCTCGGAGGGCGTTTTCCTTTGAACGGTAGACGTATTCTTCTGTCATTTAGACCCCCTCGAACACCAAGACTCTGCGGGGGTTCTCAACGAACATCGTAGTGAGATCCGTATCCCGAATACCCACCTCTCGGTAGAGAGGAGGTAGATTTTCGAATACGTGGGTATAACCCAAACCGCCAAACCGCTTGAACATCATCTTCAAAAAGACATCCTGGCTCATGAGCACCCTCTCGCCAAAGCCCGCTTCGATGAGACTCGCGATTCCCTGCAGCGCGCTGAGGTCGTCGGGACACACCTTGTTGGGCGGATAAAATGCGGTCATCCCCATCATGTCATATTCGATGTAGGCGCCGCGGGCTGCAAGATCTTGCTGATACTCGAGGTCGGCACAAGACGGGTTCATGTGACAGAGGATGGTCCGGTCTAAGGCGCCACCCTCCTCGGCCACGATATCGAGAACCCGGTGGCCTTCTCGTCCCCAACCGTCCAAGTGAATCATCAGCGGGGCGCCCGTAGCGGCTTGCGCTCTCGAAGCCGCCCGGAGCGACACGAGCTCATTCGGTGTGATCGGTGCCGAAGTCCCGATCTCGCCGATCAGACCAGCCCGAACAGAAGTGCCGTCGACCCCCTCCGTCACATCCCGTACCAATTCCGCGGTCACGGACTCGATCGAACGGCTCTCAAAGTCTCGACCGAGCGAGATCTCCGTGTAGTAGCCAGACCCCATCACGATGTTGAGCCCGGTGGCTCGAGCGATCCGCTGCAAGGCGAGCGGATCTCGGCCCAAAGACGCATTGGTGGGGTCGACCACCGTCTTGCCACCGAGCAGACCGAACGACCCGAGCTCCTCGATGGTGAGCTCGATATCGACGTGTCTCACGTTGTCGGCGAGCAAGAAGGGGTCGAACCGAAGCGCCCCAAGCCATTCGATGGTAAGAGGCTTCTGGACGAGCCGCGCCTGTACAACGTCTTGCTGTAAAGGCAGAAAAGCAGAAAAATCGAACAAGAGGTGTTCGTGAATCAGGGTCTTGCCGAGATGTTCTGCCTCAACAGAACCCAACACAGTGACGGCTCTCACACGACCCTCCCTACCGAACATGCGACACCGAACGCTTGTCCCAACGGGTTCAACCGAGGAGCTGCCGCACGCGCGCAGCGACGGCCTGGCCCAACTTCCGGTGTTCGCCGAGCTCGAAGTGGATCCCGTCGAGGTCGCTCGAGCGAATGACGGTACCGGTGTCCAGAAAGGCGCAGCCGAGCTCCTCCGCTCTTTGCCGGTAGTACTCCCCGAACCGCTTCGACTTGGCCTCCGCTCCTTCGAACATCTCTGCGAACTCGCTCAGGCGGGCCACGGGGGGTGGGGCCATAAGTAGCACCTGCGGAGCCTTTCCACCCGGTCCGGTATCGCTCTTTTGCACGGTATCGACCAACGCGGCAGCGCCCCTGGCGATATCGCCGGCCGGGAGCGAAAAACGCATCTTCAGGTCGTTGGTGCCGAGCATGATGGTGACGAGATCGATCGGTTTGTGCGAGGTCAGGCAAGGGCTTAGATAGGTCTTGCCGTTCTTATGTTCCTCGATGGGATCGTCCCAGACGGTGGTGCGGCCGTTCAGGCCCTCTTCGACAACGTGATACGCCGGCCCGAGCTTGCGCCGGAGGACCCCGGTCCAGCGATCGTCGAACGAGAACCGCTCGGCGGTGGCCGGGTCATAGCCCCAGGTATTCGAGTCGCCGTAGCAAAGCACCGTTTTCATCCGCCACCTCCCAATAGTGAAGTCATCAGATCATATCTCGGTGTTTCGAGGTAGAGGTCGTAGCGCCCAACGTTGGGAATAGCGAGAAGCTTATGGTGATGGGTGATGCGTGATGGGTAGTGGGTAGGTTGAAAGCAGAGCGGTAATGGGTGATGGGGAATGGGGAATGCGTGAGACACCTGCAAAGGACAGCGGTTTTGGAACGTTTGATTTCGAAAATACAAACGTCGGAGCAGATGGACTCAGCCGCGACGTTCGCAGCACTCATCCCTCATCACCATCTACGCATTCCCCGGGACGTACCCGGCTGTGGCTGGTAGTTTTGCAGGCCTTCCCAAGCCCTTTGCGACCAAACCTGATAAGCTTAGTAATCTACAACCCAACGCAGCCGTTTTGCTTCCCAGCTCTGTCTCGGCGTCACGCAATCTCTTACGAGTTGATGAGAAAC
>CP070651.1:245721-250965 GCA_020354625.1 Trueperaceae bacterium
GCACCCCGTAGGCAGGCGCGGCACCTGAGGGTTCAAAGGAGGGTCGTGGATGAATCGAGAACCTGACTATCAAGCCATGCTGGCGGTCGCCATCGAAGAAGCCCGCTCCGGACTGGCTGAAGGCGGCATCCCCATCGGAGCAGCTCTTTTCGACCAAAACGGTAAGCTGCTGGGAAGAGGGCACAACCGCCGCGTCCAGGACGGTGACCCCTCGATCCACGGCGAAACGGACGCCTTCCGAAACGCCGGCAGGCAGCGCAGCTACCGCAACACCGTCATGGTAACCACCCTGGCACCCTGCTGGTACTGCAGCGGACTGGTGAGACAGTTCAAGATCGGCACGGTGGTGGTCGGTGAATCGGTGAACTTCCAGGGTGGGGTCGACTGGCTGAAGGAAAACGGCGTCACCGTGATCGACCTCGCCTCCAAAGAGTGCATCGACATGCTGGCCGACTACATCGCCAACAACCCTGAAGTGTGGCACGAGGATATCGGGGAGGAATAAAATCAGCGAAACAAGGGACGTTTGCCCCTTGCAGGATTCGCATGACCAGAGCAGCATATGTTGAGATACAGGAGTTGTTGGGATCATCATGAACTCGTATAGACATGAGAACTCCGGTAACTGTGACCCCGCTTTATCGGTGAGGCTGTTTTCACAAAACTACCCCTATCCTGGGTTTAGCTTGAGTTCGATATGACTGTCCTCGACACCGTCGGTTCGCCCCGTATCAAGATGAAATCTTCACGGGATCGTTTTACCCCGTTCGTTCTCGGCACAAGCCTGATCGGCCTTAGTCTGGTCATGCTCCTTTTCACTCTCTATGCCCTACTGGTCCACGACCCATTCTTGGGCTTCGTGGTTGCCACGGCCTTGGCAGCCGTCCTCGGGGTTTCACTGCGATATTTGGGGGCACCGGACGCCGATCCGTCCAGGCGAGAAACCATAGCCACCGTCTTGCTAATATGGTTCGCATTTCCACTAATCGGTGCCATCCCCTATCTGATATCCGGTCATCTAAGCGCTCTCAACGCCTTCTTCGAAGCGATGAGTGGCTTCACCACCACGGGGTCCACGGTCATCACCGACTTCGAAAACTTCCCCCAAAGCCTCTTTCTATGGCGAGCCCTGACACAATGGGTTGGTGGAATAGGGATCCTCGTGTTGTTCATCTCGGTGTTGCCACACCTTGCGATTGCAGGGAGACAGCTCTTCATCGCCGAAGCCCCTGGTCCTACCAGTGAGACTTTGGGTCCTCGCGTTCGTCACACTGCCACCGCAGTCCTGAGCATCTACATCGGCTTGACTGTCGCTTGTTGCCTAGCGTATATCCTCGGTGGGATGTCGATATTCGATGCCGTGGCGCACTCCTTCACCACCTTGGCGGCGGGAGGTTTTAGCCCCAACGCGCTTAGCTTCGCCGACTACAACGCTGCCTTGAGCTGGATTGCGGTCCCTTTCATGGCGTTTGCCGGTACCAACTTCGCCTTGCTCTATCGCGCTTTCCAAGGTCGCCCCAGGTTGCTCCTGCAGAGTCTGGAATTCCGCATCTACCTGACCATCAGCGTCGTGATCGCGCTGCTCATGGCCGTAAACCTCAGTACGACCTATGGCTTGGCGGAAGCTCTGAGGCACGGCTTCTTTCAGTCTCTGAGCATCATTACCACAACCGGTTTTGCCTCGATAGACTTTGCCCAATGGCCTCAGCAGGTCCAGATCTTCATCGTCTTCCTCATGTTCATAGGCGGGAGTGCAGGTAGCGCTGCTGGGGGGATCAAGGTGGTGCGTTGGCTTATCGTTTTAAACGGTTCGTTACAAGAAGCCAGGCACATCGTTCATCCGAGGGGGGTCTTCTTTGCACGGCTAAACGGACAGGTCATTCCCCCGAAGGTGATGCAGGCCGTGGAGGCGTTCTTCACCCTATACTTCCTGTTGGTAGTCCTTTCGAGTGTCCTTCTGGTGGGTTTGGGAGCAGATTTCATAACGGCCCTTACAGCCTCACTCGCCAGTGTGGGCAATATTGGGCCGGGGTTGGCAGGAGTAGGTCCGTTGGACAACTTCGCTGAGTTATCTGCGTTCAGTCGAGGGATACTCATCTTCGATATGTATGCGGGTCGCCTAGAGATCATTACGGTCTTCCTCTTGTTCGAATCGGATTGGTGGCACGTACCACACCACCTATTTCGCGGTTCCGACAGCTGACGAACTGCCGACGGAGGCCATGTACAGCGGATTGTAGAGTCACCGATTCACTCACGTGATGCCTCGATCGATGCTCGCCCCGCTCGGTGTGGATAGCGCGGCCGTACGATCGATACGCATAGCGCCTTAACCCAACAACCCCTTGAAGCGTTCAAAGGCTCGATCCCACTCCGGGCCTGGTTGCGGGGTGTACCGTTTCAGTTCCACCGAAGCCGCCACCGCCCGGCGCCCCGCCGCAAGGTCGCCGAGATGCCCGGTGGCGATCGCCTGCATCACCACGTTGCCCAAAGCGGTCGCCTCGACCGGTCCGGCAACCACCGGGCGTCCGCAGGCGTCGGCCGTGAACTGGTTGAGCAGGTGGTTCTGGCTACCCCCACCGACGATCCGCACGGTGGTCAGTTCCCTTCCCGTCACGGTCTCTAATGCCTCGATCACCCACCGATACCGGAGCGCCAGGCTCTCCAGGCAACAGCGCACCACCGCCCCGATGCTCTCGGGTTCTACCTGGCCGGTGCGGCGGCAGTAGGCACGAATCGCACCCGGGATATCGCCATGGCTCAGAAAATCGGGGGCGTCGGGATCGAGCAGGCTCCGGAACGGTTCCGCCTGCTCGGCGAGATCGAGCAACTCCCCCCAGTCGTAGTCCCGGCCCTCCCGCTGCCACTGGTGGCGGCTCTCTTGCAACAGCCACATGCCCGCAACGTTTTTGAGGAGCCGGATGGTACCGCCCACGCCCCCCTCGTTGGTGAAGTTGAAGCGGAGGGCCTCTTCGGTGAGGATCGGATCGGGAATTTCCACGCCGATGAGGCTCCAGGTGCCGCTGCTGAGATAGACGCTGTGCTCATCCAGTTCAGGAATCGCCACCACCGCACTGGCCGTGTCGTGGCTACCGACGGCGACGACCGGCACCTCGCCGACCAACCCCACCTCGCTACATACATCGGTTGCCACGGGTCCGAGCACCGTCCCAGGAGGGATGATCTCTGGAAAGATACGCCTGGGAATATCGAAAGCAGCTGCCAGCTCCACGGCCCAGCGACGCTCTTCGGCATGGAGCAGTTGGCTGGTCGAGGCAGCGGTGTACTCGGACGCCTTGCGGCCGGTCAGCCAATAGTTGAAGAGATCCGGCATCATCAGCAAGGTATCGGCATGCTCGAGCTGCGGCTCCCCGGCCTCGGCCAAACTCAACAGCTGCGTGAGGCTATTGAGCTGCATGAACTGGATCCCCGTCTGGGCGTAGATCTCCTGCCGGGGCACCCGCTCGCAGGCGAGTTCGACCATCCCGTCGTTGCGGCTGTCCCGGTAGTGATAGGGATTGCCGAGCAGCTTGCCGCTGGCATCAAGAAGCGCGTAGTCCACACCCCAGGTATCGATCCCGATGCCGGCCGGCGGCTGAGCGCCCGATTGGGCGTACTTGGCGAGCCCAACCTTGATCTCGTGCCAGAGCCTGAGCACGTCCCAGTGCACATGCCCCCGCACGGTAACCGGCTCGTTGTCGAAGCGGTGCAACTCCCGAAGCGTGAAAGCGGTACCGTCCCACTCAGTCGATACCACCCGGCCGCTCGATGCACCCAGATCGACAGCGATGAAGTTTGCCTCTGCCACGCTTCAACCTCCCGTCAGCTGCCGGCGGCGGTAGTGTTCATCGAGCCGGTTGTCGATCTGCTCCACCTCATCTTCAGGGAGAAACTGCGGCCCACCCAGCGCATACGTACCCCAGAGAATCTCGGCCCACTTATCGGCCATCAGCATGATGTTCGCAACCTCTTTAGCGGTCTGTCCGAGCGCCACCGGCCCATGGTTGACCATCAAGAGCAACTTCGGCGCCTTGCCATAAGCACTTCGGTAGCGCCGCAGTTCGGCCTGCACCGCCTTGGCGAGTTCGAAACCCGGGTCGACGTAAGGAACCACCGCCGGGACCCGGCCACAGACCACGATGGCGTCGGGAAAGAGGTGGCCCAGAAACGGCTCTGCACCCAGCACGCTGCACAAGATGCGGTTGACCGACACCGTGTGGGTGTGACCCACCCACTTCACGCCATCTTCAGACAAACAGAGGGCGTGCAAGAACGTCTCTACCGAGGGCTTCTTGTGGTCCGGGTCGGCGAGGACGTTCAGCAGCTCGGCTTCGATCTCCTGCTCGGCAACCATTTCCCGCTCGAGCAGCTCGAGCACCGCGTCGAAGCGCACACGACTGAGATCCGCCTCACCGAGGGTGGTCAGGCTACTGCCCGACGCCTTCACCCAAAAGGTGCCGTCTCCACAATCGGCGCTGGTGTTCCCCTCACCCAAGATCGCCAGCTGACGGGACTCGAGGCCGAGCTCATGAGAGAGCTCTAGCAGCTCGCTGCGGATCGCCTGAGCCGTCTTCTCGGAACTTTGCTTCATGTACCTCTCCTCTGCTGATGTGCCCACGCCGCAACACGATCCGGCCAGGACACAAACCCAATCAAAAGAAACCGCTCGAGCGGGTTCTAAACGGTCTTCCGAATCACTTCGAATCATACCAGGATCACCCGGGAAGGGCCGCCGGACGTCCACCGCTCTGGTATGATTCAGCAGATGAAATGAAGTTCTCTCATGAGGTAACAAGCAGGGATCGGATACATACCGATGGGGTGCAGCTGTAACCGATCGCAAGCGAAGGGGAGTCATGACAGCGTATGCACAACTAGAAGACCGGCTCGGCAACAAAGGGATCGATCTCGCTGATCTCAAAGCGTCCCTCAATGCCCAAGCGATCGAAACACCTTCTTGGGGCTACGGCAACTCGGGCACCCGGTTCAAGACCTTCGCCTGGCCCGGCGCGGCACGAACCGTCTTCGAGAAGATCGACGATGCAGAAAGGGTCCACAAGCTCACTGGGATCGCCCCGAGCATCGCGCTCCACATCCCCTGGGACAAGGTGGATGACTACTAGTCACTCCGGCTCTACGCCCAAGAGCGTGGCTTACAACTCGGAGCCATCAACCACAACGTCTTCCAGGACGACGACTACCGTCTGGGCTCACTGGGAAACCCCGATGCCGACATCCGTCGAA
>CP070651.1:251065-259114 GCA_020354625.1 Trueperaceae bacterium
AGCGGGTGGGGGAAGTCGGCGTGTACCTCAGCTGGTTGAAAAGTGCGTTTGGGATTCTCCAGATAGGCCTGCAAGGGTGTGTGGTCCTTCTCGCTGAGGCCGTACTCCCTGGCTAGCACCGGTTTCCGCAGGTCGACGTCGACGAGCAGCGTCCGGTAGTCTCCTCGCGCAAAGCTCTCGGCGAGGCTCAGCGCCACGCTACTCTTGCCTTCGGAGCTCTGCGGGCTGGTGACGAGCAGGACTTTGGGATGCATGTCGACGGTGCTAAAGAGCAGATTGGTGCGGAGGTAGTTGCTGGCCTCGAGCGGCAGGCGGCGGGTGCCGGCGGGGAGTTTCGGGAATTCCGCCAAGACGGGTAGGCCTGTGAGCGCTATGATATCGCTACTGTTTCGCAAGTGGGTGGTCAGTGCGTCTCTAAGTGACAGAGTGCCGTAGGTGAAGAGCAGGCCCACGATGAAGGCCAGAATCCCGTTGCGAACCGGCCGGGGGGCGATCGGAGCGAGCGGTGGCGACGCCGGCTCGAGCACGTCGAGCAGACCGATCGCCGAGTTGCTGAGCGCCCTGGCGTAGTAGAGTTGCTCTTGTTGTTGGGCGCGCAAGCTGGCGTTGCCGTCGATTTGGTCTTGCGTCGCCTCTGCTGAAGCCCTGAGGCCGGCGATCTGTTGATCGAGGGCAGCGATCTGTTGTTCGAGCGTAGCGATGATGCGCTCAAGGTGCTGGTTGGCGCGGTTTTGGTCCCACAGCACCAGAGCGCCGGCCAAGGCGTTGGCCTGTTCCGCTGCCGCCGCTGCTGAAGAGTCATCGACTTCGATGTGAATCAGGCTAGACGTCTGGGTGTCTTCAAGGCGAACGGCTAGCCGTCTCCGAAACTCTTCGATTCCGCGTTGATCGATCTCCGGTAGATCGAGCCCAATCATGACGCTTTCGATCACCGGCTTGCTCAAAACGGCAGCGCGGTAGGCACTGGCGTCCAGTGAGGGAGCGGTCGCGAGCGAAACACCGAATTGGCGAAGCTCGGGGTTCGTCTGGGCGGCCAGCACTGTCGAGCGGGCGCGGTAGACCGGTTCGCGGCTATTGTTGAAAAGGAAAACGGTGCCGGACAAGAGGATGGCGACTCCCAACGCCCACAAAACGCCCTTTCGCAAGAACTGGTAGAAGTCTGTGAGGGAAAAGGTTGCCGTGGGTTCGGGGGTCATGCTCCTCCTAAAAAGGGCTTCTCGAGTGACCTCAACTATATCGCAAATGCATTGAGGTATCAGTCTCGTCCACCTGTCACTCGAGGTGAACAGGTGGGGTAGGGCTAGCGAGCACATCGAAACACCTCGATGGCGGCTGCCTCTTCATCGAGGATGGCGTAGGAGATGGTGTCGAGACCATCTCGGGACTGACTGACCGAGCCTGGGTTGAAGAACGTAGCTTGGTCTGACTCGAGCTGTAGCGTGGCTTGAGGTGATCGAAAAGCGAGGCTATGCCAGCGCTCATGTGTTTGGTCGAAGATAAAGGCCGAAGGGATGTGGGTATGACCCACCAGGTAGAGGCGGCGTTCCATGAGGGAATAGTTAGCCCTGGCCACCGGTACGCTGAGCAGGTATTCCCAAAGAGGGTTTCGGGGGGTGCCGTGGACCGCTCCCCAGCCGGTGGTTAGATGTTTTTCGGGTAGTCCGGCCAGGAAGTCAAGGTTTTGCTGGGAGAGGGTGGCCACCTGTCGTTCCACCATCTGCAAGGTTTTGGTGTCGAGCTCGGGGGGGTTGCCGCTCGCAACCCGTACGACCATCTCTTCGTGGTTACCTTTGAGGGTGACATAGGGGTTGAGTTGTCTAAGCATTTGCACGACCTCTTCGGGCTCGCCACCGTAACCGACGAGATCCCCTAGGGAGACAATCGTGTCCCTAGCGTGTTCGGTCTGTCTCAAGACGCGATCGAAGGCGCTTGGATCGGCGTGTAGATCGCTGATGAGCAGGGTGCGCATCGAGGTGGTTAGTTACTTGATCCTTTGATATCGCTCACTTGTGAGAGGGTGGGTTGCGACTCCCGTAAACTGCCATAAATGGCTTGCTGAACGACTGTGTGCAGAGTATCGGCCAAGCGTTTGGCTAGCTGCGTGCGTTCGAACTCACGTTCTACGAAAGCGCGGCCGTTCTGGCCCAGTCGGATACTCGATGACTCGTCAACAGTGAAGTTTGTGATCGCCTCGGCCAGCAGCTCGGGCGTTTCGGGCTCCACCACGGTTCCCCCTTGAGCGGACGAGATGAGACCAGCCACCTCGCCAGGTGTGGTGGCGATAACCGGCAACCTCGCCGCCCAGTAGTCGAAGAGCTTGTTGGGACAGATTCCATAGCGGAAGACATCCACCTTGCGCAGGATCAAGAGGCCGGCGTCCATGCTCCCCAGCAGTTCGGGCATGACGGCTTTCGGCAGCGGGTTCAGAAAGTGCACGTTGTCGAGGCGGAGCGCCTCAGCTTGCAGTTTGAGGTCCGGTTTCTTGGCGCCGTCGCCGACCAGAACCAAGGCCAGTCGCTGGTCGCTTTTGAGCAAGGAAGCCGCCTCGAGCAAAGTGTCCAGGCCGTTGGCATCCCCGTGGGCTCCCGCGTAGATGAAGAGCTTGCGGTCTTGCGGTAGACCATACTGTTGGCGTAGAGCTCGGCGCTGCACTTCAGTCATGCTCGGAAAGAGCTCGGTGGAGACGCCGTTGGGCAGGTAGGTGATGCTGTGCTCTTCGACCCCGCGCTCGAGGAGATGCTCTTTGGTTCCTTTGGCGAGGACGATTGCGTGATCGGCTTTGGCGTAGAGGTGGTCGATGGTCCGCTCGAGCACCCTCACCTTCAGTCCTTTGTCACCTTGCATGTCGATGAGGGTCTGGGGATAGATATCCCGGACTTCGAGCACGAAGGGCACGCCGTGAAAGGCGGCGGCGCGTTCGGCACCGTACGCCGTGAAGGGGAACGGGCTCGAGCCGATGATCAGGTCCGGCTTGGGGAGCTTGCGCAACAGCCGGTAGCTGTTCCAGGCCGCCGTGACCATGCTCAAGCCTCGGCGGGTGTCGTTGCTATCGTAAGGAGAAGCGTAGATCCAGTGAAACGGCACGCCCTCGTACACCTCACGTATGGCGCGGAAGTCCTTGGGGCTTTTACGCCTCAGGTAGGTTCTGGTAGCGAGGTGGAGGTCGGTAGCGACGACTTCCGTTTCGACACCAAGCTGTTGCATGGCTTGGGCCAGTTCGAAGTGCCGTGTGCCGCCGGCGATAGCTGGCGTGACGGCGTTCTGGTAGACGTAGTAGACTCTCATCATCCCTGCCCTTACTCGTGCCCCGACGTCTTGTAACTCCATACCGACCCCAGGCGTGCTGGGGAACGCTGAAGCGCGATACGGTGCCATTGGCGGCTATCGTACATGACGCTCGACGGTTTGCGTACCGCTATTATGCACGGTTTGGGGTGAACCGGTTGGCGTCTTGTGCGACATGGTGGAAGGCTCGGATCACGTAGGGGGATCGCCACTTTAGATTCCCAACGAAGTTGGGGTCAGCGATCCACCCCTCATCGACCACGTCAGAATCTCATCTCCTAGAACGAGCCTTCCGTGTTCGTCGTGCCATTCGAAGCCGATGTCCACGATTACCGTTCTGCTGAGGAGCATGCCGCAGGCTCTGAAACGGCTGTCGCCTGTAGACCCTTTGATCCGGAGAGTACCCCGAGGATGGCGTCGACCCATGATCGGTGCATGCCAGGAGTTCGATATCTCCGGTTCGAGCCAGGCGTGATCGTCTTGTGGGGAGAGCCCGAAAATCGTGAGGTAGAGGGCGCTTCCGTTCAGGAGGACCCGGTAAGTATCGCGTTCTGCCTCCCCTTCAAGAGTCAATCCGGGGGCGAAGTGGAAGTTCGAGACGAATGCGACATTACGCTCACTCTCGAGTCTGTCTAAAACGAGCACACCGGCCGGCCCCAGGCCGACCCAGCGATGGTGGGTGGCGAATAGCGGCTCTATAGCGTATCCATCGTGCGCGGCTGAGACCCAGTCCCAACCCCCCTCTTTTCCGTAGCGAACATGACGTGGCATCGCTTTACGTCCCACACGGAAGCTGCCCCAGACCTCGGACTGGTTGCGACCGTCCAGGGTGATGGTGTTGTGGGCGGGGGTGCTGCGCTCAAAGTTGCGAATCGCGCCGCCTTGGTACTGGCTTGTCCCGGTATCCACCACGATGGGTTTGCCTTTGTAGTACACGTCGATCGTCAGGCAATCGGCATGGGCATGTCCGGGGAGTTCTTTCGGGCAGGGAGGGGCGCAGTCGAAGCCGAGCTCGAAGCCGCGCTTGTTCCTGAGCAGGAAGTAGCCGGTGTGGGGAGCGAAACCGGGTTTGGAAGAGGGCACATCGAACTTTGGATTCGATGGGTTCGTCGATGAAGTCAGCAAGTGCTTGTACAGATAGGGTAGGGGAGGTTCTGGACGTACTGGACTGAACCCCAAGAGCTTGTTGTTCCAACCGACTACGGTGTCTAGCGGCAAGCTCATGTTGTAGGCAGCGTCGTTCCAAAGGGGGTAGGCTCCTGACGATAACCTGATGGACTCTGCAAACAGGAGCATCTTCTTGAGTTGATCGAAGATGCTTTGGGGAATCTCAGGCCAGCCGGCGCTTTGGAGGCAAGCCAGCGTTTCGCCGACGAGGTTGGTGACGATCAGGTGGTACGAAGTGCTCCGTTCGTAGTGGCCGCCGTCGGGCAGAATCTGATGCTCGAGTTGGCGCTCAAGTTCTCGGACGGATCGAGCCACCATTCGTTCTGCAGCTGGGGCTTCGAAGAGCAGACCGCCGACGATGAGGGCGCGCAAGTTTTCCAAGAGGTGGTTGCCGCCGAGCGCGTACTCTTTGTGCCTTTCGAGGTATCGCAACTGTTTCCAGAGAGAGCTTAGAAGCTTTTCGGTTGCAAGTGCCGGAAAGGCCTTGGTGAAAAAGGCCCAATGTACGATTCGTAAGGACGTAGTGTAGGGATGCCATCCGTCGAAGGTATAGAAGGTGTTCTGATCGATCCAGTCGTGCATCAAGTGACTCGCCTTGTCGGCGAGTGGCTGTCGGCTGGTCGGATCCTGGTAGACTGCTTCAAGGTCTTCACGGGCCCAGTCGAAACTGTGTAGGTGAAACTGCCACAGTCGTGAGTAACGGGGATCGTTCCAGCGGATGGGGAAAGATAGGGTTCGCGGCTCGCTCAAAAAGTCGAAAGTGTACCCGTCTTGGGGTTTGGATGATGGTGTGATCGCCCTGTCGAGCTCGAGCGCACCGAGGTAGCCTTTTCGGAGGGGTGGGGTCTTCGGTTCGGTTCCCAGGGCCAGATACTCGCGCAATGCAAGCGGTAAACGAGGCATGGCGCGCGAAGCGATCTCGTAGCGTACGCGGTGGGTGAGTTGTGAGACCGGGATGTCCTTGACAGTTCGGAGGAGCTTCAGCAACTTCTCGATTTTGGTGTCACCCACATTCACGCTTATCCTAACTCCTTTCCAGTCATGTGCTGTACTTCTCTGGACTCAGTTTGACCGAAGTCGAAGGTTGCCGTCCAATACATGGCAAGACAGACTCGATTTTGATAAGCGAGTAGGCAAATTTGCTAAGATGCTGTGAACACTGCAGTCGAGTAGTACTCTATGTGTTTGGAGGCCCGTATGAAAAGGATGACTCGATGCTGGTTGGTTTTGCTGGGTACGGTCGTTTTTGGATTTGGCGGGTCGGCCCTGGCCAACCCCGCGGCTCAGGCGGTGATCGCCTTTTTGAACCTGGCCGATCCGGCGCTGGTGGTCGAGCTGCAGGCCCAGTTCGGTGACGATGTGGATGCATTGGCGCTCGAGGTGGTGAACAGGCTCCAGCAGAGTGGCGTCTTGCCGGAAAGCGTTGCCGTAACCATGCGTGAAAGCATTAACAGTGATACCTTGAGCCGTGACGACTTCGTGGTGTTCCTCGCCGAGGTGGTGAACGGTGATGGGGAGCTCGAAAGCGATAACCCGCTCGAGGCGGAATTCGTTCTGGCAGAGCTCGATCCGGATCTCGACATTCCAGAAGGAGATGCGTCCGGTAATCTCAGCGACGAGGATGTGGCTGAGGTCATCGCTGACATCACCACCGATGGCGACGGTGTACTCGAGGGGGTCCAAGAGGCCTACAACGATGCCATCACGCCGACGACTGGTTGAGGGTAACGAAGCGCTTTACCCTACATCCAAAAACATAAAGACCTGGCCCTGTGACCTGGATAGTTGATGCCTCGATCCTCCTTGCGCGTCGTCGTTTTGCTGTTTACACTGCTTCTCGCTAGCGTACTAGCTATCCGTACGATTCGCTCCTACTCTTCGCACCTCCTGGCACAACAAGCTGAAACGGACATCGGCTGGGGCCGTTTGGAGCAAGCCCGGTCGCATCTCGAGCGAGCTGTTTCTCTCACCTCTCTCGACCCTGCACGCCGGGTGGAGCTGGCGCGCGTCGAGGGGGCGCTGGCTCGTTGGCGCGATTCTGAAGCCGCCCGGGAACGGCAACTCGTCGAGCTCGCCGCCGCGACGCGCCTCAACCCCTTGGATGGCGAGCTCTGGGCCGGTTACGGAGCGGCCCTGACCAGGGCGGAGCGTTACGAGGCGGCAGACGACGCTCTTGGTGAGGCGCTCGAGCGCGATCCGCGCAACGCCTACTACTGGGGGCTCATCGGACGGCTCCGGGAGGCCGAAGGGCGTTTCGAGGAAGCCTTGTCGGCGTACCGAACGGCTGAGGAGATCCGTCCCGGAAGCGTACAACCTCTCATTCAACGGATGGAAGAGCGGCTCCGAGAGGGTCGTGGTGAGTAGTGTTTCGCCTCTGGCGCGGGGGTTGCTTTGGGCTGCCCTCCTCACGCTTGCTGTAGCGATCGTTTTTGCACCTGTGGCCCAGGGAAGCATGTATGTGTGGAGCCTGACGGGTCTTCGTCTCCTGGTGGCTCTGGCGATTGCCCTGACGGGAGCCGCTTTTGCCGCCGGCGCCAGGCTGAATGCTCCGCCTGCCGCGCCCACGGCATTCCTGGGAGCGTTTCTCGTTTTCGCTGCCATCAGCGCAGCTCTGAGCCCGAATCCGTTCGGAAGTCAGCAAGCTCTTCTGAACCTTCTCGTCCACGGCAGCGGTTTCTTCCTGGTGGCAGTGTTGGCAACCGGTGTCCGTCAGCGGCAGCTGCTCATCGGTAGCGTCTTCCTGGCGGCAGTAGTGATGGGGCTTTACGGGGTGGCGCAGCTTCTTGGATTTGGCTTCACACCCTCGGTGGCTGCTCCCGCCTTTGATAGGGTGAGCAGCACCTACTTCAACTACGCCCACTATGCCGGTTTTCTCGACCTCGTCGCCCCGTTGGCGCTCGCGGGAGCCTTGATGGCACCACGCAGGGTAACAAGAACCTGGGCAGCTCTTCTTGCGCTGCTGCTCTACCTCAGCGCAGGCCTGACGTTCTCCTACGCCGGCTGGGGGTCGTTGGGGCTGGCGACGGTCTTGCTTCTTTGGTGGTGGGGTGTTCGGGGACCCAACGGTACAAGCCGCTCGCGAGCAGCTGTGGTCGCTTCGCTCTTTCTTGCCGGTCTTTTGGTGGTGGGAGCGTTCGTGTCCTTCTCACCACGGCTCGACGGCACCTTGAGCCAGCGGTTGGTCCAACTGTTGGGGGAACGCGATGAGACGGGGGCGCTTACGGGAGAAGGCTTGGGCCGTTTTGGAGACCGCCTGACGATCTTCGGGATTACGCTCCCGATCGTTAGAGAACACCCGTGGTTCGGCGTCGGGCCGGGGAATTTCATCTATGCGGTCACCGAATTCCGGCTCGAGACTGCCGAGATCAACCGCTACGCGTTAGCGAGTCACAAATTCGTGAACTACGCCCACAACGACTACCTTCAGGTGGCCAGTGAAGAAGGGATCTTTGCACTAGCAGCCTTCGTCACCTTTTGGTTCGCGGTACTTGCGTGGTATCGGCTGCCCTCGCCGTGGCTCGTTGGGGCCAAGTTCGGTCTGCTGGCGATCCTGGTGCATGGTCTGATGGACGGCAACCTCACGGTCAATCATGGGGC
>CP070651.1:259214-266811 GCA_020354625.1 Trueperaceae bacterium
CAGCGAAGCCGGGCACCCCGTCGATGGGAGTCGGGGTGGCGGTGCGATAGTCCAAGGGGAGCCGGAACATGTGCTTGATATAGCTGGGATTGCGGTTGGCTTCGCGCCACTCGCCCGGTCCCAGATACACCGGTACACCGCTGTCGACGAGGTAGGGGAGGCCGGAGGCGTGATCGGAGTGGAGATGAGTCATCACGACGTGGGTGACGTCTGTGAGGCCATAGCCGAGACGGTCGAGCTGCGCGGGTCGCTCCTGTCCGGGTTGTTGCCGACCCTGGTACATGGTGTGCGCCAGGCGGTTGAGGGCAGAAGCGGGATCGGTCCGGATCTTCTCGTGCCAGCCGGTATCGACCAGCACCAGGGCGTCACCGGTATCGATGAGGTGGGCGGGGACGGGCGCCCAGTACTTGTGTTTGGCGCCCCGAAACCAGCCGGTAGCCGGCAAGGGGTGTAAGGGAACGCGTGTCTGGTGTGCGAGCGCGCGGTCGATGCGGACTTCGCCGGTTAGGAGCGGGTAGATCTTGGGGGTCGATTTCATGGTCATAGGGTTCACCTACCAATAGATTACATGTAAATTGATTATATGTCAACTATCTGCCCACATATGACTTGAGCGAGCTGGATCTACTCCCCGGTAACAAAAGCGAGGTTGTCGAGGAGGGCATGTGCCGGCGCGCAGCCGATAGAAGGGAGTGACCTGAACTATTCGGTTTCAGGCGCCCAGATGCGCGTCTCCCGGGCTTCGAAGAACCCCTGGTTGGTCGCTCGTAGTTTCCAGATGTCGATCTGCTGCACGGTTAGCGGGTCGCCGTAGGCATACAGATACAGACCGCCGGCAGACCGGTAATCTTGATGGGAAGCGACCACGGCCTGGCGCTCGTTGGCAAAGACCTCGACCAGGTATTTGTCGATGAAAATGCGCAGCTCGAGGTCTTCACCCTCGGGTAGATCGGCGACTGCAAAGGGTGCTTCGGTTGTGCCGACGCGAAGCGTGGCCGTTTCCGGGTGGATCATGATGGGCAACCCTTCGTGCGTTTCATCGGCAAAAAGCCGAAGGCCGAAGCGTTTGCGCCGGACCTGCTCGCGAGCGATGGTGATGTCGAGCTCGAGCGCGTCAGCGGGCAAGTCGGTGATGTGCTCGGTCGCAGCGTTGCTATGGGATCCCCCGGGCGGCGTTACGGTGATGTTCTTGAGGGTAACAGCGTCGTACCGGAGGGTCTCGAGTTCGCGTAGGGGACGAATGCGAAGGCCGCCGTCTTCGAGGCTTAGCTCGCGCGGCAAGGACTGAATGCTTCGCTGGTCGATCCCCTCACCGAAGCTGGCGAGCCAAGCCCACATCACGCGGCGACCGTCGGGTGTAAGCACGCTTTCGGGTGCGAAGAAATCGCGGTAGACGGTGTTGTAGATGGACTGGTCAGGACGGCGCCAGTTCATACGTCCGTGGGTTTCGGGAACGAACTGCTCGCGCTCGGCGTCCCAATCACCGAGGTAGTAGCGGCAGCCGAAGGGATGACTGATGCAGAGCAGTATCCACTTGTCGCCCAGCGGGAAAAAGTTGGGGCAGGAGATATCTTCGCCGATCGCCACGTCGGGTGGCTCGTGTGCTAGAAAATCTCCGACATAGCGCCAGTTCTTCAGATCTTCTGATCTGAACAGCGGCTGCTCTCGGCCGCCGGATATCGCGTAGTAGGTGTCACCGATCAGAAAGCAATCGGGATCCCAGTGGCGCACGTCTGCATCGGTGCCATCTGGCATCTTCGGCTCGACAGAATAGGGCCGTTCCCACCCTGAAAGGGCGTCGTCTCTGGCGATGGCGATATGGTTTCGCCCAGACGCTTGACCGTGGTAGATGGCGGCGGGTCTACCTTCTTTGGTCAAAAAGCCCGTGCCGCTGAACATGCCGTGGCCGGTAAAAGCCGGTTGAAGCTTCGTAGCGTGCCAGGTCCAATGCAACATGTCGGGGCTCGAGACGTGCACGAAAGAGTACGACACCCCGCCCTTCCAGGGGTGCTGCAAAATATAGTGCAGGTGATAGGTGCCGTCTAGCCAAAAAGCGGCATTGGGGTCGCCAGGCGCACTGTCGCCACCCGGGTGCATGAGGTGGTAGCTAAGCACCAGGTCGTCGGATACGGTTAGGTCGTCTTTTCGGTTCATCGTAGTGTAACCTCAATGATTACAGCATAATAACGGCGTTACCGCCACCTAGGACGTTTGTCTCTTGCTGAAGCCTTCTGGGGCTGACAGACTGCAAGAAACCTCTTGGATAAGGAGGATACGGCCGTGAGTCTTAGACCCAAAGAATTTGCCATCCTAGAGGTCCATGCGGTGATCGGCTGGGCCATGTGTGGCGCCATCGTCGCCGTCGGCTTCGCCGTCACCACGGAGCAAACCGCGCTGATCGCGCACGCTATCGGAGCCCCTATCATCTTCACCCTCGTCTCCGCAAATTACTTCCGCTCCTTCGGCTTCACCACGCCGCTGCAGACCGCCATCTGTTTCGTCGGCACCGTGATCTTTCTCGACTTCTTTGTCGTCTCGCTACTCATCAACCGGAATCTGGAGATGTTTGCCAGCATTTTGGGAACTTGGCTGGTATTCGCACTCATCTTCGCTTCGACCTACCTGACGGGCCGGCTCGTTTCCACAAGAAACAAGACGGAGGCACAGGTGATTGCGTAATGGTTCATTCGAGATGACCAGGAGAGCGAGATCCCGGGTTGGGTTGCCGGGTCGATTCTTTCGTTATCGGAGGACTCCCAACATTTTAAGGAGGCAGTCGATGTCCAGACGTCTACACGGTCACCTCATCGGGTTCATCCTGGTGCTTTTCGGAAGCGTTTCCCTCGGCAGCAGCGAGATCTTGTGGGATAGTTGGGGTATACCCCATATCTATGCCGATACAGAGGAGGAACTGCTGTACGCCTGGGGCTGGGCGCAGATGCACAGCCACGGTAATCTGTTGCTCGAGCAGTTCGGGATCGTACGGGGCAAGGCCTCGGAGTATTGGGGGGAAGCGTACCTCGAATCCGACCGCTACATATGGACGATGGGACTACCTCAGCTGGTCGAGGATCTCAGCCCGGCGTTGGGAGAGGACAGCTCCTTCGTAGACGGCATGAACGCCTATGCCGAGGCATATCCCGGCGAATTCGACCCCCGGCTTGGCCAGGTGCTGCCCATTCGCAATGAAGATACCTTGGCGCTGGCGTTTTACGACGAGTTCTACAACGGCATCGTGGTCACGCCTGGCACTATCGACGGGATCCGGGAGGGCTTTCTCTCGAGCCAGCTGGTTCGGGATTCGACCCCGACCAGCGGTGAGGTAGGATCCAACGGTTGGGCGATCGGCCCCTCGAAATCCACAACCGGTAATGCTCTGCTGCTGATCAATCCGCACGCGCCTTGGCCGTCGCTAGCTGAAGCGCGGCACCTGCTCTTTTTTGAATCTCATTTAATCTCCCCGGGGTTGGATTTCTACGGTGTGGGATTGATCGGCCTGCCAGCTCTCACGTTCGGCTTCAACGGCGATTTGGGCTGGGCCGGTACCGCCGCCCCGACCTTCGACTTCGTCGACGTCTACGAGCTGACCTTGCAAGCAGACGGCTATCTCTTCGACGGTGAGGTAAGGGCCTTCGAGACCGATCAGATCATGCTCAAAGTGCTTCTGAAGGACGGATCTTACAGCGAGGAAGAACTGATCGTCCGGCGCAGCATCCACGGTCCGGTCCTGGCCGAAACCGAGGGTAGGGCCATCGCCGTCACCTTCCCGCTTCCGGGGGAGGACGAGGTCACCAGTCCCCAATTGTGGGACATGATGCGAGCGGATAGTCTCGAGGCGTTCCAAGCCCCCTTAGGAGCTCAGAACTTGTTCGCCCTCAATTTCCTCTACGCCGACCGCCAGGGTAACATCCTCTACGTGCTGAACGGTATCTTCCCCGACCGACCGGATGGAGACTACGACTGGTCTGGACTGTTGCCCGGAGATACCTCTGCGACCCTGTGGCGCGGCAAGTTGCCGTTCGAACAGATGCCGATCATCGTCAATCCTGATTCAGGCTACGTGCAAAGTGCCAACGAACCCCCGCACTATGCTGCCTGGCCAGAGCCTCTATTCCTGGACGACGTGCCCCATGATTGGCCCGAAGCGGCAGTATGGCCGCGTACCCTGCGTTCGTTGGCACTCCTGAGCAGCCAGGAGACTTTCAGCGTAGAAGACGTCATGCGGCTCAAGTTCGACACGCGCTCGGGTCTGGCCGACCAGGTGTTGGATACGGTCGTTGCGCTGGGCCGCCAGTACGGCAGACCCGAAGCCCAGGAGGCCGCCGAGCTGCTGGCGGCGTGGGATCGCCGCTTCGATGCCGACAGCGTTGGGGCGTTGCTGTTCGCATTTTGGGCCATGCACTACGAAGCCGATATTCTCGGGGGAGCGCGCTTTCCAGCTGAGGCCTTTGCGGTACCATTCGATCCCGACAGACCGCTCGAGACACCCGTAGGTCTGGCGGATCCTGCCAGGGCCGTGGAGGCGCTCGAGTTCGCTGCCAGGGCGGTCCCACAGACTTTCGGATCGCTGCAGGTGCCTTGGGGAGCGTTCTATACCTTTAGCGTGAGCGACGTGGTGCTGCCTGGTTTTGGGGCACCGCCCGAATCCTTCGGACTGTTTTCGCCCAACTTCGCTGCTCCCACAGCTGCCGGTCCCCTCGCTACCGTAGCAGGTGATACCTGGGTTGCAGTCGTCGAGTTCGGGGATACCCCCTCGGCCTGGGCAGTACTGCCTTACGGCAACGCCAGCCAGCCGGGGAATCCGCATGTGGGCGATCAGCTTGCGCTCTACGCCAACAAACAGTTCAGGCCTGTCTGGTACGAGCGATCGGAGATTATAGCGAATCTGGAACGTGTGGAGACGTTCGAGTGAGCGAAGCTGATACCCTCCAATCAGTCCATACCTGTAGTGTGTTACCGATAGCGTATTACCGATCGGTCGCTCTACCTGGTGAAATCGGATCGGCGTAGACCTCTTCCGTGGTGAAGAGCCTCCAACTTGAGTTTGGGACAATGCCTCAAACGGGGGGCGAGTGGAGCGCGTGGCTTGCGTCTCGCGGTCGCCCTCAGGTCCGTTGCCGTAAACAGTTCTTGGACGTGCTTAGCGTCTGCCAGCCAGCTTCGGGGTACGTGATCCATTCCAGAAGGTTCACTGCCGGTAATATTCCGAGACCGATGAAGGGAGAGAACATCGCTTCGGCGATAGGTTTCGAGGTTCGGTATCGAGACCCTGGCCATTCGGGACGCGGGACTTCAGGAGCGGGTGGTGTACACCTTGGGCTGCTACAGGTAGGCTTGAAGTAGAAGGCGACGATGGTCGCAAAGGAAGGAAATCGAGCCGTGAAAGTAGCTGTCTTCAGCACCAAATCCTACGATCAGTACTACCTGCAGAAAGCCAATCGAAAACATGGACACGGGCACGACCTGACCTTTTTCGAGCCGCGGCTCATCGAGCGTACTGCTTCGCTCGCAGTAGGGCATGAAGCCGTATGCGCGTTTGTGAACGACCGGTTGAACGCCGATGTCCTGCGCACCTTACACGCGCAGGGGACAGAGCTCATCGCGCTCCGCTCGGCGGGTTTCAACCATGTGGACCTCGACGTCGCGAGCGAGCTGGGACTCACCGTAGTGCGGGTTCCCGCCTACTCGCCCCACGCCGTGGCCGAGCACGCGCTCGCGCTGATCCTCGGTCTGAATCGCAAGATCTTTCGCGCGTATAACCGTGTCAGGGAGGGGAACTTCTCGCTCGAAGGCCTCCTCGGTTTCGATCTGTACGGTAAGAGGGTCGGCGTGGTCGGGACCGGTAAGATCGGCAGGATCTTCGCGAGAATCATGGCGGGTCTCGGCACCGAGGTCCTCGCGTTCGATCCCTACCCGAGCCGTGAGGCGGAGCCGTTTGTGCGCTACGTCCCGCTGGCCGAATTGTTTGGCGAGGCGGACATCATCTCTCTGCACTGTCCGTTGACGCCCGAGACGCACCACCTGATCGACGATGGGGCTATCGCCGTGATGAAAGACGGGGTGATGCTGATCAACACCAGCCGTGGCCAGCTTGTCGATACCCGGGCGGTCATCGACGGCCTGAAGAGCGGCCGCATCGGCCACCTCGGCCTCGACGTCTACGAGGAGGAGGAGGAGCTGTTTTTCGAGGACCTGTCCGACCGCGTGATTCGTGACGACGTCTTCACTCGCCTGCTGACCTTCCCAAACGTTCTCATCACCGGGCATCAGGGGTTTTTCACCGAAGAGGCCGTAGCCAATATCGCTGAGACGACCCTGGCAAACATCAGCGCTTTTGAGAGCGGGACCGGGACGATTCACCGGGTGACGGCTGAAAAGGTGGCATAGGCTGCCTCCTCTGGTCGTGGTCAGCCCTCGTCTAGCTTGGCCGAGCCAGAGAGTTTGCGTCCGAGTCATTCTCTAACCGAACCGGCGGCTCGCTCTGTCGCGCTCGTGAGGGCATCCTAGGCTGATTTGTGCAGCTTTGTACTCAGTACAAGCAATCAGTGTCAACGCGACTCGGACACCGACGTTGCATCTACACCCGCAAGAGTGTTAGTGGTTCACGTAGATCACGAGGTTGATGAAGACGAACCAGATCAGGCGTGTGATGAGCGCTCCGGGGTCGCCGATCAGGCTGAACTTCGGGATTCGTTGAGCGGTTGTCGTGGGGGGCATCTGGCTATACCAAAGCTGCCCTGAAGGTCCGTTTCCGCGCGGAAGACCGGCTACTCTCTCACCGCGCGGATCTCGCTCGTACGGTTGCTCGGCCTCCGATAGGAGGCTTTCAAATTGGCTGTCCCAGTCGACTTCGTAAATGGCGCTGATCAGGTGTTTGGCGATTTCCAACCACTGTACGCTAGCGAGCATCTTCATCACGGGCACCTCCGGTCCGTGATGCTCGAAGTAGGTTTTCAGGTGATCGGCCAACTGCTCTTCGGTCCCGTTGCCGCTTCTGAACAGCGCCAGGCTCGCGACGACTTTATGGTCGCCGTAGGGGAGATCGGGTGCGTGTTGCTCGAAATGTTTCTGGAGGGCTTGCCGGATGTACTGGACGTACTCCCCTTCGCTGAGGTTCCCATCGTTGGGGCGCTGCTTCAACGAGGCCTTGACGGCCGCATGCAGGGCCACCTTGCGCTGCTCTTTGACCAGGGCGTGCCAGTAGCGAACGCGGCGCTGGTCGAACCAGTAGGCGACCAACCAAGTCGGGTAGTTGCTCCAGCCGTTGTAGGTCTTCATGATGAATACAAAACGTTATGACCTTATCCTGACGTGATATCTCGATCTGACTCCTAGCCTAGCGAACATCGTCGAAGGCGTCGCACGAAAATTCGACATGTGGGTACCCTCAGGAGCAATCTGAGCGTCGTCGGTGCGACGAGGCACCCAGCATGTCAGTTCACTTTATGGGTGGAGATCCGAACACCTTTATGCGCGTGGGTGCGTGTAGAAGACGATTGCCGAATCTAATGTTCTGCGGCGACGATCACGCGAATCGGGATGGTGTTCTCGTCACCGTTCCTACGCTGAATCGTCACGTTGATCCTTTCGAATCCTG
>CP070651.1:266911-269793 GCA_020354625.1 Trueperaceae bacterium
CCTACGCCAGGTAGGGCCGTTTGCTTGAAATCTCGATACGACCCCGGCCTCCACCGGCCTTTTCCGAAAAACGAGCGCCGTTACCGGGTCCTGAGCCTTACCGCCGCTCCTCCAAAAGACCGTTGAGCCAGCATCTCCTCCCGCCTAACACTGGGCTTCACAGCCCAACACAGAGTCCAACCTCGTGGGACTATTCCGACAGCTGAAGTCGGAAAATGGCCGATGCCCGGCGTACCGCCAAGTTGATACCCTACCTGGCAATCCCGAGGGATTCCGCCCAACCGGTCCACACTGAACCGGTAACGGGCGACGCCAGATGACGAGGAGGTGCGGCATGGACAAGGGTTGGCACGGGGTAGCTGTCTTCCTCTTGGGCCTGACGTCGATCATCTCAGGCTGCAACTCAGGGCGCATTCAACCCCCAGATAGCCCTCGCATTATCGAAGCGGCCGTGCCCGGCTGGACGCTGAGGCGGTGGTGGTCGCCCTAGCGCAGCTAGCTCGCAGCTCGATTTTGGTGTTTATAGCGACTATGGCGTTTGTGGCGTTTACTGTATACTGTGGATGATGCCAGTTATACGTTCTATCCACACCCTCGACATGTCCCCTGATGAGCAAGTGTTAGCCGAGAAGCTACTAAGGCAGCTCGAGTCCGAAGAGTTTCGCTTCGAAGATTTGGCGCGCTTACTCGAGGATTCTGAGCTTGCTGACTTGCTCATCACGATCTTACGAGCCAGTAGCCGGCAGCTAGCTGAGGGGCACAAGCTCGCCATTCTCGGTTTGGAACAAGAACTGAGCAGCCAAGCTGCAGCTGATTTATTAGGTGTCTCACGCCAACACCTGGTTTCTTTGATGGATAGCGGCGAACTAGCTCATCGCAAAGTCGGCAAGCACCGCCGGATCACCCTTAGCGATGTCCTTCGTTTTGCCCGCGAAACGCAGCGGCAGCGTGAGGTCGCTAGTGCCCTTGTCGAAGAAGCTCAAGCGCTTGGGATGGGCTATGAGTGATAGGGGCTATTGCTCTTCTCGATGCATCGGTCCTTTATCCCGCGCCACTGCGTGATGTGCTCATGCACCTAGCCGCCAACCGGGCGTACCGTCCGAGGGTAAGTCCCGACATTCATTAAAGAATGGATAACTGCCCTGCTCGAGAACCGCCCTGACCTCAGTCGTGTGAGGCTCGAGCGTACTCGAGACTTGATCGACCGCATCGACGTCGGTGCCTTGGTCCGTGGTTACGAGGCGCTTATCGAAACTCTTGAATTGCCTGATCCTGACGACCGCCATGTTCTCGCCGCTGCCCTTCATGCTCGAGCTGGAGTGATCGTGACCCAAAATCTCAAGGATTTTCCTGAAGATATTCTTGAGCCTTTGGGCGTTGTCGCACTATCGCCCGACCGTTTTATCAGTTCCCTTTTAGCTGCTGACGTCGGGCTTGTTTGCAAAGCGGTGAGAGATCAGCGACTGAGTCTTACGAAGCCCTCTCACACGGTCAAAACTTTACTGGCTACCCTCGAGAGTTTAGGACTCGAGGAAACGACCAAGACGTTACGCATGTACCAAGATGGATTGTGAAGGGATGAGCTATCGGGCACCAAAGCTCATGGATTCAGGAACCGGTACAAGAACCTGGTATTGAGGTGTAACGAGACACCACTTACGTTCTGCTTTTTCGCGTCTGGCACGCCACTACGGGACAGCGCATAACGAGGTGTGCCGAACTGTATTTGCTTCACACACGAGGGGTCACTGGTTCAAGTCCAGTATCGCCTACCACCCTAAAGCTCCTCTGGGACGCTAACAGAGACCCTACCTGATGTAGGGCCGTTTGCTTGACCCCTCGATACGACCCCGGCCTCCCCCGGCGTTTTCCGGCAAACGAGAACCATTACCAGGAGCTGAGCTTTACCCCTGCTTCTCCAAAAGCCCGTTGAGCCAGATCTGTTCTTGCCGGTTCGGATCTACACTCGGGGTCTGCCAGGTTGTGATCGCCCTGAGGCCTGGAAACCCCTCGAGCAACTCTAAAAGACCGGCATCGGTGTAGTCGCTGAAGTGACGCCCGTCTTTTTCACGCTCACCATCACCGTGCTTGAACGACAGGTACCAAATGCCACCCGGCTTGAGAGCCCGCTCGAAGCGCCTGAATACGCTCGGCATCTCCGACTTGGGCACGTGAAGGAGCGTGGCGGAGGCCCAGATCCCGTCGAACGCTTCCTCCCAGCTCATCTCTTGAAAGCTCTGGTGGACGATCGGCAGCCCCGTGACGCGCCTGGAGAGTTCGACCATCGCCTCCGTGGCGTCCATGCCCGTCACCCGGTAACCCTTGTCGAGAAACGCCTTGCTGTCTCTTCCCGAACCACAGCCTGCATCGAGGATGTGCGCGCCTTTGGGCAACCGCTCGAGAAAGGGTGAGTAAAGATGCGACAGATCGAGGTCGAAGGTCCGGTCGAAGAAGTCTTGGGCGTTCTCCTCGTAAAAGCCCAGTGTGGAGTCAGAACGCTGCTTCGAGTTCATGCCTTAACCTTCCACGCGTACAAGAGGATCATCCGGACTTCAGTATAGACGCGTTGCACGGGCGCGTGACGCTCGATCAGTCGAGTCGACCTCTCAGTTGCCTGTCCCGTGGGACTTTTCCGACGGCCACCATCGGAAAATGACCGATGCCCCTGCCGGCTGCAATCTGGCAGCGACAACAAAAGGGGGAGTTCGATTCTGGGGTGGCTGACGCATCCTCCATTGCCGTGCCAAATCGCCTATTGAATGTTATCCACTCTATTTATGGCGGCGAAAGAACGGCATATGTTGATACGTGTAGTACACGTGTCCACGACAAGGAGTATAAGGGCTGCATTAGGAGGCCGAACAGCATGCAGAAAAAGCTGA
>CP070651.1:269893-273748 GCA_020354625.1 Trueperaceae bacterium
AAAAGCCCTTGACATTTCGGGCCTTCTCATGGAAATGGGTGATGGGTGTTTCGAAGGGTAACGGTTCAGCCTCTCCCGTGCACGCCAGCCACGCATTACCCGTTACCGCTTACCCATTACGAGAAGGGGATGGGTGATGAGTAATGGGTAATGAGTGTTTCGAAGCGTACGGGTGCAACTGCTCCCGGGCACGTCAACCACTCATTTCTCATCACTGTTTACTCATTACGAGAAGGTGATGGGTGATGAGTGATGGGTAATGGGTGTTTCGAAGGGTGGCGGTTCGGCCTCTCACGTGCACGTCAACCACTCATTTCTCATCACTGTTTACTCATCACTGTCAAGCGATCTCCCTTCGCAAATGGACCTACTACTTCGATATGATGAGCCCATGCCCGTACTCCTCCTCGGTCTGAAACCCGGTGTGCTCCCAGAGGCCACCGTTGAGCGGATTCGATCGAAGATCCCGGCCATGGAGGTCGTGGTAACCCGCGACCGTGAAGAGATCATGGAGCTGCTCGGCGAAATCGAGATCGCAGCCGGCGATGTACCGCGTGATCTGCTGGTGGTCGCTCCCAAGCTCCGCTGGTTCCAGCAGTGGGCAGCCGGTGCCGATTGGCTTCAGCGCCATCCCGGAGCACTCGACAGAGACTTCGTCATCACCAGCACTGTGGGGATGCACGCCCATCAGATCAGCGAGCAGATCTTCGGGTACCTGCTCACCTTCGCGCGGCAACTCCACCGGGCGTTCGAGGCGCAGCAGCAGGGGGAGTGGCGCCGGCCGGAGAGAGAGCATCTCTTCGAACTCGCCGGAAAGACCATGCTCCTCATCGGAGTGGGGGCGATCGGCCGGCAGACTGCCCGGGTAGCCAAGGTTTTTGGGATGCGCGTGCTCGGCATCAAGCGCGACCCGACGGTGCCAGTGGCAGACCTCGACCAGGTTGAGGGACCCGAAGCGCTCCACACCTTTCTCCCGGTTGCCGATGTGGTGGTCATCGCCGTCCCCCGTACCCGGGAGACCGAAGGGATGATCGGCGGGGCAGAACTCGCCCTGATGAAGCCGTCAAGCTACCTCATCAACATCGGTCGAGGCGGGACCGTGGACGAAGCGGCGCTCTTATCGGCCCTCGAAAGTGGTCGCCTGGCCGGGGCCGCCCTGGACGTGTTCGAAGTCGAGCCGCTTCCGGAGAACTCACCCTTCTGGCGACTTGAAAACGTCCTCATTACCGCCCACTACGCCGGCGTGATTGCGAACTATGACGGGCGGGCAGCCGAGATCTTTTTGGATAATCTCGAGCGGTACCTTGCGGGCAAGCCGCTTCGCAATGTCGTCGATAAAGTGCTCGGTTACTGAAGAAGAGAGCGGGCCGTTCTTCGAAGGCTTAAAACGGGTAATGGGAAATGGGGAATGGGGAATGCGTGAGCAACGTGCACATGAGCGGTTGCATCCGTACCCTTCGAAGCACCCATTACCCATCACTCATCACCCATTACCCTCTTTCCTGAGCGCAACTCTAAAAGCAAACGGATTCAGGCACGAGTGTTCGCAACGCCCATTACTCATTACCGCTTACCCATTACCTCCTGTGATAGCATCACTCTGTATTACGAAACAAACGCCCCTCAAACCAGGAGGTCAACGATGGCCAGAACCTACCATCACCTCGTCGGTGGCAAGCAACTCGCGAGCGATCACACCTTCGAGTCGCGCAGTTCCAGCAACCGGGCGGATGTCATCGGCACCTTTCCCGAAGCGAGCAAGGAACAGGTCCGTGAGGCCTGTGTCATTGCCCGCAACGGGTTCCGGGTCTGGTCCAAGACCCCGGCGCCCATTCGCGGTGAGCTCATCGCCTCGATCGGCCGGGCGCTGGAGCGCGAGAAGGAACCCCTCAGCCGCCTCATTACCCGCGAGATGGGCAAGACCCTCAAAGAGGCGCGCGGCAGCGTTCAGGAGGCGATCGACACCTGCAACTTTTTCCAGAGTGAAGGGCGGCGCCTCTACGGTCAGACCGTCCCCTCGGAGATGCTCAACAAGGAGCTCACCACTTACCGCCGGCCGCTCGGCGTGGTGGGGATCGTCACGGCCGGCAACTTTCCCATTGCGGTGCCGAGTTGGAAGATCATCCCGGCCCTGCTCACCGGCAACAGCATCGTCTGGAAGCCGTCGGAGGACGCGCCCGCGGTGGCGTACGCCTTCGCCAAGCTCATCGAGGAGGCCGGGCTCCCCGGCGGGGTGCTGAACGTGGTTTTCGGCGCTGGCAGGGGATCGGCCGGGCAGTACCTGATCGAGATGATGGACGAAGGCTTGCTCGACAAGTTCGCCTTTACCGGCAGTACGGCCGTGGGACGCCAGGTCGGCGAGGTGGCGGGGAGGAACTTGATTCGCCCCACGCTCGAGCTCGGCGGTAAAAACCCCATGGTGGTGATGCGCGATGCCGACCTCGAGAACGCGGTGACCGGTTCGATCTGGGCCAGCTTCGGCACTGCCGGGCAGCGCTGCACCAGCGCCGGTAACCTCATCATCGATGCACCCATCTTCGATGCCTTCAAAGAGGCATTCGTCGCGGCAGCTGCCGAGATTCGGATCGGCGATCCCGTTCGGTACGAAGATGTGCTCTACGGCCCCTTTATCAATGAGCGCTTTTTCGGGCGCTGGTCGTCACACTACCAGTGGGCTGAAGAAGACGGGGCGACCCTCCTTTACGGTGAGGGGCAGATCACCGATGATAGCAAGCCCCCCGGATGGTTGGGCGATCCGAACGCCGGCTTCTACGGCTGGCCGACCATCTGGCAAGACGTGACGCCTGACATGCGCCAATTCAAGCACGAGATCTTCGGTCCTACCATCAATCTCGTCAAGGTCGACGGCATCGACGAGGCCATCTCGGTCGCCAACGCCGTCGACTTCGGCCTCTCGAGCGCCATCTACACCAACAACCGCGAGTGGGCCTACCGGTTCAAAAGCGAGATCGAGGCCGGGATGACCTCGATCAACAACTCGACCAGCGGCGCCGAGGCGCACATGCCCTTCGGGGGAATCAAGGGTTCCGGCAACGGCACCCGCGAGAGCGGCATCTGGGTGATCGACACCTATACCTACTGGCAGGGGGTCAACGACGACGTATCCGGCAGATTGCAGTTAGCCCAGATGGAGACGGCTTACGTCGAGCCGGGGGAGTTGGTTAGTGTGGAGTCGCTGTTTGAAGGATCGTCATAGGTAATGGGTAAACGGTAATGGGTAATGCGTTGGCCACGTGCACTGGAGCGGCTGAACCCGGACGCTTCGAAGCACCCATTACTCATCACTCATCACCCATTACCCTCTTTCCTGAGCACAACCCTAGAAGCAGACAGGCTAGAGCGCGACCTTCGCAACATCCATTACCGCTTATGTGCGTACCTTGAAGTTCGCCAGCCGCTCGTCTTCGAGCAGCTTCTTGATGTCTTGCACCCGGTCTTTCCGGGCGAGCAATACGGCGTTGCCGCGTTTGACGATCACCAGGTCTTCTACGCCCAGGGTCACGATGATGTCTTCGGGGTCTTCGGTGTAGACGATGTTTCCTGACGCGTCGAGCCCGACGTGGGAACCGATCACGGTATTGGTCTCGTGCTCCTGTTTGAGATGCCGCTCGAGCGCGACCCAGTCGCCGATATCGTCCCAGCCGAAGTCGCCCGGCACCACGAAGGCCTTGTCGGTATGTTCCATCACCGCGTAGTCGATGCTGATCTTCTTGAGCGAGGGAAAGACCTCGTCGATGCAGTCCTCATCGAATGCTTTACGCAGCGGCCTCATCAGCTCGGGATCGAAGCGGTCGAGTTCCGAGAGAATCACGTCGCTACGCCACACGAAGATGC
>CP070651.1:273848-276997 GCA_020354625.1 Trueperaceae bacterium
ACCTGGTTGTTGGTTACGACGCCGTTTCTCACCAGTCGCCTGATGACGTTCGCCGGTACTTCGCAGTAGGCGACGGCCTCCCTGAGGGTGAGGATCTCCGGATCCGCCGTGCGCTTCAGGTGGCCGGAGATCGAGTAGCTCCGGCGCGCCGCCGTCACTCGGCTCACGTTCCACCGCAGTCCCTTCCCGGTCCGAAGGCCGAGCTTGTTCAGCACGCCTGCAATCTCGTAGTCGGCGTTACGGACCGCCATCTTGCGGATGACGTCGAGGGCCTCGGGACACGTCTTGTTGATGACCCGGGTGCCTGGCCTTGGCATCTCCAGCGAAGTGTGGACCCCACCTGCCCAGTGAATGACCAGCCGGATCATCTCACCCGTCTCACCCTCTACCACGTCCGCGACGATCTGTCGGATCAAGGTCCAGGTGATCTTCTTCTTCAGTTCCATCGGGCACTTCTCGCTCGCCCAGACGCGAGCAAAGTCCTCGCCCAGGGTCCGGATCTTCGTGTTCTCCTCGGCACTCAGCGGCCGGTTCCTGGCCGCCACCGCCGCCATCGCCTCCCTGACTGCCTCCCGCTCCTCCAGCTTGACGTTCCAGCGTCGCTCCAGCTCCGCCGCCACCAGGCGATTGCGGGCATCGACTTCCTCGTACCGCTCGGCCGCCCGCTGCACCTCGTAGTCGAGCTGCTTGAGCTCCAGCGCCAGACTGCGGCGCTCGTGATCCTCTTCCCCTCTCAGCTTCTCGAACGCGGCCAGACTCGCCTCGACCCCAAGCGGCGAGATCACCTCCAGGATCTGCTCCCCAACACGCTGGTCCACCTTCTTGGCGGCGAACGAGTTGCAGTAGTTCCCGCCCTCGTCGTAGTCGCCCACGCACCCGTACCGGGCGCTGGTCCCCTTGCGCCCGGAGTAGCGCACGTGGTACTTGTGGCCGCACTTGCGACAGCGCAGTAGCCCCGCCAGCAGCGCCTGCCCCGAGCGCACCGCGGCCACCGCCGGGTCGGCGTTACCAGGGAACTGATTGCGGCTCATTATCTCCTGGTTCTCCTCGTACGTCCGGCGGTCAATATAGCACTCGTGGTGGTCCCAGATGAAGTACTTGCACGTCTCCGGACGGCGTGCCGGACGCTTCCGCTTCTTGATCAGCCGGCCGTCTTCGTAGACCGTCTGGCTCCCCCCACGGCCCCAGAAGTAGGCACCGGCGTAGAAGGGGTTGGTGAGGACATCGCGCACGAACGAGTGCTTCGGCAGCTGCCAGACCAGCCTCACCGTTCCCGCCAGGCACTTGTTGACCGGCAGCTTCACCTCCTGGCTCCAGAACCACTGGCAGGTCTGGCGCACGCTCCAGAGCTCACGGTACTTGGTGAAGACCATGCCAATGGCCGCCTGAACCCGCTGGTCCGGATCCAGCACCACCTTGCCGGCGGCGTCGAGCACGTAACCCGTTGGCAAGCGCTGAAACAACTCACCCCGCCGTGCCTTCTCCTCCCTGCCGGCCAGCAATCGTCGTCGCAGCACCTTCAGCTCCACTACGCTCAGGGTCCCCTTGATGCCCAGCACCAGCTGGTCGTCCATGAGGCTGAGGTCATAGATTTGGTCCTCCTCGCCGATCAGCGTATCGAACACCTGGCACACCTCGAGAAGCCTGCACCAGTCCTTGTCGCTTCGGGCCAGCCGTGAGACTTCTCGACTCATCACGATACCAACCTCTCCCCGCGCCACCGCACTGATGACGTAATCGAAGCCCAGTCGCACACCACCGGCCACGGCCGCGCTGACGCCCAGGTCGGAATCTACGCATTCCACCCGCTCGAAGCCCAAATCCCGCGCCCTGTCCGCCAAGGCATACTGCAGGCGCAGGCTTTCCGTGTTTTCCTTTACCTGTGTCAGCGACGACTGCCGGAGGTAAATCACGGCCTTCCGGCAGAGGTGGTCAGCGGTGATCTTGCTGTTTGGTTTCATGTTCTCGTCCTCCGTGTACGACGGCCGCGATGCCCTCGGCCATCAGGTCCACCAGTTGAGCGCGAAGCCGCTGATTCAGCGGCACCTTGCTTGGTTGAGTGTGGGTGAGGAGCCGAAGCTGTTCCACCAGAAGCCTCCTTTCCCGGTCGGTTGCCCTGCTCCCCAAGGGTACCCGAAGCCCCACCAGCGTCCAAGTCGGCAAGGGGCCGGGCCAGCAGCTCCGCCAGCGCTCGTAGCGTCTCGACGTCGACCGCGGGTCGCGGCGAGAGAGCGAACTCGGCCGCACTCGGCGCCGCCATCCAAGCCGGGATCTTGAGGTAACCCACCGGCGAGACTACGGTGAACAGACCGCTCTTCTTCGTTGGCCAGCCAACCACCTCCAGCTCCTGCCCGTGGAGGGGATGGAACGGGTAGTGGACAACAACCGTCTTAACCCGGATATGGGTATTTTGCGTTGGTTGATGCCTCGTCGCACTACCACCTGCTCTACGGAGCCCAGCACGGACTCCAAATGTCGCGGTTCCAGTGCCACCTGAACTCCAACATCGCCCGCGAGATCGGAAGGTTGCACGACTGGCGGGAGAAGTTCTGGTCGGAGTACTACGCTCGCCGCCAGGGCATTGAGTTCGAGAAGTACGACTTCGCGACCCGCTACGAGATCGTGCTCAAGCCCCTGCCGGCGTTCAAAGACGACTCGCCCGAGGAGTATCGGGCGATGATCGCGGCGCTGCTTGTGGAAATCGAGGCGGAAGCAGCTGGGTGGCACCTCGAAAGGGCTGCACCACCACGTCGACGCTGCGGCAGGAGAGGCCCGGAAGCTCCTGCGGCAACACGCGCAAGAGGCCCAGGACCGGGGCCTTCTCCGGCGCCGGAGATTCGTTGTCGAGCACGTGCAGGCCGTCGCCAACCCACGTCAGGGAGATTCCGAGCGGCCCTCCCAGGGCGTGAAGCGCCTTGCCGAGGGCGAGGAGGCTGTAATACCCCGACTCCTGCGCGGCGGCGAAGTCCCGTTCCGGCTGACCTTCGCCGGCGCCGGCCGGGGCGCTCCCGGCCGGGCCGCGCGACGTCAAGCTCCAGAAGTGAAGGATCCTATGCGGCCTGAAACCTTCGTCCGCGTGCTCGCCGAGCAGCCGCCGGAAGTCCTCGCCACAGCCGGGAGCGACGACGTAGCGGTCTGCGGCCAGGCGC
>CP070651.1:277097-285809 GCA_020354625.1 Trueperaceae bacterium
TGAAGACCCAGGCAGCAGCGGGACAACCCGAGACACCGACCCCAACCGAGCTGGGACGGGAACCGATAATGTCAGTCGCTGAAAAGAACTTTCGTTGTGTAATCTTTCCAAAACCTTCCTTTGTGTTTTTGAAGCCAGGTTTCAAAAAGCGGCTAGCGCAGCGAACTGCAAGGCTGCTTACGCACCCGCAAGGGCATGGCCTTGCGGTGAGCGAGCACGACGCTAGGCAGGGAAGGCTTCGGAGAACAGGACACCGTACTTTGGGTGAAAATCGCAAGACCATATCAAAATCAGTTGCGCGGTGGTCTTAGAGGACGTGATGCTGTTCAGATAGGCGAGTTGGTAGCTTTGCACTAAAATGGGGGGTCTCGCGGCCGGGGCCCACTTCGGTGGAGGCATAAGTGCTTCTATTGCAGTAAGCCCCCAGAGTGCTGCGACTATTGAGGAGAGCTGACCGAGCATGACACCGAGGCGCATCGCTGTTATCGGTACCTCTGGCGCCGGCAAGACCACGCTAGCTGCGGGTATCTCCGAGCGCCTCGGTATCGCTCACGTCGAGCTCGACGCACTCCATTGGCTCGAGAACTGGACGCCTAACCCAACCTTCCGAGAGACGGTGGCCGCCGCCCTCTCTGAGCCCACATGGGTTGTAGACGGGAACTACTCAAGGGTGTCGGAGCTGACGCTTGGCCAGGCCGATACTGCGGTGTGGCTCGACTACCGTTTGCCCAGACTGCTGTGGCGAACCCACAACCGCATCTGGCGTCGCGCCCTGATGCGCGAAGTGCTATACAACGGCAACCGCGAGCGCTTGTGGGAACACCTGTTCACCCGCGAATCACTTTACTGGTGGGTTCTCACTACCTACCGCTCCCGGCGCAGGCGCTTTGCCGCGCTAGAAACAAGGTTCCCTCATCTGCAGGTGGTGCGCTTGAGAACGCCCGTAGAGACAGCGGTGTGGCTTAAAAGCTTGCCACATGAGGTGACGGCGGTCAATAGGTGACCCCAGCCCTACAGATCTTTTATGGTGATGGTCTCGAGCTCGGTAGTGAAGTTCAGAAGGGCTTCACGCCAGATCCGGTGGAGGCCGTACCCTGGTTCATAACGACATAGAGGTTGTACATTGGCACGTTTTTATGTAGGGTTTTTCTGTTCTGTTTGATTCCGTACCCGATGTCCGCACCGCCAACGTTCCGCACCCACGACAAAAGTGTCAAAGTGGTGTATGGCTGCGTTCAACAAAAGGGAAACCGAAGAGATCTCCGTTGAAGGGAAAACCTTCACCTATATCAAAGATCGTCTCCTCGGTGGAAGAGTCTATTTCAGTCGCGATACGAGCGAGTACTTGAGAACGGCGAACGCGGCGATCATCGCTGGTGAAGCAAAGCTAACAAGGGATCTGTACGCTCGCGGCTTTCCCGTACCCGAAGTTGTGGCAACCGGCATTTCCGACAATGGAACCGCCTACTATGTGGAAAAGGCGATCGGCGAGCGCCACTTTGGTGAGATCTTCATAGAGGAAACCAAGACGCAAGGTCGCGTAAGCGAAGAGTCTTTTGAAGCGTTTCTTCACGTCATCAAACGTTACTGTAGGGCACAGTTCAATCCGAGCAATTTCGTGCGCCATGACAAAGACGCACTCGCCGGAATCACGGCCCTTGATAATGTCATCCGGAACAACCCACCCTCGCCCGAAATGCGTGCGATGTTTGAAGAGGCTTACAAGAGAGCAAGCGAAAGGATACTGTCACTTCCGTGGGGCTATGTCCAAGCCGATCTAAATCCTTTCAACATTCTGCACGATGGATTGATCGACTTTGAGTATGCCGGGTTTGGCCCAGTGGGATATGACGTATTGACAAACGTGTATTTCGGCCGAATGTGGCCAAAGGACCATATCGCCTACGTGATTACGGACGATCAGATTGCAAAATATGCCGCTGAAATTGATGAGGTCGCGCTAGAGATGGATGCACCCAATATGACATCATTTACAAACGAGTTTTTGGTTTTGAAAGCCATTTGGTCTTCTCATAAGCCCAAGGCGGCCGAAGACAACCCCGAAAGCTACGCAGATTTTTGGGAGTGGCGAGTAAGAATGAGGGATTGGTGTATCAGGCAATATCTGAAGGGCGAAGAGATTGATTCAAACCAATTTGATTCAGTTGCCATTGATCCACAATAGCCGCCCACCACAAGACACTACTCGAGAATCCCGCCCTCGTCGTCCCCAACCAAAAAGTGTCAAAATCGAGCGGGTTAAAGATTCCATAATCGACCATCAACCGGTTCTATACAGATAGACCCAACAGGGTTGCAAACCCCAACCTAATGATGGACCATTGCCACGGCGCTGAACCGCGCCGTAGCCCGCTCCCTCACCTCGCCTGAGTCCTCGATGAACCCTATCGCCCTGAGCCGCTTCATCGCCTGCTTGATGGCCGGTTGGGTGGTCCCCAGGGCCTCGGCCATCGCCCGTTGGGAATAGCTCACTTCCCCTTGGGGAAGTAACCATAAGTAGAGGAGTTTGGCTGTCGGGCTTTCCTGTCTGAGAGCTTCCGGTAAGGGCGGAGCAGGCTTGCGCCGGCGCGCCATCAGGCTCGTGCCCGTGGTAGGGTAATCACGTCAAATACCTTTTCTGGTCCGCGCTCCATACGCGGGCCTTTCTTTTGCTGCGAGTATACCTTTCTGGATATTCTATTTACTCAAGCTCTTATAATGAGTATACTAAACACTCAGAAAGGAGGTCCAATTAATCCGCATCGAGGACTTTGTCGGCGGGAGGGCGTAGGCAAGAGCGCCCTCCTCGAAGTCCTCGAGCTCTTGTACCGCGATGAGAAGCGGGTGGTCTTTTTAGAAAGGGTTGCTCCTTTCGGTTCCTTCTTGCGAGAGTTCTATATCGCCCTGTGGGACTTGGGGCTCGTCCCCGGACAGGGCAAGGACCTAAGCGGTGATCTCAAGGCTTGGGGTAGAACGTGTACTAACGACGACGCCAAGGGACTCCTCCGTCTAGCGTGACGAATCCTTTGTGTCTCGCTTCAGTAAAATAGTTGTGTATGGCCTTCTCGACCTCAATCTATCCAATGCAGAACGGGAGCAAGCAGCTGGATCTTTTAGTGTCGACATCGTCGCTGAGGATGAAGCTGGGAACCCAGTCATTATCGAGAAGCAGCTCGAGAAGAGCGACCATGATCACCTCGGAAAACTCATTACCTATCTAACATCCTTCGGGGCCAACACCGCAATATGGATCGTGGCTGATCCACGACCTGAACACGTACAGGCCATCGCCTGGCTGAACGAATCATCGAAGAAACGCTCCTCGCCTCAAGACCTAAGGGCATCTACAAGCCGAAGTGGACAAAATACGCCTTGAGCGTGCGCGAGAGTATGAAGGGGCAGTACCCTGACCGGGAGCCACACTTCAGATCCGATCGGACCTGGATCTACGAGTACTTTCAAGAACACGTGGATCCGACAGCGCGTGATGGGGAGTTTACAAATCGAGGGCTGCTCGAGTGCTAGCGAGACGGGATTCCCGTAGGTGTTATGCGTCAAATACAGGTGAAGCCAAGACCTCGCTACGAAATTCTGGGTGTCGCCCTTATCGCCGGATGGGATGGCGGAACCTTTTTTCTTGAGGGGTGCGCACGCTAAAGCAACGTAGCCACCCTCGCTAAGGGAAAAGGAGCGGCCGCGCGAATGCGAAAATAACCAGCCGCGGGTATGCGCTTAGTGAAATGTTAGAGAAAAGGTTATACGGTGGGTTTTCTGAATCCGGTTACCCTCCCAAACCCCTCTGCTGCTGTAGTTCCTTGATCTCTTGCCGATTACAAGCGTAAGTCCCATAAACAGAGATATTTGGTCAAGTTCATAGACATACCATCCACGGTGAATAGCTGCATCGGGCCCGCCCGGCACCACGTCAGGCCCCGGACTCCAACCGCATGGCGATCTCCCGAATCCCGTCGTCATCACACAGGTTCTTGCTGACCTCCCACAGCTTCTGCCGCTGGGCGGGGTCGAGGACATCGGAAGAGGCCTCGTCCACGTCCTCGAAGACCCCATTCTTCCACGTGAGCAGCCGCCCGGACCGCACCAGGGTCTGTTCACGTCCATCGACGAACAGGGGCACCATCATCCGCCCACTCGCGTCGATTGAGATGAACCGACCGAACCACTTCATCACGGTGGCCATGATCCGCATCGGGGCCGGGATGATAGCGAGCTGGTTGGACCACACGGTCTTGGGCACCTGGAAGCCGAAGAACGACAAGTCGGGTCCGCCCTCCCGGCGGTGCAGGTCGTGAAGGTGATGGATGAGCATGCGCTTGGCGACCATCCCCTGGACGACGGCGGCTTCGTAGCCCCACTTGCGGGTCATCTGGAGGTCGTCCCAGTCGAGGGAGGTCCCGAAGTCGGTCGCGTTGAAGACGACGCGCCCCCCGTGGTCGGAGGCCTCGAGGAGATCGAGAAGGCCGAGGATCAGCATGAAGTGGGAAAGGTAGTTGACCTGGAAGTGCTCGAGCAGGCCGTCTTCGGTCTCGACGCGCTCCGGTCGGTAGCCGAGGCCGGCGTTGACGAAGAGGGCGTCCAGGCTGGAGTGTCGGTCGTGGAGCTCGGTGATGGCCACCCGGACGTCACGGAGCCTGGTCAGGTCGCAGAGTACGAAGGAAACGCGGCCCGCGGCCCCCATTGCCGACAGCTCGGCCAGGGTCGCGTCGCCATTGTCCTGGGAGCGCCCGAGGATGATCAGCTCGACGTCGGGCCGCGCCGCGAGTGCGCGCGCCGCGCCCTTGCCCATGCCGTTGGTACCTCCGGTGATCAGGACGCGCATCGTGGATCCTCCTTCAACGGGACTCAAGCGAGCATCAGGCGCTCGGTATTCTTTATCGCCACGGCCATCACCGCTGTTTCGGCCTGGCCACCTCGGTCTCGTCCCGACGCCTCAGCTCCCCTAGAGTGTACTCGAGGCGCCGCTGCAGATCCTCGTGATCGGTTTCCCTCGTTGCGAGGGCCACCTCAACTCGCTTCGTGTGCTCCGCAAGGGCTGCCTCGAGGCCGTCCATGCCAGGCGTCCCTCTATCCGTCCGAGACTAGCGAGTGCCTCTGCCCTTATCACCCGTGACGAGCCGCTTCTGAAGGTGGGAAAGGCGCTCGGAATGCCGGTGCCGTACCCTGGCGAACTCTGAACCTCACTCCGGATTCCCGCACGATCTCGATCGACCTCAAGACGCATGGGTAGTAGCGCGACTTGACCGAGGCCCCCTGCACCACCTGCACGTTACCGTCATCCCGCTATTCGTCGTCGCAACGAGTGCCGTCACCTTACATCCTATTGAGTGGCACGTCAACCGCTCAGCGCCACCACCAGCAGCACCCCTGCCACCAGCAGCACCAGGCTACCGAGGCCCAGCGGCCAGCAACGCCGAATGCCGGGAAGCGGCGCCGCTAAAGACCCGGCGTCACGCAGCAACCAGCGGTGGAACGGATAGAGCAGAAGCGACGCCAGCGCCAGCGCCCAACCGATGAGCATCCAGGCCATTGGGCTGGGGAACATCAGCGGCACCGGGGCGCGGTTACTCCACGCCTGCAATGGTGAAACGGCCAGTGCCAGCACCAGCTGGGTGGCAATGGCGCCGGCGAGCAGCGCCCGCGGCCAGCCGCGGCGCCCCATGATGCGCCGAGCCAGCGGCAGATAAGCGACCACCAGCGCTGCCGCCAGCGGCAGCAGGTAGATGACCAGTGCCGGCAGCAGCACCCCGCGATCGAGTGCCGGTACGGACGTGATGGCCCACAGCGCCAGCTTCATGCCAACGCCGAAACCGATCAGCGTCGTGGCGGTGAGTTCGGCGACGGAGACCGAGCCGGTCACGCCGCGTAACGTGACCGGCACGACGTCGGTCTGCCGCTCCACCAGCGCCCGACCGATCAGCGCAAAGGGACCTACAAGGACGGTAACCAGCAGCCAGCGCAGCCACCCGGCGGCGCCAACGGCGGCACGTCGCAGCCGCCACGCAATCACGAGGAGAAACAGCAGCAGCAGTGCGAACCAGATCCACAGCACTACCTCGAACAGCGCCACGAAGCGGGCCGCTTCAGGGATGCGCCAGACGCCGACCGGCATCAGCTGCAGCGGCAACCGGACACCTTCGAATGGTGCGCCGACCACCTCGGCAACGCGAATCAGCGGCAGCACATCGAAGTCCATGGCGTCGGCAAAGCGGAACGCGGTCACGCCGTTGGGCGCCACCACCACCTGGTTGCCGCCGTAGCCAGACATCAGCGGTACCTCGACAAACGATCCGTCGCGACCGCGGTAAGCCACCGCCCAGTACGACGCCAGGTAGGTGTCATCACCGTACCGGTTGCTGATGCCGGAGGGCAGCCCTATGGCGTCGCTACGGCGCAACGCCTCGGCGAGCTTGACTGGGTGCAACAGCTGCTCGCCCTGCCACACGCCGCCCTGCTGAATCAGCGTGGAGAAGCGCGCCAGCTCCTCGACGGTCACGCGCATGCCGCCGTGGAACAGCGGCAGCCCGTCGGACCCGTCCTCCTCCCAGGTGCGGCGGATTGACAGGTACGGCGCGCCGATGGGGCGGTACACCTCGTCCATCAGGAAGTCCCAGATGTTTGCTTCGGGCCCCTGCTGCTGCTTGAGATAGGCGTCCATCGCGGCAACCAGAATGTAGGTGTGGGCCGAGTTGTAGCGCAATACCTCGCCGGGACCCCACGGCAGGTCGCCGAAGGCGAACGCGGCGGTGAGCTTGTCGTCGGCCGGCAGCGTGTCATACCAGCGGCTGAAGTTGCCGCCGCTGTTCTCGTCGACGTGGGCAGCGAAGGGACGCCGCTGCGGCGCGCCGTCCCCCACCCCGACCGCCATGTTCAGCGCGTCGCCGAAGGTGACGTCGTTCCAGCCGTCGTGGTCGGCACGCACGTCGAGCAGATCGGCGATCCGCAGGTCGAACACGTCGGCGCCGTAGAGCTGAGCCAGTCGCAGCATCGCGGCGCCGGTGCCCATCGACTTGCTGACCGAGTACACGCAGCTTCGCAGCTCCCGCGGATACGGGTAGGGCCCGTGGCGGGTCATCGGCGTCCGCAGGTAGATCACCCCGTCGATCACCACACCGCTGGCGCTGATGTCGGCCGGCTCGAGCGGCCCATCGAAGCCCTCGAGAGCCTCGCTGACAAAGCGCCCTTCGAGTTCCGACCAAGGCCGGATCGGCAGTTGCTGCTCGAGTTCGGTGGCGTACGCCGCGAGGTTCTGTTCGCGGTTCGGAATGGCGCCGGGCCGGTACTCGGCATCGAGCCGGCCCCAGAAGTCGTAGCGGGCGTGTGGTGAGGTCTCCTGGGTGACCTGGAACAGCAGCGGCGAGACCGACTCGTCATTGTAGAGGAACGTGGCGACGCCGTTGTGGGCGGTGTTGTCCCACGGCGCGACCAGCGTGAAGGGGAACGAAGCGCGCGACATGCCGCCGTCGCCCGCTTCCGACCAGGTACGGCCTACGCCGAGGATGATGCGCCAGAAGTGCAGTCCGTCCGGTTGCAGCTCGGTCCGCTCGAGCGGTACCAGCGCGCCGTCATGGCTGAAGAAGTGCGCCTCGAACTCGGGGAACAGCCGCAATCCGCGGTTGCGCGTGTGGGCAGAAGCGGGCGCAGTGTCGTGCATGGTGCTGTCGACGATCGTGAGGCTGCCCTCAAAGGGGTGCAGTGCGGCACTGTGATCGGCGACCGGCAGAAAGAAGCGATTCTCGACCGGGGCATCGAGGGTAGCGCCAGCCGGCGGGTCGAAGCGGAGCTGCCGACGTACCTCGGTCTGAGCGTGCAGCGGCACAGCACCGAGCAGCAGCGCCGCCAGCAGCAACGCCGCTGGCAACGGCCGCGAGCAGGCCCTGGGCAGCAGCGACGGCGCGGTGGCGGATCGGCAAGGGCCTATGGGCGGTACCTGCTCGGCGCCTCGGTGAGGCGCCGGGTTCGGGACGACCGCGCGATCGACCCTGAGATGGGAACGAACCCCGCTCGGCCATCTCGAGGGGCGATTCCGACGTGCCAAGATACATCCCTCCTATGGGGTGCGGTGGTGGCGTCGCGCGCTGCGGAGGCGGTGCGGCTTTGCGGCACAGTCGCGCCTTAGGAACCGAAGATTCAGAACAGTCGAGGCCGGGGAACGAACGCCACCGAGTCGGCTGCAATGTGCCTCATTGTAGCAAGCGGGCCGACCGCCGCGTCGACTCGGCCAGGATGCCAGGAATCGCTGGTGGAGCTAGCGCGACACTGGGAGGACCCCTGTTTTCTCCTGGTCAGGATGAGGGAGTTCCAGCAGCTTGAGGGGCTCCCGGTTTGTGACACACAGTAGGGAAACAACCCCAAGTGTCGACATGCCTTGGCTGCTGCCCACGTTGAATAAACACTATCTCTGACAGCGACTTTGTGGTGGGCCCCGTTGGACTTGAACCAACGGCCGATCGATGATGAGATGCAATGTCTCGGTATCGCATCCTCACCAACAACATCCTGGAGTACGGCGAAATTGCTTCGCAAACGCCCATCCGCCCGAGCACCTGAGCGCCCCCTGTGATCTTCGCGAAATATGGAAATGGTTTAAAGCGGTTGCCAAAATTATGTAAGCAGGTATCATCCAAGAAACGGGCTACAGGACAGGTTTTCACCCACTGACTTTGTCTATGACCAGATGATACCTGCTTTAAGGCA
>CP070651.1:285909-293239 GCA_020354625.1 Trueperaceae bacterium
ACCCTGCAGATGCTGCTCGAGCGGGGCCGGGAAAACGGTGTGCCCGGCCTGCGGCTGATCGACGCCACGGAGCTGCGCACCATCGAACCGCACGCTGCCGGCATCCGAGCGATCCACGCACCCCAAACCGGCATCGTCGACTACCGGCACGTCGCTCAGAAACTCCGTGAGCTGCTCGAAGCGCGGGGGGTCGTCTTTCACACCGGAGCAGCGGTGACGGCGGTACAAGAGGACGAGGACGGCCTCGCTGTTCAGGCTGGTGACACGGTGATCCGCAGCCGCTTTCTCATCAACTGCGCCGGGCTCTACTCCGACCGGGTGGCGCGCCTCGCCGGCGCCGCGCCGAAGGTGCGCATCGTCCCCTTTCGCGGCGAGTACTACTTTCTCAAACCCCAGAAGCGCCACCTGGTACGCGGTCTCATCTATCCCGTCCCCAACCCGGAGCTGCCGTTTTTGGGGGTGCACTTCACCAAGACCGTTCACGGTGAGATCGAATCGGGCCCCAACGCCGTGTTCGCCCTGGCGCGCGAAGGGTACCGCCACCGAGATATCTCTCCGGACGAGTTGCTCGAAACGCTCGGCTACCCCGGGTTCTGGAAGCTGGTGGCCCGCTATTGGAGAGTGGGGCTCTTCGAGGTCTACCGGTCACTCAGCAAGGCCGCCTTCGTGCGCTCGCTGCAGCAGCTGGTACCGTCGATCACCCCCGAAGACGTGGTGCGGGGTGGTGCAGGGGTTCGCGCTCAGGCCGTGGACGAAAGGGGCAAGCTGGTAGACGACTTCGCCACCCTACAGAGCCCTCGAGCACTCCACGTGTTGAATGCACCCTCCCCGGCAGCAACCGCCTCTTTGGCTATCGGTAAGCATCTCAGCGGGCTCGCCAAGGATTCGTTTGGACTGTAGTTGCAGAAGTAAGGAATGCTTGCCAGGAAAACCTTTTAGGTGATGAGTGATGGGTAATGGGTGCTTCGAAGGATACGGATTCAGCCACTCCAGTGCACGTGACCAACGCATTCCCCATCCCCCATTCCTCATTACCTGTTTTCTTGCCTTACTCATCACTCATCCCTGTTTACTCATCACTTTTCCGATCTCATCAAGACCGAAGGACAATATTTGTCAACGCCAAACCGACCCAGCAAAGGGGCTATTCTTCCTCGTGCGTCTCCACCTTCCGGTAGTAGTCGATGAGGTCGAAGGCCTCGTCGGCGGGGCAGCGGAGCACCAGGTGGGGTTTTTGCGAACGGCGCAAGACGGCCTCGCTGACCGAACCGAGGATGACGCGGTCGGCGCCGTGCCGTCCGTGGGTGCCGATCACGATCAGATCGAAGTCCTTCTCGGCTTCGAGGATGGCTTCGGCCGGTTGACTCGCTTCGACAATGGTCTTCTGGGCTGCGACGCCACCCGCCCGAGCCTGCTGTAGGGAGCGCTCGAGCGCTCCCAGGGCTTTTTGCTCCAGCTCTTCGTGCGTCTCCCGGTGAGACGCCGTCTCCACAGCCGACGGTGGTGTCTTCACGTAGAGAAATACAAGCTCCGCCCCACAAAGCTTGGCCAAGTTGGCACCGTGCTCGACGGTGTAGTCGCTGCAAGGCCCACCGTCCAGAGGGATCAGAATGCGATTGTACAAGGGCTCACCTCGTTTCCATACTGATCGTTTGCCTGTAGCTTACCATCCACCCCCGACACGCCTCCCAACGGACTGGTATCTACCTGACGGCACGAAACAGAAAAAGGGTGCCCCTGGCTCCAGGGGCACCCGACGAACTCAAAAGGTTCAGCTTACGGGTTGGTGATCTCGGTCGAGGTGCTCACGCAGGTGTCGGCGTTGTCCGGCGTGCAGACGTCCAAGCCCGTGAAGTTGATTTCGTGGACGTCAACACCGTTTAAGATATCGCGCAGAATGTACATGGCGTTGTAGCCCATGGCGAAGGGCCGCTGGCCGACCTGACCCAAGCTCAAGCCCGCTTTGAGGAAGTCGATCTGCACGTCGAGCGTGTCGGCCACGACCAGGGCCAGATCCTGGCTATCGATGCGGTCCTTGACCTTCTCGGCCACTTGCTGGTAGGCGTTGGGGACGAACTGTGGGAATCCGCCGGTGGGAACGAAGGCGTCCAGGTCGGGGTTGGCGCTCAAGATGTCGTCCATCTGTTGAACGGACAGGGGGAAGTCGTCGTCTGTAAAGAGCGGGCAGCCGTCGATCTCGTTCCAGCCGTTCTGGCCGGTCAGGCGCTCGCCGGGAGGCGTGGTGCCGCTGACACCGGCCAAGGTGTCACGGATCCCCTGCATGCGCTCGTTGTGGTTGGCCGCCGCCGCGCCACCGGACTGGATGCAGATGGTGCCACCGTCAGGCTTGATCCCCTGAACGACCTTGGCAAGGTTGACGCCGATGTCGTAGTTCTTGGTGCCGACATAGGCGATCCGGTCCTCGAAGTCCTCTACCACGAAGTCGGAGTCCCAGGTGATGATCGGGATGCCGGCAGCCGCCGCCTGCTCGGCCACGCGCGCAATAGCCGGCGAGTTGGAGGGCGACACGGCGATGCCGTCGACCCGGCCCGAGGTGATCAAGTCCTGAACGATCTGGACCTGCTCCAGCTCGGTGTGCTCACCAGGGCCGATGTAGAGGCACTCGACGTCGTCGAGCTCGTCATCGGCGAGGTTACAGCCGTCGCGCGCCAGATCGAAGAACGGGTTGTTCATGGCCTTGGGAACGAGCGCGAAGACCATGGCGTCTTGTGCTTGGGCGCTCAAGAAAAGCCCTCCAAGCAAGCCGATTACGAGAACGAATGTCAGTCGCTTCATCTATATACCTCCACCTATCTTTTCAAGGCCATCGAGGAAACCTCCTCGCGCCACCTTGACGACGTTTAAGCCCGGCGGTAGTTGCGAAGGCGCTCCAAGAACACCGCCAGGATGATAAAGAGACCGACGAAGGTCCCGTTCCAGAAAGCGCTCACCCCAGCCAGGATAAGGGCGTTGCGGATCACTTCGATCAGCACCGCGCCGATGACCGCTCCGTACGCGGTCCCGGCGCCACCGAGCAAATTGGCGCCACCGATGACGGTGGCAGCGATGACGCGCAACTCATCGCCCGTACCGAGGGCATTGGTAACCGCACCGAGCCAGCCGACCATCAAAACGGCAGCAATACCGGCCATCAGGGCCGAGAGCATGTAGACCGACATCTTGATCCAGCGCACCGGCACCCCGGTCAAGCGGGCCGCCTCCTCGTTACCGCCGACCGCATAGACGTACTGTCCCCAGGGCGTGTAGTTGAGCAAGAACCAGAAGATCACAGCCAGGATTACCATGGCGATAAGCGGATTGGGGATTCGCGCGAACTGTCCGAGTTCCAAGGCGCCCCCACCGAGATCGAGAAAGCGCCGCGCCTCGGGCCCGAAATCGAAGATCATCTTGTTTTGGGAAAAGACGATAGCCTGGCTCCTGGCTAGCGAGAGCATACCGAGGGTGACCACGAAGGGGTTGAGCCTCACATAAGCGATCAAAAAGCCATTGACACCACCGACAAAGAGCGCCGTTCCCAAGCCGATCGTGATCCCCACCCACATCGGCTGTCCTGCACCCAGCACCAAACCGAGGATGACCCCTGAGAGGCCCATCACCGAACCGACTGAGAGGTCGATCCCAGCGGTGATGATGACCGGTGTCATGCCGAGCGCCATGATGCCGATGAACGAGAGGTTGCGGGTGACGTTGAAGAGGTTGTTCGACGTCAAAAAGGCGTCAGACAAGATGGTCATGACGATGCTGATGATAACGATGGCCAAAGTAATCCAGAAGGCCTGGTTGCCGAGGATTCTTTGCAGAGGACTGCTCTCGCGAACTTCGACGACGTCTTCGATCGAGGCTACGTTCTTGCTCACGGCTCCAGCTTCCTCACACGACTCCGGTGTTGCACGCTACTTCGGCTGAGAGATGGATGGCTCATGACGATTCGATGGCTCCGGTGATCAGGCCGGTCACCTCTTCAGGCGAACTGTCCGAAATGGCCTTGTCGGCCACCTTTTGACCCCGCCTGAGGACCATGATGCGGTCACACACCGCGAAGACGTCGGGCATACGGTGGCTGATGAGGATGATGGCCATACCTTGGTCTCTCAGCTTGCGAATCAGATCCAAGACCTCGGCCACCTGGCGCACGCTGATGGCGGCGGTGGGCTCGTCCATCAGCACGATCTTGGCCTGGGAGAGCCGGGTGCGGGCGATAGCCACCGCCTGCCGCTGGCCACCCGACATCTGCCGGACCACGTCGCGCGGCCGCGTCTCGGACTTCAGCTCTTTAAAAAGTCCGGCAGCGCGATTGAACATCGCTTGGTAGTTCAGAATCTTGATGGGACCAAACTCACGCTTCATCTCCCGCCCCAGAAAGATGTTGGCGGCTGCGGTGAGGTTGTTACAGAGGGCCAGATCCTGGTAGACGACCTCGATCCCTTTCTTGCGGGCATCGACCGGTTTGGTGAAGTGCACCTCTTCGCCCTCCAAGCGGATGGCGCCGTCAGAAGCGGGGAAGTTGCCGGCCACGATCTTGACCAGCGTCGACTTGCCGGCGCCGTTGTCGCCCATGAGGCCCAACACCTGGCCGGGATTGAGCTCCAAATCGACCCCGACCAGGGCGTGAATGGCGCCGAAGTTCTTGGTGATGCTTTGCAGCTCGAGTAAGGCCATTGTCTCTTCTCTTCACCCCAAAAATAGCGGGCTACCCCAACGTAAGACTCGGTTTCCGGTTCACTCTCGACGCGTCACTCTAACACAAGGCAGGCCTATCCAACACCCATACCCGCAGCAGAGCGCACAGCATCGCGCAGTCGCGAAGACGTCTCAGCTCCGTTAAACCGGGGACGGGCGTAACGTGTCCTGAATGTATTACACGCCGCTTCCTGAATGCAACTGTGAACCAACCTCACCCGATCTGCTGCAAGCGCGATACCGTTTCGCAATCCCAACCGCTCAAAAAACGGCTAGAGCTCGACCCAGCGACCCTCGCGGTGGCTCTGCTGCGCAGCCTCGACCACCCGCTGCACCACGGCGCCGTCAGAGAAGTCCGGTCGCACGGCCCTGCCTTCGGCGACGGCGGTGACAAACGCCCTCGTCATCACCTCCTGCCGGCGAAAGACGTCGCGGTAGGTGTTGTGCACGGTGTCACGGCGTGCCCCCTGCCAGATATGCTCGGGGATCTCGATATCACGAACCGCTCCTTCGCCGACGCGCGCCCCGCTGACGCGCTGCACCCTGTCCCAATCGGTGAGGCTGTGGAGCGTGCCCTCAGAACCGTGAAACTCCATCTGATGCACCTGCCCGAACGAGGTGGCTTCATAGGCCACGGTGGTGACGTGGATGCTCCCCAGCGCGCCGTTGGCAAACTGCAGGGTGAGGATGGCGCTGTCGTCGGCCTGCTCGTAGGGGTGTCCGGCGGAATCGGTCGCCGGGCGCGTGATCTGGGTTCCGAGCCGGGCGAAGACCCCGGTGATCTCGCCGAAAAACCAGCGTGCCAGGTAGATGAAGTGGGAACCGATATCGCCGACCGCGCCGGCGCCGGCTTTGCTCATGTCGAAGCGCCAGAGGTAGCTGCTCTCCCGCCCGTAGCCCGTGTAGTAGCGCAGGTTGAGGTGGTACGGCCTGCCGAGATAGCCGCTATCGATCAACTCCTTGAGGTAGCGGGCGGTCGGCATGCAGGCGTAGGTGAAAGGCGTCAGGTTCGTCACGCCCTTCTCCTGGGCCAGGCGCGCCATCTCGGCGGCCTGGTCATAACTTAGCGCCAGCGGCTTTTCACAGAGCACATGCAGACCGGCTTCGAGCGCCCGAACGGTCATCGGGTAGTGGGTATCGTTGGAACTGGCGACGATCAGCGCATCCAGCTCCCCAGAGGCCAGCATCTCCTCGAAGTCGGTATAAAAGACAGGGATATCCCAGCGATCCGCCATCCGTTGGGCACGCTCACGGTTCCGGCCGCAGATCGCGGCGACTCGAGCGTAGGCGTGATCCTGCAAGGCCGGCAGATACATGGCGTCGGTCCACCAGCTGGTCCCGACTACGCCCACGGCCACGGTGTTGTCATCTCGCACCAGGCACCCCCTTCCGAGCGACGATCGATCTCGAGTTGTCAGCAGGCCGAGCGCTCACGCAACCTCCACCAGGCGCACCGGCCGCTTTTCATGGAGGCTGCGGGTCGCCGCGATCGCCACCCGGAGCGACTCGACGGCATCGCGTGGGCCAGGGCTGGGTTTGCGCCCCTCGAGCACGGCGTCGACAAAGGACTGGAGCTCACGAATATAGGCCTGTTTGAACCGTTCTAGAAAGTCGGACCGATAGTCGCCCCGGATGCCCTCACGGGTGTAGGTCCACGCCTGGGTATCGCGCTCCTCTTCGGAGACCACCTTGCCGGCGGCGGCGTGCACCTCGACCCGTACGTCGTGGCCGTAGGCGGTGCGGCGGCTGTTCTGGATGATGCCGAGCGCCCCCGAGGCGAACTCGAGCGTCAAGACGCTGGTGTCGACGTCACCATGTTCCTCCATGCCCGGCTCGATCAAGACGCGCCCCAAGGCCGTCACGCGTTCGACCTCGCCGACGATGAAGCGGGCCACATCGATATCGTGGATGGCGGAGTCGAGGTAGATCCCCCCCGAGGTGGCGACGTAATCGAGCGGCGGTGGCGAATGATCTCCGGACTGGCTGCGAAACATCTCGACTTCACCGAGCCCGCCAGAGTGGATCGCCTCGGCCACCGCGGCGATCCCCGGGTCGAAGCGCCGGTTGAAACCGATCTGGAAGGGGACGCCGGTCTCCTCGACCACCTCCATCGCTTCGATCGTCTCGGGCAGGGTGAAGGCGACAGGCATCTCACAGAAGATCGCCTTGCCGGCTCGAGCCGCGAGCACGATCTGCTCGGCGTGCAGGGTCGTAGGCGAAGCGATGAGAACGCAGTCGATCTGTTCATCTTTGATGAGCGCCTCGGCGTCCTGTGTCGCGTAGGCACCGTCGGAGGCCGCAGCCACCACCTCGGCCGCCTCAGGGATGGCGTCCATCACCCCGACGACCCGAGCTCGATCGACCGCTCCGCTCAAGTTACGGGCGTGGAGCCGGCCGATGCGGCCGGCACCGAGAACGCCGAAACCGAGACTGGTCATCAAGATTCCCCAGCCGCCGCTGGCAGTGAAATCCGCAAGCCGTACTGGTCGGCTAGTTCCCCGAGCGCCTCCATCTGCTCATCGGTAACCGGCACGGTCGGAAGGCGCACCCTACGACTACCGATGATGCCGGCGCGCATCAGCAAGTACTTGCGGGCGTGGATCGAGTACTCGTGGCTGCTGCCCGAAAC
>CP070651.1:293339-296003 GCA_020354625.1 Trueperaceae bacterium
ACCGTTACCAGACATCCAGATAAAGGCGTGGGTATCGAGTAGGAGCTTCACTCCTCGCCGAGCCAAAACTCGTCGGACAGCGGCTCGTCGAAGTCCTCGCTGGTGCTGACCATCCCCTGATGAAGCCCCATCACGCGGGGTTTGGCGCGAGCTTGGGCCACGCGCTCTTCCTCTTGACGGGCGCGCATGTGCCGGCGGTGGTAGTCGGAGAGCGCGAGCTTGAGAATCTCGGGGTAGTCGAGGGCCGGGAAGTCGCGCTTGAGGTCTTCGAGCAACGCTTCGACGTCTTTGTTTACAGACAGGCGAATAACGCTCATTTGTGTCTATTTTAGACGATTTATGACACTTTTTGTGCTGATTGCTTACCAAGGGGCGGCTCGGTCTGGCGCGTTTGGGGCGGCGGCCGGCTACAAGTCTTGCCAAGCCTCGTCCTCTTCGGGGCTCAGCCAGTCTTTGGCGAGGGCTGACTCGAACTGGTCTTTGAGTCGCCGCTTACAAGATGTCGCGGAATCCTCGTAGGTAGGATACGGTTTTCTTTAACTCGTTTCGCTCGAGAATGGTCAGGAGTTCGTCGGCGGTCTTTGGCGGGTGTTGGAGATTCGCTCGCTGATTCTGTACGGCTTTGAGAACGGATGCAGGTCCCAGATCGGTGAGGGACATGATGAAATCGTCTGGGTGTTGCGCCTCTAGACCGTAAGGTCGTAGGGTCGCCTTTGGGAAGTCCTTCAGGTTGTACGTGACGATCAGGTCGGCCCGTCCCCGAATCGCTGCCGCCAGCACGTGATGGTCTTTGGGGTCAGGCAGGGATAAAGTGGGAATCAGATCCTCGAAGTCAGTTACTAGACAGTCTCCGGCATGCTTGTTCATCAGTGAGCGGGTGCGCTCGAGTTGGTCGTGGGTCAGGTCGGGACGGTTTCTGAGGACGTTGCCGATCCATTCGTCGTGAATGGCTTCGCTCCACTTGGCGTGAAAGAGACCCGTGAGCGCGAGTTGCATGAGTAGGTCGCGCAGCGGGGCAGGGTAGAGCACACAGGCATCGAGGAGCGCTGTGAAGCCTTGCACGGCTACTCGTACCCGAGCTCGAGCTCCTGGGCCTGTTTGGCCAGTTCTCGCAAGACCTCCTGGCGTTGCGCTTCAAAGCGGGCGCGGTAGTCGAGCACGTCTCGGGAGAGAACCCGGCGGTGGCTGCCAACCTTGCGGTGGGGGATCTTGCCCTCTTCGAGCAGTCCTACCAGGTAGGGCCGGGAGACGTTGAGCAGGTCGGCGGCTTGTTGGGTGGTCAGTTCCGCCTGGAGGGGCGTGAGGGTGATGGCGTGGCCTGTGGCCATTTGTTGGAGGATCTGTTGCAGCAGCTGGAGAGCTGGGGCGGGGATGGTGAGGGTTTCGGCGGCGGCGTCCGGGCCGAGGTAGAGCGTGAGCGGTTCACCGCTCGCCAGGTGCGGGGCCAACTGGCGGCTTGCTTGGCGAGCGAGGTCGCACTCGCGCTCGTTGGGGATGGTGGTTTGCGTTGCTGCTCGAGCGGTCATGACATCGTCCTTTCGAGGCCTCTATTCTAGCAGATGAACGAAACAATCGAAATAAACAAAATAACCACATTGAGGTGTACCCTTGATCGCCGATCGTAGCGCTATCAGTTGTGCTTTACTCCCTCCCGTTAAAGGTTTGCCTATAAGTCGAGTGGGCGCTCTTTTAACCGGGGTAGGGTCGATGGTGCCGGCGTAGTTGTCACGGCGCCGGAGAGGGGAACGCGCGTTTATGGTTCGCGAGGGTATTCCAAGGATTGACAATGTTTGTAGCCTCTGACGATAATGGCGGCATGCATGTCTCGTTGACACCGGAGCTCGAGGCGTTCGTGCGGGAGAAGGTGGCGAGCGGGCTTTACAACAACAGCAGCGAGGTGGTGCGCGAGGCGCTGCGACTGCTGCGCCGGCGCGATGAGCTCGAAAGCGCCAAACTCGAGCTGCTCAAGCAGGAGATCGAGCGCGGGCTCGAGTCGATCCGGCGGGGTGAGCTGCACTCGTTCGATATCGACGAGTTCGTCAAAGAGATGAGAGATCGGAGATAAGCGATGAGCCCAGTCACGATGGTTTGCGACACCCATTACCCATCACGCATCACCCATCACCTTTCCATCAGACTTAGTCTTCGGCGCAGACTGTGTCGGACACGAAGGTTTGCGACCCCCATCACTCATCACCCTCGAACTCAACAATTCGAATCAACCCGGGTGCAATAAAACACTGAGCCCCGCCTTATAATCGGTTCCATGAAACGATCATCGTCTGAAAAGAGAGAAGGCTCGAGCGAGGAGCTCACCGGCGTGGTGGCCGAGCTGGCCGGCGTGCTCAAGGGCGTCGATGTCGAGCGGCTGCAGCGGGAGTACGCCGGGTATCTGCTTCACAAGTATGGGGGCTCTGAGATGAGCGATGAGCGGTCGTCGTGACGGTGGGCACGTGTCGTTGACGGAGCACGCGCTGGAGTGGTTCGCCGGCGGCTGGCGTTCGGGCTAGGGGCCGGGCGGTGTTACCGCAGCCGTGGTATAATGACCACACTGTGACCACAAAGAGAACGTGCCATGCGTAAAGTCGGCGTCCGCGAGTTTCGGGACAACGCCACCAAACTCCTGGCCGAGGGCGAGATCATGCTGATCGAGCGCCACGGCCA
>CP070651.1:296103-301765 GCA_020354625.1 Trueperaceae bacterium
GCACTAATTCTCTGGCCCGCTGCGTGTTGGTGGCAGGGGCTCTATCCGGGTTACGGGCTCACGGCGCCCCGGGAGCTTCGGAAGCAGGTGACGGCCTCGATTCATGCAGGGTTGCTGTTGGCAGCCGGCACCATCTTCTTTGCGCCAATGCTCCCCTTGCCAAAATCGTTGCTTATTCTTTTAGTGCTCTTCGGCATGGCCCTCTTGCCGATCGGGCGAGGGCTTGCGAAGCTCTTTCTCGTCGGCTTTTCCCTGTGGGGAAATTCGGTTGTGATCTTGGGAGCGGGCAACACGGGCAAACGAATCGCCAGGATACTTCAAGGTTCGCCGCTCATCGGGTTTAACCCGCTCGGCTTTTTCGATGATGACTCACAAAAACACGGAGAATACTATTACGGTTTGAGAGTCGTCGGCTCATTGCAAGATGCTGATCGGTTCGCTGTTCGGCACGACGTTACCCACGCCATCGTCGCCATCCCCTCCCTGCCCTCTGAATCTTTGTCAGCCATGATCGAAGCGAGGGGGAAAATATTCAGGCAAGTTCAGTTCATTCCCGGCTTCCCAGGTCTCCTTGCAGAAGATGTGACGGCTAGCCATCTCGGTGATGTGTTGGCCATAGAGGTTCGCAAAGGGCTCTATTTGACACGGAACCGCATCATGAAACGCCTGGTCGACATCCTGGGAAGTGCCCTCGGGTTGCTGCTCCTTTCACCTCTCCTCGGCGTGCTCTACCTCTGGATCCGCATCGACAGCCGCGGTCCGGGTTTTTACTGGAGCGAACGGCTTGGAGAAGGTGGTGAGCCATTCCGCTGTTTGAAGTTCAGAACCATGTATGTCGACGCCGATACCCGCCTCCGGCAAATGATGCAAACCGATCCCGGCATCAAACGCGAGTACGAACACTATCACAAACTCGAAAACGATCCGCGTGTGACACGAGCAGGGCGTATCCTCCGTAAGTACAGCCTCGATGAATTCTCTCAGTTATTCAACGTCCTCAAGGGTGAGATGAGCCTGGTAGGACCTCGCCCCTACATGACTCGGGAACGCGAGGACATCGGGGAATACGGCAAGATCATCTTCGAAGCGAAACCGGGCATGACGGGCTTCTGGCAGGTCTCGGCGCGGAACGAGGTAACTTTTCAGGATCGCCTCGAAATGGAGACACACTACGTACGAAGTTGGTCGGTCTGGTGGGATATCATTCTGTTCTTCCAAACGTTCCCAGCCATGCTGGAACGGCGGGGTTCGTAGCCGATGGATTAGCCTCATGTGCTGACACAAGGCATAGGTAGAAAAGAAGCTACTCCCAAGTCGATTAGGATGCGCTGCTATGGGTAGTTTTGTTCACTTCATGTGACGAAGAACCTGCAGAACCGCACATGCTCCTGCTAATCTTGAATCAATGTACACCAAGAGTTTTCACGTCACCGTCGTCGGTACCGGGTACGTGGGTCTCACCACCGGAGCCACGCTGGCGTTCTTGGGCCACGAGGTCACCTGCGTCGATATCGACGAGGAAAAGATCGCCCTGCTCAAAAGTGGCAAGGCCCCCATTTATGAGCCGCATATCGAGGCGCTGATGCATGAGAGTGCGGGAAGGTTGCGCTTCAGCACCGATCTAAAGAACAGCATCCGCGATTCCCAGGTCAGCTTCATCACGGTCGGCACACCGCCCAAAGCGGACGGCAGCGCCGACTTGAGTGCGGTCGCCAGCGTCGCCAAGGGGATCGGCCAGGCACTCTGCAAAGACCAGCGGCACGTCATCATCAACAAGTCCACGGTGCCGGTTGGCGCCGGCAACTACGTGGAGAGCCTGGTGCTGCAAGGGTACCGGAAAACCCACAATAACGGGCACGGGCCGGAGATGGGGAGCTTCAGCGTGGCCAGCAACCCCGAGTTCTTGCGGGAGGGTTCAGCTGTCACGGACTCCCTCTACCCCGACCGGATCGTGCTCGGCTCTCACGAGCCGTGGGCGCTGGAGATCCTCCACGAACTCTACCGGCCGCTCCTCGAGCAGACATTCGCGCCACCCGCGTTCGCGCCGAGGCCCGCGGCGGTGGAGTCCGTGCCCTTGGTGACAACCGACGTGGTGAGCGCTGAGACCCTCAAGTACGCCGCCAACGCCTTTTTAGCCACCAAGATCAGCTTTATCAACGAAGTCGCTGGGCTCTGCGAGGCAGTCGGAGCCGACGTCAGCGAGGTCGCGCGCGGCATCGGCCTGGATGACCGCATCGGACACCGCTTTTTGCAAGCCGGAATCAGCTGGGGCGGGAGCTGTTTCGGCAAGGACACCCAGGCCTTGATCAGCACCGGCCACGAGTTCAACTACGCCATGCCGATCCTAGAAGCGTCGGTCTTTGTCAACGAACGGCAGCGCCTCAGCGTCATCGAGAAACTTCAGCACGAGCTGAAGATCCTCAAGGGCCGTACCATCGGCCTGATGGGCCTCGCCTTCAAACCGCATACCGACGACTTGCGAGACTCCCCCGCCCTCGACATCATCACGGAGCTCGTCAAGCGCGGGGCACACGTGCGAGTGCACGACCCGGTCGCCATCCCCGCCTGCCGCAGATCGTTTCCAAACTTGCCGGTCCAATACGCCTGCGATATGAACGAGCTTGCCTTCGAAGCAGATGCCTTGGTGCTTGTCACCGACTGGCCGGAGTACCGGTCGGTTGACTGGGAGGCGCTTGGCGAGGTCATGAAGCGGCGGATCGTCATCGACGGCCGCAACCACCTCGACACCGAACTGCTTGCCGAGCACCGGTTCACCTACCGGGGCACGGGCCGGTGAGAATCCTCTTGACGGGTAGCGCCGGCTTCGTCGGCAGCCACCTCGGTGAAAGGCTGCTCGAGGACGGGCATGAGGTCGTCGGCGCGGACAACTATATCAGCGGGCAGCGGAGGAACACCGCATTCTTGGAAGACTATCCAGCCTTCGAAGCGCTCGAGGCCGACGTCTCTCATGCCATCGCCTACCAGGGGCCGGCGCTCGACTGGGTGATGCACTTCGCCAGCCCGGCCAGCCCACCACACTACCAGAAGCACCCCATCGAGACGCTCATGGTAGGCGCCCAGGGCACGCAGAATGCCTTGGTACTCGCCCGGGAACACCGGGCGAAATTCATGCTGGCCAGCACCAGCGAGGTCTACGGCGACCCGCTGGAGCACCCTCAGGTGGAGACGTATTGGGGGAATGTCAACCCGATCGGTATAAGGGGCTGTTACGACGAAGCGAAGCGCTACGCCGAGGCGATTACGATGGCCTATCACCGCACCCATGGCCTCGACACCCGCATCATCCGCATCTTCAACACCTACGGACCACGTATGCGCGCCGACGATGGGCGGGTGGTCACGAACTTCATCAACCAGGCCCTGGCGGGCGAACCGCTCACGGTTTATGGAGATGGCAGCCAGACCCGCAGCTTCCAGTACGTCAGCGACCTCGTGGAGGGCATCGTCCGCTTGATGGGCGTCGTCCATCACGAACCGGTCAACCTCGGCAACCCCGACGAATACACGATTCAAGCCTTCGCTGAGATCATCCGCAACCGGATCGCCCCGGCAGCCGAGATCCGTCACCTGCCGATGCCGCAAGACGACCCCAAGCAACGGAGGCCCGATATCACCAAGGCGAGGGCGCTCTTAGGATGGGAGCCGGTCACGCCACTCGAGCAGGGCCTCGAGGCGACGATCGCGTACTTCAGCAAGCTGCTCGAAACTGCGCTGTGAAGATCACAACATATGTAATGGGTAAGCGGTGATGGGGAATGCGTGGCTGACGTGCACGTGAGAGGCTGAACCGCTACCCTTCGAGACACCCATTACTCATTACCCATCACCCATCACCTTCTTTTCAGACACGACCCAAAAAGCAGACGGGCTTAGACACAAACCGTCTTTCCGACCCCCCTAAGCGCTGCAAAGGTATTTCTGCCATGCTGAAGAGGTGGCTACTACCTACGAGACGAAAACACTTGAGCACCTCGGCATTGTTGCCAGCATGTGTGATGAGCTAGGTATCGGTGAACTCATCGACCAAGTCATTCCACAAGATTTCGAGCAGCGACAAGTCAGCACCGGGCAAGCTGTGAAGGCGATGATCCTAAATGGCCTCGGTTTCGCCAATCGTCGCTTGTATCTCACACCTCACTTTTTTCTCAACAAACCTGTAGAGCGTCTTTTGGGTGAAGGTATCAAGCCCGAACATCTTACGGATGACGCGCTGGGTAAGACGTTGGATGAGCTGCACACATTCGGCGTCACAGAGCTTTTCACGCTGATAGGGCAGCAGGCCGTCACCAGGCTCGGATTATCTCCGAAGGTGGGGCATTTAGATGCGAGCAGCTTTCACACCGACGGTAAGATAAACAGCAACGAAGAGCCTAATGAAGGGGTTGTCCACGTCACTCGCGGCTACAGTCGAGATCACCGAGGGGATCTCAACCAGGTTGTACTGGAACTGATTTGCGAGAATCGAGCCAGATTACCGATTCTGATGCGGCCCCTTAGTGGCAACCAGAGCGACAAGACCAGCTTCCAAGAAGTTGTTACTCGGCACGTTCATCATTTGCAGGCAGCTGGGGTGGAGGTGCTGGTCACGGACAGTTCGGGTTATACCCGCGGCACACTGCAGGCACTAGAGAATACCCAAGTCGCCTGGGTCATGAGCGTTCCCGCGACCCTTTCAGACGCCAAGAAGCTTTTGGAGGGTCTTGAAGCTAATGACTTCTCACCTCTCAGCGAGGGATATGACGCAGTTCGAGTGGAGACAAACTATGCCGGCATCAAACAGCGGTGGTTGGTGATTCGTTCCCAGGCCGGCAAAGAGCGTGCTAAAAGCAGTGCCTCGCGGCAGCTTTTGAAGCAGAGTGAAAAGGAGCGTAAGCGCTTCGAAAAGCTCTGTCGACAGGAGTTCAGTTGCGAAGCGGATGCTAAGGAGGCGCTCTCTCGCTTCGAAAGATCGAGTCGAGTGCTGAAGGTCTTGCAACAGCAGGTACTTGAAATGCGGCACTACCAGCAGCCGGGTCGGCCTGCTAAAGATGCGAAACCCGCTCGCCTCAGCTATCAAGTACAGGGCGTGCTAGTAGCGAGTACGACGTTATTGGAAGAACGTATCGAGCGCGCCTCACGCTTCATCCTCGCCACGAGCGACACCACGGGCGAGATCTTGACGGACTTTGAAGTGCTAGCTGCTTACAAGGATCAGTCGAATGTCGAAAGGGGGTTTCGCTTTCTTAAAGACCCGATGTTTCTGGCATCGACTCTCTACTTAAAGAAGGCAGAGAGAATCATGGCACTGTTGATGGTGATGACCTTGTGCCTATTGGTGTACGCCGCTCTAGAACATCGCATCCGCAACACCTTGGCTCAAAACGAAGCTGTCGTGCCGAATCAGAAGGGTAAACCCACCGCTACACCGACCGCACGATGGGTGTTTGAGATGTTTCTAGATGTGCATGTGCTGTTCATCTTTCAAGAGCGTGTACAGGTATTGGTAATGAACCTCAAAGACGAACTAAAGCTGCTCCTGGACTTACTTGGACCACCTTATAGCGAGGTTTATTCGTGATTCCCATGTTGGGGGGTCGGAAAGACGGGGAGAAGCAAAAATGTGTGCGATTAAGAGAAATTAGTGCGTTCCTGACGCAAGTTA
>CP070651.1:301865-309629 GCA_020354625.1 Trueperaceae bacterium
CAAGTATACGCGCGATCGATAAAGTGCCCGTCTCCCGAACCGGGGCGGTCCACCTGCCAGGTGAAGGGCTTGACCCTCTCTTCGATGAGATGGGCGATGACGCGGATGATCTTCATCTTCGAGCCTCCAACTGCTGCATCAAGCTGCGTTTTGCCCACGGTGAACAGCAAGCAGATCCACCCTGGTCTGAATGTGCCTCAACCTTGCTCAAACATATAACGAGTCATCGAGGGTGCAAACCCGATGACACTCGGCAACGGCGGTGGCGCATCAGACACCAACAATTTCGCCTTCGGTTGACGACCTTGGCACCTCGGTTTCCAACGCACTGCAAGTGGAAAGCGCTGCAGCGGCGATCAAGATGATCGTTGTGTAAATCGGTCGAAATACCATGGGTTATCTCTTGTCTTACGCTTGCGTATCCCTGAGAGAGGATGAGAGAGCCTTGTTACAAAACCGAATTAAGCGAACGGAGCGCCTTGTCCCCCTCCGCTTCGCACTCGAAAAGCCGGCTGACTCGATCGGGTCTGTCGGGCTTCGCGCGACGCTACTACAGAGCTTCTATGTCTACCGGAACTCAAGGGCTCGAGCTACTGTGAGGTGATGATCCCAAGTGCGAAGCCCGGCACCAGCTACCGCATCCAAGATCTCATCCAGGGAGTCCTTCATGATTTGGACATCGTAGCCACGGAAGGAGGGCGAAAGGGAATCGAGCGGGTTGTGAATCTTGACGACCCCATCCCTCAATCCAGATGAAATACGTCGACGAGTTTCGAAATCCCGAGCTGATCGAGAAGACGGCTGCCGAGATCGAGCGTCTGGCGACGCCGGAACGCCACTACCGCATCATGGAGATCTGCGGCGGCCACACCCACGCGATCTACCGCTTCGGCCTCAAGGACCTGCTACCCGACAACATCGTACTCATCCACGGCCCCGGGTGTCCGGTCTGCGTCCTGCCGATGGGACGCGTGGACGACGGGCTGGCGCTAGCCGAACAAGACGAGGTGATCCTGACCGCCTTCGGCGACATGATGCGGGTACCGGGGCAGCGGGGCACGCCACTCGAACTCAAAGCCCAAGGCGCCGACATCCGCATGGTCTATTCGCCTCTCGATGCGCTCGCGCTCGCGCAGAAGAACCCGGAAAAACACGTGGTCTTTTTAGCGATCGGCTTCGAGACCACGGCGCCGTCGACCGCGCTGACCCTCAAACGGGCCAAAGCCCTCGGCGTCGAAAACTTCAGCGTGTTCAACAACCACGTCACCATCATTCCGGCCATACGCGCCATTCTCGACTCGCCCGGCATGCGGCTCGATGCCTTTATCGGACCCGGGCACGTCTCCACCGTCATCGGCTGCCGCCCGTATGAGTTCGTGGCCAGAGATCACGGCAGGCCGTTCGTGACCTCGGGCTTCGAGCCGCTCGACTTGCTACAGAGTATGGTCATGGTGTTGAGGCAACTCGCGGCGGGTGAGGCCAAGGTCGAAAACCAGTACGCCAGGGCCGTGCCTTGGGACGGCAACCAACCTGCGCTCAAAGCCATGTCGGAGACCTTTACCCTGCGTCCCTACTTCGAATGGCGCGGCCTCGGCTCCATCTCGCAATCTGCCCTGGCGGTGAGCGAAGCCTACGCCGATTGGGACAGCGAGAGACGTTTCGATATCCCCGGCGTGCAGGTGACCGACCCCAAGGCCGCCCAGTGCGGCGAGGTGTTGAAGGGCGTGCTGAAGCCCCCGCAGTGCAAGATCTTCGGCACCGAATGCACACCTGAACGCCCCATCGGTGCGCTGATGGTGTCTTCAGAAGGGGCATGTGCCGCGTACTATCACTACGTTCACCGTCAGCATACTGCCGGCGACTGAAGCTCGAGCCACACCTCTCCAACCGGCAGGCTGCCACAAACTCGATCGCCGTCTGCTACTGTGGGGCATGGAACAGAACGTTCACAGGACGACCGAAGAGCTCGAAGCCGGTCTGAACGAGGTGCTCCGCTCACCCAAAGATAACGGTGTGCTGGAGATGATCGTGACGAGGCCGGGGATCGAGGAACGCAAAGCGTTGAATGAGGGCGAACTGAACCTCGCCGAAGGCCTGCGCGGGGATAACTGGCAGGTGCGAAACGGAGCTGACGATCTGCCTCATCCCGATACCCAACTCACCATCATGAACACCCGGGCGATCGCTTTGATCGCTCGAACGAAGGATCGGTGGCCGTTAGCAGGCGATCAACTCTATATCGACTTGGATCTCACCCCGGAAAACCTTCCGGTCGGGCAGCAACTTTCGATCGGATCGGCGCTCATCGAGATCACCGAGATACCCCATCTCGGCTGCGGAAAGTTCGCAGAGCGTTTCGGACGCGCTGCAGCGCGGTTCATCAACTCGCCTACGAGCAAAAAGCACCGTCTGCGCGGAATCTATGCCAAGGTGGTTCAGCCTGGGATGATCCGCGTCGGAGACGCGGTAACGAAGGTGGAGAAACCCATCACCGCCACCTAAAAATCCTTTAGGTGATGGGTCATGAGTGATGAGAGCCTATCTCAAAAAGCCGTTTTGCAGGCTTGCCTTGTTTGATCTGACTCGTTCCACTCGCAAAATCGTTTTTGGGCAGAAGCCCAAAAACGATTTTTTGAGATGGCTTCGAGTAATGGGTTTTGCGAAGCTTCGTATCTGAACCTGTCTACTCGAACAATGATCCGGCTATCATTACAGTACTGCCCAGCAACCCCGGTGAAAGAACGGTTGGTTGTCCAGATTGTAAGGAATGGGGTCGTTGAACGGTAGCAAGTGTCGATGGTAACCTGACGACCACCACGAGTCGGGTTTTATCCCTTCACTGGAGGTACGTATGAAGCTAGCGCCGTTCGACCGGGCAGGTCGATTCTGGAAGGGGAATTTGCACACACATACCGATGCCTCGGACGGTGCGCAACCGCCTGAGGAGGTGTGCCGGCGTTACCGCCAGGCGGGCTACGATTTCCTGGCGCTGACGGATCACTTTCTGCCGACCTACGGTTACCCGATCGTCGACGGTGATCCGTATCAAGACGAGGACTTCACGGTGCTCACGGGCGCAGAGTTGCACGCGGGCTCGACCGAACTCGGACAACGGTGGCACATCCTGGCGGTCGGCCTGCCGGGGAACTTCACCCCTGGTGACGAGGACGAAACGGGTCCGGAACTGGCTGCAAGAGCGCTGGAAGCCGGCGCCTTCGTGGCTGCTGCTCACCCTCAATGGTACGGTCTCGGCGAGGTGGATATCCTCTCCCTGGGCCCGGTCCACGCCGTCGAGACCTTCAACGGTACCGCCGTCGACCACAACGACCGTGCCGATAGCTGGCACGTGACCGATCTGCTCCTCAGCCGCGGGCATCGCTACAGCGCTTGCGCCACCGATGACTACCACGGCAAGCCCATACGCAACGACTTCGCTCGGGGGTGGGTGCAGGTCAAAAGCGAAACCCGGGAGCCCGCCGGCTTGCTTTCGGCCCTCAAAGAAGGGGCCTACTATTCGAGCACCGGCCCCGAGCTCCTCGACCTCCAGCTCACAGGGAACCTCCTCTACATCCGCTGCTCTCCGGTAGAGCGCATCTTCGTCACCGGCAAGACCTCGAGCTCCCAGTACGTATCCGGTGACGGTCTGGTCGAGACTGAAGTCGATCTCGACGGCTTCGAAAGCCCCTACTGCCGGGTCACGGTCCGCGACGCAAGCGGCGGCCGGGCCTGGTCCAACCCCATCTGGTTAGGTCAGAACGGCTAAAGAACCAGGGAGGATCGCAAATGATCGGAAGAGTGAGTCGTATCGTGGGGGGTATCCTCTTGATGCTGTTGGGGTTTGTCTGGTTACTGCAGGGGTTGAATGTGCTCCCCGGCAGCTTCATGACCGGCTCGGCATTCTGGGGTCTTGTTGGGGCGCTGGCATTCACCCTGGGGGCGCTGATCGTTTACAGCGCGCTGACGAGCCGTAAGGGGGACTGATCGCCTCTTTCCGACACCTCTCGGACCAGCAGGTTAGCGCACACCGGGCCAGAGGAGGGGGAAGGCCTCCCCCGTCAGCTGCGCCCCGTCGGAAACCTCGATAAAAGGCTTCATGATGTGCTCTCCACTCTCGTCGAAGGAGGTCTGTTCCGTCATGAAGTGGATGGCGATGGCGCGCCGGTGGCGGCTGCTGTGGTTGGTGCCGGAGCCGTGCCAAGTGAGCGAGTGGTGGAAGTGCACGTGCCCCCGTCTGACCGGACACATCACGAAATGCAGCGGATTCCCCTCAAAGGTTTCGGGCAGGTCGGTTCCGTCAGGCATCTCGTCCAGCTGATCCTGTTGGTCGCCCCACGTATGGCTTCCGGGAACCATGTACATGCAGCCGTTGTCGGCTTCGGCATCGTCGAGCGCAATCCAGGCCGTGATCTGCGCATTCTTCGGTTGCAGCGTCCGCCACAGCGGTGAGTCCTGGTGCCAGTGGAGACGACCACCCTGCGCTTTCGGTTTGAACTGGATCTGGTCGTGCCAGACGCGAAGCTCCCGGGCGCCGCTGAGCTGCGCAGCCATACCGCAGACCTCCCGATGCTCGATGAGGCGCCTGAAGGCTGCGCTGGCCTGCCAGATGTTGACGATCTGCCAGATCGGGTTGGTGTCGTCGCCGGCCAGGTTGCTGAGGGCCACGGGTTGCGGCACGTTTGGGTCGTCACGATCCTCGATGACCCGCAGCACCTCGGCCTGAAGTATCTCGACTTCCTCATCGTCCAGAACCGGTCCCCCGTTAACGAATACGCTGCGCCGGTACTGCGCGATCTGCTCCGCCGTTAGCATCTGCACCTCCACTTGGTAGAGTTCAGCTGAAACCGAGACGATCGTCCGCTCTCCAGCCGCACCCTCCAAGAAAAATCCCCTCTGGCATTATTACGTGTGATCAGCATCGGGAATGCATCAGACTCACCAATCTCCATCTTTCTCAGCACCGCTTCATTCGGCCTGACTCTTGTAGAAAGCGCTGATCTTCCGCTGAACCTCGGCTGTCTCCCGGTATTCTGGGCGATCGAGCAGCGCTCCGACCTCCTCTGGACTCCGCCTGGTGACCGGCCACCTTTCCGGAGGCACGGAAGCCAGACGTATTGCCAGCAGCGAAGCCAGCACCGCAGCGTCCTGTAATTCGCGTAGCTCGACCTTGTCGAGGGTGTCATGCCTGGTGTGTCCGTACCCTCGACCGGAGGTGCTGCTCGGTACGCTCTCGATCCCCCCGGTAGGAATCCCTCTGAGCAAAAACGGGTAGTGATCCGAATGGGCATTGACCGACTGGCCGATCTCAAAGGGGTAGGCGATCCCCCGCTGCCACGTTTTGGCGAGTGTTTCGAGTGCACCCCACTCGTTGATGACGAGGCCCTTGTTTGTAACCGCACCTGCACCGTCCATATTGAGATAGAAGCGAATCTCGTCAAGCTCATCGCTGTGTGCGTCCACGTACGCTTTTGATCCGAACAGCCCGATCTCCTCGACACCCCACAGCGCGAAGCGGAGGGTGCAGGGTAGGGGTGAAGCGTGAGCGGCCAGGAGCCTGGCCGCTTCGAGCACGGCGGCGGCCCCCGAGGCCGGATCCTGTGCACCCTGAGAGATGTCGTGCCCGTCGTAATGACTGCCCAGCATGACGAGCTCCTGGGGATGCTCACTGCCGGGTAGGTCGCCGATAACGTTCCAAGACACCATCGGTTCGTTCACATCGGTGGTCTTGATTCTCAGGGTAACGGCGCCGTGCCGTTTGAGGAGCCGGCGCAGAAAGGAGCCGTCCTCGTTGGAAACGGAGATGGCCGGAATCGGGGCCGCCCTACCCCCGCGGCCCACCCCGCCGGTGGCGGGTCCATAGGCCGGGTAGTGGTTCATGAAGATGAACGCCCGAGCGCTGTTTAGCAGGCTACGCCCAAACTTTTCGCTTCGGTGGACCCAGCTTTTGGAGCCGGCCGGAAAGGTCTCGCTGCTGGCCATCACGATTTTGCCGGCCATGCCCGAGCTCCCCTCTTCAAAGGTTACGGGCGCGCCATCACCGGCATCGAACAGTTCGGCTTTCACTTCACCCGCCGGGCTATGGGGCAAGCTGATACAGGCGAGGGTCCTCTGCACAGGCTCGAGGACTTCGAGCTCAGCGGGGCCTCTGCGCCAACCCAGGTAGTCGAAGGGCTCGAGGTGTACGTTCTGCAGGCCGTAGTGCTCGAGCTTCTCGGCCATGAAGTCGGCGGCCTGCTTTTCACCTTCCGTGCCGCCGAAGCGAGAGCCGAAATCGTCGCATAGGATGGTGAGGTTGTCCAAGGCTTCGAACGAGGTGTACCCGTCGCCGACGATGGCTCTGTCAGTCTCGAGAAATGGGTTGTCACGCATGCGAATGCTGTCCTTTCCAACCGTTTCAGTCTCGGCTATGTGACCAAGCCGATTCTACCCTCTGACCCGACCACCGGCATTTGAACTCTGGACGTAGTCTCACTCGTCCCTGTAATCCTCATCTCGACCAGCTTGAAAATAGATCATGGCCGGCATGGATCAGGGTCAGCTTTTTGCGAGTTATACCAATGTGCTTTGACGGTGTCATCGTTGGAGTCTATTGGAGGGTACGCGCTCACGCGCGGTGTTGATGGCACAATGTGCCATCAACACGGCACTTTGGTATTACTCTGGGCGATCGCGCAATCGAAGAAGCTACGGAGGTCGCGATCTCCTTGGGATCGGCTTTACGTCCACGGATCGATCAAAAGCAGCTTGGGAATACCTTCGAAATCCCTGGTGTTCCGGGTTGCCAAGTGCAAGCCGTGCACCAGAGCGATCGAGGCGATCTGGGCATCTTCAACGGTAATCGGCCGCCCCTTTTTCGTTCGCTCAGCTACCAGCTGCCCGTAGTGTACGGCCGCCCTCTCACCAAAGGCGAGGCAGCGACCCGAAAACTCCTCGAACATCGTTCGTGAAGCCGTAATGATGGCCTCTTTTCGACGCCCTTCAGGTAGCAGGGCAATGCCAAGCTCGATCTCTGCCCTGGTAACGGCGCTGACGAACAGGCTCGTGGCGGGTTGATCATCGAGCCAAGCGACGACCCGCGCATCAGGCTCCGCTTTCATGATTTCTGAGAGAATATTGGTGTCGAGCAGGATCATGGAGTGTCGTCAGCAAGGGCCGGTGCAGGGCGAACAGATGAGCGTGGCGGGATCTCCAGATCGACGCCACCTACGGCTTCAAACTGTCGGTGGATTAAGGTGCCGAGCCCTTTGCGCTCATCCTGATGGACCGCCCGGCTCAAGATGCGGCGCGCTTCTTCCTCCATCGAGTGACCGTGCCGGGCAGCCAAAAGACGCAACCTCCTCTTGGTTTCCTCGTCCAGGTTACGTATCGTTAGTGTCGCCACAAGCACCCTTCAAAAATCGTCAGCATTGCTAGCAATGAAATCAATGTTAGCATAGTCGTAGTGATTTCGGGTCGGAGAGACGGCATCACTCTGGAGGTCAGCCAAAACTTCACATAAAACTGTATAGGCTAAGAAGATTGTTCAAATGAGGGGGACCGCAATGCTCGAGTTCAAGGAGAAGGTGATCCCGGTCGTCCAGAGAGCGCACGCGCTGTGATGGCTTCAAATTGGATCGCTTGAAAATCAGGTTGGTTTCAAACGGTGATGGTTTCAAAGGGAGATACGAGATGGCATTAAAGGTAGCGGTGGTCGGGGCGGGCAATATCGGCAACACCCATGCGCGCATCTACGCGGAACACCCTGAGTGCGAGGTGGTAGCCGTCTGC
>CP070651.1:309729-334268 GCA_020354625.1 Trueperaceae bacterium
AGCCGCACCGCTTCAGAACGAAAGGCCTTGGGAATCGGCGTGGACGAGACGACCTGGCAGGAGCTCACAGCAGCAGCCGGCACGTTGGACGTCACTGTTCCGACATAACAAGTTCTCAAGCTGATGCGAACGAAGTACTATTAGGAGAAGAGAGTCCCTCAGTAATACACTCTCACGAGGAGCGAGACATCACCATGTCCCAAACACGCCCCACGATCGTCTTTACCGTCAAAGACCCCTGGGTCCAGTCCCTCTTTCAGGAACTCGCCCCCGACACCTTCGAGATCGTGCTGCTCGACCTCGACGATCCGAAAGAGGTGCAGACCCACTTGCCCCGAGCCGACTTTTTGATCAGCGGTACGGTGCTGCCCGATTGGGTGCCGCTCCTGTCACGTTGCAAGCTGGTCCAGAAGTTCGGCGTAGGCTTGGACAATATCGATGTCGAGGGGTTACGAGAGGCCGGTATCCCCCTCTGCCTCAGCCCCACATTGACCCCCGAAGGGGTTGCGGAACATACCCTCCTTCTGATCCTGGCTCTCCTCAAGCAGCTCATCCCGGTTCAAGACAAGATGCGCCAAGGGATCTTCGATCAGTTCGGCCACCGCACCAACGCACATATCCTCTACCGCAAAAAGCTGGGCATCATCGGTTTCGGCCGCATCGGTCGGAAAGTGGCGCAGCTGGCCCACGCGTTCGAGGTCACCACGCTTTACAGCGACATCATCAGGGCCCCTCTCGAGCTCGAGCAGGAGCTGAACGCCACCAGGGCTTCGTTCAACGAGGTGATCGAGCAGGCGGATATCGTCACGGTACACGCACCCCTGACCTCCGAGACGAGCGAGCTGTTTACGGCGAAGGAATTTGGGCGCATGAAAAAGGGAGCGCTGTTCATCAACACCAGTCGCGGCGCCACCTACAACCTCGACGACCTCTGCGAGGCGCTCGTATCCGGTCATCTGGGCGGTGCGGGGTTGGATGTGTTCAACCCGGAACCGCCCCCAAAAGACCACCCCATCTTGAAACTCCCCAACGTCATCTGTACTCCCCACACGGCCAGTGGAACCATCGAGCGCCACCACGCCATCACCAAGGAGCAGTTCGACAACTGCCAACGCGTCCTCGAGGGGAGAACCCCGCTTCACCTATACGAGTGAACAACCAAAAGACGCCAGAAGTACCTACCTCCTAAGCTACCCCTCGACCACCTCACGCCAAGAATGCGCCGGCTCGAACCCCAAGAGCTTGCGCGCCTTTTCGATGCCAAGTAGCGTTCCGTATTCCGGCAGCGACTCCGCCACCTCCACACCTGGAAAGACCTCCGCCATGAGATCCCGCGATGGGCGGTTCATCACCGTGTCGGCTGCGGCGATGATAAAACTCTCGGCTCCCTGGACGTCGGAACTGAGGCCGAGACGGCACGACTGGGCCACGTCGCGCTCGTCGATATAGCCCCACAGATTCCACTTCCTTAACCGCGCGTCGTGCCAGTACTTCTCGGGAAAGGTACGGTACTCCTGGGGGCCCAAGATGTTGGAGAAGCGCAGGGCGATAAACGGGATACCGCTGCGCCGCACGAACTGCTCCGCCATGGCCTCACTCACCGACTTCGACAGAGCGTACGAGGACTCCGGAAAGGGGAAGTGGGCCTCGTCGACGGGGGCGTAGCGGGGCGGTGTTTCGAACGGAAGCCCCAGCGTGGTCTCGCTCGAGGCCCAAACCACCCGCTCGAGTTTCAGATCGACTGCCGCCGAAAAGACGTTGTAGTTCATGGCGACGTTCTCGACGAAAGTACGGCCCGGCGGAAACAGCCCTGGGGCGGGGATATTGGCCAGGTGAACGACGGCGTCGGCCCCCATCAGAACCTCTAGCGTCTGACCGAGATCGGTGAGGTCGGCCTTGAGGTGCTCGGCCAAGCTCCCGGCGAGCATCTCGTCGGGGTTGGCAGGGCTCGGCTCGGGCGCCGGGGTGAGGTCCACACCGATCACGTTGTAGCCGTGCTCGATCAGATCACGAACCACCGCACGCCCCGCCCTCCCGCTCGAACCGGTCACTACGATCTTTTTCGACTGCATCTCTCTCCTCCTAGATGATGGGTTGACTCTAAATCGATAGGGTGTGCCAACCCCTCCATGTTACGGAAGGGACCCCCATCGCCGATCCCTATCCGCGCCAGAGCCACACCGCCATCTCTCCCAGGCCGCGGTGGGCCCAGGCGTAGTAGGGGATCAGGGTCTTGCTGCCGCTGCGGATCACGTTCACGCCCCCGAGGAGCCCCTCATCGTGCTCGACGGTGAAGGTTTCGTCGTCGGATACGGTCATTTCGAGAACCGAACCCCCGTTGTCGATCCCCTCGGCGCAGTAGACCAGCGGCCCCCGCTCGATGGCGACCCGGCCCCGGCCGGCTTCCACCTGCTGATGGCTCACGACGCGTCGGACCGGCATCGGCAGCTCGAGCTCGACCACGTCGCCCGGATGCCAGCTGCGACGCAGCACGGCAAAGCCCTGTTCCAGCCCGAGCTCGACCGGGTTACCGTTCACACGCAACGTCGCTTGCTCCCCAGCTGAATCTTGATAACGGTAGAGGTCGCTGGGCACCGGTTCGTTGCGAGCCCAACCGGGGATACGGACGTGGAGGGTAAAGTCGGTGGCCACTTCAGGCTCAATGGTGAGCTTCACACTGCCGTTCCACGGGTAGCCGGTCTGCTGGGTGAGCTTTACCGCACCGGTCGCCAGCGGGATCACCGCGTCGCCGGCAACGAACAGGTTGACAAAAATGTGGTCGTCGCGGTGGGCGTAGACGTAGCCCGGCAACGAGGGGAGCAGCCTCACCACGTTGGTAGGGCAGCAAGAGCAGCCGAACCAGGGGAGTCGTTCGCGCGAGTCGTCGCGATTGAAGTTGGTCGCGCCGTCGAAAGAGAGCGGGTTGACGTAAAAGAAACGGTCCCCGCTCAGGGAAATGCCCGACAGGAAGCCGTTGTAGAGGGTACGCTCGAGCACGTCCAGATACTTGGCGTCACCGTGGAGCAGAAACATGCGGTGGTTCCAGTAGATGTTGGCTATCGCCGCGCAGGTCTCGGTGTAGGCCGTATCGTTCGGCAGTTCATAGTTGTCACCGAACGCCTCTCCACGATGACGCGCGCCGATCCCGCCGGTGAGATAGAGCTTTTTGGCGACGACGTTATCCCACAAGGCGTCGAGCGCTTCGATATACGCCTGGTCCCCGGTCAAGGCAGCCACGTCGGCCATGCCGCTATACATGTAGACCGCCCGCACCGCGTGGCCGACCGCTTCGTCCTGCTCGACAACGGGCAGATGGTCCTGCATGTACCCGGGGTTACCGTAATTGCTGTAGAGCTCACGCCCGTGGGCATGACCCCGCTCGTCCAAGAAGAACTTCGCCAGCTCCAGGTAACGCTTTTCCCCGGTGATGCGGTAGAGCTTCACCAAGCCGATCTCGACCTCCTGGTGACCCGGGACGTCGCGCACCTTGTCCGGGCCGAAGACGCTGTCGATCAACTCGGCATTTTTGAGGGCGAGTTCGAGAAAGTTGCGCTTGCCGGTCGCCTGGTAGTGGGCTACCGCCGCTTCGTACATGTGACCGACGTTGTAGAGTTCGTGGTTGATGCGCAGATGCCCCCAGCGCATCAGCCCCTCTCTCTCGGCGGTGACCGCCCCGGGGTCGATGGTGCGAGGTGTATAGATGTAACCGTCTTCCTCTTGTGCTGCAGCGATCTTTTCGATCAGGCCGTCGATGTAAGCATCCAACTCAGGATCGGGGTGGAGGCTTAGCGAATAAGACGCCCCCTCGATGATCTTGAAGATATCCGAATCGTTGAAGAAGAGTCCCTCGTGAGGCCCCTCCATCCGGCCGGCGGCCTTGATGAAGTTGTCGACGCGGCCGGTATCCTCACACTTTTGGAAGTCATAAGGGATCGTCACCTTACGGTTGGTTTCCAGCCGCTGCGACCAAAAGGCATCGGCAAACCCAACCTCGGTGAACGCGACGGGGGTAACGGGATAGTCCATCATCTTCACTCCTCATTGAAAGACCTTCATAGCTCAGACGGCGACGGCGCCACTGGCGATCAACCCATCGACCGCCTCCTGGACGGCTTGCAGCGAACTGTAGCGCGGCTCGTAGCCGAGCAGGCTCCTGGCCTTCTCGATGCTGCAGTTGGGGCTGTGAGCGATATGGTCCCAGGTCGCTTGCGCCTCCTCTTCTGAAACGGTCTCCTTCCACTCCTCCCAGGGGAGAAAAGCCAGGTTCGCCTCCTGAGCGAACCAGCCCGCCACCGCTTCCGCGTACCCCCGTAAGGTCAGGGCCGCCGGTGAGACGACGTGAAAGGACTCGCCCACCGCGCTACTCCAACGGAGCATCGCCTGAACGAAACTCTGCGCCACATCGTCGGCGTGCACGTGATGCACCGTCTCCAAGCCCAGGTTCGGGAGCGCGACCTCTTCACCGCGGGCCAGCATCGAGAACACCCGCGGATCGAAGTGGCCTTGTGGGTTGAGGGGCGACCAACCCGGTCCGACGATGTGTCCGGGGTGGAGCACCGTTGCCGGGAATCCGTTCCGGCGGGCTTCGGCAAGCAGGTCTGCCTCGATGGCGGCCTTATCGACGCCGTAGGCTCCGAACGGACGGCGTGGAGCGGCCTCGGTGGTGGGCACCACCGCGCTCGGCCCGTGCACCCAGACGGTGCCGCAGTGCAGAAACTGCTGCACCTGCCCACGAAGCGCTTCGACGAGCTGTCTGGCACTCGCGGGTGTGAAACAGATCAGGTCGATGACGACGTCGGGGTTGAGTGCCAGGATCTCCTTACCGAAGTCGCCGGACTGCTCGGCTTCTTCTCTGTCGATCTCGACGTGTTCGACTTTCTTCCACGCTCCGTGAGGCCGGTACGGCTCACGCTGCCGCCGGCTCACCACCGTCAACTCGCAGCCCAGATCGACCAGGCGGGGCACCAGATAGGTACCGATGTGGCCGGTACCACCGATGAGGGTCACGCGCATAGAATCACTCCTTGTCTCGAGCTCGGCAATCTTGTCTATTCAACCCTTGAGCACTTGTCGGCCGATGACTGTTCACCATTCACCAACAATAGCGTGCCAAAACAGACAACCGATCGCCCCTCAGCGTATACTGTGAGCGTTCAAATCTCGATATTCCATCGTGCTATCGGCATGTAAGGCATGGAGTTCATCGATTACGGATACTCAACGAAATTCCTGAGAAAGGGAACATGGATCACACAACCTATCCCCGCCCTCAATTCGTCCGGGAAACCTGGCAATCTCTCGATGGTACCTGGTCGTACGCCTTCGCCGGGGGGAGCGATCTAGACGGTATCAGCTGGCAAGGAGAGATTCAGGTCCCCTACCCTCCGGAATCCCCCCTCTCAGGCGTTCACGATCCCAGCTTTCACGACCAGATCTGGTACCGACGCACCTTCAGCGTCCCGGAGACCTGGCGTGGACAGCGAGTGCTTCTGCACTTCGGCGCCGTCGATTACAGCGCCAGCGTGTGGGTCAACGGCCAACTTGTCACCACACACGAAGGCGGCCATACCCCATTCTCTGCCGACATCACCCTTGCACTTCGAGACGGGGAGCAAGAGGTGATCGTTTGTGCCGCCGATGCGCCTTTGGAAATGGACAAGCCGCGGGGCAAACAGGACTGGCGGCCCGAGCCGCACGGAATCTGGTACCCGCGCACCACCGGCATCTGGCAACCCGTCTGGCTCGAGCCCGTTTCCGATGCCCACATCGCCAAGCTGCGCTTGACACCCGAGCTGAGCGAGTTCGCCTTCAGGACCGAAGTGGAGCTGGCGGGTAATACCCAAGGTCTCAGCCTGGAAATCGCCTTCAAACTCAACGGCACCCTGCTGACCTCTGACCGGTACCACCTCACCAATTCCGGTATCGAGCGCCTGATCCACCTCCCCAAACCCGCTTTCGACGACGTCCTCGCCTATGTGTGGAGCCCGGAACGGCCCCATTTGATCGACGTCGAACTTAGGCTCACAGCAGATGAAACCGTCATCGACGAGGTTCTCAGCTACACGGCCATGCGCGCGGTCGAAGCCAAGGACGGCAGGTTCTGGCTCAATACCAGGCCCTACTTCCTGCGCCTCGCCCTCGACCAAGGCTACTGGGATGAGAGCCTGTTGGCCGCCCCGAGCGGGGAGGCCCTCAAAAAAGACGTCGAGCTCGCCAAGGCCATGGGCTTCAACGGGGTCCGTAAACACCAGAAGATCGAGGACCCCCGCTACCTCTACTGGGCCGACAAGCTCGGCCTGTTGGTGTGGGAGGAGATGCCGAGCGCCTACGAGTTCAGCCGCGAAGCGGTCGGCCGCCTCACCAGGGAGTGGCTGGAAGTCATCGAGCGCGACTACAACCACCCCTGCATCGTCACCTGGGTCTGCTTCAACGAGTCGTGGGGAACCCCCGACTTGCAGCACTCCGAGCAGCAGCGCCACTATATCGAGGCGCTCTACCACCTGACCAAGTCCCTCGATGCGAGCAGACCGGTCGTCGGAAACGACGGCTGGGAGCATGTGGTCACCGACCTCCTCACCATCCACGACTACAGCCACGAAGCGGCGACGCTCGAGCGCCGCTACGGAACGCCGGAAGACAGCCTGGAAACGAGCTACCAAGTCCTGGAGCATGGCCGCGCCATCACGCTCGACAGCTTCGATCCCGGCGATCAGCCCCCCATCTTGTCGGAGTTCGGCGGCATCCGCTACAACCCCGAGCAAGAGGGGTGGGGCTACCAGGAAGCGGAGAGCCCCGAAGCGCTGCTGGCCACCTACCGTGAGCTGGTAGCTGCAGTGTCAGGCGCCGGCTTGGCCGGTTTCTGCTACACACAGTTCGCCGACACCTTCCAGGAGCAAAACGGCCTGCTCTACTCAGATCGACGTCCCAAAGTAGCCTTGGAGGCGCTGGCTCAAGCCACGCGTGGAGGGGGGTGAGTGTTTTAACATAGAGCGACCTCGGCTCAGCACGATCATGATCGCAGAAAGCCATCTATCGCCTGGAGAAGAGACTTTACATCATTCCATTTAGGGAGCAGACATGAAAAATCTAAGAAGCCTCAGCGTAGCCATCGTTCTTGCCGTACTCGGCTTGGTATATGCCCAACCGGTCGAAGTCGTGTGGTGGGACTTCTTGGGCGGCGGCGACGGCGTCCGCATGAAAGCGCTGATCGACGAGTTCAACGCCACTCACGACGACATCCAGATCAACGGCACCACCTTGGAGTGGGGTGTGCCCTACTACACCAAGGTACAGACCTCGGTCGCGGTAGGCGAGTCGCCGGACATCATGACCTACCACCTCTCCCGCTTCCCCAGCGCCGTACCACAAGGCCTCTTAAGGCCCTTCAGCGAAGAGGAGCTGGCCGGCGTCGGCCTGTCGCTAGGCGACTATTTCGAGGGTGAAATCGAAAAGGCGACCGTCGACGGCCAAGTCTACGGCATCCCCCTCGATATCCACGCCATCGTCCTCTACTACAACAAAGAGATCCTCGGCTCCGTCGGCCTCCTCGACGAAAACGGCCTGCCCGCCGGCTTTGACGGCCTCGACAACTTCAACGCCGCCATGCAGAAGATCAAAGATGAAGCGGGTGTGATCCCTCTATCCATCGAGCATGGCAGCGGTACTGCCTGGCGTATCTTCTACAGCCTGTTGGGCCAGCAGGGCGCCAGCTTCATCGAGGGCAACGAAGTGGTGGCCGGGGAAGCCGGCGTCACCGCCCTGCAGACGATGACCGACTGGGTCTCCGAAGGTCTGGCCAGTGATTTCGTCGACTACAATGCCAGCAAGGCGCTCTTCGCCAGCGGTGAGGCCGCCATGCACATCAACGGCGTCTGGGAAGTGCCGACCTGGGTCGACTTTGCGGCCGCCGGAGAACTCTTCGAGTGGGGCGCCATCGAAATCCCCACCCTGTTCGCCCAGCCCGCCACCTGGGCCGACTCGCACGCCTTCGTCATTCCCAACAGCGAGGCCCGGCCGGTCGAGGGCGAAAAGCTCCAGGCCGTGCTCGAGGTCATCTCCTGGATGAACAAGAACAGCCTCTTCTGGGCGACGGCCGGGCACATCCCCGGTTACGCGCCGGTCGTGGCGAGCGATGAGTACCAGGCCATGGAGCCCAACGCCACCTACGCCAGCCTGGCTAACAACGTCCTCTTCGACCCCGATTCCCCCGTCGCCGGCGTGGCATCCCCCACCTACGACGCCGCCGGCAACCTGCTGGTTCCCGCCCTGAGCGGTCAGCTGCCGGTGGAGCGGGCGATCCAGATGATGAAGCAAGAGCTCGAGTCCCAACTCCGTTAAACGCTAGAGGCAAGAAACGCGCTTCGACCCCGTGCAGAGCTGCACGGGGTCACACCTCCCCAGTTGTATGGAGTCTCTATGAAGCCGAAATCCAGAAGACGCAACCTGCGGATGTGGCGTGACGCCTTCTTGCTCGTCACCCCCTTTACCCTCCTCTATCTCATCTTCTTTATCTTTCCCACCTTCAGGATGGTCCAGCTCAGCTTCACCAACGCGCCGCTGGTCGGCAGCGGAGAGTTCAACGGCCTGGCCAACTACCAGCGGCTCATCAACGACTGGGTATTTTGGAAGTCTCTCAAGAACACCGGCTACTTCGTGCTGCTGACCGTCGTCCCTAACACTGCCTTCGGACTCATGTTCGCGCTGATGGTCGTGCGCCTCAAGCGGATCCAGAGCATGGTCCTGGCCGCCTTTTTCCTGCCGTTTATGCTGCCGGTCAGCGTCGTCACCCTAACCTGGCAGTGGCTCCTGGACACCCAGTTCGGCATTAGCCAGTACGTGCTGAGGCTCTTCAACGAGGGCAAGAGCATCGCGGTGTTCAACGACCCGAATTGGGCCATGCCGGTGGTGGCCTTCGTCACCATCTGGTGGAAGGTCGGCTTCAACATGCTGCTCTTCATCGCCGGCCTGCAGGCGATCTCCAAGGAGTACTATGAGGCCGCGTCTCTGGACGGCGCCAACAACCTCCAGATCTTCCGCCACATCACCTGGCCGCTCCTGTGGCCCATCACCGCGCTGGTCCTCACCCTGCAACTCATCGCCCAGCTCAAGATCTTCGACCAGGTCTACCTGCTCACAGGAGGCGGGCCCTTCAACTCGACCATCGTGGTGCTGCAGCTGATGTACCGGGAGGCCTTCCAAAACAATCGGGGCGGTTATGCCTCCGCTATTGCGCTGGTGCTCTTCATCGTCATCATGGTGGCCTCGATCATCCAGTACCGGGTGTTACGGACGGGGGCGGCACGGTGACGTCCACATCACGCATCACCGTTCCCGGCCTCGTCGGCACGGCCTTCACGGTCTTCATGGCGGCCCTCTGGTTCTTCCCCCTCTATTGGGCGGCGATCACCTCCTTGAAGTTCGAGCAGGACACCCTGACCAAACCACCAGGCTGGTTTCCCAATCCCGCCACCCTGAAGGCCTACGGCCGGGTCTTGTGGGAGAGCAACCTGCTCCGCTGGTACTTCAACACCGTTTTCACCGGGCTGGTCATCACCTTTTTCGTGCTGTTGCTCTGCCTGCTCTGCGCCTACGCCATCTCGCAGCTCAGCTTCCCCGGCAAGACGCTGCTCTACTGGGCCCTGCTGGCCGGCTTCATGGTCCCGGGCCAGGCCCTGACCGTACCCCAATTCATCTTGCTGAACGACCTCGATTCGGTCAACACCTATCAGGGCATCATCCTGCCACAATTGATTGCACCGATCGTCATCATCATCTACAAACAGTTCTTCGACGGCATCCCGCGCGATCTGCGCGACTCCGCCATCATCGACGGCGCCGGCGAGTTCCGCATCCTCTTCAACATCTTCCTGCCGCTCAACTGGGGCATCACCTGGGCCTTGGCCATCGTCACCTTCATCGGCGCCTGGAACGCCTTCTTCTGGCCCTTCATCATCACCTTTTCAGAACAAATGATGACCATTCCGGTGGGCATCACCCAGGTCTCTGACGCCTTCGGAGTCTTCTACGCCCGCACCATGGCCATGGCCCTGTTGGCCGGCCTCCCCGTCATCATCGCCTACCTCATCTTCCAAAAACGCGTCACCGAAGGCATCATGGTCACCGCCGGGCTCAAAGGGTAGTCGCGCTCACCCAGACCCCGCTTTCGGGCCTCGGGAGCGCCATTGCATTCTATGAATATGGCAAGGCCGCGCTTTACCGTTCTCGGCATCATCAACACCGTGGCGACGCTGGCGTTGGCGCTCCTCTGGATCGCCCCCATCGCCCTTGTCTTCGGGCGCCTGCCCCTGCGCTTGCTGCGCGAGCTCGACCTGAGCGGCGTCTCGATCAGCTGGCTCCTCAGCACCTTGTTGCATCAGCTCTCGTTCAGCAGCTTGCTGGGCTTTCTGACCGACAACCTGGCGGCGCGCTGGTACCTCAACAGCCTCTCGACCAGCCTGGCCGTCACAGCTCTAGTCATCTCGCTGTCGGCCCCCTGCGCCTACGCGGTATCCCGCCTCCACTTTCCCGGAAAAACGCTGCTCTACTGGAGCCTGCTCGCCGGCTTCATGATCCCGCGCGAAGTGCTGTTCGTCCCCCTCTTTATGCTCCTTGCCGACCTCCGCTCGCTCGACTCCTACCAGGGCATCATCTTGCCCCAAGCGATCGTGCCGATCGTCATCATCATCCTCAAGCAGTACTACGACAGCATCCCCGGCGAGCACCGTGAAGCCGCCTTTTTGGACGGCGCCGGCGAGTTCCGCATCCTCACCAGCATCTACATGCCGCAAACGAGAGGCGTCACCCTCGCGCTCGGCGTCTTCACCTTCATCACCACCTGGAACGCCTTCTTTTGGCCCTTTCTCATCACCTACTCCGAAGAGATGATGACGTTGCCGGTAGGGCTCGGTGAAAGTCTCGGCCAGGTCGGTATCTTAGCCTATTTTATCACCTTTGGTCTCGTCGTTGCGGTCGCTGTCATCGGCCAGGCCCTCTTCTTGCGGAGTGGCGTGGTCAAGGTTCGCCGCGCTCGACAAACCGTCGGCGTTCCTGTTTCCCAGCTACGTAGAAGGAGGATGAAGACAGTGACCATCTCCCTGGTAACACTCATCTCGATCACCTTCCTGTTCGCGAATAGCTTCAACAACGCCGGTCCGGAACAGGGGGCTGAAACCGTCGCCCCCCTGATGACGCGCTGGGCGAGCGAGGTTTCGCCGGATAACGTTCACCCGGAATACCCCAGACCCCAACTGGTTCGCGAACGCTGGCTCAACTTGAATGGAACATGGGAATACGCCGTCCGCTCCACCTTCGAAGCGCAACCGGAAACCTTCGACGGTGCAATCCTGGAGCCGTTCCCGATCGAGTCGGCCCTATCAGGCGTGATGAAGCGGCTCGATGAGAACGACCGGCTCTGGTACCGACGTACTTTCGAGGTCCCCCCCGCTTGGTCGGGGGACCGCATCCTGCTGCACTTCGAAGCGGTCGACTGGAACGCCGCCGTCTGGCTGAAGGGCCAAGAACTCGGTACGCACCGCGGCGGCTACGACCCGTTCTCCTTCGACATCACCGACGCCCTCATCCCCTCCGGTGAACAGGAGCTGGTGGTGGCGGTTCGCGATCCGACCGATACCGGTCCCCAACCTCACGGCAAACAGGTCCAGGACCCTCGAGGCATCTGGTATACGCCGTCGACCGGCATCTGGCAGACCGTGTGGCTCGAGCCGGTGGCGGACGTACACGTGACCAACCTGAAGCTGACACCTGACATCGACGCCGAAGCGTTGAGGCTTACGGTCGAAGGGACGGGGGTGAGCGAACACCGGGTCCGAGCGATCGCCTTAGCAGAGGGCGAGCCCGTCGCCGAGGTGAGTGGCGCTGTCGCTGACGAACTGGTCTTAGCGCTCGAAGCGCCCAGACTCTGGTCGCCCGGCACCCCGTTCCTCTACGATCTCGAGATCACCCTGCTCGAAGACGGCAAGCCCGTCGACCGGGTGAGCAGCTACTTCGGCATGCGCAAGATCGCGCTCGGACGTGACGAGAGCGGCGCGGTGCGCCTCTTTCTCACCAACGCCCCCCTCTTTCACTACGGCCTGCTCGACCAGGGCTTCTGGCCCGATGGTCTATACACGGCACCGACCGACGAGGCGCTCCGCTTTGATCTCGAGGTCACCAAGCAGCTCGGCTTCAACATGGTGCGCAAGCACGTCAAGATCGAGCCACGCCGCTGGTACACCTGGGCCGACAGGCTCGGCCTGTTGGTGTGGCAAGACATGCCGAGCGGCGGCCAGCACGCCGGCCGGGACGCCGGTGAGATCGTCCGCTCTCCGGCTGCCGCTGCGCAATTCGAACAAGAACTCAAGCGCATGGTAGACGTCCACCGCAACCACCCTTCGATCGTCATGTGGGTGCTTTTTAACGAGGGCTGGGGCCAGTACGACACCGCACGTCTGACCGAGTGGCTCAAAGGATACGACCCCGGCAGGTTGGTCGACAGCGCCAGCGGCTGGAACGATCTCGGCGTCGGAGATGTACACGATATTCACGCCTACCCCGGCCCCAGTGCACCGGAAACCGACGACGGACGGGCGGCTGTGCTCGGAGAGTTCGGTGGGCTCGGGCTGCCGATCCCCGGTCTCACCTGGCAAAACCAGGCCAACTGGAGCTACCGCGGTTTCGACGATGCCGTTGCGCTGATGGACGCCTACAGCGAACAGTTGGAGGAATTGCGAGAGCTGATCACGAGAGAGGGGTTGGCCGCAGCGGTATACACCCAGACGACCGACGTGGAAATCGAAGTCAACGGCATGATGACCTACGACCGCTCCCTCATCAAGATGGACGCCGTCAACGCCAAGTGGGCTGCCCGCAAACTCTTTTGGCCGCCACCCATCCTCCGCACCGTGGTGCCCACTTCGGAACAACGGGGAACGATGTGGCGCTTCACCACCGAACAGCCCGCTTTGAGCTGGCAGCAGCCCGGGTTCGACGACTCGACCTGGCAGGAAGCTCCCGGCGGCTTCGGCAGGCCGGACAGCCCCGGGGCGGTGGTGCGAACCGAGTGGACGGCGCCCGAGATCTGGCTACGTCACACGTTCGACTTCGAAGACACCTTTCTCGAAAACCCCTATTTGCGCCTGCACCACGACGAAGACATGAACGTCTACTTGAACGGCGAGCTGATCGCAAAGCTCCCCTTCTACACCACCCGTTACGTCGAGATCGACCTCGATGAGAGATTTCGCGCCGCCATCCGGCCCGGAGTGAACGTGCTCGCCATCCACTGTAAGAAGCTCGCCTTCGGCCAGTACTGCGACGCCGGTCTCTACGACCGCAGGGAACGGGTAGGAAACGGTGAGTAGGCTACCTTCAAAAGACCCAAAGGCAACTCAACTCCAGGAGGGAGTAGCATGACCAACAAGATCTCTATCGACCTCGAGCGTACCCTCGGCCAGATCGACCGAAATATCTTCGGCGGTTTCGCCGAGCACCTGGGCCGCCACATCTACGGCGGCATCTATGAACCCGGCTCGCCCCTCGCCGACGACGACGGCCTCCGCCGTGACGTCTTGGACGCCATCCGGCGCCTCGGCATGCCGGTGATCCGCTACCCGGGCGGCAACTTCGTCTCCGGCTACCGCTGGCGCGACGCGGTGGGGCCCCAGGCGGAGCGCAAGGCGCGGATGGAACTCGCCTGGCACGACCTCGAGCCCAACACCTTCGGCACCAACGAGTTCATCGACTTCTGCCGCAAGGTCGGCAGCGAACCCTACCTCGCCGTCAATTGCGGCGACGGCGACATGCGGGAGGCGAGAGACTGGCTCGAGTACTGCAACGGCAGCCAGGATACCGAACTGGTCAAGCTGCGCAGGTCCCACGGCTTTGAAGAACCCCACCGGGTCAAGTATTGGGGCATCGGCAACGAGGTCGACGGACCCTGGCAGACCGGTTTCAAGACCCCTGAGGAGTACGCTCGCGCCTACACCGAGTTCGCCAAGGTCATGAAGTGGACCGACCCCAACATCGAACTGCTCGCCTCGGCAGTTTCGCTGTGGGTGCCCGACTGGACCGAGCGCGTCCAGCTGCTGATCGAACAGGCCGGCAAGCTGATCGACTACCTGGCGATCCACTGGTATGTCGGCAACGACGCCAAGCGCGGCTACCGCGATGATGACTTCGCCAGCTACATGGCCCTCTCGGAGCTGCTCGAGGAGCGGCTCGCCGCCTTCGAGGGCCTGGTCTACGCCCTGTGCCGGGCCAACAAGCTCGAGCGGACCATCCCGATCGCAGTGGACGAGTGGAACGTCTGGTACCGGGTGCACAACGAAGGCAAGCTGGAGGAGATCTACAACCTTGAGGACGCCCTGGTGGTCGCCATGCACTTCAACGCCTTCATCCGCCACGCCAGCACCGTAAAGATGGCCAACATCGCCCAGATCGTCAACGTGATCGCCCCGATCTTTACCAGCCCCGAGGGCCTGGTGCTGCAAACGACCTTCCACCCCTTCGAGGTCTACAGCCAGACCTGTGGCGACACCGCCCTCGACATTCACTGGTCTGGCGATACCTTCTCCACCCCAGAACATAGCGGCCTCCGCGTCCTCGATGTGTCGGCTACGCTGGACAGCGCTGGGAAGAAACTAGCCGTCTACGTCGTAAACCGAACCGAAACAGCCGCAACCGAGGCCGAAATCCGCCTGGTAGAGGGGCGGTTCGCCGGCCCCGTGCGTTCGTACGTCGTCAACGGTCCCGACATCAAAGCGACCAACACCTTCGAGGCGCCCGAACAGGTCACCACCCGCCAAGAATCGCTCACGGCCCAAGGGGGTTCGTTCACCGGCAGCTTCGAGCCCCATTCGGTAACGGCACTGGTCTTCGATCTGGAGTAACGGTTATGGCGCTCGGATACGCCTTCTCGACAACGGGGCTCTACAGATCGGTTACGGCCAGGCCACGATCGAACAGGTGACCGTGGTCTGGCCGAACGGGATCGAGACCGCCTTCGTCGACATCCCCACAAACTACACCTGGCAGCTGGAGTACGAACGGTGCTGCCTCGAGAACTAGCAAGGCGCAACACGCCTGCGATCCGCTCGCGCGAAGGAGGAGTATGGAACGTTACACCATCGGCATCGACTACGGCACCGAATCGGGCCGCGCTCTGTTGGTACGGGTTTCGGACGGCGCCGAAATCGCCACCGCCGTTCACGAGTATCAAGACGGCGTCATCGACAAGCACCTGCCCGGCGAGACCAGACCGCTCCCGCCCGACTGGGCTCTACAAAACCCCAACGACTACCTCGAGGTCTTGAAGGAGACCATCCCGAGCGTTCTCGCCGAGAGTGGCGTGAGCTCTGAGCAGGTGATCGGCCTGGCCATCGACTTTACCGCCTGCACCATGATGCCGGCGCTGGCCGACGGCACCCCGCTCTGCAACCTGCCCGAGTTTCGCACCAACCCCCACGCCTGGGTCAAGCTGTGGAAGCACCACGCCGCGCAGCCGCACGCCGACCGCATCAACGCCACCGGCCGTGAGCTCGGGCAATCCTGGCTCAGCCGCTACGGCGGCAAGATCAGCAGCGAGTGGTTTTTCAGTAAGGCCCTGCAGATCCTCGAAGAGGCGCCCGAGGTCTACCACAAAGCCGACCGGCTCATCGAGGCCGCCGACTGGACCATCTGGCAGATGACCGGCGTAGAGACCCGCAACGCCTGCACCGCCGGCTACAAAGCGATCTACCAAGATGGAGACTACCCTCCGCGGGAGTACTTCGCTGCGCTCAACCCCGACTTCGCCGACGTGGTCGACAGCAAGATGTCGCGCGAGCTGGTCGATCTCGGCGACAAGGCGGGTGGGCTGACCGAAGAGGCCGCCGGCTGGACGGGGCTCGAGCCCGGCACCCCGGTCGCCGTGGCCAACGTCGACGCCCACGTCACCTTCCCGGCCACGGGCCACGTCGAATCCGGCACCATGGTGATGATCATGGGGACCTCGACCTGCCACATGCTGGTCGCCGACGAGCTCCGCGAGGTCGAAGGGATGTGCGGCGTGGTGATGGGCGGCATCGTCCCCGGACGCTACGGCTACGAAGCCGGGCAGAGCGGGGTCGGCGACATCTTCGCCTGGTTCGTAGACAACGGAGTGCCGCCCGAATATCACCGGCAAGCCGAGGAGCTCGGCCTCAGCCTCCACGAACTGCTCGAGAGGGAGGCGGCCAAGCAGCGCCCCGGCGAGCACGGGCTGCTGGCGCTCGACTGGTTCAACGGCAACCGCAGCGTGCTGGTCGACGTCGAACTGAGCGGGCTCCTGGTCGGTATGACCCTGGCGACCAAGGCGCCAGACATCTACCGGGCGCTGCTCGAGTCCACCGCCTACGGCACCCGGATCATCATCGAGGCCTGCAAGGAGAGCGGCCTGCCGGTGAAGAAGCTGATCGCAGCCGGCGGCCTGCCGGGGCGAAACCCCCTATTGATGCAGATCTATGCCGACGTCTGCAACCAGGAGATCGACCTGATCGAGAGCGAGCAGGGTCCGGCGCTCGGCGCCGCCATGCACGCAGCGGTAGCTGCCGGGGTCTACGCCGACATCGAAGAGGCCGCCCGGCACATGGGCAGGCTCAGCGACAAGGTCTACAAGCCCATCCCCGAGAACGTCGCCGTCTACGACGAACTCTACCGGGACTACCGCTTCCTGCACGACCTCTTCGGACGGAGTGGTGCGAGCGATCCCGGCGGGGTGATGAAGCGCCTTCGCGAGCGCCGCGCAGGCGCGTTGAAGGGCTCGGCATGAGCCTCGAGAAGCTGCGCCGGGTCGTCAGCGACCTGCACGCGCAGCTGCCCGCCAACAATCTGGTGGCCTGGACCAGTGGCAACCTCAGCGGGCGGCTTCCAGGCAGAGAACTCATGGTCATCAAACCGAGCGGTGTCGGCTTCGATGCGCTCGCTCCGGAGAACATGTGCACCGTCGACCTGCAGACGCTCGAGTGCCGTGATCCCTACCAGCCGTCTTCTGATACCGCCACCCACGCCGCCATCTACCGCGAGATGCCTGAGGTGGGCGGCATCGTGCACACCCACAGCCCCTACGCCACCGCCTGGGCCGCTGTGGGGCGTGAGATCCCCTGTTTCCTGACGGCCATGGCCGACGAGTTCGGCGGCCCCATCCCCTGCGGCGGCTTCGCCCTCATCGGGGGTGAAGAGATCGGCCGGGAGGTAGTGCGGGTGCTCCGCGGCCACCGCTCCCCGGCGATCTTGATGCAAAACCACGGGGTCTTCACCATCGGCAAGACGCCCAAAGACGCTGTGAAGGCGGCGGTGATGTGCGAAGACGTGGCCCGCACCGCCTTTCTCGCCACACAACTCGGGAAGCCTATGCCCATCGAAGCTCAAGATATCGACAAGCTCTTCGACCGCTACCAGAACGTCTACGGTCAAACCCCCAAGGGAGGAACGACATGACCTTACCGGTTGCCAAGCCGACGCCCGCCTCTCGCCTCAACGCCAGACCCGTCACCCTCGCCGTGATCGTGGGCAACCGCGGCTTCTTCCCCGACCACCTGGCCCTGAGCGGTCGCAAGACGGTGCTGGACGTGCTTGAGAAGGCCGGCATCCGGGCGATCATCCCCGACGAAGACGCCAGCAACGTCGGGGCCATCGAGTCGCTGCAGGAAGCGAGGCTCTGCGCGGACCACTTCAAACGGCACCGGGACGAGATCGACGGCGTTCTGGTTACGCTGCCGAACTTCGGCGACGAGCGCGCCATCGCCAACACCCTGCGCTTCGCCGGCCTGAACGTCCCCGTTTTGGTCCATGCCTTCCCCGATCGAGTCGCCAAGATGTCGATCGCCGACCGCCGCGACAGCTTCTGCGGCAAGATGAGCTGTTGCAACAACCTCCACCAGTACGGCATCCGCTATACCCTGACCAGCCAGCACACCATGGATCCCACCGGCGATGCGTTCGCCGCCGACCTCAAACGCTTCGCCGCCACCTGCCGGGTGGTAAGGGGCATGAAAAGCGCCCGGCTCGGCATGATGGGCGCCCGGCCGGAGGCCTTCAAGACCGTGCGCTTCAGCGAAAAGCTGCTCGACCAGGCCGGCATCAGCGTCGAGACGCTCGACCTCTCGGAAGTGTTCGGCCGCATCGAACGGCTCGGAGACGATGACGCAGTGGTCACCGCCAAGCTCGCCTCGATCCAGGGGTACGCCCAGACCAAAGGGGTGCCGCATACCTCCCTGCTGCGCATGGCCAAGTTCGGGGTGGTGCTCGACGGTTGGATGGACGACAACGAACTCGACGCCACCGCCATCCAGTGCTGGACCAGCATGGAGGAGTACTTCGGCGTCGTGCCCTGCACCTTGATGAGCATGAGCAGCAACAGCCTCAACCCCTCGGCCTGCGAGACCGACATCACCGGCGCCCTGGCCATGCTGGCGTTGCAGCTCGCCTCCGGCAAACCTTCGGCCCTGGTGGACTGGAACAACAACTACGGCGACGACCCGGACAAGGGCGTGGTCTTCCACTGCTCGAACCTGCCCAAAGAGGTCTTCATCGACGAGATCCCGGTGATGGACTACCAGGAGATCATCGCCGGCTCGGTCGGCAAGGAGAACACCTACGGGACCATCTACGGCCGCATCAGCAAGGACCCCTTTACCTACCTGCGCCTCTCCACCGACGACTTCGCCGGCGCCATCAAGGCGTATGTCGGCGAAGGCTACTTCACCGACGACCCCATCGAAACCTTCGGGGGCTACGGGGTGGTCGAGGTGCCCCGCTACCAGGAGCTGCTAGCCTATATCTGCAATAACGGCTACGAGCACCACGTCACCGTCAACCAGGCGCACGTCGCCGGTGCCGTCGACGAGGCCTTCAACACCTATCTGGGCTGGCCGACGCACCATCACAGATAAACCGGTTATTTGGTCTGGCTGCGCCAGACCAAATAACAAGACATCAAAGTTCAACTTGCCGTGGAGGACATGAACGTGCCCAAGATCGCCCTCATCGGCTCCGGCAGCCTGGTCTTTACCCGCAACCTGGTGAGTGAGCTGCTCGAGGCGCAAGCGCGGTGGCTACCGCAGTTCACTGGCTAGCTACCGAGAGACTGAACTTGAGTCGACCGGATCATGAAGGGGTTCGCCGTAGCCACACAGCCATCTCCCCCACACCCCGGTGGGACCAGGCGTAGTAAGGGATGAGGGTCAGTGAAGCCCCTTTGATGACGGTTACGCCTCCTAGTAAATCTGGTTCGTGCTGGCTTGCTAGCTCGAGCGCATCGGGTAGCTCCAGCCCCAGGGCGCGGCCGCCGTTGTCGATCCCTTCGGCACAGTACACGATGGGGCCGCGTTCGAGCGCTACCTTGCCGCGATTCTCTGTTACCGCTTCGTGGCTCAAAACCCTGCGGATCGGCATCGGCAGCTCGAGTTCGACCACGTCACCTGTTCGCCAGCGACGTTCGATGCGTGCGAATCCCCCATCCATGTCGACGGCGACGGCCTCGCCGTTGACGCTGATCGAGATGTCTTGCGCCGAAGAGTCCAGGTAGCGGTAGAGATCGCTCGGTAAGGGCCGGCCGAGGGCCCAGCCAGGGATGCGCAGCGCCAGGGTAAAGTCAGACTCTTGTTCCGCTTCGACCGTCAGCTTGATGGCGCCGTCCCAGGGGTAGTTCGTCTCTTGGGTGATGTGCACACGCCCCCCGGGCAGATCGACCTGCCCGCGTCCGGCCACGTACAGATTGACGTAGAGCGTGTCGTCTCGGTGGGCCAGCACATAGCCCAAGAGCGAGGGGACGAACCGCACCACGTTGGTCGGGCAGCACGAGCACTCGAACCACGGATTGCGCGTCGCCGACCCGTCGGAGTTGAACTCGTACTCACCGTCGGACTCGAGCGGGTTCGGATAGAAAAAGGTATCTCCGGTGAGCGAAATGCCGGAGAGAAATCCGTTGTAGAGGGTCCGCTCGAGGACGTCGAGGTAGTGGCCGTGCCCGTGCAACAAGAACATGCGGTGGTTCCAGTAGATATTGGCGATCGCCGCGCAGGTTTCGGTGTAGGCGGTGGCGTTGGGGAGTTCAAAATCGTCCCCGAACGATTCCCCGCGGTGACGGGCGCCGATTCCACCGGTCAGGTACAGTTTTTTCGCCACGACGTTGTCCCATATCGCGTCGAGGGCCCTGCTGTAGTCCTGATCGCCGGTGAGCGCTGCGATGTCCGCCATGGCGGCGTACATATACCCTGCCCGCACGGCATGGCCCACCGCTTCCGTTTGCTCGACGACGGGGAGGTGATCTTGGGCGTAGCCAGGTATACCGAACAAGCCATTCTCCTCGCGATCGTGGTAGTGGCCTCGTTCGTCCAAGAAGAATTTGGCGAGCTTCAGGTAGCGCCCGTCTCCCGTGACGCGGAAGAGTTTGGTGAGCCCCAACTCGACCTCTTGGTGCCCCGGCACGTCACGCTTTTTATCCGGCCCGAACACCTCGCAGAGCAGGTCGGCGCTCTTGACGGCGATGGCGAGAAAGTTCTCCTTGCCGGTCGCTTGGTAGTGGGCCACCGCCGCTTCGTACATATGCCCCAGGTTGTAGAGTTCGTGGTTAAAGCGCAGATTCGACCAGCGCTCCAAGCCCTCGCGTTCGGCCTCGACCGCGCTCGGATCGACGGTGCGGGCCGTGTAGAGGTAGCCGTCTCCCTCCTGTGCACCCGCGATGATGCCGATCAACCGGTCGAGGTAGGCCTCGAGCTCCGGATCCGGGTGCAGGCTCAGCGAGTACGCGGCCCCCTCCACGACTTTGAAGATATCGGAGTCGTTGAAGACGAGCCCGGTGTGCGGGCCGTCCATCTTGCCTGCAGCCTTGAGGAAGTTATCCACCCGGCCGGTCGACTCGCATTTTTCGAAGTCGTACGGGATGGTGACCTCGCGGTTCGTCTCGAGCCTCGGCAGCCAGAAGCCGTCTTCGAAGGTCACGTCGGTAAATGGGGTAGGTGTAATCGGGTAGTCCACAGAGAACTCCTTAGCCTTTTAGCCCGGACATGACGATGCCGCGGATGAAATAGCGTTGAGCGAAGAAGAACAGAATGATGACCGGCAGGGTCATCGCCACCGAAGCCGCCAGCTGCAAGTCCCAACTGATATCGGTCTGGCTACGTCTTTTCACATCAAGACCACTTGGGTCGAAGTGCCGGGCGGAATCTATGGGCGGGCTAACGTCGGATGACCCCTCTGTTTCATCGATTTAATTGAAGCGGAGATTAGCACACCCCCCACCCCCTGTCAATAAACCCCGCCAAAGCTTGCGGGAGGGTGGGAATAGGAAATGGGCGGCCGGAGGACATCGAGCGATGGCTAGGTTACAAACTGCCTTCTTTTCAAAACCACCCGAGACGTCCGCCACTGTCTATACTAGTAGGCATAAATGGCATCCCGGAGCACAAAATCAACTGCAGATCGCGCCCGCGCTCGAGCCTCCTGGCCGGTCCGCGTCTTCAAGTCGGGGACCGAACCGAGCGACGACCTGAGCAACATCACCACCGCTGAAGAGCGTCTCGCCATGATGTGGCCGCTGGCCGTCGAGGCCTGGACGCTTTCGGGAAAGACCCTACCGAGCTACTCTCGCAGTGAGATACCCATCCGCCACCTGCCACCCCCACATAAACAAACCGATGCTGAATGAAGACTTTCAAGACCTTTTGCAGGCACTGCTCAGCGAGGAAGCCGCCTTCTTGGTCGTTGGAGCGTACGCCATGGCCGTTCACGGCGTGCCGCGCGCAACGGGCGATCTCGACATCTGGATCAAGCCCGACCCCGATAACGCCTTACGGGTTTGGAAGGCGCTTCAGCACTTCGGCGCACCGGTCGATGCACTCGGCATTTCCATCGACGATCTGACGGCACCGGATATGATCGTGCAGATCGGTCTACCGCCTAGGCGCATCGATCTACTCACCTCGATCAGCGGCGTAGCCTTCGATGACGCCTGGTCAACGCGCAAGTTGCACGAAGTGGGGACGTTAAAAGTTCCGTTTCTGGGGCGAGAAGCGCTCCTGCAAAACAAGCGGGAGAGCGGTCGGCCCAAAGATCTGGTCGATGTCGAGGTGCTCGAGCAAAACAGCGACTGATCTCCGTCTCTCGCGTTCAAACCTGCACCGGCAGGGCCTAAGCACATCCAAGTACTGTTTGCAGAATTGGACCGCGGACGGCCGCGGGACGCAAGCTCGGCGCTCCGCTGACCCACACTCGCTTCTGTAGCCTTAAGTTTGAGATACCATCTCAAACTTAAGTTGGAGGTTCTTAATCGGTATGATTCGGCCATGAAACCCACCCGTCGAGCGACATCCCACACACTCGGAAGCGCCCTATGAAGATCACCGACGTCGTCACCGTGCTCCTGACCGGACCCTGCACCAACGACCCCTTCCTGCTCGAGTCCCGCAAACGCCGCAGCGCAGCCTTTATCGAGATCCACACCGACTCGGAGCACATCGGCATCGGCGAGACCTACGCGGGGTACTTCATCCCCGAAGCGGTGCCGGAGATCGTCGACTTTTTCAAGCCGGTCCTCGTCGGCCAGACGGTAGACGACATCCCCGAGCTGTGGCGGCGCATGTACCACTGCGGCAACTTCTGGTGCCGGGTCGGTCTCGGAACTTCGGTCCTCTCGGGCATCGAAGCAGCTCTTTGGGATCTCAAGGGGAAACTGGAAGGGGTGCCGGTCGTCGAACTCTTCGGCGGGCCAAAGCACGAGAAACTGCTCTGCTACGCGACCGGCGGGCCCTCGAACATGCCCAAGGATCGACTCGCGGCCAAGATCGACCACTATCTCGGGCTCGGATTCCGCGCCTTCAAGCTGGGGGTGGGGAGCGTGAGCGCCGAGGGATCCTACCTGCCCGAAACGGCAGCGGAAGCCGCCGACTTCGAAGGGGCCAAGCTGGCGTTCGTCCGCTCCCTCGTCGGTCCGGACATCGAGATCATGCTCGACGGGCACATGGGCAACAGCGAAGGCGTTACCTGGGATCTCGACGTCGCCAAGGCGGTGGCCGAGGCGGTAGAGCCCTTCAACCTCTTCTTTTTCGAAGAGCCTCTGCACTACACCGACCCCTGGGCCTACGCCGAACTGTGCCGCTCCACACCGGTACCGATCGCCGGTGGCGAGTGCCTGACCGCGCTCTACGAGTGGCGGGTCTTCGCCGAGCAGGACTGTTTCGACATCGGCCAGCCCGACGCCGCCTTTTCGGGCGGGCTGGGGGAGTTCCTGCGGGTGGCGGAGCTGTTGCACGCTCGAGGCCGCACCATCGCAACCCACTGCTGGGGGGCCGGCGGGGCGCTGCTCCAGAACCTTCACTGCGGCTTCGCGGCGGCCAATACCCGCATCCTCGAGATCCCGCCCGACTACGCCGGGCTCCACAGCGAACTCTTGGCCGGGAGCTTCACCATGAAAGACGGCTACGCGCTGCCCCCCGACCGCCCGGGGCTCGGTGTGGTCCTCACCGACGAGATCAAGGAACGCTACCCGTTCGTTCGGGGCAGCGGCGAGTTCAACAGCGTGCCGGGCAAGATCCTGGTCGATTGAGGGGCTCCTCATGACCAGAATCCTCATCGACGTAGCGCCTCATGACGCTGGGTTGGCGCGGCTGCGCAGCGTTGCCGGGCTCGAGCTGGTGTTCACACCTCCGGAGGCCGGTTCGGGCGAGGACGCATCGCGCCCCCTGCCTGCATCGCTGCTAGCGGGCACCGAGATCCTCTTCTGCGTGTACCCGCCCACCAACTTTTCTGACCTCACCGGTCTCAAGTGGATCCAGATCGCGTCAGCCGGCTACAACCAGCTCTACGGCTTGCCGCTTGCGGCGAAAGGGATCCGCGCCACCAACGCCCGCGGCTGCTTCGACGTGCCGATCGCCGAGTGGAACGTAGCCATGATGATCAATCTGCGGCGCAACCTGCGCCAGATGATCCGCAACCAGGACCGCAGTGTATGGGACCGCGCAGCAGATTTTCAGCAAGAGGTCCGCGGCATGACGGTCGGCATCTGGGGATACGGGGGCATCGGCCGAGAGACGGCCAGGCTGGCCAAAGCGCTCGGCATGGAGGTGCTGGTCATGTCACGCGCCGGGATCGGACCGCTCGAGCATCCGGTGTATGTGCTCCCGGGTACCGGCGATCCCGAAGGTGTGCTGCCCGACGGTGTCTTTCTGAGCGGACAGGAGGAAGCCTTCCTCTCAGAGCTCGACTTCCTGGTGCTGTCGATGCCGCTCATGAAGAGTACGGAAGGCATCATCGGCGCGCGAGAGCTCAAGGCCCTCCCCTCGAGCGCCTTCGTGCTCAACCCCGCCCGCGGGCCGCTGATCGACGAGGCGGCGCTGCTGCAGGCTCTCGGCGAGGGTTGGATCGCCGGGGCAGCCATCGATACGCACTACAGCTATCCCTTGCCAGCGGAACACCCGCTGTGGCGCCTTCCCAACGTGATCCTCACCCCGCACATCTCGGGTTCGTCTCTCAGCGAACGCCTCCCCGAACGCCTCTGGGACATCTTCAACCTCAACGTGCGGCGCTAC
>CP070651.1:334368-369464 GCA_020354625.1 Trueperaceae bacterium
TCGGCCCGTGCGGAAACCATAGTGGAGTTCTGGCACGCTCAAGATGGAACCCAAGATCTGATCCAGACGTTCGCCGACGAGTTCAATACTTCCCAGAGCACCTACCGAGTCATCCCCAGCTACGTCGGCAACTACCAAGAGGCTGCCATCAAACTCATCGCTGCCGTCAATAGTGGACGCGCCCCCGTACTGTTCGATGCGGAGCTGACGATCTTCCCACGACTCATCGAAGAAAGCACGGTAATCCACTTCGACGCCCTCACCAAGGAGCTGCCAAAACCCTTCATCGACGATATCTATCCCGCCCTATGGCAATACGGCCTGGTAGGCGGACAGCGTTTCGGCCTACCCTGGAACATGTCGATGCCAGTCCTCTACTACAACGCCACCGCCCTCGAACAACGAAGCGTAAGTGTCCCCTCAACTTGGCAGGAGTTCGAGGAAGCGGCCGCGCGTCTGACCACGCGCAACACCCGTGGATATCTCGATTCCGCCTACTCACTGACCTTCGAAGCGATGGTCACTACCCGAGGCGGCACCATCGTTACCGAGGAAAACCTGCCCGATTTTGACAGCCCCGAGGCTATCGACGCTCTCAGAATGCTACAGCGCCTGGCCGAGAAGCGACAGCTCATCGCCCGGAGCCTCTCCGAATTCGACCAGTCGCTAGTCGACTTCGCCCGCAGCAAAGTCATGATGGCGATCGCCAGCCAAGCCGTCTTCCCGCAAGGCGAGAGGTTTGCCGTCGCGTTCGAGATCGGCACGGCTCCACTTCCGGTCGGATCGAGCCGCGCCGTCCCCCTCACGGGTGCCCAGTTGGTTATCGTTCGCGAGGCAAGTGAGGCCGAGCAACGCGGTGCCTTCGCCTTCTGGCGATTTTTGATGAGCGTCGACAACATCGAGCGGTGGGTGCAGGCGTCACTTTTCCTACCGGTACGCCGTTCGGCTGCGGACAGGCTCCTAAATTGGTACCAGGCAGCACCAAACCGTTTAGCCGCCTTCAGCCAGCTCGAACACGCCGTACCGCGCCCTAAGCTGAGTGCCTACACCCTCTGGCAGATCTCGCTGCAAGAAGCCATCGAGCGCGTCACCAAAGGGAATCTTTCCCCCGAAGAAGCACTCGCGGAGGCTCAGGCTGCAGCTCTTGAGAGCAGATGACCGCTCAGTAACCTACCGCTTGACCATCTTTGCGGTGATCGGAACCGGCCACATAGCCATCAGGAGTTTTCAAGATAAGCTGCGCGCCTCCAAACGAGAAGCTCTCTTCGGGTGCTGTTAGTTGGATCTGATGACCGCGCGCGGTGAGCTCATCGAGCACATCCGAAGCAAATCCCGGCTCCATAGCCACCTTCTTCCCCTCCAAAACACGCCAGCGCGGCGCATCGCTGGCCGTCTGGGGGTTCTGGTTATAACAACGCAAGCGCACGACCATCTGCACATGCCCCTGCGGCTGCATCGGACCACCCATCACACCGAAACTCATCAGCGGTCTCCCGGAACTGGTCAAGAATCCCGGAATGATGGTGTGGAATGGGCGCTTCCGACCTGCCACGCGGTTGGGATGCCCCGGCTCCAAGGTAAAGCCCGCACCTCGATTCTGCAGGCTAATCCCTGTGTCCGGCACCACGATACCCGAGCCGAAACCAGCATAGTTCGATTGGATAAACGAGACCATCATCCCCGCCTCGTCAGCGGTTGTAAGATAGACCGTCCCTCCTCTTTGTGGAACACCGTGGCCTGGCGCCTGCGCCCGTTTCATGTCGATAAGGCGTGCTCGTTGTGCCAAATACCCATCTTCGAGAAGCTGATCGGTTTGGACATCCATGGTGGCCTCGTCCGACACGAAGCGGTACGCATCTACGAAGGCGAGTTTCATCGCCTCGATCTGGAGGTGCAAGCTATCAACCGAATCGACGGGGTATGAGGCGAGATCGAAATGACGCAAGATACCCAAGGCGATCAACGCAGCCAAGCCCTGCCCGTTGGGAGGGATCTCGTGAAGTTCCACCCCGGCAAACGATGCCGAAATCGGATTTACCCAGTCGGGTTGATGGAGTGCGAGATCATCCTCGGTGAGAAGTCCACCTGTAGCCCGGGCGTGAGAGACGATCTTTTCCGACAGCTCACCACGATAAAAAGCCTCTCCCCTCGTTTGAGCGATATGCTCGAGGGTGTCGGCTTGATCCTCGTAACGAAAGCACTCACCGGCCCTGGGGCTACGACCGTCACGCAGAAAGCTCCTCGCAAAGTCAGGGTAATCGGCAAAGGTCTGCTGGGCTATAGCCCAACCCCTCGCCGTGATCGGTGACACTTGGAAGCCGCTTCTCGCGTAGCTTACCGCCGGCTCGAACAGTGCCTCGAAAGGGAGTTTGCCAAAACGCTCTGAAAGCGCAACCCAGGCAGAGACTGCACCGGGTACCGTCACCGTATCCCAGCCACGGTACGGCATCTCCGCTCGACCCGCAAACCGCTCTGGCGTCAGGGCTGAAGGAGACCTGCCCGAAGCGTTCAGACCGTGCAAGATCTCGCCATCCCAAAGGATGGCGAAGGCATCGCTCCCGATGCCGTTGCTAGTCGGTTCGACAACTGTAAGGGTAATAGCGGCAGCCAGAGCTGCATCGACTGCATTCCCTCCCTTGAAAAGCATGTGCAACCCCGCTTGTGCAGCAAGAGGTTGCGAAGTGGCCACGAGATTCTTCGCCATCACAGGCATACGGCGGGAGTGATAGGGGAAGGTATAGCTATCCACAAACACCTCTCAGCGAAATGCAACCAGACCGAACAGGCCCGCCGCCGAAACCGAAAATGCCGACCTTTGCAAAAGACCAAAACAGCTCGAGTAGAATCGTCATTGCACGTATTTCACTCCGCTTTCTTGCCTAAGGAACGCTGCGATCCCCCCCCATTCACAACCTCAGCGAGGTGCGTCGTTTCCCTGGTGGCAACCTCGTCGCAAACGGGAACCGTCCGAAGACTCCCGCTACCTTGCCGTTTGTGAGCTCCCTCCTCGGTCCAAAACTTGCTTTGACGTCACTGCCGAGCGGGCAAAACGCGACACCAAGAAGAACCCGAAAAGATAGTAACCCATCAGCAGACCGACGAGGATCAGCATATAGATGTCCCTAGACTTGATGAGCAGAGCGAAGACCAAATACCACACCGGGGTAGAAAAGAGCACCGCCGCAAGGATCGTTGACGCCATCGCCGACCCCTTCCCACCCACTCCCCGCTTCGCCCGACTAAAGATGAGGACCAGGGGCAGCTGAAAGAGTGAGAGGAACACAAGCACCTGGGATAGTGAGTCGTTCGGACGACCCTCGGGGCCGAATAGGGCCATGACAAGGCCGGTCATCGCCGCCACCACCACTTGCCCGAGAAATGTGACGGCAAATACGAAGCGCAGAAAAAAAGTCGCTTGATTACGACTTGGAGAAGGATCTCTTATAAATTGACGAAGGGTTGCCAGCACTCATATCTCATTTCTTGACCGCTCTTCGCAACTCAACGTATCCGTAGGCAGGAGCGCCATACCGACCGCATACCGGGCTAGCTTTCAGGCTCCTCGGAGTTGTCGGCAAACCATTTACCGACGAGCACACACGCACCGGCCGAAACCGTCAGGCCGAACAACACCAATACACTGTACAGCACAATATCCAAAAAGATGTCCACGCGATTCCTCCTTCCACAAGCATCCCATTGTACCCCACAGGCGAAACTCAGCGTCTGGGCTCTACCAACGGTCACAGAAGCCAGATCCACCTACGCTACGAGGGTATCAAGCCAAAGAGTCGACCTCGTTCCCGGCGAAACCTCTCGAGCAGAAAGATCGCCGCCACCGTTAGTCCGACCACCAGCCCGAACCATAACCCCGGACCACCCAGCTTCAGACCGAAAGCGAGCCCGATACTCGTGGGCAAACCTAACAACCAGTACGCGACCAAGGTAAGCAGCATCGGCACTCGGGTATCTTTGAGACCCCTCAGGGCACCGATCGCGCTGACCTGAATACCGTCTACGATTTGAAACATCGCTGCAATCCCGAGAAAGGTGCGCGCCAGCTGTCGGACTTCCGTCGTTTCAGGCGTTGGCGCACCGAGGTAAAGAGAGATCACCAAATCTGGGGCCAACCAATAGAGTAGGGACGGGAAACACATCACAGCCACACTGAGTCCCACACCGATGGTTCCGACCCGGGTAACCCCGACAGGATCCCTGCGCCCAACCGCTTGTCCCACCCGCACCGATGTCGCGATCGCGAGGCCGGTTGGAACCATGAAAGTGATCGAAGCAGTCTGAATAGCGATCTGATGGGCAGCCAGGGCCGTCGCACCGAAAAGACCCATCAACAGAGCGGTAATCGAGAAGAGGCTCGATTCAAAACCGAGGGTCAGGCCGATTGGGATACCGACCTTGAGGAGGTTCCTCATCATCCCAAAGTCCGGTCTGCCCAGATTTCGAAAGATCCCATAGTCTCGATGTCTTACGCCGATGTAAGGAACGAGCACCAACAGCATGAAGGCGTAGACCAACACGGTACTGTAGGCTGTCCCATTCAGACCGAGTTCTGGCAACCCCCAGTTACCAAACATCAGCGCATGGTTGGCGAGCACCTTAAGCAGAACCGCCAGAAGCGTAACAACCATTATCGGCCTTGTATCGCCGATCCCCTCCAAAAAGCTGCGCTGGGAGGTGAAAAGCAAGGCGGGCAATAGCCCGAACGAGATCACGCGGAGGTAAGAGGAGCTCAACGTCACCGTTTCCGGCTGCTGACCGATCAAAAGGAGTAGGGGGGCGCTGTTATAGAGCAGTAAAAACCCCGGTACAAAAAGGAGAACTGCCAACCAAAACCCCTGCCTAGCCGCACGTCCGGACTCGTTTCGATCACCCGACCCGTAGGCCTGAGAGACGAACGGCCCTACCGCAAAGAGTACTGCTGTGGTGAGAATGAGAATAAGCATAAAGACAACGCTACCCAGCGCAATCCCTGCTAGTGCATCGCTACCGAGTCTACCCACCATCAACGTGTCGATGAAGGTCAACCCCTTCTCAGCAAACTGTGCGAGGATAATCGGACCCGCAAGCAACAGCAAGCTCCCAAGCTCTTTCCGGAAAGCGGCCAGCATACGGGATCACTTTACTTCAGATCCGCCTGCAAGGACCGATCGGGGGAGCACGATCGACTTACGTATGATTGGATCACACTTTTGCGACGTGCTAGCTTTAGGAATGGTCAAGCTCGCTTCCGTCTGCTCCCTCGACTGCCCTGATACCTGTGCCCTGCGACTCACAGTAGAAAAGGGGATCGTTACCAAACTCGAGGGGGATCCAGAGCATCCTTTTACGAAGGGGTTTGCTTGCGTCAAGACCTACCGCTACCCCGAACGCCAGAACCACCCTGACAGGCTCCTCTCACCGCTAAAACGCGTAGGACCCAAGGGCGAGGGGCGCTTCGAAGAAGTGACATGGGACGAGGCGCTCGATGCGATCGCTGCACGCTTGGGTCGAGTCGTAGAAGAATTCGGTGGCGAGGCGCTCCTACCCTATAGTTACGCCGGCACCATGGGGCTTGTAGAGCGCGATCATCCGCTCGCCTTCTTTCGGGCGCTCGGAGCTAGCGAGCTCGATTGGACGATTTGCGACGCGACCAGCGAAGCGGGTTGGACAGCCAATTACGGACCCGGCAAGATGGGAACCGATCCCGATGATGTGACGCACGCGAAGTTCATCATTCTTTGGGGCGTAAACAGCCTGCGCAGCAACGTGCACCTCACGCCCTTCCTCAAAAACGCTCGCCACCGTGGTGCCTTCATCCTCCACATCGATCCGTATCGGAACGAAACCAGCCGCTTCGCCGACGAACACTGGCAGGTGAGGGTGGGCACAGATGCCGCGCTGGCTCTCGCCATGGGCCATGTCATTCTCAGGGAGGGCCTCGAGGACGGTCCCTATCTCAGAGCCTATGCCAACGACCTCAGCGACTACCGGCGAGCGACCGGTGAATGGACGCCTGAACGTGCAGCAGAGATCTGTGGTCTCGAGGCCGGCCGCATCGAAGAGATCGCCCGAAGGTTTGCCGAAGCCAGGGCTAGTTTCATCCGGGTTGGCGACGGCCTCAGCCGGAACGAGGGCGGCGGCAACGCCGTTCGCGCGATCACCCTCCTTCCGGCGCTGACCGGAGCCTGGCAAGTTCGTGGTGGAGGCGCACTCCTCTCAACGGGTGGGGCGTTCAGGTTGAACCGGCGACGCTATAGCGGAAAGCACTTGATACGACCAGGTGTTCGGCACCTCAACCAGAACAGACTCGCCAGCATCCTTGAAATGCGCCAACACCCGATCAAGGCTCTGATCGTCTTCAACTCCAATCCAGCGGTGGTAGCGCCAGACTCGAGCCGGGTCCGCACCGGTCTCGCACGAGACGATCTCTTTACGGTCGTGCTGGAGCATTTTCAGACCGATACTGCCGACTTTGCTGACTACCTGCTCCCAGCAACCACCTTTTTGGAACACCCCGACATCTACACCGCTTACGGTCATCATTACGTGCAATGGGCGGAGCCGGTGGTCCCACCTCGTGGCCAAGCCAAACCCAACTCGTGGATCTTCCGCGAACTCGCCAAACGCCTCGGCCTTACCGATGAAACGCTGTTCTGGTCGGCGGAGGAGGTGGCACGCGACCTCCTCGACAGCGAACACCCCTTCCTAAAAAACATTACCTTCGAAAAGCTCCGTGCGCAACGGAGCCTCAGACTACGCTTGCCCGCCACCTTCAGACCGTACGCCGACGGGAGCCACTACCGCAACAAGAAGATCCGCTTCTCCCCCGCCCCCCGGCAGCTGACCTTCGAAGAGCAACCCTCCAAAGCCTTCCCCCTACGCCTTATCTCCCCTCCCGGCTCCCACCTCCTCAACACCACCATGGGCAATATCGAGCCCCTCTTGCAAGCGGCCGGCGGCGAGCCACGAATGCTCATTCACCCCCTCGATGCGACCCGATATAACATCCGTGACGGACATCGGCACCGCATCTCAAGCCGCCAGGGGAGCATTGTGCGCCAATTGATCGTCAGCGAAGACGCTCGCGAAGGGGTATTGATCGCACTAGGGCAATGGTGGGCGAAACTCTCTCCCGACGGTAATGGGTTGAATACCCTGACCAGCGAGCGCCTGACCGATCTCGGTGGGGGCAGCACCTTCGGCAACCTCGTGGTCCGCATCGAACCACTCGATGACTGTACACCTCGATAGCACGTAATCACTCGCTGTGTTCCTACTCTGGTAATGTTGAGTCATGCGCGGAATCATCGCCCTTCTTACGGTACTGATCCTGACACTAGGCATAGTGGTCGTGCTCTGGCAGATCGGCACGATCCAACTACCCTTTGCCTCTGCACCAGTCGAGCCCGAACCGGCTATACCGAGCCTCTTCGATGTGGTCCAGACGAACGACCTTGCGTTCATCAAGCAAGCGTTACAGGGTGGCGCAGACGTAAACGCGCGCAATGCTTTAGGGCAGACGCCGCTCATGATCGCTGCAAGTACACCGAACAGCTCAGAAGTGTTGCTCACCCTGCTTAAAGCCGGCGCCGAGGTCAACACCCGTACAGAGGAGGGTTGGACGGCACTAACATTCGCTTCCCGGGATACCAACACCCCAGCGATCCCCTTACTCCTGCTCAATGCGGGAGCGGACCCGACGGTGCCTAACGTCGAAGGTGAGTTGCCTCTAACCTATGCTGCTGAAAATTCCGCTATTCGCAACTCCGGCCTCTACCCACGCCTGGTGGAGCTGTCAGAGCGACCGTTTCACAGCGGCTGGCCGAGTGGTTTCGTAGTCCCGGTGGAGGGAGCGACCATCAGCTCGAGGGCGAGTCACCTTCCAGGCTCACCTCGCAGTTATCGGAATGGAACCCATGAAGGATTCGATTTCTACAATGGAACCGTCAGCGTACCGATTACCTACGGAACACCGATCCGGGCCGTGGCCTCCGGCACCGTAGTCCGAGCAGATACGGGTTATGTGGAGATGTCCCCGGAACAGTACCAAGACGTCATCCGATCGGCCACGCAGAGCCTGAGTACACCGCCCGATGTTTTGGACCGCCTGCGCGGTAGACAGGTCTGGATCCGCCACCCTGGAGGATTCATCTCGCGCTACGCCCATCTGGCGAGCGTCCAGGAAGGTCTGGTCGAGGGCATAAGCATCGTACAAGGGCAGGTGATCGGAACAACCGGTAACTCGGGAACGCTCGAAGCGGCTGAGGGCACACAGGAGGATCCTCATCCCCACATCGAGATCTGGCGGGGCGATACCTACCTCGGTCAGGGGCTCGAGCCCGCGGCTATCTACGAACTGGCTGCCCAGCTCTTTGGGGAGGCGTCGTTACCGCCGTATACCGAAGAGTAAAGCAGGTATCATCTGGTCATAGACAAAGTCAGTGGGTGAAATACCATCCTGTAGCCCGTTTCTTGGATGATACCTGCTTACATAATTTTGGCAACCGCTTTAATCAGGGAGCGGTCTTCGCCGCAACAAGCAGCGAAGACCGCCCTATAGACATGATTTTGAACTACGTTAACCGCTGGTAATCTCGATCTTCTTGACTTTCGATTCGGCGAGCTTCGGCATCGACAAGACGAGCAGTCCATCGGTAACTTGCGCCTCGATGGCATCGACATCGACGCTGGTCGGCAGCTTGACGCTACGGTTCATCGCACCTCGTGGGATGCTATGGAGCCAGTAACGGCGCCCTTCCTCGCTGTCTAGCTCAGGAAACGTTGCGCGAATGCTAAGCTGGCGGCCCTCGATGCTCACATCGATATCTTCTGCCTTTAACCCCGGAACCACCAACTCGAGCACGATCCGATCATCGGTCTCATAGAGATCGGCAGGATAGCCGACATTCTCGGTTCGGGACGCAAATGGGGTCGAGACACCCTCGAAAAACCGATCGAATTCATCGAAGAGATTGCTGTTGAAAACGCGACCAGGGAGCGGACGTCTCATCTTCACAATCGTCATGTTCTAACCTCCTACTACTCGAGAGAACCATGTAGGCCATGTTCCCTGAATAGTCTTATATCGGATAACACTATAGAATATGAGTCTATCATTGTCAAGTCTGTTAATAACTAGAACTCATTTTCTTTTAGTTTAGATGGAGGCTGCTCTATCGCGGCAAGTCGAAGCCCGCGTGCGTTTCACTCTTGTAGTACGCGTCGATCTCGTCCGGGATATGAGAGACATCATCGACGACTTTGAAGAGGTGTAGATCGGTCTCAGAGACCGTACCCAGTCTCAGCAGGGTACCCTGAAGCCACTGCACAAGACCCTGCCAGAAATCCACGCCGATCAGATAGACCGGAAACGGCTTGATCTTCCGTGTTTGAATCAGGGTAAGTGCTTCGAAGAGCTCGTCGATGGTTCCGTAACCGCCGGGAAAGGCCACAAAGGCGGTCGAGTACTTGACCAGCATCACCTTACGGGTGAAGAAATACTTGAAGTTCAAGGTGTCGGTCTGATACCCGTTCGGCGCCTGCTCGTGCGGAAGATCGATATTCATGCCGATGCTTCGACCGCCGATATCGAAAGCCCCCCGGTTCGCCGCCTCCATCACTCCGGGCCCCCCACCAGTAATGACGGTATAGCCGCTACGCGATAACTCTTGCGCAAGTTCGATCGCCTTCTGATAGACCGGGTGTTCAGAGCCCAAACGAGCCGATCCGAAGATGGTGACGGCCTTGCCAACATCACTCATCTCCTCGAAACCCTGAACGAACTCTCCCATGATGCGGAACATACGCCAGGTATCTTCGGCCAGGGCATCGATGACGTATTGCTTCTCCAGATTGTCCATAGGGGTAGTGTAGCAGCGCCCCCATAACCGCCTACGTAAGCACTTTATCGTGACTCACAGCGACCCCGAAACGCGTTTCTGCAAAGAAGACCCCATCCCGTTTCGCCCGCCCACCCAAACACACGTGATGGCTCTTTGAAACGGGTTCCCTTGACACTTTTCGCTGGCGCCCAAAACGCCGAGTGGCATCAGACCGTACCTTCTAGTCTAGAACCTCCAACAAGGACTCCAAAGAAGGCTCGAGCCGGTCTGGACCCGCTTCACGCAACGTCGATCCATCTTGTCCTCCCCACGTCACCGCATAGGTCCTGAGCCCGGCAGCCTTGCCGGCTACGATATCGCTCGCCGAATCCCCCACCATCCAAAGCCCCTCACCCTGAACCGAACGCAGGGCTCGGAAGATCACATCTGGTGCAGGCTTGTGAGGAAAATCGTCGGTTCCTTGGATGTGATCGAGATAGTGATCCAGACCGAGGGCGGCAACAAACGTACGGGCCGTGGCACTCCGCTTGGTCGTGGCCACCACCAACTTGTACCCACGATCCCGCAACACCGTCAAGAGCTCGGGAACGCCTGGAAAGGGTCGTGAGTGATCGGTACAGTGTTGTGAGTAGTGAGATCGGTAGCCAGCCACCAGATCTGTCACGAGTTCGTGTGGCACAAAGACCGAAAACATCTCCTCGAGTGGTTTGCCCAAAAGAGGCCTTACCAAGGCGGCTTCGGGGGGCTCTACACCCTGTTGCCTGAAGGCTTCTTGAAAGCTCAGAACGATATCGGGCAACGAATCGACCAAGGTCCCATCGAGATCGAAGACGATCGTCTCGGAATTGAGGGGCACTAGATACCTCCCAGCAGATACTGGAAGGCGATCATCAATGCAACAGCGAGGGTCAACGCGGCAGCAACCTGCTCTTTAGGAGCATCCGCCAGGGCATCGGGTACGAGTTCAGAGTGAGCCATCCAGATCATGGCGCCTGCAGCCAGACCCAATCCTACTGCAAGGAACGGCTCGAAAGCCTGGACGAACAGGAATGCCGGTACCGCCATCAGCGGTTGCGGAAGACTCGAAAAGATGCTCCAACCGGCAGCCTGCCATACTCTTATCCCGCGGGGAACCATCACCAGACTGATCGCCAAACCCTCTGGAATATTGTGGACCGCAATGGCAGCAGAGATAAAGACACCAAACGATTCTCCACCACCAAAAGAGACCCCGACACCGACGCCCTCGGCAAACGAGTGCAGGGTCATGACACCGAGGATGAGCAGGGCCTTGAGCGCACCTGCACCCTCGAGCTGGCCGATGCTCAGGTTCTCTCGCCGAGCGACCAACCGCTGGCTCCACATGATGAGCACCAGACCGAGCAGAACTCCAACCAGAGTACGCAGCAAGCTATAGGCGAGCCCTTCAAAGATCAGCTGGAAGCTCGCTGCGAGCATGAGCCCGGCTGCAGCCGCGTTGGCAAGCCCCAACATCCGCCTCGGGAACCCGCGGAAAAACAGAAACGGCAGAGCGCCCAGGCCGGTCGTGATCGCTGTAAGCATGGCAAACCAAAAAACAGTGAGTGGTGTCGCCACAAAGTCTCCCTAAAGTCAGACGCGCAGGTAAGCCACCGTCACCCCGTGACCCCCTTCATAAGGAACGGCATCTTCATACCGCTCCACCTTTTTTTCATCCCGGAGATAACTTCGCACGGCATCACGCAAGGTGCCGCTCCCCTTCCCGTGTAGGATGCGGATCTTTCTCACTCGAAGCGCATGCGCCTCGAGCACATAGTCTCTCACCTTCTCAAGCGCAGGCTCGACACGCTCACCACGAATATTCAGCTCCTCATTCGAAGCCCGGCGACCCGGCGCCATCTCCACCGCCTGAGAGGACTTCGCCTGCAGCCTCTCGACAAGCTTCACCTCGCTCTTACCGACTTCGACCCTCAAAAGACCGAGTTGCACCACCAGGTCGTCCCCCCGAACCTCGATGATGGGGCCTTCGGCACCGTAGGATTCGACCCGCACATGTGCTCCAGGCCGATACCCTTCCCGAGGCTCTGAAACCCGCCTCGGAGATGCTTGCGCACGCTGCTTCGCGCCCCTTCTCAACTGCTGGAGTTCGTCGAGAGCACGTGAGCGCCGCTTCGGGTCGGTAACAGCCGCTCGTTTCAGCTCCTTCGCCTGCTGCAACGTATGTTGCAGCATCTCGTCAGCACGCTCCGCAGCCGCCGCGATCACCTCGGCTTCTTTCTCCCGCAACGTGTCGATCTGCCGACGCAAGATTCGAGCCTCTTCAACGGCTTCATCTCGTGCGATACGCGCCTCGAGTACATCTTCTTCGAGCGCTTCACGTTGCGATTCGAGCACCTCGAGAAGGGTCTCAAGCCGCTCGCCCTCCGGACCGAGAAGCTCGGAAGCACGACCGAGAAGCTCGCCCGATAATCCGATCCTATCGGCGATCGACAACGCGTAGGAGCGACCCGGTTGCCCCACCACCAGTTGGAAGGTCGGCCGCAGTTTTTCGACGTCGAAGCGCATCGCCGCATTTCGTATGCCATCGGTTTCAGAAGCAAACACCTTGAGAGGTGCGAGGTGGGTAGTGACCAAGCCACGAGCTCCACTCGTAAGGATCGTCTCCAGAATCGCTTGGGAGAGCGCTGCACCTTCAGCAGGATCCGTACCCGACCCCAACTCATCGATAAGGATCAGGACACGCTCGTCGGCCCGCTCGACGATCGCTTTAAGGTTGGTCAGATGCCCGGCATAGGTGCTGAGGCTCGCTTCGATGCTCTGCTCATCACCGATGTCGGTCAACAGGGATTCGACGAACGGAAGGTTGGGTCGACTCTCGGCATCGGCCGCCACAAATAGCCCAGCATGCGCCATCAAAACGGCCAGACCGAGCATCTTGATGAGAACCGTCTTCCCCCCGGCATTCGGTCCTGTAACCACCAACAAACGCTGCGAGCCGTCCAACTCGATCGAGTTTGGAACACAGTTGTCGATAAGGGGATGACGGGCTTCAGCGAGCCGCACGACCCCTTTTTCGTTGAAAGATGGCTTGACCAAGAGCCAATCCTTGGCGAGCCTCGCGCTCGCCGCCACCAGATCGAGCTGCCCCAAGATACCGAGGGTCTCTTCTAGACCAGGCTCGTTGGCGAGGCGGTTCCCTAGGGCGGTCAAGATACGCCGAACCTCATCGCGTTCTTCGAACTCGAGCAGGGCCAGTTCGTTGTTCATCGGAACGACCGCTTGGGGCTCTATAAAGACCGTTGCCCCCGAATCCGATCGATCGAGGACGATACCGGGAACCTTTGCCTGAAAGTTCGCCCCGACCGGGATGACGTACCGGTCTCGCCTCAACGTAATAAAGGCGTCTTGTACAAAGGCCGAATACGCCTGTAAAAGATTTTGCAGCTTCTGGCGTATTCTATCGCGCAGGGGGTTCAAGCGGCGGCGTATCTCCCGCAATTTCGGCGTAGCGCCATCACGAACGTTACCGTCGGCATCGAGTTGTTCCCGCACCAAGCGCAACGCTCCATCGAAGCTACCCATCTGTCGAGCCAACTCCGATAGAGCGGGTCGCCCAGAAGAGAGGACGGCACGCTTGATGGAGCCAGCAGCGTCCAAGGTATAGGCGATCTCGAGCAGTTCTTGTCCTTCCAGGACGTGCCCTTGACGCACCTCCTCGACAAGGGGCCGCACATCGTGTACGCCTCCCAACGAAAGATCACCGGAGGTGATGACTTCTTCTATACGACTCAGCGAGGCCTCGATCTCTTCACGCGTCAGCGTCGGTGAGAGCGCCAGTACACGCTCCGTCCCTAGGGCGGAAGCGGTCCGAACCGCGAGTGCCTCCCGAACCCGATCGAATGCTAGCTTTTCAAGCGTGACATCAGTGACCTTCACAAGAAGACAGTATACGTGCCTCGGATAGCTTTCAGGGTCGCCAGGTAGCACTCAAAAGGGGTGATGAGTGAGCAGTGATGAGTGATGAGTAAGGCAACGGCGGGAGGGTATGGGAAATGAGTAACAGGTATGCGTGGGTAACTAATAAAGATTTTGACGTAACCGTCGAATCAGATCGGTTTGAGCGCAACCCTCGCAGCACCCATCACTCATCACATGACCCATTACCAAAAAGGCTTTGGAGAAACGGTTCTTGCAACTTGCTCTCGTGGCAACGAAACGCTCTCTAAGGACCTCCAACTTACGTTTGAGGTGATACCTCAAACGTAAGGCTACAGAAGCGAGTATGGGTCAGCGGAGCGCCGAGCTTGCGTCCCGCGGCCGCTCGCGGTCCAATTCTGCAAACATAGCTTGGATGTGCTTAGTGGCAAACCCCCGAACCCGCATCAGAAAAACCGCCACCTGGTTCGGGAACGAACTCCCAATCGTAGCTGCCGGGATGGAGCGTGAGCTTCAACACTCCGAAGGTATCGCCGTCGAACACCTCACTGTTCGGCTGCAGCGCTGCAAGGCTCCGCAAGCTCTTACCACCGGTACCGACCACAAACTGGCGGATACCGCGCGAACTGTCTGCAACGCCGCTGGCATCTTGCGGTGCAAACCGCTCGTAATTATGGTCGTGGCTGGTGAGCACCAATTCGGCCCCATGCTCATAGAGAACTTCCCAGAAGGGAACATATTCGCTGTGATTGCCGTGCATGCCCGAACTAAAGCGCGGATGGTGCCAGTACGCCAGGGTACAGGCGGTGGGGTTCGCCGCCAGATCGGCCCTGAGCCACTGCTCTTGGGCCGAGCCGACACCACAGCCACCGACCCGGGAGCAATCGGAGTTGAGCACCACGATATGCCAGCTGCCGAGGTCGAAGCTGTAGTATCCTTTGGACCTGTCGCCAGCCGCAGACCCAAAATAGTCGTAGTAACCGGTCGCGCCGCTGGTGTAGTATTCGTGGTTTCCTGGCGCCGGATAGGTCATCCCCTTGAATCGCCCCCAGCTCAGATCGTAGGACGCCATGAACTTGTCAAGGGTGCCATCTTCGTACTGGTTATCTCCCAGAGTAAAAACCGCATCCAGATCCATCCCCTGCATCAGTTCTGCTACCGCCTTCATGCGGCAACTCGTTGCGGTACCGTCTCCACCGTTGAAGCTCGTGGAGCTGGGATCACAGGAGATATCGCCTGCAGCGGCAACGGTGACACTTTGAGCATCGGTAGTGTACTCCACCACCAAGCGCGGTGCCCCCGCAGGATCCCCGTCAAAGGACACAGCTTCCCGGTGACCCGTACCGGTGATGAAAATCGCAAGCGCATTCCCAGGTTGCCATCCGGGTCGATGCACGACCTCGCGAAGGACGGCAGCAAGGTTAGGAGTTCTTTGTGCCGGTCCGGCCTCAGCTACGTTCAGCCAAACCTCGGGAGTCCAGGAGACCGAGCTACTCGTCCACGTCCTCGACGAGGGCCTGTTGGAACTGTTGAACGCCGAGGCGTTATCGACTGCTTCCGCCTGTATCGTCAACGACGTCGCATCGGTGCTGACGCCATCGACCGTGAACTGCACATACGCGTTGGTGATCGTCGCACCGGTCGGAATGCCGATGTTCACAAAACGCAAGCCGATGATCTGGTTCGTCGCCAGGGTGGGATCGAAGGTCAACTCGAGATCGTCACTGGTAGACACGAAACTCCCATTATCTCGTTCTTCCACATCGTGGGACGGAGCAGAGATGACCGCCTCGAAGGTTCCGGCTTGCTCGATACCTACCGATACCGTGTTCGAGATGCCACCTACATCGGCTCCGTCATCGTCGATGGCGCTCACCGTGACCCGGTGAGCGAAGCTGTCCCCAGCGTTACCCGTGTGTTCGACCTCGAATGTGCAGCTGATCGCTCCGCCCGGATCGAGATCATAGGGTAGAGCGACGGCTACCCCGCCCCCATCCTCACACTGTCCGTTCACCGCAAGCGACGCCACATACGCGTCATCGATACCCGTAACCGTCGCTACGTCGGCTCCCGATGGGTTGGTCACCTCAGCAGAAAACAGAAACGCACCGCCCGGCTCCACCAGACTCGGCGTCGAGGTTGTACCCACGACTTCGAGCCGGCTTACACCTCCTTCGATCGGTTGCACGGAGACGGAGACGGTAGCGCTGACAGAAGCGCCCAAAGCGTCTTTCACCAACAACGTGGCAACGAAGGAGCCTTCATTGGCATAGATATGGGACCTTTGTGCCACGCTCCCACAATCGGAGAGGGCATATTCTGCCGTGCCATCACTATCCACGTCGAGCGAGCAACTCAGACTCTGCCCTTCCGGATCGGAAGCAGACCAGGAATAGATCATCTCTTGCCCAACTTGTACCGACGCCTGCAAACTAAAAAAGGAATCGATACGCGGTGGGGTATTCGGGGTCGGCATCGGTCGAACCGTTTCCGTACACCCGAGGAGAAGCGCAGCCGGTAAGACGACCATCGCAAACCAGGAATGGAATATCCGCGACGTTAGATGAAAAGGTGTTCTCAAGACAATCAATCGTCCTTCGTGACCCATACCGAGGTGACATCTAGTCTCTCCCTGTCTCCTAATTGTAGGGCTCTTTCTCGCATTGGCAAGTGCATTTGACCTACCGCCGGCGCACGGTACGGCGCCTGCCTCTGGGGATCCGGGGATCCGGCCAGAGTCCATCAGCGATCAGGTGCAACCACTGCGACAAGTAGTAACCCGCCAAAGCTCCCACGGCCAGATCCAGCCAGTTTCGAGAGAGCTGCGCCTCGATGCTGAAGGTATAGCCGAGATACGGTCCGAGCGCAGAAATGAGCGAGCACGTTACGAGCCCGAGCATCACCATGTAGAGGAGCCGCGTCAACGGCCCTACCAGCCAGGTGTGCGATAGACCTCGGTGGCGAAAGATGAGTCCATATGGAACCCACAACAAACCCAGCAACCCCCAATTCGACTTTGCCCGCACATGGCCTTCGGCGAGATCGAGATCCGGAGTTACCAAGAAGGTCCCAATCAGGTAACTCACCCCGAAAACGAGGCGCATCTGAGGTGAGATATTGGCTGTAAACTCGGTGGCAACGCCGTTGGCTGTACCGATCACGTATCCGGCTGCCAGCGCCCCGAGCGCTACCAGATTGATGGTTTCGTGGGTTCGCCCCGTCGCCACGATTTCATCATAGCGAACAGAGGTGGGTAGACGCTCTATGGCATTTCATACCGGTCGAGCTACTCCTTGGGCTGCATGGGAACATCGGCGTCACATGCCTACCTACCCTAAATTATTAAGGTATACTGCCGCAATCTACGTCGCCTCTGGCGGTAATAACCCTCAGCCTGGTAGGAGAACAACATGGCGAACACGCACCTGACTGTACGCGGCGCAAAGCACCACAACTTAAAAAACCTCGACGTCGCCATTCCTCGAGACGCCCTGGTGGTCATCACCGGCGTCTCGGGGAGCGGCAAATCCTCTTTGGCATTCGATACCATCTACGCCGAAGGTCAGCGCCGTTACGTGGAGAGCCTCTCGAGCTACGCCCGGCAGTTCTTGGGTCAGATGGAAAAACCCAAAGTGGATCACATCTCGGGTTTGTCACCTGCGATCGCCATCGAACAGAAGACCGTGAGCAAGAATCCACGCTCCACCGTCGGCACCGTGACCGAAGTCATGGATTACTTACGCGTACTCTACGCCAACATCGGCCGACCTCACTGCCCCTCTTGCAGCCGAGATGTAACGCCCCAAAGCGCCGAGCAGATTACACAGCAACTCGCCTCGCTCGAGCCCGGTACGCGCTTCCAGCTGCTCGCCCCGGTGGTCCGTAACCGCAAGGGCACTCACGCCGAGGTACTGGCTGCTGCCAAGGCCGACGGTTTTGCGAGGGCTCGTATCGATGGCCACGTGACCAGCTTGAACGATGATCTACACCTCGACAAAAAACAGAAGCACAGCATCGAGATCGTCGTCGACCGCCTCAGCATCCCCGAGCAGACAGACGAGCGTTTCCTATCGCGGCTGACCGATTCAGTGGAGACCACACTGCGTACCACAAGAGGCCTGCTGATCGCCGATCTCGGCGACCGGGAGCTGCTGATGAGCGAGCACAACGCCTGTCCACATTGTCAGATCTCTTTTCCAGAACTCAGCACGCAGATGTTCAGTTTCAATTCGCCGCTCGGCATGTGCGAGACCTGTCACGGACTCGGAACCCAGCTGACCGTCGACCCCAACCTCATCATCGACGATCCGAACATCTCGATCAACGACGGCGCCCTACGGTGGTATGGGCCGGCCGGTAAGAAAGAAGGGTGGTCGGTCAGTGCCCTGCGGTCTGTTGCCCGCCACTACGAAGTCGATCTCGACACCCCTTGGAAAGAACTCCCCACACCCTTTCGCAACGCCCTCTTGCACGGTTCTGGTCGGGAGAAGATCCTCTTCCGACACCGAAGCAAAGATGGCAGCTTTTCGGGCGAATCGAGGCGGAAGCTTTACGGCATCGTCTACAACATCCGCAGACGATACAAACAGACCCGGTCGGAGGCCATGCGGAGGTACTACCAAAGCTTCATGAGCGAGCAGCCCTGTCCCGCTTGCCGAGGCGCTCGTCTGCGGCCCGAAGCGCGTGCGGTTACCGTCGGTGGCAAGAACCTCCCCGGCGTCAGCAACCTGTCGATCCGGGAAGCCCACCAATGGGTGGCCGAACTCGAGCGTACACTCGACGAACAGCGTCTTGAGATTGCCGGAGAGGTGCTCAAAGAGATTCACGAGCGACTTCAGTTCATGCTCAACGTCGGCCTTCACTACCTTACGCTCGACCGCAAAGCCGGGACACTCTCTGGAGGTGAAGGACAACGTATTCGCTTGGCGAGTCAGATCGGGAGCGGTTTGATGGGTGTTCTCTACATCCTGGACGAGCCTTCGATCGGTCTCCACGCCCGCGACAACAGTGCCCTGATCGAAACGCTGACACGTCTACGTGAACTCGGCAACACCGTGTTGGTGGTCGAGCACGATTCGGAAACCATGTGGAATGCGGATTGGATCGTCGATCTCGGCCCCGGCGCCGGCATCAAAGGTGGAGAGCTGGTAGCCGAGGGACCTCCCGCCGAGTTGGCGTCCTCACCCACCTCGCTCACAGGTCTCTACTTGAGCGGTCGCTTGGGCATCACCTCGCCCAATCCACAGCGCCGAAAGACAGATTCCTGGATCGAACTTCGCGGCGCCAGCCTCAATAACCTCAAGGAGATCGATGCCCGCCTCCCCCTACAGGTACTGACTTGTGTCACCGGCGTCTCGGGTAGTGGGAAATCGAGCCTGGTGACCGGAACACTCTATCCAGCACTCGCCCGACGTCTCAACGGAGCCAAACTCACGCCGGGAGAACACGAGACCCTCCTCGGGCTCGAGCGAATCGATAAAGTCATCCACATCACCCAAGACCCTATCGGTCGAACCCCGAGGAGCAATCCCGCCACCTATGCCGGCGTATTCGATGAGATCCGGAACGTCTTCACCCTCACACCAGAGGCGCGCAAACGGGGCTACGCCGCCGGCAGGTTCAGCTTCAACGTCAAAGGGGGCCGCTGTGAGGCTTGTGGAGGACACGGCCAGAACCGTATCGAGATGCATTTCCTGGCCGACGTATGGGTGAGCTGCAAGGAGTGCGGCGGCAAACGGTACAACCGCGAAACGCTCACGGTCACGTATCAGGGCAAATCGATCGCCGACATACTCGAAATGGATGTCCAAGAGGCGCTCGAGTTCTTCGAAGCACACCCCAAGATCACACGGATCTTGACAACGCTTCACGATGTAGGGCTCGACTATATCAAGCTCGGCCAGAGCGCGACGACATTTTCGGGTGGAGAGGCGCAACGCATCAAGCTCGCCAAGGAACTCGGTAAACGGCACACCGGCAACACGCTCTACATCCTGGACGAGCCGACGACCGGTCTCCATATCGCCGATACGCAAAGACTTCTCGATGTCCTCCACCGGTTGGTCGATGCCGGTAACACCGTCGTCGTCATCGAGCACAATATGGACGTCATCAAAACGGCCGACTGGATCATCGATCTCGGACCCGAGGGGGGCGACGATGGCGGTTCTATCATCGCCGAGGGAACACCAGAGACGATTGCACAAGTCGATGAAAGCTATACCGGAACCTATCTCGCGAAGGTGATCGACAACGTCCCGGGCAAACTCGGCTGGCAGAAGTCCGAAGCAGCGTAATGGTCTAGCGCAGCTCTTCGATCACCGACTCGTTCACCTGCGCAGCCTGAATCGCGGTAAGAGCGATCGTGTAAACGATATCGTCTACCAGCGCTCCCCGAGAGAGGTCGTTGACCGGGCGCCGGAGCCCCTGGAGCATCGGGCCGATGCTGACCACGTTGGCGCTGCGTTGTACCGCCTTATAGGTGGTGTTTCCCGTATTGAGATCGGGAAAGATCAGCACCGTCGCACGACCGGCAACGGGGCTATTCGGTGCTTTGGTCCGGGCTACGCTCTCGACCGAAGCAGCGTCGTATTGCAAGGGCCCATCGATCAACAGATCAGGCCGCCGATCTTTAGCAATGCGAGTCGCCTCGCGAACCTTGTCGACATCGCTTCCCGAGCCCGAAGCGCCGGTACTGTAAGAGATCATGGCGACCCTCGGCGTAATGCCAAACGCTACTGCAGACTCTGCGCTCTGAATGGCGATATCTGCCAACTCCTCCGCGTTCGGATCGGGGTTGATGGCACAGTCACCGTAAATCAACACCTGTTCGGGCAGGCACATAAAAAAGATGGATGAGACCAATTCGGCATCGTCACGAGTCTTGATGAGTTGCAGAGCTGGGCGTACCGTATTGGCCGTGGTGTGGGCCGCACCCGAAACGAGACCGTCTACCTCTCCCCTGGCAAGCATCATGGTGCCGAGCACAACCGGATCTTCAAGCTGCTCAGCTGCCACGGCAACCGTCATGCCCTTGTGTTGACGCAACCTTACCATCGGCTTGACGTAACGGTTGCGAACCCCTGAGGGCTCGATGATTTCGATGTCTGCAGGGAGCGAAATCCCCTGGACCTCGGCTACCCGCCTCACCTCGCGAGGGTCGCCGATCAACACGCAGTGGGCAATCCCCCGCTGGTGGCAGATCGATGCCGCCTGGACAGTGCGCGGCTCGGTCCCCTCCGGCAACACGATGCGGCGATTCGCCTCAGAAGCTCTTCGGACCAACTGGTACATGAAAGCCGGTGGCGAGAGGCGCGGCTCCCGTTCGCTGGCACATCGCGTACGCAACCACTCGCCGTCGAGATCACCCGCCACCATATCCATCACCCGCTCGATGCGCTCGAGGTCGTCGACAGGCACCTCGGGATTCATAGCCGCCGCCCGAGCAGCGGTCACATACGAGTCCGAATCGACCAGCAGCACCGGCAACCCGGTATCGAGGGCCCTTTCGCAAAACTTGAGGATACGCGGGTCGGGTCGGATACCCCCGGTAATGACCACCCCAGCCAGCGGCACCCCGTTGAGAGCAGCCAGGCAGGCTGCCACCAAGATGTCGTCACGATCTCCAGGGACGATCAGCAAGGTGTCCGGACGCAAACGATGGAGCATATTGACCACCGTCCGAGCAACCAAAGAGACGTCGACCACCCGCCGGTACATCAGATCCCCCTGGTAAAGAACGTCTGCCCCGAGGTGCTTGGCCACGTCCAAGGTTCGTGGAGAGACCATCTGTTGTTGCCAGGAGATCGCCCCGATCAGGTGGATGTTGCCCTGTTGAAAGATACGGCAGCGCGCCGTCAAAACCTCTGCCGTAATCAGCTCGTCAGGAGGTCTCACCATCGTTCGAGAACTACCCAACACCTCCTGTTGCGGTGCGTTGAGTTTGTTGACGATACATCCGCAAACTCTCGATCGTTCCGCCTTACCGTAGTGACTCGCAACCAGCTCGAGACGGTCGTTGAACTCGTCCAAGGTACTCTCTCCAACGACACTCACCAGAACCACCTCGGCATCGAGCGCCGTGCAGATCTCCTCGTTCAAGGTGTCGAGGCCGGGCTGAAGCGCTGTGGCAACCAACCCCTCGACGACCACTACATCTGCCCCGCTGGCGCACTGCTGGTAGCGGCCGACGACTTCCTCGAGCAGTTGCCGGCGCTTCCCTTCTTGCAGCAACGACTCGGCATGTTGAAAGCTCAGCGGTTCGGACGGATCGAGATCGCTCGTGTTACGAATAAAATGCGTCGAAAGCTCGGGTCCCTCACGTATGCCAGGCTGGCGAATAGGCTTGTAGAAACCGACCCGCAAACCGAGGCGATCGAGCGCCCGAACAAGTCCGAGGGAGGTCGAGGTGAGCCCCACCCCCGGTCCCGTCGGTACCAGGTAGAAGACGTGAGCCGCCACCCCTAGGTCTACCAACGGTGGTGTACTTGATCGCGAATGGTGCGATCGTAGATGTCACGTACTCGTTGCATGGAGGAGGGAGCGAGCGCCGGCATCTCAGAGGCCTGCACATTGTCTTCGACCTGATCGACCCGCTTGGCTCCGGGGATGACCGTCGATACCGCAGGGTGCATCAGGATCCAACGTAGGGCCAGCTGCGCCAAGGTCCGCCCTTCTGGCACCAGCTCCTTGAGCTCCTCGACTGCCTGCAGACCCGTTTCAAAGGTCACCCCCGAAAATGTCTCACCGATGTCGAAGGCCTCGCCTTGCCGGTTGTAATTTCGGTGGTCGTCTTGAGGAAAGGTTCGTTCCGCTGTCATCTTGCCGGACAACAGGCCGCTGGCCAGCGGCACGCGAGCGATGATACCCACCTCGTGCTCACGAGCCTGGGCAAAAAACTCGAGGGCGGGCTTGAGGCGAAACATGTTGTAGATGATCTGTACGGAAGCCACTCCAGGATAGGCGAGTGACAATTCGGCTTCCTCGACCGTCTCCACACTCACCCCGTAATGACGCAACACCCCTTCGCGCTTCAGCCTGTCCATAGCCTCGAAGGTGTCATCGCGCCGGTAGACGTCGGTCGGTGGACAGTGGAGTTGCACCAAATCGAGCGTCTCGACCTGTAGATTCTCAAGACTACGAGCCGTAAACGCAGCCAGGTTCTCATAGTTGTAGCCTTCAGGCACATGGGGATCGAGCCGCCTGCCCGCCTTGGTGGCGACGTAGATTCTCTCGCCGCGAAAATCCTTGAGAATCTGGGCAATAAGCCTCTCGCTACGACCGTCTCCGTAGACATCGGCCGTATCGATAAAGGTCACGCCGCGATCCAAGGCCTCGCGTAGTGCAGCCAGGGCATCGTCCTCGCTCACGCTCCCCCAATCGGCACCGATCGCCCAGGCGCCAAACCCGACTTCAGACACGTTATAGCCTGTCTTGCCTAGCACACGAGTATTCATCTTGCCCTCGCAATTCTGTGATTCGTAACGTTGGACCTCGGCGATACATTATCACCGCACCACCCTCATTATAGCGATTATCGGTCCGTTCTCCTTCCAAAGATATTGGCTAGTCGGCCAAGTCGAAAACAGGGGACGCGTTTATGTCGCCCAGCTATTGACAGCCGCACAATGAGAAGCTACCTTCAGGGTGTCACCAGGGGTGCTCCTCGGAGCTGAGAAAGACCCTTCTATCTGACTTCCCTTTTGACGGCTTGGCTCGCTGAATCGACGATTCCTATGCATTCCATGGAGTTTATATCGTTCGGTCAAGCCAAACGAAGCAACCGGAAGTCATCTAACCTGATCCCGTTAGTACGGGCGTAGGAAGCGTGACCGCTTCAGGATCTCAGGCCCTCCTTTCTGGTGACGGAAAGGATTTTTGATGAGAATCCCCTTCAAGCTGCTTATACTTGCCCTCCTCTCGGGGCTCTGTTGGGCCCAGAGACCGCTCACCGTGATGACGCACGACTCGTTCAGCGTATCGACCGATGTCATCACGGCCTTCACCGAGGAGACCGGTATCGAAGTGCGTTTCCTCGCTGCAGGAGACGCCGGAGAGGTCGTCAATCGCGCCATTCTCAGCAAAGGCAGGCCCTTGGCCGATCTCCTCTACGGCATCGACAACAACTTGATTGCCAGAGCGATCGACCAAGAAATATTCGAGCCCTACAAGAGCCCGCTCCTTTCCAAGGTCGACCCCAGCTACCGGTTCGATCCCGAGGGATTCGTTACCCCCATAGATGTCGGCTTCGTCAACTTCAACCTGGACAAGGCGTACTTCGAAGCGAGTGCGCTCCCCTTGCCTCAAGACATAACCGACCTGACCCTAGCGGCCTATCGCGGTCTGACCGTTGTCGAAAACCCGGCTTCGAGCAGCCCCGGTCTCGCCTTTATGCTGGCTACGATCGCCCGATTCGGAGAGAACAGGCCCTACTCCTGGCTAGATTTCTGGGCCGAGCTTCGCGACAATGAACTTCTGGTCACCGACGGTTGGACCGAGGCGTACTACACCGCCTTCTCACTCTACGGCGGCGACCGGCCGGTCGTCCTGAGTTATGCGAGCAGTCCGGCAGCGGAAGTCATCTTCGCCAGCGAGCCACTCGACAGCGCGCCGACCAGCAACCTGCTATGCACAAAATGTGTCTACCAACAGATTGAAGCCGTCGGCATCCTGGCAGGAACCGATCGGCGACAAGCTGCCGAACGTTTTATCGACTTCATGTTGGACAAGCGCTTCCAAGAAGATATTCCGACAAACATGTTCGTCTATCCGGTCTCCTTGGACGCTGCCCTACCGGCCGAGTTCCGTTTTGGAGCTCTACCCTCAAAAGAGCAGGTCGCTTCACTCGATCCCAGAGCAGTAGAGAATCATCAGCTGCGCTGGCTCGATGAGTGGACACAGGTCGTGTTACAAGGGAGAGACCCGGACGAGATCAGATGATCTCTTTTAGTAACGGTCTTCGGAGGCCCGCTGGGACCAACGTCGTAAGGTCTGGCACTCGAGCTTGACCAACTTGGCGGCACTGCGGCCGCGGACCTTTTTCGGTCCTTTCAATTTCAGCATGAGGGTTCGTATCACAGTTCTCAAGCACACCTCCATGTGCCGAGATATGGTTATACCCTGTTTTATTCGACTCCGCAAGGGTATTTGTACTTACACCAGAATGAACGTCCTCGCAGCGGCGCTTTTCACAGCAAAAAAGGATAGGCTGAAGGTGACTTCAGCCTATCTTTCACCCCGCCACTTCAGGAACTTCCAACCAGAGATGCTGCATCTCCGATGAGGTCTTGAGCAGCTCGCTCAACGTACCGCAAGCCTCCACTCGACCATCTTTGAGAACGATGATCTGATCCGCTCTCTGGAGGGCTGCGCGGCGATGCGACACCACCAAACAGGTCGCGGTTCCACGAGTGAAAATCCCTTCCCAGAGCTCACGTTCCGTCTCTCCATCCAAGGCGCTCGAGAGATCGTCGAACATGAGGAGCTCCGCATCCCGCATGAACATGCGAGCAGCGGCACTGCGCTGCACCTGTCCCCCTGAAAGCTTCACGCCGCGCGAACCGACCTCGGTGTCGAGACCGTGCTCGAGCCTATCGATATCGGGAGCGAGCACCGACAACTCCACCGCTCCTTGCAACTGCGCTTCATGATGACGTCGACCCATCACGATATTTTCGCGCAGTGTATCGCTGAATAGCCTCGGAACCTGACTGGTATAGGCGCTCCGCGGCGGCACGAAAAAGGAGCCCGGATCCTCTACGAGTTCACCATTCCACCTGATCTCCCCCCCCTCTTTCGGCAACAAACCTGTGAGGACGCGCAGGAGCGTCGTCTTCCCGGCACCTACCCGCCCGGTAACGACCGTGAAGCTACCCCGTTCGAGAGTCAAGTCGAGTTCGAAGAGGCCGGTATGGCTACCCGGGTAGGTGAAGTGAAGACCGCGAACGGTGAGGCGCTCTAGAGGCAACGGAGCCGGGCGCTCCTCCAAAAAGGCCGGGATGGGACCGCTCAGGTGGAGATTCCGCGTCGTGACCAGCGCCACGGGATCGGCGTCCCGAGCGAGTCGCAAAAGCCGTTCAAACGAGATCCCGGTTCGTTTGTGCTGCACCATCATCGCTCCGATAAACGACATGATATGAGTCAGTCTCGGCAGATAGGCCACGAACAACGCGAAGTCTCCAACCGTGAAGCTACCGTCTCGGAGGCTGGTCGCCGCAAGGAGCAAAATGATCCCCGTTGCCACATTCACCATGTTATCGGTGACCGATTTGAACAGTTCGGTTACGAGGGCATCTTTGAGGGCCGCCTTGCGGCGGCAGTGGTTGAGTTCCTTGAAGTGCTCGAGGGCCGCCCGTTCACGACCGGCGATCTTGATGGCCTGAGCGCTGCCGAAGAGCTCTCCGATGAAGTCTGTAACCCGACCGGTCGCCTCTCGGCTGCGACGGCGCGCACTCCGGATGTGGGGCCTGAGCAGGTTGGTCAGGAGGAGCGTCAATCCCAAGGGTATGGAGACCAGCACCGTCAAAAGAGGATGAACCGTAAGCATCACGACGAGCGCAACCAACGCAAAGACTGCCAAGCCCCAGAAATCGACCCAGTTCTCCACATATTCGGCGATGTCATTGACATCATCACGAAAGTGCGTCACCGCCTCGCCAGGCGATTCCCGTAGCCGGCGAGTACCGGGCGACCTGAGCAAATGACTGAGTAGATTCCGCCGCATGAGCAACACCATCTCCAACCAGTAGGCGCTCCAGAACCACTCGCCAGCTGCCAGCGTCGTAAGTCGAAGAATGTCTACGCTCAACACCAGCACGAGCAAGGTCCAGGCGGTGAGGCCGGCAGCCGCCTCCCCTGAGAGAGCGTCGAAGAGAACCTTGATCAATAGACCGTAGGCGACCGGGAGGGCGTGGATTGCCGTCCAGAGGAGACTATTCAAGAGGTAGAGCCGAGACCGGTGCCTAACCAAACGCAGCGCGAGCCTCAAGGGATCGAGTTTGATCGTATTCGTGGTCATACGAGCTCCTTTACATCGAGGTCGACGCCGGAGCGGCGCAACGTGGCGTAGCGGGAACGAGGATCGGCTGCGAGCAGAACTCGAGGTCCAGACTCCACCACGCGGCCGTCCTCGAGCACCAAGATGTCGTCCGCCCGCTCGACCGTCTCTAGGCGGTGGGCGATGATAATAGCCGTCCGGCCGTGAAGGAGTCGATCGAGGGCCCTTTCGAGCCGCCTCTCGGTCGCCGGATCCAACCTCGAAGAGGGCTCATCGAGCACGATCAGCCCGGGATCCTTGAGAAAAACGCGGGCGAACGCGAGGAGCTGCGCTTCACCCGCCGACAGACTGCTCCCAGACGAGCTGAGAACCGTGTCCAAGCCCTGGGGAAGACCGGCTAACCATCCACCGAGATCCAGCTCGGCCAGGACCTCTTGGATGCGTTCATCTGGCACATCGTTTGCAAAGAAGGTGAGGTTGTCGCGTACCGAAGCTTGGAAGAGTTGTACCTCTTGAGTAACCATCCCTACCCTCTGGCGCAATACATCGAGATCGGCCTCACGGGTATCGACCCCACCGAGTCGCACCGTGCCCTCGGTCGGATCGTAAAGCCGGAAGATCAGACGCGTGAGGGTCGTCTTGCCGCTACCGGTTCGCCCTAGCAGGCCGAGCACGCGTCCCGGCTCCAGCCGGAAGCTGATCTCCTCGAGGATCGGTCGGTCGTCATAGGCAAAGCCCACGCGGTCGACAGATAGGCTCAATGCCGCCGGCGGAAGGACTTTGCCCTTACCTCGCGGGAGCCGGCTGCTGATTTCGAAGAGTTCACGCATACGGCCGATACCCGCTACCGCCTTCTGCAGCTCTTGAAGTTCGCGCGTGATATGCTCGATCGGCGTCTGTAACATGAGGAGATACTGGAACACCATGTAGCCGGTACCGATGGTGATGTCGCCTGAACGCACGAAGTAGATCGATGCCCCCAAGGTCACCGCGCTGCCCAGGATAAACAGACCGTAGCTCGACAACCAGATCACGGAGCGCAACATCCAGGCGCGCCGGGCTCCCCAAAAGTACCCGCGTATGACGCTCATGAACCTGTGCATGGCATGAGCGCCCCCGCCGTTGGCACGCAAGTCTTCGATTCCAGCCAAGCGCTCTTCGATAAAGCCGAACAGCTTGGCACTCACTTCGCGCTCCAGTTCGCTGGCGGGCACCGCAACCCGGCGGCTACGCCCGAGCAGGGCGAGCTCGAGCAGAGTAAACGCCGTCAAGGCCAGGCCGATGAACGGCCTCTCGAGCCAGAGTAAGACCAGGATCCCGAGCAGCAAAAGCAGGGCCCCGAGCACCCGTACCGAGAACTGGGAGAAGAAGTTGGACAGGGCGGTCACGTCGCCATCGATGCGCTCGATCATCTCTCCCGGAGTCCGGGCATTATGGAAGCTCATGTCGAGCGACAGGCAGTGCCTGGCAAGGTCTCGGCGCAACAGATTGGTGGCCGTCCAACCGACATCAGCACCGCTGTAGGTGGCCCCAGCGCCGAGGATTTGATTGGCCAAGGCAGCACCGAGAAAGAGGAGTGCCGTCCGTAACAGCACCTCCGCATCCCCACCTTGCACAGCCGTATCGATAAAGGTTCGTAGAATCTGCGGTACCGCGAGTTGCAGGGCGATGCTCCCCAAAAGCAAGCCGGCCATCAAGCTGGCCTTGCGCCACTGCGGTCTCAGGTAGCGCCCAAACAGAGACGTGATCCGCTCGAGCGCCTTACGGTTTGTCTTTTCATCTACTTTCATGCTGCCCTCGCTTAACGCTTTCTCGGCTCAAAACCCAAGGTCGGGGCGCGTCGGAGGGCGCAAAAAAAGACCGTGGGTTTCCTCGGGTCGCCCACGGCCTTAACGGACTAGTTCAGTCGGTTACGAGCAGGCAGACCACTCCCCTGGAAAACCGTTGGAAGGAATGAGAACGATTGTCATCAAACCTGCTCCTTTCTACCGACTTTAACCTTAGCGGCTGCCCCACAGTTTGTCAAGAGATCGATCAAGCTGGTTGATGAACGCTCACCACCACCGACTTCGACGCCGGGGTGTTGCTCCCCTTCGCTACGCTGTCGATCGGCACCAACACGTTCGCCTCAGGGAAATAGGTCGCAACACAACCCCGTGGGATCTGGTAGGGCACCACCACAAAACACGTAGCCGAACGTTCTCGGTCGTAGCTGCTCTTCAGATCGACCACCGCCCCCTCTTGGAGACCGGCAGACGCGATGTCCTCAGGGTGCATCATCACCACCCGCCGCTCGCTGTAGATCCCCCGGTAGCGGTCGTGAAGACCGTAGACAGTGGTGTTGTACTGATCGTGGCTGCGAATCGTCATCATCAGGTACTGCCCCTGCTCCAGACGTTGTTGCGGAACCGGATGAACCGTAAAGCGAGCCTTGCCTGAGGGCGTCTCGAAGATACGCTGGCGTACTGGATTGGGAAGGGTGAAACCTTCCGACCGGCGAACCCGTCGATTGTAGTCTTCGGTGCCGGGAACGACTTTTGAGATCAGCTCACGGATGCGGTCGTAGTCAGCGACCAGAGCATCCCAATCGATTGTGTCATCGGCGAGAGTCGCCTCGGCGAGCGCGGCCACGATCGACGGTTCACTCCTAAGTTGGGGCGAGGCCGGCAGCAGGTGCCCCTGAGATTGGTGAACGATCCCCATCGAGTTCTCCACGCTGACGAATTGCGGTCCGGTCAGCTGCTGGTCCCGCTCGCTCCGGCCGAGACACGGCAGAATCAGGGCGACCGCTCCGGTAACCAAGTGTGACCGGTTGAGCTTGGTCGACACCTGCACGCTAAGCCGGCAGTTCTGCAAGGCGGCAGCGGTATATTCGGTGTCGGGCGTGGCCGAGAGGAAGTTGCCACCCATGGCGAAAAACACCTCGATGCGCCCTTCGGTCATGGCCCGGATAGCATTCACCGTATCGAGGCCGTGATGGCGAGGCGGATCGAAGTCGAAGGCGGCGCCGAGCCGGTCCAGAAAGGCTTCACTCGGCTTCTCCCAGATCCCCATGGTTCGGTCCCCTTGGACATTGCTATGACCACGAACCGGACATACCCCAGCGCCGGGCTTGCCGATGCTCCCTTTGAGCAAGAGCAAGTTGACGATCTGTTGGATGTTGGCGACCGCATTTTCGTGTTGTGTCAGGCCCATGGCCCAACAGCAGATGATGCGCTCCGAACGCGCAATCCGTTCGGCAACGGGTTGAAGTTCTTCGCGTCTTAGGCCACTCTGCTGCTCGATCTGTGGCCAGTCCTCCTTGGAGAGATCTTCGACCAGCGCTTCGAAGCCTTCGGTATAGCTCTCGATGAACGCGTGATCGAACACCGTACCGGGCACCTCGGCCTCCAGCTCGAGCAAGAGCTTCATCAAGCCTTTGAACAGCGCCACGTCGCCGTTGATCCTGACGGGTAAGTGGAGATCGGCCAACGGGCTACCCTCACCGAGCAGCGTAGTGACCGCTCTGACCGGATGCAGGAAGTCTTGCGGGTTCTTGAAACGCGTAAGACCGGCCTCCTGCAAGGGGTTGATGCTGATGATGGTAGCGCCGGACGCTTTGGCTTGCTGCAGCGCACTGAGCATGCGCGGGTGGTTGGTGCCGGGATTCTGTCCGACGATCAGGATCACTTCAGCCCGTTCGAAATCCTCGAGCTGAACGGTTCCCTTCCCCACCCCGATGGTCTCTTTGAGCGCCACACCGCTCGATTCATGGCACATATTCGAGCAATCAGGCAAGTTGTTGGTGCCGTAGCGCCGCACGAACAGCTGGTAGAGGAAGGCTGCCTCGTTGCTGGTACGGCCCGAGGTATAAAAGACGGCTTCGTCCGGCGACTTTAGCGCATTGAGCTCCCGGGCGATGAGGGCAAAGGCGTCTTCCCAAGCGACCGGCCGGTAATGATCGCTGCCCGCTTCCAGGATCAACGGCTCGGTCAAGCGGCCCTGCTTGCCCAACCAGTAATCCGACTGACGACTGAGTTCCTGGACAGACCAACGCTCGAAGAAGTCTTTGGTAAGCCGGCGCATCGTGGCCTCTTCCGCCACCGCTTTGGCACCGTTCTCGCAGAACTCGGCGACCGAACGGTCCCCTTCAGGATCGGGCCAGGCACAACCCTGACAGTCGAACCCACCCTTCTGGTTCAGACGGCTCAGCACCGAAAGACCCCGAAGCGGCCCCATCTCCTCGAGGATGTGCCTGGCAGTCGACACCACGGCAGGGAGTCCCGCAGACTCTTCTTTGGGCGCTCCGAACCGTAACCCCGTCAACGTTGCCGGCGGCTGAGCGAGGATCCCCTGGCGCTTCGACCTGTTCACGTCACCACCTCTTTCGCGAGAACGATACGCTCTTCTCCAGCGTAGATGTTGAACGTCATCCCCCGCAAAAATCCGACCAGCGTCATCTCGAACCTGCGCGCCAACGACACCGCCAAGCTACTGGGGGCTGATAGGGCACAGACCACAGACACCCCCGCTGCCAGCGACTTCTGCACCAACTCGAAGCTGGCCCGGCCACTCAAGACCACGACCGCCTCCGAAAGGGGGAGCCTCCCCTCGAAAAGCGCCCAACCGAGGAGCTTATCGAGCGCATTATGGCGCCCGACATCCTCCCGAAGTGCTAGAAGCTCACCATCAGCAGTAAACAGCGCGGCGGCGTGGAGACCACCGGTCTGGTCGAAGAGGCCTTGGGCATCCCGGAGCTTTCCGGGGAGCTCGGTGAGTATCTCGCTACCGATACGAACGCCCTGTTCAAGAGGTCTCAAACCTCGCAGCTCGAGCGCCTCCAAAGACACGCGACCACAGACCCCACAGGCGCTATTGGCGTAGACACTCCGTTCCAGCCTACCGAGCTCGGGCAGCGCTTCGCGCTCGAGTTCCACGGTAACGGTGTTGTAGCGTTGTTCTCCCCAGCGTTCTTCATCACCCACACCCAAACAGTAGGAGATGCGCCGGATCTCCTCGCGGCTGTTCACCACCCCTTCGGCATACAGAAAACCGGCTGCCAGCTCGAAATCCGCCCCCGGCGTCCGCATGGTCACGGCTACCGATCTCTCGTCGAGCTCCGCCCGAAGCCGGAGCTCGAGGGGCTCCTCGGTGGTCAGGTGATCCCTCGATACACGTGACGCCCCACTCTGCACCTTGACCACGCTCATCTTCGTGCTCCGCTTGGCACGTGCACGAGTTCTTGCGTCCATACACCGTTATACACCGAACCCTCGCCCCTGCCTCCTTCTTGGAGCGTAGACTGAGCTTCGATGACACGAGCCCATTCCGTTCTCGGCTGGTGGCTAGGGGTCGGCGCCGCGAGTTTTCTCGCACTCTTTCTGGCTTACCCTCTGACGGTCATCCTCTGGCACAGCATCGACGACCTCGGAGCACTGTTACGAGCTGCCAGCAACCCCTACTACCGGGAGAGGCTCTGGTTTACCACCTACCAGGCGCTCCTCTCGACCGGCTTGACCGTGATCCTGGCCCTGCCGGCCGGTCTGCTCCTAGGACGTTATGACTTCGCCGGCAAGCGCCTGTTGCGCAGCGCCCTCACCATCCCCTTCGTCATGCCCACCGTGGTAGTGGCCATCGGCTTTCTGGCCTTGATGGGTCCGCGTGGACTCATCGGCTTCGACCTCCGCGGCAGCTTCGGCATCATCTTGTTCGCCCACGTCTTTTACAACTACGCGGTGGTGGTCCGCATCGTGAGCAGCTTTCTTGAAACGCTCACCCCGCGCCTGCGGGAAGCTGCTGCGCTCCTAGGTGCCGGGCCGTGGCGGGTGCTCTTTCGGATCACGCTCCCGCTCGCCTGGCCGGCCATCTTGGCTGCCGCCACCCTGGTCTTTATCTTCTGCTTCACCAGCTTCGGCGTCATCCTCATCTTGGCCCCCCAACCGGCCTTCGCCACCCTCGAGATCGAAATCTACCGCCTCACAGCACGCCTACTGCAACTCGACACCGCTGCGGTGCTGGTGCTGGCTCAGCTGCTGGTCATCGCACTCTTCGCCCGGATCTACACCCGGCTGCAAGCGCGCCTGGCGCTGCCGCTGGCCAGCCACACCCTGCCGCTGGCCTCGCCCAAGGGCTGGGCCAAGCTTCAACTCGGCCTGAACATATCGATCGCAATCCTGCTCATCCTCTCGCCCCTGCTGGCTTTGACCTATCAAGCGTTTTGGCCTTCGGGTGGGCTGTTCCCCGAACTGAAAAGCTTCCGGTCGCTGGCCGATACGCCCCGTACCATCGGCTTCGCCGGTGCGGGGCAGGCCATCCTCAACTCGCTACGCTTCGCAACTGCCAGCACGCTGCTCGCCCTCTTCGTCGGCTTTTCGTTCGCCTATGCCGTGGTGCGAGCAGGCTGGCGCTGGCTCGACAACCTCAGCCTACTGCCGTTGGCGACGAGTGCCGTTACGCTCGGCTTCGGCTACCTGCTGGTCTTTCCACAGCTCACCGTGAGCGCCTGGGGCATCACTTTGGCTCACGCCCTCATCGGCTTCCCCTTTGTAACCAGGGCGCTGCTGCCGGCGTTGCGCAGCCTGTCTCCAACCCTGCTTCAGGCAGCCAGAACCCTCGGCGCCTCTCCTACCCGGATCCTGTTGCGCATCGAACTTCCGCTCTTGCTACCCGCGTTCATCACCGCTGCCAGCTTCGCTTTTGCCATCTCGATGGGCGAGTTCGGCGCCACGCTCGTCATCACCCGGCCCGAATATGCGACCCTGCCGATGGCGATCTTCGACCGCTTGGGCCGGCCGGGCGCAGCCAACTACGGCTCGGCCTTGGCCCTGTCAGTGATCCTGATGGCCATCACCGGTGGGGTGATGCTGCTGTTGGAGCGCTTCGGGCGGAGCGAGCTCTAAACATGTCTTCTGTTTAGGCCGGCTCCGCCATCCTAAACAGGCAAAAGCCACACATCGGACGGTATGATGAACCAGCCCCTATGAGCCTCAAACTCGACAACCTCCACAAGCACTACGCCGAAACCAGGGCGGTGGACGGCGTCACGGTGGAGCTAGCGGGTGGCGAGACGCTCGCCCTGCTGGGTCCGAGCGGTTGCGGCAAAAGCACGCTGCTCCGGCTCATCGCCGGGCTCGAGCCGGTCGACCGCGGAAACCTCTACTTAGACGGCGAAGACATCACCGCGCTCAGCCCCCAGAAGCGCAAGTTCGGCATGGTGTTCCAGGATTACGCGCTCTTCCCCCACCTCAACGTGGCGCAGAATATCGCCTTCGGTCTGGTCGAGCTCGGTTGGGCGAAGCCGGCCCAAAGGCAACGGGTCGCAGAGCTCCTGTCGCTGGTGGGCCTAAAAGGCTTCGAACGACGCCGCGTACAGCAACTCTCGGGTGGGCAGCAGCAGCGCATCGCGCTGGCCCGGGCGCTGGCGCCCCAACCAGAGGTCTTACTGCTCGACGAGCCCCTCTCCAACCTCGACCTGGCCTTGCGCGAATCGCTCAAACTCGACCTCAAAGAGCTCCTCGACACCCTGCAGATCAGTGCGATCTACGTCACCCACGACCAATCGGAAGCGTTCACCCTGGCCGAGCGTGTAGCCGTCATGCGGCATGGGAGGCTCGAGCAAGTCGCCGACAGAGACCACCTCTTCAAACACCCCAGGACCGTCTGGATCGCCCGCTTTCTAGGGCACAAGAACCTCTATACCCGCGTCCACTCGGAGCGGGCACGCGAACTGCCCGTGCCGATGCCGGCCCTGCTCCACAGCGAACTGGTCAAGCTCTCAGGCGACCTGCCGGCCGAGCTGCGCGCTCTGCGCCAAACAGGGCAGATGTGCGAGCTCGAGCTTTTTGTGCCCTCCTGGGGGATCACTCTCCTGTGGCAAGGCTTCGCCCGCGAGCTGCCCGGAGGCGAGGTCTCCCCCGGAAAGCCCGTGGGCCTGCACGTCCCCGAAGAAGCGTGGGTCCCTTTGGAGGAGGGTACGTGAAGGCCGTGGTGCTCGCGGGCGGATTCCTAAAGGTCGATCCACGGCTCAAACGGTTCTGCCGCGAGGCGTCGCTGGTGATCGCCGCCGATTCGGGGCTCAGGCACGCAGCCCCGCTCGACATCACTCCGGACCTGATCACCGGCGACTTCGACTCGGTCGCTGACGACGACCTGGCCACCTTTGCCCACGTCGCCAAGGAACCCCACCCCGCCGACAAGGACCAGCTCGATTTGGAGCTGGCGCTCGAGGCGGCCCTCGCTCGCGGCGCTTTGAGCGTGCGGGTGCTCGGGGCCTTGGGAGGACGCTTCGACCAGACGCTCGCTACGCTCCTGATCGCCGCGCGCCTTCGCCGCGAAGGGACCGACATCTCGCTCCACACCGGCACAACCGA
>CP070651.1:369564-373359 GCA_020354625.1 Trueperaceae bacterium
GCTGTTGCAAATCCGCCGCCACTGCGGGGAAGTCGTTCTTGAGGTCGCATTCCTCAAAAGGGTCGCTCGCCAGATCGAACAGCAGGCGTTCCTCAGAATCTCTTTTTTCTCGCGGCGCCGTCACGATCAGCTTCCAATTCTCCACCCGCACGGCGAAGTCCCCCGCTACAGCCCCACGGCTCCCCGTATCGCAAACCATGGCGGGACGCTCGGGATCATAACCACTCCGGCCCAACAAGAGCGGCAACACGTCGAAGCTATCCTCGCCGGCCTCCTCGGGCAAGTCGGTTCCCGTAAGGGAGCTGAACGTCGCCATCATGTCGGTCAGGCAAAGCAAGGCATCAGAGGTGGTTCCAGCCGGCACCTTTCCGGGCCAACGCACCACGAAGGGCACCCGGTGGCCACCCTCAAAGGCGGTGTTCTTCCGCCCGCGGAATCCCCCGGTAGCCCGGTGGCCGCCCTCCCCGGTGTGGTACTGCGGGCCGTTGTCGCTGGTAAAGATGAAAAGCGTATCGTCGAGCATTCCGCATCTCTCGAGGGCCGCATAGACCTGGCCGACACACCAGTCGACGAGGACGTTCATGTCGCCACGCGGACCATCTCCGCTCGAGCCCCTCAGAAAATCCGGGACGACCCAGGGATTGTGCGGCGCAGAGAGCGGATAGTAGAGGAACAAGGGATCGGAAGGCCGCTGGCTCGCGTGGCGCTCGATGACCGCCACGGCCTGCTGTGCAAGCGCAACGTCCACCTCCGCCAGATCCCACCCCGGGGCCATCAGCCCGGGGTAGAAGCCGGGAAGGGCGTGCAAGTCTTCCGTGCTGGGTACGCTAGGAAGATCGACCACGCGATCGTTCTCGATAAAGCAGTAGGGGGGATCGGAAGTCGAACAGCCGGCCGTGCCGAAGAAAGAATCGAAGCCCGACTCGAGCGGCCCGCCTTCCAGAGACTTCTCGAAGTCGACATCCCCTTCCCGCTGGGTGTAACGGGTCGCGATGTGGCGCTTTGCCGGATAACGGAAGCCGAGATGCCACTTGCCGATGCAGGCCGTCTGGTAGCCACTTTGCCGTAACATCGAGGCGAGGGTCGGGCGCTCAGGTTCGATCACGGGGGGCTCGTACGGCATGACGAGCGCGTGTTTCTTGGCTGTCCGCCAGTAGTAGCGTCCGGTGAGCAGCCCGTAGCGCGTCGGCGTGCAGAGTGCACTCGGAGCGTGGGCATCGGTAAACACCCTCCCTTCTGCAGCCAACCTGTCGATGTGAGGTGTGGGAATCTGCGACTCCGAATTGTAGCAACCACAGTCACCCCACCCCGTGTCGTCGGCAAGGATGAGCACGATGTTCGGCCGGTCCACCAAAAATACCCCCTCGATCCAAGTGTACAGCCGTTCCGTTGCGAACCGCGCGGCTGAGCTAGTTCGCTACTAACGGTTGTGTCTGAAAGACAGGTGATGGGTGATGAGTAATGCGTAATGGGTATCGCAAAGGGCACGGTCGATCCAGTCTAGCCATACGGTGGCGTCTGGAAGACAGGTGATGGGTAATGAGTAATGGGTGTTGCGAAGGGTACGGGTTAAGCCCATCCTTTTGCGAATCACTCACGCATTACCCATTCCCCATCACCCATTACCCTCTTGTGGGCATCGCTTTATGATGAAGTCTATGAAGAACCCCCCTTCGATCTCCCAGACCGAATACGCCGAGCGGCGCTCACGGCTCATGGCTTCCATCGGGCCCAAAGCCGTCGCCCTCATCCAGGGAGGTCCGAAGGAGGACTCCCACGAACGCTTCAGGCAGGTCAACGACTTTCGCTACTTCTGTAGCGCCGAGGTCCCTCACGCCTACCTGTTGATCGACGCGCGCGACTCGAGCACGCACCTGTTTTGGCCGGCACAGCCTCCCGAGCACGACCGGGAAGAGCCCTTGTTGGGCTCGCACGATCCTGGGGCAGCCGTGCAAGCGACCGGGGTCGAGGCCGTCCATGATCTGGCGGCACTCGCACGCTTTCTCGAGCGCGTTCAAACGCTCTACACCCCGTTTCGCCAAGGGGAGGGCGCTTGGATGAGCTGGGACACGCTGCAACGTTCCCAGCAGGAGGGGCATTCCGATCCTTGGGATGGCCGTCCCGACCGGATGCGTTGGTTTCTGCGGCTCTTGCGGGAACGGTGTCCGGCGGCACAGATCTTGGATCTTGCCCCCCTGATCGACGAGATGCGCCTCGTCAAAAGTGAAGGCGAGATCGCGCTCTTGCGGCGCGCCGGCCGGCTGAGCGCCCTCGGCGTTACAGAAGCCATGCGGTCGACACGGCCGGGCGTGATGGAGTATCAGCTAGATGCGGTGATGCGCTACGGCTACCTGGCGCACGGCGCCCGGGATGTCGCCTACCGGGCTATCATCGCAGGCGATGAAAACGCCTGGTACGGCCACTACAACGCCAACGACCAGGCCTTGCACGACGGTGACCTCGTGTTGGTCGACTGTGCACCCGACTACCACTACTACACCAGCGATATCGGTCGTATGTGGCCGGTGAACGGTCACTACAGCCCAGTACAACGCGAGCTCTACGGATTTATTGTCGAGTACCATAAGGTCTTTCTGTCCCTGCTCGAGCCCGGCACCGACGACGAAACGATCCGGCTACGCGCTGCTGACGAGATGAAGAAGGTCGTCGACAAGATGACGTTCTCCAAACCCATCTACGAAGCGGCAGCGCGCAGGGCGCTGGTCTTTCCCCATCACCTCTCACACCCCGTCGGCTTGACGGTACACGACGTCGGACACTACCGGGGCCAGACACTTAGGCCCGGCATCGTGCTCACCGTCGACCCGCAGCTCATCATCCCCGAAGAGCGGCGCTACATCCGGGTCGAAGATACGGTGGTCATCACCGAGACAGGCATCGAGAATTTCACCCAAGATGCGCCCTTGGAACTCGACGAGGTCGAGGCCTGCATGCGGGAGCCGGGTCTGCTCGAGCGCTATCCGGCCGATTGGCTGGACGGATGCTGAGAGTTCGATCAAGCAAATAGATGAGCAGAAACTACGGCCTTGAAATAAGGTGATGAGTAAATAGTGATGAGTAGGGTGACGGCAAGCAGGGAATGGGTAATGGGGAATGGGTAATGGGAGGGTCAACCGCGACAGAACGTGGTTTTGGAGCGCCTGGTTTCAAAGACACGTCAGAAAAGTAGACGAGGCTCAGCCGCACCCTTCGCAACACCCATTACTCATTACTCATTACCCATCACCTGTCTTCCAGACGCCACCGTAAGTGCAGACTGGATCGACCGTGCCCTTTGCGATACCCATCACGCATCACTGTTTACCCATCACCTTCACGATTTTCCGAGCTGCTCATTTGCGAAAACTCCTCGACATTCACGGAAAAAAGTACCGCTGTCAGGGGGCGTAGAAAACCTGTTATGATTCAAGGGAGTTTTTTCAGCTCAACTTGTAGGAGGTAGGCATGATCGGTTTTCGGAGAACTACCCCGCTCGTTCTTTTGGTCTTCCTCATCTCGTTTTTCGCCTCCACCCTGGCTCAAGAGCCGGTAACCCTCAACGTCAACCTCGATCAAGACCCCTTCATCATCGATCCCACGGCGAACTGGCTCTATGATGTTCCCGCCAACATGTTCGTCCCGCTGCTCGACTACGACTACGAGAACGGTGAGGTGCTCCCCGCCGGCGCCACCTCGTGGACCGTTTCAGACGACGGCAAGACCTACACCTTCACCATCCGTGGAGACTGGACCTGGTCCGACGGCACCCCGGTCACGGCGTCTGATTACGCCAAC
>CP070651.1:373459-386701 GCA_020354625.1 Trueperaceae bacterium
CCTTGACGAGTTTGACCTGGGTGTCGTTCATCTGCGCCACGATCTTGGGAGACCAGTGACCACGGAAGAGGGCCAGTTTGTCGTCCAAGTTGACAATCCTCGGCAAGCTCATCTCGCCAGTATAGTTGCTTCTACTCGAGCAACGACCATGGCCACCACGACGTCGGGTCTTGGGATTGCTCCCGGCAGGTGATGGGCGAATACCAAGACGCCGACGCAACCCTGATGCTGAGCCCTCACTTTCGTGGGGTAGGATCGGTCCATGGCATCCCTGCTGCTCCGCAAGGTTCGCCCCTTGGGCGGTGACACGGTCGACGTCCTAGTCACGGGTGGCGTCATCGCCCGTCTCGAGCCTGAAATCGCAACCTACCCGGCAGACACCACCCTCTTTGAGGGAGAGAACCAGCTCCTCCTTCCAGGCTTGGTCGACGGGCACATCCATATCGACAAGACTTTCTGGGGTCTTCCTTGGAGGCCGAACCAGGCCGGGCCTCACCTCATCGACAAGATCGAGAACGAGCGGCTCTTGCGGAAGGAGTTGCAACTCTCGGTTGCAGAACAATCGGAAGGGCTGGCGCGCGAAGCCATCGCGCGCGGCAGCAGCTGGCTCCGCACCCACGTGGATATCGATACCGAGAACGGCCTTACCAACTTCGAGGGCGTATTGGCCACCCGTGAAAAGCTGGCAAGCGCCATCGACATCCAGCTGGTGGCCTTCCCTCAAAGCGGCCTTCTCACCCGCCCCGGCACCCTGGAGCTCATCACCGACGCCGTCGCTGGCGGCGCCGAGGTGGTGGGTGGCCTCGACCCAGCCGGCATCGACCGCAACCCCGCTGGGCAGCTCGACGCCATCTTCAACGTAGCCGAGCGTTACGGTGCCATGATCGATATCCACCTGCACGACCGCGGTGAGCTGGGCGCCTTTCAAATCGAGTTGATCGCCGAACGTACCAATGCGCTCGGGCTACAGGGGCGGGTCGCCGTCAGCCACGCCTTCTGTCTGGCGATGGTCGACGACACCTATCTAGCACGCCTCACCGAACTGCTGGTGGAGAACGATATCGCCATCATGACGCACGGCCCGGGCAGCAGTCCCTTCCCACCGATCCTGAAACTGACCGAGTCGGGCGTACGGCTCTTCTCCGGTTCCGATGGCGTACGCGACGCCTGGGGACCTTTTGGCAACGCCGATATGCTCGAGCGAGCCTGGATCCTAAGCTACCGCAGCAACTTCCGAAAGGATCACGAAATCGAACGGGCGTTGCAGCTTACGACTTTCGGCGGCGCAGATGTGCTGGGGGTGTCAGATTATGGGCTCGAGGTCGGTTGCAGAGCCGATCTGGTTATGGTTCCGGGTGACACTCCCGCCGAGGCGGTCATCTCCCGCCCTGTGCGCAGCATGGTCATCAAAGGTGGAACCTTGGTCGCCCTAGAGGGACGCTGTCTCGTCTGATTTTTTCATCTGACACCGATGAAATCGAGGTCGGCAGGTTGCTCTACCAGCGGGACTGTAGACTATCGGCATGATCCTCTCACAGACGCACATCCCCGGGCTTCAACTGACCCGCCATGCGTTCGAGCTACCGCTCGACCACGCTCATCCGGATGGCGCCAGGCTGCACGTCTTCGCCCGCGAAGTCGTCGCGGTGGAGAAAGCGAACGACGATCTGCCCTGGCTGCTATATCTTCAGGGCGGTCCCGGCGGTGCATCTCCGCGACCAACGGAACGAAGCGGCTGGTTGGGTCGCGCCGTCGAGGAGTTTCGCGTGCTCTTGCTCGATCAACGCGGTACCGGCGCCAGTAGCCCCGCCACCGCGCAGACGCTGGCGCATCTGACACCCGAGGAACAGGCCGCCTACCTCTCGCATTTCCGCGCCGACGCCATCGTACGAGATGCAGAAGTGATCCGAGGCATATTGCTCAAAGACGAACCTTGGAGCGTGTTGGGGCAGAGCTTCGGCGGTTTCTGCGCCTTTAGCTATCTTTCGTTTGCACCGAAGGGCCTGCGTGAGGTCTTCATCACCGGGGGCATACCAGCCGTCCACCGAAGCGCAGATGAGGTCTACCGCGCCTGTTACCGTGAGCTGGACCGGCGCAACACCCGCTTCTTCACACGTTATCCGGAAGCCCGCACCGTAGTGAACGAACTGGCCACCCAGCTCGCGAACCACGATGTGAGGCTGCCGGATGGTTCTCCACTCACGGTGCGCCGCCTGCAACACCTCGGCATCGTTCTAGGGGCTTCAGACGGAGCCGAGACGCTTTGGTACCTGCTAGAAGACGCACTCGTGGATACGTCCGCCGGCTGCGTGCCGAGTGTCGCCTTTTTACATGCCGTACAAGGGGCCACCGACTTCTCCGATCGACCGATCTATGCTCTTTTGCACGAAGCGATCTATGCACAAGAGGCCGCCACTCGTTGGTCCGCAGAGCGGTTGCGTCCGGAGTTTCCGGAGTTGGACGATCCCGCTGCGCCCGGCTTTACAGGCGAGATGATCTACCCTTGGATGTTCGATGAGATCGCACTGCTTCGCCCGCTGAAGACAGCAGCCGAAATCCTGGCGACCAAAGAAGATTGGCCCCCGCTTTACCACATCGCACAACTGGCGAAGAACACCGTGCCGGTAGCGGCGGCCGTCTACGCCGAGGACCTCTACGTGCCAGTTGCATGGTCGCTCGAGACGGCTGAGACCACTGGCAACGTGCGGGTATGGCAGACCAATGAGTACGAGCATAACGGCCTGCGCGTAGACGGTGCTCGTATCTTCGAACGTCTGCTGGAGATGGTACGCGGCAAGGTCTAAGGTGTTTACCCCTACAGCGGCTAGCGTTGCATGACGATATTCAGCCTTCTCGTTCTCGTCCTGGTCCCCTTCAGCTTCGTGAGTGGATTGACTCGGCCCTAGCCATTCATGACGGTCGTATGACAACTGTCATATCCCCTTGCTGATGGATGTCGGTAGTGCAAGAGATGCCCAGAGTCCATACTGCCGGTAGCGTCACGGGTGGAGATCACCCAAGAGACAGAAATGAGGAGTATATGGATACCGGTGTACGAGATCGAACCGCTGATCAGACTGCCAATTTCAACGGCTCGATCGTGGCTTCCCTTCAAAGCGTCAGCAAGGCTTACGACAAGGTCGAAGCGCTTAGGGGGGTTGACCTCGAGCTCCGCGCCGGAGAGGTCGTGGCGCTATTAGGACCGAACGGTGCCGGCAAAACTACCGCCATCGGGCTGTTCCTCGGCAGGATACGACCCACCCGTGGTCGGGTTCAGGTCTTTGGCTCTGAACCTACGCGTGCCGCGAGCCGAACACGCATCGGCGCCATGCTCCAGATATCGGGGGTGCCAGAAACCCTCAGGATTCGGGAACACATCGAGTTGTTTCGCAGCTACTACCCGCAGCCGCTCAGCCTGGAAACCATCCTCACCGCAGCCGGACTCGTCGGACTCGAGCAGAGGTTTTACGGCAAGCTCTCAGGGGGGCAAAAGCAACGTCTTCACTTTGCTCTGGCCCTCAGCGGCAACCCGGATCTGCTGTTCTTGGACGAGCCCACCGTAGGGCTCGACGTCGGCTCCCGTAAGGCACTATGGTCACAGATTCGAAGGTTCAGCGGCCAGGGACGCACGATCGTCCTGAGTACGCACTACCTCGAAGAAGCCGACGCGTTGGCCGATCGCATCGTGCTGATCGACCGCGGGCGGGTCATCGCAGACGGCACACCTGCCTCGATCAAGCAGGTGGCCGGTGGGCGCAAGATCACCGTAACCACGCGACTCGACAGAACGACGGTCGAGCGGTTGCCAGGCGTATCCGACGTTCGTCCCAGACACCATGGGCTCGAAATCTTGGCACCTCGAGCCGAAGCGGTGGTTCGGAAACTGCTTGAGCTCGATCCGAACCTCCACGGACTCGAGGTCACCGGCATCGGCCTAGAGGAGGCCTTTCTCAGGCTCACTCAAGGAGTAAAAGCATGATCTTGCAAGCGTCCACCACTACCCACAGACGGCGCCGCAACGCGCTTCGTATATTCTGGCTCGAGTCGAAGTACGAGTTCCTTAAAAACCTCAGGCTCCCGATCTATTCCCTGTCGGTCCTGATGTTTCCGGTAATGTTTTACGTGCTCTTCGGGCTGAGTTTTGGAAGGAGCGATTTCGGGCCCGTTTCTAGTTCGCTTTACTACGCTGTTACGTACAGCGCCTTCGGCATCATGGGGGCTTCGCTTTTCGGCTTCGGCGTCAACGTCGCAGTGGAGCGCGGGCAAGGCTGGATGCACCTCAAGCGCGCCTTTCCCATGCCACCGTTGGCCTACTTCGCAGCAAAGGTGTTCATGGCCACCCTGTTCGGTCTGATCATCGTGCTGACGCTCCTAACGCTCGGTACACTGTTTGGCGGAATGCGCCTGGCAGCCGGTCAGATATTGGTCATCGTCGGTGTTCTGATCGCCGGAGCGCTCCCCTTTAGCGCGCTGGGGCTCGCCCTGGGGTATCTCACCGGTCCCAACTCTGCCACGGCCGTGGTGAATCTGATCTATCTGCCGATGTCTTTTTCAGCCGGCTTGTGGATTCCGATTCAAGAACTCCCGGCATTCTTCCAGACGCTGGCGCCCTACCTGCCGAGCTACCACTACGCCCAACTCGGCCTAGCGTCGATCGGGGCTGGCGACGGTGGGCATGTAGGGTGGCACATCTTGGTATTGACGGGAATCACCTTGGTGTCTCTGTTGGTCGCACTGGTTCTCTACTTTCGTGATGAAGCACGGTCTTACGGGTAACGAGTGCTTAAAGCGGTTGCCATAGTCATGTAAGCAGGTATCATCCAAGAAACGGGCTACAGGACAGGTTTTCACCCACTGACTTTGTCTATGACCAGATGATACCTGCTTTAAAGTGTGTTTCACATGCCTTGTTGCCAAAGACACACTGGTGATGGGTAATGAGTCATGAGTGATGGGTGTTGCGAAGGGTCGGGCTCAGCCAAACCATTTGCTGTCGCCCCACGCATTCCCCATCACCCATTTCCCATCACCGTCCTGCCGCTCTCCTCTCATCACACATGACTGTTTACTCATTACCTTATCGAGACAAATGCTCTGAACACCCCCTTACAATGATGCCATGAGATCCTGGTTGAAAAAGACCGACTGGAAGCCCTACCTCTCACTCATCTATCTGGGCTTCCTCGGTATTCAACCGATCTATGACCCTGACTTCGGCTCGAGGGAGACCTTGGCCACCCTGGCCATGGTGGCTGCGTTCGTGCCAGTCTTCTTCTGGGGGTCGCGCCAGGTGAACCATCGCCTGCTCTGGGCCGTCACGGCCATGACCCTGCTCGGAGTTGTGGGGATGGGATTCACCCTCAACACAGGCGCCACCGTCTTTTTCGTCTACGCTGCTGCCACAGCAGCACAGAGTGAAGAACCTCGTCGCGCTTGGGCCGTAGAGGGCCTCATCCTCACAGCCGCCGTCGGAGCCTTTTTCATGTCCGAAGTCCCCTATCCGTTCCGCTGGGCCGTGTTCGCACCGGCGTTTGGGTTCATCCCCATCATCGGGAGTCTCCAGATCTTCGAGGCCGAGCGGTCGCGAAGCGATGCGAAACTACGCCTTGCGCAGGAGGAGATCGAGCGGCTCGCGACCATCGCCGAGCGAGAACGGATCGCCCGCGATCTCCACGATCTTCTCGGACACACCCTTTCTGTGATCACGCTCAAAAGCGAGCTGGCCGCGAAGCTGGTTCCGAAAAATCCAGAGCGCGCCACACGCGAAATGATCGAGGTCGAACAGCTCTCGCGAAAGACACTTAGCCAAGTGCGCACAGCCATCCGGGGCTACCGCGCCCACGGGCTCGCGGGAGAGATCGCAAGCGCCAAAGTCGCCCTCGAGGCGGCAGACATCGTGCTCAGCATCAAGGCCGAACCGGTCGACCTCACGCCGAAACAAGAGGGCGCCCTGGCCCTCGTCTTGCGGGAGGGCGTGACCAACATCCTGAGGCATTCAGGGGCGAGCCACACCGAGATGTTCCTCGGCAAGGAGGGAGACCAGATCCGGCTTTCGCTGGCCGACAACGGTTCAGGGGGGGGTACGGATGGGAGCGGCCTCAAGGGGATCAGGGAAAGGGTACGCGCCCTCGGCGGGCACGTCGAGCGATCGGTCGATGGGGGGACGACGTTGCGCGTGACCATGCCCGCACCGACTCCCAAAGAGATCTCGGACAAAGATCCAGAGGTGTTTCAGACAGCTGGCGAGGCTCATACCCGATGATCCGCGTCGTCCTCGCCGAAGACCAGAATATGATCCTGGGCGCCTTGGCGGCGCTGCTCGAGCTCGAGGGAGACTTCGAAATCGTCGGCCAGGCTTCCAACGGCTCGGACGCCTTGGAGTTGGTCCGAACGGAGGCGCCCGACCTGCTGGTGACAGATATCGAGATGCCGGGCCTTACCGGGCTCGAGCTCGCTCAGGAAGTCAAACGCCTTGGGGTCACGACCCGGATCGTGATCGTGACCACCTTCGCCCGCAGCGGTTACCTGCGGAGGGCGCTCGACGCAGGAGCGGCAGGCTACCTGCTCAAGGATTCTCCGGCCGGCGAATTGGCCGAGGCGCTGCGACGTGTGCATCTCGGCGGGCGGGCCATCGATCCCGAACTAGCGGTCACCGCCTGGGGTGAAGCCGATCCGCTGACCGACCGCGAACGCCAGGTCCTGCGCCTGGCGGGCGATGGCCACAGCAGTGCAGAGATCGGCCGGGCACTCGAGCTCTCAGAAGGGACGGTGCGCAACTACCTATCAGAAGCGATCAGCAAGCTCGGTGTCTCCAACCGGATCGAGGCGGCGCGGCTGGCACGGGAGAAGGGGTGGCTGTGAACCTGGCAGTCTGGCTCGAGCGAGCAGCCCTGGCGTCACCGACCAGTCCGGCTCTGGCTCGGGGGAAAGAGGTAATCTCGGATTACGCCACCTTGGCTGGCCGCGTCAAGACCCTTGCGGCGAGCCTTTGCGAGAGGTTCGGCCTCGCCCCCGATGACCGGGTCGGCATCTTGGCCGGCAACTGCCCCGCATACGTCGAGGTGCTGTTCGCAGCGTGGCACGCAGGATTGATCGCTGTACCGATCAACGCCAAGCTGCACCGCGATGAGGTCGCCTTCATCTTGTCAGATAGTGGGGCGACCGTGGTCTTTGCCGATTCTGCCCACGCGGAGACCGCTAAGTCTGCTGGGACACAAAACGTCGTCCTACTAGAAGGCGACGACTACCGGGCGCTCACTGCCGGCGCCGGAACGGCCCTGTTCGATTGCAGCGCCGATCACCCCGCCTGGCTGTTCTACACCAGCGGCACCACCGGCAGACCCAAAGGGGCCACCCTTAGCCACCGAAACCTGCAGGCCATGAGCACTGCTTATCTGACCGACGTCGACGGCATCGCTCGGTCGGACAGCCTTTTGCACGCCGCTCCGATGAGCCACGGCTCTGGCCTCTATATCCTGCCACACGTCTGCCGTGGGGCCGTCAACGTAGTTCCAGAGAGCGGCGGCTTCGACCCGCCGGAGATCCTGGCGCTGGCAGACGTTTGGTCTGGCATCACCCTGTTCGCCGCCCCGACCATGGTGAAGCGCCTGGTACGCTACCTGCGCAACGAGGGCGACCACGTCCCCAACAAGCTGAAATCAGTCATTTACGGCGGCGGACCGATGTACCTCCAAGACGCTTTGGAAGCCCTCGAAACACTCGGACCGATATTGATCCAGATCTACGGTCAAGGGGAGAGCCCGATGACGATTACCACCCTCTCGCGCAGCGACATCGCTGATCGCGACCACCCGCACCACCATCGGCGACTGGCTTCCGTCGGCTGTCCCTTCAGCAACATACAGATCCGCATCGTCGATTCCTCCGGCAGCGAGCTCCCGGCCGGCGAAGCCGGTGAGATCACGGTGCGGGGCGACCCGGTGATGCTCAGCTACTGGCAAAACCAAGAAGCTACTCGGGCAACCTTGCGCGATGGTTGGTTACACACGGGCGATATCGGCAGGTTCGATGAAGCGGGCTATCTGACGCTGATCGACCGGTCCAAAGACCTGATCATCTCCGGCGGCAGCAATATCTACCCGCGCGAAGTCGAGGAGGTGTTGCTCAGCCACCCCGAGGTCCAAGAAGCATCCGTGATCGGCCGGCCCGACCCGGAGTGGGGTGAGATCGTCGTCGCCTACGTCGTCGGTGAAGCAACCGCTGCCGAGCTCGATGCGCACTGCCTCGAGCACATCGCCCGCTTCAAACGGCCCAAAGCCTACGTGTTCCGAGATGGACTCCCCAAGAACAACTATGGCAAGGTCCTGAAGACAGCCTTACGGGACGTAGATCGTGAGCGGCTCGAGCAGGGAGAGAGAGATGGCTGAGCGACTGAAAGACAAAGTGGCACTCATCGTCGGGGCCGGTTCTGCCGGGCCGGGTTGGGGCAACGGTAAGGCGACCGCCGTGCTGTTCGCCCGAGAAGGGGCACGGGTCATCTGTGCCGACCTCAACCACGCCGCCGCCGCCGAGACGGCCGGTCTGATCGTTGAAGAGGGCGGTGAGGCACTCGCCCTACAGGTAGACGCCACCCAGCAGGATCAGGTACGGGGGATGGTGGCAGCCGCCGTCGAGGCCTATGGGCAGATCGACGTGCTGGACAACAACGTCGGCATCGCCGAGGTCGGCGGTGTGGTCGAGCTGCCCGAAGCTGATTGGGATCGGGTGATGGCAGTCAACCTGAAATCCTTCTACCTCACCATGAAGCACGTGATCCCCGTCATGATCGAAGGCGGCGGTGGGTCGATCGTAAACATCTCATCCATCGCCTCGATCCGCTGGACCGGCGTGCCCTACACCACCTACTACGCCAGCAAAGCGGCAGTGAACCAGCTGACCAAGGCGACCGCCATGGAGTACGCTCGTAGAAACATCCGCGTCAACGCCGTTTTGCCCGGCTTGATGAAGACCCCGATGGTCGAGAAAGCGACCGGGCTCGCAGCGGCCTATGGGGATGGCGACGTCGAAGCCATGTGGCGGGCTCGCGACGTCCAGTGCCCGATGGGTTATATGGGCGACGCCTGGGACGTCGCCCATGCCGTCTTGTTTCTGGCCAGCGACGAAGCGCGCTACATCACCGGGATCGAACTGCTGGTGGACGGCGGCATCACGCTGAAATACAGTTGACGGCGAAGAAAGTAAGTAGGCCTTACCGCCCAAAAAGCTCACGCTGCGCCGGCGGCCGAGGATAGGCAAGGCAGCGGCCCCACCCGGTAGCCGTCTCGGAATTCCTGCCGAAGCGACGGTGCTTTTCGGCAATCTCGGTTCGTGCAGCTCCTTTTCGACATTCGAACGGCGCTCGCTCCGCTCGGGCCGGCGTGCCCAAGCGTGGAATGCTTCAGGGATTCCCTCTATCTTGGAATGGTATTCTCGAGGGGGTTCATTCAACTCTCTAGCGCCAACGGATCACGAGGAGAATCAAAGCCCCTCGATCCCTGAGTCGCTGAACGAAAGGAGCACCATGCCCCAGACAGCCCAGGCATTAAGCACGGAAACCGTACAGGCGTTTGCCGCGACCCTCCGTGGCGATCTCGTCAAACCCGGAGATACTGATTACGACGAGGTCCGGCAACTCTATAACGCCATGATCGACAAGCGCCCGGGCTTGATTGCGCGCTGCCAGAGTGTGGCGGATGTCATCACGGCAGTCAATTTCGCCCGCGACAACGACCTCCTGGTCGCCCTCCGGGGCGGAGGTCACAACGGACCGGGGCTCGGCAGCTGCGAGGGGGGACTGGTCATCGATCTATCCCCGATGAAGGGCGTGCGCGTCGATCCCAAAAACCGCACCGTACGCGTGGAACCCGGCTGCACGCAAGGTGAGGTGGATCACGCCACCCACGCATTCGGCTTAGCCGTACCGGCCGGGATCGTCTCGACTACCGGCATCGCCGGCCTCACCCTCGGCGGTGGCCACGGATACCTCACCCGAAAATACGGTCTCACCATCGACAACCTGATCGAGGCCGACGTCGTCCTCGCCGACGGGAGCTTCGTCACCGCAAACGCCTCTGAACATCAGGATCTGCTGTGGGCCCTGCGCGGCGGCGGCGGCAACTTCGGGGTGGTCACCAGCTTCGTCTACCAGGCCCACCCCGTGAGCACGATCTACGGCGGACCGATCTTCTGGGACGTGAAAGACGCTCGCCAGATCATGCAGTGGTACCGCGAGTTCGTACCACAAATGCCCGAGGATCTATACACGTTTTTCGGCCTGAAGACGGTGCCTTCGACCGAGCCCTTCCCTCAGGAGATCTGGGGGAGGAAGATCTGCGCACTCATCTCCTGTTACCTCGGATCGGGCGAGCAGGGCGTGGCAGCGATGAAGCGCGTTCGAGACGAACTCCCAGAACCGATCATGGACGGGATGGCGGAGATGCCGTTCCCGATGCTGCAGGGTCTGTTCGATCCGCTACTGCCAACGGGCCTCCAGTGGTACTGGAAGAGCGATTTCGTCAAGGAGCTCTCCGACGAGGCGATCGACGCCCACCTCGAGCACGCGGCCAAGGCCCCGAGTGAACTGTCCTTGATGCACCTCTACCCCATCGACGGAGCAGTGCACCGCGTCGGTGAGGAGGAGACGGCGTGGAGCTGCCGTGACGCCACCTGGTCGATGGTCATTGCCGGCATCGATCCGGATCCTGCCAAAGCCGAGTCTCTCAAGGCTTGGGGCAGAGCATACTGGGAGGCTGTACACCCCTACAATCCGGGGGGTGCCTACGTGAACTTCATGATGGATGACGAGGGTGAGGGGCGCGTCAAGGCGACCTACGGCAGCAACTATGAACGCCTGGCCTCCGTCAAGACCACTTACGATCCGACCAATTTGTTCCAGGTCAACCACAACATCAGACCGCGAAGCTGAAGACCGCTGTTAAGGACCTCCAACTTGAGTTTGGGGCAATGCCTCAAACTCAAGTTGAAGATGCCTAGCGAACCGCATCACCTACTTGACAATCTCGTGACAAAGCGGCGAGAATCCCGTCATAAATTCGCAAGTTTCGCGTCAGAGGCCGACGTGTAAAGTCATACTCATGAGAAGCGCCGTGCATACAACCACACAGATCCACCCCCCAGTCACTAGCCGCCCAACCATCAACACGAGAGTCAACCGTCAAACTGCCAGCACCACACCCACACCTACTCAAAGCACCACTTGGGCCAAAAACTACCGGGTCGGCGCCTACCAGATGGCGCTCCGTCTCACCCCCCAAGACAACACCCTCCGATTGCGTGTCGCTTTCCGACTGGCCCCCGAAGCATCCATCGTCTCCGACGCCAAGATCGTTCTATCAAACGAAAGTGGTGAGCGCCTCGTCAGCGTACCCCTCGGCTCCGGAACAGACTTCAGCCTGCCGATGGCCGAAACTGAAACCTATACGCTCGAAGTCCATCACAAAGACACCAAAGGCAGCATGAAAGTGAGCGGAGCCGTCCTCGCTTCCGTCCCGCGCCCCAACCCGCTCGACGAAATCGTCGCCTGACCCATCCCGCGCAACCCGACCCGACCCCTCTTCCCCACTCCCCGGCGCACGGCGTTATGGCTCATCCGGGAATGCGGCAAGAGGGGAATCTTTTTGGCAAAGGAGAGGGCTTTGCGCACGTAAGAGCGCCGTAAGAGGACCTGGTGTAGCGTAGGGATGGCCCATCACCTCCCCCATCTTTTTAGCGCCTCCGCCGGAACCATCCGGCGGCACTTTTCTATCGCCAACCATCACGACTCGAGCCGCGGTGCCGATCTCCCCAAACCCGAAAGGGGGCAAACGGGACGTTTGTCTCTTGCCAGATGCTTGAAAGAGGAGTAAAACAACCATCGGAAACGCAACAACTCGAAGAACAGCCATGAGGAACCCATCAAGGCACGACAAACCAGCAAAGGAGGCCATCATGAAAGTCCTCATGAGAGCTGCGCCGCTCGTCTTGCTGACCCTGCTGATCGCCTGCTCAACCACAGAACCACAACCCGGGCAGCTCACCGTCACTAGTCAGCACGAAAAAACCATTACCTGCGGAGAGGATCCCTTTACCTTTGATGTTCTGGTTGAAGAGGTGAGGGGCAAGGTCGGACCCGGGGCCGATTTTCTGCTCTACGCCCCGAAAGATTACGATTGGCGTGACCTGGTCGTCTACGCACACGGTTATGTGAGCACCTATTCAGAAGTAGGGTTCTTCGGAGACGATCCCGATACCGATCTCCTGGACGAGATCGAACTCTTGCGTAGCGGCATCGTCTGCCCCATCCCGGGGTTCAAGGAAGCTTATGCCGCCGCCTTCTCGAGCTACTCGGAAAACGGCTTTGCCGTCAAAAGAGGCGCCCAGCAGACCCATCAGGTGACCAAACTCTTTACCAAGCGCTTCGGTAAACCGCGCCACACCTTCTTGGCAGGAGCCTCGCTCGGCGGCGGCATCACCACCTATCTGGCCGAGCGCTTCCCCAGCCAGTACGATGGGGCCTTGGCACTGTGCGGCTTCGTGAGCGGCAGCGTCAACCAGCTCACCTACCTGGCCGACACCCGCAACGTCTTCGACTACTTCTACCCCGGCGTGCTACCCGAAGATGCGCTGAACGTTCCGGAAGGGCTGCGCTTCGATGATGTGGCGCCGTCCATCATCGCCGCGATTACCGCAGAAGCGTCGGCCGACCCAGGTCTAACCGTCCAGAAAGCCCTCGCCCTGGCCAGCATCGAGCAGATCCAGCTTCCGCTACAGGGTCTTCCCCCGATTCCTATAAACTATCTCGAAATCATCGCCTCGATGACCGAGTCCTTGCTGAGCGCCCTCTTTTACAACATCGACGGCACCAACGCCTTCCTGGAAGACACCCACGGCCGCTCCCCTTACGACAACAGCGAAACGGTGTACATCTACAGCAACCCACTCCTTTCGTTTCCACCTATAGATCTGGAGCACCTGAACGACAATGTGGCTCGCTTCGAGTCCACCCCGGATGCCAGGAACTACCTGAAGCACTACTTCACCCCGACAGGCAAGCTGAAGATCCCCATGGTGACGATGCACACCACAGGTGATCCGGCCGTGCCGTTTTTCCACGAAGCGGCCTACGCCGAGATCGTAGCCCAAGCCGGAGCTACCGATATGCTGCAGCAGATTCCGATCGAACGATATGGACACTGCCAGTTCGAGCTCCCAGAGGTCATAGGAGCGTTCACCGGGCTGACAACC
>CP070651.1:386801-389942 GCA_020354625.1 Trueperaceae bacterium
GGCGTAAAGGATCGGGCTCGAGCTGTTGAACGGAATCGAGTTTACCGCGCCGTCGATGGTGTAGTAGTTGATCACCGGCTCGATGTAGTCCGATAAGTCGATGCCGCCACCGACGTTTCCGATCGGCTCGAAGATCCCCGAATCGACGGCCAACTGGCTGCCGACCTCAAAGAGCTGGGCCAGATGCGGCGGGTTGCCTTGGCGCGCCGCCAACACGGCTGCCTGGAGCGTCTCACGGTAAGACCCGATGCGCTCGAGCACGACCCGGTAGGGTTTGCCCTCGTCTGCCAGCATCACATTGAACTCATCTGCCCGATCTTGCATCCAACCGGCACGTGGGGCATCGCTAAAACCGATCCAGAACTCGATATCGGTCTGCGCCATGGTCAGACCGAGTAACAGAATGAGGGCTGTTGCGACGATGCGTTTCATCATTTTTCCTCCTCGCTTAGGACTCCCTTTACACCCAATGTTCACTTGTCATCGAGGGGTTTTCAAAACTCATGGAGTCCCTATCAGTGTAACGTAGCCGAGCCAAAGAAGAAAGTCAACGGCAGGGTATTTTTCTAAGGCCCCATCTGCTCCGAGGATCCCTTGGGGACCTGAAGCCGGTAGAGCTCCCCAGCGATGGGCCGCACCCCGTCTGGGCCGAGAACGAGCCGACCCGGCGTGCCCTGACCGGTGGAGAGGTAGACCGCCCCATCTGCATAGGTTAGGTTTGTCGGCGCGTCGAGTCCCTCGGCGAGCGTCAGAGGTCTACTGTGTGGCGGGTACATGCGCAGGCGTCCCGTATAGCGCTGATAGCCTCCGGGGTCGGGTGGGGCGTCTTGTCGGAAGAGATCGAAACCCTGTGGGAGCCGCGTGCTCGGCCAGACGGTGGTCAGCTCGAGCACGTAGAGATTACCCGCTTCGTCGGTCGCGACGTCGACCGCAGTGGTCAACCCCTCGACCTCAACCGTCTGGCGCCCACTAATGGGGTCGACGCGAACCACCCGGGCGTCACCCGGGTAAAACGCCAAGCGGGTGCCGTAATAATCGTAAACCGTGCCCGAAAAGAGCGCCACCAGCACCTCACCGGTGTGGGGATCGAGCGCCAAACCGGCGGGAACAGCCTGCTGGCCACGGGCCAACGGCTCGAAGACGGCGACCACGCGCACCTCTCCGCTCGGCTCCCTCGCCAGGAGACGGTTGGCCCCGCTTGCAGCCAGGTAGAGCGTTCCGGTCGTGGCGTCGTAGGCCAGGCTGTTTACGGTGGCAAAGCGCCTCAGCAGGGTCTCGGCGACACCGGTTTCTAGGTCGAGCGATCCCACGCCGATGTCCGAGCTGTTACCGTCGGCCACGTACCCGGTGCGCGGATCGTCTTTGGTATAGGCCACCCGGTTTTCAGCGAACAGGGTGATGTCCCCCAATCCGCCGACCTCATCGCGTCCCGTGCCAAAACCGTAGAAGCCGTTGTAGGTGTACTGCTGCGAGAGCAGGGGAGACCGTTCGCCGGCGTCGTCGAAGTCGCCGTCGGCGTTTCGGTCTTGCAACGCGAGGATCCGTCCCGTCATCTGGTCCGGGTCGTCGCTGGCGAACCCGTTACCGGCCTCGACGACGATCAAGTGATCTTCGGCCAAGACGAGCACGCCGCGTGGGTTGTCGAGGCCTGTGGCGATCCGCTCCAAGCTCGGTTGCTGGGCGTTTGCGTAAGCGCCGCAAGCCAGGACGGTGAGTATCTGGGCCACCAGGAGGAGCGTTTTCCTCGTGGGGTGCCTCTTCGAACCCGTCAGGTTCTGACCTCGCCAACTCTGCGCATCCACAAGTACCAGGTTACCGTGCAGAGGACCAGTAAGGCCCCGGAAACCTGCCAAGGACCGACGAGCCTCTCACCCAAAACGATTCCGCCGACCGCCAGGGTCACCACCAAGCGCCACGGCATCATGCTCGAGACCGCCGGGGCACCGATGCGACTCACAGCGCTCAAGTTCAGCAAGTTTGTCGATATCGGCACAACCAGCGTAAACACCACGACTGCGATCCAGCCGGCGACGGGCATGCGGGTCCAGACCGACCAATCTTCGGCAAAGGCCAAGCTGAGGATCAGGCTCGGCACCAGCATCGCCCCCCCTTGAAAGACGAGCATCCTCCCAGGAGAGATATCCGAAAGGGCTCCTTTGCGTACCGCGATCAGATAGGTTGCAAACAGGAGGCTGGCAAGCATGGCGAAAGCGATCCCAATGAGCTCGGTCCCGCTCGAACCCGCGAGGCGCAGATCGTCCCCGAGCACCAGCAATCCTCCGAGAGCGCTCAACACCACCGCCCGCTTGGTGTAGCGCGGCGTCGATTCTTTGAGCAGGATCCGGTTCAGCGCCACCACCAGAAAAGGGACGGCCAGCGCCAGCAGTTGGACGTTGGTGGCCTCGGTATATTTCGCCCCGAGCATGTTGGCGAGCACCCGGCAGAAATGGAGACCGGCGAGGAACCAGAGGAACGGACTCCGAACCCAAAAGCGTCGGCCCTGTTGAAACCCGGTCGCAACGAGCAGCACGAAAAGCGGAAGGCTCACCGCCACTAAAAACGAGAGGCTCGGAATACCGACCACCACTTGCACGTAGCGGGCCAGCACCGGCCCTATTCCCCAGCCGGTGTGGGTGCCGAGGGCTGCGAGAAACCAGATCCACTGGGAAGAGGCGAGGGGGCGCGCTCGAGCCACCCGTGAATGATACCCGTTCTTCTAACCCTGGATGGGACTTGGCATTTATGGTCTACCCGCTACGCGCTGCCTGACGGTAACGCCCACAGAGACCAAAAAGCGCCGCCAATCCACGTTGTAAAGTCTCCACACCCGTTTCGGAGAGCCTAGCCACCGAGGTTACCCGCAACGCTCGAGAGTTCGGGCGAAACGGTGGCATTCGGATCGGGAACTGGTCCGAATAAAGCGCCCCTTCGGGTACTTACCGCAACGACTAGCGTCAACAACGATGTTGGGCCTCAGAGACCGAGATCCTTAGGGAGCAAACACCTCGATGGCGTTCGCGATGAAGTTGGCAAAAACGGGCCCAACGGTCTGGTTGGCGTGGGTGTTGGGGTGGGCGTCCCATTCGTCGACACGGTAGGCCGGCAAGAGGAAATTGTCGCTTCCGGCCAGTTCATCGAACA
>CP070651.1:390042-394411 GCA_020354625.1 Trueperaceae bacterium
CTCGTAAAAATCGGCTACTTCTTTCGAATGCTTGGATAATGTTCCGTGAACGTAAAGCGAATACATTGTCTTCTCATCCAGGGGGGCAGGCCTGGCCATATTAAGGCAGCAGATCTCCGCCCAGGTCGATGTCGAGCGAAGTTTGAGTTATAGTTGGGTTCAAATCTTACGTGAATGTGAGCTAAAACGACGTAACAGCCCAATAGCTCGAGCTTGACTCATCGAGTGGAGGAGGTGAAGCGTAGACCGAGATTCCAACCTTACCGTCGTCGGATGGGTTCATCATCCGTTGGTTTCTTGCTCGTAGCCCGACGAGGCTCGAGCGACAAGGAGGTTTTAAGGTGAAAGGTTTCAGCGTCTTGGGTCGAGTGGTGCTGCTTCTCGTGGTGGCCATCGTTGGAGTTACCCCGTCCCTTGGACAAGCGCAAGAGGACGAAAATACCATCGTCGCTGCGTATTTCCGTGACTTCCGCAACCTCGATCCCGCCCACCTGCCCGGCTCGCCCGATTACCAGATCGCCATGAACGTCTACAGCGGTCTGGTGCGCTACAAGCTCGGTTCTACCGAGGTCGAGCCCGACCTGGCAGAGCGTTGGGAGGTCTCCGACGACGGGTTGGTGTACACCTTCTTTTTACGTGACGACGTCGTGTGGCACCACGGCTACGGGCAGTTCACCGCCGCGGACGTGAAGTATAGCTTGGACCGGGTCCTCGATCCCGACACCGGCTCACGCTACCGGGCGAGTAGCTCGAACATTGCGTCGGTCGATGTCATCGACGATTTCACCGTGCAGATCACCCTCAACCAGCCTCAAGCCTCTTTCTTGACCACCGTGCTCGCCTTCCGACCCGGCTATTTCGTCAACAAACAGGCCATCGAGGATTTTGTAGAAAACTACCAGTTCAACCCGGTCGGGACGGGACCCTTCCAATTTGTGAGCTATACGCCGCGGCAGGAGCTGGTCCTCGAGGCCAACCCCGACTTCTATCGCGGGGAGCCGGCAGCCAAGAAGATCATTTGGAAAGTCGTGCCGGACGAGAACGTCATCGCCTTGGCTCTCCAGCGCGACGAGGTCAACTACACCATCATTCGTAACGTGCAGATCCTGCAGAACCTGAAGCAGCAATCAGACCTCGCCTATACCGAGACCCCGACTACCGGCTACTGGCAGTACGCTTTCAACACCACCCGAGAACCACTGAGCGACGTGCGTGTTCGCCAGGCGTTTGCCCACGCGGTCAATAAGGAAGTATTTGCTGCAACCCTTCTCGAAGGCCAGGGCTTTCCGGTCGATTCAGTGATCGTGCCGGGGATGATCGGTCACAGCTCCGACGTGCCGACTTATGAGTACAACCCTGATCGTGCCCGGGAGCTGCTCGCCGAAGCCGGTCTTGCTGACGGTTTCTCGGTCAACGTCGTGTTCGATGCCGGTAGTGAATTCGGCATTCTGATGGCCAACGCCATGCAGCAGTGGCTTTCTGACATCGGGGTCGAGCTGGAGCTCGTCGGCCTCGAAGCGGGGGCTTGGACGGCTCGCCGTCAGTCCGGTGACTACGACATCACCATCAGCGGTACCACTCGTGCAGATCCGGACCAGATCTTGAGCGAGCAGTTCCACTCGTCGAGTTTTCCCCCCGGCGGCAACCAGTCCTACTACGGAGAGGTCGACGACCTGATCGAGGCGCAGCGCAGCGCGGTCGATCCTGCCGATCGGAACCGGATTCTTGCCGAAATCCAACAGAAGATTGCCGAGGACGTACCGGAATTGGCTCTGTTTGCACCTGTATACGTGACGGCTTACCAGGGCAATCTAAGTGGAGATGCGCCGAACCACATTCACTGGATGACGTTGTTCGAGCATATCGACTTTGCGGAGTGATTTGGGATTCGTCGAGTGATCTGCTCTAATTTCTGGCGATAGATTCGGAGGCCCTGGCGGGGTGAGAGCCCATCACCCCGCCACCTCCATAAGCTTTGTTCTGGACGGTTCCGATGACTTCCTACATCGCCCGCAGGTTTCTGATTACCATCCCTACGATTCTGGGTGTCATCACCCTGGCATTTCTCATGATCCGTTTGGCTCCCGGGGATCCTGCGGAGCTGATGATGGGAGATTATGTAGGCATCAGTGCCGAGGTGCTCGAGGATTTGCGCCGCAAGCTCGGCGTGGACCGTCCTGTGCATGAACAGTACGTTCTCTATCTCACCAGCGTCCTGACCGGCGATTTTGGCAAATCGTTTCGCAACAACCAACCCGTGCTCGAGGAGATCGCTTCGCAACTGCCCTTTACCTTTCAACTTGCGGTGGCCGGTGTGGTCTTCGCTATCTTGCTGGGCGTGCCGGCCGGCGTGATCTCGGCCCTATGGCGGAATAGCTGGATCGACTACATCGCTACGAGTGTGGCTATGATCTGGGTCTCGAGCCCGAGTTTTTGGTTTGCCATCTTGCTCATCTATGTATTTGCGTTCATGTTGGGCTGGTTCCCCATCTTCGGGGCGGGCACACCTGGTGACTGGCGAAGTTTGGGGATCCATCTGGTGTTACCAGCTATAGCGGTGGGTGCACGGTCTGCAGCGCTGATCACCCGCATCACTCGCTCTGCCATGTTGGACGTTCTCAACCAAGACTACGTCAGGACCGCACGAGCAAAGGGCGTAAGTGAAGGTGGGGTAGTCAACAAACACGCCTTTCGAAACGCCGCCATCCCCATCATGACCGTGGTGGGTTTGGATATCGCTTACCTTCTCAGCGGAACGGTGATCATCGAGACGGTCTTTTCCCGGCCAGGGCTCGGAAAGCTGGTCATCGACGCTATCTTTGCGCGAGACTTTCCGTCGGTACAGGGCGGTATCGTGGTCTTTGCCCTCATCGTGTTAATGGTCAATCTTCTGGTCGACGTAAGCTACGCCGTGATCGATCCGCGGATCCGCTACACCTGATGGAGGGTCGAATGCGCAACGGGAGACTTTGAAGGGTGAAAGATCTTCTTCGCCGTATCTGGTTGCGTAAGAGTGCTGCCATCGGTCTCGTCGGGGTGTTGGTGGTCACGGTGGTGGCGGTTTTCGCTCCCCTGATCGTCCCACAGGATCCCAACCGCCAGGACCTGTTCGCCAGGCTCCAACCCCCCAATGCCGAGCACCTCTTGGGTACGGACAACTTCGGCCGGGACCAGCTGAGCCGCCTCATCTACGGCGCACGCATCTCCCTGACCGTCGGGGTAGTCGCGGTGCTGATCGCTGCGGCGCTGGGAAGTCTACTCGGTCTGGTTGCCGGCTACTTCGGCGGTCTGGTCGACAATCTGTTGATGCGTCTTATCGATGTGTTGATGGCATTCCCCACCCTACTGCTGGCGATCGTATTTTTGGCTATGCTCGGTGAGCGGGTGGGTGGTCTCCTCAACATCATGATCGCTGTGGGCATCGCCAGCACGCCTCACTTTGCCCGCTTGGTGCGGGGACAGGTGTTGAGCATCAAACAGCTCGACTATGTGGAGGCGGCTCGAGCGCTTGGGGGTTCAGCAGGGCGTCTCATGACCCGCCATATTCTTGTGAATAGCCTAAGCCCCATCATCATCTACGCCACCTTGCGTATCGCCACCGTCATCTTGACGGAGGCGAGCTTGAGCTTTCTCGGTCTCGGTGTACCGCCTCCGACCCCTACCTGGGGCGGCATGGTGGCCGAGGGAACCAAGTTGTTGCAGCGCGCCCCCTGGCTATCTCTGATCCCTGGTGTGGCTATCATGATGACGGTGCTCGCCTTCAATCTGTTTGGAGATGGATTGCGCGATGCGTTGGATCCGAGGTTGCGCGGTATCGGGGATGTGGCTGCGCAGAAGTCTTGAGGAAGAGAGTTGAGGGAAGGGAGGCGCTATGCGCAACGTAGCCTTTCGGCCGGTCGTCACCGACGAGATGAAAGAAGCTGCTTCGCGGGTGCTGGAGAGTGGCCGCTACATCCGAACCGATCCTGACAGCGACGGAGAAGGTAAACGCTTCGAAGCGGAGTTTGCGGACTTCCTTACCGGACCTGACAACCGGCGCCCGGCGGTGGCCAATCTGAGTTCGGGCACGGCGGCCATGCACCTCGCTTGGGTGGTGCACGGCTTGGGGGCAGGCGATGAGGTGATCATCCCCGCCAACACCTTCAGCAGCGTGGCGGATTGTATCTACTTGGTCGGTGCAGACCCAGTGGCCGTCGATGTGGACGAGGATACCTACAATCTCGATGCCGACGCCGTCAGCGCCGCGATCACGATGCGCACGCGGGCTATCATGCCGGTGCACACGGCCGGTCATCCGGCCGATATGGATCGAATGATGGCCTTGGCAAAAAAGCACGATCTCATGGTGATCGAGGATGGCTGCCTGGGA
>CP070651.1:394511-397902 GCA_020354625.1 Trueperaceae bacterium
GCAACACGGCTTATGGCAACCGGAGACGTACCACCTCGCGATCCTCGGGTTGGTGCTCCCGAACCATGGCGACGATCTTAGCGCGGAGTGCCCGGTGAACATGCCCTATACCGGTAACTCCAAGTCCAGAACCTTGGAACGCGTTGAAGGGGTGTGGTGTGGCCGGCAGCATATCGTTCGGATCCATTATCACGATGGTGGCAATCCGGGAACCATCAGATAGACGGTTCTCGACAACGTGCATCTTTCAGGGGGTGACCGATATCGATCGGCCGGTACCGCTACGGTATCGTCGTCATCGATCTACTGCCAGGAATCTTATGCCTTGCAGAGCTCGTCGAGCATCGCGGTGACGGCATCGGTCAGCAGCTCGAAGCCGCCCTCGGCAAAGGGGGTCTCCCACACGGGATAGAGGTCGAGCGGGTAGAGTTCTCGTGGCGGCAGGTAGCCGAGCGCACCGTTGACGACGTTCATCACCAGCACCGCAAAGTCCGGATAGCGCGCCCGCAGTTTCACCTGCAGTTCCGAGTAGGACTCGGTGGGGGAACCGACGACCAGCAGCCTTCCGATCCGCCAGATCCAGACCGGCACGGGATAGTTCTTGCCATCACCGAGGCTCCTGCGCTTGCGCAGCTTACGCAGCAACCGCTCGCTCAGCACGGGATCCTGGCTGGCGGCCAACTGCTGCTCGAGCTCGCTCACGCTGGGGAGATCTCCTTTGATGGGGAGGGCGACGGTGGTGTGGTGATGCTGCAGCGGTGCGGTGGGGGCCGAGGCCTCTGCCGGCAACCAGAGCGCGAGCGGCGCCCCCGATTCAACCGGACCCTGATAGGTCAGAGCCTGCTGCGGCGGCAGCATCCCTGAAAGCGCGGCGCAGGCGCTATGGCCGAGTTTCTGACCGTGGTGGTCCGCTACGGCGACGTCCCCCACGTACTGATGGGCCGGCGCCAGTTCGCCGCAGGCCCCGAGAAAAAAGAGGCAGGGAGCACCTGGGTGGTTCGCCTCGACCGTTTCGCGCATGGCGCCGATGTAGTCGGGCGACAGCAAGGCGTTGTCCCAGGCGAGGGTGGTGGGGTGACAGGCGTAATTCACGAAGGTTGCGAGCAGCTTTCCCTCGGGGGTGGTTACGCGGCCGACCAGAACGGTCGGATCGGCCTCTTTGGTGGGGTTGTAGCCGGTAAGGTAGCGCTCTCCTGCGGGATCTTCGAGGTCGCGGTTGACGGCGAGGTCGCACCAGCCGCTTGCGACGGTGAGCACGGCTCGCTCTGCACCAGCCAGCGCCTCGCCGATGGCCTCGGTGGTCTGCCGGCGCAGGTGATCGAGGTAGGGACGGATGTGCTGGCCGCCGGGCTTGCTTTCGTTCTCGAGCACCAGGGGGGGACCGGCGTGGGTATGCGAGAGGTTGATCATCAGTTGGGGGGGTGTCAAGCCGAGGTCGCTGAGCACACCGCTGCGGAACTGATCTTCATCGGCCTGCAATTGCCACCAGGAGCCGTCGAGCGCTACCAGGACGAGGGGTGGATCGTCCGGCTGTTCTTGGAAAGTCAGGGCGGTGACGTAGAACGGTTTGTGCACCCCGGTAGCCCGATCCGTGGTAGCTGCACCCCAGGTACGGGAGAAGATGCCGACCGGTGGGGTGACGTCGCGCCGGGCCACGCCGATCACTCCCGAGAAGTAGTCTTGCTGTAAGGGGGCCGGTGTCTTCATCACCAATCCCCCACGCTGCCGTCGCGGTAGAAGGACCGCTGCAAGATCTCCTGCTCGAACGGGTGTTTTTTCACCTCTGCCTCGTCGATTTCGATCCCTAAGCCCGGCTTCTGATTGGGACGTACGATGCGACCTTCCCGCTCCACCACAAATCCCTCCGTGACCACGTCTTGGCGCCAGGGTACATCCTGATGCACGGTCTCGCAGATGATGTAGCTCGGCTGGGAGAAGCCGAACTCGAGCGAGGCCGCGGTGCTGACGGGCCCCTGCGGGTTGTGGGGCGCAAGCGCGATGCGGTGGGCTTCAGCCAACGCGGCGATGCGCCTCGCTTCGCTGAGGCCCCCGCAGTGGGTGATATCGAGCTGGCACACCTCGCACCCCCGCGCCGCGAAGAGATCGCGGAAGGCGGCGAGGTGCGTGATGCGCTCGCCGGTGGCGACGGGGGTGGTGAGCTCGCGGTTGATGGTGGCTAGCCCGTCGAGGCTTTCGGGCCAGCAGGGCTCTTCGAAGAAGTAGAGACCGTAGGGTTCGAGCGCCTTGCCGAACTTCAGCCCCATGGCCGGCGAAGGCCGGGCGTGACAGTCGACCATGATATCGATCTCCTCACCGACCGCTTCGCGCATGGCGCGCACGTTGGCTTCGGCGTAGCGGATGGGGGTGAGGCCCTCGAGCGGCATCGTCTCGGGCACGGCCATCGATTTGAAGGCGGTGAAGCCCTCGGCCACGGTCTGTTGCGCCAACTCGGCAAACCGCTCGGCGTCGCCGCGGTCGATCTCGTAGAAATCCTCCAGCTTGCCGCCACCCAAGTGGGCGTAGGTGCGAACGTAATCGCGCACCGGTCCCCCCCAAAGCTGCGAGCACGGCATGTTGGCCACCTTGCCCTTGATGTCCCACAGGGCGATGTCGATGCCGGCGATGGCGGTGGCGCGAACGATGCCGTGACCGTGCCAGAAGTGCTGGCGGTACATCATCTGCCACAGGTGCTCGATGCGGGTCGGGTCCTCGCCGATCAGCAGGGTGGAGAGGTCCTCGATGGCGCCGACAATGCTGCGGGTGTGCCACTCGAGGGTGGCCTCCCCCCAGCCGTAGAGACCGGGTTCGTCGGTGAGCACCTTGACGAACACCCAGTTGCGCATGCGTGCGTTACAGACCAGGGTCTGGATATCGGTGATCTTCACGGCGCAAACGATGGTCTGGCTGGGGTGGCGGGTCGTTGGCGGATCATACGGCCTCCTCGCTCGGTCGGGACGTAGCGATGGTTGGATCATACCGTACGTTTTGCCGATGCTCGTCCAAGATGGTTCGCCAGATGCTGAGAATCGTCGATCCGTCCTCAAGCCGTCCGCCTGCTAGCGTCGCCGCGGCTGACCCGGATTTGGCGACCCCTCGGTCTTCGGCTCCAACATGTGGCTGAGATCACCACGTCCTGGCAGGGCTACTATTCGATGCGGCGCTTGTGTAGAATGCTTGGGTTAGGTGCCAACAAGGAATGGCCCATGGCATACCTTAGGAGGTGGTGTCTCTTCCGTTCACGATCGACCGTTCGTAGAAGCTCACCTGTAGAAAAGCTTTTTTGGAGGAAGTTAATGTATATGGCCATGATTCGGAAGCCCACGATGAAATCGATCGGGGTCCTCGGTCTCCTGCTCGGCGTCGTAGCGATGCTGTTCGGGAGCGCCTTGGC
>CP070651.1:398002-402106 GCA_020354625.1 Trueperaceae bacterium
CTCACCATGGTGATGACGACGTCTTTGTCGAAAGCGGCTTCCCGAGGACTCGCCGCGCGGTGTGCACCTGCAGCTGCAACAGGCTCTTCTCTGCTACGGGTACGGTTGTGGACTGTTACTTGGTAGCCTGCTTCGACGAGCCGCTTTGCCATCGGAGCACCCATGGTGCCCATTCCGATAAAGCCGATGTTCATGTTTGTACTCCCAACGCCATCTGCAGTTTGGGCCATGATACCAGGGTGCGGCTTCAGGATCTCGCAACAGGATTGACAACCTGTTCGCTGGAGGGCGGACTCGACGCTGCCGTCAGCGGCCGTCGATCACCTCGGCGTCGATAGGCAAAGAACGCAGCTCGTTGGGGTCGAGCCCCTGGTCGGTGACAAAGTCTTGAACGAGGATCTTGAAAACGTCTGTATCGTTTTTTAGGAAGACTTCGATTTGGGTAGGATACCAAGACCCTTCGACGACTTCGGCGCGGATCTGGCCGATGAAGTCGTTTGGCCCGCTGGCGGGGTTTTGGAGCTCTAGCTGATAGACGCTTCCTGCAGGGTTGTTGCCGTAACCGATTACCTCGATGCTCCAGCCGATCAGAAGTTCGCTTATGTCATAGCTGATGGAGATGCTTTTCGGGTCGAGGCGAGGGTTGACCTGATCGTAGTCGAGGTCGGCTACCAGCAGGTGACCGAAAGCCTTTGGATCACCGAACTTAAAAATCGTTACCTGGTCAGTCAGAAAGTAGTAATTATATACGTCTTGATCGTCGAGGATGAAGATGTTGTCTGCCACCGAAAGCGGGTTGAGGAAGGTTGCTCTGACGAGCTTCCGGTCGAGCATGGCCTGGAACTCCACCTCGTACTCGGAGGGATCGTCGTTGATCCGACCCGTCAAAGTAAACGAGGCATCCTGCAAGTTGCCGAGCGTGTCCCGAAGGTGTGCAAGAACCTCTTCACCGCTCAAAGGTTGTGCCCAGGCAGAGGAGACGAGACCCCAAAAAAATACCAGCGACAAGACCGTAATGCGTACCACAACCATCATTAGACCCCGCTTCTTCGCTTTATTCATAGTTCTAATGACATCGCTCCCCTATTGTAGCGAAACAGTTACCGTCCTTTACAGGCCTCGCCTAATACTACAATAAACATAGTCTGCCATAGCGAAATGCTGACGTTGTGCTGGGTGACGGGACATTTGTTCCTGGTGGGGGTGCGACCCTGGTTGTAGGGTTGAAGTAAACCGTATCGGCAGCCGGGGCGGCCCCGGCGATCGGATGTGAATTGGAGGGAGTGTGCAGGGTACGGTGATCGGTAGCCATATTCAGGAACATCGGCCGTCTGCTGAAGGCGTGCCTCCAGACCCTACTCCCCTTTTTGTCGACCTCGACGGCACGCTGCTCAAAAGTGACCTGTTGATCGAAAGCATCTTGCAGCTGATCAGGCACGATCCCTGGAACCTCTTCCGCGTGGTGCCTTGGGTGTTGGGCGGTAAGGCGCACTTCAAGGATCAGGTTGCCCGCCGCGCCGAAGTCGACGCCGGCTCGCTCCCGTATCAGGCTGAGTTTCTCAAGTACCTGCGTAGCGAAGCTGCGGGTGGGCGCCGGCTCGTGCTCGCTACCGCTGCCAATTCTAAGCCGGCACAGGTAGTCGCCGATCACCTCGGCATCTTCGAGTCGGTGCTCGCCAGCGACGCCACCACCAATCTGGTTGGCCGCCGCAAGCGGGAAGCAGTCACAGACGCCAGTAACGGTCGGGCGTTCGACTACGCCGGGAATTCTGTGGCCGACCTCGAAATCTGGCCCCAGGCCAGGCGATCGGTCCTGGTCAACCCCGATAGGGGAGTAGAGTCGGCAGCCCAGAAGGTCGCCAGCGTCGAGCAGGTCTTCGACGACCGCTCGATGGGAGTACTGCCCTACCTAAAGGCCATGCGTGTGCACCAGTGGCTCAAGAATCTCCTGGTGCTGGTGCCGCTGTTGACCGCGCACGCCTGGTTTGACGTGGCTTCGGTGTTCGAGGCCCTGGCCGCTTTTTTTGCCTTTTGCTTCTGCGCCTCGAGCGCCTATCTCGTCAACGATCTGCTGGATCTCGCTGCGGACCGGCGCCATCCACGCAAGCGCGAGCGCCCGCTCGCCGCGGGTGACGTGTCCCTTGTACGCAGCTTTGCTCTGGCGCTGGTGCTTTTTGCCGCTGGCCTGGCGCTGGCGGCCGCACTCGACCTGACGTTCTTGCTGCTCGTGAGTGTTTACCTGTGCCTCACCACCCTCTACTCGTTCTACCTCAAGAAGATCGTTCTGTTGGACGTTCTCGTCTTGGCTGGACTCTATACCTTGCGCGTCGCTGCCGGCGCCGCGGCCATCGGCGTGCTGGTGTCGTTCTGGCTGCTGGCTTTCTGCCTATTTTTGTTCTCGAGCCTGGCGCTGCTCAAGCGCTGTTCCGAACTCGATAGTGCTGTGACCCGTGGCACGACCGTTCTTCAGGGCCGTGGCTACCAGGTTGGAGACGCTGCGATCTTGCGAACGATGGGTCTTACCAGCGGTCTCATGGTGGTGTTGGTGCTGGCCCTATTCATCGACACCCCCGAGGTCGCAGTAAACTACGCCCGGCCGCAACTTCTCTGGCTGATATGCCCCCTTATGCTCTATTGGGTCGGTTACCTCTGGCTGAAAAACGAACGCCACGAGATGGTCGACGACCCGCTGATCTTCTCCCTGAGCGATCCCGTCACCCGCACGCTGGTCGCCTTGATGGCGATCTTGTTCCTGGCGGCGGTCTAGGTGGCCATCATCGCGCTCATCTTATCTGGCGTGAGCCTCTCGGCGATCGCACAGGTCGTGCTGAAGCTCGGTGCGTCCGACCCGAACGTTCAGTTGTTACTGGCGCAAAAGGCACCTCCGACGCATCTCCTGATGACGATGGCCGCTAACGTATACGTCTGGTCAGGCCTGGGTCTCTACGGTCTTTCGGCGCTTATCTGGTTGCTCGTTTTGGCCAGAGCCGACCTCTCGTTCGCCTATCCTTTTGTCGGCATCGGTTTTATTCTGACCATGCTCTTTGGCGCTGCCTTCTTTTCCGAGGCTGTGGGGCCTGTCCGGGTTCTGGGCACCCTATTCGTGGTCTTCGGTGTGATTTTGGTGTCGCGAACGTGAGGGGGCGAGTGTGCGGTTTTTGAGAGATGTCGAGGGCGAGACGACCGAAGAAAACAGGTCGTCGATACGGACGGCGTTGAGCCGTTCAGGGCTGACCGTGAGCCGCATTGATTTCGCCATCTGCGCTCTGCTGTTTGTGCTCTTCTTTAGCGTCTACTTTCTCAACCTGCGCCACCTCGAGCCCTTGGCTTTTGACAGGATCGACCTCTTTTTTGGGGCGGATTCGAGGCTTGTTGTTAATGAGATGACGGGCTATGACCAGCATACACCACGCGCTCTCTTTGCTCCAACGACACGTTTCTTGGTGAACCTCTTTGAAGGATTGTTGGAACTGGATACCCGGCACTCTGTTATCTCTGTGCTAGCGTTACTGGCGGCTGTGGCTATTTCGCTCGCCTACCTGATTCTGCGCAGGCTAACCTTGAGCGTTGTGCCGGCCGTGGGGTTCAGCGTCCTCTACGCCTCGTTGTTCGCCAACCTGGTGATCTTCAGCGTTCCCGAAACGTACGTGTTGTCCAACCTGGTAATCTTGGTCTTTTTGTTCGTGCTGATGACTGTAAAGGAAAATATAGGTAGGACCTCGGTTCTCTACCTGGCCGCCTTCGCCGGTTTCGCCGGTCTCTACAACCCGCCACTTCTCTCACTGGTCGTCACCCCACTTCTGCTGGCTTATAGGCTGAGAAGCATTTACCAGATGTTGCTCCCGGCTCTGCTTTTAACTGGTATAGCTGTCTCCTTCTTCGTGATTTCGAACTTTCTTGTTCAGGGCTTTGGCATGTTTACCCAATTCGGATCGATGGCCAACCAGTGGGGATCGATGAGTCACTTTCTCGAGCCAAGGAGCATAGGGTTGGTCCTCTCCAACTCCTTCGCCTTCGCCATCATCAGCCCCGTCGAGAAGCTGCGGACCTACCTGGTCCTTTCCCACGCCGGCGGCTACTTCGATTCCTGGTTGCGTGGCGTGC
>CP070651.1:402206-405240 GCA_020354625.1 Trueperaceae bacterium
CCGGGGGATATCTATCTACCGGCCTTGTGCTACTTTCTAAGAGAGTTGGTGGGTAAGGTAGGTAGAAGTCATAAGAGGGCATAGTAGGTATATTTCGAGTATTCTGAAGTTACGAACATGAAGTAGTGGTCTAGAGACTCGAGTTTCGATGACGGTAGGAGACGCAGATAGTATGGCTGAGAAGCCCGAATCCCACCCTGAGGGTAGCGAACGGAATTCGCGAGAGCGAGGGCTGGGTGCGTCAAACGACACGGCAAGGAGAGAGAACTCTGGACCGGAAGCGGTGCGGTTGTTTGAAGCGATGGTCGAACGAGAGAACATGCTAGCGGCATTGCGACGGGTAGAAGCGAACAAGGGTGCGGCGGGCTGTGATGGAATGGCTGTCGAGGAATTGCGAGCGTACCTGATCGAGGAGTGGCCGCGAGTCAAGGAGGAACTGCTGAGTGGTGAGTACAAACCGGCACCAGTACGTTTAGTCGAGATACCCAAGCCTGGCGGCAAGGGAGTAAGAAAGCTCGGCATACCTACGGTGCTGGACCGGCTGCTACAACAAGCGCTGAACCAAGTTCTCAGCCCTATCTTTGAAGGAGGGTTTTCCGAGTCGAGTTATGGATTCCGGCGAGGCCGAAGCGCCCAAGAGGCGGTGATGCAAGCGCGAGAGTTTGTGACTGAAGGCCGGCGCCGGGTGGTGAACATCGATCTGGAGAACTTCTTCGACCGGGTGAACCATGACGTGCTGATGTCAAGGGTAGCGCGGAGGGTCAAAGACAAAGGGGTGTTAAGGCTAATCCGGAAGTACTTGCAGGCGGGGATCATGGCGGGAGGTGTGGTGTCGGCCCGAAGTGAGGGCGTACCACAAGGTTCGCCGCTATCGCCGCTTTTGTCGAATGTCCTTTTGGATGAGCTGGATAAGGAGTTGGAGAGGCGGGGACATGCGTTTTGCAGATACGCAGACGACTGCAATGTGTACGTGAAATCCGAAGCGGCCGGTGAGCGAGTACTCTTGTCTATAACGCGTTTTCTGGAGAGAAGACTCAGGCTCAGGGTGAACCGCGAGAAGAGCTCGGTCACGCGTCCTTGGAGGATGACGTTTCTGGGTTACTCGATGACTGCAGAGAGGAGACCGCGACTTAGAGTTGCGAGGTCTTCAATGATGCGGTTAAGAGGGAAGCTACGTGCAGCTTTCCGCAAGGGAAGAGGCCGGAATCTACTGGAGTTCATGTCGGAACTGACCCCGATACTGCGTGGTTGGATGAACTACTTCAAGCATGCGGAAGTCAGGAGAGTATTCGAAGAACTCGATGGCTGGATAAGGCGCAAGTTGCGCTGTGTGATCTGGCGACAGTGGAAACGCCGCCCTACTCGTGTCAAGTACCTGATGAAGCGTGGGCTGAGTAAGGAACGCGCCAGGCAGTCAGCTGGCAATGGGCGTGGCCCCTGGTGGAACGCAGGGGCCTCACACATGAACACAGCATTTCCGAGATCTTTCTTTGATAGGCATGGACTGGTATCGCTAAGCAATTACCACTACCGCCTCCAATCTACTTCATGAACCGCCGTGTACGGAACCGTACGCACGGTGGTGTGGGAGGACGGGAGGGGCAACTCTCCCTCCTACCCAATGAAACATCTCCCTCGCGGCTTCTCAGACGTATGCTCACCTCATTCCGAGGGGGGCTCATCCGCTGCTCGATCCACTATGGGGCACTGAAACCCTCGCTTTTCACCACGACGGCCTCGAGGCCAGGCGACTCGAAAAAATACGTGCCATCGCCCTGTCACCGATGATGGTGCGATACCTGCGGATCTGTGCGACGGGTGATGTGACCGACGCCTACAATTGTGGCAGGTGTGAGAAGTGCGTTCGTACCATGATCGGACTGCACGTGGCAGGCGCCTTGCACCTTTGCGAAACGCTCCCTCATGAGATCGATCTGGACCTGGTCCGTTCGCTATCTTGCTCCAATCCCGTGGCCAGACGCAGCCTCGAGGAGCTTGTGGAAGCGCTCGGCTCTTCTCCAAAGGATCTTGAACTCGAAGCTGCCTTGGAAGTGTGTTTGATGCGGGAGGCAGGGTCTGCGTTATGAGGATCGCCCTGGTCTCCCAAGAGTACCCACCCGAGACAGCTCACGGTGGAATCGCTTCGCAGACGTACCTGAAAGCCCACGGTCTCGCCTCGTTGGGGCACGAGGTCCAGGTGATCTCCCACAGCAGCGATGGATCGGTGCAGCGCAGTCGGGACGGTGGTGTGCAGCTCATCCGCGTGCCCGGTTTCGATGATGAGTTGCCCATCCACACCGAGCCGGTGCGCTGGCTAACCTATAGTAGCCGCGTGGCGGGCGCCGTCGCCGAGTTGCACGCGCATTCGCCGCTCGATTTGGTGGAGTTCCCCGAGTGGGGTTGTGAGGGCTACGTGCACCTCCTCAACCAGACCGAGTGGAACCATATTCCTACGGTGATCCAACTGCACGGACCCTTGGTGATGCTGGCGCACACGGTTGGCTGGCCCGAACCCGACTCTCTCTTTTATCGCATAGGGACCGAGATGGAGGGCGCCTGTCTCCGGTTGGCTGACGCCATCTTCTCCTCGAGCCGCTGTTCGGCGGACTGGTGTGTTCGCTCTTATGGTTTGAGTGCTGAGGACATCCCGGTCCTTCACACAGGGGTCGATACCGACCTGTTTCGGCCGCTCGAGGTACCGAAGGCAGAGCGCCCCACCATCGTTTTCGTCGGCAAGCTCGTCGCCAACAAAGGCGTGGAGATATTGCTGGAAGCTGCCTTGCAGCTGACGGACGATTTCCCCGATCTGCACCTCAGGATGTTGGGGACCGGGGAAGAGGGCATCGAGGAGCGTTTGCTTGGGCGCGCCCTTAAAGCCGGCTTCTCGCAATTGCTCGAGCTCCCCGGTTTTGTGGGGCGTGAGGCGTTGCCGGAGCACCTCTCTAAAGCTCATGTTTTTGCCGCGCCCTCCGTTTACGAAGGGGGGCCCGGCTTCGTCTACCTCGAGGCCATGGCTTGCGGGCTGCCGGTCATC
>CP070651.1:405340-410288 GCA_020354625.1 Trueperaceae bacterium
CTCTTTTTACAGTGCCTGGATGAAAGGTGATGGGTAATGGGTGTTGCGAAAGGACGTGCTGAGCTCGTCTTTTCTACCGCTTGCGATCGCGAAACCAGGTGCTCCAGCACCGTCTCCTCTCGCGGTTTCCCCACGCATTACCCCTTACCCATTCCCCATCACTCATTACCCATCACCTTTCATCCAGGCACTGTAAAAAGAGTGGGCTACCTCGTACGCGTCCTTTCGCAACACCCATTACCCATCACTCATCACCATTAAGATTCACTCCCCCACTTGTACGACTCGGGGCTCGTCATCCGGATCCAGCAGATCGACCATGCCTGCGAGCACCTCGGTGATGTAGTCGGTCAGAACTTGACGTTCGCCTTCCTCGGTGGTCACCGACCCTCGGGCCTCAGCAGCGGCCTTGAGCCCTTGGTAACCGTCTCCCCCGGTCAACAGGAAGCTGTTGGTAGCCACCACGAAGGTGCGCTCGAGGTCGCCCTGGGCTTCAAAGTCGGCGACCAGCACGTCGGTGCTGCCGTCGACGCGGGTTACGCTCAGGTTCTTGACGCGCGAGGGAGTCGTGAGGCTCGTCTGGTCCGAGAGGCCCTCTTTGTTGGGATCGTACTCGAGCACCAGGCCGGCCACCTGCGGGAAACGTCCATCCAAGGCCGGCACCCGGCTGACGGCGTTCTCCATGGTGGCGAGCAGTTCTGCAGCGGTCAGCTCGACCACATCGATCCGGTTGTCGAAGGCGAGCGCCGCGTCGACGTTCAGGCGGGTGATGTTGGGCCCTTGGATGGTGGCGCGGATGCCACCGCCGTTTTTGAGGGCGATGTCGGGCTGCACCTGGGGAAACTCGCGGCGGGTAAACCAGAGCGTGGAGTCGGCTGCCAGGCGACCGAGGTTGGTCTCGCGGCTGCGAACGTCGGCGCGGGCGCCGTTGAGCGCTGTGCTGGTGGTGCCGATCACCTCGAAGGCATCGCGGATGAGGTCGGTCTCTTGGAGCGCTCTGAAAACGTTCACGACGCGATCGGGAGGACTCGGGGTATACCCCAGAACCTCGGCCAGGGCGGCGATGCCCTCACCGGTGGTGGCGACCGGGCCGCTACGGTTGTCGATGCGTACGATCTGCCCGTCGGCGTCGAAGGTGAGCATCAGGTTGCCGACGTAGCGGTACTGCTGGTCGCTATTCACGACCGCCACAAGCACTCCCTGGCTGTCGCGGCGCAGGGTGGGGTAGTCGGCCTGGGGAGCGTCACCGCTGCGGAGCAGATTGAAGGGTCCTTGGGCTGAGGGCCGGGCCATGAAACCGGTCGATCCGGCGGCGATGATGACGTCGATATCGCGCAGGAGCTGCACCGATAGGGGGTCGGCCGTGAAGTCCTGGGCGTGGTCCAAGAGGATGATCTTGTCGATCCCTTGGGCTTTGAGAACATCCACCTGCTCGAGAACCTGGGCCACCGCCGAGGCCAGCGGCTGGTTGGCCTCAGAGTCACGCCCACCGACGAAGTCCAAGCCCGGCAGGGTGGTAGCCGGGTCTTCGATCACGTTGAAAAAGTCCGCTGGCGCGCGCCCGATCAGACCGATGCGTTCTCCACCCACCTCGACATAGGCGCTCTTCACGACCTTGCCGGCATTCTCGCTGGCGCTGCCGCCATCGACGCCGACCTCGATCGGAGGCACGTTGCGGGCCACCTGCACCTGACGAAAGTCGAGGTTGACGGCGATAAACGGGTAGCTGGCCCCGGCGAGCATGCGCGCAAAGTCGTCGATGCCGCCGTCGAACTCGTGGTTGCCGATGCCGTTGGCAACGAGCCCCATAGCGTTATAGAGGGCGATGTCGGCGAGGCCGCGGGCTCCGAGGCTATCGATCTGGGCTGCCGCTTCATAAAACGGGCCCGGCAGGGTATGGTCTCCAGCCGTCAGGTGCAGCGTATTGCCGCCGGGGGCCAGCGCGCGGAGGCCGTTGACTACAGCAGCGTAGTTGAGCGCGGTCTCTTCGAGGGTGTTGGGGTCTTGCAAGGCGGACTCGTTATCAGAGCTGTGCAAGATCTGGAGTTGGAACGTGCCTCCTTGGGCGAACGACAGGGTCCAAAGGCTTACGATCAGGATTGACACGATCCGTTTCATCGACCGACCTCCCTAGGTTTTTGTCCATTATTCCACAACGGTAGCGGGCTCGGATCGTCTAAGCATCATCGCTCTCGGGGAGGGTTGCGGCCGTAGCTCTCGTCTCCCGCACGGTAAGATCTGTTAAGACAACACAGAAGAGGGGCTCATGCAAAGCACGTTTACGTCAAACCTGCGCCGCTTATTGCTACCCAGCCTCGAGCTTCAGCGGAGCGAGCGGGAGCTGGTTGGGTGGATGATCCTCTATGCCGGGACAGCCTTCGGCGGCGTCATCACGACCGGCTACACCGTGTCCGATGCCCTCTTCTTGAGCCGCCTGCCGGTTTCGGCCACACCGTATCTCTTTATCGCTCCGGGCGTGGCGATCGTGTTGACGCTGCTCGCCTACAACGCGATCTCGGCGCGCATTCGCTTCGAAAAGGTGGCGCTTGGCACGAGCGCCGGCCTGCTGGTTACAGCCGTGGCGTTTCGCATCTTGCTCAGCACCCCTTTCCAAGACAGCTTCGTACTTTTGGCCTCGCTGAGCCTCTTTGCCGAGGTCGCCGCGACGCTGATTCTCATCCAGTTCTGGATCTTCGCTACCCAGCTTTTCAACTTGCGGGAGGCCAAGCGGCTATTCGGCGTGATCATGCTGGGCGCCACGGTCGCCAACATCGCCGCGGGCCTATCGCTCTTGATCTTCGTCAGGCTCATCGGCGCGGAAAACCTCCTATTGCTGGTGATCGCCGCACTCGGGGTCTGTACGCTCAGCAGCTTCAGGCTCGGGCGCAAGTTGAGGGAGCGGTCTCAACCGTCGAGCAAAACCGTGTCAACCGAGGAGACCCCGTCGCTACGGCAACACCTACAGGACATCGTTGAATCCCCGTTGCTGCTGGGGATCGCCGGCCTCACCGTAATTCTTTCGCTGCTGGTCAACCTGGCCGCCTACCAGTTCTTTCTGGCCGTACAAGCTTCTTTTCCAGACCAGGAACAGAAGCTGGTCCTGTTCTTGGGGCGCTATGAGATCTTCACAGGCTCGGCAGCCCTGCTGGTGCAGATCTATCTGGCTACCTACGTGACGCGCCAGCTGGGCATCTTCGTCGCCCTGCTCTTTTTTCCGCTCGGCGTGGCCGTGGCGGCTGCATTCGGCTTGATTTCGGCTGGCGCGGTGCTGGTCATGGCCCTGATCCGGGCGGCCGATCCCATCTTCCGCCGCACTATCAACGACGCGGCGCTCAACATGCTCTATCTGCCGGTGCCGGCCCAACTTCGAGCGCAAGCAAAGGAGCTTCTCGAAGCACTCTATGCCCTCACCTTCGCGCTGGCCGGGGTGATCTTTCTGCTGACGCAGCGGGTACCGGGCTGGCGCTACGTGCACTGGTCGTTCCCGCTGATCGGCCTGGCCATCGCCTGGATCTTGCTCCTCAGATGGACCTGGAAGCAGTATCTCGGCGCGCTCCACAAAAACCTCGCCCAGCGCCGGCTCGAGCCTGAGTCGATTACCTTGGACCTCACCATGGAGCCGGCCTTTAGCACGCTGGTCGGTGCGCTGGCAGATCCCGATGAGACGCGCGTCCTTCACGCCCTGCAGCTGATCGGAAGCCCTGTGGACAGCGTGTGGCATCCGCATCTGACAGCGCTGCTCAAGCACCCCTCGGCCGAGGTTCGTATCCAAGCCCTCGCCCAGTTGAAATCGGCCGAGGGTACCGGCTACGCCGAGTCGATCGCCGCCCTGCTCGAAGCACCCGAAGAACGAGTCAGAGCAGCTGCCATCGACACCTACTGCGCCCTGGCCGGTTCGCACTCGCTCGAGCCGATCGCCCCCTATCTCTCTGCTGCAGGCCCGCGCGTAAAGGGTGCGGCCGTTACAGGGCTGCTCCTCCACGGCAACTCGCACCAGACTGCTCTAGCCGGGAAGGCCCTCGCAGAAATGCTCACCAGCGACGAGGCAGCCGAGCGCCGGCACGGTGCGCGCGTCCTCGGCTCAGTACAGAAGGTTCCAGGGCTCGATATCGAAGCGACTCTCCTAGCGCTACTCAGCGACCCGCGCCCCGAAGTACAACAGGAGGCGATTCTCGCAACCGCAATCCTAACTCCACCCAACCTCTTGTCCAGGCTCATCTCGCTGCTCGAGGATGGCACCACCGCCCAAGAGGCAGCGCAAGCCCTATCTAGCTACGGTGAGCAGGCGATAGCACCTCTGAGCACGCTCTACTCGGATCAAACAAAACCGCTGGAAGCCCGTAAGTGGGCGGTATGCGCGCTCGCGAAACTCGGAACGCCTGTCATCTCCGAAGGGCTTGTCGTGAGCGTCGAGCAGGCTGATCCCGAACTGCGCACCGAACTCTACAGAGCGTTATCAGGGTTGCAAAAACAGGGAAGCCACCCTATTTCATCCCCTGATTTACGCCACCTCTTCCAGATCGAGCTGCAAGAGGCCTACGCCCTCTATCAACTACAGCACGATCTTTGCTCGACGCCCCCAAACCCACTTCTGGCAGATGTGCTCGAGACGCGCCTTCGTCAGGCACAAGACCGGCTCTTCTCGCTACTCGGGCTCGCGTATCCCGACCAGGGGCTGGCGCGCACGGCACTCCGCTCGCAAAATTCACACGAACACGGGCTGGCGATCGAGCTGCTCGACACCGTGATGACCCGAGAGGACAAGACCCTGGTGCTACCGCTTTTCGAAGGCCTCGACGAACGCATCCGAGCACGTGCTTACGAGTACTTCGAGGTCAAACCCGAAAATGTTCAAAAGCGTCTGGATGAGCTGGCGGGAAGCCACGATCTCTGGCTCCGCGCCTGCGCCCTGCTCGAGATCGCCCAGAAGCGACTAACCTCGCTGCAA
>CP070651.1:410388-413926 GCA_020354625.1 Trueperaceae bacterium
ATCATCAAGAGGATGATAAAGAGGAGGCTCGGAAAGGCGTAGAGGATGTCGACGATGCGCATGAGGACGTTATCCAGCCGGCCACTGAAATATCCTGAGACGGTGCCGTAGGCCAGGCCGATTGAAAAGGCGAAGAAGGCGCCCAGGAAACCTACGGCGAGCGAAATCCGCGTGCCGTAGATAATTCGGCTCAAAAGGTCCCGTCCGAGAAAGTCGGCGCCGAGCGGGTACTCTCGACTTGGTGGGGCGTAGTTGGCAAAGAGGTTGCCATCGGCGTAGTGTTGTGGCGCGATGACGGGAGCGAAGATGGCCACGATCGTGAAAAACACCAGAGTGATGCCGCCGACGACGGCAGCCCGGTTCTTGAAGAGCCGTTTGAGCGCGTCTCGCCAGAGGCTCCTCGATACAGGCGCTGCGACCATCAGCTCTCATCCAGCCGGATGCGGGGATCGATCCACGAATACGAGATGTCGACGATGAGGTTTGAAATCACCAAGAGTGCAGCGAAGAGCAGGGTGGTCCCCATGATGACCGGGTAGTCCCGCGCGCTTACACTGTCGACAAAGTAGCGCCCCAACCCCGGGATGGCGAAGATCTGCTCGACCACCATCGAGCCGGTGATCAGCGCGGCGAAGAGTGGCCCGAGGACCGTCACCACCGGTATCAACGCGTTTCGCAGGGCGTGCTTGACCATCACGGTTCGCTCCGGGACCCCTTTGGAGCGAGCGGTCCGGATGAAGTCTTCTCGGATCACCTGGAGCATGCTCGCCCGGGTCAGCCGGGCGATGATGGCGGCGTGACCGATCCCGAGTGTCACAGCCGGCATGATCGCTTGCTGCCAGGTTCCCCACCTCGCCACCGGCAAGAGGCCGAGTTGCAGGGCGAAGCCCCAGATGAGCAGCGGTCCCAAGGTCATGGCGGGTACCGACACGCCCGCGATGGCGAAGAACATGGCAACGTAGTCCCAGCCGGTGTTCTGTTTTAGGGCGGAGATAATACCGATCGGCAGGCCGATCGCCACCGCGATGCCGAGCGCTAACATTCCGAGTTTGAACGAGATGTGGAAGTGGTCGACGATGATCTCGTTCACGCTCCGGTTCCGCTGCATATAGGAAGGCCCGAGGTCGCCGCGGACCGCGTTCCACATGTAGCGCAGGTACTGGCGGTGGAGCGGTTCGTCGAGATGGTAGTAGGCTTCCAAGTTCCGACGGGTCTCCGGCGGGAGCGGTTTATCCTCCTGGTCGAAGGGACTGCCTGGCACCGAATGCATGAGCAGGAAGGTGATCAGAGAGATCACAATGAGCACCGGGATCAGTGAGAACAGTCGCCTGATGGTGTAGACAAGCATTGTTGGTGGGTTGTCGCCTTATGAAAGTGGGGGTGGACACCGGTCCACCCCCCGAGGTGTGTGGGCGTAGGCGTTACTGGCTAACGGTCCACTTCCAGAACTCGCGGTTGAAGCTCGGCGCCAACACACGGTCCACGTCCGGCTTGGTGAGCAGGTTTTCGGCGTACCAGTAGATCGGGATAGTGCCGGCCTGCTCTTCAACCAACAGCTGTTCGGCTTGTTTGTAGAGTTCAAAGCGCCTGGCCGGATCGGCTTCGACGGCAGCCTCATCGATGATTCGGTCGTACTCGGGGATCTTGACGATCGCCGGTGAGCCGACGTTGGAATGGAAGATCTCCGCGTGGATGTTGTGGGCGTCGGGGTAATCCATCCCCCAGCCCATGCGCCAGACGTTGAAAGCTCCTTCGGCTGCGATCTGTGAGTAGGCCCGGCCTTCGACCGATTGCAGTTCAACCTCGGCGCCGAGCGTGTCTTGCCACATGATCTGTACTGCTTGGGCGATGTTGCTGTGGATCTCGCTGGCGTTGAAGGCCAGGGTGATCTTGGGCAGGCCTTCGCCTTCGGGATAGCCCGCCTCGGCTAGGAGTGCCTGAGCCTGCTCGGGATTGTAGGGGATGCCGATGCCCTCTTCATTGGGGACGTGCCCGACGGAGCCCGGCGGAACCAGGGTGCCTGCGGCGACTTCCCCGCCCTTGGTGATGAAGTTGACGATCGCCTGCTTGTCGACGGCGGCCGCGAAGGCCTTGCGAACGAGTTCATTGTCGAAGGGGGGCTCGAGCACGTTGAACAGGTAGTAGTAGAGGATGTACTTAGGCCCGTTGTAGTATTCCTGGCTCAAGACCGCATCGTTCCGGACCCGGTCGAGATCGGGTGGGGGCACGCTGACGGTGTCGAGTTCGCCGTTTTCATACATCGCCATCGCGGTGGAGGCCTCTTTGACGACGTAGAGATTAACCTTGTCGATTCCGACACCGTCTGCACCGTAATAGCTCGGGTTCTTCTCGAGCACTGCGAAGTCTTCGGTGACGAGTTCGGTCAGGGTAAAGGGGCCGTTCACCACTACGTTCTCGGGATTCGTCCACTCCTCGCCGTACGCGTCGATCGCCCACTGGGGTACGGCGTGACCGATCGAAGAGAGCGAAGACAAGAACCAGGCGGCGGGTTCGGTGAGTGTGATCTCGAGTGTTTGATCGTCCACTACGCGGACGCCGAGCGCATCGAGGTCGCTGAGCTCGCCGGTGTTGATCTCCTTGGCGTTTTCGATGATATAGACGCGGTACGCCATGGGTGCAGCGACGGCGGGGTCGACGATTCTCCTAAACGAGTTGGCGTAATCAGACGCCGTGACCGGGGTGCCGTCGGACCAGGTCCAGTCTCCACGGATGGTGAAGGTGTAGGTCTTGCCGTCGTCTGAAACGGTCCACGAGGTGGCGCCGGCGGGGAGCACCTCGCCGTTCTCGTAGTCGTAGTCGAGCAGCGGGACGAACATGTTGGCGGGAACGTCGTAGAGCCAGTTCGCCGTCGGATCGATGATGAAGGGGTCTTGATCGAGGTTGACGTTGAGGGTTACCGGTCCTTGAGCCAGGGCGGAGGCGAAAAGCGAGATGAGGAAGACCAAAAGAATGAGCGGGGTAGTTCTCCGAAAACCGATCATGCCTACCTCCTACAAGTTGAGCTGAAAAAACTCCCTTGAATCATAACAGGTTTTTTTGCAAGGTTGGCGGCGGCACTTTCTGCTGTGAATGTCAGGGGGTTGTCGCAAAATGAGACTGCTTGGAGAATAGTGAAGGTGATGGGTAAACAGTGATGAGTAGGGCGACGGCAAGTTCGTAATGGGTCATGGGGAATGGGGAATGGGAGGGTCAATCGCGACGGAAAGCGGTTTGGGAGCGCCTGGTTTCAAAGACACGTCAGAAAAGTAGACGAGGCTCAGCCGCGAACTTCGCAGTACCCATTACCCATCACTCATTACCCATCACCTTATTTCAAGGCCGTAGTTTCTGCTCATCTATTTGCTCGATCCAACCCTCATTACCCGTCCAACCAATCGGCCGGATAGCGCTCGAGCAGCCCCGGCTCCCGCATGCAGGCCTCGACCTCGTCGAGTTCCAAGGGCGCATCTTGGGTGAAATTCTCGATGCCTGTCTCGGTGATGACCACCGTATCTTCGACCCGGATGTAGCGCCGCTC
>CP070651.1:414026-417688 GCA_020354625.1 Trueperaceae bacterium
CATGGTATCGGTTTCGCGCTTCGCCTGCCCGCCACAGTGTGGGCAAGAGGTGTTGAGAAAATCCTGGTGGTGGTTGAGCGGCGACTCGCCCGTGGGCAGGAACTCGACATCCTCGGGCAACACGACCGGCAGGTTCTCCTCTTTTTCGGCGACAACGCCACAGTGATCGCAGTAGAGCATGGGGATCGGTGTCCCCCAGTACCGTTGTCTCGAGATCAACCAGTCGCGTAGGCGATAGGTGATGCGCCTCTTGCCGATGCCCTGGCGTTCAAGCCAGTCGATCACGCGTTGGATCCCCTCGCCGGCGCCCTCTTTGCCGGCCAGTGTCCCGTCGAACGGACCGGAACGGACCATCACTCCATCCCCGGTGTAGGCTTCGGACATGGTTGCGCCGTCGAATGCCTCTCCCGCCGGCTGAATGACGGGGATGACTTCCAGATCATATCTACGGGCAAAGGCGAAATCGCGTTCGTCGTGAGCAGGTACCGCCATGATCGCACCGGTACCGTATCCCATCATCACGTAGTCGGCGATCCAGATGGGGATCTTCGCCTGGTTGACCGGATTGATCGCGAACGCTCCGATAAACTCCCCGGTCTTCTCTTTCGTTTCGGCCTGCCTGTCGATCTCGCTCAAATACGAGGTCTGCTTGACATAGGTTTCGACCCCTTCGCGATACTCGCTGCGCGTCAGCTTGGCCACCAGAGGATGCTCGGGTGCCAGTACCATGAAGCTGGCGCCCCAGAGCGTGTCAGGACGCGTGGTAAAGACGACGATGTCGTCACCCTCTTCGCTTTGAAAGGTAACCTCGGCCCCTTCGGAGCGGCCGATCCAGTTGGTTTGCATGAGTTTGACCCGCTCTGGCCAGTCGAGTTTCTCGAAGTCCAGAAGCTCTTCGGAATAGGCTGTGATCTTGAAGTGCCACTGGGGCATCAGTCGCCGTTCGATCAACGCACCCGAGCGCTCGCCGCGGCCATCGACCACCTGTTCATTGGCCAGGACGGTCTTGTCGACAGGATCCCAATTGACGTAGGACTCCTTGCGGTAGGCCAGGCCGCGTTCAAACATCTTCACGAAAAACCACTGGTTCCATTTGTAGTACTCGGGATCGCAGGTAACGATCTTCTTGGACCAGTCGAACATCGCGCCCATCTGCTTGAACTGCCGGGTCATCCGCTCGATGTTTTTGTAGGTCCACTTGGCCGGGTGGATGCCGTGCTTGATCGCAGCGTTTTCCGCCGGCAACCCGAAGGCGTCGTATCCCATCGGGAAGAGCACGTTGTAACCGCGCATGCGTTTGAAGCGGGCTGCTGCATCCGCCGGAGCCTCGGCATACCAGTGGCCGGCATGCAGGTCACCAGATGGGTAAGGGTACATCGTCAAGAAGAAGTACTTTTCTCGATCGGAGGCAAGGTCGATGCTGTAGATCCCACGCTCATCCCAAGCTCGTTGCCATTTTGGCTCGATCTCGTGTGGATTGTACTTTTCACTCCGATAGCTTGTGGTCGTAGTGGATTCTTCGGCCATGTTGTTCTCCAGTTCAACACGCTGGGCTCAAAAAGCCCCGGCGAAGTAACAGTGATTTACTCGAGCAAAAAAAATCCCTAACCAGTAAAGGTTAGGGGCTCGGTAAGACCGACGGGAACGTCCGTTGTCACGCAAGCCCAGATCCTAGCCGTAGTCGAAAATGAACGAAAACCACCATTTCCTCTTCATGGTAGCCAGCTGTGGCTCTGATGTCAATCGCGTACGCTGTGGTGATCAAAGGGTCGTCGACTCGGAAGGAGGTAAACTGGAAAAAGGCTAGCTTCACTCCCGAGGAGGATATTCATGGACTACGACCTTATCGTGATCGGCTCGGGGCCGGGCGGTTACCATGCAGCGATACGTGCAGCTCAACTCGGACAGAAGGTCGCGTGTGTTGAAAAAGAAGCTCTTGGGGGCGTCTGCTTGAATGTCGGTTGCATCCCAACCAAGGCACTCTTACATGTTGCAGAAGGGCTCCGCGAGGCGAGGCATGCCGAAAGCTACGGTGTCAAGTTCGCCGAGCCAGAGATCGATCTCAAGGCGCTCGAGAAGTGGAAAAGCGGTGTCGTCAACAAGATGACCGGTGGCGTGCAAATGCTTTTCAAAGGCAACAAGGTCGCGCTTATCGAGGGAGATGCCCGTGTGGCGAGTCCGCACTCGGTCGAGGTCGGCGGCACTACTTACAGTACCGACAAGATTATTGTTGCGACCGGTTCGGAGCCGATCGAGATTCCCGGATTTCCCGTCGATGGCGAGACTATCGTCGACAGTACCGGGGCGCTCTCGATTTCAGAAGTTCCCAAGCGCTTTCTGGCGATCGGGGGGAGTGCGATCGGATTGGAGTTTTGCGATATCTACCACGCGTTGGGCGCTGAAACGACCGTTGTCGAGTTGCTGCCCCAACTCGTGCCGACAAGCGATCCCGATATCGCTGCGGAGCTGACGAAGTCGTTTGTGAAGCGAGGGATATCGGTTCGTACTGGTACGAAAGCGCTGCAGCAGACCGAGACCGAGCAGGGGATCGAGGTCGTGTTGGAAGATGGCGAAGGGGACCAAGAGACCATTACGGTAGACAAGATCCTGGTTGCGGTAGGCCGCAAACCGAGGAGTGCAGGCCTCGGTCTGGAGGATATCGGAGTCTCTATCGATGAACGCGGGTTTATCACGGTCAACGAGCACATGCAGACGAGCGTACCGAATATCTACGCCATCGGTGATGTGGCGTGTCCCCCTCTGCTGGCACACAAGGCCATGAAGGAGGGATTGGTGGCAGCCGAACACGCAGCGGGTAAATCGGTGGCATTCGACACCATCGTTCCGAGTGTGATCTATACCAATCCCGAATTGGCCAGTGTGGGTATGACCGAAGCAGAGGCGAGTGAGGCAGGCTATCAGTTGCGTACCGGCACCTTCCCGTTGATGGCCTCGGGTCGTGCGACCGCGCTCGGCCAGACTGAAGGCGTCATCAAGGTCATCGCGGATCGAGAGACCGATCTACTTCTGGGCTTTCATATGGTTGGGCCGGGTGCCGGTGACATCGTCTCTGAAGCTGCGCTCGCAATCGAGATGGGTGCTACTTTAGAAGACATCGCCCTTACCCAACACCCTCACCCCACGATTTCCGAGGGTTTCATGGAGGCCGCTGAGCACGCGCACGGCAGGGCTATTCACATCTCTAATCGGGGGAAGTGAAGGCAACTGCGAGCGGGTAATGGGTTATGGGTAATGGGTTATGCGTAGGAATGTCTAGAACGTAGGTTCCTGACGGAGATCATTTGCTCCAAAGCCAAAAGCTTGAGAGCGGACTAGCTCAGACACGAAGGTTCGCGGCACCCATGACCCATCACTCATCACCCATAACCAGCAAGGTTTTGGCAACAAGATCTCTGGTACTCGCTCTAGATAGGGTGATGCAAGGCTTTAAGTATGGTAATCCGCATTGATATGTACGTATTCGGGGCCGAGGTCACAGCCCCAAGCGATGCCATTTTCGTTGCCGGCCGCCAGGTTGATCTCGATCTCTACGTCGTTTTCACGCATCTCGGAAGATAGCTTGGCGGCTTCGAAGTCCTGAGGGCTTCCGTGGTAGACAACGGTACCTTGCAAGGTGATGAGCACACTCGACTGATCGGCAA
>CP070651.1:417788-428177 GCA_020354625.1 Trueperaceae bacterium
ACGGGGCCCTCGACCTGGCCGACCGGCGGCTTATATGACTTCCAGTTGGCATGATTTCATTTCCTGATCGATCAGCAGGAGTTCATATCATAGGGAGGTAAGCGTGAACGACGAGCTCGAGCACCTCAGATCCGAGGGAGATATCAACCTGTCTCCGGAACGGGACGCGTGGCAAGCAGCACATCTGGATCAGGCGACCAGGGATCTGCTCGAGGAAGATGCCGAGGTCTTTTTGCACCAGTCGCTCTCCACCCCCTGTCTGAACGCGCTCCGAGCCTGCCACGGCAGCACCGTCGAAGACCTGCAGGGCCGGCGCTACCTCGACTTTCACGGCAACTGGCTGCACCAGGTGGGCTTTGCCAACGGCGACGTGATCGAGGCGATCAAAGAGCAGCTCGACGAGCTTTCTTTCTGCACCCGGCGCTACACCAACCGAGTCGCCGTCGCCCTGGCCAAGAAGCTCACCGGCCTCGCCCCCGGCAAGCTCAACAAAGTGCTCTTTGCGCCCGGCGGAACCAGCGCCATCGGCATGGCCCTCAAGCTGGCTCGAGCCGCTACCGGAAGGTACAAGACCGTCTCCATGTGGGACGCCTTCCACGGCGCTTCCTTAGACGCTATCTCGGTCGGGGGCGAGGCGATTTTCCGCCAAGATGCCGGCCCGCTGCTGCCGGGCGGCGAGCACGTGCCACCCCCGGACGACTACCGCTGCCTGTGGGACTGCCACCAACGGGGCGGCTGCGATCTGAAGTGCGCCCGCTACCTCGAGATGGTGCTCGAAAAAGAGGGCGACGTCGCCGCGGTGATCGCCGAGCCCGTCAGGAGCGTGCCGTACGTACCGACCAAGGCCTACTGGCAGTCGGTACGGGAAGCCTGCGACCGTCACGGGACCCTCTTGATCTTCGACGAGATCCCCCACGCCCTGGGGCGGACCGGCTACATGTTCACCTGCGAATACTTCGAGGTGGTCCCCGACATCCTGGTGATCGGCAAAGGGCTCGGAGGAGGCATCTTACCGCTCGCCGCCATGATCGCCCGCGAGGATCTCGATGTGGCCGCCGACAAGGCACTCGGGCACTATACGCATGAGAAGAACCCCGTCCTCTGCGCAGCCGCGCTCGCCACCATCGGCTATATCGAAGACCACGACCTGCTGAGGCGCTCGCGCGAGCTCGGAGCGTATGCGCTCGAGCGCCTACACGAATTGAAGGCCCGTCACGCCCTCATCGGGGACGTGCGTGGGATCGGGCTGATGCTCGGCGTCGAACTGGTCCGTGACCTACAGACCAAAGAGCGCGCCGTGCTCGCGGCGGAACGCGTCATGTACAGCGCGCTGTCGCAAGGCCTCAGCTTCAAGGTGACGATGGGGAACGTGCTTACCTTGGTACCGCCGCTGACCATCTCTCGCGAGGAGCTCGACACGGCCCTCGATATCCTGGACCGTGCGATCGGCGAGCAGGATCTTCGCTGATTTCCTGTCGTTCATCCCGACTGCACCGGGCCAAATCAACAGCGGTTAAACCGAAAGAAACGATTATCGGAAACCAGATGGATCAGCAGGATTTCATCGTGCGTGGGTAGGGTAGGGTATCATGTATGGTATATGGTCAAAACCACCGTCTACCTCCCAGAAGATCTAAAAATCTCCCTTGAGCGGTTGGCCTCGCAAGAGGGGTGTTCCGAAGCCGAGATCATTCGGAGCGCGATACGGGCTGTCGTAGAGAGTCGCCGTCACCCGAGGCCAAGAATCCCTCTGACCGGCCAGGGTTTGGGTGATCCCTCTGCAGCCTGGCGTGTCGACGAGCTCTTGGAGGGATTCGGTCAGGGATGATCCTGGTCGATACAAGTGGGCTCCTAGCCGCACTATTTCCCGATCAGCTTGATCACGTAGCCTGTGCTTAAGCCCTACAGGATGCTGAGGGTCCCTACCTCCTTTCACCATTTGTCCTGGCAGAACTCGACTACCTGATCCATAAGCTCGCAGGGCAGCGAACCGAACGTGCCTTTTTGGAGGAGGTGGCTGGAGAAGCTTACACCTTGGTGCCTTTCACCGCTCGCGATGTGGCCGAGGCCTTGAACGTCATCGACGCCTATGGCGGCCTCGACATCGGCCTAGCAGATGCTTCTCTGGTCGTCCTGGCCAACACCTACGGTGTCCATGACCTACTGACACTCGACCAAAGACATTTCCGAATGCTCAAAGGTCCAGGAGGTAGTCCGTTCAGGTTGTTACCGGCAGATCTCAATTTTCGAGGTGATGAGTGATGAGTGATGAGAGTTGCGAGAGCAACGGTTCGAGCGTAATGGGGAATGCGTGGTCGACGTGCAAAGGATGGGCTGAACACTACCATTTGCTGCACCCATTACCCATTCCTCATCACCCATTACCTCTCTCATCACTTTGCATAGATGTAGAAGGGAATTAACGTGAAAGCGCTAGTATGGGAAGCCCCCAAGAAGATGGCCATGCGGGATCTCGACGAGCCGCAGCCGAAGGCGGACGAGGTCCTGATCCGCGTGGCGTTTGCCGGCATCTGTGGCTCGGAATTGAGCGGGTATTTGGGCCACAGCGCCCTGCGGGTTCCGCCGCTGGTCATGGGCCACGAATTCTCTGGAACGATCGTCGACCTGGGTAGGGACGCACCATCTCTCAATCCCACCCTTCGGTCAGGCCAACCGGTCACGGTCAACCCCCTTTCCTGTGCCGAGGATTCCGAACTCCAGCACCGAGGTCTCGACCAGCTCTGCCCCTCACGGGTCCTGCTCGGTGCCCACCGGCCCGGAGCGTACGCCGAGTACGTGGCGGTCCCGGCCCGGTCGGTGTTGCCACTTCCCGAGGGGTTGTCACTACGAGAGGGGGCCCTGACCGAGCCGGTCGGCTGCGCGGTGCGGATCGGCGAGTTGGCCGGGCCGATCGCAGGCCAGACCTGTCTGGTCATCGGCGCCGGGCCGATCGGCCTCTTGGCGTTGCAAGTCTTGTTGCTCAACGGGGCCGCACGGGTCTACATCACCGACCTCGACTCCGAGCGGCTGGCCATGGGCGCCGAGCTCGGTGGCGAGGCTCTCGACCCGCACGCGGTCGAGGTCGAAGAGGTCGTGCGTGAGGCCGCGGGTGGGCTGGGCGCAACGATCGCTGTCGACGCCGTCGGCACGGCCGTCACCCGCCGTCAGTGCATCACCGCCACCATGCCCACGGGAACGGTGATCTTGAGCGGCCTTCACGAAGAGACCAGCAGTATGCCGGTGGCCGATATCATCCGCCGCGAGATCACCCTGAGGGGCTCGTTTTCGTACACGCCTGCCAACTTTGCGGCTGCGTTGCAACTCCTGCAAAGCAAGTCGGTACGCCTCGAGCCCTGGATCACCGAGGCTCCGCTCGAAGATGGTAGGCGCTGGTTCGACCGCTTGATCGAAGCTCCAGGAAACGTCTCCAAGGTGCTTTTAGTACCCTGATCCCCTATGGAATCCTGCTGATCGATCGGGTTTCCGACCATCGTTTCTTTCACATGACACGTTTTTTATCAAGCCCGGCTACGCCGGGCCTGACAGACGGAAACGAACTCAGACGGTCACGTACGGTTTGTTCACATGGTAGATCAGCGGGTTCTGATCGTCATCGTCGAGAACATCACCGATCTCGAGCCCGGAAAAGTACGCATCGGGCAATACGTTCTGCTTGCCGTTGAAGATGCTGCCATCAGGCATATAGGCACAGGTCATCGCCCGGCGCCACCCGGGGGTCATATTGGCCCCGGCTCCGTGCGCGACGATGCCGTTGTGAAACGAGCACGAGCCCGCCTTCATCGGAACAGGAACCGCCTGTTTTGTTGCCCACTGGGGATAGACCGTGAAAAGACCGTCCAGGCGTTCTCCGATTTCTGTGTTCTCGAAGGTCGCTTCTCGGTGGGTGCCCGGCAAGAAATAGAGGCACCCGTTTTCCAAGGTGGCGTCGTCCAAGGCGACCCAGATGCTGATAGCGTCCTTGGAGTGAAACGACCAGTAGGGGTTGTCCAGGTGCCAGCCGGTCGGGTTGCCCCAAGGCTGCTTGTTGAGCGCCTGGTCGTGCCAGATGCGGATCCCCTCCACCCCGGCCAGCTCCGTCGCCATCTTGCCCAGGCGGTCATCGATCATCAGCTGGCGCATCTTGTCATGGTCTTGCCACAAATTGATGCGCTGAATGAAAACCCTGTCGTAGTAGCCGTCTCCCTCTTGCCACTCGGCATCCTGCTCTCGTCCGGCCAGCTTGGTTCTCCCCCTCGCCGCGACAGCGTCATCGACGGCGTCGCGCCACACCGTGAGCTCCTCGAGAGTGAGAAAATCGGGAATGACGAGGAAGCCGTTTTCCCGGTAGTCTTCGATCTGCGCTTTCGTGATTTCGGTTTTCACGCTTGTACCTTCCTTCGTTCTACTATGTCATTCTCCTCTACCGATGTCATTTTTCGGGCCGGATGGTCATTTGCGAGAGGCCTGCAACATCGTTTTCTTTAAGATAGTTTTAGTAGAGTTTTCAGGAATGGCCTAAGAGAACTGTCTCACCATAAAGGAGGGCAGCCGCCTACGTGAGCAGCACCGGTATCAAGTACGATGTCTTTCTCAGCTACAGCTGGCGAGATCGGCAAGCCGTCGCAAGGGTGGCTCGCGCGCTCAAAGAGCGTGGGCTGAAGGTCTTGTCGGCTCGCTGGTATCTGATGCCTGGCAAAGACTGGCGTCAGACGTTGAAGCGCGCCCTCGATCTTTCCGGTGCCGTCATCATCTTCTTGGGCCCAAATCATCGAGGCAGTTGGCAACATCGAGAAGAGAATTTCGCCCTAGGCCATCAGGCCAGGAATCCCGGCTTTCCGGTTATTCCTGTGTTGCTACCCGGTTCTGAACCTGCCCCTGGCCTCCTTTCGTTGAATACCTGGGTCGATCTACGAGAGGACGTGACCGACAAAGCCACCCTCAATGCGCTGGCAGCCGTGGTGCTACGGAGGGATCGTGACCTTCAAGAGCAAGTACGGGAACGATCAAAAGAGATGGTGGCTTCGATCAATCCCTATAAAGGACTACTGCCTTTTTGCGAGGAGGACGCCTCGCTCTTTTTTGGTCGAACGGCCTTTATCGAACAAGTAGAACGGTCGGTTGCCAAGAGTTCTTTTGTGACGGTCGTTGGCGCTTCTGGTAGTGGTAAATCCTCGGCGGTCGGAGCTGGGCTTGTACCTCGGTTGCGGCAAGGTAGGGGGAGGAAGGTGTGGGAGATTGCCACCTTCCGACCTTCCAAACGTCCGCTTCACACCCTGGCAGCCGCGTTGTACCCCTTGCTCGAACCGCAACGGTCAGAAGAGATTCCTGAGCGTGAACGGCTCGAGCTGATAGGCAAACTGGCGCGGAATCTGGCAATGGACCCTGCCCAAAAGCGTATCGGTCTTCCCGATATCGTAGATCGGATTCTCGAGAAGCAACCCGGCACCGATCGACTGCTACTGGTGGTCGATCGGTGGGAGGAACTCTACACGCTCACCACGAGTGGTGAAGAGCGCAAACGATTCATCGACGAGCTGCTGAGTACCGTTGAAAAAGCTGCCCTGACAGTAGTCGTGACCCTCCGCAGCGATTTTTATGGGCACGCCCTACGCTATAGGTCTCTTGCCGAGCGGTTGCAAGAAGCCGTCGTGAACCTAAGCCCGATGAACCGTGCCGAGTTAGAACAGGCCATTACCGAGCCGGCGCAACGGGTTGGTCTCGCCTTTCAAGACGGCCTGGTCGAGCAAATCCTCAACGACGTGGCTGAGGAACCCGGCAACTTGCCCCTACTGGAATACGCCTTGACCCGGCTGTGGGAGGCCCGAAAGGGAAACCGGCTATTGCATGAAGCGTATCGGGCGATGGGGGGCGTACAGGGGATGGTCAGACGGGCCGACGAACGATTCGATGGCTTTGGGGCTGCAGAGCAGAAGGCCTTGCGGCACGTTCTCCTCCAATTGATACACCCTGGCGAGACAACGGAGAGTACACGACAACGTATCCCCCTAGAGAGCATCGAAACCCCTGCTCGACAGGCCATTCAAAAGTTGGTCGATGCCCAGCTTCTGTTCACAGGCAGGGATGAGGCCAGCGGGGAGGAAACGGTGGAGTTCGCCCACGAAGCGCTTATCCACCGCTGGCAACGGCTTGCAGATTGGGCGAGAGAAGACCACGCCTTTCTGTTATGGCACAATCGCCTTAAAGTTGCTCTCCACGAGTATCAAAGCAATGCCTATAGAGCCGAGTTCCTGCTGCAGGGAGGCGCCTTAGGGGAGGCTGAGCACTGGCTCAGCCTACGCGCAGAAGATCTTACCCAAAAAGAGCGAGCGTTCATCCAGCGAAGCGCGGCGAGGACAAAAAGACAACGGAGGCTCACCATGAGCGCTGCCTTTTCTGTTGCCGCGGTCACGCTTATCCTCGCTATCCTCGCCACCTTTTATGCACAGACCAATAGAGAACAGGCCGGAATCGCCAGAGAAGAGGCTGAAATCGCCAGAGAAGAGGCCGAAATCGCCAGAGAAGGAGAGGTCCGGGCACAAAGAGATGCCCACATCGCGCGTGCACGAGAACTCGCTTCCCAGGGGCAAGTCGTGTTTGCAGAAGAACCTCTCCTCGGTCTTCGACTCGTCCTGGAAGGCTTGGTGCTTGCACCTGCTGATGACGAAGAGACCGGCAAATTCTTGGCTGATGCGATGCGTGAGGTATCCTCCAAGGGACGCCTGTTAAAACTAGGAGATGACATCGACCAGGTCTGGTCGCTTGCCGAATCGGGCTGGTTCGTCCTCGACCATGACAGCAAGCATAGCGAGATATACACCTTTCATGATGGCCGATCGGTAATCCGGCTCAATGGCGAGGTTTCCCACTTCGCCTTCAGCCCCGACGGCTCCCTCTTCGTGGTCGATTATCTCGATCATCCCAGCGAGCTGCGGCGCACGGCGGATCCTGAAGAGCTCGTGCTGCTCACAAAGCCCGTCGATTGGATCACCTTCAGCCCTGACGGGTCCTTCCTGGTGGTGGATTACATAAACGCTCCAGGTGAGCTGCGGCGCACGGCGGACCCTGAAGACCTTGTGCCGCTCACAGAACCCATCAAATGGATCGCCTTCAGCCCTGACGGATCGCTCTTGGTGGTGGATTATTTCGATGCCCCTGCCGAGCTGTGGCGCACAGACGATCCGGATACTCCCGTGACGCTCACAGACAGGGTCGATCGGGTCACTTTCAGTCCCGACGGTTCCTTCCTCATAGTGGATTACGCCGGTGCTCCTGCCGAGCTGCGGCGTAAAGACGATCCGGATACTCCCGTGACGCTCACAGACAGGGTCGATCGGGTCACCTTCAGCCCCGACGGATCCCTCTTCGTCATCGATTACGTAAGCGCTCCGGGTGAGCTGCGGCACACAGCCGATCCTCACCATCCTGTGCCGCTCACACAAGCCATCGATTGGATCACCTTCAACCCCAACGGTTCCTTCTTCGTCATCGACTACGCAAACGCTCCGGGTGAGCTGCGGCACACAACCGATCCTCACGATCCTATGTCGCTCACCAAACCTATCGATTGGATCGCCTTCAGCCCCGACGGGTCCCTCTTCGTGGTGGATTACTTCGATGCCCCTGCCGAGTTGCGGCGCACAGACGACCTCGATGCGCCCGTGACGCTCACAGGCAGGGTCGATAAGGTCACCTTCAGCCCCGACGGGTCCTTCTTCGTGGTGGATTACTTCAACGTTCCTGGCGAAATGCGGCGTAAAGACGATCCAGATACTCCCCTAACGCTCAAAGACAGGGTCGATAAGGTCACCTTCAGCCCCGACAGTTCCTTTTTTGTGACAGATTACCTCGATGTCCCTAGTGAACTGCGGCGGAGAGACGATCCAGAGGCTCCCGTAACGCTCAAAGACAGGGTCGATCGGATCACCTTCAGTCCCGACGGTTCCTTCTTCGTGGTGGATTACCTCTATATTCCCAGTGAACTACGGCGCTCTAAGGACCCCAAGGGCCCTGTATCACTCACCAAACCCGTCGATCGGATCACCTTCAGCCCCGACGGATCCCTCTTGGTCGTGAATTACGTAGGCGCCCCTGGCGAACTGCGGCACGCAGACGACCTCGATGCCCCTGTGATGCTCAAAGGCGAGGTCGATCGTGTCACCTTCAGTTCTGACGGATCCCTTCTCGTGATCGAATCCAAAGATGGCAAAGCAGGGTTGTGGGAGGCGGGAAAGAACCCCATCAAACTTACCGAGTTGGATTCCAATTTGGCGGGTGCCGTCTTCGATCATGGTGTTGAGCGCTTGCTGATCTGGTACTCCGATGGCCGCAGCTACCTCCGGGACACAAGCTGGTTGCGAGCGCTGGGTGGGGACCGATTTGCGCTCTCACTCGAGGACCTCGTCACGCTCGCCTGTGAAGGGCCACTCACCCTCGGCATCGTCAAAGAAGAAGATGTGGCACCCCTCTTTCCAGGCCGCGAAACTCAGGCGTGCAACGCTTCTGGAGATGGAGATCCCGAAAGATGAAGTCGTGCATCCGAAACGGGCCACCGTAAGATCAAATCGAACAACCAGCCAACCGTAAGATAGGTACGGTCGAACGAGAAGGGGAACCATGGCAGCAACGGGGACATCCACAAACATCTACTTCACGGGCCGCGATCTCGTCGAGGTTCACGATGAACCGCTACCCAAGCTACAGCCCCATGAGGTTCGCATCAAAGCAAGAAAGACGCTCATCAGCACGGGCACAGAGGGCATCTGCTTAACCCGTTCCTTCGAACCCGGTACCCACTGGGACCAATGGGTGCAATACCCTTTCTCGCCCGGCTACAGCTTGGTCGGTGAAATCGTCGAGCTAGGCAGCGACGTTGCCACCGTGGATCTCGGCAGCCGCGTAGCGGTTCGCAAACCCCATCATCAGTACGTGACCGCCGGCGCAGAAGCGCTTTTCCCCATCCCCGAAAACGTCACCGATGACGATGCCACCTTCTTCGCCTTGGGCAAGATCGTTCAAAACGGCGTCAGGCGGGCCGAACACGTGCTGGGTGAGCAGGTTGTCGTCGTCGGCCTCGGCCTGCTCGGCCAACTGGTCGTGCAGTACTGCCGCCTCATGGGGGCACGAGATGTGATCGCCATCGACCTCTCTGCTTCGAGGCTCGAGCTGGCCTGCAAGCACGGCGCCACTGCCGGCTTGCAAGAGAGCGTCACCGATGCCCTCGAAGAGGTGATGCAGTTGACGGCTGGTCGCGGTGCCGATACGGTTTACGACGTGACGGGCTCGGCCAAGGTCCTGCTACAGGCGCTGCCGCTCGTGAAGCGTTTTGGCACGCTCGTCCTGCTGGGCGATACGGGCACACCCTCCGAGCAGCGGTTAAGCCACCGGGTGGTGACGCAAGGGCTTCGCATCGTCGGTGCGCACGACAGCAACCCACCCCCTGCCTCGAGTGACCACGCGTTCTGGGATCACCAGCAGATGACGCAGCTCTTTTTCCGGTATCTAGCGCGGGGGGATCTCAAGGTTGCCGACCTGATCAGCCACCGCTATCGCCCTCAAGAAGCCCCCCAGGCGTATGAGATGCTACAACGGGATCGTCTGGCGGCGCTGGGGGTGCTGTTCGACTGGGAGGTTCTTGATGGGCGTTAACCAGTCCTTCGCCTGGTGGAGCTTCGCTTCCTCAGGGGGAGTCGAACCGGAGGCGCTCGTGCGCGGCGCTGCCGAGATCGGCTACCACGGCATCGAGATGCCCCCGCGAGAACTTTGGGGATTGATCAGAGATGCGGGCCTCGAGATCGTCGACACCCAAGGACATCCGCTCCAAGCCGAAGGGCTCAACAGGCGCGAGCACCTAGCGGCGATCGAGCGGGCGCTTCGCGACACGCTCGAGCTGGCCCGAAGCTGGAACATCCCGTCCCTGATCTGCTTTTCGGGCAACCGCATGGGTCTTTCCGATGAAGAAGGCTTGGAAAACACAGTGGCGAACCTGCAAGCGCTGGCGCCGCTGGCCGAGGACGCCGGAGTCACGCTCCTGCTCGAAATGCTGAACAGCAACGTCGATCACCCCGACTACCAGGCGGACTCGACCGCCTGGGCCGCCGAGGTCTGCCGCCAGGTCGATTCCCCCAGGGTAAGACTCCTCTACGACGTCTATCACATGCAGGTCATGGAGGGAGACCTGATCCGCACCATCGGGAACAACCACCAATGCATCGCCCACTACCACACCGCGGGCAACCCCGGCCGGCGCGACCTGGACGAAGCGCAGGAGATCTACTACCCGGCCGTGTTTCGCGCCATACGGGACACCGGTTTCGACGGCACGATCGGCCACGAGTTCATCCCGAAGGGCGATCCGCTCGAGGCGCTGGCGGCGGCGTTTCGTTTGACCGA
>CP070651.1:428277-430972 GCA_020354625.1 Trueperaceae bacterium
CTCCTCGTATCCTATTACTTATGCCGAATGAAGCCGGGAGTCAGCCCCTACCGTGATCCACCATCTACGGCGGCTGGGGCGCCCCACGCCCCCGCGGCGGAGACCGAACAGGACCGACGACGCGCCAAGAGCCCGAGCTTTGGCTGCTGACGACCGCCGCTGGGGCGTGGGGCGCGGTTTTGCTGGAATTGCAGGCAGACTCGCCCGTGGGTCAGAGGCCCTACGCACACAGGCAGATGTAGCCGGAGGCTACCCAGCCGGTGCGCTGGCAAGCGCGAGAAGCCGCTTGCGCGCCGCCAGCATGGTGTCGAGGGCCTGGCTGGCTTGGACCCTGACCAAGAGCTGCCTGGCGTGGACGACGACCCGACCCGCGACGTGCAGGAGGCCGAACCGAACGGCCTTCATGCGGCGACGCACCCAATCGCCGCCCAATGCCAGCTGCTTGAACGCAGAGTGGAGATTCAAGGCAAGCACCATGATGCCCCACCACGCCGCGTTGGTCCCGAACTTGCCGCTCGGCAGGCGCCCGCCGGCCAAGTCATCCTTCATGACTCCGTGAGCTTCCTCGCTCTTGCCGCATCGTTCTCGGTGCCATCGAACCAGCTCTTCTCCGGAGAGCTCCAACCGGTTGGTGACCATCCCGAACAGCTTGTAGGTCCCTTCCATGAACTGGGTGGTGGGGAATGGCAGCTCTTTTTGCTGTTCCTCGAATCCCGGCAAAGACCGCTGCTCGAGCGGCTCTCGGATGGCAATGAATCGGTACGTGGGCCCGTGTTTGCGACGGGCAACCCAGTTGGGAACGAAGCAGACCTCAGCCCATTCCTGTTTCGACTCGTGACCGTCGCTGTGGGGCAGCGGATGCCATTGTTCGACTTCGGCCACAGCATTCTTGAACGCGTCGGTAACATCGACACCCACCGCAAACGGAATCACACCGAACCGCGGGTCCTTGCCCTCGGCGCAGTAGCGCACGAGCTCTACTTCGTAGCCTGCGGTGTCGGTTCGCAGGCAGGCTTCCTCGACACCTGCAGGCAGGGATGCCAAGGCATCCTTGAAGACTCGCAACTGCTGGTAACCGGCAGGGACGTTGCCGTCCCGAAACTCCGAGCGCACCACCAGTTGTTGTTCAGCCCACCAGACGTTCAGGGGCTGGTAGGCCTTGAACCCCTTGTAGCAGAAAAGAGCCGTGCTCTTGGTGGTCTCGTCGAGCGTCGCGTCCATGTCCAACGTTGCTTTCCGCTGCGGCTGATTGCGTTGCGCAAAGGCCACCATGTCGTCCACGACCCGCTGCAGACCCCGCAGGGCTCGATTGGGTGCGGGGATGAAGGCCTCGCCTTCCACCCGGAGCGCCTCTTGGGCCTCATCATGGAATTCGTCCAAGAACCGAAACACAGCAGACGGCGAAGGCAACGCCCGTGTCTGTTTCTTGCGCCAGCGGGCTTTGAGCTGACGGCGCTTCTCCCGATTCAACCCGTCCATCCGGAAACGGCGGAAGACCATGGCGCAACCGGCGTCCCGTTCGAGCACGTCGATATCGTTGACGCTCTCACCGCCGGCGAGGTTCAGAAGGGCCAGAGCGGTGAGTAGCTCGTAGGCCGTCCAGCCCTGCTCGCCATCGAGAAAACCGAGGTGTTTCTGCACGGACTCCCGGAGACGACAGGCGGCAAACAGGTCGAGGTAGATGAACAGACCAGCGAACGCCGTCAGGCCGGCTTTGCTCGGGTCTTTTTGGTACTGGAAAGAAAGGACGCCTTGTGCCATGAGGGAGTTGCCTCGTTGTAGGGGTTTGTCTCGCAACTCATCCCTATCGCTCATAGAGCCAACGAGGCAACAAATATATTTAGTATTTTTACTCATGTGTTATTGAGGCGTCCGAGCTTGGTGAGCATCGCAGCGAGACGCGCGAGCAAGTGGATGACCTCGTGAATCTCGCCAGCCGTTGCGAGCTTGAGGATGAGAATGGCGTCGAGGGCAGCGGCAGCCTCGGCAGCCTCTGCTCGCGCCCAGCGGAATCGAGCCAGGCGGTCCTTGCCTGTGCGGTTGGCGGCCTCGGCGACACCGAGATAGGCGGACAACAGGGCACGGCGAAGTTGATCCTTGAGGCTGCCGAAGCCGCGGGGAAGGCCTCTGGCGATGTGGTCGCCGCGGGCCAGCGCTTGACGAGCGACCTGGAAAGCTTCGAGACGCTCATGGTCGAACGGCCCAGCCCGAAAGCCGTTGGGGCTCTCGGGAATCGTGTGCGTGAACGTGTTCGACGTTCGGTTCTCGATCTCCGAACCCCGGTTCACGTGTCTCGATTGTCGTGATTCGGCTTGGTGCATGACTCTCCTCCTCGGCCGTTTTGTTTGCCGGCCTTTGCCCGACCAGGCGCAGCTGCTGTGACAACCAGCCGCTTACTGTTGGCGCGAAACAGAGCCCCTTACCGCAGCTGAGCGGCTGGTTGGCGCTGTAGGTGCGCCACTGGGCTTTGGCCGGCAAACAAAACGGCCGAGGTCAAGGCACCAAGCCAACCGAAGCCGAGAGTCGGCGGCCGAGAGCCGCGAGTCGGGAGCCGCACACGCACTCGAGACCGACAGGCGAGAGTCGCTACCGAGTTGCTGACACGAAAATCGAGGCAGAAAACCGCCAAACCGATGTTTGCTCACCCTCATGGTGAGCCTCAACTGAGCAGTGTGGCAGCAATCCTGCGGACATC
>CP070651.1:431072-435507 GCA_020354625.1 Trueperaceae bacterium
AGCTTCTAACGTGTACGTCAGCCACGGATTACCCATTCACCATTCCGCATTACCCTTTTCTGTCTACCAAGCATGACCCAAAGATGGTGATGGGTGATGGGTAATTAGTGATGGGTGCTGCGAAGTGTAGCGGTTCAGCTTCTAACGTGTACGTCAGCCACGCATTACCCATTCCCCATTCCGCATTACCATCTACGTTTTACATTTGGGAGCAAACTCAAACCTAGACAACCAATTGCAATGGCCCTGCTCGTTACTCGGGCCGGATGAGCCCGTCCTTCACGAGCCGCTCGAGCCACGGCTTGAGCTCTTGCAGCTCGAGCTTGAGCTGCAGGGCCGTTTCTTCTAGCGTCAACCCCCGGTTGAGGACCTGGAGGATCTTTTTTCCGGATTCGCCGAAGGCGTCGCCGAACTGCATGGCGAGATCGGTCATGGGGTTGAGCGCGTCGCGGCCCCGCAGGGTGAGGAGGTAGCGCTGCTCTTCCCAACCGGGCGGGTCGTCGGGGAGGTAGAGGTCCGCTGGGTTCTCGGTGAAGGCGTAGCGCCGGCTGTTGCCGATGAGTTCGGCGGCGATGTGGAGGTAGGCATGGCCGTGCCGGAAGAAGGTGTAGCCGGCTTCGCTGGTCTGGAGCCCGCTGTAGGAGCTGGGTTCGACTTTGCCTGCGTGTTGGCCGAGGGCGAGGCCGAGCACGCTCTGCACGATGGGCGCTGCCTGCGAATAGAGCTTTAGCGGTGCAAGTCCGGGTTCGAGGCTGTAGCGGTAGATATTGCGGAGGGCGTCGTTGCCTTCCCAGAACTGACCGTCGCGTTCAAAGAGGGCCGCACCGATGACGCCCTTATAGAAGATGGCGAGACCGAATTGGTCCTCGTGGGCCAGCGAGAGGCTCCCGGTGAAGGCTTCCTCGTGCAACCGTTTGATGAGGGCGCGAAGGTCGCTGATCCCCGTTTGGAGGGGGGTTTCGGGGCCGAAGATCGGCAGGGCCCTGAGGGCAGCGATTCCACTCGCGGGGAAACGGCTCTCCAAAAGGGGTGTGTCGCTCGGCCTGTGGGGTTCGAAGTGGAAGCGCTGTGCGAGTTCGTCGAGCGAGCCGTAGGTGCCGAGCTTGTAGCTGGTGTGGACTTCGCCCTTCTCCATCAGGAGCACCATGCTGCCGCCGTGGTGTCCCAGGAGCAGAGTGCCGGTCCAGCCGAGGCCCCCTAGGGACTTGAGGAGATCTTGGCCACTCATCGAGCCGGTGTAGCCGTAGATACCCGGTATCACGTGTCGGAGCCGGCTTTCTCTAGGAGGGCGCGGAGGAGGGTGCGATCTTCTGGGAAGCTGAGTTTTTGCAGGGCCGATTCTGGGGAGAAGAACGCTCCACAGGGAAACTGCGGTTCGCGCAGCGTAGGTTCCGTAGCGTCTGTGATGAGGTGGAACCAGGTGATGCGGCGCTGTTCGCCGCGAGCGTTGACGTAAGTGGTGGTCTCTGTCCGCACCCCGTTGGGGCACGACGCCTCGATGCCGGCCTCTTCCTCGACCTCACGAAGGGCGGCATCGAGATGGGTTTCTCCGGGATCGAGATGTCCTTTGGGAAAGACCCAGGCTCCGTTTTTGTGTTGCAAGAGGAGCACCTCCCCTAAACCGTTGAAAACGACCCCGCCGGCTCCTTCGATAACGGATCCGTCTCGCGTATCGCGATGCATGGTGTGACCCCTGTGGTGCCCAGCCACGGTGTTATGCTATCAGATTCCTAGCGGCCGGCGAGGATACCGCCGTTCGTCAGAAACTCCAAGATGCCCTCGGCCAGACCTTCCGCCACGATCGTCTGGTAGTCTTCCGTCGTGAGTTTCCTCCCCTCTTCGGGGTGGCTCACAAAGCCGATCTCGACCAAGATGGCGGGGGTGCGGGCGTTGCGGATGACGTAGAAGACGTTCTGGCGAACACCCCGGTCTCGAGCGCCGGTCGCACTGATCAGGTGCTCTTGCACCAGTTCGGCCAAGCCGAGGCTGTAGTTGAGCTGGGTTTCGCGGAGGATGTCTCCTGCGATATTGCTGGCGCTTTGCAGCGCTTCTTGGGTAAGCATCTCACCGAGTACTCCCCCACCGTTTTCCAAGATGGCGATGTCGATGAGCGACGGATCGAGGGGTTCCCCGAACACCCAGGTTTCGATCCCTTGGGCGTTCTGACTGTCGGCTGCGTTGGCGTGGATGGATACGAACAGGTTTCGCTCGGGGGTGGCGTAGCGGGCCCGAGCGGCCAGTTCCTCGTTGTAGTTGGTGCTCAGGTGCGAGTCGTCGTCTCGTGTAAGCACGACCTCGACGCCCTGCTCTTGAAGCAGGCTCTGGAGCATCAGCGCCACCGACAAGACGACTTCCTCCTCTTTTGCATACCCGCGCGCCCCCGCGAATTTGCCTCCGTGTCCGGCATCGATGACGACGACCTGGTTTTGTGACGGAAGCTCTTCGGACATGGCCGCAGCGAGGTCTACCACCGCCTCTGCAACCTGCTCTCCCGCCATAGTCGGGGCGAAGTCGACATAGAGTACGTCGCGTTCGGGATGATTGAGTTCACCGAGGCGGTAGCCCTGTCCGTTGGCAGCCAGCAGGTGGTTGGTCTGAATGATCAGGGCTACGTCGGAACCGAGCACTTCGAACGATACGCTCCGCAGATTCGGATCTTCGAGGAAGCTGTTATAGCTCGGAACCCGCACGCTGGGGAGGGTGATGATCATGGCGTACTCGCGCACCTGAACCTGGTAGCTCTGACCCAGAGGGAGGTCGAGTGCGATTCGGGAGACCCCTTCGTTGTGCCCGACGCGCGGGGGGGCTAAAAGGGGCGTGAGCGTGGCGGCCGTCTCCACCGTGATCACGCGGGCCTCGGCGTGCCACTCGCTGGTGCCGCCGAACGCCGTGACGATTGGGGTAATCGGCACGTAGCTGGTGCCGTTGACAAGCAAGGCCATGGGGCTGTCGATCAGCTGACCAGCAGCCTGAAGGAGCCCCGTACGCTTCACAAGGCCGGCGACGATGTCGGAGGTCGCCTCGAGCGTAGCGGTGATGATGCCGTCTGTGAACTCAAGGGTGCTGGTCGCTTCGTCGAAGGTGAACTCGAGCCCGAGCGCTTCCGCGAGCGGCAAGGTTTTGGCAAAGGCGTTGCGGTTGTCTCCCTGCTGGATGAAGTAGAACGGTCCCGCATCGTCCTGCAGCTCGCCGTCGATGGCCAGATAGTTGTGACGTTCTTGGGCGGCAGCGAGTTGCAGCCCGAGAATCGAGATGAGGGAAAAAAGTGCGACCAGCGTGCGTTTCACACTGGGCCGAGTGTAACACGCACCAGCTGAGACAATGCTGAGAATTTCACGCTCTACACACCTTCATCACCTAGCTTGGAGCTAGGTACAACCGCCGTAGCGATCCGGATTTGTCGCCTCGGAGGATTTCACCGGAAAATGGTTGTGCAACACTGAGATTCGGCACCGGCGGACCGATGCGGTTGGCGTTTGGAGCCGAGACACCGAAAAGTGAAGGAATCAGCCGGTTGCACCCCGGCAGTAGGGGAGAGCATATGTCGTATCACATGGAGAAAAAAATACAGATCGCCAAGCAGCTCGGAATCAGTGTAGCGGTGCTCGAGCAGTACCTGGAGCTCAAACAGGCTGAAGCCAGCGGGGAAAAGATCGAAGTTGGCGTTCACGAGGGTGCCATTCGAGCGGCCACGCCTACGAAGTAGGGTGATGAGGGATGAGTAATGCGTGGGTGAGGGGCAAACGAATCTGCTGAACCACTACGTTTCGAAACACGCATTACCCATCTCCCATTACCCATCACCTTTTTCTAAGCATAATTCATAGCCTCCGACAGGCATCAGACACAAACGTTCGCAACACTCATCCCTCATAACTCATTACTCATCACCGCTTTTATGCCCGACCCCACCCGAAGCAGAGTCTATCTCCGCCCCTTGCCGGGTGCGCTCGTGAACGCGCAGTATTCTGCAGGATCCCGGCGGCGGGCGGCCCAGGTGCTGCGGTTCCTCGAAGAGCTTCACGCTTCTGCAGTACGGCGTTTGGGAGTTGAGGGGAAGCTCGAGCTTCTGGTGGTCGACAGGTCTGATTGGAACCGGCTTTTCAGCAACCCCTATGGGGTGCCGATCACGCGTACAGGAGCGGGCTGGGGTCGCATCGTGGCGGTAGCCGATTATCCCTTACGGTTCCTGCACCGTTTCGACGAGGCGCTCCTCAGGGCAGGGAGAGCAGGGAGGAGCGTACCGGGAGACATACGCGAACTGCTCGACCTTTGGATCGGCCACGAGTGGGGACGGGCATCGGCGCACCTGTCCGGTCTGCGAACGCGTATCAGGTGGTTCGATGAACTGATCGCCTCTTACCTCTTTCAAGGGGCGTTACGCGAGAGCGGCGCCGACGGTACCTGGAAACGCCTGCTCGCTTGGGCAGAGTTG
>CP070651.1:435607-440675 GCA_020354625.1 Trueperaceae bacterium
GTAGTCAGATCCCGATGAAGCACTCCCGTCACTCGTCGCGTAATCTACGCTCACTAGCCCACTACTGCCCCCTACTCGCTCCACCGTGATCGATACACTACCCGCTCCCTCGTCCACCGAATAAGAACCGCTCGCAAACGATAGCGTCCCCGCTGCAGGTCCCGGCTCATCGTTGTCGAGAATGTTAACCAAGCTCGACCTCGTGCCCAAAGACGCTCCGCCTGAAACGTTTCGCAGCTTCGCCCAGAACGCCTCGTTCACCTCATCCAACACATCGTCGATGATCGGTATGTTCACCGTCTTAGCACCAGACTCCCCATCAGCCCAGCTCACCGTGACCGTCGTAGAGGTAAAGTCCTCCCCAGCCACGGCTCCAGCACTCTGCGTGTAAAACTCGACCGAAACCGCCTTTTCATCACCACCCGTACGTGTAACCGTAACCCCCACGGACCCATCACCCTCATCGACCGTAAAGGCCTCGCTGGTAAAGGTCAGCGTGCCCACCATATCGCTCGGCGCGATAGTCAGAGTACTGGTGGTTTCACCCAGGCTAGCGCCACCGGTCGGATTGATCAGATTCAAAATGACGGTTTCTTCAGGCTCCTCGAGTTCGTCGTTGATGATGTCGATCGTAAAGCTCTTGTCGGCAAAATCGTTGTCCAACCAGGTGAGCGTCCCGGAGGTCGCCACATAGTCTTCCGGAGCGGTCGCTGAGCCGTCGCTGGTGCTGTAATCGACTGAGACTTCGCCCAGATCACCACCGGTGCGCTTGACGGTGACCGTTACGCTACCGTCCTTTTCGTTGGCTGAGGCCTCCGTGCTCGTAAAGGTCAGGGTTCCTGGCTTTTCGTTGTCGAGGATGGTCAGGGTACTCGAACCGGTCCCCAGACCGGCTCCACCCGTGGGATTGGAGAGCGTCAAGAGGACCGTTTCGTCGTCCTCTTTCCGGCGATCATCTTTGATCGAGATGGTGAAGGTCTTACCACCGGTCTCGCCATCCGCCCAGGAAAGCGTCCCTGAAGCGGTTGTGTAGTCGCTCCCGGACGAAGCGGTCCCGTTGCCGGTGTCGTACTGCACCGTAACCGCGCCGACGTTTCCGCGCGTCCGCCTCACGGTAATCGTGGCCTCGGTGTTGCCCTCCTCCACCGTATAGGATGTCGAGGTGAAGGAGAACTTGCCTGGATTCGGGCTACCGTCGGTACAGTCGGGCACCGCCTGTCCCACCATCTTCGGGCAGAACTCCGCCACCCGATCGGCAGAGGAGCCGATGTCGAGCAGCGGTTCCTTGAAGCCGTCACCAGAGAGATCTTCCCAGTCGAAGTTGCCGTGCATGACGATGGTATCGCGAATGTCCATGACTTCGGCTCTGTTCTGCGGTTTGAAGGTGCTGGCGAGGATCGCCGCGGCACCGGCCACGTGGGGGCTGGCCATACTGGTGCCATCGAACGCGATGTAGCCCCCGTCAAAATAGGTCGAATCGATACAGACCCCCGGGGCCGCGATATCGATGATGGCTCCGGTCGGGTCGAAGTTGCTGAAGTCGGCGTTGGTATCGTCGACGTCGATCCGGCAGGTAGGGCTCCCCAGGCCGCCTGGTTCACCGTCGAAATCGGCCAGCGCCGACACGGTGATCACATCCGGATGTTTGGCAGGGCTGTTGCTTCCGGCATCGGAAGCCTCGTTTCCGGCTGCCACCACAAACACGACCCCCGCTGCCACCGCACTGGTAATGGCTGCATCCATGGTCGGCGTGTTGCAGGAGCACCCCAAACTCATGTTGGCGACTTCGATCATGTCTGCATTTGCCGCTACCCAGTCGATCCCAGCGGTTACATCGGATTCGGCTCCACCACCTTGTGCATCGAGAACCTTGACCGCGTGCAAGCGGGCTCCCGGAGCGACGCCTACGATGCCCACATCGTTGTGCAAGGCGGCGGCGCTACCCGCCACGTGGGTACCGTGGCCGTGATCATCCTCGCCGTCGCAAACGAAGAATTCGCACCAGATCGAAGTGCTAAAATTCTGCTTCGAGACCACATTGAGGTCTTCATGCGTCGTAATGATCCCAGTATCTATGATCGCGATGTCGACATCGACCATGCCGAAATCGGTCTCGCCGAGGCCCAAGTTGGGGTTGTCGGGTGCGTAGATGCGTGGGATGCCGGTCGGGAAGTTCTGTGCTGCAATCTCGAGCACTTGGTCCGGTTCGACGCTCAGAACGCGCGGATCGTTTTCCAGGCCCGTGACTCGTCCCTCGGGGATCTCTACGGCGAAGCCGAATACGGCGGTGCCGTAGGTGTGGAACGGTTCTAATCCTAAGCCCCTCGCGATGTCAGCAGCTCGAGCCTTATTGGCCGCATGACCCCCTGGGGCAAAATCGGGGTCGAGCATAACCAGATAACGGTTCTTGAGTTTTTCTGGCGTAAGGGATTGCGGTTCGGGTTCCATCGTTCTGACGCAACTCGTCAGTAGGAACAAGACCGCCAGGGTCATCAAGACCGGAAAGCGGCGTAGCTGCAACACGTGAACCTCCAAAGAGCAACAAGTAGCGAACGATGACGCAAGCAGTGTGACACGAAATCAGCCACAAAAACGACCAACATAGATGTTGGCCGGGAGATCCCAACCGACCCCTATGTGAGGAGGAGGGGCCTTTAGAATAGCATACATCCGAGGTCGATTGAAGTGCGGCATGCCTCATCGGCGTCTGCGAAAGGCGGATGAGTTTACAGGGATCTCGTGGCTAAAACCTGTCGGGTAATGAGTGATGGGTAATGGGTGTTGCGAGCTTCGCAGCTCATTCCCATCTGTTTTGGCGTTTGTGTCTTCGGAGCCAAGACGGCTCGAATATCGTTTCCCTTCGCAGTTGTCCCACGCGTTACTCAGTACTCATGCACTACCCGAACACCAACTACCTTGGCCGGTGGACAACTTGGCTAGAATAGAGAACATGGTGATGAGTGATGAGAGCTGCGAAGTTCGGGACTGATCCGGTCTCCTGTGGTGGACATGCCTGGAAGAAAGGTAATGGGTGATGAGTAATGAGTGATGGGTGCTGCGAAGGTTGCGGTTGAGCCGGGCTGTTATGACGTTTGTGCCTTTGGGGCGAACAAACTCCAGTTCCGCTGGCGTTCGCGGTTGCCCTACGCATGACCCATTCCCCATGACCCATTACCCTAGGGAGTGGTGATGCAGCAATCCACAAACGGTTGGCAGATCCTCTTCCGACCCACCTGGATCTACAGCCTGGTCGTCGTGCGCATCGCCTTCGGGGCGGTGATGGTCTGGGAGGTCACCCGCTACTTCCGCTACGGCTGGATCGCCCGCTACTGGATCGAGCCGGCTTACAACTTCAGCTACCCGCTCTTCGGTTGGCTGAAGCCGTGGCCCGGAGACGGTATGTACTGGCACTTCTACCTCCTGGCAGTACTAGCGCTCTTCATCGCGCTCGGCCTCTTCTACCGGCTGAACGTTGTCCTCTTCTTTCTGGCGTTCAGCTATACGTTTCTGCTCGAAGAAGCCCGCTACCTCAACCACTTCTACCTGATCTCCATCTTCAGTTTCATTTTGATCTTCGTTCCGGCCCATAGGTGGCTCTCGCTGGACGCGCTCATCTGGCCCCGGATCCGCTCGAGCACCGTGCCCACCTGGGCCCTTTGGCTGGTCGGCGCCCAAATCGGCATCCCGTACTTCTTCGGGGGGGTGGCGAAACTCAACGGTGACTGGCTACGAGGTGCGCCGATGGACCTGTGGCTTGGCAACCGCACCAGCTTCCCTGTGATCGGCCGCTTCTTTACCGAAGATTGGGCCGTCTACTTCTTCTCCTATGGCGGCCTCCTGCTCGATCTGCTGATCGTACCTGCGCTGCTGTGGCGCAAGACGCGCGCCCTCGGCTTCACCACCATCGTGCTCTTCCACCTGCTCAACGCCAAACTGTTCGTCATCGGCATCTTCCCCTGGATGATGATCATCCTGACCACCATCTTCTTCCCGCCCGACTGGCCGAGGCAGCTGCTGCAAGACCTCAAGGAGAAGCCACGCTGGCAGACAATCATTCTCGCCCTGGGCGGTCTCTGTGGCGCCTCGGTCTCGCCGTGGTCCAACGGTGGAGTCGAGCTCATCCCCCTTCTATCAGGCGCCCTGGCCGGCGTGCTCATCCCCTGGCTGTGGCTCGGACGACCGGCAGCGGCTGAAGCCCTGCCCGCACCGGCTCGGGAAACACCCTGGCGCTGGAAACCGGTCCACCGTCTCACCGCGGCCTTGCTGACTGCCTGGCTGGTGATACACGTCACCGTGCCGCTGCGTCACTACGCCATTCCCGGCAACGTCAGCTGGACCGAGCAGGGGCACCGCTTCTCCTGGCATATGAAATTACGACACAAAGACGGAGCGGTTCGCTTCGTGGCCTTCGACCCCCAAAGCACCCGGGCTTGGGAAGTCGACCCCGGTGCCACACTCACCCCCTGGCAGCACAAGAAGATGGCCGTCACGCCCTATATGATCCTGCAGTTCGCCAAGTACCTGGAAGAGCAGTTCAAATCCGAGGGGTTCGAGCAGATCAAAATCCACGTCCAAGCGGTCGCCACCCTGAACGGGCGTCCACCCCAACTGCTGGTCGATCCGCAGGCCGACCTCACCGAGCAGACGCTTTCGCTAAGACCGCAACCCTGGATCGTCTCGCTCGCCGAACCGCTACCGCCACAACCCTACCTGGCTGGAGAAAGCACCAGCGAGCCTGAATAGTTCGCGTGGGAAATTGCTAAAGACGACAACCCTGGTGACACAATCAGCCCGGCCGTCGACTTGTTGGACGAGAGGGATTTCGTAAATATGACTAGCAAAGGGTTTTTTTGTAGACGGATCCAAAAGCTGCTAGGACGTTGATCTCTCACAGCTCACATACCACCTTTATTTCGATTAAGCACGTCCAAGTTATGATTGCGGCAACGGATCACGGGCGGCCGCGATCCTTACTCGCTCCGCTCGCCTTGAATTTGAGGCGATCGCCTCAAATTCAAGGCGAGCGGAGCGAGTAAGGATCGCGGCCGCCCGTGATCCGTTGCCGCAA
>CP070651.1:440775-460329 GCA_020354625.1 Trueperaceae bacterium
CAATCGATTGCAGCTGGAGCCGTCCCGCCAACTATCCTCGCTGGGGGCATCTCAAGATGGAGCTCTTTGGCGAACGGGGGGCTGTCAGCGTAGACGGCTTCGCTCAATCTCTCACCGTCTACGATAGGTCGGCACCACGTCCGGTCAGCTGGCACGGTTGGGGAGCCGATCCGACCAAACTGTTGATTGAGGAGTTCGTCGCCAGCGTGCGAGAAGAGCGCGACCCGGCCATCACCTGGCGCGATGGGTATGAGGCCCTGCGTGTGGCCCTAGCCTGCTATGCGTCGGCAGAACGTTTGCAACCTATCAAGCTACGTTCTACGAACGGGTGATACCGGCCTGCTTCGGACCGCTCTGCTGCCGCGGTAAGGTCGACTTGCGTTATGCTGAACACCTCAGTAGCTAGGTGTGAGGCGAGGCGTCTCAAACTTAGAGCGAGCCGAGCGACGTCCGATCGCGGTCGCCCCGGGGTCTGACCGTCGCGAACTCGGCTTCAATGTAATCTAGAGCAAGGAGGATCGTTCATGGGCAAGGGAGACAAGCGCACGAAGCGTGGCAAGATCAAACGTGGAACGTACGGGAGAACGCGTCCCCGCAAGAAGAAGCCCGAAAACCCCTCATCTCGTTGAGGATGGCGCGAAAGCGATAGACGCCGACCACTACCAAGACGTGGTCGCTTCAAGACAACAGAAATAGATCAGCCGATACCGGGGGCGGATCGCGTGTGGCGTGATCCGCCCCTCATCTCGATCGTTGCCCACTGGAAAATCAGGGGGTCCGTAAGAATTATGTAAGAAACAGCTCCATAGAATAGCCCCCGTTTAGGGACGTCGGTCCCATAAGAGGCGCTGAAGCTCGTTACCACCATCTATATGGGCGCTGGGAGCGAGTCGAGCCGGTAGCGCAACCGTTAGGGTCAAACGCTCTCTCCCCATCCTCTTTTGTACCCAAACTCAGAATCGCCCGAGCGCAGCTTCGCTGCGGACGCTTCACTTACGATCTCGGATCGGTTGCACTATTTTTCTACCTGGGCCGAACCCGTACAAAGGAGGCGTCGTGTCACAAACATCAGGAGCGACATCCAAGGTGAAAGATGGTCGGAACGGGGAGTGGGGAGTCGAGGGACCTGTACCGATCGATCGGGATTTGCCGCCCGCTCCAAGTGGGCTCAAGACACCCTCCATATCGACCCTGGCCGGACACAACCAGAGTGAAAATGGCCACGAGGTTGGTGGATTTCGCCGCTCTTTTCTAGGGGAAGTCGATGCTTCTGGTGCTAACGGACGACAGGAGGATCTGATCGATCCCGAAGAGCTCTTTCTCTTCGAAGAGGCTGAGGAGGAGGTCGCTAACGCCGGTAAGGTGGACGTGAGCTCCTCTGAAGAGCAAGAAGAGCCATCTGATGATGTGAGTGAACGGCCCTTTGAGGCCGACCACGTGTCCCAGTACCTGCAAGAGATCGGTGGGATCGACCTGCTCTCTTCTGAAGAAGAGGTGGAGTTGTCGTGCCGGATGGAGGCCGCTGCCGCGGCAGCCGAGCAGCTCGCAGATCGAGCGAGCGAAATCGATGAGCGGTTGAGGTGTCTGCTCGAGCAACGGGTTGAAGACGGGCGTCTTGCCAAACAGAAGTTTATCGAGGCGAACCTCCGCCTGGTCGTGTTCGTCGCCAAGAAATATTTGGGGCGTGGCCTCGGTCTTCTCGATCTGATCCAGGAGGGGAATCAGGGCTTGATACGTGCGGTGGAGAAGTTCGATCATCGCCGGGGAAACAAGTTCTCGACCTATGCCACTTGGTGGATACGTCAGTCGATCAGTCGCGCTATCGCCGACCAGGCTCGTACGATTCGTATCCCCGTTCATATGGTGGAGAGCCTCAACAAGGTATCTCAGAAGTCTCGCCAGTTGCAGCAGGAGCTCGGTCGTGAGGCGACGCACGAAGAGATCGCCAAAAGCATCGGTCAGGGGTGGGACACCGAACGGGTGGAGGATGCCTTGAAGGTGACGCGAGATTCGGTCTCTCTAGAGGCACCCATAGGAGACGAACAGGATCGATCGTACGGCGACTTCATTGCAGATGAGGCTGTGGAAACGCCTGAGGCCGAGGTGACCAAGACGCTGCTCGGCGAAGCGCTCGAGGTGGCGCTACGCAAGCTGAGCGAAAAAGAAAAATCGGTACTGTTGCTGCGGAAAGGCTTCGTAGACGGTTGTGAGCTTTCGCTTGAAGAAGTCGGTCGGCGTTTGGGTGTGACCCGGGAACGCGTCAGACAGATCGAGGTCAAAGCCCTTCAAAAGCTCCGCTACTTCGAGAGTCGGACACGCAACCTGCGTGGTTTTCTGGACTAGCGGTCCTGCCGCACCTCGTGTGATATGTGATCTGAAAGCCTGCTGATCAACCTCTGTTTCCGATCATCGTTTCTATCGTTTATCACGCTGTATTCAACTAGGAGTCATCTTTATCAGCCCCCAGGGTCACTGGGGGCTGATGGCTCTAGCAGGCCGTTAACGATCGGGGCTGGGGAGTGAGGCTTGAATCACACCCCGCTTGCCGCTTACGCGCCAGTTCTCGTCGCCAGCATCCAAGCTGTCCGCCAGTCCCATCGGCAGGCCGACGATGGCGTCACTCTTCAGGGTGCGTAGCGCCAGCAGGGGTGCTGGAAAGCTGGTCGTTATATCGGCCAGCGGCGTTTCGGGGGGCCAGAGCCGATCGCCTACCAAGCGACGATAGTTGGCATCCCCTTTAAAGATGACCAGGCGCGCCCGCTGGAACGTCTTTACGAGCCTTGATGGTAGGTCCCAAATGTAACGGCTTCCGTTCCAGTAAAGATCCGGGGCGAGCCGTAGGCGGTTTGAGGAGATCGCGCCTACGAGCCGCTCTTGCAAGGCGGTGGCGACTGGGGGTATTCCACCGGTGGCGAGCACTTCCAAGAAGGCCCAGATGTCGTCGACGATCGCGTCGCTGACAAGCACCGGGTGCATCTTCAGATGGAGCACGACTTCATCGGCGTGCTCAGCGAGCAACGTGTCTGATAACACCAGGTCCATGGCCAGCTCGGCGCCGACGTTGTCGGTCACAATATGGACCGGCCCAGGCCGGTGTAGCAAAAACTGCGTGGCGGTTACGCTGTCATCGACCAGCAGGTCCGCTGCGCTAGCAGGCTCGCGATGGTGGATGATGGGGTGGCTCAGATCGGTGCGGTTTCCCCATAGTGAGGCGTGGAGCAAGCCGATCAGTCTCTCCTCAAGAGTTCCCTGCAACGAGAGGGCCTGCTCGAGCTGGCGCCATAGCTCTCGACCGCCAAGCGCCTCGGCCTTTTTGGGTGCGAATGGGTCGCGCCCTGTTTCCCACCACCTCACCGCCTGAATGATTTGCCGGTAACAGTACATCTCGGCAAAAAACCAATCGGTGTTCAGCCAAGTGTGATCCTGGTGGGAAGCGCAAGCAGGCGCCCAGACGTCGTAATCCGGGGTTGGGAGCTCAAGCTCTGCGATGGGTGCGTTCTCCGACAGGGCCGTGTACAAGCTGTTGAGAGCGCGTACCGTCGGCACAGGGTAGTCGCGGTTCAAACGCTGGGTTTCGCGAATGATGTTGGGGAGACGCACCTTCATCGAATGATGGGCGAAGTCGTTGCTCGTGTCGGTGCGTATCGGCGGTGGGTGGTGAGCTTCGCTCACAAGTGCTAGCTCCAGTTTTCTCTTAAGTCATAGATCGCTTGCCGGTTACCGATCTTCCTCAGCCCGGCGTTGGGCCTCATTCAAGGTGGTTTCGGGATCGAGGCCACGTTTGAGACTCTTCTCGATAGCCTCTTCCAAGTAGCTCTGCCAGATGGCGTACGCTCCGACCCGAGGACGGGCGGTGGCAAACTCGATCTGATCGAGACCGGCCCGCCGGTTGGGGTCTTCAGCGTACCAAGCCTCTAGAAGGGGTAGGGCTGAGCGACGTACCGGCAGTGCGAATGAAGCTTCTACCCAGGTCTGGACATTTTCCGGTTCCACCAAGAATTCCCAGAAGGCAAACGCTCCTCGGCGCTCTTCTGCGGACGCGCCTTCGAGGACCACGAGTTGACCCTCCATCAGCGGCACGCTGTGATTTCCCGACGGGGCTTCCCCTCGGGGTACCGGAGCGGCGCCGGGTTCGAAGGCGATGGCGTAGCGCAAGCCCATGGGCCAGAAGGCGATGCTGGCGAAGGCCATCATCCCCTTGGTGCGCACGAAGTCGACGAGGGCGGCGTCGAGTTCACCAAAGCTCTTGATGATCGAGTGGCGCTCTTTGGCAAGTCGTTGGAGCAGGCTGAGCGCTGCTATCGCCTCCGGGCTGTCGAAGTTTGGTAGGCCGTCTTCGGTGACGATCTGCCCTCCACGACTCATGACCATCATCTCGAAGATAAAGGCGGCGCTGACATCGATGAAGCCTCTGGTTTGGCGGCTTGTCAGGTCCGCCACAGCCAGCTCGAACTCAGACCAGTCGGTCGGCACCTCCACGCCACGCTGCCTCAAGACAGAGGCGTTATAAAAGAGGACCGGGACCGCCATATTCCAGGGTAGACCGAAGCGCTTTCCTGCCAGCTCGCCGTACGCCCAGATATTGGGATACAGATCTCCTACCAAATTGCTGGGTAATTCGTTGGCGAGATCGGTTAGCTCGAGTACCAGCCCCTCTTCGACCAGCCGCGGGAAGACCGTAACCTCGGCATCGAACAGCACCGGTGGCGTGCCGCTGTTGACGGCGCCGATGAGTTTGATGGCTGCTTCACGGTAGTCTCCGGCGTATACGGGAACCACTTCGAAATCGTCTTGTGACGTGTTGAAGGAGTCGGCGAGAGCCACCACGGTCTCGTGGTTGGCACTCTGCGAGTGCCAAAACGAGATGGTCGTCTTGGCCAGTGCTATAGGGGTCAGCAAGAAGATGAGCAGGGTGACGAGGGGATACACGATTGCTCCTTTCGAATGCTCGCGGTCAGTCAGTATGCGATCGAGGGGACTTCTGGAGAGACTCGGTGAAGAGATGAAGTTCGCGGTTCGATCGTTCCCGAGTCTATGGTAGCCGCCCGGAGAGCAAGATCGTGATGTTGTCGATACCGGTAGAGGTCTCGAGCCCCTGCTCGGCTTTGATGGCCCCTGCCTTTTGTCGCTAGTGATCGAAGATCACAACCCCCCGTGCTACCGAACCTCCCTCCATGTCTGCGAAGGCGTTGGGAAGCTCATCTAACGGATACCTTTGAGAGATGAGTTGATCGAGCGGGAGGCGCCCGCCGAGATAGAGTTCGATCAGCTTGGGGAGGTCGACCCGGGGGCGGCTCGAGCCGACAAAGGAACCGAGCAGGCGTTTATTCGAGAAGATCAGTGCGTCGGTCGGGATGGGGGTCGGTTTGAGGACGTCGCCCATTCCGGTAACAGTGACAGTTCCGTAGGGCGCGGCGGCCTGAAGCGCCTGTGAGATGGTCGTGCTTGCTCCTACGCTATCGAAAACGTATTCAGGCCCTTTCCGCGTCAGTTCGCGGAGGGCTGAGACGGGGTCGACGGTGGCGGCGTTGACGGTCTCGGTAGCGCCTAGCTGGCGCGCTAGTTCGAGTTTGCTCTCCTGAACGTCTACCGCGATGATCGGGTAACAGCCCGCCAGCCGGCACCCGAGCAAGATGCTGAGCCCGACGCCGCCACAGCCGATAATGGCAGCGGAGCTCCCCGGCGTCACCTGGGCTGTGTTGATGACTGCACCTACACCCGTCATGACAGCGCAGCCGATAATGGCGGCCACTTCGAATGGCACGTCTTCGCCGATGGGGATGACGCCGGCCTCGGAGACGACGACGCGTTCGGCCATGGTCGCGGCGCTGAGGAGGTGTTTGAGGGGCGTACCATCTTGAGCCGTGAGACGCGTGGTGCCGTCGGGCAAAAGCCCTTTGAAAGTCGTTTCTGAGAGGCGCTCGCAGAGGTTGCTGTGTCCTTCGAGACAAGTGGGGCACTGTTCACAGGCAGGGAGCCAGTTGATCAGCACCCGGTCTCCAGGCCTGACGCTGGTCACGCCGTCACCGATGGCTTCGACGATCCCAGCGCCCTCATGCCCCAAGACGAGAGGTGGTCGTGCCCTCAGCTCGCAGCGTAGGGTGTGGAGATCCGAGTGGCACACCCCGGCTGCTGCGATGCGCACGAGGACTTCTCCCGGTTGGGGTGGGCTCAGTTCGACCGTTTCGATCGAAAGTTGGTTGCATTCGCGTACCACAGCGGCTCTGATATCCATACGGTTCTCCTTTGCCATGCGGTCGATGGGTGCCCTCGGTTCGCGTGTGTAGAGAACGCCTCGTTTGCCGGACGAAGCCCGACCGAAGGGGGTACCGCATCATACTTTGGATCCCTAGATGGAACCACCGCCGGATGCGTATACGTGAGGAGAGTACCTGGAACGAAAAGGACTCGCCGCGCCCCACCCGGCCGGTAGCCCAACTCTCGAGGGTGGCAAAGCGGGTTCCACTCGCAAGATCGATGTCGATCCGCTGCCGGTAGGCCGCTCGGGGGTAGGGGATGGTCAAGCCGGGATAGAACTCGAGCTCGGCCCCATCTCGTACCTCGACCCGGATCGCCTGGTGGGCAAAATGCCCCGGGGGTATGCTGTGGACCTTGGTGGCCGACTGGTTGACGAGGACCGCTTTTGCACCTGTCTCGACGGCGATGTCAAAAAACGCTGCCAAATTTATCAAGTTAACTTGTACAATATGTAGAAATCTCGGCAACTTTTAGTTCGCTTATCGAATATTCTCACATAACGTCACAAAATTCCTAGACATCGTGTTTACACATAACACAAATGGCTTCGTCGGTTTATTGATGGGCGTCGAGTGCTGCGACCACGGAGATGGTAGAAACGCTAACGGGAGGCATTAGCTTGCTCGACATCTTCCTCAATAGCGTCGTGCCCGCCTTCGTGGTGATCACGATCGGCATCCTGCTCGGTTCGAAGGTCGCCTCGGGGATCGCCATCATCAACCGCCTGGCGCTCTACGCCGCCGTGCCCGCTCTGGTGTTCACCTCGCTCCTGGCGTCGGAACTGACGCTTTCTGGGGCCGTGCGCCTCGTGATCGGACACGGTCTCTTTCTCGTGGCCATGTATCTGCTGGCCCAATTGCTGAGCAGCCGTTACCCGCCTGGTGTGCGTCGCGCCTTCGTAGCTACCAGCGTGTTTGGCAACGCGGCCAATCTGATGTTGCCCATTACCCTTTTCGCCTTGGGCGAGGCGGCGCTGGAGCGCGCCATTTTGTTGTACGTCTTCGTTACCATCGTGCTCTACACACTCGGTCCGCTGGTTCTGGCTGGTCGAGAGGGGATGGCGTCGCGCAGCACCGCCGACCTGCTGCGGTTGCCGGTGGTTTGGGCTGCCGTGGCAGGCGTTGCGTTGAACCTGCTCGGTTGGGAGTTGCCCACCGGCTTGTCCCGTGGTTTCGATCTCCTCAGTGACGCGGCCATCCCCTTGGTGCTGCTCGTTTTAGGAATCCAGATCTACCGCTCTGGTCTCAACGTCCCTGGTAGGGCCAGCTTTGGAGCCGCCCTCTTCAAGCTTCTTATCGGCCCGCTGGTTGGTTACGGCGTAGCGTTTCTGGTCGGGGCTCGAGGGCTCGACCTTTCGGTGCTCACCCTGCTCGCAGCCATGCCCCCGGCGGTGAATACCCTGATTCTGGCGATCGAGTTCGGTGGTGACGCCGATCAGGTAGCGAAGACCCTGGTGCTGGCCACCCTGGGGTCGCTGCTGAGCCTGACCGTGGTGATCGCACTCCTGACGTGATAAGTTTGGAGACTTGATGCTGGTTGAGGATTTCGCAGCATTCATAACCAGAACCGTAATGGGTCATGGGGAATGGGTAATGCGTATCATGACCAGTTGTGGTCGAATCCGTTTGCTCTTACCGCTGTGCCCACCGGGTAAGGTGATGAGGGATGAGTTATGAGTGATGAGAGTAGCAAATGATCATTTCTGAGCCTATCCACTCTGGGATTTGCGGTTTTGGGGAAGTGAGCTCCAGCCTTACTTTCCTTTCGTAGTCGACCTACCCATTACTCATCACCCATCACCCATCACCTAAAAAGGCTTGACGTGCAATGCCGCTGAAACTCGTTCGTGGAGGAAACCTACCGTGAAAATAGCTGTGCTTGGAACCGGTCTGATCGGCAGCACCATCGCCAAGGATCTCGCCTCTGAGCCCTCCTTCGAGGTGACGGCCGTCGATCTACACCCCGAAGGGCTTGCCAGGCTCGAGGCCGAGGCGAACCTTCGAACACACCAGGCCGACCTGCAGGTACCCGAAGAACTCCACGAGGCTGTCGCCTCGAGCGACCTGGTCGCCTGCGCGGTCCCCGGCTTCATGGGCTTCGAGGTCCTCAAGGGCGTGATCGAAGCCGGCAAGGACGTCGTCGATATATCTTTTTTCCCGGAGGACGCGTTCGCTCTCGATGAGCTGGCCAGAGCGCGTGGCGTCACGGCGGTGGTCGACTGCGGGCTCGCGCCCGGCCTCTGCAACGTCCTCGCCGGGCACGTGGCCGGACGGCTGGACCGAGTGGACTCCTATGCCTGCTACGTGGGCGGCTTGCCCAAGGTGCGCCTCTGGCCCTACGAGTACCGGGTGGTTTTCTCAGCGGTCGATGTCATCGAGGAGTACACCCGGCCCGCCAGGCTGGTCGAGTACGGCCGGGAGGTCGTCCGGCCGGCGCTCAGCGAGGTGGAGTCCCTCGACTTTCCTGGTCTCGGTACCTTGGAAGCGTTCAACACCGACGGCCTGCGCTCGCTGCTGAGAACCCTCAACGCCCCCTTCATGAAGGAGAAGACGCTCCGCTACCCGGGTCACGCCGAGTTGATGCGGGTCTTTCGCGAGAGCGGGTTTTTTGGTGAGGAACCGGTCGATATCGAAGGTCGGTCGGTTCGGCCGCTGGATGTGACCTCGAAGCTGCTCTTCGACCGCTGGCGGCTCCCCGAAGGCGAAGAAGACCTCACCGTCATGCGCGTGGTGATGGAGGGGAGCAAAGACGGTACGGCCACCCGCCACACCTTCGAGCTCCTCGACCGCTTCGACCCTGCCACCCAGACCACCTCGATGGCCCGCACCACCGGCTACACCTGCGCCATCGTAGTGCGCCAGCTCGCCGGAAAAATGTTCACCCAAAAGGGGATCTGTCCGCCCGAGTTTGTTGGCGGCGATCCGGCGTGTTTCGGGCACCTGCTAGCGGAGCTTGAAAGGCGGGGCGTGCAGCTAACCGAAGCGGTGTCGGAGATCGGAGACTCGTGAGCTCTGGGTTCCAGGGCTTGAGTGAAAGAAGGACTTGGCTGTAAGCTTTCCACAGGGTATTAGGAGGAAGACGGATGACAACACGTGATTTCGACGGTTTCACCGTCAACGTGTTCCTCGACGATGATGGGGACTGGCTGGCGCATCTGGTCGAGTTGCCGGCGGTGTCAGCCTTTGCCGGTAGCCCCAACGAGGCCGTGAAGGAGCTCGAAGTAGCCTGGGAAGCCGTCAAGGAGAGCTACCGAGACAAAGGTGAGGACATCCCGCTTGCTCCTGCCAACAAGGACTATTCAGGGCGGTTTTCGGTGCGGATCGACAAGCGGATGCACTGGGCATTGGCGATGGAAGCGGCGCAGGCGGGGATCAGCCTCAACGCTCTCGTGGTTCAGAAGCTGAGCACGTCCAAGTGATAGGCAGAAAGTCTACTCCGCGAAGCCCAGACTTGCTAGTACGGAGTCTCCATAGTCAATCCAAAAAGAAAACCCCCCTCAACTTGTGAGGGGGGTTCTTTAGCTTACGAAGAGGGGGTTTCCCTCCAGGTAAGGCAAAGTGTCGACTCTTTCATCACGTCCCCCTTTCCGACAGGTTGAGGCGAACCTGCCTGTTAGGGTTTGCCTCCCCGGCAGTATAGCAGTTACAGCGGTCCATGCCACTTATGAGCTCGAGCGTGAGCTTTATCCCTTGACAGGAATCGATCCTCTCGGAGCAGGGGCACCGCGCAAGAGCCCTTCGGCGCTCAGGTCTTCGTCGATATCTGGCCAGTGGATGCCGTAACCGCTGCCGCTTAGACGCCAGTTGGCACGCTGCTCTGAGGTGGCGTGAAGCAGCCTCGGATACCAGGCCAACGGTACGGACAGGACTCTCCCATCCATGAGGTCGACGCTCAAGGTGTCTTCTGTGACACGGACGTCTTTGATCCGTTCACCCGCCCTAAGATCCGAAGGTTTCATGCCAGGCCTCCAAGAGATAGTTTACTTCACCGCACCCGAGGTCAGGCCCCGGATGAGCTGGCGCGAGAAGATGATGTAGAGCGCGATGATCGGGATCATCGCCAGGGTGAGGGACGCCAGCACCGCGTTCCAGTCGTTGACGTACTGCCCCAGGAAGACCTGCGCGCCCAGGATCACGGTCTTGGATTTTTCCGAGGAGGCGAGCACCAGCGGGAACCAGAGGTCGTTCCAGATGGGGATCATGTTGAAGACGGCCACCGTGCCGAGCGCGGGGCGCACCAGAGGCAAGACCAGCGTATAGATGCGGTACTCGCTGGCGCCGTCGATGCGGGCTGCGTCCTTGAGGTCGCCCGGCACCTGACGCATGAACTGCGTCAGGATAAAGACCGCCAAAGGGATCCCCTGCGCCACGTAGACCAAGATCAGGGCCCACAAGGTGTCGACCAGGTTGAGCGCTACCGTAAGCCGCAAGATGCTGACCGTGCCGAGACGGATCGGGATCATGATGCCGATGGCGAGGTAGAGGCCCATCAGGGTGTTGCCGCGGAAGTTATAGGCGGCCAGGGCGTGCGAGGCCATCGAGCTGACCAGCAAGATGATGAGGAGGGCGCCGACCGTTACGATCAAGCTGTTGCGAAAATACAAGCCGAAATTGGCGCCGTCGAGGACCTTCTGGTAGCCGATCAGATCCCAGGTTTCCCGGTTGGGGAGGGCGTAGGGGGAGCGGAAGATGGCGCGGCGGCTCTTGAACGAGTTGAGGACGACGAGAAGCACCGGGAAGAGCGCAAAGGCGGTGTAGATGAGCAGCGCTGCGTGGGTGCCGAGCACTTGCCCCCAATGCCCTAGTCCTTTTCTGGGGCGGTAGTGTGACGCCGTCATCGACACGTAGCTCCCATCAGAACTCGAGCCGCTGCAGGCGGCGCTGCCAGCCGAAGAGGTAGAGGAGCACACCCGTCAGAATGATCAAAAACATCACGCCCGCGATAGTAGCGCCCATGATGGGATTGCCCGGCTGTAACTGAAACCCGAAGAAGGTGCGGAAGAAGAAGGTGCCCATGATGTCGGTCGAGAAGTTCGGCCCTGCCAAGGCGCCTTGGGTGGTGTAGATGAGGTCGAAAGCGTTGAAGTTGCCGACGAAGGTCAGCACCGCCACGATGCCGACTGTGGGCAGGATGAGCGGGAACTTGATGCGCCAAAACACGTTCCAACCGGTCGCCCCATCTACTCTGGCGGCTTCGATCAGCTCGTCAGGGATGCCGATCAGGGCGGCCAGAAAGAGCAGCATGGGGATGCCGACATACTGCCAGACCGAGATGAACGAGAGCACGATCAGAGCCGAAGACTCGAGCCCGAGCCAGGGCTGGTTGAATTGCCCCAGCCCGAAGAAGCTCAAGAAATCCTTGGAGATCCCCCAGAGCGGGCTCAGGATCAGCCGCCAGATGAAGCCGATGAGCACGACCGAGAGCACGGTCGGGGTAAAGATCAGGGTCCGGTAGACCGCGGTGCCGCGCACCACACGGGAGCTAAGCAGCGCGGCCAGAAAGAGCCCGATCGGGTTCTGCACCAGCATGTGAACAGCGAAGAAGATGAAATTGTTCTTGACGGCGTTCCAGAGCGTCGGGGCCCAGATGTTGCTGGTGAGGAGTGTTCGGTAGTTCGTGAAGCCGGCGAACACCTCGGTCCCCCCCTCGCCGGCTTGGTAGAGTCCGAGGCGCAGCGAGTCGATCAGCGGGTAGATCATGAAGAGGGTGTAGATGAGGACCGCCGGCGCCAAAAAGACGACGATGTGGATGGGGAAGGGTTTTCGCCGTTTCGAGTTCATGCCGTGCTCAGCGTTCAGTGTATCGAACGAAAAGGGGAGAGGCGTCCGCTTGTATCCGAGCTGCGGTCGACATTCCCGTTAACAAGGCGAGGGGCAGGGCTTTGTGCCTGCCCCTCGTCTTCCTTGCTCGGGTAACCGAGCAATCCGCGTGTTCGCTACTGTTGGGGTGCGTACCAGGTTGCGAGCCGGCTCTGTACGAAGTCGGCGGCTTCCTGTGGCGTCAGGGTACCGTTCAGGACTTGTGCGGAAGCGTTCCACAAGTCGTTCTCGTTGTTGACTTCGGCATTGCGAGAGAGGATCTGATAGGAGGAGCGGATGGTGGTCTCGCACTCGCCGCGCCAGCTGATGAACTCTTGTGCGACCGGGTCCTCGACATTGATGGGGTGGTTTGAGAGGGTGAAGAAGCCGGGGAGCTGGTTGGTGTAGAGCTCCGCAAACTCGGCTGTGGTCATCCACTCGAGGAAGGTGCGCGCCGCCTCTTGGTTAGAGCTGGCGGTATTGACCCCGAGGGCGATGTCGGTGTGATCGCTGATGTAGCAGGTGTCCTGGCCGGCGGGAGGAGGCGGCCGGAAGGCGCCCATCTCGAAGTCGACCTGCGGGTTGAAGGTGCCGATGTCCCACGAGCCGGCCGGGTAGATGGCGCCCAGGCCCAAGGTGAAGAGGTTTTGGGCGTCGGGATAGGCCACCGCCTGGTAGCCGTCGGTCAGGTAGGGCTGCCACTCGGCCAGCGCTTCGAAGGCCGCAACGAAGCCTGCGTCATCATATCCAACGCTACCGTCGATGAGCCCGAGGCGGCCCTCTTCACCTTCCCAGTAATTGGGTCCGATGTTCTGGAAGCCCATGGTGGCGGCCTCCCACTGGTCGTTGGTGCCCATGACCAGAGGGGCGTAGGTGCCGTCGGCCTTGACGGCCTCCAAAAGCGCCAGGAACTCTTCCCAGGTGGCGGGTTCTTCGATGCCCAACTCGCTGAAAACATCCTGGTTATAGAGAAAACCGTGGATCACCGAGGCCATCGGCACGCAGAAGACGTCTGAGCCGTCGTCGGTGATCCAGGCGCTCTTGGCGACGTCGCTGAAGTTGTCCATGCCGGGTAGGTCGTTGAGCGATGCCAAGTGCCCTTCCAAAAAGAGATTGAGGGAGTTGTCGAAGGGGCGGCAGGTGATCAGGTCACCGGCGGTTCCGGCTTGGAGTTTGGATGCGAGGACCGCATTGTACTCTGCGGGAGCAGTCGGTGCGAAAACGACCTCGATGTCAGGGTACTGTTCGTTGAATGCCGGAATGATGATGTCGCGCCAGATGCCCAGGTCGTCGTTGCGCCAGCTCTCGATGGTGAGCTGTTGCGCCAGAACCGGCGACCCCACCAAGATGACCAGGAGTAGAAAAACCATTCTTGACTTCATGACGTATGCCTCCTTAATAGATGATGGATTTTGCGTCTACACTCCATCTTCTACCACGCTTTGGGGGGGTCTGCAAGGATTTGGGGCGAATAACATCGATAACGCTTGCCCGGGTGATGGTCGGCTCAGTGAATTAGGTGTGGAGTACCGCTTCCGGTTGCGGCCGTCTCATCGCCCAGCTCGATGGTCCTCGCCTTCGGAGCTACTCGAGCTGGTTCAGCCTTAAGGTGTAGAGCTCGCGCGCTTTGACTTCCTCGGCATGCTCGAGCAGCATCTCGAGATCGTCTCGGATGCTCAGGAACCTACCCGTGAGAACGTCCGCTTCGCCAGAAGCCAACAGCATCAGCAGCTCGACGGCTCGCTCGGCGGGGAAGTCGCGACCCTCTTCGAGCGTCGCCGTCAGCCAGGGCATCCACTTGGCCAACTCCGGCGAGCTCAAGGTCTCTTCGGTCATCGGTGTTCGCACCGTGCCTGGGGTGATAGCGAAGGCGCTGACGCCGTAGGGTCGGGCTTCGAGGGCCAGCATTTCGGTGAGCCGGATCAGGGCAGCTTTGCTGACGCCGTAGGCCGAGGCGTTGGGCATGGCGGTGATGCCGGCCCCGCTGGCGACGTTGACGATGCGGCCGCGCTGCCTAGCGATCATGTCTGGTACCACAGCGTGGATAAAGAGGAGGGGACCGCGCAAGTTCACCTCCTGATTGCGCCACCACGCCTCGGGATCGGTGTCCCAGACGGGGCCTGCCGGTGGGAGCACGCCGGCGTTGTTGATGAGGAGGTCGACCGGGCCGAGATCTCTGGTTACGGCCGCAACGGTCTGCTCGACCCCGGCCCGGTCGCTGACGTCCACGCTGAAGTCTTGTGCTCTGCCCCCCGCCGCTTCGATCAGCGCGACGGTCTCGGCGATCTCGGTCTTGGAGCGGGCCACGACCGCGACCGCCGCGCCGGCAGCAGCCAGCGCCAGCGAGAAGGTGCGGCCCAAACCACGGCCGCCACCGGTGACGAGCGCCACTTGCCCGCTCAGGTCGGGGTACGCACTCTCAGGAGCGCTCACGACGGGCCTTTTGCGGCTCTGACCGACGGCGCCTCGGCAAAGGCTTGGTAAACCCCGGTGAGCGCCTCGAGGAGCGCTGGGTTATGCGCCAGGGCGCGCACCTGGTTTCCGAACAGGGTAGGAAGTTCATCGCCCGTCATGGCGGCGTCGGAACGATCCAGAAGTGGCTGGAGGCGGGTTGGGATGCTGCCGGGTTCCGGAGGGCGGATACGGGAATGGGTTTGGCTCATGCCGCTATGGTAGCAGCCCGGCTTTTGGGGCCGGTACATGCTACTTACCGGACGACGCCCGCACCCGTGGCGCCCTCGATCAGCGCCTCGACTTCGGACCGTGTGATCACTGGAAAGTCTCCGCGGATGCCGTATTTGAGCGCGGCGGCGGCTGCACCCCAGCGGAGCGCGGTGGCAATGTTCGAGTCCCCACGCTTGTCGCTCAGGTAGCCGTAGAGGAAGCCGGCGGAGAAGGCGTCGCCACCGCCGATGCGGTCGACCTCTTCGGCAGGGAAAGACGCTTGCCGGTGGATCTCACCGCCGGGGGCCAGGGCGATGGCGCCTTCTGGGCCGAGCGTCAGGGCGATGAGCGCTCGAGGGTAGCGCTCGGCTATCGTACGGAGGACACCTTCAGAGGGCGTATCGGGCGCCAGTTCGTAGAGGAGGATGGCGTCGCGCTCGGGCAGAAACAGGATATCGGCTTGTTGCATGATGGGGTCGCAACCCCGGCGGGCGGTAGCAGGTGACCAGAGGGTGCTGCGGTAGTTGAGGTCGAAGCTGACGAGCCAGCCTGCCTCCTTGGCCCAGCTCACGGCCTCGGCGGCGGCTGCTGCAGGGTCCGTGCCGATCGCGAGGGTGATACCGGTGGTGTGAAAGAGGCGGGCGCCCGTGGGGTGGAAGAGTGGGCGCGGCAGGTCACCGGCTCGCATCCGGCTTGCGGCCGAACCCTGACGGTCGTAGATCACGCGGCTACCCCTCGGCGCCTTCCCCTCTTCGAGAAACAGCAGGCCGATCCGGTCTTCTTCGGTCCAGGTTACGTGTGAGGTATCTACGCCGTGCTGGGCGATCTTACCCGCCAGCAACCGGCCCAGCGGGTTGTCGGTTAGCCGTGAGAGCCAGCACACCTTCAGCCCCAAGCGTGCCAGCCCGACCGCGGTGTTGGACTCTGTGCCTCCGATGTAGAGTTCGAGCTCGTTCGCCTGCTCGATACGTCGCAAGTTTGTCGGCGAGAGGCGCAACATGGTCTCGCCCAGGGTGATGACGTCGTAGTCTGCCACGCGCTACCGCCTCGCTTTCGTGGTGTAGGAAGTCGCAGTGGCAGCGATTTTCTCCCAGTCTCCACGTCGAATCGCCTCCTTGTCGAGGAGGTTGCCGCCTACACCCACGGCGACAGCGCCGTGATCCAGATAGGTACCGAGATTTTCCAGGTCGACTCCCCCGGTGGGCATGAGCTTTAGGTACGGCATGGGGGCCAGGATATCTTTGATGTACCCGGGGCCGAGCACCCTCGCGGGAAAGACCTTGACGAAGTCCGCTCCCGCTTCCCAAGCCGTGGCGATCTCTGTGGGCGTGAAGGCGCCTGGGATGATGGCAACCCCGGCCTCTTTACAGGCCGCGATCACCTCGAGTTGGGTGATGGGGGTGACGATGAACTGTGCCCCGGCTGTGATCGCAGCCTCGGCCTCCGCCAGGTTTCGCACCGAGCCGGCGCCGATGGCAGCCTGCCCCTCGTTGAAAGCGGGCAACTTGGCCCGCACCTCCTCGATGGCCTCGAGCGCTTCAGGGTTGGTAAGCGTGAACTCCTGCACGTTGGCCCCGCCCTCGAGGAGCGCCACGGAGAGCCTGAGTGCACGGCTGAGATCCGGCAGGCGGAGGATCGCAACGAGCCGTGTTTCGGCGATGCGTTCTAGAACCTCAGTCTTTGCACTCATAGCCAGGCCTTTTTGTGCACAGGTGCAGTATATGAGGACAGGAAGCAGCTTGTCATCTAGGGTGTTCTGCCGCCAGTCTCTACTACCGGCTCGAAGTGATCTCGACCACGAACGCTCTTTCGCCGCTGAAGATCACAGTCGCCTGATCGCCTGGTGTAATAGAGGCGAACCGTCCGATGAGGGTGTGGTTGTTATAGAACTCGAAGTTCAGCTCGGTGCCGGTCGGTGCCGTCCAGCTGAGGCTGCCGATGCCAGTGCCGTCTCCTGTGGGGGGTACGTAGACCACGAATGGGCGGTCATCAGCTACCGGGACGGTCTCATGATTGCCCCTGACCAAGAAAGCTTCCCCTCCGATCTCTCTGCTGAGCGCCTCGAGTGGGTCGGTGATCCCCTCTTCGGTTTCAGCGATGCGCAGGGTGGTGGTGCCGCCATCGGGAAAGCGTAAGACTACCTCGTCTCCGAACCCGCCCGAGATCTTAAAGAGGTTGGCGTAGCGAGAGTAAGGCCGCACCTCCACCCGCGTCTCTCTTCCCAGAGCGATGTACTCAAAGGCGTTCTCTCGCGGTGGGGCTACGAAGACTGCAAACTCATGGCCGGCCTTGATGGGGATCTGCTCGGCGGTTTCGTCTACCACGATCACGGGGCCGCCGTAATCCTGACGTAGCGCCACCAGGGGATCGGATACGCCTGCTTCGCTTTCGGCGATGCGCAAGGTGGCGCTGCGCCCCTCGGCGAAGTGCAAGGTCACCTCATCTCCGACCACACCCTCCACCTTGACGAGGTTCACATACGGGGAGTGTGGTGCGATCTGAACATCCCTGATCCGACCGAGGGCGTTGGCCTGGAGCGTCGACACACCGGGTGGGGGAACGAAGAGCGCTAGCTCGCCGCCCGACTTCACCTCGAAAGCGCCTGTCGAAACAGAGCTGTCGAGCACCGGTATCTGGAACTCCCTGAAGGCGGGGGACGTGATCGTTACGGGATACTCGAAGTTCTGTATCTGCCCTCTGACCCGGACGTTGCCGACTCGAACCCGGTACTTCTCACCGACCCTGACGTCGTCGACCCGCCACTGAATCATGTTGGCGAGGCCGGTGGCGTCGGTGTTGTGGGCCTGGCTGTGGACCCGGTGCGCCCCGCGGTCGCCGGAGACCGAGATGGTGGCCTGTGAGTAGTCGACCAGGTCGTTGTTCCAGTAGTCGTTTGCATCGGCTAGGGCCGAGAACGACCAGAACCAACCGAGTTTGAAAAGATCGAGCGGGTAGTCCCCTTGGGGGTAGGCGACAAAGTTCGGTGTATCAGCCGGCAGGGTCGCCTTGTCTTCGTAGATCACCTTCAGAATCGAGCTGTGTACGACCTCTCCGGAAGTATCTATAGGGTAGACCAGGTCGACCCGGCCATAGGAAATCTTATCCAGAAAGGGATTCAACAACCAACGGCGGTGGCTGAGAGAGGGAACGTTGTCGTCGATGAGATACTGGACGATATCGAAGGTCGAGCTACTCAGCAGGGGCTCGCTGGGTGAGCTTCCGTACACGGCAAAGTTGATGTTGCTGGTCTCGGATCCGTTGCGGCCGGTGTCCGTGTAGCAGTCGAACGAGGGATCCGGGGTGTGGGTGGCCAGCTTGTTGGCGGCGATGATGAGGCTGCCTTCGGCCGTCTCGTCATCGCTGTCAAAATCGTAGCTGACGGGCTCGAGCCGGTGGAGGGCACGGATGAAGTTCAGGTGCTCGAGTACCTTCATCTTCTCCACTTCCGACAAGACCCCCGGATCGCAAGCAGCCGCGTCTGGCCTGTGCGTGTAGATCTCCATGCTGTCGGCGAAAGCGGAAGCGGCGAAAACCATGCAGGTGACAAACACCAAAGCCGATACCAAGCCTTGAAGGCGCACAGAAAGGTCCTTTTGGGGTGAAGTCTTTGTAGAACTTGTTTTGATGAGGCCAAAAAGGTGATGAGTAAACAGTAATGAGTGACGAGTAATAGACGGGAGGACGGGTTGTGTGAGTCTAGACGGTTCGAAACACCCATCACTCATAACTCATCACCCATTACCTTCCCGTCGACACAACCTCTCTGTGTCAAACTACAATTTACTGGCATTCTGTTAGCATGCCACAGAGACCTATGAGTTTTGGGTGAGTCTGTAGGAGACGAGTTACGAAATGGATGGCACCTTACACCAGTTAAGTCCAAGCCTGCAAATGTTACGTCGAATCTCGAAAGCCGACGATCAGGAAGAGGGGGTCTCTCAACCGTGACCTACACATCGGGACGTATGACCGAAGTTCTCGCTGCCATGAAGCCGTTTATGCGGTTTTTCGAAACCTCTACCTGGGCGCGCCGGCGCTTTGAGCCGGGCATCAGCGACTTCGCTGATCCGTTTGGGGCTGGTCGAGTTCTATGAAGGCAGCAGCCGCTTTTTGGGCTCGCCGGATGATCTCGTCGATATTAGCCATTGGCAGTTCTCCTGTGATTGGCAGCTTACCCGCGATCTGTCAGCTTCGGAATTAATGAAAGCAGTTTTCCGACTAGTGGCCTCTTCAGGACCGGACGACTGCCGACGGGAATCAGGATTCGCTTTCCAACCGTTCTAGTCGCTCTTCGGCATCATCCACCTCGGCTATGCCTGGATCGGCGTCCTTCCAGTATTCCAAGAATTCCTGGTATTGCTCAATTGCCTTCTCGGCGCGATTTGTCTGCTCGTAAGCCAGACCAAGGAAATAGTGAGCCTTAACCGACCAGATGGGAAGGCTGGCGTGACGTTCGTCGAATCTGGAAAGCGCTTTCTCTAAGATCTCCGCAGCTTCCTTCGGCTGACCCGCTTCCAAATAGGCTTGCCCGAGGAAATATCTTGCCTCGAAAAGAGGCTTGGATCCTTCCCTGAGTCCCCTGTTGAGGTATCTGACTGCAGCATCGGGGTTGCACTTGATAAGCTCAGTGATGCCTAAGGCCCGCCAGTACAGACCCATGTGCTGTTCATCGGATTCATCTATGTCTGCTCTGAAGCCGCGGAGCATCTCTTCTGCCTCCGCTATTCTTCCTTGGGCTGCCCGGACGATAGCGTAAGCATCCCTGAGCTTGGCTAGATCCTCAGGTTGGAACTCCTCTTGTATTCCTCTTATTATGTCCAGCTCTGTCAGAACC
>CP070651.1:460429-463048 GCA_020354625.1 Trueperaceae bacterium
GCCGTCACCGCGATGCTCGACGAGCTCTGTAAGGCATAAGATTCCTGGCAGTAGATCGATGACGACGATACCGTAGCGGTACCGGCCGATCGATATCGGTCATCCTCTTAAAGCTGCACGTTGATGAGTCTATCTGATGGTTCCCGGATTGCCACCATCGTGATAGTGGATCCGAACGATATGCTGCCGGCCACACCACACCCCTTCAACGCGTTCCAAGGTTCTGGACTTCGATCTCCCAGTATAGGACATGATCACCGGGCACTCCGCGCTAAGATCGTCACCATGGTTCGGGAGCACCAACCCGAGGATCGCGAGGTGGTACGTCTCCGGTTGCCATAAGCCGTGTTGCACCCGCAATCTCAATCACCGCTCGAGCACGCCACCAGGGCCGTGGTGAAAAGGCCGACGCTCCCGTAGGAGATCCACCGACCCGTTTTCGCTCAGTGGTGTGAATAGATTGGTCATTGGGGGTCAGCGTTCCTCTATCGAAACAGAGAAACGAGCCGTGGCTCGGAAAGGGGCACGATCATGCAGACGATCAACGAAGCCGCCACAACGTTCCTGGCCAAGAAGCGCATCGCCGTCACCGGCGTCTCGCGAAAACCGCAAGGGCACGGCAGCAACCTGGTCTATCAGCGGCTACGCGCACGCGGCTACGAGGTGTTCGCGGTCAACCCCAACGCCACAGAAGTCGAGGGCGATCCGAGCTACCAGGATCTGAAGTCGATCCCCGAAGGGGTGGAGGCGGTGGTGATCGGGACCCGGCCCGAGATCGCCGACACGACCATGCGCGAGTGCGCCGAACTCGGCATCAAACACGTCTGGATGCACCGCGGTCCCGGCCCGGGGAGCGTATCTGAAAGCGCCACCGTCTATGGGCGCGAGCACGGCATCGAGGTGATCGACGGCGGCTGCCCGCTCATGTTCGGCCGCACAGCTGACTTCGGACACAAGTGCATGAGAGCGATCCTTGGGCTCACCGGAGCCGTGCCACGCAAGGTGTGATGGTGTGCTCAGGCGGACTCTGATCCGAAATCGGCACCACCTGATCCAGCTCGACTTCATCGACATGGAGGTATATCCTAGCGGTGGCCAAGTTGACGTGGCCTATCAATCTCTAGAGGGCATGGGGTTTGGCACGATCTCTCACCGCTTCGGAGCAGTAGGAATCGACCACGTGAAGGAGATTCTCCTTCTGAAACACGTCACCCCACTCCATACCGCCCCACCGCAATCAGCGCCTTGCGTTCTTCAAGTCGTTCCTCATCATTAACACGAAGCAAAAACGCCGTCGTTCTCCCCTCTGGTGTGAGACCGACGATACGTTCCTCCACGAGGTAGAAGTGTACCTCCCAAACGTGTTTACGCGGGTGAAAGAGACGCGTCACCTCACCGGTCTTTGGATCGATCGAAGTCAGATTCGGCCCCTTATAGCGGTTACACACGGCGCAGCAAAGCGCCAGGTTATCTTCACGATCAGCGCCGCCATGTTGCTGCGCAACGATATGGTCGAGTTGATGGGGAATCAGTGAATCTGATTCGGGGTAAAGACAATACTCACAGCGCCCCACGGCGCGCTCTGCAACGCGCTCACGTAGTGAATCGCTCACGCGCTAGCGAGTTCATCAGAGGTGAGTTTGGCTTTGATGAGTCTGACAGCATGCTCGAGTTTGAGATACTCGTCGAGTTCCCGGGTCTCGGCATCACTCAAACCAGCGCTGCGATTTCTCTCGAGAAGTGCTCCGACACGTTCTTGTGACCAGGTCGGCAGTTGGTAGGTTTGCACCTCGCCCGGCGACGGGTTAGAGATCAGGAACTCGATCAGTTCACTGGCAGCACCAGAGGCTGGCGTTTTGAGGGCGAGCAAACTCAACTCGAGAATAGCCGACAACCAGCGACTAAAGGGTTCGACGCGCGCTTTGAGCTCCTCGGAGAGTTCTAGGGTTACCGACGGCATAACTCAAGCTTAGCAGAGTCTTGAGAGGAGTTCAGTCAAGGGGATGAGCCACTCTAGGCGTTTGTCCTGTTCCTACCCTTGAGCTCGGACGCGTATTATCACGAAGGTTGTGGTGGACGCAGGGCACTAGGAGAAGCCATCTGCTCTGACATCTTGCCTCAAACTTAGGGCTACAAAAGCGAGTCGTGGCCGCGGGCGGCCGCGGCCAAATTGTCGCAAGCTTTGCTTGGATTTGCTTAGAGAGCGAGAGGGGGGAAGCTTATGCGTGGTTATCTTCGGTCTGAACATTCCTGCTTGGAGCTAGCTCCGCGCTCCTCTTTACTGCTCGGCGATAACGATGCTGGCGCCTTGGCTTTGGGCGATTAGAAACTGCCGGTACTCCCGCTTGAGCTGCCACATCTCTTCTGCTTCGGTCAGGACCACCTGCTGCTGCTTGGCAATGAGGAACTCTTTGTATTCCTGCCTCAAGGCCATGAACTCTTCGTGTTCAGTGAGGTTTGCTTGACTTACCTGCTGCTCTGTGATCACCCCGGGATCGTCCCAAGCCAGCGCCGAGAAAACAAGAGCCGTCACCAACGCCACTGCTAAACCTTTTCGTGCTGTCATGTTCCTTTCCTCCTTCTGCGTGACTTGAGCGCTTCTATCCACCTGTGCGGTTA
>CP070651.1:463148-470329 GCA_020354625.1 Trueperaceae bacterium
CGCACGTGGCCGGGTGAGTTGACCAGCGGCTCCATGTCGGCCGGGTCGAACCAGTAGTTGTTGGTGCAGCGGTCGACGGTATCACCGGGCCTCACTACGAAGGAGGCCGACATGGTCATGAAGTGGAAGTGTCCCTGGGCGTTGACCTTGAAGTGCATGACGATGCCGCTATCGGGCTCATCGTCGTTGGCATCCCAGTTCTTGCCGTTGAAGAAGGCCGCGATGTCGATCACGTCTTCCCAGGTCTGTACCGGGAAGGGCATCGGTTCGCCGACTTCGGCCTCGTAGGCTGCCTGCCACTCAGGGTCGCTCAAGATGTCGTCGCGCCAGTAGAGCACCTGGCCATCGGAATCGTTGAGTGTGGCGTAGATCTCGCCTTGCCACTGGTGGATTTCACGCAAGCTGGGCGGCCACCAGTCGGGGTCCCACTGCGGGAAGCGCTCGTCGGCGATGTAGTCGTCGACCGGGATGATGAAACCCGGGGTGACATACTCGCCCATGTACCAGGCGCCCTCCATGAAGCCGTCGAACTGGTTGAGGCCGAGCCGGAGGTCGTTGATGGTGGTGGGAAGCTGTTCGGGGAGTGGCATTTCGACGATGTCGAGTCTGGCCCCGGTCAATTGCTCCCAGGCTGGTCTGAGCTGGTGGAGCGGACCGGAGATGCCACCCTTGGGGCCTCCGGTATTCACGGTGATAGCGATACGAACGCCTTCAAACGGCTGCTGGCCAGGACCGAACATGGCGCCGATCTGGTCGGCCGGGATGGTGATGCGCTCTCCATCGTCCTGAGTGATGAGCGTTACACTGCCATCGTCGTGCCACTCGAGGTTTTGAGCCAGGACCGTACTCACAAGGGAGAAGGTGAGCAGGGTTGCGATAAACCACTTGATTTTTTCCATAAACCTTCCTCTCTTATTGGTTCGACAAGCCAGTGTATCGTAGAACCGACTGGCTTCCAGAGGATCTTACCCTGTGCTTTGCGTTGTGGTGATCACCTCCCATCCGTAACGTGCGCAGTTGCGCAAGGAGATCTGTTTCGGTTTCCTCAACGGTGGCGAGCGTGTGTGGATCGTCGGTGAGAACGATCTAGGCGATGGTAACCCGCCCGAGTTTGTAGCTGTTCGCGAAAAATACGGAAAGCACTCCTCCTTGTTTACGTTCCTAGAGGTTGCGAAGAATGGTGATATTACGAGGCACAGAACTCCTTTTGGAGCTCAACCGATTTGATAACACGTTTGGTTCTGACTCGCTCGACCAAGTGCTGCCGGCGCTCTGTTGCTAGCATGCTTGGCTCCCTGCCCTACACTCAGTTGACGTTTCAACTACCTGTTGATGATTCAAAAGTCGACCGCACTATAACACGGAATCGAACAGGCAATCCTCAGGGCACGTTTGCTCAATTTTGGAGGGGGTTGGCTGGGCAGGAAGGGCTTGAAAGGTGATGAGTAAACAGGAATGAGTAATGAGTAGGTCGTTTGCAAACGGCCTGCAGAGCCCGTACTCTTCGAAAACTCATCACCCTAAACCGTAATGGGGAATGGGTTATGGGTAATGCGTGGCTGACGTGCAAACGGTTTGGCTGAGCCCGTATTCTTCGAAGCACCCATAAAACCGTAATGGGGAATGGGTTATGGGTAATGCGTGGCTGACGTGCAAACGGTTTGGTTGAGTCCGTATCCTTCGAAGCACCCATAAAACCGTAATGGGGAATGGGTTATGGGTAATGCGTGGCTGACGTGCAAACGGTTTGGTTGAGTCCGTATCCTTCGAAGCACCCATTACCCATCACTCATCACCCTAAACCGTAATGGGGAATGGGTCATGGGTAATGCGTGGCTGACGTGCAAACGGTTTGGCTGAGTCCGTATCCTTCGAAGCACCCATCACCCATCACTCATCACCCATTACCTAAAAAATATACAGGCAAAAAAAACCCCAAGAGAAGCCTTGGGGAAAAGATACGGATGGGGGTTTGCTAGCAGATTCTCAAGTGCTTAACAGGCTTGGTATGGCCGTAGTCCAAGCGTTTGATATCGACAACCGCACCGTATGGAAGGGTGCTGAAGATATTGCGAATGTGTTCGATGCTGAGCTCGATCGTTAAAAGCAGCGGGCTGCCATCGGCGATCAGGTGGCTCGCCTGGATTCTTTGCAAGTGATGTTGTACTTGTGGCCAGTAACACTTGTAGAGCGTCAGTTCTGCGGTCATGTGCCCCTCCTCGAAGTAGCTAACGAGCGATGATTCTCGTTTCTTGGTCCCCACGTGGGGTAAAGGTGCAGAAGTTATAAGGAGGTTGCAGATTGACGGTCATCGCCACCAATCCGTAGATGTTCACCCGCTTCCACAAGAGGATGGCGTCGCTGGGACCGGCTCTGACGGTCGAAAGCTCACCTCCCCAGAACGTTTCGATGTTCTTGTGGGTCAACTCGATCAAGCTGTCGGCTTCACCTCGGTGGATACCGTGCTCGAGCAGCACGACTTCCATGCCCCCCTGGCGCATCTGAACCTGTTGCAACAGACAGCGGCTCTCTGAGACCACGGTGGGAGGGAACTCCGCATAGGCCACGGTGGCAAGCACGACCACCACCATCATCAAGATCAACAACTCCGTTCGTGTGAGCGTTGGGATGGGGATGGACATGCTTGTCTCCTTTCTGCGCAGTCCGTTCTACAAATGCTGACCAGGACGGTTCCTGGCCGGTACCGTCGACCAAGGAGCACTGGACTGACAATTTAAGGAAGAGATCCACCCTCAGTCGGTTGCGCTACTGGCTCTGCCTGATCCAAGCGCCCAACTTGCGGAAGCAGGCTTCGGTGCCTCTGGGGGAGGACAAGTCCCCAGTTGGAGCACGATAGCTGACAGGGAATGACAAGATTATGACAGGCTGTGTGGAATGTTTTACAGCTCAGACAGAGGATATCATTCGGCTTTCCATGGTTTCACCTGGCATCGCCAGACAAAACAACCGCATGGAACGCACATAACCCACGCCGTTTTACTTGTGCTGTTCTGCCGGTATCAGTCGGTGGTGTACCGCCGAGACCTCCTCCACCGTGACAAAAGCTCGGGGGTTTGCTTCGTTGATGAGATGGATGACCTCTTTGACGCGCCTGCGAGGGATCACGCTGAAGGCGATCCGTACCTCACCGTCGCGCCCTTCGGCGTTGAGCACTGTGACGAAGAAGCCGGCTTCACGCAGCCTTTGGCTTATGTCGTCGGCAGCGACCGGTGTGATGATGCGTACCAGGCTATGACCCCTGGCCACGCGGTTGGCGATGGTCGAGCCGAGCGCGGTGCCGACTGCAAATCCACCGGCGTAGGCTACGACCTTGAGAGGGTTATCGAGTTCGTTGATGACCTGGGCGACCGCAACGAGCCAGATGATCGAGCTGACGAAGCTCAAGATGCCGGCCAAGAGTCGCTGTCCCCTTACCAGTACGATGAGACGCACGGTACTGACCGAAACATCGGCAAGGCGGAGACCGAAGATGAGGAGTGAGCTTACCACCAGAGAAAGAGTCATACCGTTATGGTAAGGAAGTTTGCCTTTAAGGGAGTCGATCTTGTGTCTTTCGAGGACATGGTTAAAGGCTAGATGTCACCGGTGCCTCGGGCCAGGGATCGTTTTATAATGGTGCGATAGATCCAGATTTTCAGGGAGGAATCATGGGACGAATCCGACCGTTATATCTAATCGCTTTCTTGCTTTTGCTCGCGTCATCTCTTGCGATGGCACAAGATGCCGGACAGGCCGAGATCGAGCAGCTACAGGCGCGGCTGGCCGAGGAGCAAGAGGCGTTGAGCCAGTTCAGGGTTCAGTTTGTGCAAGAGATCGGGGCCTTGGCGGCCGAGAACGATGGCCTGGAGGCGCGGCTGGCCGAGGAGCAAGAGGCGTTGAGCCAGTTCAGGGTTCAGTTCGTGCAGGAGGTGGCAGCGCTTCAGTCGGAATTGGATGGCAGTCGGAGCGAGAATGCCCAACTTCAAGCTGAAAACGCGGAGTTGGCAGCACAGGTTGCCGATGCCGAAGCCTCCCTGGCCGAACTCGAGGACTTGCGAGCCCAACTCGCGGCGCTAGAGCAAGCGAATCAGACGCTGGAAGCCCGGTTGGCCGAAGAGCAAGAGGCGCTCAGCGGGCTTCGCGTGACGTTCGTGCAGGAGCTCGACCAGCTGACGGCAATGAACACCCAGCTAGAGATCGATTCCGCCGCCGCCACCGCGGAAAACGAGGTGCTCGTTGGACAACTGGGGTCACTCGAGGCGGAGCTGGCGGGGGCGCGGTTGGACAACTTGGAGCTCGGGGCGGAAGTCGATTCGCTCTCCACTGCCAATGGGTCGCTCGAGGCGGAGCTGGCGGGGGCGCGGTTGGACAACTTGCAGCTCGGGGCGGAAGTCGATTCGCTTTCGTCTGCGAACGAGTCGTTGGAAAAAGAATTGGCCGGAGCCCGGTTGGACAATCTGCTCTTTGAGGCCGAGATAGGATCGTTGTCTTCTGAGAACGAAGCCCTCGCCGCACAGATCGCTGACTCCGGCGTCGAAATCGTGCAGTTGCAGGCTGAACTGGCCGAAGCCGGTTCGGAAAATGCAGCGCTTGCTGACCAGCTGGCGGCGCTCGAGACCGAACTTGCCGACTCGAGCGCCATGGTGAGGCAGCTCGAAGCCGATAAGGCCTCGTTGGAGGGAGATCTCGCGGCTGCAACCGGTGAGAACGAGGACCTCACCGCACAGGTGCAGGGTTTGGAGACCGAGCTTGCCGACGCGAGTGCCATGGTGAGGCAGCTCGAAGCCGATAAGGCCTCGTTGGAGGGAGACCTTGCCGCCGCGACCAGCACCAACGAAGCCCTCGCCGGAGAGGTTCAGCAACTCGAAGGTCAGCTGGCGGAGAGTAGTGCCAGCAACGCCGAGCTCGAGGCGTCTCTTGCTGAGGCAAACGCCGAGAACGAGGCGTTGGGGGATCGGTTGGCGGAGCTGGAAGCGCAGCTGGTGGACAGCAGTGCCAGAGTAGCGCAACTCGAAGCAGAGCTGGCAGCCTCTGTAGAGCAAAACCGTCAGCTCGAGGTCGCACTGGCCGACGGCCGCATCGATCTCTTGCTTCTCGAAGCAGACAACATCTCGCTATCGGGCAATTTGGAGCAGACCAGTGGACGGCTCGGGCAGCTCGAGGCCGACGTGGCAAGTATGAAGGATTCCCTCGGTATCGCTGGCATCGATACCGCTACCCTGGCCACCGCACAGGCGATCTATACGGTGCAGCCAGGTGACTTCTTGACCGGTATCGCCTTCGAGTTCTACCAGGACAGCGATCGTTGGACGGATATTCTGTCGGCTAACAACATCCCCGTTGAAAACGCCGATCTGATTGCGCCGGGTACGGTACTGGTGATTCCGCGCTAGGGGATTCGTTGAAATGTAGCCTGAGAGGCTGCCCTACCAAAGCCATAAGTCTGAGCAGGTTCCTCACTTTTTGAGGAACCTGCTCGGCTCTCTTTTTGGGTTGTACCCTCATATCGATTATCTTCATCTTCGATTCCGAGGATATCTGGTATCTTGAACTCATGATTACTTTGCTTCGCATTCCAATTCTTATGATCGGATTGTTGATGTCTGTTCTAGGTTCGATGGGTTGGTCCCAGTCGACGGCGATGGAACGGGAGGAAATCATCGTCGAGTCTCGAATTTCCAGCGGTACTGACGATGCTGAAGAGGATCCTTCGGGGAAGATGAGTCTTACCAGTGCCGATCTCGACCTCGCATTCGATAGCAGCGGTAGTGAGAGTGATCAGATCGTCGGCCTGCGTTTCAATGGGATCGATATCCCACAGGGCGCTGTCATTACCAACGCCCACATCCAGTTTCAGGCGGATGAAGTGCATGCTGGGGCCGTGACCCTTCTCATCGAAGGGGAGGCCAATGACAGTGCTGTCGACTTCAGCGATGCTGACTCCGATATCTCGTCACGCCCCAGAACCACAGAGGCTGTGTCGTGGTCGCCGCTGCCGTGGGAGACCGAAGGGGAAGCCGGCTCCCTCCAGCAGACTCCTGATATCGCGCCGGTCGTTCAGGAGATCGTCGATCGTACGGGTTGGTCTCCGGGTAACTCGATAGTCGTGATCATCTCGGGTTCCGGTGAACGGACTGCTGAAGCGTTTGAGGGTGATGAGGCAGGAGCACCCTTGCTCCGCGTTGCCTACCAGGTATTGCCTGAAGATACCCCAACGGTCGAAATGGAGACGGAGACGTCTGATCTACAGGCCTTGGAGGAACAGATACAGCGCTTGGAAGCGGAACTTGCCGGAAGCCGGGTCGATACGCTGTCGTTGGAGGCCGACGTGGTGACTCTTACTGCTGAGAACGAGCGTTTCGGGATGCGGCTTGCCGAGGAGCAAGAGGCGTTGAGCCAGTTCAGGGTTCAGTTCGTGCAGGAGATCGGGGCCTTGGCGGCAGAGAATGAGGGCTTGGAGGCGCGGCTTGCCGAGGAGCAAGAGGCGTTGAGCCAGTTCAGGGTTCAGTTCGTGCAGGAGATCGGGGCCTTGGCGGAGGAGAACGAGAGGTTGCAAACAGAGCTTGCCGGAAGCCGGTTGGATAACCTACTGCTTCAAGCTGAACTGGATGCTGTGCCGGCCGAGGTAGAAACTCAAGAACCCGATTCGGTCGAAGTCGGTGAAAAAGTCATGCAGTTGGAGGCTGAGAAGGCTGAGTTGCAAGAGAGTCTGGCCCGGGTGAGTGAACAGCTCGAGCAGCTCGAAGCCGATCTTGCGAGTATCAAGGAATCCTTCGGTGTTGCAGAGGTCGATACAGCGACCTTGATGGCAATGAAAGCCATCTACACGGTGAGGCCGGGGGATTCACTATTCGGTATCGCCCTGGACTTCTATGGAGACGGCAGCCTCTGGCCTGATATTCTGGCAGCCAACGGGGTTTCTGTTGAGGATACTGGACTGATCCTGCCTGGAACGGTGTTGCTCATCCCACGGTAGAGGGTTGCATACATAACCTAGAGCCCGTGTGTGTATCGGGAGGAGCTGCCTCACCGGATTCACTCTCGTCGACTGTGTGTGCCGATTGCTGAATAGATACGCCCGAGTGAGTTACCACCCCAACTGGTGACTTTTGATTCGTACGTCCCAACCTCTGCCGTTTGGGGAGCAACCGCATCGGACACAGAAAAGTTTACCTTGGCCA
>CP070651.1:470429-476201 GCA_020354625.1 Trueperaceae bacterium
ATCACAGCCCCCTACCAGCCACGAAGAGCTCTGGGACCGCCTGAAGGTCTTCTTGGAGGCGGTGCTCCCCGTCGCCGAGCGCTGCGGCGTCGCGCTGGCAGCCCACCCCGACGATCCGCCGCTCGAGACGGTCAGGGGCCAACCGAGGCTCGTCCACCGCCACCACCTCTACCAGAAGCTCCTCGACCTCTACCCCAGCGACGCCAACCAGCTCGAGCTCTGCGTCGGCACCCTGGCCGAAATGCAGGATGAAGACCTCTACGGCACGATCGAGCGCTACGCCGCTCAGCACAAAGTGGCCTACGTGCACCTTCGCAACGTCACCGGCAAGGTGCCCCACTACCGTGAGACCTTTATCGACGACGGCGACGTCGACGTCAAGCGGGTGCTCGAGATCTTTGCGCGAAACGACTTCAACGGGGTGGTCATTCCCGATCACGCACCGCAGATGAGCTGCGATGCCCCCTGGCATGCGGGGATGGCCTACGCGATGGGGTATATCAAGGCCAAGATGGAAGAGATCGGCGTGGCTAGCGCATAAACGCGTGACAGGCTGAGGTGCTCGACCACGAGGTCACGTCCCCCGGGGGCAGGAAAGCTCGTGAGGCGGCATCGTTGAATCGGTCGTCTACAGACGTCGGTGAAGGAGTGGCTGCGCTCAGGCGCCGAGCTGCGGTATCAGGATGACTTTCCCTCTCGCCTCGGCGGCGAGCACCCGTTCCTGGGCCTGCCGTGCCTGGTCTAAGGGAAAGCGTTCCGCGATCACCGGTTTCAGCTTGCCCTCAGCCAGGAATCCCGTCAGCGCTAATAGGTCCTCCCGGTACCACTCGGGGTGCTTCTTGTTGAGCGCCACGATGTCGAAGAGCTGCGCCGATCTCCGGTTTGGAAGGGCGTTCCACAGGCCGACGCGAAGCATTCCCAGCAGGGCCTGGGCGGTGCTCTGTTCCCCACGAACGCTCGCATAGGAGCTGGTCATGATCAGGCGCCCTCCGGGTCGGAGGGTGGCGAACGAGCGGGCCAGGTGGGCGCCCCCGATGTGATCGATCACCAGATCGACACCGTTCCCGGTAAGGTCGTTGATGCGCTCTACGAAATCTTCGGAGCGGTAGTCGATCGCGGTGGCCCCCAGGCTGGTCACGAGTTCGTGTTTGGGCGCCGAGGCGGTACCGTACATCTCGAGTTCCAGGAGCCGGCCGACGTCGAGGGCCGCGCTGCCGAGGCCCCCCGCCGCACCGTGAACGAGGACCCTCTTGCCACGCTCGAGCTTGCCGACGCGCCGAAAGAGCTGATAGGCGGTGAGGTAGTTCAGCGGTAGGCAAGCGAGTATGGAGGGGTCGAGGTCATCAGGGACCGCCACCAGCTTGTCGCTGGGTGCGCAGACATGCTCGGCGTATCCGCCGTAGTTGATGAGCCCCATCACCCGTTGCCCCTCGTCGAAACCGGTGGTGCCGGGCCCGAGCCGGTCGACCGTTCCGACGAGGTCGTATCCTGGGGTGTAGGGCGGTTTCGGACTGCCGGGCACCTTGCCCGTCTGCCACATGATGTCGCCGAAGGCGACGCCGGCGGCGAGCAGCTTGACCCGCACCTCACCCGGGCCGGGTTCGGGCACCTCCTCCTCGATCACCTCGAGGACGTCGGGACCCCCGTGACGGGCTGCCACAACCCGCAAGTGTCTCATACCACCATGGTACCCACATTCCGGATGTTGGTGAACCCGGCCGCTGCTCTTGGGAGGTCGGCTGATGACGGCGCACGTTTTTTGGGAGCGGCCCTGATAGCCCTTGGAGGGACCGAGCTTTGAACGATCTACTAGGCGTCTTCGTCGTCTGTAGAGGGGATAACGGGGTCTTCCATGCGGGCGTTCTCGATCAGTTCATCCGCCAGCTCTCCCCACTCGACCGAAGAGACCGCCTTGGCGAGCAGCTCTCGATACACTCCGTCGGGTAGGTTGGGTGCGTTGGCTTCGAAGTGGCTCATCAGGTCCAGCGCGAGCAAAAACGGTGCGTTCAGTTCGACATCGTTGTAGTTCTGGGCTTGATTGTCACTATGCTCCCGTTCGCGAAGACGTTCTCTGACCTGTTCAAAACGCTCTTTGGCCCTCTTGTGCCAGTAACGTTCCTGATCTGCCTCGATGGCGTGAGATACGACCAACGTCGCAAAATTGGACAGGCCCTCATCGTCATCCGGTTCCTGCTGCGCCTTCGGTCCTTTTGCAATGGTCCCGAGAAGGTGCGGGTTCAACCTTTTGGGGAACTTGCTCATCGATTTAGGGTAGCAGCAAAAGGTCGGGACTCGCCCCCGAATATTTGGCACAAACCACTAGCAGTGTCACCACGAGGAAGATAGAACGCTGCACCCTGGCGTGTCCGCCACGGGATCTGGTCCTGTTGGCAGTCGGCTCGAGATGGCTGTCGTCTCGCTTCTACGCTCGACCTTTCACGCTGACCAACCCCGTTTCGGCTCTTTCCAATGCCCCTTCATCTGGCGCCGGGAGCCAGGCTTGGCTCGGAACCGCCACGGTATAATCAATTGCGAAAAGCGCTATTGCACGTAGATGTGGGGATTGCCAGGGAGGTTGTGATGGTGGCCAAGGTTGCCTTTAGGATCCTATTAATATTATGTTTGCTTCCGCTAAGTATCGCGCAGCGGTCGACCCCTTTGGACGAACCGCAAACGGCTGCCTTCATCGACACGCACTTTCGGCTTCAAGATAGGTACGCCCAAGTCTTCTGCGTCTCGGGCGACGACAGTTGCCCGGCTACGGTAACGACCAGGGTGCCCTGCTTGACCGCTACCTGCGCGGGCTCCGATCGAACGTATGAAGTCAGCGAGGTATTTGAGACCCTGCAGGCCGCCGCTGACCGGGCCTCTCCCGGAACGCTGATCCTCATCACCCCGGGACGCTATCGTGGGGTCGAGATCGAGGCCACCGGCGGGGAAGATGGGGCCTACATCCACTTTCTTGGTTGGGGTCCGCCCGGTTCGGTGGTCATCGACGCCCCTGCCGACCCGACCAAAAGCTATTTGCGCCACCACTTCTACTTCATCGACGTGCACCACTACATCGTTCAGAACTTGGCCTTCGAAGGTGCCGATGAGGGCGCGGGCCTCTTTTTTTCGGGCTACTTCAACGGTACGGGCCAGTTCTCCGACCACATCGTGGTGCTCGACGTCTACAGCCACGACAACGGCGACTGGGGTCTGATGACCACCTCGACCAACTATATGCTCATCCAGGACTCGGTCTTTACCAACTCGGCGTTCGAACACGGGATGTACATCTCGGGCTCGAGCGACAACGTGGTCATTCGCCGCAACGTCTTTCAGGGGAATGCTGCCTCGGGTCTGCAGGTCAATGCCGACCCACAAACCGCTACCTGGGAGCTGTTTTACTGGCTGCAAAACGCTACCGGCGATACCTGCCAGTGGGTCGAGGAGGACGTCGAGTTCACCGGACGGGCCCGTTGGCGAGACATCAAGGCGTGTTACGACGCTCAGGGTTTGCCGGATCTCGGCGAGTTTATCGAAGACGGCATCAGCGAAAACTTCATCATCGAGCAGAACGTCATGAACGCGAACGGTGAGGTCGGTGCAGCTGCCATCAACCTGGCGTCGCTTCGCCATTCTGCAGTTCGCAACAACCTGATGTACAACAACTTCGCGGCCGGAATCGCCTGTTGGGACAACGCCTATGCCGAGGAAAAACGGCTCGATGCCTCGGTCTTCGGTTGCGAGGACGTGTCGATCACCAACAACACCATCGTCGATGAGAGTGGCAACCGTGGCGCCCTGATCTTGAATAACGACGCCCGCTCGATGCGTGTGTTCAACAATATCGTGGTGCGCGACCGTTTCGACGCCTATGAGATCGCCAACCGCTCGGGAGAGGACCTCCTTTCTGGTGCCAACTACCTCTTCGCACGCTCGGTCGACAACTCGCCCGGGGCCAGTGACGAGATCGACTCGATTACCGGGTTCGGGATCGCTGAGGCCCTCGATCAGTTCGTGACTGCCGGCTTTTCCCCGTGGGTTCTCGAGGACGGGTCCTGGCCCGAGCTGAACCCGAACAGGCCCGACTACCGCCCACGCGCCGAGTCGGTTCTGGTGGGGCGTGCCGAGGCGACGTACCTGCCCACGTTCGATCTCGATACCCGGCTGCGGTCAGACCGTGTCATCGGTGCATTGGGCGCGGCAGAAATCGGGGCCGTCAGCGCTGTCGAGGCCGTGACCGGCACGGCTGCCGCAGCCGTCGCAGAGCCCGTTTCGGCCGCGGTGACGACCAGCCAGGAGGCGCCGGTACGGGGTTCGATCACCTATACCCTTCCCGACGGACATATCTATCTACACCCGGCGTATGCGGGAGCCGAACCTCTGGACGTCAGTGCGGCCTTGGACGCCTTATCGCCGGGGCTGGACGGTTGGGTGAACCTTTCACCTGACGGGCAGTGGCTGCTACTAGAGAGCGAGCGTTTCGATGCCGAGTGCGAGGGCTGGCCGTGCCTTGTGGTCTCCGATGTTGCGCTGGCATCGCCTGAAGTCGTCGCCATCGAAGGCGACGTGTTGCACGCCGGGCAGTCGGCGGCGGTTGCTTCGGGTGGCCGGCTGATCGTCTTTCAGGCCAGTGATGGACCTCACGAGACCGATCTGTTTGCAACTGTGTTGGAGAGAGCGGGTTGGAGCTCTCCGGTCCTGCTCACGGCCGAGTCACCCTACGCTTGGAATGACGGCCCGGCCCTGTCGGCTGACGGTCTACACGTTCTGTTCGACTGTGGTGACGAGCCCTACGGCGCCGAAGGAACGGCGATCTGCGAGGTCGGCACCGATGGGGAAGGCTTGCGCGTGGTGCTCACCCCGTCGCAAGGCCCTGCCGGATTTCCGCGAAGTGGCGCTTTGCACCATGCGGATTACGCACCCGATGGCAGCATCGTCTTCGAAGCCGATTGGGACGGCGAGCAGATCTGGAGGTTGCCACAAGGCTCAACCGTTCCGGAGCGCTTGAGCACGGCGTTCAACAACGACAACTCCCCTTGTGTTCTCCCCGACGGACGTATCGTCTCGCTCTGGCTGGACCGCCCAGGAGGGCAGGGATTCCACGAGATCAAGGTGATGAGCCGCGACGGTGCCCAAGAGACGATGCTCCTGATCGATGTCGATGTGCAGGATGTCGGTTTGGGTTGTGGGGAGTCCGTGCGCTGACCGAGGGATCTTGCCAAATCCGTTTTACGACCGGTTGCGCGGTGCGTCTTGAGCATGGTGGCTCGAGGCCTTACGGTACACTCTTGCCATGAACCGGCCGGCTTTGCTCCTCATCGACGTTCAGCAGGGTCTCGACGATCCGCGTTACGGTCAGCGCAACAACCCGGATGCCGAAAAGAATATGGCTCGACTCCTTCAGAGCTGGCGCGAGCGAAAACTGCCCGTGATCCACGTCCAACACCTCTCTACCAATCCCCAGTCCCCGCTACACCCCGATGCTGTGGGGTGCGCCTTCAAGCCGGAAACCGCACCGAAACCGGGCGAGATCGTCTTTACCAAGGACGTCAACAACGCCTTTATCGGGACCGGCTTGGACGGGCATCTGCGCGAGCATGGGATCAGCTCCTTGGTCATCGTCGGCCTGACGACGGACCATTGCGTGTCGAGTACGGTGCGCAGCGCCGGTGACCTCGGCTTCGAGGTTCGGCTCGTCTCGGACGGCACTGCGACCCATGAACGAGCGGGCGTCGATGGCAGCAGGCTGAGCGCTGAAGCGATCCACCAGGCGCACTTGGC
>CP070651.1:476301-481816 GCA_020354625.1 Trueperaceae bacterium
AACAGACTTCGTTAGGGAGGGGGACGGTTGCATGAACCACACGAAATTCCTCCGTGTCGCGCTGAAGGAAGCCACGCTGGCTCTCGAGGAGGGTGGGCCTCCCATCGCCGCGCTCATCGTCGATCCACAAGGTCGGATCGTCGCAACCGGAAAAAATCGGGTCGCATCCGTGAACGATCCCACGGCACACGCCGAGGTCGAAGTGATCCGAAATGCGGGACCATACCTGCTCGAGCACGCGACCCGGGAGCGATTGACGCTGTACACCACCGCGGAACCATGTCTGATGTGCCTCGGCGCCATCGTCAAAGCAAACATCGCCTCGGTCGTCTGGGCGCTCAGCAGTAGCCTTGGCTCCGCGACCGATCTCCTGGCCGAATCGGGCCATCTCAGCAACCATTGGCAACAACTTTCGCTCCTTGGTGAGCCGGATGCTGCCATCGTCCAGGAGATGCAAGCCTTAAGAGCTAGTGGATAGACGCCAGAAGATAGACCATCGACTACGGCTAGATCAACGATCCGATCTTCCTAACTAGCGACACTCCGCCTGGCGGTTGACTACCAGTTTTTGCTACTCCGCGTCCAAGGGCGTGTTCACGCTGTTCTCGATCATCTCAACGTGAGATCCCATTACGCAGTTGATCTTGATGAGCTTGTACGAAGAGCAGCCCACCCGGGCGGCGACCGGTCTAAAGAACCTGTTGGGTTCGGAAGATTCTGCTGGGCTTCTGGAGTAAGCTGCGTTGTCGTCAAACTGTCATCAACGGGGTACATAATAACAAAGGCACCCCATTTTGATTCGACTTTATCCTCGTCCCTGACGTATTTCTTCTGGTGGGCGGTATTGGATTTGAACCAACGACCCCTCGCGTGTGAAGCGAGTGCTCTTCCGCTGAGCTAACCGCCCGAGCGCCTCGTAGTCTACCGAATCGTCCGCTACCGGCGCAAGGGCCGTGAAGCGGAGAAGCGGAGTTGACCCTACCGACGTATCATGTCAGCCATGGCGGAAACGAACCCAGTCCACGTCAGCCTACGCGAGGTCACCGGCGAGACCGTGCGCACTATCTGCAGACTCGAAGTAAAACCAACACAACAAAACTTCGTGGCCCCAAACGCCCTGTCGATCGCCGAGGCGTACTTCACCGAAGAGGCCTGGTTCCGCGCGATCTATGCAGACGAGACGCCGGTCGGTTTCGTGATGCTCTACGACAACGCCACCGAAGGGAGATACTACCTGTGGCGTTTCATGATCGACCAGCACTACCAGGGTCTGGGGTACGGCGGACGCGCCCTCGAGCTGGTCATCGACCACGTCCGCGGACGACCCCAGGCGAGCGAGCTCGGGGTCAGCTACGTGCCCGGCGAAGGGAGCCCCGGCGCCTTCTACCGGCGGTACGGCTTTGTCGAGACCGGCGAGGTGCACGGCGGCGAGCGGGTGATGCGGCTTGAGATAGAAAAACGGTGATGAGTGATGAGTGATGGGGGTCGCGAAAGGATGCACACAACAGAGACCACTCTTTTTGTAGTGCCTCGATGAAAGGTGATGAGAAATGAGTGATGAGTGATGGGTGCTGCGAAATTCACGGTCGGACCGGCCCGCTCTTCGCAATTTTCTTGAAGGGACGGCTTGCGCCAGCCTCGATAAACCTTCGCGGTTGCCCTACGCATTACTCATTTCTCATCACCCATCACCCTCCTGCTGTTACCCCACTCACAACTCCGAACGAATATCACTCCCCGGTAACCTCCAGCGTGCTCTGCCGCCTGCGGTCGAGCGTCAGGCGCAGGACGTCCGGGCGGGCGTAGTGCCCGGCGGGGTCGAAGTTCTGCCGCTCTTCGCGGACCCGCTGGTGGTCGAGCTCAGCGACGAGGAGCGCCTCCCGGTCGGTGACGGGCTCGATCACCCAGGAACCGTCCGGCGCGGCCAGGCAGGAACCCCCGTTGGCCAGGATCTCTTCGCTTCCCGCCAGGATGCGGTCCCGGTGGGGAGTGCCTTCGGGGATGTCCTCACGGCGCATCAGGCCGCTGACCGAGAGGACGTACGAGCGGCCCTCGAGCGCCAAGAAGCGGGTGATGTCTTGGGTGTTGCGAAGCGCACCCGGCCACAGGGCCAGGTGCAGGTCTTCCCCTTGGGCGTAGAGGGCGGCTCTAGGCAAGGGCATCCAGTTCTCCCAGCAATTGAGGGCGCCGACGGTGAAGGCTCCTAACGGGTGGGTGCGCAGCCCGTGCCCATCTCCCGGCGACCAGGCGAGGCGTTCCTCATAGGTGGGCATGAGCTTGCGGTGCACCGAGGCGATGCCCTGCTCGGCGTCGCAGTAGACCAGGCTGCAGTAGACGCTGTGCCCACCGCGGTCGGCAGGCCGTTCGATGCAGCCCACCACCACGGTGATCCCGTGGTCCCCGGCCGCCTGCCGGAGCGGCTCGAGGTGCCCCGACTCGATGCTGACGGCCTGATCGAGGTAGTGGGCGTGTAACTCCTTTTGCACGGGCGAGTTGAAGCGCGCCCCGCCCGTACGCTCGAGCCAAAACGGGTAGCCCGGCAAGAGGGCCTCACCGAAAGCGACCAGCCGGCACCCCTTTTGGGCCGCCTCCTCGACCCGGGCGAGGATCTTCTCGAGGGTGCGGTTGCGCTCGAGCCAGACGGGGGCGATCTGCGCCAGGCCTACGGTCAGTTGGTCGCTGTTTTTCACGGTGTACCTCCGGTGGCAGGTAGGATGATGGTACTCGATATCGTAATGCGTAATGGGGAATGGGTAATGCGTAGGTGACGTGCAAAGGATAGGCTGAGCCCCTACCCTTCGAATCACCCATTACCCATCACTCATCACCCATTACCCTGTTATATTGCTCTACACGTCTCTCACTACTCAAATGTAATAACCGGAACCCCAAAAGGGGTTCCGGCCAAGTCATTGGGCTTGATTGAGCGGTTAGAAGGTTACGGTGGCGGTGTTAGAGCAGGTCTGGGTTCCTGTCTCGCACACCCAGTAGGTATAGCTGCCACCGCCTTTGTTGCCGATGATGTCAGCATAGGGATTTTGACCAATGTTGGTATCAAGAGGATCTGGAATATCCTGGCGATAGACATCGACATTGACCGTAGTACCGCTCCAACTGAGATCCGCATGCTGGACGCCCTTGACTTTGTAGCCGCTGGCGGAGAGTGTGATGGCGCCAGGGAGAGGATCCACCGTCACGGTGATAGTGTCACTACCCTCTAGCCCACCGGAGTCCGTCACAGAGGCAGTAATGGTGTGGGTGCCGACGCTCAGGTCACTCGTGGAAATCGAGTCACCAGAGCCGAGGCCACCGTCGCGATCAGACGACCAGGAGATGCTACCGCTGATGTCGCCTTCCTCTGCATCGGAAACAGTTCCGGTGAAGGTGATCGAGTCACCGTCAGTGACAGTCGTTCCGTCAGCTGGTCCTGTGATTTCTACTACCGGATCGTTGTTACCGCCCGTAGCGTTCACCGTCACGGTGATAGAGTCGAAACCACTCATACTACCCGAGTCCGTCACCGAGGCGGTGATGGTGTGGGTACCGACGTTCAGGGTGGCGGTGACAGAGGCACCAGAGCCGAGGCCACCTTCGATATCGGAGGACCAGGAGATGCTACCGCTGATGTCGCCGTCTTCTGTATCATCAGCCGTTCCGGTGAAGGTGATCGAGGTGCCGTAGTCAGAGCTGGAACCGTCTGCTGGAGCAGTAATAGCCGCAGTCGGAGCAGTATTTCCACTCACACTCTCCATCGTCGCGTTGAAACCGCTCACGTCGAGGAGGCGTTCTTTGATGCCGTCGCCGGAGTCGTCAGTCCAATTTAGGTTGCCAGCCGCAATAAGCTGATTGTAAAGGCTGTAGACGGCAGCGGCATTTCCAGGATTGTTGTTACTCGCCAGCAGCGCCAGCGCACCGGCCGCGTGCGGGCTGGCCATGCTGGTGCCGCTGATGGTGTCGTAGCTCCCCTGTTCGATGGGGAAGGTCGAGAGGATGCAGACGCCGGGGGCGGCGATATCGACGGCAGGACCCCAGTTGCTGAAGTTCGCCAAGGTGTCGTCTACGTCGCTGCGGCAGGTGGGGCTTCCCAACCCACCCGGTACACCGTCGAAGTCGGCCAGCGCCGAGACCGTCAGCACGTTATCGAAGGCAGCGGGCGAGTAGTTGTTGGCATCGGCGTCGGAGTTACCGGCGGCTACCGCGAAGGCTACCCCGGCGTTCACAGCCCCTTGAATGGCGTCGTATTCGGCCTGGCTGAAGCCGGAGCCGCCGAGGCTCATGTTGGCGACTTCGATGGTGGCGGCGTTCGCCGCGACCCAATCGATGCCGGCGACGATCCAGGAGGTGTAGCCGCTGCCGCGTTGGTTGAGAACCTTCACGGCCCAGATGCGCGCGCCGGGTGCTACGCCGACGACACCGATACCGTTGTCGAGCGCAGCGATGGTGCCGGCCACGTGGGTGCCGTGGTAGTGGTCGTCGTCACCGCCGGAGCCGCAGCTCCCACCGAAGGGACCTCCGCCCGCACAGTCGACCCCGCCGACCACGTCCAGATCGGGGTGCTCGAAGTCGACACCGGTGTCGATGACGGCGACATCGACATCGACGCGCCAATCGTCGCTGCCGTCGATTTTGAGGTTAGTGTTGCCAGAGGCGAACGCACGATCGATACCCGTCGGCACGGACTGTACGTCGATACTCTGCACCATCACCTGCTCCACGTAGGCCACCCGCGGATCGTTTGCGAGCGCGGCCGCGCGGCCCGCCGACATGCCGGCCGAGAAGCCGAACAGGGCGGCCCCATAGGTGTGTTGTGGGGCGAGGCCGAGACCGCGGGCGATGTCGGCCGCTTGGGCACGGTTGGCGGCCGCGCCGCCGGGCGCGAAGTCGTCGTTGAGGACCACGATGTACTCGCCCGGCACGAACTGTGCAGCCAGGCCGGGAGCGTTCTCGTCGACCATCGTGCTACAAGCAGCGAGGACGAGAAGGGCGAGAGAGAGTAGGGCGAACCTGCGAATGGGTACCACGAAAGCCTCCAAGATAGTGTGAAAGAACGGTGTTGCTCGTGGCGGCACGCTCAAAAGTGAGCGATAAGTACCTTCCACAGTAGCATCACCGGTCTATTTTCCTCAGTGTGAACGGCACACCTAAACCACAAATGTAGCACATCTCACAGGGCGCGGAGGCAGGCCCCTGAAGCGCGAGCTGGACACCAAATCTATTTAGGTGATGAGGGATGAGTTATGAGTGATGAGTAGGGCAACGGCAGGAGGGTAATGGGGAATGGGTAAGGGATAATGCGTGGGGAAACCGCGAGAGGAGACGGTGCTGGAGCACCTGGTTTCGCGATCGCAAGCGGTAGAAAAGACGAGCTCAGCACGTCCTTTCGCAACACCCATTACCCATCACCTTTCATCCAGGCACTGTAAAAAGAGTGGGCTACCTCGTACGCGACCTTTCGCAACACCCATTACCCATCACTCATCACCATTAAGATTCACTCCCCCACTTGTACGACTCG
>CP070651.1:481916-485557 GCA_020354625.1 Trueperaceae bacterium
GCCTCCCCGACCGGGTGTACGGCCCGGAGTTGATGGTGCGAACGGCGAAAGCGCTGGCTGAACGCAACCTCAGCGTCTACCTATACGGGAGCAAAAAAGAGGTTCTCGAGCGCTTGGGCGAACGGTTACGCGAACGCTACCCAAAGCTCTTGATCGCCGGTATGGAGGCTTCGAAGTTCCGGCCGCTGAGTACCGACGAGAAAACGGCTGTGGTGGAACGCATCTGGATCTCTGGAGCCAGCGCCGTATTCGTCGGTCTAGGGTGTCCTAGGCAAGAGGTCTGGGCGTATGAATACCGGGACCTACTCGGCATCCCCATCCTGGCCGTAGGCGCAGCCTTCGACTTTCACGCGGGGACCGTCCCCCAAGCACCGAAGACGATGCAGGATAGGGGCCTCGAATGGCTATTCCGGCTCAGCCAAGAGCCGAAACGTCTCTGGAAACGGTATCTGCTTCTTAACCCGTCCTTCCTCTGGAACGTAACTTTGCAGCTTCTCAACATCCGAACGGAAAGGGCTCAACCACCTGACGGTACCGAACCGATAGAGTCGTTCGGCTGACCGGAGTGGTGACTGGAAACAGCACCAGATGGTCGTGAACCAGCAATCTAAAGGTCGAACCCTTCAGGCAAAAACCATGTCCGAAACGACAACCTACGACACTCCGATTATCCGGGAAACCGTGTCTGTAAAGACCCAACACCCCCCTCTACCCGCAGCCACGACCGGTTCACGGAAAGCAGTTTCGACGCTATCGCCGAGCCGAAAGCTGCATTCGGCTCAGAGCCAGATCCTCAAAAGAGGGCTCGACCTCATCATCGCCTCGCTGGGCCTCCTGCTCGTCAGCCCCGTGCTGGTGCTCTTGGCACTGGTCATCTATTTCGACTCCCCGGGAACGGTCATCTTCAGACAGGAGCGCTCGGGCAAAGGCGGCATCCCCTTCAAGATGTGGAAGTTCCGCACCATGGTACCCAACTCGAAAGAGGTGTTGGAGAAACACTTGGCCGAGCACCCCGCTGCGAAGACGGAGTGGAAGCGCACGTATAAACTCAAAGACGACCCGCGTATCACCCGCGCCGGGAAGGTGCTGCGTAAGACCAGCCTCGACGAGCTGCCTCAGCTCCTCAACGTCCTCGGCGGCCAGATGAGCCTGGTCGGCCCCCGGCCGCTGCCGATGTACCACCACCGGGCCCTGACGCTGCAGACCCAGCAGCTCAGGGAGGCCGTTCTGCCCGGACTGACCGGGCTGTGGCAGATTACCTACCGGAGCGAGGGGGAGCTCGAAGAGCTCGAAACCTGCGACGCCCTGTACGTCTGCAACTGGTCTGTAGGGCTCGACCTGTCGATTCTACTCAAGACCATCCCCGCCGTCCTCAAGCGCAAGGGGGCCTACTGATCGACCGAAGCGAAAATTCTTCTACTCTTTTTCATGTTTGCCTAGTAGACTGAGCCCGTGAGCATTTCAGTCAGAGGCTTGCCCGCCGCCAAGCGCGCGATCAACACCTGGAACGATCTCACCCGCCCGCTCTATTGGCTCTACGAACAGAGGCTACTCAGAGAAATTCATAGCGGAAGTACCCGTCCGCGCCATATCGGCATCATCATGGACGGCAACCGCCGCTTCGCCAAGAGTATCGGTCTCGATGTCCACAAAGGGCACGATTACGGTGCCGACAAGGCGCACGAGGTACTCGATTGGTGCCTCGAGCTCGACATCCGCCATGTGACGCTGTGGGGGTTCAGCACCGAAAACCGGGGCCGGTCCCCAGAAGAAGTTGCGCATCTGTACCACCTGTTTGCGCTGCAAGCGAGAGAGCTCCTCAAAGACTCGCGGCTGCACGACAACGGCGTCCGCGTCCGGGTGATCGGCGACATCGAAGACTTCACCGCCGAGGCCAAGGACGCCCTCAGGACCATGGAGGAAGCAACCAGCAACTACGACGGCATGAACCTCAATATCGCCCTCGGTTACGGCGGGCGCGAGGAGATACTGACCGCCGTGAAGAGCTTGCTCAAAGAAAAAGCCGAGTTGGGCACAAACCTCGAGCGGATCGCCTCGACCCTCGAGGCAGACGAGATCGGCCGGCACCTCTATACCGCCGGCATGCCCGACCCCGACTTCGTCATCCGTACCAGCGGCGAGGTGCGGCTCTCGGGATTCTTGCTGTGGCAGACGGCCTACAGCGAGTTCTACTTCTGTGATGCCTTCTGGCCGGAGTTTCGCAAGGTCGATTTCTTACGGGCCGTCAGGAGTTTTCAGCAACGGCAGAGGCGATTCGGAAAATAAATTCGGTAATGGGCGCTGCGAAGGTTGCTCTTCTTGCCCGTCCGCTTTTAGGGTTGCACTCAGAAAAAGGTGATGAGTGATGGGTAATGGGTGTTTCGAAATGTAGAGGTTCAACCTCTCACGTGCACGTCAGCTACGCATTGCCCATTTCCCATTCCGCATTACGACTTTGCGCGTGACCCACTCATTACTCATTTCCATGAGAAGGCCCGAAATGTCAAGGGCTTTTAGGATTGTCAAGAGGACAGCTTTGGTGAGCATTTGGTAGGGATTGACCCGACATTTCCATTCGCACTCTAGTTGCGCCTCTTTACAGGGCGCGGTGCATGAGGGGATCCATCTCTGTTGGCGCTGCAATTTACCGAGCGGCTTCTAGAGCCAATGAGTGAGGCGCAGTCACCAGGACGAGGGTTATTGGTAAGAGGTGGTCACCAAGCTGACACTCTTGAGCGGAATTTATCATTTGACCTCCTAATGGTGATCTCTAGAGGGCGGAGTGTTTAGGGCTAGGTCTAGAGGTGAGTGGTAATGCTCTGGATCAAGCAGCCGGCTTGAGAGCGTCTTGTTGAGGAGTCTTTTTGTGGTGCTGATAAAGCGGTTCGTATACTAGGCCCGTGACCCACAGGTGATGGAGCAACACCGAGAGCTTACGGGCCACAGCCACCACCGCCCGTTTCTTGGCTCCTTCGCCGCCACTAGCAGCTAGCTTCTGTCCGTAACGCTTGAGATCACAATCCTCTCCAAAAGGGCCCAACAGGTAATGACTGCACTGCACCAAGAGTTTTCGTAAGAACTCGTTGCCTTGCTTGGTGATCCTCAACTTGATGTCTTGTTCTCCTGACTGTTTCCCGCCTGGTGTGAGTCCTAGATAAGCACCGACAGAGCGACTCTTGTCAAATCGCTGTGGATCTTCAAGGATCAACACAAAGGCCAGCGCACTAATCACCCCCACTCCCTTGACTTGCCTCAAGAGTTCGGTATGGGAATATTCCTTGTCACAAAGTTCCTTTATGCGCTTATCGAACCCCTTGATTCGCTCAGTTAGAGAAGCGATCACTTCGATAAGAGGCAATAGCGCCTCTTGTAGACCCTCTGGAATCTCGGCTCTCACCTTGTTGGCAAATGCCTCCGTGCTGCATTTCTTTAGGCGCGCTCCCTGTGCTTTCACCAAACCCCTCACCTGATTGATCAAGTTCGTACGTGCCTTCACCAGGCCCTCGCGCGCTTGTAAGATCGCCAGGTGACTCTGATGAGCCTCGCTCCGATGATGAACCGGCGATAGAAGTCTTTGATCAAAACGCCCCAATAGCGCCAGCTTCTCCGCGTCGGCTCGATCATTCTTGTGCTTGCTCTTA
>CP070651.1:485657-511917 GCA_020354625.1 Trueperaceae bacterium
AAGAAACAGGCTACAGGATGGTATTTCACCCACTGACTTTGTCTATGACCAGATGATACCTGCTTTAGTCGTTAGCAGGCCCATCTACCTGCTAACAGGCAAGGTTAGCCCGCCTTTTCTTGTGGAAAGAGGTGCCGCAAGAAGCGAAATCTCCTCACCCCGGCCCTTTCCCACCGGAGGCCGTGGCTGGTGGCGACATCAAAAACGGTTGGATAGTGCTTCTCTTCTACGTCCCGAAGCCCCGCCTGCAACCCTATATCGTACAGCTTTCGAGCGTTATCCACCTGCGTCATGTCTTGAAGGGCTTCGATTTCCGCAGTAGCGAGATCGAAGCCGAGCGCAGTGAGCTCGTCTTTCTCCAATGCCACGTCGTAACGCAAGTAGGTAAAGAGTGGTTCGTGTCCTAGTTGATTCCACCCGAGCGTGCCCAGTCGGTAGTGGAGGTCTTGCGCAGACGTTGGGCTCCACGATAACCACTGCAAAATAGTCTCGCTCAGCTCCGAAGCATCGTCGATGAGCTGAGTAAGCAGCAACGGCAACATATGTAAGTTGCTGTTTCGGTATCTCCGTAGGGCCTCCAAGTTCTGTTGTTGCGAGACGATACCCGTACCGATCGAGCAGAGCAAGATCTCGTCCGCGCCCACCGGCCATCCCAACCCGAAACCTCTAAGTGTTGCCACCATCAGAAGTTTGAGGGCCGGCTGCCGGTACATACTCACGCCACCATCGACAAAAAGCGCTTCGTCCTCACCAGCGATACCAGAAAATACCCTGGGCTTGAAGTAGGTGGGCGCTGCAGCCGATGCACATACAACCTCCCAGAGCGGAAGCGTATGATTGCTGGCATAAAAGCGGTGTGTGGGCAGATTGACAAGCGCCCATACCGCAGCCGTATCGACCCTGCGAACCAGAACCATCAGCCCGGTCTTGAAATCGGATGAGGCGAGCGTGCGCTCCCCGAATTGCGACTTTAGTAGGTGCTCGAGCGGTTCCTCATCAAACTTGGCGCCAAGAATCCGTCCAAAAGGGCCCATCCAAGACCGGAGCGGCTGGAATGCTGCATGCCCCTGAGAGAGATAGAGTTCCCTGACCTGCTCCACCGATCGACCCAAAGCCAATAAAGAGGCGATGATCGCGCCTGTGCTCGTCCCTCCGATCAGATCGAAATAGTCGCTGAGGACCAACCGTTCATCCCGGTAGCGGCGCCTAAGCAAACGTTCGATCCTCGCCAAATAGCCGAGTGAGATCAGACCTCGAATGCCGCCCCCATCGAGTGCTAGGAGGCGTTTTGGGCCAGGCTTTTTCAGACGCGCCACGAGGCGAGGGTTTGACGACATGCCGAGCCTTTCGAGCAGACCGTGTACCGTTCAATCGTTGCTATGTTGTAGTCTACTCGAACATTCGTCGATTTTCAGTTACACAGCTCCCACATTAGGCGGAGATCACCCATACCTCCCAGAGGGTATCGAGTGATCATCATCTTCTCTATCGGACAAAACACACGACCGACGATCGCCGATAAGTCTGCTTCTGCTGCGGCATCACCTGTAAGGTTTTCCCCGAACCGAAAACCTATCAGCGAGTACACTACACAGTGACAGTACGTCGAGCGTTTCGCTTCACGAAGGTGGTAATGTGCTAAGGCGGTTTTTTTCCGGTGCCGAGACGACAAACGGGACTCCCGATTCTCTCAGCGCGATCGATAAACTCCTCAAATTAGACAAGTCACTCGATCGGAGCATTGCCACTCTAAAATATCTCGCCACATCGCTGCCTGGCGACATCAAGGGCTATATCGTCTGTGGCAACGACTTGAACGAATACTCCTTTGACGCTATGTGGGGCTACTCTCCGAGCCTCCTTACCCTCAAACCCAAACACGGTCCGTGGCGCGACCCAGGGCCGCGATTGATCAGCAATTTGGTACAGGAGCTCTTCACCCCAAACGACCAAGAGCTCCGAAACGCGATGAATTCTATGGGACTACGGACTGCCAAGAGCTCCCTGGTCGTACCTATTTCTGGGCGGGATCACGCCTACGGGGCCATGGTGCTGAATCGCCACGAGGGCAAAGACTTCACCGAGACAGAACTCCGCCACGCTTCACTGTGGGGCAGTATATTAGGAGAAGCCCAAGCACAGGCATATCAGTTGCGGCGAGCTCGTTTGAGCTTGGTCGAGTTCTCCAAGGCATTCGTGGAGGCCATAGAAGCCCAAGATTTCACCCTCCTCGGGCACTCACAGCGTGTAACTTCTTACGCTCTCGCCATCGGACGTGCTCTCGAAATGAGCCGTGATGAGCTTGCAGACCTCTACTTCGCCGGCATGTTACACGATATCGGAAAGCTCGGTAGCGAAGGGGGTCTCACCAACGAGGACAAAGACCATCCCCAACGTGGCGCGAATATGCTTGCATCTTCGGAGCTGTTGGAAAACGCTTCTGAGGGGATCCGAACCCACCACGAAAATTGGGATGGCACCGGTTTCCCACTCGGACTACGCAAAGAGAACATACCCCTGCTGGGTCGTATCGTCGCCGTAGCCGACATATTCGACCTCCTTTCGAGCGATCGCGGTCACGCCCTCCCTTTACACGAGGTCGAAAAAAATCTAGAGATCCGTGCCGGGAAGGAGCTCGACCCCTCGCTGGTCTCGCTCTTCATCAACATCCTGCGGCAGGGCAAGTCCACCGAGGAACTGGGACAAGTAAAAGAATCAGACCTCCCCTTCTAAAGCAGAGGCAGCACAGCGACAAACTCTATAACGGCGAGCAACAGACTCCATAAAGACGTTGGTCCCCATACCACCATGCTAGACTACGCTCGTGAGAGTCGAGGTTTGCAGCTATCGTATTGCTGTAAGGAACAAGCCGGCGGGTACCCACACCGTTCGCACATACCATCAGAACCGTACCACCTACCTAGAAGCCAAATTGATGCTCCAAGGGAGTCTGGGAACTACCACTACGACTCAACAAAGCCGCATCGACCGGTCCTCGTTTCACAGCTTTCACTATAAAGAGACCTCAACCAACCGGAATGGAAAACGCAACTTCGAGGTGACCTTCGACGAGCGTAACGGACTGGTTACAGCCGTTATCGGAAAAAACGATCGGGCGAGTGTACCCTATATTCAGCCTTTCCGAGACCCGCTAGGGATCCTCCACGAGGTGCGGCATCTGGATCCGTCGGTCGAATTCGCGAAGAAACCGATGCTCGGTAAGGACGTGATCGTACAGATGGTCGGAGGAATAAACCTCGATACCGTATTGGGCGAACGCAAGGCTCGCGTCTACAGCTTGCATCCCGGAAACAGCCACCTCTACATCGATGCCGAAGAACCTTACCCTATCCTGAAGATGACTCAGCGGCTTACCGATTTCCTGGTCGACATTCTGCTCGTCAATCTCTCACATGAAGAGGGGCCACCGGCACGAGAAAAACCGAGCGGTAGATCGCAACGTCAGAGATCGAGACGTCGGGGACGCGGTCAAAAACGAAAAAGGCGCACCGAATAGCTTGTGGTGAAGTCACCTAGCGAAGGGGAGGGTGGCAACGATCGTTCGATCCCAACAGGGAGCGAAACCAATTCGTCGTCTTCATACGAAGAGAAGCTCGCCTGGCTCTACCGCCAATCCCGCAAAGGAGCTCCCCGTAATCCAGACCGGATGCGAAACCTTCTCGAGGTGCTCGAGCTAACCGTTCCCCCAAGCAGTATCCTCGTCGTGGGAACGAACGGCAAAGGTAGCGTCACTGCCATGCTCGCCGCAGCCTTTCAGGCAGCCGGCAAACGTGTTGGAAGGTTTCTCTCACCCCACGTCGAGGATTTTTCTGAGCGCATCAGCGTGGGCGAACAAACGATTACGCCGACCGAAGTCACGGCTTTTTTGGATCACGCTGCAAGGTATCCCCTACCGTTTGACCCCTCGTTTTTTGAACTTTGCTTCGCCATGGCACTAGATCATTTCGAGCGTCACACAATTTCGCACGCCATGATCGAAGCGGGTGTCGGCGGTGCAAACGATGTTACGGCCGCCTTACCCAACGTACACGCCGTCGTGATCACCAACGTAGGCTTTGACCACCTCGATACGCTCGGGAGTACCCTCGAAGAGATCGCCCACGACAAAGCCGGCGCGATTCGCCCAGGACAGCCAGTCATTACAGCAGCGCATGGTCGAGCACTCGACGTGATTGCAGAGATAGCCCTTCAGCGCCATAGTCCCCTTTTTGTCTGCAAACCCGAAGACCCGCTGTTCTGTGTACCTCACAACCTGAGTACCGGCTCGCTCAGCACCGGCTACAGAAAAAACCAGCAGCTCGTAGCCGGAACCTTGCGCCTCATCGGCACCACGACAGAAGCCGAGATCCGTGCAGGGTTGCTAAGTCCCCCACTCCCCGCCCGCATGGAGCACTTCTCGCTCGCGAACTGTGACGTTATCCTCGATGGAGCCCACAACCCGAGCGCAGCAGAAGAACTTTATGGCAATCTGCCTACCAGCTACGCGTTGGTGTTTGGTGCCAAAGCGGGGAAGCAAGCCGAGGAAACCTTGGCGATCCTCGAACGAAGAGCTTCGCTAGCCTTGATCACTTACGTCACAGAGGGTCACCTCCCGGTACATATCCACGGAGAGCGTACCCTCGTCCCCGATCCGCTCGAAGCACTCGCACGAGCAGTGGAGGCCAGTTCCCCACGCGGAACGGTAGTGGTGGCAGGCTCGTTCTATCTCGCAGGGATGCTTCGCCCTTTCTTGCGACAGCACGCCACTTCACGACCACGCTGACGCAACATAAACGCTATACTCAAGGCTTGGAGTGATTCATGAGTGGAAGAATCGGGTTTGTCAGCTTAGGTTGCCCTAAAGCGCTCGTCGACAGCGAGAAGATCCTTAGTCAATTACGTGCTGAAGGGTACCAACTGGTTGCCAGCTATCAGGAAGCCGATCTCGTGGTCGTGAATACCTGTGGCTTCATCACGCCCGCTGTCGAGGAGTCTCTAGAAGCCATTGGGGACGCTTTGGATCAAAACGGTCGTGTTGTCGTGACAGGCTGTCTAGGGGAAAGACCCGAAGTCATCAAAGCGCGCCACCCCAGCGTATTGGCAGTAACAGGACAGGCGGATGTTAGGGGGGTGATGGAAGCTGTCCACGAAGCCCTTCCACCCGAGAGCGATCCCTTTACCAGCTTGTTACCCTCCCCGGGCGAAGGTCTCAAGCTCACCCCCAGACACTACAGCTACCTCAAGATCGCCGAAGGGTGCAACCACCGGTGTAGTTTTTGCATCATCCCCCAACTTCGGGGGCTTCAGAAATCGCGTGACGTAGGCGAGATCCTCTACGAAGCCTTTAGGTTGGTAGCCTCGGGAACGAAAGAACTTATCATTATCGCGCAGGATACGAGCGCCTACGGGGTCGATCTCAACTACCGCGCAAGCGAGTTCCAGGGCCGTGAAGTTTCGGCCGATCTCGCCTCACTCGCTGGCGAACTCGGCGCACTCGGTGCCTGGATAAGACTCCACTACGTCTACCCCTATCCACACGTCAAGGAGTTGATCCCCTTGATGGCTGAAGGGAAGCTTCTGCCCTATCTCGATGTACCGTTGCAACATGCGAGCCCACGAATCCTCAAGGCAATGCGACGGCCAGGGGGTGCAAAGAGCCATCTCGAAACGCTCGCTTGCTGGCGCAGGATCTGTCCAGAGCTCACCATCCGCTCCACCTTTATCGTCGGCTTTCCTGGTGAGCGCGACGAAGACTTCGAACAACTGCTCGATTTTATCGCAGAGGCCCAACTCGATCACGTAGGCGCTTTTACCTATAGCGAAGTGTCGGGCGCAGACGCAAACAGACTACCCAATCACGTCCCCCAAGAGGTGAAAGAAGAGCGCTATGAGCGCTTGATGGTCTTGCAGCAGCACCTGAGCCTCGCAAAAAACCAGAAGAGGATCGGCACAACCCTCGAAGTGATCGTGGACGATTACGGTGAGGTGCCCGGCGAACTCATAGGGCGCTCCAAAGGTGATGCACCCGGCATCGACGGGACAGTCATGGCTCGTTCTGACGGTACGGTGAAAATAGGAGATATCGTCGAGGTGAGGGTTACCGATGCAGACCCATACGATCTCCAAGGGGACGTCGTGGGACGGATCCAGTAGTAACTACCGTATCTCAGAAAGGGGAGCCGGTGTCCATCGAAACCGAACCGGGCAACCGTTTATCAACCCATTTTATTCAAAGGCACATGTTGCCGCTAACCGAAGGGACCCTGGCGTTGCCGAACGAAGCTATCGAACCCTTGCTCTTCTTCTTCTTGAAGCCCCCCCTGCAACTTGGTGAGTAACAGGCGCAGCTCGTGGGCACTCGTGGCCATAGCGGTGGCATCCTCGAGCGAGATCTTACCTTGAAGATAGATCTCCGCGAGGTGTTGGTCGAACGTCTGCATGCCGCGGATGTTATCTTCTAAAAGAGCCTCTTTGATGAGAGCGGTCTTTTTCTCATCCTTGATGTAGTCGCGAATAAGCGGGGTATTGATAAGCACTTCGATCGCCAAGATACGACCAGGACCATCAGCACGAGCAAGCAGCCTTTGGCTCAGAATTCCCAACAAGGAATCCGCCAACATGATCCGAATCTGTTCCCGTTCATGAGGTGGGAAGAAGTCGATGATACGGTTGACGGTTCGGATGGAATCGAGGGTATGCAAGGTACTGAGTACCAGGTGACCGGTCTGCGCCGCCGTGATGGCCGCCTCTACGGTCTGCTTGTCCCTCATCTCACCGATCATAATGACATCGGGATCTTGACGCATGGCGTATTTGACCGCATCGAGGATATCGGCTGTATCCAAACCGACCTCGCGCTGCACGACCAGACTCTGTTGATTCTTGTGTAGAATCTCGACCGGGTCCTCGATGGTGATAATGTTACGAGGCAGTTTTCGATTGATATAGTCGACCATCGCCGCGAGGGTCGTCGACTTGCCCGAACCCGTGGGACCGGTGACGAGAACCAAACCTCGCGGTTGAAGGGCGAACTCGCCAACCACCGCCGTCGGCAACCCCAACGTCTCAAAGCTAGGTACTACGTCTTGAATCACACGCATTACGATACCGACCGCACCCCGCTGGCTAAACACATTGCACCGAAACCGTGCAACGTTGGGGAGGTTAAAGGCGAAATCGATCTCGTGACGATGACGAAATTTCTGTTGCAGGTCTTCGTTCATCATCGCCAAGGCGATCCGCTCGGTCTGTTCGGGCACGAGTTCCGGTACCCCTTCATAGGGGATGAGTCGCCCATCAACCCGCATAAACGGTGGTGCACCTGCGTGCAAGTGAACATCGGAGGCACGGCGAGAAACCATATCTCGCAATAAGTCAGCAATCCGCACCCCTCGATTGTTCACGCTATCATTCATCATGCTAGAGCCTCTTTCCGCTACTCCCAACGATTCTCGCTTAGTGTAGCGAATAGAGGGTCTGAAAAGCTGTGAACTTTCCTAGAGAATTTTGGACAAAAACGAGCGGGTACGCTCCTCGCTCGGGTTTGTAAAGAAGTGGTCTGGCGTGCCGACCTCGACGATCTGACCAACATCCATAAAGATCACCCGATCACCAACCTCGCGGGCGAAGCCCATCTCGTGAGTAACCACGCACATGGTCATGCCCTCCTTGGCCAAGTTCACCATGACCTCGAGCACTTCACCGATGACCTCCGGATCGAGCGCGCTGGTAGGTTCGTCAAAGAGCATGACCTTCGGCTCCATGGTGAGGGCTCGAGCGATGGCCACCCGCTGCTGCTGTCCACCGGAGAGCTGGCCTGGATACTTGTGGGCCTGCTCGGGGATGCCTACCTTCTCGAGAAAATACATGGCCCGTTCCTCCGCCTGAGTCCTCTTCCACCTGCGTACGCGGATGGGGGCGAGGGTAACGTTCTCGAGTGCGGTGAGGTGGGGAAACAGGTTGAACTGCTGGAACACCATGCCGGTTTCGCGCCTCACCTGATCGATGTTGCGAATATCGTCGGTGAGCTCGATGCCGTCGACCACGATCCGACCCTCTTGGTGTTCTTCAAGGCGATTGATGCAGCGGATCAATGTCGACTTTCCCGACCCCGACGGGCCGATGATGACGACGACTTCTCCTTTGTTGACCGACATGGAGATATCTTTGAGAACGTGGAAATCGCCAAACCACTTGTTCATCCCCTCGATCTCGATGATTTTTTCTCCGCCGGCGGGCGCATCCGCGCGTGCAATCGGGATTCCAGTTTCGGTCATCGCATCCATCCTTTGATCATTCTACCGCTCTCCTACACCGAGTTTCTGCTCTAGCTGGCGGCTGGCAACACTCATGCGGAAGGCGACGAACCAGTACACGAGAGCGATGAAAAGCGACACCTCGAGGCGGATCCCCCCCGTGATAAGCAGAGACTCGGTCTGGCTCGCAACGACGTTGGCGACAGTAAAGAAGTCCGTCAGCCCAACAATAAAAACGAGCGAGGTGTCTTTGAATAGAGCGATCGACTGGCCTACGATCGCCGGGATGACCGCCCTCAGAGCTTGAGGCAATACGATAAGACGGGTCGTCTGCCAACCGCTCAGACCGAGTGCTTTTGCGGCTTCTGTCTGCCCACGGGGAACCGCCTGCAGTCCACCACGCACGTTCTCGGCCATATAGGCTGCTGAAAAGAGCGTGATGGCCACATACGCCCGCATGACCGAAGGGAGGCTATTGGCATCCACGTTGAGGAGCAGCGGGAGCAGCAAGGACGCTACGAATAGCCACATAATCAGGGGAGCCCCGCGAACGATCTCGATTACCGCGATGCAGAAGTACTTGATGGCAGGGAGCTCGCTCCGTCTACCGAGCGCTAGCGCAACACCGATCGGAAAACTCGGAATGACGCCGGTCGTGAGCACCAGCGTGAGCAGAAAGCCACCCCACTCCTTGGCCGGCACCACCCGCATCAAGCCTTCTCCCGGCATGAACCCGTAGAGCAGCAGGGCGATGATGGGAAACGAGGCAGCCCACAACCAAGGGAGCAGCTTTCCTATCCGCAACCGAGACATTCCGATGATATACCCCGCCACGGAAGACAGGCTGACCAGCAACCAGCTCCAGCGGACCGACTCCCAGAAGAGGAGTGCCACCACCGTAAGCAGAGCTGCCACCAGACTAAAGCTGAAAAAAACCCCTCTGAGAATCGGGTTTTCGGTCGTTCTTCGGGACAACCCGGTAGTGGCGCCCAAGAGACCTAGGCAGAGCGCGAGGGCGGCCAGAGGCCGCCACAGTTGATCTTCAGGGTACCGAAACACCGCAAAGAGGCGAAGATTGACCCAGACGCGTTCCCAATGGGCATCGAACAAGATCCAAGATAGTAGGCTGTAGAGAGCGAAGAAGATGAACAGACTGGCGAGCACCGTGAGAACGGTATTCGAAATCGAACTGAAGAGATTCTTTCGCAGCCAGCCGACCAGACCCACCTCTCGACGCGGAGGTTTACGCGAGACGGCCACGTTAGCGCTCCACCAGAGCGAACCGCTCGTTCACGATGTTGAGGACAAACGCAAAGGACAGACTGATCGAAAGATACGACACGATCAGCATAGTGGCTGCCGGTATGCTGGCCCCCGTCTGGTTGGCGATGATGCTGGTGATCACAAACAGCTCTCCGTAGGCCGCAAGCGGGGCGAGGGACGAGTTCTTGGTGAGGTTCAAATACTGGCTGATCATCGGTGGAAGGATAATCCGCAAGGCCTGCGGGAAGATGACCAAGCTGAAGGTCTGACTATCACTCAACCCGAGCGATTTAGCGGCTTCGCTCTGACCCTTCGGCACAGCTTGAATCCCTCCCCGGACGATCTCGGCGATGAAGCTGGCGGTATAGATCACCAGGGCGATGAGCAGAGCCAGGTAGCTCGTGGTGAGGCGGATGCCACCGACATACTCGGAAACCGGAATCTCGGGACGACTCAACACCAGGGGGCCCGTTTTATTGAGTGTGATCACCGCCTCTACGCCCTCCGCTTCCGATGGAGCAGCCGTAGGCCTGAAGACGCTGAAGGGGTTGGCGTTGCCTCCCTCAACTTGCGCTTCGGCGCCCGGCAGTTCGAAGCGTGGCACCCGGAAGCCACCGTCGCGGTCGGCTATTACCGTCCGCTCGAAGCCCGATACGGTCATGACGAGCTTGACCCCGGAAAACCCTTTCTTGGTAGGATCGGCAGGATCGACGAGCTCTTCACCTGAATCGAAATTCCCGTTGGCGTTGTGGTCCTGATAGACAAGTCCGACGCTCGGATAGCGAAGGAAGTGGAGGTCGTACCCCTCGGCGTCCACCGGGGATGCAAAGCCCACCTCGATACGCTCGGCCTCCCCTTCCTCTATGGGCGGGAAGCGGAAGGTGCTGTTGACATCCCCCTTCGATTCGGTCAGATTCTGGGTGGTGGTTTCGAGCTGCCCTTCAGAAATGCCAATGGTAAGCGAGACGAACGGTACAGAGTGTTCAGAAGTACCCAACCGCCCATTACCATCTGCATCGAGATAGACGGTTCCACGTCCTCGATCAGGCAAGAAGTCTGCGGCAATTCCCTCAGGTAACACGTTCCCCGAACGTTCGACCACCCCGTAGCCTACAGCAGCCACCAAAAGACCCACAGCCAGTGGGAGCAACCAGGGGTTGCCGGGCCGGTCCGCGAGCCAGATCTGCCGCCGCCGCCACAAAAAGAGCCCTAAAAAGACCAGCAGTGCCAACAACAACCAGGAATTCCAAGCCGCAAAGCGGTAGGTCGGATAGAGCCACGGCAGAGCGATGCCCTGGTTGCTGAAGAAGATGCCTCCGGGGAGTTCGATAGGGTTGAGGATGCGCGGCGGAATCGGCGTGAACACCGCCGTGAACCAAAAGACGATCTGCACCGCCAGGGGGATGTTGCGAACCGTCTCCACGTAGATCGTAGCCAGCTGGCGTATCAACCAGTTTCTAGACAAGCGCATCACACCGAGGAGAACGCCGAGAAGGCTCGCCAGGGTGACGCCGACCAAAGCGACTTTGAGCGTGTTCAAGAAACCGATCACCCATGCGCGCAAGTAGGTATTGTCGGTCTCATAGCGAATGGCGCTCTCAGCGATGGGGATGCCGGCACGGTCGTCGAGGAAGGTGAAGTCGGCCGGGAGATTGGACTTCTTGAGCGCCGAATTGACGTTGGTAAAAAGTATCGCAGCGCCGATCAGCAGAACCATGACAAAGACCGATTGGGCCAAAACGCCCAATATCTTCACGTTACGGTAAAAGGGGATACGAGTCCGCCCGTTGGCCACCTTATCCCCTTTACCCTGATCCTGATGCTGAGGTCATAGGTCAAATAGTCTAGAACAAGGCTTGTCAGATTCCAACAACCAGGCACACTCCCTGTCGGTTCTCGATGAGACCTCGACGGGTTGACTTGATCATCGGCACCGTGAAAAAGGGGTGATAGCCCCGCTACCACCCCTTTGTAGTACGCTACTCCCTAACGAAACGGCGGGGCGTAGATGAGTCCCCCGTTGAAGTACTGGTTGTTGAGGCCGCGTGGGATGTTGAAGGGTGTACCGGGACCCAGGTTCCGAATGTAGATCTCACCGTAGTTGCCGACCGCCCGGATGGCGTCGCGTATGCCCGTTGCCGGAAGCCCAAGCCCCTCGACGTTCTCGGGATCGACCCCGAGGAGACGCCGGATGTTCGGGTCAAACGCCATCTCGGTAACCTCGTCCACATTCGCCGACGTGATGCCGAACTCCTCAGCCATAAAGATGCCGTAGACCACCCACTTCACCACATCGAACCACTGGTCGTCCCCATGCAACACGGCGGGACCGAGCGGCTCTTTGGAGATGGTGGCGTCCATGATCACGTGATCTGATGGGTTGCGCGTCGTGATTCTGAAACCCGCCAAACCGGATTTGTCCGTGGTGTAGGAATCGCAGGTACCGTCATCGTAGGCGGCGACGGCCACGTCGCCGGTCTCGAAGATCACCGGCGTGAAATCGACGTTGAGCGCACCCAACACGTCGGCCAGGTTGAGCTCCGTCGTGGTACCGGACTGTACGCAGATCCTGCGGCCGTCTAGGTCTTGCAAGTTTTCGATCCCGGAGTCTGCACGAACCATAAACCCTTGACCATCGTAAAAGGTGGTCGGGGCGAAGTTGAGCCCGACGGTGCTATCACGGCTGCTGGTCCAGGTGGTGTTGCGGATCAGCACGTCGATCTCACCCGACTGGAGAGCGGTAAAGCGTTCACCAGCCGTCAACGGGCGATATTCGACGGCACCGGCATCCCCAAGGACGGCGGCAGCCACAGCCTTGCAGAAGTCGATGTCAAACCCGACGAAATCACCCGCTTCGTTCACGCTGCCGAAGCCGGGGAGCGTCTGGTTCACACCGCAACGAAGGATACCTCGATCCTGGATGTCTTGAACCGTCCCCTGTGACGATGCCGTACCCATGACGACAAGGGCAAGAAAGATCAAACCGGACAACATTTTTCGCATGATACACCTCTACCTAAATTTAATTTTTCATCAATCCGATTTCCATCCATATGGAAATCTTGATGCTAAAGTGCCCAAACACTCTACCCAAGAAGTGAGGTCTATGTCAAAGAGGCGAGTAGGAAACGGCGCCTAATCGAGATGGCCAGCAAGCGTTCCCTTCAACCCGTCACCTGTTTTTGGGGCAAGCTCGTAGCTGCTTCATTAATCGCATCTCTAATGGCATTGCGTACCGCGATATCGATGATCGTTGTCCCGCTCCTGCCGGCCTGAAGAGCGCGGATGATATTGAGTACATCCACCTCGACATTCCCTTGAGACACTTGGCTGGTTCCGATCCCGATTGCAACGACCTCCGCCGTCACAGCGTCGACCAGACGGATATCGACGGTTACACGAGCGGACACCGACTCGGCTGAGCCGCCGACGATATTCAGGACCCTGCCACCACCGCCGGTTACGGATATACCGAACTCCGTCAGGCTGCCGAGAACGATGAGTTCGGCACCGGTGATCTTGCCCACATCAGCAGCGGTCTCCGGATCGATCCGACCCGACTGGGCGAGGTCTTGCTCGAACAAGACCTTGTCCAGCTCGGCTCGCTCGGTAATCCTGAACTGACCACTCCTGAACGCCTCGCTGACAAAAATATCCGCCACTCCTGAACCGAGTTCCTTGAAAAAAGCCTCGTCCTGGGTGGCGGCATCGAGACCGGTGACCTCGACGCTGCCGGCGCGGATCTCGAAGTTCGGCACCGCGATGATCCAGCGCTCTTCGAGCGGTCTCACGGGAACAGCAAAACCACCTAGCAGGCCTGTCTGGTCAGGGGCATCGAGGCTCGGGGCACACCCGGCCAGCCACACCAAGACGACGAGACCGGAGAGGAGGGATCTCATGACCAAGACCATACCAGAGCCGTTGGACCGATTACGAAGACTATCCAACAGCTCCAGCTTGATCCTCGGCCTTCTTGGCCTCCTCACGCTGCTCCAGCTTCGCTTTGATCCGCTTGAGCACCGTGACCTCCTCGAGCGCACGCTGCTCCAATACGCTGGTAACCTGCTTGATCTGAACCAATATCCCGGGGATGACCACCTGCTCGAGCGCATTGACGCGCCGACTCGTCTTCTTGATCTCTTCACCGATACGCCGCAGCCTCGTCTCGGTGGCCGCGACCTTGATAAGAGCCTCGGTCAGGCCTCGAAACTGGTGAGCGGCATCCAGAGTTCTCGGGCCGGCACCGATGGGCGAAAACGACATCTGGGTACCGGTCTCTGGCGGCTGCACCTGAGGAACCTTGACCCCGAAGATGTTTTCGATCTCGATGCCCACCTCCAGATTTCCCGCAACGGCCAGACTGAGGCTCTCCACAGCTTCTGGTCCGTCCCAGGCATTGGCAAGAAAGAGGCTAAAATAGGCCTCTTTGCTAGTATCGGCCAGTGCGCGACGCGCAGCCAAAGAGTCTTTCACCAAACCGAAAAACTCTGCGATCAGCGCATCTCTCTTCCTTTTTAGGAGGTCTACACCACGATTGGCCAGCCTCAGTTGATCCCGGCGCTGCAACAGGTTGGAACGGGTGGGAGCGATCTGTTCTGCCATGAAATCTCCTCAACCAGCCCGGGAGCTACAAGCTCTGCTTGGCCGCACCCCAGAAGTCATCCATCGTCGACCCGTAGTACTTATCGATGTGGTCACGGCTGAGTCGAGTGAGTTCGCTCTTCGGCAAGGTAGAAAGCAGGGCCCAACCGATACTTAACGAATCGTCGATCCCCCGGTCTTCATTCCCTTGATTGATGAAGTGCTTTTCAAACTCGTCAGCAAACTTGAGATAGAGCTTATCGTTTTCGGTCAGCGCGTCCTCACCGGTAATCGCCACCAGTCGACGCAAATCGAGACCGTTGGCATACGCCGCCTGCAACTGGTCGGCCACATTCTTGTGATCGACACGCGTCTTCCCCTCACCGATTCCGTTGTTCATGAGCCGGCTCAACGAAGGTCCCGGGTTGATCGGCGGATAGTACCCTTGCGTATGCAGACTCCGCTGCAAGTAGACCTGCCCCTCGGTGATATAGCCTGTGAGATCGGGAATGGGGTGGGTAACGTCGTCATCTGGCATCGAAAGGATCGGGAATTGGGTGATCGAGCCCTTCAAGCCCTTCACCACACCGGCGCGTTCGTAGATCGAGGCCAAGTCGGTGTACATATATCCGGGGTAGCCGCGACGACCGGGGATCTCTTCACGTGCACCGCCGATCTCTCGTAACGCCTCGCAGTAGTTGGTCATATCGGTCAGGATCACCAGCACGTGGTAATCGTGCTCGAAAGCGAGATACTCAGCCGCCGTGAGCGCCATCCTAGGGGTCAACAAGCGCTCGACCGCCGGGTCGTCGGCTTTGTTCAAAAAGAGAACCGACCTGGCCAGCGCCCCAGTACGCTCGAACTCCTGGGTGAAGAAGGTGACCTCACGTTGGGTGATACCCATGGCGGCAAAGACCACCGCAAACTCCGAGCCCTCCCCGAGAACCTTGGACTGGCGGGCAATCTGCGCAGCCAATTCGTTTGCAGGAAGGCCCGCACCGGAAAAGATGGGTAGTTTCTGACCGCGAACCAGCGTGAGCAAGGTATCGATCGTAGAAATGCCTGTTTGAATGAACTCCTCGGGCTTCTCGCGAGCCACAGGGTTGATCGGAGCCCCCCCTATGGGCAGGCGTTTTTCGGCCACTACTTCCGGTAGGCCATCGATAGGTTCACCGAGGCCGTTGAACCGTCTACCGATCATATCCTTCGATACGCCGAGACGGGCAACATTTTCGACCAAACTAACCGATGTCGTCGAAAGATCCAGACCCGAAGGCTCTTCAAACACCTGGAGGACCGTAACCTTATCGGAAACATCGATAACTTGTCCGCCGCGTTCACGTCCCACGGCATCTTTGATGCGAACGATCGAGTTATAAGCGAGATCTGGAGCGTTCTCCAAAAAGAGGAGCGGGCCCGAAATATAACTTACATCGCTATATGCTTTTTTTAGCAGATTTTCCATCTGGCAACCTCTTTGACACCTTCCTACCAGCGGTTTGGCTTCACTTGACGCAGCGGGCACGCCAGCCTTCGATCGTGCGAGCGCACCAGCGACCTTCCTAATTAGACCCCAAAGAGCGCGCTACGCCGCCACGCTAAAGGCGGTATCGAGTTCTCCTAAGACATCTCCCAGATAGCTCTCGAACTCATCCTCAGGGACGTAACGTGCCCGGTTGATCTTTTCTATGACGGGCTGTTGCAATACCTCGTCCACCGTCCCACCGTCACGGAGGAAGGCTGCGGCCTGATCATTGAGCTTGACCATCATCTGCAGCATGCCGTACGCCTTTTTCATCGAACAAGACGCATCGACAGGGTCGAAGCCATTTTGCTGAAGGAAGTCCTGTCTCAATATTCGACCGACTTCGATCACCAAACGCTCCTGATCCTGCAACGCGTCTGGGCCGACCAGCTGAACGACCTCTTGGAGATCTGCCTCTTGCTGCAGGAGCGATGTGGCTCGGTCTCGAAGGTGCGTGTAGTCCTCGGCTACGTTTTCACCGTACCAGTCATCGAGGATGCTGTAGAAGAGCGTGTACGAACGGTTCCAGTTGATAGCCGGAAAGTGGCGCCGCCGTGCGAGCGACGCGTCGAGCGCCCAGAAGCAACCCGTAATACGAAGGGTCGACTGGGTGACAGGCTCCGAAAAATCCCCACCGGCTGGTGAGACCGCACCGATGATCGACACAGCGCCCTCTTCACCAGCCAACGTGGTGACTCTACCGCCCCGCTCGTAGAAGGCGGCCAGACGAGAGGCGAGGTACGGGGGATAGCCCTCCTCTGCAGGCATCTCCTCGAGTCGGGAAGCGATCTCACGAAGCGCCTCGGCCCAGCGGCTCGTCGAATCGGCCATCACCGAGACGCCATACCCTTGATCCCTAAAGTACTCCGCTAGGGTGATGCCGGTGTAGATGGACGCTTCGCGCGCGGCCACCGGCATGTTCGAGGTGTTGGCGATCAACACGGTGCGGTGCATCAGCGGGTTGCCAGTCTGTGGATCCTCGAGTTCCGGGAATTCCACAAGCACATCGGTCATCTCGTTACCGCGTTCCCCACAACCGACGTACACCACGATATCCGCATTCCCGTACTTGGCCACGGACTGCTGCGTAACGGTCTTTCCGGAACCGAACGGACCGGGGATCGCAGCGGTACCACCCATGGTCAAGGGAAAGAGTACGTCCAGAATACGCATGCCGGTGAGAAAGGGTGTCACCGGATCGAGTTTGACGGTAACCGGACGCGCCTGCCTCACAGGCCAGGGGTGGTAGAGTTTGAGCTCGGTTCCGTCTTCCAGGGTCGCGACGACATCCTCGACCGTATATTCGCCAGCTGGAACGATGCTCTTGATCTTACCCTTTTTATCGGGCGGCACCAAGATCTTATGGGTAAAGGCGAACTCGGGCACCGTACCCAGTATCGATCCGCCCTCGACCTCATCCCCTACTGCGACCCTCGGCGTAAACGCCCATTTGAGATCACGAGACAAGGAGTTGACAACGATACCCCGATCGATATAGGTGCCCGTCGCCTCGTTGATCTTGTCGAGGGGCCTCTGAATTCCATCGAAGATCCCGTTCAACATCCCTGGGCCGAGCTCGACCGCCAGCGGAAGCCCAGTGGACACCACTGCCTCACCGATGGTCAATCCACCAGTGTCTTCATAAACCTGCACAAAGGCGGTATTGCCATCGAGGCGGATGATCTCACCGATCAGCTCTTCCTTACCGACCCGCACGATATCGTACATCCGCGCACCCATCATGCCCTCAGCGATCACCGCGGGACCGGAAATACGCTGGATTTTTCCACTAACAGCCACAGCCACTTACGTTCCTCCTCATGTTTCCATCCCACGCCGCGTTGATAAAGCAAACACGGTGGAAGCTACTCCAGTTTGACATCGAAGCCGATCGCGCTCCGCACGAGCTGTTTCATGTATTCGGTTGCGTCATCGGCCTCTGCAAACGCCGCTCCGAGACTCGGCATCGACAAAAGAACAGGTAGCTCACGGCCACGCATGGCCCGCTCACCCGCGCTGTTGGGATCGGCGATGAGCGACTCATCGACAATGACCAACCCATAGGCATCGGACACAATCACATCTTCCAAGGCGGCTTGAGCCGTCTCGGGCTCGGCCTCCCGTACCTCTACACCAGCCAGGCGGAAGCCGGCAGCCGTCTCGCTATCGGTAAGCACCAGCATTCTAGGCATCGCCCAACTCCTTCGCCAGTACCTCCCGCGCGACTCCGTAGTACTTACCGCGAGCCAACAACCTGAGCTTGGCAACCTCCGCCTCTTTCAAACGCAAGTAGTTTGCCGCCAAACCGATGTTGAGCGCGTCTGCCGCCAAGCCGCGCGCATGCCCTGCCATCACCGCACGAATCAATGTCTCTGCCTCGCTCAAACTCGCAGCATCGGCAACGCCCGCAAAGCTAGTCCCAGAGAGAACCTGGAAAGCGCTCGATGATGTGTCCGAAGCCAACGTTTCAAAGGCAGACCGGCCGATCTCGAGGCCACCTCCGACAAATAGCCCCTCCGTCAAACCACTACCACTACGCACGCTAAGAGCCGTGGTGAGATTGGTCGCATCGACCTCGCGCTTAGCCAGTCGAAAAAAGCGTTTTGGCGCCCGCAGCTCCTTTAAGGACTTGAAGATGATTTTAAAGTAAGCCTTATCGAGAGCCAGCTCGAGAAGGTAGAGATCACCATCGCTCGAATAACGCATTGCCGCAGCAAAAAACGCACCCTTGAGCGGTGTCTTGGTTATCAAAAGCGCCTGGGCCACACCACCGATATCAGGAGCAGAAGCGACCGCTTCCAATACCGCTGGCTTCAACGATCCTGCAGGCAACAGACCCGCTTCGATATCGACCGTGCTCCGTCCAGAGTGCTTCGCACGGGTGATCGCCTTGATATTGTTGAGGTCGTATCGAAGCAAGAGGAGCGAGATCAGTTCCCCCGCCCTACCCTCTGAGAAGTTGAGGATACTGCGTGCCGTCTTGTAGAAATTGCGACCTACGGCCTGATCGACGATCTTTATGCCTTGGAAACGCGACTGCGCCTCCTCCACTTCTGGGAGGTACGGTGTTTGAGCCAGGATCGACGTATACGCTTTGAAATCGGTTGCATTCAGCGCTTCGCTGTAAAAGTCCTGCCCCAGCAGCCTCGAGCGGAGACCGTGAATCCTGGCGTTGATATAGCCGAAGTCTCGCGGCATGTTATGGCGAATCGCTGTCGGGCAACAGGATTCGGGAAATCTCCGACGATAACTCGCCACGAAGAGCGTCGAGTCTACCGAATAGGGTATTCTCCACGACCACGCTCCCAGCTTTGCTCACGACGCGTACCCCACCAAAGATACCGGGGTCGGTATCGACTTCAACCCCCTGAAGAGCAACCAAACCGGCATCCGCAGGATTGACGATCACGCGCTCTGCTCCACCCGTGGCATCGAGCGCTTCGTCCAACAGCGCCTTCAAAACCTTTCGGTACCGCTGCGGATCCTCGATCACCGACCGCAACTCTGCTTCAACCTGTTTGAAGACAGCTTCGACAGATCGATTCTGAGCCCAAAGTTTGAGTGACGAGGCCTCCAGCTCAGCAGAACTCTTAGCGCGAACCAGTCCAGCCACATACTGCGCCTCGAGCGAACTCGCTCGCTGCGCGATCATCGAGCTGGCCTCTTCTTCAGCTTGCGTAGCTATCTCAGCTGCCCGATGCTTCGCATCGGCAAGGATGGCTTCGATTTCCGCGCTCGCTTCTTTTTCAAGCAGAGCAGCAAGGTTTGCCACTTTTAGCCACCAATTTGACCGTTGAGGAAGAAGGCGATGACAAAGCCGAAGATGATGAGGGTTTCAGGGATCACGAGGTAGATGAGGATCTGACCGAAGGCCTCCGGTTTTTCAGCCAGCGTTCCAGCCCCAGCACTGCCGATCCCCGCCTGGGCAATACCGACCCCAACAGCTGCGATACCGATTGCCAAACCGGCTCCTATACCGAGAAGACCGTCTCCGAGGCCACGGCCCGCGGCCTCGGCGGCATGTTCGGCCTCCTGAGCGAAACCGAGGCTCGCAAACAGAGCGAAGAGGCCCAAAAAGATCAAAAAGCTTAAAACTTTACTCATGACTTTCCTCCTAAAAGACGAAATGGCTGATAAGGTCGACCATTCTCATCATAGAATCCGAATTTGGTGAAGAACTCTACGTATTGCAAACGGAGCGGTTGAAGCGTGTGACCGATAATGGTGAGCACAAGGGCGATGAGGTGCACAGCCAGCCCGACCACAATGCCGAGGAGCGGACCGAGGACGGGGAGAACCCGCCCAATCGAGTACCCGAGATCCGTCGCGAGATTGGCGACGAGCGCAGCAGAAAGACCGACGGCAAAAAGTCGCAAAAAGCTCAGGATATTACCCGAATTGGACACGAGCTCGATGAGCATAAGAGGCATCTTGGCGAGAACGGTGCAGAGCAAGAAGATGGCTAGTGCGACGATAACGATGCCGTTTACGACCGGGTTGAGGTTCTGTGTGAGGAAAGCAGTAGCAAAGATAACGATACCGAGCAACCCACTGAACATGCCGGCACCCTCAAAAACGTGCTTCATGTCGTGATGCCTAAAACCGTAGATGATGCGGATCAACCACCCGCCCAAAACCTGCAACACACCGAAGCCGATCGACACGAGCAAAAGGGGCGTAAACACCTCTACGCGAAATAGAACGATGTCGATCAGCCCATGCCCTTTCGGCGCGTGCAGAGTGGTGTAGAAGATGGGCTTGGCAGCCGGAAAGTGCTCCAAGAAGTTCCCGAAGAACTCTCCGTACAAGAAGCCGAATACCGCACTCCAAGCAGCACACCAGAAGATCACCGTGCTGATCGGCGCGAGAGCCGGTGGTTTGATGGTGATCCTCAACGGGCCGAGACTTACGAGCTTGCCGGCCTGACCTCGCCGACGAAGCCACCAAGCGATGGCAGCGAAGAGCAGGGCGAAGCCGATGTCGCCTACCACCAAACCGAAAAAGAAGGGGAAGAAGACCGCGAGCGTCCAACTCGGATCGAAGCTTCCGTACTTGGGGGGCGCAAAGAGCGCTAGCAGACCTTCAAAAGGCTTCACCCACACAGGATTGTCCAGCTTGACCGGGACGTCTTGATCGTGATGCTCGTCTGCAGCACGCGCCTCGACTACGATGTCATCACCGAACTGTTTTCTCAGGCCATCGACGACACGGGCACGATCCGCACTCGGCACCCAACCTCGTAAAGCGAAACTGTATTTGCCCTCTACCATATCCTGCAATCGATCGAAACGGGCCTGGTAGTTAGAAACCATCTGATGAACAGCCTTCAGCTTCGCACCGTGCTGCGTCCTCAGACTGTCCAGCTCGTCCACGATCACGGATCGGCGCTTCGGTAGACTCTGAGAACGCTCCTCCATCACATGTGCGGCTTTGGCCACACCTAGCTCACTGTACCTTTCGGGCAAGGTGATTTCGGACAGGCCAGCCCTGCTGATCGCGGTTGCCAGCAGTTCACGGTCTGTCTTCAATACGGCAGCGATCACAAGGAGGTCTCGCTCACGCCTCCGTGGAGCCAAAATGACACGCCCCGAAAGCGTATCATCCAGGAGGGACTTTACCGATTCATACTCCTCCGATGGCACGATAAAAGCCGCACCGGAAAGGTAGCGGCTCTGCTCAAGCTGAGCAAGCGTGGGAGCCAGCTCTCGTAAGAGAGGCAGGTAGAGTGAGCAGACCTCAAGGTCGCCTTCGATATCCGAGAGCTCAGCCACCAGCTGGTCTGTTTGCGAAGCGACCACTTGGAGATACGAACCGATTGCATCGAGCCCGGTAGGTATGTCGCCGCGACCGGCAGGTTGGATCTCGTGAGCCCCCAGGGCGTCCAACAAGGTTGCGGATCGAGCAACCGCAGCCTCCCAGCCCTCTTTCTGGACGCGATCGGCCTCGGTGAGTTTGAGCCCAGATAAGGCAGAGTCCTCCGCGGATTCAAGAGGGTCGATTTGTACCACCCCGAGGCTCTGTAGACTCACCAGTAGATCGTAAGCGATCGTTCGCCGCCCAACGACCGTAAGCTGGTCCATCGGGGCGATCACGGCAAGACACGCTCCAGGAGAAACTTCACGGCCTGCTGCAGGTTCTGTTCGGCACGACTTTCGATGGCAGCTACGTCAGCCCGGGCTTGGGTGAGGATCTCCTCACGCGCTTCAGCCGCGGCCGTATTGAGCTTGGCCGCCTGTTCATCTACCAACGCTCGGCCGCGCTCCTCAGCCCTCTCTTTTAGCGACTGGGCTTCGGCACCGGCTTCCTCGACGATTTTTGTGGCCTCGGCCTTGGCCGAATCGACTTTTGCGACCAGGTTTTGCTCGTGGCTCACCAAATCTTGTAAGAGTTTTTCCCCTCCACTTTCCAAACGAGTCTCCTTTCATCAGGCGTGTCAACTTCTCTGGAAAGAAAAATGCTGCGTGAATAAAGCACAAAAAAACGCGACAACCGTGACACCAAGGCCATTCCCGCGCTACTCAATAAGCATAACAATTCGCCCTCCAAAGTGTAAATTGACTTTTGAACGAATTGCTATCTACATTGCACCACATAGGAGGGTAAACTCGGTTTCGTGAGCGATTCGGATAAAGAACGTGGCGCCTACTACACCTCCGCACAGGTAGCGAGAACATTGGTTCGCTGGGCCATCCGCTCTGCAAATGATACGGTGCTGGATCCGAGCTGCGGTACCGGGGTCTTTCTCGAAGCGGCGTGCAGCCGTGTTATTAGCCTCGGTGGGAGCTCCCGTACCATCTTCGGTATCGAACTCGAACAGAATGCCTATTGCCAGACAGCTTCGAAGCTAAGCGTCTACAGTAAACATCCACCCACCTTGCTACGAAACGACTTTTTCGCCATCCAAAACATCTCTCTACCCGCTATGAAAGCGGTGGTGGGCAATCCACCCTTTATCCGCTTCCAGCGATTCAAAGGAGATAGCCGGCGACAAGCGCTAGATCGCGCCCGGGAAGTGGGTGTTACCATCAGCCCTCTCACGAGTTCTTGGGCGCCATTTGTCGTCTACGCATGCCACTTCCTGCAAAAAGATGGCAGGCTTGCCATGGTACTGCCGCGCGAGATCTTGCAGGCACGTTATGCCAGGCCGGTCCTCGAGTTTCTACAGAAGTCGTTTCGAAACACCACCTTTATTAGCTTCTGGGAGCGGCTATTTCCTGGTTTGGATCAGGATACGCTCATCGTCCTCGCCGAAGGGCACAAGCAGCCGTTCGACGGATTCTTCTTCTCTGAACTAGACGGCATCGACACCCTGGAGCAGGACGAGCACGAGATCGCAACCACTGCTCGACGCATCGAACATGTTCCCCTTATCAGCGGTGAGCGCAACATCCGGCACCTTCAGATTCCCAGTACCACGCTCGAGCTCTACGAAAGACTCACGCTACACCCCAAGACCGTTCGCTTGGGCGAAGTCAGCCAAATAAAGAATGGTCACGTGAGCGGTGCAAACCGCTTTTTCCACCTTAGCCACGAGACCGTCAGGGAGCACAGACTACCCCTTGAGGTATTACGGGTCGCCATCTTCAACAGCAGGGCCCTTCAGGGGCCGATCTTCTCACAAAGCGACTGGAGCGTGGCGAGCTCCCAAGGGAACGCCGGATACCTATTACATATAGGGGATAAGGTCGTGCACGATACCGTTCACACCTACCTGAATCGCAAAGAGGCACTCGGACTGCTCCAACGATACAAACTGCGAACAAGAAAGCCTTGGTACCGTATTCCCGGCGTCACAGTACCGCCAACGTTTCTAAGCTATATGAGCGGTGAGCGTTGCTGGCTGATTCAAAACGAGGCCAACGTAGTCGTCCCAAACACGTTCCACACCGTCGTCCCACATGCTGAGAAGAATATTGGTGGTGATACGAACGCGCCGGCGTCGCTATGCAGCTCTTGGTTGTCCTCGCTCACCAGACTGAGCACGGAGTTAGAGGGACACACGCTCGGTGGAGGCATGCTGAAGCTCGAGCCCAGTGAGGCCAAGCGCGTTCTCCTCGTCTCGCCCACCCAGGGCGCGCTCGATCTAAAAACCGTAAATCGCTTGGTTCGAAAAGACGCGTGGGACCAGGTACAGGAAATGGCAGATAGACACTTTCTCGAAGGCATTCTCGAGCTATCCGAGAGGGAGTGTTCGATGTTGCTCGAAGCCGTCAACCTGCTCTCACAAGAGCGGCGCGGCAGAAGACGTGTGGGCTGAACGACCGTGGTTTTTAAAGCGGTTGCCATAGTTATGTAACCAGGTATCATCCAAGAAACGGGCTACAGGACAGGTTTTCACCCACCGACTTTGTCTATGACCAGATGATACCTGCTTTAATGTCGCTTGTTCTTGGCCAATGATGAGGATACACGCATCCTACGCTCCGCATCCCGAGCAGCGAGCATGGTATGGATCTCTTTTAACTCCGCATAGTACTGCTGAAGCTGCTCGGTGGGCAGGTCTGGATCGGTAAGAAAACTACTCACCTCTTGCATACGCTCTAGCAACAGGGTACGCTGCTGCTCCTTCTGCCCATCGAGATAGAGTTCCCGGAGCCGCGAGAGACTCTTTTCGATATGATCTTCTATGTCGATTTGAAAGTCTTCCGACGCGGTCTGCGTAAACAGACGCTCGAAAAGTACGCGCCCCTCCTCACGCTCACGGTACTTCATGAGGATCGCCTGATCGCTGTATTCGCACACCTCACAAATGGCTTGGAACTCCCGTAACAACGATCCTTCTACCGGTGGAGGGAGAGCCGCGGAGACGGCCGGCAAACGCTCGGCAAGTTTAGCCGGTTCGAGCAAGAGGAGGGCAACGACCTCCAACTCGATGACAGCGACCTGCGAGTGGCCGAGTTCTCTTGTCTGCATGCCCCTAAGCTGCGTGTCGTCGAGTTTGCGACGGCGCTTGGAATGAACCCATTCATCTAGAAGGGTTTCATTGATCTTGAGACGATCGATCACAAGGCGCCGCATCTCGCTCGCAACCGGATCGAAGACATCACGAGGCCTAAGCACCGGGAGCAACTCGTTGAGAATGGCTTTCTTGCCGTCGAGCGTCGCAGCTTGATGCTTGGCAAGCACTTGCTGGAAACGAAACTCTACCTCTGAGAGTCCCCTGTGCAGCGCCGCTTGAAAGGCCGTGAGATGACCGCCGAGCACCGCCTCGGCTGGGTCCTTCCCTGAGGGCACCTCGACGGCCTCGACGAGAAACTGCCGGCCGACAGACTGGTCGAGCCCAGAGAGCACGGCACGCTGCCCGGCTTCGTCGGCGTCGAACGCAAGCAGCACCTTGTGGACGTCGAGCCGGCTAAGCGTTCGCGCCTGTTCCGAAGTAAGGCTTGCACCGAGCGCCGCCACAACATTCTTGATGCCGACCTGATGCAGTGCAATGACATCCATATACCCTTCAACGACGACGCACTCGCCACTTTCGCGAATCGATCCCTTCGCCAAGTCGAGCCCGTAGAGGAGTTCCGCCTTCTTGAACACATCTGTTTCGGAAGTGTTGAGGTATTTCGGCACGCTATCATCCAAAACGCGCCCCGCAAAACCGACGATGCGGCCGAGATAATCCTTGATAGGAAAGATTACACGATTTCGGAAGCGATCGAAACGCCGTCCCGATTCGCTTTCTGAGAGGAGACCAGCGGCCAAGAGATCGTTCTCGCTATAGCCTTGATAGAGGGCATGTTTTAAGAAGACATCCCAGCTGTTGGGAGCAAACCCCAACTCAAAGGTAGCGATGCTTTCGTTGAGAAGGTTGCGCCGTAGTAAGTATTCGAGAGGAGCCCCTTGTAGCTGTTCCCTGAAAAAAGCCGACGCCATCCTGTTGATCTCGAAGATGTCACGCCGCTTCTTTTCACGTGGAGCCTGTGGCACGACATCGATGCCCGCTCGCTGCCCCAGAAACTGTAGCGCCTCGAAAAAATCGACCCCCTGGGTTCGCATGACGAAATCGAAGATATCGCCCTTGGCGCCACAACCGAAACAGTAGAAAAAACCTCGCTCTTGGTGCACATGAAATGAAGAGGTCTTTTCACTGTGAAAAGGACAGAGCCCCTTGTACTGCGACCGCCCAGCTGGCTTCAAAGCCACAACCGAGCCGATCACCTCCACAATATCGAGGCGCTGACGAATCTGGTCTTTCACATCGCTCGACAACGCAACCCCTACCATAACCACCAAGGTGGCGACGTAACCCCAAAACCTTGACCAAAACCGTGGCGCCATCCGTCTCGAAACGTCTCAGCCGGCGACGCTAGTGAACTTTCAGCATAGCACGGCAGATCACAAGGGGATGCCGAAAGTCGAACTCTGGAGTGACCGCGAAGAAGCCTCGTAAATCTGCAAATATCCCGAAAAGCCCGCCCGCATGGTGTCAAATTGCAGCGGTTGCCAAAATTATGTAAGCAGGTATCTTCCAAGAAACGGGCTACAGGACGGTATTTCACCCACTGACTTTGTCTATGACCAGATGATACCTGCTTTACTGCGACTATCGACCTGTAAATCTTCTCGGTCACGAATATTTGTTGGATTCCCTTCAGAAGACCGCTGACCGCCACGGTACGAAGGTTACGCCCAATGCTGA
>CP070651.1:512017-517734 GCA_020354625.1 Trueperaceae bacterium
GTCCGAGATCTCCCTCTACGGTGCGCACATGCCGATTCTCTACCCGGGAACCGTCCAGGAGGTTCTCGAGCTGGGCCGGCTCGGCTTCGAGCTCTCGCGTTACTCGGGTCTCTGGGTCGGTTTCAAGGTGGTGAGCGACGTCGCGGACGAGTACGGCACCGTGGTGATCGATGACGCGCTGCCCGTTCGCCTCCCCGAGTTCCGCTTCCGCGGCAAGCCCTGGAGCACGGCGCAGGATATCAGGCTGCTGGGCCCTTTTGCCCTTGAGCTCGAGCAGGAGATCCACGAGGGGCGCCTCGAAGCGGCCGCGCACTTTGCCAGGGTCAATCACCTCAACCAGATCACAGTTCCGACCCGTGACGCCTGGCTCGGCCTGGTGGCGCCGGGCAAGACCTACGTGGAGCTATGCCAGGCCCTGCGGGGGCTCGGTCTGGATGAAGCAGCCTTGGAACGGCGCGGGATTCGCCTCTTGAAGGTCGCCATGCCCTACCCGCTGGAGGCGGAAACGATCGAGGAGTTCGCCCGGGGCCTGCGAGAGATCTTCATCATCGAGGAGAAGCGTCCCTTCCTCGAGCTCTTCATCCGCGACATCCTCTACCACACCGCCGAGCGCCCGCGTATCGTCGGCAAACGGGACGAGCGGGGCGAGATGCTTCTCAAGAGCAGCGGTGCGCTCGATGCCGATGAGATCCGGCGCGTCTTCGTCGAGCGCTACCGGCACGAGCTGTCGCTACCCCATGAGCGGGCTCGAGCGCTGCCGGAAGTGGTGAACCTGCCGCTGGTGAACCGCACCGCCTATTTCTGCTCGGGCTGTCCCCACAACCGTTCGACGATCGCTCCCGAAGGTTCGATCCAAGGGGGTGGCATCGGCTGCCACACCCTCGGCATGTTGATGGAGCGCGACGTCTTCGGACTGACCCAGATGGGGGGGGAGGGTGCACAATGGGCCGGTGCAGCCCCCTTTTCGAACGTAGACCACCTCTTTCAGAACCTCGGGGACGGTACCCTGTTCCACTCCGGTACGCTGGCGATCCGCCAGGCCGTTTCGGCCGGCGTCGACATTACCTATAAGATCCTCTACAACGACGCCGTCGCCATGACGGGGGGGCAGGCCGCCGAGGGCGGCATGTCGGTACCGGCGCTCACCAAAGCACTCACCGCCGAAGGTGTCAAGCGCACCATCGTCGTTAGCGACGATGTCCGCAAGTATGGCCACCAGGTATCCTGGGCGCCCGGGGTCGAGGTCTGGCCCAGAACGCGTTTGGAGCAGGCCCAACGGGTTCTGCGAGACGTGCCGGGCGTCACTGCCTTGATCTACGACCAGCCTTGTGCGGCCGAACTGCGCCGTAGGCGCAAGCGTGGTGAGGTTGCCGAGCCGGCCAAACGCGTATTCATCAACGAAGAGGTCTGCGAGGGCTGCGGGGATTGTGGTGCGAAGTCCAACTGCCTCAGCGTGATGCCACTCGAAACCGAGTTCGGCCGCAAGACGCAGGTGCACCAGGCATCGTGCAACAAGGACTATACCTGCCTCGAAGGTGACTGCCCCGCCTTCGTTACCATCGTTCCCGATGAGAGAGCGCTCCAGTCGCAGCGGCGAGCCGCCCGGGAACTCCACCGCATCGGGCCCGGTCTCCCCGAGCCGAAGCGAAAGGTTCCGGAAACGGCTAACCTCTTCTTGATGGGGATTGGGGGGACGGGGGTGGTTACCGTGAACCAGATCCTGGCCACCGCGGCCATGTATGAGGGCAAGTACAGCCTCGGACTCGACCAGATCGGCCTCAGTCAAAAGGGGGGACCGGTTGTCTCGCACCTGAAGATCTCCGAGACCCCCGACATCGTCTCCAGCAAGATCTCTGCGGGAGACGCCGACGCCTATCTGGTTTTCGACAGCCTCACCGGTGCTGCCCCTGAGAACTTGAGCCGGGCCGATCCGGACCGTACGATCGCGGTTGTCTCATACAGCCGGATCCCCACCGGCGCGATGGTTCGCTCCAAAGAGGTCCACTTTCCCCATGATTCTTTTCTTCAGGAGCGAATCGAGTCGGTGACCCGTGCCGCAGAGACCGTCACGCTGGATGCGGTCGAGCTCTCCGAGGTGCTCTTCGGCACCCATATGCACGCCAACTTGCTGGTAGTAGGGGCGGCTTATCAAGCGGGCGCCGTGCCGCTGAGCGTCGCCTCGATCGAACGGGCCATCGAGTTGAACGGCGTGGCGGTGGAAGCCAACGTGCAGGCCTTCCGGGCCGGCCGGCGTGTGGTTGCGGAACCCGGCTGGCAACCGCACGCTCTCGAGACGGTACCCGATGTCGTCACCGGGCTCGAGTTTCCGGCGGCCGCTCGCGCGTTGCTAGACGGTTTCGAAGCCGCCGGCGAGCTCCGCCGGCTCCTGGAGATCCGTGTGAGCGAACTGATCGATTACCAAGACGTAGCCTATGCTAGGGAGTATCTCTCCTTCATAGCCAAGGTCGGCGAAGCCGAGGCGCACGTCCTCGGGGCGAGGGGTAGGCTCAGCGAGGCCGTCGCCCGTTCCCTCTACAAGTTGATGGCTTTTAAGGATGAGTACGAGGTGGCCAGGCTGCACCTCAAAGGCGCTTTCCAGGCCGAACTGAAGGCGCGATTCGGCGACAGGGCCGAGGTACGCTATCAACTTCAGCCCCCTTTCCTGCGCTCTCTCGGTCTCGAGCACAAGCTCTCGCTGGGGCGCTGGTTCGAGCAGGTCTACCGCCTGCTCTACCGTTTGCGACGCTTGCGTGGCACGCCCTTCGATCCCTTCGGGTACACGGGCTTGCGCAAGCTGGAGCGCCGGCTCATCGCTGAGTACCGGCAGCTCATCGAAGGAGCGATCGCGCAGCTCTCGCCGGCCACTTTTGAAGCGGCCGTCACGCTGGCAGAGCTCCCCGATATGATCCGTGGGTATGAGGAGATCAAGCTCGAGAGCGTGGCGCGCTTTCGTCAGGCTGTTCGGGAGCTGCAGGCGGACGGAGGAAAACAGGCTGCGTGAGGGTTGTCGGTAGCTCTGAATCTATTAAGGTGATGAGTGATGAGTAGGTCAACAGAAAAAGGCAATGGGAAATGGGTGATGGGGAATGGGTGGGGCAACTGCGAAAGTAAATGGAACTAGAGTCCGTTGGCTCCCAAGGTGCGAACGCCAAAACAGGCGGGTTCAGCCGCAAATTTCGCAGCACCCATTACTCATTACCCATCACCCATCACCGTGTTTCTCATTACTTTCTCCCAGGTGGGAAACAGGCGTTCCCAGCAGGCGGGCATGATCCCCCGACGCTTCTACGGCTGGCGCATCACCTGGGCGCTGGCCGTCACCCAGACCGTCGGTTACGGGGTGCTCTACTACGCCTTCAGCGTCTTCATTCGGCCGATGGAGACCGAACTGGGCTGGTCGCGGGCCGAGACCTCGGGCGCCTTTTCGTTGGCACTGCTGCTCTCAGGGATCGCCGCAGTGCCGGTCGGCTACTGGCTCGACCGGCGCGGTGCCAGGGGGCTGATGACTGCCGGTTCCGTCGCCGGGGTACTTTTGGTGCTGGCCTGGTCTTACGTCGAGGAGCTCCGTGCCTTCTACGCCGTTCAAGCAGGTATCGGCCTGGTGATGGCGGTGGTCTTTTACGAGGTCGCTTTCACCGTAGTGGCGGTCTGGTTCCGGCGTGACCGCGCCCGCGCCATGCTCGTGCTCACCATGGTGGCGGGGCTGGCGAGCACCATCTTCATCCCGCTGGCGAGTTGGCTGGTGGCGGTTCTCCCTTGGCGCGACGCCTTGCGGGTGTTGGCTTTGGTGTTGGCCGTGGGCACGATTCCCCTGCACGCGCTGGTTCTGCGCCGGCGCCCGCAAGATCTGGGGCTCTAGCCGGACGGCGCAGCGCGTGAAACGTCAGAGGCGGATGCTCGTGGTCCGGAACCGGCCGTCAAGGCCCGCGAAGCGCTCTTCGGCGCCACCTTCTGGTGGATCTCGGCTGCCTTTGCGCTGTCAAAGCTCACCATCGTGGCGATCGGTGCCCACGCGGTGCCGCTGTTGAGCGAGCGCGGCTATGCACCTACACTGGTGGCCGCCGCCGCCGGCTCGATCGGTTTGATGCAGGTGATGGGCAGGCTGCTCTTTACCCCCTTCCACGGCCGGATACCGCTCCCTACGCTCACGGCCCTCGTCTTCGTGGTGCACGCCGCTGCGCTTTCGACACTGCTATTCGTGCCCGGTGCCGTGGGCGTCTGGGTGTTTGCGGGACTTCTCGGCGCGGGCAACGGCGCGCTCACTCTGGCCCGTGCCGGGCTTATCGCCGAGGTCTACGGCGCTACTCACTACGGCAGCATCAACGGTAATATGGCGCTCATCATCGCGTTGGTGCAAGCCGTGGCGCCGCTCGGGGCCGGGATGTTGCGCGACGCTTCGGGTAGCTACACCCTAATGCTCTGGTGCCTGCTGGCGGGCTCGGTTCTCGGGGCCCTGTGCGTGTTACAAGCCCGTTCCCACGAGCAGTAAGTAGCAAACGGTTGCGTGCAGGCCGGCCTACTCTTGTTGTCGTGTCTGGAAGAAAGGTCATGAGGAATGAGTAAGTCAACGGAAAAAGGTAATGGGGAATGGGTGATGGGGAATGGGTGGGGCAACTGCGAAAGTAAATGGGACTAGAGTTCGTCGGCTTCCAAGGTGCGAACGTCAAAACAGGCTGGTTCAGCCGCAAATTTCGCAGCACCCATTACTCATTACCCATCACCCATCACCCTATTTCTCATCCCTCATCCCTGTTCACTCATCTCTTCAAATATCCTGCTTCTGCGGCAGCACCACCAGGTTGCGGATGGTCACGTGGGGCGGTTGTGAGAGCATCACGACCACCAACTGGGCGACGTCTTCAGAGCGGATCGCCTCGTGGGCGGCGACCTTTTCGTCGATCGCCGCTCGGTCGGTAAAGCCCCAGAGTTCGTTGGCGACCATCCCTGGTGCGATCGATCCCACCCGTACCCCGTGGGGCGCCACCTGGCGCCGGAGCGTGTGCACGAACGACTGTACCGCGTGCTTCGAGGCGCTGTAGACCGGCTCCCAGGGGATGTCGACGTGGCCGGAGATCGAACTCGTCACCAAGATATCTCCCGAGCCTTGCTCGATCAGGTGGGGCAGCGCGGCGCGGGCGGTACTCAGCACGCCGTTGACGTTGACCGCCATGAGCTGCTCCCAAGCCTCGGGGTCTCCTTCTGACGCCTCCCCGGGGATGTAGATGCCGGCGTTGGCAAACAGCACGTCGATCCGGCCGAAGTGCTCGAGCGTTTCTTCGATGAGGCGTTTCGCCTCCGAAACCACGCTGAGGTCGGCTGGTGCGACGAGCGTGGGGACTTCGAGCTCGGCAGCGAGCTCCTCGAGCCGCTCCCTTCTGCGTGCGCTCAAGACAAGCTTCGAACCGCAGGCCGCCAGCGCCCGGGCGCTGGCCTCGCCGATGCCGGAGCTCGCGCCGGTGATGATGACGACTTTTTCTGAGAGTGGGTGGGCCATCGAAGCCTCCTACAGCCGGTGAGCACGGCGTGTTTTTCGAGCGTTCGCTCGCCCTATGGTATGCCGTAACCCAGTCCAAAGGATGTTCTTATCGGTTGTCACGATGTGCGAAGAACGAGTAGGTGATGGGTGATATGACTTCCTGTTGTTTGGCCCGGCGCAGCCGGGCCAAACAATCAGCGTGGTACACGAAAGAAGTGATGATCAGAAACCCGATTGATCA
>CP070651.1:517834-535680 GCA_020354625.1 Trueperaceae bacterium
CCGGCGCCAGATCCTCGACATGATCTCGGCCATCGAGTCCGATCACGACCCGATCATCCCCGGCGATGAGGCCCGCAAGGCGGTGGCCATCATCCTGGCCATCTATGAGTCGGCGCAGACGGGGCAACCGGCTGCCCCGTCAGCATAAGTTGAACTGCAAGGTTGACACCTGGTGCAGATACCCGCGCTCAAGCACTACCGATGTGGCGCGTTCGGCCGGTTGGCGAAGGCGAAGCACCCCACACCGAGGAGCGCCACCACGGCCAGCACCGCGAACGCCGGGCGGTAACTGCCGTAGGCGTCCGCCAGAACCCCGGCGAGTAAGGGGCCGCTCATCTGGCCCATCATCAGGATGATGGTAGAGAACCCCATGATGCGCGCGAACGAAGCACGCCCGAAGTAGTCCGCCCGCATGGCGCTCATCAGGGGGCCGCGCACCCCGAGCGCCACGCCGTGGATCACCGCAAAGACGACGACGAGCGCCAGGGAACCGGCGAAGACCAGAACCGACAGCGCCGCAGCGTGGGCAACCATGGCCACCGAGGCGAGCAGGCGCTTGCTATAGCGGTCTCCCAAAATGCCGCCGGCGAGCTGGCCCAGCATCATGCAGCCCGTCATCAGGGCGATCACCGTCGCCGCCGCTTGCAGCGACACGTTCATGCCTTCAGTGAGGTGGACGACCAAGTGAACGAAGATGCCCGACACAAAAGCTCCCGCCAGCGCGTGACCGCTCGACAGCAGCCAAAAAGCGCGGGTCCTCAGGGCCTGAGCCGGGGTGAACACCGGCTCGGGTATGACCCGGGAGGTAGCGTTCTCCGCGGACCCCTTCTCCGTCTGGGGATCTTCTGGAATACCGTCAGGAACCAGGCCGTGGTCTTCTGGCCGCCTCCGCATTAGCAGGGTGATCGGCAAACCGGCGATCAGGATGATGAGCCCGCAGATGGCGCTGGTGCTGCGCCAGCCCCAGGCGGTCAGAGACCAGGCGAGCAGGGGCACCACGAAGCCGCCGATGCTCCAACCGACCTGGGTCAGCGCCAGTGCGGTGGAGCGGTAGCGGCGGAACCAGTTCACGATCACAGCAGATAGCGTCATGAACCCCGCCAGGCTCGCCCCGAGCGCCAGCAGCAGGATGAAGACGTAGAAGCCGGCCAACGTGCTGACGCGGCTGAGCAGGATGAAGCCGATGCCCCAAAGGACGATGCCGACCTGCATCACGAGCCGCGGACCGTAACGCTCGAGCAGCCAGCCCTGCAAGGGCGCCAGCACCGCGGCCTGAACCCGCTGCAACGAGAACGCCGCGGCCAGGGCCGTCTTGCTCCAGCCGAACTCGGCCTGCCAGACCGTCACGAAGGCGCCGTACCCCTGCAGCAAGAAACCGGCCAGAAAGATCCCGATCACCACCGACCCGGCCACGATCCACCAACCGAAGAAGAGGCCTCCCAGCCAGGCCCTCACCCGCACCGTCATGCTCAAGGCGCCCCCCGACCCCTTCCCATGAGATCTTGTCGATTCATCGGGTTTCTGATCATCACTTCTTTCATGTAACACGCTGATTGTTCAGCCCAGTGCAGCCGGGCCAAACAACAGGAAGTCATATCACACCGTTCAGCCCGCCTGCTCGAGCAGCGCCGCCGAGTCTCGGTCCAAGTAGAGCGTCGCGTGGCCTGCGCGCCGCAGGATCGAGCCCGGCCGGTCCTCGCTGATGGGTTCTTTCAAACAAGCGCGGACCGCCTCGGCCTTGCGCGCCTCGGGGACCAGGCAGAGCATCCGCTCGGCGGCCAACAGCGCAGGGATAGTCAGGGTGATGGCGTGGGTCGGGACCTCGGCCAGCGAGCTGAAGTGCCCCTCACCGACCTGCTGTGTGCGGCTCTCAGGGGCCAGCTCGACCACTTTGACCCAGCTGGAATCGTCGAAGTCGGCGTAGGGTGGGTCGTTGAAGGCGAGGTGGCCGTTCTCGCCAAACCCGAGGGCCACCAGGTCGGCCGGGTGCCGTTCAAGCAGGGCCTGGTAGTCGCGGCAGGCGCGCTCGGCGTCCTCGGGCCGGCTCGGGAGCGGATAGAACTCACGGGCACCGACGAAGTTGAGAAAGTGCTGGTGCAGAAACTGCGGGAAGCTCGCCGGGTGGTCCGGGTCGATGCCCAGGTACTCGTCCATGTGAAAGACGTTGACCCGCGACCAGTCGATCCCCGGCTCCTCTCGCAGCGCGTGCAAAAACGAGCGCTGGGAGTTGGCGCAGGCGAGGATGAGGTTCGCTCGCCCCTTGCCGGCGATCGCCCGCCGGATCAGTTCGCGGGCTTCTGATGACGCCGCCCTGCCCATGAGGGCGTCGCTCTCATAGACGAGTACCTCGAGCTCATCGACCTTGAAGCGGCGGACGGGTTCAACGGGGCTCATGGGAGGCTCCTTGTGGTGCGGTGAAGTCGGTCGTTGTCCACGCAGCCTGTTCATCGAGGAAGCGGATCTCGCGATCGATCACGGTAGCGATGACTTCGAGCTCTGATTCGTCCCACCGGAGCAGGGTGAAGGTCCCGCCGTCGAAGAGATCGAAGCTGAGGTCGGTACCCTGCTCGAGCAGCGCTTTGGGCCGCAGCGAGGCGAGGTCGATGGCGGTAGCCTTGTCTATTCCGGTGAAGGCGCTGGTGTTGGCCACCGCCTCGGACAAGCTCAGCGCGGCCCCGGCCAGGTAGTCGGTACCCTTGAGTTTCACCACCCGTTCAGGGGTGAGTTCCACCGTCTTGCCGGCGAACTGGTAGGTGCCTGGCTCGAGCCCGGCCACGCTCGAGGCGTCGGTGACGAGGAGGCTCTTCTCAAGCCCTTTGGCCCTGAGCATCACCTTGACCACGTTGGGGCTCAGGTGGTGACCGTCGACGATGAAGCTGGCCCACAGGTCGTCACAGGCCAGTTGGTCCCAGATGTAGTTGGGGTGGCGCCGGATCATCGCGTGGGCGCCGTTGCCGAGATGGGTCGCAAGGAGCGCGCCGGCGGCTACGGCCTCGGCGATCTCGCGCGTGCCGGCGGCGGTGTGGCCGATCGCGGGTATGATCCCCTCTTCTCGCAGGTTCTCGATAAAGGGGAGCGCACCCGGCAGCTCAGGGGCGAGCGTGACGATTTTGATCAGGCCCTCGGCGGCGTCTTGCCAGCTCAAAAACTCGTCCCAAGAAGGAGACCGGGCGTGTTCCCGGCGGTGCGCCCCGCGAGGACCGTCTTCAGAGGAGATGTAGGGACCCTCGAGGTGGAATCCGGGAATGCTCCGCTCCAACCCCACCTCCCGGCGGCCCGCAGCCAGCAGGCGCATGCTCTGCAAGATCTCTTCACGCGACCCCGTGATCACCGTCGGCAAGAACAGGCCCACACCGTGCCGGTGCAACAACGAGGCGATCTCGGCCAGGTTTTCAGGCGTGAGGTCGCCGGGGCGCGAGAAGTTGAGGCCCAGGTAGCCGTTCACCTGCAGGTCGAGCAAGACCGGCGCGATCAGAAGAGAAGGCTCCCCGAGGGCCGCGTCGTCGGCTTCGGCTCGAGCGCGGCCCCCCTGAAGATCGACCTTGTAGCTCTGCCGGCTCCGGTAGTGCCGGCAACGGAGGTGGAGCGCTTCAGGAGGCAAACGCCCGCTCCAACACCTCACGAGCGCCCTCGACACAGCGGAGGGCCGCCTCTTCCTGGCTCAGGCCCTCGGGGTAGTAGTGCGGCTCGAGCACCAGCACGCCCCGGTACCCATCTCGCTGCAGGCGGCGGAACTGACCTACGTAATCGATCTCACCCTGTCCCAGCGGCACCAACGTCCTGTTGCCTATCCCGTCGATGATGGCGTCCTTGAGGTGGACATGAACGATCCTACCGCTCGAGAGCTCTTCGTACCCGTCAGGGTACGGGGTCGTTTCACCGGCATGCCGGGCGTTACCAGGATCCCAGAGCATGGCGATGTGCTCCAGGGCTTCTGCAGAGCCCTGCCCCTGCATCTCGGCGAAGAGCTCGCCGAGCTCCTGGCCGGTCCCGACGCAGCAGACGGGCTCGTTCTCGACCACCAGCACCACCCCGAGGTCACGGGCCAGCCCGGCGGCCTCGAGGAGCTTGCCGGCGACCTCGGCGACGAGCTCGCGGGTCCAAGGCTCGCGCCAGAAAGAGAAGATGCGGATCTTGTCGGTGCCGAAGCGCTCACAGAGGATCGCCGCCTTGCGGATCAGCTCGAGCTGCGCTTCGAAGCTCTCATAGCCCGCAAGTTGGAAATCCCCCTCGATCTCACGGGGCTTACCGTCCAAGGGGGACTTGAACACCGGCGAGGCGATGGCGGTGACCGAGAGCCGGTGGGCTTCCAGGCTGGCGGCGACCGCCTCGAGCTCGGCCTCCGAGAGCGCCAGGATGTTCTTGTCCCACATGGTCCTGAGCTCGACATGTCTCATCCCCCACTCGCTGATGAGCCGGCAGGACCGTTCGAAATCGTCTGAGATCTCGTCGCTGATGATGCCTAGTTCAAACACCTTTCCTCCTCTACCCTTTGACGATACCCAAGTTGCGGTCATCAGGATGGCTGCGGCGCCAGTCTTCGAGTTCTTGTTCATTGCGGCACAGCCGGTCGTTCAACCGGAGCCCGCCGTGGGACAGATTGATGCTGTAGCTGACCGTGTCCGAGGCCTCAACCCAGTGGGGCGTCAAGAAGGCGTTCCAGAGCACGTCTCCGGGATGCATCTCGTAGGCGAGCACGTCCGCTTCGCAGATGCCGGCTGGTTTACTGACACCGTGCGCGCTCATGCGGGCCTCGAGCGGCGCCCAACGGTCGGGATCTTTGAGCCCGGAAAAGCGCTTGACCCCGTGGCGCTGCCAGGCGAGCACGTGCGAGAAATCCATATGGTAGTTGGTACTGCACCCAGGGCCGCTGATAAAGAGGATCGGATAGCAGCGGGTCCAGCGGAACCCTGCCGATGCCAGGGCACGCCGCCACGGGTCCATCACCCGCTCTTCGAACCCGTGGAAAAGCCGGCCACGACCGTAGAAGTTGGACAGTTTGAAGTGCGACATCTGAAACTGGGCTTCGACCGTCTCTTCGACGGGCAGTTGCCGAAACGCCTGGGAGATATCGGTTTTGTCGAGACCGTCCCCTTTGGCGCCGCGCCAGATGCGGGCGTCGGGATCTTGCCGGACCTCGTCGATCACCTGCTCGACAGGCGGCAACTCGAACTCGAAGGGGACACACTCACCCATCATCAGGAAGTTGTGAACCCCGTCCCAGTGCTCGCGGAACGCCTGCCAGTCACTGACTGTCCGCTGAAGGGTCATTTCAGCAGGGGCCGCTGCGGTGCCGACTTGAACGCGCTCAGCAAGCGCTCGGCATTTTCGCGGCCGATCTTACGCCACACGTCCGAGGGGAGGTTCAGACTCATCAAGAAGTCGTAGAGCTCGGTGCCGTAGTAGTCGCGGCCGAAGAGCAGGCGGTCAGCAAAGCGCAGGATGAAGGCCTTGGCGTTATCCACGTCGGCCAACAGCGCCCGGAGGGCGCTGCCGGCCGACAGGTCGGCGTAGAGGTTGGCATGGCGCTCGAACACTCCGGGCAGGCGACCACCCGGCGCCAGCGGCGGCTTGAGGTAGACGCTGGGATAGCTGTCGGCTTCACCCGACATCTCGCGCCAGAAGCCGGGGGCGTGTCCGATGAAGGTGGTATCGGGGCACAGCTCGAGGGCGCGAATGAGGTGGTCGATGCTCCCCCCCTTCCACATGTTCTCCCCTACGTAAGTCCCACCCGCCGGGGGGAGGTAGGGCACGTCGAGGTGGAGCACCACCGGCAACCCCCGCGAGCCGGCGTAGCGGAAGATCTCGAGGCAGCGCGGGTCGTCGATGTGGAGCGTGAACTTCCACTCACCGCAGATCCGCACCCCGAGGATGTCGACCGCAGCCGCCAGCTTGGCGACCGCCTGGGGGTCGAGCGGGTGCGGGCAGTAGCCGGGAACGAACCGCTCGGGGTAGCGGCGGCAGACATCGATGATAGTGGTCAGGGGGATCATGGTGCTGTGGCTCCCCAAGGTATTGCGGCGCGGGTCGATTACCGACATATCGACGTTGTTCACCTCGACAGCCGACTCTTCCCAGGTGAGGAGCCAGGCCTTCTCGATGTTGTGGGCGTCCATATCGGCCACCAACCCGGCGTCGTCCCTGCCGTGCCAGAAGACGTGCTGGTGAGAATCGATCAGAGGTAGATCGCTCATGGTGAGGTTCCTCTCGAGCCCTGCACGTTACGCCCGGGCCGGCTCCGGGTGTTCCCGGAAGGTGGTGGCGACCTTTTCAAAGGCGGTCGCGATATCGTCGATGTCTTCGGCCGTAAAGAACTCGCTGCAGGGGAGCACCACGCAGGAGGCGAGCACCTCCTCGGCCTGCGGGCAGAGGCCCCGGTGGTACTCGACATTACAACCGAACTCCGCCGAGTCGAAGGGGAAGGGGCTGTTGGGATAGGCGCGCTTTTCGGTAAAGATCGGGTACTCATAGATGCAGGTAGGAATATAGCCGGCCGTGGCGGGGATCCCTTCGGCCTCGAGCGCCTTGGCGAAGGTGTCGCGGCCGGCGCCGAGCGCGGCCTCGTCGACCCGCAACATGTAGTGCCAGTAGACGTGGCGCCCAGCCGGCGTGACCTTGGGAGGCAGGATGCCGGGCAAGGTTTCGATACGGGCTGTGATGGCGTCACCGACCTCGGTCCGGCGGCGGCAGACGTCTTTGAGTTTGCGGAGTTGCGCCACGGCCACCGCGCCTTGCAACTCGGTCATGCGGTAGTTGGGCGCCAGCGAGGCGGGCTCCCTGGTGCCGGCGATGCGGTCGTAGTTCTTGTCGACAAAGGCCCGGGCCCGCACGCCGAGGTCGTCGTCGTTGGTGACCACCGCGCCGCCGTCGCCGGTGGAGATATGCTTGAACTCGTTGAGGCTAAAGGCCCCGATATGCCCCATGGTGCCGACGTAGCGGCCCTGGTGTTGGGCCAGCCAGGCCTGGGCGCAATCTTCGATCACATAGAGGTTATGACGCCCGGCGATCTCCATGATGGCGTCCATATCGGCCGGGTTGCCGCCCAGGTGGACGACCACGATGGCCTTGGTCCGCTCGCTTATGCAACGTTCGATCGAGGCCGGGTCCATGGCGTAGGTCCGCAGGTCGAGATCGGCGAAGACCGGGATGGCGTTCTGGTAGAGGATGCCGACCACGGTGCCGATATCGGTTACCGGCGAGGTGATGACCTCGTCGCCGATGCCGAGCTCGATGGCACCGAGCGCGGTGTGGATCGAGGCGGTGCCGGAGGTGGTGGCGGTGCAGTACTTCTGGCCGAGCAGAGCCGCCAACTCGCTCTGGAACCGTTTGACCTTGGTCCCTTGCCAGTAGAAGAGGGTGCCTTGCTCGAGGGCCTCCTCGAGCTCTTTCAACTCGGCCTCCCCGTAGCGGTTGTGTTTTTCGAAGGGCCGGGTTCTCACCTTCGGCCCCCCGAAGAGCGCTAGTTTTTCCACGATCTGCCCTCCTCGTTCACGAGCTTCGGTCCCCGTCGAGCATCGTCGCCACCTCCACCTCTCGGCCGCCGCCCGATAGCGACGCCTGAACCGCGTGAACCACCGCGATGGGGTGCAGAAGCTGTTGGTCATCGAGGGGGCGCCGGCCCGTTTCGATCATCTTCAAAAAGGCCTTGAGGACTTCTGCGTAACTGCCGGCACCGCCGACGATCTCGCCGGCTACCATCCCGTCGGTGCCAAACAGGCTGGCGTGGAAGTGATAGGCCGCGTCGCCGAGGTAGCTGAAACTGGCGAGCGCACCGCCGCTGGTGGCGAGTTGCACCGCCACGTTCTTGCCGACCCTTACAGCGCGCAGGCGCTCGATCTCGCTACCCAAAAGCCGCAGGGCGATCTCGATCACGTGGGTGGCGTAGAAAAACGGGCCGGCGTACTGGCTCTCGAAGTCGCAGGGACCGGCGAAGTGGGCGACCTTGATAGTGCCCTTTGGCTCGAGCTGCTCCGCCATCGCCACCGTAGCGGGGGCGACCCGGAGCGGCGAAAAGGAGCTGAGCAGCGCCCCGGAGCGCTCGGCGGCGGCCAGCATCTCCCGGCAATCGGTCAGGCTGACGGCGAAGGGCTTGTCGACGTAGACGGGCAGTCCCGCTTCCAAAAAGGGCAGGGCGTGCTCCCGGTGCAAGTCGCCGTGGCGGTCGTCGACGATGACGGCGTCCACCATTCCGAGCAGCTCTTCCGGGCGCGAGACGATGGTTTCGATCTCCCCGTCGCGGGCAACTTCCTCGGTACGACTCGGCTCATGACCCCAGATACCGACCACCCGGCAGGTGTCGCCGGCGATCTTGTCGACGTTGGCGAGTTTGGAGTAGGCGAGGGCGTGGGAATTATCCGAACCGACGATGCCGATCCTTAGCATGGTTGGACCTTCTTTTCGGGGTTCCGGGAAAACGAGGCGGCAGCACCATCTGCTGCCACCTCGCTTAGGGCTTGGCTATGCCGTTAGGGGTTTTGGAAGGAGAGCTGGTAGAACTTGCTCTGACCTTCGTGGCGAAGGCGGAAGTCGGCGACTCCTTGATCGAGCACGTTCACCAGGTCGCTGTTGACGATCACCGGCTGGAAGGGGACCTTGACGGTACCGATCATGAAGACGTTCTCGTCGTGGGCGCGCAGGATCTCGCGGCCGAGCTCGAGATTGGCCTCCGGATCGAGGGTAGTGGTGAGGTCGTCGTAGAGCGTCTGCAAACGCTTGAACAGCTCGGGGGGCTCCTCACCGGCCGATCCACCCGAGGCGTAATACTCACCGAACAGCGGCGCCCAGTAGGTGTTCGAAGCCGTCGGCACGTACCAGGTGGGGTTGAGGTTCCACAGCACACTGGCCGTGAGGTACCCGGCGATATCGTGCTGGTTGCTCGTCACGAAGTTCGTCCACAGGCCACGTTCCTTGAGGTCGACGATGGTCTGCACGCCGACGTCTTCCCAATACTGGGCTACCAGCTCGTAGGCGTCGACCGAAGAGGCGCCCGTCTCGAAGGGGTAGGTGGAGATGGTCAGGGTGAGCCGCTCGCCGTCAGGGCGCAAACGGAACCCATCGGCATCGCGCTCGGCCACACCGGCCTTGTCGAGCAGCTCATTGGCGAGGCCGGCGTCGTATTCGAGAAAACGCTGTCCAAACCCGTCCTCGAAGTAGGGGTCGCCGGCCAGGCCGGCCGGATGGCTGATCTCACCGGTGCCGAGGTAGAGGAGTTCGTTCATGGTCTCGCGGTCGATGGCGTGCGAGAGGCCGGCGCGGAAGTCGACGTTCTGCATCAGCTCGCGCATGACCGGGTCGGCGTGGCTCTGGTTCATGTAGAGCGAGAACCAACCGGTGGTGTCCGACCAACGCAGCACCTGGTAGCCGTTGGTCTCAGCGCCCTCTGCCAACAAGGGGAGGTCGGAGAAGCGGATGTGGCGGTACTGGAAGTCGATGTCGCCGGCGCTGGCCCGCAGGGTGATGGCTTCAGCGTCCTGGATCAGATCGGTGACGATGCGGTCGATGTAGGGGAGCTGGTTCCCTTCGGTGTCGACCTTCCAGTAGTAGGGGTTGCGCACAGCGACCATCTGATCGGCCGGGAAGGCCACCTCGACCTTCCACGGTCCCATCACGGGCCGGTCCGGATTCAGGTAGACGCTGTTCTTCTGGATAAAGAGTTGTGCCCAGTTGTCGACCCCCGCCTCTTCGACGCGGGCCTGCAGTTCGTCTTCGGGAACGAAGTCGGCATGGAACTGGCTCAGGTAGTGTTTGGGCGCGAGCGCCGTGTCACCGTGGTAGGCCAAGCCTTGCTCCAAAAGCGCGTAGGGGGCACCGAAGCGAAACTCGACCGTGGTGTCGTCGACCTTGACGATCTCGGTCTGGACACCTGCTACCCGCTTCCAGTCGACCCCTACAGCGGAACCGACCACGTCGGGGCTCAACAGCACCGCCTCGTAGAAAAAGACCAGGTCGTCGGCAGTGAAGGGGTGGCCGTCAGACCACTTGAGGCCTTCACGGAGTTTCAGGGTATGGACCGTGCTGTCGGCGTTGGCGCTGATCGATGCGGCCAGCGAGGGGATCGCCACCGCCCTGCCGAAGTCCCACTCGAACAGGGCTTCGGTGGCGATGGTGCGCCAACCGTTTCCGTCGTTCGGTCCTCTCAGGGCGCGTCTCAGGGTGCCACCGTACTGGCCGATCTGCTCGAACGGCTCGATCACCATCGGGTTGGCCGGCAAGCGCTCGTCTACAGGCGGTAACTCACCGGCCGCCACCATCTCGGCCAGCATCGGCGCTTCCTGATAGCTTTGGGCGTTTGCGCTAAACAGTACTCCGGCTAGAACCAGGCTCAATGCAAGACCGGTCAGCCAACGATATCTTTTCATCTATTTCCCCTTTACGTATTTTTCCTACCACGACTCGTTTACGGTTTACCTCACTCCTCTACCTTATCTACCGCGATCAGCCCATCTCCCTAGGGCCTCACCCCCCTTCACTCTCTTGAGGTGCAGGCAATCCGGCACCTCTCAACGTCAGCTCATCTGCCAGATGGCATGCCACCCAGCGCGACGATTCCCCTCGGCCCTCGATTCGCCTCAAGGACGGTACCTCCTCCCGGCACACCTTCTTGGCGTAGGCGCAGCGCGGGTGGAAGATGCAGCCGGCGGGTGGATGCGAAGGGTCTGCCACTTCGCCTGCGAGGACGATCTCTTCTGAGTCTACGTGGGGATCGGGCTCGGGAATCGCGGACAAGAGCGCTTCGGTATAGGGGTGGAGCGGCCGGGTAAAGAGATCCTCGGTCACGCCGGTCTCGACGATGTGGCCGACGTACATGACCGCCACCCGGGTGCTGATGTGAGCGACCACCCTGAGATCGTGCGAAATGAACAGGTAGCTCAAGCCGAACTCCGACTGAAGATCTTGCAACAGGTTCAGAATTTGCGCCTGGATCGAGACGTCGAGGGCCGACACCGGCTCGTCGGCGACGATCAGCTTGGGGTTCAAAGCCAGTGCGCGGGCGATGCCGATACGCTGCCGTTGCCCGCCGCTGAAGGCGTGTGGGTAGCGGTTCAGGTACTGCTGCGGCAAACCGACCACATCCATCAGCTCTCGTACCCGGCGTTCCCGGGTGCTCCCCGACCTGACACCGTTGAGGATGAGCGGTTCACTGATGATGTCGATCACCGTCATCCTGGGGCTGAGCGAGTGGAAGGGGTCTTGGAAGATCATCTGGGCGCTGCGCCTGGCGCTGCGGAGTTCTTGGGCCGTCAAGCGGTGCATGGGCCAGACACGTTCGCCATCACGGATGAGGATCGTCCCCTCGGTCGGGGAGAGCGCCCTCAAGATGAGGCGCCCGGTGGTGGTCTTGCCGCAACCGCTCTCCCCCACCAGCGCCAGCGTTTCACCGGCTTCGACGTGAAACGAGACCCCATCTACCGCCCTGACCTGCCCCACCTGGCGCCGCAAGAGGCCAGCTTTGATGGGGAAGTGTTTCTTGAGGTTCTCGACCTCGAGGACCTTGGTCGGCTCCCGGTCAACCACTGCCTCGGCCATGCGCCACCCCCTCTCTCATGACGCAACGGACCAGGTGGTCGTCCCCAACCTCCACGAGCGGGGGCATCGCAGCGGTGCACCGGTCCTGCTCACCCTCCCCACAACGTGGGAAAAAGGCGCAGCCCGGCAGCACCGTGTAGGGGTCCGCCACGTTGCCACGGATCGCCTCGAGGCGGGAGCCGGTGTTGCTGAGCCGGGGCATCGACTTCAGGAGCGCTCGGGTGTAGGGGTGCTGCGGGGCGTCGAAGATCGCCTCGACCGGGCCTTGCTCGACCACCTTGCCGAGGTACATCACCGCCACGTCGTCGGCCATCTTGGCGATCACTCCCAGATCGTGGGTGATGATCATGACGGTCATGCCCAACTGGGCCTGCAGCGACTTGATCAGCTTCAGAATCGCCGCCTCGACGGTCACGTCGAGCGCGGTGGTCGGTTCGTCGGCGATGAGGAGCGTGGGCCGGCAGACCAGCGCCATGGCGATCATGGCCCGTTGGCGCATGCCGCCGGAGAGCTCGAACGGGTAGGCATGGAAGCGCTTGTCCGGCTGCGAGATCCCCACCATGCCGATCATTTCGATGGTGCGCTCCTGCGCCTCTTTTTTGGACACCCTCTCGTGCACCAGCAGCGCTTCGGCGATCTGGTTGCCGATGGTGTGGATGGGGCTAAAGGAGCTCATCGGCTCCTGGAAGATCATGCTGATCTCTTTTCCGCGCACCTCCCGCAGCTGCCTCGCCTTGACCGGGTAGGTGGCCAGGTCGACGATCTCGCCGTTTTGGCGGTGCCAGAAGATATGGCCACTGATGCTGGCCGGGGGCTCGGGCACGATCCGCATGACGGTGCGCGACAAGATGGTCTTGCCGCAACCGCTCTCACCGACCACCCCCAAGGTCCGGCCGCGCCGCAAGGTGAGGTCGACCCCGTTGACGGCCCGCACCAAGCCGTCGTCGGTGTGAAAGTGGGTGTGCAAGTCTTTGAGCTCGAGCAACACGTCGGCGGAGATCTCCGCTCGGGAGAGAGCGGTAGGCGCAGATTTCTCGGTCATAACACCCTTCCCTCCGACTAGGCGTATGGATCGGCGGCGTCGCGCATGCCGTCACCTACGAAGTTGAAAGCGAGTACGGTCACGATGATGAAGAGCACCGGGGTGAAGACCCAAGGCATCAGCGCGACGCTGCGGACGTTTTGGGCTTCCTGAAGAAGTACCCCCCAGCTGATAAACGGTTGCCTGAGACCCAGTCCCAAGAAACTGAGCGCCGTCTCGGCCAGGATCATGGCGGGGATCGCCAGCGTCAGAGAGGCGATCACGTGGCTGGCAAAGGCCGGCAACAGGTGTTTACGGATGATCCAGGCGTTACCGCCGCCGGAGAGGCGGGCCGCTACCACGTAATCATCATCACGCAGCGACAAAAACTTACCACGCACCACCCGCGCCAAGCTGGTCCAACCGATCAGCGAGACGATGATGGTGATGCCGAAGTAGACCCAGAGCTGCGGCCACTCCTTGGGCACGATGGCGGCCAGGGCCATCCACAGCGGGATGGTGGGAAACGAGCGGATGATCTCGATAAGACGCTGGATGACATCGTCGACCACGCCACCCACCAGACCGGAGATGCCGCCGATGACAAGGCCCAAGACGAAGCTGATCAGTACCCCCACCAAGCCGATCGACAACGACGCCCGGGCGCCGTAGAGGATGCGGGCGACCATGTCCCGGCCGAGCCGGTCGGTTCCGAGCAGGTGAAGATACCCACCATCTTCGGCCGCCAACAAGTGCCGGTCGGTAGGAAAGAGGTTCCACAGCTCGTAGGAGAACCCCTTGGCAAAGAAGCGGATCACGAACTTCGTCTCGGGATCGACTTCGTAGTAACGGCGCATGGTCGCAAAATCGACGGTGCGCTTGTAGCCGTAAACGAAGGGCCTCTGCAACTTGTTGTCCTCGACGATGCGAACCCGCATCGGTGGAGCGCCGACCAGTTTGTCGTTGAACTCGAAGGGGTCGTGCGGTGAGAGAAACTGAGCGAAGAGCGCCATGCCGTAGAGGAGCACCAGCACCCACACGCTCACCACCGCCAGCCGGTGGCGGCGGAACTTGCGTCTGATCAGCTGCCACTGGGAGGCGGTGGCGTAAGTCGACGTTTGGCCGGCTTCTTCTGCAGGCGCCGAGCGTCCGATCTCGACCTGAGGATCAGCCATCGGGTACCTCACCCCGCTTCCTCATCACTCAAGCCTCCCCACTTTTACTCATAGCGCACCCGCGGATCGACCCAAGCGAGCAAGATGTCCGAAAGGAGCGTCCCGATCACGGTCAAGATCGCCAGTAGCATCAAGAGCCCACCCGCCAGAAACATGTCCTGGCTCAAGAGGGCCCGGTAGTAAAGCGGGCCGGTCGTCTGCAGGCTGAGCACCACCGAGACGATGATGTCGCCAGAGATCAAGGCCGGCAAGAGCCACCCGATCGTGCTCAGAAAGGGGTTGATGGCGACTCGGAAGGGATACTTGAAGAGTGCCCGCCAGGCCGGAACCCCTTTGGCCTGAGCGGTGACCACATACGGTTTTTTGAGTTCGTCGAGCAGGTTGGCGCGCATGACCCGGATCAGGCTTGCGGTGCCGGCCGTGCCGATCACGATCACGGGGATCCAGACGTGCTTCATCAGGTCGACGAACTTCCCCCAGGTCCAGGGGGCGTTGGTGTAGTCGGGCGAAAAGAGCCCCCCAACGCTGATGCCAAATACCTGGAAGGCGATATACATGAGAATCAGAGCGAGCATGAAGTTCGGGGTGGCCAGACCGAGAAAGCCGATGGTGGTGACGATGTAGTCGCCGATCGAATACTGGTACACCGCCGAGTAGACCCCGATCGCCAAGGCCACGATCCAGGTGAAGAGCAGCGTCAGCATAGAGATAAAGATGGTCAGCGCCAACCGCTGCCCGATCAGCTCGCGCACGGGCACGTTCCACTCGAACGAGGTCCCGAAGTCCCCTCGAACGAAACGGCTGATCCAGAGCCAGTACTGAACGTACCAGGGCTCATCGAGCCCGTAGGTGGCGCGGAGGCTTTCGACCAGTTCGAGGTCGACCTGCTCTCCCGACGCAGAGAGTTCCGCGATGTACGACGTCAGAAAATCCCCAGGTGGTGCCTGCATGATGAGAAAGGAGAGAAACGAGATGACCAGCAGCGTAGGGATCATGTAGAACACGCGCCGAACGATGTAGGTTGCCATCTCCGTTAAGTACCCTTCACCTTACTCTGCATTTCGCGGCGAGCTGCAACCGCCGGTAGGCAAGCTCGCCAGGCGAACCAGCTGTCGATAGTTTCTGAGTATACCTGAATATCTACGGTGAAATATCAGGTAAGATATAACAGTCGTTTTTTACAGCCAACGGGGGACGGTACGGCACCATAACCCAAAAATCCTCAGGATCGGAGTTTCACCCCATCGAAGACGGAGAGGACAGCTAGGAGGGTCGCATCATGACCGATCTCGCCAAGGTCGCCATCATAACCGGAGCCGGCTCCGGCGTCGGCAGAGCGGTCGCGCTCGCCCTTTTGAACGAGGGATACGCCGTCGCCTTGGCGGGGCGCCGCACGGAAGCGCTCGCAGATACCGCTGCCGAAGCGGGGGCGGGCTCGAGGGTGCTAGCAGTCCCCACCGACGTGCGCGAGCCGGCTTCGGTCCAAGCCCTGTTCAATGCCACCATCGAGCGTTTTGGGCGGCTCGACCTGCTCTTCAACAACGCCGGCGTCGGCGCGCCGCCCGTTCCCTTGGAAGAGCTCCCCTTCGAAGCCTGGCAACAGGTGGTGGATACCAACTTGACCGGGATCTTTCTCTGCACCCAGGAGGCCTTCAAGATCATGAAGCGCCAGTCGCCGCGCGGGGGGCGCATCATCAACAACGGCTCGATCTCGGCCCACGTGCCGCGGCCCCACTCGGCGCCCTACACCGCCACCAAACACGCGGTCACCGGGCTGACCAGAGCCACCTCGCTCGACGGGCGCGCCTTCGACATCGCCTGCGGGCAGATCGACATCGGCAACGCCGAATCCCCGATGACCGCGCGGATGACAGCGGGTATCACACAAGCCGACGGCAAGGTGGCGGTCGAACCGGTCATGGCGGCCGAGCACGTGGCTCGAGCGGTGCTCTACATGGCGAGCCTGCCCCTCGATGCCAACGTCCAGTTCATGACCGTCATGGCCACCAAGATGCCCTACATCGGCCGGGGGTGAGGCTCACGGCCCCGATGAACGCTCCGCGCGTTGCCGGCAACGGAGTAAGCGAGCCGGACGTATAATGGCGCCGATGAGAGCCGTCCAGGTTGTTGCCCCCGGAAGAGCCGAGTTCGTCGAGATCCCTGTTCCCCCCTTGCAACCGGGGTACGCCCTGGTCAGGCCCCACCTGATCAGCCTCTGTGGCAGCGACATCCAGATGCTCCACCACGAGGCCCCCGAACTGTACCCCTTTCCGCCCGGCACCACCGGCCACGAGGTCGTCGCCCGGGTCGAGGCGGTCGACGCCGGCGATATCCCTTTCAAGGTCGGCGACCTGACCCTGACCTTGGCTCCCAAGCACGGGGCCATGGCCGAGTACTACCTGGCGCCGGTCGAACACGTGCTGCCGCTGCCGGCCGGCAGCCCGCCCGAACACCTGCTCATGGCCCAACAGCTCGGCACCGTGATCTACGCCTGCAAGCAGCTGCCGAACCTCATCGGCAAGACGGTCGCCGTGATCGGTCAGGGCTCGGCCGGCTTGTGGTTCGACTTCATGCTGAGCCGCCTGGGGGCCGAGCGGATCGTGGCCATCGACCTCCAAGCGCACCGCCTCGCGCACAGCAGGCGCTACGGCGCAACCCATATGGTCCACAACGGTCCTGAGGATCCGGTCGAGCGGCTCCTGGATGTCAATGGCGGCAATCTGGCCGACGTGGTGATCGAAGCGGCCGGCCGGGAGTCTGCCGTGAACCTCGCCATCGCGCTCGCGGCCGAGTACGGCTTTTTGTTGCAGTTCGGCGTGCCCTTGGGACAGCAGTTCACCATCGACTACTACCGCATGTTCAAAAAGTGCCTCACCAACAAGTCGATCGTGCACGCCTCGCGGGAAGAGGGGCAGGGCTCGACCCGCTACGCGCTCGAGCTCATCGCCTCCGGGGCGATCGACGTGGCGCCCATCTTGACCCACCGGTTCCCGTTCGAGCGGGTGTGCGAAGCGTACGAACTGCAGCGTACGGCCGGTGACGGCTCGGTCAAAATCATCGTCGAGATGCCGGGTCCTTGAAAGAAATCCGCAAGGGTAACCAACTTCACCAACTCAAACGAACGATACGCTCCACCGCATCGAAATGCGCATCACGACTCAGCAGCGGCATCTGGTGCTGCCGAACGAGAGCTGCGATCCAGACATCATTTTCGGGAATCGGCGTCCCTGCCCGTTTGAGCTCGCTTCGTACATCGGCATAGAAGTTACTAGTAGAACTCTCGACTGCAAGGACTGCCACATCCTGTAGCAGATCGGTGACCTTCTCCTCAATCTGCATCCTGAACCTGGAGTTCCTTACACCGTAGCGGTATTCACCGAGCACGATCGATGGGATATACAACCCATGTGCCGACACGATATAGCGCTCGATCTCCGGTAATTCGGAAAGTAGGTCCGATAAAGCATTCGTATCGAGAATCACGTCCACTCTGCCGGATCGACCCGTTCAAATTCATCTTCGATAATGGCATCGATCCTCTCAATCTCTTGCTTGTACTCTTTCAACGAACCAAAGTGACGCATCCACGGTTTACTCTTGGGTTCTTTAGCCGATTCCAACTTCTCAGCCAACGCCTCTGTCAGGAACTGTCGTAAGGTCTGACCTCGTTGCGCGGCAACGACTTTGGCTTCTCTGAAAAGCTGATCGGGCAATTCCACCGTCGTCTTCATAATAGATATGGTAATCCATATTTATGGGTATCGCAATTCTAGCCACCACTGCAAGCTATCCGACTTCACGTTATGAGCACTCTACTCTGGTAGATTGCTGTTCTGAATGAGGTGCGAGATGCAAGCTGGGAGTTCCAAATGAACAAGACCTATTTAAAACACCTCGTCGATCAGCTCGAGCAGCTCCGGCATGAAGGGCTCTACAAAGAAGAGCGGGTCATCCGCTCGCCGCAGCGAGCCCTCATCGAGGTCGCCGGTGGCCGCGAAGTCGTCAACTTCTGCGCCAACAACTACCTGGGGCTGGCCGACCACCCCGAGGTGATGGCGGCGGCCAAGGCGGGCATCGATTCGCACGGTTTCGGCATGGCCTCGGTCCGCTTCATCTGCGGCACC
>CP070651.1:535780-555862 GCA_020354625.1 Trueperaceae bacterium
GTCCGCGATGCGCTGCCTGGCAACGTTGATGTAGGCAGCGCGATCCTCACTCATGACAGCCAGCTCGCGAACCGCCTCCTCATCGTGCCTGAGAAAGGTCTGCACCGAACGTTGGGCCTGATAGGCTCGAAAGCCGAGGAGGCGAAGGACGTCCGCGCCCATACGAAGCGAGGTATCCAGCGTCTCCCGGTAGATATGTTCGACCCCTTCGTTGAGAAGCTCATAGGCGTCGTGCCGGTCTTCCGCCCTGGCCAAGATGGTGAGGTGGGGAAAGTGTTTTCTGATGGTGTGCACCAAGCCGAGCGTCTTTTCGGGCGTGTCGAGCGCCAAGACGATGACCTTGGCCTTGTCCGCCCCGGCAGCGGCGAGCAGGTCGTGACGCGAAGCATCCCCGTAGTAGACCTTGAGCCCCAAACGTCTGAGCAGATCCACGCGGTCTGAATCGATATCGAGCACCGTAGTGCCGATACCATTGGCCATCAACAGCCTGCCGACGATGTGTCCGAACTTGCCGAAGCCCGCAACAATCACCAGGTTCTCTTCACGGATTTCATCGGCTGCACGCTCTTCGCGCTCTCGCGTGCCTAGGTAAGGTTGGATAAAGCGCTCGTTGAGTCTCATCAACAGGGGTGTGAGCGCCATCGAGAGGGCAACCGTAGCGGTGAGCGGGCTGGTGATCTCCGGGCCGAGCACCCCGAGCTGGTTCGCAGAAGACAGCAGCACAAAAGCGAACTCACCGACCTGCGCCAGTGCGAAAGCGAACAGCAAACACTGATCCCAACCCAAACGAAAGCCCCGTCCCAAACCCACGAGAATTCCGAACTTGAGCACCATAATGCCCGCGAGCAAACCGACGATGAGGAGCGGTTCTGCTATCACGAGCTGAAAGTCGATCGAGGCGCCCACCGCGATGAAAAAGAGGCCGAGCAAAAGACCCTTGAAGGGCTCGATATCGCTCTCGAGCTCGTGGCGATATTCGCTGTTAGCCAAAACCACGCCAGCCAAAAACGTTCCCAACGCCGGGCTCAGGCCGACCTGCGTCATCAGCAGGGTGATGCCGATGATCATCAGGAGCGCGGCAGCCGTAAAGAGTTCCCGCAACCGGGTAGCGGCGATGGCGCGAAACACCGGACGCCCCAGATAGCGCCCGATCAACACCACCGCCACCACCGCGCCGAGCACCGCTAACGTCTGGGCCCAAGCCGGTAGACCCCCTACCCAGGTGGTCGTCGCGTGAGCGCCTGCGTCATCCCCGTGCCCGGGCGCGTGAAGGGCCAGCAGCGGGAAAACCGCCAGCATCGGGATTACCGCGATGTCTTGAAAAAGCAGGACCGAAAAGGCGCTCTGGCCGGCCCCGGTGGGCATGAGCCCCTTCTCGTTGAGCGTCTGAAGCACGATCGCCGTCGAGGAGAGGGCCAAGATCATGCCGATCGCCAGGGCCGCTTGCCACGCGAAGCCGAAGAGGAGCGCAAGACCGCCGAAGAGGAGCGTCGTCACCAAGACCTGCAAGCCACCCAAGCCCAAGATCGGAATCCTCAAGCGCCAGAGCAGCGAGGGCTGCAGCTCGAGCCCGATGACAAAGAGCATCATCACCACGCCGAACTCCGCGAAGTGCATGACGTTCTCGCCTTCCGAACCGACCAAACCGAGGACATAGGGGCCGATGAGCACGCCCGCCACGAGATACCCCAGGACCGAGCCGAGGCCGAACCGTTTCGCCAGCGGTACCGAAACCACGGCGGCGGCCAAATAGACGAACGCTTGGACGAACAGGTCGTCGCTCACGGCACGACCTCCTTCAAGATCTTCCCCAAACCGGCGTTGAAAAGGGGGTAACGCCGGGCAGCTTCAAAATCGATACGTTCATCGCGTAGGCCTTCGATCACACGGCGGTAGTCCTCGGCGGCGCGGTCGATATCCGGCAACTCCATTCGGTGGGTACCGAAGGTAACAAACGGCGGTAGAAACTCCATCTTGCAGAGCCGGACCGTCTGCTCGATCGGCCTCAAAAACTCGCGGATCTCAAAGCGATTGAGGCCGTCTGCTCGGTAAGCCGCAGCACTACCGCCAGCGGTCAGCGCACAGAGGAAGACCTTGCCTTGGAGCGCCGTACCCCCTGAGCCGTAGGCCCAGCCGTGCTCGAGTACCAGGTCTTCCCACTGCTTTACCAAAGCCGGGGTGCTGTACCAAAATAGGGGGTGCTGCAACACGACGACATCGTGGGAGGTGAGCAAGTTCTGTTCGTAGGCCACGTCGATGTCGAAGGTGGGGTAGGCCTCGTAGAGATCGTGAAAGGTAATGCCTGGCAACTCAGAAATACTATCCACCAAACGCCGGTTGACACGGGATCTCTCGAGGGCGGGGTGCGCGAAGAGGATGAGAACTCGCATCATAACGATCCAGGTAGACATGTGGTAAACCGAAGATGTTCGAACTCGACCGACACGGGAACATCTGACAGAAAAACCATACCCGGTGATCATACTTCACGGCCCCAAAGGTCTTGGTTGCGGTGCCCTAAGCTCGGATGAACTGCCGTACTCGCTTACCCCAGCCTTGATTCAAGGAGTTGGAGACAGGGTAACGTAGGGGAATGCACACCGAGCGCCCTCCTCTCTTACGCCTCTGGGCCTTTGCCCGTCGCCACCGCCCACGTATCTTATGGGCAACCATATTCTCGATCCTGAACAAGCTCTTCGATCTCGCCCCGCCATTTTTGATCGGCGCTGCGGTCGACGTGGTAGTCGAGCGGCAGAACTCGCTCTTGGCACGCTGGCTCGGCATCAGCGAACCACTGACCCAGTTATGGCTTCTCGCCGGTATCAGCCTGCTGATGTGGGGGATGGAGTCGCTCACCGAGTACATCGGCCAGCTTTTGTGGCGCAACCTGGCACAGACCGTCCAACACGACTTGCGGCTGGAGAGCTACCAGAACGTGCAGGGTCTCGACCTCGCCTACTTCGAGGACCGAACCAGTGGTGGGCTGATGGCAATTCTCAACGACGACATCAACCAGTTGGAGCGGTTCTTGGATGTAGGTGCCAACGACATCTTGCAGCTCATCACCACCATCCTCGCCATAAGCATCTTCTACTTCCTCGCCGCCCCGGGGGTGGCTTGGTTGGCCATCATGCCCATCCCCATCATCGCGTGGGGCTCGTTCCGCTTTCAACGCCGGATCGCACCGCGCTACGCCGCCGTGCGAGAGCAGGTAGGGCAACTCAACAGCCAGCTCGCCAACAACCTCTCGGGTATCGTCACGATCAAGAGCTTTACAGCCGAGGATTTCGAGACCGAGAGACTTAGCCGGGAGAGCGATATCTACCGGTTGAAAAATCGTGATGCCATACGGCTCTCGTCTGCTTTCGTACCACTCATCCGCATCGCCATCGTGCTGGGGTTCATGGCCACCATCGTCTACGGGGGTGTTCTGGTGCTATCGGAGACGATCTTGGTAGGTGTCTACAGCACTATGGTCTTCATGACGCAGCGCCTTCTCTGGCCGCTCACCCGATTAGGACAGACCTTCGACCTCTACCAACGCGCCATGGCCTCGAGCCGCAGGGCGCTCGACCTGCTCGACACGAAACCCGTCATGCAAGACGGCAACCAGCAGCTACCGCTCGAACGGGTAGCTGGAGAGATACGCTTCGAGGACGTCGGCTTCGCCTATCAGGACGGCGGCTCTGTGCTCGACGGCCTCGACCTCACCTTTCCAGCCGGTAAGACGACGGGGATCGTCGGCGCCACCGGCGCCGGCAAGAGCACCGTAGTCAAGCTGCTGATGCGCTTTTACGATCCACAGCACGGCCGCATCGTGATCGACGGCCTCGACCTCAGAGAGCTCAGGGTCACCGACTTACGTCGCGCTATCGGCTTTGTCAGCCAGGATGTCTTTCTCTTTCACGGCACCGTCCGCGAAAACATCGCCTACGGACGTCCGGATGCCGGCGAAGACGAGATCCGAAACGCCGCCCAGGTGGCAGAAGCACACGAGTTCATCTCGCAGTTGCCCAATGGCTACGACACCGTAGTGGGCGAACGCGGCCAGAAACTCTCAGGCGGGCAGCGTCAGCGCATCTCGATCGCCCGGGCGGTTCTCAAAGACCCCCCCATCCTGGTGCTCGACGAGGCCACCAGCGCCGTCGATAACGAGACGGAATCGGCCATCCAGCGATCCTTGGAGAAACTTGCTGTGGGGCGCACCACCGTGATCATCGCCCACCGGCTCTCCACTATCCGCAACGCCGAGCAGATCTACGTCTTGGAGAACGGACGCCTTTCAGAGATGGGACGGCACCAGGCCTTACTGGAACAAGAGGGGATCTATGCTGCGCTGTGGCGGGTGCAGACGGGCACGAGGCAGCGGGTTACCGGGTGATGCGTGGAGTAATGGCAAGAGGGTAATGGGGAATGGGTAATGGGGAATGCGTGGAGCAACTGCGAAAGAAAACGGTTTTGGAGCGCCTGGTTTCAAGAACACAAACGTCAGAGTAGACAGGTCTCGGTCACGACCTTCGAAACACCCATTACCCATCACTCATCACCCATCACCTTTCTTGTACAACGCCAAAGAGAATCTATCCACGTCTGCTGATCATGATCAACGCGGTATCCGTGTACCGGGCGATGGTGCGGGCGAACTTCCCCAGCATCTTTTCGCGCCGGCCGGCGCGCTGCAGCCCGAGGACCACGAGGTCGCTCTCCTGGGCACGCTCGGCGACGGCGTCGAGGGCGTGGTCGCTGCGGAGGACGTCGACGGTCCACGTTCCGGATTCTTCGTCTTCGGCCAAGAACTCGAGCGCCCGCCTCGCTCTGTTCACAGAGGCACTAGTCGTACGGGTAGGCACCACCCGTACATAGGTCACTTCATGGTGCCGCTGACGGCCGAGGTTGCCGAGTAAGCGCGCTCTGAGGACTTCGTGATCCCCCTTTCCACCGACCGGAACCAGCACACGCCGGGCCTCGCTGAGTTGCCAGCCCTTGGGAGTCCGCAAGATGATCACGTCGGAGTCGACGCGGCTCACCAAACGGTTGACCTGCTCCAACGTGGTGTGATCGCCAAGATCGCTCAGGCCGAGCAGGAGGCTCTCACAAGCGTGCTCTTTTGCAACGCGCGCGATCTCACCCCACGGGTCGGTCGAGACCGTCGTCAAGGCCTCGGGATAAAGCCCTACCCTGAACGAGCTGGTCAGTGACTCTCGCAACACAGCCTGGGCATTGAGGAGTTGCGGTGGGGGGGCTGTCATCGATTCTGAATCTGGGGTTGGCACCACCGACAGAAGCAGGACGCGCCCAACAGTGGGGGGAGCGAAGGCACTCGCCACCGTAACCATGGCCTCGGCGTTGGCGGGGTTGGCGATGGGCACCAGCACGAGCGGGTTACGACCACGCAGCTGCACCAGGTAGGGATCCCTGGCCTCAGCCAACGCGTCTAGCGCCCTGGCACGTTTGGCAAAGACTCGCAAGTAGATCACCACACCGAGTAGAATCCAGATCGCCGTCACCAATCCCGCAGAGGGAACGACCAGGCCTTGGAAGATCGCCAGGGCAGCACAAGCCATCCCCCCCACTACCGGGATCAGAGGAAAGAAAGGGGCCTTGAAGGGAATCGCTTCACGGTCCGCTCGCCTCCTGGCGGTGAAACCGATCCAGTGGGTGAGCGAAAACATCACCAGGAAGATCAAGCTTGCGGCTGCACCCGCCGCCGCTACGTCCGGCAAGATGAAGAGGAGTAAAATCAGGGTCCCGCCGCTCACCAAGATTGCGGTGACTGGGCTCCCCCGAGATTCGCTCAGCCGTCCGATCCTACGTGGCATCGTACGGTCACGTGCCATAGAGAGGGCGATGCGCGAAGCAGCAAAGAGGTTGGCCCGCAAGGCTGAAAGCATGCTGAGGAGCGCAGCAACGACCACCAACCAATAGCCAAACGACCCGAGGAAGGTCTGTGCAGCCACCGCCAACACCGTCTCGGGATGGCGGAAACTCAGTGAAGCGATATCGTCACCCGGCTCGACACCCACCGTCGCCACTACCAGGAGCAACGGTAGATAGATCATGAGCGCGACGGCGATGGAGAGGAGCATCGCCCTGGGGACGGTCTTGCTAGGGCTCTTGATCTCCCCCGCTGCCGCAGCGATGAGATCGAACCCCTGAAGCGCGATAAAGGTAAACCCCATGGCCTGAAAGACCCCACCGAACCCTTGTGGAAAAAAAGGGCGTAGCGGGGAGAGAGCCGTCTGCACCGGGGTGCCGACGAGGACCCACAGACCACCTATCAGGAGGACGGCAAAGACTACGACCTTGCCGATAGTGGCCCAGTCACGTCCGCTCCCGCGCTGGCGCGTGAGCTCCAGGGTGTAAAAGGTGGTTGCACTCAGAGCCAAAAGTAGCGAGACCAGACGCGATCCCAACCAGGCCGGTACCTCGTTGCCAAAACTCCCCCAGAGCTGCTCGAGCACCAGCACCGCGAAGGCCGCAAAGCCCAGAGCATAGAGGACCCCCGCCACGATCGAGGCGAACCAGACCACCCAGCCGACGGTAAACCCACTGCGAACCGAGAACACCTTCTTGGCAAAGGTGTAGCTCCCGCCCGACTGGGGAAACGCGGACGAGAGTTCCGCAAAGGTGAGCGCCGTCAACAGCGCGATGACGCCGTTGAGCATAAACGCGACGATGGCGCCCGGTCCCGCGGCAGCGAATGCTACCCCGGCCAGTGCCAGGATGCCGCCTCCCACAATCGCCCCCACACCGATGAGAGTGGCGCCAAAGAGACCGATCGTCCGCCCGGATTCACCCACGAAAGAAGTGTAACGTACCGGAAAAATGGCGATAGGGTGATGAGTGATGAGAGAACGAAGCCGCCGGCACAGGCATCATATGATGAGCACAATCCCCAGAACGATCAGTGCAACATCCAAAAATCGCTCGAAACGCGCCGTGGGAATGCGCCTGTTCAAGACCCTCCCCAAGAATATAGCCAGAACGATCAAGGGGAGCGCCCAGGCGAAGAGCCGCCAGACCTCTTTGGTCCAAAGACCCCCGGCGGCGTGAGCGATCAGCACGAACGGGAGCGTGATCAGAAAGTAACCCTGCATGGTTGCCATGAACGTTTTAGGAGGCCAGCGGCGCAAAGTCCCATAGAGCACTGCCGGGGGGCCGTTGGCACCGTAGGCGCCCCCGAGCACCCCACCGAAGAGACCGAGCCCTAAAGCCCACGCCATATGCGTGACCATGGGAAGCCTCGGCTGCCTGAGCCGGTAGAGACCGAAACCGATCAGGAACACGCCGAGGGCGCGGAGTAGCCATACACCCTCGAGTTGCCTTAGCACCAACACGCCCAGAGGAATCCCAGCTACGGCCGCCAGCAAAAGCGGCAGGGCCGCCCGGACATCGAGAGCACGCCAGCTGGAGAACAGGATGCCCACGGCCAGCGTGAACGATACCAGTGCGACCAATGGGGTAGCCGTTGTGAGGCCGAGTAGCAGCGCCACAAGCGGCAAGGCCAGCACAGCGTCACCGAAGCCAAAAGTCGACCGCACCAGTGCAGCCAGCAAGATCACCGCTAACGATCCGAACTCCGCAGACACCACCAGAAGAGCATACCGTAGCAACGGCAATCGCGTATTTCGATACGGTAAGCGCTATTCCAAACGGGTTTTCGGTGATCTTGGCAGCGTTGTGATCACCCGATCAGGTGAACGTTACTCATAGCGAGTCAAAGGCCTGCACATCATACAAACTCGATTTCTGCAAGGATTCCGAAATGGTCCGATGGATAGAGGGTTTCATCTGCCGGATGGGATCTGTCGGCAACGATCGAGGCCGCTTCGACACGCAACGAGTCTCCTGAAAAGAAGATGTAGTCGATGGTGCTTCCCTGGTCAGGCCCGGTAGCTGACACCAGGGGCGTGGGGAAGGTCGCTTGTGGCTCGGAACCGTGAACCGCTTCGTAGGACGAGCGATACCGTTCTTTGGCTGCCCGGATGGTGCTGCTTTCTGGCTGGGCGTTCATGTCACCGGTCAGAACGGTCGGTGCATCGACCTCAGCAAGCCACCCCAACAGGGCTCTCATCTGGGGCAACCGTATGCTTTCATCCGCCGGTTTGTCGTGCAGGTGGGTGTTGGCCAGACAGAGGTGGAAGGTGCCTGTGTCCACCACTGCGCGCTGTGCAACTCGTTCACCGCCAGGCAGATCGAGGGTTTCGTGGCTGAGCAGCGGGTAGCGAGAGGCGATGGCGATCCCCTCACGCCCATAGTCCCCTTGCTTGGGTACGACCTTTAGCTCGAGCGCGAGCTCCGGAACCTGCTCCAAGATGGCGTCGGATTGGTCGATCGGCCTCCACACCTCCTGAAAGCCGATCAGATCGGGTCGATGCCGCCGGATAACGTCGACGACAAGCGGGAAGCGTTCCCCCCAACGATCCCGGTGGTGGCGTAGATTCAAGGTCAGCACCTTCAAGTTCGACGCCCTTTCCTACGGCGTTCGCACGTGGAGCAACACTCCTCCGAGGTGACATGGCCTGCTGTCGATCGAGGATCGCACGCTGATCGTTTAAGCTTCAAGCTACCCCTCCAGCATAGAGCGCGCCTCTTCGAGCTCCGTGCGCGGATCGTGGTCGAAGCAGTGGTTCTCGACGCTGATATCGCCCCGGTAGCCGATGTCTTTGAGTGCTCTGACACACTCCTCGAGCGAGACGATGCCCTGCGTAAAGCCGCAGTTCACGTGTTCTCCGGCCGCGCGTATGTCCTTCAAGTGAATGTGATAAACGTGTTCCCCCAAGGTTTCAATCGCCGTTACGGGGTCGACCCCCTGGGTGGCGTACCAACCGGTATCGACGGCCGTCCCAAGGCGTCCATCCCCTCCGTCACCGATCTGCTCGAGCATGGCGTCGACCGATTTTTCCGGGTGATTTTCGATGGCTAGACGCAAATCGAACTGCGCCAGGGTCTCGGTGACGAAGGTACGATCGTTTGCCAAAAGCGGCACGGTCCCGCTCAACAAGCTGGTTCCGACCCCAACCGCCAAGCTGCAGGCCGAGCGGAACGCCTCGCGGGTGGCACCGAAGGCCCCCCCCAGGCTGGTGACCGCCAGGTTGTGCCGTTTGAGCACCGCCGCAGCGGCCTCGATGTGCGCAGTTGTCGCCCAAGCCCAGCTGAGTTGCCCCGGGGTCCAGATGTCGAGGGCTTGATAACCGAGCCCGATGACCTCGAGTCCCAGCGCTTCAAAGCGGTGGCCAAAGGTTGCCAGCGGCGCGTAGTAGGCATTGACGGCCGCAACCCGTACCCCCCAGTCGTCCCCCGGACGGTAGCCGTACTGCTGTGCCACAAAGCTCGAGCAGTTGAGCGAGATTTTCACGGGAGATCCCTGCTATCAAAAAGCGTCAACGGTAGTTCCCCCGGATCCCACGCGGCTGTACCGGGAGCCGCTCGGCATAGAGGTGGGACACGTCACACGCACTCAGACAGCGCGGTACGGCCCAGGTGTCGCTCCGCTCTTCGAAAAGGACGGTGGTGACGGCGCTCGGCGCGTGCCAGAATCCTGACCAAACCGCAGGTAGCGGTATCTCGAGAAGGTGCGCCAGCAAGGCGAGGGCGGTACCGTTGTGACAAAAGATCGCGATCTGATCGCGGTTGGCGCGAACCTGACGGTAGCGCCCCCCATCGCGCTCATAGCCGTGCCGTCTCATCAAGGCGTCGGACTGCTCTTTGAAGTCGCGCCAGTAGCTCGTGAACCGCTCGTCGCCGAGGAAAGGCAACGCGTGCCAGGTGTCGTGCGTGGCAAACGGTTCCGCCGCACGCAGGACCTCGCCGGGGATGTCCCAGGCGGGAATGCCCCCGAGCGCTTCGATTTCCCAACCGGGAATCTCGATCAACCACGCCTCGGAGACGGGGGGCCGTTTCACCAGATTAACGGTGTAGTCAGCCGTCAGTCTGGCTCGCGCCAGCGGCGAGGTATAGATGTAGTCGAGCCCGTGTTGGGCAAGTCTGCGGGCGAGGGCTCCTGCTTCCTGATGGCCCGCAGGGGTCAGGGTCTCGTTTTCGTAGTCGGGGTCTGCGTGACGAATGATGTAGAGTCTCACGGTCTGCCCTTCGCCTGTTGCGCGAGCACGTTGCTCATCCGGTGTGGCGCTGAGTCTGGCTACCGCCGGCCAGCGATGCCTCGATCACCTCGATCACCTCGAGGAGTTCGAGGGGTGTCTCGATGCGATAGGCCGGTCTCTCGCTCTCATCCGCCGGGATCTTGGGGCGCCGCGGCGCCCAATCGAGCCACACCGAGATGATGCCGAGCTGGTTCGCCCCTCTGATGTCGCGCGCCAGATGGTTACCGACCATCACGACGTGTTGATAATCCGCTTCGGCGATATCGAGTTGCCCTAGCGCATGGTCGAACATCGCGCGGTGTGGTTTCGACACACCGACTGTCTCCGAGATCGCGTAAGCATCGAACAAATTGTAGAGCCCGTAGGGACCGAGGTTGTTGGTGAAGGTGTCCCGTGGGCCGTCGGCCACCAGGGCGAGCGGGTAGGACAAGGACTTTAGGGTGTGCAGCAGAGTGTCGCTACCCGGGATAAGATCTGCTCGAAGCGAAACGCCCACATCGTTCTTTTGCTCTGTGCCTTCATCGATGAGCGTATCACCGCAGTCGAGGCAGATCGCACGTATATTTCGTGTCACCATGTCACGCTTCCCCTTCAAACCAGATGGGGTTGGTTACCGCGAAAAGACCCTCATCTGGGTGGCGCAACTCGACCGTGCACCAGCGGGCCGGCTTGGAAAGCGGCCAGCGCAGCTGACCCGAAACGTCGTGGACGGGCGTTTCCGCATAGGGCATGCCGTCGACGATCAGGCGCAATAACTGACCCGCTTCGACGGCGTCATAGCAGACCTCGACCGTTGCAGGTTCTAGGGGCAAGCGATCGCCTACCATCGCCGTGACACCCGAGGCCGAGGTAGCGGTGAAGCCCAACTCTGGCCCTGAGCTGAGGTACGAGCGTCCGGCCTTGACGGCGGCTACGATCGCCTTTTCGGTCAGGTCTTCGGCGAAAACGACGTTCAGCGCAGTGCGCCCTGGCCCCTCCATCTGCGAGCGGCGGTGCAGGTCGGTGCCCGAGGTGGCGACGATGCGATGACCCCGGTTGAGCCAGGAGTAGAACAACCTGAGCGCTTCTTCGTTACGCTCAGCCCACACCCCGTTCCAGATCTCTACGGCCAGCGCGTTGCCCGGCATCATGTCTTCATGCAGCCAGCGGCAGCCGCAACACCACGGCTCCCCCTCGTCGCGGGGATGGGCGATGGTAAAGAGGGCGCCGCCATCGATCACCGCCTGGGCGATCTCGGGTACTGGGATCTGCCGGCCATCTGCGGTGCGCCAGTCGAACCACTCCTCGACCCCGACAGCCACCGCATGGCCGAGAAAGGTGGAGATCTCCATGCCGCCGAGCGTCAACAGGTCGTCAGCCGCCAGGCTGCGAACTTCCGCCAGCCCCGAAATGGTGTCGTGGTCGGAAAGGGTCATAAAATCGACCTCTCGCTCACGCCAGAAGCGCACCAGCTCGGCGATCGTCATCGAGCCGTCGGAGTGGATGCTGTGGGCGTGGAGGTCGCCGCGGTACCATCCTGGTCCGCGCGAACGGACGGCGCCGGGTTGCCAGACGACCGGTTCAGCGGAGATCTCGTCGGAGGTCGTTGTGATCTGGAGCGTGTAATCGACCGGCTCTGAGGGCGTCAACAAACGGTAGACCAGGACAAACACCGTCCAGATGCCCGGTTTGATAGGAGCGGGCACGCCCCCCGGAGACGGCCTGACGGCATTGATGTACGCCCCCTCTTTCCCCGGCCTGCTGATCCCCAAACGTGGGCCATCGGGATCGAACACCATAAGGCTCAGCTGGTGGCGATGCTGGTGCCCAGCCGGATGGAGCGGGGTGTAGTCGAACTGAACGTGTACCTGGGTAGTGCCTTCGGGGACATCGAAGTGAAGCGGCTTCAGCCGGCGCATGTCATCCGATGTCAAGCGGCCCCTATGGTTCATGTCAGCACCCGCTAACCATGGTCGATCCCCCGAAGCTCGAGCTCTTCTGAGAAATGACAGGACACGAAGTGACCCGCGGCGGTCTCTCGCAAGGCCGGGACCTCGGTCTTGCACCGGTCCTGGGCGTAGCGGCAGCGCGGGTGAAAGTCGCAGCCGCTCGGCGTGTTGGCCGGGTCGGCCACGTCGCCTGTGAGGAGAATCCGGTTGGCATCGTTTCGCAAGGTAGGGTCGGGCTTCAACACAGCCGACAACAAGGCCTCGGTGTAGGGGTGTTGCGGACGGCTGAAGAGGGTCTCGGTGGTCGCCAGCTCGACGATCTTGCCCACATACATGACCGCCACCCGGTCGCTGATATGGGCGACCACGCTGAGGTCGTGGGAGATGAACAGAAAGGTCAGGCCGAACTCGGCCTGCAAGTCCTTGAGCAGATTTAGAATCTGCGCCTGTACCGACACGTCGAGCGCGGAGACCGCTTCGTCGGCCACGATCAGTTTTGGGTTGGGCGCCAGCGCTCTGGCGATGCCGATGCGCTGACGCTCGCCGCCGCTAAAGGCGTGGGGGTAGCGCTGGATGTACTCGGGCCTGAGACCCACCCGCTGCAACAACCCGCGCACCGTCTCGTCGAGTTCGCTGCCCTTGGCGAGCTCGTTGACCATCAGCGACTCTCCCACGATATCGCGTACCACCATGCGCGGGTTCAAAGAGGCGTGGGGGTCTTGGAAGATCATGCGGATCTCGCGCCGGTAGCGCTTCAGCTCGCGGTTGTTGAGGTGGGCCAGGTCGACTTGACCGTTCCCGGAGGTGCCGTCATACAGGATCTTCCCCGCGGTCGGCTGGTAGAGCCGCATCAGGGTGTGGCCCAAGGTGGTCTTGCCGCACCCCGACTCGCCGACCAAGCCCAAGGTCTCCCCTTCCCGGATGGCAAAGGAGACATCGTCCACCGCTTTGACGTGACCGACGGTGCGGTTGAAAAAGCCGGTTTTGATCGGGAAGTGCATCTTCAGGCGATCGACCTCGAGCAGCAGCTGTTCCGCAGGCGCACGCGCGGCGATTTGCGGGCCGGCTTCGGCTGTCGCCTCACGCTCGAGCTCGCGCAGAGCGTCACCTTGGGCGTCGCCGTAGAGCACGCAGCGAACTTCATGCTGGCCTTCGAGGGTGATGAGCGGCGGGTCCGTGGTGTCGCAGACGCCCGCTACAGCATAATCGCAGCGCTCGTGGAACGGACAGCCACTCGGACGGTTGAGGGGATGGGGAACGCTGCCCCGAACGGCGTCGAGTCTTGTGCGCGCCGCCGGCTCGAGTTTGGGGATGGAGTTTAGGAGCGCACGGGTGTAGGGATGTTTGGGATCTTTGAAAATCGCTTCGACCGTGCCCTTTTCGACGATGGTTCCGAGGTACATCACCGCAACCTCGTCGGCGATCTCTGCCACCACGCCCAGGTCGTGGGTAATGAACATCACCGACATCCCCAACTCGCGTTGCAGCTCGCGAATGAGGTCGAGAATATTGGCCTGCGTGGTCACATCGAGCGCGGTGGTGGGCTCATCGGCGATCAACAGCTTGGGCTCACACACCAGCGCCATGGCGATCATGGCCCGCTGCCGCATCCCGCCGGAGAGCTCGAAGGTATAGGCGTCGATCCGTTCGGCCGGCCGGGGAATGCCGACTTTTGCCAGGGCCTCGATCGCGCGTTCCCGCGCTTCTTTTTTGGAGATGGGCAGGTGCCAGCGCAGGGCCTCGACGATCTGATTGCCGATGGTATAGAGCGGGGAGAGCGAGGTCATCGGCTCTTGAAAGATCATGGTGATCTCTTTGCCGCGAATCGCTCGGATCTCTTTGCCGTTGGGCTTGAGTTGCGCGATGTTCACCTTCGAGTCGGCATCGGGGTAGAAATGAATATCGCCCTCCACGATGCGCCCGGGTGGATCGACGACCTGCAAGATGGAGCGCGCGGTGATCGACTTGCCACAGCCCGACTCACCCACCACGCAGATGGTCTTGCCTCGTGGGATGTTGAAGCTGACGCCTTCGACCGCCCGGACCACCCCGTCGTCCGTGAAAAAGTGGGTGTGGAGGTTGTCGATCTCGATCAGATGCTCGGGTAGCGACATCTTAGCAGTCCCTTAAGGTCACGCGTACGGATCGGCGGCATCACGCAGGCCGTCACCGAGGAAGTTGAGCGCCAGCACCGCGACCGTTACGGCAACTCCGGGCCAGAAGAGCCACGGGGCGGTGGAGATCGAGCGGATGTTTTGGGCCTCTTGCAAAAGCACGCCCCAACTGATCACCGGGGGGCGCAGGCCGATCCCCAAAAAACTGAGCGAGGTCTCGGCCAAAATCATGCCGGGGATCGCCAGCGTAACCACAGCGATGATATGGCTCATGAAGGTGGGCACCATGTGCCGGAAGATGATGCGCCGCGTGCTGCAGCCATCGAGTTTGGCGGCCTGGACGAAATCCTCTGTCTTGATGGCCATGAACTTGCCGCGCACGACGCGTGCCAGCCCCGTCCAACCGATCACCGAGAGGATCACGGTGATCAGGAAGTATACCTGCATCGGCGGCGTGTCTTTGGGAATCGCCGCCGCCAGACCGATCCAGAGGGGAATCGAAGGCAGCGAGCGCAAGAACTCGATCAGCCGTTGAATGAAGTTGTCGATCCAGCCGCCGTAATACCCTGAAATGCCGCCCAGCAATATCCCCAAAAAGAGGCTGAGCGCCACCCCGATCAGACCGATGGTCATCGACACCTGGGTGCCGTAGATGGTCCTGGTGAGCACGTCGCGGCCCAACCGGTCGGCCCCGAGCAGGAACAAGGGGTCGCCGGCGTTGACCGGACCGAAGAGGTGGATGTTGCTCTCAAAAAGCCCCAAGACGCTATAGGGCGCCCCCTTGACAAAGAGCCCGACCGGGTAGCTGACCTCTCGGTCGATCACGAAATTGCGCCGGCCGGCGTTGTAATCGATTTCGACTTTGTATCCGTAGACAAAGGGCGCAAAGCGCAACCCGTCTTCCGTTCGAACCACAAAACGAATCGGTTGCGGCGGGGCGTAGGTGAAGTTCGCACGGTACTCTTCGGGGGTAAAGGGTGCAAAGAAGCCGGGGATGAGCACGACCAGATAGATAAACGAAACCACCACGCCACTGAACATTGCCAGCCGGTGTTTGCGGAACTTGCGCCAGATCAGCTGCCACTGGCCGGCGACGACAAACTCAGCCTCTTTTCCGGCAGAACGGTTGGCGGTCAGCGCTGACATCAGGTGTTAATCGAAGCGAATCCGTGGGTCGAGCCACGCCAAGAGGATGTCTGAGACCAGGGTGCCGAACACCGCCATAAGGCTGAGCATCATAATGGCGCTGCCCGCCAAGAACATGTCTTGCGAACGGAGGGCGTCGAGCAGCAAGGGACCGGTGGTTTGCAAGGCAAGCACGACGGCCACGATGGTGGCGCCCGACACCAGGTCCACGAAAACCGTATTGAGATCGCTGACAAAGGGGTTGAGGGCGTGACGAAGCGGATATTTGATCAGCAAATAGGTTTCGGGCAGCCCCTTGGTCCGGGCGGTGGTGACGTAGGGGCGGCGCAGTTCGTCGAGCAAGTTGGCCCGCAACGTGCGGATCAAGCTGGCGGTGCCGGCGGTGCCGAGCACGATCATGGGTACCCAGAGATGGCTGAGCAGGTCGAGCACTTTGCCGGCGCTCCAAGCCTCCCCGATATACTCCGACGAAAAGAGCCCCCCCACGCTCTGCCCCAGGTATTTGAACGAGATATACATCAGCACCAGCGCCAGCAAGAAGTTGGGGATCGCCAGGCCGATAAAGCCCAAAAAGGTAAAGAAATAGTCTCCGATCGAGTACTGCTTGACCGCCGAATAGACCCCGATGGGGATGGCGACCACCCAGATAAAGAGCAGGCTCGAAACCGAGATGGTCAAGGTCAGCGCCAGGCGCTCCCAGATCAACCGGCTCACCGGCAGGCTCCAACTAAAGGAGGTTCCAAAATCGCCGCGAAAGACGATGTCGCCGAGCCAGACAAGATACTGCGCGATCAAGGGCCGGTTCAAGCCGTAGAGCTCGCGCATCCCCTCGGCCTCTTCCTCGGTGATCACATCGCCCTCATAGCGCGCGTTGGCGACAAGCCGGTCGACGTAATCCCCGGGCGGCAGGCTGATGATGAGGAAGGCCACGATCGAGATCGCAAAGAGCGTTGGGATCATATAGAGGATGCGTTTGAGAATATATTGACCCATCGAAGTAGACCCGGATGAAAAGAGGAACTATTCCCGAGCGGTCGGGAATAGTTCCTGCGAAAGGCTTCAGTCCTCAGTTGCCATCGAGGATGTAGAAGGTCTCGAAGTTGACCGGCGAAGGACCCGGATAGAGCCAACCGGTGATCACCGATTCGGGAACGTTGCCCAGATTGTTGCTGACCACGCGGTAATCGCCCATCGGCAGGCTCAGCCCGATGGTGTAAAAGCCCTCGGCTGCCAGCTCGAGGTGTTCGTTCATCAGTGCGATCTGCTCGTCACCGACGGTTGTTGGAAGTTTGGAGAGGATTTCGAACTGCCGCTGTATGGTCGCCGGCGGCGTCACCGGATCGACTTCCGTTTCGGCGTTGGGATCGAGCTGCCGGTCGAACCAGGCCCACCAGGCCGCGGCGCCCTCCGGGATGTAGCCGCCGCCGTGCTTGGCGGCAACGGACAGCATCGGCAGCTGCCCGGTGCCGTTTTCACCGGCCCAGACGGTCGCATCGGTGGCGGGATCCTCTCTACGAAGGTCGTAGAGATCGTCTGAAACCACATCGAGCCGCGCGTCGATGCCCGCCTCAACCCAGTTGCGCTGCACGAGCTGCATCACATCGACCCAATCGGGCCGGAAGTCCTGGTTGACGACGACGGTGAAGGTGAAGCGCTCGCCGTCGGGGCGCAAGCGGTAGCCGTCGGCGTCGCGGTCGGGCATGACCATGTCGAGGTGGGCGTTGGCTTGCTCGAGGTCGTACTCGGTGTATTGCGTCGCCAGGCGCTCGTTATAAAAGGGCGACTCGGGCCGCGGCGCTTGTTGGTGGGGGATGCCCTGACCGATGTAGACGGTGTCGATGACGGTTTGGCGGTCCATCGCCAGAGAAAGACCGATGCGGAAGTCTTTGTTCAAGAAGATCTCGGCTTGAACCGGGTCGCTGTGACTATAGTTGGGCTTCAGCTCCATGGTGTTGAAGTCGCTGTTGACCGCGTTGATGAAGCGGTAGTTCCCCGTCTCCTGGTTGTCGAAAAACACCGCCCGGTTGGGGGGTTGGCTGATCTCGCGGGTGGAGAACATCTGCTCGCCGTTGAGCGTTTGCAGCAGCTGCACCTCGGCATCCGGCGCCAGTCGCCAGCTCCGCTCGCCGATATAGGGGAGTTGGTTGCAGGCGGTGTCGACCTTGAAGTAGTAGGGGTTGCGAACGAATGTGAAGCGCTCTTTGCCGATAAACGGTTCGGTCGGGATCCAGGGGTGCATCAACGGGCGGTTGGGGTCGTTGTACTCGGCGTTGTCACCATAGGTGCCGACGCGGGATTCCCACCAGAGGCCGAAGTTGCTCTCGCCCGCTTCGGCCATCATCTCCGCGACGCCATCGGGGTTGTAGTCGGGATCGAACTGCTCGAGGTAGTGCCGTGCGAACTGGGTGACCCGGACGCCATACGAGGTCGACAGGTTCTGCAAGAACAGCCCGTTGGGCGAGCTCCACGAGAAGCTGAAGGTCAAGTCGTCGATCACGTTCAAAGTCGCCAGTTCGCCCTCGATGTAGAAGAAGCTGCGGGCGCCGCCGGGGTTGATGTCTTGAGCCGTTTCGACCTCTTCCCACCAAAACGAGATATCGGCGGTGGTAAAGGGGTGACCGTCACTCCACTTCAAGCCCTCGCGCAGGTGGAAGGTATAGGTGGTGGCATCGTCGTTGATCTCCCAGCTCTCGGCGATGTTGGGAATGACTTCGCTACCATCGGCGCTCCAACGAACGAGGTTTTCATAGCCGAACTGACGGAACTCCGCCAGGCGGCCACCCCCATAGAGGCTGAGGAACTCGCCGCCGTACTGACCGATCTCATTGGCGGGTTCGACCACCCGCGGGTGCACCGGCAGGCGTTCGGCGATGGGCGGGAGCTCACCTGCCGCCACCAAGGCGGCCAGCTCGGGGGCTTCATGGTATTCCTCACAAGACATTTCTTGTGCCGTAGCGGATAGTGTCAGCATAAACAAAGCTGCCAGCATGGCTACCAACAGGGAAAATCGACCGCTAAAATTCATGTGTTTATCCCCTTAAATTTCATGTGTTTGATTCCTCAACCCTATAGAGATTAATGAGACGTGGGTGCCAAAAGTTCTCGACTTGATCAGCCAAACCTCCTTCAAACTGCTGACATCAGTTTGACGACGCAACCAGGCTTGAAACTGGCTGATTATATCTACGCAAGCAGACATATTGCAAATATTTTTAACTAGAATGCCCGTGATGCGTGAGTTGTTAGCAAAAGGTTAGGCTGGTACCTTACCGTTCACAGCTCTGATCACTCATCACCAAATTCGTAATGGGTAAACGGTAATGGGTAATGCGTGGCTGACGCGCAAATGCTTTGGCTCAGCCCCCACCGTTCGCAACACCCATCACCCAATTACTCATCACTCATCACCAAAACCGAAGATGGGGCGAGAGATTGGGTCCATGCTTGGATGCGTAGAAGCCAGCCGTATTACATCAAAACACCACAAGTATTATGATGTGATGTATGAGGACGACGCTAACTCTGGATAACGACGTAAGTATCATGCTAAAAAAGCTGCAAGAGGAGCAGGGGCTCAGTTTCAAAGAAGCTGTAAATCAGGCACTGCGGCAAGGCTTGTATCAGCTCCAAGCACCGAGCCGGCAAAAGCCTTATGAAGGTCGAGCCTTTAGCATGGGAAAGTGTCACCTGAATCTCGATAAAATTGCCGAGGTCCTCGCCGTGATAGAGGGCGAAGATTACCGGTGATCCTCGTCGATGCCAACCTGCTCATCTACGCAACGTATCGGGAAGCACCACAACATCAGCAGACCAGGGCGTGGCTGGAAGAGCAGATCAATAGCGGCATTCGAATTGGGTTGCCGTGGATATCGCTGTTGGCCTTTTTGCGCATCACCACCAACCCGCGCGTGTTCGAGCGCCCCTTAACCGGGGAGCAGGCTACCGAGCAAGTCAGTGAGTGGTTGGCGCTGGCCAGCGTCTGGACACCTACAGCAACAGAGAGGCACAGCAAACTCCTCACACAGTTCCTCCTGGACGTCGGCGTAGGAGGAAACTTGGTACCTGACGCCCATCTCGCTGCCCTGAGTGTAGAACACGGGCTGATCCTATGCTCTACAGACAGGAATTTTGCGCAGTTTACCGGGCTTCGGTGGCACAACCCCCTCAAGGGTGATAAGTGAGCGGTAAGCAGTAATGAGTAAACAGTGATGAGTAAACAGTAATGAGTAAACAGTGATGAGTTATGCGTGGGTGACAGGCAAATGCTTAGGTTGAACCCCGACCGTTCGCAACACCCATCACCAAAACCGTAATGGGTAATGCGTAATGGGGAATGCGTGGGTCACTTGCGAACGGGTAAAAGACACCAGATCGTACTGCCTTTGAAGCCGCAATAATCAGAGCAGACGGGGGCAGACACGAACGTTCGCAACACCCATCACCCATTACCCATCACTCATCACCTTTCAGCCAGGCGTATTCGTCACCGCAAACTGGTCCGAACGTAAACCTTCGCATCACCCATCACCAAAATCGTAATGGGTAAACAGTAATGAGTAATGCGAGGGAGACAAGCAAATGCCTAGGTTGAACCCCTATCGTTCGCAGCTCTCATCACTCATCACTCATCACCTATCACCAACGAACCTCCTGTAACCCCGAGCCCGGTCCGCAGGGTCTCGAGCACTACCAGATCGGGTGCGGGCAAGTTGGCGATGTTTACGTCCGTCCCGAGGCGCTCTGTGAGTTGGACCATCATGGCGTGGACTTCGTGGGCGTGCACCCCGGCGA
>CP070651.1:555962-559604 GCA_020354625.1 Trueperaceae bacterium
ATCAACTGCTGGAACCGCTTACCTTCAGTCATGGGCCGGACATGAAAAATCGCTTCATGCTGGCCCCGCTCACCAACACGCAGAGCCACGAGGACGGTGTGCTCTCGGACGAGGAGTTTCGTTGGCTGACGATGCGGGCGCAAACTCTCCCTATTGCCGTTATACAGCACCTCTATGGTCAGCACACGGCCATACCCTCCCGGTCAGGCCGGCGAAGGCCAGGTAGGTTGGGGCCTTCATCCGTTTAAGACCAAAGGTTTCCTAAATGCATCGTGGGGTGTTATGGGGGCGGAACCTCATGTAGTAACGCTTCCACCTCGCTCACAAGAATCGGCGCCTGGTTGGTTATCACCTCCCAGACGAGAGCGTGATCCACCAGGTCGTAGCCGTGAATCAACACATTCCGAAAAGCGATGATGCGCCGGTAATCGCTGAGACGAGCTGCAGTGTGGGGATCGTGCTGATCGAGCCTCCGTACAGCCTCACCGATAATCTCGAAATTGCGTTCGACCGCTTGCCTTAGAATTCGGTCATCACGATAATCTTCGAGCGTTTTGCTCCTCGTCACCTCGAGAATGAATGCTGTAGCATCCCGAATATCCTCTAAATATCCAGGGGATCTAGGCTGCATAGAGTAACTGCCGACTCTCGTCCATGGCCTTGATGAAGTAGGGGTTTTTCGGAGCGCCTTCCATGACCAGATCGACCTTGCGAGCGAATAGACTCTCCAAATCCTCTTTCAAGCCGAAGTAGCGTTGAAAGGCGTCCAACCGTTCTCCTCCTACGTCAGCAGGCTGGAACCGAACCAATAAGTCGAGGTCGCTTGCGTTTGGATCGAACTCGTCCGTTGTAGCAGAGCCGAAGAGCTCGAGCCTCGCCACCCGATACCTGTGGCAAATGCCTTCAAAGGCCGCACGCTTATCTTGGAGCTGAAAGGCCATACACCACCATTCTACTAAAGCGAATAGCGAACGGCTTGTCACTCTTGAGTGAGGAGTTCCCTTGTTGCAGCGGGACTCATGCCAACGACGGCGGAGAGCGCTTCGAGCGCCTCGATGACTTCGGCATTTGCCTCGAGCAGAGCCATCGCCGCGTCACCGACAGACGAGCGCGCGCGGATCTGCTCGGAGAGGGTCACCTCGCCGACCTCGAGCCGGGCTGCAGCTTCGATGACAGAGGGGTCGCGGGTCTGGGCTTCTGCGACGAGGCGCTCGAGCGCGACTAGATCGCGCCCTCCAAACACGGTGATGAGTTTGTTTTGAGCAGAGAGTTGTAGAACGCCGCTCGGTGTCTCGAGCACCGTGCTCGTATGATATGCTTCGTATCCATCTTTCCGCGTTGTAGGGATCACCCCGAGCTCTTCGTTTGCTGTGCTTTCGATCTGTGCACCTCGCCTTCACCCCTTTCTTGGAGTGTGTACGCGCGTGATGGTGCCTTGGGGTGAAGAGGGTTACAGAGCAATAGAGACAAAGTGCCGGATTTTGAGCGTGCTCGAGCCCCTCAGCCGTTCAGGTCTCGTTCAATAGTTGTTCAAGGGCCTTTTGGCATCCTTTAGATAGATGGGAAGGGCCAAGAAGCCAGCGCGCTGCTAATCTACAGCGCCCTGAGGAAACCGCAGTCACGCCTTGAATGTCAGGGGATCGATGGGTGTAGTGACACGAGAAGGATCGAGGGACTTTCAGCTGTTGCCGTGGCATTCTTGGTGAAGTCAGACGTCGTGATCAGAATAGCCCTAACTCTATTGTCGATGAAATAGTGTGTCGCAAGCTGGATGCGATATGTTGGCTGCTACACGAGATTGTGTCTGGGCAGGTTGAACATAAGTGCAAGTTGATGATCCAGCATTCCTCACCCTGCGCTACACTAAGGATCAAGAGGTCATCATGGAACCAGAAACCATCCTCACCATCCCGAAGGATATCCTCGAGTCTTCACGCTTGAGCGTGGATGAGCTCAAGCAGGAACTCGCTGTGAGCCTCTATGCCCAAGGTCGCTTGTCGATCGGCAAGGCGCGGGAGCTGGCCGGGATGTCTCTCGCTTCCTTCAGACACCTTCTCGCTGCGCGGCAGATTCCGCCTCACTACGGGGAAGAGGAGCTTGAGGAAGACCTGGAAACGCTCGACGGACTCGCCTGACTTGATCGTCGTCAGCAACACCTCACCCATAACGAATCTTGCTGCGATCGAGCACTTCGAGCTTTTTCGCCGGCTCTTTGGCCAGCTTCATATCGCTGATGGTGTCTGGACTGAGCTAGGTGCTGGGAGACAGGCTTGGCCGGGACGGCGTGAGGTAGAGGCTGCGCCGTGGATCGAGCGACACCTGGTCCAGACCGAGCCGCTCATCAGAACCTTGCAGCGTGACCTCGATCGGGGTGAAGCCGAAACTCTTGTTTTGGCGCTCGAGCTGAATGCCGACCTTGTCCTTATGGATGAACGGGAGGGTCGTCGCGCAGCGCAACGCTTGGGGTTCAAGGTGTTAGGTGTGGTCGGGATGCTGATCGAGGCGAAGAGACGCATCCTTATTCAGAACGTTCGCCCGTTACTCGACTCGCTGCGGGAGGACGCCGGGTTTTATCTTTCTGATGCCATCTATCACCGCGTGCTAGCAAGTGTTGGTGAGGCGGAGGGTTCCTAGAATCCCAGTAGGAGAGCGCTGCGGCTTGTCTCTACCAGGAGCGGGGAATAGTGAGCGAACGGGTCATCCGTTGGTGTCTATCCACTGGCTCTTAAGGCCCGCATCTCCTGGACGATGGCAGCATCCGGCTCACCAAGGAGCGAAAGCCGTTGCCAATGGTTGCTGAGATGGCCCGATTCGGCCAGGAGATCGGTCGCGGAGCCGAGGCTACTGCTGAGCGCCCAGACGACCGAGGCGATGTTTGCTTTGACGATGGCGCCGAGGCACATCAGACATGGCTCCGCGGTAGTGTACAGGGTCAATCGTTCCTGGGTCGCGTGCTCGAGCAGGTATGGTCCCGCATTTCGGATCACTTCGACCTCGGCGTGTGCCGTGGGATCGTTCACGGATGCGACCCGGTTTTTTCCGGTTGCGACGATCCGACCTTGTGGATCGACGATGAGTGCGGCGATGGGAGGCCCACCCTCCTCGAGAGCCAGCGTGGCTTCCTTCAGCGCGACACGGAGGAATTTCGTGTGGTTCATGCAACCGTCCCCCTCCCTAACGAAGTCTGTTGCAGGCGGTACAAGATGCAGCGCTTTTACGGTAGTACATCGGCCTTTGAGCCTCTCCAGCAGCTGGCCATGGTAGGCTAGCCCGTTCTGTCTCGTCGCCCGAAGCTCCCGCGCAGGGCGATTACGAGCCAAACGCCACGCCCTGGCTCTTGCTATGGAGCAATCTTGACATGGAAACTGTCCTTCGCACCAGCGTTGGTGTACCCCTCGACTGCTCCGTTGCTGGGACCCGTAATGAAGGCGGTCAGGGTCACCAGCCCGGAAGATTTACCAGGTTCGAGGTATGCTGACAGACGCTGAGGACATTCGATGAATCAACTGCTGGAACCGCTTACCTTCAGTCATGGGCCGGACATGAAAAATCGCTTCATGCTGGCCCCGCTCACCAACACGCAGAGCCACGAGGACGGTGTGCTCTCGGACGAGGAGTTTCGTTGGCTGACGATGCGGGCGC
>CP070651.1:559704-565427 GCA_020354625.1 Trueperaceae bacterium
ACAAAAGCATCATCTAGCCTGTCTACAATGTTGACCACTTGTCTATATCTTCAATTGATCTCCTCAAATGATTTAAGGGTATTGAATAGAGTCTCAAGCAGTGGATACCTTGTTTACAACCCATTTAAGTAAGATAATCCTATGATCACTGTATCCAGAAACAGACGTCGATAGCTATGCGAACAACGACTTTTGATAGCCCATTATTTATCGTTGGACGACCACGCAGCGGTACAAAGTTACTGCGAACCTTACTCAATGAACACCCACAAGTAGCCATCCCTATATCCGAAACCAACATGATTCCCACTATGGTGACACGCTTTGGAAATCCACCACAATTAGACATTGCAGAAAGATTCGATAGCTTTTATCGCAAGTTTCGTCAAACTTCCTTTTTTGAGTATAGAAGAATAGATGGCGTCATATTGGAGAAATCCCAACTCGCCGAATCAGCTGACCTTACTTCATGGTCCTCTATCTTTGAAGCCATTTTGAAGTTCTATGCTCCGAAAGATGTTAGTAGTGATGTAGTCTGGGGAGATAAGTCTCCTAGTTATTTGTCACATATGTTGCTTTTAAAGTCTCTTTTTCCAACTGCTAGGTTTCTCCACATCATCAGAGATCCCCGTGATCAGTGCTATTCCGCAAAGAAGGCTTGGGGGAAAGATCTCAGGCGATCTGCCGAGGTGTGGCGAAGCGAAATACAAAGGGCACGTGAGGTTGGGAAACAACTGGGCTCGGATTATAAGGAGATACTCTTTGAATCCCTACTGGGAGATCCGGAATCGATAGTTCGAGAGATATGTGAGTACTTGGAGCTCCCTTTTGATCCAAGAATGATGGAACTATCCGTATCTCACGAAGATCGCGGGGATGCCGCCGGAGAACTGAGGATTGTTTCAGGCAACCAGCGAAAGTATCTAGAAGCTTTATCCCCTGCGACCTTAAAACGAGTAGAAGAAATCACTCTCCCTCTAGCCACGACCCTGGGATACAAAGCCCACCTGGCAGTACGTTACAAACCATTGAACAGACTCGAGAGAAATATGCTGGCGCTACAAGATGGCCTATCGATGACCTGGTTTTACATTCAAGATAAGGGAATCCGCCAGGGTCTGCATTATTTCTTCCACAAGCTCAGCAGGGCTACCGCAAAGTCGTTGAGGTAGAGTCATGAATGACCGAACAAGACATTCCCAAACTGATCGAGCACTTTGCTGACCTACCTGACCCACGTCACGCGCGAGGCATTCGGCACCACCTAATCGATATTGTCTGCATCAGCATCCTAGCGGTCATCTGCGGGGCGAACACGTACAGCCAGATTCAGCAGTACGGCCAAGCGAATGAGGAGTGGTTACGACGCTTCTTACGATTACCCTTTGGCGTTCCCAGCCAAGATACCTTCGAGCGTGTGTTCGCGATCCTCAGTCCAGACGCCTGGCAGGGACGGTTTTTAGCCTGGACCAGAACCCTGGTCGTGCCTGAGCTGCCCGAAGGAGAAGACGAGGTACTTGCACTAGACGGCAAAACTGCCAGAGGATCGAAAGACCTAGACGGTAACGCCCTGCACACGGTGAGCGTGTGGTCAAGCCAGTTCGAGGTGGTGTTCAGCCAGCAGCAGGTGCCTGATAAGAGCAACGAGATCACGGTGATGCCTGAGCTAGTAGAGGTCATCAATCCTGCTGGCGCGATCATCACCACCGATGCGATGGGGACACAGAAGCAACTAGCGTGGGCCGCAAGAGAGCATCACGCGCACTACCTGCTGGCGCTTAAGGATAATCATCCGACGCTTTTGGAGGATGTGAGTTGGGCGTTCGATCACGAGGACGAATCGGGCTGGAAGAGTAAGCACAGTTACTGTCAGACCATGGATAAGGCGCATGGGCGTGAAGAAGTCCGTGAGTGCTGGGTTTTGCCTGCCCCTGAGTTGCTCTATCAAAGAGAGTCGTGGCGTGACCTCTCTAGTGTGGTCAGGGTGCGTTCGAAACGCCGTGTGAATGGCAAGGTGAGTGAGAAGACTCGCTACTTCTTGACGAGTCTCGCTGGTGGTGCTGAGCGGGTATTGCGTGCCGCACGCTTTCATTGGGGGATTGAGAACGGCTTGCATTGGGTGCTCGATGTCGCTTTTGATGAGGATAGATCACGAGCTCGCTTGAAAAACGCTCAGGCAACCTGGGTAGCGCTTAGGCACCTAGCCATTAATCTGCTGAAGCGGGATAAGACGGTGAAAGCGGGAGTGGAGGCGAAACGGTTACGCGCTGGCTGGGACCGCGCTTATCTCCTCAAACTCCTCAATTCATGACTTTGCGGTAGCCCTGCTTGTTTGTTTCCCAGGGCTTGATTTTCCCCCATCGGGGTGGGTATACTAGGCAGGTTTGGCTCCCCCTGGCTCGCAGCGATGGGTCCGGGGGTTGGTTTGTCGTGAGCGCTTCTACCTGTGTGTGCGTTTGAAAGACGTAGTGTGCGGCAGCGCGATTTCGCGGGCTAAAAGAGCTTGGTAAAACGTCGCCAGCCGGATGCAAGTAGTGAGGGAGTGATTACTCTGCCGACCGTTAACCAGTTGCTTCGCAAGGGACGCAAGACGCTGAAGAAAAAGAGCAAGACGCCAGCCCTAAAGGGCAGTCCACAGCGTCGTGGAGTCTGTACAGCCGTCAAGACGCAAACACCGAAAAAGCCGAACTCTGCACTGCGTAAGATTGCCAGGGTTCGCCTCTCGAGTGGGTTTGAAGTCACCGCTTACATTCCGGGTGAAAAACACAATCTACAGGAGCATTCAATCGTTCTGATTCGCGGGGGTCGTGTCAAAGACCTCCCCGGGGTGCGTTACCACATCGTCCGCGGTGCTCTCGATGCACAAGGAGTCGATGTCGGGCGTTATGTTCAGCGCAACCAGGGGCGAAGCAAATACGGCTCCAAGAAGCCGAAAGGCTAGTTGAGGTAGGCAGATGGCACGTAGACGTAGGGCAGAAATTCGTAAGCTCCAGCCGGATCTGGTCTATTCCGACACCACCGTGACGGCGTTTGTCAATAAATTGATGCGGGATGGGAAAAAGAATCTCGCGAGCCGCATTTTTTATGGCTCGTGTCGCCTGATCCAAGAGCGTAGCGGTCAGGAGCCGCTGAAGATATTTCGCCAAGCCCTAGACAATGTGAAGCCGCGCATCGAAGTCAAGAGTCGCCGTGTGGGTGGGGCTACGTATCAGGTGCCGATCGAGGTGAGCCCGCGCCGGGCCCAATCGCTTTCGTTGCGCTGGTTGGTGGCCGCATCGGATGCTCGTCCCGAAAGGACAGCGGTGGAGCGCGTAGCCGGAGAGCTTCTTGATGCAGCGGCCGGTCGTGGTGGGGCCGTAAAGAAACGAGAGGACGTAGAGCGGATGGCTGAGGCCAACCGTGCCTACGCACACTACCGCTGGTAGGAGAAGTCGTGGCAACTGACGTAAAAATCGATCTCAGCAAAACTCGTAACATCGGGATAGCCGCCCATATCGATGCCGGTAAGACGACATTGACCGAGCGCATCCTCTTCTATTCCGGACGCATCCACAAGGTCGGCGAAACGCACGAGGGCGCCTCCCAGATGGATTGGATGGAGCAGGAAAAAGAGCGAGGAATCACGATCACGTCTGCGGTGACCCAGGCCTTCTGGGGAGATACCAGAATCAACATCATCGATACGCCCGGACACGTTGACTTCACGATGGAAGTCGAGCGTTCGATGCGTGTCCTCGACGCCGCCGTTGCTGTTTTCGATGCGAGTCAAGGTGTCGAGCCACAGAGCGAGACGGTGTGGCGGCAGGCGGACAAGTATCGCGTTCCCCGAATCGCTTTCGCCAACAAGATGGATAAGACCGGGGCGGATTTTCAACTGGTTCTCGATTCGATGGAAGAGCGTCTCGGTGCCAATGCGATACCGATTCAGTGGCCGATGGGGGCTGAGGATCAGTTTTCTGGTCTGATCGACCTGGTCGAGATGGAGGCTTATGTCTATATGGATGACTTGGGCAAAGATATCCAGGTCGGCCCCATCCCCGCAGAGTACCAGCAGCTCGCTGATGAAAAGCGCGCCCTTATGGTCGAGAAACTGGCCGATATCGACGACGATATCGCCATGCTCTATCTCGAAGGTGATGACGTGCCCACCGATATTCTACGTGGAGCCATTCGCAAGAGTACGATCGACCTGAGGGCATTTCCGGTGTTGTGTGGCTCCGCCCTAAGGAATAAAGGAGTGCAAAGAGTCTTGGATGCCGTTGCGCTCTATCTGCCGAGCCCCCTCGATGTTCCTGCGATCAAAGGTGTTTTGCTCGATAGCGGTGAGGTGGAAAGCCGGCCAGCTGAAGAGTCTTCCCCGACGGCGGCTCTCGCCTTTAAGATCATGACCGATCCCTATGTTGGCCGCCTCACGTTTGTGCGTGTCTATTCGGGCGCACTCGTGTCCGGCTCCTATGTACAAAATGCTTCGAAGGGGAAAAAGGAGCGTATCGGTCGTTTGCTCAAGATGCATGCCAACCATCGAGAGGACGTAACCCGAATCGCGGCGGGTGACCTCGGTGCCGTGATCGGCTTGAAGGATACCTCCACCGGTGACACCTTGTGCGATCCGGACCATCTGATTGAGCTTGAGTCGATTGAGATTCCCGAGCCGGTCATCACAGTGGCTATCGAACCTAGTTCCAAAGCCGACCAGGACAAGCTTTCCAATGGCCTTGCCAAGTTGGCCGAGGAAGATCCGACCTTTAGGGTCGAGACCGATTCAGAGACGGCTCAGACGAAGATCTCCGGAATGGGAGAACTCCATCTTGAGATCATTGTTGATCGGCTCAGACGCGAGTTCGGGGTCAATGCAAGTGTCGGAGCTCCTCAGGTTGCATATCGTGAAACGATCACCCAAGCCGCCCAGGTGGAAGGGAAGTTCGTTCGTCAGACGGGTGGGCGCGGACAATACGGTCACGTCAAGATCGATGCCGAACCCCTCCCTCGGGGATCGGGTTTTGAATTCGAGAACAACATCGTCGGTGGTACGATTCCGAAGGACTACATACCAGCAGTTCAAAAGGGCGTCGAGGAAGCGATGCAAAACGGACCGCTCCTCGGGTTTCCCATCGTCGACATGAAAGTCAAGCTCATCGACGGCTCCTATCACGAGGTCGATTCTTCAGAAATCGCTTTCAAGGTTGCAGCTTCTTTGGCGATCCGTGAAGCGATGACCCGTGGGGGATCGGCAATTCTCGAACCCGTCATGCGGGTAGAGGTCGTCACGCCTGAGCAGTATATGGGTGAAGTGATCGGCAACTTGAACTCGCGCCGGGGGCAGATCCAGGGGATGGAGCCTCGTGGGAACGCCCAGGTCGTGATGGCGCACGTCCCCCTTGCAGAGATGTTCGGTTACGCTACCGATCTCCGTAGCCTTTCGCAGGGTCGGGCGACTTTCACGATGTTTCTCGATCACTATGCTCAGGTTCCCAAGAATATTCAGGAACAGTTGGTAAAGCAGTGAGTCAGGGTGTTGAGATACCGGTTCTCGCGCGATCGGGATCGGTAGATAAAAGTACTACAAGTGAGGAGTAGGCGAGATGGCAAAAGCGGTATTTGAGCGTACGAAGCCACATGTAAACGTAGGGACGATCGGGCATGTTGACCATGGGAAGACGACGTTAACGGCGGCGATCACGTTTGCTGCTGCTGCTGCGGACCCGATGGTTGAATCTCAGACG
>CP070651.1:565527-570342 GCA_020354625.1 Trueperaceae bacterium
AAGTAGGGGAACGTGGGGGGGTATCATGCCGTGTCGTCCTACTGGGTGCTCTACACAAGCGATCGCGACCTGGCGAGGTACCAAGGCGAGCTCGGACCTGAAGTCGTCATGCTTTAAAGCGGTTGCCAAAATTATGTAAGCAGGTATCATCCAAGAAACGGGCTACAGGACGGTATTTCACCCACTGACTTTGTCTATGACCAGATGATACCTGCTTTAACTCTCGCAACCACGCTTCAATGCCCGTGAATCTTTCGTGATGATTGGGTGATACCGTCGTGATCACCATGCGGTATTTTCGTGGCGGGATGAGGAACGATCACTCAAGCGCGGGTGGACTCGAGGTTTTTGTATCGGAAACAGCCGTTTCCTGCTTCAGACCGGATGTTCGGTCCCCCCGCACGCTCAAGCCCGACTTCGAAACGAAGGAGCGATCATGCTTCACACCGTAAGACGCCTAAAACCCATACCGAAGGCCCTTTTGGCACTCGTCGCCGCCATTGTGCTGGTGGCCGGGGGCTGGTTCGCCTGGTGGACGATCTCGCCGCTCTTTTTGAACAAGACCGTCTCCGAAGCGCTGCCGCTCTCCGGCGCGGACGCTCAAGCCGGCGAGCTCAAGCTGCTCTTTCAAGGCGAGTTCACCGGCGCGGACGCCTTCCACAAGGTCTCTGGCACCGCCCGCGTCGTCGAATCCGGTGGCGAGACCCTCTTGCGCTTCGACGACGACTTCAACTCGATCAACGGCCCCGACCTCTACGTGTGGCTCGTCAAGGGCGACAACACGCGCAGCGACTTTTTGGATTTAGGTCGCCTGAAGGGGAATATCGGTTCGCAGAATTACCAGGTTCCCGAAGGCACCGATCTGAGCGCCTATGACCGCGTCATCATCTGGTGCCGGGCCTTCAGCGTCCTATTCGGCTCGGCCCCACTGGGGTAGAGCCGAGCCTCGGCGCGACGAACGCCTGGAGTTTGGAGGACTTCATGCAACCTTTCAAGGCAGATCCCCGTTTCTCGGAAGCTCCCGAAGGGTCGGCCTTTGCTGGACACGCCGCGATGGAGCGGACCTACCGGAAGGGTGAGACGATCTTTCACGCCTGCGATGAGGCTGCTGATCTCCACACCATTCAGCGGGGGCTGGTCAAGCTCGTCAAGCAGGCTGCTGACGGCAGCGAGCGAATCGTGGCGCTGCTCGGCCCCGGTGAGCTGATCGGCACCGCGTTCCTGATCGCCGGCTCGAGCTACGAGGTCGACGCGGTGGCGCTTTCCGAGGTGGAGACCCACGTCATCGGCCGCGAGCCGTTCATGCGGCTCGCGCTGGAGACGCCGCAAGTAGCGCTCGAGCTCGCCGAGAAGCTTACCGCTCAGATCTCCCAGGCCCGCCAGCAGTTGACCCGGGCCGTCTACCCGGTCAACACGCGCTTGGCCCAGGTCCTGCTCCAGCAGTGCGAGCGGTTTGGGACATCTCTCGGGAGAGGCTGGTGCAAGCTCCAGACCGGCCTCAAACACGAAGAGCTGGCCTCGGTGATCGGCGCCACCCGCGTCAGCGTCTCGATGGCGATGGCGGAGCTGCGGCAGGCGGGGGTGGTGGTGGGCAGCCGCGGGGACTACCTGCTCCACCTGCCGGGCTTGCGGGTCGCCGCCGAGGAGAACGGCTTCAGCCCTCCTCCGGCCTCGGATCCGTGGCCACTGCCTCGAATGCCTCAGTGAGCCCGAGCCGCCGGTACTGCTCGATGGGGGCGTCCGTGTCGATCATCAGCCGGATCATGCGCCCGACCACTTCGGCCTCCGTTGCGGCGTCCTCGAGCGGGTGCTCCTGGCCCGGGTCGCTGGCGACATCGTAAAGCAGCGTTTTGAAGTCGCCGGCGCCGGCCCAGACCTCTCCTTCGATCTTCATGACCGGGCAGCCCTTGGTGAACTCGAACGGGGGGGCCAGCTCGGTCTCCTGCAGCTCCTCGACGCAGAAGCGGCTCCGGAGGTGCGTGGGCATGAGGGTGTACTCGTAGAGGGGCGTATTTTCCGGCGTGGGCGCCCGCATGTAGACACGGCGTCCATCGGTGTAGTTGACGTGGCTCCCAAAAGCGCCGAAGAGACCCTCGCGGCGAACGGGCGTATCGTCGGCGATGGTCTCTTTGAGCACCTTGCCCTGCATGTCCTCAGGCCGCGCCACGCCGAAGTACTCGAGCAGCGTGGCGGGGATATCGATGAGCTGCACCACGCTGTCGCGCATCTCGCCCCTTCCGCCGCTGCGCGGGTCCCAGATGAAGAGCGGGGTGTTGGCCAGGTAGTTGTACCAGGGCATCTTGTTCTTGGCCCACCAGTCGTGTTCACCGAGGAGGTAGCCGTGGTCGGTGCAGACGATGAGCATGGTGTCTCGCCACAAGTCGTGCTCGTCCATGACGTCGAGCACCCGGCCGAGCTGTTCGTCGCACATGCTGAGCAGCGCCGCGTACTCGTAGCGCCCGTGCTCGACCTGCTCGGGCGGCTCCGAGACCTTGGCGTAGGGAGGCCAGTCGAAGTGGGGGCCCTCATACTCGTGGGGGTAGAGGTCCTTGTGCTTCTGGTGGCTGAAGAAGGGCTCGTGCGGGTCGAAGGTCTCGATCTGCAGATACCAGTTGTCGGCGTCTTTGTTGGTGTGGAGAAACTCGAGCCCCAGGTCGAAGACCTTGTGCTGCGACTGTTCTTCAGGAGTCGGCATGTAGCTGCGGTTGATCCAGTCTTGGACCCACATGCGCGGGTGGTGGTTGGTCTCCCTGCTCGTCTGTTCGGGGACCTCCGGCGGGTCTACCTGGCCCTTCCAGAAGTCGCCCTCTTGGCCGCGGACGAACTCGTAGCTGCTGTAGCGGTTGTGGTAGCTGCCGCCGGCCCCGTCTTCGAAGTAGTGGTAGTGGTCGGTGACCAGATGGCTGTAGATGCCGTTTTCGTCGAGCAGTTGCGGCATCGAGTCGTCGAAGGGCTCGAGCGGTCCCCAGCTGCGGTGCAGGAAGTTGTAGCGCCCGGTGTGCAGTTCGCGCCGCGCCGGCATGCAGGGCATGGAGCCGATGTAGCTCTTGGTGAAGGTCAGGCTCTTTTGCGCCAGGCGCTCGAAGTTGGGGGCGTGGGTCCACTCGCAACCGTAGGGGGGGAGCAGGTGCCGGTTGAGCGAGTCGAACATGATCATGATGGCCTTCATTGACGCCTCCTTCGTGAGCTCTCCTTGGTGATATCGTTCGATTGTTGCATTCTGCGGTCTCAGGGTCGGCTGTGCCGGCCCATCTTACATCCAGGCTTCGTCCGGGGAGACCGAGCGCTGGCCGTAGCTGGTCTTCGGTGCTGGTGAGGACACGATGGTGGGTACGGGTTCGCCCGCCTCGCTCATGCGCCGCACCAGTCGCTCCCGCATGACCTTCACGACGCTCTGGTGAGACTCGAGGTCGATCAGGTTGAAGAGCTCATAGGGGTCGCTCTGCAGGTCGTAGAGGTACTGGTCCACGTAGTCCGGCGAGCCGCTGTCGCGCCAACCGTCTCTCTCCGGCGCGGTCACGCCGTACTTCCACCGCCTGGTGCGTACCGCGCGCCCCACCTGCGACTCGCTGATCTGGACGAACACCTCCTCGGGCCAGCTCGTCTCCTCGCGCCGGAGGAGCGGCAGGAGCGACCGCCCCTGCATCGCCTCGGGCACGTCGATGCCGGCCGCCTCCAGCAGGGTCGGCGGCAGGTCGAGCAGGCTGACGAGTTCTCGGACCCGTCCACCCCCGTCGAACCCCGGCCCGCGCACGGCGGCCGGCACGCGGATCGCGCTCTCATGACAGGAGCGCTTGTACTCGCTGTTGCGCGTCTTGAAGTGGCAGCCGTGGTCGGAGGTGAACACCACGATGGTGTCCTCTAAGAGCTCGAGGCTCCGTAGCGCGTCCAGCAGCCTGCCGAGCGCTTCATCGAGCCGCTTGACCATGCCGTAGTAGCCCGCCAGGTGCTGCTGCGTCGAGCCGCCCAGCGCCGCCAGGTCCGGTGGGACCCAGCGCCCGGCGTAGCGCTCCCGGTAGCCTTCGGGCGGCGGGTAGTCGTCGATGTGGTTCTGGTGGTGGGGCTCGAGGTAGGAGAGGAAAAGAAAAAACGGCTCGTCTTTGTGCGCGTCGACATAGCGGATAGCGGCGTCGGTCAGCGCGTCCACCCGGTAGCCAGGCAGCTTGACGGCCTCGTCCTCGCCGTTATAGAGCACCGTGTCGTAGGCATCCGAGACGAACTCGAGCAAGTTGGCGGCCAGCCAGCTCTGGTAGCTGCCGCGCTCGTTCTCCGCCACGGGCCCGCGGCTCGCCGGGTCGGCCAGGTGCCACTTGCCGATGTAGCCGGTGGCGTAGCCGGCCTCGTTGAAGTAGTGCGCCAGCGTCTTGCTGCCTTCGGGGAGCGGGATGCCGTTGCGAAAGCAGCCTGTAGTAGTGGCGTATCGACCTGTTTGCAGACAGGCCCGGGAGGGGCCGCAGACGGGCTGGGGGGTGAAGCAGTGGTAGAGGTGGGTGCCGCCGGCGGCCATGGCGTCGAAGTTGGGGGTCAGCTCGAGCGGGTTGCCGTGGACACCGGTGGTGTCCCAGCGCTGCTGGTCGGTGAAGAAAAAGAGCACACTGGGTCGGTTTCTGTTTCGTTGCATAGGTCACTATATGGAAATCGAGCCTCTGAAGTATTGGCATCACGAGCGCTAGGCGAGCTCGAGCGCGATCTTGAGCGCCTGATCGAGTTCGACCAAACCTGTTTCAGGAAGTTGGCCGATATAGTTGGTCAGCACCGTTTTGGGCAGACTCACCAAGTTGTCACAGTGGATGCTCGAGTCGTGTTTTAGCCCCT
>CP070651.1:570442-574074 GCA_020354625.1 Trueperaceae bacterium
CGATCCGCTACGGTAGGTGATGCTGCCGGTCACCGGTGGCCACGATCAGACCGACCGATAACGACACCTCGAACTCAGCTTATCGGATAGGTGGTGGCGGTTGTAAGCGAAGTCTGCCGGCTCCGAGCGTCCTTTCTCGCTCCATGCTGTCCCATATTTTCCGACAGAGTCCGTCAGAGAAACACTGATGGCAGAGGGCATTCTATTGCCATAAGGTGATCACATACGCTCTCTTGATGATTTTGCGTGAAAAAGCACCTGAGGGTCCATCCAGATACAGCCAGTCTTGGCATCACATTCTCAACACGGTAAGCCAACCCCTGCAACCAGACCTGTCTTCCGAGAGGAGCTGATGATTTTGACAAAGATCCTGACCGTCTTGTCCGAGTGGGGCTTTTGGGGTGAAGAGCTGGTCGGTCCCCTCGATGTCTTCGACGAAAAGGGCTACGAAACCGTGCTAATGACGCCCACCGGTAAACGCCCACCGGCTCTCCCGCCCAGCATGGATGAAACGTTTCTCGATCCGCCTCTGAACCGCGGCGTCACCAGCGATTACTACGCACAAAAGACGCGAGAACTCAACACCTCGCCACGTTTGGATCATCCACTCAACCTGTCTACCTGGTTCCCCGAACGGCCTTACTTCAGCTCTGAAAACTACCTACGCCAGCTCGAGGCCTACAACGATGCCCTCGACGAAGCGCAAGCGTCGCTGACAGCCTACGACGCCCTCTTGATCGTGGGCGGCAGCGGGCCCATCGTCGACATGGTCAACAACCAACGCCTGCACGACGTCATCCTCGGCTTCTACAGACAAGACAAGCCCATCGCTGCTGAGTGCTACGGCGTGACCTGCTTGGCCTTCGCCCGCGACTGTTACGACCGGAAGAGCATCATCTGGGGGAAACACGTCACCGGGCATCCGCTCGAGTACGACTACAAAGATGGGACCGGCTTCGTGGGCACGGACTTCAACATGGGTCCCCCACCCTATCCGCTCGAATACATCCTCCGGGACTCGACCGGGCCGGATGGCGGTTACTACAGTGGGGTAGGCCGCAAGATCTCCTGTTTGGTCGACTACCCGTTCATCACCAGTCGCTCGACCGCATCGTCGCGTACCTGTGGGGAAAAACTCGTCGAGGTGCTCGAGCAGGGTCTGAAAAGGTACGGTTGGTAGGGCCCAGGCAACGCTACCACCTCCTGTCAAAAGACCCGGGTAGGAGGTATCCACCCATGGCCATACGCGAACCTCAGTCTGCCACCGAAGGCATCGACACCCGGACCGGACGCTTCGCCATCATCAGGCAATTCTTAGCCGACGGCATGACCCACATGTTCGGCAACCCCGGCACGGTGGAGCAGGGCTTGCTCGACGCGATCAGTGCCTATCCGGAAATGAAGTATATACTCACGCTCCAAGAATCCGTAGCGGTACTGGCCGCTGACGGCTACGCCCGTGCAACCCAGCGGCCGACCTTGGTCCAGATTCATAGCACTCCCGGGCTTGGAAACTCGATCGGAGCCCTGTATCAGGCCATGCGAGGGCATGCGCCTTTGGTGGTTATCGGTGGCGACGCCGGAATCAAATACCTGGGGATGGACGCTCAGATGGCAGGCGACCTGGTGGCTATGGCCGAGCCGGTGACCAAGTGGGCCGCTATGGTGACAGATCCCTCCTCTACCTTGCGAATGGTGCGGAGGGCAATCAAGATTGCGGCGACTCCACCCATGGGCCCCGTCTATCTCTGCCTACCTCAGGACATCCTAGACGCTCCGGTGACAGAAGAGGTATGTCCAACATCGATCCCCTCTACACGGGTAGCGCCAGAACAGGCCTTCATCGAAGAGGCCGCCACCTTGTTGGCCTCTGCCCACACACCCTTGATCTTCATCGGGGACGGTATAGCTTATTCCGGTGCTCAACAGGAGTTGGTCCGGATAGTCGAACTGCTGGGCGCCGAGGTCTGGAGTGCCGACGCCGGTGAGTTGAACATGAGTTATACCCACCCCCTCTATCAAGGCTCCACAGGCCATATGTTCGGTTCTGCCAGCAAGCCGATCATGGCCAAGGGTGATGTCAACCTAGTCGTGGGAACCTACATCTTACCGGAAGTTTTTCCAGCGTTAGGAAGCGTTTTTGCTCCGGGGGCGAAAGTGATTCATGTGGATCTCAACGCCTACGAAATCGCCAAGAGTCATCCGGTGGACTTAGGCGTGGTCAGCGATCCCAAACAGACTCTGGCCCGCTTAGCGAGTGCCCTCGAGACCGAGCTCACAGCTGAGCAGAAAGCTGCGGCCAAAGCCCGTGCAGACGACTTAGCTACCGCGAAAGCGTCCAAGGAGCAAGAGGAAAGGGGGCGTGACCGAACCTCTCGAGATGCTGTACCCCTACACTTCGCCCGTTTCATGGAGGAACTCGCCCCCCACCTTCCAGACGATGTGGTGATTTTCGATGAAGCCCTCACAAACTCACCCGCGCTCACCCGTTACGTACCACCCACCAAGTCCGGCCACTTCTTTCAGACCCGTGGCGGTTCGCTGGGTGTGGGCTTCCCGGGTGCCATCGGCTTGAAGCTGGCCTACCCCGAAAAGACGGTGTTGGGTTTCTCTGGCGACGGTGGCAGCATGTACACCATCCAAGCCCTCTGGACAGCCGCTAGACACGATCTGAACGTGAAATTCATCGTCTGCAACAACGGCTCCTATCGGCTTTTGCAAAGCAACATCGAAGCCTACTGGCAAGAGCAAGACATCGCCAAGCACGACTATCCACTGGCCTTTGACTTGTCAGCTCCTCCTCTCGCCTTCGCGGAGCTGGCCCGCTCCATGGGGGTGGACGGACTGCGCGTTGAAAAGCCGTGGGAGATCGCTGCAGCCGTCACGAAGATGATGTCCCATCCCGGCCCCTTTCTCATCGACGTCGTGCTCGAAGGGGATACCCACCCTGAACGCATCGGTCGCAGTTGCGGCCAGTGATACGACTTCCGTTGCTTTGGCGGGCTGAGCAATCGATAGAACATCGAATGAGCAGTGATAGGAAGTGATTCATGATCGATACAGCGACCCTAATGAAAGATGAAATCGCCAACATGGCGTCGGCTTGGTATCGGAAGTTGGACGTCCACGCACCGATGGTCGAAATTCTGCCGATGTTGGCGGACGAAGAGCTGCAAATGGTTTTTCCCGAAGCGACGGTCACCGGCTGGGCCGGTTTCGAAGGCTGGTATCAGCGTGTGATCCGCATCTTCTTCGATGAAGTTCATACGCTGAAAGAAGTCACTCCCTCCGTCGATGGAGATAAGGCCGAGGTCAAGGTGGTCGTGCAGTGGGAAGCCAGCATGTGGGACCCCCCTGCTGCCGAAAGTGCCCGAATCAAGTGCGACGCTTACCAGCGTTGGGTTGTCAAGCGCTCGCCTGTGACGAAAAGACCCGTGATAACGGCGTATATCGTCGACCGACTCGAGTACCATGAGGGATCGGCCAAACTTTAGCGCTGCTTGACTCTGGGATTTACCTCTACATTCGCATGAGGGGACCGCTCTATGGAAAACCGTGAGATTCTCGAAAAGTATTATCAGTATGCCAACGCCGGCGATTGGAACGCCTGGTGCGATCTCTTCGCCGAAAAC
>CP070651.1:574174-622442 GCA_020354625.1 Trueperaceae bacterium
CGTTCCCAGTGTACCCACTCCCAAGGTATTCACCGTATAGATACCGAAGGGGATCAGAAAATCACGTGAAAGTCGTGGGTTCATGTGGCTTCCTCTCTCACTCGCCAGGAGGCGATTCAAAACGTTCCCAGTGTACCCACTCCCAAGGTATTCACCGTATAGATGAGGACACCAGCGGGCTCCAACCCCTGGTGCCCGGTGTTACCAGGTGCTTTCTGCCGTCTCGCGCTTCCCCCTGTGCCAATTTCGTACTATCCTGGACGGTAACGAGTCAAGGAGTGAACACCGTGAGGGCACCGAAATCGAAACTCGCCCATAGCGCCACCGATCTTTCCCACACCCGGGAGGCAGAGATGGACATCCTTCACCCTACTGATTTTTCCAAAGCTGCGGAGAAAGCACGTCAGCTCGCTCTCGACCTATGTACGCGACTTTCGGCCAAACTCCATGTCGTTCACGTCCAACAGCGTTTCGAAGAAGCGCGAGAGCTGGAGTTTTTACGCTCTTCCGTCGAGGGGATCAACCCCGAACTACTAAGACGCATCGAAGAGCTCCACCAGGCCGAAACGCAGAGGCTGCTCGCACGGCTCAAACAACTCGCCCCAGCCGACGGCAACTACGACCTGTTGTGGGGCCCCCCCTTACAAGAGCTGCTCGGACTCGTCGGCGCCTACCAACTCGTCGTGATGGGCGCCCACGGCGCCAACCCACTCGATAACGCGTTCTTGGGCGGCATCGCCGGCCGGCTGGTGCGACGCAGTCCGATACCCGTTCTCACCGTACGCGAAGAAGCCACGAGCCACGTACTAGGACGTATCTTGGTGGCAACAGACTTCGGCGAGGCCTCACGGCGCGCCTGGAGCTTCTGCAGACGCCTTCACGAAGCCGGCATCAAACTGGTCGCCGCCCACGTCATCGACGAACGCCGCCACCACGGCGACCCGGCCTACACCCGCCAGGTCGACGAAGGGCTGGAAGCCTTCAGCAACGATCTGGCGGAACGCCTTGTGATCCGCGAAGGAAACCCGGTCTCGTTGCTGCCGGCCATCGCCGAGGAGGTCGGAGCCGACGCCATCGCCATCGGCCTCCACCGGCACGCCACCGCCACCGGGTTGCTCCTAGGAAGCCGGGCGGATGCACTTTTGCGCTCGAGCCCGGTGCCGATCTTGAGCGTCCCTCTCCGTCGATAGTCGCTTTGCTGCCAACACCAGGTCCGCAGAAATGTCACGCCGCTTACCAAGGGGTGGACCGGCACTGGGCAAAGATGGTGAAAATCTAGTAGAACCCATGGGAAGCCGTCACGAGGAGAGCCGTGTCGAAAGGGGGTCGGTTCCGTCGAGGAAAACCCGGTAGGAAACATTCGTCATCGAGCAGATCGTCAGGCAATAGAGGATCGAGGAGGTACGACCAAAGCATGAAAAAGCGTTCAAAAGATCTCACCAAGGACGAATTGAAGCGCATCGAACAAGAGCTCGATGACGCCTATGATTTCGATCCCAAAGACCCCCTATTCGGCCTCAGCCAAGCCGAGTTGAGCGGGCCCAAGCTGAGCCGCCGCAGCGTGCTCAGGCTGATGGCAGCCGCCGGGATGCTCTCGGCCAGCCAGTTCATTCCCGGGTTGGGAGGCCGTCGCGCCTTCGCCCAAGGGGCGAGCGGCGGCGAGCTGACGGCCGGCTGGAACGCTAACGAGATCCTAACCCTAGACCCGGCACAGATCAACCAGGTCCTCCAGTTTCAGGTTGCGTCGAATATTTTGAGCGGTCTCACCCACATCAACCCCGACCTGGTGGCCGAGGGCGACCTCGCTCGTGACTGGAGCGTCTCGGCCGACGGGCTGGAGTGGACTTTCAACCTGCGCGAAGGGGTGCTGTTCCACAACGGTGACGTCTTCACCGCCGACGACGTGCTCTTCACCTACAACCGCTCCCTCGATCCAGAGCAGTCGATCAACTCGGGGCTTTTGGCCAACATCGACAGCGTCGAGAAGATCGACGACCTGACGGTCCGCTTCAAGCTGAACGGCCCGCAGGCCTCGTTTTTGGTCAAGACCCTGGAGCGCGCCAGCGGGCGCGCCATGACCATCGTCAACCGCCGTGCGCTCGAAGAGATGGGACCGGCGCAGTACGGCCTCACCCCGGTGGGGACCGGCCCCTTCAGGATCACCTCTCACCAGCTCGGCCAGGGCGTGGTGTTGGAACGCTTCGAGAACTACTTCGACCCCGAGCGGCCCAAGCTCGACAAGGTGACGATCATCCCCATCAGCGAGCCCGAGCCGCTGGCGGCCGCCCTCGAGGCGGGTGACGTCCAACTCCTCGGTGGGAATGCCGTCCCATCGGAGCTTGTCGATCGGTTTTTAGCCAATCCGGATCTCGTCGTCGATGAAAAGCCCGACCCAGGTTTTCAAAGTCTCTTCATCAACCCCTGGCGCGACCCCTTCAAGGTCACAGACTTCGACAAGCCCTTCGACGAGCTGGCGCAAGAGGACGGCTTCAAGGTCAGGTTGGCCATCGCCAAGGCCATCGACCGCGACGACTGGGTCAAACGCGCGCTCTTCGGTAGAGGTCTCCCGGCCTTCGGCACCATCAACCCCGCCATGGGCTTTTTCTTCGACACCGGCATCAACGAGACCAGTCAGCAGCGATTCGACGTTCCCGAGGCTCAGAGGCTCCTGGCCGAGGCCGGCTTCCCCAACGGCGAGGGCTTCCCGACGCTTTCGCTCATGGTCACCCCCGCAGAAAGGCGGGGGGGGCAGATTCTGGCCGATATCCTGAAACGCAATCTGAACATCGACGTCGAACTCGACGTCCAGGACTTTACCGTCCTGGTTGAAAACTTCCAAACGATGAACTACGACCTCCTGCGTATCGGCAGCGGCGGTGACTTCGACCCGGACGACGGCCTGGTCGACTGGATGCAGACCGGCTCGCGGCTCAACGGCCCCAACCGGAACGTCGACGAGATGCCGTTCGGTTTCTTCTCCGCTGCAGAAGTCGACGAGCTCGTCGATCGCCAGCGTGTCGAAGCCGACCTGGACGCACGCAAGGCCCTGGTGCAGCAGGCCAATGCCATCACCTCGGACAAGGTGGCGTCGGCATTCCTCCATCACGGCACTGAAATTCTCGTCTATCGCAAAGAGGTGAACTATCCCGCCGAAAGCCGTATCACCGGGCTCAGAGATCTCGACCGGGTCACCGTATCGTAGACCCTCTCGAACACCACCCCTGAAGGAAAGCTTCAGGGGTGGTGTCGCCTCAGCGTTGCCTCATCGCTGACGGCCTATGATGGACTGAATGACCGTCTATCTCATCAAGCGCAGCTTCTACGCCCTCGTCGTCATGTGGGCGGTGGCCACGCTGGTCTTTTTCATGCTGCGGGCTGTCCCGGGCGACCCCATCCAAGCGATGCTCTTCGATATCGGGGATCCGGCGGCCGCGGAAGAGCTCAACCGCAAGTTCGGCCTCGACCGGCCCATCTACGTACAGTATTTCTTGTGGTTCAAAGAGGTCCTCAGAGGCAACCTCGGCAACTCCCTTTACGGCAGCCACGTCGCGGTGAGCCGCATCATCGCCGAGGCCTTTCCCCGCACCATGTCGCTGGCGGTCCTCTCCTTTATCGTCGCGCTCCTGTTGGCGGTCCCCGCCGGCATCGTCTCCGCCATCAAACGAAACAGCGCCCTCGACCACACCCTCACCTTCGCGGCTTTTGTGGGTCTCAGCATGCCCGACTTCTGGGTGGCCATCTTGCTGATCATCCTCTTCGCCGTCAACCTGAACTGGCTACCCGCCATCGGCTACAGCCCACTTTCGGAGGGCTTCTGGCCCTGGCTGTCGCACCTGATCATGCCCGCCATCGCGGTCGGCACGGCCTTCTCGGCCATCATGGCCCGTATGATCCGCTCGGCCATGCTCGAGGTCCTCAAGACCGACTACATCCAGGTGGCGCGCTCCAAGGGGTTGGCAGAGCGCAAGATCGTCCTCAAGCACGCCTTTCGCAACGCCCTCATCCCGGTGGTGACCGTCATCGGCATCGCCTTCGCGCTCCTTATGGCAGGGGCGGTGATCGTAGAAAACGTCTTCGCCATCAAGGGCCTCGGCCGGGTACTCATCCAAGGCATCTTGAACCGCGACTACACCGTGGTGCAGGGAGCGATCTTAGTGGTGTCGGCCATCTTCGTCTTCTCGAACCTGATCGTGGACGCGCTCTACACCGTGATCGACCCGCGCATCCGCGTCGGCAGGTAACGTGGCGCGTCCGCTCGACACCATTACAGCCGCTCGCGAACTCGGCGCCCAGAGCCTGCGAAGTTCACCCCGATCCCGCTGGCTTCGCTTTTTGCTGGCCGACAAGAAGGCGACCGCCGGCCTGGTCGTTCTGACGATCATCACCTTCGCAGCGGTGTTCGCGCCCCTCGTCGCCCCCCACGACCCCACCGCCATGGCGTTCGAGTTTCTGGAAAAGCCCTCGCTCACCCACCCCTTGGGCACTGACGACCTGAACCGGGACCTCTTTAGCCGCATCGTCCACGGCGCCAGGATCTCACTCTTCGTAGGCCTCTCGACGGTGTTCATCTCGCTGGTGATCGGGGTGACGCTGGGGCTTTTGGCCGGCTACTACGGCGGCTTACTCGACAACATCATCATGCGCTATATCGACCTCTTGTGGGCTTTCCCCAACTTCATCATCGCGGTCTACCTGGTGGCGATCTTCGGCACCGGCCTCTCGAACGTCATCGTGGCCGTCTCGCTCGCCTTCATCGACGACTTCGCCCGCATCGCCCGCGGTATGGTGCTGTCGCTCAAAGAGAAAGAGTACGTGGAGGGGGCCCGCTCGCTGGGTGCCTCCGACGCCCGCATCATCCTCCGGCACATCCTGCCGAACTCGCTGCCGCCCCTCATCGTGCAAGCGACGGTGAGCATCTCCTACGCCATCTTGGCCGAGGCCGGCCTCTCCTTTTTGGGCCTGGGCGTAAAGTCCAGCACCCCCACGTGGGGGTTGATCCTGAGCGACGCGCGGAGCTTCATCTCCCGTGCCTGGTGGCTCGGGGTCTTTCCGGGCCTGGCCATCATGCTCACGGTACTGAGCATCAACTTTCTCGGTGATTGGCTCCGGGATGTTCTCGATGTCAGAGAGCAAGCAGAGGAGCCACAACACTGATGAACCTCCACACGTTCTCCATCGCGGGGCGTTCGGCCGACGGCAAGAGTTTCGGGGTAGCCGTCTCGACGGCCAGGCCCAACGTGGGCAGCTTGGTCCCTTTTGTGGGTTTGCAGGGTGCCGTGGCCACCCAGGCACGAGTCAACACCGAGCTGGGCCGCAAAGGGCTCGCCCTGCTCGAGGCCGGCGTCGGCGTGAAGATGGCGCTTTCGTCCCTGCTCGAGGAAGACCCCGACAAGCACATCCGACAACTGCACGGGGTCGACACCGGAGAGGCCTTCGCCTTTACCGGAGAGAACTGTGTCGACTGGGCCGGACACCAGCTAGGATCAGATTGCAGCGTCGCGGGCAACATGCTCGCCGGGCCCCAGGTGATCTCCGCCATGGCCAAAGCCTTCGAAGGGAGCGTTGAGCTGGAGCTGAGCGAGCGCCTCTTGAGAGCGCTCGAGGCCGGCCAGGCCGCGGGTGGAGACAAGCGCGGCAAACAGTCCGCCGCGCTTTTGGTGGCGAGCCCGTCGCCACGGCTCTACCACAACCTGCGGGTGGACGACCATGGGGAGCCCATCCGAGAATTGTGCCGCATCTACCGGGTGGTCGTCGACCAATCCGAGCAGATCCGGCGCGAGTATGGGGAAAAGGGGCTCGAGCTCTTCAGCAAGATCAAAATCTGACGCGAGCGATCTGGTCCAGCGACAGGTCATACGATTTTCTGTTGATTGGACCGGCGGCGCCGGTCCAATCAACAGGTCTTATCATCACCATTTACCTGAAGCTATCGAACACCCGCTCCCACCACGGCCGGACGCTCACCAGCGGATCGTAGATGCCCATGCGGCTCCGTACGGTGTCGATGTCCCACCCCGTGAGGTTGGCCAGCACCTGCGCCTCGTGCTCCTGGCGCTCGCGCACCGACTCGACGTACTCCCGACCTGCCTCGCAGTCGAGTTCGCCTGCGAAGGGGCGCTGCATGATGTAGCGTCCTTGGAAGTTCTCGCGCTCGTCGGTGACGGTAAACATGAGGTCTTCGGGGAACTTCTCGGGCGTGTAGCGTACATGGAGCCGGGTCAAAAAGACGTTGGGCGCCCACACGTCCTCATCGTGAAGCCAGAAGACCCCGGCCTGGCGCAGCTCTTCCAGCGATAGCGGCTCGGCAGCGCAGGGGTCACACCAACTCATATCCCAGGCATACTCGAGAAAGATGACGTTCTCTCCTTCTCGCTGGTAGCTGCGGCGAAAAAGAGCCCTATAGACATCGGCAAAGTCATCGGCCACGAACTCCGGAACGTTCACATTCGAAGGGATCTTCACCGTGCGGTAGTTCGACACGTCGATCCGCCCGTGGGGCGAGAGAAGGTAGGCGACCAGATCTTGTGGGCCTGCGGCGTTGACCATGCCGAGCTGGATCGGTAGCATGAAATGATCGCTTTCGAAGGCCATCATCAGAGGCCGGAGCTTCTGAACGCCCGAAGCTTCGAAGGCCTGCAGATTCACCTTGGCGACAAAAAACTTCATGCCTTTCGCCAGATAGGGCGCGAGCGCTTCGCTGGCGCCTTCGGGTATCCGGTAGTCGTTTTCGGTAAGCCAGGTCTCGAGCCCGGCGGACTCCTCGGCACTGAGGATCAAAATGTCGTACTCGCCAACCGTAAAGGCGTCCTCGATGGTGACACCGAGCGCCTGCGCCCTGGCTCTGGCCGACTCCCTGGACTCATCGGCAGCCCCAGCTGCCGATGGCGCTTGCTCAAGGCGGTACACTCTCGCCTGGCACGGGTTTGTATCGAAGTATTCAACCAGTCTGGGAGCGCTGTAGGCATCGATCCGTTCAAAGATATTGGGGTCTCCGACCTGGATCTGCTCTTCTCGCAAGACGGTGGGGACCGGTACGACCATGGCAAAATCCTTCACCTCACCCCCGGTAGTCGTTGGCCATGGTGAGGATGGTGCGGGTCCCGTCGCGGGCGATGATCACCTTGGAGCTCTCGTTGAAAAGCGTGGTATCCGCCTTGGCAACATAAAAGCCACAGAAGGCCAGCGCTGCACTACCGACCACCCCCAAGAGGAGGGCGATCCAGACGGTCTTTTTGCTCGGGGTTCGGTTCATAGCGGTTTCCTTTCGACAAGATCTTGCGCCATCTACGCCGACGACGGGCGTAAGCGGTCACGGTATGCCACGAGTCTCGGATCGACCGCAAGTGGCGTCCGTCGTCTTTTCAACGATAGAAGCACCGACCGCGGTGGGACAAAAAAACGCGCCATATATCGACTTTTCTAGACAAGGGCGTCGAGTGGTCTCTACAATGACCTGATTAAGACGAGGGTACCTGCTGCGATGCGCCTTGTACGCCGCACAAAAAGAACCCGCATTCCCTCCCGGCAGCAGCTCTTGGTGCTGAGGGTATTTCTGGCCCAGGTAGAAAACAGCAGATATGGATACGACATCATGAAGTCGACAGAGCTAGGGCCCGGCACCCTCTACGGTGTCCTAAAACGTCTCTTCGACGAGGGGTATCTGCACAAGACCACCGAACTCATCAACGGGCGTTGCCGCATCAGTTACCGGCTTACCGAGGCCGGGGTCCACTACGCCGAGCGCTCACTGATCGAAGACGAATACGAGCAGGCCGTCAAAAACCCCACCATTCTAGAGATGGAATCATGACGCCACGAAACGAGCACCACCAGGACGAAAGACCCCCCGGCATCATCGGGCTCCTTTTCAGTATCGCTTCGCGGCTTGCACCGAACGAGGACAGCGCGTGGGTCGAAGAGATGGAGTTTGAAGTGTCGTTCATCCCCGGCAGGCTCCGTCGGTATGGCTGGGCGATCGGCACACTCCGGTTCGCCTCGATGCGCCGCATCGCCACCCTCCGCTGGCGATCCACCCCGGGCCGGACAGCACTGGCGACCTCGTTGGCCATCGCCGCCGTGGTCGGGTTCTCGGTCTTTTTCCCTCAAGCTTTTCGAAGTCCTTTTACTCCTGGCACCGGCATCGTCGTCGAACAACAGAGCCTACCCGAAACCGAAGAGTCTGTAGATGCAGCCCGCTTTCGCCGCCAAGAGCTCGCTGCGACGCCCCCGCCGAGTGCCGACACCCTAGCCGATGACATCGTCCCTGACGTGGTAGCCGAGGCAGCCAAGGAGGTGATCCCTGCAAGCCCTGCTGCAGGTAATGCCGACTCGGTAGATCCTGTATCCGAGCACGAGCGGTCGCTGGCACAAGCGGCTGCACCGCTCGAGCCAGCAGGGGAAGCTGTGGTCGCGCGAGGGAACGAGTCCTCAGAATCATCGCGGGCTGACGCGTCTTCATCGAGACCTTCGGTGCCTCAGGACCTCGCTGATAGCGTCAGCAATGAAATCGGTGGCGCCAAAGTAGACGAGTTGGTGTTCGATGCGGATCAGGTAGAAGTAGTCGTCGTTTCGGCAACGCATCTCAAAGTCATCCGTAACACCACCGACCCAACGGGTCAAGTCCTGCTCGAGCGGAAGGTCATGCCCGGAGAAACGTTCGTCTTCGCATTGCCGGTTCGACTATCGAGCGACGATGCAGGAGCGCTCACAATCGTGGTCGATGGGGTGGAGCTCGGCAGCTTGGGGAACAGCGGTGCAACCGTGGAGCTCCTGTTCACCAGAGCGAACGAATCCGACCCCACCCCTTGAGTTCTTTGCGAACACCTGCTAGCTTGGGGTGTGCGAGAAAGCTACGTCTGGAAAGCGCGTTGCTTCCGTTAAGCAGGATACCCCCCTCAGGTATTCGATTGTACAGCTCGGCCGGGTGCCCGATGCTAGCATGAAGACAGTTTTAGGAGGACCTCCATGCCGACCAATGAACAGATCTACACCGATGTGGTGATTATCGGGGCCGGACCCGCCGGGCTGACCGCCGGTATCTACGCCGGGCGCGGCCAGCTCGATACCATCATCCTCGAAAAAGGGCTACCCGGCGGACAGATCGCCCAGACGGAAGAGGTCGAAAACTACCCGGGGTTCGATGAGGGCATCAGTGGGCCCGAACTCTCACAGCGTATGGTCCATCAGGCAGAAAAGTTCGGGGCCAAGATCGTGATGGAAGAGGTAACCAGCCTCGAGAAAAAGGGAGATGGCGGCGGCTTTATCGTGCACGGATTCGACGCCGATTACCATGCCCGGGCCGTTATCATCGCTACCGGTGCCAACCCGCGGCGTCTGGAGGTGCCCGGCGAGGACGAGTACTACGGGCGCGGCGTCTCCACCTGCGCCACCTGCGACGGCTTTTTCTACCGCGGCAAACACGTCATCGTGGTCGGCGGGGGCGATGCTGCTGTCGAGGAAGGGATGTTCCTCACCAAATTCGCAGACAGAGTCACCGTCATCCACCGCCGCGACGAGCTGCGGGCCAACAAAGAGGCGCAAAAGCGCGCCTTCGCCAACGAAAAGATGTCCTGGGTCTGGGACACGGTGGTCGAAGAAGTACTTGGAGAGGACGAGCAGGTGAGCGGCGTTCGCGTTCGCAACGTCCACTCGGATGAAGAGAGCGTGATCGAAGCGGACGGTGTTTTCATCTACATCGGCCATGTCCCCAACACCGAATACCTCGATGGCGTCGTCGAACTCGGGGAAACCGGCTATGTCGAGGTGCGGGACGAAATCTATACCGATGTCGAGGGGATCTTCGCAGCGGGAGACGTCGCCGACGAAGTGTATCGCCAACTCGGTACCAGCGTCGGTGCAGGCACCCGCGCAGCTATGGCGGCCGAACGCTGGCTGGCCGAGAAAGAATCGGCCGGAGAGAGTTCCCAGGTCACGGCACAGACCACCCTAAGCGCAACGGCATAAGGCAACCGGCACACCTTCACCGCTCAACGCATGACAAAGTCATAAAGCAACAACGCTTCATCGGTGAGTGACAGTAGAAACTGACCGTCACTCCAAAGAGGCGTTCCCACGGTGGCACGCCAGAAACGATCGGTTTCGCGCAGCGTCATCCGTCCGAAGGAGCCATCAGCCACCACCTGCCACTCAACTCCACCCACCGCCTCTGGCAACCCGGAAACTGAAGCGGGAAAGACAAAGAGCGGCGGCTCCAGAGATAGGGCACCCCGTTCAAACAAGGGGGCGTTCGTAACCTCACCTCCTTCAACGAGCAGATATGTAACTCCGGCCGAACCCCCCATCCACTCGTGCTTGATAGCGATGGAGTCCTTCCACCGAAGCAGATGTAACTCCAGAGATCTGTTGTCGAAGGTGGCGATGAGACGAGGTTCGAGCGGCATCACCCCTAATGGGACCGCTTCGGCCAAAGCGGGCACGGACTCCCCGCCGCCAAACTCCGGCATAGCGGCAGCATACTCGGCTGCGGCGGCGCGGTTGGCAAAAGCACCGACCCGCACCCGGTAAAAAATTCCCTGGACCGCCTCGGACCGGATTACGTAACCTGGATACCCCTCGAGAACGAGTTCTCGCTGCAATGCGAGCGCCGAATCACGGTCCGATACCGCAGCCACCTGTACGGTAAACGAGAGATCCTGGCTATAAACAGAGCCCAAAAAAACCGTGACGACTACGATCCGGCCGGACCGAAAAAGCCGTCTCAACCATTTAAAACGAGAAGAACCGTCCTTCTCGCCACCCATACGCAGTTTGGAACGAAACACCTCACGATCATCATACCCACATATGAGGAGAGATTTTCCGTGGCGATGAGCTCAGAAATCCTTCCGCTCGAAAAGTACGACCGAGACAGCGGCGAAGGCGGTGCAATAGAGCGCCACCAGGGTCACGACCCACCCCATGCGAGCATCCGGCGTAATGTAAGCACTCAGTTGCGTGGTGAGTAGATAAGGTTCAAGCCAAGGAAAAACTACCAGGAGCTGCATCACGACGAGCACCGACATAGTCGCCAGGGCACCCCCAGCCGAACTCTTTAGCACGACTGTGAACAGAATCGCGAGCAGACTCACCGGCACCAGGCTAAAAGCCGCCATCCCATACGCCCTCAGCAGCTCCCGGAAGGCGCCTCCTGGTGCCAAAAGCCCATCACCCAAAAGCCCGGTAGCTCCCAAGCCGGTTCCGCCCACAAACGCCTCATAGCCATAAGGCAATCCGGCTACCATCGACACAGCCAAAAAAAAGAGGAGGATCAGAAACGGGAATAGGGCTACGATCAAAACCTTTGCCAGCAACCACTGCGAGCGACCGACAGGCCTCAGCAAGATGGTGGGCAACGTGCCGTGGGTAAACTCCATACCGAGGAGTTCACTACTGACGATGGCAACGAGGAGCGGCAACAGAAACTCCATACTGGAAAGCAGACTCAGGGCCGGAACTTGAAACCCCGACACAAGGTAGAAACCGTAAACCTTGAAGATTCCTGGGGCATAGGACCAAAGGAGCGGAAACACCACCAAAATCAACAGGCCGAAGCGCACGCTGTTGAGGCGAAGTACCTTGGAAATTTCCATGGTAAGAAGCTGGACCACTCCTACCCCACCCCAACTGCTTGCAAAGCGGCGTCGACGTTCTCGGCACGTTGAGCGGCTACTCTCTCCAGGTAGTAAGCACGTAGGTCGAAGGTATCACGGGCGAGTTCGTATAGCTCCACGCCCACTTCGGAGAGCACGCCCGCAACCCGACCGAGCGCCTCTGGCTCAGCAAGGATGAATACGACCTCATCAGCCCGGATGGTGACATGCTTGATCCAGGGATAGATATCGAGTTCTGCCCGGGCGCTGTGCGGATCCGATACCCGGGCGCGGTAGCGCTCGCGCCTGTCGAGAAGGTTCACCTCGTCGATCAGTGCACCGTCTTCCATGATCGCCACACGGGTACAATACGCCACCACTTCATCCAGATGGTGGGTGGAGAGGAGCACCGCGGTGCCTTCCATAGCTGCACGCTTGAGAACGTGATGCACCAGATGGAGGCTTAGCGGATCCATCCCACTCGCCGGCTCATCGAGGATAAGCAGCTCCGGACGCGTAAGCAAAGCAGCCGCTACACCGAGCCGCTGCCGCATGCCGAGGCTGTAAACCCCCACCCGGCGATCCGAGGCGTGGCCGAGCTCCATCAGGACCAACACCTCATCGATGCGCTTTTCTGGTACAGAACCCGCCAGGCGGGCGTGCAACTCCAGGTTGGCCCGGCCGGTGAGATAGGGATAGAAGGCCGCCGGGGCTTCGACGACCGCACCGAGTCGCGCCCGAACCTCGGGCTTCTCAAACGGATCACATCCAAACATCCGTACCGAGCCGGAGCTAGGAAAAGCGAGCCCTGCCACCAAGCGAATCACGGTGGTCTTACCGGCACCATTGGGGCCGACTAGAGCATAGACCTCTCCTGGGTTGACCCGGAAGCTCAAATCCCGCACAATCGGCTTCGACCGAATCAGTTTGCTCAGGTTCTCTGTTTCGATAGCTGGCGTTGACATCCTCTTCCTCCGCTCCAGCTACCAGTCTATGGTCTTGGTTATCGGTACAAAATGGCATTCTTCATGAGGCGGCAGCCAGACGGACCATTCCGGCTATCCAGATGACACGACCTCAGCCAAAACATATACGACACACCGACTGTAACAGGTAGGCTGAAGCGGCGCGCGCATCTAATCGCTTACGACCCGGTTCGGCACCATATCGTGCCTCGGCTGCTCGTTAAGCAAGGCATTCAACACGTGATCGACCACTCTGTCGACGGCTCGATCGACATCGGCCGACTCGATCACCGGTACGCCCTCTTGCTCTGCTCTTGAATTGATAAACGTCTGCAGGGTACGGATCTCGCCAAAGTGCTCGAGGTAGACATCGCGCCTCCGATATTTGGTCTGCCCTTCCCGGAGCGAGAAGTGTGTCTTGTGAGCCGCCTCATCTTTGACCACCAGAACGGCTTCGAAAACGGTAGCATTCTCGAACTCCGTGTCCGGCACGATCCCTGGAACGAGGTGAACGCCTTCCATCACCAAAGACGTGGCCTCCTCGATACTCCGAGAGATGATCGCCATCAATGCGGTGCCAAGTTGCTGAACCTGCGACTGAAACCCCCGGATTACTCGCTTGCGCTTCGGCTTCGCCAACTGACGCTCCCCGGGGAGCAGTTCAGCCAACCAGGCCGCATAGCTCGAGCTGTGCAAAACGGGGCTCAATTCCGGGCTGATCAGCGAACGCAACGCTTGCCGTACGGCATCGGACGAGACGATTCTCTGGATCCCCAACCGGTAAGCCAACTCGGTGGCAACAGTCGATTTGCCAACGCCTGGTGCACCTCCGAGAAGAACGATGAGCGGACGCTCCGGATGCCGAGCGCTACGCAGAAGTTCATAGCGGCGCGCAAAATCCTCTCCGACTTCCGCCCTGAGCATACGGGCGACCTCACGCCGTAGTTGGAGATGGTCGACACGGAACAGTTCCGAACGCCACAACGCATCTTCCAGACTCTTTGAAAGAGTATAGGAGTGCTCGAGGCCCAAACCGATCGTCATCAGAGATCGCGCCAAAATCCCTCGCGAGAAGGGTGCGGCCAGACCACCAGCATCGGCGACGATGATTTCCGTGGCTTGGGTGAGAGACGCCTCGTACCTGTTGCGGACCTCGCGCCCAAAGTTGGCTTCGAGCTCCTGGGCAACCGAGTGCGTCAGCTCTTGCATCGATACATCCTGCTGACCCTTGGTCCGTAACCCCTGTGCCACCGCCCGAGCAACCGTGTTCGCCTCCTTGAACGAAAGACCGAACTTTTCCAAAGATGTTGCGAGGGTCGTTCGCGAAAACAGCTCACGGCAACCCCCTTCGATAGAGACCGTAAGCGGTACAAAGGGTGGTCGCTGCTGAAGGAAGCGAGTCGCCAACTCAGAGCCGAACCGCTTCTGGAGGGCACCGGCGAGAAAGTCGACCAGGGCATGTAGCTCAACGACCTTTTTCGCCTTTGCAGAATAGTGTTTTTCAGTCTCACGGGCGAGCCGTATCGCCTCATCGGTCGGCACACCCGCTCCCTGTAACGCCTCGACGACCTCTCCTGTAGAAAAGGAGTACTGCGCTTTCCCTTCAACGATACGGAAATGACGGCGTTTCAAAGCTAATCAACAACCCCTCGAGTTCGAACGGTGCACGAGTAGGATATCACGAGGTCCGGCTGCAGTCCGTGAGTGAGACCTCGAGCACCTCCAAAAGATTTCTGAGGATGTTCCCCGTAAACCCCCAAATGAGACGCTCTCGCCAAGGATAGAAATAGATACGGCGCCGTATACCCATGTGTTCTCGGACTTCGCTGCGAGGCTGTAACTCCCACAGCTCTCTCAAAGGAACGGTAAACGCTTCTTCCACTTCGACCGGATTCAGACACAACGATTTCGGCCACCCGAGCGCTGCCACCACCGGGGTAGCCACATACCGTGCCGGGGAGAAAAGATCGTTCAGACACCCCAAAAGAGCGGTCTCGGGCACATCGAGACCGATCTCTTCGAAAGTCTCACGACGAGCCGCCTCACCCACACTCTCACCATCCTCAAGAGCACCGCCGGGGAAGGCGATCTGCCCCGCGTGATTGGTGAGTGTTTGCGAACGTACGGTAAAGAGCAACTCGAGACCGTGAGCTCCGACAAGGAGCGGCACCAACACCGCTGCCTTGCGGTATCCCGCGACTTCGGCAGCTTCCCGGGATTCTGAGAGACCGTCCTTGAGCGCTTCGAGGATCGCTTGGGACACCTCAGTACCCTCCCTCGGCAAGACGATCGTTCACAGCATCACGCAGGGCCATCTCCGGATTGAGGTTGTGGCTCCGGGCGATCTGCACGGCCGCCAACAAAAACCTGCCAACCAACGCCGGATCGGAAACGAGATCACGCAAGCTGGCATCGAGTTCTTCGTCGACCAGAGCCCAATCCAATCTCTTGGTGTACTCAAAGGCGCGCAGCAACGCCGGCAAACCGCGGGGCACACTCGGCACCGGATCAGAACCACTCTTTTCCTCCGCCTTGATCCTCTGCCAGTTCCGTACGACTTCTTCTGCGCCGGCTACTTCGACCTCGCCGAACACATGAGGGTGGCGGCGAACAAGTTTGTCGACGATACCCTGCTCCACATCGTGATAGGTAAAACTCCCCTCTTCTTCAGCGATCACGGCGTGAAACGCGACTTGCAACAGAACATCTCCGAGCTCCTCGGCTATCGCTTCCGGATGCCCCGTCTCGATCGCTTCGACCGCTTCAGCCGACTCTTCCAACAGATAGGGTCTGAGCGTTTCGTGCGTCTGCTCCTGATCCCAGGGGCAACCCCCGGGAGCGCGCAAGCGTCGCATGATGTCAAGAAGGCGTTTCATACGAATTTCGCTCAGAGCGAGGAGGCTGTGGTTTGAGGCTCACTACCGCCCAGTGCCGCCCGGTACGACCAGCATCCCGACGGTGCGAATAGAACTGCTGCTCATCACAATGTGTGCACCCGCCGACGGTTTGGATATGGTTTTCAAGGACACCAGCGCGGCTCAGCACGTAGCGATTGGCCACTTCGAGATCGAGGAGAAAACGTCCCTCCCGATCAGGACGGCTCACAGAGGGGAAACCTGCACTCTTGAAGGCCGCTTCGACCTCGGCACCTACCTGATAACAATCCCCGCCGATCCCAGGGCCGATAGCCACGCGGATATCTTCCGGCTCGCTCCCGTAAAGCCTCTGCATGGTGTGTACGGCCTCAGCCGCGATGCACTGAACGGTCCCACGCCACCCGGCATGTACAGCCCCTACTACCCCCTTTATCGGGTCGTGATAGAGCAGTGGGAAACAATCGGCTGTGGTAATCACCAGGAGCAACGCCGGGTCATCGGTGACAACGCCATCCGCCTCGAGCTCAAACCAACTCGGTCTCCCCTCGATCACATCGGCACCATGAACCTGATGGAGGGCACAGACCTGATGGAAAGAGATACCGAGCGAAGCCAGCAACCGCTCCCTATTGATCTTGACGACCTCTGGATCATCACCAGTACTGAGGCCCAAATTGAGTCCGGAGAAGGGTGCCCTACTCTCCCCACCGGCACGAGTGGTAAACCCATGAACGACACCTAAATGATCAGCGGTCAACAGTGGTGGATCCATACACATCAGTGTACGCTGCCAATCCAAATTCCAAAAACTTCCCAGGTACGAACCCCACATCGAGCGACCATCCGGAGAGACGGTATAAGGCTTGAGCCTATCTCGAGAAGCCACTTTTCAGGCTCGCTGCTTCTGACCTGACTCGCTCCACTCGCCCGATCGGTTTCGGGCTTCTACCCAGACCCGATTCTTTGAGGTGGCTCTAGTAATTTCGTTCCGTTACCACTAACGTCGAGACGGTCTTGGCAAGCCACTCGGTGACTACGTGAACTGCACCACGCACGCTCGGCGTAACGATAGGATCACCAAACGGTTCTAGCCGAACGATTACCTCATCGTCTTTGCGGTGGTTCGCGACAACCAATAGATGCTGCTTGAGCTCCGGCTCATCGATCGTCACCCGAAACAGCCAACGTTCGCCTGGAATCTCCTCGGAAGAGAAGCTCCGCAACACCTCGTGGACGATCACATATCCGTCCGCATAGGCACAGACCAATTTCTCGAAGCCGACTTCGTTCGACAATCTCCCCTTGAGTAAGGCGTGAGGCATGGTTGATGGCCTTTCGAGATGGGGAAACTCGGGAGTCTGCCCACCTACATTCTCAAACACTTGATAATAGAGCGACCTACCTTGAATTTTCCACTTGAGCGCATACTTGGTCTCGAACACACCTGGAGGGGGCAGGCGCTCCACGAGCCGGAACACCCCCGAGGCGAGCGCCTCACGTTTCGCAAACTCGAGATAGTCCAGGTGATCAGTGGCGAGTAGAAGTTCACCACCCAACCGCAAGCGGGTCGCACAAAGCGTGAAGAAGTCACGTTGTAAAAGGCGATTCTTGGCGTGCCGCTCTTTTGGCCACGGATCGGGAAAGTTAACGGTCACGCTCGAAAGAGCGTATGGGGCAAAAAACTGCTGCACCGCAAACCCGGCCCCCACCTTGGCAACCCTCACGTTGGAAATCTTCTCCCGAACGAGCCGCCGCAGCGCCCGTTGTACGCTGCCACTCGAGATCTCCAAGCCCACGAAACGCGCATCAGGCAGCTCTATCGCTCGAGCAACTGTATAACGGCCGTCGCCAAAGCCGATCTCTAGGTGCAGATCACCAGAGCTGCCGAACTCCTCGTACCAGTCGATAGGAAAGGTTCTCGAACGCCAAGACAACAACATCCCCATCTCCTCTCACAACACGTCTACCGAATCGACGACATAGGCTGGCCAGATGCCTCCGCCTTTTCGACCGACTAGCGCCGCGCAAGAAAGCAGAAGCTCTCTCCCTAAGCAGCAAAGCACATTGATGAGCTAGGATCCAGGACCTACTCCGCCTGTGAACGTGGTACCGGTTGGACGAGAAGCGCGATGTTGACAGCCAGACCCGTTCTCATGAGGGTATCATGGGACACGTGGATGTAAGGTCCAGCCCCCTCCAAGGGATCGACTTCGTAGACATCGACCTCACCACTAGGGCGCTTACAAGCCACGTGATCGGCGGGGTATCCGGTGGTGCGCTCCCACTGGTTCAAGATGTTCTGATCGATACCGACCACTCCTGAAGGCAAGCGCCCTTTCGCAAGCCGGGTCACCAGTCGAGCGATACGCGGTTTTCTGGAGCGCATGCGGAGCGAACCGACCTTCACCATGCGGTCGATGATCCGCCGCACCTCCCCGATATCGAGGTCGGCTGCCGCAGCGATCTGGGGAATGCTCTTCTTGCCATCGACCAACCTGAGCACCTTCACTTCGTGTCCGTGCAAGGTCACTTTGCCCGTATCCCCCAACCCTTCGGTCAGCATCGGAATCTCTTCGTCGCTGATGGTGACGTGAATGCTCCCGCGGCGCCCTTCATCGAGACGACGAATGGCCTCGAGCATCAGGTTTTCGGTACTGAGCTCGATGGTGAGGTCTAGCGGCGTCAAGCCGACGGTAAACTCGAAGTTACCACGCTCGTCTGCGAATAGCGCGAAGACGGCTTCCTCACCCTTGAGCCCACCGAACTCGGCATGCCTTACCGAACCCTTATCGAAGTAGACACGCGCGCTCCCTTTCGGATGCTCTATCAAAAGACGTCCGGTACGTGACGCAGAGGATAACAACTGAAACAGATCGACCAACGAGAAAAGGCCTAGCGTGCCAGTCACATCTCTATTGTATAGGGTCTTGCCATACTTCCGCCTGTTAGCTTTTGCACCTCAAGCGAGGTGGATAACGGCCCGCACGATCTCCTCACTATCGCTCGTCTGCGCTAGCGCTAAGACGCCGTCGACACCCTCGACCGAAGCGGGTAAGAAGCGCTGGTTCACCAAGATGCTCGAGCGCCCCCTCGGCTTCAACTCGAACACCTCTCCAACGAGCATGGGGTTGACAGCGTAGCGAATATGGAGTCGACCCTGAATGAGCTTCCGTAAGCCGAATCGCAGCCAGGCCTCCCCCTCGAGAAGGCTCGGATCTCGTGGCCAGGGGCGCATCCAGGGCGCATGATTTGCGCTCGGCTGTACGATGATATCGGCTCTTTGCCCGTCGAAGTGATCCACCACAGAGGTGTGAAAACCGTCGAGACAGATCGCTACTCCCACGCGGCCAACCGGGGTAGAAATCGTCTTTACGTCCGAGAGGTTTCCCGATGACAATCCGATGCTGGATTCCGTTCCAGGATTGAGATAGACTTTGCGCGCCACCCCCAAAACGGACCCCGTCGGCCCGAAAGTATAGGCTGTGTTATACACGCGTTTGCCCGTTATATATACGCCGCGAACAGGCTCCTCATCGATTGGAGGGAGCATACAGGACCCAGCCACGATCGTAACCCCGTAGCATCTGGCAGCCTCGGCAAACGCCTGCTGGTAGGCACGATAAACCGGTAGAGCGCGAGAGAGTACAAGCCCCGGCAGACCGAGAACACCGTGGCGCAAGGAGGCTGTAAACACCTCCTGCCAGTGAGTTCGAAGGAGCTCCCAGATCACCCTTGTGGAATTCGTCTTGCCACGGATCCGGTCGAAGTCTCCGATCGTAAAGAGTAGCGGGAGACCGATCGCTTCGGGAAAGGCGACCAGCTTCGGTGCCTCGTCCAAGCCGGCGACCGACGCTTTGGTGAGAGACAGCACCTTCTGCTTGAAGACCTCGGCACTCCGGTAGTGCTCCAACTCCATGCGTGGCTGAACCGCGATCAAGTGAAACCGCACACGGAATTGTACCTTCTTCGGCGCTCAAAGCCTCTTGAGCAGATCGCCCCAACACCTTAGGTCCGATTCCAGCTATACTGCCTTGGTGCTTCAGCGGCTCGCACGGTACCTTCTCAAAGAGACTTCCTCCCTGTACCTGCTCGGCGTGGCAGCGCTCTGTTTATTGTTGTCGATCGACTTCCTCACCGTCTGGGCACGGTTCCTGATCGAACAGAACGCCTCACCCGTTACCGTCGGGAGGCTTATGCTTTTCAAACTACCCTGGTTTTTACACCTCTCCTTGCCGGTAGCTGTGGTCTTTGCTGTGCTCCTATCCACAGGCCGTTTGGCCAAGGACTCGGAGCTCAAGGCTGCCTATGCACTCGGCACCACCCCACTCACCATGCTGGTTCCGCTCTTGGTCTTCGGAATCGGTATCAGCCTGTTGACCCTTATCAACAACGGCTTTGTCGAACCGAGAGCCGAGGAGGCCTACGACTCACTGGTCGACAGCTTCTTCTACGCGCGCCCCCCCAACGAAGTTCAAATGAACGTCTCTTATCAGATCGAAGAGGCAGGCGTATACTTCGCCGCCCGAGTCCGGGCGAACGAAGAGAACCGCGAACTCGCCCAGCTTTCCGGCATCTTGGTAATCGCAGAAGATGGTGCGACCTTTAGCGCCACACACGGTGAGTGGAACAGCGAGACGCGCACCTGGACGCTCGAAGACACCGAAGTTACAAGACCCGGAGAGGACCCGGCGAATGAGGGGAGCGTCATCTTGCCCTTCGACCTCGAGGCCGACGCTTCCGAAACACTCGTACGAAGTGAGACGCTGACGCTCAACGCCCTCCGAACCCGCCTTAGAACCGTAATGCTGGCTGGTGGAGAGACGCGTAACCTGCTGTTCCAGTTCCACAGGCGCATCGCTGATGCCCTCAGTGCCGCCATCTTCGTGCTCATCGCAGGCACGCTCGGGTTGCGTGTACGGGGAAGGGCGAGTGGGTTCGCCTGGACCATCGTGCTGCTGGTTTCGTTCTGGGGTGTATGGACACTGGCCGGCAACTTATTCGATACGCGCGTACTCGGCCCCATCACCGCCGCCTGGTTCACGCCGGGACTCGTCGGCATCATCGGGGTCACGCTGGCGATTGGTAGGCTGCGCTAGCCGTGAACCGCTTCAGCCTCTACCTCTTTCGCGAAATCCTACCGCTCTACGGAGCCGGACTCGCTGTTCTACTGCTGCTATTGCTCGGCAGTTTCTTACTCGGGGTGCTGGCCGAAGTGATCGCCCGTGGCGTTCCCTTACCGCTTGTAGGTCAGTTCCTGCTCTACAAACTGCCGGCGGCTGCAGGGGCCGGCATCCCCTTAGCGCTCCTCTTCGCCTCGCTTTTGGGGCTCACCCGGCTAAGTCAAGATAGTGAGATCAAAGCGGCACTCTTGCTCGGGGTCAGCCCAAAACAGTTCGCCAGCCCGATGTTGATGCTCGGCCTAGGGGTGAGTGCCATCAGCTTCATCAACAACGAAGCCTTCGTCCCCTGGAGCGAGAGGCGAGCGCTCGAGGTCCAAAAAGATATCTTGCTGCAAAGCCCCGATACGCTCTTGCAGGAAGGGAACTTCTTCACCGACGCGTTGGGGCGGAGCATCTTCATCGAAAATCTCAATCCGGACGGAACCTTTCAGGGAGTAACCGTCATCCAACCGGCAGGCTCCCAAGGCCCAAGAGAGGTCATCATGGCAGAAGCCGGCACGCTCGACGAAGAGGCCGGGGTCTGGCTCCTTCGCGATCTGCGCTTTATGATCTTTCGCACCAGTCAGTTGGTACTCGACTTCCGAGCCGAATCGGCCACTCTTCCCGTACGCGGGCTTTCCGCCGGGATAGTGGGCACCCCCGATCTCACCTACCTCCCCCTCAGGGAGCTCCTCGCCCGCCTCCGTGACGATCTTAGACAAGCGAAGCCTGCCGAGTGGACGGCGCTTCACCGCAAAGCCGCAGAACCCCTCGCTGCGACCGCCTTCGCCCTGTTCGCATTAGCAGTAAGCCTCTACACCTTTCGTCGCGCAGCGCCGCTCGGCATCGTCTCGGTCCTGTTTCTCACCTTTGTCTACTATGCTACCTGGAGCGTGTCGAAGCTGCTTGGCGCACAAGGAACCCTCCCCGCTTGGGTCGCCGGTTGGACACCTTTCTTGCTCTATATGGTGGTCGGTGGCAGCCTCCTCCTGGTGAGCTGGAAACGCTAACGTGAAGGGACTAAGCCTCATCACGCTGGCAGTAGGGTTTACGCTCTTGCTCACCGGACATGCTGCTCGCATCGAAATCGATACCCAGGGCGATCCCAACAGCCGTCTGGAGATCCGAAATGTCACGCTCCCAGATGGGACCGAAGTAGAACTCTACATCATCCGGGCGAGACCGGTGATCGTCACCGTCGACGAACAGGAGCTTGTGGCCGAACACATCGAGTTCGATCTCACCAACCGCCTGATTCGCATCGTCGGCTTCGGAACGTTCACCACCGAATCGGAAACAGTACAGGGCAACGACTTGGTCATCGAACTCGAGGAAGAGACCTTCAGGGGAACCGACGTCCTCATCGTCACCGAAGCCATCGACGTCTTCGGTGTCGAAGCGAGCCGCGTACCGGGGCAGATCAGCGTTGCGTCTGGCGCCTTCAGCCCCTGTAGCCGTTGCAACCAGCGTGTGCACGACTTCGGTTTTTCTGCCAAACGGCTGGAACTCTTCCCCGGCGACCGCCTGGTCGCCTTCGATGTCACTCTACTCATCAGGGGGGTCGAAATCCTCCCCATCCCGGTCCTGGTTTTGCCCTTGGGTCCCCCCGACAGACGCCCACGTCTGAGCATCAGCCAAGGGACCGAAAGCGAACGGGCCGAGGTGGAGCTCGACTGGCCCTACGTAGCCGGCTCAAACGCCCTCGGCACCTTTTCGGTACGCTACTTCGCCGACGTGAATCCGGGCAGCGGCGGGACGATCTTCGACCGGCTTCTAGGAGGACAGATCGACACCAGCTATGTGGGAGGAGCGGTGGCGCACCGCTTTTTCACCCCTCGAGGGAGTGGAACCTTCGACCTCGAATTCTTGCCGGGTTTTCTCGATGCGAGCGGTGAACGTACAGACGAGGAGTTCACCACCCGCTTCAACTTCACCACCGAGCCGAGCCTCGACATCCCACAGATCGACCTGCTCGTTGAACGAGACGATGGTGTCCGCCAGGAACTGGTCGAATACAACCTGTCGTTGGAAAACACAGCCAATGGGATTCGAGCCCGCTACCAGACGCAAGGTTTCATCGATCTGAACCCCAAAGACGACGTCACGGACCCCTCCTTCCAGAGCGCCGCCAACCCACGTCGAACCCTGAGCCTCCTCGAGTTCCAGCCCACCGGAGAGACCCCTCTCAGCGCCGGACCGTTTACCGTGCGCGACCTGCGGCTCGAGCTCGGCATCTTCGAGGATGCCAGCAACCCCACCAACCGCAGCGCTGCCATTTCTCCACTCGCCACCGAAGGACGGCTCCTCGAACAGCACACCCTGCAGCTTACTCCCACACCACTCTGGTCGGGGTTCAACCTTAGCGGTGAGACGGCCTTTACGGGGCACTACTACACCACAGCAGAGCGGCTGATCGACTGGGACACAAACCTCAGGGCGGTCCAAGACTTCGGTTCGGCCGCATCCTTCAGCGTTACCTTCAGGCGCGATACCAACGAGGGTGAAACACCCTTCCGCTTCGATCAGATCCCACTGAGCAAGCGAACCGATCTCACCTCGACGTTGCGGGTGACCCCGGCCCCCTGGCTCTCGTTCAGCGCTAGCGAATCGTTCGTCTTCCTCGACTCCAGGCGGCCTCAATTCGAAGGACTACAGCCCCTGGAGAGCCGTCTCGACCTGTTCCAGAATCTCGACTTTCTCGACATCTCGCTCAGCAACCGTTACGACTTTCCGGAAGACGACCCCGGTACCTTAGACGCTGAAGTCCGGCTCAGATCCTCAAGCGAGACGGTTCGCACGACGTTCGAGCTTACCCACGTCCAGGACCTCAATGCCACCGCAGACCGCATCACCGGACAGATCGCGGATGACACCGAGACCGCCGCCGAGCTCAACCTCAGTCTCGGCCGGTATCTATCTGCTAGTGCCAGTAGTGGCTATCGCTTCGCCCCTCCACTCGAAGAGGCACCAGAAATCCCCCGAGAGTTCTGGCGACCTCTCGAGCTCGATCTCACCGTGGGCACCACCGACCAAAGCGACCGGCTACCGAGTCTCAATGTCGGCTTCGAGCGGGATCTCAACCTGGGTAGACTCGAGGAGCTCAGCCTGGAAGCGACCGGCCGTCTCGGCCCGGTCGAGCTCAGCGCCTCACAGGGCTTCGACTTCGTCGAGGAGGAAGGCGCGACCGCCAGCCGTCCCGGTAACAGCCGCATCCGCGCCTCCTGGCCCGGTGTGGTCGGCCTCGAGGCCGATGGCTTGACCTTGATCCGCTCTGAGTGGCTCGGCCTTACAGCGGCTGAACAGGTGCCCAAAACGTTCACGATCTCACTCCGCGACACGCCGCGTGAACGCGACGAGGCCTGGCGGCTGCGCTACCGAACGACGCGGAACCCTATCGAGAACGAAGCGGGAGAGATCATAGACTTCACAAACAGCAACACCTCGATCGAAGCCCAAGTGCAACTCCAAGACGTGGTGCTATCGAACGCCCGCTTCACCGTCAACCTCTTTGCCGACATCAGGCTCCCCGACGAAGACACAGAAGCCGACGGCGCTCTCGAGGCCTGGTTCGTGCGCCGGAGCGACCTCGAAATCCTGGCCGACCTCTACGGCCGCGTCGGCATCCAGGGGAACCTGCGCTACCAGGAAACCGTCGTGGCGGAGCCGTTCGAGATCACCCGCGCTGCACTGACCATCGACGATTTCACTGTCACCGTCAGACCCGTCGGCGACCTGTTCGTAGGTGCCACGTTCGATGACATCTGGGACTTCACCGGCAATACACCCTCTGCAACACCCTACAACTTCCAACCCACCCTCTTCGTGGCCTGGGACCGCTGCTGCTGGGCCTTAATCGGTTCTTGGGACACCGAGACCGGCCAGCTCAAAATCGCACTAACTACCCCTGGTGGCACCGAGGGGTTTGAGCAGGCCTTCGACACCGGGATCGCTTTGCCAGGTCGCATGAGTGATGAGTGATGGGTGATGAGCAGTGAGAATCGTTGGCCAACCCCCATTCCGACAAGCACCTCTCCCGTGCCAAAACACCTGAGCTCCGCAGCGAAAGGAACACCACGGTGATAAGACCTCCATTCTTAGGCATTTTTCTTTCGACCACGCTGCTGATCCCGGCCCTTCTGAGTTGTACCGGTACCGTCGAACCGGGTACGGGAACCTCGACGCTGCTGGTCGTCACCTTCGACGCGGGTAACACGATCGCGCTGGTAGAGGACACTTTCGGAACCGAAGGGGCCAGTCTAGAGAGGCTCCGATTCGTCGAGAATAGCGAGCGTACACTCCCTGACCCGGCGGTGGCAATCGACGTGGTGGACCGGGCCTTCTCCCGCAGCGAACTGTTCGTGCTCAGCCGCGGCCCCAGCCCCAGCTTTACCGCCCAGCTCAGCCGCTACGACCTCGAACGGATCGACCCAGGCGATCCATCGGCGTTTGCCCTTACTGATGAGGGGGTTGTTGACTTAAGCCTCCTCTTGGAGAGCGACCCCAATGAGGATATCGTCAACCCCTGTCTCACCGACCTGCAAGCATCTCGCTCCGGTCGCTTCGTGGCCCTGCTCGAGCGACAACCCTGTACCGGAGATGATGGCATCATCCACCTCGTCGACCTCGAAGAGGAGGAGTTGATTCGGAGCGTCGGTCCTTTTTTACCAGGAAGTAATGCGATCCTGCCCGACCCGGGTTTCTACCTCGACCAAGACAGCGACACCCTCTTTTTCCTCGTCGCTGAGTTCGGCAACGCCTCGCTGGTCCGACTTTCAATACCCGACGGCAGCCCAGAGATCGTCCCCACTGAGCAGGAGCAGCGCTTCGAGGGGACGGAGCAGGTCGATTTGGGGCCGGTAGGGAGCTCGCTGGTGGCTTTGAGCCGCGATGAGTTCCAGGCCCTCGACCCAGACGACCCGCAGCTTAGTCCGGTGATCGAAACCGGCTCTGGTTCGACCGAGCTCGTCAGCGACCCCTTCCTGGGCACCTCCGAAGTTCTGATCATCGGCTCTAGAAGCTTAACCGCCCACGACGACATAGCAGATGACACGCCCGATACCGAAGACTCGATCTCTCCCAACATCGTCGGCGGCACTCTCGAGCCGACCCAGGGCTTCGTCTACCTGCTCGCCAACGGTGGCATCCACATCTTCGACCTCTTGAGCTACCAAAACCGGAGCGCAGCCCAAGAAATCTCCGACCCTAGATTTCTAGGATTCTTTGGCGTCGATGAACTCGTCAACCCTGGATTCATCACCTGGACGCTGGCGGCAACTTCGGTTGAGACACCTTGAGAGCAAAACTGCTACGCCTCAGCTCGCGCTCACCCGCTCGCCGAGCAGACCCAGGCCGCCGCGTATTTTCCCTAAAAGCTCCGCCTCCACCGCTCGGCGCGCCGTTCTGATCGCGCTCTGCACCGACCTCCCATCCGAACGTCCATGCCCGATCAAGACGTAACCGTCCACTCCGAGCAACGGCTGTGCCCCGTACTCGGCGGGGTCGAAACGGTCGCGGATCTTCCTAAGAGCCGGGCGCACCACCAGAGCTGCCAAGCGCACGGGCAAGCTGCTCGAGAGGGCAGTACGAATCATACCGAAGAGCACCCGGGCTTCCCCTTCGGCGAGCTTGAGCATGACGTTGCCGGTAAAGCCGTCTGTGACTACCACGTCGGTGGTACCCATGAAGAGGTCCCGCCCCTCGACGTTTCCAAAGAAGTTGATGCCCGGCGTTCCCTTCAGGAGCTCATGGGCCTCCCGGGTGAGGTCGGTCCCCTTCTGGGGCTCCTCGCCGATCGACATCAGCCCCACGGTCGGCGCCTCTTTTTGATAAAACGCCTCGGCGTAGAGGCTCCCCATCACGGCGAACTGCTGCAGGTGGATGGCACGGTTCTCTGCGTTGGCGCCGACATCGATCAAGGCTGCATAGCCACCGACGATCGGGATGTTTGCCAAAATCGCTGGGCGCTCTACCCCACGCAGACGGCCGAGCACCAACAGGGCTGCCGCCATGGTCGCGCCCGAGTGCCCCATCGAAATACAGGCGCTCGCCTCCCCTTCCTTGACCAGCCGCATCGCCACCATCACGCTGCTCTGTCTACGCCGGCGCACGTCTACCGCGCTATCTTCCATGGCGATCACGTCTTCTGCCGGGTGAATCGGCAACTTCTCACCGTGCTTAGCCAGTTCGGCCTCGAGCACGTCCTCGTCACCGACGAGGACGACCGGGATCCCCTCCCGAGCCGCGGCCACGGCCCCCTCGACTGCCGCCGCCGGCATGTGGTCGCCCCCCATCGCATCGAGTGCAATCGGCTTCATCACATCAAGTATAGCGCCTGAAACGAGGCTGACGCTCCACCTTCAAACGAGCGGGTAGACTGAGGTGGTGGAGTTTCGTACCTTTGAAGCGCCCGCGGGTGAGCGGCTCGACGTCGCCATTGCGGTAGCGCTCGAGCTATCGCGCACCTATGCCAAAGAACTCGTGACCGAGGGCTACGTTCAGATCGACGGCAGACCGGTTGGCAAAGCGGCGATCAAGTTAGCTGGCAGCGAGATCGTCTCGGTCACCGTGCCCCCCCCGAGACCCCTCCGGGTCGAACCGGAAGACATCGAGCTACGCATCCTCTACCAGGACGACGATCTGGCCGCCATCGACAAACCGCCAAACCTCACCGCCCATCCCACGGCTACGATTCGGAGTAGCACCGTGGTCAATGCGCTGCTCGGCCAGATGCAGCTATCGAAAGAGAAGCAGTTCGATCCGAACGCGGAAGACTACCGTCCCGGCATCGTGCATCGGCTCGACAGAGATACTTCAGGGGTCATGGTGATCGCCAAACACGACAGCGCTCACCGCCACCTCGCCAACTCCTTCAAACGCCATCTGACCGAAAAAGAGTACTTGGCGATCGCCGCCGGCACCCTCACGAGCGATACCGTCGTCGAAGCCCCCATCGGACGACATCCCGTCAACCGCAAGACCATGACCATCGGCGGCACCAAACCCAAATCTGCCTCTACGACATTCCGGATCATCGACCGGCTCCGCGGCTTCACACTCGTCAAAGCCCGACCCCTCACCGGACGCACCCATCAGATTCGGGTCCACCTAGCCCACCTCGGTGCTCCTATCCTCGGAGATACCGTATACGGTCGCTCGTCGAGTGCGATCGGCCGCCAAGCTCTTCACGCCTACCGCCTTACCCTGCCCCATCCACGCGACAACCTTGCGGTCAGCTTTCTGGCCGAGGTACCCGAGGACATCATCGAAGCCTGGATCAAACTCGGCGGCGTCTGGCCACCGAAAGGAGACCAGACGCTGTAAAAGCACAGGATGGGGGGGGACGGAGAGGAGTTGGTGGCACACCCAGGTCACGCCTGCGGTACGCCGTGGTCACACTCCATCACCTAGACTGCTTGCTATGTAGTAGAACCATGAGCAACATCGGCTACAGAGCCAGCAAACGGAGGAATGTGATGAGCGATACGAACACCTCTCGAAGAGACCTTGAACACCCGAACTCACCAGCTGAACACGCCTCGCAAGAGAGAGCCCAACACTTCGATGACATGCTACGGGTCGTGGAAGAAGCGCTACGAGAGGACCGGCAGTGATCGCGCGCGGCACGAATCCAAAAGGTGCAATAACAGCTCCAATTGCCTTATACTCATTCCGGCCGGAACCCTCACCCAGGTCTAGCGCAAAGAACTGGGTACCGAGAGCGCTACCGCTTACTCCACTCGTTCTTTAGCCCGGAGCAAACGTCCCCCAAAACCCTGCAGCCGGAGCGGTTCCGCCCCCAAGGAGCAACCGCATGGACTACCTGAAGCTGTTCGACCTATCAGGGAAGCAAGCGCTCGTCATCGGTGCTGGCTCAGGAATCGGCCAAGCCGCGGCCCAGGGCTTAGCCGCCTTCGGAGCCCAACTCGCCTGCGCCGACTTGGAAGCCGATGCAGCCATGCACAGCGCAGAACTCATCAACGAACAGGGCGGCCGTGCCAGCAGCCACACGGTCGACCTCACCCAACAAGGCCAAGTGGAGGCAACCATCGATGGGCTAGAGCAGCTCGACGTTCTCGTCTGCACGCCCTCGATCAACGTGCGCAAACCGCTGCTCGACATCAGTGCACAAGAGTTCGACAGGGTTATCTCGCTCAACCTCAAAGGGAGCTTCTTTGCCATGAAAGCGGCGGGGCGCCGTATGGCAGAACAGGGCGGAGGGAGCATCATCTTATTCTCCTCGATACGCTCACAAGTCGTCGAGCCGGGTCAGGGTGTTTACGCTGCCACGAAGGCCGGCACCCTCCAGATGATCCGCGCCCTCGCAGCAGAACTGGGACCGAAGGGTGTACGAGCGAACGCCATCGCGCCCGGCGTGGTGGAAACCCCCCTAACCGCACAGATCAAGAACGTACCGGACTGGTACCGGGCCTATGCCGAGAAGGGGGCACTGGGTCGCTGGGCCACACCCGATGAGATGGTCGGGGCCGTGATCTTCCTGGCCAGCCAGGCCTCCTCGTACGTAACGGGTTCTCTACTCCTCGTCGACGGAGGTTGGACCGCTGTCGACGGTCGCTTTACCCCACCCTTGTAAGATGGATGGCGACCTACTACCACTCGCTCAGCGCGCAGCCGAAGCCGTCGATACCGAACAGGTCGTCAAGCTGACGTGCGACCTGGTAAAGATCCGCAGCGTCTATGAGCCCGACAAGGGGGGTACCGAGGCCGAGGCCGCCCATCATATCGCCGCGCTCCTTGGCGATCTCGGACTCGAGCCCATCGTCGAAGAGACCGCACCTGGAAGGCCCAACGTCATCTGTGACTGGCAAGGCCGGGGGTTCGATCCCGCGCATCACAAGACCCTCATGTTCGAAGGGCATACCGACGTGGTCACCGAGGGGGATCCACAGCGCTGGCAATATCCCCCCTTCGCCGCCACCATCGAAGGAGATCGGCTCTATGGGCGCGGCAGCGCCGATATGAAGGGCGGGATCGCCGCCGCCATCGCTGCGCTCTGTGCCATCAAGGAGGTGGCACCAGACTTGCCGGGGCGCATCCGCCTCGGCATCGTCGCCGATGAAGAGGGGATGATGACGGGCATCAAGCACTTCATCGCCCAAGGTTGGGCCGAGGAAGTCGACGGCGCAATCATCTGCGAACCCGAAGAGAACGAAATTTGCCTGTGGCAAAAAGGGGCGATGCGCCTCAACGTAGACTTTCACGGCGTGATGGCGCACGGGGCCATGCCGTACGCCGGCAAAAACCCTATTACTGCTCTGGCAACCTTTACAGGGCGTATTCAAGAGCTCGAGCGCGCTGAACAAGCGCGGCTCGGGGAGCACCCCTACCTGGGTCTGCCCTGGATTACCCCCACCATCGTAAAGGCGCCTCCTAGCGGAGAAGCACAACACAACGTCATGCCTGAAAGCGCCTACCTGGCACTCGATATCCGCACCGTTCCCGGCCAGAACCACGAGACACTCCTTGCTGCGCTGCGAACCGTCGCCGACGAGGTGGAACGGCAGCACGACCTCACCATCGAGCTCGACTGCTTCGAATCGCGTCCCTGGACCGAAACGTCCAGAGACGACATCGTGGTACGCGCGGTCGAAGACGCTTACCCTCTGGTTCTGGGAACTCCCCCGCGCTACGGAGGTGTGCCGGGGGCCACCGACGGGACGTTCCTCTTTGCAAGCGCCGGCATCCCCATCGTAACGATCGGTCCTGGAGACAGAACCATCCCCCACCAACTCGACGAATTCGTGCGCATCTCCGAACTGATCGAGTCAGCCAGGCTCTACGCCGCCAGCGCCGTCCTCTACCTCGGAGCTGGTCAGAAATCGTGAGAAGAATACTGCGCGCACGCACACATACCGTCTGTTTCGCTTCCACGTTTACTACAGTCGACTCATAACCTAGTAAACTTGAAGACAACCACTTCGGTAGGAAAGGGGAAAAGCATGAACCGATTTTTCTGGCTGGCACTTACTCTGATCTTGGCACTCGGTAACGCCGTCGCTCAAGACGCACCAGCGCCCCAATACGGCGGCGAGGTCGTGGTGTCGATCACCGCCGACCCGCCCGGTTGGGATCCGTCCGCCTCGACCTCCCAGGAGATCCCTAGGGTGGTGTATCACAACGTCTTCGAAGGACTGGTCCGTTTCGACCGCGACGGCAATATCGTACCGGCTCTGGCAGAAAGCTGGACCGTATCAGACGACGGCCTCGAGTGGACCTTCACGATTCGTGAAGGGGTGATGTTCCACGATGGCACCCCCCTCACCATCGACGACATCATCGCCAAGTTCGAGCGCGCCCGCGACCCTGACTCAGGACACACGCACACCGCCTACTACGCCCCCATCGCCGAGATCTCCGGTTCGGGCAACACCGTTACCTTCAGTCTGGCCCAAGCGAGCTCCAGCCTGCTCTACAACCTCGCCCGGCCCGACTCGGTGATCTATCCGGCGGCCAAAGCCGACACGCAGCGCAGCCAACCGATCGGCACCGGACCCTTCCGCTTCGTCGAGTACATAGAAGGCAGTGAAGTCCGCCTCGAACGCTTCGAGGACTACTACCTCGACGGCGTACCCTACCTCGACAGCGCGGTGTTCCGCATCATCGGCGACCCCAACACCCGTTTCGCCGCCTTGCAAGCAGGCGATATCGATCTGATCGGTGTGGCCCTGAGCCCCGAACAGTTCCTGCAAGTTCAGAGTGATCCAAACCTCAAGGGTTCCGAAGGGACCGCGACTACCGAGATCACCCTGGCCATGAACAACTCGCGCGGGCCGCTCGCCAACAAACTCGTGCGCCAAGCGATCACCCACGCCATCGACAAAGAAGCCATCGTCAACGGCGCCATGTTCGGTCTCGGCACCGTCATCGGCACCCACATGAGCCCCGCCGAATCCTACTACATCGACCTGAGCAACACCTACCCCTACGATCCGGAGCGTGCCCGTGCACTGCTCGCGGAGGCAGGTTACTCGGATGGGTTCACCATCAACTTCGAACTTCCCGAACCATACAATATCGAAAGGCGTTCCGGCCAAGTCATCGCCCAACAGCTCTCCGAAGTCGGGATCGACGTCGAGCTCTCGGTGGTCGAGTGGGGCACCTGGATCCAACGCATCTTCCTCGGTGGCGACTACGATATGACTATCATCGGCCACTCCGAACCACGCGACATCAACATCTACGCTAACCCCAACTACTACTACAAATACGACAACCCCGTCATTGGCGAATTGCTGAACCAAGCCGAAAGTGCACAGTCTGCTCAAGTCCAACTCGCGAACTATCAACAGATCGCCAAAATTATCGCGGAGGACGCCGTTAATGTCTGGGTTTTCAGCCCCCCGTACCTCGTAGCTTCTCAAAACGACGTCTACGGCTTCTGGACCAACCAACCCACCCCGTCGATCAACCTCACCGAGGTGTACCGCGCCCAGTAAGCTCGCTTGGTGGGCGGCCCAAAGGCCGCCCACCGCAGTGCTATGTTCACCTTCATCGTCCGCCGGTTCTTTTCTGCTCTCATCAGCATCGTCCTCGCGTCGATGCTGGTTTTCTCTGCCCTGCTCGCCGTACCGGGAGACCCAGCCGAGATCATCCTGGGCTTGAACGCAAGCCCCGAAGCGCTGGCTGCACTCAGAGAGAAACTCGGTCTCACCGTGCCGGCACCACAGCGCTATCTCAACTGGCTCACCGGGATCGTTCGCGGCGACTTGGGAGAGTCCCTCAACTACCAAAAAGACGTCTCTGAGCTCATTATCGACCGGCTGGCCGTCTCTGTTCCACTCGCCCTCGGCGCCGCCCTCATCGCCTGTTTTATTGCGCTGCCGCTCGGTATCCTTGCCGCACTCAAACGAAACACCTTCCTCGACCCGCTCGTCACCGCGATCTCGCAGGTGGGGGCCGCCATCCCGTCGTTCTGGCTCGGGCTCATGCTGATCCTCTTCTTCGCGGTCGAACTCCGCTGGCTGCCGGCCGGTGGCTACGTGCCGTGGGAGCGCGATCCACTGGGAACCCTCCGCAGCCTGCTCCTTCCCATCATCGCCCTCGGACTCGGCCAGGCAGCGGTGATGACGCGCATGACACGAGCCTCGATGATCGAAGTCCTCAACCAGGATTACATCCGCACGGCGAAGGCGAAAGGCCTTTCGGGCCGCCGGGTCGTGATGATCCACGGACTCAGAAACGCCCTCGTCACGCTGATCACCATCCTCGGGCTCAGTCTCACCAACGTCTTTATCGGCTCCATCATCATCGAGCAGGTCTTCGCCCTCCCCGGTCTCGGCCGCCTGGCGCTCATCGCCATCGGCACGCGCGACTTCCCGCTCCTTCAAGGGGAGATCCTTGTCTATGCCGGCACCATCGTATTCTTGAGCTTCCTGGTCGACATCTCCTACGGCTTTCTCGATCCGACCATCCGGTACGCGTAATGGCACTGCGCCAACGTTTCAACCTCATGGCAGGAACACTCATGATCGGCCTGGTCGCTTTCGGAGCGATCCTGAGCTTCGTCTGGCTCCCCCATGATCCGAACGCACTCGACTTCTCCTCGCAACTGAGCGGCCCGAGCCGGAGTTACTGGCTCGGCACCGACCACTTCGGGCGCGATCTGTTCAGCCGTCTGCTGGTCGGCGCTCGCGGCACCCTATACGTCGGCTTCATCGCCGTCGGAATCGCGCTCGGTATAGGCGGGGCTATCGGTGCCGTCGCCGGCTTTCTCGGTAGCATCGCCGACGAGGTCCTCATGCGCATCATCGACGTCCTTTACGCTTTCCCCGCCATCTTGATGGCGCTGTTGCTAGCAGCCATCTTTCAGCCCGGTACCCTGACCGCCATGTCGGCTATCGGGCTTGCAACCGTGCCGATCTTTGCCCGCCTCACACGTTCTTCGGTTCTGACGATCAAAGCCCGTGACTACGTGGAAGCGGGACGCGCCCTCGGAGCAGGCCACGCGCGCCTTCTCACGCGGCATATCCTCCCAGGTGCCCTCTCCCCTCTCATCGTCCAGTCGAGCCTGAGTTTGGCGGTCGCGGTGCTGGCAGAGGCAGCCTTAAGCTTTTTGGGTCTCGGTACACCTCCAGACGTACCGAGTTGGGGCAACATGTTGCGGGAGGCGCAGGGGTTTCTCATCATGAGCCCCTACCCCGCCCTTGTCCCCGGCTTCGCCATCATGCTGACCGTGCTCGGTTGGAGCCTTTTGGGAGATGGCCTTAGAGACGCCCTCGATCCCCGGACCCGCCGTAGTTAGCTGCCGTTGCTGCCCCGACCACCTGAGCGACCGCATCATTTGCCTCAATCCAGAGCCAACAGATTATAGACTGCCAGCCCTAAGCTCATCTGCCGTGCATTTCTGCTGAGTGGTGAGGCTATCTGGCCCTCGTCTTTTGCTTGTTCCAAAAAGAGAGCCGACAAAAAAGGCAACCTTTTTGCAACCCTCGGTAGGCCACAATACCTATCTATGCTCTGGTCATAAGCGATTCGAGGCTTCAGACCCAGAGACCGTAAGAGAGGGGCCTAGTTATGAACAGACGCGCCGTCGGTATCCAGATGCTCTACCATCACCCTACCTATACATCGTTCATGAAACCGGTTCTCGAACGTTCCGACATCCAGCTCGCGGACACGTTCGATCACGGTGTCGCCCAGATCGTGCTCGATTACCCGCTTACCTGGGCCATCACACAGCTGGAAAAGATGGACAGCATCGCCAGAGCCAGGACTCTGGTGGCCACGCAGACCTCCCAACCGATCTACCAAGACTGCCTGGCGAGCTTTCACTTGAGCGGCGTGGTCAACTCCACCAACGAGAACGCACTGCTCAGCGCCATCTACGCTGCCGCATCCGCCCAAAAGACCTACCAGTGGCAGTCGAGACTTACCTATATGGAGCTACGGGTCACCCGTCTACTCTTACAGGGGCTCGACACAAAGAGGCTGGCCAAACAACTGCAGATCTCGTACAAGACCGTCAACGCCCACATCTCTAATATTCTCGGCAAACTCGATCTCGAAAGCCGTGCCCAGTATCTCGCTGCACTCCTCAACCCTCTGACTTCGTGATCCGGAGCAGTCTTCCGGTGATGAAGAACAGGGATGAGTCGTGCGTGGGTTCCACAAGACTCACCTTAAGGTACCGTCCCGCAAACGAGCACGACCTCCAAGCCTCCGTTACGAAAGGGGAAGGTCGCACTCGGCCGCAACCCTACTTCTCGCATGGCGCTCGGGTGCCTGGTGATCAGCGCGTAATCCCAACCCCGGCCACTCCTCACGAAGCGATGACAAAACTCGGTGACGAGGCTCCGCGCTTCCGAATCGCTACCCAGCCGATCCCCATAGGGCAGATTGCTCAAGAGGAGAGGGCGACGGGCATGCTCACGGAGGTCTTGGTAGCGAACTTCTCGGGCATCTGCAACATCGAAGACGATGCGATCTAGCAACCCGGCCGCAGCACCATTATGCTCCGCTGCACGTAACGCTTCTGCCGATAGGTCGAAACCGATCAGCCTCGCCGGATCAGAATTTCGCACCTTACTCGACGCCTCGCGCTTGAACCGATCCCACTTACTCCCCTGGAAGTAAGGTGCATACATAAAAGCGAATTCTCTCTCCAAGCCCGGTGGACGACCGACTCGATAAAGAGCGCTTTCAATCAGCAAGGTCCCACTGCCACAAAAAGGATCGACGATGAGATCATACGCCCCCACATCGCTGGCGATCGCCACACCGGCGGCCAAGGTCTCCCGCAACGGGGCCTCGGCGACATGGGTCCGATATCCACGCCTGTGAAGGTGGGCTCCACTGGTATTGAAACTGAGCATACACCTGTCTTGAAAGAAACGCACTTGAAATGGGAGTGCCGCCTCACGCGCTATCACCGGAGAAAGACCGAGCGGCATAAGGGCGCTTGACACCGCATCTCCAACAGTCTTCTCGATCTTTCTGTGATGTCGTAAGCGGGATACCTTGGCGCTCACCGAGAGGCTGAAGCTCGGTTCGAAACCGATATAGAGCTCCCACGGGACTCTCTTGGCACGGTCATAGAGCATCGGATAGCTCTGTGCCAAGAATTCAGCTACACGCAAGAGGACACGGTGAGCGGTGCGCAGCTCGAGGTTGGCGTGATAGAGAACGTCGAGCACACCTTCGAACGCAACACCTCCACGTATCAGCTCAGCAGACCCTACGCCCGGCAACCTCTCGACCTCTGCCAGAAGCAACCGCTCGAATCCGGGACTGCAAACAGCCAGGAAGCGATGCTGCTTCTTGAACAGGTGCCGCTTCAACCGTCGGAGAAGCGCGCGATCGGATAACGGACCCCTGTCCACGCAGCATGGTACCCGACAACCGGGATAAATGCCTAGTTGTATCGAATCGAAACCTAAGGCCCCGTGATAGACTTTCGCTTACAGGTATTGATGTGAAATCCCGTCGATCGATCGGGTTGCCGACGTTTGTTTCTTTTGTATGCCACACTGTTTGTTCGACCCTGCGTGGCAGGGTCGAACAACAGGAGTTCATATGATACGGGGATAGGCTTGAGAGATGTGGCTCGAGGCCAGGTTGAAAATCGTCAAGGAGGCACCAGGGGTCGTCATCTTCGAAGCAGATGACGTCTGGGGCGTACCCGACATCATCACATCACTCGACAGTGAACAGAACCCTTTGATCTGGCTCCAGTTCACACCAGACCATTTCGGGGATCCCATTGCTCAAGGCAATGTGCTTGCCGACGCAGTCAAAAAAACCCTCGGTTCGCCCTTGTTCGGCTACGGCTTACCGTTTCACTTCGGGCTATCGGTTCTGGTGCGCCACCTCGAACTATTGGGGCCCTTTACCTTGGCCGTCTCGGGTGGTGAATACGGCTTGGAGGTGATCGACGAACTGCTGCGGAAAGAGTTTTCCGCTTGTCGTCGGATCGTGGCGTTCAGTAGGATTCCGTCCGACTTCGGGTTGCCAACACCCTGTTTCACCCTCGGTCCGGAAGATCTCAAGATGACGCTCGATGAGGCAGTCTGGATGGCAGACAGCGCCCTATCCCAAGAAGAGATCCGGCGCGTTTGGCAGGAGAGTGGCGGCGCTTATGAAAGCGTAAAGCGTCAATATCGCGCCGGTCTAGACTTTCCCTCTCTTTACAAGCCGGCTCCCATAGGTAACAGCTCCTCAGCTTCACAAACGTTCGAGATTCCTCCAGACGATTTTTTCCACGCCCTCGCCAATAGAAAACTGTGGATTGAAGCGTTCGAGATCGCAGTAGAACATCACATCGAGGGCGTAAAAGACTTCATAGAGCCGATCGGCGCCGCCTATTTCGAACGAGGTCTCTTTCAGAGGTTCTGGGAGTTGCTCTGCTGCCTTCCAACGAAATTACGCCGACACGAAGCCGTGTTGTTCTGGATGTATTCGGCAGCAATCGCCGTCAACCAACATCGGACTCTGGCCACAGAGGTGCGAGCTTATCTCGAGCACCACGACGCTCCTGAACTCAGGGCTCTTTATGCCAGTGCGACACCCAACGCATCGAGCAAAGCACTCGCCAAGCAGGCCGTAGAAGCGAAAGAGACACCCGTGACCCTCCGTCTCTACGGGTTCTTACTCAGCGTGTTCGAAGGTACGGAAGATGCCACCGAGGTGCTCTTGAAAGCGCTCAACCTCAGTGAGATGAGCGGACAAGACCACGAGGTTGTCACCATCGGCAACTTGCTGAGCAGTCACCTGTGCCGAATCGGCCGCTTCCGAGCTGCAGCTCACTGGGCCGAGTGGACGTTGGAGCAGTTCTACCGACGGGGTTCCAGAGAGGAGCTGAGGCGACTTGAGGCCATCGGCAATCTCGCCTTCTCCCGACTGTTGATCGGAAGGCTCGCCGGCCTCGAAGATATCGTTCAAGATTTCGTGTTGACGCCGAGCCTCTACGGCATACCCTCGATGGAAGGCATTATTTCGACCATGGGCGACTATATGCTGGTGACCGGGAAGCCGAGCAAAGCCCTCCGTTTCTACCAGATCAATTTCAAGCATCTCCCTCTGCAACAAGCCCCCTTTGCAGCGCTCGATCTGGTACGCGGCTTGGTATGCCTCAAGCAGTACGAATCCGCTCTCGAGATTGCGGAAAGGATGCTCTCGCTCCTACCGGCCACCATGGAGCCGCTCCAAGCATACGGGTATCTCGCCTACGGAATCGCCACGACCTACCCTCAACCGACCGAGGCAAAACCCTACTTCCTCCGAGCAATCGAGCTGAGCAAAAAGATCTGCAATGCGGTAACGCTCACTCAGGCAAGCCTACACTTGGCCAGGATCTACCTCCTCGAAGATAGGTTTGAAGAAGCGCAACGGAGTCTCAGTAATGCCGAACCCGGGATCGGAGAATTGGGAGAGTCCGGGTGGCTCCTGCTCGGAGGCTCAAACGACGACTTCCGTGACGTGCGGATGTTGTGGAATGGCACATCTGTCCCCATGCAGCTTATCTTCCTCGGCGACCAGCAGGTTCGGATCGACTTCGAAAGCTCTGATCTGCGTCTCCGCCTCTGCGAGCTCTTGACCATCTTGGCCTTGCATCCCGAAGGGCTCGATGGCGAGGAGTTGGCTCTCCACCTCTATGGGGATGGCGCCAATCCCAGCACCGTCAAGGCGACCATCTCAAAATTACGTGGCCGGGTAGCGATCGACTCACGCCCTTATAGACTCGCCGTACCTTTCGAAGCAGACTTCATCGAGGTCGAAAGACATCTTGGGCGTGGAAACGTGCGCGAAGCCCTTGAGCTCTACAGAGGTCCCCTGCTGCCGAAGTCCCAAGCGCCATTTATCGTCGAGTACCGAGAACAGCTTGAGGAAAATCTACGCCAATCTGCTCTCCTTTCCGGCGATGCCAAAGTACTGATTCAACTTGCACAGCGGCTTGAAGACGACCTGGTGTTGTGGGAGGCGACCAAGAAGACGCTCTCGCACTACGATCCTCAGTATTCTCTGGTGAACGCCAGGGTCAACCAATTGCGGCGGGCGTATAACATCAATTAGCTCGGGCAAAGACAACGTCTCGCCCTCCATGATCGTGTCAGAATGTCGGATACGCCAACGCCCAGCCGTCGAGTAGCGTGACCAGAACCGTTTTACGCTGTTTTTCGAGGTGGTCGCACCTGTGTTTAAAGCAATTCGAATGAAAGTGGAAAAAAGCTATCCCGGAGTAGCGCTCTCGAGCCCGGTTCAAGGTTGGGCCTATCTGGATCAGCACGAACGTGGCATCGCAACCTTCCGGCATCTCGCCTCCCCATCAGCGGCGGATGACCGCTGGCTGGGTGTATGTCACCGGGAGTGTTTTGCAGAGCTGCCTGCCCGGGAAGCGTTTTACAGAGCGATCGCACGCGGTGAAGGAGCAGCCCGACTCGATCTCGCCCTCCTGTTGATCGCGGTCGGCCGCAGCACCGAGGCGAGGAGCGAACTCGAACAGGTCGAACGGTCAAGGCTCCTTCCTTGCGACGAAGTACTGTTGCTGACAATCAGAGGCATGCTGGAGGAAGGCCAGGGAGAGTTACAGGCAGCTCTTAGGAACACCGAGGAGGCCTGGCGGAAAGTTCAGGGCCTACCCGAATTCGCCATCTTGGCACCTTCAATGCTTACCCAGCTCAGCTTTCTGCATAGCTGCCTCGGCGAAGCGGAGAAAGCGCACTGGTGCGTCGAACGAGCCGGTCAGATCGCTACCGGTCTAAACTCGTTGAAGGTTCGGTTGCGTTGCACGGATGCCTTGATCGCCTCGGGCCTCTTTACCGAGGCTCGAGATGAACTGGTAGCGCTGGACCTCAGCGAGGCGCCGCGTGGGTTGGCGATCGAGAAGTCCATACGGCTTGGAGAGGTTCTCTGGTCGTTGGGTCACCGTCAGGAAACGGTGGAGTGCTTCCTAGAAGCGATCCGATCTGGACTCGACTCACCCGCCATTTTCGCAGCATTCCGGTGCCACCTCTCGCTGGCCACCCTACTCGGGTTCGATGGTCAAATGAAAGCCGCTCGTGAACATCTCGCTCGAACACAATCACTAATGACAGAAGAAGCACATCGGTTGCAATTTCGTTTTCGGGAGGCCCTACTGGAGCTCTGGCAAGGTGAACGATCTCCACAAGAGGTGTTGCCCACTCTGAAGCGCGTTGCGAGCGAGTTCGTTCGGATGGGATTACAAAAGGAGAGCGGGCAGGTCCGCCTACACGTCGCGGAGCTACTGCGAAGGCTAGGCGATGAGAGGTTCGAGTTTGAACTAGACGCCGTAAGCGACTTGTGTAGCCTACACGGTTGTAGCTTTTTAGCTCGTGAGTGGGTCTTGCTACCGGAGCTCCGAGTAGCAACTCGGTCGACCCATCCGCACATCGTGGGTCCAGCACGGTCCGTGCTGCATGTCTATTCTCTGGGTCAAGAGCGGCTCGAGCTCAATGGAGAACCCGTAGAACTCCCTATCTGGAGGGCTCTGGAGACCTTGGTCTATTTTCTCGAACAACGGAGCGCTCGGCTTGAAAGCGTCTTGGCGGATCTATTTCCCGACAAGACGTGGGAAGAGGCCAGATCGTACTTTCACCACATCCGCCTCTCGCTCAACGAAACCGTTCCCGGCGTCGAGATCGCGTACGATCCGAGGATGCGCCTCTACCGCTTGTCGAGCGACCTCGACATCCTCTGGGATGTGGAATCGCTGCGCTCGGGACACGAAGTCGAGAATGTCGGCCTATTTTTGCCCAGCTCTGCAAACGAGTGGGTACATCTCCTACAAGAGAGCTTGGAGACGCTCCGTAGAGGTAGTACGTCCACAGAGCTCAACTAAGAACCTGAGTTTGGCAGGTCACAGTTGTGGCTCCGCGGTTTGTGCCCGCAACATCGCCTCCGCCACCTCCACGCCAGATCGATAGGCAGATTCGATGCGGGCACCCCCACACCAGTCACCGCAGAAAAACAGGCTGTTGCGATGAGAATAATACGGCTTCTGTGCGGGGTGATCAGCCAGGGCGTAGCGCCAGCGCTGGCGGTCGGTCCAGAGTGGACGCGTCACAAAATCTCCTAAGATGGACGCAGCCTCGAGTAGCCGCTCCTCTACCTGATCTGGGGGATCGAAGAAGTGCTTTTGGGCGAAAGCCGGCGTGCTGTGCAACACGAAAACAGTCTGGCTGGGAGAAGCGCGTTTGCTGCTGTCATGGGCAATCCAAGCCAGATCCAGATGCCCTTCAACGTTCACCCCCTTCCACTCAGGGGCTAGATCCGAGGGATACCCTGCTAAAACAGCAAAACAGGGCTGGAACTTCACCGCGCTCAACGCTGTTTCGATCTCAGCGTTCAACTCGACACGCTTACAGAGCTCAAGCGCTTGTGTAGCCGGCGTGTTGATGAGAACGGTTTTTGCCACAAGAACTTCTTCGTCGCCGAACTCGAGTTGCCAGCGATCACCCACGGCCTTAACCTGCCGCACATGCGCCTGTCTCCTCACTTCGAGCCCCTCAGCCAGCAACTTGCCAAGAATGTTCATACCTGCCGGACAGGCGTACCGGATGTGTCCCTTACCTGGCGGGCGCAAGGCTCCTGTTTGGTCGAGCGTGTGAAAACCACGGCTCCACTCTATAACGTGCCCAAGCTCGAGCCAGCGCTCGACATCAAGCCGAAAAACAGGCTCTCGAACGGTAAAGTGCTGGGCGCCGTGGTCGACACGGTTCCCGTGTACGCTTCGGGTGGCCGCGCGACCACCGAGGCCACGACTTTTCTCTAAGACGACAACGCTTTTCCCATTACGCGTTAGGTCTTGCGCCGCTTTGAGGCCAGCGATTCCGGCACCGACAACACATACATCGACCACATCTTACCCCTGCTCGATTTCACGCTGCCGCATCGGCATGGCGTCGATCAGAGTGTACAGTTCCGCCGGCGAGCACGCCTCGTTCCTACGAAGCTTGACGGTGCCGTCCTTCCCGATAAGAAGCAAAACGAAATCGTCATCGGGGTCGACGTACCGCTTTCTCAGATTGCTGATAGCCTGAGGGGAAAGTGCCTGCGGTCCGACCCGACCCGCGACCTGAAAGAGATCGAATATAAGTAGATCACGCTCCTCGAACGCAGCAGCCTCGGACTCCAAAAGGGTCTTCTGAGTTACGTAGCTCTCGTGGTCGGGGTCGGGCGCAAAGAGCAGGAGCAATCGATAGCTCCACTGGTACCGGCCGAGAACATCCGATTCGTTCACACCCACCATATAACCGTCATGTCATCGTCCCCATACGTCGTCTGAAGCGAACGGTGGGGATGATCGCTATCAGAAGGCTGACAGCACCGAGAAGGGCTCCCGCAACCACCAGCGGCTCAGCGCCCCACTGCTTGACCGCAATCCCAGCAAAGGCCCAGACGAGAACGAGCGCGAAGGCGACATCAGCTCGCCTCAGTAGAACCAGATAACCGATACCGGTAGCGACCGCAAGCACAAGCACGGTCAAAGGAGCTGCAAGCCGACCGCCGGAGAAGCCTAGCTCGAGCAACAAGATGGCCGTGTTTGCCACGGTGGCAACCGTAATCCAACCCAAGTAGATACGAAACGGGAGTTGAAGCGCAACCGCTTCAGTGCGCTTGAGGCGACTCTTACCGATCTCCAAGCGCTCGTAGCAGAAGATCAGGGTCACGAGCATGCCGAGCATCAACAACCAACTGAGTGAGATCTGCTGGTAGTGCCATGCGAAGATCCAGCCGCAATTCAGGAGACAGCTCCATACGAAAATGAGGCCGAGGCGTTCGAGTCGAACGTTGTTCCACTGGGCCGGTAACGCCTGGTAGATCACGAAGATGATGAGCAGGGAGTAGATGAGGCCCCAAATGCTAAATACATAGCCTGCCGGCGTGAAGAGGCTCGGGTAGGCGTCAGATAGCTCACCCGTATCGGTACCACCGATTCTTCCGGACGTGGCGAGGCTGTTGATCACCAGTACGGCAGCGAAGGCAACCAAGTTCAGGCCGATCCGTAAGGTAGAGCCGAGGCGAGCAGGATTGGATAGGTGGTTTGTGGTCACGATTCCCCCTTTACCTCCGTAATGATTGCAGGTCTGCTGACACGTCGATGATTCATGTCTACTGAGGGTAGTGCCCCACGCTCCATACCGTCTGAAGCCTGGCTCACAAAATCCCAGACACACCACTCGGTATGGAATGCCGCTGAGCCACCAGGATTCCGATTGTCATTTATTTTGTGACGCACCCTCTTCTGTTGTTCGACTCTTATTCCCCCCCTTGGCCGAATGCTGCAAAACTTTGTTGCACCCACACGTGAGGCACCGATCTCAGCACATCACTCTCTCAACTATTGTTGCCTGGCCTTCTTTTCACACAACATCATATGGTATGAGTAGAGGTAGAAAGCGCTGGTCGCTCTCGTCTTTCTGTCCGAGCATCGGACAGAGCGTTAGGTAAGATCTTCGAACTTTCGTGATAAGGCTGGTAGTAGCGGCTGGGGTTAGCAACTAACCTCAATGTGTTGGCGTGTCGGCACAAGCGCTCTACTCACTCAACACCGGATATCGACCGGTGAGGGAAGGCGGTTTTAACCGTGAAAAAACCTATTTGGCAACTATGCATCGTCCTCAGTCTGTTTATCGCACTGGGCTCGGTTTACGCTCAAACAGATTGCAATGGGATCGATCGTCCGATCGTCTTCGCAGGACTCGACTGGGACAGCGCGCAGGCCAACAACGCTATCGCGGGGCACATCTTAGAGGCCGGCTTCGGCTGCACGACCGAAGATATTCCCGGATCCACGGTCCCGCTGGTCCAAGGCCTGGTGCGCGGTGACATCGACATCAACATGGAGATCTGGTTCAACACTGCCCCCGACACCTGGCACGAGGCTGTGGAAACGGGAGAGGTCCTCGACCTAGGATTGAATATGGCAGCACAGGAGCTCTCCTTTCTGGTACCCCGATACCTGGTCGAAGGGGACGCAGAGCGCGGCATCGAAGCGTTGGCACCGGGCCTGCGTTCGATCGAAGACCTACCCGAACACGCAGCTCTTTTCAAAGACCCCGAAGAGCCTGACAAAGGCCGCTACTACAACTGCATTATCGGTTGGCAGTGTGAACTCGTCAATAACAACAAATTCAAGGCGTACGATTTGGAAGGTGTGTTCACCAACTTCCGTCCGGGAACCGCTGCCGCCTTGGCGAGCTCGCTCGCTGCAGCCTATGAGAAAGGCGAGCCCTGGTTGGGGTACTACTGGGGTCCCACCTGGGTGCTGGGCGAGTATGACATGATCGCACTCGAAGAACCGGCTTATAGTGATGAGTGCTGGGCAGGCGACCAAGGCTGTGCCTTCCCCACCTCGATCGTCAACGTCTCGGTGAGCAGGGAGTTCGCAGACAACGCTTCCCAAGAGATGCTCGACTTTCTCGAAGCATTCGAACTCGATAGCGTGATGGTCAGCCGCCTGCTCGCCTTTATGCGCACTAACGACGCCGAAGCCTCCGATGCCGCGCTCGAGTTTCTCAAGAATGAGTCAGACGTCTGGACCTCATGGGTGTCTGAAGAGGTTGCCGAGCGCGTCCTGGCCTCGCTCAACTAAACACGCTTTCAAAGTGGGGGTGGGGTACTAAAGACCCCGCTCCCTTGCGCGATAGAGCGGAGCGGTAAGGTACTCTTGTTCAACACCTAACCAGAAGGCGCAAGGAGATCTGTCATGGACGTAGTCACCTCCCTCAGTACTTGGCTCCGGGGTTGCCTGAGTGGTTTCGGTATCATCACTCGCGAGTTCCCCGAGGCGTGCCAGATTCCGCTCAAAGAATGGACGAACAGTGGCCTAAAGAGCTTGGTACGGAACTACGGCGACATCTTCGACGTCGTGAACGACCAGATACTGTTTCTGCTGCGGAAGATCGAAGGTTCGCTCTTGGCTTTACCGTGGTGGCTCGTCATCTTGTTGATCGTGATGGTAGCGTGGCACGCCTCTCGCAGCCGCTGGCTCGCCGTCGGCTTGGCCCTCTCTCTCATCATCATCGGCATGTTTGAGCTCTGGGACGATACCATGAGAACGTTGGCGATCATGCTCATCGCCACCACCATCACCGTGCTGATCGGCATCCCCATCGGCATCCTGATGGCGAGTAGCAAATACATACAAGCGGCCATCAATCCGATCTTGGACGGAATGCAGACCATGCCCTCGTTTGTCTACCTCATCCCGGTAGTTTTTTTCTTCGGTCTCGGGAACGTCGCGGCGATCTTCGCTATCTTCATCTACGCCGTGCCACCGATGATTCGCCTGACCAATCTGGGGATTCGGCTGGTCGATGCGCAGGTGGTCGAAGCCGCCGAGGCGTTCGGCGCCACGTCGAGCCAGATCCTTTGGGGTGTAAGGCTCCCATTGGCAATGCCTACACTGCTTGCCGGCGTCAATCAGGCGATCATGATGGCGTTGGCGATGGCTGTCATCGCCTCGATGATCGGGGCTCGGGGTCTCGGCGCACAGGTGTTACGTGGTCTCAACAACGGCAACGTCGGTATGGGCCTTGAAGCCGGGCTGGCCATCGTTGTTTTAGCCGTCATCTTGGACCGCATTACAGCGAGCTACGGTCGGCGGCTCGACTATTCTCAAACAGCCTAGGAGCCACGAATCATGGCGAAGATCGACGTCAAAAATCTCTATAAGATCTTTGGGCCTAGACCCCATGAGGTTCTGAAACATGCCAAAAAGGGGGCTCCAAAAGACGAGATCCTGACCAAGACGGGTCACACCGTCGGGCTCACCGATATCAGCCTGAGCATAGAAGCACAGGAAACCTTTGTGGTGATGGGGCTTTCAGGGTGTGGAAAATCGACCTTCATTCGCTGCATCAACCGTTTGATCGAACCGACAGCCGGCGAGATCTCGATCGACGGTCGAGATGTGTTGGCGCTCAACAAGAGTGCTGTCAAAGCGCTGCGGCGGGAGAAGATGGGAATGGTCTTCCAGCGTTTTGCCCTCTTCCCACACAAAACTGTCCTTCAGAACGTGGCCTATGGACTCAACGTACAGGGAGTTGCCAAGGACGAACGTCAGGAACGCGCCCTGCACTGGATCAATGCGGTTGGGCTCGATGGGTACGAGCACGCCCGACCGAACCAGTTGAGCGGAGGGATGCAACAACGCGTCGGTCTGGCTCGCGCGCTCTGCACCGATCCAGAAATCTTATTGATGGATGAGGCCTTTAGCGCCCTCGATCCGCTCATCCGCCGCGAGATGCAAGACGAGTTGATCCGCTTACAGAAGGAACTTCACAAGACGATTATCTTCATTACGCACGATCTCGACGAGGCGCTCCGCTTGGGAGACCGGGTGGCGATCTTGAAAGACGGGCGTCTCATACAGGTAGGCACCCCGATCGAGATCGTGACCAATCCAGCAGATGACTACGTACGGGCGTTTGTTCGAGATGTCAACCGGGCCCGGGTGCTAACCGCCAAGTCCATCATGGAAAAGACAGAAACCCTGCCAATCCACACCTCACCGCGGGAAGCCGCGAAGATCATGACTTTGCAGCACCGAGCATTAGGTGTGGTCGTTGACAACGATCATCGCTACCGAGGGATCGTGAGCATGGCAGAGGCTTCGGCCGCGATCAAGCGTGGAGAGAACGACTTGCAAGGGGTAGTAAAGGAACGAGCGCCGACCATCGGTCCAGATACATACCTTACAGATCTTTTGAGCTTGTCCGCCGACAGTGCAGAGCCGATCGTGGTACTCGATGACAGCGACCTGTATCTCGGTACGCTTTCGAGAAGCGCTGTGCTGACGGCTTTGGCGGGCAAGAGTGACATCGACGATAACCATATCGGCTCTGACTCGAAAGGGCTAGTCGAAACCCCAGAGGACACCGGCGCCGCCGGGTGAATCCGGGGAATGGAGTTTCACCTAGAGCACGCCCGGCTTCACATGTGACGGTTGTAAGATTTTCGTAAGAGAATGGCTCTATACTTCATGTGTGGACTTGAGGTAATTCTCCCATCTCCTCATTCCCATTCTCTTCCGAAAGGGTTTCGTGACTCCCACACGAAACCCACTTTTTTTGGTCGCTTCACCCGTTGATGGACACGTCGACGATCACGTTTCCACACGCTTCACCCGATTCGATGAGACGGTGCCCTTCAGCAGTATCCTCTAGGGGCAACGTCCCGTGAACGACCGGTTTCAACTCTCCTCGATCGAGCAGGTCGAGCACTTCCCGGAAGTCCTCACGGTTTCCCATGGGAACACCGAGAATTTGCCGGTATGACTGGTAGAGATCTCGAATGCTGATGTTTGGCGAATCCCCCATCGATGCCCCACACACCACCATACGCCCCCCGATCGTTAGACTTCTCAGTGCGGGTAGCCAGGTCGATCCGCCGAGGGGATTGACGATCACATCGACCCCGTAACCGTCCGTCTCCTTTCGGACGACCGCCTCGAAGTTCTCACGATCGAGATCGATGACCCTATTGGCACCGAGCTTTTTCAAAGCCTGAGTATTCGTGAGGCCTCTTGCAGCGGCATAGACAAACGAACCAAAACGGCGGGTGAGCGACAGAACAGCACTCCCCAGGGCATCGGTGGCACCGAGCACCAAAACCCGATCAGACGATTTCAGTCGCGCAGTTTTGATCACGCGCCAAGCAGTCGTATACGCGAGCGGTATAGCCGCTGCCTCCCACAAAGATACATGGTCTCCGAGTGGTTCGAGACTACTCGCCGGCACACAACAGTAATCAGCTAGTCCACCACAAGAATCTTCGATAAAGATACGGGCGTCGTGACACATGGTGTCTTCTCCGCGCAAACAGGTCGGGCAGTATCCACAGCTTCTCGAAGGATAGACGATCACCCGGTCACCCTCACGCCAGCCGCTGACCCAGTCACCGACTTCGACGATCTCGCCAACCACATTCACCCCGGAAATAAAGGGGGGCTCGAGCGGCTTCAGACCCCAACCCGAAATACCTTGTCGAGAGAGCAGATCGATATCGCTGAGACCACACGCCAACACCCGCAAGATTACATCTTTGGGTGTTTTGAGACTTGGTTGCGCTGCCTCCTCGATTACGATCCTATCGTAGCCACCATACTCGCGTACGACAGCAGCACGCATCATCGTCATAATCAGTATTCTCCCCACCCCAACACAGGGGACTAAATAATCCCACAACGTACGATCTACTCACCCGAATCACAATTAGCGGGTTCTCTGACCGAGAACCACGTTCCAAATGGAACTAACCTTATACCAGGTCAAAAGACTTTCAAGATGTAATCTCGTTGCAAAGAATATCGACAGGATAGGCTGGCAAAGTCTAGTAACAGATATTGTACCCCAAAGCGCCACCCCGTCGCCAAACTCCGTTACCCTTCCTCTCTCGGGGAGTAAGAATGACCGGCCTTCACCGTTCATAAAATGTCACCCCGTCACAGGCCAGGGAACTAACCGATCGGCTCTGTGGGGTGCCAGACGTCAAAGTAAAACGCGCTACACTTGTGACCGGGAATCGTGAAAGAACTCCCGTCTCACTCTGGGGGCCGAGAAACGAGTGAGAACTCCTGGTGGGCGTGACCAACTCGCCTCTTCGACCGACGGAACTGCTTAGGGCTTGGATACAGACGCTCTATTGCTGTGAAGTAAAGGTGTAGCATGAGTGAATCGAAATGGCTCAGCTGGGTCAAAGCGCTA
>CP070651.1:622542-630528 GCA_020354625.1 Trueperaceae bacterium
CTGGCGACGTCGTGCAAGACGGCGAGCAGGGTGCTGCTGCGCACGGTGATGGTCCCGCGGCCGCGGCCCGGTTCGTGCATGTGTTGGGGCGAGTAGCCCATCCAGACCGGTGGGGTGTGCAGCACGGCGATGTGCTCGGCGACGCGCCTCGACACCTCGACTGCAGTGATGGTGTCGGTGTAGAGCGGGAGGTGGGGTCCGTGTTGCTCGAGGCTCGCCATCGGCACCAAGATGAGATCCTTGTGCTCGAGGTAGGTCTGGATATCGGTGATGGAGAGGTTGCCGAGGTCCCAGGAGACGAACTTGGCGCGAAAGTCTTCATCCCCTTCGGTGAGGTGGGGCAGCCCCTGGACTTTGAGTTGGTCGCTGCTGCTGGAAATCATAAATTCGTCTCCTTCGAGGTAGATCGGTCAGAGCGGGATGTAATTTTGGCGAAAGCCTTTTTGGTGATGCGTAATGGGTGCTGCGAAAGGTTGTGCTCAGGCCAGTCCGCACTTTCGGTCTTGTCTGGAAGAAAGGTGATGGGTGATGAGTGATGGGTAATGGGTGTTTCGAAGCGTCGCGACTCGACCGCTCCAGTGCACGTTACTAACGCATTACCCATTACCCATTCCCCATTACCTTGTTGGTGATGAGTCATGAGAAATGAGTGATGAGAGTTGCGAACGATACGGTCTGGGATCGTGCAAGCCCTACTCATCACTCATCACTGTTTACTCATCACCTTTTCGGTTTCCCGAAACGTCACGCATCATTCTGATAAACAGCTCCGCTACTTCGTTGCCGAACTCGGGGTCGTTGACGTGGTGTGGATAGCTTTGGATGGGGATGTCCGGGCGCAGTTCACGCTTCAGGGTTTTCAGAAAGGCGGCGTCCGCTTCCGGGTCCCAAAACGGTCCATCGGGCACGTTGGGGATGGAGAGACCCCGCTCGGGCACGGCGAGGCGCACCGGACCGCAAGCCGGGTTCAGCTTGGCCGCGAAGATATGCCCCAATTGTCGCATCTCTTCTAGGCTGGCACGCACCAGCACGTACTCGGGATTGTGGTCGTAAAAGGGACGGCCTGCAAGCTCAGGTGGCACGGTGCCGGCGTTCCAGACGCTGAAGTCGATGCAGCCGGGCACCACGACCTGCGGTAATCCGAGCTTCCCGGCGACGCTGAGACGCTCCGGGCCCCCATCGTGAATCCCCCCAACGAGCGGGTCGTAGACCTCGTTGGTGGTGAAGTCGATGATGCCGACGAATTGACCCTCGGCCGCCAGCTCTTCCATCGCCGGGCCACCCACGCCGTTGGAGTGAAAGATGACGGCCTCATAGCCGGCCTCGGCGAGCCGCTCTTTTGCGGCCATGACGGATTTGGTGGTGTTGCCCAACATGGTCACGGCCACGTAGCGCTCGCCGGCTTCGGGTCTGGGGAGGCCGTGCCCGTGCTCGAGCATGCCCTGTAGCGCCGCCGCCACGTTGTCGAAGATGGTGCAGGCGATCGGGTTGAGACCGAGGATATCGACCACCGAGTGAACCACCATCATGTCGCGGGTGCCGACCAAGGGGTCGAAGTAGTGATGCCCCGAGGCGATGGGGGAGACGAGAACCTTGGGCACGCCGATCGGCAGCACCATCATGGCGGCTGCGCCCATGACGGCCCCTTCGGCGCCACCCATGCTGACGATGCCGTCCAGCTTACCGCCCTTGTACAGTTCCAGGACGAGTTTCTTGAGCGCTTCCCGCATCCCCTTGACGGCCTGGCCACGGCTCCCGGCCTGCTGCAGGGCCTCGAGCGTGGTGCCGCCATGGCGGGCTGCCTCGGCGTGGTCGATGTCGGGTGTGATGCCGAGCGGTTCGCCGAGGATGCCGGAGTCGATCACGGTCGTGCCGAGACCGAGCGCCCGCAACCTGTCCCGCAGGTAGGCGATCTCCGGGCCCTTGGTGTCGAGCGTGCCGATGAGGACGACGGTTTTCGTCATCATAGCCCCCTTGTGATCAGGACCTGTCCTACCCCTCCCACCTGCAACCGGCGGGCGGCTACGGTGCCTCGGTAGGGGTGGTGGACGGCAGCGAGGCTTACTTGATAAGCGGCAGCAGCGTTTTCGCCGTCTCTTCGACCAGCCAGCTGTAGAACTCTTCGGAGAGGACGCCGCTGCCGTGGTCCTCGATGAACTTGAGCTGCTCGGCGGTCAACTCTTTTTCGGCGCCGGCGGTCGCATTTTTATAGGGGTTGGCGGGAGTGCGGTCGAGCGGGGCCACGAACTCGACGGTGAGGGCGCCGTCGTAACCGATCTCTTTGAGCGTCCCCACGATGTCGCGCCAGTTGAGGGCGCCCTGGCCGCAGCCCATCCGGTTGTTGTCGGCGACGTGGTAGTCGAACAGCCGGTCGCGTGCGTTCAGAAGCGCTTGGCGGAAATCGACCTCTTCGATATTCATGTGGAAGGCGTCGAGGCAGACCCCGCACTCCGGCCCTACCGCCTCTGCCAACAAGAGGGCCTGGTCGTGCCGGTTCAAGAAGTTGGTTTCGAAGCGGTTCAGCGGCTCGACCGCGATGCGAACCCCTTCCTTTTGTGCGTGCGCATAGACTTCGCGCAAGCCCTCGACCGCCCAGTTCCACTCGGTCTCTTCGTCGGCCTGGGCGTTGACCTTGCCTACTTCCGAGGGCACGATGCTCATGATCTCGCCCTCGAGCTCTTTGACCATAGTGACGCAATCTTTGAGATAGGTGACGGTGTTTTCTCGTCCAGCGGCGTCCGCTTGGATCAGATCCAGGCCGGTGAACATGAGGCTGATCGAGCCCCAACAGCGGAGGCCGTTGTCCTTGAGGAGCTTCCGGACCTCTTTGGTGTCGTACTTGTCCGGCTCGCCGCCGATTTCGATGCTCTCATAGCCGTACTTCGCTAGCCTGCGGATGGTGACCTCGATCGGTTCGGCCCTCATCCAGTTGTGCATGGAAAGATGCATATCAACCTCCCTTGGTGTCTTACGCGGTGTCTAAAGCCCTTATCAGATCGTACCCTCGGTTCCAAACCCTTTTCCACCTCCGAAATGTGGGGTCAACAAGCGATATGTTCGGCCAGCAGTTCGTATAGACCTTTGACGCGTAGGCTGAGCGCTCCGGCGTGCTGCTTGAGCTGATAGAGGCTGCCGGGATCTTCGCAGATCAAAAGTTCAGCACCACGGTTCTTGGCGTCTTCGAGGCGCGCGCGGGTGAGGGCGTCTGCCAGCTCGGGCCGGGTGAACTGCAGGGCGGTGCTCCCCACCGGATGCGCACGCTCGCGCCGCCAGAAGAGTTCCAGAGGCGCACTCGGCATCACCGCCCCGACCAAGGCGCGTGGGGCGTCGAAGCGCTGAGGTACGCGCACGGCGTGGGTGGGATCGACATAGGCGTAAGGTGTCGGCTCTTCAGATGCTCTTAGCGGCAAGCGCCCGTCGGCCAGGGCTTCGGCCAGGACGCTGGCGACATCATTCAAGGCGACCTCGGGAGGCAAGGCGATGCCGAGGCGTTCGGGGTAGAGCTGGTTGAAGGTGAAGTAATCTCCTGGGGATAGAACCAACAGTCGGCTCGCCCCGCTAGCGGAGAGTTCTGCCAAGAGCTCTTGCCCTTGGCGGGTGGCGGTTTCCGGAAAGCCGAGCGAGGAGGCCAGGTAGCCGCTACTACGGCCTCGGCCGATCAGCGTGGGGCGGAGACCGACCGCTTCGAGCAGCTTCAGGGCGCCTTCGAGGGCGCTCGGCCACAGGTAGTGCGCCTCGTCACCGACGAAAAGCGCTACCTCGGCGCGACCGGTGGCCGGGGCCAAGCGTTCCTCCCCGAAGGGGGTATGCCACTTTTCTAGCGCCTCGTGGACTCGGTAGACGATAGCCGGCGCAAGGTCTTGAGCCGTGAGTTCAGCCCGCACGGCGGCGATCGCTTCGGGCAGCGGTTGGTCGGTGATGCAGTGCGCCCGGCAGTTGCCGCCGTCGGGCTCGCTGTAGATCACCGCCACGGTCTCCCGGTTCCACTGAATCAAGCCGCGCCGCTGTGAGGCGACGGTCAGGGCGATGCCGTGTGGGGTCAGCGTTTCGTCTTTGGTGATGTGGCCGACCGGTGCCACATGGCGGCACATCAGACAGTAGCGGCAGTTTTCGACGGTGTCGATGGGATTATTGAGTTTCATCCGACACCGAACCCTACCTTGCCGGGATTCATGATCCCGCTCGGATCGATGGCACGCTTGAGCGATTCCAAGAAGGGCCAGGCGTCGCCGTACTGCCGCCGCATGTAGCGCGCCAGCTTCAAGCCCACACCGTGGTGCTCGTTGACCATACCACCGTTCTCGAGCACCGCCGTCATGGCCGCCTGCCAGACGCGGTTGTGGAGCTCGAGCGCTTCACGGGGGTCTTCGGGGGGCTCCTCGATGATAAAACGGCTGTAGATCATGCTGCCCCAGTGAAACCAGTGGGAGAAGTGGGCGATGAAGTCGACCTTCCACTCCTTGAACTGCTGCTCCACCGCCTCTTTTTCCGCGTAGTAGAGCTTCTCGATCTTGTCGAAGGTGGCGACCGTTTCGGTGGTGCCGTACATCCAGGGGAGCTTGAGATTTTGCGGCGGGTAGTAGAAGTCGTAGCGGTGTTCCCACCAGGCCTCGCCGGGCTCGCGGCCCAGGTCGCGAGCGTTGAGTTCCAGGCAGATCTCCATCGCCTTCTGCTCTTGCAGTGCGGCGATGTCCGGGTCACCGTCGAAGCCGAGGACCATGTAGGCCCCGTCGAGATCGTGCCCCAAGATCCGCTTGATGCGCGAAGCGGTCGACTTGGAGTCGTAAAGACGGATCACGGTGGGGTCGAGCCGCCGCGTCATCATCAGGCGCCCCGCCTCGATGGCGTTGTGCAGGTCATCGAACAACACAGCCCGAAAGAGGCGCGTCTCGGGGAGATAGTCGAGCTGCATGGTCGCTTCGGTGATGACGCCAAACGTCCCCTCGGACCCGAGGAACAGGCGGTAGAAATCGGGTCCGGCCGCGTGTTGGGGTACCGGAGGTGTACGGATGATATCCCCATTCGGCAGCACGACCTCCATGCCGAGCACCAGGTCCTCGGCTTTGCCGTACTTGGTGCTGAGCGTTCCTGATCCCCGGGGAGCCAGGTAGCCGCCCAAGGTGGCGCAGTTGGCCGACGCGGGGTAGTGGGGGAGGGTGAGGCCTTTTTCGTTAAGCTCCCATTCCAACTGCGCCCCGTTGATGCCCGCCTGGGCCGTGACCGTGAGCGACACCTCGTCGATGTCGATGATCTGGTCGAGGCGCTTCGTGTCGAGGAGGATGCCGCCATAGATCGGCAGCGCGCCCCCTTGCGAGCCGGAGCCGCCGCCCCAGGGGACGACGGGGACGCGGTAGGCGCTCGCGAGCTTGAGGATTCTGGAGATCTCTTCGGCCGATCCGGGGCGGACGATATAGTCGGGCGTGGTGATCGCCTCGCCCCGGTCCAGAAACATCTGCGGCACCCAGAACCAGTCGGTCGAGTAGACGAGTTTGTCGGTCTCTTTGGTGGAGATGTGCGCCTCGCCAACGATCTCTTCGAGTTCGCTGGCAAGCATCTGAGATGGAATGCTCGATTTCATCGGACCCCCGATCTCCCTATGCCACCCAGCGCCCTACGATCCAGGGGCGTTATCGACGCGATAGGGCGTTTCATCGGTAACTAATGCGCCTCAAAAGGCTGTTGGTCAAAGCTGAGATGTGCTTTTCCATCGCTGTCCTGGCAGCGAGGCTGTCTCTTCTCTTGATGGCGTCGACCACCTCCCGGTGTTCCTCGGTGCAGCGCACCAGGCGGCTCGGATCGGTGTGGGTATCGATGTTGGCCAGGTGGTGGACGCGGGTTTTGAGCTGCACCACGGTCTCTCCCAAGAGCCCGTTGGGGCAGGCCTCCTTGATGACTCGGTGGAAGACCACGTCGGCTTTGGCCCAGGTCTCTAGGTCGTGCTGCTCAGCCGCCCGTTCCATCGTCTTCATGGATCCCTCGAGCTCCTCGATCTGCTTGTTTGAGGCGGCTTCGGCCGCCAGGCGGATGAGCTCGGGTTCCAAGAGGGAGCGGATGTGCACGACATCGAGCACGTCTTGGATGCTGCGGCCGGCGACGGTGACGGCGTGGCCGGGTGTCGATTCGGCCAACCCCTCCTGGACGAGTTGTTGCAGCGCTTCCCGCACCGGCGTGCGGCTGATCCCCAGCAGTTTGGAAAGCCGGGTTTCGGTCAGGGGCACGCCCGGTTCCAGGTCGGCGTGCCGGATGGCGGCTTTGATGCGCTCATAGGCCAGTTCGCGCCGGCTCAGCGCTTTGGGAAGGTGGTTGGGCTGCTCGGTCAAGAAGGCTTCCAATTTATCCATGCGCCCTGCCTTCTGGGTCGTACCGGGAACCGGAGAAACTCGGCATCGCTTGTTGACCGGGGTGAGCGTATTCGATTCCGGGTACCCGTACCGCTCGATCAGACATCGGTTTCAACGCGATCGCTCCTGCCGTTGTATACATATTGAACCCATAATGTATACAGCTAACATACTTGTAGCGAGGTTTTCTGTCAAGCCATACGATTTTGCGAAAGACCCGCTTGTCAACTAAGAATCGCGCAGATGAGTCGGAGTCGCTGCTTTGGGCGACGTGATCCTTGCCAGGCGAGTTGACACCTTCGGCAGCAGTTCGTATAATCTCGGTACACTGCATGTATACAGATTGTTTCCCAAACCCATTCGCGCGTTCTTTCGAAGGAGGTAGAGGTCCGCGAGTTGCTCTACGAGCCCAAGCCGATGATGTTTGTGAAGCTGAAGATTTCAGCCCCACTCTTTGAGGAGGAGTAGGATGATGAAAAGATGGATCGTTACTTGGTTTTCTGCGCTTGTGTTCGTCAGCCTGAGCGCCGGTTTCGCCCAGGTCGATGAGCTCACCATCTGGTGGGCCGAGTGGGACCCGGCCAATTTCTTGCAACAGGTTGCCAACGAGTATGCCGAAGAGACCGGCATTACCGTGAACATCGTGCAAGAACCCTGGGGGAGCTACTTCAACCGCGTGGCTGCCGAGTGGGCCGCACAGGGTGACGCCTTCGACATGGTCGTGGGTGACAGCCAGTGGCTCGGACAGGGCGTCACCGAAGGCCACTACATCGACATGACGGAGTTCTTGACGTCGACCGGCATCGCCGACACCGTGACCGAGGCCACCCTCACCTTCTACGGCGAGTACCCCACCGGCAGCGGCAACTACTACGCCTACCCCACCGAAGGCGACGCCAACGGTTGGGCCTACCGCAGGGACCTCTTCGAAAACCCTGACGAGATGGCCGCCTTCGAAGCCGCGTACGGCTATGCGCTGGCGGTGCCCGAGACCTGGGAGCAGCTGCGCGATATCGCCGAGTTCTTCACCCGCCCCGACGAGGGCCTTTACGGGGTCGGCGTCTACACCCAGGTCAATTACGACGCCATCACCATGGGCTTCGAGAACATCCTCTTCAGCTACGGGGCGGACTGGAAGGATGAGAATAACAACGTGGTCGGCGTGCTCAACACCGAGGCGGCAGCCGACGCGCTCGAGCTCTACCGGGAACTGTACGGCTTTGCGCCGCCGGGCACCAACAACGCCTTCTTTGCCGAGATGAACGACATCTTCATCAACGGCCAGGCCGCCATGATCATGAACTACTTCGCCTTCTTCCCGGCGCTCGACAACGCTGAAATCAACCCCTTCCGCGACGACACCGGCTACTTCGCCATGCCGGCCGGGCCGACCGGGGAGCGCTTCGCAGCGCTCGGGGGCCAAGGGCTCAGCATCAACAACTACATCGATGACGCGCGCAAGCAGGCGTCATTCGAGTTCATCGAGTGGTTCTCGCAACAAGAGGTGCAGGCGCGTTGGGCCGAACTCGGTGGCTACACCACCAACAAGATGGTCTTGGAGACCGACGCCTTCAAGAACGCTACGCCCTACAACGCCGCCTTTGCCGACACCATGACCTTTGTCAAGGACTTCTGGAACATCCCC
>CP070651.1:630628-637777 GCA_020354625.1 Trueperaceae bacterium
CGCTGGTACGCCCTGTCCGGTTTGGTGTTGACCCTGACGGCGGTGGTGTTTGTACTGGTGGTGCTGTTTCCGGTGGGGGAGCTGCTCGTGGCACCGCTCGAGCAGCGCATCGCCACGCCGCAGGAGCTGCCCGAGAACCTCGACGGTATCGTCGTGCTCGGTGGAGCGGTGGATTGGCGCGTGACGCAGGCACGGGGGCAACTCAACCTCAATTCCGCGGCCGAGCGCTTGATGGCCGCCGCCGCGCTGGCCGAGAGATATCCTGATGCGAAGCTGGTCTTGACGGGAGTGTTCTCGGATGCGTTCCAGAATGAATTCCGCGCGGTGGCCAACCCGCAGAGCTTCTTTTTCGGTACGGCATTCGAGGGCCGGAGCGTCACCTTTCTCGGGGCGGCGCGGAGTACCTACGAGGAGGCGCTACTGACGTTGGAGACCGTCCAACCCCGAGCTGGGGAGCGCTGGCTATTGGTAACCAGCGCCCTGCACATGCCGCGCGCGCAGGGCGTCTTCCAGACGTTGGGTTGGCAGGTGATGCCCTATCCGGTCGATTACCGTTCGACGGGCCGCCTGACCTTCAGTCCGAGTTTGCAGGTGGGACGGTCATTGAGCGAGTTGGATCTGGCCGTGCGCGAGTGGGGTGCGCTCCTGGTGTATGAGCGAACCGGACGCATCGACACTTCGGAGTGAGGGGGCTGATCGCAGGTACGCTTTCGACGGTCTTTGCTTAGTTAGCTCGAGACACTCGACCGGAGCGCTCCCTTGTCGATCAGGTACTCGCCGATCTGTACGGCGTTGAGCGCAGCTCCTTTGCGGATCTGGTCTCCCGAGACCAGCAAAGCGATGCCGCCCGGGTTGCTGGCATCCTCTCGAATGCGCCCCACCAGCGTGTCGTCTCGACCGCTTGCCGCGAGCGGTGTAGGGAAGGTGTTGGCCTCGCGATCGTCGACGATGCGTATCCCCGGGGCCTCGCTGAGGACACGGCGGGCCTCGCTTTCGTCGACGGGGACGTCGAACTCGGCGTGGATCGCTTCGGTGTGGGCCCTGAAGACGGCGACGCGGATGCAGGTGGCGCTGATGCGCAGGGCAGGCTGGTTCAAGATTTTGCGGGACTCGGAGAGCATCTTGCGCTCCTCGAGGTTGTAACCGTCTTCGCCCACCTCGCTGTCGTGGCTGAACAGATTGAAGGCGATGGGGTGGTCGAAGGTGTTTGAGATGAGGGGCTCCCCGGCGAGAGTGGCTCTGGTCTGCGCTTGGAGTTCGTCGATACCGGCTGCACCGGCACCAGAGACGGCTTGATATGTGGCGACGGTGGCGCGGCGCAGGCCGAAGGCACGATGGAGCGGGGCTAGAGCCATCAGGGCGATGATGGTGGAACAGTTGGGATTGGCGATGACTCCTCGGTGCTCGAGGGCGGCCTCGGGATTGACTTCCGGGATCACGAGGGGGGCACGTGGGTCCAGGCGCCAGGCGCTGGTGTTATCGATGACCACCGCTCCGTGCGCCGCCCAAGTCCAGGCGTGGGCTTTGGAGATAGCACCGCCGGCTGATGAGAAGACGATATCGGCTGCCAAGTCGCCACTTTCGGGGAGCGCCTCTACCGTAAGCTCTTTCCCGGCAAAGGAGAGCTGTTTCCCGGCGGAACGTTTAGAAGCGAAGACCCGTAGCTCCTCGCTCGGGAAGTTCCGCTCCGTGAGGAGTCGCAAGAACTCCTGGCCGACTGCACCGGTGGCACCTACGATCGCGACGCGCATTGTGTCCTCCAAAACCGCGTCGAACTCAGGAGAAGACACTCTCTCAAAGGTCCCCTGAGGTCGCAACAAAAGAGTAGCATGTGGGGCGATAGGTGCCGTGTTGGGAACCTCCAGGTTCGACCCTGAACCCAAAATCGAAAACAGGCTAGCATAGGACGATGACGATGTGGATCGATTGGCAGGCGCTCGAAACAGAGATCCCTTTGGACGAGTTACCGGGGTTTCATCGGGCGTTCTTGGGTCTGGTCAGTCCGGAGAAGGATTGGCAAGAGGTCTTTCTACGGCAGGTTCAGGGTAAGGTCGGTGCGAGCCTCAAGCAGCTCGAGCGTGAGGGGTTGGCCAAAGTGGAGGCGGGGAGGCTTTTGGTGTCCGTAGAGATGGTTCCCGAAGCGTACAGGCGCTACTTGGAGGGGTGAGGTGACGACCTGGAGCTGGAAGCATGTGGTCATCAAAGTCGGCACGAGTAGCCTGACGGACGATCGGGGTCGCATCTATCCGCCCAAGATGTGGGCCATCGCCAGGGGGGTCCAGGTGCTGCAACAGGCTCTCGGTTGTCGAGCGGTGCTCGTTTCGTCCGGCGCGGGGGCTGCGGGCAGGGAACGCCTTGGGCTCAACCTGCCGCTCACCTTGCCTGATAAACAGGCTGCAGCAGCCGTCGGCCAAGCGCTATTGATGCTCGATTGGGCCCGGTCACTGGCACCGCTGCCCGTTGCGCAGCTTCTGCTCTCTGCGGCAGACATCCAAGATCGTGAGCGCTATGTGAACGCGAGAAACGCCCTCGAGTCGTCGTTGAAGCTGGGTGCCATACCGATTGTCAACGAGAACGACAGCATCGCCACGGCCGAGATCAAATTGGGAGATAACGATACCCTTTCGGCTTGGACGGCGTATCTGGTGGGGGCAGAAGCGCTCGTTATCTTGACGGATGTGGACGGGCTTTTCGAAGCGGATCCCCGAAAGGAACCGACAGCGAAGCAGATCGGAGTAGTCAGAGAGATCCGTCAGGTGGAGCATCTGGCATCCGAAGCCGGTTCCAGGCGGGGAATAGGGGGTATGGTGACCAAGCTCAGAGCGGCTCAGATCGCTACCGAGGCGGGTATCGAGACCTTTGTGATCGGTGGTGGTGGTGCGGGTCTCGAAGCACTCGCCCGAGGGGAAGTTCGGGGTACTCGCTTTTTGGCCCGGTCTCCTACCCCGGCCCGAAAGGCCTGGTTGGCGCAGCTGCCGACCCGCGGTCAGATTCGAGTCGATGCCGGAGCAGCCAAGGCCCTTAGGAAGGGGCGGAGCCTGCTACCGAGCGGCGTCACCGGCGTTTCGGGTTCGTTTTCCTTTGGTGATGCTGTTCGCGTCGTTCACGACGATACTGTGATCGCTCAAGGCCTCAGCAACTACGAAAGCGGAGCGCTCGTTCGCATCAAGGGCCTTCACACCAGGGAGATCTTTGCGGTGTTGGGGTATAAGGATTACGATGAGGTGATCCACCGCGATAATTTGGTTTTGTCCAGGATCGGTGGGTAGCGCCGTATCCTGAAGAATCGCTGACCCAATTCTGCAAACATGACTTGGATGTGCTTAGTGCTAGCATCAGATCTATGTCGCCTGTGTGCTTCGTTGGCAGAGGGCGATGAGACGATCTTTTCGGTCGAGAACCCTTGGGGGTCGAATCGTTTCGGAGGGGATCATGAACTTCCGCAGTCAAATCGCTTATCTTCCGGCCATCCTCGTCCTGGGGTTAGGGCTCTTCAGCTTTGCAAACCCACTCCTCGCCATCCGTTTCGTGGGGCTCGATATCATCGATCCGCGTGGACTCAGCGAGGTGCGAGCGGCTTACGGGATGCTCTACTTGGCCATGGGAGCGATGATGCTCTGGGCACTGGTGCGGCGGCCAAGAAACAACAGCTGGTTGCGTTTTACGGGTTTTCTCTGGAGCGCTGTGGCCCTGGGGCGCCTGGTGAGTATCTTTTTTGATGGTGTGATTACACCGGTCAACCTCGGCATGTTTGTGCTCGAGCTGCTCATCGCCGTTCCGACACTCTCAGCCGGCTTTCAGAGCCCGTCTTCTCAGCGAGGAGGTAAGGCCGATTTGGCGAGGTGAATGATCGAGGTACTACCCGAGGGAACCCGTTATGAACTTCCGGGGCAAGCGTCTAAGCGAGCAAGGGTCGTCGATACGCTGAAGACACTCTATAGCAGCTGGGGATATCTGCAAGTCGATGTCCCGGTACTCGAGCGTTATCATCCCCATCACCCGCGCCTGGCACAGTCTTTCAAGCTTTCCGATCGCGACAGTGGCGTATTGACTCTGCGTTCTGATTTTACGCCGATGTTGGCCAACCTGGTTCGCACCAACTATCCACGAGTGGTGACCGGAGAAGATCCTGCCCTTCGCTTCCAATATGCCGGTAAGGTCTGGCACGCCATCAATCCGGATATGGCGCGCACTCGTGAGTTCACTCAGGTCGGCTTGGAGTTGATCGGGGTGAGCAATGCTCGGGCAGACGCCGAACTGATCCACCTGGCGCGTGAGTCGGTTCGTGCCGTCGATCTGGTACCCCGCGTCGAGATCGGAAATCCGGGATTTGTGCGTGCGCTTTTTCAACTGGCGGCGGTTCCCAAGACGCTACAAGAGGGGCTTGCAGATGCGATCGATCGCAAGGATCAGAGCACGCTCGTTTCACTGCTCGGTGGGCTCGACCTAGCTCCAGACCTGTTTTCAGCGTTCCAGGCCACCTTGGATCTCTACGGCGATGTGGGCGTGCTCGACGCGGCCAGAAGGGTGGCTCCGTGGGAAGAGACGTGCCGTGAGTTGGATCGATTGGAAGGCGTCTTGAGCGAGTTCGAGGACAATAGCGATCTTCTTTTGGACCTCGGTATGGCCCGCCGGCTCAGCTACTATACCGGCGTCACCTTCCGTGCTTACACCTTCGACTTCGGCCAGCCTCTTTTGGGTGGGGGGCGCTATGATGGAGCGCTGCTGCCGTTTGCCGCAGGGTTCGCCATCGGCCTCGAGCGCCTGATGAGCGCCCTCCCTGAAGCTGGTGAGCCCGAAACCCCACTGGTGATGAGTCTCGACGACGTATCGGCGAGAACCTTGCGGGCGGCCGGATTCAGTGTAATGCGAGCTCTGACCACCGATGTCGAAGAGGCCCGCCGCCAAGCTGAGGCCTACGGGATCGCCTATCTGCTGGCTGAACAGCTCGAACCGCTCGTGTCCGATCCACCCCAACAGGAGGTCCTCGAGCGTCTCTTGGAGGGGGATCGTGGCTGAAGCCGGTAAGTTGACCATCGCTTTGCCAAAGGGGCGCATCATGCGGCATTGCCTAGGGGTGTTGCGCCAGGCCGGCCTGAACTTGGAGTTGGCGGGGATGGAGCGTGCACTAAGACACGATGCCGGAGACGCGTCGCTTATCGAGATGCGTAATGGCGACGTGCCCACCTATGTGGAGCTCGGGGTGGCAGATGCAGGAATTGTCGGCAAAGACGTGCTGCTCGAGTCCGGCAGCCGTCTTTATGAACCGGTCGATCTCGGTTTCGCTGTCTGCCGGCTCTCATTGATCCGCTTACGTGGTGTGCGCAGCGATCTCAGGAGGGTGGCGAGCAAATATCCGAAGCTTGCCGCTCGCTACTTGCGCGATGTCGGTAGCAGCGCCGAAGTGGTGAAGCTCGCCGGTAATGTCGAGCTGGCCTGTCTGACCGGCCTCGCGGATGCAGTCGTGGATATTGTAGAGACCGGTGGAACACTTCGTGCCAACGACCTCGAGGAAGTCGATGTCATTCTCTGGTCCAGTGCACGATTCGTGGTAAACCGTGCGGCTCTGAAGCTCAAGTCGGACCAGCTCAAACCGCTCATCAGTTCACTGCGCGAGGTCGCGCAAACTGTGGGTCGGTAAGGTGCCTCCGATGCCTCGGCTCGTGAGGTTGCTGGCCGCGTTTCTGCTCCTGTTGGGGGGTGTGGGGGCTTTGGCCACGAGCCTCCCAGGTCCTACCCTTTTCGATACCAGCTGGCAAGACCGTGAGTCGCTACTTCGCGATGTAGCTCCTGGTTCCTACGGTGAAGCACTCGAGCTCGACACCGCTACCATCTATCATCTGGAGCTCACCCTGGATGAGTCCCTTACCTCACTGCATGGACGTCAGGAGGTGTACTTTACCAACACGTCTGGCGGGCAGCTCGAAGAGGTGATGTTTCAGCTACTTCCCAATGTGTTGGGGGGGCGCCTCTCGATCGGTATGCTCGAAGTCGACGGCATCCCGGTAGCTGTGGAGTATCTGAGAGCGGGGAGCGTGTTGAGGGTTGTGGCGCCAGAGCCGTTGGGTTTGGGCGAGAGCACTGTGATCGCACTGGAGTTCGAGCTTCTGGTGCCGAGGGGAATCGAGCGTAACTACGGCATTATCGCCTACCGAGAGGGCGTGCTCTCTTTGGCTCATGCCTACCCAACGCTCGCAGTTTTCGACGGAGAGCGTTGGGATCTCGATCGACCCCCGGCCTACGGCGATCTGATCTTTAGTGAGAGTAGTTTCTATCTTGTCAAAGTGGTTGCTCCCGCTGAGTTGAAAGTGGTGACGAGCGGTGTGCAAGTGTCTCGTGACGACGAGGGGTCGATGGTGAGCACGACCTTCGTCGCCGGGCCGGTACGGGATTTCTATCTCTGTGCCAGTAGAGACTATCAGGTCGAAACCCGAATCCAGGGAGATATCACCTTTCATAGCTACTGGTTGCCGGGGCAGAGAGAGGCTGCCAAGCTCGTGCTCGATGATGCGGTAGCGGCTTGGCAACACTTTAGTGAACGTTTCGGACCCTATCCGTATCGTGAGCTCGATTTCGTGCCGATCGACACGAGTGCATTGGGAGTCGAGTTCCCGGGGATTATCGCTTTGGCTTCGCGCCTCTATCGGCCGGGGGGAAGCGGCTCGCTGCTCGAAGGCGTAACCGCCCACGAAGTGGCTCACCAATGGTTTTACGGCGTGGTCGGCAGCGATCAAGTGAGCGAGCCTTGGCTCGACGAAGCGCTGGCTCAGTACGCCTCGCTGCTCTATTTCGGATACCGGTACGGGCAACCGGGGTACAGAGGTTTCAGACAGTCACTCTTGGAGCGATGGGACCGCGTAGATCGGGCTGTTGTGCCGATCGGCCAACCTACCGGCGTCTATACGGCGCGAGAGTACGGGGCGCTGGTGTATGGGCTCGGCCCGCTCGTGCTCGAAGATCTGGCGGCGGAGCTGGGATCGGATGTGTTTGCCGAATTCCTGCGCGACTACTATCAGTTGTTTCGCTTCCGAACGGTTACAACCGAGGCGTTTAGATCACTGGCCGAAGAGCACTGTGATTGTGACCTTTCGGCGTTCTTCGAAACCTGGATTGTCGGCCGAATGCCGCCATGAACAGGGTGCATGACCG
>CP070651.1:637877-641020 GCA_020354625.1 Trueperaceae bacterium
GCCGTGTTTAGGCGCCGGCGGGGTGACCCGCAGCAGTTGTCGCCGTTCCAGCGCTTCTACCTCTGGTTCGTGGGCATTGCCGTGCTGGGGCCCTTCATCCCGCTGGTGATCTCCTCGTTCGCTTTCCGCTGGAACTGGCCCGATCTGCTGCCGAGCGTGTGGTGGTGGCAGGCACGGGCCACCGCCCGGACACCGCGCGCCTGGGACTATGTCTTCTCACCGTTCTCGAGGGTGCTCGAGTCGACCGCTAACACCGTGGTCATCGCGTTGATCGTGACGCTGGTCTGCATTGCGGTGAGCCTGCCGGCGGCCCGGGTCATCGCCCGCGAGAACTTTCGCGGCAAGAGCCTGATCGAGTTCTTTTTGCTCACCCCGCTGATTGTGCCCGAGATCGCTGTCGGTCTGGGAATCCTCATCACCTTTATCCAGCTAGGTTTGGCGGGGAGCTATCTCGGCATCGTCATCGTCCACCTGATCCCCACCATCCCCTATATGGTTCGCGTGCTCACCTCGGTCTTCCAGGGGCTGAGCCGCGATTATGAGGAGCAGGCCCAGGTGTTGGGAGCTGGTCCGCTGCGCACCCTGTGGCACGTGACGTTGCCGATGATTCTGCCTGGCGTCCTGGCGGGAGGGCTGTTTGCCTTTCTGATCTCATCCAACATCTTCCTGCTGACCTTCTTCATCGGACGGGGCAAGATCGAGACCCTGCCCACACTGCTCTTCTCTGAAGTGAGCGGAGGGCGTCTCGACCCGGAGGCTGCGGGCGTTGCCCTGATCGTGACCATCCCCGGCATCGTGCTGCTGATCATGACCGAGCGCTTTATCAAAGAAGAGGTCTTCGCCAAGGGGTTTGGAGGCTAGCATGGACCTGGAGAGCACACCACTCTTCGCCAAGATCTACGGCGGCATGATCGGCAGCGCCGTCGGCGACGCCTTGGGCGGCCCGGTGGAAGGGCTCCCCTTTGAGGAGATCGAACGCCGCCACGGCCGGGTAGAGAGCATGTTGCCCTACCGCAAAGAGCCGGCTGAGCACAATCAATTTACCAACGAGCCGGGCAGTTATACCGACGACACTCGTCTCAACCTGATCCTATGCGAGGCGATCATCGAAGCCCAGGGAGACGTGACTCGCGGAGACTTCGCCAAGGCGCTGGTCGCCTACCACTACCGTCATACGGGCGAGCTCGAGAGGGCCTTTATCGAGGAATACTATCTCAAGAGCCTCTACGGCGCCCGCAAGCTGATCTACGGCGGGCAGCCGACCAACGGCGCCATCATGGGGAACGCACCTTTGGGGCTCATTCACCCCGCCGACCCGAGGACGGCGTTCAGCGTCGCATTTGATCTCGCCTTCGTCACCGACGGCTACGCCAAGGAATCCGCTGCCATCAGCGCGGCCGCGATCGCTGCGGCCATGCGGCCCGGAGCGACGGTGGCGAGCCTCATCGATGACGCGCTCGAGGCGGCGAGCTGGCACCGTCGTGAGGGGCCCTTGTGGGGCAAGACCATCGAGAAGTTTCCCTGGGCCCGTTTCGAGGCCCGGCTCAACGAGGACCTGATCGACGCTGCGGTGGAGGTGGCTGAGAAACACCGCGACGTCTTCGCGGTGCGCAGCGAACTCTATGAGCGCCTGCGCGTGAGCCCGCTCGGTTCGGAAGCGGCCCAGACGCTGGCGGTCGCGGTGGCGATGCTGGTAGCTTCCGGCGGCGACTACCGGCAGACGGTAATCGGCGCGGTGAACTACGGGCGCGACAACGACTCCTACGCAGCCGTCGCCGGCGCCATCGCCGGCGCGCTGCACGGTGTCGGGGCCATCCCTGCAGATTGGATTGCGGCCGTGCGGGCAGCCAACCCAGGGCCTGACATCGAGGAGGTGGCGAAGCAGCTCGCCGGTCTCACCCTGGCCAGGCATCGAGAGAGGCAGCGCAGGGTCGGCGATGTCGAGAAGCTCTTGGAGTAGATGCGTCCTGATCGTTCGGCGGAGGCGGGATGAACCTTAGCCGCGACGGTTGGCTCGAGGCGGTCGGCTTGCGTGACGCAGAGATCCCGCGGCTGCTCATCTTGGAGGGAACCTGGTGGGAGCGAGAGCGTTACCCGATGCGGCTGGCGTACCTCGAAGAGGTGCGCGAGCTGGCCTTCCCGGGTATGTACTGGGGGCGCTACCGGGGTGAACCGGTCGTCTTTTGCTGTGCCTACGGCGCTCCCCGGGCAGTTGAGCCGGTTCACGTGTTCGGTTCGCTTCACACCCCGGCGGTGGTCCAGATCGGTTCGTGTGGGGGGCTCCAACCCGGTGTCGTAACTGGTGATATCGTATTGCCGGAACGGGCGGCCATCGGTGAGGGTGCCTCGCAGTACTATGGGGGTTCTGAGCTGTCACGGGCCACACCCGAGCTGGTGGCGTTCGCCCACGAGGCCTTCGGGCAACGCGGGTTTACGGCTCACCGCGGCCTCCACCTGACCACCTCAGCCCTCTTTGTACAGCCCCCTGAGCGGGTGGCGGCTTGGCGGGAGAGCGGTTACCTGGCCGTGGACATGGAGACCTCAGCCGTCTTCAGCGCCGCCGCGCACTTCGGCATGCAGGCCGCATCGTTCGTATTCGTCTGGGATGAGCTTCTCAAGGGCCGGACCTTCCTGGACCGTTACACCCCGGAGGAGACGGCGCTTCAGGAGCGCGCCAACCGGGAGATCTTCGAGGTAGCCCTGAGCTGTTTGGAGAGAACATGAAGTTTGGCGTTCATATCGCGTTGTGGATGAAGAGCTGGCACGATGACGTGGTGCCCTATATCGAAGACGCGGCGCGATTGGGATTCGACGGGGTGGAGCTCTCGCTTTTGGGGATGACCGATGAAAACGTTGCTCGGATACGCAGCTGTATCGAGGCGTTGGGGCTCGAGCTCACCTGCACCACCGGCCTGTCGATGGCGCAGGATATCACCGGCGACGACCCTGAGGTCCGCCGCGCCGGCGTTTGCTACCTCGAGGAGGCCATCCGAACGGTGGCGGCCTTGGGGAGCCCGCTTCTGACCGGCGTGATCTACGCCCCATGGGGCAAGCGGCTGATGGAGAACCGGGAAGAGCGGTGGGCTCGCAGCGCCGAGGCGCTCAAAGCGGTGGCCCCTTTGGCGGCCGAGCACGGGGTGACC
>CP070651.1:641120-654650 GCA_020354625.1 Trueperaceae bacterium
GTTCGTCGGGTCAGCGCTTTGCCTTCAGCTTCCTTCAGATTCCACCTCACGATGGACACCCTTGCTGTTCGGCTAGCAGTTCCCCCTGTCGGGTCTGCAGAGGACTTTCACCTCCAAGTGAGTGCGCCATGCCGGGCGCACAAAGGTGAGCCCCCGGCCTTTCCGGCCGGGGGCATCGTAGGTACGAACGGACGTACCGCTATCGAGCGCTACAGCGCTACTGGCGAACCTCGATATCGACTTCGATCTCGGGTTGATTGGGGCTGGTGAGATCGGTGATTCGCAGAGTGATGGTATCGCTGCTCGTCCCGGTGGCTCGAACAGCACCCACATACATGCCGTCGTTTTCAAACGGGTCCATGAAACCGCCGATCTCCAAGGCCGTATCGATCATCTGACCGCCTTCGACCACCAAAGCACTACCCGACACGACCGTCATGCGAAGATCGTGATCGATCGCGGGGAGACCGAACTCGTCCTGGGCGAAAACGATGACTTCCATGGTGTCGCCTTGATCGAGAATGATCGGTGAAGTGGTCGCCCTTAACGTCGTCGTCTGACCAAACTCGAGCTGAGCCTTCGAGGTGGGGTATCCTGCAGCGGCCAAGTCGATCACGGTAAACGAAGCCTCTTGCTCGGCACCAGAAGCCGTCATTACCTCAAAAGTCGAGGTGACCACGTTATCGAGCGCGACCAGATCTTGGTTGTTTCCGTCGTTTCTGGCCTCATCCGTGATCAGACCCGGACCACCCACGATATCGACGCGGTAGCGCACATCGCTGCTGGCTGCCGCCAAGTTAGCGAGGTTGAGGTCTTGAAGACCGCGGGTATCGAAGTCGAAGATGTCGATCGTGGCCATCGCTCTGCCACTCGAAGGAATTCGCGGTGGGAACACCAAGATCCTCGGAGAGCCGAGCGGTTGCAACTCGAGCCGGATCTCTTCTTCCTCGATCGTTCCGTCATTGTTGACAAACGTCGCCCGTACGGAGCTCGCAGTCGCGACCCCGCTGGTTCCAGCCGTGTAGGTGGCCAGATAGATGCCGGTCCCATCTGCATCGGAGAGGTTGCTCGTCTCCTGGCCTACTGCCGATAAGAACCCCTGACCAGTAGTGATGCGCATATCGAGCTGCTCACCGAGATCTGTCACCGCGTTCCCAGAGCGATCACCAGCGAGCATGACCAGCAGCGCTTGCGAAGCTCCATCCGCGTAGAAGGGATCGTCAGCAAACGAGAAGATCTCCACCTGTTCAGTGCGGCTGCTATTGACCTGTGTAACCGTTTCGATCGTGATATCGGTCAGAGCCTGCCGGGGAGACTCGACGTTCAGAATCCTGATAGTCGAGGTTCCCGTGGTCGCCTCGGCCACAAAAGTGAACTTGTAAACACCCGAACGGTTACCGTTTCCGAGCAGGATCTCATCGGGGCCGATGACCTCACCGGGACCGTTCATCACTTGAGCGACCAGCTCGGTGTTGTCGAGACCTCGTACCAAGTCGCCATCACCGTCACGGATCGGCACCAATATGGTGGAGGTGTTGGCGAGTTGTACCGGCTCATCAGCAAAGCGCCTGGCAATACGTTGTGGGAAGACCAGCGCTTCGATATTGGTCGACTCGACGATTTCGATCTCGACCTCTTCTCGCAGCGTCTTGGTATTGGTCGGCAAGGCCACTTCGATGGTAGCGCTCCCCGGGGTTCTATCGGGGCGGAAGGTGGCAGCGTAGCGACCGTTCCGACCTTCGGTAGAGCGTTCGATAAGGGTTCCAGAGCCGTCCACGATTCTAAAGGTAACGTCTGCGTTGTTGACTGGCCGGTTCAGCCCATCGAGCAAGTAGGCGATGACGGTGGCTTCATCTTCACCGTCCGCCAACACCACGGGGTCGTCGAGTTCAACCGAGAGCGTGTCGGCGGTAACCAGGTCGATGGTGACCGTCTCTTGCGGTAACGGCGACTCGGGTGAGCTCACCCAAACGGCCGCTACCGTAACCGGACCCTCAACCGTTCCAGACCGGAGTTTCGTGACGTATAGACCGTTGTTGACCTCGACGGCGCTGACCGAGACGGCATCACTCCCCTCACCCAAGAAGGCGTTGCCCTCCTGAAGAATGAAACGAATTCTCTCCCCTTCAATCGGACGACCGTCACCTGTAGACAAGAACGCGACCAGCGTGGTTTCGCTCTCATCATCAGCAATCAAGGTGTTGACAGAAGCGTCTAAACGGAGGTGGAAATCTTCTCCAACAGCGCGTGGGGCTGAGCTGTCCGGCTCAGCGAGCTGGGACTCAGGCCGGCTGGCAGGCTGGATGGGATCGGGCCGGCGGGCCTCGGGCTCGATACGCCGCGTCGTAGAACTGGTGGTTTCGGGCTCAGGTTCCGGCTCGGGCTCGGGTTCCGGCTCAGACTCAGGTTCCGGCTCGGGCTCGGGTTCCGGCTCGGGCTCGGATTCTGTCGTCTGTTGCTGCCTTTCAGAAAGCTCTTCCTGGCTGGCAGCGAGTTGTGCCTGGAGATCTTCCCGCTCGGTTGCCAGGGTTGCCATCTGCTCCTGCAGCTCAGCGAGTTGATCCTCGATACCCTGCATATTGCCGACTTCGCCCTCTAGCTCAGACATCGCCTCCTGGGTGGATTGCAACTCAGACTTCAGGCTGTTGACTTCCTGATTCAAAGACTGGTTTTCTGCTTCTAGTTCCTGTTCACGCTCACTCGGTCCACATGCTACAAGCAGCACCGTGAAGGCAGCAAACAGGAGGAGATACAGTGAGAAGCGTGTTCTCATTCGCATAGCTCAACCTCCTAGCCAGTTTCGACCATATCTCGTCTTCCCATCGGATCGTGTACCCCTCTTTACCGATATACAACCCCGTGCGGGGAGCAATCGGTGTCTCGCAAGGATAGACCCCCCGACCCGAAGACCGACCGGGGGGCCACTCCATGTTCAATCCGTCTGCGAAGACCACAGAGATCTGGAACGAATGGCTACTCGCGAACCTCGATATCCAGCTCGAGCTCAGGCTGGTTGGGCGAGGTGATATCGGTAATCCTCACAACCACGGTACCACCTGTGGTGCCCGTGGCACGAAGAGCACCGATGTACATGCCATCGTCCTGGAACGGATCCTTGAACGTGCCGACTTCTGCCCCGGTATCGATCATCTGGCCACGGTTGAGCACCTGAGCGCTACCCGACACAACCGTCATACGCAGATCGTGTCCGACAGCCGGCAGGCCGAACTCATCCTGGGCAAAGGCGATGATTTCGATGGTATCACCTTGGTCGAGAATGATCGGCGAAGTGGTGGCTCTGAGCGTCGTCGTCTGACCGAATTCGAGCATGGCTTCTTCGTTGGGGTATCCAGCTGCGGCAAGATCGATCACCGTAAAGGTGGTTTCTTGCTCGGCACCAGAAGCCGCGGTCACTTCGAAAACGGCGGTGCTGATGTTGTCGTCCGCCACCAAGTCGTCGGGTCCACCGCTGTTGTCGACTTCGCGGGTAATGTTGCCCGGACCGCCCACGATATCGACACGGTAGCGCACGTCGCTGTTGGCTGCGGCCAAGGTGTTCAGGTTGAGATCTTGCAGCCCACGGGTATCGAAGTCGAAGACGTCGATGGTGGCCATCGCCTCGCGACTCGAGGGAATCCGCGGCGGGAACACCACGATCTTCGGAGAGCCGAGCGGTTCCATATCGACCTGAATCTCTTGCTCTTGGATGGTGCCGTCGGCGTTCAGGAAGGTGGCGCGAATATCGGACGAGGTCTCGATGCCGCTGGTACCCGCGGTGAAGGTGGTGAGGTAGATACCCGATCCAACCGCACTCGATAGGTTAGCCGATTCGGCACCGACGCCACTCAAGAAGCCCTGGCCTTCGGTGATGATGACTTCGAGTTCTTCGCCGAGCCCGGTCACTGCGTTGCCGGAACGGTCGCCAGCCAGCATGACCAGCAGGCCTTGTGAAGCACCGTCAGCATAGAAGGGATCGTCGGCGAAAGCAAACATCTGCACCTCTTCGGTGCGGCTCGGATTGACTTCGGTCACCGTGTCGATCACGACATCGGCTTGGGCTTGGCTCGGCGACTCGATGTTGAGAATGCGAACGGTCGATTGACCGGTGGTCTCACCCGAAATAAAGGTGAACTTGTAGACGCCTGAGCGGTTGTTGTTATCGAGCAGAATTTCGACGGGGCCGATCACTTCGCCGGGACCGTTCATCACTTGGGCGACCAGCTCGGTGTTATCGAGCGCACGCACCAAATCGCCGTCGCCGTCACGGATCGGCACCAGAATAGTAGCGGTATTTTCGAGTCTTACCTGCTCACTACCGAGCCTCCGAGCAACACGGGTCGGGAAAGCCAGAGCCTCGATGTTAGAAGATTCGACGATTTCGATCTCGACCTCTTCGCGAAGCGTCTGCGTGTTGGTCGGCAGGGCTACCTCGATCCGAGCAGTACCAGGAGTCCGGCCAGGGCGGAAAGTAGCGGCATAGCGGCCGTTACGCCCTTCGGTGGACCGCTCGATAATGGTGCCAGAACCGTCGATAAGCCTAAAGGTGACATCCGCATTGTTGACCGGACGGTTCAGGCCGTCGAGCAGGTAGGCGATGATGGTCGCCTCATCTTGCGCATCGGCCAGCACGACCGGGTCATCGAGTTCGACTGTAAGCGTGTCGGCCGTGACGAGCTCGAGGCCCACGGTCTCTTGCGGCAACGGCGATTGGGGAGAACTCACCCAAACAGCCGAGATGGAGATCGGGCCCTCGACCGTCCCGGCACGGACCTTGGTGACGTAGAGACCGTTGTCGATCTCGGTGGCGTTGACAGCCACATCGTTCTGACCATCACCGAGGAAAACGTTACCTTCTTGCAGGATGAAGCGGATCCGCTCCCCTTCGATCGGACTGCCGTCACCAGTCGAGAGAAACGCGACCAGAGTGGTCTCGCTCTCGTTGTCGGCCACGAGCGTGTCTACCGCTGCATCGATCCGGAATACAAAATCGTCGCCCCTCACCTCGCGGGCTGTGTCTTGCTGTTGGGCAAACGCCGCTGAGAAGCCCACCAAGAGCCCGATCAGAAGGGCCGTGGCGGCAAAACTTCTCATCAAAGTTAGAATACGCTTGCTACGATGCATTTGGTTCCTTTCTTCAATTCGCTGACTATATGTTTGAGAATGCTGACCCCAAAAGTCGCACGCACGACCCGGAGGGGCACTAGTTTGAATCCCAACTCGATTTCTTAACACCTACCAGATCTCCCTTTTCGTACACTCCTAACGCCTTGCCCTCCTTTCGACACTTCTCATGCCTCTCATCTTGCGCAACCCTTAGCAGGTTTACGGTAAAGCGATTGACAATTGTGGTTGGTATTGCGCAATTCGAGTCCGGTTCCCCTCCGACATGAGAATCACATTAACAACATTAAGTGTATCATGTAAATCGGTGTGTCTGCTCATTTTCCACATCTTCGACACACATCTATCTCTTGACAAGCTGCACCGTCACTGCTGAACACGACCCAACAACCAATCCGCGCCCAGCACATTCAGACATCAAAGCGCCTGCGATAGAACCTCCTCCCAAGAGTAGCGACCCGGCACCGAAGGGGGCCGAGGACGCTCGCAACCTCTAGCGAGCGTACCGCAAAGCGGCAACCGTTACATGTTTTACACCGTACAGAGCTTGACGGCAATCCCCCTCCCTCATCGTCATATGATAGGTCTTATGAAAATGCTATCTTCAGGTCGCAGCAGAAGGCGAATATGGTTCCTCGCCTCTTTTGTCACCGCGGGCATGATGCTCGCCATCGTATACGCTCAGTTCTCACGCAACACCGATTCATTCAGCGAACTCCTCGGCAGCAGAGCAGGTCAAGCCTTCATGGAGACCTTTGCCGCGCTCAAAACGAATTATCTAACCGATGTCGACGACGAGATCGTCTTGCAAGGTGCTATCACGGGCATGCTCGAAGCCCTCGATGACCCCTTCACCAACTACCTCTCCCCTGAACAAGCCGACCGTAACAATCAGTCACGCTCGGGTTTCTTCGAAGGCATCGGAGCCGCACTTTCAGCTCAAAACATCGAAGATGGTACCGGAGTACAGATCGTTAACGTCTTTCGAGATGGGCCCGCCTGGAAAGCCGGACTCCAACGTGGTGACATCATCGTAGCGGTCGACGGCATCAACGTCGAGAACGCCACGGTGAGCGACGTGGTCGCACTCATTCGTGGTCCCAAAGGGACCGCGGTAGAGATCAGCGTACTCCGCTCTGAAGTGGAAACGGCCTTCAGCGTGACCGCGATTCGCGACACGATCGAAATCTTCGCGGTCGAATCGACAGTGTTGCCCGGTGACATCGGCTACCTCAGAATCAGTACCTTTGCCAACAATCTTCTCCACGAACAGCTCATCGCGCAACTCGATGTCCTAGAGGCACAGGGCATCCGCTCGCTCGTGCTCGATCTACGTGACAATGGAGGGGGGCTGCTCAACCAAGGCATCTTGGTGGCCGACGAGTTCTTGAATGAAGGCGACATCGTCTTCAGGCGCTCACGGGGCGTCACGCAACGGATCGCTTCGGCCAGCCCCGGAGCCTTTACCCTGCCCATGGTGGTGCTCATCAACGAAAACTCGGCCTCGGCTTCTGAAATCGTGGCCGGCGCACTCCAAGATCACGGCCGGGCCGTAGTCATAGGGGAAACGTCGTTCGGCAAGGGTGTCGGTCAGTCGGTCAGCTCCCTTTCCAACGGTGGACAACTGGTCTTGCTCAACTTCGAATGGTTGACACCGAAACGAAAAAGCATCAACAACCGAGGCATCACACCCGATATGGTGGTACAAGACAACCGCTTTCCCAACATCCTCAACTTTGAAGGGGCCGGTGGCATACCGGGGCAAGAACTTACCATCTCGGTTGGCGATGACATCATCGGAACGACAACCGTACGAGAGGACGGTACCTACACCTTCATCCAACCCTTTAGCCGTCGAGAGGTAAGCGACCTTCAAGGTGAAGCCCTGATCGATCCCGACGACAACATTCTCCAGATCGCCATCAAAACCGTCGAGGAGATGGTCCAACCGGAGATGCTGAACGCCAGCAACTAGGGAACCAGCACATCGAAAGCCTTTCAACGCTTTCGTTTTGCACGAGCGGTCACCGGCTCAAAGCCGATGACCGCTCTCGCATTTCGCCTGGTCCTCCGTACGGTTAGAGTAGGAAGATGATGACAGAGCGCGATCAACAACTCGATAGATATCTGCAAGAAAATCTCGAGAACTACATCCAAGAAACCGCAACGCTTTGTGCCCAGCCGAGCATCTCGGCAACTGGCGAGGGGGTCGAGTCGTGTGCAGAGCTCGTAGCAGCCTTGCTCGAGCAGCGCAACTTTCGCGTCGAGCGTGTTGAGACCCCCGGCAACCCAGTCATTGTCGGCCACTTGTCCGGTGCATCGCATCGAACCCTGCTCTGCTACAACCACTACGACGTTCAACCACCCGAGCCGCTCGAGCTCTGGACGACTCCGCCGTTCGAGCCTACCCTACGAGGAGGTGCCCTCTACGCCCGTGGCGCCAAAGACGACAAGGGGGAACTCGTCGCACGGCTCGCTGCCTTCGACGCAGTTCGTGCGGTCTATGGCGAGCCTCCCTGCTCCCTCCTCTTCGTAGTCGAAGGGGAGGAGGAGATCGGGAGTCCACACATGCCGCAATTCGTCGAAGACAACCGCGAAAGACTACAATGCCACGGCGCCATCTGGGAAACGGGCGGCACGACCATCGATGGCCATCCCGAACTGTGGCTGGGTTGCCGCGGCGTTCTGGCAGTCGAGCTATCGGTCGAGACCCTCAGCAAAGACGCTCACTCCGGTAGCGCGCATATCCTTCCCAACGCCGCCTGGCGCCTAACCCGCGCATTGAGTAGTCTCAAGGACGCAAACGACCGCATTCGAATCGCCGGTTTTTACGACCAGGCCGTAGCCTTGAGCGAAGCCGATCGCCGTCATCTGGCCACCTTGCCCGATATGGAGAAGCGGCTCAGAGAAGTCTACGGGGTGGAAGAGTTCGTTCGAGGGCTGTCCGGAGCGGACCTCAGATCCGCCGTGTTCGAGCCGACCTGCAATATCCAGGGCCTGCAGAGCGGCTACACAGGTCAGGGGATGAAGACGGTCATCCCCGCTGTTGCCCGGGTGAAGCTCGACTTCCGACTCGTCCCTTGGCAAGACCCGGACGACATCCTCGACAAACTCCGCACACACCTCGACCGGGAAGGCTTTCACGATGTGGTCATCAGCAAGCTCGGCGCCATGTGGCCCTACAAGGCCGACGATAACGATCCGCTCGTCGCTCTCGTACGGCAGAGTGGCGAAGAGGTCTACGGAAAAGCGAGTGTGGTTACGCCCCTACTCGGTGGGAGCAGTCCCGTCTACGCATTTCATCGACCCCTTAACATCCCGGTCGTCAGCGCCGGCATCGGGTACGGCATGGAGAACCGCCTCCACGCCCCTGACGAACACATACGGATCGACGATTTTCTTCAGGGCTGCCGGCATATCTCCCGTATCATGGCCCGCTTCGACACTCTGTCATAGATCTTCAGGTCGGTTGCACGTTCGCAGCGGATTTGGATGATCGCCTCTGGACCGCACCAGCAAGCTGATAGTAACCGAGCAACGTCTCGGTAGCAGCTCGCCAACCGAGTCGTTCCATCTCCATACGAGCCTGCAGGGCCAAACGCTCTCGAAAGGGAGCATCGGTTATCAGTGAAGAGAGCTTTTCGATCAGATCCGAGACGTCTCCAGGTCTGAACAGCAGGCCGTTTTCTCCGTGCCGGATAATGTCGGGCACACCGCCCGCTTCGGCACCGACCACCGCCAGGCCTGAAGCCATCGCCTCCATTACCGCGAAACCGAGGGTTTCCGTATCTGAAGGGAAGGCAAACACATCTGCACTAGCGTAGGCCTGTGCCAAATCCTCACCGCTCATATAGCCCGTGAACACGGTCGGGGTATCGGCCAGCCGTCTGCGGAGATCGGCCTCCGCTGGGCCGGACCCAACAAACGCCCACCGCGCCTGCCTTAGCCGGGGAATGGCCTCCACAAGAAGTTCGAGGCGTTTTTCCCAGGACAACCTACCGATGTAGATCACCAGCGTTTTATCGACCTCACCATCCGTGAGCCTGTACCGCATGTCATCAGACGACTTGTCAGGATGAAAGGCTACACTGTCGACTGCTTTGGGCCACAACCGCACGCGTTTGATACCGATTTCGCGAGCGAGATCGACCATCTGGGGGCTGGTACAGAGCGAAAGGTGGGCCAAATTATGGACTTCACGATCATAGATCTCTAGCGGCCGTTGCAGCAACGGAAAGATCAGGTGGTTGATCACGCCTGGGTTGGTGTGAAAGCTGGCTACCAACGGGAGACGGAGCCTGCGGGCGAGGATCTCCCCCCACAGACCGAACAAGACCGGATTGACCACATGTATGAGGTCGGGATCGAACGCCCGTAGCGTATCGGCCAACTTTTTGCTCGGGAGGGCGACCTTGAGTTCGGGGTACCACGGAAACGGTAGACCGAGAGCCGCTATGACTTCAAACCGCCGGTAGTGGCTCGGCGCACCAGGCGGAGCCAACACCAACACATCGTGACCGAGCTCATCGAGGGCGTCCAGGGTCCGAAGGAGGCGCGTGACCACCCCGTCGACCTTGGGTAAGAATGTCTCTGAAATAAAAGCGATTCGCACGGTCCTGTTCCCGCAAACCCATCCTACCCCGTTTGCACCCGAGCGCCTTTGAGTCGATTACGCTCCGAATGAACCGACGCGAGAAGGAGCTTCTACATATACCCAGCCATGAACTGGTCGAGGGCATCGCGTCCGGGTCTGAGTTGTTCATCCGACAGATGCGCCAATGGGGTATCAGGCAATCTTCTGGCTTCCGCCAGCGAGCGCCTAGATGGATCGAAGTAGATGAGACCAGTGATGAACTCCCCTTCTTCTGTAGACCGCTCGAGGCAGTCGACCGCCTGCAATCGGTTGCCTGCGTCGTAGTCTTCCTCCAGCTTGCGAAGCTTGAGGCGAGAACCGTCGTGCAACTCCACCAAGCGCATCTCACCCGGCTCGTGGTCGGCGATGGAGATCTCTTCAGTCGCCGGGATGAAACCGAGCTCCTGAAGCGGATATTCGTTGACACGCCCATAGCCGTAACTCTTGCTCGAGGTGTCATCGTTGTTGAAGGCCACACAGGGGCTGATAATATCGAGTAGGGCGGTACCGCGGTGACTCAAGGCCGCCTTGAGCAATTCACGCACCTGCTTGGCATCCCCGGCGAAAGACCGCGCCACGAATCCGCACCCGGCAACCAGTGCCTCCATACAAAGATCGATGGCTGGGAAGTCGTTGTGGCCCGCGTACTTGAGCTCCTGATCCTCGTCTGCCGTCGCAGAAAACTGACCCTTGGTGAGACCGTACACTCCGTTGTTTTCAACGACGTAGACCATGCGCACATTGCGACGAATCAGGTGTTTGAATTGACCCAAACCGATGCTTCCGGTGTCGCCATCACCGCTCACGCCGATGGCCCGGAGCTTGTGATTGGCCATGAGCGCTCCGGTACCGATCGAGGGCATCCGACCGTGAAGCCCATTAAAGCCGTGTGACATCCCCAGAAAATAGGCTGGGGACTTGCTCGAGCACCCGATCCCCGAGAGCTTGATGATCTCGTGCGGCTCTAGCGAAAGCTCATAGGCCACTTGGATGATCTGATTGGAGATCGAATTGTGACCGCAGCCTTTACAGAGAGTGGAAGCACGCCCACCATAATCGGACTTGGTGAGCCCGACAGCGTTCGATTTCAACACAGATGGTCTATTCATATACCGGCTCCTTGAGGACCTCCTCGATACGGGTACGTACCCAAGCGGCCGTAAGTGGCATACCGTCCAAATAGGCCAGGGAAACGAGTTTGGAAGCTAGTTCGGGGAGTTCACTTCTGAGAATGGCGTTCAATTGACCGTCACGGTTCATCTCGATCACGAGCACATGCTGGTGCCGATTCACAAAGTCTCTAACCTCCCCGTTCAACGGCAGCGCCCTGAGGCGAAGATAACTGGTAGACAGACCGTCGGCAGCCAGCTGATCTCTGGCCTCATCGATCGCGTATTTGGTGGTGCCGAAGCCGATGATGCCCACGTCTGCAGAAGCCATCTCCTCGATCACAGGCCCCGGCACATGTTGGCGGACCGTCTCGAATTTCCGGACTAACCGCTCCCCGTTTTGCACCCAATCCTCTGGACGCTCACTGTATTCAGCGTGTTCATCGTGTCCGGTTCCGCGCGTAAAGTAAGCGCTCTGCGGATGTGGATTACCAGGCAGCGTGCGGAAGCCGATCCCATCCCCATCGATATCGAGGTAGCGCGTGAAGCCGCTCTCGTCGATCTGTTCAGCCGTAAGGACCTTACCGCGCTGCAAGGGTCGATCGGGGTAGGCAAAGGGCTTGCCCATCCAATTGTTCATGCCGAGATCGAGGTCGCTCAAGACAAACACAGGTGTCTGAAAGACATCTGCCAAGTCGAGCGCCTGATGGCCAAACTCGAAGCACTCTTCGATCGAAGCTGGAAAGAGGATGATGTTGTCGGTGTCACCGTGGCCGAGATGGTACACAAACGACACATCGCCCTGGCTCGTCCGAGTCGGCATCCCTGTGCTGGGGCCCACGCGCTGAATATCCCAGATCACTGCTGGTATCTCTGCAAAGTACCCGAGCCCGATAAACTCGCTCATGAGAGAAATACCAGGTCCTGAGGTAGCGGTGAGCGTCCTCGCCCCAGCCCAGCCTCCACCGAGCGCGATACCGATGGCAGCCAGCTCATCCTCGGCCTGAATCACGGTATAGGTCAGGCTGCCATCAGCATCCTTGCGTAGCTTGGGGAGAAACTCCCGAAGCGCATCGATAAAACTGGTAGAGGGCGTAATCGGATACCACGCGGCCAAGCTCACGCCTCCGAATACCGAGCCGAGGGCACCGGCTTCGTTACCGGTCATGAGCACCAATCCGTCGGTCTCTTCCATGGGCGCAACCCGGTACGGATCGCGTTTTTCTACATTTTCGGCGATCCAATCGAACGCAGCCCGAACGACCTTCATATTGGCGTCCACAAGCTTCTGGCGCTTACCAAAATGATAGGAGAGGGCCTCTTCGATAACCTCGAGCGGAATCTGGAGTAGCTGGGCCAAGGCACCGAGGTAGGTCATGTTGGCGATGTACTCACGCACCTTACCCTTCAAATCGCTGGAACTCGCCACCAACTCCTTGACCGGAATCGGGTAATAGATGAGATCATCGCGTTCGGGCACGCCGCGTAGATCTTGATTGTAAAAGCAGACTCCACCGGTCTGAAGCGAAGTGACATCTTCGTGGAGTGTAGCCGCGTTAAAGGCGACTAGAATCTCGGGAGGGCGCCGAGCAATATAGCCTTGGTGGCTCACGCGAATGTGATACCAAGTCGGTAGACCCTGAATGTTCGACGGGAAGATGTTTTTGCCGTGTACGGGAATCCCCATCTTGAAAAAAGACCGCAATAACGTTAGGTTCGCTGTCTGGCTACCGGTACCGTTGGCGGTTGCAACGGCTACAGAGAAATCGTTGACCACCGATGAACCTGGTCGACCGAATTTTGAAAAGGCTTGCGAAACTGACTCGGACACACCCATTTATCCGCTCCTTGAAGCCGGTAGCCGCTTCAACACCACGACCAAACAGAGGCCTCGGTAAAAATAGCGTATCTATCTTAACGGAGTTTGGGCGCGCGTGTAGCAGATAGCCTACACTTGGCGAGGTGATCGGCGCTACATCAGAGGGGAACAGCCCCCTCTATCAAGACAAAGACCGGACCATGTCGAACCGAGCCAGATAGAGCGAGCCAATTCGATGTAGGAGTGCAATTTCATGTCCTATTCGCCAGAAAGGGGCACGTCATCACCATTGCGTCTGATCAGATCGTATTAGTCAACAAAGTCGATGAGGAGCGGTATTCGCCGCTCGATGAGGACGCCCTCATCATTCACGATGAGCTCCCAAACGGCGAGATCCGGCCTGAACTCGTAGGCGAGCTCGTCCAGACGGCGTTCGAACTCAGCATCCCATCGCTCCCGCCGACGCAACAGATGGTGCGCAAAACCCCTCGGTACCTGTGCACCCAAGGCATAGCTCAGAAGCTCTTGCAAGCTCAACGACATCGATTCACTCTAAAGTTCCACACCGATCATCACAGGTGCTGGACATTCGGTTCATCGCATCCTCTGAATCTCACCCTCTTCAACACACCGCCGAGCAGGGGAAAACCGGTCTCAGACACCTACAAGGCTCTCGATATCGCTCACAGGTGGCACCACCTTGCCCTCCACCACTTCAACGATACGATGTTTGACGGTTTGAAGCAGCTCGGGTTTGGCCAAGAGCGCCTCTGCGGCCCGGTCTTTGCCCTGTCCCAAGCGCTCACCCTCAAAGCTATACCAGGAACCGGACTTCTCGACGATCGAGA
>CP070651.1:654750-661559 GCA_020354625.1 Trueperaceae bacterium
AACGGGGATGCTGATCTCGGAGAGGTACTGTTGCTGGTCGTTGCCGGTGGCGAAGAGGGAGCCGGGAAAGCTGTCGTCCGGGCCGCCGGGATCGCCGCCGGGGTAGAAGGTCATGGCGGTCCCTCCCCAGCCCCAGGTGGTGGGGGGATCACCCCCTGGTGGGAACCGGAAGGCCCCCAGGTAGGTGAGGTCGCTCGGCTGAAGCCGTTCGCCATCCCCGCCCGAGGGAGCTGTGACCCGTAAGCTCAGGGTTGCCGACCGCACGGTGGTTCCCGCCGTACCTGTGACGGTGAGCGTGGAGGTGCCCGGGGATACCGATGCGCCGGCCGTCAAGGTCAAGGTGCTGGTCGTGCCAGTAGTAGCTGAAGGGGCGAAGGCGTAGGTTACACCGGAAGGTACACCTGAGAGGCTCAGGTCAACCTCATCAGGGAAGGTGATACGGCTGATGGTTACGGTTACCGGGCGGGTTGAACCCTGGGTGATCGTGATCGGGTTCGGGTCCAGTGACAGGGAGAAGGTGCCATCGCTCGTGATGCCGTTACAGGTGCTGGCCGTGAGAATCAAGATCAACGCGCCGAAGAGGAAATGCCTCCACCGGAAGGGAATCGCGTGCAGTTGCATCTCTTACCCCCTCGTGGCTGCTGGCAAGCTGGTTGCGACACCGGTTGTGTCAGCAGGCTTGCTGCCCTCTCCCAAACCACCTCGCCCTCCTTCATGGGGGGGATGATCGAAAAGAGAGACGCTGATGCATGCGCAGCAGGTTTTCACCTCATCTCTACATTGAATGAGAGTTCCACGGCAAGAGACATTTGTCCTTGCTGAGGGATGGCACCTTGACGGTGCGTTGTAGCGGGTTTTTTTGGGAACCGTACGGGTGATGAGGAATGAGTGATGAGTTATGAGTGTGGCGAACGTACAGACTCAGTCGAACCGTTCGCAGGCAGACCACGCATTACCCATTACCCATCACCCATCACCTTCTGGCTGAGCGATTTCGTTTGACAGGACGTTTTGCTGCGAACGGCCCGCCCCTTCAGGCCGGCGCTTTGGCCACCGCCTCTTCGAGCGTCTTCATGAGGCTGTCGAAGGGCGCGATGAACTTGGCAACGCCTTCGTCTTCCAAGGTCTGCGTGATCTCGTCGAGGTCGATCCCGAACGCGGGCAGTCTGGCAAGCAGCGCTTTGGCTTCATCCACGTCCTCTTCGATGCGGTCGGCCGGGTCGCCGTGATCCCGGTAGGCGTCCAGCGTCGCCGCGGGCATGGTGTTGACGGTATCGGGGCCGATCAGCGGTTCGACGTACATGACGTCGCTATACTCGGGGTTCTTGGTGCTGGTCGAAGCCCAGAGCAGGCGCTGGTTGCGGGCACCTTTGGCGGCGAGGGCCGCGGCAGATTCGCTCCCGAACACCTCATGGTAGATCTGGTAGGCCAGTTTGGCGCTGGCGATCGCGGCCTTGCCGGCAACGTCACCACGCGACGCGGCCTCGAGCAAGGGGTCGATCGCTACATCGATGCGGCTCAAGAAGAAGCTCGCCACCGAGGCGATCCTGGCGATGGGGTGACCGTCGGCATCGCGCTGCTCGAGCCCAGCCAAGTAGGCCTCGGCTACTTCCCGGTAGCGCTCGAGCCCGAAGAGCAGCGTGACGTTGACGTTGATCCCGTCGCGAATAAGCCGGGTGATGGCCGGGAGGCCGGCCTGGGTGCCGGGAACCTTGATGAACACGTTGGGCCGATTCAGGCGTTGCCAGAGGTGGTGGGCCTCAGCGACGGTCCCTTCGGTGTCGTGGGCGAGGTGGGGCGATACCTCGAGGCTTACATAGCCGTAGCGGCCGTCGCTCTTTTCGTAGGTGTCACGGAGCAGGTCGGCGGCGTTTTGGATGTCTTCTACCACCAACTGTTCGTAGATTTCGGGTACGCTCTTCCCCTGCCTGGCCAGCTCGTGGATCGCCGTTTTATAGTCGTCTGTTTCCGCGATCGCTTTTTGAAAGATCGCGGGGTTCGAGGTCACCCCGCGCAGGCCGTCTCGTTCGATCAGGGTCGTGAGGTAGCCGTTGTGGACCATGCTGCGCCGGATTTCGTCCAGGTAAACAGATTGCCCGAAGTCTTGGAGTTTTTTGAGTGGGTTCATGGGTACTTCTCCTCAGAACGGCTGGCTGCGGTCCAAGCGGCGCCCTATGTTTTTTGATGTGCGCAAGCTGGCCGGCCCCATGACATGAAGGGATCGGCCAAGATGCGCCTGGGGCAAGTTGGTGGTATTGCGGTCACCGCAGCGCAGGCTGCACTTAGTTGTAGCATAGGCAGTCGGCGCTTTGCAGGACGTTAACTGTCAGACGAAACCGAGGTCGGGGTGTCCGTGTCCGATTGAGGTGTTCCTCGACTTCACCGAGAACCGGACCGTGGGGTTGCCCGAGTTGAGGGTAGGGGTATAATGCCCTTCTGACTCTTTGTCGCTAGAACGTTTTGTAGTAGAGGGGTGAGCATCTCTTGTCGAAAACGTATCGTGTCGGTCTGGATATCGGTGGCACCTTCACCGATTTTGTGTTGCTCGAGTCCGGGAGTGGTGCCTTGCATCTCCACAAACGGTTGACCACCCCGGACGATCCGGCAGTCGGTGCGCTCTTGGGGCTGCGAGAGCTGTTGGACACGCACGGCCTTCGAGTATCTGACGTCAGTGAATTGATTCACGGCACCACCCTGGTCACCAACGCCCTCATCGAGCGCCGCGGCAGCAAGACGGCGCTTCTGACCACCCGGGGTTTTCGAGATGTGCTCGAGATGGGCTTCGAGCAGCGCTACGACATCTACGACCTCTTCTTGCAGTACCCGGAGCCGCTGGTGTCGCGCCGTGACCGGGTGGAAGTGGACGAGCGGGTGACGCGTGAGGGGCAGCCCCTCCGTTCCCCCGATCTCGAGGCCGTTCGCCGCCAAGTCGAGGCGTTGGTCGCCTCGGGTGTGGAGGCCTTGGCGATCTGTTTTCTGCACAGCTACCGGAATCCCAGCCACGAGAGAGCGGTCGCAGAGTATATACGCGGCCGCTTCCCTCAGCTCGCCCTGTCGGTTTCGAGCGAGGTGGTGCCTGAGATCCGCGAATATGAGCGGACTGCCACCACCGTCTGCAACGCCTACGTGCAGCCTTTGATGGCGCGCTACCTCAACCACTTGGAGCGAGAGCTCGAGCGGGAGGGCTTTACGGGGCGCTTCTACCTGATGCAGTCGAGTGGCGGTTCGGCCAGCCCGGATACCGCCCGCAAGTTCCCGATCCGCTTCCTGGAGTCGGGTCCGGCCGGCGGCGCCCTTGTCAGCGCCTTCTTGGGGCGGTTTCTGGAGATGCCGGACCTGCTTTCGTTCGACATGGGCGGCACCACCGCCAAGGCGTGCCTGATCATGGGGGGCAAGCCGACCACCACCCCGGTGATCGAAGCAGCCCGGGTGCACCGCTTCAAGCACGGTTCCGGTCTGCCGGTCAAGGCGCCTGTGGTGGACATGATCGAGATTGGCGCCGGGGGTGGCTCGATCGCGGGTGCGGATAGCTTGGGCCTGCTCAAGGTCGGGCCGCGCAGCGCCGGGGCCGATCCCGGGCCGGCCTGTTACGGTCTGGGCGGAACGGAAGCCACCGTGACCGACGCCTGCTTGGCGCTCGGCTACTTCGACCCAGCGTACTTTCTCGGGGGGTCGATGCCGCTCAGGATGGATGACGCCCACGCAGCGCTGGCAGGGCTCGGTGGGCGGCTCGAGCTGACCGAGGCCGAAACCGCCTGGGGTGTGTTCCGGATCGTGTGCGAGAACATGGCGGGCGCCGCCCGGGTCCACATCATCGAGAAGGGACAGGATCCGCGCCGTTTCAAACTGATGGCCTTTGGCGGGGCGGGTCCGGCACACGCCGCCCGGGTCGCCCGCATTCTCGGCGCTCCGGAGGTGATGGTGCCCCAGGTTTCAGGGGTTGCGTCAGCCCTCGGGTTTCTGGTCGCGCCGATCAGCTTCGAGTTTTCGCGTTCCTACCCCAGCGAGGTGGCTTTGCTCGATTGGAAGGAAGTCAACCAGCTCTACCGCGAGCTCGAGCAGCAAGCCAGAGCTGTGCTGGAGGGCGCCGGTGTGGAGCGGGGCGACATGCGCTTGGAGCGCCGCGCCGAAATGCGCTTCGTGGGACAGTTTCACGAGATCGAGGTCGAAGTCCCGGCCGGCGACCTCGGCAGTGACTCGGCCGCCGAGATGATCGCCACCTTCGAGGCCGAGTACAGTCGTCTCTACCATGCAGTATTGCCGGGCTACCGGCCGATGGTGCTGAACTGGCGCCTGCGGGCACTGGGGCCCGAACCCGAGGTACACCTCGGCTTGGAGGGGCGTCAACGAGACGGCGCCAGCTACACGCGCCAAGACGATGCGGTGGTGCAAGCGCGCAAAGCGACCCGCCAGGCTTACTTTCCGGAGTGCGACGGCTTCGTGCCGGTCGAAGTGTACGACCGCTACCTGTTGCCGGCCGGGTCGCGCTTGAACGGCCCGGTGATCGTCGAAGAGCGGGAGAGCACCACGCTGGCGAACCCGGGGGACGTGTTGACGGTCGATGACCTCGGCAATTTGCATATCGAAGTAGGTGGGGTATGAGCGATCACAAGATGCAAGCTTCCTCCTTCGATCCGGTTTCGCTCGAGATCATGTGGAGCCGGCTCATCAACATCACCGAGGAGTGTTGGATCACCATCCTCAAGACCGCCTTCAGCCTGATCATCGGCGAGGCGCAGGATTTCGGTTGCGAACTGCTCGACGCCGAAGGTGAAACGCTGGCGCACTCCCCGCGCTCGATGCCGGTGTTCAATCTGACCCTGCCGCGCGCCGTCAAGGCGCTGTTGGCCGAGTTTCCTCCCGAGACTTTGCAACCGGGCGACGTGCTCATCACCAACGACCCCTGGCTCTGCGCCGGCCACCTGTTCGATGTGGCGCTGGTGACGCCGGTCTTCAAAGAGGGCAGGCTGGTCGGCCACATCGGCTCGATCGCCCACTGGTCGGATATCGGCGGCACCCGCGATGCGCTCTCGGCCCGCGAGATCTATGAGGAGGGTCTGCAGATCCCACCGCTCATGCTCTACCGTGGGGGCGAGCCGAACCGCGACCTCTACCGGCTGATCGAGCGGAACGTTCGCAAGAGCGAGATGGTGCTGGGCGACCTCCAGGCGCAGGTCAGCGCCAACGAGGTGGGGGCAGAAAGGCTGCTGCACTTTATGGACGAGTACGGCCTCGAGGAGCTCTCGGGGCTGGCGCACGTCATCCAAGACCGCTCGGAAGCCGCCATGCGCGAGGCGATCCAGGCAGTCCCGGACGGCGTCTACAGCGCTACGGTCGACTTCGACGGCATCGGGGACCCGATGAGCCTCACCACCCACGTAACCGTCGAAGGGGACCAGATGACGGTCGATTGGGACGCACCCGATCAGCTCGAGCGCGGCGGCATCAACTGCACCTTGAACTACTCCGCAGCGCACTGCGTCTACGCGTTAAAGAGCATGCTCACGCCCGATATCCCCTCCAACGCAGGCTGTTTTAGGCCGATCGAAGTCTACGCGCCCGAAGGGAGCGTCCTCAACTGCCGCTACCCGGCCAGCGTCAACATCCGCACCATGACCGGCTGGTACTGCGGCCCGGCGCTCTTCAAGGCCTTGGAAGGGGCGCTTCCCGAGCGCGTGCAGGCCTTTACCGGGCTGCCGGTCTCGATGGGGGCCTACGGCTACGGTCCAGACAGCCTGCCCTTCAACGACCACCTGTTCCAGGGGGGTGGACAGGGCGCCGGCGCGCACGGGGACGGCAAGAGCGCGCTCCTCTATCCGACCAGCGCGGCCAACACTTCGGTCGAGATGTTCGAGATGCGGGTGCCGCTCCTGGTGGAGATGAAAGAGCTCCTGGCCGACAGCGCCGGGCCGGGCCGCCACCGCGGTGGGCTCGGCCAGCGGGTGCAGATGCGCAAGCTGTTCGACGACGACCGCGCGGTGCTGGTCACCTGGCCGCTTCAGGGAATTCTCAAGGAGATCTCCGGTTTGGCCGGGGGGCGGTCGGGCAGTTTGACCAACCTGATCGTCGAAGAAGGTGATAGGCGTGTCGAAGGCCACGCGGTGGGGAGTTTGGTCGAGTTGCGGCGGAGCGCCCAGCTCGCCACCGCCGACCTGCCGGGCGGCAGCGGTTTCGGTGATCCGCGCGAGCGTCCGCTCGAGCTGGTCCAAGCCGACTTCGACGAGGGGTACCTGTCGGTCGAGGGGTTGGCGGCGTACGGCTGCCGACTCGATGCCTCGGGCCGCGTGCAGCGGGATCCGGCGGGGGAGCAAGGGGTCTCGTGATAACGAAAGTGAGCCTTGTCGATGACCTATCACCAACAAAGCTTTGGTGATGAGTCATGAGAGATGAGAGTAGCGGGGGCAGGGAGGTGGAAATCGATCGAGTGCTCATGCAAAGGTGGTTTACTGATTGGAATGCGTCGATTCGATCTTTGAAAGCTTTGAAAGGGAGGTTTTTTCGATGAAGATGATAAGGCTAGTCGTGTTGGGGTTGGTTCTCGCCTTGGCGATGCTCGGCAGCGCTGTTGCCAGCGAGTTCGTCTACCTGGAAGGTCAGGCGGTGACGGTGGTCGATCCCGCCAAGCACACCGATGAGAGCTCGCTCCACGCCGTCATCAACATGTACGACCCGCTTGTCTACCCGAAAGTGCAAGAGGGCTTGATGGAGCCGGGGCCGCACATCGCCGAGTCCTGGAGCGCTTCTGAAGATGGGACGGTCTACACCTTCACCATCCGCGACGGCGTGACCTTCCACGACGGCAGCGAGCT
>CP070651.1:661659-665017 GCA_020354625.1 Trueperaceae bacterium
AGCCGCCGGTGAGCAGCGTGCCGCCGATCACGGCGACGATGATCGCCTCGAACTCCTTGAGCTGGCCCCGGGTGACATCGGCCGAGCCGAGGTCGAACACCTGCAACATGGCGAGGATGGTGGCGCACACGGCCGTCCACATAAATAAGATGATGCGCACCGTGTTCACCGGCACCCCGGAGTTACGGGCCGCCTCGGCGTTGCCTCCGACCGCGAAAATCCAGTTGCCGAACTGGGTGCGGGTGAGGACCCAGGTGGAGATGATGGCCAGGACCAGCCACCAGATCACTGCCGGTGAGAAGACGCCGAACAGGTCGGGGAAACTGAACAGCCGTCCGAGGAAGGTGTCTTGGATGACCGCTTTGGCCTGGGCATTGGTGGTGACCCCTTCGACGGTGCCGATAAAGGAGCGGACGCTGACCTGGGTGGCGCCGGTGACCTCGCGAGTAAAGCCCAGGGTGGCGCCTCGCAAGATGAACAAGAAGGCGAGGGTGACGATAAAAGAGGGCAACCCGGTGCGGTTGACAAGGGTGCCGTTGACATAGCCTACCAGCAGCGCGAAGCCGATGGCGACCAAAAAAGCCAGCCAGATCGGCCAGCTATATTGCACCACCGGCAGCAGGAAGATCATGCCGGCCGCCGCGATCATCGAGCCGACCGACAGGTCGAACTCACCGCCGATCATCAGCATGGTGGCGCCGATGCCGATGATGCCGAGTTGGGCCGAGACTTCCAGCCAGGTGCGGAAGCCGATGGGTGTCAGAAAGCCCTTGTCGCCGGCGACGATGGTGAAGAGGAGAAAGATAATGATCGCCCCGGCCACGGCGCCGAGTTCGGGCCGGCCGAGGATCTTGCGCATCAATCCGACTTGCTGGACGCGTTCGTCCTGATGGGTACTCGTTGGGGTCGTCAAGAGCTACACCTCGCTTTGCTGCGTCGGGTTACCTGCCGGATCGAAGGGAGAGAACGATTGACAGGGTGAACAATAACAAGACTCGGACCCGGGAGTCAGGTCTCATGACAAAGGAAATTAGGATCAAGAACAAAAACAGGGGCCAGCGAGCGGACCCGACTGACCCCTGCACAAGGTGAGCTCGGAACAGTTAGCGGAAACCTTCGGCGCTCAGGTTAATGACGTCGGCGGCGTTGTCGGGCGTGACGAAGCCGGGGCCCGTGAGGATGACTTCGTTACCGGGCAGCACGCTGAATTGCACGTAGTTGACGGCCGTCTGCACGCCGAGGTAGCCCTGCAGGAACTGCTGCTGGTCGATGAGGAAGCTCACTTCACCTTCAACAGCACCCTGTAACAGGTCGGGACCCAGGTCGAAGACGCCGAAGAGCATGTCGCCGGCAAGACCGGCTTCGCGAAGCGCTTCGAGCGTCGGGTTTCCACCGAGCGGTCCGGTAGCCAAGATGGTGTCGATATCCGGGCTGGCCTGAAGTGCGGCGGTTACGGCATTTTGGATCTCGATCGGGTCTTGGCTCACGGCCAGCACTTCGACGGTGCCTTCGAGACCGTCGGCAAAGCCTTCGCAGCGGAGGTCGAGCGCCACGTTGCCGACCTGGTGGTTGATGCAGAGGCCGTTGGTGCCGCCGAGCGCCTTCATCCGCTTGCCGCCGCCGAGTCCCGCTTCGTACTCGGTCTGGCCGATATGGCGCAGGATGCCGAGCTCCTGGAACACGTCGCTGCCCGAGTTGATCGAGAAGACGGGGATGCCGGCTTCAACGGCCCCGCCGATGGAGTCACCGAGTGCTGCGGCATCGGGAACAGAGACAATCAAAGCATCGGGGTTGGAGGCCACCGCCGCGTCGATGAGCTGTGCCATAAGAACCATGTCGAAGGTGTCCGGGGCACGGTACTCGACTTGGACGCCGAAATCACTCTGTGCTATTTCGACCGCATTATTGACAACCGACCAGAAAGGGTCGTCGGGTGTGCCGTGGACGACCACGACGATACGGATGTCACTACGCTCTTTCAGCCCTTGGTCATGGACCGTGCTCATGAGACCGATGACAACGAAAAGACTCAGAACGAGTAGACCTAACTTCTTCATACATTCTCCTTACGCTACTCCCCTGCGGTGCAACCGGGCAACACACCTTGCACGCGATTTATTGCCAAGATATTACACCTACACAGAAACCCGCCACGTGCTGGGAATCATCACACAAACCTTGCACCCTGTGATGATATCAGCGACGAGTTATCGCATCGTAGCGTTATAAATCTTATCGACTCTCGTTTGCGGTTGTCAAATTGACCCAAGTCCCAGGATTTGGCTCGGACGACTCGGTTGAAGCTGGGTATGATGGAGTCGTCGACTAACGGGAAGGAGAGCCACCGTGACGCGCCCTCGGGACAAGAAAACTGCTTTTGGTCACTATGACGTCGTCTGCCTAGGACGGTCGTCGATGGACCTCTTTTCACTCGATGTCGGCGCACCGTTCGAGGAGATCACGCGCTTTGCCACCAGCGTGGGGGGGAGCCCCAGCAACATCGCCATCGGCACCAGCCGTCTCGGCCTCTCGGTGGCGCTGCTGACGGCGGTGGGTGAAGATGCCGTGGGGAGGCTGGTGCTCCATAGGTTGGTTGGTGAAGGGGTCGATACCGAGTGCACCGTTGTAAAACCCGGCACCCGCACGAGCCTGGCGGTGGTCGGCGTGGAGCCGCCTGATACCTTCCCGCTGCTCTTCTACCGTGAGAACCCGGCCGACGTCGCGCTCTCCTTCGAGGACCTGTGGTCGGTTCCCTTGGATCGCTGCCGGGCGCTGGTGCTCACCGGCACCGGCTTGAGCCGCTCTCCCCGCCGGGAGGTGACGTTCGCGGCCGCCGAGCTCGCGGCACAGCGCGGCGTCACCGTCTTTTTGGATCTCGATATCCGACCCGACCAGTGGCACGACCCGCGGGCCTACAGCGTCAACCTGCGCCGCCTCTTGCCCCTGATCGATATCGCCATCGGCACCGAGGAAGAGCTCTACGCCGCTCTCATTAGCAACCCGAATCCGTCTGAGAGCACAACCATCAAAGCTCTGAACGGTGCGGAACGCAACGAACTCGACGAACGGGTGCGTTCCTGGCTCGAGCGCCACGCGAAACCGGGTGTGATGGTGATCAAACGCGGTGCGCGCGGCGTTACCGTGAGAACGCGCGATACCGCAGAACACCTCCCCGCCTTCGAGGTGGAACCCGTCAACACCGTCGGCGCTGGAGACGCCTTCGCCAGCGGTCTCATCTACGGGCACCTCTCAGGGTGGGGGTGGCGCGAGAGCGCCCGGTTCGGAGCCGCCTGCGGAGCCTTGGTGGTCACGCGTCACGGTTGTTCCGAAGCCTTGCCCACCGCAGCCGAAGTGCGGG
>CP070651.1:665117-670941 GCA_020354625.1 Trueperaceae bacterium
GCCCGCTTCAAGGGCCCGGCGCGCGGCCGCTGGGTCGACCAGTGGGGCCAAGACGCGACCTCGGTACCCGGTTTCGAGCAGCGCCCGCACGATCACGTTGCTGTCTCCGGACGCCCCCGAGCTGGTGGCGTCGGCAGGTTCCATGAAGATGACGGTGCCGCCGGTCGTGTTTGCGAGCGATCGAGATCCCGGTGGCCAGCTGCCTGCCACCATCTCCTTTGGGTAGCACAGGAGAGCCGTGGAAGGAATACTTCACGGTGGCTGAACCCGGGCTGGAGCGGGTTGTGGTGCGGGTGCTGGCGGACTCCAGCCGAGCCTTGCCCGTTGTGCCAGGCGAGAGCTTTGGGTGGTTTGACAAGCCGGATAAGGCATGGTAACCTCACGGACCCGAAATTTCATATTTCAGGACGAGGACAACCGACCTGAACTGTGGTTCGGAGTCTTGCGCGATGGGTTTTGTGCAGCAATGGTTTTTGGCGCTTGGAAGGGGAGGACAACAAACAAGATGATGGCGTTACTCGTTGCACCGTAGCGAGTAATTTGACGGGTGTCGGCCTCACTGCAAACCGCGGTGACTCGGCCGGTGCCGTCTTTATGGGCCTCACCTCCGTTTGACCGAGATCAGACGCCGATAAGGCGAAGCCACAGAAGAACCAATAGGGAGAGGAAGAGAGATGAAGAGGGAGAGATGGATTCGGTTTGCTCGCGCGGGAGCGCTGCTGTTGGCGGCCTCGTTGCTGCTCCTAGTCGCCTGCGCCAGGCGCGGCGTAAACCCGCCGGTTGAGCTTGCGATCGTCGAGGTCGTCGCCACCAGCAGCACCTCGCTGCAGGTGACCTTCGACAAGGCGCTCGGCAGCGGCGCAGAGAACCCCAACAACTACCAGCTGAGTGGCCCTGACGGGTCGCTTGCGGTGCTGGCGGCTTACGTGAGCGAAGACGGTTTCGGCGTCACTCTGGGTACCGCCGAACAGCGGGCGGTCAGCTACCAGCTGAGCGTGCGCAATATCGGGGTGGCCAACCGTAGTGGCGTGGCCGGCGAGCTGAGCGCCAGCGCGGTGAACGGCTCGACCGAAAAGGCGCCCCAGGTCGCCAGCGCCATCGCGATAAGCAACACAGAGGTCTTGATCACCTTTGTCGACCCCAACAGCGCCAAACCCGAGGCGATGGGGCCGGGGCTCGACAACCCCGCCTACTACGAGATCACACCCCCGCTCGCGGTCACAGCTGCCACCCCCAAAGAGGGCGGCACCATGGTGCTACTTGAGACCGCGCCCCAGGAACAGACCAGCTACACGGTGAAGGTCACCAACGTCTTATCGAAGAGCGGTGGCAAACTGGTCGACCCCCAGCACAACACCGCCGGCTTCAACGGCATCCCCGGCGACGACATAGCTCCCCCGACCATAACGGACGTGTTCGCGACCGACAACACCACGGTGGTGCTGCGCTTAAGCGAGCCGGTGAGCAACAACGCCGGGGATCCACGTCACTACGGCATTTCCAACACTAGCGACTTGGCCGTGTTGGCAGCGGAGCTGAGTCCCTTCAACACCGAAGTGGTGCTGACCACCGCACTCCAGAGCGCCGGCACGCTTTACACGTTAACAATCAGCGAGGTCACCGATCAGAATGGCAATCCCTTCGAGCCTCCTGATAACTCCGCGACCTTTACCGGGGTGGGTCCAGGTTCTGACGGTGACGTTGACGGTGAGGGGTTGAAGGTGACAGGCGCCGTGTCGAACGGCAACACGGGTGTGGTGGTGGCCTTCAACAAGACGCACGAGCAGACGAGTGCCGAGAACACGCAGCACTACAACATTTTCGCCGACCTGCTTAACGCCAACGAGCTCTCCAGTCAAGCCATCTTGAACATTACGAGTGCAACCTTGAGGTCTGATGGATCTTCGGTGCTGCTGACTACCGGCTCGCAGAGTCCGATCTTGTACACCCTGCAAGTCGCCGGTATTACTGATCTCCTCGGCAACCCGATCGCGCCGCAGGAACCCTTGACTGACCCCTTCAACGAAACGGAGTTCTTCGGTACCCCGGCAACCGGTGACGAGATTATCGATACCGATGGTGACGGACTTCCTGACAACGAGGAGTTGAAAGGTTGGACTGTGACAGTCGAGCTGCTCGAGCGTACCGTGCTGGTACCAAGACGAACCACTAGAGAAGTTCACAGTGATCCTGGTGATCCGACATTGAACGCTCAAGTGGACCTTTTGGATAACGCCTGTTACGCATATGGGATCCAAAACGACGCCACCAAGTGCCTCAATGCCGATGGTACAACCCGGGCCAATACCTCAGACGGCATTCCTGACAGTCAAGACACCGATTTGGACGGCATGCCCGACCCCATCGAGAAAGACTTCGGCCTTGATCCAACTGACTTCGACACCGATGATGACGGCCTGACAGATTTCCAGGAATTCAACGAGACCTACAGTAATCCCTTCGATCAGGATACCGACGAAGACGGGATCGAGGACGGACTTGAGGAAGACTTCTTCAAGACCTCTTCTATCCTTGCCGATACTGATGGCGATCAGTTCGACGACTTTGAAGAAGTCGTCATCCAGAACCGGAACCCGCGCCTGGCGGATCTGCCTCGAGTCCAGATCGACGTTGGCAACGTGGATTTACGCCTCAACGTCATCTTCGAAGAGCAGAGTTCGCAGGGCACCTCGGAGCTCGAGAGCCGATCGGTTGAGACCACCTTCACTCAGTCGGAAGCGTCGGCTAGGTCCGAGTCCGGCTCCTCGACCTTCGACTGGTTCGTCCAGGGAACCGCCACCGGATGTTACGGCGGTGCCTGCGCCAGCGGTGGGGATAAACTCGGAAACTGGGGCGTTGCCCTTGAAGTATCGGGAGGTGTTAGCAGCTCATCGACCTCCAGTTGGACGGACGAGTCTTCACGTGCCGCCCAGCGGGAGTACAGTAGCTCGCTTTCGAGTGACGTCGAGGTTTCAGCCGAATCGGTGGTTACGCGCTTCGTTGAGAGCGCCACTATGGGCGTCGAAGTGAACCTCTTGAACGCCGGCAACATCTCCTTTACCATCAGCGACATCGAGATTACGGCGCTGGTACAGGACCCCCGCAACCCCCGAGAGTTCGTGCCCGTCGCCTCGCTTTTCGCCGCCTCCGGTAACCCCATCAGCATAGGGCCGCTCACCCCAGCGCGCGGACCGTTCCGCTTCGAGGCGAGCGACGCCTTCCCGTCGCTGGTCGAGAGCCTGATGCAGAACCCTCGCGGCATGAAGTTCGAGGTAGCCAGCTACGAGATCGAGGATGAGTTCGGCCGTAAGTTCGCCTTTGTCGAGCAAGACATCAACGACCGCACAGCGTTTTTGGAGATCGACTACGCAGGTAACCTGGACCGAGAGACGTACCGGGTGGCGACGAACTCGCCGTTCGACAGCAGTGGCGAACCGACCGGCCTCACCATGCAAGAGGTGATGGAGGACGTTCTGGGGCTCACCCACGTCGACCTGGGCAACGCTACCGGCGATCCGCCGTCGTGCAGTGACCCCAAAGCGGCGGCCGACCTGGAAACGACCTACGCCACCTGCACGATCCGCGGGGTTGAAGCTTTGTGGCGCGTGCGGAACGTCTCGAAAGCTCTGAGCGATGTGAATCGCGACTGGTGGGTCATCACCCCCGAAGGCCTGATCACGCCCGTTCCCAACGCCGGCTTCGCTGGGCGCGACTTCAACTCGACCGTAGTCTTTTCCGATCAAGCCTTCGCCTTCAAGTTCATTCAGGACTTAGACGACGACCTCTTGGAAGCGACCGAGGAGGCGTTCTACCGCAGCATCGACAGTGACGTTGACACCGCAGGTGATCCCGATAATCCGGACAGCAAGGATACCGACGATGACGGCATTCGCGACGATTTCGAGGTGTACGGTGTCCTCGACATCTCCACCGGCAACCGTACCCCTTGGATTATCAGGCCTGAAGATGGCCGTGACGCCTTCACCACCTTCTCGAATCCGGGCAGGGCCGACACCGACCTTGATGGACTGACCGACTGCCAGGAGTTGATCGTCGCACCGAGTTGCTCCGCGATTCAGGTTTATCGTGACGCTAATGATGTGCCGACGCTCGATGCGAAGGACGCCGATGGGAACGACAACACCCTGCTCGCTACCGTCACGTTGACGAAGCCTACCGATCCCAGCAGCCCCGACAGCGATAATGATGGTCTGACCGACGCTCAGGAGGTCGCCGGCTTCCGCTACAACGGCCTGACCGGCGTAGGGGGTGTAACGACCATTGTCCCCTCGGGCGTTTCAGGTTGCGGTAACGCTGGAGGCTCCAACAACGTCTTCTGTGACAGCAGCACCCCCTACGCCACCAACCCGCTTCACCGTGATACCGATCAGGATGGGTTGGCTGACTTCCAGGAGCTGCAACTCGGCACTATCCTCGTTCGTTCCGATGGTGACAGCGTCCTCGACGACGATGGCGACGGGCTGGTCAACTTGCAGGAAACACAAGGTTGGTCTATCAGCAAAGAAGGTAGAAGCACCACGGTCGGAAGTCGTGGAGCCGAGACCTCAAGCAACGTTACCTCGCTGACCAACGACCCGGACAGCGACGACGACGGGCTGACCGATTGGGAAGAGTTCATGGGTTGCCGTGATCGCGAAGGCGATCTAGTTTGCGACACCGACGATCGCTTCGGCCGGACCGACCCGAAGTCGAAGGACACCGACGGCGACAACTTGACCGACCGGCAGGAGGTCGACAGCGTCGACTTCCCAGGCGACGCCGAGTCCCCCTTCCGCTTCACGAATCCGGTCGACGCCGACTCGGACGACGATACGCGCTCTGATGGAGACGAAGTGAACAGTCCCTGGCCGGTGAACGTCGTGGGCCAAGGTGGACTCATCGTCTTCTCCGATCCGCTCGACGCTGATGCCGATCTCGATGGTCTCACCGACAGTATCGAGTACACTCAGAAGAGCGATCCCAACAATGCCGATACCGATGGCGACGGGGTTTTGGACGGTCTTGAATCCACCCGCCCCACCGACATCCTGGAGCCCGACTTTCTCGTCACCGTGACCTACCTGACCATCAGGATTTTCGATGATTGCGACTCAACTGGCAAAGGGGAGTTCGATTTCGGATTCGGAGTAGAATTACCCCACCCCACCAAAGGTCTCGAGTATAGGAGTGTCGTGAGCAGGGGCTCCATTTTGTCCAGCCTCCTCAATTGCCCTCGATCAGAAGCCTGCAAAACTAACAGCGGTTGGGTCGAGATGGGAGATGGAGGCGGAATCGACCTCAATAGACAAACCCAGTTCGGTCTGCCCTTCACCGAGCTCTTTACGCTCAAAGGCTTCATCGGAGAGCTTGATAGAGATGACGACAACAATGTTGTTTTTGGCATGAAGTACGACTTTGGAGGTCCCGGTACGCCTGATGCCGTCTTTGACGCTTCAAATCTTAGCCAGGGATCCTTTACCGTTCTCTTTGCGGACCCGCCAGACTGTGATGTAACCGTGTCGGTGCTGGTCAAGGTGGAATAACTCTAGAAGCGATCGAGCGATTAAGAACCTCCAACTTGAGTTTGGGGCATTGCCCCAAACGGGGGGCGAGCAGAGCGAGGTTGGAATCGCGGCCACCCTCACGTCCGTTGCCGCAAACATGACTTGGACGTGCATAGCAGGTTTCTTGGGCAAGAGGTTTAAAGAGCCTCTTGCCTATTTGCACCTGCGGATCAGGTGTGCGCCGCGCACGAAGAGTGCGAACAGGGGCTCCACGCTCGACGATTTCAGCTCAGATTTTATAGATGAGAGCCTTCGGCTCA
>CP070651.1:671041-676503 GCA_020354625.1 Trueperaceae bacterium
GCAGTGATGACATCCCCGCCAGCCGGTAGCTCTTGACCGTCTACGTTGACGGTGAATTGACTACCGCGTAGACCGGCCTGGGCGCCTGGGCTATCTTCTTGCACCGAAAAGATCACCACACCACGATCGGGTAACTGGAGCGTGTTTCGTACGTTTTCGGGGAAGGCTTGAACGTTGCGCACAGCGATTCCGATACGGGGCCGGGTGGTGAAGACGTCGGTGAAGCCACCCCCAGCAAGCAACTCCAAATTTTCTGCCAAGAGATTGCTCGGGACCGCAAAGCCGACGCCGGCGAAGGCACCGTTTCCTGGACCGAAGCCGTTTCCGGGAATGATGGCGGTATTGATTCCGATCACTTCCCCACTGGAATTGAGCAGGGGGCCACCTGAGCTGCCGGGGTTCACGGCGGCGTCGGTTTGGATCATCGGAATAGCCACTTCTCCCACAGAAGGTAGATTTCGTCCGATGGCCGAGACGATACCTGAAGTGACGGTGGACTGCAAGCCGAAGGGATTGCCGATGGCAACGGCTTTCTGGCCGACCAGCACACCGTCAGAATCACCTAGCACCAGAGGCTCTACCCCCTCTGGTATCGAGTTGGGGTCGATGAGTTCCAGCAGAGCGAGATCGAACGAAGGGTTGGCTCCCAGCACGCGCGCCCCCAACCGCTCATCCCCTCTGCCTGGAAAGGTCACAGTGATCTCGGCGCCCTCGCGTAGCTCGCTGCTGTTTTGCTCGAGTGCGGAGCTCACCACATGATAGTTGGTGACGATATGGCCTTCCTCATCCACGACGAAACCGCTGCCACTCCCCTGACGAAACGGCTGAGCGTCTTCGCCAAAGGGATTGAAACGGAAGTCGAAACCGTCTGGGAAGCGCTCGCGGAGACGCTCTCGCATTTCCGGGGTCAATCCGGGTATATCGAAGTCGAACGGGGCACGTTCTGAACGCTCCTCGGCCCCCTCATCGGGCTCGCCTATGGAGGACGTTCTCGTAAAGGTCACATTTACAGCCACCACGCTGGGTCCGAGACTGTTGACGATCTCGATGGTGTTTCGTTCGTTCTCGAGCAAGGCTCGACTCTCGTCGATCGCGGTGATTCCCTGAGCAGCAGCCAGGCTACCGCCTGGAACGAGGGGCAGCAAGCCGAGCCCCGTCACGACGAGTGTGGCGGCCAACAAACTTGAAATGAGGATACGTCGGTTCATCAGTTCTCCTTTCCGCATGTTGCGGTCTTGGGACTTGCCATCGGATTTTGCATACAGATGTCAGAGGACTTATCTCAATTTGGTAATGAGTAATGAGCTATTGGGTGATGGGTGTTGCGAAGGGTAGGGATTTGGCTACTTCTGTGCACGTTACCCACGCATTACGCATGACCATTTCGTGACGGGGGCTTCAAAGGGTACCGGTTCAACATCTTCTGTACACGCCACCCACGCATTACCCATTTCCGCTTACCCATTACGGTTTTTTGGGTTCTCGTCAGAGTTCGAGCATCATGAGCTCCACCCAAGTCGCCACGTCGGGTACTGCGATCGTCCCCTTCGGGATTCTTTCATCTAATGCCGGAGTGACCGTTAGGAGATAGAGTCCCGGAACTCCAGTACGTAGCGCAACGATTCCGCACTCGACACCCGGTTCGTCCAAACCAAATGTTTGGCCACAAGATAGCTGTGTAGACTCGCCGCTGGCCAATTGCCACCACGGAACACCCCGCTGTACAGAGTCGAGATCGATGGGTACCTGAGGGTTGAACTGAAGCGTCGCCAACAGACCGATTCCGGCCAATATCAGAACACCCGCCAGTAGCGTAAACCGTCTCGAACCGGGAGACCGGTTGCGGTTAGAGCTCAGAATCGAGACAATGCGGGCGCCGAGCTGAGAACTGCGTAACATCGCGGTGGAAAGGGCAGGTTGAGGTTCGGTCTCTACGACCAGCCGACGGGTGAAATCCAAAAGGAGTTCTGCATAGCTAGAAGGCTGCGTACCCATGCGAAGCACGACATCATCGCTCGCCTTTTCGCTCTCGAGACGGAGATGTTGCGCTACTAGATGAGCAAATGGATTGACCCAATGGAGCGCTACGACAAACGCTGCCAACAGTTGCCAAAACCAGTCCTGACGAGCCACGTGGGCCAGTTCGTGGGTTAAAACGAGGCGCCGCCTCTCATCAGACCAGCTCTCGGCTTCAGCTGGCAACAACACCACCGGCCTCCATAAACCCCACGTCATCGGCGCAGTTACGCTCGGACTCATCAATAACCCCACCGGCCGTGTAATTCCTAGCAGAGAGAGGAGCTCGACGTGAAGACGCCACCACCTCAACTCACTTAGGCTTCGCGCCCTTCGCGTCAGGAGAACCACACGAGCAAGACCGACCAGCAGACGGAGCAGCAACACGACGACGCCCAAACCCCAAAGACCGATCAACCAACTCGCCAAAGTCGTGCTACGCGACGCAGTCTTCGACGTCACATCATTCGAAAGAAACACGATCGGAGAACGAAACGCGTCTGCTGATCCATCCGGCCCTACTTCCAGCTGGTTCGGGATCCAATTGGCCACAGTGCCCGGAACATCGATCTGGCGATCGGGCAACCAGACGCTGAACAGAGGCAAGATCAAAAGACTCAGCAAAGCGAGTCTCAACAACTTGTGGCGCTTGGCTGCTGAGGCGTGGCGTATGGCTTGGGTGAGGAGCAGAGCTAAGGCAGCTACCAAAACCCCTTTCAAAATCACTTCGACGAGTGTCGGAGCGAGGTTCGCCAGCGGTGGGATCATCGTTACCTCCCTTCCCTTTTCGCTTCTGCAATCAAATCCGATAGTCTGTCCAGTTCGGCTTCGCTCAGGCCTGAGTCGCTGATTAGAGTAGCGACTGCTTGCTCGGCCGAACCGTTAAAGAAGGTTTGCAGCAAGGTGTTGAGCGCCGTCTTCCTAGCCTTATCACGGGTAACCGTCGGTAAGTAGACGTATCGGGCTCCATCCTGAAGGTGCCTTAAAAATCCCTTTTCTTCCAACAGGCGCAGGGTGGCGCGCACTGCCGAGTAGCTGGGAGGATCGGCCAGCTGCTCGAGCACCTCTTTGACCGTGGCCTGACCCAGCTGGTAGATAATGTTCATCAGCTGCCGCTCTCTACGGCTGAGTCTTGTCAGGGAAGGTTTTCTCACAGATCTCTCCAAGTTCGATGAGCCGGTTGATCTTTTATGCTAAAAAACTAGCACTATGCTGAAAAAATAGCACTCTTTACTCACCCTGTCAAGTCTTGAGGAAACCAACCTCACAAACCCTCTGAACAGCGGTCGACCCTTCTAGACACGAAGCGTTTCCCAACACTGGAGTCTTCGGGGTGAACCCCTGGTTTATGATGGTATGGCCATCTTTCGGCGAACTCCGATCTGTTTCAGGAGGCCACCCATGACTCCCTCGCCATCAAATTGGCAGTTGCTCGAGCTGCCCTCACCAGAACTTTTCGAAGCGCGGCTTCAGCTCCACTGGGCCCTCCAAATCGCGGCCTCGGTAGGCCACACCTTCATCCCACCACTCCACGACCAGAGCCACACCAGCTTCGAATGGATGAAGCAGCACGAGGCACTGGTAGGAAAGATCACGCCCAAACGATTCCGAAGCGGGCTCCGGTTCCGGGACTTGACGCTCCTTTTATGCGATGCCAGGGAAACGGTGATCGACGCGTATCCATTGGTCGACAACACGCTCGAGGAAGGTTACGCCTGGCTCGAGCAGGCAGTCGCTTCGGTTACGGGCAACCCCCTGGACAAAATCCTCAGCAGACATCCTTACGATCTCCCCGACCACCCGGTCGCCCACGGGACAGCCTTTCGCTCCTCCGAACTGTTCACCGAACACGCTCGCTGGTACGCCAACGCCAACAGCATATTGAATCAGATCCGGGCAGAAAACACCGGTTCTTCCCCCATTCGCTGCTGGCCACACCACTTCGACATCGCCACCCTGATCACCCTCGACGTGGACAAAGATCTCGAAGAAGCACGGAGTATCGGCGTGGGAATGACGCCAGGGGATGATCACCGGCCCGAACCCTACTGGTACGCTACCCCCTGGCCCTATCCCCAAGAGCCCGCCTTACCCCCGTTGGAGGGGGGTGGTCAGTGGAATACAGACGGTTGGCTCGGCGCTGTGTTGCCCGCTTCGAGCATGCAGCGTACAGCCCGAGACCAAGCTGCCCAAGTCGCTGCGTTTCTCAGATCAGCCGTCGATGCTTGTCGGGATCTCTTAGAAGGTGATGGGGGATGAGAAATGGGTCATGGGTGCTACGCAGGGTACGGTTGACTAGAGAAAAGAAACCTCCAAAGATCGAACCCACTCAGGCGCGTTCCAACAGATCAGAGACGCTGCTACGAACAGTCATCCATAGCGATGCGGTGAAGGCCTTCAGGCTATCGAAGATACCTCTAGCACCCGTCTCTTGATCCATGGCACCGGCCTCGGCATCTAGATAGATGCGGGTCTCGGGCTTGAAAGCGGCCCAGGCGAACCACAAGGTATTGTCGTGCACGACGGGCTCGAGTTGTTCGCCTTCGAGTTCTCCACTCGTCGCCACGCCGAGTAGATTCCAGCTGCTTCCCGTCTGATCGTCGACGAACGCTTCCCCGTTCCAGCTGAAAGTAAGTTCCCGGCCGTTCAGCATCCGGTTGAAGACACCCACAGCGCCGATATCGCTGCTCGCGGCAATGGACCGCTGATCCAAGGCGCTGGTCGTCCCCTCTTGCCAAAACACCGCCAAGGGGAGGTCGGCGACCCGATCGTCGATGATACGTACCTTCTGAAGAACCTCGAATGGATAGGCTACCGACTCGCCTAAGTGATCGACGCTCACCACACGGGCTTTGGGGGGCAGACGACCGTCGGTGATGCCGTTGAAGAGGAACGCGGGCGAGTTGACATCGTCATAGCCCACATACGGATTCGCACCGTAACGGCGGTTGAAGCCGGTATCGCGCGACATCACCGGCGCACCCGGGAAGACCGTACGAAACTCTGTGAAGCTCACGATCTGAGCAGGCAACCGGAGCAGTTCAGTCCCGGTCAGCGTACCCACATTCCCCTCGCCGAGAATCTGCGCCCAGAGTGTGCTCGAGACCGTATCGAACATCAGCAGGTTGGAATTGAAGAGCATCCCGGAGACGCCGAAGGTCGCTTCCGACCCCGCCACAAGGATCCCCACATCGCCGCCCTGAGCATCGTAGGCTGCCAAGAAGGCATCGTCGAACATGTCAGCTGCTTCCTGGAGGTCCGCTCTTGGGTTGACCGCGACCAGGGCCTGACGCGCCTCTTCTGTCAGAGGGATCCGCCGGTCGAAAGCGAGGGCGCTGTTACAGAGTGGGCAAAACGTCACCGCCACCGGCACACCACCCACGACGTCATTTACGATCTCATGCCAGGTGAGGATCTGAAGTGGGTAGGCACGGGTCTCACCTCCC
>CP070651.1:676603-679513 GCA_020354625.1 Trueperaceae bacterium
CGGCCTGCTCGCGTCAGCGGACTTCCTGGAAGCCGTGCTCGGGCATCGAGCGGTGATGCCCACCCTGGCCTACGGGCAGCGTGTCTCCAGGCCAGGGTTTCACGTCATGGAGACCCCGAGCGAGCACTGGGTGGAGACGCTGACGGGCTTGGGCGCTACCGGGGTAGAGGTGATGCTCGCCTACATCGCCGACCGGCCCAGGCAGGGGCACCCTTTGGTCCCCGTGTTGCAAGGGACGTGTGACGCGGAGCTGCAGCGCCGTTTCGGGGCAGACCTCGACTTCACCCTGGGCAGTGAGACAGGAGCCGAGAACTTGCTCGAGCTGGCCTTCGAAGCTGCCTCGGGCCGTCTCGAGCCGAAGCTCAGCCTCCAAGGCAACGTCGACTTCCAGCTGACGCGGGGGCTGCTGGGGATCTCGATGTAAGGTGTAGAAAGCGTTTGTAGGTTGCAAGACCAGAAATCCACGATGGAGGAGATGGTCAAGGTGAACGATGTCGAAATTCATGACGAGCGTTTCCGCTACCTGGCCTTTGGTAACGCAAGTCTTGAGAAGCTCTACAGCGGCATGCGCTGGGCCGAAGGGCCCGTCTACTTCGCCGACACAGGCGTGCTCCTGTGGAGCGACATCCCCAACAACAGGATGCTCCGCCTCGCCGGCGACCAGGTCAGCGTCTTTCGTCAGCCGTCACAGTTCAGCAACGGCAACACCCGCGACCGCCAGGGACGGCTCATCACCTGCGAGCACGGTACGCGCCGCGTCACACGGACCGAATTCGACGGCACCATCACGGTGATGGCCGAGCGCTACCAGGGAAAACGTCTCAACTCGCCCAACGACGTGGTGGTCAGGTCCGACGACAGCATCTGGTTTACCGATCCTCCTTACGGCATCATCAGCGACTACGAGGGCTATAAGGCCGATATGGAACAAGCCGGTTGCTTCGTCTACCGCTTGGATCCGAAGACCGGTGAGCTCAGCGTGGTAGCCGACGACTTCGTCAAGCCGAACGGCCTCTGTTTCTCCCCGGACGAATCGACCCTCTACATCTCCGATACGGGGTTTTCGCACGATCCCGAGGCCCCCCAACATATCCGGGCCTTCGATGTGGCCGGTGACAAGCTGACCCGCGGACGCGTCTTCGCCGAAATGGCCCCCCATTTTTCGGACGGGTTCCGAGCGGACACCGAGGGGAACATCTGGACCAGCGCCGGCGCCGGGGTGAACTGCTACGCCCCCTCGGGTGAGCTGCTCGGCAGGATCAACGTTCCCGAGCTGGTGGCCAACCTCGCCTTCGGCGGCACCCGCCGTAATCGCCTCTTTATCACCGCCACCACGTCGCTCTACGCCATCTACGTGGGTGCGAATGGAGCACAGACCCCGTGAAACTGCTTGCCAGTGAAAACGGCTTCGTGCACGTCTGCGGTCACCGTGGGCACAGCGTCGGCGCACCGGAGAACACCATGGCCGCCTTCAGGGCGACCAAGGAGAACGGTGGTACCACCTGCGAGATCGATATCGTCTTGACCCGTGATGGTGAGATCGCGGTGATTCACGACCTGGCTGTCGACCGGGTCAGCGACGGGCACGGTTTGGTGGCGGGCTTGACCATGGCCGAGCTCGCCAAGCTCGATGCCGGCAGCTGGTTCGATCCGGCCTTCGCCGGCGAGCGTATTCCGAGCCTTCGTGAGGTCCTTCTTTACGCCAAAGGGCACCTCGGTTTGGTGATCGAGATCAAGGAGCGTTTCCAGTTCGACCCGTTGGTCGATCGTCTCGGCGAATTGCTCGAGGAGACCGGTACTCATGACGACGTCATCATCATCTCCTTCGATCACCCGGCCCTGCTCGAGGTCAAAAGGCGTATCCCCGGCGTACGAACTGAAGGGATTACCCACGCCCGTCACGTCAGCATGCCGGCGGTTGCACAGAGCGCAAACCTCGATTCGCTATCGATCGAGCTGGCCCGGTTTCACCCCGAAGACGCACGTGAACTTCACGAGGCCGGCGTCGCCATCCGTTGTCACCTTCCCCGCCCCCCGGTGATCGGATATTACGACGCGCTCGGCGCCGAGATGGCCGAAGAGATGGGGGCCTACACGGCGTCACTCTTTCCCAGCATCACCGAACGGGTCGGGGAGTGGCTTCGAGAGGGGTTGATCGACAGCCTGTCGGGAGACGACGTGGTGTGGCTTCACAAATTCGTCAGCCAGAACCCTCTCGGTTAGAGTGGGGGTGAGGGTGTGTCGAGATGCGTATCCTGGTCCTTTGTACCCACAACTCCGCCCGCAGTCAGATGGCGGAGGGGTTCTTACGGCATTTCGCGAAGCGAGCGGAGCTAGAGGCCGAGGTCGTCTCCGCCGGTACCGAGAAGACCCTCGTCAAAGCGGACGCGATCAAAGTGATGCGAGAGGCCGGCATCGATCTCGGCCGGCACAGGTCCAAAACGCTCACTGAGCTGCCCGATCCCTGGAACTTCGACCTGGTCTTGACGGTTTGCGACAGCGCCAATGAAGCCTGCCCGGTCTATCCTGCGCGCACCACCAGGCTCCACCTCTCCATCCCCGACCCTTCAGGTGAATCGCTCGAGCGCTGGCGGTCTGTCCGCGACATGCTGGCCGAGCTGAGCTGGTCCCTGGTACAGAGCCTGGTAGCCGGCGAGAGCCCGACTGAAGCGGGCATCCATCCGAGGTCGTTAGGGTGAGGATCTGGCTCGGACCGATTCTCGGGGCTGTGCTGGCGGCGTTGGCAGCAAAGTATCTTTGGCAGCTACCGGAGCGAGAACTGTAGATGTTCTGGTCTGGCGCAGCCAGACCAGAACAATTCAAAGGATTCCTGCCTTTATACTCGGGCATGACCGCAATCACACGACCCAAGATCGCCTACGTCGGGGCCCACTTGCCTACTTACTACGC
>CP070651.1:679613-684769 GCA_020354625.1 Trueperaceae bacterium
CGCCGCGGCCTCGACCTGCAGCTCTCGCAGTATCAACAATCGATCGGCTACACCCCCTAGTTTCTTCCTCTCGGGCAGGGCGGGCTGGTAGCCCCCCTGCCCTACCTAACACACCTACTTTTCCAGTCAGACCTTAAGAGGGGATAGGATGTTCACGTGCGCTGGAATAACCGCCTGAAATATATCTTCCTTGCGCCTGCGGTGATCTGGGTGCTTGGGTTTACCGTCTTCCCACTCCTCTATAGCTTGCGACTCTCTTTTTTTCGGGTCAATATTGGGCAACCCGATGTCTTCATCGGCTTTGCCAATTTCGCTCGGGCCTTTACCGATCCCAACGTCATCACCGCGGCCCGCATCACCTTGACGTTTGTCATCGGTGGCGTTCTCATCCAGCTGACCTTGGGGCTGCTCTTTGCGATGCTCTTCAACCGGCCCCTTCCGGCACGGAATGTCCTCCGAACCGTGATGACGCTCCCCCTCTTCGCCACGCCGATCGCCGTAGGCTTCTTATTTGTCACTGTCTTTCACGAAGAAGGCGGTCTTGTGAACGGTCTTATCCCTTGGAAAATCCCTTGGTTGTCCGATCCTGACTGGGCGCTCTTTTCCGTGATGATCGTCGATGCCTGGCAGTGGACACCTTTCGTCTTCATCGTTCTCCTGGCAGCCATCCAGGGCATACCGGAAGAGTATTACGAAGCGGCCAGACTTGAGACATCGAGGGGCTGGGATACATTTCGCTTCATCACCTTGCCGATCTTGCAACCGACGCTTATCCTGGTAGCGGTGCTGCGTACCGCCGAGGCCTTCAAGGTCTTCGACATCCCCTTCACGCTCACCTTTGGAGGGCCGGGGAACACCACTCAACCGTTCACCATGCTGACCTACCGAACGGCCAGACGGTTCTTCGACTTCGGCTACGCTTCGGCACTGGCTTATCTCTTGCTCATCGTTGTGATCCTGATCGTACTATTCTTCTTCAGGCGTATAAGGCAGGCTTATCAATGACCCATAAACGCGCAATGACCTACGGTTATCTTCTCATCGCTCTGGCAGTCGCCTTTTTATGGTTTCTACCGATCTTCTGGGCGGTCAGCTTGAGTTTTCGCAGGCCGATCGACACCTTCACCGTAGCCGGCCTGGGTATCCCGTTTCTGAACTACCAACCGACCCTGGAAAATTGGATCACGGAATTGCGAGCTCGCGAAACCATCAGGGCACTCGGAAACAGCACCATCATCTCTTTCTCAGCAAGCTTCTTTGCACTTCTCATCGGCACGCCTGCTGCTTATGCGCTGGCACGCTTCCGATACAGGCTCCCACCCAACGAGGATCTGACCGTCTGGTTTTTGTCACAACGCATCTTGCCCCCGATCGCTACCGTCGTGCCCTTTATCCTCATCATGAGCCAGTTGAAGCTGATCGACACCCGCTGATCCCTGATTCTGGTGAATATCACCTTCAATCTGCCCTTTGTCATCGTCATCATGCGTCAAGCTTTTCTAGACCTCCCCATTGAACTTGAAGAGGCCGCCCTCGTCGACGGTGCTTCGTATTTCGGCGCCTTCTCCCAGATCGCCCTGCGGCTGGCAGGACCCGCGATGGCGGCAACTCTTCTGATCATCATTGCCTTCAGTTGGAATGAGTTCCTCTTTGCCCTCTCGCTCGGTACGCTCAAGGCAAAGACGATTCCCGTGGTGATGGCCGGGGCGTCCGACACCAGGGGGGTGCAGTTCTGGTTTGTAGCCGTGCGTACGCTGATTGCGATCACGCCACCCACCGTCCTGGCGCTCTTGGCCCAACGCTACATCGTCCGAGGACTGACCTTCGGTGCCGTAAAAGGCTAATCGTGCTGCTCGGCATCGATATCGGCACCACCCATACCAAGGTGGGTGTCTACGACCGGCTGGGTAAGACCTTGGCCCACAAACAAGCGCTCACCCCGCGAGAGATGTCGCTCGAGGGCTTGGAGCACTTCCCGGCAGAGGAATTGTGGCGGGTCGCAGCCGGCCTCATCCGCAAAGCTGTCCTCGAGTCTGGAAGCGAGGTCGAGGCCCTGGCTGTGAGCAGCATGGGCGAGTCGGGCGTGCCGCTCGACGCAGAGGGGCAACCCACCTACCCGATCATCCCCTGGAACGACGACCGCAGCCTCGAAGAGCTGCACCGGCTCGAGCGAGCGTTACCGGCAGATCGTTGGTTCGCCACCACCGGGCTCATCCCGAGCCACATCTACACCCTGACCAAGTGGCTCTGGTTGCGCCAGCATGCGCCCGAGGCTTGGGAGAGAACGCGTGTGTGGCTAAGCTCTATGGGATACATTCGCTTCAAACTCACCGGCGAGGCCCTGATGACGGACACGCAGGCGGCGCGGACCATGGCCTTCGACGTGCGCCGTGGGGTCTGGTCGGAGGAGCTGCTACAGCTGGCCGGTCTCGATGGTGATTTCTTGCCACCCACCGTCGCAGGAACTCAAGCCGCCGGACAGGTTCTCCCTGAAGTGGCTGAACAGACCGGGCTCCGGGCCGGCACGCCGGTATTCGCCGGGGGGCACGATCACTTCTGCGCCGCCTTGGCTTGCGGCACGCTTACACCCGAAGCGGTGCTCGACTCCCACGGAACCGCCGAGGCGCTCACCCTCGGCCTCGCCTCACCCCCCGACCCGAGCCGCGCGGGAGGCTTTGCGACCGGACCCCACGTGATTCCCGGGCACAGCTACCTCGAGGGCGGTATCCGCAGTTCGGGGGGCTCGTTGCATTGGGCCAAAGGGGTGTTGGGCTTCGAGAGCTTCGAGGCGATGCACCAGGCTGCGGCCGGCATCGATCCGAACACCTCTCCCCTCTTCATCGCCAACTTGACCGGGACGTCTCCCCCCTTCAACGAGCCCGAGGCGAATGCAGCCTTTGTGGATGTCAAAAGGGACCACACGGCGGCCCACTTTGCCAGGGCCGTCTACGAGGGGATCGCCTTCGAGCTCCGCAGGTGTTTCGAAGCCCTCGAACCCTTGGCGAGTGAGCCGATCCGGCTCGTGCGGATGGCGGGGGGCTCGGCGCGAGACCCGATGTGGTCGGAGATCCGGGCCGCCGTCTTGGGCCGTCCGCTCGAGGTGGCGCTGAACCCCGACATGGTGACCTTGGGCGCGGCGCTTCTGGCGGGTATCGGCGCCGGCGTCTACCAGAGCCCTGAGGAGGCCTTCACCCTGACCTACCGGAGCCAGACGACCATCCGACCGGATCCACGACTACAAGAGATCTACCAGGCACCCTACGGGCGCTACCGCAAAACGGTCGAAGCCCTACGGATAAGCCGCGAGGAGAGCTGATTCATGCCCTTTGTTTCCGACGGACGCATCTTGATCACACGCGCCTTCGAACAGCGCTACGCCATGCCGGCCTTCAACATCTTCACGCTCGAGATGGCCCAGGCCTGCGTCGAGGCTGCAGAGCTCGAGCGGGCCCCCATTATCCTGCAGACCTCGCCGGGCGACTTGGTGCACACCACCCCGAAAAACGTCGCCGGCATGGTGAAGGCGATCGCAGAAGACGCCTCGGTGCCGGTGATGCTGCACCTCGATCACGGGGACTCCCTGGAGCGGGTGGGCCAGAGTCTGAGGGCCGGTTACTCCTCGGCGATGTTCGACGCGGAGTCCCATCCGCTCGAGGAGAATATCCGCCTCACCCGCAACGTCGCAGCGATCATCCACGCCTGCAACATGTCGCTCGAGGCGGCCGGTGGCAGCTTCGGTGGCGGCGAGGGTGGAGACGCGACCGTAACGCTCACCGAGCCCGAAGTGGCGGCGCGCCTGCTGCGAGAGGGAGAGGCCGATATGGTGGCCTGCTCGGTCGGTTCGGTGCACGGGCAAACGACGAGGCTCGATCTCGACCGGCTCTCGGCGATCGCCGAGGAAGCTCGCGGACCGCTGGTGCTTCACGGCGGCAGCGGCATCGCAGCAGAAGACCTGGCGGAAGCCACCAAGCTCGGTGTGGTCAAGGTCAATATCGGCGCAGGGCTGATCCGGGCGGTGCTCGGCGCTTGGCATGGTGATGCCGGGGACGCAGCAGACGTCTACACAGAGATCACCGACCGCTATCTGGCCGTCAAAGCGGCATTGATCGAGGTGGCTCGAGACAAGATCCGCATCATGGGCGCCGCCGGCAAGGCCTAGGGTTCCACGTGCTGCTCGGCATCGATCTCGGTACCGGCTCGGTGAAGGCACTACTGCTCGGTGACGATGGGCGCGTGCTGGGAGAGGCCTCGAGCAGCTACCCGGTCTCTGCCCCGCAGCCGGGTTGGGCCGAGACCGATCCGAGCGACTGGTGGCGGGGAACCTGCGAGGCGGTACGCCAGGCGGTCGGCGAACATGCCCAGGACGTGAGCGCCCTGGGTCTCTCGGGACAGATGCACGGCGTGGTGCTCTGCCGCGAGGACGGTACGCCGCTGCGCCCGGCCATCTTGTGGGCCGATATGCGCTCGAGCGCCACGCTCGAAAGCTACCGGGCACTCGGGTCTGAACAACGCTCCCACCTAGCCAACCCGGTCGCCGCCGGCATGGCCGGACCGAGCCTGCTCTGGCTGCGCGAACACGAGAACGATACCTACCGCGCTGCCCATTGGGCGTTGCAGCCCAAGGACTGGCTGCGCCTGCGACTCACCGGGGCGGCCAACGCCGACCCCTCCGACGCCTCGGCCACGCTCCTTTTCGACCTCCAGCAGGACCGTTGGTCAGACGAAATCACCAGGGCCTTGGGCCTGCGCAACGACTGGCTGGCGCCCATCACTCCCTCGCATGAGATCGCCGGCACCCTTACGGACGAGGCATCAGCCGAACTCGGGCTCGAGCCCGGGCTACCGGTCGCCACCGGCGCTGCGGACGCCGCGGCCAGCGCCTTCGGTAGCGGCCTCATCGCGCCGGGACAGGTGCAGATCAACATCGGCACCGCCATGCAGATCTTCGCCATCCGCGACGCGCCGGTGGTCGATCCGACCCTGCGCACGCACCTCTTCCGCAGCGCCAGCGGCAGCTGGTACGCCATGGCGGCCATGCAAAACGCCGGCATCGCGCTCGAGTGGGTACGCGAGATCCTGGGCTTAAGCTGGGAGGAGATGTACCGGCAAGCCTTCGCGGTAGCCCCAGGGTGCGAAGGGGTGACCTTTCTCCCCTA
>CP070651.1:684869-688259 GCA_020354625.1 Trueperaceae bacterium
CGGGACCGAGCGGCCCACCGAAGTTCCCACCAATTGCGGTGTTGAGGAGCAAGAAAACGGGATCGTTGAACACCCACTCATTGGGCGCCACGTCGGCTGGTGTCGCGCTGTGGTAGGGGATGCCGTCGACGTACCAGTCGATCCGGTCGGGCTGCCACTCGATGGCAAAGGTATGGAAATCGTTGTAGACGGGCTCACCAAAGGTGTTGATGTTGCCAAAGCTCTGACCGCCGGAGTAGCCGGGGCCGTGGATGGTACCGAACACCTCGTTAGGCAAGCGGCCGACGAACTCCATGATGTCGATCTCGCCCGTCTGCGGCCAGCCTACCTCGCCGATATCGGTGCCGAGGCTCCAGAAAGCGGGCCAGAGGCCGGCACCCTGAGGAACCTTGATGCGCGATTCGATCCTACCGTAGGCGAACTCCGCCTTATACCAAGAGATCAACCGCGCCGAGGTGTGGCTGCAAGGGCCGTAGTAGCAGAGCAGCGAGCCGTCCGCCTCCCTAGTGGTGATGACCAGGTTGCCGTTGCCATCGTGGGCAACGTTGTCGGTGCTGTCGGTGTAGTACTGGAGCTCTTGATTACCCCAGCCCGGAATGCGGTTGACCGCCCCATCGCCGAGCTCGTAGCTCCAGTTCTCCGGATCGGGTGGCGTGCCGGCAGCATCGTCGAACTCGTCACTCCATACCAGCTCCCACCCCGGAGGACCGGGATCGGGCGCGCGGTTGTCCTTGAGCCCTACCGTCACCGGTACACCGCTGCCGGTGCCGTAGAACCAGAAGCTGAGCCCGTCGGCAGCCGACCAATCGCGTCCGATGGCGAAGTCGCGCCCAAAGCCGAAGCCGGCCTCGCCACCGGCTAGAATCGGCTGACCACCAAAAGTCTCACCGGTGAGGATGGGTTGCACGGTATCGCAGTCGTAACCGGTTTCCCTGGCACGGAAGTGGAAGATGAGATCGGTGTCACCGTCGCCCTCGAAGTCCTCCTCGTGGCGTCTGGCCACACCCGTCTTTCTGTCGCCGTGGGCCTCGAACGCGGTGCCGAAACGCACGCTGGTGTGATCTACAGACGTGGCGTCGAAGCTGTCGGTCTTCAGCAGGGCGACCGGGATCACCCCGGTGCCCCCCTTGCAGAGGCGGCCCTCCACCACCATATCCACCACCAGGGGCACCGTTACGCGCAAGAGGTTCTCATAGGCTCCCTGGCCGGGGAGAGCCAACGGATCACCGGCCGCGACCTCGTACGCTCCAAAGGCTACCTGGTCGTCGGCAGCCCACAAGAAGGCGCCGCGCTCGAAGTCGTCGACCAACCCAGGATCCAGCGGATTGCCGTCCAGGATAGCGACTACGGCTTGCGTCACGAAGCCGAGTGAGACGTCCACCGGATCGGTGAGCCGCAGGATAACGGTCTTGTCACCGTCGTGTTTGGGGTCGTCGAAAGTAGGGAGGGAAAAGGTCTGTTCGGCAGGACCGCCTTGAACGAAGGTGAGGGTACCTGCAACGGGGCCGTACTCGCGGTCCGGTCTGGCCGTACCCGGGTCAGAGCTGTAGGAGACGCCGACCTGCGGCGGGTCTTCGGCACCTAGCGGCCGGTTGAGCTTTACGGTGACGGTCGCGGTGTCCCCTTCGTCCACCTGGTATTCGTTGGCCGAGAAGGTCACCGCCAGTTGCGGTGGCTCTGCGGCCCCGAAAACCCCTACGTCATCGAGGTAGTTGGTGAAGGGCAAACCGCTATTAAACCCGCCAAACGCCCAGCCGTGCACTTCGCTTAAGGTGAAGCCGTCGTTGGGAGCGCCGTTACCGATCTCCTTACGAGACAAATCCGCGAAGGGAATGGCGAAGAACTTCCAGCCGGAGAAGTCGTCAACGATATCGATCGAGAAGCGCTCGGCGGTGTCGCTGGTAGAACCAGGGACGCGGTTGTCCAGGATATCGATAAACAGGATGCTGCCGGTATTGTTACCAAAGAGCCAGAAACTGAAGCCTTCAAACCCGCTCCAGTCCTGGGGTGTCCACTCGTTCACCGCAGGGTTCTCGAAGGCGTGGATCATCCCGGCAAAGCCGAAGCTGTCGTTGACGTGTGTATCGACCTGCAGAACCTGATTGCCGGGGACCGAACCGGGGACGGAGGCTGGCGGTGTACCCGTGTTGATAGCCACGGTGCTGTTGCCGTCGTTGAACGTGAAGAAGCCGATGGCATTGCCATCCCCATCGGCTCCCACCGGCAAGCCGCTTTCGAAATCGTCGATGACGACGATGGTTCCAGGCGTAGGCAACTCGTTGTCCTTGATTTTCAACGTCGTTTGAAAGTTAGCCCCCAACTCGGCGTTGACCGGATTGCTTAGAGTCAGGATGACGGTTTCGTCCGGCTCATCGTCGTTATCGTCCACCGTGGTCACGGTGAAGCTCTGCTCTACCGTGCCTGCTGGAAAGACCAATGGTCCTGAGGTCGCCGAGTAGTCGTCACCGTCCGTGGCAGTGCCATCGGAGGTGGCGTAGTCGACCGCAACCTGCTGTGAAGACGCGGTGGTGAGCGCAACGGTGATGGTCGCCGTGTCACCCTCCTCGACCGTGTAGCTGACACTCTGAAAAGCGACCTTGAGAGGCACCTCGCCACCCACCAGGCCGACGTGGTCGAGGTAGAAGCTATCGGTGCCGAAGGGCAGCACGACCGCCCAACCCCACATCTCGGTCAACCCCAGACCGTCATTCGGAGCGCCACCCGGCTGAAAGTCCGTCGCTCGGGTGAACGACGCAAAGGGGATGGTCACAAAGCGCCAGCCGGTGAAGTCGTCGGTGAAGTTGTAGTCGAACCGCTCCGCCGTATCGGTGGACGGATCCGAACGGTTGTCCATGATCTCGAACTGATAGCTGAGCCCGGAGCCGTTCCCATAAAACCAGAAACCCACCCCATCGAAACCGCTCCAGTCCTGCGGGCCGCCCAGTCCGGTGGCGAAGTCCTGGCCAAAGCCACCGAAGTCACCGATGGTGAAGGTGGTCTCTAATATCTCGTTATCCCCCACCTGTCCCGGCAAGGCCAGGGGATCGCCGTCGGCTACCACCTGAGTGGCGGCGGCGACGCTGCTCGCCCCGCCATTGTAGTCAAACCACCCCGCCGGCGGCCCCCCTTCAAAATCGGCCAGCACGCGGTCGGCCGGTTGCGCCTGCCTCGCTATTCGCTCGAGATCCTTCACCGTTCGTCCGCCAAAGCAGGGTGAAAGGAAAACGCTGAGTCCCAATATCATGATGATGAGTAGTGACCATGCTCGTTTTATGGACATGTCGAACCATACCCTCCCTCAATGTGCTTCAATAACTCACATTTACTTTTCCGCACCGGTGATCACGACCCCCTGCATGAAGAAACGCTGGGCGAAGAAGAAGATCAGGA
>CP070651.1:688359-747777 GCA_020354625.1 Trueperaceae bacterium
GATACCTGCTTACATAATTTTGGCAACCGCTTTCGTACAAAAGGGGAAAGGTTGGAGCGATGGTAATCTCCACAGTTTCACACCACTCCTTGACACTCAAGCCGACAACTCGATACAATTCGCGGTGCACTGTTGGGCCATCGTCTAATGGTAGGACAACCGGTTTTGGTCCGGTCGGTCGGGGTTCGAATCCCTGTGGCCCAGCCAGAAGGCCTCCCTTCGGGGAGGCCGTTTCATTTCCGAATAGGGCCATCTGCAATCGAACGGTTACCAGCTCGACAAAACAGGGCGGCCGAGTTGGAAATCGTTTCAGCTGAGTAGTGCACCGACAACTTCGGCACAGAGCTACTCGGCTTACTCCTTATCACCGTAATGATAGAATCCCTGTCCGCTCTTCCGACCGAGATGCCCGGCCTCCACCAGCTTTCGCAAGGTTTGGCTGGGACGAAAACGCTCTCCGATTGCTTCTGTCATCGCCTCAGAGATGTAGAGCAAGGTGTCGAGACCGACGTAATCGGCGAGTTCAAGAGGCCCCATAGGATGGTTGAGCCCGAGCCTAATCGCCGCATCGATATCGTCTCGGCTGGCAACTCCCTCTTCTAAAATCCGTATCGATTCACAGAGGAGTGCGGCCAGCGCCCGGGTAGTCACAAACCCCTGCCGGTCTTGCACCACAACCGGGGTCTTACCACAACGCTCTGCTAGATCTCGTGTTCGCTCGAGCGTACGCTCATCTGTCTGCAATGCGACGACGATCTCTATGAGCGCCATCCGCTCCGGCGGGTTGAACCAGTGCATGCCGATCACCTGAGCCGGCCGCTCTGTCGCCGCAGCGATTGCCGTCACCGAGAGTTCGCTCGTGTTGGTAGCCAACACCGCCTTGGCACTTGCGTGTCGGTCGATCTGGGCAAACATATCGCGTTTCAGCTGAAGGTTTTCGGGAATCGCTTCGATCACGAAGTCGGCGTCGCGAACCGCAGAAGACAAGTCAGTGGTGAGATCGAGATCTCTCTCTACCCTCTCGGGTTCGGTCCGCTTTCGAGCTCGCGCCTCAGTTCTCTCAAGAGCTCCCCCGTAAGAGTCGTATACGCTCACTCGAAATCCACTTGCAAGACAGAGCGTCGCAATGCCACTCCCCATGACACCCGCTCCCACAACAGCGACCTTTTCGATAACATCCATCAAAAACCTCCGCTCTCTAACACACCGAATCGATGCAACCTCACATCCCCTCAGGAGAACGCCTGAAACGATGTTGGAGACGTTTTTTCAAGATCTACGCCCACAGAGATCGGGGCATAAAGATCGAAACGCGTCGTCTTACCGTGCAGCATCCCGGAAGGCTCCACACCGGCGAGATAGGGAGCTCGACGAGCCCGTTTCACCACCACACGAAAGGTCGCAGCCTTTCGCGCCGGCAGGAGCAATGTGGACGTGTCTTCGTCGTCGCCTACAAGAGCTCGAAAGGCGTGCATGGCCTTATTTTTTCTTGCGCTCTTCTTCGTAAGGGGATACATCGGATCGAGATAGATAACATCAGGCCGGGTATCGAGGTGAGAGATTACACGGGATGCCTCATCAAAGGTAAGCTTCATTCGCCCGACCACCTCTGCTGTAACCTCGTCTTCCGCCGCCCTCAAAAGGGCATCTTCGAGTAATGCGAAGACAATGGGAGATCGCTCTACCAAGTGGACCTGGCAACCGAGGCTTGCCAGCACAAAGGCATCCTGCGCGAGACCGGCTGTGACATCGAGTACGGTTCTCACACCCCTCTTGGTCACTCCGACCGCCCGTGCAAGCAACGGTATCGGCTCTCGTTCCCTGAGAAGGCCTCGCAACCGCCGCTGGAAATTTCTCGCTGTGAAATCGGCGTAGATCGGACCGCTCATCCCCACATCTCCTACGTGGAGCTCGAGTCTACGTGGGGTGAGTAGCAAGAAGGGACCACCTGCAAGTTCTTGAGGCTGGCAGACACTCAAGCCATACCGGAGGCTGAGCGCTTCAGCCCGGGCCTGGTACTCCTTCGTACTGGCCGTCACCGGAATCATCACTGACGTCAGCTTACCTCGCGCCACCACTCGAAGTGACCCGGCAGCTTCACGCAGCGATCAGGGGATGAAAACGACCTCTAGCAAAAGGAGATCTATAAAAACCTATGGGAAGGTTCGAAATGCCCTATCGCCTACTACGGTAGTTTCGAACCGGAGCCATTCAGTTCCGTCATAAACCACCTAACGCGGTTGGGAATCGTAAGCCTATGCCCCTTGTTCGATCGGCACCCCGACCATGTTTCCCCACTCGGTCCACGAACCATCATAGTTGCGCACCTTCGGATATCCGAGCAGGTACTTGAGAACAAACCAGGTGTGGCTGCTACGCTCGGCAATTCGACAGTAGGCCACGATGTCTTTTTCACCTGTCACACCTTTGCTAGCGTAGAGGGCCGTCAGCTCATCAGCCGACTTGAAGGTGCCGTCTTCATTTACCGCCTGTGCCCAGGGAATGTTGCTGGCACCAGGAATGTGCCCACCACGCAGCGCACCCTCCTGCGGGTACTCTGGCATGTGAAGCTTCTCACCGCTATACTCTGCAGGGCTACGAACATCGACCAAAGCGCCGCTCGCATCTTTGACTCGAATGATATGTTGGAGCACATCGGCTGCGTAAGCTCTGATCGATTCATCGCGATAGGGAACTCGATATTGCCCTGACGGGTAAGTCGGCTTCTCATCGCTCAGGGGGCGCCCTTCAGCCAACCACTTCTGCCGCCCTCCGTTCATAAGCCGCACGTCTTGGTGGCCATTGTATTTGAAAAACCAGAAAGCGTAGGCAGCCCACCAGTTCGATTTGTCACCATAGAGAACGACCGTCGTGGCGTTGCTGATTCCCTTCGACTCCATCAATTCAGCAAAACCACCCTCATCGACGAAGTCTCGGACATCAGAACGCTGCAACTCGGTATGCCAGTCGACCTTGACGGCACCGGGAACGTGTCCCTGCTCATATAAAAGAATGTCTTCATCTACCTCAACCACCCGAACGTCAGTATCTTGGTGATGCGCTTCGACCCAAGCCGTATCTACGAGTACATTAGGGTATGTATAATCAGCCATCGCTCATCCTCCTTGGACAGCACGCTCGCAGCGTACCAGAACCATCGTCACCCATATGGCATCTGTCGTAACGTCAACCGCTTTACCCACGGGCCGCTCCCCTCGATTTTCCTCCCGACACCATCAACCAGGCATAGAAAGACATCGCCGACGTGTGATCGAGCTCAACCCCGGGAACCTTGAGCGAAGGCGAAACGCGTCGCACCGAACCACCGACTACCCTGCTATACTCCAGCCGTGCCAACTTCAAAAATCGCCCCCTCGATCTTGGCCTCAGACTTTGCACGCTTAGGCGATGAAGCGAGAGCCGCGGAAGAGGCGGGTGCCGACTATCTTCACATCGACGTAATGGATGGCCACTTCGTGCCGAACATCACCCTGGGACCCAGCATTGTGGAAGCGTGCCGAAGAAGCACAAATCTCCCGCTCGATGTCCACCTGATGATCGCGTTTCCAGAGCGCTACCTTGCCGATTTCAAAACGGCAGGAGCCGATCACATCACAATCCATGCTGAAGCTACCCAGCACCATCACCGTGCCCTTCAAACCATCAAGAGTGGTGGCTTGAAAGCAGGTCTGGCTGTCAATCCCCTGACACCACTCCACATCTTTGAAGAGGCACTCCCACTGATCGACCTGGCGCTCATCATGAGTGTCAATCCCGGATTCGGTGGTCAGACGTTCATCGAGGGTAGTCTCGACCGCATCACCCGCCTCAAGCACCTCTGTTCGCGCCTGAACCCCGACTGTGAAATCGAGGTGGATGGCGGGGTGAGCATCTCGAACGTACAGAGCATCGTCAGGGCTGGAGCAGACGTTGTGATCGCCGGTAGCGCGATCTACAACGGCAACGGCAGTGTCAGCGAGAACGTCAAACGCTTTCGAGAACAAATGGTGTAGCCTTCGGTTAACCTAGCGATGCAAGAGATAGCTGCTCAATCGTCAAACTCAAACCAAATCGAACTCGCCCAAATGCCTGAAACGCTCACGGCGTTGCCGAATCCATTCGTCTGAGGTCAGCGACATGAGCGCCGCCAACTCTTCAACAAGGGCTCCCTTAACACGCTCCATGGCACTTCCTGGGTTACGGTGCGCCCCACCGACCGGTTCATCGATAACACGGTCCACGATCCCCAACTGCAAAAGATCATCGGCAGTGAGTCGCAGCGCCTCGGCAGCTTTCGGAGCTTCTGTGGAATCGCGCCACAAGATCGCGGCACAAGACTCTGGACTGATGACCGAATAGATTGCGTTCTCAAGAATCAGTACGCGGTTGGCAACACCGACAGCCAAAGCACCGCCCGAACCTCCCTCACCGATCACCACGCTGATCGCAGGCACCCGTAAACGGCTCATGCGTCGGATGCTCTCAGCGATCACCCAGGCCTGTCCTTGCTCCTCGGCCGCAATCCCTGGGTAGGCGCCAGGCGTGTCGATCAGCGTAATCACGGGCAGGTGAAACTTATCGGCGAGATCGAACAAGCGAATCGCCTTTCGATATCCACTCGGATGGGACATACCGAAATTCCGGTGAATATTCTCTTTGGTATCCCGCCCCTTTTGCTGAGCGAGTACCATGACACTCTGCCCTTGCAGAAACGCCAGGCCTCCTACCAGGGCCGGGTCATCGCCCAGCGCTCGATCGCCATGCAGTTCCGTAAAATCCTCGAAGATCGATTGAAGATAGTCCATACCGGTCGGACGACCCGGCGCACGCGCCACCTGCACGCGTTGCCAGCGCGAAAGGTTGGCAAATGTCTCTTTCTTGAGTCGTTCGAGCCTCTGCTCGAGAAGCTGGATCTCATCTGTGAGATCGACCCCTTGCTCGGCAGCGTAGCTGCGCATGTCACTGATTTTTGTCTCCAACTCAACGATCGGCTGCTCAAATGACAGCGGCACGCTCAACCTCCGGCACCTCTTTTGCCAAGCCCCCGCGAAGCAATCTCAGATAGAGAGCCAAGCGCTCCTTGAGCTGTTGCCTGGGGATGACGTCATCGACCATACCCTTTTTCAAAAGAAACTCCGCCCGCTGGAAACCTTCTGGGAGATCTTGCTTGATGGTCTGCTGTATGACGCGCGGCCCAGCAAAGCAGATCAGGGCATTCGGTTCGGCAACGATCAGATCGCCGAGAGTGGCAAAGCTAGCGGTTACCCCACCCGTCGTGGGGTCTGTGAGCACGCTGATATAGGGTAAGCGCCTCTCTGATAGAGCTTCGAGTGCAACGGTGGTCTTGGCCATCTGCATGAGAGAGAGTGCCCCCTCTTGCATACGAGCACCTCCCGAGGCCGTCACAGCGATCAGGCTTCGGTCCTCCTCGGCAGCTCGTTCCGCTGCCCGGGTCACCTCTTCGCCTACGACCGAACCCATCGATCCCCCAGCGAAAAAGAAGTCCATGACGACAAGAGCCACATCTTCTCCCTCAAGACGTGCCGCTCCGGTGACCACGGCATCGGGCCGCTGCTGTTGATCTTGAACCTTGGCGATCCTTTCCGGGTAGGGTTTGGTATCGACGAATTGCAGCGGGTCCCGAGGTGTCAACTTGCCCGACCACAATTCGAACGTATCATCATCCGCCAGGAGTTGAATACGTGCATCAACCGGCATTCGATGGTGGTGACGACACTCAGGGCAGACGTACTGGTTTGCCACGAGATCTTTGCGGTAGATCTGCGCGCTACACGCGTCACATTTCATCCACAGACCCGCAGGGCTCTGATCCTCATCACCCTTGGTAGGCCGCTTTCGCCTGAAAAAGCGCTCAAGAGCCATGAGAAGACCTCCCTAGCCTGTTTGGAATTACGCTTCTTGGCTTCGGCACGTCATCATTCTAGCAGTATGGAAGGCCTTTGCTGAACCGAGGGAGACAGTAGGGGTTCAAGCAAACACCAGCAATTTTCGAAGTGTCTGTCAGCACGATACTTGTGAGACGCCTTGAAGCGCAGTATTCTACATGCTGATGAGTAAGGCTAACGTCGTGTTGGTAACCAACGTCGCACAGGGTTTTGGCCGAGCGATCGCCCTCGCGTACGGTCTGGCTCAGCACGATGTCGTCTGTGCAGATAGAGACGTCGACATGGCCTCGAAAACCGCTGCTGAAATCGAGGAGTTGGGAGGACAGGCCATCCCGATCCAGGCGGATATGACCACCCAGATGGATGTCTATAACGCCTTCAACAAGGTGTTCGAGATTTTCGGGCACCTTAGCGGTGTGATACACGTCGCCACCCAAGAGAGTCACACACCGTTTCACACGCTCTCAGAAGCCGAGTTTGCAGAGCTATTTGCTGAAGATCTCAAGAGCAGCTTTCTCACGCTCAAGACGGCTTCGAGGCTTCTGGACCAAGCTTGGATCGTCCTCGTCACACCGCCACGGGATGCCTCGGAGCCACAAATGTCGGCTGTACGCGGAGCTCTGACCCGCCTCGCGGCAAGCTTCAGTGCACAACGCCAGAGTATACGCGTTAACGTCGTCGTCCCTTCGAGGGCCGCAACGGATCCCAAACACGATGACACGCTGGTAAAGACGGTTTTGCACCTCGGCTCAGATGAAGCCGAAGGTGTGGCCGGACACCAACTTTTCGTGACGCTCCCTCCCCCCCCACAAGCGGTAGAGACGTTGTTGCCAGAGGTACGAGCAGCACTCGATGAAACCGTTCGCCAAGACGATCTGGAAGCGAGTATATTTGGTGAGTTCGTCGAAACACTCGATGATCAGGAGCGATTCTACATCGAGCCTGGAGGGGTTCGAACCATTGAGGATGAAGATACTTGATCGAACGGCCAACCGTGCGATTGGGTAAAAGGTCGTAACACGCATTACGGGACCTGTCCCTTTTTGATTACGAAAGGCCGTTCGAGACTGAACCGAACCGATCCACATAGCCGGGGGAGTCGTAGAAACTGTGGAGCTTCAACATCGGAGAGGCCCCGTACGATGGTATCCTAACCGTTCATGAAGTGCCCGTTTTGCTCGACAAACGATACGCGGGTCATCAACTCTCGTCCCTCTGATGAGGGAGCTGCAATAAGGAGGCGACGCGAGTGCGCCAACTGCCACCGCCGCTTCACCACCTACGAAAGGGCGCAATTCGAGGCACTAATGGTAGCCAAGCGCTCAGCCAGACTCGAAGTGTTCAATCCTGACAAGCTACTCGACAAACTCCGCATCGCCTGTAACAAGCGTCCAATCACCGAGAAACAACTCAGAGATTTTGCCTACGGCTTTGAAGATGAGATCCAAAAGCCCGAGATCTCGTCTGAAGAGATCGGACTCAGGACATTAAAGTTCCTCAAGTCTCTAGACGATGTAGCCTATATCCGTTTTCTCAGCGTCTACCGAGACTTCGACTCAGTAGACCGCTTCATCGAAGAAATCCAACAGCTTGGTGAGGCGCCGTCGACGGTTCGACGCAAAGAGTAACCGACTCGCCATCACGCGTTCGTTGGAAGCCCCCAATTCACACGGGGACTTGCTCACGAGACTTGCTCACAGAAAGTCCCACTCTGCGGTCGAACCCTGTGGACCTTTTCCGACCAACAGACGGGCAGGGAGGCGCTCGGTCAGGTCCGTGACGTGCGTGATCACCCCGACCATGCGCCCCTCTCGCGTAAGCGCTTCTAGCACGTTAGCCACGGCGTCCAAGGTATCTTGATCGAGGGTTCCGAAGCCTTCATCCAAGAAGAGAGCGCCTAACGAGTGACTACCGACCAACGTGTCTGAAAGAGCAAGGGCCAAGGCCAGACTCGCCACGAACGTCTCCCCCCCCGAAAGTGTCTTGGCACTGCGCAAATCTCCACCGTGCCAATTATCCACCACATGGTACTCAGCCTCGAACAAGCGTAAGTCGAAGCGTCCATCGGTCACCACGGCCAGGATGCTGGAAGCCCGCTTCACCAGTTGATGCTGTACCTGTGTCATCAGATAATCGGGAAACGCGTTGCCCCGGAGATCGAGGTGGAGTTGCCGGAAGGTATCGAAGCGTCCCCGTTCTTCATCTTGCTGGCGCCGAATCTCTTTCGCCCGCTCGAGCTGTTCGGCTACCTGCTGTACTTCGCGTTGCAATCTTCCTTGATCTCGCTGAACTTGCTCGAGTTCTTGTGTCTTGCACTCAAGCTCTTCGGTCACCCGCTCGAACCGGCTTTCATCGAGCGTTCTACCAGCGAGCCCGGCCTTCAACTCCACCTTCTTTCGAGCGGTGACATCCACCTCGGATCGATACGTGGAGATCGAGTGCTCCAGGGTGCGTAAGTCTGCTTGGGAGATGGCAGCATCGGAGAGGGCAGTACGCCCCTCGAACCCCGCTTCGGCTATCGCCTCGGCGAGGCTGCCTTCGAGGTCTTTTACCTCTTGATGAAGCGCTGTGACCTGCTCGGTAAGTAGCTCATAGCGCGTCTTAACCCTCTCTAGATCTCGGTAGGCCTCTTGCCGTTCGATTTCGAGACGTCGCTGTGTCGCCTCGATCTGTTGCTTCTCTCGGGTGAGCCGCTCCTTATACGAAACCGGATCCTCCCCGCCCGTTTCCCGCACGATATCGCCGGCAAGCGCCGCCAAAAGCGCACGCCTCCTCTTCTCTAGAGCATCACCCAATTGATCGACTCGTTCCACATCGAAGCCTTTGAAATCTCTGAGCACCCGTTCCAATTCCTGACTCAGATGAGCCTCGCGAACCCGCACCTGTTGATGGGCCTCACGCCGGTTTGCCAACCGTTCACGAATGGCCGAGACTCTGTCTCGCGCTTCTTGGTAGCTGGTCCGAAGCTGAGACAACTGCTGCTCGGCACGAACACGCTTCCCGAATAGGTCCTCGACATCTGTACTTTCTTGCTCTACAAGTTCGGCTATTCGTTGCCCGCATACAGGGCAAAGATCGCCAATTTTCACATCACTACGCAACGCCGCCACATGATTGCTGCGTAACACCTCGTGATAGCGTCGATCCGTGCTGTCAAAAGACCTCTTCGCCTCTTTTCCCACTCGTTCAAGCTCTTCAAGACGTTTCTCCGATGATTGAAGCTGCTCCTCGAGATCCGACAGCTCTACTCCACCAGACTCTACGCGCTGGATCGCCTGTGATAGGTCTCTATCGAGACTTACGATACTCGGTAGCCTCCCGTGAAGCTGCTGCATCTCCTCCCAGGCCGACTCGCTAAAGCTCGATTCCGTGACCGTCCCCTTCGCGATGTCCAACGTTCCACCCCTGGAACGTAAGACGCTCATAAGAGGAATTACCCTTTCGACCTTATCGAGTTCGGCCTCGAGTCGGGGCACCCTGTTTCGCTCTCGTTCGCGAGCCTGGGTCGAACGTGCATCGACCTCCTCGAGCACTTTTTCCTGTACACCAACACTGCGCTCAACCTCTTTGCAGTCATCAACCAGACGCCGAACCTTTTCTTCCATTGATTCTAGTTGTCGCAGCTGCGGCATCAACATCTGCGCCCGTAAGCCGAGCTGGTAGCGCTGTTGGGCACGTGCCATCTCTTCTTTGCGTGACGCAAGCTCGCGCTCGGATTCTTCTGCTGAGACCAGTAAAGTGGTAAGCTCCCGGATCTCAGCAAGCTCTCTCACTTCATCGGCCAATACCTCACAACTTCGACGTAGCCCGACACCACGCCCCTCAAGCCGGGCGAGTTCTTCTTTCAGACCACCGAGCCTTTCGGTGGTAGCTCCAGCGTAGTCCTCTTCCAAACGGGCAGCAAAGCTCTGAAGCCGACTCTCAGCGTCGCGTGACCGTCGAAACGCTTCCCTCTGAACAGCTTCAATACGCTCCATACCGAGCAAGGCCGAGAGAAGTTTTCGACGCTTGGTAGCATCCCCTTGCAGAAACTCGTCGAATGCGCCCTGAGGTAGTAACACAGCTCTCGTAAAGCCTTCATAGTCCAAACCGATGAGCTGTTCAAGCCTGGCATCTGCTACCCTCAGCCGTTCGCTCTCAGGTAGCTGATGCCAGTCTGCATTATCCGCAAGGTGCTCGATGCGGGTCTCTCGTTGAATATTTCCATTGGCCTTCCGATCCGCGGTCCTGGTCACACGGTAGATCCCCGCTTGGGTCGAGAAGGATAACCGCACCGTGAGCCGGTCACTTCCCGAAGTAAAGAGGGCGTCGAGACCACGACTGCCGAGCCGCGCCGTCTGTCCGTACAGCGCATAGGTCAAAGCGTCGAGCAGGGTACTCTTGCCAGAGCCGGTCGGTCCGGCAATCGCAAACAGCTTCAGATCCTCGAAGTCGATCACTGCCAATTCGCGGAAGCAACCGAACCCGCTCAGCTCGAGTTTCAGAGGCGTCACGGAACCACCCCGCTCTCGAGATCGCTCTGGTAAAGATCCTTAAACGCCTCTCGCAATCTATCCGGAAGAGCCGTACCACGTTTGTCAAGGTAGTAGCGTGCATACGCCTCGAGTGCGCTCATTGCCTTGAGATCGACGCCCGACACCACGTCGGATTCGACCTTGGGAAGGCGGAATTCCACCGAGACAACCTGGGGCAGGGAAGCTTTGATACGATCTTTCAAACCGGGCCGGGGCACATCCATTTCTACAACCAACTTCAGCAACCCAGCATAGTCGACGAGTTGCGAGCCACGTCTTTCGAGCTCGTCCTCACGGATCACAACACGCCGTAACTGCTGTCCCGTACGCAAGGGTACCTCCGCCACGACTTCGGTGGGTCGGCCAGGTCGGACTTCGAGTACGTACACGACCTTACGGGTCTCCTGCTCGCCAAAGTCGAGCTGCACCAGACTCCCCGAGTACTGAGCCGATCGCCCCGGCATCCCCTCGACCACCTGGGCATTGTGGATATGGCCTAGTGCGACATAGTCGGCATCTTCAGGGAGAACATCGTGGCTGAGAGTGTAGTCGGCGGTTGTATGGAACACGTACTCAGAGTTAGCCAGCGTCGCGCCCTCCATGGTGGCGTGGAGCATCAACAAGTTGACCGTATCCGGCGCAAAAGCGTGGCTGAGGTTGGCGATCAACTTTCTCATGGACTGTTGGTAGGTCTCTCTATGTGTTCCTGCATCACCCTCGAGCAACTGAGTAACGCGCACCAGCCGCCGCTCGGAGACAAAAGGGAGAGCCGCGATGCAGACCGGCTGGCCAGAAATCGAGAGGCGAATCAGCCCACCCTGACCCGCCACTCGCGGGTTTCCGACCACGTGAACACGAGCGAGCTGCAGCAATCCGGAAAAGGCATCCAGCCTATTAGGAGAATCGTGATTGCCGGCGATGACCACGCTAGGAATACCAGCCTCGGCCGTAGCCTGGAAAAACCCGAAAACGGTGTCTTCGGCGAGTGCACTCGGGTTCTTGCCATCGAAGACATCCCCGGCAACCAGAATCAGATCGACTTCCTGTTGGCGCGCGATCTCTAGGACTTCCTTGAGTACGGCACGGATTTCTGGAGTACGGTCTATACCGTGCAAAACACGACCGACGTGCCAATCCGCAGTGTGCAGAATTTTCACGCGGTCAGTGTATACCACAACGGGTCGGCATGCCGTTCAGGCCATCTCCGCCAGGGAGAATCCGGCCCCTCGATCGGTGCAATCGGGGTATGATTCGTGTGTTTCCCCATGGTGTTCCCTACGAAGTTTAAAGCGAAGATGAGTAAGCTGCTCGGTCGAGAGAGCCGAGACTTCTTCACGGCGTTACACCAACACGACGTGAAGGGACTCCGAGCAAACACGCTAAAAGTCGACTCCGAGTCACTCGAGAAATCGCTGCCCTGGCCGCTGGCGCCGCTCCCGTGGTGTCCGAGCGGCTTTCAGCTCCAACACGGTGTCGCTGCCGGTAAACACCCCTACCATGCGGCCGGTCTTTACTATCTCCAAGAGCCCTCAGCCATGGCCGTAGCAGAGGCCGCCTCGGTAAGCGCCGGCGACCTCATACTCGACCTTGCAGCAGCCCCTGGAGGTAAATCGAGCCATCTGGCCGCGCTCACAAACGACGTAGGACTCCTCGTCTCCAACGAGGTAAACGCCAAACGCTGCAAGGCGCTTCTTCAAAACCTCGAGCGATGTGGTATACGCCACGCTTTGGTCGTAAACGAGCGCGTGGAGCGTCTCGCCGAGGTCTGGGGCGGGTGCTTCGATAAGGTACTCCTCGACGCACCGTGTTCTGGAGAGGGTATGTTTCGGAAGAACGATGAGGCCCTTGCGATGTGGACAGATGAGCGGGTTGCACATTGTGCTAGACTCCAGGATCGTCTGCTCGACGACGCGGCTTCGCTGGTAAAAGGTGGCGGCAGGCTGGTCTACAGCACCTGTACCTTTTCTCCAGAGGAGAACGAATGGGTCGTGGCAAAATTCCTAAAACGATGGCCTGCGTTTCAGCTACGGCAGATCGGTCTCGAAGGCCTGGCTCCAGGCCGCCCCGATTGGCTTCCGGAAGATCTGAAACGGGACGATCTACACAAAACACGCCGCATCTGGCCGCATCTACATCCAGGTGAAGGTCACTTCATCGCCGCAGTTGAGCGGATATCCGGTCCTATTGAGAAGCTGCTACCGTTTCGAGCCCACAACACTGCACCAGATATTCTGAAACTGTGGCAGCAGTTCGTTGGCGCAACCCTGCTGATAGATCCGGCACGGGGTAAGCAGATCGTCCAATATGGTGACCATCTCTATGCCATCCCACCGCTAGCACCGTTTCCAAAGGGGCTCAAGATCAGGCGCATAGGGTTACGGCTGGCTTCCATACGTGGCAAGCGCCTCTTGCCCTCTCACGCGCTCGTCATGGCCTTACGGCCGGTGCAAGTTCGAGAGACGCTGTCTTTTGAACCCCAACATCCAGAACTGCTCCGCTACCTACAAGGTCATCCGATCGAACACCGAGGTAATGACGGCTGGTTGGCGATCGCCGTAGGAGGGCACTGTCTGAGCTGGGGGCGGCGCGCCAAAGGTATCGTCAAAAACGCTTACCCAAAAGGATTACGCCGGCGATAGCCCAGAGGTCTAGAATCAACCCAAGATGTCCTGGGCCTCGGAATCGGAAACGCTTTCAGCAGCTTCTTTCTTTCGAGTCGCCCAGGCTGGAAACGGAAACGTGAGCATCATCGGGCTCGGCACATCTGGCTGATGGACGATCATGGTACCCGGCGCCAAGATCGTAGAGCGCATCCTGAAGCTTCCCGGCATGAACCGGTACTCACCCCGTTCTGCCTCAGCAGCATCTAGCCTCCCTACCACGCGTATGGCAGCGTTCGCCACGATCCTGCGCTCTACTTCAGAGGCTGTTTGCTGAGCGCCTATCAGAATTACCCCCATGCTTCGACCACGTTCGGCGATGTCGAGGAGGACATCTTTAATCGGGCTCTCGCCCTCCGATGGAGCGTATTTGTTCAGCTCATCGAGCACAATGAACACTTGCCCTTTTCGACCCGCCTCTTTCTGATCGAAAATCCGTTTGAGCAAGACACCGACTGTGAACATCTGTGCGAGCGGTGCGAGTTGGTGAAGATCGACCACATGCACCTGCTTATCACTGCCGAGAATGTCGAGCACCGCTCTCTTCAAAAGGTCTTGGTTCAGATCGCCTCGGACCAGACGACGGAGGTATTTACTGGCCCCACGAAGCCGCCTAATGAACGCCTCTCGAGTCGCTTTTGCCTGACTGGCCACCCAAGTCGGGTCACCGCTCGGACTACCATCTCTACCAACTTGGTAGAGCAGCTTGTACTCGAGATACGAAACCAAGTCGTCGAAGGTCTCCAAGCGATCCCTGTCCGTTCTCTTTGAATTGAGAAACTCCTCTGCATTCAAAGGGGACCACTCTCGATCTTCCTCATCGGCACTGGCGCTCTCAAGATGGTGTCGGAACGCATCGACTTCTAGATGCGGACCCGCCTGTTTCGCTGCGAGCTGTACCAACTTCTCCTCGACATGACCAACCAAAAAGGCGAGGTTGGTCATCGCCTCTCGATCCGCAAGCACAAAGGGCAACATCCGCTCGTTGGCAAATGCGTGAACGGTCCAAAGGTAAGGGCGAACACCCTCGCGCTGGATGACATCAGCCATCAACGCCTCTCCCCTACGAGCGTCTCTCGCCGGCGCATACATCTCACATGATTCGAACGGCGTCTCGGGGAGACCACAGATTGAATAGCGACTGGTATTTACACGATGTCGCTGCTGCCAGCGCTGTTCCTCTTGAGAAAATACGCTGTTGGGCTGATCGATGAATAGAAGATCCTCCCCCTTGAGATTGAAAATCACGGCCTTGGTAGCGGAACTCCCCATCCTGAGGAGGCCCTCCTGCAACTTGGCATTGAACAGACTGTAGAGCAAAAAGAGTGCATAGCTCGTCTTGGTCGCGATCCCTGATATGCCCGAGATGTTTACATGGGCTCCTTTTTGACCGTTGATGAAGTCGAAGTTGATAAAGCCGGGTTCACCGTTACGCAAGACGCCCGCTGGTAAAGGCGATTCCATGTGATCGAGGTAGAGCGCTTTCTCAAGCGCGTCTCCGTGCGCTTCATAGACCCGATCACCGGGGGCCGGCGGAATAAACTCTTCTGGATCGACCCTCGTTACCAAGACGTGGGCCCCATAGGCTACATCGGCCGGCAAGAGTCCATCGACTACCAACTCTGTGTCACCGTCGAACTGAACTCCCTCGAAGCGTCTTCGCACCTCATCGACCACCCCATAGAATCTCACGCCTTGATCCTGATTGGAGGGGTCGCCAACCTCCACGAAGACAATGTCATCGAGTTGCACTTTGCACCCTGCAGAGACCGCAAACCAAAATTGGAGCGGTGTGGCGTCCTCGGTACCTAGAACCATGCCGATGGTTGGGTTGGCGTTCATCTATCCCCCCTGTCTTGCCAGGTAAGAGGTAATCCGGCGCCTCAAAAGCCGAGTATCTCCCATACGACGCCGTAACTCTGACTCGAGTGCACGTATGGGGAGAAGTTGCTGAGGGGCTCTCGGATCTTGGTGCTGGCGACTTGAGAAGAGCGGCAGTTGCAAGCAGCTCCAATCAGCTAGTCGCACGACTTCAGCCAGCCTCGAAGCCGGAGCAGACCCGGCCAAGGCCTGTAAGCGAACAAGACCGGCAAAGCTGTGAAGCCACGGCCTCGGATCCCGTAGACGTAGAAACCACTCGTAGTATTGGTGGCGCGGATCTTTGGTGTGAACCAGATAGAGGGGCGATCGCTGACCCTCCTCGAGAAGCCGGACCTGATTTATCTGTTCAGGAGGGATCTTCTGGTCACGAATCGTCTTGACATATCCTACTACATTCTCCTCACCGCCCAAAAGTGGGCGTGGCCCGTCACATAAGATCAGGGCATCGGGAAACTGATCGATGAGCCGCGCCGCCAAAGCCCTCTCCTTACGCAGCATGTCACTTTGAAGTGTACCCTCGAGGGCATCGAGCTCACGAGCCTCTGTCGAAACGATCCGAAAGCGCAACGCCCCAAATTGGCTGGCTAGCCCCTGATCTATGGTGAACGCTGCGACTTGGTGGCCACCACTCAATATACAGACCTGATCGATATCCCAGAGATCCAAAAAATGAGCTTGATGAATGCCCGAATCGCGCAAAGAAGAGGCCACGCCGACGGCACAACTTCCGAGTAAGCCGAACGCAAGCTGTCGCCGCTCATCCTCCAAGAATACGCGTGCATCGATGCGTCGACAACCGTCTATGAAGAGCACATGGGGCCATTCATCCGTTGCGTGTGGAGGTGCAATTGCAACCCATTCGCTCTCGTCACGCTCCACGTATAGGCTGACACGTTCTACTTCGCCGACGACCACCTCCTCGGCTTGTAACGAGGTGCCGTAGTCGCTCGCCCAAGGGTCGAGACGGAGTTTCATTGTCGTGCCGGCCACACAGCCACTTTACCAGCCACCCAACGTGTGATAAAATCGCGTTTGGCTTTTTCGTCGGTCCCGATCATTTCGACGATTAAAGATCCAAGGAATGAAGGACGTGAGCAGCGTGTCAACCACCTTTCCTAAAGAGACCTCGAACGATTGGATTCTCATCGATGCCGAGGGTCAGAGAGTAGGGCGTCTCGCCACCACGATCGCCCAGCTCTTACGTGGCAAGCATAAAGTCGATTTTACCCCCAACCGAGCCGGTGGGGATTTTGTCATCGTAATCAACGCATCAAAAATCGTCTTTACCGGCAACAAACTCGACCAGAAAGTCTACACTCGCTACAGCGGCTACCAGGGCGGTCTCAAAGAGATCTCCGCGAGAAGCATGCTCGCCAAACATCCAGATCGGGTGATCCAGCGTGCCGTATGGGGAATGCTCCCAAAGACTAGGCTAGGCCGCAAATTGGTTCGCCGTCTCAAAGTATATGCGGGTGACACACATCCTCACCAAGCCCAACAACCCAAAACGATGGAGCTTTCCTGATGGAACAATACTACGGAACGGGCCGAAGAAAAGCGGCGGTAGCGAGAGTCTTCTTGCGCCCCGGAAGCGGTCGAATCACTGTCAATGGCAAAGATTTTCAGGAATACTTCCGTGGAATTCTGGTCGGTGTCCAGGCTCTAGAGCCACTTAAGGAGACCAATACCGCTGGGCGTTATGATGCCCTGATCACCGTCGCCGGAGGGGGGCCGAGCGGACAGGCAGATGCGATCAGGCTCGGTGTTGCCAGGGCGCTTCTTAAGGTCGATCCCAATTTCCGCCCGATGCTGAAAAAGGGTGGGTATCTCACGCGCGATGCACGTATCGTCGAACGCAAAAAGTACGGCTTGCACAAGGCGCGTCGAGCACCACAATACAGCAAGCGTTGAGGGCTTGCGGTCCTATAAGTCGCCAGAGAACGGCAGATGCGTTGTCTGATAGGCGCTAATCCGTGACAGGATGAGTAATCTTGAGATAGGCATGTCGGTATCTCAAGCTGCCATCCTCGGTGTGGTGCAAGGCCTCACAGAGTTTCTCCCTATCTCCAGCTCCGGACACCTCGTGCTCGCCAACTACTACCTTGGGTGGGGAGAAGTGCTGCCCTTGTACGTCGACATTGCGACCAACACGGGCACTCTGTTGGCCGTTCTGTTCGTCTTCCGCTTTGATGTATGGACGGCGGCGCAAGGTTTTTTTCGTGGGATCGTCTCGCAAGAAGCTCGTCGTCAAGAAGGATGGAATGTCGCCCGTTTGGTCCTGGTTGGCTCGCTACCCACAGCCCTTATCGGTTTAGCACTCAAGGGAGGGTTTGAACGCCTCAACGCTCCTGTACCAGTATCGGTTGCACTACTCGCTACCGGCTTCCTGTTGTGGTTTACGCCCAAACCGGGCACAAAAGACAGGGCCGGTCAGCTCTCCCTCCGAGACGCACTCATTGCCGGTGTGGCGCAAGGACTCGCCGTGATCCCAGGCATCAGCCGATCCGGTGTTACGATTGCAAGTCTCCTTTGGCGCGGCGCCTCATCAGAACTGGCGCCCCGGCTCTCTTTTCTTATGTACCTGACGGTATCGGTCGGAGTAGCATTTTTGGGACTCGGCGAGTTCAGAGAGGCAAATCTACCGGTGGCTCCGCTCCTTGTGATGACCATAGCCTCGTTCCTCTCAGGATATGTCGCACTGCTTTGGCTCTTTTCGGTGCTGAGAAAGGGCCGCTTTCGATGGTTTGCCCCTTATCTCTGGGGTGTAGGCCTGTTGACATTGGCACACGTCTACCTCCGATGACACGCCGATAACGTCACCAAAAATCGCTACGCAGCACGACAGCGGAGGCGATCAAACTGAGCTAAAATGCCGCAAAGGGAGGCTGGTCCATGAACGTCGTTACTCGAATTGCCCCTTCTCCAACAGGTGATCCGCACATTGGGACCGCTTACATCGGTCTTTTTAACTACGTGTTCGCAAAAAGACATGGGGGAAGGTTCATACTGCGCATCGAGGACACCGATCGTTCTCGCTATAATGCGCTTTCCGAGGAACGCATCCTAGCGATGATGGATTGGCTAGGACTAGACCCAGATGAGAGCACAGCTGTAGGTGGGCCACACAGCCCTTACCGGCAGAGCGAGCGGCTGGACCTGTATCGGGAGCACGTCGACCGACTCCTCAAGGAAGACAAGGCCTATCGTGCCTTTGAAACCGCTGAAGAGCTCGAAGAAATGCGAAACGAACAGAAGCGTAAAGGCTTGGATCCCGGGTATGACGGTCGCTCACGGTGCTTGAGTTCGCAGGAAAGCGACGATCGTGCAGCTTCCGGTGAACCGTTCGTGGTACGACTAAAGACCCCTCTTGATGGAACCACTCGTGTTGTCGACGCACTGCGCGGAGAGATCACCTTCGATAACCGAGAGGTGCGAGATGTGGTGCTGCTGAAAAGCGACGGCTACCCCACCTACCATCTCGCAGCCGTCGTCGATGATCATCTTATGGGAGTTACCCACGTGATACGAGCCGAAGAGTGGATTACAAGCACTCCGATCCACACGCTCTTGTACCAGGCATTCAGCTGGGAAACACCCGTATTCGTCCACATGCCGCTGCTCAGGAATCCAGATGAGACGCGCACGAAACTGAGCAAGCGGAAACTCGATACCAGCGTAGATTCGTACCGGGAACAGGGGATCATCCCGGAAGCGTTACTCAATTATCTGGCCTTGATGGGGTGGAGCATGCCAGATGGGCGGGAGTTTTTCTCTCTGCAGGAAATGATCGGAGCGTTTTCGCTCGATCGCATTTCTCTCGGAGCACCCGTCTTCGATCCCAAAAAGCTCCGCTTCATGAACGCCAAATACCTGCGAGACCTCATCCCTCTTGAGAACCTCACCCGTAGGGTAAAGACGCTTTTTGAGTCGGCTGGTTTTGCCTGGGAAGACGATGATTATCTGCTCGACATCGTCGATGTGTTACGACCCCGGGTCGAAACGCTCAACGATTTTGTCGCGCACGCCGGTTACTTTTTCGAGGATGATTTCAGCTACGATGATCAAGCGAAAAAGAAGCTGGCTTCGGGTCAAAAATACCTTGAGGATCTTGAGCGAGAGTTTTCGATGCTCGAGTTTTTCGATTACGACAGTGTAGACGATCTGGTACACGACTATGTCCAAGAGCAGGGAGTCGGCATGGGCAAGGTACTCCAGCCTCTACGCGCCGCTTTGACAGGCAGAGCCCAAGCTCCTAGCGTGACCGATTTATTGGTCATTTTGGGAAAAAGAAAGGTCATGCAGCGTATCGGTAGGGCTCTGAGCTATATCAACGCAGGCTTGCCGGATGACAAACCTCAGCGTCCTGAGAAGGCGAAAAACGCCACCAAAACTCGCCACGAGGCCGCATAATGTCTTGGTTCGATCGGTTAAAGCGGGGCCTAGGGAAGACGCGGGATGTTCTCGCTACAGAAGGCGTATCGGTTGAGAATCCGTGGGAAATGGATTGGGATGATCTCGAGTTTGCACTCATAGGTGCCGATGTGGGCGCCCACATCGCAAGCGAAGTGGTTATCGAAGCTCGCAAAGAGCGAGAGCGGGGTAGGAGCTTCGCCGAATCACTCGAAAAAGCCCTCCTCGACCAACTCGAACCAGATCGAATTCGTCAGAAGTTGCGCCGCGTCGGCTTCTCACTCGACGTGTCCCGCAACATGGTGGAGTTTGCAGGCAAGGTCATCATGGTCGTCGGGGTCAATGGGGTTGGAAAGACAACGACGATCGCTAAATTGGCCCAATACTACCGCTCCTACGGAAAATCGATCATGTTTGCAGCCGGAGACACCTTCCGGGCTGCAGCTACGGCTCAACTCGAGGAGTGGGGACATCGACTCGACGTCCCTACCATTACGGGTCCCGACGGTAGCGATCCGGCTGCGGTGGCCTTCGATGCCGCTCAGGCAAGGCGTGCCCGTGGTGTCGATCTTCTCATAGTCGATACAGCCGGCCGACTGCATACGAAACATAACTTGATGGAGGAGCTCAAAAAGGTCAAGCGCGTCATCGGGAAAGCCGACGAAGGGGAACCCAAAGAAGTATGGCTAGTGATCGATGCGGTCACTGGGCAAAACGGCTTGGAGCAGGCCAGAAGATTCAATCAAGCAGTCGGCGTGACAGGCGTTATCGTGACAAAACTAGACGGGAGCGCCAAGGGAGGTATCTTACTCCCAATCGCAAGAGAACTCGGACTACCCATTAAATTTATCGGTGTTGGCGAACGCCCCGACGATCTCCAGCCGTACGATGCCGCAGCCTTCGTTCACGCCCTCCTCGACCTCCCTGTAGAGGCTGCATGAACCAGGGGTCTGTTCTACTCATCACTGCCACTCGCTTGGAGGCGCAGCCCTTACGAGATCTTCTCACCGACAAGACCGATCTCGATCTTCTCTTGGGTGAGGGGGTGGAAGGCACTCTCTTTGGAGCACGCGTACAGCTCCTGCACCTCGGCGTTGGCAAGGTCAACACAGCTGCTGGTCTGGCACTCGCCATCGCGTCGTTACGCCCTCGTGCCGTGATTCAATTTGGTATCGGCGGTGCGTATATCGGCTCATTTCTGAGCGTCTGTATGGTGGTTGCCGCCGAGCAGGACATGCATATAGATAGCGGTGTCAAGCTCGAGCAGGGATGGCGTGATATGCGTTTTCTCGAGCTACCACTTGTAGAAAACCCAAAAGCGTATAACCGATTTCCAACCGATCCAGACCTCACTCGTACCTTTGAAGAGACGATCGGAATGCCGGCGGTATCTTTCGGGACTTCCGAAACGGTTACAGGCAATTTCGATGATGCTGCACGCTATTACGCACAACACGAAATCTCCGTGGAATCGATGGAAGGGGCAGCCGCAGCTCAAGTCTGTACGGCGCTCGGCGTTCCGTTTGCAGAATTGCGATCGATCAGCAACATCGTGGGAGAGAGAAATAAACGCGCTTGGAATATACCTGGGGCTGTACGAGCCGTCAACGATGTCGTGGTGCTAGGCCTGAAAAACATGTTTGTTTGAAGAACTGACACCGATCGATCAGCTGGGATTCCGTTTATTGCGGCTCATCTCACCGCGTCTGTGGTGTTGGCAGCTCTCTACAGCGCTCGAGCACCTTCATCTGACGCAACACACTCTCCGGAGTGATCGCTAGAGGTTTGTCATGACAGAGCGTCTCGTAAAGATCGCGGTAAAGACCGACCATATCGTCACTCATATCAGTCGGCAACACGAGCTCCTCTGTGATCCAGGGTAGCTCCTCTCGATTGTAGCTTCGATCGGGCGTAGGAGCCATATCGAGCTTGATGGGCGGAACCTGTGTCACATCGAAATACTTCCAGCGGAGTCGATGATCGGTTCCCGTAAGGCTCCCCTGCGTTCCCATCACAACCCAGTTATCTTGTGGAAATGCGTTGCAATGGGTTAGCTCGAGGTCGATCAACGGTCCATCACCGGGGACGATCACGATCTTGGCATGACTCTCCGCATCACCGGCATAGAGCGGTGTGTTGACGAGAGCACCAGATATCTTCGGCTCCTCATCATCGAAAAAGTGAAGAGCCCAATCGATCAGATGTGCACCGTGGTTGTTGAGGATGCCCCCACCGTATCCACGCAGAGTTTGCCAATCCCAACGCCTCGCAAAATCGTGAACTGCAAACCGAATCTGTACGAGTGTGCCCAATACACCCGAAGCGACTACCTCGTTGACCTTCCTGAAGGCTGGTCTGTAGCGGTAGTTTTGATTGACCGTGAGCAGTTTCCCCATCTTCACCGCAGCTTCGACCAGAGCCTCGGCTTCGGTCAGGTCACAGCCCATGGGTTTCTCGATCAGAACGTTTTTTCCCGCATACAGAGCTCGTATGCCCTGCTCGGCGTGTTGATAGCTCGGCGAGGCCACTACTACCAGATCGAGCTCTTGTGCGATCAGGTCATCAAACCTCTCAAAAGTCTTACAACCAAACCGTTTCTTCGCCTCATCACACCTTTGAACTACCGGATCCATCACTGCAGAAACGTTATACATCGACAAGTGGGAGAGCGTCTTCGCATGCAAATCCCAACCACTACGCCCCAGACCTGCGATCCCAACCTCGATACGTTTCTGAACACTCACGAACGTCACCTCACCATTTACACGCCGGCCGAGGCAAGCTTCTCTTTAATAAATGCGAGATTATGCCGCAAGGCCTCTCGAGTCGATCTCGTACCGCTAAAATCTTCCACCACAAGCCATCCGTCGTAACCGATACCATTCAGACCGGCAAACACCGCCTCGAAATCCACGACGCCATCATCGAGTGGCGCCCAATAACCCCGCCACACGCCACCACCTTCCGGCCTTCGGAAGGCCGCATTTTTGATGTGGACATGAGCGAGAAAGGGTCCTAACAACTCGATTCCCAGACGATAATCTTCAAACCCTTCAAAGACCATATTGCCAGGGTCGAAAAGCGCACCGATCGCCTCGGGATCGAAACCTGAGAGCAATTGAGAGGCGAGAGAGGCGCTCGGGAGAATCGTCCGGTGGTGGATCTCGACCAACGCCTTGATACCTCGATCCCGTGCCAACGGCTCGATGTCGGCCAAGAACGCCCTCGCAACGTCGAGCTGTTCCCGATACCTGCCACCAAATCCCCCAAAGCCGACACGGAACGCCGGCGAACCGACCGCTTCGGCAAAATTCATCGCCTGTTCCACAGCATTTAGGTCGCCCAACTCGATATAGGTTCCGATATTCGGGATGTCAAGACCGGCTGATTCAGTCAAGCTCTTTGCACGGGTTGCATCTGCAAGTGTTGGAGCGAAGGTACAGAGATTATGTCCCCAAAACGAGGGCTCTTGCCGTTTAAGTTCCTGAGGTGTGTGGGTAACACGCCACTCTACGCCATCGTAGCCGACCTCTTTGAGCTCCCAAACCGCCTCCTCGGGAGTGAGATCCGGCAACATCGCTGTAAATACACCGATTTTCATGCTGACACCTTTAGATAAGACTGTGCTTTCTCGTAACCGGCTCTCACGCTGCAGCCCTCCAGGGTCATTGAGCGGATCGGATCATAGAAGGCTCTAATCCGCCTTGGGTCTCCTGCTAGGCGTAACGTAAACGGTCTTCTGCTGGCTGAAGTAAACTGCACCTGGACCACCCCCTTTCGCCCTCCAAACATTCTTTTTCAACGTATAGTCGACGGCTACATTATCAGACTTCCCCGCTTTTGAATGACCGGCCGCAAGCTGGGCTGCGAACAAGATCGTTTCAAACGGAACCTCGCGCCCCTCCGCCCGAATGATGACGTGGGCTCCTTGATACCCCTGGACATGAAGCCATACGTCACGACTTTTCGCAACCTTGAAAGTCAGCCCATCGTTTTCTCTGGCGTTGCGTCCGACCAAAACCGAAAAGCCGTGAGGGCCCAGGTAGCGGATACCCGCGGTATGCGAACGAGACGCTCTAGCATCCGCAGTGTCTTCACCGATTAGTCGACTAAGCTGCTCGTCCGATTGCCCATCGAGATTGGCGAGTCGAGTTTCGACATCTTGCAGTTCAGCCTGAAGTTCTTCTCGCCTCTGACAAGCTTTCTCAGCTTTCTGCTGTCTCTTTTTTGCGCGTTGATACAATACTTGAGCATTTTGAGCAGTGCTTAATCGTGGATCTAGCGGTATCTCTACAACCCCGCCCTCAAAGTCATCGAGCTCGACCTTCTTCGCCTTCGGTGGAATTCGCCTCTGATGTGTGAGGAGTAAGTCAGCCTGAGTCGCGATATTCTGTGATTCACCAGCGGCTTTCACTGCGCGTGCGAGATCGTCGAGCCTCTTCTCAAGTACCTGCCTTCTCTTGGAGAGCACTTCTCCACTGCGCCGCAACAACACCTCCCGTCTCTCTCGCTCCCGTAAGACCGTAAGATCCGGAAGAAGGAGGACATCGCGCGTCGCCTGCGCCGGATGACGTACGACCTCGGCCAAAACCGGCAAGAGACGATCGAGTGCTTCGTCCGAGAGAGGCTCTTCTGTGCCGAGACCGGTCTTTCGAACGAGAATATCTTGAAAGACGGGACCCATTCCGTCGATGACTTTATGAAGGTGTTTCAACTTCCTCCCTGCTAAGGCGGTCCGAATCTCGCTCTCAGACGCTGAACGTGGATCGATTTTCTGATACGGTGGAGGCGGCCTGTAGAGAACTCCAGGTCTAACTTGCCGGTAGCGGTTGACCTGAGAATGAACCTCTCGTAAAGCTCCTAAGATGCGATCTCGGTCATCGAGAAGAATGAGGTTGCAGTTACGCCCGGTGAGTTCTACGATGAGGGTTACAGGTGGGGTCTCCACAAACCCGGTAGTGGCAGCAAAGCTGAACCTAACAACGCGATCGAGCTGCGGTTGTTCGACGGCATACAGATCGCCGTTGGCGCGAGCGCTTAGGATCTCCTGGAAGGCACTGAATTTTCCCGTCGAAGCCTCTGGGAGGTCGGTTCGATACGAAAACCGCGGTGTCGGCGGCAAGGCAAACAACCACAGTGCGCCCTTATCGAGAGGGAGCACGAACGTGTACTTGTCGAGAAAGCGCCAAGCGAGCCGTCGCATCGGCAGAAGCGGCACGAGGCGTTCGATTTCTTCAGCGATCAACAAACCTTCCACAAAGCCCGTCCCCGAGTCCTCAACAAGCTTCGTCCGACTGCCCGCGCTCATACCTGAAGTCGCAGCAGTCAGCACCTTCCATAAGCGTCTGAGTTCTCTTCAACTCGATGCTGGAATGATACCCTTTGATCAGAGCAGCGTCTCGATTACATGAGAGAACGCCTCCTAGCTGCTCTAGCCCAAGCTCTTTGTAGAGCTCGGCATAACGGCAACGGGTGACATTGAAGTACCATCTCGCCTCGTTCCGCTCGATCTCTTCAATCTCGAGAGCACCTCCACGAAACCAGGGCTCCCACATCTGAGCAAACTCGATAAGGCCCGGGGAGTCCGTATTACCTCTCATCGCGTAGCCATCGCCCTCGGCAGCCTCTATGACCACGTGCTGCAACAACTCCCGAGTACGTTCATGCCCCAACTCGGCCCCTACGGCTTCCACGAAAGGTTTCAGGATCCTCGCTTCGATTTCCCGGCGCTTCAACACACCTACCTGTTCATTGAGGTTATCATCCATGTGATTAGTCTAAACTGACATACGAGCGCTCTGCCGGCTGCTACCGACAGAGCGACCCGATGGTAAACTCTGATGCTAGTTCAATATCCGCCCACAGTTGCCGAGATAGTTCATGGCAACCGTGCGGTGATGGTTGAGCGGAAGATACCAATCGCTTTCCGGAGGCGTGTAGGAGAGCGCCGCCTGGGCATGAAAAAGAAGACGATCTGCTGAACCCTGGCCTTGTTGCGCAAAGAGATCAGCTAGCATCTGGTGACCGAGAGTCCAGTAAGGTTCCCCTTCTTCACAAGCATGGATAGCCCTTTCGAACCAGCCACGGGCATCCTCGAAGCTAAAGGTGTCGAGTGCGATCGTCCCGAGACACAGACACGCTTCCGCCACCGCCCCGAGCTCGAGCGCTCTCAGCCCATGATCTTCTGCTCGCTTGAAATCCCCTTGTCGCAGCGCCAATTCTGCCAAATCGACGAATACCTGTGCGCGGTAGATATACGATGAATGGAGGAGGATGGCCTCGAGGCTACTTTCAGCTCGTTGCAGATCCCCACTCTCTGCCAACGCAAACGCGTATTCGTGCTGGGCATAGGGTTTGAGTTCGTGCGGTGCGAGCGCTACCGCGTCCTCTAAAGCACCTGCAGCCTCAACAAAGCGACCGAGGGTTGTCAAACACTGCCCGAGTGCGAAAGCGAGCATAAACGAGCTCGGTCCCGCCTCTGTTTCAAGCTCGATCGCACGCGCATGTTGGAACAACAAGAGAGCTGAATTGGGATTGTTCATCGCCAATTGCGCTCGGCCCCGCAAACAGAAAACGGTCACTTCTTGGTGACGGCTCAGCGAGGCTAGATCGATATCTCCGAGCACGCGTAGTACGCGCTCGGGCTCACCCAGTTCCAAAAGGCACCCAGCCAACCTAAGGCGCTGATTCTGTTGCTCGATCCCGCTGCTCGCTTGTACCGCTCGGTCGAACGCTGTACAAGCGCTCTCCCATTTGCCTTGCTGCTGGTAGCATCCACCCAATAGCGACCAGCGTCGCCACTCGAGGTAGGTGGGAAGGGAGAGATCCTCTATACGCTCCAGTAACCTGGTAGCACTCTTCTTGGCCTTAACGATGATCAGGGCCTTGGCCGCATGAAATTGGGCGAGCGGGTCTCTTGCTTCCAAGGCATCTTCAATCCCTCGCTTGACCTCTGCAGCGGTCTTGCCTCTCCTGGCAGAAAACTCCCAAAAGAGCGCCTTATAAAGAGGGTGCTCAGCCAGTCGAGGATCGGTCGACACCGCACTTTGCAATGCTAAAAAGCCGTCATCGATCCCTTTGGATTCTTGTAATGCGTAAACCTCTGCCAGATAGAGAAGATACAACGCTTGCGTTTCAGGCTCTAACGGTCGACTAGCCGCCGTCTCGAGCGTGGTGAAGGCAACCTCGAACCGACCCTGTTCCAGAGCCTGATACGTGGGCTCCAACTCTACGTGGGCAGCGTGCTTTGAAAGCATGCTTTACCGTAGCATGCAGTCGACAACCCCGCCTGGTCAAACGCACAACGAGAAATTGCTCGGTTATTCGGCCCCATGTAGCTAAGCCGAATAACCGGTGTTCAACTCAGGATCTCTGCGGGCACGACACTTCGGCTTACGCCCTCTCCACGAGGAGCGATCAGCTTAAGAGTCGATCTGTCTCACGTACCGTGAAAGTAAATCCCTGGGCTCCGGGTTCGACCCATACCGCGTCGCCCCCTTCTACCTCTCCGGCGATAATCTTCTTGGCGAGCGGGGTTTCAATCGTCTGTTGAATTGCCCTCTTTAGTGGTCTGGCCCCAAAAACCGGGTCATAGCCGATCTGGGCAAGATGCTCTAGGGCTCTTGAAGAGAGCTCGAAAGCGATGTGCTTTTCATCTAAACGCCGACGAAGCCTCTCGAGCTGGATCTCCGCGATGGCTGCGACCTGTTCACGCTCGAGCGCATGAAAGACGATGACATCGTCAACCCGGTTGAGAAACTCAGGACGAAATTGAGTCTGCAGCTTGGAAAACACGGTCGCTTTTATCGTCTCGTAGTCAGCTCCACTCCGTCCTGCCTCGAGAATTTCGGGGCTACCTATGTTGCTGGTCATAATGATGACCGTATTGCGAAAGTCGACCGTTCGTCCATGGGAGTCGGTAAGACGACCGTCATCGAGAAGTTGCAAAAGCGTATTGAAAACATCGGGGTGAGCTTTCTCGATCTCATCGAACAGCAACACGCTGTAAGGTTTCCGCCGCACTGCTTCGGTGAGCTGCCCCCCCTCGTCGTAGCCTATGTATCCGGGGGGGGCACCGATGAGTTTGGCTACCGTATGCCTCTCCATATATTCGGACATGTCGAGACGGATCATGTTCTCCTCAGTATCGAAGAGGAAAGCAGCCAATGCCTTTGCCGTTTCGGTCTTTCCTACCCCAGTAGGACCGAGAAAGATAAACGAACCGATCGGGCGGTTGGGGTCAGAAAGACCTGCGCGCGAGCGCCTAATCGCATCGGCTACAACGGTAACCGCTTCGTCCTGGCCGATCACACGCTGATGGAGCTCGGCTTCGAGTCGGAGCAACTTGTCCCGCTCTCCTTCCATAAGCCTCGATAGCGGTATATGAGTTGCACGACTTACGACGTCCGCCACCTCGTTCTCACCTACCTCGAGCCGCACGTATTTCGCTGTATCGAGCTCAGATCCCAGATCGCGTAGGCTCTCCTCTAAATGAGGTAGCTGACCGTAGCGTAGTTCCGCCGCCTTGTTCAGGTCGTAGTCGCGCTCAGCAGCCTCGATCTGCGTGCGTACCCGATCGCGCTCTTCCTGTTTGGAACGGACCTGCTCGAGAAGCTTGCGTTCCGATTCCCAATCGGATTGCGACACCGATATTTGGTCTTCTAGGCTTCTAAGCTCCTCTTCAATCCGTAACAGTCGGTTGGCGGATTCAGCATCATCCTCTCGTTTGAGCGCCTCTTTCTCCACTTCCAACTGAAGCTTCCGCCGCCGCAGCATATCGATCTCTTCAGGCAAGCTATCGAGTTGCACGCGGATACGACTCGCCGCCTCATCGATCAGATCGATCGCTTTATCTGGAAGCTGACGGTCAGCGATATAGCGGTGGGATAGCGTAGCCGCGGCGATTAGAGCCGGGTCGGCGATTCGCACACCGTGGTGAACTTCGTACTTCTCTTTCACGCCACGCAGAATGCTAATGGTCTCCGCAACACTCGGTTCGTCGACGACGATAGGTTGGAAACGGCGCTCGAGCGCGGCATCTTTCTCGATCTGTCGATACTCCGAAAGAGTCGTGGCACCCACCATCCGCAACTCTCCACGAGCCAGTGGAGGCTTGAGCATGTTACCAGCGTCGACTGCACCTTCCGCTTTACCCGCACCGACAATAGTGTGGAGCTCGTCGATGAATAAGACAATCTCCCCTTTTGAAGCCACGGTCTCACCGATGACGGCTTTGAGGCGTTCCTCGAACTCACCCCTATACTTAGCTCCAGCCAATAGAGAGCCCATATCGAGTTGTATGATTCGCTTTCCGTGCAACCCCTCCGGTACATCCTTGTTGATGATGCGTTGAGCCAAGCCTTCGGCGATGGCGGTCTTACCGACCCCAGGCTCACCGATCAGAACAGGATTGTTTTTGGTTCGGCGCAACAAGATCTGTATCGTTCGCCGAATCTCTTCGTCTCGTCCCACAACTGGATCGAGATTACCGTCTCGTGCCCGCTGCGTGAGGTCGATACCGTAGCGCTCGAGCGCTTCGAAGCTACTCTCTGCGGTCTTGCTATTCACTGACCGGCCCTGACGGATTTCTAGTGCCGCCGCCTCGAGTTCACCTGCCTTCGGCAGCACATTCAGAGAAGAACCGCCCTTATTCCTTAAAGCTACCAGAAGCGTATCTACCGCAATGAAATTGTCCCCCCACTTGCCGGCGAGGGCTTCGGCCGCCTCGAAGCTAGCAGCCATCTCTGCACTCATATATTGACCTTCCGCCCCGCTCACCTTGGGCAGACCTTGCAACGCGGAATCGATCGTCGCTCGAACTTGCTTAGGGTTCCCACCCGCTCTCTCAACGACTCGTGAGGATGGACTCTCTGGATCTGCAAGGAGAGCTGCAGCGAGGTGTAGAGGCACAATGGTTTGGTTTTGTCGCGTCCTGGCAATCTCCTGGGCGCTCGCCACCATTTGCAACGCCGTCTCGGTAAAACGTTCGGGATTCATAAGTATTATTATGAAACCTGAGTGTAATATTGTCAAGTTTGTTGCACGCGACTCTATAGACTAGGGCACAAATAGACCACGTGCCTCGGTTTATGGTCGAGGCACGTGAACAATGTATGCCGAATGGGTTAGGCCTTACGCCGCCAAGGCCTCCTTGAACTCGGAAACGAGAGAAGAGATCGTCTGCTTAGCGTCCCCGAACAACATACGGGTATTTTCTTTGAAAAAGAGCGGATTCTCTACCCCGGAAAAGCCTGGATTCATCGAGCGTTTAAGGACAAACACCGTCCGAGCCTCATCGACATTGATAATCGGCATGCCGTAAAGGGGGCTCGTTTGGTCCTCACGAGCGGCAGGATTGACAACATCGTTTGCACCGATCACCACCGCAACATCGATGGTGGCCATCGAGGGGTTGACATCCTCGGGCTCGACCAACTGCTCATACGGAACGTTCGCTTCAGCAAGCAGTACGTTCATGTGACCCGGCATCCGCCCGGCGACCGGATGGATAGCGTAACGAACCTCAGCACCGTTCTCCTCTAGAAGATCGGCGAGTTCCCGCACGACGTGCTGCGCTTGGGCCACCGCCATGCCGTACCCCGGTACAAAGATCACTGACCGCGATGCCTCAAGAATAAAGTAGGCGTCTTCGGAGGAGAGTGCTTTGACCTCCCCTTCAACCGCGCTTGCTCCCGACGTGACCGAAGCCCCGAAACCGCTGAAAAGGACGTTCGACAGCGATCGGTTCATGCTCTTACACATAATCTGTGTCAAGATGAGACCGCTCGCCCCCACCAAGGAACCGGCTACGATGAGAACGTTGTTCTCGAGAATAAACCCTGCTGCGCTAGCAGCGAGACCCGAGTAACTGTTTAATAGCGAGATGACAATCGGCATATCCGCACCACCAATCGGGATCACAGCCAAGACCCCGAGAACAAGCGAAGCGAAAATAACGATGAGGAATAGCGAATAGTTACTCGCAGGTGCCAGTATGAAAATCAGCCCAAGTATCGCCGCTGCAGCCAAGATACCTGCATTGATCGGCTGTTGTCCCCGAAAGAGCATCGGCCGCCCCGGTAAGCGCCCTGCGAGCTTCCCAAAAGCCACCACGCTCCCCGTAAAGGCGATTCCACCGATGAGCACCGCCAACACGATCGGCAAGGCAGTGGCAATGGGGACATCGGGTTCCCGTAGATACTCTGCCCAGCCGACCAGCAAGCTTGCGAGCCCGCCTGAGCCGTTGAAGAGGGCGACCATCTCAGGCATAGCGGTCATCTGAACGCTACGAGCTGCGACCACCCCTACTGCCGAGCCGACCACCAGGCCCACGAGTATCCAGGTAAAGCTCAGCCCTCCGGAGAGGAGTGTAACGACTACCGCCAGCAACATCCCGGTGGCGGACACAAGGTTGCCGCGACGGGCTGTTTCAGCACGTCCGAGCATCTTCAATCCGTAGATGAAGAGGATCGAAGCGATAATGTAGGCCAAGTTGATCAGGCTCGAAAAGTCGAAGGAAAAACCCACCCTACTCCTCCCGTCTAGAGGACTTGAACATTGCGAGCATTCGGTCGGTTACCAAGTAACCACCGACCACATTGATGGTTGCAAAGACCACCGCCAAGGTTCCTAGAATCGTCCCCACCGTCCCACCCGTACCGGCGGCGAGCAAGGCACCTACAATGGTGATCCCCGAGATCGCATTCGAACCCGACATAAGGGGCGTGTGGAGCTGAGAAGGAACCTTGGTAATCAGTTCCAAACCCAAAAAGATGGCGAGGACAAAAATAAAAAGGAGCAAGATCGCGCTCATGTACTACCCTCCACGGCTTCACGTATTCCCGGGTGCCGGATGTCACCCTCGTGCGTCAACAAGCAAGTACCGATCACATCGTCTTCTGGATCGAGCACCAAGCGGGCCGCCTCCTTATCCCAGGCATGAGCGATCAGGTTGAACACGTTGCTCGCATACATCTGGCTCGCATCCAGAGCGACCTCTCCTGCAAAGTTCCCATTCCCAACGAGAAGAACACCGTGCCGTAACACCTCTTGATCCACCACCGTACCCTCGACATTGCCACCCGTCGAAGCAGCCAGATCGACCACAACACTCCCCGGTTTCATACCCGCGATCATGTCGTCAGTGACGATGCGTGGAGCCCTACGTCCAAAGACCTGTGCAGTGGTGATTACGATGTCGGAGTTGGCACAATACCTAGCCATCTGTCGCCTCTGTCGCTCGAGCTGCTCTTCGGTCAAGGCCTTGGCATAACCCTGTTCGGTCTGTCCGGTCTCTCCGACATCGATCTTTACAAATCGTGCCCCAAGCGAGCGCACCTGCTCTTCGACCACCGGCCTGGTATCGTATGCCTCCACCCTGGCACCGAGGCGTTTGGCAGTCGCTATCGCTTGCAGTCCAGCCACGCCGACCCCGATGACGAAAACGCGCCCGGGCGCTATGGTACCTGCTGGTGTGGTCATCATCGGCAGCACCTTGTTGATACGCTCCGCGGCGATGAGAACCGCCGCATAACCCGCCAAACTAGCCTGTGAAGAGAGGGCATCCATCTTCTGTGCGTAGGTTGTACGGGGGATCAGTTCCATACACAAGCCGCTCAACCGTTTTCGCGCCAACGCCGAAACCAACTGAGTATTGTCGAACGGATCGAAAAAACTGATGAGAATGGCGTTATGATTGAGGTGATCGAGTACAGTGGGCTCGGGGGGGTTGAGCGACACCACGATGTCGGCCTGTGCATATCCGTCTTTAGAATCCTGCTTCACCTCGGCTCCGGCTGATTCCCAACTGGCATCATCCCAATTGACCGACTGCCCAAAACCTCGCTCGACAGAAACGTGTGCACCCAGTTGAACGAGTTTTTCTACCACACTTGGCGTAAGCGCTACCCTCTGCTCACCCCTTTTCGTCTCTTTTGCTGCAAAGATCTTCATGTATTTCGCATAATTACATACATTCACTACCGTATGCCAATTTCATTTTTCACGCTTTTGAGCTAGTCGGTTGCTCACCGCTCGGTAGGACATCGAGACCTTTGAAACGATGAAGGCTATACTGTGAGCCTGACTATGGAACACATTGCTGTACTCACAAGCGGCGGCGACGCACCCGGAATGAACGCAGCCATCCGAGCCGTGGTGAGAACCGCTATCCACGAAGGCATAAGGGTCTCGGCGGTATACCGCGGGTACCAGGGTTTGATCGACGGTGACATCGAGGAGATGGGCCCCCGGAACGTAGCGAACATCATCCAACGGGGGGGGACCATTTTAAAAACCGCACGATGCCCCGCCTTTTTCGAGGCAGAAGGCCGCCGTGTCGCCGCAACCAATCTCAGTAAGCGCGGTATCGAAGGCCTGATCGTGATCGGTGGAGATGGCTCGTTTCGTGGAGCGCACCTCCTCGGCGAAGAACAAGGCGTACCGGTCATCGGAATCCCAGGCACCATCGACAACGATATCTACGGCACCGATGTAACCATAGGTTTCAACACAGCGATCAACATCGCCCTCGATGCCCTAGACCGGCTCCGTGACACGGCAGCAAGTCACGATCGCCTCTTTCTGATCGAGGTCATGGGTCGTGAATCGGGCCATATCGCTCTCTACGTCGGAGTGGCAGGTGGAGCTGAAGCGATCTTGGTGCCCGAACACGACACCCGAGCAGAACACGTGATAAACGTGATTCTAAACGCTCAAAAGAGAGGAAAGACATCGAGCGTTATCGTGGTGGCTGAAGGAGCCTACCAAGGAGGAGCCCTCGAGCTCCAAAACAAAATACAGCCACACTGCACCTACGAGGTGCGCACCAGCATTCTCGGTCATATTCAGAGGGGTGGGAGTCCGAGTACACGTGATCGAGTCCTCGCCTCGAGGCTAGGCTACGTCGCGGTCAAAAGTCTTTTGACACGCCGGGCTGGCGTTATGGTCGGCGCCGATCAGCGCGGCACCACCCACGTACCATTTATTGAAATCTGGAACAACATCAAAGTTCTCGATGAGGAACTGTTCGATATAGCTTCTGTTCTCGCCATTTAAAGCAGGTATCATCTGGTCATAGACAAAGTCAGTGGGTGAAATACTATCCTGTAGTCCGTTTCTTGGATGACACCTGCTTACGTAATTATGGCAACCGCTTTAGTGTGCTCGACAACGTCATATGGTGACGAACGCGCGACGAACAGCTCGGTTTTGGAAGACTTGATTTCAGCTCTTCTTTGGACTCGCTCAGCCGAGACCAGACAATGCTTAGGAGGCGACATGCACACGCTACCAGGCTGTACCTTTGTGATCTTCGGCATCACGGGAGATCTCGCCGCACGCAAACTCCTCCCAGCGCTCTACGCACTCTACGACAAAGGTGCACTACCGCCGCAGACCCGCATCATCGGATATGCCCGGAGCAGCTACAGCGATGACGAGCTTCGCGAGCGATTGAGAAAGGCCCTTGTGCAACTAGGAAACCCGTTCGATGAATCCACGTGGCGAAGCCTTGCCGGAAGAATCAGTTACGTCCAGGGCACCTACGACCAACCAGCAGGATTTCACGATCTCCGTCGAGCATTAAAAGAGTCCGGTCATGCGAGATGGCTTTTCTACACCGCCACGCCACCAGCCACCTACCATAGCATCGCCACGCAGTTGGCCCAGGCCGGACTCAACCACTCCACGGACGGCTGGGCACACCTTATCGTCGAAAAACCATTTGGCAACGATCTCGAGAGTGCCCGAGCCTTAAACAAAGCTCTTCTCGACTGTTTTCACGAAGGACAACTCTACCGCATCGATCACTACTTGGCGAAAGAGACCGCCCAGAACCTCGCGGTACTCCGCTTTGCAAACACCTTGTTCGAACCGATCTGGACCAACCGGTACATCGATCATGTACAGATCACCATGGCGGAACCCATAGGCATCGGAGAACGAGGCAGTTTCTACGAACACGCCGGCGTCATTAGAGACGTATTCCAAAACCACCTGCTCCAACTCGCGGCACTCGTTGCCATGGAGCCACCGGCGAAGTACGATGCGAAGAGCGTCAGAAACGAAAAGGTCAAGGTCTTCGAGGCGATGGCCTGCATCCACCCAGAGAACGCTGTTTTGGGACAATATGTGGCGGCTAGCGGAATGCAGGGATACCGCCAAGAGAAAGGAGTAGCACCCGATTCACGCCAAGCCACCTTCGCCGCGGTACAGTTCGCCATCCATAACTGGCGCTGGTCCGGTGTGCCGTTCTTTATCCGTTCTGGGAAGCGCCTGTCCATGAAAGCGAGTGAAATCGTACTGAACTTCCGGTGCCCTCCCCACATCCCCTTTGCCTTCCCGGAATCTCCAGCGCCCGATCAACTGGTGCTCCGCTTGATACCAGACGAAGGCATCTCGTTTCGCTTCAACGGCAAGATTCCTGGACAAGGCATCAACATCGATCGGATTAGTATGGACTTTTTCTACCGGGAGCACTTTTACGAATCAAATCCGGACGCCTACGAAACGCTACTCATGGACGCCATGCTGGGAGACGCTACCCTATTCATGCGTGCAGACGAAGTGGAAGCGCAATGGAGGATCGTCCAGCCACTCTTGGAACGAGTGCAGGCATCGGAGGAGCTCCCGCTGCCCTACAAAGCTGGAACTATGGGACCGGATGAGAGTGTTGCCCTTCTCAGCAAGTACGGACACGCATGGCGCGAGCCGGGCAACGGCCAGGACAAAAATGATAGAGGCGAAACTCACGGATCCGCTGAGACCCTACTGGAGTAGCAAGTGTCCAAAATCGTAGTGCTCGGCATCCCGCTAGACCTCGGCGCCGGTCGTCGTGGTGTCGATATGGGACCGAGCGCACTTAGGCTCGCCCAACTAGCCAACGCACTCATCCATCTCGGGCACGAACTAGAAGATTTGGGCAACATCGAAGCACCTGTTTTGGAGGCTATGAAGCCGGGAAACGACCTCCCATACGCAGACGCGATCGCCCGTACGTGCCGGCTGGCAAGCCAAAAGCTCAGTAGGCTTGCGCCCGAAGTGTTCCCCATCTGCCTTGGTGGTGATCATTCGGTGAGCCTGGGTACGATTCCAGGGTCGAGCAGCAACCGGCGTACCGGCGTTCTCTGGATCGATGCACACGCCGATCTGAACACACCCTCGACGAGTCCTAGCGGCAACATTCATGGAATGCCCCTAGCGCACCTACTCGGCAAAGGGGACGAACGACTACTCGACATCTGGGGTGGTGGCCCGATGATCCGACCGGAAGATGTCGTCCTGATCGGTCTACGCAGTCTCGATCCAGGAGAAAAAGAGCTCGTCCACCGGCTCGAGGTGCGGGCTTTTACCATGAAAGAGATCGACAAGCGTGGCATCGCCGAGGTAGCTGCCCTCGCCCTAGAACACCTTAAAGATGTGGAGCGTCTCCACGTCTCTTTCGACGCAGACGCCCTCGACCCCGTGCTCGCTCCAGGCGTGGGCACACCGGTGCCGGGCGGGCTCAGCTACCGAGAAGCGCACCTGTTGATGGAACTTCTAGCTGACGCAGAGGTAGTCACCAGCCTCGACCTGGTAGAGGTCAATCCTTTTCTGGATATTCAGAACACCACCGCAAAGATCGTAGTCGAGATGACGGCCAGCCTACTCGGGAAGCGTATCCTCTAGCACAAAGCCAAAAAGAAGCATTCTAAGAAGTCGCCTAGTGGGGTATACGAGGGGTAAGGTGTTGGCAACGAAGCACCAACAACTCCCTTAGACGTGGACAAGCGCTTTGTGAATCTGTGGCATGAAACGCTCAAGGGCCTCTTCACCTGCACGAATCGCCGCTTCAGCCTTGTGGAAGTTCAGCCAGCTGATGGGCGGATCGGTCTGCACCTGAAGCGTCTCTTCAGGGTTCTTAGGCTCGACCCAAGATGTCGCCGTGTAAGCGAGAGCACGGCCGAGACGAGCAAAGGGAGACGTCTGTCGGGTGTTCACTAGGGCACGATGAAGACGTTGGCCGATTTCTGACGTCAGAAATCGCTGGGTGTGGCGTATGGCCTTCGACCCCGATGATGTGATGCCGGCACCGATCCCGATCGCCAGATCGACATCGAAACCGGAAAGGGTTTCGACCGGAACAGGCGAGCCGATCCCACCATCGATCAGACGCCTCCCATCGATTTCAACCGGTGGAAAGATCCCGGGGATCGCCGTGCTCGCTCGCAAGGCTCTGGCCAACGAGCCCTCTCGAAGCACAACACGCTCCCCACTGTCGACATCGGTTGTCACCACTACCAGCTGTCGATCTAGATCGAGGAAATGACGACCCTCAACAAGCCTCTCGAAGTAGCTCTCCAATTTGTGACCTGCAAAGAGAGCCGCCCTATGGAGTCCAAAATCTAGCACGTGTGGCACCACGTCTCTGCGCCGTACACCGTTGGCTTCCAGCTTCATTTCACAGGTAGAGCGTCCGGAAGCATACATCGCTCCGATCACCGCACCGAAACTTGTCCCCGCAATAAGCGAGGGAGCGAAACCGTTGCGCTCAAGGCTCGCCAGTGCACCGATATGCGCGTAACCCCGGGCACTGCCACCGCCCAAGGCCACACCGATACGATGAGAGACCTCGAGCCGACTCGAAGGGATGGGCATGGTTATCCACCTTAGGAATTGAAGCTTGAATTGCGCAGCTTTTCAAAGCAGCGGCAATCCCGTGATAGGGTAGCAGCTTTTCTTCATTCGGCATGTTAGGGATCCATCGCTTTTACCGTAAGGAGTCTCACCCAACCGTTTCAGCGAGCCTTGTACTGCCCAACTCACTATTCTTGGGCATGAGATCGAACGAGGTGAAGTCAATTGTTCGAGACGTGCTACACTCGCCTCGTGTCAGAAGTACAAGGACTCGCCGAGTTATTCCGCAGCGATCCGATTCTCACGTACGGCATTCTGGCCGCCCTCTTTCTCCTCATCGTCTCGCTCGGATCGGGCTTGGCGCGCGTCGATATTATCTCTTTGGGAAAACCCCAGGTGCTCATTCACATAGCAGTCGCAGTCTCGTTGGCCTTTTTGTTGCGGCTCCTCAGCGACCGACTAAGCACGCTACCGATCCAATCGAGTGTGCCCTATTCGCCCATACTGAACCTTACCGACTTGAGTCGGTTCCCCCTCTACTTGGCAGCTCTGGCATACGGTCCGAGTGCAGGGCTATTCTCTGCCGGGTTGGTGGCAGCCTACCATGCGGACACCCCTTTCCCCAGCTGGAATGAAGTGATCCTAGGACTCGAACTCGCCTTGGTAGGCTGGTTGTCGATCTTTCCCTCGCCGAGACAAGCACGTTGGGCAGGTCCACTCAACGTAGTAATCGCCTATCTTCTCGCCTGGTCCACAGCGGGCCTGGCCTTTCTACGGTATACATCGAGCAGCATCACCGTACCCTCCCTCTGGCAGCAGCATCAAGAGGTGGTCGGGGGCGTGGTGCTCAGCGCCCTACTGCTGTACCTCTTCAGACCTAGATGGTATCGAAGACGCTTCCCCCATAGCCGGCTAGCATCATCTCATTCCGAAGCGAGCAACGAGACTACTACGATCGAGGCAGACGTTCAAAGACCCCCCGGCTCGCCACAAGTAGTCGAAGATGAACCCAAATTGGAACGGAGACAACAAGAGGGCATAACCGCTCCGAATCGAACCGTCGAGGTTGACGACCTCGTCTAGCGCGGTCTGACATTTTTGCCAGGAGGCGCTTCACGCCGTCCGGAAGCGCGTATCTTCACCGGTATACATACACCGAACTCGTTACCGTCCGGAAGTGGAGTCCCCCAGGCCTCCCCCCGCCATTTTCTGGCGATGGAGCGAACGATATAGAGACCGAGCCCAGTTCCGGGAACGATAGAACTGTTCCCCCGAACGTGAGGGGCGAAAAGTCGCCGCATCTGCTCGTTCGTCAAGGGCGCCCCTCGGTCTTTGACCACAATCCGAACCATATCCTGCTGGCTCGGCTCGAGCTCGGCAGACACGGTTACCCGAGCATCATCAGGACCATAAATCACAGCGTTTTCCACCAAGTTAACAACTACCTGGAGAACTTTATCCGGGTCTGCCCATACGATTACATCACCGACATCGAACTCTAAAGAGACGCGGTGCCTCTCCAATAGCGGCGTCAAAATCGCGCCTGCCCGTTCACACACCTCCCACAGCAGAACACTTCTCTCTCGAGGTGGTTTGACATCGACGGTGAGATCTTCAAGAAGGCGCACCAGCCTCAGGCACTCACTCTCCGCTTGTGCAAGAAAATCGCTTCGTTCTCGTTCGGGTAGGTCTAGGCGCAAAGCCTCAATCGTAGCCCGAATCGTTGTTACCGGCGTGCGCAGTTCATGGGACAAGATGGCCAACAGTTCACGAGAGCTGTTCCGGTTCTCGTGCAACGCACTGACGTCACGAAGGGCCAAGCCACCGGTGATCGGCCTCGCATGCAACCTACGACCCCGCGTCGAGACTTCGACCTGAGTGTTTTCGAGGTGGGCTCGCTCCAGGCGGTGGTCTCTCAACACTGCGATCAAAGGGAGCCCGACGACTCTATCTGCGTCCACATCCAATAGTTCGGCGGCATACGCATTGATGAAGCGAATCCTATCATCATCAATGAGCACGATTCCTTCGGAAAGGTCATCGATCCAGGCTCCATGTAGGCTACTGTCCGCCAACAAGTCGGTATCCCCTGCCCCTCACTGTCTCTATGAGATCCATCCGAAATCGAGCACGAAGCTGAGCCACGTGCTGATCGACGGTACGTTCGGTACCAAAGAAGTCTTCTCCCCATACCCGGTCGAGAAGTTCTCCTCGGGAAAAAACCCTCCCTGGATGCGCCGCTAGATAGGTAAGGAGCTCGAACTCCCGGCGTGTCAGATCGACAGGTTTACCTGCGAACAGCACACTGCCTCTGGACACATCGATAGCAAGATCGCCTATCAGATACCTTTCAGCCCGATCCACCCTTCTTAGAAGTGCACGTAAACGAGCCACCAATTCGGCGGTACTGAAAGGTTTAACGAGGTAATCGTCAGCCCCTGCCTCAAGCCCCTCCACTCGATCGACTTCACCAGCCCTCGCCGTCAACATCAGTACCGGGAGCATGGCTCCCCTCTCCTGGGTACGCAACCTGCGCAGGAACGAAATACCTGAATCGTCAGGAAGCATCCAGTCCAAAACGACTACATCGGCCTGCCCGAGACGTTTCCAGGCCTGTTCCACACTCATCACCTCGACCACGTGAAAGCCAGAGCGCTTCAAGTGAAACGACACCAAACCCGTAATCGCAGGATCGTCTTCTACCAAGAGGACCGTGGCTCTATTCACGCGCCAATTCTCCCCAAAACCTGGTACTGCCCCCAACCCGTCTATTGTAACGTCGAAATGTCAACCGTCTGTCATCAAAGCGCCTCTTACCCCTTTCCGAAAAGGAGCCTGAACATGCCATGACAACCGTATCCGATACTGAAATACGTTATGATAAGGATGCTGTCTATGGATTTGCTCGACCAAGATCTCCAAGATATCAACGCCTCAGTCACACGTATGCTGAGTCTTGTACGAGAATCTTGCGACCTCGCCAAGCACGCGCTGATCGACGCTGATACGCAAGCTGCTGAACTGTGCGTTGCCAATGATGCGAAAATCGATGACTTACAGGCTCATCTTGAGCAGCGCATTCTTACGGTAATCGCGCGCCGGCAACCCGCAGCTTCTGACCTTAGGTTCCTCGGTTCCGCTTTCCAATCCCTTGCCGATATCGAACGGGCAGGCGATTATGCAACCCACGTAGCACGGGCTGGTAGTGAGCTTGCCAAGCAGCCGCCGATCAAGAGATACCTAGACCTAGAACGTGTTCTCGAGATCCTAGATACTATGATCGAAACTACGATCAATGCCCTGGTCGATCCAAAAGTCGAAATCGCCCGAGAAGCATTGGAGATGGACAACGAGATCGATGAACTCTACGATCAGTTCGTTCGGGAACTCTTGACTTTCATGCTCGAAGACCCTCAAAAACTCACCTCTGCCTTACAGCTGTTGAACGTAGCTAGGTTCCTCGAGCGAATCGGTGACCATCTCGAAAATGTAAACGAACATATTATCTTCTGGTTGACAGGGGAACGGTTGTAAAAATTTGTTCTCTGCGCCTGTGAGCCTAGGGTAAGCTGTCGGGGTGGTTTCTGCTGACGTCGACCGGTCGCTCAGGAAACGAAAGGCACTATTGCGTACCTTCTTGCTGGCCGGATTACTCTTGTCGACCGTCGTCCTCGTGGGTCTCGCTTGGTCGACCAAGCACATTCCGACCCCCACCACGGGCCTCAGTCCCACCATCAATTCGAGCTGGCAGACCGCCCTCAAACATCTTTACAGCCCTGTCAGAGTCGGCATCCAGATCGGGCATGAAAGGGCTCTGGAGCACCCTGAGGAACTGGCCCGATTACGTTACAGTACCGGTGGCTACGCCAATAGCGTAAGCGAAGTCGATATCAACCGTAAGATCGCTGTAGCTGTCGGGGAGCGGCTCGAAGCGTTGGGGATCACCGTCGATCTCTTACCTGCTACCGTCCCCCCCCTCTACCGAGCAGATCTGGTTCTCTCCTTACACGCCGACAGTAGCCGAGACCCGATGCGAAGAGGCTATAAGAGCGCACACTTCAGAGACCCTCGCAATCGACTCGAACCCATCCTCAAGCAACATCTCGACGAAGCGTATTTAAAACACTCGAAACTACCCCATGACGAAGAGAACGTGTCGGGCGCCATGTTGGAATACTACGCCTTCAACCATAAGAAGTACCGTCACTCTATCAGTCAGCGAACGCCTGCCGTTATCGTAGAAATGGGCTACATCAGTAATGTCGAAGACCTCGATGTGCTCAGGTCGGAGACGCCCGCTCAGGCCATCACGGAAGGCATCGTCAACTACTTGCGAGACCGAGGACGTCTGTAAACGGACACCATGCCGCGCCTCTTCATCGCTCTCCAGCTACCTGTAGAGGTGAAAGACCTACTACGAAACGTGCAGGCCCAGCTTCGGCGACAGATACCACACAGACAGATTCGTTGGCAGGATGTGGAAAAGAGCCACCTTACCCTCCGATTCCTCGGTAACGTCTCGGACGCAGATCTCCCCATCTGCTGCCAACAGGTGACTGAGGCTTCACAGCGATGGCGTCGCTTCGACCTAGAAACCAGTTCGTTAGGTGTGTTTCCCAGTCGGCAGCGACCAAGCGTTCTATGGTTGGGGGTCAGCGGTGATCTGCAGGCTTTGACAGATCTCCACGACACGCTCAGCCATCGTCTGTCAACGATTGGGAGCTATCAGGAAACAAAAGGTTTCCATCCCCACCTGACTCTCGGCCGCGTAAGGCATACGAGTCGAGAAGTTCGGGAGCAGCTCCTCGCAGCATTGGAGCAGATACGTCCGAATCCGGTCTCTTGGCAAGCCGACCGAGTAGAGATCATCGAAAGCGAACTCCACCGGAGTGGAGCAAGATACAAAACGCTGGCAACTGGGGAGTTCAAAGGCCCGTGATACCATCACCTCAGATGCGGTGGATCCTCGCCATCCTCACCTCCCTTCTGCTCACCAATTGCAAGCCACCTGGCGAAAGAGAAGTGTCGTCTGGGTCCACGTCAGCAGGCTTGAAGCCAACAGTGCGCATTGAAATCGACGGCGGCCCCAGTCTGGGTCTCAGCCCTGTTATCGTCTACCTAAACCGGGACGAGGTTGCCATCCGTGGTGCTACAGTCGAAGTCAGGGGAGACATGACCCACGCAGGCATGTCGCCTGTCATCGAGCGTGCGACCGAGGTAGAACCTGGAATATACCGTGCTGAGGAGTTCAGCTTCACGATGGCGGGAGATTGGTTTATCACCACGGATATCGAATTACCCGAAGGCGACACACTCACCGAATCGCTCCCCGTTACGGTGCCGAGATAGGAGAAGCACTGAACCCACATCGATGGCTGGCGTACCTAACCGGACCCACCACGTTCGCACCTCAACCATCTATCTCGTTGAGGTGCAACGTTCTAGACGCTTTATTCCCGTAACGATCTCGATGCTCGCTCTCGCCAAGACGCTGCTTTTCACAGGCTCGGTACTCCTCATTGGGGCGGGGGTGTTTGTTCGCTTTACCGGACCTGATCTGTGGCGCACCAGCTCTCCTGCTCTACGAAGGAGATTTCTGATCGGCATAGCGTTAGGAGCTGTGCTTTTGTTCGTGGCGAGCGGATTGGATATCGCCTATACGATCAGAAACACACTCGGATTTCTCGATCAAAGCATGGCCACACTCTACGTATCAGACACCCGCCACGGTCGGGCTGTCTCGCTGCGAGTCATCCTCATCGGTGCCACTGCCGGCGCTGCTTTTGTAGGAAGCCGACACCCAAACTCCACGGTCCGGCACCTTACAAACGTCGGTTTTGCCGTCTTCGCCACGGTGTTGTTGGGCACGTTCAGCTGGATAAGCCATGCAGCCACGATGAACGGCACGGTGCCGATGATCGCAGATCTTGTCCACTTCTCTGCCGCTGTATCTTGGGCAGGCTCGGTCATCTATCTCGCCAGCCTCCCTGTCTGGACTGAAAACACGGCCCCACTTCAAACCACCTTGCTACGGTTGTCATCTCTCGGTTTGATAACGGTGGCCACGCTGTTCGGCACGGGGATCTATGCAGGGTTCTTACACATTCAGGACCCCGATCTATTGATGGGATCACCCTATGGTCGCACCTTGATCATCAAGGTGTTGCTCGTAATATCCATCGTAATGATTGCCACTCTCAACCGATTTTGGCTCTTACCAGCCTTGCAACGCCACGACGCTCTCCACCGTCTAGGACTCTTCTTACGGCTGGAATCCGTGCTGCTCTTCGGAGTGCTGGTGGCCACGGGTATTCTGAGCACTACCGCCGTGCCACACTCATGACCTCGCAAGTGGACAAGCCCTATAGCGACACCCAAGCCTGGTTCAGATGAAAGGTATCATGAACGCCCAACCAAAACGTCCCACACTCCGACCGATTACCGAGCAACCCATCGGATTCGATCTCTTCCGGTTGCCCGGGCTACGGCGCCTCTTGCGATGGAAGTACGCTCGCGTTACGCTTCAACTCCCGCTCTTGATCCTTGCGGTCTTTGTCATTGTCGACGGTTTTACAGGCAGACAACTTGCGCCTCGAAACGTAGCGACGACAAGCGTCTGGCTCCACTACCGTGGACTCGTCGTCATCGCCCTCGCCCTATTTGGAAACGCATTTTGTGCCGCTTGTCCACTCATGCTCACCAGGGGAATGTCGAGGTGGCTCGAGAAACACCTGCCCCAAAAATACGCTTGGCCAAAGGCTTTGAAAAACAAGTATCTGATCGTTGCTCTTCTCGGCTTCTACTTCTTTAGCTATGAGTATTTCGACCTATGGGCTTCACCGTGGCTCACCGCGTGGCTTGCCGTCGGGTACTTTGCAGGTGCGCTGGCAGTCGACACGTTTTTCCCTTCCGGGACTTTTTGCCGCTACGTCTGCCTCTTAGGCAACTTCAATTTTGCGTTTGCAAGCGCCTCCCCGACCCAGATCACCGCGCTCGACCATCATGTGTGCCGTTCCTGCACCCACAAACCCTGCCTGCACGGACGTTACAGCAGCACTCACAAGCCGGAGTCGTTGCCTTTACGAACGAACGGCTCAAAAGAGGTAGCCTTTATCCCTACCAGCGAAATCGTCCGACCTGGCGGGACAGGTTATTTTCCCGGCTGTGAAACGGACCTGTTCGTCCCAGCAATCCAATCGAACATGGACTGCACCTTATGTTTCAACTGCTTGCGGGCATGCCCTTATGACAACGTCGCTCTGACGCTCAGAACTCCGGGTTGGGAGTGGATGAAGTCCCCCTGGCTCAAGAGGGGACGTTTGGCCGTCATGATCATGGGTGTACTGCTAACGTTTTGGGGCATACTCAACGCAGCTGCGATGATCGGCCCTTTCTTCGGGATCGCCCAACGAATCGCAGCAGGGTTGCACACGGAAAGCGAAGCCCTGGTTCTCGGCCTGATCTTTGTCGCGGTTGCAGGGATCGGTCTGGGCATCACTCTCGCAGCAGCTTCGCTTGCCGATTTTATAGGTGGAGCTCAGGTGCGTCCCTGGAGAGCATTTCAACGGTGGGGATATGTCGTCATCGCCCTCGGTTTCGGTTTTTGGGGTGCACACTTCCTGTTTCACTTTCTTACTGGTGCCGTGAGTGTCGTCCCCGTCTTCCAGCACTTCTTCGAATTGCGGGGTTTGGGAGTAGATCCAAATTGGCAACTTGCACGCCTGGTGCCCACGCGCTGGCTGTTCCCGATCACTGCAGGCATCACAGCTGTGTACGGACTGCTGGCTTTCACCCTGTCGGTTCGCATCGCACTGCGGGATTTTGGGCAACGCGGTGTCGTGGCTATGTGGCCGATGCTGCTCTTCGTCCTCGCCTTCCTTGTCTTTGCCCTTCTCATCTTGGCACAACCGATGGAGATGCGTGGAACCATCTTAGGACCGAGCTTCTAACGACTGAAATTCTACGATATTACCGCCGGCATCTTCGGTTTGACTGTTGTTTACACCGGACGTAAGGTAAGGGATGCTCGTGCGTCTCTACCCACTCGTCGCCCTCACCATTTGCTGGTCTATCGCGCAGGAACCGTTACCGAATTGCCGCTACGACGACGTCGCGACCGCACACCAGTCCTACCAGGACTGGGCAATAACCCTGCTCGATACCATATACGCGGTCGATCCGTCTTATATGCCACCCGATCTCGTATCGGTTTCGGAGATCGGTCTTACAGGAGACTTCCGTCTTCGGCAGGTGTTGCTTGCCGATCTCGAAGCGCTCATGGCAGCTGCAGCCAGCGCAGGTCATCCTCTAGCGATCCAATCCGCATTCCGAAGTTACGACTACCAACAGAGAACCTTTCAGTACTGGGTGGACCGCGATGGCTATGAATACGCACTAAGGAGCAGCGCACGTGCAGGGCACTCCGAACATCAACTCGGAACGGCCATCGATTTTCGCAGCCAAGATGGCCCGGCACCGTGGGATGTCTCGGACTGGGCACTGACCCCGGCGGGGGGATGGATGGCTGAACACGCGTGGCAATACGGTTTCGTGATGAGCTACCCTAAAGACAGAGAACAGGACACGTGCTACATCTATGAACCGTGGCATTACCGTTATGTGGGCAAGAGCACAGCGAAAGACATTAAACAGCGTGAGACAACTCTCAGAGCTTGGTTATGGACTCGCCAGTAAAGTCGGGTATCATCTATGTGGTGGTAGCGGCGAGTGGCGCGCGTGCCCAAGTTCATCGGTTTTCGTCCCCAACACCCTTTCGCCTTATCACTGATGTCTGGGATATGCCGACGGAGCATTCACGATGAAACGAACAATGGTGAGAGATCTGCAATCGTTACGTTCCCTGCTCATGGTGCTGCTCACGCTTCTGTTGCTAGGTCGGGTCCTGGGGCACGCTACCTTGGTACTAGGAACGATCAGCACCACCCCAAACCCACCTCAGCCTGGCGAGTCGTTTACGCTCTCTTTGGAGCTTGAAGATCCGACGCGGATCCCCATTGAAGATGCCGTCGTGCTAGGCGAGTTTACCGCGTTGGGCCTCAATATCGAATCCGAGGGCGAACCGACCTTCGAAAAACGTGGGGAGACGATCACAGTTCGGCTCTCGGAGACAACCATTGCCGGCACTTATGAAGGAGAGCTCGTACTCTCTGAAGCAGGGCTCTATGAACTCCAACTGAGAGACCAGACCTACCGCCAGGAAGAAGCCAGGGCCCAACTCAGCTTTACGGTGGGTGGGGAAGAGAAACTGGAAAATATCTCTTTCGTATTCCCTCCCACAGCAACCGGTGCTCGCACGCTGAGAACCTGGCTCTACTGGCTCATCGGTCTCCCGATCGTAGCCGCCGTGGTGGTGACGGTTTTGGTGGTCATGAACCATCGCCCAAACGAACAAAAAGATCCCACCTGAATCGATGATGATCGACGTGTCGATCGTGCTAGAGTAACGACATGGAGCTAAGCGATCTGGAGATGGCACACTTGAAGAGGCTCGCGCGCCTCGAGTTGAGCCGCGAGGAGACTGCGGCTCTACAAAAAGATCTGAGCGATATTCTCGGATACTTTGACCAGCTTCGCGGTCTCGATACAGGTGGAGTCGAGGAACTCGTTCGTCCCATCACTACCGTCGATGTGTTTCGTGAAGACGTAATCCGGCTCTCACTCCCTCACGAAAAAGCGATGTCTTTGGCTGTCGAAGCCCAGGAGGGGTTCTTCAGAGTTCCAAGAACGGTCGAAGAAGCGTAACGCGCGACAGGCGAGACTCCCACTTTGAAACAACACGACCACCGGACCCAGATTCGAAACGCTCAGAAGCTTGTTTACTCGAGCCTGGCCGTGCCGATAAACGGTCTCAGGACCTCGGGCACGTTCAGCGTGCCATCTCCGTTCTGATAACACTCGATGATCGCTGCGATGGTACGCGGAAAGGCGAGGGCGCTACCGTTTAGGGTGTGGACCAGTTCGGTTCGCCCCCGTCCCTGTCTCCCTCCAGCTCTAAACCGTACCTGCAAACGTGCAGCCTGAAACGCTTCCATGTTGCTGATGCTGGAGACCTCGAGCCAACGGTTTTGACCTGGGCTCCAAACTTCCAGATCGTATTTTTTCGCCTGCGTGAATCCCATATCTCCTGTACACATGAGAAGGCGGCGGTAGCGGAGACCCAGCGCTTCGAGCAACCCTTCCGAGGTCTCGGTCATCTCTTCGAGCGCCTCATAACTCTGATCGGGATGCGAAAACTGCACCATCTCCACTTTATCGAATTGATGAACCCGGTTAAGTCCACGAACGTCCTTACCATAGCTCCCGGCTTCTCGGCGAAAGTTGGATGTGAAGGCCGAATACTTGATGGGCAGTTCGGCTTCGTCGAGAATATCACCACGATGCAAATTGGTCACCGGAACCTCTGAAGTGGGGATCAAATAATAGCCCTCATTTACCTCGTACATCTGCCCCTCTTTGTCGGGTAGCTGCCCGGTTCCCGTCGCTGAGGCAGCGTTAACGAGAAGTGGGGGAATCACTTCGACAAAGCCATTATCGGCCAGATAGCTAAGGAAAAAAGACGCGAGGCCGCGGACCAATTTGGCACCAGCTGCCTTGAATACCGGGAATCCTGCGCCGGTCAACTTGACACCGGCCTCGAAGTCGATCCATCCCCGCTGAACAGCGAGCTCCCAATGGGGCCTCGGTTCGAAATCGAACTCCGGAACCTTACCACGTTCGTGCACCACGACATTATCGTGTTCGGTCTCACCATAGGGCACGCTCTGATGAGGTAGGTTGGGGATCTCGTATTGAAGAGTTTGGATCTGCGCTTCGAGACTTCTACCCTTTTCCTCGAGCCGCTTCACCTCGGCGGATATGACCCCCATCTCGTGGATGAGGTTCTGGGCGTTCTCACCACGCCGCTTCAGCTCGCCGATCTTCTTGCTGTTGGCATTACGTTGCGCCTGTTTTTCTTCCAGGTCCTGGCGGAGTAAACGGTAGGCCTCATCAGCAATCAGTAGATCATCAAGCTTGCCCAACGCTTCTGACAACTGTTTCGATTTGATAGCTTTTCTAACACTCTCACGGTTTTCTCGGATGAATTTTACATCCAGCATAATGCCCTAGGTTAACCGATTCTGACAAGAACCACCCCAAACACCAACACCTTTCCTTGCCGCGCATCGATCGCCAGAGAAGAGCCACGGCGATCGTTTGCGAAAGCCGTACCGGATGAGTATGATACGTTACCTTTACCAGTCACATCGCTCCGAAACGTGGAGGTGAGAGTAATTGAGCCGTATTGGAAGCAAAAGAACCATAGGATCCCATGCGAGGCATTGAGGAGATGGCTCGCCTTACCGAAACAGGCAGAGGCCGCAAGGCCCTGAGACCAGTACGATGACACCCATTCCGAGGGAAGCCGATTGATGGAAACCAGCCGCTTACCACTCGAGCAGCTCGAGCAGAAATTTACCGAGATCAAGCCCCCTATGAGTCGAAGGGAGGCATCGATCGAAGCGACAAGGTGTCTCTATTGCTACGACGCTCCGTGTATCGCCGCCTGCCCTACCAGCATAGATGTGCCGACGTTTATCAAAAAAATAGCCACCGAAAACGTGACGGGCGCGGCCGTGACCATTCTCGAAGCCAACCTGATGGGTGCGACTTGCAGCCGCGTCTGTCCAGTAGAGGAGTTGTGCGAGGGCGCGTGCGTACTCGGAAGCGACCACAAGCCGATCGAGATCGGTCGCCTACAGCGCTACGCCACAGACCATCTCTATCAGAAGGGGATCATGCCGTTTGTCCCCGCTCCCGCCAATGGCAAGAGGGTAGCGATCGTCGGCGCGGGTCCTGCTGGTCTGACCTGCGCTGGGGAGCTTGCAAAGCTCGGTTACGAAGCAACGGTCTTCGAAAAGAGTCAGCTCCCTGGTGGGCTCTCAACATATGGAATCGTGGTGATGCGCGAACCTATTCAGGTATCGCTCGACGAAGTCGACTTCATCAGACAGCTCGGAGTCGAAGTCAGAACTGGCGTCGAGATAGGATCCGACCTACAACCAGATGACCTGCTGAGAGACTACGATGCCGTTTTCGTCGCGGCTGGGATGGGTCACGTCCCCGATCTCGACATACCAGGTGAGGATCTCACCGGAGTAACCGAGGCCCTGTCGTTTATTGCCGAGACCAAGCTAGCTGAGAGAGACGGCCTGGAGCGCCTGGCGAGTATTCCGATCGGTCGCACGGTAGTCGTGATCGGAGCAGGCAACACCGCAATCGATGCAGCGACGATCGCCAAGAGACTCGGATCGGAACGGGTTGTGATCGTGTATCGCCGAGGGGAGCGAGAGATGCCCGCTTACGAGTTCGAATACGCCTTCATCAAAAACGAAGGTGTCGAGTTCCGATTTCTCAGCCAGCCGATCGAAATTCTAGGGGAGAAAGGGAACGTGACTGGCATCCGCTGCGTCGCTATGGAACTCACGGAGGCAGGGCATGACGGACGCCGGGCGAGCAGACCTCTTCCCGGAAGCGAGTTCGTCTTGCCGTGCGACCAGGTCATAAAAGCCATCGGGCAAGAAAAACACCTGGCGCTCTACAGGTCGTTCGGTCTCGAATTGGAGCGTGGTTACGTAAAGGTGGATGAACAGTTTCACACGACAAACCCAAAAGTATTCGCCGGAGGTGACTGCATTCGACACACCGGTGAGGCCATGACCGTAACAGCGACCGAAGACGGTAAGAGAGCGGCAAAGAGTATTCACAGCTGGCTCGAGAACGCAGATGCTGAATAGGAGCACGTTGAAAGGTACGATGAGGTAGTTATGGCCGATCTGAGAATCGATTTCGCAGGAATCCGAAGCCCTAACCCGTTCTGGCTCGCCTCTGCCCCACCCACCAATAGCGCCTATCAGGTCAACAAGGCGTTCGAGCAAGGTTGGGGAGGGGCCGTTTGGAAGACGATCGGCGCCCCGGTGCTCAACGTATCGAGCCGCTATGGGGGGTTTGAGTACAACGGAGAAAAACTGGTCGCGATCAACAACGTCGAGTTGATTTCCGATCGCCCGCTCGACACGAATCTCAAAGAGATCAGAGAAGTAAAATCGCTCTGGCCTGACCGCGCGGTCATCGTTTCCGCCATGGTCGAATCCGATCCGAAAGCGTGGAAAGATATCATCAGCCAGATCGAGGACACCGGGGCCGATGCGATCGAGCTGAACTACGGCTGTCCTCACGGCATGAGCGAGCGCGGGATGGGATCGGCTGTCGGGCAGGTTCCCGAATACTGTTCGATGATCACGTCGTGGGCTGCTGAGGCTGCTTCGATCCCCGTCATCGTCAAACTCACGCCCAATGTCACCGACATCACCAAACCGGCCGAGGCAGCGCTCAGCGGTGGCGCTGATGCCCTTAGCTTGATCAACACCATCAACTCGATCATCGGTGTCGACCTAGACGATTTTCACCTCAAACCAAACGTCGGCGGCAAAGGGAGCCATGGAGGCTACGCAGGTCCGGCTGTCAAACCGATCGCCTTACACATGCTCTCTTCCGTGGCCGGGCTCGAGGGGGTACAGCGCGACGGCATCCCGATTTCTGGGATGGGTGGGATTCAGACCTGGCGAGATGCGGCAGAGTTTTTGTTGCTCGGGGCCACCAGCCTCCAAGTCTGCACCGCCGTGATGCACTACGGATTCAGGCTCATCGATGACCTGTGCGACGGCCTATCCAACTGGCTCGATGAAAAGGGAATCACTTCGGTCGAAGAGATCATCGGTGCTTCGGTACCGCGTATCTCTTCCTTTGGAGACTTCGATCTCTCGTACAAGACAGTCGCACGTATCGATCCAGAACTGTGTATCCATTGCAACCTCTGCTACATCGCTTGTGACGAGGGCGCCCACCAGTGTATCGATCTGATGGTGGACGGTGAGAAGATCGATCCTTCGTCTTACCAGGGTGCGACGAAAGCTATTCCCGTGGTACGTGAAGACGATTGTGTCGGCTGCAACCTCTGCTCTTTGGTCTGCCCTGTCGATTCTTGTATCTCTATGGTCGAAGTCGATTCGGGCCGCAAAGCCGTTACCTGGAACGAACTGACTCGAAAGCGACCGGGAGTTCTCGATTGGGACGAGATGAAGCGTTATCGTGAAGAGGTAGGCATCAAAATCCATTAGGTCCGGTAGCGCATATGAGCTATCGAGGCGAGGAGGGCATCTTGAGTCTGCTCATCAAAAATGGCGAGATCATCACCGGCGATACCCGCTATCGAGCGGATATCTACTGTGAAGACGAAACGATAAGTCGCATAGGCACCAACCTCGAGGTTCCGCCGGATACCGAGGTAATCGATGCGAGCGGGAAGTACGTCTTTCCCGGTTTCATCGATCCCCACGTACATATCTATCTACCCTTCATGGGAACCTTTAGCAAAGATACCCACGAGACCGGCAGTCGGGCAGCTTTGGTGGGCGGAACGACGACCTACATCGAGATGGTTGCCCCCTCACGAGGGGAAGATCCGCTCGAGGGGTATGAGCTCTGGAAGTCCAAGGCTGAAGGGACGAGCGCCTGCGACTACAGCTTTCATATGGGCGTTAGCCGCTTTGACCGGAACACCGAAGCCCAACTCAAAGAGATCATCGCTCAAGGCATCACCTCGTTCAAAGTTTTTTTAGCTTACAAAGGCTTTTTCGGCATCGATGACGAAGAGCTCTTCCACACGCTGAGCCTCGCACAACGAGAAGGTGTAATCGTCGCGGCACACTGTGAAAACGCTGAATTGGTAGCGCAGTTACAGCAGAGCTTGCTCGCCCAAGGCAAAACCGGGCCCGAGTTTCATGAGCCCAGCCGTCCGCCGACCGTAGAAGCAGATGGCGTTCATCACTTCGCCACCTTTTTGGAGACGACAGGTGCGCACGGCTACATCGTTCACCTGAGCTGCGAAGCCGCGCTAGAGGCAGCGTTGGCGGCAAAATCGAGAGGGATCGACCTCGGTATCGAGGCTGTCATCCCTCACCTTATGCTCGACAAAAGCTACGCGGAACGGCCCAATTTCGAAGGCGCCAAATACGTCATGTCGCCCCCATTACGAGAAAGAAAAAACCAGGGCGTTCTTTGGAAGGCGTTGCAACACGGCCTCATCGATACCGTAGCCACCGACCACGCACCCTTCGACTTTACCCAAAAAGAGATGGGGAGGGGTGACTTTACCAAGATCCCCAATGGCATACCGGCTATCGAAGATCGAGTCAACCTACTCTACACGTATGGCGTGAACCGCGGTCCACTCGATATCCATCGCTTCGTCGACGCGGCCGCGACGCGAGCAGCAAAACTTTTCGGGCTCTTTCCACGTAAGGGCACGATTCAACTCGGGAGCGACGCCGACCTGGTCGTGTACGACCCCAATTACCGCGGGACTCTTTCGGCTGCTTCACAACACATGAATCTCGACTACAACGGATTCGAGGGTATGGAGATCGATGGGCGGCCGAGCGTGGTTACCGTACGTGGTCAGGTTGCCGTACGCGATGGCGCATTTGTTGGCGAAAAGGGTCGTGGCAAACTGCTCTTGCGTGAACCGCTGGACGGCGCTGGCTTAAGATAGGGAGTAGCGTGCGGACAGATATGGACGAGCGTAGGGCATGGACGGTCCGAAAAAACGGCACGGATCGGTCGGAACTCGGCGCTATTGTTGACGCCGAAGAACACCCAACCCTTTTTGGAGACGGCCTTTTTGATGGAGGCAGAAGAACAAACTCATCTTGAAGCACCGAAAGCCGTGATCGAAATCCACGGTCTCACTATGGTGTTTCGTGGGCGAGGCGCCGAGACCACCGCCCTTCAAAATGCCGACCTGACTGTACGGGAAGGGGAGTTCATCAGCCTCATCGGACCGTCGGGTTGTGGCAAGACCACACTACTCAGGCTCATCGCCGACCTCATCCAACCGACCAAGGGTGAAGTCACCATCGCCGGCAAATCACCCCAGCAGGCTCGGCTCAATCGGGAGTACGGCTACGTATTTCAATCGCCGGTCCTCTACGAATGGCGCACCGTGATCAAGAACGTCATGCTCCCGCTAGAGATCATGAGCTATCCCAGATCGGAGCGCCAGAAGAGGGCAGCATCCCTTCTCGACCTCGTCGGCCTGAAGGATTTTCACCGACAGTACCCATGGCAGCTTTCTGGCGGTATGCAACAACGTGTCTCGATCGCCAGGGCGCTGGCATTCGATCCGAAGCTCCTGCTCATGGATGAGCCCTTCGGCGCCCTGGATGAAATCACTCGCGAAGTGATGAATCTGGAGCTCTTACGGATCTGGCAAGAGACCAAGAAGACGGTCATCTTTGTAACCCATTCCATCCCAGAAGCGGTCTTTTTATCGAATCGCATTGTGGTCATGACACCGAGACCGGGAAAGATCGAACGAGTGATCGAGGTCGACCTCCCCTATCCGCGCAACAACGAAACGCGAGAGACCGAACGGTTTTTCGAACTCGCCACCCTCGTGCGTGAAGCGCTTAGGGAGGCCCATTAGGTGCGAATATCTAGGCTCTTTCGTTACTATCCGATCGTCGTAACCGTGTGCCTCCTCATCCTATTGGGATACCCTTTTGCACTGATCTTCGGCTTACCCCTAGCCAGACGTGACATGCGGGATCTACGAAAGTGGGAGACCGAGACCGTGATCGCGGCACCTCCCAGCGACATCGAGCCGATTCTCCAAAACGGTGATAGACGAGAACGAGAACTCGAGTTCAGCGAACTTCCTGCATCGGGTGTACTCGTGCTCAACGAGAGGCCCTTGCACCGAGTGACAAGTCGAGAGGGCGAGCGTAGTATTACGGTCCCTATGGAATTGTTGAATCCTGAACTCGTGGTCTTGAGCGAGCCACTCGAGCGCTCGGCGGAGGGCGTCTACACGCTCAACAGTCCCTTCGAAGAGAGCGACGGCCAACGTGCCATCTACGCAGGTGACAGGCTCTTGGTGGAGGGCGCCGTTGAGGCCACCGAACCACCTGACGGAAAACGTACGCGATTCACCTTCGAAAGAGCCACCGGACCGGTCATAATCGGCCCAATACTTCAGCGAGTCGGGGAAGATTACCTAAACGATGAAGGGGCCGTGATCTTCATGACCCCTCCCGCTTTCGGTAGCAGCGTACGAAGGATCGACGCAGACTTTGCCGTCCTCGACGCGGATACGGGCTCGATAGCGATTGCAAAAATGCCAGTGGCAGAGACACCTCTCAGGATTGCGAAACAGGTAGTCCGACTAGCCGAGCAACTCAGCGAAGTCCGAACCCCCGTCGGCGACGATCGCACCTTTCGATTTTCGCAAGGGAACCTCGTGGAAAACGACCGGGAGCGAAAGGTCTACGTCGGCGCCAGAGCGCTGCGAAACGTTGCCGAACGTCCACGCGAACGGGTAAGTGGGGAACAGAGCACCTTCACCTTCGACAGTTTTGCCGGCATCATCTCGCTCGACGGCGTGGTTCAAATCGAGGGACGAGACTTCACTCGGAACGGACAGGTCATCGGCTTCCTCACGCCCCCACCCAGAAACGCCAAGCTGAGGCAGAATCCAGATTATTTTCTCACAGACGCCTCGGCAGGGGAAATCTTGCTCAACGAAGCCCCAGCATCGGGTGAGATTGTCTGGACAGACCACTACAACTACTACGACAAGCCCGGTTGTGGTCAGACGCTCCTGGAGTGCTTTTATGCCCTACCCCAGCACCCTGTCCCCTATCCCCACTGGATCGCAAAGAGGTTCGGGCCGTTTGTAAGCAAGTTTCCACTGAGTGATGAACGCAACGTGATTCGCTCGACCGCCTACACGACTCTCGGTACGTTGGGTGCTCTGGCTCTTGGGGGTGCCGTCGGGATTCTTCTTGCGGTCCTCTTCGTCCTCTTTCGCCCCTTGGAGCAGGCGCTGTTCCCGTGGGTGATCGCTTCTCAGACCGTGCCCATCATCGCCCTGGTTCCGGTACTGCTACTCATTTTGGGCAACTTCGGCATCACCATTCAAACGAGTATTCTTCCGACTGCCATCATCGGTGCGTACATCGCGTTTTTCCCTGTCACCGTGGGAACTGTAAAGGGGCTTCGCTCGGTAGAACCGCTCGCTTTGGATCTGATGAAGACCTACGCGGCGAGCCCACTACAGGTTTTTTTGAAGATCAGATTCCCGGCAGCTATACCTTTTTTCTTCACCAGCCTAAAGCTCGGCACGGCAGCCTCGCTGGTAGGCGCCTTGGTTGCTGAAACCGAATCGAACAACCGACGCGGTCTCGGCTTCCAAATCCTCGGCCAGGTACAATCTGGAAATGTAGCCGACGTATGGATCCTGCTGATCATCTCTAGTCTTCTCGGTATCGGCTTGGTCGCATTCATCGGCCTCATCGAACGCTTCTTCACGCCTTGGAAGCGCGTATGAAGCCGGTCGGTATAAAGCCGGTTGGAGGCGCGTTGATCGGAACGGTCTTGTGTCTGATCGCTCTGACGGTCAGGTTCTCCACGGTAGAGGTCGGCACAACGTTCTCGGTGTTCGGCATGATCGCCCTAACGCTTTCGATCCTCGCCGGCATATGTGCTGTTGTCGGTCACATCTGGACGGCAACGCTGTTGGCACCGATCGGACTCATCGGAGCTAGTCTCCCTGTCCTCAACCTCGAGGGCACCGGAGCCGTTGGCTACTGGATGACGTTTTGGGGGTTTCTCCTCATCACCCTTGCAGGCATCGGGCGCATAAGCATGGCACCGATGACGACCAAATGGCAAAAAAGACTCGGCGCCTACCTCCCACCTACGGTAGTACCGCTGATTTTGCTTCTGCTTTGGCAAGCCCTGGTCGTCGGCTTTGAGGTGCCCAAAGGGATCTTCCCCAGCGTGACGGACGTCTACGCAGTCCTTACAAGCAGCTACGCCGTCCTTCTCACAGACAGCTACGTCACCTTCGTCAAAGAGGTGGTCTTCGGCTTTATCCTCGGTCTGGTCGGCGGGTTTCTTTTCGGTCTCATGATCGCCTACAGCACCTTTTTGCAGCGGGGCTTTCTCCCGTTGGCAGCAGCGTTCGGCGCGGTGCCTATCGTCGGCTTGGCACCCGTACTCGGTCGTGCGTTCGGAGTCGATTGGGAATCGAAGGCGGTAGTCGTCATTATCGTGACGTTTTTTCCGGTAGTGCTCAATACCGTCATCGGTCTTACATTGGTCGACACCTTGAAACTGGAGCTTTTAAAGGTATACGCCGCCGGGCCCTTGGCCGTGTTGTGGCACCTGCGGCTCCCCAACGCCTTACCGTTTCTGTTCAACGCCCTAAAGCTGGCGGCCGTCGTTTCGGTCATCAGCGTGATCGTGGCTGAGTTCTTGATCCCCGGCCCCCCCCCTGGGACTTGGACAACGCATCAGCCTCTCTGCGCGCCGCGGTGCCTACGACGTCGTATTTGCAGCCATTTTTGTTTCGAGCCTCATATCGATCGCCTTTTACGGGCTGTTGGCTGTACTAGAGCGTCGATTGACAAGTTGGCACCCATCGTTTCGAGAGGGGAGCTCTGATCAGATGTAAATATGGCAAGTGCACCACTCAAGCGAAGCGGGTTAGCTAAAATACGAAGGGGAGAATCGGGTACAATCACCACAGGGAGGTTCCATGAAAAAAATCTCGATGTTCATATCCGCGGTATTGATCAGCACCCTCTCGTTCGGGTTCGGCCAGGATCTGATCGAAGTCGTGTTCCAGTCGAAATGGTTTCCTCAAGCCCAGTTCGCTGGTTACTTCGTTGCCGAAGAGAAAGGCTTCTATGCTGAAGAAGGCTTGACCGTGACCATTCTCGATGGAGGCAACGTCAATCCCACGGTTCAAGTTGCGAGCGGTAATGCCGACTTCGGGACCGACTGGATTGCCAATATGTTGGTCCAGCGCGAACAGGGTCTCAATGTGGTACAGATCGCCCAGATCTTCCAGACATCTGGATACCGCATGGTCGCCCTCGCCGACTCCGGCATCGAAACCTTCGATGATCTGGCTGGACGCAAGGTCGGCGTTTGGGGGTTCGGGAACGAATTCGTTGCCCAAGCTGTCTTCGAAGCACAGGGGTTCTCTACCGACCTCGACCCGACAACCACCACTGTCGATGTGAGCACGGTTGTGTACGCTTTCGATCCCGCTCTCGTCTTTCCTGACGAAGTAGACGTCGCGAGTGTCATGACCTATAACGAGCTCGATCAAATCATCGGACTCGGTTTTGCACTCGATTCACTCAACCTCCTCAACCCAGCCGACATCGACGCCGAGCTCCTCGAAGACCTCATCTTTACGACACCGGACCTGCTTGCCACCGACGACTTCAAAGGTTCTGGATTGACAGGCCAAGAGGTGGCAGAACGCTTCATACGAGCTACGGTAAAGGGATGGGAGTACGCGGTGGATAACCGCGAAGAAGCGGTTGAAATCGTACTGAGCTTTTGCGGTGATACCTGCGCCGGCTCGGGAAGTCGGCAGAGCCCACTCATCCACCAAACGTGGCAGATGGACCGGGTTGCCGAGCTCGTAAAACCCTCTCCCGATACCGCAGTCGGTGCCATCGATGAAGCTGCTTTCGATAGATCGGTCTCGCTACTCCTCGACGTTGGGCTGCTCTCTTCAGACGTATCGTTCGAAGAGGTGGTCGACACGACAATCTATAACAACGCAGTACAGTAAGAGTAGCCCACCAAGCGGGCGGGGCCCTTCGGTCTAAGGGTCTCGCCCAAAACGACCAAAACCGAGACCTTCTAATGAGAGCTGGAGGAACAGGTGACTGCCACAACAACCAGGACAGCAGAGCTCTATAAGCGTTACCAAGAGGCCCTATTTCCTGCTGTCTCACCCCTTTATGGTGATGAACCACTAGCGGTGGAAAGAGCCAAAGACCAATTCGTATGGGATATCGAGGGGAAACGTTACCTCGATTTTTTTGGCGGGGTCCTCACAGTTTCGGTGGGGCACTGTAACGAAGAGATCACAGCAGCGACTGTCGAGCAGCTCCACAAAGCGCAACACACCTCCACGCTCTATATCAACGAGTTGATGGTTGCCGTAGCTGAAAAGGTTGCCCAACTCACCCCTGGCCGCCTTCAAAAGTGCTTTTTTACCAGCAGTGGGAGCGAGGCCAACGAGACAGCGCTCACCGCAGCGCGTATGTATACCGGAAACCGAGACGTCATCACCTTGCGACACGCCTACTCGGGACGAACAGCGACGGCAATGAGCCTCACGGCACACGGCAGCTGGCGCTTGGGTGGTGTATTCGATGGCAGCATCAAACACGTACGTAATCCCTATACCTACCGCTCCCCCGTCGATTTAACCGAGGATGAGCTTCTCGATCTCTGCGTCCAAGATCTCGAGGAGACACTCGCCACTGTCACTGACGGGAAAATCGCCGCCTTCATGGCCGAGCCGATCCAGGGTGTAGGTGGTTTTATCGTCCTGCCGAAAGACTACTTTAAACGCATTCTGCCCATCGTCAAGGAAGCGGGGGGTGTCCTGATCATCGACGAGGTCCAAACGGGTTGGGGACGCACGGGCACCCACATGTGTGGTATCGAGCATTGGGAGGTAATGCCCGACATCATGACCTTTGCAAAGGGCATGGCAAACGGCTCCCCCATCGGCTGCACCATCGCCACACCGGAGATCGCCGATGCCCTGCAGGGGCAAACGTTTGCGACTTTTGGTGGAAATCCCGTGACGATGGCTGCGGCGCTCGCCACCATCGAGTATATCGAAAACAACAGACTCCCTGAAAACGCATCCTCGCAGGGTAAGCGCCTCGAAACGAGGCTGCTAGCATTGCAAGGCGAGCACACCTTCATCGGTGACGTCAGGGGCATGGGCCTTATGCAGGCGCTCGAGCTCGTCGAACCGGGACCTGAGAAACGCCCTGACCCGAAGCGAGCAGCCGCACTGATCGGAGCTGCCAGGAAGAACGGGCTCCTGATCGGCAAAGGTGGTCTCTACGGCAATGTGATCCGAATCGCACCCCATCTCAACGTCACCGCGAGCGACCTCGACGCCGGGTGCGACATCATCGAGCAATCGCTCAGAGATATCGCTTAAAGCAGGTATCATCTGGTCATCGACAAAGTCAGCGGGTGAAAACCTGTCCTGTAGCCCGTTGCTTGGATGATACCTGCCTACATAACTATGGCAACCGCTTTAAACCTGCCACTTTTCATCATCGCTAGTGCAAATCCCCAGATCGATCTCATGCCGTAGAGGCGTACGGTAAGGACAAGGGCGACATCTAAGCACATCCAAGTTACGTCGTTTGCTACTTGACCTGAGGGTAAGGAAAGGGGGATGGTGGTTTTGTTATGAACACCCATCCCCGATACCAGCATACCCTAGAAGATCTGTTCCTCACAGTGTTCGTCTACATCGAC
>CP070651.1:747877-752778 GCA_020354625.1 Trueperaceae bacterium
CCTTCGAAGACGTCTTCTGACGCCACGGACTCTCACCCCAGCAGGCGATCGACACCGGCGATTTTGGCCATTTCGTGTGCGAGGTCGATCGCCGAGGACATTTGTCTCTGGTGAGGGCCTCTCGCCAGCGAAACAATAGGGCAGACGTTTTCGGGTCGTGAAGGTGGTGAGAGACCGTGGTCGTGAGGCTCTTGATCGGCGTGATTCTTGGGGTCGCCATACTCGTAGGCATCGCAGTGGGTCTGGCCCGCGGAGAGCTCGAGGAAGTCGAGAACTGGCTCTACTTGATCGATGTGAACGTGTCCGAAAATACGATCCAGGAGATCGAGCGTTCGAGCCACGACCTGGTGGTGCTCGATTTTATCCCCAGTGAGGCGAACAACACCGCTTACCCGATGGCTGAAGTCGTAAGGAGGCTTCAACGAGCCGCGCACCCGAAAATCGTGCTGGCCTATATCGATATCGGTCAAGCAGAGTCGTTTCGGACGTATTGGCAAAACGATTGGGAGGTCGGTGACCCCGAGTGGATCGTGGCAGAAGATCCTGACGGTTGGGTCGAGAACTACCCGGTGGCGTATTGGTACGACGAGTGGCACGAGATCTGGTTGGGCCGTGACGGCACCCTCTCCGAGATCGTGGAGACCGGCTTCGACGGCGTATACCTCGATTGGGTCGAAGCCTATTCGGACGAACACGTGGTGGCCATCGCCGAGGAGCAAGGACTCGACCCCGAACAGGAGATGGTCTGGTGGGTCGAGGATATCGGGGAGTACACCCGCTCGCTGAACCCGGACTTCCTGGTGGTCGCCCAGAACGCGGCCGAGCTGGTGGAGCGAGAAGACTACCGCGAGGCGATCGACGCCATAGCCCAAGAGCAGGTCTGGTTCGACGGCGCAGCCGACGGCGATCCACCGGGGGACTGCCCGCTTCCGCGAACCGAGGACCAGGTCGAGACCCGGGCGTACGAACAGCGCCTCTCTCGAGCCTGCTTGCGGCTCTACCGCGAGTTCCCCGACAGCACCCTCCACGTAAGCAGCGAGTGGTACCTCGGTTACCTCTCTAGGCTGAAGTTCCTTTAGCGAAATCGTCCGTTTGTGTGTGCTGGTCGATAAATGTGGCAGATTAGCTGCGTAGTTGTAGTCACTAATATGGTTGATATTGGTCCGTTAATAGTCTATAATGGAAGATGTCATGAGCAGAACACGGGGCGTTCATGTGGTTACTACTACTCGGAGCTACAAAGGTAAATCCTACCACGCTCACCTGCTACGCCGCTCGTATCGTGAAGGCAACAAAGTCAAGAAAGAGACGGTCGCTAACCTCACCAGCCTAGGCGATGAGGTGGTAGAACTCATCCGCAGCGCACTACGCGGCGAACCCTTAGCGCCGGCCGAAAAGGTTTTTGAGGTGCTCAATTCCAAACACCACGGTCACGTCAAAGCGGTCCTTTTAGCCATGAAACAGCTCGGCTTCGAGAAACTCATCGCTAGCCGCGCCTCTAGAGAACGCGATCTGGTGGTAGCGATGGTGGCTGCTCGCATCTTAGAGCCTGACAGCAAACTGGCTACCACTCGCGCCTGGCACAGCACCACGTTAGCTGAGCTCATGGGAGTAGCGGATGCTGATGAGGAAGAGCTGTACGCCGCACTGGACTGGCTAGTGGAGGGGCAAAAACGAATCGAGAAGAAACTAGCGGCCAGGCACCTCCAAGAGGGCAGCTTAGTGCTTTTCGACCTATCCTCAAGCTACTTTGAGGGGAAGAAGTGCCCCTTGGCGGCCTACGGCTACAACCGTGATGGGAAACGTGGCAAGCTACAGGTTAACTGGGGCTTGCTGTGTGACGTGCGAGGCTGTCCAGTAGCAGTAACGGTATTCTCTGGCAACACCAGCGATCCTGACACGCTATTGCCCCAAGTCAAGAAGACCAAAACAGAGTTTGGCATCACGGAGCTGGTACTGGTTGGCGATAGGGGCATGATCAGTCAGAAACAGATCGATCAGCTCAAGGATCAGTCTGGAGTGCAGTGGATCAGCGCCTTAAGGAGTGGAGCCATTCAGAAACTGTTGCAAGAAGAAGTCATCCAACCTGGCTTGTTTGATGAGCAAAACCTCTTTAGCATCACTCATGCTGATTACCCTGGAGAGCGCTTGGTTGTCTGCCGTAACCTGGAGATGGCTAAACTGAGGGCTCACAAACGACAAGCATTACTCGAGGCAACCATCACTGAGCTCGATAAGGTCAAGGCGATGGTGGCTGGTGGCAGACTGAAAGCTGCAGACGCTATTGGGGTTCGTGTCGGCAAGGTCATCAACAAACGCAAGGTCGCCAAGCACTTCGAGCTCACTATCGGTGAGAACAGCTTCGAGTACCGCCTCAACCAGAAACGGATCGAGCAGGAAGCAGCGAGTGACGGCATTTATGTGATCCGCACCAGCCTCAGCCAAGAGCGCATGAGTTCTGAAGATACCGTGCGCCGTTACAAGGACTTAAGTCACGTCGAGCAAGCGTTTCGCTCCATCAAGACCATTGATCTCGAGGTGAGACCGATCTACCACCGCTTGGAAGCTCGCGTGAAAGCGCATTTCCTGCTATGCATGCTCGCTTACTACCTCAAGTGGCACATGATGCAAGCCTGGAAACCGCTACTCTTTTCAGGTGAACAGCAAAACAAAGAGACTCGCAATCCGACAGCGGGGGCCAAGCGATCAAAGAGTGCTCTGGCTAAAATCCAAAGTAAGACCTTACCCGACGGTACTCCCGTGCACAGCTTCCACACGCTACTGCGTGAGTTAAGCACCATCGTCCGTAACCGCTGCCGCCCTCAAGGTACCCAAGATGAAGCGGCTGCCTTTGAACTCGATACCACCCCGTCCCCACAACAAAGGCGCGCTTTCGAACTGCTAGCCACCATCAGGGTGTAGTCAGAAACACGCACCCCATAAACACGATCGAATACCGTCTCAGACAGAAGAACTTCTCATGTTCGACCCAGGAACTTCAGTCTAGGGCAAAAGCCGAGGGGCTCACGGTATTCACGGTCGACTATGCCTTGGATCCGGACAACATCGCCTGGGTCTTTGACGCCTCGAGGTCGCACGGTTTCGTGCCGTTTGCGGGCAACCGGGCCCTCGACCGGTTTGTGGCACCGCGCAGGTAGAGGCGCGCGCCGGGCTCAAACTGATCGGGCAGCCTTATCGTTGTTGTCGCTTACCGCTGCGACGCGCCCTTCAACCTCGTGGACCGTTTGGCCGCATGAACCGGGTGCAACGGTTACGCGACCTCCTGGAAGATCTCCCTCCGCCCCTCGCGAACGAGCGGCACGATACGGCTGTAGGTCTCTTGCCATTTTTCTGGGTTGCGTCCGCTACGCGACGTTTCGTATGCGCTTAGACTCGGGTAGCGGCTTTCGACAACGACCGTGTAATAGGTTCCCGTGACGTCGGTGAGAATTCGCTCGATCTGGAAGCCGTCCTCACGTAACACGGTGCGAAACTCCTTAAAAAGGGCGATCGCTTCCTGGGCTTTGCCGAAGTGCAGTTGAAAAATATCTCTGACGACGATCATTGCGGACTCCTTTCGGCGCGAGGCTCGGTTCATTCTACCCCCCAGACGCAAGAGCCCTTGGGAGAAAGCGGTCGAGGCGAGCCCGAATCCCTTTCGCGTCGAGGCCGTGGGCCGCCCGGTGCTCGGCTCTGCTGCCGTAGTGTCGGTGTTCGCGAGCGGGGATACCGAGAGACAGCAGGCGATGGGACTCACCTTGGCGCAGATCCGCAGCGCCTTGTCGACGCTCCCGGCGAACCGGCAAGCGAGCAAGCGCGATTGGGAGCGGCTCTCGCAGCACTGGCACCACGACCTCGAGGCCAGGATCGCCGAGCTCGAAAGGCTCCGGGACAACCTGGCCTCGTGTATCGGGTGCGGCTGTCTCTCGCTCGAGAGCTGCGCGCTCTTCAACCCGCGAGACCGGGCCGCTGAGCGGGGCGATGGTCCCCGGTATCTTCTCGGCGACCCGGTTGCGAGCGACTAAGGAGTCCGGGGCCTATGCTCCTGGCACGATTGCGGTGATGCGGTCTCAGTCGAGCTTCCCACCGGCTCGGGGAACCGGCTCACGCTCGGCGAGGTGGCGGCCGAACTGTCGCGGCGGCTGATCGGCCTCTTTACCCGCGACGAAGCGGGGGAGAGGCCGGCGCGCGGGAACGCGGTATCCCATGGGAGTCTCGATGGGTTTGAGCACCTCCTTTTCCACAAGTATTTCCACGCCGAAACGGGAGCCGGACTCGGCGCCAGCCACCAGACCGGCTGGACCGGCTTGGTAGCCAAACTGATCGACCAGTCCGGTGGCAAGAGATCGTAACGTGTTGGTGTTGACTCTGGTTGATCGAATCGAGAAACCAGGGTGCTACCTGTGTGATAGGACTGTCCCACCCGCAGCCACACGAAGTCGGCTCGAGCGTCGGAAGGGGCATACAATGTGCTACAGAAGGCAACGAACGATGGAAGACTTACTTTATTTCAGCAACCAAAACGAGTTGAGCGATTGGCTGGATGAACATCATACTGAAGCCCGTGAACTATGGGTGGGCTACTACAGGAAAAGTACCGGACGTGCAAGCCTTACCTGGTCTGAATCAGTCGATGTCGCGCTCTGTTATGGGTGGATCGACGGAATACGAAAGACCATTAACGAACACAGCTATAAGATCCGATTTACGCCGCGCAAAATAGGTAGCGCTTGGAGCGCCGTGAACGTAAAGAAAGTCGAAGCCCTCATGCAACAAGGAAAGATGAAACAAGCAGGAATGCACCTGTTTAACAACAGAACCGATGCGCAAGGCTATTCCTCCGAGCACAGAAACGTTCCGCTTGCCCGCGAGTATGAGAAGCAGATCAAGGCAAATCAGCC
>CP070651.1:752878-756174 GCA_020354625.1 Trueperaceae bacterium
CGCCGCGATGCCGGAGTTGCAGTCCGTTGGCTAGCCCACCTGCGATGTTGCAGAAGGCGTTGCTATCCCAGCCCGTGTCCGCAGCGACTAGGATCAACGTGACGGCCTCAAGGAGCCATTCGCCGACACCTACCGCTGCCATCCGGAACGTCTTGCCACCGTTGCCGCTGGCCAGTCGGATGTCGTCGAGGTAGTAGTCCGCTCCACCGGCATTCAGCGTGCGGAAGCGGAACTCATCGACTTTCTCAGCCGGCAGGTTGAAGTCCGCGATCGGGATGCTCCAGTGCTGCCACACACCGAGATCCTGCGACGGCAGGTAGTCCATCAGGTCGACGCCGTTGCCCTTGGCCGAGTTCGCCAACTCCCAGCGGCCTTGAATCACCACTCCTGCCGGTAGCGCTTGCAGGTTGATCCATCCCTCGATGGCATCGCTGCTCGGCTGAAAAGGCGTCGAGCGCGTGAACTTCACCTCGTTGTTCTGCGCGGTGACGCCTGTGTCCCAACCGAAGGAGCCTGTACGCGCCGCACCAGCGGTCTTCGACCCGATGGTGGGATCAGCCCAGAACGTGCTCTCGCCGTCCCACACAGCTTCGTCGAGCGTGTCCGTGGAGCCGTCGACATTCATCGACTCTGCGCCTGTTACCGGATCAGCGAAGACCCGCTTGCGCATGTTGTATTGAGCTAGATGGGTGGGCATCAGGTCACCTTCACTGCGAAGAGCGTGGCGGTCAGGTACTTGAGCTTCACCGACGTGAGGTCGTCGTTGACCGTGACCCGTACGACGTCGTTGGTCGATTCGCTCAATACCAAGCCCTGGAAGGCTATGGCAGCTCCGAGCACATCCTTCGGGCCGGTATTGTTGATCAGCGGCGTGCGGCCCGGTACACGTAGGAAGTCTTCGTTCTGCTTGACGAGGAACACCTCAGTCGCTACCGCGTTCTTGACGATCTTGACTGAGATGCCGTTGGTCATCTTTGGATTCGGGCCGAAGCTCAATCCGTCGAAGCTGAAGTCGTCAGCCGTGAAGGTCAACAACAGCTCTCGAATAGACCAAACCTCGTCGGTGACCGTAGGACCTAGCTCGAAGTCAACGGGCGTCGTCGAGCCGTCTACTCGGAGACTCTCACCACCACCAGACTTCTCTAGGAAATCGAGGACCAGCGCTGCGGGGTCAGATGGGATGTCCGTACCAATCGTGGTGACCTTGAGATTGCCGCTGACGTCCGCTTGGATGGGGTAGAAGTCTTGAATCGACGCGCCTTCGCGCTGGGCGATGATGGCGGCCTTCATCACTTGCGCAGAGCGGTCGTCCCGAGCAACGTCCTTCAGACGATGGATCGAGGTCAGGATGTTCTCACGGTGCAGGATGGTCTGCACACGGAACTGCGTCGTGAGCGTCGAACCGTTCGTGTAGAAGACGCGGAAGTATTGCGCTGTGACAGGGAACTGGAAGCGGCGCGTCTGCGACTCGCTCTGCGTCAGCTCGAAGGCGTAGGTGTCATCCCAATCGGTGTTGTTCTGGCTGAACTGGAACTTCATCCCATCGACGGCGCTGTCTTTGTCCGAGTGGACGGTGACGGCGACCGAGGTGAACTTCGAGACGTCGGTGCCCGTACCCGTGAAGGCAGCAGCCGGTGCAAGCTGTGCCACCGAGCTGTTGTTAGCGTCGATCTGGTTTTCACCGCCAGAGATGAGCGCGTCCTGCTTCTCCTCCGTCGCTGGATTAATGATCGTGCCTGCGGCGTTGCGGAGCTTGGCCGCGATGGCGAGCAGCGAGTCACCGCTGTCGTCGAAGAACTTCGCAACACGACTGTTGACAGAGTCGTAAAGGATGCGTGCGAGTGACTCACTCATGCGATCGTCCTCGTCCGCGTGGTCTCGAAAATGCCCGAGTAGCTGATAGCATCGGTCACTGTGACGAGCACGGTCGAGCCGTCAGTGTCGTACATTTTCCACTCGATAGTGGTGGCATTGACGCCCGTCCAGGTGATCGTCTTCTCGACGATCTTCTTGAGCTTGGAACTGCTCTCCCACCAGATGACCGAGGTGGGGAAGATCGCTGCTGAAGGCAGGGTCTCCTTGTACGCGCCGGACGCGAAACCCTCAGCCGGTCCTTCGTTGATGAAGTGGATAAGCTGACGAATGGCTTTGTGCGCTTCCTCGGTGAGTCCGCCGGCGCCGGCCAGCAGCTCGGTGAGCGTCTTTGGGGTGGGGTTGCTGACGTCCTTGAACGTCATGTCGTTGCCCGAGCGGGCAACTAGGACAGCTTCATCTCGATTGGTGGCGTCCTGAAGGTAAATGCCGGCAGCTTCAACCGCGTCCTCTTGGGGCTCGATAGGCGCATCCCACGGTTGCTCGTCAGCGGCGTCGCCACCGAGAGCTGCGGTCTCACGCTTGAGTACCTGAACGCGGTCCAGCGCACCCTCACTGGTGGGAGAGCCCCACCGTGAGGGGCGATGAGACTCTCCCTACCCGGTTGTTACGCGGCCTTCTTGCCGTAGTCAACCACGCGGACAAACAGGTCGGTGGCGTTTTTGGCGACGCCAACCTGGATGACGCGGTTGCCCGCACCAGGTAGCGCCGTACCGATCCCACCCGTCGCCTGCAGGTAGTATCCCGCGCCAACCGTGGCGCCGGAAATGACGTTCACCGCTGGTCCGTGGTTGACGATGGTGGAGTTGTTGCCCACGACCGCCTGAGCCGTCTCGGCTACACCGACGACGCGTGCCTTGGCGTCGGTGTCGGCGCGGCTCTTTTGAACGCGATCGTTGGTGCCACCGAAGTTGACCGCGTCGCCGACGGCGATGGCCTCGTTTACGGCGTAATCCGCTGCGACACGGCTTGCTGGGGCGGCGCCGACCTTGAGCTGACCGGAGCCGTCGAAGGTGATGGTTGAGCCATCGACCTTGACGTAGAGGCCGCTCCCGTCGGTCGCCAGACCGCGCGTGGTGTCCTCCTTGACGCCCAGCTCATTGGAGACGATCTCCAGCGAGGGGTTGACCGCTTCCAGGTTGACGGCCACGCCGGAGGCGTTCTTGACGATGGCGCCACCCGAGTAGAGCTTGACGCCCAGCTCGTTGGCGACGATCTGCAGCGAGGGATTGGACGCTTCCAGCTTGATCGCGATACCGTCGGCGGCACGCTGCATGGCGCCCGTGGCGCTGACAGCGACACGCAGCTCACCTGAGTCACCGGCCGCGTCGAACTCCAGACCCGAGGAGCCACCACCGGTGCCAGCACCGGTTGCGCCCGCCGTGGTGTCCAGGTCCACCGACCAGGTGTTGGCCGAGTCGACG
>CP070651.1:756274-762863 GCA_020354625.1 Trueperaceae bacterium
CTGGGACCAAAAAGGCCAGGACGCCAACATCATCCTCCGGACGTTTGACGGCACGCAGTTCGATGCCGGCGTAACGCTCGACAACGCGGTCTCATCGGCCGTGTTGAGCGCGGACAAGTTCTTCGGCGAAGCTGCCATCAACTTGAGCCAGGCGGTCTTTCCCGAAGATCCTACCTCGTGTCTTACGGTGGGTAACATCTTGCCGGGCACCATCACCGGAAACTCCGACTCGGCCGACTACAAAGACACGGTGCTCGCAGACTTCACCGAGTTCGTAACCATCTCGAACTGCGGCAGCGTGCGCGTGACCAAGGTGACCGATCCCGCCGGGTTGGCGGGCTCCTTCCCCTACACCCTTTCTAGAAGCGGCGGCGGCTTCGTCGATTACCAGACGCCGCAAAGCACCGAAAAGACGGGGACGCTTGCAGGCCACGGGGATTCAGATCTCATCCACGACCTGGTCACCGGCGACGACTACACCCTGGCCGAGAACCTTACCGATCCGACCTGGGGGGTACAGTCGATCGTCTGTGACGGCAACAACGTCTATCCGGGCGGGGAAGCGTTCAGCGTGGTCTCGAGCGTGACCTCCGAGTGCACCATCACCAACAAGTTGCAGACCGGCACCCTGACGGTTGTCAAGTACGTGCAGAACAACAGCGGTGGCAACCTCGCCGCCGCCGACTTCACCGTGCACGTCACCCGAGACGGCGCCGATGTCTCGGGGAGCCCGGCCGCGGGATCGGCCTCCGGTACGGTCTACACGCTGCTCCTGGGCGACTACCTTGTGAGTGAAGTCGATCCGACCGCTATGGGCTACGCCCGCAGCGGCTTCAGCGGAGACTGTGTCGACAGCAACGGCGACGGCGTCGCCGAAGTCACCGTGATTCCAGATCAGAACGTGACCTGCACCATCACCAACGCGGACGGTGACCCGGGCTTGTCGTTATCGAAGAGCGGCACCCTCAACGACGACGACGGTACGGCCGGCGTGAGCGCGGGAGACACGATCAGCTATGCGTTTACGGTGACGAACACCGGCGTCCTGACCCTGTCGAACGTGATGATCGACGACCCCCTCATCACCGTGGAAGGCGGGCCGATTACCCTTGATGCGGGTGCTGCTGATAGTACTACTTTTAGCGGCAGCTACACCATCACCCAGGCCGACATCGACGCCGGCGGGGTAGACAATACCGCGACCACTTCGGGCGATTGCCCCGATGGCACAAACGATTGCGCTACGGCGACAGACAGCCACTCCGAGATACTAGCCCAGAGCCCGTCGATCGCTCTCCTCAAGAGCGGCACGCTCAACGACGACGACAGTACGGCCGGCGTGAGCGAAGGCGACACGATCAGCTATGCGTTCACGGTCACGAACACGGGTAACGTCACCCTGACGAACATAACCCTGGCTGACACCGTCGGTGGGGTCACCATCAGCGGTGGTCCGATCGCTTCGCTCGCGCCCGGCGCCTCGGACAGCTCGACCTTCAGCGGCAGTTACACCGTGACGCAGGCCGACATCGACGCGGGCACTTTTAGCAACACGGCCACGGTGACGGGCACACCGCCGAGCGGTGGGGACGTGTCAGCCACGGATGACGATGTCCAGACCTTGCTTCATTCTGCAGCGATCGACTTGGTGAAGACCGGCAGCTATCAAGGGGATCCGGCTGCCGCCGCCGTCGGAGACACGGTCAGCTACACGTTCGATGTAACGAACACCGGCAACGTGACGCTCACGAGCGTAACCATCAACGACCCCACCGTGACGGTCGACTGCGGCTCCTTCGACGGGCAGCTTTTGCCTGGTGAGTCGGTTACCTGCAGCGCCTCGACGACCATCGATCAAGCGGACATCGATGCCGGAAGCGTCCTCAACACCGCCACGGCGACAGGCACCGCTCCCAGCGGCTCCGAGGTCGAGGACCAAGATTCCGCTCTGGTGCCCTTGCCGCAGAGCGCCTCGGTCGACGTGGAGTCCTACACCAACGATCAGGATGCCGACGATCCGACCGGCCCATTGATCCTTGTCGGCAACGCGGTCGAGTGGACCTATCAAGTAACCAACACCGGCAACGTGACGCTCTATGACGTCGCTGTCACCGACACGATGTTTGGGGAGAGTAGCGCCGAGCGCATCCGTTGCGATGAGGATAACGTCATCGCCGTGCTCGCTCCGGGCGAGGTCGTGTGGTGCGCTGCCTTTGGCACAGCAGAAGCCGGGCAGTTCAGCAACACCGGCACGGCCGAGGGCAGCCCGACCCCTAGCGCACAGCAGCTCAGCCTGCTCGCAGCGCAAGAGACCGTCACCGACAGCGACCCGAGCCACTGCTTTGGGGTAGAGTTGGCGATCGAGCTCGTCAAGGAGGGTAGCCTGGATATGGGCGCCGACGGCGTGGCCACCCCGGGTGACCTGATCCACTACACCTTCACGGTTACGAACACCGGCAACATGGAACTTACCGCCGTGACGGTAACGGATCCGCTGGTAGCTGTTAGCGGCGGACCGGTCGCGCTGGCTGCGGGCCAGGTAGACTCGAGCACCTTCACGGCCAGCTACGCCATCACCCAGGCCGATATCGACGCCGGCGTGGTGGACAACACCGCGAGCGCTAGCGGCAGTTCGTCGCTCGGCCCCGATGTCAGCGCAGAAGACAGCCACAGCGAGCCGATCCCTCAAGCGCCGTCGATCCTCCTCGAGAAGACCGGCACATTCCAAGACGAGAACGGCGACGGGGCTGCGCAGGCGGGCGAGACGATCAGCTACGCGTTCACGATCACCAACACCGGCAACGTGACGCTGGCCAACGTTTCTATAAGTGACCCAGACGCCGTGATGAGCGGTGGACCGCTCGCTTCGCTAGCGCCGGGCGCGTCCGACGCCACGACCTTCACAGGCAGTTACGTCATCACCCAGGCTGACATAGACGCAGGCACCTTCACCAACACCGCCACGGCCACCGGGACCGATCCGAATGGTGACCCTACCAGCGACGATGACAGCCACACCGAAGCCCTGCCACAGGACGCCGTCCTATCGATCGTCAAGACGGGCAGCTGGTTTGATGCCAACGGTGATGGCGACGCGGATGCGGGCGAGACGATCGACTACGAGTTCCTGGTATCGAACGACGGCAACGTGACCTTGACGAACATTTCGGTCACCGACCCGCTGGTCAGTGAGATCAGCTGTCCGAGCGGCAACCCGATCTCGTTGCTGGCCCCGGGGGCGTCTGAGAGCTGCACGGGCTCGTATACTCTCAGCCAAGACGATGTCGACGCCGGAGAGCGCGACAACACCGCGACTGCGGACAGCGACCAGACCGATCCTGTTTCGGACGACGAGACGGTCGTGCTGCCCCAGAACCCCTCGATCGCTATCGTCAAGAGCGGCGAGTTCCAGGACGAAGATGGCGATGGCCTCGCCCAACCTGGCGAGACGATCGGCTACACCTTTATCGTGACGAATACGGGCAACGTGAGCCTGACGAACGTGACGGTCACAGATCCGCTGCCAGGATTGTCGGCCATCAGCTTTGATGGTGGCGACAGCGACGGTGACGGTGAGCTCGACGTCGACGAGACCTGGACCTATAGCGCCAGCTACACAGTGACCCAAGGTGACATCGATGCCGGCTCGGTCGAAAACCTGGCTACGGCCGACAGCGACGAGTCGGATCCGGCCGACGACGGTCACAATGAGCCCCTCCCCGGCAACGTGAGCCTCACCATCTCCAAAGAGGCTGTCGATGTCGGGTCAGACGGTGTACTAGGTACGGACGATGTTACCGCCAGTAACGAGCAGATGGTTGCGCCCGGTGGTATCGCCGCCTTCACTATCATCGTCACCAACGACGGTAACAAGACGGCCTTCGGGGCGTAGCTCGAGGACGACCTGCCCAACAGCGAGGTCGAACCCCTCACGTGGCAACTAGGTCCCACCGCCGGGTGGACGGCCTGCAGTATCAGCAGCGATCTGCTCAGCTGCAGCGGCACGATCGCTCCGGGCGATACAGCCACCGTCACGGTATACACCTCGGTGCCTGCGAACTACTTCGAGTTGATCACCCCTGAAGGCAGCGGCACGCTGAACAGCAACTTCGAGATCGACGGCAATACCGAGGTAGAAGATGACGTCCCGGGCATCCTGGATTGGGACTCGGTGGCCTTCGCCTCCAAAGAGGATTTGCCCACCGGCCAGACCGATGACTCCTTCGGTCAGGGCACCAAGGAGGACAGCGAGCCCCCCACAGTGGTCAACGGTTCGGTGCCCAACAACAAGAGCGACCTGACCATTTTGGCACTTGCCAGCGAAGGCCTCGGCAGCGACACCTTCTTGTACCTGGCCTGGCTGCGGGCCAACACGCTCGGCACCGCCAACATCGACTTCGAGCTGAACCAGTCCGGGCTGTTCCACGAAGAAGAGGACAACACCGTGACACCTATCAGGATGGCCGGCGACAGCCTGCTCTCCTTCGACTTCACCGGCGGCGACAACGTGGTACAGCTGAGTCTGCGCGAGTGGGACGGCAACAAGTGGGGGGCGCCCGTGGACCTCAACTCCTCTGAAACGGCCGCCGGCGCCGTCAACGATCCTGCGACCTTCGGTACGGACCCGGGCAACGTAGACAACCCCTTCAGCCCAGCTGCCGGCGACACCCTGCTCGACCTGACCTTCGGCGAAGCGGTGGTCAACTTGAGCGACGCCTTCGGTGCCGACTGCCGCACCTTCAACTCGGTCTATGTCAAGAGCCGTTCTTCGACCTCGTTTACCGCGTCGCTGAAAGACTTCATCGCCCCGATGGAGGCCGATATCAACACCTGCCAGACGCTGACGCTCACGAACATGGCGACGGCGACGGCAGATGGTCTAGATAACATCCAATCGAATACCGCGACCATCAAGATCACCAACGACCCGGACCTGCTGGCAGATGCCGGCATCCCGTCGAGCGAGCTGCCGGCGTTGGCAGAGCGCGCAGGTGGCGTGGTTTTGGCCATGCCGCAAGAAGATCTGCTCGAGCCGCCCCAAGGAGTATGGAGGGCTTCAAACCTGATCTGAGAACGGTTAGGAGTAAACAGTAAAAGACGGTAATGAGTAAGCAGGTATGAGTGATGAGTGTTGCGAATGGCCTGGCTGAGCCCGCGCCCTTCGCAGCACTCATTCCAAAAGGTAATGAGTAAACAGTAATGAGTAATGCGTGGGTGACGAGCAAACGACTAGGCTGAGGCCATATCGTTCGCAACTCTCATTACTCATAACTCATCCCTCATCACCTATCTATCAGGCAAAACCCTCGGTGTAGACTGGCCCGAAGCAGACCTTCGCAGCTCTCATCACTGCTTACTCATTACTCATCACTGTTTTCTTACTCGCCGAGTGAACCATCCAACTGACCCCGGCTCCGCAATCTTCTACGGTGGGTTTTACGAACCCTAAGGAAGCTTTGAACCCTGTCCCACAGTTGGGCGCTCGGGGCAGGTGGAGCGAGTAGCGCAACCGGCTTAGGAACCGTGCGCCGCTTGCCTAGCAGTACGTAACGTTGTGAGAACACTCCCAACCGATGCCTGGTCCCAACCAGGTGTGTGCCGGGTCGCCCGGACTTCGAAAGGTGAGCTCTATGTCCACTACGTTGCGCTTCTCACTTACCGCTCTCGCCCTGCTCCTCTTGGCAGCTTGTTCAGGGCCCTTAATCACAAGTGATCTCAAGGGTGGTGTCCCTACCAGTGACCACGGTAGGGGCCTCGTCTTCGACGGCCTAGCCCCGGGTGAGGTCGGCTCGCTCTGCGAGGGGATGTTCGCCATCCAATCCCAGGGCGAAAACCCGCTGTGTACCCACGGCCCGGACCCGGCGCCAGATGGGGTCGACGTTACCAATCCACCATCTCTGAGCGCCATGCGAAGCGAGCTGAGCACGAGCGCCACCGCCGGAATCGCTTGCATCGACGACGGGGTAAGCGGTAACCGGATCCAGGCCGTCTACGTGGTTGCCTCCGATAAGACCGACCGCTTTGACGAGGTCAAGCCGCTGATCGAAGGTTGGGCTGCGCAGGTCTCGCAGATGTTCATCGATAGCGCCGCACAGGTCGGTGGCGAGAGTGACGTGCGCTGGGTCACCGATGCCGCTTGCAACTTGGACGTGCAGCACGTGGTCCTCTCGCCGAGTGGCGACGACAACCTCTCCAACACCATCAACGAGATGAAGGCTCTCGGCTACGACGATCCGAGCCGCAAGTACCATATGTGGGTCGATGCGCGGGTCTACTGCGGCATCGCCCAGATCTACGGCGACGACCGTCCGGGACAGGAGAACAATAACAACGGCCGCTACACCATGTTCGGCCGGACCGATGAAGGCTGCTGGAACCAGACCCACAGCGTGGCGGCGCACGAGATCGTGCACAACCTCGGCGGGGTGCAGCTGTCTGCGCCGAACGCAACCGGTGGCTACCACTGCACCGATGAGTACGACCGGCTCTGCTACCGCGACGCTTCGGACGTGGTGATGACCTACGACTGCGCCTCCACGAACGAGGGCATGCTCGATTGCAACCACGACGACTACTACCACCCGAACCC
>CP070651.1:762963-766953 GCA_020354625.1 Trueperaceae bacterium
CAGACCAAGACCGGCAAGCTCAGGCTCGATAAGGCCAAGATCCAAGCTGATGCAAAACTAGATGGCAAGTTCTTGGTTTCAACCAGCGATCTCGAACTCTCAGCTGAGGACATAGCGCTTGGTTACAAGCAACTTCATGAGATCGAGCGTCTCAACCGAGACTTGAAGCACACCGTCGATATCAGACCGGTGTATCACCGGCGTGAAGATCGCATCCGGTCTCATGTGCTCTTGTGCTGGTTGGCGCTTCTCATGATCCGGATCATCGAGAATGGATCAGGCGAGACTTGGCACAACATCAAGAAAAACTTTCGGCCATTGTTGGTGGGGTTTCACGACACTCGGCATGGACCTATCACTCAGACTACTCGTGTGAGTAGTGAACAAAAGCGCGTGCTAGACGCACTCAAACTCAAACCACCTCAGCGTTATCTGGAGTTGCCGGCTCCAAAAACAGCCAAAATCGCGTAGGCACAACACCCTTTTCTCTCTCACAGACTGTTCTTACGCTCCAGACGGCCTAAACCTGCTCTCGTTGTGTCCACCGACTGTTCAACGCCAGTCTTTGGGTGAAGCACTATATAGAGAAACCCTGCCCCTCTCACCCATACTTGGGGCATGAAGGTCACGACGTCTCCCCTGAACTGGCTCGTCACCGGCGGCTGCGGGTTTATCGGCACCCGCTTGGTGGGTCATCTCTTGGCCGACAACCAGCAGGTCAGGGTGGTCGACAACGTATCGGTAGGGACCCGGGAAGATCTGGCCCAAGCCGCCGGCTTCGTCGAAAGGCTTCCTCTGCACGTGAGCGGCGTGGTCGAGGGGCAGCTCGAGCTCATCGAGGGCGATGTTCGGGACGAGAGGTTGGCGCTAGAGGCCGCCCAGGGGATGGACGTGATCGTCCACCTGGCCGGTAACACCGGCGTGCAACCGTCGATCGAAGATCCTAGGCTCGACTGCGCGTCCAACGTGATCGGGACTCTGAACTACCTGGAGGCGGCGCGGAACGCCGGCGTAAAGCGCTTCGTGTTCGCATCGAGCGGCGGCACCGTCATCGGGGACTGCGAGCCCCCGATCCACGAGGAGATGGTAGCCCGGCCCAAGTCTCCCTACGGAGCAAGCAAATCCGCCTGCGAAGGGTACCTCAGCGCCTATCACGGCACCTTCGGTCTCGAGACGGTGGCGCTGCGCTTCAGCAACGTCTACGGCCCCGGCTCCAATCACAAGAACAGCGTGGTGGCGAAGTTCATCCGCCGGGCTATGCGCGGACAAGCGCTCGAGATCTATGGAGACGGTAACCAGAGCCGCGACTTCCTCTACATCGACGACCTCTTGGAGGCCGTGAGCCTTGCGGCCACGGTGGAGGGGGTCGGCGGCGAGGTCTTCCAGATCGCCTCGAACCGCGAGACGACCGTGAATGAACTAGCAGCGGCACTCCTTCCGGTTCTGGCCGGCTACGACCTCGACGCCGTGCAACTTCAGCACGCCAGCCCACTCACAGGTGAGATCCGGCGTAACTACTCGGATACGAGCAAGGCGCTGAGAAAGCTCGGCTGGAAGCCCGAAGTATCCCTATATGATGGCCTGACCCGGACGGTCGAATGGTTTCTATCGACCAGTGACTGGGAAGACTCCTTGCAGACCCAGACGGCGACGCGCAAACAGGCCTTGGAAGAAGCAGAGATGGCACTGTGAGTCCGTCTGAGTGGCAACGCTCGACCCCTACCCAGTGACGAAGCGCCGCAAGCTTCTCCTCATCGCCGGTTGGGGTAGGAGCGGCAGCACCTTGCTGGATACCATCCTCGGTCAACTCGACGGGTTCTTCTCGGTGGGTGAACTGCGGTACCTGTGGGACCGGGGGCTACAGGAGGATTCCGCCTGTGGCTGTGGCGTACCGTTTTCGGAGTGCGGGGTCTGGAGCAGAATTCTCAGCCATGCCTACGGAAACACGTCTACGTTGAAGCTCGACCAGCTGATAAGCGCACGAGATCGGCTGAAATCACGCCATACGCTGTTGAGCCTCTTCCCAACCGTCCCACGGCACATCAGGCAGGCGGCTACCGCTTACGCTGACACCCTGCGTGAGGTCATCGAGGCGATCTACACCGAGACCGGCTGCCGCATCATCGTCGATTCGTCCAAGTTCCCGTCGCACGCGTACGCTCTGAGCCTCCTCCCCGAGGTCGACCTCTACCTCCTCCATCTGGTGCGCGACCCCCGTGCGGTGGCTTACTCCTGGCAACGGAAGAAACGAAAGGACAACGGGAGCTTCGAAGCGGCCTATATGCTGCAACACAGCACGGTTCGAAGCTCCCTGATGTGGCTCGGCTGGAACGGCGCCATCGAGCTGCTGTGGTCACAGAAAAGAGGGCGGTATCTCCGGGTTCGCTACGAGGACTTCGCCCGGCGACCCAAGAAGGCGATCCAAGAGATCGTGACGTTCCTGGGAGAACCACCCGGCGAGCTCCCTTTCACCTCCGAGCGCACGGTCGAGTTGACACCGACCCACACCATCTCGGGCAACCCGGCGCGCTTTCGCTCAGGGGAGGTCACGCTGGTGGAGGACGATGCCTGGAAGACGGCTTTGCAGTCTCTCGACAAGTGGATTGCAACGGCGGCGACACTTCCGCTCTTGACGCATTACGGCTACGAAGTCAGGTCGTGGAAGGGCACCGGTCATCGCAGCAGTCATGGTGATCCGGCACCCGGAGCAGGCACCAGCACCCCGCAAAGCTAACCGAGGTGACGTGGAAGGACTGCTGATCATCACGCCGATGTTTGCCCACGGGGGTTCGGGCTCGGCCGTCTACTACCGGCTGCTGGCAGACCACCTTGGTAAAGATGGCATCCCCGTCACGGTGATCAGCGAGCAAACCCGTGACCTCGCGGCCACCGGGGACGACGTCATCGGCCTCTTCCCTCAGCGTTCCAGCCGCAACCGGCATCCCGTGCGCGACGCGCTGGCACACGGCTGGCAGAACCTGAAGTACCTGGAGCTGCCGGCAGTCGTGAGAGAGGTCGACCCGGCCACGGTGCTGGTGCACTCGAGCTTCTACTCGCTGCCCGGTATCTTCCCAACCGTCATGAGCCGCATCACCAAGGACTCCAGTGGACGGCGGCGGTTCGTCGCCGACGTACGCGACGTGCTGATGCCACCGGAGAGAGTGCCGTGCCTACTTGGGTTCGGCCGGATCATCGCCTGCTCGAAAAGCGTCGAAGCGCACCTGATAGCTTCTGGACTGGCCCCAGAACGGATCACCCTGGTTCCCGTACTTCAGGAACCGCTCAACGTACCGCAACGCACCCTGGAGGCTACGCTGGAAAAACACAACCTGCCGGGCAGGCGCTACCTCTTCTACGCAGGGCTCATCAAGGAGCTCAAGGCCGTCGACCTGCTGCTCGAGGCCTTCTTGGAGCACGTTCGGCCGAGGCTTCCGGATCTCACCCTGGTCGTATCGGGGCACCTGAAAACGGATAACCGGTTCATCCGGGGAGCCCTTGGGGCGGACGGGGTGCGCTACCTCGGGAACCTACCCCGAACGGACGTCCTGGCGTTGATGGCCGGCGCCGCGCTGGTGGTCAACCTCGCCCCCAACGAGGGGCTACCTCGCTCGAGCCTGGAGGCCCTGGCGCTGGGGAGACCTACCCTGCTGCCCCCCAACGTTCCGGAGTTCACCGAGCACTGCCGGGAGTTCGTGGCCTCGTCTCGTTCGGCGGAGGAAATCGCCGGGCAGATGATCGAGCTGCTCGAGCGCGGGGCGGTGCCGCGCTATCCGATCGGCGAGCACGCCCCGGAGAGGGTGTTGCCGCTCTACGCAGAAATACTAGGTGAAGAGTATAAAGTGATGAGAAATGAGTGGGTGACGGGCAAACGGTTCGACTGAATCCGCATCCTTCGCAAAACTCATCACCAAAATCGTAATGGGGAATGGGGAATGGGTAATGCGTGGCTGACGTGCATGTGAGAGGCTGAACCACCACCCTTCGAAACAC
>CP070651.1:767053-771514 GCA_020354625.1 Trueperaceae bacterium
AGATCCTCCAGTTGTTCGGTGAACCATTCCTCGAACTCCAGTGATACGATAACGGAATAAGGCATGCGTTTACCCCGTCACCCTAGATGACTTCATAGTAATATATAACTTCAAGGTTATGTAAGGGGTGGTTCTTCCGCTTCTTTGTGGCATAGACACGCATCTCCGTAAGGACCTTGGATAACAAAGTTTGGAAAGACATCAGAAGCTCATCTTCGGGCAAGATAACGCCATCTCAATCCCCGGAGGAAGCGCCATAGGCAAGTGCCCTATGACACGATGCAGTCGAACCCGAATGTCATCTTAGGGGATCACGTTGCGCACCAATTGAAGGTTTATTGAACCCTTCCGATCCGCATATAGACCGCTCCTGGCTCTACCTTGGCTTCATCTACTTCAAAGCGCTCGAAACCGGCCTGCCGATACACCCGGATGGCCCGCTCGTTGTGTATCTTGACCTCTAGCACGACGCCGTCTATATCGAACGCGCCGAAGGCCGCCTCCAGCGTGGCACGAACAAGTGCCAAACCGATACGCTTGCCGCGATACAAATCTTGCACGTACATCTGGATGATCCCGCCGTGCTTGGGCACATCGTAAAAGTTGTGAGCGACGAAACCGCAGAGCCCGATGAGCGACTCGCCCTGCCAAGCTCCCATCATCAAGCGGTCGCCGGCACGTTCTTCGATCGCCCGTTCGAACATCAATTTTTTGAGCTGTGACTGCTCTAGGTAGCTCGAGCCGAACATGTCGGGATGCTGGCGCAAGCTCTCGAGCCGAAGTTGCCGGTACTTCGCGGCGTCCTCAGGCCGTAGGGTGCGGTAGGTGATGTTCACAGGGTCTCTCCCCCATCGGTCGTTAACCAGTCGTTACCCACCAGCACGCAGCTCACAGCTGCCCCATGGCGAGCACAGTGACAACCAAGATACCGATGCCGGCCACAAGCAAGGTCGGACCCAAGGCCGCCAGGCCGAGTCCAGCAATCACGGCCCCAACAGCGTACCCTCCGTCACGAAAGAACCGGTAGATTCCGAGTGCCGTGGCGCGACGCTCTTCGGACACGCGGTCCGCGACGCTGGCGATCAAGGTCGGGTAGACCATGCCGGTACCGAGGCCGAGCATCAGCGCTGCAAGAATCGTCAAGGCAAAGGTACCGGACAAAGCGAGGACCACCAGCCCCAACCCCTGCAACCCCATGCCGCTCGTAACAAGCGGCTTTCGGCCGATTCGGTCCGACAACGGTCCAAAAAAGGGCTGGCCGAGTGCCCACACGAGCGGGTAAAGGCCGGCTACGGTGCCGATTTCGACCAGGGTAAGCCCCCGCCCGCTCAACAGGATCGGCAACGACAGCCACACCAGGCCGTCCTTGAAATTGGTGGCGCAGCCGAGCACGCTCGGCACTCCCACCCCGATGACCCAGCCGAAAGGAGGAGGTGTGCCGGCTGGGGCCGTCTCGCTCGCGAACAACGACAGCGTCAGCCCCAGGACCACTGCGGCGATCCCCAAATAAAACGGTTCGGGACGCAGCGAGAAAGACGAAGCGACCAGGCCCGTCAAAAAAGCCAGCAGACTGACCCCGAGATAACCGGCAAACTCGTTGATCCCCGCCGCGAAACCCCGTCTGTGGGCCGGCATGAGGTCGACCATCATGTTGACCGTCATCGACCAGGTGAGGGCTTGGTTGACGCCGAGGAGGATGTTCGCTACTAGAACCCACTCCCAGCTCGGAGCCGAGATGAGTAGGACCGGCACCGGCAAGCCGACCAGCCAGCCCGCCACCAGTACGCGCTTGCGACCGAAGCGGTCGGCCGCTACCCCGGCAAAAAGGTTCACCACCGCCTTGCTGACCGAAAAGCTGACGATAAAGGCCCCGACCGCCACCCCGAGGGTGAGGCCGAACACATCGCGGCCCAAAAGGGGCACCACGGTGCGCTCGAGCCCCACCATGCCGCCCACGAACACGTTGGTCAGGGCCAACAGCCAGAAGGTGCGGATCTGGGTGTCGGTTGCGTCCCGTTCAGTGAATGCCTTCATCAACTGATCAAATTAGCGTCGTCAAGCCCATACACTCGGTTTTCGGTAACGTTAGGGTGGCGGAACGTCTCCCAAAGCTGAGTATAGCTTGTACGACCAGATAACTGGCATGTAGCCTTAATTCTTGGGGCAAAACCTGTCGTGCCAACAAACGCTAGGAAATAATAAGGGAAGCTACCCGGTCGATCTCAAAAATCGTCTAGCATGCTATCTGTAATATGAAAAGACAAACGCCGGTCGCAGAGGCTATGAAACAATTAGACAGCTTGGTTGACGAAGTCGGCAAAACTTACCTTTCTGTCATACTCGAGAAGGACGGTACGCCGGCGGCTGTATTGGTCTCGCTCGAGGATTACCGAACCATCACAAGTTTACGAGAGAGACTTGCAGATCAGATAGAACACGTCTCTACGTACGCAGCCACCCAGTCCTCTCAAGACGAGATCCAAGCCGAAATCGAAGCCGCTGTTGCCGCAGTCGAAGATGAAGCGAGATTGCGGCTAACGAGAAATCAGTAGGGTCCGGCTAATGACGTGGAGGTTATTCTCGACACCAATGTCGTCGTCAGCCTCTTGCTCACCCAAAACAGTTTAGTCAAACGAATCAACACCCCGATTCGCAATGGGCACGTGAGCCTTGTCATTTCAGAGCCGCTTCTTGCTGAGTATCGAGAGGTCCTCACAGTGCCCCACGCCAGCGAGGTTGGCTCCCTCCTGCGACACCTGTCGCGGGTACCTCTTCAGAGCCACGGATGGCTTCAAAGTCTCACGATCTCTAGCCCGCGCTCGCCTCGGTATTTGGCCATATCGCTATCGGTGGTATACAGCACCGTGGCCCCGGCATCGAGAGCTGAGGTGAGGATCAGACTGTCGGCCATGGACAGTCCGTTTCCGTGTGCAATGCGGGCAGCGCGATCGAGTAGCTCGTAGCTGTTCGCTTCGTCAAGGTATACGATGGAACAGACCCTCGGCGCCAACTCTACGAACATGCCGGTTTGCGACCTTTTTATTTCACCCTTCAGGGCAAGTCTGCGCAGCTCAAAGATCGTAATGACGCTCATGATCAACTTCTGCTGATCTGCTCGAGCGCGCGCCCAGATCTCGGCTGCGAGTTCGTTGGCGTTGAGATACTCGACAAAAAAGCCGGTGTCGGCGGCGATCACGTGTCACGCAGTTCTCTAAGCGATTCTCGGTAGCTGTCTTTCGCGAATCCCTTTCCAACCAATGCCTCTATCTCACGGAAAGCAGCGTCGCGTTCAAGCTGCTCGAGCCGCAAGCGAACGGCCTCCGAGACGAAGGCGGAGAGCGACTCTTCACGCGCCTTTGCCGCCGTTTGAGCTCGTTTCGCCAGTTCGTCGTCGATGGTAGTGGTTATCCGCATGTAACATTCCTCAGGCACAGCCGTGCATACGAGCGCGCTGCATTATAACACATATTGAAATTATGCTGATCGCTGGTGAAGTGTCCTCACGCCCGCATCCGCGGATCCAAGATATCGCGCAGGCCGTCACCGATGAAGTTGAATGCCATCACCAAACTGGCGATCGCCAGCCCCGGGAAGAGCCACATCCACCACTCGTCGAAAAAGTCGATGCCGATCGAGATCATCCGGCCCCACTCCGGCGAGGCCGGTTCGGGTCCGAGCCCCAAGAAGGAGAGGCCCGCAAAGAGCAGGATCGCGTTGCCGATATCCAAGGTGCCGTAGACGATCACCGGGGCGATGCTGTTCGGCAACAGGGTGCGGAAGAGCAGGTAGACGTCCTTGGCCCCGAGGCTGCGGGTCGACTCGACGAAGTCGGCGTTTTTGATCTCCAGGATGAGCCCGCGCGTCAAGCGGGCATAGTTGGGCCAGCGGACCAACACCAGAGCGAGCACCGCGTTGCGGATGTCGGGTCCGAGCGCGGCGGTGATGGCCATGGCGAGGATGATGGTCGGGAAGGCCATGAAGAGCTCGGTCAGCCGCATCATGATCTCGTCCCAGACGCCCCCTAAATACCCTGCCACCGCACCGATCAGCCAGCCGAGGATCCCGTCGATGATGATCACGGCCAGCCCAGCGGGGATGGTGATCCGCGCCCCGTAGAGCACCCGGGTCAAGATGTCGCGGCCGAGCTCGTCGGTGCCGAGACGGTAGGTCTCGCCGGGTGGCTGCAACCGGTCGGAGACGTTCTGTTTGAGAGGGTCGAGGGGCGCCAACTGCGGCGCAAAGAGCGCGAGCGCAAACCAGAGGAGCACCACCCCGATGCCGACCAGAACCACCGGGTTGCGGCGGGCGTGCAAGACGAGCTTGCGGGTGTCGAGCCCGCGGCTAGAACTTACTGGGCTGGTGCCTTCGACCGTCATAACCCTTAGGTATACCGTATCCGCGGGTCGATGGCGAAGTACAAGATGTCGACGATGAAGTTCGACACCACGTAGATAAAGGCGA
>CP070651.1:771614-776368 GCA_020354625.1 Trueperaceae bacterium
CACAAAGGTAGTCGAACCGCTGCGGCAAGACTTGAGCCCAGCTCACAATGTCGCAGACACCTCCAAACAGTCATGGGTAATGAGTCATGAGTAATGCGTGGGTGACAGGCAAATACGTTGTCCGAACCCATGTCTTTCGAAACACAAAACCCGTAATGGGGAATGGGTAATGCGTGATGGGTGGCAGTCGGCAAATGCAGAGGCTGAGCCTCTACCGTTCGCAATACTCATCACCCATTACTCATCACTCATTACCTTTCTTCTAAACGCACTGGTCCGAGCAGACGGGCCTAAGCGCGACCTTCGCAGCACTCATCACCCATCACCCAATTAGTGAAGTTTCTTCCAGATTTCACCTGAGCAGCAGAGGTAGCCTACAGACATGAAGAAGAAGGGCTTGATCCTGATCGGCGCAGGCATTTTCGTGCTCTGCCTCGCTTTTGCCGGGGTCCCCGACTGGTTGGCCGCCTCTGCGGTCGCTGCCTTCGTCGGCAGCCGCTTTATCTTCAGCTGATCCTCAAAATCGATCTCGACTGCGCGATGCCGGGGGGCGGAAGCAGCTTCAGGCGCGGGTGAAAACTGGCAAGCGGTATATACTGTCTGGTACTCTTGCATCCGGACGATACCGTGATCATGCGACATAAGATCTTCTTTGTACCCTGTTCAGACGTTTTTCCCCTGATTGAGGGAGATTTTGGGTTGTTTGAGCGTGTCCCTCGCCCGGGCAGCGACAACTCTCGTTCTAAAGACACCTCTTCACATTTCGCGTGGGTGAAACCGTGACTGTGAACGCAGCGCAGCGACCCACAATCCTGGATGTCAAGGACATCAGGACCCGGTTTCACACCCAAGATGGCACCGTCTTCGCCGTGAACGGCATCAGCTTCGAGCTCAAAGAGGGAGAGCTCCTCGGCGTGGTGGGCGAGAGCGGCTCGGGCAAGAGCGTGACCATGATGTCGCTCCTCAAGCTCCTGCCCATGCCACCGGCCGAGATCGTCTCCGGGACGGCCTTTTTCGAAGGCAAGGACTTGATCAAACTCGACATCGACAAGATGCGGAACGTACGGGGAGGCCGGATCGGCTTTATCTTCCAGGACCCGATGACGTCTTTGAACCCGGTATTGACCATCGGCTACCAACTGACCGAGTCGCTGCGGGTTCACCTGGGCATGAACCGGGCCCAGGCACGTAAGCGCGCCGTGGAGCTGCTCCAGCTCGTAGGCATCCCCTCTCCCGGGGATCGCCTCAACGACTACCCCCACCAATTCTCAGGCGGTATGCGTCAGCGGGTGATGATCGCCATCGCGCTCTCTTGCGACCCCAAAGTGCTCATCGCCGATGAGCCGACCACCGCGCTCGACGTGACCATCCAGGCGCAGATTCTAGAGCTCGTCAAGCGCCTGCGACAAGAGCTCGGCATGTCGATCGTCTGGATCACCCACGACCTCGGCGTGGTGGCCGGTATGGCCGACCGAGTGATGGTGATGTACGGCGGCTTCGTGGTGGAGCGCGCCGCCGTCAAGGAGCTCTACGGCAACCCGCAACACCCCTACACCCGGGGACTCCTCAACTCCCTGCCGCGACTCGACGCCGAGCGAGCCGAGCGGCTCGAGAACATCGAGGGACAACCGCCCAGCCTCTTTAGCGAGCCGACGGCGTGCCCCTTTGCACCGCGCTGTCCCTATGCGTTTGAACGGTGTCTGGAGGAAAACCCGCTCCTCGAGGAGATCGGCTGCAGCCACGAGGTGGCCTGTTGGTGGGATATCGATGGGGGGGTGCCGCGTGAACGGCGTTGAGCAGACGGCGAGCCGAGCAACGTCGGCTTCGACGGAGCGAGAGGTACTGCTCCGGGTCGAAGACTTAAAGAAGCACTTCCCGATCATGCAGGGGATTTTTCGCCGCCAGGTGGGCGCCATCCGCGCCATCGACGGCATCTCATTCGAGGTCTATAAGGGCGAAACACTCGGCCTGGTGGGCGAGTCGGGGTGCGGTAAATCGACCACGGGCCGGGTGATCTTGCAGCTCTACCCAGCTACTGAGGGACACATCTACTTCAAGGACCGGGACCTCACCGCCCTCAAAGGAGAAGCGCTCCGCAACCTGCGGCCCCACATGCAGATGATCTTCCAAGACCCCCAGGCCTCGCTGAACCCGCGCATGACGGTGGGCAGCATCATCGGCGAGCCGCTCGAGGAGCACAGCGTCGGCAAGAGCAAAGAGCGCCGAGCACGGGTTGAAGAGCTCCTCGACCTGGTCGGCATGAACCCCAAGTTCACCAACCGCTACCCACACGAGTTCTCCGGCGGCCAGCGGCAGCGCATCGGCATCGCCCGGGCGCTGGCGCTCAATCCCGAGTTCATCATCTGCGATGAGCCCATCGCGGCACTCGACGTCTCCATCCAGGCGCAGGTGGTGAACCTGTTGGAAGAGCTGCAGGCCGAACTCGACCTCACCTACCTCTTTATCTCGCACGACCTCAGCATGATCCGCCACATCGCCGACCGGGTGGCGGTGATGTACCTGGGCAAGATCGCGGAGCTGGCGACCAGCGAGGCGCTCTACCGGGCGCCCATGCACCCCTACACCCAGGCGCTGCTCTCGGCAGTGCCCATCCACGACCCGGTGCTGGAGGAGAAGCGAGAGCGGATCATCCTGACAGGCGACGTACCCAGCCCGGCGTTCCCACCTGCGGGCTGCCGCTTCCACACCCGCTGCCCCGTCGCCATCGACATGTGCCGCAGCGAAGAGCCCGAGTGGAAAGAGCAGCGACCGGGGCACTGGGTGGCCTGCCATCTGGCGGAGTGAATCCAGTTCTAATGAACCATCTTTCAGAAACTAACGTTACGTACCCGTGTCAGCTACAAAACGACATCCAGGTGACAAGCTGTGAAAAATCTCATACAATGGGTTACTTTTTTGTATTCCCTATCCTTGAGGAGGTGATGAGTAGGTTATTCATCACAGTGTTACGTTGAAGACTGCAAATCGAAAGCGACCGCAAGAATCACATTACGTTATTGTAAGGAGACGACCTTGAAAAAGACAGCCATTCTACTCCTCGCGCTGCTGGCGGCCTTGACGCTCACCTTCGGCCTGGCCCAGCGCGGCAGCTCCGGCCAGGTGAACATCATCTACTGGCAAGCGGTATCGATCCTCAACCCCTATCTCTCGGGCGGCACCAAAGACATCGAGGCTGCCTCGCTCGTGCTCGAGCCGCTGGCGCACTTCGACCCGGACGGCAACCTGGTGCCCGTCCTGGTCGACGAGATCCCCACGGTGGACAACGGCGGGGTGGCAGAAGACTTGCTGAGCATCACCTGGAAACTAAAGGAAGGCATCCTCTGGTCGGACGGCACTCCCTTTACTGCCGACGATGTGGTCTTCACCTACGATTACTGCCTCCACCCCGACATGGGCTGTAGCGGCTTGGCGTCGTACGTCGACGTCGACAGCGTCGAAGCGCTCGATGAGCTCACCGTGCGCGTCAACTTCTCCTCTTCCAAGCCCTTCCCCTACGGCCCCTTCGTCGGCTCCAATAATGGCGCCATCTTGCAAAGGGCACAGTTCGAGGACTGCCTCGGCGCCCGGGCACCGGAGTGCACCGAAGAGAACTTCGGGCCCATCGGCACCGGTCCCTTCGCGGTCTCGGAGTTCCGCGCCAACGACGTAGTGATCTTCGAGGCCAACGAGAACTACCGCGACCCCGAGCGGCCCTTCTTCCAGACGGTCGTCTTCAAGGGCGGCGGCGACTCAGCCTCGGCGGCTCGCGCGGTGCTGGAGACCGGCGAGTTCGACTACGCCTGGAACGTGCAGGTCGAACCGGAGATCGTGGAGCAGATGATGGCTGCTGGTAGAGGCACCGTCGTTACCTCCTTCGGCCCCAGCGTCGAGCGCCTCATGGTCAACCTCACCAACCCCGACCCGGCCCTGGGTGAAAACCGCTCGGTCTATATGGGGGGCGACAACGCCCACCCCTTCCTGAGTGAACAGGCTGTGCGCCGCGCATTGTCGCTGGCCATCGACCGGCAGATCCTAGTCGATGTCGGTTATGGTGTAACGGGTCAGCCGACCTGTAACATCCTGCCCGCCCCCGCCATTTACGCCTCGAACGCCAACAACGAGTGCCTGACCCAGAACATCGAAGAGGCCAACAATCTCCTGGACGCGGCCGGTTGGGAACGCGGCTCCGACGGCATCCGTGAGAAGGACGGCGTTCGCCTCTCGATCCTCTACCAGACCTCGACCAACTCGGTGCGGCAGGACACCCAGGCACTGATCAAGCAGATGTGGGAGCAGATCGGCGTCGAGACAGAGCTGCGCAACATCGACGCGGCGGTCTTCTTCGGCGGTGACCCGGCCAGCCCCGACACCTACCAGAAGTTCTACGCCGACATCGAGATGTACACCAACTCCTTCAACGGCACCGACCCCGAAAACTACATGGCCAATTGGACGTGTGATAACATCCCCGGTCCCGACACTGGCTGGCAAGGCGACAACATCCAGCGCTCCTGTACGGAAGAGTACGATGCGTTGGTACTCCAACTGTCGCAGACAGCCGGCCTCGAAGCTCGAGCCGAGCTGGCGCGGCTGATGAACGATCAGATCGTGCAGAGCTACTGGATGATCCCGCTCATCTGGCGCGGCGACGTAGCGGCCGTCTCCAACACCTTGGAAGGTGTGGCCGTGAACTCCTGGGATTCCGAGATCTGGGAGATCGCCAACTGGCGCCGGGTCGAGTAGGACCAGCTGAA
>CP070651.1:776468-798191 GCA_020354625.1 Trueperaceae bacterium
CGACGATCCAGTAGAGGTTCATAACCCCTCCGTAAAAGAGGAGGATCATCAGCACCCAGCAGCAGCCGAGGCAGAAAAAGCCGTGTTCCAAACCCATCTGTAGAGCGCCAAGCTGACCCTTACGCCAGCCGTGGGCGAGAAAGTGGATCGGCGAGCGACAGTGGCGCAGGCAGGCGTGCTTGAGCGGGGTCAACTGCCAGACGCCGGCCCCGATAAGCAAGATGCCGCCGAGCACCACGCTGGTGCTCACTAGCATCGGTGAGAGCAGCGTGGCTCGGTCGAAGCCCCACTGAAGCGTAACGGCCGCCAAGCTGAAGCCGGCCCAGGCCAGGAGGTAACCGAGTGCGAAAATGCCGGTGGCGACATAGGGAGAACCTCGTTCACGCTGTTTCCGGTTGATCGACGCAAAAAGCAAGATCATCGGCGAGGCGCTCGGCAGCATCATCGCCATCATCATGATCCACCACATGAAAAACATCAGCGTGGCGTAGCTCGGCGTCCAGCGAACCGGTGTCATCGCTCCCATGGCGGAGTCGAGCATGCCGGACATACCTCCCGACCCATCGTCCTCGTTCATCGGCATGGTTCCATCGGACATACCGGCACCGGCGGGCGACGACATAGCGGTCATCTGGAACGCGGTCATGCCCATGCCCGCGCCGAGGAGCGTATAGCTCCAGGCGAGGATGATGACGGCGACGAGTCCCACGATAACGACGGTTCGGTCTCGTTTTAGGAGGGTTTCAAGGTTTACTGGTCTTGCCATGAGCGGACTCCTCGAGCGTGCCGGTGGCGGTGTCCAAAGGTGGTCCCAGCTAGTCGATCACACCGTAGGGACCGTAGACGACGAAGCTGAGAAACCCGTAACAAGCGCGGTTGTCGAACGCCAAATTACCGCTTCTGCTGAAGCGACCACTCACCGTCTCGGCTTCTCAGGTTATCGACTCTACTTTATCATGGTGACACGAACGGATGTTCCGTTCAATTGGTTATGCTGCGAGCGTTTCCGGGGGCCCTTTCCAACACAGCCAGCATTTCGGGATTGTGTCGGCGGGCGATGTCCACGGCGGTCTCGCCATTCTCGTTGGACAGTTCCAGATCGGCGCCCCCCAACAGAAGAATCTCCAGCACCTCCCTGTTGGTGCTGCTCTTGGCAGCATACATCAGAGCCGTCCAGCCCGCTACGCTCTGGGCGTTGATATCGGCGCCGCGGTTGATGAGTTCCATGAGCAGGTTGGGGCTATCGGAGCCGGCAGCGATCATGAGGGGGGTCATGCCCTCTGCGTTGCGTGTGTTGATGTCGGTGGCAGTATGTAAGATCCCTTCGATCTCACCGGGACTTCCACCTCGATCGATCGCGAAGAGACCGATGTCGCTTCGAGGAGTGGAGAGACCTTGTGGCCGTTCACTGGGGGGGAGATCTGCCTCCTCTGACAAGCCGAGCGCCTCTAGGAAACCGCTCGCTTCGGTGACGCCTTGTGCGGCAGCTCGACGCAACCAGATGACGGCTTGATCGTAGTCCTGAGCCACGCCGAGGCCGTCGAGCTCCATGACGGCCATGTTGAACTGTGCTTCGGGATGACCCTGCGAAGCAGCGAGGGCAAACCATCTTGCGGCCTCGTGATAGTTCAACTCCAACCCTTCGCCCTCGAAATAGAGGAGTCCGAGTTGGTACTGGGCCTGGGCGTAGCCCTGTTCGGCTGCCGGCTGGTACCATCTGGCTGCCTCTACGGAATCGATATCGACCCCGACACCGTGCCTGTACATCTGGCCGAGGAGGTACTGCGCTCTCGGGTTGCCGATTTCGGCGCTCGTGCGCCACTTCTCGAGCGCAACGATGGTGTATTGGGGCTTGGCCGGCGTCGAAAGCACTTGCTCGATGGGCTCGGTCGTCTGTAGTGGTTCGCTGCGCTGGCCTGCAATCAGGCGTTTAAGGGTCTCTGTTTCTGCCAGCAGAGGGAATAACAGCAACGCCACCGCCAGCATCAAAAAAGTGGTGATGGCGGTCACCAGTGCGTTCTGCTTGCCTTTTCTGGCCCGATCGTATTCGACCGATACGCTCAAAGGTCTCTCAACGCCGGGGGTGGGCAGAGTGATCGGTGGCACATCTCCCATCTCCAGCGTGTCGTCGAGCTGTAAGAGATTCGTTTCGTCCGAAGTCTCGGAGGGCGGTTCGTTTGGGAGTGAGAACAGGCTGAGGAGATCGATCTTGATCGCCTGTACATCCAAGCCGGCCTCCTGCATGACCGTAGCTACTCTTTCAGCTGTTCGTTTCGTCGTCGGCCGAGTGAGCGCACCGGGGCCGTTTTGGAGTAGGCGGCTCATCTGGATGACGGGGATGCCGAGCTGTTCGTTGATTTGCAATACCGTGGATGCCAGCCTGTCCCTGCGTACAGGTGTAGAGAGTTCGACGATGTAATCTCGTTCCATCTCCAAGGCCTTTCATTCCCATTCCGTTCCCCACTTCCCCAAGTGGGACACCGGTATCCCCATTATCATACCGCAGGAGGCTCTCGGCAAAGCATTAGGTATTTCAAACTCTAAGTGTGTTCTGTGCGCTGTGTAGGCCGTCTAAGATACCGACCCCTTGGAGGTCCGATGACTTCCCCTTGATGGTAGATCAATGTGCCGCGCAGAAAGGTGTGCTTGACTCTCCCTGAGAGCTCCTGGCCTTCGAAGGGAGTGTAGCCTTGCTCTGAAGGGGACGCCTCGGCACGTACGACAAACGTCTCATCAGGATCGAAGAGGACCAGATCGGCGTCACAGCCGAGAGCGATGTCTCCTTTTTGGAAAAGCCCAAATCGTTGCGCCGGGTTCCACGAGACCAGTTCTGCCATCTGATGGAGCGGCATGCCACGCTTCTTGCCTTCGCTAAAGAGGCCAGAGAGCAGGTATTCGGTACCCCCGAAGCCCGATTTGGCCAGCCAGATGTCGTCGGGATGCTGCTCGGATACCTTGAACTCGGCTTTGCAGCAGGCGTGATCGCTCACGACCCAGTCGATCTCTCCTTCGAGGAGCTTCTGCCATAAAAACTCGACATCTTCTCGTGGACGAATGGGGGGATTGACTTTAGCGTAGCTACCGGCGGGGGAATCGACGTCGAGCAAGAGATGGCCGATGGTTACTTCGCGGCGAAAGTCGATATGTGGGAAGAGGTCGCGCATCATGAGTGCCGCTTCGAGCGCCTTTTTGGAGCTGAGATGGAGGAGGTTGATGTTCAGACAATCGGTTTCGTAGGCGAGGTAGGAGGCGATAAAGATTGCCAGCCCTTCGGAGTGCGGGGGGCGGGCGGCGCTATAGGCACGCAGACCCTTGAGGTTTCCGTCGCGTTCGACCAGCGCGGTGTAGGCGTTGAGGATGTCGGCGACCTCGCAGTGCAGGCTGAGGCTGATGGCATCGCGTTTTTCCGGAAAGTGCTCCAGCATCTCCTGCATCTTGCGCATGATGAACTCGAAGTGGGCGAAGTCGTAGCTCTCGCCCTCTTCAAGCCGCAGGAAGTTGCGCTGGCTGCTCGAGCGCCCGTGAAGGCCGTGTCCGCCATAAAACATGAAGATCTTGAAGGAGGCGACACCGTGCTCTTCGAGCAACAGGGGCATCTCATCGATGTGGTAGCGGTTGATCGGTGCGATGTGGTAGCTGTAATCCACCCAGTAGTTCCCATCCGAGATCTTCAAGACCTCGGGATAGAAATCCCGGTAGGGTCCGCCTTTATTGAGGTAGTAGTCGCCGGTGCGGAAGTAGGTGATGGTCGAGGTGACCCCACCCATGGCCGCCGCTTTGCTCTCGGTGACTGCGTCTTCGGCCAGAGGCGAGTAGATGCCGACGTGCATATGAGCATCGATCAGACCCGGAAAGCCGAGCAAGTTACCGGCATCGAAGACCTGTTTGGCTTCAGAGGCCGGCAGTTCCGGAGCGATGCGTACGAACTTACCATCTCTGATTCCCAAGTCGAGCCGTTCGATAGCGGTGGCTTTGGGGCGAACCACGTTTACGTGTTTGATGATCAGGTCTAGCGTGGGCTCAACCATCTTCGGTTCCTTTCACGGTGTCCTCGGGCGAAACGATGATTCCACGCTCATGTAGGGAGCGAATCTCATCTACACCGTACCCGAGGTGGGTGAGTACCTCAAGCGTGTGCTGGCCTACTCGGGGTGGATCTCGCCGCAACGACCAGAGGTGGTTGCCCAGTGACAGGGGCAACTTGGGCATCTTTGTCTTTTGACCTCCAGGAAAGGTCGTGTCGAGCAGGCTTCCGCCGAGGTTGAGCTGGGGATCGTCGAAGAGATCCTCTGGCCGTGCCACGGGTGAGAAGGGGATTTCCGCCTGCTCGCAGCGGCGAACCGCTTCTTCGAGCGACATCGTGGCCACCATGGCTTCTAAATCCGGAAGGAGCCAGTCGTGCTGTGTCACGCGGTCGTTGTTCGTTTGGAGGCGTTTGTCCTCAAGCAGATCGATCCGGTCGAAAGCCCGGCAGAAGCGGGGCCACTGTTTGTCGCTGGTCACGCCGATAAAGATGATCTGTCCCTCGAGCGTGCGGAACTGGTGGTAGATGGCCCAGGGGCTGATCCTTGCCGGCATGGGTGGTGGTGGGGTGCCGGCTACGACCTGGTAGGCCATGTGATGTGCCATGACGAAGGCCGCCGTTTCGAAGAGGGCGGTCTTGGCCAGTTGACCTCGTCCCGTCTCTTTGCGTTCCATGAGGGCGAGAAGAGCTCCCATGGCCCCGCACAGGCCCGTCATGATATCGACCACCGAGGCGCCGGCCCGCAAGGGTTGCCCGGGAGGTCCGGTCATATAGGCGAGACCCGACATCATTTGCACCACTTCATCGAGGGCGGTGCGTTTTTCGTAAGGGCCTTCGAGGAATCCTTTGAGCGAACAGTAGACGAGCCTCGGAAATCTGGGTGCGAGTGCAGGGTAGCCGAACCCGAGCCGATCCATGGTCCCTGGTGCGTAGTTCTCGATCAGGACGTCGGCCCCTTCGAGCAACTTTTCGACGATCTCTCTGCCCTCACTGCTCTTGAGGTCGACGACCAGACTCTTTTTGTTGCGGTTGAAAAAGGGGAAGTAGCCCAAGCCGAAGCCTTTGAGGTAACGGGTCGGATCCCCATCTGGGGTGCGTTCGATCTTGATGACTTCAGCGCCGAGATCGGCCAGGACCAACCCTGCAGTCGGCCCGAGCACTGCGTGTGAGAATTCGAGTACCACTACACCCTGTAAGGGTGCGTCTACCGCTTGTTTCCCCTTCTTCATCGCCTACGGTGTCCGGTTCTGTTCTGTCGAGAACGGTCCATACCCACCTCGCTCCTTCAAGTAGTTGGCCAAGCCGCCCGCCTGTAGGATGTCGACCATCACCTCTGGCATTTTGGTGGCTCGGAAACGCTTGCCACTCCGTTCATCGATCACCACGCCGTCGGTCAATCGTACGTTCAAGATCGCTCCTGTCCCGATGTCGTGTTCGGGAACCTCGACGGCGGGGAGGCCGATGTTGATGGCGTTGCGGTAGAAGATGCGGGCAAAGGATTTGGCGACGACAGCGCCCACGCCGGCCGCCTTGAGCGCCAAAGGGGCCTGCTCGCGCGAGGAACCGCAGCCGAAGTTGTGACCGGCCACCAAGATGTCGCCCACCTCTACTCGAGCGCGAAACTCGGGGTCGAGGTCTTCGAGGACGTGTTCAGCCAACTGGGACAGCTCGAGAGTTTTGGTGTATTTGCCGGGAATAATACGGTCGGTGTCGATGTCGTCTCCATACACGTGGCTGCGACCTCTGATCGGATTCTCGGTTTTCATGGCGACCCCTGTTCTGCAAGCACTTCGGCCGGGTCGACGATCTTTCCCGTCAACGCCGCTGCGGCCACCACCGTGGGGGAGGCCAGGTAGATGCTGGCTCGCGGGTTGCCCATTCGCCCTCGGAAGTTTCGGTTGCTGCTGGAGATGACCACTTCACCGTCACCGGGTACGCCCTGGTGAGTGCCGACGCAGGGGCCGCAGCCGGAAGTGATGAAGCTGGCGCCGGCTGCCGATAGGATGGCAACGGTGCCGTCTCGAACGGCCGCGTTGAATACTTGCCTCGAGGCCGGGGCGATGGTGAGACGGACCCCGGGGGCTACGTGCCTGTCTTGCAACACGGCGGCAGCAGCGTGAAGGTCTTCTAGGCGCCCGTTGGTGCACGAGCCGATAAAGGCCGACTGAACCTCGGTACCCAAGGCGGAATCGATCGCGACGACCTTGTCGGGTGCGTGCGGCAAGCTGATCTGGGGGCGTAACCCAGAGATTTCGAAGGTGTGAACGGCGCGGTAAGCCGCGTCTTCGTCGGCAGCGGTGGGTGTAAACGGATAAGAGGATGGGAGGGTGCGGGTGTCCACAAGCGCTGCTTTGGCCCCCATTTCGGCGACCATGTTGGCAAGCGTCATGCGGCCCGCCAGGCTCAGCGTGTCGACGGCCTCTCCCGCAAATTCGATCGCCTCATAGGTCGCTCCGGCGATGCCCAGCTTGCCCACCAGGAAGAGGATGATGTCTTTGGGCTCGACGCCTGGCTGAAGCTCACCCGTCAATTCGATTCTGACGGTCTGTGGAACCTTGAGCCAGGTCTTCCCGGTCAACATCACCGCAGCCATGTCGGTCGAGCCGACGCCGACGGCAAAGGCCCCCAAGGCACCGTAGGTAGGGGTGTGTGAGTCGGCTCCGAGGAAGATGTCGCCCGGGCGCACGTGGCCTTTTTCAACCATGAGTTGGTGGCAGATCCCTTCCCCGACATCGTAGAGGGTGCAGCCGGTCTCACTTGCGAACTCCCGCATGAGCCGGTGAAGGTTCCCGACCCGTTCGTTGGGAGCGGGGGTAGCGTGGTCGAGGACCAGAGAGACCCGTTCGGGATCCCAAAGGCCGGTGCCACCCATCTCCCGGAAGGCTCGAATAGCGAAGGGCGCCGTGGCGTCGGTGGCCATGGTACCGTCCACATCGACGACAGCGATATCACCGGCTTGCACGGTGGCTCCGGCGTGTCGCGAGATAATCTTTTCGGCGATCGTCTGGCCCATGTTCAGGTCTCTCGTTTGGAAGCTCTCGGTTTTCGATTCGTAGCCCTGCCCGCTCGATTCATACCGTTACCTCTCGTCGCCCAAGGTGTCTTTGCAAGTGGTTTATAGCCCCAGGTAGGCTTCCCTGATCCGCTCATCCTGGATCAGCGCATTCCCTTCTCCAGAGAGTACGATCTGGCCGTTCTCGAGTACGTACCCCCTGTCTGCCATCGATAGCGTCTGTACCGCGTTCTGCTCCACAATGAGCACGGTCGTGCCCTCCTGATTGATGCGCCTCACCACCTCGAAGATGCTCTGCACCAACATGGGCGCAAGACCCAAAGAAGGCTCGTCGAGCATGAGCAGTGTCGGCTTGGTCATCAGCGCTCTGCCGATGGCCAACATCTGCTGTTCCCCCCCCGACAAGGTGCCTGCAAGTTGTTTTTTCCGTTCGGCGAGCCGGGGGAAGAGGTCGAATACTTGTTGCAAGCTCTGTGGGCGCTGTTGTTTGGGACCGGGCCGGAAAGCCCCCATTTCGAGGTTCTCGAGTACTGTCATGCGGGGGAACAGCCGCCGGCCTTCGGCCACCTGAACCAATCCGGCTCCCACGATCCGATGCGGCGCCCATGTATGGATCGGCTTGCCGGTGAAGGTGACGGTCCCAGAGCGGGCGCGTAACAGACCCGACACGGTCTTCAAGGTAGTGGTCTTGCCCGCCCCGTTGGCCCCGATCAGGGCCACGATCTCCCCCTGCTCGATCTTCATCGAGACCCCGGAAAGCACCGGTACGTCGCCGTAGCCTACGTGGAGACCTTCAATGGCGAGGAGCGTCATGGTCTCCTCCCAAGTAGGCGGTGATGACTTCCGGGTTGCGGGTGATCTCGGAGGGTGTGTCGACGGCGATCAGCTCGCCGTGGTGCAGAACGGCCTCCCGGTCCGAGAGGGTCATGATCGCTTTCATCACGTGTTCGATGACCAGTAACGTCACCCCGCTCTCGCGGATTTTCTGGATGAGCGAGACGATGCCCCTGCTCTCGGTAGGGGTGAGGCCGGCCATGACCTCATCGAGCAGCAAGAGGCGCGGCTCGGTCGCGAGCGCCCTCGCCAGCTCGAGGCGATTGCGGCCTGCCGTGGTCAGGTTGTGGGCGGGTTGGTCGGCATATGGGGATAGCCCTACGAACTCGAGCACCTGTCGCGCTCGCTGCTCGGACTCCTGAACCCTGCCCCTGCGAAGGAACGATCCCACCATGACGTTCTCCACCACGGTCAAGTTTGCAAAGGGTTTCACGATCTGAAAGGTTCGGGCGAGCCCACGCTGGCAGATGAGGTGGGGGGGGGTGCCGGTGATATCTTCGCCCGCAAACCGTACCGTGCCGCCGTCGGGACGGTAGGTACCGCTGATCATGTTGAAAAGTGTCGACTTTCCCGCCCCATTCGGTCCGATCAGCCCGAGGATTTCGCCCTCGTCAAGCGCTAGGGTCACCTGGTTCACGGCCGTCAGCCCACCGAAATGCTTGGTGGCGTCATGTACCTGGAGCAACGGTTTCATCTCTTCACCCGCGCCCACAACTGCTTGCCGAGGCCTACGAGGCCGTTGGGCATGAATAGGATCACGACGATAAGGATCGCGCCAAAAAGCATCACGTCTAGTCCAGAGCGCCCTTCGATAAAGCTCAAGAAGCCGGGCGGGGTACGTATGAACGCACGGGTCAATTCGCCGAGTGGGGTGACGAAGAGGGCGCCGACGAGAGGACCCCAGATCGTGCCGGTGCCGCCGATAATCGGTCCGAGCAAGATGTCGATCGAGATGGGGACGCCGAAGACCAGCTCCGGGCTGATGAAAAAGAAATATTGGGCAAAAAAGGATCCCCCGATGGCGGTGAGCCCCCCGCTGATCGCCACGGCAGTCACCTTGTAGCGCATCAGATTCACGCCCAGGGCAGCGGCGGCGTCTTCGTCCTCTCTGATGGCCTGGAGGTAGTAGCCCAGTTTGCTGTGAACCAAGCTGATCTTGATCAGATAGCCGACGAAAAAGAGGATGGTGATGGCATAGAAATAGTTTTGAGGGTTGTCTTCGAACTGCAGGCGCTGCCACGAGTCGCCACCCGTGAGGGGGAGGTGGATACCGATGGAGGTGTTGATGAACTTGAGCTCGCTGCTGATGAGTCGCAACAGCTCGGCAAAGGCGAAGGTGGCCAAGGCGAAGTAGGGACCCTTGAGGCCGTAGCGAAAGGTCAGGTAGCCCATGGCGATTCCGAAGAGCGCCGCCAAACCCGCTCCCGCCAGCATGCCCAACCAGGGGGAGAGGCCGAGCTCGGTAAGGAGCATGGTAGAGGTATAGGCACCGATGCCGTAGAAGGCCGCGTGACCGAACGAGAACTGGCCGGCGTACCCCCCCATGAGGTTCCAGGCTGCCCCGAGTAAGGCCCAGTAGAGGATCAGAATGGCGATGCTCAGTTGGAACTGGTTGAGGAAGCTGGGCAGTGTGAGCAGGGCTAGCACCAACCCTATCAGGATGAGGTAATCGCGTGGGATGCGTCCTAGGAGGGTCACGATTTGACTCCTAGCAAACCTTGCGGCCTGAAAAGGAGCACCAGGATAAAGACGATAAAGACCCCTAGGAGTTTGATCGAGCTGGGCGCCAACACCACCCCGAGCTCCTGGGTGAGACCGATGATGAGCCCACCCAGCATGGCGCCGGGGATACTCCCCATGCCGCCGAGAACCACGGTGACGAAGGCGGTGATGTTGAAGGTGTCGCCCGCCAAGGGGTCGACGAAGAAGAAGGGGAGTACCAACGCGGCGGCGGCGCCCACACAGGCGGTGCCGAGCCCGAAGGTGATCATGTTGATGCGTTGGGTGTCGATCCCCACCAGCGCAGCGCCATCACGGTCCTGTGCGACGGCGCGAATCGCCTTGCCCAGGTCGGTACGCTGCAACAGCAGGTAGAGACCCCCGGCGAGAGCTAATGCAAAGACGAAGGCGGCCAGTTTGGGCAGGGTGATGGTCGTGCCCCAGATACGCAGAGGAAAGTCGATCATAAAGGGCCCGATCGGGGTTTCGCCGCGTCCATAGGCGAGCCGGATAGAACGGGGGGTCGCCGTAAAGAGGACCAGCAGGAAGTTCTGGATAAACAGTGCCAATCCCAGGGTGAGAAGGAGTTGGTTGTGCTCGGGGGCGTTTCGGGCCGGGTGGATGATGAAGCGTTGGACGACGAGTCCGATGCCGAAGAGGACGGGCACGGTGATCAACACCGAGAGGTAGGGGTCGACCCCATAACGGGTGAAGAGCACGAAGGTAAGATACATGCCGACCGTCATCAGGCTTCCGTGAGCGAAGTTGATGATGCCGAGAACACCGAAGATCAGAGTCAGTCCCATCGCCACCAGGCCGTAGACGCCACCGATCAGGAGGCCGGTGACGGTCGCTTGACGGAGAACGATCCCGTAGCGCGAGAGCCAGAACACAGTCTGCTCCCACCGTAGGGCCAAGATGACGATGGCAACGAGAATAATGAGGGCCAGTATGAGCCAGTTGCGGTGCGTGGGCTTTAGGATGGATCGCTTCATGGTTGGAATGGAGACTCGGGCGTTTTGGTGTCTCGAAGGCTACCGAGAGGTAGCCTTCGAGGCCGAGAAGCCTAAGACACCGCTAGCTCGTAGGGATTACCGGTTCCACGAAACGCAGGGGAAAAGAGGATCGGCTTCCGCCAACTCCGGAGGCCACACCTGCACGATCGATCCGTTTTGTACCTGCATGAGCACGGGACGGGCGTTGACATTTTCCCCCGTCTCGTCGAAGACGATAGGGCCGGGGTGGGGCAATAGAAAGTCGTCGAAGTTGGTTTCGGCCAGCGCGTCGCGGATGGCCGGGGGGTCGGCAGAACCGGCCCGCTCGATGGCATCGGCGATGACGTAGACGGCCTGGTAGGAGAAAACGGCTGAAGTTCTCATCGGCTCTCCGTAGACGGATTCGTACCTGGCTAGCACTGCTAGGGCGTCGGCGTTGGAGGCATCGTGGTGATAGTTGCTGTCCAAGAAGCACTCGGCCAGATCGCCCGCGTCGGCGACGAACTGGGCTTGGTCGTAGGTGCCTTGTGCTACGCCGAACACCGCCTTGACGTCGAGGAGCACATCTTCGGCGTTGCGTGCGGCCAGCAGGCCGTCGTTGTAATACCCCGTCACCACCAGTACATCGGGCCTGAGGGCGTTGATCTTGGTCATCTCGGTGGTGAGGTCGGTGACAGCAAACGGTTCGTAACCGATCTCGTCGAGCACGACGATGCCGAGCTCGCTCGCTTCGGCCACAAAGGCCTCGCGCACGCTGTCACCAAACCCGCTGGTCCCTTCGAAGAGGACGACCACGCTGTCGACCGCTTCTCCGGACGCCTCGGCCAGTTCCTTCAAGTAGTTTGCCCCATTGACCCCCATGGCGGTCGCGTTGGGTTGCAACCGGAAGGTGTAGGTAAAGCCCTGATCCAAAATGGCGTCCATCACCGCGACATCGATGACGAGGGGCACCTCTTCGCGTTCGGCGATGGTCGCCACGTTGGTCGTCACCGAAGACTGGAAGCAGCAGATGATGGCGTTCGCACCTTCGTTGATCAGCCGCTCCGCTTCGGTCTGGCCGACTTCTGCCGAGCCGGTGGAGTCGGCAGAGAGGAAGGAGAGCGGGGTTCCGCCCAGCACGCCACCGGCTTCGTTGATCTCATCGATGGCCATCTGAATGGCGTTGTCCATCTGGATGCCGTCGGCGGCCAGCCCTCCGGTGAGGGGGTGGATGCCACCGATCGCGATCGTTTGGGCTCCGGCCCAAAGGCTTACACATCCTAATACCAGCAGTAGCATCGATCTCTTCGCTAATCTCACGTTATCTCTCCTTTCGCTCTTCGGCGTGTCCTACTCCTTATCGAGGCCCGGAATGGCCTGCTTCTATTGACCAACCTCCATCGGTCGCCTACTCAAGGCTCCATGGCGCCTCCTTTGGATGGTTCACGCTCGCCGTTTCCGGCGAGGGCAAAGAGCGAGGCGGATTGTTTTTCGAGCGTACCGAGCCGGCTCCATAGCCGCTCGGTGGCCATTTCGCCGAGCGCTGGGACAGCCAACTCGAAGAACTTCGCCTCGAGCGCAGCCGCGGCCATGGGTCGATCGGGATCCCCGGTACTTCCGTGGGTGGTGGCTTGTCGCTGGGTTCCGTCACGGAATCGAATGGTGACTCGCGAGGGTCGCTTTGAGGGGGTCATGGCGCTGAAGCCAGGATCCTCGGTCACGTCGACCCGTTCTGCCAAGGCCCGGACCTCTGGGTGGGTGAGCGCTTCGCTTTTGAACGCATCGCGCCCGGCGTGACCGAGCACCAAGCACGCGGCGACGACGTAAGGCACCGAGAAGCGCCCCGCCAAAGGCGTTTGAGGACGTTTCTCCTTGAGGCGGGCAGCTGCCTGGTACGTTTCGACGCTGACGGAATCGATCTGTCGCAGGGGGCAGTCGAGTTCACGCCTCAAAGCCAAGGTCGCCTCTACCGTACTGTGGGTATAACGGCACGACGAGTACGGTTTGAAGTAGCCGCGCGTGATTTCGAACCGCTGACCCAAACCGTCCACCAGTGCGTCGGCGTCAAACGACTCTCCGATGATCTCGCCGAAGGTGGTATGGACGCCTCCCGGCTCACCGCGGAAACCGAGTGGGTAGAGTTCGGCGGCGAGCATGCCGAGACGGTTGACTACTCCGGCATAGGTATTGCGTACATTGGCCCCTTTGAGCGCGCTGGCGAACGAGGGCGCGATGGTATACGAGGCGGCGAGCTCGAAAACGCCTGCGATGCCTTCGGCGTCGAGTCCGTCGAAACGTGCTTTGATGGCGGCAGCGCCCAACACACCCCAGGTGCCGAAAGGGTGTACCGCGGTGCGCAGCTGAGTAGCAACCCCTACCCGCGCCGCCACTTCGTAGCCGAGGATGAACGCGGTGAGCGCCTCTTTTCCAGAGGCGTCTCGGGATTCAGCCAAGGCGAGAGCGGTAGGTGCGGCGTGGATGGCTGGATGTCCGGCGGCATAGGCGTGACCTTCATCGAGCTCGAGCGAGGTGCCGGCTGTACCGTGGACCAGCACAGCCCAGTCCGGGCTTACCCGGCCGCCGTGCCCGAACAGGGTGGCATTGCCAGCCCCTTGGCGCGTCGCATGCTCGGCGAGGGCGCGCACCTCGGGTTCGGCCATGCCGGCGATGATGACCGCCGTGAGGTCGCGCACCACCTCCTTGGCGCGATCGATCACACTCTGGGGCAGATCTTCGAAAGTGGTGTCGACCACGAATTGTGCCAACTGGTAGAGCGTTCGCATAGGGATTTAGGTCGGCACCTTTCCATTGTTGGTAGCGCTCCGAGTCGTCTCGGTTCCGCTTAGGATTTTCCTGTTGACAGCCAGCGCCAGCAGGTCGAGCGCCAGCGCGGTGGGGTCGATGACGACAATATGGTCGCGTCGGTTCTGGACATCGACGGCGGAGCAGCCGTTGATGAGCGCCTGCACGCCGTAGCGCTCGAGCTCACCGAGTACCGGTTGCAGGGTCGCGTTCCACTTGGTGTCGTCGGCAATATCTTGGAACTCCAGATCCAAGACCTCTACGCTGTGAAAACGGTTCTCGAGCCGATAGCTTTCGATCCTGGCTTCGAACTCCGTAGCGATGGCCCGGTTTCGAGTGACGGCGGCCACCTTGTGGCCGAGAGATATAAGGTAGGTGGCAGACAGTTTGAGCAGGCCGAAAACAGGCACCGGCGCGTCTCGTTCCAAGGCCTCTAAGGCCGGGTCGAGCACGCAGTCGAGAAGAATGCCGTCGAAGTCGGCCGGGTCGGTACGGAGGCCCTCCCTGTACACGGCCGCTTCGGATGCGCGGCACGCCTCGTCGCTATCGAGGCTGCGGGGAACCTCGGGGTCGGCTGGAAGGTTGGCCAGCGCTATGGTGAGAGGCGGCGGGGCCAAGCGGTCGAAACGAGCCTGTCTCCGCATCAGTTCGCCTTCGGTGAGGTGCAAGGGGGTGATGGTTTTGAGCCGCACGGTTACATCTCCTCCGAGATGGTCTGGGCTGCGTGGCGTCCCGCCAACATCCCGTAGCCGAGGGCTGTGAGGAGGCCGTTTCCCGAGAGGTAGCCTCCCGGCCCATGGCCGCTGATGCCGGCTGCGGCCCCACCACCGGCGTAGAGATGGTCGATGGCGGAGCCGTCTGGGCGCAACACGCGGGCGTTGTGATCGACTTTGAGGCCTCCTTGGGTGTGGAATAGAGCTCCCGTTACCTTGACCCCGTAAAGAGGCGGTTGCAACAGCCGGCAGTCACGGCGTCCAAAGCCGTCTTCGATGTTGCCTACCGCCACCTCGCCATACCTTTCCAGTGTCTGTTCGAGCGTACCTGCATCGAGCCCTAATGTCTTGGCCAGCCCCGCTGCCGTGTCGCTGCGGTGGATGATGCCCATGTCGAACGCTTGTCGGTAGCCGTCGAATTTGAGCCCTAGTTGGTGAAGATTCTCATCGAAGATGTCGTACGCTACCGCTCCGGGTTGATCCAAGACCGCCAGGGCGTGTTCGGAGTATCCCGAGGTCTCGTTGCCGAAGCGTTCGGCTTCACTGTTGACCTGGATGCCACCTTCCATGATGAGGGAGTAGGTGATCAGGATCGGTTGTTCGGTGGCCACGGAAGCGTGGGCTTGGTAGGCGTCCATGAACTCGAGCTCCGCCCCGAGTTCCTGCCCCCATAGGATGCCTTCGCCGGTATTCCCTTCCCCGCCGAAGTAGAGCGCTGATGCCATAGCAGGACAATACTTCCGTACCATATCCGGACTTCCGGCGAAGCCGTTATTGGCCAGAATGACTTTGCGGCTCCGCCACCTCTCTTCTCGATCGCTACGTCGTACTATAACTCCCTGCAGCCCTTGTTCTCCCACGATGAGCCCCGAAGCAGTCGTAGAGGCGGAGAGGGTGATGGCGGGAACGGCGTCAACAGCACGTCGTAGGCCATTGATGAGGGAAGCCCCTGTCCTATTGGGTGGGGCGTGCATCCGGAATTGGGAGTGGCCCGGATACTTGAAGTCGTCGACAAACACCAGGTCGATACCGATCTCTCCGACGAGCCAGTCGACAAGACCTGCCGAGATGCGGCACAAGTGAAGGGTCGTCTGTTCGTCGGAGGCGTATCCGTTTTTTCTGAAGATATCGGTTGCGAACGACTCCGGTGCTTCTTCGATTCCGGCTGCGCGCTGTAGCTTCGTGCCCGCTGCCGGGATCATCCCTCCAGAACGCCCGGTGTTTCCTGTGGTGTGTGGGAGTTTTTCCAACACCTCTACACGGGCGCCGCCCTGGGCCGCAGCCAGAGCGGCGGTAAGGCCACAACCACCCCCACCGATGACGACGATCTCGACGTCACGATCCCAGTGCCCCGTATCCGGCACGATGCTCATGGCGTCATCCTCACAGAGGTTTTCGATCTGAGCATAGCCATTCCTATCTTCCTATCAAGCGATGGAGTTTGGCTGGGAGCGGTCGTCCCAGAAACGATTCGAAGTCTCGCGAGATCGCAGCCAGTGCGTTCAGGTCCACACCGGTTTCGATGCCGAGTTGGTGCATCAGGTAGAGAGTGTCTTCGCTGGCGATGTTTCCCGTGGCGCCGTCGATGAACGGGCAGCCGCCCAGGCCACCGAAGGCGGTGTCGAAGCGAACCACCCCACATCTGAGCGCTGCATAGACGTTGGCCAGGCCCATGCCACGCGTATCGTGGAGGTGCAGCACGATAGGACAATCCCCGGCGAGCGGTGAGATCGCGCTGATCATCTCTTCGATCTGGAGCGGGTTCGCCATCCCGGTCGAGTCCGCCAAGGTCAGCTCGTCGACGCCCAGATTCAAGATGTGCTCGATCAGCCCGACCACCCGTTCTCGAGGCACCCCTCCTTCGTAAGCGCAGCCGAATGCACTCTGAACCCCTGCCCGGACCCGCATGCCGGCTCGGCGTGCGCGCTCTACCATGGCCGAAAGGCGAGCGAGGCCGTCAGCGACCGAACAGTTGGCGTTGCGGCGGCTCAGGGATTCGGTAGAGGCTACTCCCATATCGACGGCGCGGATGCCGGCCAGTTCAGCACGCTCCACGCCGCGCAGATTCAGAACGAGTGCGCTATAGGTTACCCCAGCGGTCTCGGGCAGCATGGCGCAGAACGCTTCGGCGTCGGCCATCTGGGGCACGCGTTTGGGGTGAACGAAAGAGGTGACTTGGATCTGCTCGACGCCGGCAGCGATGAGCTTTTCGACGATGGCGATCTTTCGCTGCAGTGGCACGATGGTGTCGAGCGTCTGGAGGCCGTCGCGGAGCCCTACCTCGATGATCTCGGCCCGACCGGGCAACGAGCTGTTGCGCTGTGACGGCAAGGCGCTTTCATTTGTTTGGAGGTGGTTCACGCTGATATCAGGAGTGCGCGTTCGCACTCCGGCTCCGTGTGCTCGAGGAGCTCCACTAGGTCGGTTCCCACTATTTGTGGGTGTAAGAACCACCCCCTGGTGCCGATGTCGAGCTGGGGAACTGCGAAGGGGTAAGGGGTAAGGCGATAGTGCGCCTCATCGATGGGCTCGACGGTGATGGTTACCTCCTCGCCGGGGCGTACCGGCACATGCCGAAATTCGGTCCTGCTCCTCTCGGCTGCGTGGTGCTTGTGAAAGTAGAGGGCGAGCAGGTCGAAGAACTGTAAGCGCTTGTAGTTGTAAAAGAGGAACACGTCTTCCACCCACACGGCTGTTTCACGCCGGCCGGCCAATATCGCCTTGAGCCGCACCTGTCTTGCCTGTTCTCGTGAGATCAGCGTCTCCACGGCCCGTCTTTTTTCTGGAGAATACATCGGGAGTGGGCCGGCTATGATTCCGAAGCGTCCCTGGTAGATTCCGCAGGTGTGCAGGCTCGAGAGGAGGCCGCAAAAGGGGTGGTGGCGTTCGTTGAAATCGGGAGAGCGCGAGCCCGTGGCGAGGAGCGCATCTGTCGGCGTCTCGGTCAGGTGATAGGGGAGACCTGTGTTCGGATCTTGCAGTGCTGCAGCATCGACCTCGTCCCAGCCTTCGTCGTGGTGCCTGGTGACAAACTCCATAAGTTCCCGAGGGTAAAGGGGGACAAAGCGATCGTTGCCGAAGGCGGCCGCCAGCTGCCCGGCGCAACTGGCGTGATCGGACTGCCGGATGACGAAGTGTGCGTTGCCGGGCTCTGCCGTCTGAACGATCACGGTCCAACCCCTGCTTCCAGGCTTTTATCTTTATAGGGTCCGGTGTCGCCGAATTCGAGCGTAGAGGGTCGTACCCGAAGAGATACGGTGAATAGAGCGAGGCCGAAACGCATTCGCCCATCGTCTGTATCCGAGGCGATGGCACGGAAGTGGTTAGAGATTGACGCCATATTTGAACCGATCACCGCGGTACGAGGCCTGCAGAAACTCGATGGGAACACCGGTTCCGTCGACAGTCGTCCGCTGGATGTGGAGAATCGGGCTGCCGATGGCGATCTTGAGTTGTTCCGCGGCATCGGCGTCAGCCGCTAGCGCTTCGATGGTCCGGTACGCTTTGCTGCCTCGCACATTGAGAATATGCATCAGATAGGATAGCGATTCACCCTTTTCGAGCTCTCGTTTCGCGATGTGCTTGGCAGTACTCTCCCGCACGTAGGCTAGGTGGTAGCCGATAGGCTCGTCGTTGGCCAGGCGGAGCCTCCGGATACAGAATACTTTCGTGTTTGGTGAAAGTTCGAGCGCTTGGCAGGCACTCGAGGGGGCTTCCAACCAGCAGGTATCGAGCAGGCGCCAGCCGGGATCGATCCCCTGCTGGGTCATCGAGTCTGTCAAGGTGAGCCTGTGGGTAGGGTTGTGAGTGATCTTGGGCCGGGTCACGAAGGTGCCGCGCCCACGCTGCCGGTTGAGATACCCCTCATTCACCAACTCACCGAGGGCCTGGCGAACGGTGATGCGGCTCAGGCCGTACGAGCTCTCCAGCGAATGTTCGCTCGGAATGAGGTGCCCGGGCTTCCACTCTCTCTGCTCGATCTTTGCAAGCAAGATGCGCTTGAGTTGGAAGTAGAGCGGAACGGGTGAGGTTCGGTCGATGGTGTTCATGGATAGGACCTGACTCCTATGTGGGGCCACGATAACGATGTTTCGCACTAATTTGTCATAATATTATGACTTTTAAGGCGAACTTGACAACTCCCGCTCAATTGACGCTCGAGCACAGTATTTATTACACTACAGACCGTTGCGCCGACATTTTCGACCTGATCTTCGAACCTCGAACGGGCGATTGGAACCGAGATCGGGTCTGGAGCGACCGTTTATGCGGTCTGGATAGGGCAATGACGGTTACTTGGGGGGCGAACGAGCTGCCGGCATTCGGTCATCAGCTCGGTCCAACTCGGTCGCACAGGGTGCCTAACATCTATTTTGAGACATAGACATATAGGGCGCACCTCGGAAGGGAGTAATAGACAGATGAAGAGACTTTGGATGTTGCTATTGGTAGTAGGTCTGGCCTTCGCCTGGGCGCAGTCGGATCAGACGCTGCGAGTGCTGCTCAGCTCGACCTTGACCACGCTTGAACCACAGGAGACGACCGATACCGACTCGGCAGCGGTCCGTTACCAGATCTATAACGGTCTGGTCCGAATGAGTGAGGCCGGTCAGCCCACACCCGATCTGGCCGAGAGCTGGCAAATTTCGGAAGACGGTACCGTGTATACCTTCCAGCTTCGCTCGGGTGTTACCTTTCACGACGGTACTCCGCTCAACGCCGAAGCGGTGAAGGCCTCTTTCGAACGCCTCATCGCCGAGGATCGCGATACCAGTGCCTCCAACTTCTTCAAGCCCGTCATCGAAGATATCGCTGCCGTCGGTGACTTGAGCGTACAATTTACCCTTAAAGAGCCGTTCGCCCCCTTCGTCAACCACTTGGGTCACCCGGCGGGACACGTTATCAGTCCGGCAGCTGCGCAGAGCTTTGGTGCTGCGTTGGGGGAAAACCCAGTCGGCACCGGGCCGTACAAGTTCGTCGAGTGGGTGCGTGGTGAGCGTGTCGTGCTCGAGCGCTTCGACGGCTACTTTGGGGGCACGCCGGCGCTGGCGGGCATCGAGTACCGGGTGGTACCCGAAGCTGCTACTCGGGTGGCGCTTCTCGAGACGGGTGAAGCGGACGTCATCTTACGGATTTCCCCCGATGAAGCAGAGCGGCTAGAAGGTGCTGCAGGCATCGACCTCATCACGACCCCTACCGCCAGGACGATCTTCATGGCCATCAACACCACGCGTCCACCGTTTGACGACGTGCGGGTGCGACAGGCTATCAACTACGCCGTCGACGTTCAGGCCATCGTCAGCGCGATCTTCGGTGAGGGCGTCCCCCTGTCGGATGCACCGCTTGCGCCCCAAGTCTTCGGTTACGTATCGACGTTCAGCTACGGCTACGATTCCGACCGGGCGCTGGCGCTACTGGCCGATGCGGATCTGGAGCCTGGTGATATCACGATCAACCTCTGGTCGCCCAACGGCCGCTACGTGCAAGATGCTCTCGTCGCCCAGGCCGTCGGTCAGCAGCTCGACGAGTTCGGATTCGACGTCGATGTGCGCCTCTTTGGGGACTTCCGCGAGTACATCGACGTGGCGTTCGTGGAGGACCGCGGCGATCTGATGCTGCTCGGCTGGGCCCCTTCAACATTGGATGCCGAAGGCGGTCTGTTTCAGATTCTTCACGGTGACCGGGCCAACCTGTTTGCCAACAACTCCGGTTTTGCCAACCCGGTGTTCGATGCACTGATGAACCGGGCGCGCTCGGTTAGCGATCCCGTTGCACGCGTCAATCTCTACGGTCAAGCCCAGGCTGTTGCCATGGCCGAAGCGCCTTGGCTTTTCCTCTACGTGCAGCCGGTGATCACCGGTGTGACCGAAGGGGTCAGCGATGTCGTGATCCTGCCGTCGGAGCACCTGTATCTGCGGAACGCCAAGAAGGAGTAGCGATAGAGTTGTTTTCGTCGCCGGCCGTTTGCTCGTTTTCGTACGCTGAGCAAACGGCCGGGAACGCTTGTGAAATGACGATGTCGTGAGCCGAATCGTCAACAGAGAGCCGTAGGTTGAAGTGTACGTCGCACGGCGCTTGCTCGAAGTCGTCCCCGTACTCCTGGCGGTGACCTTCATCGTCTTCTTCTCTGTGAGGTTGGTTCCGGGAGATCCGGCGCGCGCCATCGCCGGTCTCGAGGCCGACGATGAGACCGTCGAAGCCGTCAGGCGCGAGCTCGGCCTCGATCGGCCGGTCCTTAGCCAGTACGGTACCTTTCTGGTACGTGCGGTGAGGGGAGATCTGGGGAAATCGTACTACTACGGTACCTCTGTTACGCAGGAGGTCTTTCGGAGGTTTCCCGCCACCCTGTTCCTGGCCGCTTCGGGGATCGCGCTGTCGATCCTGATCGGCATGGGGATCGGGGTGTTTTCGGCGGTCAACCGCGGCACCTTTTTCGACCGCGGCACCCTGGTCTTCGCGATCATCGGGGTCTCGATGCCGAGTTTCTGGCTCGGTTTGATGTTCATCATCCTCTTTGCGGTGAAGCTGAACTGGTTACCCGCCGGTGGCTACGGCACCTGGCGCCATCTCTTGCTGCCCGCACTGACCCTCGGCTTGTTCGGGGCGGGAACGATCGCCCGCCTGACGCGGAGCAGTATGCTCGAGGTCTTGCAGCAAGACTACGTCCGGACCGCTCGCGCCAAGGGGCTACCGTGGACGAGGGTGGTGTTGCGGCATGCGCTTAGGAGCGCTCTGATCCCGATCATTACCGTGCTGGGGCTCCAGTTCGGTGCCTTTCTAAGCCGTGCCGTTGTGACCGAGACCGTGTTCGGCTGGCCGGGAATCGCCCGGCTGGTGGTGGTATCGGTGCTCGACCGGGACTTTCCGCTCATCCAGGGGACCGTGCTCTGGCTGGCCGTGCTCTTTCTGGTTCTCAATTTGCTCGTCGACCTCATCTACTCGTCGATCGACCCCCGGATCCGCTATGACTAGGTTGCCTAGGGTGTTAGAGGTGATCGGAGGGGGATCACGATCGTGACAGAGGGTCGAACAAAAGAGCGACGGAAGACCGGCCTTTGGCATCAGCCGGTGATCCGGACACTGCGCCGCGATCCGTGGACGGTGTTGGGGGCAGTTTTCGTGCTCATCTTCATCCTGGCTGCGCTGTTTGCGCCGGTGCTGGCACCGGCGGATCCGGAGAAGGGGAACATCTTGGCCCGCCTGAAGCCACCTTCGCGAGCCCACTTGTTCGGCACCGACTCGCTCGGTCGCGACCTGCTTTCACGCATCCTCTTTGGCGCACGTATTTCAGGCCTCATCGGTTTTTTCGCCGTGGTGGTCTCGGGTACCCTCGGCGTTGTTCTCGGCGCGTTGGCCGGCTATTTTGAAGGCTGGACCGATACCGTGGTCGGCCGCCTGGTCGATACGCTGCTGGCCTTCCCCGGCATCCTGCTGGCGATCCTGATCTTGGCCATTTTGGGACCTGGTCTTACCAGTGTGACCATCGCTATCGGGATTTTCGGCATTCCGTCGTACGCCCGCGTGGTCAGGGGGAGCGTCTTGAGCATCAAACAGGCCGAGTTCGTAGAGGCTGCCAGGGCGCTCGGTGTGCCTACGCTCGCCATCCTTTTCAAGCACGTCTTGCGCAATGCCTGGGCGCCGGTC
>CP070651.1:798291-801003 GCA_020354625.1 Trueperaceae bacterium
GCCCACCGAAAAAGAGCGGCGTAATCGAATTAATCTCGTCGACCTGTACGTGTGCTAGGAAAGACGGGTTATTTGGATCGTCGACGTTCCAGATCTCAAATCCACCTGGCCCACCTGCAGCACAGGCTTCGTTCGAGTGAACCAGGATGTCACCGGAGTTCATCGCCGCCACCTTGACGTCGTTGGAGCGGCTACCAGTAGGCGAGGGGATGATGCCTACGAAGTCGACCTTGTTCTTGTTGTGGACATCCCAGATCCATATACCTGCTGCAGGATCACCGCCGCAAGGGTTGTTGAAGGTCCCGGTATAGGCGTAGCCGTCGTGGGCCCAGACGTCGGTGGTAGCGCCGGCGTCACTCCTCTCCCCCGAACCAGAGGGCGCTAGGTTCTTGGTGACGTTGGCAGAAGGACCGCTACTTACGACGTCTGCTGTTGCCGCATCGTGGGCGATCAGCGGCGCACTGAGATCAAGACTGCCGTCGGCAAAGTGCACGTGATCCTCGTGTCCGTCATCGATGACGCCGAAGCCGAGCTGTGGAAACTCGCCGTGCATAGGTGTCAGCTCATTACCCTGTTGGTTTGGCTGGTTGATGATGGTATTACAGGCCGCAAGCACAAATAACAGTGCCAATGCCCCGAAACCGAAGAAGGATTCGTCTCACGAATTCCTCCCCTTTTATACCCACACCAAGCTATGGATTTTGACGAGTTGCAGTAGCGAGAATCCCCTCCTCCTAACGATCACGTTGACCTCATATTGCGGGTATCCCTAGCTAGCTCTCCTCGACAAGAGGGTGCAGGTTTGCAAGATCTTATGATGAATGGCCTTGCCAAAGCAAGCTGGGATGTATATGGCATACACATTGTGGTAGCAAGCAGTGCGATTGGGGTTATGGGTTAACCCTCAGGGCTGCGAGCCGAATCGACTGGGAACTCCTCTCGCCCAACCTAAATGGGAGATGTCGAAAGAATGACCTTATTAAACCGCCCTTTGGTGATCTTGGCAGTGCCAAGATCACCCGAGCAGAGCGAGGTTGGGAAGCACCTAGGTGCTCTCGGACTAGGCGGCAACGCGTGGCCACAGGGAAAACCCCTCAACACGCGGTGAGGGGTCTTCGCTCAAAGTTTTTGTCTGGCTTAGGCCAAGACTTCGATTGCCCAAATTCTCGCGATGACTTCTGCGAGATGACTACTAAGCACGTCTAAGTTATGTTTGCAACAACGGATCGCGGGCGGCCGCGATCCTTACTCGCTCCGCTCGCCTTGAGTTTGGGGCATTGCCCCAAACTCAAGTTGGAGGTTCTTAGTCGATCGTGAATTCCTGTGTCTGCGGGTTCAGGTGAGGGAGCCTCATGGCACCGGCAGTAGCCTTGTCGCTCAAACGGAAGATGTTGAGACCTTCGGTGATGTTGGTCTCGTACATGAAGTTGTTGTACCAGTAGGTCGACCATGCGCCGCCTAAGTCGAAGGGGTCGAGGGCCGGCGGGTCGGAATACGCAACTTCGAAGGCGTTCGCCGGGTCGGTGAAGTCGACCACGCTGGTACCGGATTGGTAGCTGCCATGAACCAACACGTAGTTTCCATTTCTGAGCGGCACGGTATTGAAGTTGTGGAGGGTGCAGTTCTCAAGTGCCGATTGTGGCCGTGGCAGAACCCAGGTACCTAGCAGAGTTCCGTCGCTCGTATCAAAGAAAAAGAAAGACTTGTCGGAGTCGGGGTTTGGTTCTTGGCATCTCGGTGCCACACCGCCTCCAGGCTCGTGCCCGAAGACGTACACCGCTCCGTCGTAGGTGAAGCTTCCTGAATGACCGATGCTCACACCAGGTACCGTGACGTCATAAAGGAAGTCTGGATCCTCTAGTGAACCGCTACCTGTTAGCGTCCACATGGTGTAACCGTCATCGCCGGCACAGGCAGCCAGCATGGCGTCGCCGAGGATCACTGAGGTGTCGTGGCAGTCACGCGTACCGATCTCCGCCGGGCCGGTATTTTCAAACCTAAGAATGCTAGCGCTCGCCGGGTCGTCTAGGGGCACCTCGACGATGTCGATACCGAGGCAGGCCCCGCTACTTCCGTTGTTGTAAATGAGTAGACGGTTGTTGTCAGGATCGGGAACGCCCGTAGCCGTATGTGAGCCGCACGGGGTCGCCACCGAACCCACGAGAACGGGATCGTTCAGATCGCTGATATCGAAGATGTGCAGGCCCTCGAACCCAGCAGGTACGGGCTGACCGTCGCAAGTGGCGCTCGTACCAGCAGGAGAATTCCACGACCTGACCAGGACGTCCTCCCAGACCACCATATCGCCTTGGTTACCCGTGCAGGTGGTTTCGGAAATCTCCTTAGGATTGCCAGGTGCAGCGATATTCAAGATGCGGAAACCCAGCCAGGTACCTTGGAAGGCATACTTGCCCCAGAAGGCAATATCGGTGCTGATGTTCGGGTTTCCAATCGTGGGATTCAAAAGGCTTGCAGGATCATCGTGGTGACCCATCGGATGATTGTTGTTGGTCCTAGGGTCGTCATCGTGGCCGGCAAGCTCGAGCGGTGTCCCATCGACCGATGGACCTGAGGTGTTACACCCGGTAAACAGAAGACCGAACGCGATAAGAAAAACGAGTCTTTTCACTTGTGTTACCTCCCCTAACAGAGTGTGTCACTCACCCGCCCCAAGGCAGGAGTAGTGCCTAGACAGTTTGTAGGTGCCGCCTA
>CP070651.1:801103-804579 GCA_020354625.1 Trueperaceae bacterium
GCCTACCATCCTCAGCGCGGTGGCCACCAGCAACACCAGCGTGCAGGTGAACTTCAGTGAGCCGCTGCGCGACAGCGCCGCCGACGCGACGCTGTATGACATCACAGACGCTGCCGGTAACCTGCTGGCCGTCACAGACGCGGCCCTCAACGCCTTCGGCACCCAAGCCACCCTCACTACGCTTGCGCAAGCGGATGGCGAAATCTACCGTTTGGTTGTCAAAGATGTCACGGACAAGTCGGGCAACTCTATCGGCCCCAACAGCACCTTATTTACAGGCTTCTCGGCCGCAGGCTCCCCCAACGACGACCTAGAGCCACCGACGCTCTCAAACGCCGGCTCTATCAGCAACACCGGCGTGGTCGTCACCTTCAGTGAGCAGGTCGATAAGGCGAGCGCCGAGAATGCCGCTCACTACAGCATCTCGGCGGAATTGCTCGGTGACATCTCGACCCAGGCCACCTTGAGCGTGACGAAAGCGACGCTTCGTCCAGACGGTAACTCGGTCGCGCTCCAAACCGGCTCGCAAACGGACGTTACCTACACCCTGAGAGTCTGCTGCGTTGTGGACCTCGCCGGCAACCAGATGGCTCCCAAAGACCGTCTCATTGGACCCACCAACGAGGTCGTCTTCAAGGGCACGCCGCCGAGCGGTAGTCCGGCTGACACTGATGGGGACGGGCTTTCTGACGAAGAGGAGCAGCGCGGTTGGATCATCACCATCTTTTTTGCAAACGGAGACATCGAGCGGCGCGAAGTCACCAGCGATCCGGGCGACCCAAGCAAAGATAAGAATCACTCCGACAACGTCGCTGCGCGCGATACGGATCAGGACGGCGTAGCGGACAATGAAGAGAGGAACTACCTTACCAACCCCCGCAACGCCGACACCGACGGTGATCAGCTAACGGATTTTCAGGAGCTGAACCACATTTACAGCAACCCCTTTATTCAAGATACCGATGGTGACGGCCACGCCGATGGCCTCGAGTTCAACTTCTTCAAGACGTCGCCCATCCTTGAGGATACCGACGGCGATCAGCTCCTCGATTTTGAGGAGACCATTTTGGCAAACAGGAATCCACGGCTTGCCGACCTACCTCGTCTCGACATCGAAGTGGCCAACGTCGATCTCGCGCTAGATGTACGGTTTACCGCGACGAGCACCGAAGGCACCAGAGATCTCGAAACCGAAACGGTCGAGTCGAGCCTTACCACTAGCGAGGTTCAAACCTATAGCAATACGGACACCAACACCGACGAAGCCTTTGCCACAGTGGGTACAGACGTGGGATGGGGCCAAGATGGCACGCTCGGCTTTAGCGCGTCTGTCTCGGCCGAGGCTGGCTACGCGGGTACCTGGCAGTCTTCCTTTACGGACGAATCTTCGGAGAGCACAGAAGAGGCCTACACCGAGTCTCTTACCACGGAAGCAGAAGTGACCAGCGAGGAATCGGTAACCCGTGAAGTGGTCGGTGCCAGTATGAACGTAGAGGTCTTCGTGTCGAACGCTGGCGATGTGGCCTTTACCGTCTCCGACTTGGAAATCACCGCGGAACTGATCGATCCCCGCACTGCTGCGATACGTCCTGTCGCTGCCATGCTGCCAGAGAGTGAGAATGCGACGTTCAACCTGGGGCTCGAGTTCCCCTCGCGTGGGCCCGTCGTGTTCACAAACGACGTGATTTTCCCCTCGCTCGTCGAAGAACTCATGGCCAACCCCGAGAGTCTCTACTTCCAGGTCGCGAACTTCAACATTACCGATGAAGAGGGTCGAAACTTCGCCTTTACCTCTCAGGAGATCAACGACCGCACCGCCACCCTGATCATCGACTTCGGAGGGTTTGATGAAGACGGCGATGGGGTCGGTGAGGATGCGGAAAGGCACAAGGTGGCCACCAGCGCCGGACGCGCGATCAGTGATGTCAACGGGGATGGCGTCATCGACGATGCAGACCGCATCGTGTTCGACGCAACAGGGGGCCAGGTCGGCATAACCTTGCGCGAAGCGTTCGAGGGAATTTTAGGACTACGGCACGTCGACCTCGGATCTGCGATTGATCTCTCGAATTGTGTCGACCCCACGCCGGACAACCTGCAGCAAGAGAGTTACTCGACCTGTGTGGTCGATGGAGTGGAGACCGTCTACAGGGTCAGACAGGCGGTGACCGATACCTCAAGTGCTCAGCGATGGGATATTCTCACCCCCTCGGGCATCGATCGTTCGGTGGGCTTCGACGAGCTGGTGCTGGAAACCGGACAAGGCCTAACCTTGGCCTTGGTCCGCGACGAAGACGGTGACGGCCTCACCGCGCGCCAGGAGTTCGGGTTGGGCAGCTCCGACATCAATCTCGACAGCGACGGCGATGGTTTGAACGACCGCTTCGAGGCGGCCGACGGGTGGCAAGTAGACATTGGCCGAGGCGCACTCGATGTGTTCTCGAGCCCGGGTCGAGCCGATTCCGATCTCGACGGCCTGACCGACTGGGAAGAGTTCAACGGCTGCATCGCCAACAGGATCGAGGGGTTGCTCGGTGACTTCGACAACAGTGGGCAGATCGACTTTACCGAAACCACGCCAGAGTTGACCGAAGAGATTGATGTCATCGTCGATATCACCGGAGTACCGACGAACGTTGGCACCATTTTCGAACCGACCTGCGACGTTAATTTCCCCACCTCGGCAGTGGCATACTCCGGCGGCCCTACATCACCCGAGAGCAACGATACCGATGAAGATGGACTGACGGATACCGAGGAAGTCACGGGGTTCACGGTCGACCTGTTCGACGAAACCCTCTATTACGACGATGAAATCCCCAGTGACGGTCTCTACTTTACAGATCCACTCAATGCGGATACCGACGGTGATCTCGTTTTCGACGGCACCGAGCGCGACACCGGCGGACACCCACTCGTCTCAGACAGAGATTTCGTCGTGGATGACGATGAGGACGGTCTCAATAATGGCGAGGAACAAGACGGTTGGACGGTGGTTTATGAAGGTGTCAGCACAACACCACTTACAGCCGGCGAACCGGTGGAAGAAGATGTCACCTCGGATCCAAACGTGAAGGATACCGACGGGGACGGCTTGAACGACGGCGAAGAGCGCGATCTTGGCACCAACCCCAACGAAAAAGATACCGATGGAGACGGCATTGACGATGCAGATGAAGCCGGCTACGGCACCGATCCCTTGGACGCCGATACGGACGACGACCTTCGCTCCGACGGTGATGAGTTGAACACCCCATGCCAAGTGACGCCCGTAAATGCCGGCACCGGCAACTACGATGTAGAAACCGATCCAACCGTAGCCGATGTAGATGGGGACGATCTCGTGGACGGGGAGGAGTGCGATGCAAACACAGACCCAACACTGTTCGACACCGACGGAGACGAAGCGTATAACGGCGGCCTCAGCGATGCCGGCGAACTTGCGATAGGGCTAAATCCTCTCGAGGCGGACCAAA
>CP070651.1:804679-878561 GCA_020354625.1 Trueperaceae bacterium
ACGTCGGTTCCCGGCTCTAAGCCGCTGAGTTCGAAGTAGTCTGAGAGCTCGGCGAAGTTGTTTTCGTCGCTCTCCTCGAGCATTCCCTCTAGCACGCTAGGCGTGGTGAGGAGATCGGCGCTGAGACCGAAGAGGTCGGTAAAACCGAGCTCCGAGCCGAACTCGTCGAAGGGTTCACTCGCTTCAGTCGAGGCCGAAGCCTCAAGGGCTGCCGAGATGCCGAATGCGAGGGGTTGTGCAACGAGGTCCACGAGGTCAGCGATACCCGAGACGAGCTCGTGGTCGTTGCTGTACTGTCGTGACCAACTCCCGTTAGGACTGTTGCTTGTGGCCGCACGATAGGCTCGGTTGGCAAGAATGCTCGGTTCACCGTTGAACGTGTCGATCAGCGCTTCGATCGCCTCGGCCGGGCTGCCGAAAACGAGGCTGTTTCCGACAAATGCATAGCCGATGTTCAGATTCGGACCCGTCAGAAAGCGCTCGATGTCGATACCGCGATACTGGTAGGGGCGGGACACAAACGTTCCATCACCGAGGTTGTCCAAATTGAGATCCAAGGGATCACTGAGCATAGAGAGGGGATTAAGGCCTGAGACGATCTCCTGCGTGAACGGCGCGAGCACTTGGCCGAGCATGTCTAGCCCTGCGCGCGCCTCTTCGGGTGAGCTAACCGGGACGATAAAGACGCGTGGTGCTTGGTAGAGTAGCGTTTTGAGGTCGCTGCTGACCCCCTCGAGCATCACGGTGTGGAGCTTGGAGCCGATCCAGTCGAAGAGAGCCGTGTCGAGATCGAGGCCGAGCTCATTGCGTAAGAGTGTCTTGAGGTCTAGATCTTCTCCTACGATGGGAGCGAGCCCGTCGAGCCAACCTTGGATGTAGGCGAAAAGTTCGCGAAGCGGTACATACTGGCTGGAAACTCTGGCGCTGGTCTCAGGGGCGAGGAACGGGGTTGTCGCCTTACAGGTTCTGCACAGCAGCAGCGAAGCTAATTCTTCGTCGCCACCATTCGGATCGACTGCGATCAAGGCCTCGCTGAGAAGTCCCTCCTCGGTAGCGCCGATATTCCCTGCCACGCCTCCAAGGGTGCGCAGTGCGGCCAAGGCCCGGTTGAAGAGGTATTCGATTTCGGGCCCGTCGACCACGAACGCCGCAAAGCCTTCGAGCACATTGGCGACCGCAGCTAGATTGAGACTAAAACCGAGCCCACTCTGGTTCAGGCGTTGGGAGGTGTGCCAGAGGGGAGTGTCGGCCAGGCTAGAGTCTTCGCTGCCGTTATAGAGTCTAATGGCGCTGCGCAACACTTCGGGGTTTGAACTGGCCATGAATATATCGTCGACTGCGCCGATGACGATGGGTAGATCGCTGCCATCGCCTAGGACGTAGAGCGGGATACCGTCTTGTTCGAGGGGTTCGGAGAAAGTGAGGCAGTCGATCAGAACGGTTTGAAGAGCATTTGCAGCTGGGAGTGCGTCCTGTTCGACCCTGGAGAAGGCCGTCACCGCCGGTAGCGGATTGAACGGTGTGAAGCTTACGGTGAGAAGGGCATCTGTGAAAAGCCCTTTGAAGGGTAGCGATAGATCGGTTACTTGTGGACAGAACCCTTCTAATTCGGCCAATAAATCGCCGGGTGCAGAGATCACCTCGAGAATTTCGGAGAGCTCATCGAGATCGAAATCGCTTCCTGTTTCAGCCAAGAAGTTGATCAGCTTGGTGAGTGTTGCTCCTGCTCCTGCCCAATCCAGTTCCGCAAGATCACGTCCTAACGTCTGGTCTCCAACCTCTTGTGAGCGTAAACTGAGGGTTACTACGGTATCTGCCGGTGCGAGCGTTGCCAAAGGCTGCGATTGGGCATTGACAAATACGAGCATGGCTATGGTGACGATGGACAGGAGTGTGCGTACAAGCGTGTTGTTGGTCATATGCTCTCCTTGGGAATTGAGTCTCGGACCAGCTGCAAACGGGCTTCTGTTGCGGAAACCTACTTCGCTCATGAATGGCTTCGGAGCTCGATACAACCTACTTTCCTTACTGGTAGCATACCAACTTCGCGCAGTGTGGGAGCCTCCGAGCCGGTGGCGCAAAGACATGGTGTCAGGCGCTCGCTAGACGCAAGCGCTCGATGCCTCGAGGTGTTACTCGCCAGGCGATTCCCGGAAGATCGTCGACGGTGAAGAGAAGCCGGTAATCTCGGTCGAGGTCTGAAAACTCTTCGAGCGTCCAGCGAACACCGCGCGGTAATTGTAGATCGATCAGTACATGGGTAGAGAAGGAGCCCGTTTCGAGAAAACCGATTTGCATGCGGTGATAGGCGATGGTTGCTGTGCGTTCGGCTTCGATGGCTTGAGGGGTTGCAAAGGCGTCACTAGAAGTTTGTGGCAAACAGCCGGCGAGCAGAGCTGCGGTGATAAGACTGAAGAAAAGCGAGGCCAGGCGGCGTGATGGAATCATGTTTAAGGAATCTCACTCCTTTCCTGTTCAGTCGGCAAACGGTTCTAGGGGTGCCAATCCCAGACGCAAAACGTATCGTTGAGCGCCGCGTTTACGCTGGTAACGCTTGATGAGATCGAAAAGCTCATGCTGAAGTTCTTTTGCCTCGTCAAAGTCCAAATATAGGCTGTCGCGCCAAGCACTGACGACGGCAGGGCTATCGGGATCGAGCGTGGTGACATTCTTGTCGGGTGCGATCGCCATCTGCACCTGAAGACGATCCCTATTATCTCGATAGATACGCGTTCCCCACGTGCCGACGGCTTCCAGCCGGGCACGGACGACGTTTCTTCTCAACAGGCGTTCCCAATAGGCGTCTTTCTCGGCCAGAGCGCTCTCGAGCGTTTCAGCGGAGGTAGCATGGAAAGGGATGAAATAACTTTTAGCTGTTGTCCGGTACAGCTTGATACCCCGGCCACGGCGTGCTACGATCTCGGCAACCTCGAGCAATCCGAGATCGAGAAACCCTTGTACGCGCTTGAGCACGGTATTTGGCTTGCTAGAGGTTTCGCGTGCCGCCTGACTCACGCTGCAGGATCGACCCAGGAACGGTGCCAGGTGTTTAAGGGTTTTGGGGTTTGTAAGCACATCGGCGGCCGCACGATCGAGAATTTGAAGAACGCTAGGTGAATCTCTATCCCCCATATCATGTAGTATACGTCGATGATGAGTTCGGTAGTGCCACCACGATAGAGTGTAGTCTAGTTTGGTGGTGAACTCGCTGATGTGTTCCTACCCACAGCAACCGGCTCGGTCGCAGTGAAAGTGTCAAAGGAGAGACGATGATCCAGCCAGCCAAGAATTCCTTTCAGGCGAGAGATCTTCTCGATACCGGATCGGGACAGGTCTATTATTACCGTTTGTCGAAGCTACAGGAGGACGGCTTTGGCGATATCGACAGGCTCCCGTTTTCAATCAAGATCTTGCTCGAGTCACTGCTCCGTAACGAGAACGGTTATGACGTTACCGAGGACGATGTCAAAACGCTCGCTGCTTATGATCCCAGAACACCCGTTGAGGAAGAGATTCCGTTTAAACCTGCACGTGTGATCTTGCAAGATTTTACCGGTGTGCCGAGCGTTGTCGACCTAGCGGCCTTGCGAAGCGCCATGCACCGATTGGGGGGGGATCCGAAGCTGATCAATCCCCAGGTCCCTGTCGATCTGGTCATCGATCATAGTGTGCAGGTCGATGAGTCTGACAGCCCCTTGGCACTCGTCAACAATGCCGCCTTGGAGTTCGATCGCAATATCGAGCGCTATGAGTTTTTGCGCTGGGGTCAACAGGCCTTCGAGAACTTCAGGGTCGTGCCCCCTGCGAGCGGAATCGTTCATCAGGTCAATCTGGAGTATCTCGCCAAGGGAGTGCTCTATAGACCTCACGACGACCGAGAGGTTGCCTACCCCGATTCGTTGGTCGGTACCGATAGTCATACCACCATGATCAACGGCCTCGGCATTGTCGGCTGGGGTGTGGGCGGCATAGAGGCCGAGGCCGTTATGCTCGGGCAGCCGATCTATATGCTCATTCCCGAGGTGGTCGGTTTGAAGGTGACCGGCAGGCTCCCCGAGGGATCGACCGCTACGGACCTGGCGCTGACCGTTACCCAGCTTCTTCGCAGCAAAGGAGTGGTCGGTAGGTTCGTGGAGTTCTACGGCCCTGGTCTCTCTGGCATGACTTTGCCGGATCGAGCCACTATCGCCAACATGGCCCCTGAATATGGTGCGACAATGGGTTTTTTCCCGGTCGATGATGAGTCTCTACGCTACTTGCACCAGACAGGGAGGCTCGACGATGAAGTGGAGGCGGTCGAGCGCTACGCCAAAGCCCAGGGACTGTTCCGCGACGACGACACGCCCGATCCCGAGTTTTACGATACCGTTGAGCTCGATCTCTCTACTGTAGAACCGAGCATCGCCGGTCCAAAACGTCCTCAAGACCGGATTCTATTACGCGATGTCAAAGAGAGCTTCCAGTCCGATCTTGCGAAGCCCTTCGAGCAGAGGGGTTTCAATCTCTCTAAAGATGATGTGGATAGTGAGGCCGGGCTCACCATCGGTGGAGATACGTTCCAACTTACCCATGGCGATGTGGTCATTGCCGCCATTACCTCCTGTACCAACACCAGCAACCCCTCGGTGATGTTGGCAGCTGGCCTGGTCGCCAAGAAAGCGGTAGAAGCTGGGCTCGAGGTGAGGCCTTATGTCAAGACCAGCCTCGCCCCAGGTTCGAAGGTGGTGACGGAATACCTCCGCGATACCGGGTTGCTTCCGTATCTGGAGAAGCTCGGTTTTTATGTGGTCGGTTACGGCTGCACGACCTGCATCGGCAATAGTGGTCCGCTCCCTGATGAGGTAGTAGAGGCTATCAATCGAGGGAATCTGGTCGCTGCTAGTGTTCTGTCGGGCAACCGCAATTTCGAAGGTCGTATCAATCCTCATATCAAGGCCAACTATTTGGCGAGCCCACCTTTGGTGGTTGCGTTTGCAATTGCCGGAACGGTAAACACCGACCTCGTGACGGAGCCTTTGGGTAAGAACGCTTCGGGTGAAGAGATCTATCTGCGTGATATCTGGCCGACCTATGCCGAGATCACAGAGCATATGGAAACGGCTATGAAGCCCGAGACGTTCGAGCGTCTGTATGACGGCATCGAGAAATCCAATGAGAAATGGAACCAGATACCGGTCAAGGGAGGAGATCTCTTTGCCTGGGATCGAGAGAGTACCTACGTTCAGGAACCACCATTCTTTCTCGATTTGAGTCCAGAGCCGGAGGCGATCTCGGCCATTCGGGACGCGCGCGTCCTTGTGAAGGTGGGAGATTCTGTCACGACAGACCACATCAGTCCTGCCGGATCGATCGCTATAGATAGCCCTGCAGGGCAGTACCTGATCGACAAGGGAGTCAAGCCGTCAGACTTCAACACCTACGGTGCTCGGCGGGGAAACGATCAAGTAATGGCGCGAGGAACCTTTGCAAATATCCGTTTGAAAAACGAATTGGCGCCTGGGACAGAGGGGGGGTGGACCACCGATTTCACCACCGGTGAGATCGCGACGATCTATGATGCGAGCCTCAACTACAAATCTCAGCATATCCCGACGGTCGTGTTGGCCGGTATCGATTACGGCATGGGTTCGAGCCGCGATTGGGCCGGCAAAGGTCCCTTCCTGCTCGGAATTCGAGCGGTGATCGCCAAGTCGTTTGAGCGTATCCATCGAAGCAATTTGGTGGGCATGGGCGTGCTCCCTTTGCAATACAAAGCAGGAGAGGATGCTGCCAGTCTGGGTCTAACCGGTCGTGAGACTTTCTCCATCGAGATCGATGACCAGGTAGAGCCTCGTCAAGAGATTACCGTACGTGTCGTGAGTGAAGACGGCACCTCCCAGCAATTTCAAGCCGTCTGCCGGCTCGACACTCCCGTTGAGATCGATTACTATCGCAACGGTGGCATTCTCCACGCAGTGTTGCGCAACTTGCACGCAACTACTAAGGCTCAAGCCTGAAAATAGCGTATCGAGCCGCCCGAAGATCGAGAAATTACCAAGTTTCACAGGCGCCGCCCTAGGGCGGCGCCTATACTCAAGGGTATGCGAGAGTTCCTCGTCTTTCTCATGATTGGTTTAGTCGTATTTTTTGGGGTGGGTGAGTGGCGGGGTTGGTACCTTGGAGTTCCGGCCCAAACCCCCATGTTCATCTACAAAAAAGATCATGTCGCGCTGGCAACGCGTCGGACGATCAATACCGAACACCTCCCTTTCGAGGTCTCAGGAAAAGTACAGCGGGGTAATGTCAAACTCGAAGTCTTATACGAACTGACTGCCAGCTTTCAAAACAGGACCAAGGGTGCTCCAGAGCGCTCCCTTTTCGAGCAGGTGTACACCAAAGGGCAGACGATTGCCATCAATGAGCGGTTCGAGGCTGGAAAGGGGATCTACAGGGTTCGGTTGACCTTTAGTGATGCCACCGGCCTTTTTTCCCTCAAGTTGCCGACGTCTTCTCAGCTTTAGCACCCCGTTGCTGCAAGAGCAGGACGATCTCCTTTTGTCGATTGGCTATCGCTTTGGTGAGAGGTGACCGTCCCTGTCGATCGGGTACATCGAGATCTTGAACACCCGTGTCCAGCAACCAAGCGACCATTTCAGGATGGTTGAAGTCGATCGCGCCGTGTAACGCACGTTCGAACCCTTCCTCGCAGCCAAACTCATGCAGGAGTTTGGCGACCTCGATGTGTCCACCGACAGCAGCATGGTACAAGACTGAAAGTCCGTGGGCTCCTCTCGCTTCGGCTAACTTGGGGTCTCGCCTTAAAAATCGACGCACTTCGTCTAGATCTCCCAGCATGGCAACGGTGCAGATTGTGGGGTGCGCACCGGCTTGTAGCAAAAACTCTGCAATCTCTCGCTGTCCCGTGTGCGAGGCGGCCTCTAACGCGGTCTCTCCAGTCGGCTCATAGCGCTGATGGAGGACCTCAGGGTGTTTTTGGTAGAGCTTCTGAACCGTGGCAAAGTCACCGTGGCCGGCAAACACGAAGTCGCGAACGATACCTTCTTCCAAGGGGGGCGGTGGAGTCATCTCAATAGACCTTACCTGGCTGAGGCCCAAAAATAAACGTACATCTTGGAAACGTACATCTTGAATAGGTCTGGTGGCGCGGTGTGATGAACTGGGATTTCATGCGTCGATTCTAAAACGAAAGCTGGGAGGACGGGGTAGGCTACCCCTTGGAACCCCTTCGAGCAGTTTCAAGCTCGTCCCACTGAGCTGCTGTCACCTGATCGAGAACATTGAAGCCGCCTGCGTTCCACGCACTCTCCCCGCCGTCGATGTGCACGAGCGCGCCGGTGATAAAGGCCGACTCATCGGATACGAGGTAACTGGCCAAATTGGCGAGCTCCCGGTGCTCTCCCATGCGTCCGAGTGGGACTTGACTTTTAAAGAGGGCTTCGATCGCCTCGGTGGGCATGAGGCGACTCCAGGCTCCCTCCGTGGGAAACGGTCCGGGAGCGATGGTGTTCAGGCGGATCCCATACTTCCCCCACTCTCCTGCAAGGGACTTGGTAAGGGTGACAACGCCTGCTTTCGAGATGGCAGAAGGCACCACATAACCCGAGCCGGTCGTAGCGTATGTGGCCACGATGCTCAGCACGGTTCCGGCTCGGTTACGGCTGATCCAACGCTTACCGAGTTCGAGAGTACAGTAGACCGTACCGTGAAGCACGATTCCCATAACGGCATCGAAGGCGCGATGCGAGAGTCGTTCTGTCGGTGAGATGAAGTTCCCTGCAGCGTTGTTGACGAGTACGTCGATGGGGCCAAGATGCGCCTCTACGTCGTCGATCATGTGTGTGACTTGCTCGGGAATGCGTACGTCGGCCTGGCTGGCATAGACCTGTCGACCGGTCGCCTCCCCGAGCTCTTTGGCAACCGATTGCAGGAGTTCGATCCGGCGACTGGCGATTGCCACGTTTGCGCCGAGCTGAAGAAACCGCTCGGTCATCGAGCGCCCAAGCCCTGAACCCCCACCCGTGACGAGAATCACTTTGTCCTTGAGAAGATCCGTGCGGAACATCGTATTTACTCCTTTGCGCCGTCCGTTTGCTTGTATCGCTTGCGACCGTTACCAGGAGTCTACCCTATGGTCGAATGTGGGAAAGTTGTGTGCTCATCAAAGGCCGGTCTCGTCATAATGCCTAGGGATGCATCGTTTTTGGGTAGGGATAACCGTAGCTCTTTCGCTTTTCTTTGGTGACGCACTTGCGTCACCCACGGTCCGGGTTCTGCTCGAGGAATCACCGGGTCAAGTGATCATCGACGTATCGGGTGCGCACCGAGGATTCGTTGATGGCTTGCTCCGTTTCGAAACGACCACGTCGCTCGACTGGCCGGTAACGGCTCGTGGCGATACTTTACTGAGTGGGGGAGTGCTGATCGGGAGATCCATGACCCTTGAACCGCTCGAAGAGTTGATTCGATGGCAGGGCCGAACCTACCGCGGCGCTATTCGTCTTATCGCTGCCGAGGGGCACGTGCTGGTGATCAACGTGGTCGATATAGAAGACTACCTTCGAGGGGTCGTGCCGGCAGAGATGCAGGCGAGTTGGCCTCTAGAAGCTCTCAAGGCACAAGCCGTTGCGGCGCGTACCTACACCTTGGCTTCATTGGAGTCCTCGGCAGACTATGATCTATGCGCAACGATCGAATGCCAGGTATATCGTGGCGTGGAGGCTGAGCATCGCCGGAGTGACAAGGCCCTCGAAGAGACCGAAGGTGTGGTGCTCACTTTTGGGGGATCGGTAGCCCGCACGTTCTACCATGCGGACTCTGGAGGGATTGTGGCTTCGAGCGCCGAGGTATGGGGGGTCACCTTTCCCTACCTCGTGGCACAGACAGATGTGGCGACCACATCACCCCATCGGCGGTGGGATAAGCAGCTCGACCCCGAAGTCGTTTCGGCATCGTTGCGTTCAAACGGGTTCGACCTCGGGATCGTGCAGCGTCTACGCGTACTCTCTTACAGTGAGTCGGGCCGGGTTCGGCAGCTCGAGGTAAGTGGTTCAGGTGGCGTTGCTAGGCTGGAGGGGAGGCAGTTGCGAACGCTTTTGCGGAGCTGGGGTCTCAAGTCCACGCGCTTCCGTATGACCGGGGCACTTAGTGCTCGTGGAGACGGTTGGGGTCACGGAGTCGGAATGAGTCAATACGGTGCCCGTTCTCTGGCTCAGTCGGGCTATACCTATAGCCAGATCCTCTCTTTTTACTATCCGAGCACGACCCTTCAGAAGCGTATCTACACGTCGGTCCGGCCGTAGATCCGCTTTATTAGTGGGGTAATTTCGGGCGTACTGTGCCGTAGACCCAGGCACCTAGTAGCGCACTGACGAGTACCACGATAAAGCCGCTAAAACCACTGCCGATGAGAGCGTAGATAGGACCTGGGCAGGCTCCGGTAAGTGCCCAGCCTAAACCGAAAACGGTGCCACCCAGGACGGTCCTGGGCAAAGACCGGTCTTTAGGTCGTAGCGAGAGCTCCTGGCCTTCGAGGCTCTTGACCCGGAGGCGTTTGAGGATCAAGAGGGATAAGGCGCCGACCAGAACAGCTGAACCGATGATCCCATACATGTGAAAAGACTGGAACCGAAACATCTCTTGGATGCGGTACCACGATATGATTTCGGATCTGATCGCAACAAAGCCGAACAGTGTACCCGCTAGTAGGTACTTGAGGTTGGCTGCCAAGAAGCTCGGTGTCGTGTGGGGGAGGGGTTGAGACTGGTCCATGGTTTCCTTAGAGCGAAAGAATTAGCGGGAGCAAGAAGTGGGTGCTGATGAGACCACCGACGAAGAAACCGATAACGGCGATCAGCGAGGGGAGTTGCAAGCTGGCCAGGCCTGTGATGGCGTGGCCGGAGGTGCAGCCGTCGGCATAGCGTGTTCCAAAGCCGATGAGGAACCCACCGCAGACCATGAGGAGAAATCCCTGGAGCGTGAAGAGATTGGCAAATGTAAATAGAGACGTGGGCACCAGTTTCCCATCGGTTTCAACACCGATCGCGGCCAAGTCGCTCTGTGTGGCAGCAGCCACTTGGAGGGGTTCGGGATTGGCAAAGAGCACGCCTGCGACGAAGCCTCCGAGGACGATTCCCAGCACGAATAGGAGATTCCAACCTCCTACTTTACGCCAGTCGTAGTCGAAGTAGGGTTTCTTATCGCCTGTCATGGAGCAGATATGTTGCAGGCTGGAGGAAATGCCAAAGCTCTTGTTCCCGAGCAGGAGCAAGAGGGGGACGGTGAGCCCGATAAGCGGCCCGGCAACGTACCAGGGCCAAGGTTCGCTCAGAAATGAAAAAATACCCATAGGGGGTATCTTCGCATCTATTCAAGCAGGCGTCAAGAGGGGATGAGACACCTCGGGAATCGGCCACCTACCCGACCATGCTTGTTGCGATAAGCTGCTACCCTAGTAGCTATGTACCGTGAGGGCATCACCATGAAAAGCCGTTCAGCCGATCTAATGGGCGCGCTCGAGCAAACTGCGACCGGATCGAAGCCGGCTTACAAAGACGCCCGCTTACAGAGGCGTGAAGTATGAATCATGCTTCCCTGTTGGCGCTACTTGCGGCGACGGCTTTTTTGATGCCTCTTTTGACGCAGATGGCCGAGTCCGTGGGTATCTCCCGTGGTGTCAGCATGCTTTTGACGGTCGGTGCTGCGGGTCTCATCGGTATCTGGTTGTTGGCCAGGCACCGCCGAGGTTCTCCCGATACCTCTCTTACCAAGGAACTGGGAGAGGGCGTGGAATCGCCCGATCTACCGACGTGCGATGGGGAGGGGGAATCGCTTCTCGAGCAAAACCGTCGGCTCGGGCCAGGCTTTCTGGTGGCGACACCCTCGGAGGAGGAGGGAAATGCGCGCATATAGAGGTGTGGTCAGAGGTGGGCAAGTAGTTCTCGGCGAAGGCGTCAGGCTCCCAGAGGGTGCTGTCGTAACGGTCACCATAGGTGAAGCCGAGTATCTGCGCGCCACCCTCCGTTCTGCTCTCAGGCGCAATATCAAGCGCCGCAGTCGGCCTAGAGTCTGGACCCCTAGCTTTCCAGGTTGAAGGCCTCTCTCTTTGCGTGGATTGCCTGACGCTGGTTCCGACCCCCATCGGGAATCTGGGCGATATCACCTTGCGTGCCCTCGAAGTGCTTCGGCGGGTAGATGTGGTCGCTGCCGAGGATACGCGCCGTACCCGAAAATTGCTCGATCACTTCGATATTGAAAAACCTCTGGTACGCCTCGATGCACATACGATTCGTGAGAGGGGGATCGGTGTCCTTGAGCAGTATTCTCGAGTCGCTTTTGTTAGCGACGCGGGTACGCCTGGTATATCTGATCCGGGAGCCGAGCTGGTGAGCCTCGCTCTCGAACGGAGTGTTTCGGTGGAAGTGCTGCCTGGCGCGACCGCGTTCGTACCGGCGCTGATCCTGTCTGGTCTCAGAACCGATCGGTTTCGGTTCGAAGGGTTTTTGCCCCGTAAGGGGAGCTCGCGGCGCAAGCGTCTTGAAGATATCGCTCGAAGCGAAGTGACGACGCTTCTATACGAGTCGCCATCGCGAGTGGTTTCCACCCTGTTCGAGTTGAAGGAGCTCTGCGGGTCAGAGCGACGAGCGAGTATCAGTCGGGAGCTCACCAAACGATTCGAAACGACCTATCGCGGGACCCTAGAAGGTCTTTGTGACCGCTTTGATCACGAGGTTCTGAAAGGTGAGGTGGTGATCGCCATCGGACCTGCAGACCCACCCCCTGACATCGATTTTCGGTCCAAAGCGAGGGAGCTTGCTGCAAGAGGTGTGACCGGCCGCAGACTCCGCACGGCACTTATGGAACTAGGGGCTCCTCGTAACACGGCCTATGAGCTCTCCTTACGTTTTGATCGAGATATCGAGAAGGCATAGTGTGTAAGCCAAAACCCCCTACTGCCATGCGCACAGAGTATGATAGTACGCTCCCAGTTTTCGACTCTACCCCACCAAAAGACTGATGCCGCAACTTACTGAAAAAGAGATCGCAGAACCGCAACGCATCCTCGGCCTCCCGGCCGTTGCTAGAGCCCGGCTCTTTGCCCTTCACGGAGGATCGGCCATCTTGATCACCACGCCGGACCGGCTCGAGCTCTTTGAGGACGTTGCTGTCTTCGGTGTAAAACCGACCTTCGATCCCTCCTTGTCCGATTGGTTCGAGAGGAGCGAAAAGGTCGTTATCACCGTGAACCAGGCTGTTCAGGCATTTCCGGCAGATCCAGATGCCTTCACCTTATCCTTCGAACATGGGCGTGCCTACAGTCGCGATTCGCTGTTGGAGACGCTGATCGCTTTCGGCTATCTTCGTGACGAAATGCCGGGTGTTGTGGTTCGTGGTGATACCCTTACCCTCTATCTGAGTGCTGATGATGAGACCGATGTCGTGCGGCTCGAGTTTTTTGGCGACGAGCTCGACGGCATAGAGCGTAGAGGCCACTCGGTCGATCGCTATCTGGTCACCCCACTCGCTCACGCGGAGTTGGACCGAGCCGACTGGAGCACGAAGTTGCTTCAGCATCTCCCGGGACCGGTGTTCTTGGATGCCGCTGAGCTTTTTGCAGGTCAGTTCGGAAACGAGACGGAGCTCGCCTGGCTGTGGCAGTATTTACGGGGCCGAGAGGTGATCTCGTTTGGGCGTGATCAGCTCGAGCTCCCCTCTCGAGAGGTACCGCTGCGCTCGCTCGGGTACTACCGGGGTCAACTCTCCGAGTTTGTAAACGATGTGGAAAGATGGCTTCGTGATGAATTCAGCGTTACGGTGTTGTTGAGATTTGAACGTACCGGACGCTACTTGCAAGAAAAGGTGGTCAGTCACTTCGAGACCCAGTGGCTGAATCGCGTTCAGCCCCATCCCGGTAAGCTCGGATTTGTGCTCGCACCGCGTGCGATCGGCGGATATTCCGACGCTGAGCGCAAAGAGGTGGTCGTTACAGAAGAGCTGCTCTACGGGCATCAAGGTGGACGGAAGCTGAAGAGGCTCCCTGGGAAGCGTATACATGACGCTGTCCAACTTTCGGTTGGGGATTACCTCATCCATCCCGATCATGGTGTGGGCCAGTTTTTGGGCCTCGAGCCGAGGCAGGTGGTCGGTGTCACGCGCGACTACCTCATTTTGCAGTACGCGGCCGAAGGGAAACTCTACCTCCCCGTCGAGCAGTTGCCTCTGCTTCGTCGCCATCCGGGCACCACGGATACCCCGCCAAGGTTGTCGACTCTCGGCACAAACGAATGGGCTCGAGCGCGTGAAAAAGCGCGTGTGAGTGCACAAGAACTCGCTGCGGAACTGATCAAGACCTATGCAAAGCGGCAGGTGAGCAAGGGGATCGCCCTGCCCCCCGTCCCTGATTGGGATCATCTGATCGAGGATACCTGCCCCTTCTCGTTGACACCTGACCAGCAGAGCGCCGTCGAGTCGGTGTTCGCCGACATGGAAAAGACGGTACCGATGGACAGGCTGATTTCGGGAGATGTCGGTTTCGGTAAGACCGAGGTGGCTATAAGGGCAGCACATCGCGTCATCGGAAATGGTAAGCAGGTGGCCGTTTTGGTCCCCACCACGATCTTGGCTAGGCAGCACCTCGAGACCTTTACCGAACGATTCTCCAAGTTACCGGTAGAGGTTTGCATGTTGTCGCGTTTTACCAGCGACCGCCAATCGAGAGAGATCGTCACAGGGTTGCGGGAGGGCACGGTCGACGTCGTGATCGGCACACACCGACTCCTCAACGAAGCCGTGAGCTACAAGGATTTGGGTCTTCTCATCATCGACGAAGAGCACCGCTTTGGAGTGGCACAAAAAGATCGACTCAAGGCTATCAAAGCCGACATCGATGTGCTTTCGCTCTCGGCAACCCCTATCCCGAGAACCCTATACATGAGCCTTGTGGGCCTTAGGGACGTATCCCAGATCCTCACTCCACCGGAAGGGCGGAAGCCGATACAGACGGTATTGCAGCCATACGATCCTCTCGTGGTTCGCGAGGCCGTCATGTATGAACTCGAACGAAACGGGAAGGTCTTTTTTGTCCACAACCGTATCGGTGGCCTGACCGAGCGGGCCCGAAGGTTGCAGCAGCTGGTTCCTGAGGCACGGATTGCAGTGGCTCATGGTCAGATGGAGCCTGACGACCTAGAAGCGATCATGCTCGATTTTGAGGATGGGGCATTCGATGTGTTGGTGAGCACGACGATCGTGGAAGCAGGCCTCGACATCGCTGGGGCGAACACGCTCGTGATCGAGCGCCCCGATCAGCTCGGTCTGGCTCAGCTCTACCAGCTTCGCGGCCGTGTGGGACGCCGTCAGACCGAGGCCTGGGCTTACTTCCTTTATCCCGGGCAACTCACTGAGCAGGCACAGCGACGACTCTATGCCATAGCCGAGCTGAACGATTTGGGGAGCGGTCATCTCCTGGCTGAGAAAGATATGGAGATTCGCGGTGTCGGTAATCTACTGGGCCCTGAACAGCATGGGCATATCAGCGCAGTCTCTTTGGAAGTCTATACCGAGATGTTGGCCGAAGAGATCGCCCGTCTCAAAGGGGAACAGCGCCGCCAAGAGCGGCCGAGTGTGGCGATCGACCTCAATCTTGATGCGCGTTTGCCTCCGAGCTATCTTCAAGACGACGAGTTGCGTATCGAGCTCTATGGGCGTCTGTCTGAAACGGCGAGTCTTGCCGAGGTGGGACGTATCGCGCGTGAGATGCGTGAGGCACACGGAACCTTGCCACACGAAGCCCGTATCTTTATCGATCTGGTCAAGTTGCGGTTGCTCGCCGGGGATAAGGGTGTGGTCAGCATCAAAGAGCACATGACCGATGTTCAGATCAGTTTTGAAATGGAAGAGGTCGATTATGATGCCAGAGGTGTTCGAACCTTACCTTACGGAGTCGAACCGACCCGTTATCCTCCCGGCTTCAGCATCAAAAAACGCGGTCTGAAGATGGATGAGCTGGTGACGGCGATCAGCAAGGTACTCTACCTCTGTGGATGAGCGTACATAGGACTGTGCCCGGGCTAGAAGCCCGGGCACAGTCGAAAGCGTCTGTTGGAAGACTACTGCAGTTCGAAATTGACACCAACGCGAGCTACCGGTACAAGAATGTTATCGCCAGGTGCTGTGATCGTGAAGCCAGGTCCGACCTCGGCAAAGAGGCTGAGACCCGACATGCCCGATACGTCGAGCGGGTATGTCCCACCTATGAAGGCGTTAAGCAACGCGACTTGATCGGTGCCAAAAGTGAAAGTTGCGCCGGCACCAGCATAGACATCGACATCGATGCCGAGATCGAAATCGAGACCGTAGAGGACATCAGCGCCCACACCGAAGCCGCTCGAATCACCACCACCGTAGTCAGAAAGAGCGAAGACGACGTTGGCACGAACGTCTAGGCCCGCAGCGAGATCGGCGATGCTGACGTGAGCTGCTGCGTAGGGGAAGCCCGCGCTTGCCCCCAGCGTAATATCCCCTTGAGCCCAGGTGCTGCCGAGCCCCAGCGCTACTACCGAAACGAGTATGACCAGCACTTTCCTCATATTGTCCCTCCACATAGGTTTGGGAATCTTTAGCCTCCCTCTTACCCGAGGGTCGTTATAACATGCGATCAGAACGCCAACAAGTAGCTTTGTTCACATGAGAACCAGGAGTGTCGCTCTTTCACAACCGTCTATAGCGCTCCACGTAACACCGTGATTACACCCTGAAGTATACCCCATCCCATTCACTTTTGGCGACTCCGTTCCCGGTATCGCTTCTTGCCATCACGCTCCCTCGAGATCGTCTTGTTACAAGGGGGCAGATCGCCGTGACGAGACAGATAACGCCTAAGATGTACTTCCTCCTCAGCTTGTGGGATCCGGCTGAAAATATACCGCCAGTAGGTTGCTCGTGCTTGCAAGCAGGTGTGCCTAATGAGGTGCTGCCGGATTCGGTTGGGTACATCCTTTGCCGATTGACCGATATAGAGTAGGGCCTTCTGTGCGTCCGCTAGTTCATATACGCCGGGCATGGCATCTCGACCGCGCTTCGGGGGTAGGTCACGGAGCAGGCGCCAGCGCGCTGCGAGGGGCACTACCCCGCGTATCCGAGCTCCCGCAAGGCTTCGGAATCCTCGCGCCAGTTCCGATGAACAACCACGTCGAGCTCGAGAAAGATCTGTCTGTTGACAAAGATCTCCAGCTGCTTCCTGGCCGTCTTACCGATCTCTTTGATCATGCGTCCACCCTTGCCGATGACCATCCGGCGGTGGTTGACCCGCTCGACCCAGATTTCGGCGAAGATGTAGATCGGCTGGTCATCATGTTCGGGATCTCGCCATTCGAGCACCTTGACCGCCACCGAATAGGGCAATTCCTCGCGGAGGTGGATCATGGCGCTCTCTCGGATGAGTTCCGAAGCCCAGTTTTCTCGTGATTGGTCGCTGCGGATGTCGCTGGGGAAGTAAAGGGGTCCTTCAGGCAGAAGCGCGAGAAGTTCAGAGCGCAACGCAAACACCTCTTCGGGATCGTTCAGAGCGCTCAAGATACGGATCTGTTCTATACCCGGATGAAGATCGCGGTAGAGGCGTAGAGCTTCTTGGGGATACTTTGCGACGTCGACTTTGTTGCCGACCAGGAAGACAGGAACACTCGGCTCAAGACTTCTTACCAGGCTCGCAACCTCTCGATCTTCTTCGCTGGGTGGACGTCTCAGGTCCACAACCCACAACACGGCCTCGACGTCGACCAGAGCTCCCCGGATCTCCCGGTTCATAAAGTCGTCCAGCGCGTCCTTTGCCCTTTGCAAACCGGGCGTATCGACAAATACGAGTTGCCGATTCTCCTCGGTGTAGATCCCCCGAACTCCTCTACGTGTCGTCTGGGGTTTCGGTGTGATCGGGGCTACTTTGATGCCTAGCATGGTGTTGAGGAGCGTCGATTTACCCACATTCGGTTTGCCTAAGATCGCCACAAACCCAGATCGGGTCGGCTCGCTGGGTCGATCTGTATCTTGTTCCGACATCGTTTCCCCTGTCCCTGTGCCCTTCACTACTCCTACCCCAGTAGATAGATTCGCTTCAGCTAATGCTAGGGCAAAGAAAAAGCCCCAAACGGGGCTCAGTTATAATTTGGTTGCGGGGGATGGATTTGAACCACCGACCTCCGGGTTATGAGCCCGACGAGCTACCAGACTGCTCTACCCCGCGACGACGCAAAAGTGAGTGTATCCCGTCGTGTGAGGATCTGTCAAGGCCACGTAAACATTCAACTCTAGAGGCCACAGAACGCTCGATAGTCGATCAGGTCGTGTTGTTGAGGTTCGTCGCCACAAATGACGCAGTCCACATTACGTTGAACGCGAATGCGCCGGATATCGGATTCGAGGGCGTCGTAGTGCAGCAGCACACCAGCGAGAGGAGTTCCCAGTCCCAGGAGAACTTTTAGGGCTTCTACTGCCATCATGCTGCCGACCACACCAGGCAATACGCCAAAGACGCCGGCCTCAGCACAACTCGGGACACTACCTGGCGGTGGAGGAGAGGGGAACAGGCATCGGTAACAAGGTCCACGCGCCCCCTCATGAGTCGATGTATTCCACAGGCTTACCTGGCCCTCGAATTGTGAGATCGCCCCGTATAGCAGGGGTTTTCCCTCGAGAATGCAGGCGTCATTGACAAGGTAACGGGTTGGAAAATTGTCACTGCCATCGATGATGAGATCGAAGGCGCGTATGATCGACCGTATGTTTTGCCGGCTAAGTCGTTCGGGATAGGCGGAAACTTGTACGTTCGGATTGAGCGCTCGAATTCGCTCTGTAGCTGCGGTGGTTTTGAGCTTCCCCACATCATCCGTATGGTAGAGAACTTGACGTTGCAAATTGGTTAGATCCACTTTGTCGTCGTCTACGATACCGAGACAACCCATGCCAGCAGCGGCGAGATAGGTCAGTACTGGAGACCCGAGCCCGCCTGCGCCTACCACTAGTACACGCGCGTCGACTAGCTTGCGTTGACCCCTTGCGCCAACACCAGGAAGGATGATGTGGCGAGAATACCGGTCGAGTTCCTCTTTGCTAAACATTCGAGTTCCGTCTTTCAACGACTGTAGGTCGATGTGTTCGCTACTCCGCCTGACTCTATTATTCTAGCCGCAGGGGAGGTGGATGACTGTAACGCCGATCTGCTCCGATGCGGCGATCGGTGTAGGCCGATAAGACCTACCCTTCCCCATGAAGGCGGAAGCGTAATTGGTATAAGGTGGGATGCCATGGATGTTCGATCTTCTGCGGCTGCGTCTGTGGCTGGTAAGTGGCGTAGCCTCTGGTTTTTGGCACTTTCCGTACTTCTTGCCATGGCCTTGTGGTTTTCTGCTTCGGCGGTCGTACCCCAGTTGGAGGTGGCTTGGCAGCTCACCGGTGGACAGCAGTCCTGGTTGACTATGAGTGTACAGATCGGCTTTGTGGTGGGTGCGCTTTTGAGCGCAGCCTACAATCTTGCCGACCGGTTTCCAACTCGCTTTTTTTTTGCGTTGAGCGCGTTGTTGGGCGCTGTTTTCAATGCCTTGATCGCCTTGGTTGTGGACAGCCTGACGCCTGCTCTGATCTTGCGATTCCTTACCGGGGTGTGCCTGGCTGGGGTCTACCCACCGGGGATGAAGTTGATGGCGACGTGGTGTAAGCAGGATCGTGGCCTATGTATCGGCCTCTTGGTTGGTGCTCTGACGGTCGGTTCGGCCTCACCCCACCTACTCAATGTGCTCCCTGAACTCACGACTGTCGGTGGAATCCCCCCTTGGCGCCCCGTGCTCTTGCTCGCCTCAGGGTCGGCGCTCTTGGCCGCCGTTATCGCTGCGTTACTCTTGCGGGAGGGTCCCTACTTGAGCGCTGCTGCTACGTTTAGTTGGCGTTTCGCCCTGAGATCCTTAGGTGATCGACCGGTGCGACTGGCCAATTTTGGCTATCTCGGTCACATGTGGGAGCTTTACGCCATGTGGACCTGGGTGCCGATCATGTTGGGTGCTAGCTTTGAGAGAGCTGGTATCGATGGCGTTTACGCGAGGCTGGCTGGATTTGCCGTCATTGCGATCGGTGGGGTGAGCTGTGTTCTCGCGGGTAGAGTAGCCGATCGGTGGGGCCGTACCCGAACCACGGGTATCAGCTTACTGGTATCTGGCGCCTGTGCGGTGTCGGTGGGCTTTTTCTTTTCGTCTCCGCTCCTTCTCACTGTTGTTACGTTGATCTGGGGGTTTGCTGTCATTGCTGATAGTGCTCAGTTCAGTGCGGCGGTGACCGAGCTCAGCGATGCACGTTATATCGGTACGGCACTGACCATGCAGACCAGCCTCGGATTCCTGCTGACACTCTTCACCATCCGCTTGATTCCACCGCTGCAGACCACATTCGGTTGGCAGTGGGCGTTTCTGGTTCTCGCGTTAGGACCAGCTTTCGGACTTTGGAGCATGCGGAGTCTCAGGCGCCTACCCGAGGCGGTCGCAATGGCTTCAGGGAATCGGTAGGTAGCCTTGAGCTCCCGATCTACAAAACATATTAGCCATCTGCTATTTGGGGCAACGATTCTAGGATGAGAGGGGGAGGAGTAGCCGATTCCGCTATCGTTATGGCACGGTCGAAAAGGGCGATCGCATCTTCCAACCCCTTACCCGAACGGTGGTAAATGGTCGCTAGAGGGTCTCCGCGCTCGACCTCAGTGCCGATTTTTGCGTGTAGTTCGATCCCTACACCTAAGTCGATGACGTCACCTTTTTTGCTGCGTCCCCCTCCCAACGTGTTGACAGCCTGTCCGATTTGTAGGGCCTCTACTTCACTGACAAAGCCGGCCTTGGGTGCTCGTCTTACGGCGCGGTCTGGAGCAAGCTCGAGCGTTTCAAGCGCCTCCAACTTTCCACCTTGGGCAGAGATCCAACGTTCAAACGTGTCATACGCCCTGCCATCGGTAAGACGTTTTTCGATCTCACCGCGTTCGTGAGGCAGGCCGGTGGCGCTCAGTACTTCTTCTGCCAGGGTTATGCAGAGCTCGGTGAGATCTCTGGGCCCCGCGCCTTTGAGGCACTGCATCGCCTCGATAACTTCTAGGGTATTTCCCACTGTGTATCCGAGAGGTTCCTCCATGTTGCTGAGTACGATGCGTACCTCTTGACCGGCCTCTCGTCCGATGCGCATCATGGTCGTTCCTAGCCTACGCGCTTCTTCGCGCGTTTTTAGAAACGCTCCGCTGCCGACTTTCACATCGAGTACCAGTGACCCTGCCCCTCCTGCTAGCTTTTTGCTCATGATACTGCTGGCGATCAGTGGTAATGATTGTACGGTCGCAGTGGCATTACGAAGTGCATAGAGCAGGCCTTCTGCAGGGGCGAGCTCGGTGGACTGACCGCTCACCACGACCCCGATCTCGTGGATTTGTCTTAAGAAAGCGCTTTCGCTCAGGATTGCACTGAACCCCGGGATGCTCTCCAACTTATCGATGGTGCCACCTGTGTGACCGAGGCCTCGCCCGCTCATCTTGGCCACCTTCGCGCCGCTGCTTGCGAGGAGCGGCGCGAGCACGAGGCTGGTCTTATCTCCGACACCACCCGTAGAATGTTTGTCGACCGTGTGAGGCAAGTCGTGTAGGTCGAGCATATGCCCAGAACAGGCCAGGATATTTGTGAGGTCGATGGTTTCCTGGTCGCTCATGCCGCGCCAGCAGACCGCCATCAGCCAGGCCGAGACCTGGTAGTCGGGGATGTCGCCACTTAGATATCCTTGGATAAAATCCTCTAGCTCTTCACGCGTGTGGGCCTCACCATTGCGCTTGGCCAGGATGAATTCGCTCGTTCGCATGTGTCCTATCTTACGATGGTGAGGCAGGAGTTCTCGCTGGTCGATTGGGATATCCGAATCATCGGGCTAGAGATACCGTTTCGCCACAGCCGCTTCGTTCCAGGCCAGTGTTTCGCTGGAGCGCTCCAGGGTTCTCTCGTGCCCCTTTCCCGCAAGCAAGACCACGTCTCCCGGCTGTGCCTCGCTAATAGCGGTGCGAATGGCATCGCGGCGATCTGGGATGCGTTTGAAGGATACGTTCTCCATAGCTCCAGTTTCGGTGGCACCTTCAGCAAGGGTGGCGAGAATAGCCAGCGTGTTCTCTGAACGGCTATCTTCTTCTGTGAAGATGGAGAGATCGGCGTATTGTGCAGCAACCTCACCGAGCGGCTTTCGCTTGCCCGGGTCGCGTTCTCCGGCGGCACCGATCACCAGGATCAGGCGGCCTTCGGTATGCGGGCGGAGTGTCTGGAGCGCCTTGGTAAGAGCGGTCGGTGTGTGAGCGAAATCGACGATGACCGAAAACGGTTCGCTCTGTAGTAGCTGCATCCTCCCCGGTACACCTGGGAAGGACGCGAGCCTATCGAGGAGGAGTTCGATGGGGAGACCTGCCAGGTGCGCCGCAGCCAGGGCGGCTAGGGCGTTGTGAACATTGTAGATGCCTACCATCGGCAGGTCGACGTTGTGTTCGTTGCTGCCACGCTGCAAGGTGAAACGCAATCGTTCCGGCTGCTCGAGAATGTCGGTGGCTCGCCAATCACAGACCGGCTGTGTCCCGTAGGTGATCGCATCTTCGGTCGCCTTTCTAAACTTGGCGAAACTCCCGTCGTCGGCGTTGAGTACCGAGGCGCGTGAGCGGTAGATCAGCGTGCGTTTTGCATCCAAATAGTCATCGAACGTTCCGTGGAAATCGAGGTGCTCGGGGCTGATATTGGTCCACACGCCGATGTCGAAGTCGATCTCATCGAGCCGGTGTAAGGAGAAACCGTGAGAACTCGCTTCAATCACCGCGTGTGTGCAGCCTCGATCACGAAATGTGGCGAGCAGGCGCTGCACCTCTGACGATTCGGGGGTCGTAAAATGTCCTTCTGGTTCTAAGTCCTCTCGACCGGCACGTATACCTGCGGTGCTGAGCAGGCCGGTGGCGTGTGCTCCTGTGAGCAGGTGGTGCAGTAGAAAGGAGGTGGTGGTCTTGCCGTCGGTGCCGGTGACGCCTATGACGAAAAGGTCTTTCGATGGGTGTTCGAAAAACGTTGCGGCCAGAGCGGCCAGAGCGGTCTTGTCGTTCTCAACGCGGACATACGGGATACCTTCCGGGGTATCTGGATCTGGATCGACTCGCTCGCCGACCACAGCCACGGCTCCACGACGGGTCGCTTCTTCGATATAGCGGTGTCCATCGAATACGGCTCCACGTCTGGCGACGAACAGGTTACCTGGCTCGACCCGCCGCGAGTCTTGTGTAACGCCCGTCACCTCGACGTTGGGGAGCTCGAGCTCTTGCCCTAGAGCCTGACGGATAAGGTGTTGGAGCGTCATCTCAGGATCGGTGGTGTGAGGCCGTGTGCCTCGAGCATAGACAAGGCGGTATCGAGATCTTGCTGGTTGGCAACCAGATCGAGATGATCGGTCGGAATCGTGATGACTTTAGCCAAATCGAATTCTTCGATCCAGCGGTCGTAGAGGTCGTTCAAACGGTGCAGATACGCGTCGTGAATCGAATGCTCGTAGCTTCTTCCACGCAGCCTGATACGTTTTTGCAGCGTCGGCAGACGGGCGCGCAAGTAGATGAGGAGGTCAGGAGGTCGCAACGCTTTGGTGATGGCACTGTAGAGTGCAAGGTAACTACCATAGTCCCGCTCATCGAGACTCCCTTCTTGGTGGAGAGCTGTGGCGAAGACGGCAGCATCTTCGTAGATGGTTCGATCTTGGATTACGCGATCGGTTCCGTTCACGAGTTGGAGGTGTTGCTCGAGTCGCTTGCTCAGAAAAAATACCTGCGAGTGAAAGGCGAAGCTCCTCCTGTCACGATAGAAGTCTTCGAGATAGGGATTCTCATCGACGGTTTCATAGACGGGTAAAAGCTGGTAGCGATCAGCTAGGATGCGTGTGAGAGTCGATTTACCTGCCCCGATATTGCCGGAAACGGCGACATACATGATTTGGGTACCTCTTCCGATCTCGATTCCTGTCTCGGAACGTTTCTACAGATTTCAGGCTATCTCGTGACTTCAGTTCAGGTAGTTTCTCAAGCCGACTGGCGAGTTTCTATCTGTCTCGACCCAAGCACTTTTGAGGTTGTAGACACGCAAGAATACCGCATCGCTTAGGCTGCTCTCATGCGTTCGACGATTTCTGAAACCAATCTCTGGCGATCGTTTTCATCCTCTACAAAGTCGTAGTGATCAGCGTCGATCACATGAAGTGATCCTTCATAACGGGCGAAATAGGCGTCGTATGCTTCGCCGAGACGTTCGAGATAGCTTCTCTGGATGGGCTCTTCAAATGGGCGACCTCTCTTGGCAATGCGCTTAAGAAGCGAATCTACCTGAGCACGGAGATAGACGACAAGGTCCGGTCTGATGAGCTTGGGTTTAAGAGTTCGATAGATCTCTTGGTAGAGCTCCCACTCAGCTTTGACCAGGTTCATCGAGGCGAAGATAAAGTCCTTGTCGAACAGGTAGTCGCTGACCGTGTGGTCGAAAAAGAGCATCCCTTGGTTCAGGTCGAGTGACTGTTTGTAGCGAGACAATAAGAAGTAGACCTGTACCTTGAAGGCATATGCTTCGGGATCGAGATAGAAAGAGGAGAGGAACGGGTTCTCTTCGACGACTTCTAGGATCAGGTTTGCGTCGAGTTCCCCGGCTAGCAAGCGACTGAGGCTGGTCTTACCAACCCCGATGGGACCTTCGACCACAATATACGGCATTCCGACATCTCCCAATTCAAAGCCACTTTAACGCTCATATGAGTATAGCCCGTGACGTGGAGTCGTCAGGGTTTATGATTCTTGAGCGCTCATCTCCTGATCATTAAACGGTGTTCACGCCGTCGGATTATGCTGAAAAATGACGTTGTGGACATCTGCCAGAGATCGTTCTATGCTACAATCCCTCTAACAGATGGAAGACAACACACCTGACCGATCTAGACGCTATTGGAAGTATAGCGTTTTCAGCTGCGCACTTGCCTCGTTAAGTCTTGCCTTTGCCCAAGGGGTTGACGAATCGAAAGCGATCAGTCTTTCTCAGATCGCTCTATTGGTGGTCTTACTCCTTTTATCAGCTCTCATGTCTGGTTCGGAGACGGCCCTCACCGCCATTGGAGAGTGGAAAATCCGCCAACTTCGTGAGGAGGGTAACGATCCCTCCGGGATCTTCGCTCTGCTCGAGAAGGAGCCGACACGCTTTATTACCACTCTCTTGATCGGAAACAACTTGGTCAATATCGCAGCTACTGCGTTGGTGACGCAGATAACCATCAACCTCTCACGCTTCTACGGTTTTGGCGAACCCCTGGCTGTCGGCTATGCGACGGGCATTATGACCCTACTGGTATTGATCTTCGGAGAGATTACTCCCAAGTCCTTTGCGGTTCACAATGCGGTTGCCTTTTCGAGGCTTGTGATCCGGCCCGTCTATGTCCTCTCGGTCGTGCTCTATCCTGTGGGGCTGTTCTTCACGTGGGTTACGAGTTCTGTGTTGCGGCTGTTTCGTTTGGAGCCGGTCACCAATCCGCTTCTGACCGAGAACGAATTACGCCTGATGTTGCGCAGTGCGGGCGAGACCGGTGTCATCGAGGCTCAGGAAGAGGAGATGATCAAAGGGGTCATCGATCTTGAAGAGACCGTGGTTCGAGAGGTGATGACCCCCCGGGTGGAGATGGTTGCGATTCAAGAAGAGGCCAATCTTGAGGAGCTTTCTCAACTCGTTACAGAACACGGTTTCAGTCGCCTGCCCGTATACGGTGACACGATTGATCACATAGATGGTGTCGTGTACGCTCGTGATCTGCTGCCCTACCTGCAGAAACCTGAATCCTTGGTAGATACACGCTGCCGTGAACTCATGACGCCGCCTTATTACGTACCCGAGACGCTCAGCGTGCTCAGTTTGTTACGTGATATGCGTATTCGCAAGAATCACATGGCGATCGTGGTCGACGAGTTCGGAGGGACATCGGGTCTTGTGACGCTCGAGGATATCATCGAAGAGATTACCGGTGAGATATACGATGAGACCGATACGGTGGAAGAAGACGAGATCAAAGTGCTAGAGGATGGTCGCTATCGCATTCAGGGCTCTGTTCATCTAGAAGAGGTGGCGAGGGAACTCGAGATCACCTTCAACGGTGAGGGGGAGTACGATACGCTGGCGGGTTTTTTGATCGATGTATTTGGCTATATACCCCAGGTGGGAGAGGCTCTTAACCACCAGGGGGTGCGTTTCGTCATCAAGCAGGCAGACCAACGCCGTATCATAGAGGTGCTCGCCTCCTCGGCTCGCGATGGAGTGCCGGTGAGCCAACTCCCTGAAGTCAATAACGAGTAGTTGTGACCTGATGTTTGGCTCGGCAACAGGGCCAAACAAACAGCGTTACATACAAAAGAAACGATGATTCAGAAACCGGATGGATCGACGGGATTTTTCATCATATGACGAGAGAGCTGAAAACCGGTTCAGAAAACGGGCTTCTTTGATCGATCCAGGTGGTGGGCATACGTGCCTCGACCGGTCGAAAGGTAGCGTCTTTGCACTCTGGCGGACACCGCTGTAAGCAATTCATAGCTAATAGTACCGATCTGCTCGGCCAGCACTCCGGCATCCGGCCCTTCGGCCCCGAACAACGTAACGCGGTCGCCTGGGATGAGATCGAGTGTGCCAACATCGATCATGAGTTGGTCCATACAGATGTGGCCCACCACGGGGTAGCTATGGTCGCCGAGTCTGACCCAACCACGGTTGCTAAGGAGTCGGGGATAACCGTCCCCGTATCCGATGCGCACGGTCGCGATGGTCGTGTCTTGTACCGCTTTCCAAGAGCCGCCATAAGAGACCGGTGTGCCGGCTTTGACTCTCTTGACAAAGGTGACGGGCGCTGTGAGCGTCATCACCGGTTTCAACCTCGGTTCGAGGGTTGCGATCGTGCGACTCGCATGGTGGCCGTAGAGGGCGATACCGGGACGTACCATGTCGAAGTGGGCAGTTGGGGTGGTGATGAGGCCGGCGGAGTTGGCGGCGTGCACCATGATAGGTTCAAGGCCATCGCTTCGGAGAAGCTGCACGAACGAGTCGAATCTTGAGAGCTGGGCTTCGGTAAACTCACGGTTCGCTTCATCTGCTTTGGCGAGATGAGTCCAAACACCCTCGAGGCGACTTCCCGCCGACCGGTCGATGGCACGTGCCATAGTGAGTGCCTGTGTCGGATTCAACCCGAGTCGCGCCATACCGGTATCGACTTTTAGATGTACTCTAGCCTGGCTTGATGTTGCGTCTCGCAACACGGTTTCTAGGCTGAACTCGTCCGTCACAGTCAGAGCAATATCGAGTTCGATCAACTCTTCTATTCGATCGTACACCGGGCTAAAAACGAGGAGGTTCTCGTTGAACCCTTGCCAACGCAGGTGGAGCGCCTCCTCTGCTGTAGCCACCCCAAACCAGCGGATCCCTTTGAGCGCGAGTTGGCGCGTAATCGCGACAGCACCGTGCCCATAAGCGTTCGCCTTCACTGCAGCGAGCAGTTCGGTACCCGGTTTTAAATACGTTTGTAGAACCTTTAGGTTGGCTCTCAGGGCACTTAGGTCTATATCTGCACGCGCCATAACGTTAAGATAGCAACTTGGTAGATGTTTAGTCGTCGCTCGGACACATCGATTTGGCCGTTACTCTTCCTCTTGTTGGCGGCCACTTTGCTCATTCCCCTCGATCGGCCATTGCTGGGATTATCGCTTATAACCCGTCTTGTGCTCGGTGGTACGGTTGCGATCCTCTTTCTGTTCTTCGTCATCAATGAGCCCATCGAGCGCCGACGTCGCTATCTTGGTTTGGCTCTCTGCATAGCGATTCTTGTCATCGCGCCCATCGACACCAGTCTGGAACTAGGACATATGATCGTCTTGGGTTTCGCATTTGCGGCCGTGCTCGTGATACCGGCTTGGCTGTTACGTGGCAGTGATGATATCTCGTTCAAATTATTGCCGAATCGGCTCGATCTGCTCGATGTCGTATACACGATCGCCTCGGTTCCCCTCGCCTGGGGTGCATTCGCCCTCTACTTCGGCTTGTTGAACCCGGAGGCACCCTTTAACTGGAAGTTGCCACCGGTTCCCGAAGGTTCCTCGATCCTCAAGCTCTTTCTGGGTATCAATGCCGTCGGGGTATGGGATGAGCTCTTTTTTATCAACACCTGCTTCGCCCTGCTTCGCTCCCTCTTTCCCTACCGAATTGCCAACCCGGCCCAAGCCGTGATCTACACGGTCGTGCTTTACGACATGGCGTTTTCTGGTTGGGGTCCCCTTTTTGTGGGTATTCTCGCTCTGACCCAAGGGGCGATGTTTGAGCGTTCCAAAGTACTGATCTGGGTGCTGATTGTGCACCTGATTGTCGACTACTTCCTCTTTCAAGGGATCATAGCTGCCACGTATCCTGACATGTCGGTGTGGTGGCATCCATAACCGAAGTACAAGCTAAGCCGGCCAAAATGGCCTACATCTGGCTTAGAAGGCGCTTCAGATAGGTAAAGCTACGCTCAACAGTAGCCATTGGATGTGCCGGATGGTCGTGCTCTACGATGAGCCACTCCGCACCCGCTTCGATCGCTGCCGGTACGAGGGTGGGCCAGTCGAGGGTGCCGAATCCTACATCTGCCCAGCCTTGTTCACCAGGGTTGGTACCTTTCGGCGCGAGATCCTTGATGTGCACTCTGCTGCAGCGGCCAGCGTAGCGCTCGAGCAGGGAGAGTGGATCTCGCCCACCCCTGACCACCCAAGCCAAGTCGAGTTCGAGGCCGAGGTGAGGAACTTCGAGCAACCTGTCGAGCAGCAGTTTTCCCTCGAGTTCTTGCATTTCGAAGTCGTGGTTGTGATAGAGCAGCATCATCCCGGCCTCGCTGCAGCGCGAGGCGATAGAATCGATCTTCTTTGCCAACTGTGTCCATCCTGGCCTGGTGGTAGGGCGTTGGTGTTCGGCTAAGTAGGGCAGAACAAGGACGTGGTTTCCGATCTTCTGATTGAAGGCGATATGCCGGTCCAGGTCTGTTTCAAGCTCCGACAGGGCGACATGGTTCGAGCAGATCTGTAGCCTGGTCTTGTCGAGCGCTCGCCCCATTTCGCTCGCTTCGAACCCATGAGTGCCAAGCGCTTCGATTCCCTGGTAGCCGATCTCGGCCAGGTTGAACATGAGTCGTTCAAAGGTGTCATAGGTGGAATCTTGGAGGGAGCGGATTGTGTAAAGCTGGGCAGCTACGCTTATATGTGACAAGAAAAGATCTCCTGATGGATAGAAAGAATTGTTCGGACTAATCTCCGCCCTTGCTCGCGTGACGCTCAATCCACTTGATCAGGCTCGAGGCGGCTAGGGTCAAGGCGATGTAGAGCACGGCCACGGTGTTGAAAGGTGGGAAGACCATAAAGTTATGAGAGCTGAACTCTCGGGTACGCTGAGTAATATCTCGAACAGACAAGACCGATAGGAGTGAGGTGTCTTTGAGCATGGCGATAAACTCGTTGCCGAGTGGAGGGATGACGATCTTGAGTGCTTGGGGCATAACGACGTAACGAGCTGTCTGCCATCCCGTTAGCCCCAGGCTCTTGGCAGCCTCGATCTGACCTCTGGGGATCGCTTGGATGCCGGCCCGAAAGATTTCAGCCATATAGGCTGCATAGCCCAGCGAGACACCGACTACACCACGTGTGAGCCGTGACATGTCGATCAAGCCCCCCGTGGCCTCACGAATGGCCCCTTGTAGTGGGAAGCCGACGTAGAGGATGATCACCAACATGGGGATACCCCGCATCGCGTCTACGTAGAGCTCTGCGAAAATGGCGAATGGATGATGTCCGCTGCTCCAAGCACCGAAGACGAGCAAAAGCCCAAAGAAACCGAGCACCAACAACAGCAGAGCCGATCTTCTGGCACCGTCAGGCAAGAAGGTTACGCGCCAAAGTACCGTTTGTCCCGGTGGAACCCGGTCACTCGGGATAAATGCCGCCGTGACCGCACCCGACGCCAGTCGTTCGAGGGCGGCGTCTGTGTTTTCCACGGCTCGCACCGCGAGGACTACAGACTCATCTGTTTCGAGCTGGTAGCTCCCAGCTTTGATCTTGTCGCTCAGCCTGGCCGGAGTCCCTTTGATGATTGCGACCCGACCTTCCGTACCACCGATCAGACTGTAATCTTCGGGTGGGCGGGTAAAGAAATAGACGCTTCCTGCCAGCATGAGGATGGCAGCGATGGTATGGCGTAGCGTCGTCTGTGCACCGAGTTTGAGAAGGAGTAATCCTGCCAGGATCAGACCCAAGATGGAAGCTGCTATATAAGATAGAACAGTTGCGATGATCGTGGTCCAGAGCCCGGGCAGAATAAAAGCTAGAGAGCGTTGGTAATTGCTCGCTGTGGCGAAAAGATAGACCACGAAGGGGATGGCGGTGAGCAAAATGAGGTAGCTCGGTCTGATTCGAGCCAGAAGGTTTCGAATCCTTGAGTTCCCTTGAGCGTCTTGAGAAGACGGTCTGGTGTGCGAGTCGCTCATACCGATAGATACCTATGCAAGCAGTTACTCCGTGGGAGTATACTCTCAACCTAGTAAATCGGAGGTTCGGGGTTTAACCGAACCTCCGAAATGTGTTTTCTTGTTCTAGGACCTATTCTTCGTTAAACCATTTGCTGATTAGTGCATCGAGCGTGCCGTCTTCTTGGATCATGGTGAGACCGGCATTCAGCGCATCTACAAGCTCGTCTCCTTCTTGCACGACCATGCCCAGAGGGTCGGCCGACAAGCCGCGGATATTGACAGATACCTGTCCGGCGTACTGTTGTTCGAACGCGTCAGCAGCCGTGCCGTCGATGACAACACCTGAGATGTCGCCGTTGATGAGGGCGAGGATGGCAGCTGGGAAAGTGTCGTAGAGTTGCACCCGATCCCGCCCGAACTCCGCTTCTGCCAGGTTGGCGTTGGTGGTGCCGATCTGGGCCCCGAGGATGAGATCGCCATCGTCTTTGAAATCTTCAAAGGTCAAGTCTTCATCTTCTACCCGAACGGTGATCGCCTGGTTGACTACGAGATAGGGGTTGCTGAAGTCGACGATTTCGTCGCGTTCGGGAGTGATCGACACCCCTGAAACCACCGCGTCGAACTCGCCCGCAGCCAGGGCGGCGAAGATCCCGTCCCAGGCGGTTGTCTGAAACTGCGCAACGCAGTTGACGCGTTCGCAAACAGCATTCATGAGGTCGATATCGAAGCCTACAATCTCACCGTCCTCACTGACGGTTTCGAAGGGAGGGTAGGTGGTATCCGAGCCGATGAGCAGAACACGTCCACCGAGGTCTTGAGCAAATCCTATTGCAAGAAATGAGGCGATGAGCACGAAAAGCAGTTTTTTCATTACGATCTCTCCTAATCCTTCATGGGTTTAAGAATGTAAAAAATACCACACGAAGAAATCATACGGGAAGAGAGATGTCGTGTTCAAGTAAGCTGGAAGACTGCAGTGTCCGTCTTACCATGTCGATCGCTCAGAACGCGCCGGGGTACACTGGGGCCGTGGCCAGCGTTCGAGAACTTCGTGACAGATTGCGAAAACCCCTCTTGATCGAGCTAGAAGGGGGGTGCCAGAACAACGTCGTTGTCGGCGGGCTTGAAAGACTCATCGTGACAATTGGGCAACCCTTTGCTGATGTGAGAGAGCTGATGGTTGGATATGACGAGCTCTCGCCCGAAGAGAGAAGGGTGCGCTTACTACGTGCAATAGAGCTCCTCGAAGACGGGCGTGTTCCTCGTTCGGCAGCTGTTCAGGAGAATAAAACTCGTGCTCGGCCCGCTATGACCTCCCAATCGAACTTGCTCGACCTAGAGCTGTCAAGCCACGCTATCGAGCTAGGGCCGCAGGCAGCGCGGAAATTGGCTGCCGTGGGTATCGCCAACTATCGCGACGTGCTCTATTATTTCCCACGCCGTTATGAGGATCGACGTGCCTTACCCCATTTCGGGGCTCTTCACGATCAGGACAGCGTCACCGTGGCCGGGACCGTCAAGAGCCGCAAGGCCATTCGTAGTAGGCGAGGAATGGTGATTCTTCGGGCGTTCCTTGAAGATCCTTATGGAGGCCGGCTCACGGCGGTGTGGTTCAACCAACCGTGGGTGGAGAAGCAGCTCTTTCCCGGGCAAGCCCTGATCGTTTCGGGCAAGGTCAAGCGCCGTGGGTCGCAGATCGAGGTCAACGTTGCACATTTCGAGATCGACGACGATCGCGAGTCGCTTTCTACAGGCCGGATCGTGGGAATCTATCCGAGCACCCAAGGGCTTTCACAGGCCTATATTCGGAGGGCGGCCCATAGATTGCTTTCCCATATCGATATCTTTCCCGATCATCTTCCTAAGCGAATGCTTGAAAATCATCATCTCATCCCCCTCGATACGGCGCTGAGAGAGATCCACTTCCCCACTTCGGAAAAACAGCTTCAGAGTTCCTTACGGCGCCTCAAATTCGACGAGTTTCTCTTCCTCGAGCTTCGCGTGCTACTAAACCGTGACACCACACTACTCGGAAAATCGTCTACGGTTCGTAAGCGCGATCTGGAACGGTTTGAAACGAGCTTGCCGTTCGAGTTCACGGCGGCACAGCAGAGAGCTCTGAACGAGATTCTGGAAGATATGGCGAGACCCCGTCAGATGGCGAGGTTGTTGCAAGGAGATGTCGGCTCGGGGAAGACAGCAGTTGCAGCTGCCGCCGTATATGTATCAGTAAAGAGCGGCTATCAAGCTGCCCTCATGGCGCCGACTGAGATATTGGCGAGGCAGCACTATCTCAATTTGATTCAGTATCTCTATCCACTCGGTATACGGAGCGAGTTGCTTACGGGAACGATGACGCCCAAAGAGCGTCGGCAGGCCAGGAGCCATCTAGCTGGTGGAGATATCGATCTTGCGGTGGGAACACACGCCCTGATCCAGGATGGGGTGGAGTTCCGTGATCTCGGCTTGGCTGTGATCGATGAAGAGCACCGCTTCGGTGTCGAGCAGCGCCGAAGGCTCCTGAAAGGCCTTCCCGATGTTTTGGTGATGAGTGCGACGCCGATCCCACGATCTTTGGCTCTTACCTATTATGGGGATCTGGAATTGAGCGTGATCGATGAGTTACCACCGGGGCGCAAGCCTGTGACGACTCGTCTGGTGAACGACTCCAAACGGAGAGATGTCTACCGTTTCGCTTGGGGAGAGATTCAAAAAGGACGTCAAGTCTATTTGGTCACCCCCCTCATTGAAGAGAGCGAAGCCCTCGATGGGATTGTGTCGACCAGGCAGATGTTTGACGATCTCAAAAAACTCTTGCCGCCCGAGGTCCGCATCGAAATGCTTCATGGGAAGATGTCCGGTGATGAAAAAGATGGGGCTATGGAGAGGTTTCGCCGTCACCAATTCGACCTTCTGGTTTCTACCACGGTGATCGAGGTCGGTGTAGATATTTCGAACGCCAGTCTGATGATTATCGAGAACGCCGAGCGATTCGGTCTCTCTCAACTTCATCAATTGAGGGGGCGTGTCGGTCGTGGACACCACGAGAGCTATTGCGTGTTGATCGCAGGCGATCGCAGTCGTAAGACCCAGCATCGTCTCGAGGTGATCGAAAACTATAGCGACGGTTTTGTCATTGCCGAGAAAGATCTTGCCCTCCGCGGCCCAGGAGAGCTGAGGGGAACCCGGCAATCTGGTCTCCCCGATCTCTCGCTCGGCGATCTGTCACAAGATGGTGACATTATCGAAAATGCGCGTGATCTGTCGAAACGGATTCTCGAGAATGATCCACGGTTGGAGGCTTCGTGGGCCGTCAGGCTGAAAGCAGAGCTGAAACGTAGGAGTAAAGCGATCGGTTTCAGGGAAGTGATTTAAGGACCTCAAACTTAAGGCGAGCGGAGTGAGTATGGACCGCGGCCGCCCGCGGGACGCAGGCTCGGCGCTTCGCTGACCCAATTCTGCAAACATAACTTGATGTGCTTAACGATCGAGGGTTTGCGATATAATGGTCGAATAAGTATCGGGGACGCGGTGGCAGATCGTAGTCTGATCATTCTGATTATGAGGTGAGAACCAATGCGAGTGAAGTTCTGGATCGCTGCCTTTCTGTTTCTCACGTCTTGTGTTCCACAAACGGCTGAAGCTCCTTTGGCGATCGATCCGCTCGCTGAAGTCAAGCCTCCAATCTTTTCTCAGGCTGTGGGTCAGACCGGGATCGAGCAGTTCGATCCTCCCGGTGTGGGTGGGTATGTATCGCTGACCATCGGTGCGCAGGTGGCCAATCCCAATCCCTTTCCCATCAGGTTGACTGAGGTGGATTACACCGTAGTGATTGAAGATCGGCAGGTGTTAGGAGGCGTTCTTGAGCCGGATCTTCTGCTTGGGCGAGAGGGGACTGCTCCCCTGCGTTTTACAATAGGAGCCGACCTCGAGAAGCGACCTGAGCTGTTGCGAGAGGTCGTGCATGCCTTTGCCGAGAACCCCTTGATGATCAGGGTCGAGGGGCAGCTCTCCTTCTCGTCTCTTGGAGATAGTTTCCGAACGAGATCTGAGACCCTGCTCGAAACGGCCACGCTGGCCCGACAGGCGGTCTCTGCGCCGGTTTTGCGTCTCGATGAGCGAGAGAGCGTAGTCATGATGTTACACCCGGAAGTGCCGGTTGTACGGATCGTTCTAGACGCGATGAATCCGGGTGATATCGGATACTTTCTCTACGGAAAGGATCTCCAACTCTCCTTGGCCGGCGAGCGGCTCGCCGTCGATGACCTACTCCCCGTCCCTCTACCGGCTGGGGAGCAAAAACAGATCAATCTGCTCTTCTACCCATTCTCAGATCTTCTGGGAGAGCCGGCCCGATTCGCTCTCTCAGCGGCTCTGCAGGGTATTCCTACCTCGGTGGCAGTGACGGGACAGCTCTACATGGATGTTCTCGGTCTAGATACCTTTCCCGTCCCAAACGATTGGGAGATCTTCGGTTTCATCGATGCCGATCCCTGAGGTTCACGTAGCCTAGAGGGGTTGCGTAGTCTGTGCGCGGAGTTTTGATTATCGACCGCGCGAATTGCTATAGTTCGCCTGTATGACGAGAATACTCATCACCGATCCGATGCAGCTCGAGAGCGTTCACTTCCCCGATGTCGAGGTCGATGACTGTTCAGGAATAGCCCGTGAGGATCTGGTAGAAATCATTGGTCGATACGATGCCGTCATCACGCGTAGTCGTACCCGGCTCGACGAGGCGCTGCTCGAGCGAGCAACGAAATTGCGAGTGATCGGTCGTGGAGGCGTAGGTGTAGACAATATCGATATCGAGGCGGCGAGTAGGCGGGGCATTCTCGTACTCAATGCTCCTGAAGCGAATAACATATCTGCGGCAGAGCTTGCGATCGCGCTGATGCTGTCGGCAGCGCGAGGTGTGAGTCGTTCGGATAGGCTTATCCGAGATGGGATGTGGGACCGGAAGTTCCTAGGACGTGAACTCGAGGGGGCGCATCTTGGGATCGTAGGATTGGGACGTATCGGTTCGCTGGTGAGTCGTCGTGCGCAGGGGCTCGGGATGCATGTCATGGCATATGATCCATATATCTCACGTCACCGTGCCGAAGTCCTTAAAGTTGAGTTGTACGACGAGCTTGAAACGATGCTCGAGCAATCGGAGTTCTTGACAGTCCATACACCGCTTACGGAGGAGACCACAGCTCTGATCGGTCGAGAAGAACTGGCTAGGATGCCAGCTGGTGCAATCGTTGTGAATGCAGCACGGGGTGGCATTATCGATGAGGAGGCGCTTTTGGAGGCGCTCGAGTCCGGTAGACTTTTCGCTGCAGGGCTCGATGTATACGTACACGAGCCTCCGACAATAGATAATCCGCTGCTCCAGAATGAGAAAGTGGTTTTAACTGCTCATCTGGGGGCAAACACGATACAGGCGCAGGCGCGCGTTGGAGTCGACATTCTCGAGCGAACGATAAAGGCTCTAAACGGAGATTACTCCGCGGGTATCGTGAACGCCCCGACTTTCGATCCGGAAGTCACTCGTTTGCTGGGTCTGCATCTCAAGTTGGGTGAGGCTTTGGGAACCATGGCCGAACAGCTTGCGGTCGGACGTATTCAGGAGTTGGAGATCGAGTTCTCAGGCACGTTTCCGCTCGATCCCGATCCTGTCGCAATCGCCGTTGCCAAGGGATTTCTCGAACCTATTCTCAATGAGCCCCCGAACTACATCAATGCCCCAGCATTGCTCAAGGAGCGTGACATTCGCGTGTCTAAAGTAATGGCCTCGCGTAGTCGCGGTTATACCAATCATGTCATGGTTACGGCGAGCAGCAGTAAAGGACGCTCACGCGTCGGGGGAACGGTACTCGGTGACGATCCACGGATCGTCAGCATCGATGGCTTTTCGATCGAGATACGTCCTGAGGGTACGATGTTGATCTGCACCAATTATGATCGTCCTGGTGCGGTGGGACGTGTCGGTACTGTGCTCGGTGATGCGGGGATCAACATCAACTCGATGCAGCTCTCACGGGTTGAAGAGGATAAGACGGCTATGTTCGCCGTGACGCTGGACCAGACTCCGTCTGAAGAGGTCTTGCAGACGCTGAAAGATCTGGGTGACGTGATCCAAGCCCTCAGAATCGTTCACTTCAGATCGGATGTGAGTTGATGTTCAAAAACCGCTTGTACGCCCCCGGTCCGGTAGAGGTTCCCCCACAAGTTCTTACGGCGATGTCACAACCGGTAATGTATCACCGTGGTGAGAAATGTAAGACGCTTATTCTGAAGGTTCGGAGCCAGCTCGCCGATATTGCATGTGTGCCAGGAGAAGATGTCTTGATCGTGTCGGGTAGTGGGACTGCCGGTTTCGAGGCCGGTTTGCTCGCTTGTGTTCCTCGGGCTGCCAAGGTGATCGGTGTTCATGCGGGGAAGTTTGGGGAGAGGTGGGTTGCACTGGCGAGGCATCACGGGTTTGATGTCGTCGAAGTCGCGTTTCCCTGGGGAGAGGCTGCTGACACGGAAACACTTCGAAAGGTCCTTCGCGATCATCCAGATGCACTGGCGGTGATGACGACCCATTCGGAAACGTCTACGGGTGTTTTGCATCCGATCGAGTCTCTGGCGCGAACGGTGCGAGAGGAGACACCCGAGGCGTTATTCTTGGTCGATTGCGTGACGAGTCTGGGTGTGGCGGAGCTGAGGCCGCAAGAGTGGGGGCTCGATGGGGTCTTCGCAGGATCGCAAAAAGGGCTGATGACACCGCCGGGTCTTGCCTTCGCTTGGCTTTCGGAGCGGGCCTGGGAGCGTGATGAGAATCTGGTAGCCGGTTTCTATCTCGATCTCCGTAAGGAACGGAAGTCACAGAGCGAAGGCCAGACAGCATATACGCCGGCCGTCAGCCTGATCATGGGCCTTGAGGCCGCCTTGGAGCTCTTGCTTGCTGAAGGCATCGTTGCGGTTTGGAAGCGTCGTGAGCGGATCAATAGAGCTATTCTCGAGGCGGCAAGCCGACTCGGATGTCGGCCTTATGCTGCGCGAGTGAGCCCTGCGGTTGCTGCCCTTCGGTCACCGGAGGGACTAAGTGGGCCCCAGATCGTAAGCGGATTCGCGAGGCGGGGGGTACAGATTGCTGGTGGTCAGGATCATGCCAAGCCGTTTCTGTTCAGACCCTCTGTGGTCGGATATGCTGACGCCTACGATGCGGTGACGGTGGTGGCGGTGCTCGAAGATGTGCTTCGAGATTTGGGTCGTGATGTGCCTTTCGGCTTGGGTGTCGGTACCGCGATGCGCGTCATCGAAGAGTAAAGGGTTGACCTGTCAGGGACCGTATGTTCGGCCAATGATGAAGGAGATACTCTTTGAACACCGCGTCGAGCGTGTTGCCGCCTTGCCGGGCCTAAGCCCTCCGAGAAGGACGGTCATCGGCAGTTTATGTCTCTAGAGGAGCTCATTCAGTACAGGAGAGAATCCCCAACACCACGAACACATAGGATCGGCGACATACACGAGAACCATACAGAACAGACTTACACTAAGAGAAGAGTCACTACAGTCCGGTAGGGGTGACGACAGTGGATCGTTGATGCGTGAACGTGACAGCTGCAGTGCCCTCGGTTATTGAGCTGGGTGGTGCCACGATGTTCAGGCGCGTGCGATTCCAACCAAGATGGCGGGTTGGCCCCGAAAAGGTTGTTTGTCGAAGCCACCGAATAGTCGGACGTTGGCAAACCCGGCCTGGTACAACGCACGTTCGATTTCAAAGCGCGTGTAGTAACGCTGCACCAGGCTCGAGCGGCGTCTGGTAAGTGCCCCGTCGGGCTGTGTGGTGTCGAGGTAGTATCTTGTCTCGATGAGTTGCTTGTCCGGATCGTCGAGCTGCAAGATGAACAGCTCACTTTTCCCCCCGCCTACGTGGGACCACTCTCGCTCCTGGCGTAAGACTCCCAAAGCGCCGAAATGTGGCATGAAGAGGTCGAATGCAAAGACGCCCCCCGGTTCCAGGTGGTGCAAGACCGCGGCCAAGGTGCGGTCCTGATCTTGCAAAGTGTAGGCGTGCATGAGTGTGTTGAAGGGCGCGAGGACGACGGGGAATCGGGCTCCGAGATCGAGCGTACGCATGTCGCCCTGCCGTAGCTCGACGAGTTCACCCAATCCCGCCTCTACCAGGTTTTTGCGACCACGCCCAAGCATCGCTTCGGAGAGTTCGATGCCGACCATTCTGAAACCACGGCGTGCCAAAGCAATGCTGAGCCTCGCGGTGCCAGCTCCGAGTTCTAAGATGGGATCACCATAATCTTCCACCACGCGACGGTAGAATGCCACGTCGTCTTGATAGGCAACGTACTGTTGGTCGTAGACATCTGAGAAGTCGTTGTAGATCAGCGCACCCACCATTTCCAACGAAGAAACATGGTGCATAGATTACCTTGACGATTTAGCTCCAACTCCTTGAAATCCCCATCAAATCGGTGGGCCCGTTTGTAGCTCGGCTCATAGGTCGTGCGGTAGAATTCCTCTTGGAGTGCTGTCTTGGAAAAGCCGCGTCGCGCTTTGACCTCTTGCCACATCTTTACCTGTTCGGGACTGCGAAACGGATAGTGTTTCAGTATCGGCGTTTTGGTATAGGGTCTCCAGCCGACTCCATCAGGTATGACCCTACCATGACTCCCGTCGCGGTACCGCGTTCGTTTATTCCCCTTGAACTGGCGGATCTCGATCCAAAAGGGTGAATACCACCTGATGCGTTCTTGGATCGGTAGCGTGAGATCGAGCGGGACATCGTTTTGGTGCGGGAAGAACTGCATCACCGCCCAATTCACCCGTTGCGCTCCCTGACGATCTGCCAACTCCGCTATCTTACGTGGATTGTCGTGGTAGATTTCGTCTCCGTGTAACAGCGTAAACCAATTGTCCGGCCCATATCGTTCACGTGCTGCTTCCAAGAGAACTTGACGGTGATAATCACGAATAGGACCGTTTGGGCTGATTTCTCGGTCACGCACTAGGAGTTCGACTTCCGGGTACTTTTGCAAGATCTTGTCGGTGCCGTCGTCTGATCCATCCAACGCAAAGATGCAATCGACGAACTTTCTGTTGGCTTCCATGGTCTCTTCGATGACGTCGGCCTCGTTGTACGTCATCATCAGGCCGATATTCATCCAATCTTTCATATCGCTTGAGTCTTCGTCGCTTCTTTGAGCGTTCCATCTGATGCAAGATGTAAAACTCGATCAGCGGCCTGGATCAGGGCGGGGCGATGTGCAACTGTTAGTACAAGTCTGTGCCGGGCTTGTTGGCGTAGTGTGTTGACCAAGGCCTGCTCACTCTCCTCGTCGAGGTTCGAGCTCGGTTCGTCTAGTAGCAGCAAGTCGGGTGAGCTAAGAAGTGCACGTGCTATGGCCAAGCGTTGCCGTTGTCCACCAGAGAGTCCAGCTCCATCTTCTTTGAGGATATAGTCGAGCTGTTCTGGTAATTGAGTCACCGTGGTAGCCAACCCTACCGAGCTCAGTGCTGCCCAGAGATCGTCTTCAGCGAACCTTCGCCCGACGGTTAGGTTATCTCGCAGGCTACCACTTAACAACTCCGTACTTTGGGGAACATAGGCGATACGGTTCCGGAGGTCTTCCTCCGAAAACTGTGAGAAAAGTTGGCCAGCAAAGGTGATCATACCCGATGAGGGATCGTGGAAGCGCAAAAGTAGTTTGAATAAAGAAGTCTTGCCACTGCCGCTTTCTCCGGTGAGGGCGACTAAACCTCGATCAGCCAATTCAAGATCGATGCTCTTCAGTAGCAGAGAGGACGGTCCGTATCCAAACGACACGTCAGCCAACTTAAGAACTGTCTTTGTCGAGGGCTCTCGGGTCGTGATCGTCGGTTGGGTCTTGGGTGGGTCGATGATGAGCGAACGTAAGCGTTGCTCAGCAGCTCTCGCTTGTTGAAGCATAGCGTAACCTCTTGGGAGCAGCTGGGCTGGAGTGGAGAGTAGGGCGACGAGCGTGATATAGCTAACGACTTCGCCAGTGGTCATCATGCCTGTGGCGACACTTTGGGTAAGAACGAGAATCAGAAGAGCCATGGCTCCTGAAATGAGTAGTTGAGCACTAGGAATTTGCAGGCTCATCAGGAAGCTCCTGCGCGTCATGGCCCTCCTTGCCGAAAAGTTCGTACCGGAAAACCGCTCGAGGATAAATCGATCTGCGCGAAAAGCCCTGATGATGGCGTGATGTTTAAACCCTTCTTGTAGCTGCGCTCCCACCTCTTCTATCGATTGTTGCGATTTACTTACCTCGACCTTCAACCTCTTTCCAAGAAGTGTCAATACCAGTACGAGTGGGAGACCGAGCACAACGAGGTAGACCGAGGCACGAGCGTTGGAAGCGAAGAGGATGCTGAGAATTCCCAGCAGAGTGCAAGCCTCTGCCACCAGAGTACCGAGGCCAAAGTGGTGGTAGCTCTCTACATCTTTTAGATCCGTAAGGATCCTGCTGGTAAGACCGCCGCTTGTCCCAGGTAGCTTGTCAGGACGATGCAAAAGCAAGTTTTGATAGAGGTCGGCGCGCCATTTGGCAGCTATCCCCGCAGAGGCTTTCCCTAAAAGAGCATCTTGAAGAAATAGCATGAGAGCCCCACCAATCACCAAAAGAGCAGCGATTTTCATCACGCTGAGAAGGGCGTTCAGATCGCCTTGCCCTAGCACTCGATCGAACATGGGAGTGACGAAAACGGGCACGATCGCTACGCGAAGGCTTGCATTGCAGATCGCGGCAATCATGCCGAGGAGCGCCCAGGGATTACGTGGAAACAGCAATGGTGGGAAGGCTTTGTCCATTTCAGCTCACGGTAAGGTCATCGAGAATGCTTTTCACCAATCGTTGTGAAGCTCCCGGTTGGGGCATGGCGGCAAGCAATCTGCTTCGCCGATGATGTCGCTCCGCCGGAGAATCGAGCATCTTTCTGACCTCGGCAATTACTTGCTCTACCGCGATCTTACCTTTTACTTCCACCATTAGGTCTTGGCCACTGAACTGATTGGGAAGGGAGACTGGTACGTTCAAGTTCTCTACAAAAAGCCGCACGGCATGACGTTTGAGGAACGTTCCCACCAGAGGGATCAGAGAGAGCCAGTGGCCGAGGCCCTCAAGGGGGATGATTTCAGGTTTGTTCATGGGGAGGATGACTACGCTGGGTACGCCGGCAATGCCGAGCTCAAGCGTATTGGTTCCGGGTATCGTTACGGCGAGGTCGGCAGCGTGCATATGTTTGTAGCGGTCTTCCTCAGGGATCATTTCGATAACAGCCCCGTGTGCTGTGGTAATCATCTTTTCTCGCAGCTGTCCGGCTGATCCCCCAAGGACGTCGCGTTCCCGGCCTGCGATTCCAGCGTGAAGAGTCTCTTGTGTGAGTAGCCTGCTGACGGGCCAAACGAAGTGTGCTTCGGGGTAGAGCCTTGCCAATCGATCGGCAAGAGCGATAAAAAAGGGGATCAGGTAGAGCGCGAAGGCGTTGCGGCTACCGGGAATGAGCATGATGTGTGGGGTGCCAGATCTGCTAGGTGGGGTTGCCTGCTCAACGGCATCGGCCACGAGATTGCCGACGATCTCGAGCTTACTTTTCGGCGCGCCTAGGAGGCGAGCCTTACGCTCGGCGCGTTCGTCGGGCACGAATAACCGGCGAAGCTTCCGGTTCCAGTAGGGAGAGAAGCTATAACGGTAGGTGGCATACCCGAGTTTGCTGCCGAGCTGAAGCGCGAAGTCGGTGTTTCCCCCAAGGCTTAGTACAAAACCCGATTGTGAAGCCCAACTGCCTGCGGGTTTCTGTCCTACTGTCATGAAACGTACGAAGTCGAGTGGAGTTGTGACGGTATCGGCTCCGAAGGTTCTGGCTACCTCTGATTCTCTCCCGCTAGCGAATTGGCAAGGGATTAGGCTGATGCAAATCTTGAGTTCCGGTCTGCGATGTCGCAACTCGCCCAGGATCGGTTTGACCCACGTATAGAGCTCGCCAGGTCCATTGCTGACCAAGATCGCTTCTGGTGCCTGCTCCACGTCTATCATTCGTAGGGTGGGTATCTCAGCTCCTGTTGACCGTCCCAAAACTTGGCGATCCCTCGTTTGGAAGATAGCTGAAAGTCGCGCATCGCTTTGGCATCTTCGCTCGTACCGGCCAGAGCCTCGAGCGCCTCGAAGTCTCGTTGGCGAAGAGCACGGAATGCCTTTTCGATAAGGCGATAGCGCTCGTTGGAGACCTCTCTTCGGCGCAACCCTACCCTGTTGAGCCGGATATGTAGTGCTGGACTACCTCCAGCCATGCTAAACGGCAAAATGTCTTGCAAAGCGGCACTTGTGGCTGCAAACATCGCGTAACTCCCCACCCTGCAATATTGATGGATCACGGTGTTTGTGCTCAACACGGCATACGATCCGACCTCACAATGTCCGGCGAGCTGAGAACTTGTCGTGATGACGCACTCCTCTCCGACCCTGACATTATGTGAAATGTGGGCGTAGGACATAACGAGGCTCCCCCGTCCTACTTCGGTCTTCTCCCCCTCGCCGGTGGCTCTATGCACCGTCACGAAATCCTTCAGCGTGACGGCATCTTCGATGATCGTTCGGCTCGGTTCCCCTTGAAAACGGTGATCCATCGGTTCTCCCCCGACTATCGCATAGGGGCCGAGGCGGCAATTGGCTCCGATGCGGCTACCGCTGTGAACAATCGTTCCGGGGAAGAGAACGGTGTCCTTTGCGATCACGACATCAGCCTCGATAACGACAAAGGCTCCGATAACCACCCCTGGAGCGAGTTCAGCCCGCGGATCTACCACCGCAGAGGGATGGATGTGCGTTGGGGTCTCTTGCATCTAGCGTGCGAAAATGAACGTGAGTGTTGCCTCGGTCGCAATGTCATCACCGACCAGGGCAGCGGTCTCGACCTTGCAGAGCCCCCGTCGGAAAGTGAGAATCTGACCCGTAAGGCGTAGTTGGTCTCCGGGCACAACTTTCCGCCTGAACTTGGCGCTCTCTATAGCTGCCAGGTAACCCATGCCTTGGTCGCTTCGTCCTTCGCGCACTGCGAGGCCGACTGCGGCAGCTTGAGCGAGGGCTTCGACAATCATCACCCCCGGCATAACGGGCTCTTCAGGGAAATGACCTTGAAAAAAAGGCTCGTTGTAGCTTACGTTCTTTATACACTCAAACTCGTTACCTTCTTGAGATATAAAGGCGTCCACCATGAGAAAGGGATAGCGGTGCGGTAAAATCGACTTGACATCTACTTCCATAAGCTGTAGTTTATCGTATCCATTAGGAGCCTCAGCCACTCCTTCTATCTCTGCAGGCACCGGCAGACAACCAACGAAGTTCTAGTGCGGTATGTGGATCTTGCTCTTATTTCGATCGGATATCTGCGCTTGAAGGCGCATTGCCAGATCGAGCGATCGTAAGTCATCCTCTAACGTGCCGATTGGGTGGGCCTGATGATGGATGCGGGCCAAGAAGTGCTCGAGCTCCTTTCGGAGAGGGTTTTCATCGGCAACGACGCGTCGATCCACCACCACGTGGCTCACAGCCCCTTCATCTTGCAGCGGACGAAAAATAGCAATTTCAGTGTGGGGTTCTTTCGCAAAGTCAAACCGCAATGTCTGATTCGCTTCGGCAACCACCAGGCTCCGCTCTGCGTCAGGCGCCACGCGGCTAGCCAGAAACCGCGCGATGCAACCGTTTGCAAATACGATTTGTGCGGCCGCCACATCTTCGTGAGGGCTCCCATTGAGGGCGTGCCCTGAAACCGAAATCTCCTCGATATCGGAAGAGATGATGCCCAACACGATATCGATGTCATGAATCATGAGATCTAGAATCACACCTACATCTCGGATTCGTGAGTAGGGTGTCAATCTACGTGCTTCGATCAGGTAGGGATTACTTACCTGTTGGTTGAGGATATCGACCGCTTGAAAGAAGCGTGTGATGTGGCCGACCTGGAGGACAAGTCCTTTTTCCTGGCTAAGCATAGCGAGTTGGCGGGCTTGTTTGACCTCTGTGGCGACAGGTTTTTCAACGAGGGTGTGGATTCCGGCTTCGAGCAATTGTTGGGTAATTGAGTAGTGGAGGCTGGTGGGTGCCGCCACGCTTGCCGCGTCTGCCGTGGTCTCGGCGAGAAATGCTTCTAGACTCGGGTAGGTTGCGCAGTGATAGGCCTCTTTGGCCTCACAGCGTCGGGATGGATTCGGGTCCACAACGGCCACGAGATCGACGTTTGGAAGAGCGGCATATACGTTGGCATGGTATTTGCCCATGACGCCAACACCGACAACGATGACACGCAGACGTTTCATTTTGCTCCCAAGGTCTGGCATTGCCGCTTCGAAATGGGGATTGGGGAGATGTGCAACATTGAATGTGTGTGCAAAGTGATTGGGTGCTTGCTCATCCCTAAGCTCGGATCGATAAGGTTTCGCAGATAGTACAAAGGAGCCATCTCACCCCGGCGCGCGAGGGATGAATTGCAAGTCCTTGACACGTTCACTAATCTGAAACAATAGCATTTTTCGCTTCGAAAGCGGTAGGGGAGGCTGCTGTAGCTGCTCGGCCGTAAGAAATCAGAATGGATCGTCGAGGGTGTTCTGATGTTTATCGCCGGTGTCTGTCTGAGTGGATATCTGTCTACGTGGAAGACCCTTCTTCTTCAGATGGTTCCGATGTGTTTTCTGAAGGTGTCTCGATCGTGATGGTGAGGGTCTCTTCACCTCTGATCGGAAAGGGGAAACTGATCCGGTCGAGACGCTCGGTCTCTCCTTCGATCGTCATTTCGATGGTCAACTGACTGGCCTGAACGCGATCGCGAAGCGCAGCAAGAAGTTCTCCGTACGATAGGATGGGATCGGGTTCGCCCCCCGTTTCGTCTTCTTCTGAAGGTTGTTTGCCGCCAAAAAAAGTGATGGTGGCTTCGCCGTGAAAATCTTCTGGCAACGCGACGTCTAGGGTTTCGATAACGGCATCTTTGCGATAGGGTTGGAGGCGGACGAAGGCAGTAAGCATCTCGCCCGGTTGTAAGGTGGTGGTTTCGGCTACGACCTCTTGGATTTTGGCAAAGTTTTGTCGGTCACGGTAATTGATCGTGATGGCCACGCGCTCGATGGCAGCCTCTTGGAACACGTTTTCCGCTAAGATCTCAAGGGGTATGGCAGCCAGATGCGCAGAGGCGGCAGCGATGTCTTCAGAATCGGTAACTTGCTCGATGAGTCGAACGACTTCGCTATTGGCCAGCGTGATCTCCCACACTACTTCGCCGCTTCCAGCCGACACTTTTTGCAGCGCCTCATCGAAAATCTGGAGTATGCCGACTTCGATGAGGGGAGCGTAGTACCTTTCGTCCCGTGTGACTTCAAATTGTCTTACAGTTCGTTTTCCAAGGCCGGTCAGGCTCACCGTTACGCTAAAAAAGTTCGGATCCTCGCCCAGCTTTCCTCTGATAGCGGTTGGCCGGTCTTCGGTGATGCTCCCTAAAACCTGCTGTCCGCTGTTGGCTAACTTGAAGGGGACTACATCACTAGGAACGATGTACGAAACGAAAGCGGGGGCCAGTGCGAAAGAAACCGTTCCCTGACCGAGCAAGGGGTGCCCGAAGGCAAGGATATGCTCGTCTTCGAGAGCAGTCACCGTGCCGATGGCAGCGACGGTAACATCCCCTCGCACGAGTTGAACGCTTATCGCACTGCCTGGCTCCATCGTAAAGTCAGTCTCAAAACCCGGTGGAAAGACGCCGTTGGCCTGGATGGGTAGGAGTTGTACCGGGCTTTCTCGAAATACATTTGTCAGTGTCTTGCTACTACGCGTACTTACACCAGAGAGTAGCAGGGGTGTGCTAACCGGTTGTGGAGAGGGTAGGCCTAGAAAATGCTCCGCGCCGAAAGGGCTCCACGCTTCGGTGTCGAGTGCATCACCTCTCATGACACCGATCGGGGTGACAAGTGCTAGGCGATGGTCGCTACTGGGAAAAACGAAACCGATCGCTCCCAATAAAGCGTCTCCGCCCTCTGCAATGGGGAGATATACGGGACTTCCACTCATACCGGCGGCCACTCCACCCGATCGCTCGATAAAATCACCACCGGCCTTGACGAGCACTAGAGGAAACCCGGCTCCTGTGTCGAACTGGAGCCCGAGCACCTCGATCGGAAATCGTTCGAGCTCGTTACCCATGCCGGCGGTGACTGCGTATCCGTTGAGGCCAGGGGACAAATTCGAAAGAGGGAAGTCGACTTGCGCAGTTACAGTACCTACCATTAGCAAGAGGCAGAGGCCGCTGAGGATTTGCATGGCGTTGATGTGAAGCCGTGAGATTGTCACTCGACTGTGCCTAACGACGCAGGAACGTATCGGAGATGAGTGCATCTTGCAGCACGTGAATCATATCTAAAGCTTGGCCCGTTCCGAGTGCAACGCAATCTCTGGCATTATCGGCCACGACAACGGGTATGCCCGTTGTCTGTCTCAAGAGCTCATCGAAATTTCGTAAGAGAGATCCGCCACCCGTCATTATGATGCCGCGATCGATTACATCCGATACCAGTTCAGGGGGGGCTAGCTCGAGCACCCGGCGTACGCCATCTGCGATTTTTTGAATCGGCTCTTTGAGCGCCTCGACCGTGTCTTCCGTGGTGACCTTGATGGTTTTGGGTAGGCCGTTGATGAGATCGCGTCCGCGCACCTCTAGTTCATGGATATCGTTCGGCCTCGTGATCATAGCGGCACCCACTTTCATCTTGACCTCTTCAGCCGTACGATCGCCAATCAGTAGATTTTCTTTATGTCGCGTATGGCGGATGATCGCTTCGTCGAACTCGTTTCCGGCGATGCGCAACGATTCCGAAACAACGATACCGCCTAAGCTGATGATGGCAATGTCGGTTGTCCCCCCACCGATGTCGACGATCATCGAGCCAGTAGGTTCGGCTATATTGACTCCAGCCCCAACCGCTGCTGCCAAAGGTTCCTCGATCAAGAAAGCCTTGCGAGCCCCCACCTCTCGGGTAGCTTGTAGTACTGCCCGTCTCTCCACCTCGGTCACGCCTGAGGGTACGCAAACCATAATGTGCGGTTTGAATAATCTTCCGGGGCCGGTGATGACCTTCCGGACGAAGGCTTTCAACATCTTTTCCGTCAGCTCATAATCGGCGATCACGCCATCGCGCATAGGGCGCACGGCCACGATGTTACCTGGTGTGCGCCCGAGCATGCGATAGGCTTCATCTCCAACCGCTTTGACTTCGCTCGTGTCGCGTACCATAGCGATGACGGAGGGCTCGCGCAACATAATGCCTTGACCCTTGACGTAGATGAGAACCGTAGCCGTTCCAAGATCCACGCCGATCTCTTGCCAGAGTTTCCACCTAAACATGATTGCTCCGTAACTGGTTGCGGTCTACGTGATAATGTAGGGTTCGTTTGACCAGTACTAATGTCGCAGTATACCTTTTGCTATGTTGACATGCGGACGTACGTGATATTTTACACTTTGGGGTTTACCACCACAGGTTGACTCGTTGCCGATGCGGGTGGGAGTGGGAGAGAATCTCGATCATAAGTAGCGTGGCGATAAGGACCCTCGGCTGCCAGCCTGCCTTGCGATATGCTCCGCGTAAGGAGTCCCCTCGATCAATGAGAGCATAGGATACCGGTTCTGTAGCGTTCTCCTATCGGATTTAATGGTTGCCTCTACTGTGGTAACTTCATCCCCAATCTTCTGGTAGATTCCAGCGTAGACGTTGCCTCGTCGCGCGTCTAACGTGGCGATACCCATCTCTCCATCTTCCAGATATCCAAACGCGATCGCGGCTAGGGTATCGCAGCCAGTGATGGGTAGGTCCAACCCTCGAGCGAGACCCTTGGCTGTCGCGATAGCGATGCGGAGGCCAGTGTAAGAGCCTGGTCCAACACCGACACCAATACCATGTAGCATTGCAGGTTCTTTGTGTGCACGAGAGAAAAGATCTGCTAATGCGGGTAGGATTTTTCGAGCGTGTTCACGGCCGACGAGATCGTGTGAAGATGCCAAGACCCCTGTTTTGGGCGACCAAAGGGAGATCGCAAGTGTAGGAGTGGCGCAATCGATGCCGAGAAAGAGCGGTGGCGCGCACATTACTCAGATCATACCCTCATTTCGCTTTAGGCTTGAGTTCCAAGCAGGGTCTGATGCCGTTGGGTGAAGGGATCTGGACACTGCACGCTAGGCCACAAGCATACCTCTGGCTAAAAGGGAGGCAAGTGAGCTACCAACAGGGTCTGGAGAGCTACTTTCTGGTTGCTCTGGTGACGCCAGATAAATCATGGCCTGTCATAGCAAAGAGAGAGACAGTAACCACTGGCCTGTCAGCAGGATTTCATAACGAAAATCGGAGGTATTGCCAGGGTTGGGGATACCTCTATCGAACCAGCAAAGGGGGTATCAAGGAGCTAAACCCCTATGAACCAGTGCACGGCGTGTATCGTCAGATAGGATCAGTTCGATATGCATCGCCTCTGGAAACTCGGTAAGTAGAGCCGTTCCCCACTCGACCACCACCAGTCGGGCTCGTTCGAGATAGTCTTCTAGTCCGAGCCCGAGTAATGCCTCGAGGTCGGGCAGTCTGTAGGCATCGATGTGTACGAGGGGACCGGAGAGTGTCGGGTATTCGTGGACGAGCGTATAGGTTGGACTGCTCACTTGTGCGGTGGAGCCGAGTTCGAGAGCTAACTGTTGCGTAAGGGTCGTCTTTCCAGCGCCAAGGGGTCCGCTCAGAATGAGAAGAGTTCCCGGTGCTGCTTGTATGACAACCTGCCGGGCTAGTTCGCGTGTGGCCTCAAGTGACGGCAGTTCCACTTAGTTGGGCTGCAACCGGGCCGAGATCATGACGTGTTTTGTGTAGGATCGTATTGAGCATCGAAGGCATGTCGAGAACGATAAGGAGCTTGTGCTCCGGTGTTGGCCAGGCTGCGACCAGGCAGTGGGTTGGCATCTCGATTGCTAGCAGGTTGAGTGATCCGAGTGACAGTTGTTCGCCCAAGTTCGACACGCGAGCTTCGTAGGCTTCTAGAGCAGGGTGGAATTGTTCGAGTGGGGGACTCAAGCGACCTGCAAGGATCTTGCCTTCGGTAGAGATGACTACGGCATCCCGTACTCCCTGCTCATCAAAGTAACTTTCGACTAGTCTGGTGAGTGGTGTTGACGAAGGTGGCTCATCATCCAAAACCCGACCTATTTCTAATGAATCATCTCTCTCGCCAAAACTCCGTGGGGCCTCTCCAGTAGAGTCGGTGGGCGAAAAAAGACCGAGCACATCATCGATCACATTGTCGTTGACGAGGCGGTCGGCAATCGCTCTTGTTGCCTCGAGGTGTTTATTGAGTTTTGTGATGAGCGCTTCCGCATCGGAGAGTGAGTCAACGAGCTGAACCTTGAGTTTGGTTGAGATGCGGTCCAAGGCAGTCCTTTGCGAATCGAGATGGTGCAAGATGCGGCGCGCGGACTCGACTTCGTCACTGTTAAGCTTCTCTACACCCTTGAAAGACTCGAGCGCGCTGTCGAGCCTTGGTTCGAAGTTGACAAGGCGCTCTTCAGCAGTTGTACGAAGCGATTCGAGCAGCAACCAAGCCTCATCGAGATTACGAGCTATTTCGCCACGGTCGATGGCTGCGCTGATTGACGCTAGTAGCTCGTTGAGCTGGGCATTGGTTTCGGCATCGACACCGGATAACTGACCAGCTTCTCGTTCCAATTGGTGGAGTTCGGCTATCTGTTCAGCACGCCTAAAATCGTTTGCACGGTGGAATCGCGTTTCGAGAGCCTTGAGATCGGGGTACACGCCCTGCTCTAGATTCTCGCCAGCCTGGTGTATCTGAAGGAGAAGATCTTTGTCACTACGTTCGGCTGCCTTGCTGGCAAGGAGGCCGAGTCGATTACGAACCACGCTGTTGGCCTCGAGCTTTAGTGAGCGGACCTCGTCGTTAATATGTTGCAGTTTTGCAGTATCGATGTTGGTGCTCGCTGTAGCGTTGAGCGTATTTTCAAGATCCTCTCTTGCCGTCGCCAAGCGATCAGCAAGTTCCTCTATGACAGGAAGGTTGGAGAGTTGGGCCAGCAGACTGCGAATTTGAGCATGTGTCCGTTCGGTTTGATCATCGCTCTGTTGTGCGATGGCAGCTTCGAATTTCTCTTCTGCCAATCTCAGGTTGCTAACGAGCGTGGAGGCGATTTCCTGTCTCTGCTGAGCATCCTTGAGAGCGGTAACGTGGTCTGCGAGCGCGGTGTATTCGTGGTTTGCGAGGTCGGTATCCTGATAGCGTAGTAGAGTCGATTCCAATCGAGTGAGAACCTCTGCCTGTTCTTCGAGGCTCGCTGCACGAGAACTCTCTGCTTCAACCTGTTGCCGCTCGCGCACTTCAGCATACTCTTTGGCAAGTCTGTGTAAGTGGCGAATGTGTTGGACATCGCTCTGGCTCGGAAGCGTTGTAGAGAGAATTCCTTGTGCCACCTGCAAAACCTGTTGCAGCTCACTGGTGTCGATGGCTTCTGGTAGTGTCTTGATGTCTTTACTGATCTGCTCAAGTTCGTTGATCAGAGCGGTCTGTTGTTGCTCTGAGGCATTTTGAAGCTCCTCGGTGAGTGTTTCTAAAGCGCTGCTGATCGAGACATCTCGATCCAGTTCGTTTCGGAGCTCATCCAGTCTCTCTCTGAGGTTAGGGAGGAGTGTCAGTAAGTTGGCGTTCTCTTGCTCCAAGACATCGAGATTTCTACGTTCGTTTTCGATGTCGAGCAGGCGTAAGCGAGCGTTGACCTCGGTAGTGGCTTCGGGGGTTTCGGAAGTTGCAACCTCACGTTGTTCTTCTTCTGAAGTGACCAATGAAGGGTCTGTGTCTAGACCTTCTTGCCCCACCTCACCGTCATCGGGTTGAGAACTGGCTTCCACTTCCACTTGTTTTCGCAGGTCTCTGCCGATCTTCCGAGCGCGCTCCATCTCGGCAGCCACCAACTGTCTGTTCTCCTGTGCCGATCGTACGTGATTGATGAGGTTTTCCAGACGCTTGACTTTGGGGATCCCGCTGTCGCGCACCTCCTCGAGTGTGGCTTCGAGGTCAGCGAGCTCACGCGCCTGGATTACGAGTTGGTCCTCGAGCTTTTCTTCAACGATTGCCAGCTGATTTTTCGCGTCTCTGACTAGCTGTGGGGTTTCATGGCCAGCCTCTTGTTCATCTCTCAACAGTTGTATCTGAGCACGCAATTTTTGTACTTCTGGCCATTCGAAGTAGAGGTTAAAAGGTTTGAGAGATGCGTCGAGCTCGTCGAGGGTGATCCTCTGAGCGCGCAGCGTTTCACTTTCTAGCTCTATAGCTGGTGCTTGTACTCCATTCCCTTGTGCTCTCGTCCCCTCTTCCTTTAATCGCTCAAGGATCTCGATAATTTTTTGTTTGGCCTCGGTGACAGGCATCGTCACTTGGAGTTTATGGTAGAACTTCTGCTTGAGAATCTTTTCTAGTTCCTCGTACCGGGCATCTTCAGCTGACCGGCCGAGTTGACGAAGTCCTTCTCTAAGGGTACGCGAGACAATCCGCGGAGAGAGCAGCGCTTCGAGTTCAACAACTATTGCCTGGTAGATTGGATTCGTCATGCTTCTCCTAAAAAACCGAGGCGATCTGCTTGCTATCTATCCACAATGCCATGACATACCCCATTGTCACGCTACGTTAGAGCTCCTCGTCCCAGTCGACCAGTGTGCTGTCTCCGATATCGGAAGCGGTAGCAGTGGTTTGGGCCTGTGTTGCTACTGTTCTATCCACAGTCGTGCTGCCGGTCTTTGCAGTGCCGAGCAGTCCGAATTGCACGCAGATCCCATAGAGCCCAGCTGTGGCAAAGCCTATCGCTGCGGCGGTGATCACTGCCCAAATGATTTGTGAGAGCGTGTTTTGGAAAATCGAAAAGCTTGCCAAGATTTCAAAACTCTCTATCCCTGACAAGTTGGCGATCAAGCTACCGATAAAGCCGAGGCTTTCAAAGATAAGCGGTACCAGGAGTAAGAAGATGGCGATGCCGATCAGTTGCCAGTTCCGATTCCCTCCCCCAAACGCCAGATTGAGCAGGTAGATAGGGAAGAAGGCCAATAGACCGAGGATGATGATAACGCAAAGGCGTACAAAACCGGTCCAGAACAAGCTGGTACTGACAATTGTTTTGTCGATCATGCTAATCTGCTGGCTCTGCAGTGTGGCTTCGATCGATTCGACGTGACCGGTAAGCAGAACAGCGTCTTGCATCCGCAGGGCCAATGCACTTTGCATTGCGTTGATGAGTCTACTCGTTGTCTGGTCGAATTGAGTGTCGCGGATTCGGATCAATGGAGAGAGGAAGGACTGATAGGTGGCACGAAACTCTCGTATATGCCTCTTCGCTACCGTTTGTTGTCCGTTCTCAATAGCGGCAACCGTACGAGCTGCATGATTATAGAGTCGATCGACAGCCTGTTCGATTGTTGCAAGGCCGTTGGCCGTATAGCTGGCCGACAAGGTGTTCCTAGCGTTCTCGGGAAGGCCAAAACGAGCAAGCTCAGCTGTAATCTGGCTCGTTTCGATCGATGGTTCAGGAGCGGTAGCAGCAGCATCTGTGTTCGTCTGATTTGTGACTGACTCTGTCGTGATCTCACGATCGCTTTCGGCAACCTGCAGGCTCGGTTCAGCCCCTTGTTGGTCTGTGGTAGCGACAGGTTCAGTGATCTCGGAAGACGTTGAGATCGGTGCTTGTGTTTCGGTACTGCTTTCTACTACCGCGTTGGAGGTGTCTTGGGTCTGTTGGGGAGCCGCTATGGGAGTCGCTTCTACGACTGTGTTTTCAGCTGCTGTTGTCGCTTCGGCGGTAGCTGTGTTGGTCGTAAGGACTTCCTGAGTGTTCTGATCCGTCCCTACGTTTTGCTGAGTGGTAGAAGCCAATTGCGATACACTCTCGTCGAGGCTTTGCAGTTGGGTACTGAGCGTTTCCGCGTTTTCGTTGACGAGTGCCTGAATGGTTTCGATGAAAACCGCGTTGAGGTTGGGGTTGACTCGTGGCGAGTCTTGAATGAGAAGAGAGAGACCATAACTGCTTGCCAGAACCTGGTAGGCGCCGGCTTTGTCTTCTGATACCTGCTCACCAACGGTCACCAACTGTTGTCGAATGATACCGGCAACGCCTTGTTCGAATAGGAGGCGCATCTGCTCGAATGGGAGCTCTTTTTCGATCTCTGCGATGATATCCTCGTGCAAATTGATGTCCGCTGCTAGAAATCTGAGGCGCTGTTTTGGTAACTGCGTATTGCCCTCGGCAGCACCTTGTAGAATCGCCTCGAAGACAAGGCGCTGAAACCCACCTTTCAGAACCGCAACTTGGACAGCTAGATCTGTCTGACTCTGGTTTTGAATGGCGGTGCGCGCTCGTTCGAATACGCGCTCCATCTCTGTTACGAGGGCGTTGCTGTTGACATTTCGAGAGAGGGTTCTAAGGGCGTTGAAGGCCCGATCGATTTCCTCTCGTGCTTGGGCGATATCTGTGGATGATGCGGTTACGCTAACATTCAAGTTCTCAATTGCTAGTTTGTATCGTTGTAGGAAATCGTCACGCTCCTGTGCCGTACCGTTACCTAAGAACACCCCAAAGAGCAAGAGACTGACGATGACCTGATGAAAACCCCACTTCATAGTTCCTCCTTGAGCGATGTAAGCCCCGTAAAGACAGCACCCAAGTTGAGCTCTGGAGTGCCAACGATAAAGATCGTGTCGTTTCCTAGCGGAAAGAGGAAAAGTTGGCCTTGGGTGTGAGCTAGATAGTACGAGTTTGGCCGTCCACTTTTTCCACTTATTCTCAGCCCTAGTAACCCCAATCGTGAAAGCGTTGATAGATCGACCCCGGTTCCCCTCGAAACAGCAATATCACCGTTAAATCGGACGGCAGCTACCAACTTGGTGTGGTCGATTTGTGCGAAATGCAGAACTGCTTGTTCCAGTTGTTGTTCGGAGTGGCCGGCACGATCTGGCTTGGGTGCTATCCGGACGGTTGTTTCGAGCGATTCTGGAATGGGATTTGGGGATGTGTTGCTCTCTGAGATAGGAGTGTCGACTTTTGCTATCGCCTCGGTGAGTTCTTCTTCGATATCATCGTCTTCCTCAGGAGGCGCAATCTGTACTCCCCCGCCACTTTGGGATTCCGTTTCTAAATCGGTTGTTTCACTATTTGCTGCATCAACCTCGGTGATCTCGGAATTTTCGCTCATCGTATCATCGAGTACGACCAAGGTATTGATATCGACCTCACTCTTGGTAAATCTCTCCTCTGTGAGAGGTGCTTCGGCTGTTGGAGAGGGATTACTTTCTATGACACCGTTTCCAGAAGTTTGCTTACCGACTTCGTGTCGGGTTCTCGGCGATCCTTCCTCTTCTTCCAATTCAAAAGAGGCTCCTTCTCTCCGAAAGGAAAAGGATGCCCCACTCGACTCTCGGCCAGACAGGTCGTATGGACTGCCGTTGACCTGAGTTTTTAGATCAGATACGAGTTCGCGCAGGTTTCTTTTGAGGCCTTCGCGGGGAAGGATGCTTTCGAGATCGCGAAGGATCGGGCCGAGCAGCATATCACTCATCTGTTCAGAGTCGACCGTTTCAGAGGAGTGACCAGAAGATCGTAGAGCATCGTCTAAGACGCGTGATGCTGCCCGAGAAGAGACCATGTTCGCCAGACCGGCGTGAGTGTGTAGATACACCTCATTTGGCATTGAAAGGACCTTCTTTGGTGATTGAGCCGGATTTTACCCTTGTCATGAATCTCATACCTTTTGCTTGAGTGATAGCGGATCTAAAATCACCTCTCAGGATATGGGTTAGGGGCTCTCAGTCGTGTGAAAATGTCTCCACAGGAAAAGTCGCTTACTGGACTTGATGAGATCACCCGAACCTGTATCTTCCTACAGTGGGCGGTTTCACCTCAGCATCTTTTGGAGATGAGCCTTGAAAGTCTAGGCAGCTCTATGGGTGATGATCGATAGGTCGAAAACGATCTAATTGCCTGCCCATACAACCTTCGATACTGGGAATATTCCTGGTGTTCTTTTCGATCAGCTGCATTGCATATCGGGCTGAGCAGAAAGGAGTCATTTGATAGAAATAGGCCCTGTACAGTCGCAAGATATTGGCTAGGTGAGTTATAGACTCAACCCAGTGCAACCGGCATTGGAAAAATCATACCGTCGTCGATGTAGTGGTACTTGGTCTGAGGTCAGATCAGAGAGGCTGACTGGCGTTGCTATGACCCGGAACCCAATCCGAACCCCTATTTGTGACTTCGTACTTCCAGATGGGTAAGAGATCTTTGCAGCGATCTATACACTCTCGGCATGCTGCCAATGCGTCTACTCTGTGTCGACTGGAGATCACGATAGCAATACTCGTCTCACCTGGGAGGATACGCCCAAGGCGGTGGGAGATGACGATGTGACCTAGATCGTAACGGTCCCGGAGTTCATCCGCCACCGATTGCATCTGCTTCTCGATCATGCCGCGATAGCCTTCATAATCGATATAGAGGACTTCAGCCCCCTCATTTGGGGATCGTACCGTTCCCAGGAAGCTGGCTATGGCCCCGAACTTTTCTTCGGTGGCTATTTCGGTAAGCTCGACTAGATCGAGCGCTCTGTCTACAACGATAAAGTGGTTCATGCCTAGCCACCCGAGACAGGTGGTAAGAACGCAATCGTATCCCCGTCGGCTACGACCGTGTCTGGAGAAGTATAGCTTTCGTTGAGTGCACAGAGTGCACCAGTAAGCTCCAGATCCTGGATCTTCTCCTCCAAGCAGCTGGCGACTTGTCGAACGGTGGCACCGTCAGAATATTCGATTTGGAACTCCTTCTGCCCAGCCACCGTACGGTATTTAGCAAAGAGAAGCGCGGTAATCGGCATGGTGTTTAGTGTACAAAAACTCTACAGAGGAGTTGTATTGTAAAAAAACGGTGGTATCGGCTAGTTGAATGCCGTCGCCCTGTTCCTCACAACTTCAGAAACGCCGCGCAAAGCCATGAGTGCGTCAGGATAGCGCATCCTAGCAGGACCGACCAATTTCAGACTCGCCTGCCACGAGCCGAGCGGGAGCGGTGCAGTGATGCAGGCAACGATCTCATCGAGGACCACGACAGGGGTTCCGTCTGGTTGTTTGGCCAGAACTGGCTCTTCGACCTGTTCCATGACCAGTTTCATGAAGCTGGGATCTCGAGATTCCGGCTCTGTAAATAGATGTTTGAGCCCCTGACTGAAAAGCTTGGAAGGGGCTAGACCCGACCACGCGGCCGCAAGAGCAGAAAGCGTTCGTGACAGATCCTCGTCCGCATGTCTGGCGATCGTTCGCAGGGCCTTGGGGACTTCGTTTATGGGTAGCGTGAGCTGGCGTAAACTGCGTTCGGCAGAGTTCAAGACCTCATCGGAAGGGATGGGATCGACCGTGACAGCAAGCTGTCGAACGAGGCCGTTCTCCATGATGATGACTGCAAGAAGCTGTTTACTGGATATCAGTGACAGGTGTACTTCCAGTGTCTGGAGGATCTCATCAGCTGGAAGGCTGACCACAACGGCGTAGCCGGTCAGGTCAGCTGTAACGTTTGCGATTTGCTGGAGAAGGCTATCACCGTGAAAGCCAGAAAGGCGTTCTTCTACCAAGCTACGTTGGCGTGGTGGTAAGCGTCTGGGTGGAATATAGCAGTGGGCGTAGTTTTGGAAGCCTTGCGGTGTGGGAATGCGCCCGGCTGAAGTGTGGGGTTGTTGTAGAAAACCCTTCTGCTCTAGTGCACTGAACTCATTTCTGACGGTCGCACTGCTCACTTCCAACCGGTCAGCGATGTGAGAGGAGGGAACCGGAAGAGCCGATGCAATGTAAGACTCAGCAACTAGGTTCAGGATCCGTGCACGTCGTTCACTGAGCATATTTTTGATGATAGCATTTCGACTTCTGTTACGCGTGAGAAGCTCGACAGGGACGGGGGAATACCAATGGCTACTCCCGTTGATGGTAGATGCTAGGGGCCTGGGGTTTAAACTCGAGGTTGGTCTTGAAGTCAAGACTACTGAATCGAGTTTGAGTTACAGGAGCGCTCCATTTATCGTCCCAAGATCGCTTGCAACCCTCGCACATAGTTCGAGTTTTTAGCTTACTCCCATTCGATGGTGGCTGGAGGCTTGCTGGTAATGTCATATACTACGCGATTTACCTCTGGAACACTGTTGACGATGCGGTTGGAAACGGTGGCGAGGAAGTCGGCTGGGAAGCGTGACCAGTCCGCCGTCATGCCGTCGATGCTCGACACCGCTCGAAGCGCTACCAGGTTGGAATAGCTTCTGTCATCTCCCATGACCCCAACGGAGCGGACCGGGGTCAATACCGCCAACGCTTGCCACGTTTTGTCGTAGAGTCCAAATTCTCGTAGGCAGCTGATGAAGATATCATCGACCCTACGGAGTATGGCTAGACGTTCTGGTGTAACCTCACCGATGCAGCGAATCGCGAGTCCTGGTCCGGGGAAGGGGTGACGGTCTCTTAGTGAATCGGGCAGGCCCAGGCTCGTAGCGATGTTACGGACTTCATCTTTGAAGAGATTGCGAAAAGGCTCGATCAAGGTGAAATGAAGGTCTTCTGGTAGACCTCCAACGTTATGGTGCGACTTGATCGAAGCGGCACCGTGTCCTCCGGCAGACTCGATGACGTCGGGGTAAAGCGTTCCTTGTGCAAGGAATTCGATCTCCCCGTGTTCTTTTTGAAGGCGATCCGCTTCCTGGTAGAAGATTTCGATGAACTCTCGACCGATAATTTTGCGTTTTTGCTCCGGATCGCTGACTCCTTTGAGCGATTCGAGAAACCTCTCCCTTGCATCGATGACTGTGAGATTTACCCCTAGTGCTAGAAGAGCCTCTTCGACCTCTCGTGCCTCGCCGAGGCGGAGTAAACCGTGATCTACGAATACCGCAAAGAGCTGCTTGTCCAGAGCTCTGCTTAATAGGAGCCCGAGAGTGCTCGAGTCCACACCACCTGAAATCGCTAATAGGACGCGACCCTCTTGGACGAGGGCACGTACGTCTTCAGTTATGGTCCTAACGATGTTCTCTGGGGTCCAGTCGCGCACGATATCGGTTTGATTGAGAAAGTTCTCGAGCAGGTGGAGACCCTTAGGCGTGTGCCTTACTTCTGGGTGGAACTGGAGTGCATAGATCTTTCGTCGCGGATCTTCCAACGCCGCAATAGGCGTATTGGTCGTGGTGGCTGTGGTGAAGAAGCCGCTCGGTGGTCTTTTGACCGCATCACCATGGCTCATCCAAGCCACGAACTCTCCATCGACCCCTTCGAAAAGATCGCCACCGTAGCTAATAAGTTCTGTTTTGCCATACTCGCGGTGCTGGCTCGCACTCACCACACCTCCGAGCTCTTTTGCTAGGAGCTGCATTCCATAGCAGATTGCAAGTATGGGGAGACCGCTTTCTAAGAGTCCCTTGGGCAAGTCAGGGGCACTATCGCTGTATACACTTTGTGGTCCACCCGAGAGAATGAATCCCTTCGGATCGTACTCTTTGAGTTCTGCGATGTCGGTCTCCGGACTGCTGATAACCGAATAGACCTTGAGCTCTCGGAGGCGACGGGTAATGAGCCTTGTGTACTGTGAACCGTAGTCGATGACAATAATACTAGACATTAGACATGCAAAGTATCTAAGGTGCCTTCGCTATGTGCATTCCGCTTGAGGCCTCAAGAAGCCCGTGAAGCACGGTATGGATCATTGCTGGGTTGCCGGCAACGTGATCATCTGGGGTGGCGTAATCGGATCATAGAGGTCGTGACAGCTCTTGCGACTTCCGACTTATCGAGAAGGTACATTCGATTCTGGAATGACGATGATAACTGCTCTCTCCTCAGGTACGTTAAGGCTGACGATATCCGAACGGCGGTTCTGAAACTCTCCTTGTATCAGCCAGGTACCTGGCACATCGAAGACGATCTTCATCGGTGCTGAACCGAGAACGGTACCCGGACGGAACTCTGATTCGTTGGGGCTTTCCACAACATAGACATTGATTGGGGGAAGGTTAGCAGGTTCGACTTGTACATCGATTACATAGGCCACGGATTGTTCAACTTGTGGAGGAGAGTTTAGCCTAGGGACGAGCAGGAGTGAGAGAGACGCCAGGCCTGTTACGACCAAGAGTAGGGAAGCCAGAATGAGCACACGACGTGTCCGTCGAGGTTGGCCCTCTTTGACCTTCGGTTTCTTTGGGAGGATGGTAGTGCTTTGCACACGTTCATCGATTTCGCCGGCACGGTAGGTAGCCCCCGGCGGTAGATTCTTTACAAAGCCTTCCTCGTCCTCTTTGGGTGCACGCTCCCGGCGTATCTGCGGCTCAGTTCGATGCGATACATCTACGGGTCGTTCCTCTCTTTGCTGTGCAACACCGGGGTCGGTATTGAGCGTGAGCGCTTCGGCATCGCTGTTTATACGATCATTCGCCTTCACGACCGGACGTTGGATACTCACACTCTCGGCAGGGGAGAAAGTCGATTTAGGAGCAGCCCTCCTACCACCTAGGTCGATCTCTACGTTGAAGTCATCCTTGGTGATTTGTGAAAGAGAGGTGTCCACCAAGCCTTTCGTTTCGAGAGGTTCGGTAGGGCTGCTTTTAGGGTCATCGAGTACCAGATCGAGAAGTTGTGCTGAAGAGGCAGGAGCGGGGTGCAACGGCCGTGATGTGTTCCGACTTCCTGCTTGTAGCTTAGAAATGGCGTCGTGCAGCTCATCAACGGTCGGTCGCCGGGTTGCATCCTTCCCCAGGCAGTTTGTAAGTAGTTCCGTCAGGTCTTCGGACAAGTGTTGGTTGAGTAGGATAAGCAACGATTTTGCGAGCGAATACAAATCAGCAGCGTAGGAAGCGCTGCCTCGGTATTCCGGTGCCAAGAAGGTTCTGTCGGTCGGTTCCCACGGAATACCGTAGCCTTCTATGAGTAGGTGTCTTTTCGATTGGAGAAAGCGTCGAGGGTTGATATCACCGTGTAAGACGCCGGCACGGGATGCGTCGCGGAGTGTGTCTACCGCAGCGAGTACTACTTCGAGGGCATCGGTTTTCTGATCCGCAACAAACGGTTTGTAGTCGTCTGAAAAGGCGACGACCACCTGTCCGGCTTTACCATCAAAACTGGTCTCCAAGACTCCAGGAATATTGCTCGACTCGAAGGTTTCTGTGCTGGATTGAGGTACGCTGGGAAATTGATAGATCAGAACCGGTAGCCCAGTCAAGGGATCGCGACCATGATATGTCGTAACATCTCCCTGCTCTAGATAGATCTCTTTGGTTTGATAACGGGAACTCCGGGTCATGTTCTCGTCTTCGCTCTGGCGTTTGCCAGCGCCTCTCTAATCTCACAGTCGATTGTAGCTATCACAGGGATCGTAAAGCTACGCGTCACATTACCGAGTATAGCCACGGAGGCATCCCACCGACAAGTTAGGGTCTTCACACCTGGAAGGTTAGCTCCCCGACACAGTTGCAGGTTTCGTGTTGAAACACGTTTTTGAACAACACCAAAGGGTGGATTATCCTTTGGGAAATATCAACCCTCAGGCAACTACAGCCGAAGATCGAAATGCCGTTTGGCCGCACCGTAGGTAAGATGGTGTCTTGTCAGGCGCTTTGGCCCTTGTTAGTCTGCTTACCTATGGCTCAATTAACGGAAGCAGAAGTTCTTGAGGTGTTGAAGACGGTCAACGATCCAGAACTACATCAGGATCTTGTTGGTTTGGGAATGGTCGATCAGATCAGTATAGATGGAGGTCGCGTCGGTATCTCGATCGTGTTGACGACGCCGGCATGTCCACTCCGGGGCAAGATCGAGGCCGATATCCGATCTGCCGTCGGACGACTCGAGGGCGTAAAAGTTATCGAGCTGAATTTTGGTGCCCAAGTTCGTGGTCCGAAGCAAGAGGCCTTACCCGGTGTCAGGAATGTGGTAGCGGTCGGATCTGGCAAAGGGGGTGTGGGGAAATCGACTCTGGCAGCCAATCTTGCGGCGAGCCTTGTTCTTGAAGGTGCAGCGGTGGGACTACTGGACGCTGATATTTATGGTCCTAGCCAAGCGCGTATGTTTGCACTTGAGGGGAAACGGCTTATGGCGGACGATGAAAAAAACATCATCCCGCTACGCAGTTACGGGGTGAAGCTTATCACGATTGCCAATTTGGTGGAGGATGGCCAGGCGCTGACGTGGCGCGGGCCTATTTTGCACGGGACGCTTAGTCAGCTCCTGACTCAGACGGTCTGGGGAGAGCTCGACTATCTCATCGTCGATCTGCCACCTGGCACAGGTGACGTCCAGCTGTCACTGAGTCAGCTCGTGCCTTTGAGTGGGGCCGTTCTTGTTACTACACCGCAAGATGTGGCACTACTGGATGTCAAGCGCGCCTACACCATGTTTCGAAAGACCCACGTTCCCGTTCTCGGCATTATTGAGAATATGAGCTATTACCAACTACCTGATGGCACCAAGGACTTCGTTTTTGGTGAGGGTGGGGCTGCTGAGTTGGCAGAGCGAGAAGGCCTTGAGCTTCTCGGCCGAATCCCACTTACCAAGGAATTGAGAGCGAGTGGAGATGATGGCAAGCCTCTCGTCGTGGCATCGCCCGATAGTCGTGACGCCCAGGATCTGCGGAAGATCGCGAGGTCGCTTGCAGGTCAGGTGAGCATTCAGGCGCATATGAGTTTGCCCGTTTTATAGCGTGACCCTGAAAGTCTTCCAGGATACCTGCTCTCGCTCGTTCCGCTATATTGAAGATCGGTGGGTAGGCTCATTCTGCTCTCAAGGAGGAAAGTTATGAAGCCTGGTGGGCTGGTGTGGGAATTGGCCAAACAGTACGATCCTTCTACGGTCGAGGTCAAGTGGACAAAGAGGTGGGCTCAAGAGCCCTTTGTTGCCGATCCCTCTTCTTCCAAAGAGCCATTTTGCATTGTTATTCCACCCCCGAACGTTACAGGCAATCTACATTTGGGTCACGCCTTTGACAATGCGATCATCGATACCCTGATCCGCTTCAAGCGTATGCAAGGTTATGAGACGCTCTTTCAACCAGGCACTGACCATGCAGGGATATCCACGCAAGTTCAGGTAGAAAGGTCGTTGCAGGAACAGGGGCGAAGCAAGCACGATCTGGGACGCAGGACTTTCCTCAAAGAGATGTGGGCCTGGAAAGAGAAGTATGGAGGTATCATCCTCGAGCAGCTTCAGCGACTCGGCATATCTGCGGATTGGTCTCGCACCCGATTTACCATGGATGAGGGACTTTCTCGGGCTGTTCGCAAGCAATTTGTGGAGCTTTATCATCGAGGATTTGTCTATCGTGGTGAGCGTATCGTCAATTGGGATCCTTCGAGCCAGACGACTCTTTCGGATCTAGAGGTGGATAGGGAAGAACGCCCCGGCCACCTCTACACTTTGGCATACCAGCTAGAACAAGGTGGTCACATCGCGATCGCCACGGTGCGGCCTGAGACGATCTTCGCTGACCAAGCGATCGCTGTTCATCCAGACGATGAACGTTATCGTTCTTCGGTTGGTAAAAGGGCTCGCATCCCCCTAACTGATCGCTGGATCCCAGTGATAACGGACGAGGCGGTCGATCGGGAGTTCGGTACTGGGGCCCTCAAGATTACGCCAGCACACGACCCCCTCGACTTTGAAATCGGAGAGCGTCACCAACTCGAGCGTCCTAGCGTGATCGACCTCGATGCGAGATTATTTGGAGAACTGGTCCCGACTTCATATAGAGGCCTGGACCGTTTTGAGGCGCGTGAAGCGGTTGTTACAGCGCTTAAGGCTGAGGCGAGCTTGTTGGAGGTGCGAGACCATACGGTCGCACTAGGTCTTTCGCAGCGTACGAAGGAACCGGTCGAGCCTATGTTGTCCCTTCAGTGGTTTTACAATACCGATGCTATCGCAGGGCGTGTACTCGACGTTCTCGACCGGGGTGAGATCGAACTCTTCCCTCAGCGCTATGCGAAGGTGAATCGTGATTGGTTGTCAAACTTGCGCCACTGGAATATCTCAAGACAACTCTGGTGGGGACATCAGATCCCGGCATGGTACGACGAAGAAGGGCGTGTTTTCGTCCCCGAGCCCGAAAACCCGGAGCTGGATCCTCCCGACGACCCACGTTACCGCGATTTGAAACTCGTGCAGGACGAAGATGTGTTCGATACTTGGTTTAGTAGCAACTTGTGGCCTTTCAGCACGCTGGGATGGCCCGATACCGATGACCCCTTCTACAAAAAGTTCTATCCCACGAGTGTGCTGGTCACGGGTTACGACATCCTCTTCTTTTGGGTGGCGCGTATGGAGATGGCAGGGCTCGAGTTCACAGGGGAACGGCCGTTCGATCACGTGTTGCTTCACGGTCTCGTGCTCGATGCAGAGGGTCAGAAGATGTCGAAATCGAAGGGTAATGGGATTGATCCCCTCGATGTCATAAGCGAATATGGTGCAGATGCGTTGCGCTTTGCAACGACCTATGCCAGTACCGGTGGTCAAGATGTGCGTTGGGACAGCCGTCGCGTCGAGATGGGACGGAATTTCAACAACAAGCTGTGGAATGCTGCGCGTTTTGTGCTTATGAACCTCGTAGGTGAGATGGAGAGTGGATTGCCCGAGACGTTGGCCGATCGTTGGATGATGAGTGCACTCCAACGTGCTATCAACGACATTACCACTCACCTCGAAGCGTACGATCTCGGGTTGGCCAACCGCCGGATTTACGACTTTGTATGGTCGGAATTTTGTGACTGGTATCTTGAGGCTGTCAAACCCGCTTTGCGTATGGAGAACCCACGTACTCGATATCTTCTCAAAGATGGGTTTACAAGCATCTTGGCTCTGCTTCACCCGCTGATCCCCTTTATCTCCTCGGAGCTCTACCAAGCGTTGGGATACGAAGAACAACTTGCGACGGCAACGTGGCCAATGGTCGATGAAGAGCTGATCGATGAGGTTGCGGAGCAACAGTTTGAGATCCTGAAGGAGGCTGTCGTTACGGTACGTAATTTGCGCAGCGAAGCCAACCTCGCTCCGTCGAGGAAGATCGGCATCTATGTTGAGGGGCCGTCCGAAGCTGTCATACAAGAAAACCGGTCGGTGTTTGAGAGTTTGGCGAGGGCGGAGTTGCTTCCGGCCTCACCTACAGGTGCTATTTTGTCCCAACACTTGCCAGAGTTGGAGATCCGTTTGCCGCTAGAGGGGCTTATCGATGTCGAGGAGTGGCGTGCTCGGCAGCAAAAGCGGTTGAGGGATCTCGAGTCGAACAGGATGCGAAGCGAAAAGAAACTCGCCAACGACAAGTTTGTTCTGAACGCACCACCAGAAGTCGTTGAGGAAGAGCGGCGACGCCTTGGCGAAATAGAAGATTTGATTTCCGCGATCGAGAACAGCTTGGCTCATCTGCACGGCTAGGATTTCAGGTCGCATCTTCTATCTAGCCGTGTTTTACCACTCACGCACATTCTCATTCTTGTCGAACGAGACGAATATTCCATGAGGGCGTTAGCCGCTTCTTTCGGTAAAAAGTTTGTAGCTGACAGTTTTATGACAAGGTGCCAGTACCCTTAAACATGGAGGTAATGATCATAAAACACATGAAATACGCACTCGTACTTCTTATTCTATTTCTATGTGTCGCCTCGGCGCACGCTCAAGAGATCCGTATCGACGGTTCATCCACGGTTTATCCGATCACCCTTTCGGTAGCCGAGGATTTCTCTATCGAGAATCCTGCTGTGGACGTAAGCGTGGCATTTTCGGGTACCGGAGGGGGATTTAAGAAGTTTTGTGCCGGAGAAACCCAGATCAGCGATGCCAGTCGCATCGTCAAGGGCTCTGAGTTAGAGGAGTGCGCGGAAAACGGTATCGATGTTATCGAGATACCGGTCGCTTTCGACGCGCTTACCGTGGTTGTCAATCCGGAGAACGATTGGGCGACCTGCATGACGGTTGATGAGCTCAATAGCCTGTGGCAGCCCGAAAGCTCGGTGGTGACGTGGAGAGATATTCGTCCTGAGTGGCCAGATGAAGAGATTACGCTCTTTGCTCCTGGAGTCGATTCTGGAACATTCGACTACTTCACGGAGGCGATTGTCGGTGAGGGTGGCTCAAGCCGAACCGATTTCTTCCCCAGCGAAGACGACACCGTTCTCGTCCAAGGTGTTGAAGGTGATATCAACGGCTTGGCCTATTTCGGGTTCGCGTACTTCATCGAAGAGGGTCAGGCGCTCCGGTCGGTGGCGATCGACGATGGGAATGGATGTGTCGAGCCGAGCACTGCTAATATCGAAAACGGTTCCTACGCACCTCTGGCGCGCCCGCTGTTTATCTATGTCAGCGCCGGCGCTGCGGATGACGATGAGGCGATTCAGGAGTTTGTGGAGTTCTACCTTTCTGAAGATGCGCGGCCGTTCATCGCTGAAACGGGCTATGCGCTTCTCGATTCCGTGGCATACGCTTTAGCGCTCGAGCGCTTTAATGACCGCGTCACAGGTTCTCCCTTCCTCGCTGCACAGGGGAGCGGTAAGACCGTGATCGAAGTATTGAGCGGTAGTGGTCAGTAGTGGGGAACAAGCCGGATTGGATAACGAGAGAGTCCTTTTGAGCCAAGGCGATCTTATGAGGCGGGATGTCCTCAAGGGGCAGATGAGTGCTACGTCTGTTTAGCTCGTTTGTGATGAGACCTTCACCTCAAGCAATCATTACGCAGGGCGTCTTCGGTCTTTGTATTGATGATGCCCTCGGTTAGTGAACGCTGCGATAACAGGCTCCAGATAGTAATCGAACGTGACTTGGGGCTAAGTCAACCATCGATTTGGGAAACTTTCCAAATCGATGGTTGCGATTGAAGAGTATGATGACACTCGGTACATCGGCAATGTGGGTCGATGGCAAAGACTCTCTTAATGCGGAGGTGGGGCTATTCCTGTGAGCCAAACCGGCAGGTTACGAAAGCATGGCAATCGGAGGTGGGGTGATGGCATGATACGAGGGATTCTATTCCTCTGTGCCAGCATCTCGGTTCTAACCACCGTCGCGGTCATCCTGGCCTTGAGTAGCGAGACGGTCGCGTTTTTTGCCGATCCTGCTGTCAGTATCCTCGAGTTTTTCACGGGTCGTCAGTGGACACCTCTATTTGCTGAAGACCAACGTCATTTTGGGATCCTACCTCTGGTCCTTGGCACACTGTTGGTGACCGCCATCGCCCTGGTAGTCGGGCTACCACTAGGACTCGGTTCTGCCATCTTCTTATCGGAATTTGCCTCAGATCGCCTGCGGCGTTCAGCCGTCCCGATTTTAGAGGTCTTAGCAGGAATCCCGACCGTTGTGTTGGGATATTTCGCGCTTCTCACAGTGACACCGGTGTTGCGTGAGATCGTCCCCGGTCTGAATCTTTTCAATCCATTGTCGGCAGGTATCGTGATGGGTTTTATGATCCTCCCAACTGTGTCAAGTATCTCGATCGATTCTATGCAGGCGGTACCGCGTGCCATGCGTGAAGCGGCTTACGGCCTTGGCGCATCGAAGGCCGAAGTCGTTGTAAAAGTTGTTATCCCAGCTGCTCTTTCAGGGATCGTAGCATCGTTTATTCTCGCTATGTCTAGAGCGATCGGTGAGACGATGATCGTCTCGCTAGCGGCTGGTCAGAAACCGACTTTTACCTTTGATCCGCGTGAAACGATCGCAACCATGACTTCATTTATCGTACAGGCGGCGACGGGCGACCAGCCGGCTGGCTCGCTCGCCTCCCGCTCACTCTATGCTGTGGGTGCCACCCTCTTTCTCATCACCCTGTTCCTGAACATCATGTCGCAGCAAGTCGTCAGGCGCTTTGCGGAGAAGTACGAATGAGCATTTCGACCCCTGGTGAGGTCGGGTCTCGTGTATCCAAAGACCGTCCCTCGCTACTGAACAACGAGGAGAGGGCTCAACTGGCAGCCCGTAAGCGGAACGGCAAGTTCTTTCTGTTTCTCACGGTTGTGCCAGTGATACTCGCTGTCTTGCTCATTCTCACCCTCTTCGGGAGCGTGCTTTTGCAGGCTGTAAGTTGGCAGGTGGTGGAGCCGAGGAACAGCGGACAAACCTTTTCTCTTCGAGAAGCACGCACTTGGGAGGGAGTTGTTCGGCTCGAGCTGTTGGCACAGGGTCGTACGACTCAGGATATCGAGGCGTTGCTGAGTGACTCCGAAGAGCTGAGGAAATTTAAGGCTCGAAATCGCGTTGAGCTCATGTTTCGGGCCAACGGTGAGCCGCTGCGGTGGGTCGTAACCAACATAAGAGATGATGTAGAGGAGGTCTATAGCCTGATCGAACGTTGGGACCGAGAGCGAGATTCGCTTACCGAGTTGGCTGAGGGACAGAATTACTACCTGAATCCATGGATGGATTTCTCCTTTTTGTTACGTAACAATTCAGGACGTCCCACCGTAGCAGGACTTTCGAGTGCGCTCGTGGGTACACTTTGGGTCATCGGGTTGGTCATTCTATTATCGTTGCCTGTTGGGGTAGGCACGGCTATCTATTTAGAGGAATACGCCCCTGACAATCGTTTCACTCGTTTGTTGGAAGTCAATTTGCGCAACCTTGCCGGTGTGCCGAGCATCGTTTACGGCATTCTCGGCCTCTACGTCTTTGTTCGTACTGCAGGATTCGGTCCATCTGTTATCGCTGCGGCTTGTACCCTTTCCCTGCTCATTCTTCCTGTAGTGGTCATCGCGGCACGAGAAGCGATTCGGGCGGTGCCAGGGTCACTTCGAGAGGCAAGTTACGGTCTCGGTGCGACCAAATGGCAGACAGTGAGTCGAGTCGTGCTCCCAAATGCCGCCACCGGAATCGTGACCGGGGTCATTCTGGCGGTGGCGAGAGCGATCGGTGAGACGGCGCCGCTGTTGATGGTGGGTGGCGCTGGTTTTGTGAACAAGGTGCCCGACAGCCCCCTTTCGAACTACAGTGTGATTCCGACTCAGATCTATTCTTGGATCAACGCACCACAGAAGGCTTTCGATAATGTGGCCTCAGCCGGTATCGTATCGTTGCTCGGTGTTCTGATTCTCCTCTATGTTTTGGCAAATATCTTACGACGTCGGTACGAGAAGAAATGGTGAGGTGACTTATGCACATAACCATAACCACCAGCAAAGGTTCATCGGAGCAACCTTTTGTGGGCTTGAGGCAGGATGAAGACTCTGTCTTCTGGATAAGGGCAGCTCTTGAGGGGAGATGGTGGTGATACAGGCGCTGCCAAAAGATCATGAGACGGTTCGGACAGCTACTGTTGAAATGGAAGAAGCTGTTGTCAGCATAGAAAACTTCAGTCTCTGGTACGATCTGTTTCAAGCACTACACAACGTCTCGATCGCTTTTGCTCGGAACCAGGTCACAGCGCTCATCGGCGCTTCTGGTTGTGGTAAGTCGACCCTGCTTCGGAGTGTCAACCGGATGAACGATTTGGTGCCCTCGGTGCGGGTGGAGGGTACCGTTATGTATGAGCATGTCAACCTGTACGATCCGGCTATCGATCCGGTAGAGGTGCGACGTCGTATCGGCATGGTTTTTCAAAAACCCAACCCTTTTCCAAAGAGTATCTATGAAAATGTGGCTTTCGGCCCTAGGCTTAACGGATATCGTGGAGATCTCGACGCTCTGGTCGAGCGGTCGTTGCGGGGAGCGGCGTTGTGGGATGAAGTCAAGGATATTCTGCACCAGTCTGGCCTCGCGCTCTCGGGGGGGCAACAGCAGCGTTTGTGTATAGCCCGTGCAATGGCGACCGAGCCGGATGTCATCCTGATGGACGAGCCAACCAGCGCTCTCGATCCCATCGCCACCAACCGAATCGAAGAGCTGATCAACAAGATCAAAGAGGATTATACGGTCATTATCGTGACCCATAACATGCAACAAGCTGGGCGGGTGAGTGATCGTACGGCGTTTATGCACCTCGGAGTTCTTGTCGAGGAGGGGCCGACGGACCAGATCTTTACCAATCCGATACATCTCATGACTGAGCGCTATATCACGGGACACTTCGGGTGAGTAGGCAGGTTGTAAGCTGAATTGTACCTCCAGTGGGAGGAAGGTTTTCGTTAGGCCTCGAGAGATTGACAACTATCTATGTATCGGATATCGTTCAACTGATGCCTCAAATCGATGATGGTGCGATTCGGACCGTTCAACCTAATGCTGCCAAGCTGAAGATCCGTGCGGCATCAGAAGGGGATTTCACTTTCATTGTGTCGCTATTGAAAAGGGCAGGTCTCCCTAAGGATGGGTTGCAGGATACGCGGCTCTATGTGTTGGAAAACGGAGGGAGAATCGTGGGTTTGATCGGTTTTGAAGCCTATGGTGATGCGGTATTGTTGCGCTCATTGGTGGTCGAACCGACGTGGCGTGGGGAGGGGTATGGGACGGCCTTGCTGCAACACGCTATCGCCGAAGCGCATCGATCTGGGGCGTGCGTTGTATACGGTTTGACCTTGACGATTGCCGATTGGCTTGAGCGCCTGGGATTTGAAGAGGTATCAAAATCGTCGATACCTAGCCCGATTCTGTCATCTGCCGAATTCCAGGGTGCCTGTCCTGCAAGTGCACGTCTTTTTCGCCGGGTGTTGGCGTCTCGTTCCTTACCCAAGGTCTCGAGAGAGCAAGAGGCCCGATAGCTGGACAGATTCGGGTGGGAGCGAGTATGCTAGGAAGCTGTTGCAGCTCGATATTTCCAGATGAGCCGCTACCCATGTTTTTGATGACGTCCGCAAAGATCCCAGCCGGTTCGAGACGGCCCCTCATGATGAAATTAGGGATCGCAGGCGGTACCGAGATCGGGAGGAACGATGAGATTAGAAGCTGAGCAGAGAACCGCGGGAAAAACGAGCGCCTTGAGGCGAAAAGGTCGCTTGCCTGGTATCATCTACAATAAGAAGATCAACGTCCCTATAAGCGTCGAGTTGCGAGCGTTTGATCGTATCTTTCGCAGCCAGGGAACCTCGAGCATCATCGATCTCGAGATTGCAGGTGAGGACTACCCGGTACTCGTCAAAGCTGTGCAGATGGATAAGCGTCATCGATTGCCCTTGCATGTAGACTTCTTCGCCATTACCGCCGACCAGCCTGTAGATATCAACGTGCCTTTGGACTTTGTCGGTACTGCTGCCGGGAGTCGTGAGGGTGGCTTGGTCGACATGCAACGCCGTGAGATCCACATTAGCGTTCTTCCGCGCTTCATACCTGAGCACATTAAGGTAGATGTCTCCGAGCTCGCGATCGGTGATTCGATCCATATCCGGGATATCATGGGGCTCTTCCCAGCAGAGGCAACCATCTTAGACGATGAGGATTTGACAGTCGTTACCGTGTTGGCTCCGCGAGCCGTCGTGGCTGATGAGGTTGCTGAAGAGGAAGAAGAGATCGAGCCTGAAGTGATCAGCAAAGGGGTTGAAGAGGAGATCGAAGAGGAGTAGATGCGCTTGGTGGTTGGCCTTGGCAACCCGGGCCCACGTTACAAAGAGACACGCCACAACGTCGGTTATCTTGTTCTAGACGAATTGGCCAGACGTTTTTCTGTAGCGTTTCGAAAAACCAGATATGCAGACGAAGTCCGGGTTGGGCGTCTAGTCCTACTCAAGCCCACCACGATGATGAACGCTTCGGGCTTGGCGGTTCAGGCTGCAGTTACCAAAAACAGATTTTCGCTAGACGATGTGCTGGTGATTCACGACGATCTGGACTTACCTCTTGGGCGGCTTCGCCTCAAAGCCGGTGGTGGAGGGGCTGGGGGTGCTCGTGGTGTTGAGGATATCGCACGCCGTCTCGGGCCGAACTTTGTGCGCCTCAAGGTGGGGATAACGAGGCCGCCGGAAGGCTGGGAAGCGCGTTCGTGGGTGTTAAGCAGATTTGCTCAGGAAGAGGCTGTGCTCTTGCGGCGCGTGATCGAAGTGGCGGCTGATGCAGTAGAGTTGTTATCGGTCGAAAGCGCACAAGCGGTCATGAGCAGATTCAACGGTCTCGATATTAGGGATATCGTGGCAAATGAGCACCATATTGTCTCCTGAACCAGTGGTATATATCTATGTTCGTCTTTGATGTTGCCTTGTTCTCAGTTGGTAAACAGCGAGCTAACCGAAGCGTTCTCGTGAACGTTTTGGATGGCTTTGGCGAGGAGCGGTGCCACGCTGAGTACTGTCACGCGATCGTGACCCCCATGAAAGGGAATCGTGTCGGTGACATATATCTTAGAAATCTCATTTCCTGAGAGGCGCTCCAAGGCTGGTGGGGTGAAGACGGGATGGGTGGCGACGACTGTGATTTCAGGTACAGCCCCCAGTTTGATGAGCGCTTCGATCCCACGCTCCACGGTTCCCGCGGTTGAGATCATATCGTCGATGATGATAGGGCGCATCTCGGCGACGTTACCGATCACGTGAGTCACCTCGGTCTCGGTTGGGCTGGCGCGGCGTTTATAGAGCATGGCGAGGGGTCGGTGCAGGAAGTTGGCAAGCCTACGAGCCTCAGTGGCACGACCGACATCGGGGGAGACCACCACAGTTCCCTCGAGACCGGTCGTTTGAAGGTGTTGACCCAGGATGTCGAGGGCGGTAAGGTGGTCGACGGGCACGTCGAAGAATCCCTGGATCTGCCCAGCGTGAAGGTCGATGGTGATGACCCGGTCGACGCCGGCGGTCTCGAGCAGGTTCGCTACCAGCTTGGCCGTGATCGGTTCTCTCGCTTGTACCTTTTTATCCTGCCTGGCGTAGCCAAAATAGGGGATCACCGCATTTACGCGCCATGCCGAGGCGCGGCGAAGCGCGTCGGTGAGCACTAAGAGCTCCATCAAATTATGGTTTACGGGTGCGCAGGTCGACTGGATGATATAGCAATCGGCTCCACGTACCGATTCGTTGATCTGAATGCAGGTCTCACCATCTGGGAATTGTGAGACTGAACTGTGAGATAGACTCTGTCCGAGATGGTGCGCTACAGAGCGCGCCAGCTCGAGAGTCGCAGTGCCACTAAAAAGCTTTACATCTTCCCCAATCATTCCAATCGCACCCTATCGATCTCTGTTCCACGAAATAATGGGTAGCTCACTCGACCACTCACGTTTCTTCTCTTGTGCTCAAGGGGGCAGTGTGTTTGTTGCGCTGCAAACCTCCAGATATCTATGATCAATCGGTTTTGGCGAGTATACCTGAAAAACGGTATCTGCCCGGCGTGAATGGTCACGGTCGAGTCGGTATGAGGTATGTCTAGATCACCCTTTCAGTAACGGACCACAGGCACCTGTGAGCTAAGGCTCCAGTTACGTTTCTAAGGCCCAAGTTTTGTGGCCAAAGGCCTCGAGCGCTGATGTGCGATGCTTAGCGAGCGTAGTCGACAGCACGCCACTCCCGTACAACGGTCACTTGTACTTGGCCGGGAAACTCCATGTCCTGTTCGATACGGTTGGCGATGTCGCGCGCCAAAAGAACTGCAGAGGCATCATCGACCTTCTCAGGTTCGACGATGATCCGAATCTCTCGGCCGGCTTGGATCGCATAGGACTTCTCGACTCCAGGAAAGCTCGTGGCAATGCTTTCCAGTCCTTCTAAACGTTTCAGGTAACTTTCGAGGGTCTCACGGCGGGCTCCCGGTCGAGCTGCCGAGATGGCGTCGGCAGCCTGGACCAGTACTGGGTAGAGCGTTCCAGCCAACTCGAGATCGTGATGGTGGGCTATAGCGTCCACAACCTCGAGCGGTTCACCAAAGCGGCGCCCGAGGTTGGCACCGATTTCAGTATGGGTCCCTTCAATCTCGCGATCGATCGATTTGCCGATGTCGTGTAGGAGTCCTGCACGGCGTGCCATGACTTCATCCAGGTCGAGTTCGGCGGCGATGAGTCCGGTGAGATGAGACACCTGGATAGAGTGTTTCAAGATATTTTGGCCATAACTGGTGCGGAAGTGCATGCGACCCAAGAGTTGGAGCATGCCAGGTTTGATGCCCACAACATTGGCCTCAAGGGCCGCTTCCTCACCTTTCTCCCGAATGTAGCTTTGCATCTCCTGTTGTGCCTTGAGCACTACTTCTTCGATGCGTGCTGGATGGATTCGACCATCGGCTACCAGCTCGGTGAGAGCTAACTTGGCGACTTCACGTCGCAGCGGATTGAAACTGCTTAAAAGGACTGCTTCCGGTGTGTCATCGATAATGAGATCGACCCCGGTTAGCGCCTCGAATGCCCTGATGTTACGGCCTTCTCTACCGATGATGCGCCCTTTCATGTTATCGCTGGGGATCGGTACGACCGATACGCTTATAGCGGTCGACACCTCAGAGGCGCTTCGTTGTATCGCCTGCGCAATAATCGAGAAGGCTCTACGCTTCGCTTCCGCGTCAGCTTTGTCTAAAGCCGCTCTGATTCTCACTGCTTTCTCGCGCTCGAGTTCCTGATCGAGGCGTTCCAGAATCAATTCGGTTGCCTGCTCTCGACTCAGTTGGGCAATTTCTTGGATTTGAGTCTCGATCGAGGTTGCTCGTTCTTCTAGTTGTTCTTCTAAACCTTTGAGCTCTAGAGCACGTTGATCTAGCCGTTCCTCGGTTTCGTCTAACCGGATTGCTCTTGAATCTTGTTGCTCGCCGCGTCGGTTGAGCCGTTCTTCTAGTTGTTCGATTTTGTCGCGGTCTCGCTTTAGTTCTTCGCGTACTTCACGAACATCACGCCGTTCTCGTTCGAGATTATCTCGTGATCTGCGAGATTCTTCTTCGAAGCTCTGACGGGAGCGTGACATCTCTTGCTCGAGAGCGGCTCGCCTGCGCTCCATCTCATGCTCGAGTCTCTGCTCCTCGTGCGTGACAAGCTGGCGCCGCTCTTGCTCTGCTTGCGCTACAAGTTCTTTGGCCTTCCTATCCGCCTCTCTCAGACGGCTTTCAGCCTCAGCTTCTGCTTCCTCCAACAATTTCTGGTCGCGTCGTTTGCGCAGTATGAAACCGCCTGCGAAACCAACACCGATAGCTAACAACACGAGAAGAATGACTAAGAGCCAGTTCATAGATCGATTACTCCACACGTGGGGGTGGGTCGACGCGTTCGTGTCTGTCTCCCACCACTTCAACGATACGATGTTTGACGGTTTGAAGCAGCTCGGGTTTGGCCAAGAGCGCCTCTGCGGCCCGGTCTTTGCCCTGTCCCAAGCGCTCACCCTCAAAGCTATACCAGGAACCGGACTTCTCGACGATCGAGA
>CP070651.1:878661-890081 GCA_020354625.1 Trueperaceae bacterium
GAAAACGTACCGGTCCGGCTCGAGTTGATGGGGCCGGCCACCTGGGGAGGCATATCAGAGTAGTCGACGATGAATTCGTCATCGGTGATCGTCACTCTGACCTTGACGGGGATCGGATGGTCGCTGATACCGTCGTCATCGATCAGATCTTCAGCGCTAAAGGTCCCTTTCGGTAAGCGGGCGAGTGCTGCCTTGGCACGTTGCTCACCATCGTGGAGCAACCAGGCCATCGACTCCAAAACGGCATCGACCCCGTACTTGCCACAGAGCTCCACGATCCTCTTGCCCGCCAGACGAACAGAAGCAGCCTGAGCATAGAAGTCACCGAGGCTCATCTCCGGCGTGCGTACGTTGGCGCGGATGAGGTCTACGATCTGCGGCAAGGGCTTGTCTTCGATGAACGCTTTGATGCAAGGGAACTGCAGACCCTCCTGAAAGATCTCGGTCGAGTCGGTGGTCCAGCTGCCGGGAGCCATGCCGCCCACCTCGGTCCAGTGGGCCTTGTTGGCAGAGAAGGCGATCAGCTGGCCCTCGAAGAAGATGGGCATGACCATACAGACATCGCTCAGATGGGTCCCGCCTCCGCTGTAGGGGTCGTTGGTCATGACGATGTCTCCTGGGCTAAGACCTTCGACTCCGAACTTATCGAGCACCGACTGCACCGAGTAGGTGAGGACGCCGATAAAACCTGCCACACCATTTCCCTGGGTAAGCAGCCGGGCCTCGGCATCGGTCAGGCCGGTAGCATAGTCGAGCACCTCGTAAATGATTGGGCTCATACTGGTCCGGGCCATGGCGATGAACATCTCCTCACCGATGGCTACCAGACCGTCTTTGATCACCTCAGCGGTAAAGGGATCGATATGGAACTCCGAGGCTTTCATATCACACCCCCGTCTCGATCACGATATTGCCCATGGAATCCAGTAGGGCCATCATCCCCGGATGGACGACTGTGGTTGCTGCAGGCTCCTCGATAATGCACGGACCTTGAACGGGAACCCCCTGTGGCAGCGTCGAACGTTCGAAGACGGCCGTGTCGTACCACGCCCCCTCGAAGTAGACCTGCCGCCGATCTTTAAAAACAACCTCACTGCCGCTCGGGGGTGCGTAACGGGTCAGGTCGACCGGATCCTGAGCCACCACACCGGTAACGTGAAAGTTCACGAGCTCCGTCGGCGAGTCGAGACGGAACGTGTAGGCGTGCTCATGCAGTTCGTGAAAGCGCTCCGCGAGCTGCTCGGTATCGATTTCCGATACCGGCACGCGTACCGTGTGTTCCTGGCCGAGATAGCGCATGTCGAGGTAGAGCTGAAAGGTGATCCGGTCAGCTCGGTACTTGGCATCGACCAAAAACGTCCTCGCCTCATCGATCATCGCTGAAAATACCGCTTGAGCCTCGGCTAGGTTTTCGGCGCTGTTAAGCATGATACGCGTGCGGATGAAATCTTGCATCGGCTCTGTCATCATCATGCCGAGCGCGCTAAACGTCCCGGGCGTTACCGGTATGATCACCTTGGAAATCTGTAGTTCGCGAGCGAGCGCAGCGGCGTGCATCGACCCTCCCCCCCCAAAGGCGACCAGGCTGAAGTCACGTGGATCGTAACCACGCCGCACCGAAACGAGCTTGATGGCATTGACCATGTTTGCATCGGCCAAGCGGATGGCCCCGAGCGCCGCTTCTTCAACAGACACCCCATAGTGATCGGCGATCCCTTGATAGGCTTCGCGCGACAGGTCGACCTCGACTTGCATCTCACCACCCAGGAAGTAGTCCGGGTTTATACGGTTCAAGATGAGATTGGCGTCTGTGATGGTGGGGTCGTCTCCCCCTTTGCCGTAGCAGGCCGGTCCCGGTACGGCACCGGCACTCTTTGGGCCGATTTTGAGCGTTTCCGCGTCGTCGATCCATGCGATCGAGCCCCCACCGGCACCGATCTCGACGATGTCGACCACAGGTACCTTGATCGGGTAGCCGGGACTATGGGAGTCTTTCTCGATGCGGTATTCGGTGGTGAACTTCACCACACCACCATCGATCAGCGAGGTCTTGGCAGTTGTGCCGCCGACGTCGATGGTGATGAGGTTGCCCTGATCGATCGCCTCCCCGATCACCTTGGCGCCGATCACTCCACCGACAGGTCCCGATTCCACCATGTGGATCGGCTGGGCCTTGGAGAGCTCGAAGGTATTGGTCCCCCCGTTGGATTTCATCACGTGAAGACCGCTAGCGATCCCCATATCGCGCAGGGCCGACTCGAGGTTGGCGAGGTAGTTAGAGGCGACCGGTTGGACGTAGGAGTTGAGAACCACGGTGCTGCTCCGCTCATACTCGCGCCACTCTTTGGTGATGTCACTCGAAACCGAGACGAACATCCCAGGGAGGCGCTGACGAAGCATCTCGGCACACTTCTGTTCGTGGGCCGGATTGAGGTAGCTGTGTAAAAAACAGATCGCTACGGCCTCAAGGCCTCCGGCCTCGAGCCCTTGGGCAACGCGCTCGACGTCACTCTCGTTGAGAGGTGTGACCACATTTCCGTGGAAATCGAGGCGTTCCTCGACCTCGAACCGGTGTTCTCGTGGCACGAATACTTCTTGTTTTCTGAAACGTAGGTTATAGATATCCGGCCGGTTGGCGCGACCGATGGCCAAAACGTCTCTAAAACCCTTGGTCGTCACCAGAGCGGTTTTTGCCCCCTTTCGCTCGGTCAGGGCGTTGATGACCACGGTGGTACCGTGCACGAAGTGATCGACCGCATGAGGATCGATCGCCGATTTGATGATCGTGGTGAGGATACCTTGCGCAAAATTGGGTGGCGTCGACGAGGCTTTTGTCGTGCCGATCTCGCCCGTCGCCTCATCGAGGATCACCAGATCTGTAAACGTGCCACCTATATCCGTTGCCAGCTTCAAGATAACCTCCACATGAGACGCAGCTCCCAGCCAGTTGTCGGGTTAGCGAGCCTCCGGTATGTTGTTCCGGAACTCGAGTGCTACGATAAACCCCACCGAATCGACCTACTTACCGCCACGACCATACGTGAAGCAGCCGTGGTGGAAGCAGAGGGGGCAGTAAATCGGTAATCCAACTCGAGGTACCGGCTTCACTTGTCGAGGCCACTATACCCGAAGTGGGCCGGTGCATCGTCGCATAAGGATGTGGTGCGAAGCCACACGTATGTCATGGTGAGAGCTCAGAGGAGAAAGATGAAGCCTATCGTTGGACAGACGGCGAGCCGATCGCTCACCCTCACCAGAGAACACGTCACAAGCTATGCCGCGTTGACCGGAGACCACAACCCTCTCCACTTCGACATCGCATTCGTGAGCCGTACCAAATTCAAGCGTCTCGTGGTTCAAGGAGGGCTTACTACGGGGCTTCTCCACGCCCTCGTGGCGACGGATCTCCCAGGTCCGGGCACCGTGTTCATGAGCCAGAACTGGAACTTCACCGCGCCCGTCTACATCGGCGATACCATCACGGCTCGAGCCGAGGTACTCACCGTTCATGCGACAAAACCGGTTACGCAACTCAGCATGACAGTCACGCGCCAGGATGGAGAGACGGTTCTTGAAGGTGAAGCCTGGTGTTATACCTTCACTCCAGAAACAGGTACACCAGAACCCTAAAGCGAGAGGGGGACCTTCTCATCAAGCCTGATGATGGAGTCACCCCTACCTCGAAATACGCACGCAACCAGACTCGGTCTGCCATCAACCCCTCAGTATGTCCATCTGCTCGCCCAACTCGAACGTTATCGATCGGCCGAACATCGCAATGGAATCGAGCGACCCCTCCCGCAGTCACATGTGGCTGTCATGTGTGAGTGAATTCTGACGACGATCTCGCCTGTCGGGCTAGTCTTGATGAAGTAAGGACCGACCGCTTTTTGGATACGGCGGTCGTTTGTATGAGAGTGAACGGCGCAACATAAGACCGATGGATGGCTGAAGACCTAGATATCTAGTTACGTGTTATCGAGAGAGGAAACCATGGACAGACTCGTATTCGGCACCGACGGTTGGCGCGATATCATCGCCGACCGCTTCACGTTCAGCAACGTGGCACGTGCGGCACAGGCGTATGCAGAACACCTCATCGATCGAGACCAGGATACGGCTGTCGTTGGCCACGATACCCGTTTTAACGGGGATCGCTTCGCCCGAGTGGTGGCGGAGGTGCTGGCGGCCAACGGATTACGGACACTCCTTTGCACCACTTATCTCCCAACCCCAGCGCTGTCGTTTGCCGCGAAGCACTATCAGGCTGGTGGAGGCGTGATGCTCACAGCTTCCCATAATCCACCGGCTTACCACGGCTTCAAACTAAAAGGCCCATACGGTGGCACCGCTACAGAAGCGATCTACCGCGATGTGGCCGGCCGGGTTGCGAACATAAGCCCCAGCGACGTCAAGCCCTATGACGGCAACCGTCACCCGATAGAGTCCCTCGATGTTCGAGATGCCTACTACAACTGGTTATCGAATCTTGTCGACCTCGAGGCGCTTCGTCACTTTCGTGGCACCCTGGTTCACGATGCCATGGGAGGAGCGGCCGGCGGATGGTTCAAGGGGTTTATTGAACAGGCCGGCCTGCCGATCGACGTCGTGGAGCTCCATAGCGAACCTCACCCACACTTTTACGGTGTCAACCCCGAACCGCTCCCGCAGAACCTCGGCGAGTTGAACGAGTATATGAAACACGTAGAGACAGGGTTCGCAGTGGCGACCGACGGCGATGGAGACCGCTTAGGAGTCGTGCTCCCTGGAGGAGCATTTTTCAACTCCCATCAGATCTTCGCCGTATTGCTCGATCTCATGAATTGCCGCGGCGCGCAGGGTCGTGTCGTCAAGACCTTCACCGTCTCACGCGTGGTCGAACGGCTCGCCACCGCACGAGGGCTAGAGGTGGTAGAGACGCCGGTCGGCTTCAAATACATCGTCGATGCGATGCTCGAAGGCGACGTCATGGTTGGAGGAGAGGAGTCTGGTGGCATCGGCGTATCCGGCCATATTCCCGAACGAGACGGCATCGCCAACGGCCTGTTGCTCGCTGAAGCGGTCGTCAAACGGAACACGTCCTTAGCAGATCTGTTCGCAACGCTCGAGCAAGAAGCCGCCTGGAAACATGCATACGACAGGTTGGATCTCCATTTGCAAGGGAACGAATTAAAAGACGCCGTGATGAAAAGCCTCGAGGACCCACCCTCTACCTTTGCCGGGCGCCAGGTCGACTTCGTTGAGCGGCGTGACGGCTGCAAGCTCAACCTTTCGGAGAATGCCTGGATTCTATTCCGCCCCAGCGGTACCGAACCCGTGCTTCGCATCTACTGCGAAGCTGCCACAAGCAGCGACGTAGCCTCCATTCTCGCAGACGCCGACCGTTTCGTGGCGTCATTTGGCTGAAAGCGATGCGGTGAATCTTCAGATCTGTAAGTAGCCTTTCGGGCTCGACGAGAGGCGCTCATAACCGCTCTCGGTGATGACGGCGAGATCCTCGATGCGGACCCCTCCCTTTCCAGGGAGGTAGACACCCGGTTCGATGGTGACCGACATGCCCGTTTCAAGTCGGTCATCGACACGCTGCGAGAGGCTCGGTCGCTCGTGGATCTCTAAACCGACACCGTGACCCAGACTGTGACTGAAGTAAGAAGCGAGCTGGTAGCGGTCAAGGATATCTCGTGCAAGCTGGTCTATGGCCCTTCCACTCTCACCCGGGCCGAGTGCAGCCAGCGCTGCCTCTTGGGCCTCGAGCACCGCGTCGTACACAGCCATGAGCTCGCTCGAAACCTCACCGAGCGCCACCGTGCGGGTCATGTCAGCGTGATACCCGCCAACCACAGCCCCGAAATCGAGCGTGATGAACTCGCCGAGCGCGAGAGGTCTTTGTGAAGCCAGCCCGTGCGGCATGGCCCCGCGCGGTCCGCTGGCCACGATGATGCCAAACGCCTTTGCATCGGCGCCGGTGGTAACCATGAAGCGTTCCAGCTCGAGCGCCACCTCGATCTCGGTTATACCAGGCCTTACAAAACCGAGGATGTGCTCGAAGGCGCGATCGGTAATCTCGGCTGCCTCACGCAGGAGCTCGACCTCAGCGCTGCTCTTGATCAGTCGATACGGTTGGAGCAGCCTATCGGTGGCGACCGGTGAGTAGCCGAGTTTTTCTTCGAGCTGCCGGAAACTCGCTACCGAGAGGTGATCGGCTTCTATGGCCAATCTGGCACCGTTCGATAGCTCGATCAACCGCTCCTGCCACGTTTTTTGGTAGGTGTTGGTAATGTCTACCTCGAGCTTCGACTCCTCAGCCGCCTGCACAGTATAGCGCCCATCTGTAAGAAGCCAAGCGGCATCTTGTGTGAGGAGGACTCTGCCATCCTCAGGAGAGGTAAAGCCCGAAAGGTAGCGCACATTCGCCGGACTGGTCACGAGCAGAGCCTCAGCCCCAGCCTCAACCACGTCCGTCCGGAGACTGTCCAAAACGTTCACGCCGCCGCCTCGATGATGGCCAAAAGCGAATCGATCTTCAGGCTCGCGCCACCGATCAGCCCACCATTGACGTCAGGTTTTGACAACAGCTCACCGGCGTTTTCCGGATTCATACTGCCCCCGTAAAGCACCCTCATATCGTCGGCCAATCTGGGGAACAGACGTTTCAGAGCACTGCGGATTGCAGCACACATCTCCTGAGCATCGTCTGCCGAAGCCGTCTTACCGGTGCCGATAGCCCAGACAGGCTCATAGGCGATGACGAGCTCGCCGGACGAGCGGAGGGAAACGCCTTGCAGATCGGCTTCGAGCTGTCCCAAAACTACCGGCAAGGCCTCACCCGCTTCGCGCTGGGCCTCGCTCTCACCCACACAGAGGATCGGGACAAGGCTTTCGGTTCGAGCTGCGATGATCTTGGCATTGACAAGGGTGTCATCTTCAGCATGGTACGCGCGACGCTCCGAGTGACCAACGATGACGAATGTAGCTCCTACATCTTTCAGCATCGGCCCAGAAACCTCGCCCGTGTAGGCTCCTGCCTGATGGGGGCTCACGTCCTGTGCACCGATGCGTACCGGCGTCCCCTCGGCGAGCTCAGCCAAAGGCAGCAAGTGCGTAAAGGGAGCATTGAGAAGGATATCGGCGTGTTGGTGTGGAACCAGCTCGAGCTGCTCTACGAACGACTCGAGCCACCTCACAGCTTCACTCGGAAGGAAGTTCATCTTCCAATTGCCGGCAATAAGGGGTGTAGGCTTCATCTTTCAAGCATACCGCTTGAGACGCCATCTCGTCTCCTCGATGCAAGGTAGACTGGTATATGGCTTTGGTCGTGAAATTCGGTGGAAACGCCATGACCGATCCCTCGACCGGCGCAGCCGTCGCTGCCCAACTGAGGCAGCTGGCGAAGCAGGGGCTTGATCCCATCGTCGTTCATGGCGGCGGCCCCTTTATCGCCCAGGCTCTCGATGAAGCCGGGCTTGAACACCGTTTCCTTCGGGGTCTTCGGGTGACCACGGAAGAGAGCTTGCCTGTGATCGAGCGCGTCTTGACCATGCTCGGTAAAACGCTGGCGCAGGAGATCGGCTCCGCGATCGCGTTAACCGGTCGTGATGCCAACCTGCTTACAGCCGTGCAGTTCGATCCAGCACTCGGGCGGGTGGGGCGCATGGTCGGGGTCAATACGGCTGCCGTACGGGCTTTGCTGGCAGCCGGCTTCACCCCTGTAATCGGCTGTCTCGCACAAGATAGAGATGCCCAGGGGGCCGTCCTCAACGTCAATGCCGATGAGGTCGCCGGCGCTGTAGCCGGTGGGCTCAACGTACCCCTCATCTTCCTGACCAACGTTCCTGGGGTACTCGACGACCCTATCGATCCGGATAGCGTGCTGGCTGAGATCTCACGAACGGAGATCGAGGCACGCATCGAAGATGGCCGCATCGCAGGCGGTATGATCCCCAAGGTCGAGGCCGGACTCCATGCGCTCGACCAGGGTGTACCCTACACGGTGATAGCGGACGGCCGGCAGCCGAACATCTTACAGCAGGTAGTATCCGGTCGAGCAGGCACCCGCGTTTTCACCGACACCGAAGCGGAAGCGGGATAAGGGTATGGACCGGACTTCGATGCGGACTGGCGACGACGACAAGAAAGAACAGAACGGCTGATTACAAACTTTCCGAAGCGCGGCGACGCAACGGGACAACTCCTATTGAGAGACAATCGAGAGCTGAAGATGACGCAGATAGTTGTACCCAGAGCTACAATCGGCGGTACATGTGCTTAATTGCACAGCATTTGACGGCAAAAACCGCTCCGCTTCCTCGTCCGTCAAAGAGATCTCCAAACGCGTTATGACCGCTTTATAAGGCTACTCGCTCGCACTCTCCACCATCATCCGGCCCCGTTTTCGCCATCTTATGCTTTTGGGGGGTAGCGCAACCACCCAATGTTTCTGTTATACTCGGCGTTGCTCATGCGTCGCTTGATTCTTCCTCTTGTTGCCATCGCGCTTTGTGGCTTGGTCTACGCAGCAGAAGTCACCGTTCTACCGGGTGATGCCCTTTGGAAAATTGCCAAGCGTCATGCCACCACCCTAGAAGCGATGATGAAAACCAACGGTTTGACCAACACGGTCCTCAACCCTGGCGCCGTACTCCAATTACCGGTAGAGGCAAGTCCCTTCCCGGTCACGAGCTACGTTGTACAGCAGGGAGACACCCTTTCAGATATTGCTTCCGCGTTCGGTCTCAACCTGGGCGACCTGAAGATCGAAAACGATCTGAGGGGCAACCTGATACGCACGGGTCAGATCCTCAAGGTAGAGTTCCAGCGACCGAGCCCTGTTCCTTCCGCTCCCCAGACCCCTACCCAGGACGTCACCTATACCGTCGCGCAGGGAGACAGCCTGTCCGATATCGCCGAAACGTTCGGCCTCAGCGTACGCAAACTCAGAGAGTTGAACGGCCTCCAGGGCGATCTCATCCGCACAGGTCAAGTCCTCACCGTGGGCACCGCCACCCCCAGCCCTGTTCCTACATCGCCCGAAACCATCACGACGTACACAATTCGTGAGACAACATACACCGTCAAATCTGGTGATACCATCTCAGGTATCGCCCAAGCGTTCAACTTGAGCGTAGAAGACCTCAAGGCCATGAACGAGCTAGACGGTAATCTCATCCGCGTCGGTGAGGTACTAAAATTACAAGACAAATCTGTCACGCCGATCGAGATCTACACCGTCAAGCAGGGGGATTCTCTCTCAGGCATCGCCCAAGCGTTTAGGCTCAGCGTCGACGACCTCGTAGCGACAAACCACCTAGACGGGACGTTGATCTATCCGGGTCAGGTTCTCAAGCTGCAGGCGCGGGAGTTGGCTGCCGGTAACGTCTACACCGTTAAGACCGGCGATACCCTGTACGATATCGCCATCGCTTTCAATCTTTCTGTCGATGCTCTGATCGCCTACAATGATTTGGATGGTACGGTCATTCGTCCCGGCCAATTGTTGCAGCTGCAACAGGGTGCCCTAGAGGTCGAACCACTCCGCGTTACGGTACGATTCGGCGATAGCCTCTGGGAGCTCGCCCAAGCCTACGACACAACAGCAGCAGACCTGGCAGCTGCCAACAACTTGACGATGGCGAGTGTCATACGCCCTGGTGATCAGTTGTTGATTCCTGGTCAGTACGCAGGTTCCCGTAGCAACCAGGGGGGGCCGGCACCTCCGACCATCGTCGTCGAAGCGGGAGATAGCCTCTGGCAGCTCGCCCGCCGGCACAACACGAGTGTCGCTACACTGATGGCAACCAACCAGCTCAGAAGCTCTACGCTCCGGGTCGGACAGGTTCTCACGATCGTGAACTCTTCCAATCTCAGCTTAGAGCAGGCACATTCGGTCAACATCGACCCCCGACCCCAAGCTTCTGGTGCCCTCACCTGGCCGTTGCGGGGGACGATTACATCGGAGTTCGGGTATCGCCGCTTGCGTATTGGCGGTTCGAACTTCCATACGGGACTAGATATCGACGGCAGAACCGGAGATCCGATCTACGCCGCCACAGGAGGCGTGGTCACGCACAGCGGCTGGTTCGGCGGCTACGGCAATCTCGTCATCATCCAATCAGGTAACGCCGAGTATTATTATGCGCATGCGTCCGAACTCCTTGTAAGATCGGGTCAGGAAGTCGAGCGGGGGCAATTGATCGCTAGGGTTGGAGCGACGGGGCGATCGACAGGGTCTCACCTCCACTTCGAGATTCGAGTCGATGGAACCGCGGTCGATCCTTTGCCGGTGCTCCAAGCACGTGCAGAGCGGTGACCTCACTCAACAAACAGGATCGATCTTCTGGACACACAGGCAGCGAGCGGTCAACTAGCGAATGGAGGAGAAAGGATAAGGGTTTGCCCCGCTAAGCGCAACCAGTCTTATCCTTAGAGATCCGACGTGCACGTTGTTGTTATTGGAGATATCCACGCACAAGCCGAAAAACTTTGGATGATGCTCGAACAGTGTGGTATGGCGACCAAAGACCGCCAACCGACCGATCGTTTTGAACAAGACGATGTTCAGCTGGTCCTTTTGGGAGACTTGGTTCATGCCAAGAGCCGGGAGAGGTACAGCGAGCTGATCCGTGTGAAACGCTACGATGAATATAATCCCGAGCATCTTAAAAAGGCAGAAAAGGTCCAGACAACCTTTCTCACAGACGTCAAGGCCTTTTATGATGCAGTGCCCCAAGGCAAGATCTCCATTTTGATGGGCAACCACGACTTCAACGCCATCAACCCGAATCAAGGACCCTTACGTACAGACGATGTGACCCATCTCGAGTGGAAGCAGGGATATGGCAGCAAGTTGCCTGATGAGCTGCGCGACTGGATCCTCACATGGCCATACGAGAAAGTAATCGAAGGGTTACACTTGGCGCACGTTGGACCCTTAAAAGAACACAATACATACGACAACGATTTCTATCTTGAAAATCGCCGTAGATGGATCTATGAGGAGCGCGACCTGCTCGAGAACACATCCTACAGATTAGGGGTTTACGGGCACACACCCGTACGAGGCGGTGTCAATATCGCATCGCAAGGCCGCGCCATCCTACTCGATACCAACGGTTATCAGGACGAGTACTGTTACCTGGAAGTGGTGATTTCAGAGGCACGGTACAGGCTCAGAATGCACGGCCTCTTCTTCGATGAATGGGTGCAGCGCTAGAAGCGGGCTACTGCGCAGTAGCCAGGTGTTCTCGATATCCCGGTGTCATCACCACCCAGGTTTTAAAAGGTGCCAGATCGATGATCTCGCCCTGGGCGGAGGTAAAGGCGATGCCCTGGCCCTGGTCTTTGCGCCAGGAGCCTTCGATGGCCCGGCCGCGCAGGTAGAGGGTGGCCTCGCCGTCTCGCAAGGGGATGTAGAGCCTCCCCTC
>CP070651.1:890181-894913 GCA_020354625.1 Trueperaceae bacterium
CGAAAGGAGCGACCCTTTCTAAGAAGACCACCCGCTTCTCTTCCCGGTACAAGAGCTCGAGGACTTCGAGGAGGGCGCTTTTGCCGACGCCCTCCTCACCGATGATGAGGGTGCTGCGCCTAGCTTCGATACTAGAAGCCAGGATCTTTACCTCGGCGTCCCTGCCGACAAAGTCCTCGATGCGGATGGGGGTGGACCTCCTTTCTGAGTAAGTAGTATACTCATTATAAGAGCTTGAGTAAATAGAATATCCAGAAAGGGGTGTTCGTCACCTTTGGATAGCATGCGGTTTTGTAGACGCTTAGACGTATAAACGCCTATACTCTCACTATGAACACCCGCTGGACCATCAAGATCTCGCAAGAGACCGATCGCCAACTCCGTACCTACCTGGCTCAGAAAGGCTTGAAAAAAGGTGATCTTTCGCGTTTCGTCGAAGAGGCGGTGCAAGAGCGTCTCTACCAACTGGCTGTTGAAGAGGCTCAGGCACGAGGAAGTGAGGTTCCCGAAGACGATCTGGACGCGTTGATCACTGAGGCAGTGCGCTGGGCACGCAAGTCTGCTTAGGTGGGCCCCTGAGTCTGTGCGAGTCGTCCTCGACACCAACATCCTGCTCTCGGCGCTACTCAAAAAGGGCAGTCCGCCCGACCGTATCCGCCGGGCTTGGGAGGCTAGGCGCTTTACCGTCGTGACCTCGCGCGGGCAGCTTGCCGAACTCAGTCGTGTCAGTCGCTATCCGCGCCTCAGGCTCCTCTTGAAACCCCACGAGGTGGGGCGGTTGATACTACGACTCCAGCGGTACGCTGAGGTTTTGACTGACCTTCCGACCGTCGATCTCGCACCCGACCCGGACGACAACCCCATCCTGGCCACCGCCATAGCAGGTAGGGTGGATGTCCTCGTGACGGGGGATAGGGCAGATCTGCTAGCTCTCAGCAGGGTGCAGGGCATACCAGTCGTGACCGCAAGGGGTTTTCTGGAACGGTTTGTCTCATGAGTCATAAACTCCTATCGAGTGTTACCGCTGGACCACACCGCGACGATACCCTCGGTGGTAGCAGCGATATCGTGCCCGAGCCAGCAATCGCCCCACACCCATCGCCTGAGTTACTAGCGTATCCAGAAAGGTATACTCGCAGCAAAAGATAAGGCCCGCGTATGCAGCGCGGACCAGAAAAGGTATTTGACATGATTACCCTACCACGGGCTCTAGCCTGATGGCGCGCCGGCGCAAGCCTGCTCCGCCGTTACCCGAAGCCCTCAGACAAGAGAGCCCGACAGCTAAACTCCTCTACTTGTGGCTACTGCCTCAAGGGGAGGTGACCTATTCCCAACGGGCGATGGCCGAGGCCCTGGGGACCACCCAACCGGCCATCAAGCATGCCATGAAGCGGCTCAGGTCGATTGGGTTCATCGAGGACTCAGGCGAGGTGAGAGAGCGGGCCACGGCGCGGTTCAGGGCTGTAGGGAGGTAGAGCGTCATTTTCTGCCGATGAGTTACGCGGGTCCGAGTGGGAGCTGGCGCAACCGTAGTTTCCCTTCGGTTACACTTACCACGGCGCCCCGAACCAAAACCTCGCCGTGCTCCGCGATCACGGTTTGTAGATAACGGTTGACATGTTCAGGTCGCATGTTGCGCAAACGGAAGATGACGACGCTAGGTAGCGATTCGCCACTCGCCGCCAAGAGTTCGGCAAAGTCGAGATCGTGGGTGAGGAGAATGCGGCCCTCTCGTCGAGCCTTGGCTAGGATGTCGGCATCCGGTAGGGTTGTCAGGATTTCTTCCGAGAGGTGAACGGCGTTGTGGCCAAGCGTCCTCAAGTGGAGCACGGTCTTGGGTGAGATACCCATGTCGGCCAGGAACTTCACGCAGGTGCCGGCTCGAGTGGGTGCACACTCTCATCAGCCAAGAATGCCGCGTACTTGAGAGCCTGCCGGATATCTTCCTCTTCGAGATAGGGGTAATCGCCCTGGATCTCGTTTGCACTCATGCCGTTCGCCACCAAGTTCAGAATGAGCGAGACGGTGATGCGCATGCCACGGATGCAAGCACGTCCCCCCATAATGCGTGGGTTGAAAGTGATGCGCTCGAGGTCCTTCATGGACTCATCATACCCGTAGGTTCAGGCGACCAGTAATTCGTAACACTAGCTGGGGAAGCTGTGAAGGGTTTAGAGGATCACGCGGCCAGCACCGGATGATCGAGGCGCCTGCTGGCATAGCGAAGAGCCGCGTAGATGTCCTCACGTTCCAAGTCTGGCAGCTCTTCTAAGACCTGCTCAAAGCTGAGGCCGTTGGCCAATAGATCGAGGACATCGGTCACGCGAATGCGCATACCACGAATGCACGGACGTCCTCCACACTGTGTAGGGTCGATAGTGATTCGGTCCTTAAGATCTTTCGTCATGACACTTCTCCACGAGTCTAAGGGCATTGTAGCACCCGCATTCACCCCGGCCAGGTAAAGAGAAGAGCTCGGCAGACTCCTCAACAAGAGACCTGAGGTGGCCTGAGTTTTTGACTCTTAACCTCTGGTTGGCGTAGATCCAGTCAAATCTCCGAAGCCTTCCCCAGTCTAGCGTCGTGCTCGCTCACCGCAAGGCCACGCCCTTGCGGGTGCATAAGCAGCCTTGCGGTTCGCTGTGCGCGCCGCTTTTAGAAACTCGGCTTCAAAAACACAAAGGAAGGTTTTGGAATGACTAGACATCGAAAGTTCTTCTCAGCGACTGACATTATCGGTTCCCGTCCCAGCTCGGTCGGGGTCGGTGTCTCAGGTTGTCCCGGTGCCGCCTGGGTCTTCAATAGGCGCTATCCGAGAGCAGCGTGGACGCTCGCCTTGGCTACTCCGCTCTCCTGGAACGGCAAGTGGCCCAAGTCCATGATCGTTGCCGTTCACTGCCTGGCGCCAGACTGTACCTTGAGTGTGCGCCGTTACGAAGGTCGCGTGTTCTTCCGCATCCGTGGACCCATCAGTTCTCTTCGAGAGTTCGCGGAGTGGTACTCCACACTCTTCTTCGCTGATGATTGGGAAGAGATGCTCGGGAGGGGTCGAGAACCCCTCCCCAACTCTGATCAAAGCCGGGTCGCAGGGGTCGGAACCATCTCAGGCTAAGAGCCGGTCGGCTTCGCGGTGCCGCATGAACGCCAGGTGGTGAATATGAGTACTGATCTCACCATCAGGTGTCTGGCCTAAGAAGATCACCCTCGGGATGGTCCCTGATATCCTTGCCTCCTTTGGTTTGGCCCTCGGCGAGAGTTGGGGGTCCTTTGCTAGTAGGAGCACCTCGTTTTAGCCCTCCGGCATGTGAAACCTAAGACTTTTGGGTGTGTTAATAGCGGCGTTGGTGTTGTCGGTGGGATCGCCGCTTCGGCAAGACTAACCCGCGGGGGTACAAACCTCACCACGGTAGCGTCTCGCCATATCAAACGTAATCGTATCTTGGCTTCCGTAGCTCTCAAAAGAGCCGGAAGCTCGTCGGAACCGGCCCGTTCCACCCAAAATGGTGGCTTGCTCGGTGGCGAGAACAAAGGGTTTCCCTCCCCGCTCAGCTAATGCCAGCTCCGATCGAATCCTGAGGACATCGCCCGACTCGAGCGTGATGAACCCTTCGCGCTTGATGACACTACCCCCATCAGGGGCGGCTTCGGCAGGTTAGCAAATTAGCGCTATGCCACCCCGCAAATCGCCGGTAATCACCCCCGCGGCGATTCTTACCGGGAGGGTCAAGTCAATATTTTCAACGATCGCCCCACTGATTTTGGTGCACGCCACCTCTGCTTGTGCCACGGCATTAGAACCAAGAAAGACAAGGGGTATAGAAGTGACCAATATAAACCTGGAAACGACTTCTCTCATTAAGCTTTCCTCCGCTTTCTTGGCCATCACTATCCATTTAAGCCGCCGTACGATCTGCGGCCAAACGAACCGGGCCATAGGGTTACACGATTTTGACAAAATGGCGGAGCTAAACAACACCCAAGACCCCATTCTCATCAAAAGGGAACACCTCTCACCTAACGCTTCTTTTTGGGTAAGGGAATAGGCCACCCGGTGGCGCGCGGGTAGACCCTGCCCACCCGGCTTTCCCGCAAGTGTGCACCCGCCACCCGGTAGCGAGAAGTCCTACCCACCTGCCTGCCCGCTCGAGCAATAACTGGGCCGCATGGAACAGGAGTTGCTAGCGCCATCTGCCGCCGCCGATCACCTCGGCGTAGACTCGAACACTCTCCGACGTTATGCCCGCACCTACGAGACTGTGCGGGAACCGTTGCCCAGGGACCACTGAGGGGGTCGCCTATACCCTGCAGAAGTCGTCGAAGCCATTGGAAAAGCCCACACAAGACCTTTCCGGGACGGTGGGCAGCTTTAGAGAGGCACTCAGGCGCTTGGGGGATGGATTAGATGTGCCCGCGGGCAACGTGGGCAACGATCACCCGCTTGAGGTGGTCTTGGGCAAGTTGGAGGCGATCGAGGCTGAACTCCTTGAAGTTCGCCGGGAGAACACCGCCCTCCGCCAACGCTTCGAGGCGTTGCCACCTCCTCGAGACGAAGCCGTCGATCTCCGCTGGCGCCTCGACTATACACTTGGGGAGCTCGAACGCCGAGACGCACCGCCGAAGCCCTCACCGTCACAGAAAGCTGAGGAAAACATCGCCATCGAGGGGGCTTTCTCTCGCGCCTACAGGTTGGTTGGTCACGTCCAATCCGATTGAACTCCTTGTGGGGCTGCTC
>CP070651.1:895013-902060 GCA_020354625.1 Trueperaceae bacterium
AGACGTGTAGGGCCCTCAAGTTGGTAGCGGGGCCAACGGTACCACGTTCATCGAGCTGTCGATACGAACGAGTGGTTGGCTTGTCACCCATCACCTTAAAAACGAAACAGCGTCTTGACGATCTTTTTGCTCTTGACCTCTTCGAACGCCTGTGCGATCTCTGCGATGGGGAACTCGGCGGCGATGAACTCCTTGTGACTCAACGTACCGTCATCGATCCAACTGATGAGCTGTTCCTGCGCGGCGGCCTCCCTTGAGCGGGTGGGCCACTGGTGAACGAGGAGGTTGAAATTGTAGGGTCCCCGTGCGTTCTCGAGCCGGATCACCGGGGTGTCGATGCTCCCATAGACGCAGATCGAGCCGGCCATTTTGATGAGTGGGAGGGCAGCGTTGACGACGGCCTCCTTGCCGACCGCGTCGATCACAGCGTCGAACGGACGTCCTCGTGTACCGGCTAGTTCCCGAACGGCAGGGTCTTCGGGGGCGTAGGTGGCGGTAGCGCCCATCTCCAGGGATTTGTGTCGCTTGTGGGCATTCGGGTCGATGCAGATGATTTCAGAGAATCCGAGCAGGCAGGCGAACTTGACGAAGCTCAAGCCGACCGGTCCGGCACCGAAAATGACGATATCGTCGCCGGCCTGTAGATCGAAGTCGCCGAAGGCGCCGAGAACCTCGCGCCAGGTGCAGAGCATGACGGCATCTTCGACCGAGATGTGTGGGGGCACGACCTTCATGATCTCGAATACTTCGACCCAGCCGTGTTCGGTCTCGGCTACCCCGTCTTCGACCATGGCCTGATGGTCACCCGCCAGAACGTACTCGGAGAAACCGCCCCAGGCGCTGGCAAACGTTTGGTCGGTAGAGCGAAGCAGCAGGCCTCCCACCACCCGGTCGCCTTTCTTGAAGCTACGTACCTTGGCTCCCACGGTCTCGACGAGGCCGACCGTCTCGTGCCCCAGCAGCAGGGGATAGGTATCTATGCCGGGGAAGCGCGCCTCGATCAGCTTGCGGTCGGTGATGTTGCAAAGGCAGGCGGCTTCGGTACGAATCTTGACTTCGTAGGGTCCAGGGTCGGGTTCGGGTACCTCCACCAGCTGTACCCGATCCGGTTCGCTTACAGCTACGGCTTGCATCATCTATCTCCTTTTCGCCTCATAGAGGACTGATATGAAATCCTGCTGATCGATCGGGTTTCCGAATCATCGTTTTTTGCGTATGCAACGCTGCTTGTTTGGCCCAGCGGAGCTGGGCCAAACAACAGAAAATCATATGACCGGTTCGCAAAGACGGGTCGAAGGCACCAATGCGATGTCCCGGCACGTAAAAGAGGTATTCCGGACTCTCGGAACGCGGGCAGTCCATACAGCTGGAATCTCGGAGGCGTTTATGGGAGGCATCTACAGAGGGGGTCGGGGCGTAACCCAGGTTCGGGTCGCTGCGCCCTCGTACAGGGCCTCCATCACGGCGTTGCGGTAAGCGGCCTCCTCGACCCCCACAAGGGGCGCGGCTTTCCCCTCCAGGGCGTCTAAAAACAGGTCGAAGGCGTGAGGCAACATATCGGGGAGATCATTCCAGGCAGATCCATCTGCGCCTTCGACGTGCTCGCTTTTGAAGTAGAGCGTGTCGGCAACGACGTAGGCGTGTCCTTCGGTGCCGCTGATCAGCACCTTGACCGGATCGGCGACGTCGACCCAACCCGCCGCCAGCGTACCCACCGCACCGTTTTTAAAGTGCAAGATCCCCTCGCCGGATTCGTCACAGCCCGGATAGCGATTTGTGACGATATCGATTGAGGCGGTGACGGCCTCGACCTCACCCATCAGCCAGAGGAGGATGTCGAGCGCGTGCGTGCCCAAGTCGCCAAAGGCACCACAGCCTGCAACGCCGGGGTCTGCCATCCAGCGCCACTCGCCGTCGAACCGGCCGCGGAGAGAACCCGCGTGGCAGTTCGAGTGCCGGATGCGGGTGACCTTGCCGAAATGTCCTCGATCGATCTGCTCTTTCAGAAAGAGGTGGACGGGGAGCCCGCGCATGAAGTACCCCGTCTGAAAGAGGACCCCCGCTTCCCGGATCGCCTCCGCCATAAGGTAGGCGTCCTCACTGGCAAAGCCGAGCGGTTTTTCGACGAAGAGGTGTTTTTGCGCTTCCACCGCCGGCATGACCACGGCTTCGTGCCGGTCCGTCTCCGCGCAGACGATCACGGCTTCGACCTCTGGGTCCCTATAGGCTGCCTCTAGATCGCCAACGGCTTGAGCGTCGAGTTTGGACGCTGCGGCACCGGCTCTGGCCGCGTGGTGATCCCAGACATATTTGACCGATACCGTATCCCGCTTGTTGAGGCGGTCGATGAAGTTGGGGGTGTGGATGTGGGCGGCACCGATCAGAGCGAGGGTTGTCATACAATCATTCCTTTGTTACGCAGCTAGCAGTACGTTTTTCAAAGCCGACATCGTTTCGGCGCAGCTTTCGTCGGGTGGCAGATCCCGCAGCCGCCGGCTAAAGGGTTCGACCATCACGGAGTCGTCATACCCGCTAGCCCGGACCGCTTCCAGGAAGTTGCCGATGTCGATCACACCTGTGGCGCCAGGTAGCTCGCGTACCAAGTCTTGCTGCTCGTCAGTGGGCACGTCGGGGGCGTCGTTGACATGCACATCGACGATCTGCTCGGCGGTCAGGCTGCCCAGGTCGTCGGCGGTTTCATGCGCCGTGTGCCAGTGGAAGCTGTCGAGCAAAACACCCACGTTCGGGCCGATCGCACTGCACAGCTCGAGCACTTCCACCAACGTATGGATAAATGGAAAGCGCCCGCTCGACCACAGGGTCTTGGGACCGACGTACTCAAGACCCAACCGGATGCCGTGCACGTTCAGCACCTCTGCAACAGGTTTGAGGCGCGAAACGTGAAGGTCGAAATTGTGGCGGTAAGACAGCTCATCGGAGTAGGGTATGACGGCGGCCGAGGTCTTTAAAGCGCCCAGTTCTGCTGCGGTTCGCGCCAGCTCGGGAAGCTCGGCCAAGGACTGACGGTAACTCGACTCGTCGGTGCGAAACGCAACGGGGAACCCCCAGGCGGCGAGCCTGACCCCGTGGGTTTCTGCCAGCTCTCTAACCCGCTCTGTGCCGAGCTTCGCCGCTTCGCGGAGGTTGAAGTGATAGCCGGAAAAGCCGTGACGCGCCGCCAAGGACAGGCCTTGTTCGAAGCCGACCTGGATGCCTAATGCGTCGGGATTGAGAGACGGATACATGATGATCGTCTACTTTACCACCAAGCCTTCGTACCGATGCAGACGTTCTCGAGCTCTGCTCACAGTGGGCGGGACGGTGCGTGTACACTGGCACGGTACGATTTCATTCGGGGCATGGAAGGAGTCGGTGGGGTAAGGATGGCACCGTGGAGACATTGCTAGAAACCGAACGGTTACTGTTGCGCCGGTTCAGGAAATCCGATGCTGACAACCTATTCGAGCTCGACAGCGATCCCGAGGTCATGCGCTTTTTGAGCGGCGGTACTCGTACGCCTCGTGACGTGATCGAGCAAGACATTTTGCCCCGGTTCCTGCACATTGATGCGTGCTTTCCTACGTGTGGTTTCTTCGCAGCTATCGAGAAGGTCAGCGGTGACTTCATCGGTTGGTTCAGCTTCCGGCCCTCGGATGAATCCGTTCCGAGGGAGGTCACGCTCGGCTTTCGCGTGCATGCTGTGCACCTTGGCCTACCGGAAACTCAAGATGCGGGGATTTGAGCGCATCCGGGTTTACACTGGGGGACTCGAGGATTGGGCTGACGCTGAATACGCGCTCGAGGGACGCTGGGCGTTATGAAAGCTCTTGATTTTTATATCAATTTGATATAATATGATTTGTGGCGTTTAACGTCATCGCGAAATCGACCCTGCGTAGCTTTTGGCAACACCACGCGGATAGCGAGAATGCGCTGACGGCCTGGTATAAACTCATGAGCAAAAGCGATTTTGCCAACTTTGCAGTGTTGAGAGAAACCTTTGGCAACGCCGACTTCGTACTGCCCGATTACGTGATCTTCAACATCAAAGGCAACCGCTACCGTTTGATTACGCGCATCAACTTTACCTACAAGACGGTCTGGATCAAACACATCTTCACCCACGCCGAATACGATCGATGGACCCCCTAGGAGGTTCCCATGTCAGTACAAGAAGTTCTAAGGCTATGGGAAGAGCTTGACAAACTTGCTCACCCCTACCTTGCGCCCATTGAAACCGAGCGGCACTACCAAGAAGCACTCGACTTCATGGCTGAGCTTTGGGATGTAGTGGTGGATGATCCCAACTCACCGTACGGCAGTCTGCTAGGGATTCTATCCGACCGCCTGAACGACTACGAGAACTCACGGCACGCTGTTCCTGAAGCGACGCCGCAACAGGTCTTAAGCTATCTTATTGAAGAAAAAGGCGTGACCCAAAAAGAGATCGAGGAAGCGACTGGCATTTACCAGAGCAATCTGAGTCAAATCCTGAGTGGCAAGCGTAAACTCACCACCGAACAGGTTAAACAGCTGGCCGAGTATTTCAAGGTGAATCCTACAGCGTTGTTGTGAGCCTGCACCTTACCAGATCCGTGTGGGGTTGGGTTTCATATCCAAACTCTGCTCCAAAGTCATTCTCGAGGGCACGCGGCTGACCTTACAAGGCCTAGATCGCCTTCGCCCTCAACGAACACCCGCGCATCGTGGGCCCGTGCAAGTATCGCTACTACTTGCCGCTCATCTCGGCCGAGTGGGGCGTTTGGTCCCTGACCGGCTGAGTAGCCCATTGGTGTAGGCTCTGCAGCCAAGCGCTATCCGAAGGTCCGAAGGGCATGCAAAAGCCGCGTTAAGAACCTCCAACTTGAGTTTGGGGCAATGCCCCAAACGGGGGGCGAGCAGAGCGAGGTTGGAATCGTGGCCGCCCGCAGGTCCTTGCCGCAAACAAACTCGGATGTGCATAACGGTAGAACAGCTCACAGATTACCTTGTACTGCAAACAGAGGTACTGCAAACAGAGAATGTGCAGCATCATCTCGAGAGATCTTGCGCGGGCCCGCCAGAATGTGAGTCTGAGTCCCCTGGGGAGAAGGCCCTACCAGCTGGGCTTCTGAACGTCATCGAAGTTGCTGGGAGCGACTCTTTCTGCTCAGCGCCATTGAAAATCTTGGATCCGACCCCGTAGACTCAGGCCGAGGAGGATACCTTGACTATGGCGACATACGGGGATATCTACCGACGCTCGTTACAAGATCCTGCCGGCTTTTGGGCCGAAGTGGCGGAGGCCGTTCCCTGGTATCGCAGGTGGGACCTGGTACTAGACGATTCGCGGGCACCTTTCTACCGCTGGTTTTCGGGTGGGATGGTCAACAGCTGCTACGCTGCGCTCGACTATCACGTCGAGCACGGTCGTGCCGACCAGGCCGCCCTCATCTACGACAGTCCCGTTACAAGAACAGTCAGGAGCTACAGTTACCGTGAGTTGCGGGGCGAGGTGGCGCGTTTCGCTGGTGTCCTATCCAGTCAGGGTGTCCACCAGGGCGACCGCGTCATCATCTACATGCCGATGGTACCGGAAGCCGTGGTTGCCATGCTGGCCTGCGCCCGAATTGGGGCGGTCCACTCGGTTGTCTTCGGTGGCTTTGCCGCCAAGGAGTTGGCGGCTCGGATCGACGACGCCAAACCGAAACTCATCGTCTCTGCTTCTTGTGGCATCGAAGTGGACCGGATCGTGGACTATAAGCCCCTGCTCGACCACGCCATTACCCTCAGTGTGGCCGGGCCGGAGCGGTGCATCATCCTTCAACGCCCAGAGCGTCAGGCGTCGATGGTTAGTGGTCGGGATCTGGACTGGCACGAAGTCATGGCGGAGGCGGACTCCGTGGACTGTGTGCCGGTGGCAGCCACCGATCCGCTTTACATTCTCTATACCTCCGGTACCACCGGTGTGCCCAAGGGAGTGGTGCGTGACAATGGTGGACACCTCGTCGCTCTCAAGTGGAGCATGAGCAACGTCTACGGGGTCGATGCCGGCGATGTCTACTGGGCTGCGTCCGATTTGGGCTGGGCGGTCGGCCACTCCTACATCGTGTATGGACCTCTCTTTCAAGGCTGCACTACCATTCTCTACGAAGGGAAGCCGGTGGGTACACCCGACCCCGGGGCGTTCTGGCGGGTTATCTCCCAACACCGGGTAAAGGTGCTTTTTACTGCACCGACTGCCTTTAGGGCTATCAAACGCGAGGACCCCACTGGAGACCACGTTCGTACCTATGACCTGAGTTCTTTTGAAGCTTTGTTCTTGGCGGGTGAACGCTGCGATCCAGATACTATCTTCTGGGCTCAGGAACAGCTCGATGTTCCCGTCATCGACCACTGGTGGCAGACGGAAACGGGTTGGCCGATCGGGGCGAACTGCCTGGGCCTGGGCATGTTGCCGGTGAAGCCGGGGTCTTGCAGCAAGCCCGTCCCAGGTTACGATGTGCACGTTCTCGACGCCGACGGACAGGAGATGGCTGCCAACGAAATCGGCTCCGTCGCCATCAGGCTCCCTTTGCCGCCCGGCTGTCTACCCACCTTATGGAACAACGATAAGGGGTTTGTGGCTTCCTATCTCAGCGCTTTTCCAGGTTACTACTTGACAGCGGATGCCGGCTTCAAGGACGAGTCCGGGTACCTCTGGATCATGAGTCGCACCGACGACATCATCAATGTGGCGGGACATCGGCTGTCGACTGGTGGCATGGAGGAGGTTCTGGCGTCTCATCCCGACGTGGCTGAGTGCGCCGTCGTCGGAGTCCAGGATCAGCTGAAAGGTGAGATCCCGATCGGCTTCATCGTACTCAAAGCTGGGGTCGATCGCGACCACCAGACGATCGTCAAGGAGCTGGTCGAGCGGGTCCGAAAGCAGATCGGTCCGGTGGCATCGTTCAAGATCGCAACCGTCGTCGACCGGTTGCCCAAGACCCGGTCAGGCAAGATCTTGCGTGGGACCATCAGGCACATTGCCAACGGCAGCGATTACCAGACGCCCGCGACGATCGACGA
>CP070651.1:902160-904671 GCA_020354625.1 Trueperaceae bacterium
AGTTTCGCTTCCTTTCGCGGTTGACCAACCCATTACTCATTCCCGTTTACCCATTACCCTGTTTCCCTACTCATCTCTCATTACTCATCACTCATTACCTTCCCGTCAGCGCGTAATAATCCGAGTCTTTACGGCTTTTTGGGTGATGAATCTCTGCTCTCTGGCCAACATCGACCCGGCGGGTGTACCATAAAAGGGTGGAGAAGACCGCTGCCCAAAGCACCCCCGCCATCGACCTCAACCCCCTCTTTCGCAAATTGATCCTGGGTGCGACCCACAGCGGCCTGATCTCGGGATTCGTCAGGCGCTACGGCATGCGTCTCGGGGCGGCCCGCTTCGTGGCCGGCGAGACGCTCGATGCCTGCGTGGAGGTGCTGCGCGGCCTCAACGCCAACGGCCTCTTCACCAACACCACCCTCTTGGGCGAAGGCGTGCTCGACAACTCGGCGGTCGAGGCCGCGGTCAGCACTTACGAGACGATTCTCGACCGCATCGCGGCAGAGAAGCTCAAGACCAACGTCGCCCTGAAGCTCACGCACATCGGGCTCGACCTAGGCGAGGACGCAGCCTACGCCAACCTCGAACGCCTGCTCGAGCGCGCCGCGGCCCACGGCAACTTCATCCGCATCGACATGGAGGAATCGGCCCGGGTGGACGCCACCTTGCGCATCTACCGGCGGCTGCGCGAGGCCGGCTACGACAACGTCGGAACCGTGCTGCAATCGTACCTCTTCCGCACCGAGGCCGACCTCGAATCACTACTCGATCTCGAGCCCAATTTACGCTTGGTCAAAGGGGCCTATTTGGAACCCCCAGAGGTCGCCTTCCCCGACAAAAAAGATGTGGACCGGACGCTCGTCAAGTTGGCCGAACGCATGCTCACCACACAAGGCTACACAGCCATCGCCACCCACGACGACGCCATCATCGACCACCTCATCGCCTTCACCGAAGAACGTGGCATCCCCCGCGACCGCTTCGAGTTCCAAATGCTCTACGGGGTCAGAACCCAACGCCAGCTCGAGCTGGTACAGAGGGGCTACAAGGTCCTGGTCGCCACCCCGTACGGACCCGAGTGGTACTTCTACCTGATGCGGCGCCTGGCCGAGCGACCGGCCAACGTGCTGTTTATGGCTCGGAACTTCTTTCGGAGTTGAGCAAACGCGGAAGCAGATTTAGGAATCTTTTATGGGGATGAAGTGGGTAATGGGAAATGGGGAATGGGTAATGCGTGGGTCAACTGCAAACGGAGCGGCCCGACCTCTAGGTTTCGCAGCACCCATCACCCATTACTCATCACCCATCACCTGTCTTTCAGACACAACCGTAAGTGCAGACTGGATCGACCGTGCCCTTTGCGATACCCATTACTCATTACGCATCACCCATCACCTGTCTTTCAGACACAACCGCAAGTGCAGACTGGCTCAACCATACCCTTCGCAACACCCATCACCCATTACTCATCACCGTTACGGACCGTGTACTCCCCCACTTTCGCCTCTGCCAAAGTGACGCCGAGGCCCGGCCCTTCGGGTACCGGCAAACAACCGTCTTCTAACGGCAAGGCGAAACGTTCATCAAAGGGTGCGGCGAGCAGGCTGCCGTGGAGCCCGATTTCGGTGAACTCGACCGCGTCGGTCACGATGGCGGTCGAGGCCGCCAGCTGAAGCTTGGCCGCCATCTCCACGCCCAAACCGAATGCCGTTCCCAGAACGCACTTCAGCCCCGCCGACTCGGCGACGGCGGCGATCTTCTTGGCGTGGTAGAGCCCACCGGCCTTGCCGATCTTGATGTTGAGCACGTCGGCCGCCTCGTGCCGGACGATCTGCATCGCGTCATGGATGGTGTAACACCCCTCGTCGGCTTCGATGAGCGTATCGACAGAGCGCCTGACCAAGGCCATGCCTTGCAGGTCCCAAGCGGTCACGGGTTGCTCCAACAGTTCCAAGCCGATGCCGTAGCGCTCGGCCAGCCGGCAGAGCCGGATCGCCTCTTTGGGCGTATACCCCTGGTTCGCGTCGGCCCGGATGGAGACCTCCGGTCCCACCGCCTCCCGGATGGCGCGGAGCCGGTCGGCATCCCGAGACGGGTCACCGCCGATCTTCGGCTTGAAGGCGCGCACCCCCAGATCCATGAACCTTAGGCACTCCTTGGCCATCTCCTCGGGCGGTCCACCGGCGATCTCGAGCGCCACCGGCACCCGGGTGCGATGCCTGCCGCCGATCAGCGTGCTGACGGGTACGCCCAGGGCCTTCCCGATGAGATCGTGCAGGGCGAGATCGATGCCGGCTTTGGCACAGGAGTTGCCGCGATAATCGATCAGGCCCATCAGGTACTCGCGGTCGAAGGGGTCCTTACCGATCAGTTGGGGGCCGAGGTAGTCCTCGATCGCCACCTGGACCTCCTCGAGGGCATGACCGAAGAAGCCGATGTCGACTTGAGCCTCACCCACACCCGTTACACCTTCATCGGTTTCGATCTCCACGAGCACGTACTCCAAGATGGGCG
>CP070651.1:904771-908192 GCA_020354625.1 Trueperaceae bacterium
AGGATACCTTTCTCTCCGTCGATGAAGGTGATGGCGCTCTCGCAGGAGCCGGTGTTCCCATAACCTGGGTCGTACGTGATCGCACCGCTCTGTTTGCGCAGCGCCGTGACGTCGATGCCTACTTCGTTCTCGCTGCCCACCAGCAGCGGCAGTTCGAACTCCTTGCCTTCTAGAACGATCTTTGCACTGCTCATCGTGACCTCCACATGTGTTAATGGTATCCCATCGAGCCTACTTTGGGTCGTAGAGACCTTCAGTATGCGGGGTAGCTCGCCTCGAGCGCAAATGGGTGAGAATCGTGACGTTTTTCTATAACCGAGGGAAATATCGTGCCCCAGACCCCACCTGTGTCATCATTCGCTGCGCAATCTTCGAGCCCAACTCGGCAAGGGAGGTCTCGAGCCAATGCGGTGTTACGCGGGGCCTCACGAAGCGCTGGCGGATATACGGATTGCGGCCGAATCGTTATCGTAGGGGTACGAATTGATAGACGAACACCCCTGCGATCCAAACGAGATCGGCTCGTGTTGGGGTTGTCGATTCTTCGGTGATGGCGGTGGCCGAGGATCTCGGCAGAAGAATCGCCACCACCGACCGGCGCCATTTTGTGGTGGCAGCCGCCAGACTCGGGGTCACGCTTTTGCCCTGAGCGCCGGTCGTGCCCGTCGCAGCGGTATCCAGGGTGAATCGGCAGCGCTGTGCCTTACTGCAATGCCTGCAAATTGCCGAGGTTTTAGGGTGTCAGAGGTGGGATCATCCCGGGCTACCACGCATACGCAGCCGGCGCCTCGCCTCCCGGTCCGGGGAAGATCGCTTCCAAAGCCGAGAGCACATCCTCACTCAGCGTGATCTCGGTTGCGCGCACCGCGCTGTCGAGCTGGTCGACGGTACGTGGCCCGATGATGGGGGCTGTTACTGCTGGGTTATGGAGCAACCACGCCAAGGCGACCGTGGCCGGTTCCTCACCGAGACTCCCGCACAGCGCTTCATAGCGCTCGAGCTTGTCGCGGTTTGTTTCGACCTGTTGCATCAAACCGTCGCTCAGCCGGCGCCCCCCTTCGATCTTTCCGAGCACGCCCCCCAACAACCCGCCGCCGAGCGGGCTCCAGGGAATGAGCCCGAGTCCGTAGTGACGGCATGCGGGGATCACTTCGAGCTCGATCGCCCGGTTGTTGAGGTGGTAGATACTCTGTTCGCTCACAAGCCCCATCAACCCCCGTTTGGAGGCCTCCTGGCAGGCGGTGGCGATATCCCAGCCTGCGAAGTTGCTCGAGCCGACATAGACGACTTTGCCCTGCTGAACCAGGCTGTCGAAAGCCTGCCAGGTTTCATCCCACGGGCAGGCGCGATCGATATGGTGCATCTGGTAGAGGTCGATCCAGTCTGTCTGAAGCCGGCGCAAGCTGTTTTCACAGTGCTTTTTGATCTTGACAGCGGAGAGGTTGCGAGTGTCGCTGTTCGGCTCGGGCCGGTTCTCCTGGCGCTTCACCGGGTTATAGACCTTGGTCGCCAATACGACCGCCTCACGCCGGCCATCGCCTTGAGCGAACCAGTTGCCCAAGATGATTTCGGTGTCGCCCTGCTGCCCACCCCTGCCGTACACGTCGGCGGTGTCGAAGAAGTTGATGCCGAGCTCGAGGGCCCGGTCCATGATGGCAAAGCTGTCCGCCTCCGAGGTGTGCCACCCGAAGTTCATGGTGCCCAGGCACAGGTTGCTGACGAGAACGCCGTGCCCTCCTAAACGTTTGTGTTCGATTGCCACTGAGGTTCCCCTTTCACCGAGAGAATGTCTTTCTCAGTGTAGGAGAGCACGTTTCTGGTTGGGGGGCAACCCCGGTACGATTCCCCGTGTAAGGGTGGGGATGCTCCCTACATGGTAGTTAGAAGCGGTGCTTGTCGGTACTGCGGGGGTCGTCTGCGAGGTGGAGACAGAAGAATCTCACCATCGCGGGTCTTGCCGAGCGCCACATCCCATTCGGATCCGTTCACCTCGAGGATCTTCGCGGTGAGGTTTGAGCTGCTCTTTCGGTAGCGGGCTATGACCTCACCGAGGGTACTGAGGGGTTGCTAGGTCTGCCAGACCTTTGTCGTGCACGGTTGGGGGGGTGGGTTCATCGCCTGGTCGCGAGGCGGTGCGCATCGACTATATTCAAAGCCACCCTGGACGCGTTTTGTAGAGGGCCGGCTTCACCACCGCCAAGAGGCTCGAGGCCAATTTCTCGAGCCGCGACCCCGATCCACCGGTGCTCCTTGAACCACCCCACCAACCGCTCGATCCAGGATGCCAAGGTAGCTGCTAGACGCTAGAGATTGTGCTCAGGCAGAGCTTGGTTCAGCTGAGCGCTTCAAGTCTCAGCGCTCACGGGTTTGGCTGGCTCCTGTGCGGTGCGGGTCGCCAATTGTATCCCATAGTCCCAGAGTCGCTTTCTCGCTGCCTCGTCGGCCCAAATGGGGGGATCGTTACGCTGTAGGCGTTTGTCGTAGAGACCGCTCGGATAATCGCCGGTCAACAGCATGACGATGTCGTCCGCAGCGCTTTCCGGAGAGCGGGTGAGCGGACGGGCTAGGGTCTTGAAGAAGATGCGGGCTGCCGCGTTTCTCATCACCGTGTTGGTGAGGACGAAGCCGGGACCGTAGTTGTAGAAGGTGATTCCCGGGTATTGGTCGATCTGCTCGAGCGTGAGTAGGTCGTTCGCCCGGGCGTCTTTCGCAATCGCGCGGTGCCATCTGTAGCCCGTTTCGCCGTTCAGGTTATCGAAATCGAGCTCTCCCGACACGGTGCCGCCGCCGGCGAGGCTTACCACTTTGGGATCGGCTGCCACCACCAACTGCTCGTAGAGTTCGCCGGTCAACACGAAGCGAGCCAGAAACTGCAGCGCGAACGAGAACTCGACGCCGTCTTCGGTGAGGAGCCGCTTACTGGGAAACACGCCACCGGCCGCGTGCACCAGCGCATCGAGCCGGTCGAAGTGCACCCGGGTGAATTCGGCGAGCCGGCGCATTTCAGCGAGTACGGACAGGTCGGCACGTGCGTAGGCCACTCGCTCGTTTCCGCTCGTTGCGATGATATCGGCGAGCGCCGCTTCGCCCTTGGACTGGTTGTGCCCAACCAGCAAAAGACGTGCACCGAGCTTCGCCAGACGCATCGCCGCCCCTTTGCCCATTCCAGACGTGCCGCCGGTGATGAGAACATTCTTGTTCTTCATGATGCCCCCCTTCCCGTTTCTGGCCAGCCGCTCCCGGCCGACCGAGATCTCGAAGGTATGCACACATACTGACTTCGACCGCGGGGTCTCTTGCAGACCGGTCCCGCGTTCGCACAGCGGTTTACCTCAGACTGTACGTTCGAGCCCACAGAACGTAACCGGCATTTTTCCGACAGTTGCGGTAGGTGTTTTGCCGACAGGGGTACTGGCGCATC
>CP070651.1:908292-913361 GCA_020354625.1 Trueperaceae bacterium
GTTTCGATCCCCTCGGCGGCATACTTGGCCAAGATTCCACCCAAACCCAACGATTCGTCATCTGGATGGGCCAGAATGCACATCAGTTTGAGTGGCTCTGTCATCACCGCTCCTCAGCCAGCGTGAGGTGAGGTGCCCGCACCTCGCTCTGGCTGTCTCGTAACACCATACCCTAGCGGTTCACCGCAAACTCGAAGCGGAGGTTGACTCCTTGAGACTCGTTGAACCCAAGCAAAGTCTGGAACGCCTCACCTCGTGCCGTGTTGAAGGTGCCGGTCCCTCCCGTAATGGGCCTACTGCCTGTCACGTTCACATCGGCAATCTCGTATCCGTCTGTAACCAATGAGCTACCATCGAGTTCCCCACCGAACGTGTAGAACTGCGTGGTGACCACCCAGGGACCCGTTTCGGTGTGTGCTCCGTCACCGATGAACCAGCCACGGCAGGTCCACTCACCGAAAACCAAATTCGGAAACTCGGGCTCCCCGTTCGGCAAAACCCCGTTGCTGCCATTCAAGGTCCCTTCCGGATAGATATAACCCTGTGTTACAAAGGCGTTTCCATAGGAGGGCATACCGTCGTCAAATACTGGGGACTCATCGAAAACAAAGCGCGAACCGACCTCCGCCACATCGAAACGCCATATCTCTAGCTCCGCATCGGCCTCTCTGCTCTGCGCCAAAAAGAAAGTGGTGATGAGCACGCCTGCAGTCGTCAAAACGAGTAACTTGCCAACTACTTTTTTCATAGTGAAGACCCTTTCTTGCCCAAAAGCCTCTTCTTCATCGGGCATATTTCCAACTTGCACCGAGGGCTGCTAACACACCGCTAACGCATCCCTAACACCGTTTGACCCAGGGTCCTCTCTTATACTGATCCCATGCTGCTGCGAACCCTGGGTGGACTAGGGCTCGAGGGCTCTCCCTTCACGCGTCCAAAGCCGCTCCTGTTGCTGGCCTACCTGGCGCTCGAGGGACCACAGGAACGGCGCCACCTGGCCGAGCTCTTCTGGCCCGAAGCGGCCGATCACATGAAGAGCCTCTCGGTCGCTTTGACACAGCTCCGCCGGGGTGTGCCGGGTGCTACGGAAGCAGACGAAGTCCGGGTACGGACAGCGATCGCCACCGACGCATCTCTGCTGCTCGACGCCCTCAGCCTGGGCAACACCGAAGAAGCCATAAACTGCTACCAGGGCGCTTTCCTCGAGGGAGTCAAACCCGTTTGGGGCGTGGAGTTGGAAGAGTGGATCTATCAGAAACGGGAACTGATCGCTCGCGAAATCCGCAAAGCACTCATCGGGACGGCTGAAACCGAAGCGGCTCAGGGCCGCTTTGACACCGCCTCCCGAATCGCCGAAAGGGCTTTCCGCCTGGCGGGCGCACCGGCACCAGAACCAGAAGATCTAGTGCGTCTGCATACGCTCCTGCTCGCTGGTGATAGCCTCTACACCACCGAGGTGGCAGAAGAAACCCGGGGCTTCGATCTGCCGGCGCCATCAGACCGGGAAGCAGCCCGAGCCAGCTTCCGAAAAGCTGACCTCACCGTCCCCAACAACCTACCAGCCCGCTTGCAGCCGTTGATCGGTCGGGAGAAAGACTTGAACGCTGCCACCAAGATCCTGGAGGATCCCGCCGTTCAACTGCTCACCCTGCTAGGTCCGGGAGGGATCGGGAAGACGAGCCTCGGCCTCAAACTCGCTCGCGATCAATCCACCCGACACAAATTTAAAGATGGTGTCTTTCTCGTACTCTTGGGCTCTTTAAAGGATGCAACGTTGGTGAGTGCGAGTATCGCCCAGGCTCTAGCCGTCAAAGAGACGTCCGCCATGCCCTTCTTGGAGCGCATCAAAGAGTTCCTCCTAAACAAGGAGATCCTCTTGGTGCTCGACAACTTCGAACAGGTCATGCCGGCCGCCCTTCAGGTATCAGAGCTGCTCGGCGCCTGCCCAAATCTCAAATGTATCGTCACCAGCCGGATGCCTTTGCGCCTCTCCGGAGAGTACGAGTTTCCCCTCACCCCTTTGACACTACCTACCCAAGAAGATATTTCCGATTTCACATCCCTACGTACAAATCCTGCGTTGGCTCTCTTTGTCGAGCGGGCCCAGGCAGTGAGACCCGACTTCAATCTGGATAAGAAGAACGCCGAGGCGCTCGTCGAGATCTGCCGCCGGCTCGACGGGCTACCGCTCGCGCTCGAGCTTGCAGCGGTCCGAATCAAGCTCTTTTCGCCACAAACGATTCTAGAGCGCCTCAACCAGCGCTTTGAACTCCTCAAAGGTGGGTTACGCGACCGTCCCGAACGGCATCAGACACTCCGTGCAGCGGTCGATTGGAGTTACGAACTACTCTCCCGAGAAGAACAGGCTTTCTTCAGACGTTTGGGTGTGTTCGTCGGTGGGTTCACCCTCGAAATGGCGCAGCGGCTACAACAGGAACTTGGACAGAGCATCGAAGTGATGGATGCGGTTGCGGCACTCATCGAAAACAGCCTGCTCAGCCCGGGACGGATTGACGAGAATCGCGATCGATTCTTCATGCTCAGCACCCTTCGTGACTACGCTCTTGTACGCCTCGAAGAAGCGGATGAGTTAAAAACAGCCCAACGCGCTCACGCGAAGTGTTATCTGGAGCTGGTGGAGAGCGTGGAACCGGAACTCACCGGCCCCGAGCAGGGACGCTGGTTTGCAGAGCTCGAGCGCGAACACGACAACTTCCGCGCCGCTCTAGCTTGGTCTGAAAGCGTGGGCGAGTGCGAGATCGGTCTGCGGATCGGCGCCTCCCTGTGGCGCTTCTGGATCGCCCGCGGACATATGCAGGAGGGTTACGAGCAGCTACAGCGACTCCTCGATCGGGACACGGAAGAACATCAAGCCGTGGCCCGTGCCAGGGCCCTCAACGGCCTCGCAACGATCCTCCACGAGCTGGGTCACTACACCCGTGCCATCCCACTACTTGAGGAAAGCCTCACGCTACTTCGGCAAAACGGCCAGGATCGAGAGATCGCCACGATCCTCAACAACCAGGGCTGGATCGCCGCACTACTCGGTGACTATGCCAAATCCCTCTCCCTCTCGGAAGAGGCCTTATTGCTCCATCAAAGCCATAAAAATGTACGTGGCGAGGCACTCTCTCTGAACAACCTCGGCTACATCGCCGTCTACCGGGGCGACCCTATAACGGCTGCAAAACTCTTTGCAGAGGGCCTTGCACTTCGAAGGAGGCTTGCCGACAGACGGGGAATCGCGTATGCCTTGACAAACCTGGCCTGGGCGAAACAGCTACTCGGCAAGTTCGATCGATCCGCTTCCCTTCTTGAAGGGGCGCTCGTGATCCTCCATGAACTCGAAGACAAGCAACTCACCGCCTGGGCCTTGAACGTTCAGGGTTATCTCGACCACGACCTCGAGCGCTCCGAGAAAGCCGCAGCGTCGCTGCAACAGAGCGTGGCCCTGTGGCGCGAGGTGGGCAATAACGAAGGGCTCGCCTCTTGCCTCATCGCTCTGGGAGCTGTCTGGATCGATCTAGGCCGCCTGGAGCAAGCCTCACGAGCGATCGAAGAGGGGGGAATCATCTCTCAGGCCATCGAGCACACCTGGAATATTGCGCTCTCGACTTTCACCCGGGCGCAGCTTGCCCATGCTCAAGGCGACACTTGGAGCGCAGTCGAGCTATATCGCGAAAGCCTAGCGCGCTACCAAGCGCTTGGGAACACAGGGGCTTCCGCGATCTGCCTCGAGGGGTGGGCACGTGTAAGCGTCATCGAAGGCAAGCTCGAGCTAGCTGCGCACCTCTACGGTGCGGCCGAGGCACTTCGTGAGCGCTGCCAGATACCGTTACCTTCCCGAAACCTCCCCACCTACCGACAGGACCTGGCCCTACTCCACAAAGAGCTCGACAAAGACCGACTCGAAGCGAATTGGTTGGCAGGACGCAAACGGGGAGCAGATGGGAGTTACACCCTCTGTGCAGACCCACCGCGGCGGTGATCCCCAGCGACCTCTCCTGCTGACGTCACGGCGTGCACGCCACCGAAGTACATGTTTTTTTCAGCCCACACGTTGACCGGCCAACGCCCCTCGATCGTTTCCAGACTCGTCGAATCGAAACCCGGCTCCAACTCGAAACGCCCCTCGTTATGGTGCATCCGCGGGGCTGCCACGGCTTCTGGGAGCGGCATCTTGAAATCGATGACGTTGCAGAGAACTTGCAAGATAGCGGTGCGAATCCGTTTGCTCCCACCGCTCCCCAACGCCATCACGGTTCCATCCTCTCGAACGAGAACAGAGGGAGACATCATAGAAGAGATCCGTAACCCTGGTGTGCTGCTGTGAAATCCCCGGGGATGAAGGTCGTCTTCCCCCATCATGTTGTTGAGAATGATCCCGGTACCGGGAACGACGTATCCCGATCCCTCTCCGTTGGAGGTCGTCATGCTGGCGGCGTTACCTTCACCATCGCACACGCTCACATGCGTCGTACCCCGGGTGGCCTTCCGAAGCCTAGCCACACCGGCAGCGAGCATGCTCAGCCGCTCAGGCTCTCCCTCGATCTCGAGGTATTCGCCGTCACGAAGACGGTCGACTTCCTCCATGACGGCGGCGAGTCTGAGTAGATGACGCGGAGATCCGAACTCGAGACCGGAACCCTCACCCGCCTCGAGAAGCTCGAGCGACAGAGCGATCAACGCCCCACCAAATGAAGGTGGCGGATTGGTAAATAGCTCGGCATCTCGGTAACGAAGACGTAGGGGGCGGCGCTCGATCACCCGATAACGGGCCAGATCTTCAGCCGTCACCATGCCTCCAGCCTGACGCATATCCTCTGCAATCCGCTCGGCGGTCTCCCCCTCGTAAAACGCTCTGTCGCCCTCCTGGGAAAGGGTTTCCATAAATGCTGCCAATTCATGGTTGACAAAAACATCTCCCTTTCCCAGATCCAAGCCGCCGGGTTTGAAGAGCGACCTCGCCTGCTCGGTGAGCGCCAGAATCGGCCTGAGAAGATCGAGCGTATAGGCGATAAAAGGATTGAGCGTGACGCCTTGACGGGCCCAGGTGATCGCCGGCGCCA
>CP070651.1:913461-918790 GCA_020354625.1 Trueperaceae bacterium
CTGCGCGGCCTCCTCTGAAATTTCACGGCGAAGGCTCAGTCATCTAGAGAGCGGCATCATCCGAGTCAAATCGCTTCCGTGTGTCCTCGATGAGCTCTATTTGCCTAAAATAAACGACGATGGAGGAGGTCTTTAAAGGTGAGTACACGACTGTGGAAACAGCTATCAGATCGAATCGACGGGATAGTAAAGGATTTTCCGGGCGTAGCCGGGATCTATGTAAAAGATCTCAAGGAGGGGCACAGCCTGGCGGTGCACGAAGATGAACTATTCCCCATCGCCTCCACCATCAAGATCCACGTCTTGGTCCAGCTGCTACTGCGGGCCGAACGGGGTGAACTCGACCTCGAGCAGACGATCAAGTTGACTCCGGACCTGCACGTTCCCGGTAGCGGTATCCTCACCTATCTGGAAGGTGAGGTCGAGTTGTCCCTTCTGGACCTCGCCATCCTGATGATCATCGTTTCCGACAATACCGCGACCAACCTCTGTATCGACCTCGCCGGTATCGAAGCTACCAACGCGCTCCTCGATGAGCTCGGCCTCCAAAAAACGAGGCTGCGCCGCAAGATGCAAGACAACGAGGCCATTACGCAGAGCAAGGAAAATATCTCGACCCCACGGGAGCTCGTCGCCATGCTCGAGCTCCTCTATCAGGGGAAACCGAGCCCTGGCGTAGCCGAGAAGGCGTTGGACATTCTGAAAAAACCGAAAAAGGCGCTCTTTAGCCGAGTCATCCCGCCAACACCTCTGGCCAACAAGGGTGGAGCGATGGAGCGAGTACGTTGCGACGCCGGCCTCGCCTACCTGCCCAGACGCCCCTACGCCATCGCGATCACCACCAGTTACGGACTGGGCACCCATGAGGAGCAAGAGCGATTCATTGTAGATCTCGCTGAGCGCGTACATCAGACCATGAAGATCCTCGACGCCACGAGCGACTACGGGCAGGGGATTCCGACGAGACACAGCGTGCAAGGAGTTGGGCATCGATGAACAACCTGGCCACCCTCATCCACCAAGAGCTCTCCGGTGAACGCGCCCAAGCCATCACGGCGGAGATCACTCGGTTCCACCGGCCGCCAGGTTCCGCCGGCTACCACGCCGCCACCAACTTAGTAGCCGAACACCTTCGCAACGCCGGGGTGGAAGAGATCACCTCGACACCCTATCCCTTAGACGGCGAAACACCGGTAGGCAAAGGCCCGCTACCACTCGCCTGGGAGCCGTATGGAGCCACCCTCCATATCGTCAATCCCGTACAAGAAGAGCTCGTCGACATGGCTACCACCTCCTCTTGTCTCGCCTGGTGGTCGAAGCCGACGCCGCCCGGGGGCATGAGAGCCGAACTCGTCGACGTCGGCACCGGTGAGTCGGCTCAGGATTTCGAAGGTAAGGACCTTGCAGGCAAGATCGCCTTCATCCACCATACCGACCGGCGTGCAGCTTGGATGCACGCCTCCAAACAGGCGCTCGAACGAGGCGTTATAGGGATCGTTACCGACTACCTATTCTACCCTTCTGCCCCCTACCGCACACGCGAAACGCTCCCAGAAGCCGTTCAACTCCTGCGCCTTCGCCCCAACCAAAGCGGCCGCTACGACGCCTGGGCTTGTTCCATCTCCTATCCAGCAGGTCAGCGTCTCCGTCAACACCTCCGGCTTGGTCCGGTCACTTTGCACGCCGATATCCAGTGCAAGCTGTTCAAGGGTCAGGGCCAAAACCTCCTGGCTACGATTCCCGGAAGCGAGCTCCCGGAGGAGTCGGTCTTCTTCGTGGCACACACCTCGGCAGCCACCTGTCCTTGCGCCAACTGCGCCGCGGGGCCCGCCCTTATGGTCGAGATCGCCCGGACCCTCACCACACTGATCGAACGCGGCGCCATCCGGAGACCACGCCGCTCGATCAAGTATCTTTTCATCATCGAGGGATCGGGGTCGACGGCCTATATCGCCGCACATCCCGAAGAGTTACCCCACATCAAAACCACCTTCTGTTTCGACAGCGTAGGCCACAATCAAGAAAAGCTGAAGTCCGTGCTGCTCTTTTATCGCCACCCCGACTCTTCCCCCTCATTCCTCAACGATTACTTCGCCGGCATCATGGACCACGCACCCAAAGACGGAACCTGGGTGTACAGCAAAAGCCCCGATATCTCACCGGTCCAGTTCACCCAAGCACCATACACGCCGTGGAGCGACAACCACATCTGGGCCGCCTACGGTGTTCCCAGTCCCTTGATCATGTCTTGGCCGGATCTCTACTTCCACACGCAGCTTCTCACCGCCGACAACACCGACCCGCGCGTCTTCCGGCGGGCAGGCGTTACTACGGCACTGGCCGCCTACCAGATCGCCGATGCCGGTCTGGACGAGGCCCTGGCGATCGCTGGAGAAGTTGCCGCCAGGAGTACCTTCCGTTTGGCGACCGTCGCCAACCGAGCGGTGCAAGCATCTCTGGCCGGCCATGCGGTCGAAAGCCAGGTTCCCCACACGGCATCGATCGCCGACAGGGCTCAACGAGAGCTGCGCTATTACGCCCGGCGGGACGCTCAGGCCATCGCGTCGGTCGTCAGCCTCATCTCAAGAGGGGTTCCTGATGAGGTCCGGGAACATCTTGACCGGCTTGCTGAGGACCTGGTCGAACGGGCGAGGGAGACCGGTGACCGACTGGCTGCTTCCCTGGGTGCGTCTCCCGATATCGTTGCCGAGGGTTCACCTTCTCTCGAAGCCGTGCCCCTAAGGCACTCCGAGGCTCCGGCTTCTGCCCTGGACGGCGTCAGCTACCCCGAGCTCTCTGAGCTGTTCACCCAGATGCTGGCTCAAGATGACCGGCTCGAGTTCGACGCATTGAGGTCGTTGGGGGATGAGTTCTGGAACTCGATCGATGGCCGGCAAAGCGTCCGTGAGATCGCCGAAGGCCTATGTCTTCAGTTCGGCTTCGAACTCGATCCGGAGTTGTTCCTCCCTCTGATAAACGGTCTGGTCAAGGCTGGCATGATCACCTTGACCGAGGAATCAGATAAGAGTCAGGAGGGTGTGAAGTGAATCGCGATGCCATCTTTCAGCACATCGACGAGAACCAGAAAGAGCACGTCGAAAACATTCAACGCTGGGTCAGGCAGAAGAGCGTCAGCTGGGATAACCTCGGCGTACGCGAGTGTGCTGAGGTCGTCGCGCAGTCGTACCAGAACTTGGGTTGCCAGGAAGTCGAAATCATCGAAGGCAGGTACCATCCGGGCGTGTGGGCGTTTTACGACGCCGGCGCCCCGGTCACAGTCCACAACTACTGTATGTTCGACACGCGCACGGTCAGGCCTCAGGAGTGGCCTGGGGATCCGTGGAGCGGGGAGTTGGACGCTCGCGGACCGTACCCCAAAGTGCTCATCGGCCGCGGTGCCATGGGAGCCAAAGGCCCGTATGTCGCGTTCTTGAACGCGCTCGAGTCGATCATCGCCGTCGAGGGCACCTTGCCGGTCAACATCATGTTCTTGGCCGAAGGTGAAGAGATCATGGGCAGCCCGAGCTATCCGGACTTCGTGGCGCGTTACCGCGACCGGCTCGAGACCGTTGCCGCCAGCTACTGCCTGAGCAGTTCGCAGGGTGCAAACGGCAGGGTCGGCATCGGACTGGGTCTGAAAGGCATGGTCGTCCTGGAACTGACTGTCAGCGGGAGTCGTTGGGGGCAGGGGCCAAAAGCCACCATCCACAGCTCGGCCGCTTCGCTGGTCGACTCGCCCCCTTTTCGCCTGGCCCAGGCACTCGCCACCCTGACCGATGCCGATGGTAGAGGCTGCAAGGTCAAAGGTCTTGAAGAGGTGATGAGCTACCGCAAACCCTTGGGTCCGGAGGAGCGAGAGCTACTCGAAACGCTTGCCCAAACGTTCAGCGGGAAGGACTGGCGGGATGTACTGCCCCTAGGCGGGGCCGCGAACATCGATGAGCTGAATGGCGGCAGCGAAGGGATGGACCCGCTCGTGAACTTCTTATACGGTCCAACCTTCAATATCGCCGGGCTGCGCAGCGGCTTTTTAGGACCGCAAACCTCGACCATCCCCTACATCGTGCCCCATGAGGCCACGGCCAGTTTGGACATCCGCATGGTCGTTGAACTCACGCCGGAAGAGATCATCGCCAATGTGCGCAGGCACCTCGACGCCCACGGCTTCGAGGATGTCGACATCGAAATCTTCTCCGCCACCAGCCACCATCAGACCCCGGTCGACCACCCGTATGTCCAGGGAGTTCGACAGACGCTCAGCGAGTGGCAGGTCGAGACGACCATCTGGCCGATCGAGGCCGGTGGCGGCCCTTGGACCGTGGTACCCAACGCCTTCGGCGTACCTTGCTTGCGCGGCGGGGTGGTCGGTGGCGGCAGCCGTGCGGGGGAGGAGTACATAGTGATCGAAGGGGACGGCAAGGTCGCCGGGTTGGCCGAAGTGGAGAAATGCCACGTCGATCTCCTCTACGCCTTCGCCCGTCGGGCTGAAGCGTTGGCCGAAACATCTTGAGCGTCCGCCGACAGCGCCACCCCTTGACGCTGCTCACCAAGGAAGTTCCGGCGCTCGAGCTGACAACAGCAGATACCTGCTTACTGCTGCAAGACCTGCACGCGCCTTTCGTCGATCCCAAAGAGGGGTGGCTCGCCAGCAAGGCAAAGGCCAAAGTGTTGCAGCGCGAGTTCGACGAGTACTTTGAAACGCTCCGTCACATCATGCCCAATGTTCAAAAGCTGCTCACGGAGGCTCGACGGCTAGGATTAACCGTGGTGTTCAGCTGTTTCGGTTACTTACCACCAGAAAAGCCCTCGCCGCTGCAGATCGCAACCGGCTGGCAGTGGGATCTTAGCGGAGCAGATGGTGGGTTCCCAGCAGCGCTGGAACCGCTTGAAACCGAACGCGTCTTTTCCAAGCCGGGCTGGGGCGCCCTCGGCAACCCGCGCTTTGAAACGTTCTTGCAAGATTACGGCATCGCCAACCTACTCGTCGCCGGCACAATGCTCGACTTCGGCCTCCGCCAGACCTGCTATGAGCTGGCCGACCGGGGCTATCACGCCCTAGTGGTAGCCGACGCGGTGGTCGCGTTGACGGCCGCCGCAGAAGAACCGGCTCGCGGCAACCTGGCTCACGGCCTGACCAAGTTCCGGACCACGGCCGAACTGCTCGACCTGCTCGAGAGGCTCCGTGCGGAGCAGGCTGTTGTCATTTAGCACGGAGGGGGCTTCATTATTAGAAGGGCTTTATGATCCAAACTGTGCTGGGACCGATCGAAGCAAGCGAACTGGGAACGTGCCTTACCCACGAGCACATCTGGTGCGATCAGCATCTGGC
>CP070651.1:918890-925999 GCA_020354625.1 Trueperaceae bacterium
ACTTAATCAGTACACCCTTACCCGTTACGACATCACCGTCCACGGCACCTTCGTCGGCCTTCGACCCTTTGTGCAGACCGTGAAGCTACTCGAATCCGGGCGCATCCGCCCTTCCAGGCTCATTACGCACCGGCTGCCGCTCAGTGAGCTGCCCCGTGGAGTCGACTTGATGCGCTCGGGTGGGGCCATGAAAGTCATCATCGAGACCCAATTGTAAGGAGGGGCGTTCGTGAAAGACACCATCGGAAACGTCACGCAGAAAGCAAAGATGGCAGCAGGTCTCTTCTGGGCCGATTACGCCGTGCTGGGTGCACAAGTCCAGGAACTCGAGACGGCCGGCGTCGACTGGCTCCACATCGAAGTTCGCGACGGCAAGTACATGGACTTCGGCATGCCGCGCGGCGGCTTCGACATCATCGAAGCCACCCGCAAGAGTACTTCGCTCGAGATCGAAGCGCAGCTCCAGATGGTACGCCCCAGCTTCGATGTGTTCGACCAATTGGCCGGTCTCGGCGTCAACCTGATCAGCCTGCCGATCGAGACGACCTACGAGAAGATCTTCCAGGACATCACCTACATCAAGGAGAAGCTCGAGTTGAAGGTGGGTGTCTGGGCTTGGCAGGGCGTGCCCGCGGTCGCCTTCGAGCAGTTCATCCACCCCTACGTAGACATCATCGAGTACGAATCGCGCGCACCCTTCTGGGTGAAACCCCAAGCCGGGAAGAGCCCGCACACCATCGATCCGATCGTGCTCGACACCGTAGGGAAACTCCACAAGATGATCGCTGCAGCCGGCATGGAGGGGAGCATCGAGCTGATGGAAGACGGCGGCCTCAACGCCGGCAACGTCGCCGAGTTCATCAAGGCCGGCATGACGGTCGGCGAGTTCTCTTCACCGCTTCTCAAGGGTCCAAACGGCAAGCTCGTTCCCGGCAGCGGTGACATCACCGCCGCAGTGCAGCGACTACGCGCGGTGATGGACGAGGCGAGCGACACCTACCGTAACGCTCAGGGGCTCAACAAAGAGATCGTCGGTCGGTAGCACATGAAACGGCTCAGGATCGGCATTATCGGTTACGGCGGGATCGGCCGCGTGCACGGCATGGCCTATCGAACCATCCCGTTTCACTACGGGCTGAGCGCCGACAGCCTCGAAATCGCAGGGGTAGCGACCACCCGCCCCGAGACCGCCAAGCGCGCGGCCGAGGAACTCGGTTGTGACTTTTGGACCGCCGACTACCGCGAGCTGTTGGCCCGTAGCGACATCGACCTGGTGGACTGCTGCATCCCTAACCACAAACACGAAGAGATCGTCACCGCGGCTGCCGAAGCGGGCAAGCACATCTACTGCGAGAAACCGCTGGCCATGAATGTGGCCGAAGGTCAGCGCATGGTGGCGGCGGCAGAGCGCGCCGGCGTCAAGACGCAGATGACCTTCAACTTCCGCTTCTTTCCGGCCCTCATCCGTGCCCGGCAGCTGATCGATGACGGGTTCTTGGGACGCGTTTTCTCCTTCCGCGGCCGCTACTACCGCTCGAGCTACGTCAGCTACGATAAGCCGCTCTCCTGGCGCCTCAGCAAGTCGGTCGCCGGTGGCGGTGCCCTGTTCGATCTCGGCTCCCACATCCTGGATATCATCTACTTCCTGTTGGGCGAGTTCGGCTCGGTGCAAGCCACCCTCGACACGCTGATCAGAGAACGTCCGGTCGCTCCCGGTGCCGGTGACAAGGCTGCCGTCGATGTCGACGACATTGCGCTGCTCCACCTGAGGCAGGCCGACGGAACCCTGGGGCTGGTCGAGATCTCCCGCATGGGCACGGGCCTCCCCAACGACCTGCAGGTCGAGATCTTCGGTGATAAGGGGGCGCTCCGCTTCAGTGCCGCCGACCCGAGCTGGCTCGAGGTCTACGACCTGCGCGACGCCGGGGATCCCCTGGGGGGCATGCGGGGCTTTCGCAAGCTCGAAACGGTGCAACGTTACCAGGGACAGAAAGCGCCCGACTGGTCGATGCCCCCCCACTTCGTCCGTACCCACGCCGAGTGTCAGTACCAATTCCTGCGGGCCGTAGCGGATGACCTCCCCAGCTCCCCCACCCTAGCCGAGGGCCTGCTGGTACAAGAGGCCATGGAGGCCGCAGCGCTCTCCTCGGATGAGGGCCGCTGGGTAAGTGTGGCCGAGGTGCGGGCAGCGGCAGGTCGAGAAGCGTAGAGGGAAGGTACAAGAAACACAGGATGACACACCAGAAACGATCTCCCCACTACATCAAGGGGCGCCTCAGCCACCCCTTCGTACCGGGGCTAGTGGCCGGCTCGGTCAAAGGCTAAGGTGAACCGGTCCCCTCGTTACGACATCATCATCATCGGCACCGGTATGGGTGGCGGGACCCTGCGTTTTGGCGAGGATCCGGTAACGTCTGTCCTAACTCCCCACTGCCAAAGCCACGAGGTTGATAACCTATACGTGGTCGACACCTCCTTTTTCCCCTCCTCGGGTGCCACGAACCCCGCGCTCACCGTCGCCGCACAGGCGCTTCGCGTAGCCGATCACCTGACTGGGAAAAAAGATATCGGTGCAGAGAGGAAGACACATGGTTCAACGGTATGAGCTATCTCACCAAGACGCGCTTTCAGTCTTGACCGCCATCCAGAAGGAGTTGGACAGGCGTGGCAAGGGCGCAGCCGTCGCCGTGACCGACAGCCAGGGAGAGCTGCTCGCCTTCTTGCGTACCGACGGCTGCAAATTGCCCTCCATCACCATCGCCATCAATAAGGCCTACACGGCTGCCCGGGAGCGAACGGAATCCAAAGCCGTCGGCCAAGCCTCGAAAGATGAGGAGTTCCCCATGACCAACTTCGGGGATCTCCGCTACACCGCCTGGGGCGGCGGGGTGCCCATCGTCTACCAGGACCAAGTGGTGGGTGCCGTCGGCGTGAGCGGCCTGCCCGAATCCGAAGACATGGAGCTCGCCCGTATGGGGGCGGCGCTCATAAACTGAGTTCGGAGAGAGAGCCGTGCCAACTTGGGTGATCGGAGCAGATCTGGGCGCGACTAAGATCGAACTCGGCTTGGTCGACCCGCAAGACCGTATTCGGGCCCGTCAGCGCATCGCGACCGACGCGCACAAAGGCCCCCGGGACGTGGTCGAACGCATCGCCCAAAGTGTGACCGAGTTAAAGCGGGCCTTACCGGTTGGTGAGTCGCTCGCTTCGCTCGGCATCTGCAGCCCGGGACCGCTCGACCACCAGAGCGGTACTCTTCTCGACCCACCCAACCTGCCCGGTCTGCACCACACGCCGCTACGGCAGCTTTTGATCGAACGACTCGAGCTACCGGTAGCGCTGGAACACGACGCCAAAGCAGCCGCGCTCGGAGAGTTCCACTACGGTGCCGGTCGCGACGAGGAGAGCATGGTGTTTATCGTGGTAGGTACCGGCGTCGGAGCGGCCATCATCGAGGGCGGCAACCTCTACCGTGGGAGCCACAACTCAGCTGGAGAGGTGGGTCACATCACCTTGAACCTCCACGGTGAAACCTGTCACTGCGGCTCACGGGGATGCGCCGAGACGTTCGTAAGTGGACCCTCGCTGGCCAAGCGCTACCTTCGAACCCTCCCCCCACAAAATGCGAGACGGAACGCAGAGGAGATCACCGGCGAGCGGGTGGTTCAGCTCGCCGCCGGCGGCGACGCCTCGGCCCATGCGATCGTCCTCGAGGCCGGCGAGGCGTTGGGAGCGATCGTGGCCACCCTGGCCATGATCCTCGACATCGAACTCTACGTCATCGGCGGCAGCGTCTCCAAAGCCGGAGATCTTCTGCTCCAACCCGCCCGCCAGGCGGTTCCCAACTACAGCTTCGCATCGGTCGGGTCCCGAGTTCGGATTGAGGCAACGGGGCTCGAGAACGACGGACCCGTCCTGGGCTGCAGCTGGCTGGCGCGTCGCGCTCTCGATGACGGCTACCGGGATTTCAGGTAACCTGCAATTACCATGGATTTTCTCCGGCAAACGATCTCGAACCTTAAACCGGCTATCAGTGTAGCTGTCGGGCCGATTGAAACCCTCTACTTGCTCTGCTCAGGTGATCTTGGCGCTTCCAAGATCACTGAAAGCCGGCTTGGCAGCTCAACGTGACCCTTCTCCCACAAACCGCTGAGTTGGAGCAACAACTCAACGACTTCGACCCCTCGACCCGGAAAGACGCCTTGGATACCCTCCTCCGTATGGAGATCGAGCCGCCCGGTCCCGCACGCGAAGTGGCCAATATGCACTGCCACACCTTCTTCTCCTTCAACGCCTACGGGCACTCACCGACCTCGCTGGCCTGGCTCGGCCGGCAGCGGGGCATCGGGTTGATGGGCACGGTCGACTTCGACGTGCTAGACGCTGTAGATGAGTTCCTAGACGCCTGCGAGCTGACCGGCGTACGCGGCAGCACCGGCATCGAGACCCGCACCTACTTTCCCGAGTTCGCCGACTTTGAAATGAACTCGCCCGGCGAGCCGGGCATCCTCTACCACATGGGCATCGGCTTCAGTGGCGGCGAGGTCTCCCCCAAAGCCGCGCGCATCCTCTCCGAACTGTGTACCCAGTCGGCACAGCGAAACCTGGACGTGATCGAGCGGCTGAACGACTACCTCGATCCCGTCAAGGTCGACTACCCCCGAGAGGTCCTGACGCTCACCCCCAAAGGCACGGCGACCGAGCGCCACATCGTGCTCGCCTACATCCACGTCGCCAAAGAGACCTTCGGCAGCTCTCAGGCTCTCGGCACCTTCTGGGCTGAGAAGTTGCAACTGCCGGCGGACGACTTACCCTCCTTGATGGCGGACGAACCCGGCTTCCAAAACCTGGTCCGCTCGAAGCTCATCAAGCGTGGCGGGATCGCCTACGTGCAACCCAGCTGGGACAGCTTCCCGCCGCTCGAGCACCTCCACGAACTGATTCTGGAGTGTCAGGCGCTGCCCTGCGCCGCCTGGCTCGACGGCACCACAAACGGCGAGCAGAAGATGAGTGAACTGCTCGAGTTGCTCGTCGCCAAGGGTGCTGTTGCCCTCAACCTGGTGCCCGACCGAAGCTGGAATCTCCCCAACCAAGAGGAAAAGCGCCTCAAGCTCGATAACTTGTACCAGGTGGTCGAGTTGGCCAGGACCTTCGACCTACCGCTCAACGTCGGCACCGAAATGAACAGCTTCGGCCAGAAGATCGTGGACGATTTCGACGCCCCGGAGCTCGCGCCGGTCCGTCAGGCCTTTATCGACGGGGCCTATTTCGTGTACGGTCACACCGTCATGCAGCGCAAGCTCACCCTGGGCTATCAGAGCGCTTGGGCAAACGCCTACTTGCCGACGCGGAAGGACCGCAACGAGTTCTACACGGCCCTCGGACGTCTCGCCACACCCGGCGGGCCCGTGATCGACAGACTGAACGCAGTCACCGACGCCATGACTCCCGGCAACGTGCTTGCACATCTGACCTGAGACAGTACGCGACATGCTACCGAAATTGGAATGAACACCATGCCAGAACCTGATATTCTCACCACTTACAAACACGCCACCGCGCCGCTGCCGGCCCGAAACCTCCTGTGGCCGCTCTACGGGGCCGGTTTCGAGAACCTCGGTCGTGACGGTCAACTGATCGAGACAGGTCTGCCCAGCTACAACCGCGATCAGTTGCTGATCCGTCACGACGCCACCGGCATCTGTTTTTCCGACATCAAGGTCATCCGGGCCGGCCAAGACCACCCCCGCATCTACCGCGACATGGCCAAAGACCCGGTGGTCCTCGGGCACGAAGTGAGCTTGACGGTAGTCGGCGTGGGCGAGGCCTTACGCGACCAGTACCGCCCCGGCGACCGCTTCGTCTTGCAAGCCGACATCAGCGTCGGCGGTGTAGGGTACGCCTACGGGTATGAGATCCAGGGTGGATTCTCCCAATACAACGTGATCGACCAGCGGATCTTGAGCGGCGACGACGGCAACTATCTGATCCCGGTCAGGCCGACCACAGGCTACGCAGAAGCGGCCCTGAACGAACCGTGGGCCTGCGTCGAAGCGTCTTACACGGTGAGCTACCGCGACCGCTGGCGCGAAGGTGGAAAGGTCTGGATCGTCGGTGACGGCCAGGGTGTGAGCCTGGGCCGAGCCGCGGGGTGGCGACCGGCCGGGCTACGTTTGGAAACGACCGATGAGGCGTTCAACGCCCAAGCGTGCAACTGGGCTCAGGAGAACGGAATCGAGCTCCTCACGGCAAGTGGCGAAGAGGGCTTCGACGACATCGTTCTGCTCGATGCCGATGAAGCCACAATCGAGCGTGCCTTCGGCCGGCTCGCGAACGGCGGCGTTCTGAACGTGGTGAGCCCCCGTTCCTTCGAACGCCTGGCCAGACTCGACATCGGCCGCCTCCACTACGACAACCTGTCCATCGTAGGCACGCCATCGAACGACCTATCCGCCGCCTACAAGCCGATCCGCAGCCAGCTTCGAGCCGGCGGCACCACCTGGATTCTGGGAGCAGCCGGTCCCCTGGGGCAGATGCATCTGCAGCGGGCGATGGAGATCCCCGAGCATCCGAGCAAGATCGTAGCCACCAATCTGCACGCCGCCAAGATGGCGGCGGTCGAGAAGAAGTTCGAGCAGGCGAGCCGAGATGCAGATGTGGAGCTGACCTTCCTCTCCAACGATTCGTTCGCCGATACGGCTTCTTTGGCAGAGCGCCTGCACGTGGAAGCCGGGACCCGGGGCTTCGACGACATCGTGGTGCTCGCTCCCAGCGAAGCAGCGGTCGAGGCGGCCATGCCCCACCTCGCCCAGGACGCGGTGATGAACGTATTCGCCGGTTTGCCGCGGGGAACGCAGGCCGCTTTCGATCTGAACGCCATCGTGCAGCGCGGCGTGCGCTTCACGGGCACGAGCGGTTCTTCGATCGCAGACCTGCAACATATGTGCCGGTTGACCGAGAACGGCAAGATCTCTCCTAACCGCTCGGTGGCCGCCGTCGCCGGCTTAGAGGGCGTGGCCGAGGGTCTCAAGGCCGTATCAGAGGGCCGCTTCCCCGGAAAGATCGTGATCTACCCCAACTTGAACAAGGCCTTGCCGCTCACCCCGCTC
>CP070651.1:926099-937611 GCA_020354625.1 Trueperaceae bacterium
GTCTCCGCATCGAGTGCCGCATCCCCGGCGCGGACTGCAACCCCTACCTCGCCTTCGCCGCCGCCCTCGCCTCGGGGTTAGATGGCGTCATTAACGAGATCGAACCGCCGGACATCTTCGAGGGCGATGTGTATGCCGCCAGGCACCTCCCCCGCGTGCCCCACACCCTGAAAGAAGCCACCGACCTCTTCGAGCAGAGCCCCTTCGTCGCCGAGACGCTAGGGAGCGAGGTCGCCAGACACTACACGCACTTCTTCCGCACCGAACAGCAAGCCTTCGACGCCTTCGTCACCGACTGGGAACGGCGCCGCTACTTCGAGCGGATCTAAGACCACCTGGAAAAGCCGTTCGAGTTCTCCCTCGAACCGCTTCAGGGTAGGGGGTAAGGAGAGAGATAGTCATGCGCCTACAAGACAAAGTCGCCCTCATCACCGGAGCCGGCAGCGGGATCGGCCGCGAGACGGCGCTCCTGTTCGCCGCACAGGGCGCCGCAGTCGTCGCAGTCGATCTCAACGAGGCCAGCGGCGAAGAGACCGTTCACGCCATTACCAACCGGGGAGGACGTGCCGGCTTTGTGAGAGCCGATGTCTCCAAGGCCGAAGACTGCCGGGCGATGGTCGATCACGCCGAGACGACCTTCGGCAAGCTGAACGTGCTCTTCAACAACGCCGGTATCTCGCACGCTGAAGACGACGACGCCGTCAACACCACCGAAGCGGTCTGGGACCTGACCTTCGCTGTCAACGTCAAAGGGGTCTTCTTGGGCTGCAAGTACGGCATCCCGGCGCTGCGGCGCGCGGGCGGCGGCTCGATCATCAACACCGCTTCGTTCGTGGCGCTGCTGGGCGCAGCCACCCCCCAGCTGGCCTATACCGCCAGCAAGGGCGCGGTGCTGGCGCTGTCGCGGGAGCTGGCCACGGTGCACGCCCGCGAGAAGATCCGCGTCAACGCGCTCTGCCCCGGACCGCTCAACACCGAGCTGCTGATGAAGTATCTCGATACCGAAGAGAAGAGACAGCGGCGTCTGGTGCACATCCCCATGGGCCGTTTCGGCGAGGCGAGGGAGATGGCCTACGCCGCGCTCTACCTCGCTTCCGACGAATCGTCTTTTGTCACGGGCAGCGAGTTCACCGTCGACGGGGGCATCACCGCCGCCTACGTCACGCCGGAATAAGCGTGAGAGATACACGGCATCCAGCAACAGATCTACCCGCGAAACCTTTGACAAATCCCGCTCGAGCAAGGTACGTTTTTTGCTGATCGATTTCATCTCGTGGCATCATTCTGACGGGCTGGGACCCAAGCTACGAGAAGACCAAACCGTAGGGGGAAACCATGATCCGTCCGGAGTACCAGTTCAGCAGGAGTTACCGCGGCAAGATCAAAGGGGTGGTGCTCGATTGGAGCGGCACCGTTTCAGATGCCTATGTGATCGCGCCTGCTGTGGTGTTCGTCGAGGTCTTCAAACGCCACGGTGTAGAGATTTCCATGGCGGAAGCCCGCGGGCCGATGGGTCTGCGCAAAGACCTGCACATCAAAGCGCTCACCGAGGTTCCGGAGATTCGCGAGCGTTGGAAGGGTGTCCACGGAAACTACCCCGACCAGAGCGATGTCGACCGGATGTTTGCTGACTTCGTTCCGCTCCAGCTCGAGGTCTTGCCCACCTACACCCCGGTGCTTCCGGGGGTGGTCGATGCTTGCGCCGAGCTGCAGCGACGTGGCATCAAGATCGGCGTCTCGACGGGTTTCACCCGTCCTATGGTCGACATCCTGCTCGAAGCCGCCATCCGTCAAGGCTTCAATCCCGACGCCACCGTCGCCGGTGACGAGGTGGCGCACGGCGCACGGCCGAAGCCGTTCATGGTCTACCGCAACCTCGACCTGATGGATATCCACCCCATCCAGTCGGTCGTCAAGGTCGACGACAGCACCTCGGGCGTGGGCGAGGGGCTCGAGGCCGGCTGTTGGGCCGTCGGCGTCACGCGCTACAGCAACTACATGGACATCGACTCGCTCGAGCAGGCCGAGGCCTTGTCAGCAGAAGAGATCGAGAGACGCCACGCTTATACCAAAGAGGTGCTCCGCAAGACCGGCGCCCACTACGTCATCGACAGCGTCGTCGAGCTGCCCGCGGTGGTGGCCGATATCGAGGAGCGGTTGGCCCGCGGCGAGTGCCCCTAGCGTGGCGCTCGGCCGAGGGCGAGCTTGGGTGTCGATCCCGCGTTTATAACAAGGAGGGTCTGGGCTAAGCGACAGCGCCGCGGATTAGCTGTCGTCTGCGTCGCTAGAGATTCTAAATATCTCTTCTACCTCACGCAAACGGCGGCTACCCCGTTTGGCAGCGGCGCGCTTTTCAGCTTCGATCTCTCGCCACACACGCCAGTTATGCTCTTTACTCTTCTGGTGACCAGTCGGGGATGAGTGCCTTGAGTTTCTCCACAGTGAGTTCCTCAAGATGCCGTTCACTACAGATAACAACCTAACGTCTATCCTAAACCTTTTGTGGCTCTGACGTGTGGTTGACAAAGCGCTCTTAGAGTTCATATCGTAGGTCTAGTTTTAAACGCGAAAACTGGATAGTTGTCAGCTTGCGTTGGGATGAAGGCCGCTTCATTCAGTGACGCTTCGCAACGAATTTAAGGAGGGAACATGAAAGGTCTTTTCGTCAGACTCGGTACTACGTTGGCGTTGGTCGTGGTGGGTGCTGCGTTAGCCCAATGCCCGGCCGTCACCGCCGCCGATTCCCAAGGGGTCGCTCCGGGCGCGTTCCCCTATCAGTACGAACTGGCGGAATTCGAGGGGCTGGCGGGCTGCGAGCTCAGCTTCAGCGAGAACCCCGCCATCGCGGAGATGAACGCTCGCATCGTCGGAAACCCCAGCACCCTGCCGCCGGTCGCGGAGCGCCTGCCGGCCGAGCCGCTGGTGGTGGCCCCCTACGAACAGATCGGCACTTACGGCGGAACCCTGGCAGGTCTCTCCCGGGCGACCGAAGCCGGTACCTCGGACCTGCTCAGCATCCGGCACGTGAACCTGGTGCGCTTCTCCGACGACCTGCAGACGCTGGTGCCCAACGTCGCCAAGGGGTGGGCGTGGAACGACGACTTCACCGAACTCACCTTCCACCTGCGCGAGGGCCACAAGTGGTCAGACGGTCAGCCGTTCACGGCTGAAGACGTGGTCTTTTGGTACGAAGACCTCATCCTCAACCAAGAGATCTTCCCGAACACCCCCGCTCGCTGGCTCTTTGCCGGCAATCCGATGCAGGTCGAAGCCGTCGACGCGACGACCGTCAAGATGACCTTCCCCGTGCCTTCACCCGGGATCGTCAGCCGCTTCGCCGTCGACTTCGCCCAACCGTTCCAACCGAAGCATTTTTTCATGGATAAGCACGTCCGCTACAACCCCGATGCCAACGCAGCGGCAGCGGAGGCCGGCTTTGAGAGCTGGGCCGACTGGGTCAACAACTACTACGGCGCCTCGGACTGGAAAGATGTCCCCTCCCCCCTTCTGAAAGGGACCGATACGCAGGTCCTGCCCACGCTCGAGTCGCACATCCTCATCGAAGACACCGCTACCGGACGCCATCTGGTCGCCAACCCGTACTTCCACATGGTCGATACCGCCGGGAACCAACTCCCCTACATCAACGAGATCGACGAAGTGTATGTGACGGACAAAGAGGTACAGAACCTCAAGATCACCAACGGCGAGGTGACCTATAAGCAACAGGCGATCTTCCTCGAAGACTTCCCGCTCCTCAAGGAAAATGAGTCCAACGGCAACTACCAGGTCGATCTCGCCCCCGCCCTCGGCGAAAACGTCGTCTATTCGTTCAACCGCACCCACAAGGACCCTGTCCTCCGGGAGATCTTCAACGACGTTCGCTTCAATCAAGCGATGTCTCTGGCCATGAACCGTGAAGAGATCAACGAGATCGTCTATCTCGGGCAGGGCACGCCCCTGCAGGGGATGCCGGTAGAACCCGCCACGGTGGGCTTCGTGACCGACGAGCACTTAAACGCCTTTATCGAGTACGATCCCGACGGCGCCAATTCGCTCTTGGACGCGATGGGCCTGGCCGACTCCGACGGTGACGGCGTTCGAGAACGCCCTGATGGAAGACCGCTCATCGTACGCCTCGTCTACGCGAGCCAGGGTGCACCGGTGCAGATGCAGGAGCTGGTGCGGGATTACTGGAGCGCGGTGGGCGTCCGGATCGATCTCAAGGAGGTCACCTCGGACGAATACCGCGCCGACGCCAACAACAACGACCTCGACATCACCGTCTGGGTGAACGACGGGGTCAGCGGACCCTCCATCTCACAAGATTTCACCGAATTGATCCCTCCTTTCGGCGACTTCTTCAACCCCGGAACCGGCTTTGAGTGGGCCGCCTGGAAACAGAGCGACGGCGCCGAGGGGAGCGAGCCCCCCGACTACATCCTCGAGCTGTACGAGCTGGCCGACCAGTTTCTTCAGGTCCCCTTGGGCAGCGAGGAATCCGACCGTATCGGCGGCGAAATCGTCGATATCCACGTGGACAACCTCCTCTTTATCGGCACGGTCGGCAACATCGTCAACCCCATCATGCACCGTGCCGACCTCGGCAACTACCGCGCCTTTACCGCCAAGACCTACGACTATTATTGGACCTACCCGTACCGGCCAAATCAGTGGTTCCTTAGCCAGTAACGAGCGCTTTGGCTTCATTGGGGTGCGCGGAGGCGCACCCCCTCTCTATTTACTTTCGTCCTAATCTATGTTCCGGTTTATTCTGCAACGCTTTTTCGGCATGCTCGTCACGATGTTCTTCGTGTCGATTCTCGTCTTCGTCATCATGGAGTTGCCGCCAGGTGACTACGCCGACCGCTACGCCTTTCGCAAGTACTCCGGAACGGGCGTCAACGTCACCCAGTCCGACATCGAAAACATCCGCATCGACCTCGGCCTCGACAGACCGGCCTGGTTTCGCTACACCCGCTGGATCGGCGGCATCGTGACCCGCTTCGACTTCGGCCCAGCGTTCTCTTTCGAAACTTCGGTCAACCGGGTGATCGGTCAGCGCCTGGGGCTCACCGTAGCGCTCTTGCTCGCCACCCTGATCATCACCTACGCGGTATCGATCCCCATCGGCATCTATGCGGCCGTGCGGCGACATTCGCTCGGCGATCACGCCCTGACGGTCTTCAGTTATCTCGGCCTGGCTCTGCCCAACTTTTTGTTGGCGCTGATTTTGCTCTACATCGGGGTGACGCTCTTCGGCACCTCGGTCGGCGGTCTCTTATCACCAGAATACGAAAAGGCGCCTTGGAACCTCGCCAAAGTCGTCGACCTCCTCGAGCACCTCTTCGTCCCCGCAGTGGTGCTCGCCTGGTCGGCCACCGCCTTCCAGCTGCAGACGGTGCGGGCCACCATGTTAGATGAGATCAACAAGCTGTCGGTCACGGCCGCTCGGGCGCGCGGCGTCTCGGAGCGAAAACTCCTCTTCAAATACCCCGCCCGGCTGGCGATCAACCCGGTGGTCAGCACCATCAGCTTCGACATCAACCGCATCTTCTCCGAGCTGCCGATCGTCGCTTTGGTGCTCGGGCTGCCCGAACTCGGCGAGCTCTTGATCAGGTCGTATCTCGACCTCGACATGTTCGTGGCCGGTGCGATCCTGTTGATGCTCACCTTCATGATCGTCTTCGTCAACTTCCTCTCCGACATCCTGCTGGCGTTTCTGGATCCCCGCATCAAGCTCGAGGGAGGCTGAGCCGTGGCGAGCGACGCACCGCAAACCACATCTCACGAGTCCAAAGAGGCGCAGCGGTACTTCTCGGCGACCCAGTGGCAGCTCGTCTGGTGGCGCTTTCGGCGCAACAAGCTGGCGCTGGCGGGCGGCTTGGTGCTTCTGATCATGGCCACCCTCGGTATCTTCGCCGAGTTCTTCGCCCCCTATGGTCAGACCACCCGCAACGCCAAATACCTGCTCGGCCCCCCGCAGGTCCTCCGCTTCTGGAACCAAGACGGCCTGAGCGTCCGCCCCTTCGTGCCCGGCTCGGTCACCGAGCGCGATCCGGTTACCCTGCGGGCGATCCCCAAGATCGACCCCAGCGTACGGCGCTACTTGCAGTTCTTCGTCAAAGGGGAACCGTACAAACTCCTGGGCCTGTTTCGCTCAGACATCCACTTCATCGGCGTCGATGAGGGCACCATCCACCTGTTCGGCACGGACGACCTGGGGCGAGACGTCTTCTCGCGAACCCTCTTCGCCACCCGAACCTCCCTCTCCATCGGGGTGATGGGCGTGCTGATCGCCTTTGTGCTGGCGCTCATCATCGGTGGGGTCGCCGGCTACTTCGGCGGCTGGCTCGACTACCTGATCCAACGCCTCACTGAAATCGTGCGGGTCATTCCGGTCATCCCCCTCTATATGGGCCTGGCAGCGGCCTTCCCCCAGGAGTGGAGCACCCAACAAGTCTACTTCGCCATGACGCTCATCCTCGGGCTGGTCGGCTGGCCCACCCTGGCCCGGCGCATTCGCGGGCAGCTCCTCAGCCTGCGCAACGAGGACTACGTGGTGGCGGCGCGGATTTCGGGGGCCACGGCGGGACGCATCATCGGGAGGCACCTGCTGCCGGCTTTTGCCAGCTATATCATCGTCGACCTGGTGATCTCCTTTCCCTATACGATCTTGAGCGAGACCGCGCTCAGCTTCGTCGGGCTCGGCCTGAGACCCCCGGCGGTGAGCTGGGGCATCATGCTGCAGGCCTCCCAAAACATCCGCGCCATCGTCCAGGCGCCTTGGCTCTTCATTCCGGCCCTGTTCGTGGTCCTGGCCGTCCTCTCTTTCACCTTGATGGGAGACGGCTTACGAGATGCCGCCGACCCCTACCAAGTGAGTGGTTGATCCAGGTGATACGCCCTTCACACGATAAGCTCTTAGAGGTCAGCAACCTCAAGATCTCCTTCCGGACGGATGAGGGTCTGGTGCAGGCCGTGGACGGGGTCGACTTCTCCGTCGCACACGGCAAGACCCTCGGCATCGTCGGCGAGAGCGGCTCCGGCAAGAGCGTCAGCACCAAAGCGATCGTGCGCCTCAACGCGAAAAACGCTGTCATCGACCCGGAATCCTCCATTACCTACCGGCGCACAGACGGCAGCGCGGTGGACGTGTTGAAGCTCAATCCCCGTGGACGCGCCATCCGCGACCTGCGCGGCGGTGACATCAGCATGATCTTCCAGGAGCCGATGAGCTCGTTTTCGCCGGTCTACACCGTCGGCAACCAGATCATGGAGGCCGTCTTGCTCCACCGCAAGGTCGGCAAGAGAGAGGCTCGAGCCATCGCGGTCGATATGCTCGACAAAGTCGGCATTTCCGACCCCCACAAGCGCATCGACCAGTACCCGTTCGAGCTCTCCGGCGGGATGCGGCAGCGGGCCATGATCGCCGTCGCCCTCTCGACCAACCCGTCGCTACTGATCGCCGACGAACCGACCACCGCCCTCGACGTCACCATCCAAGCCCAGATCTTAGAACTCATCAAAGGCCTGCAAGAAGAGCTTGGGATGGCCGTCATCTTCATCACCCACGACCTCGGAGTGATCTCCCAGGTCGCCGACGAGATCGCGGTGATGTACCTCGGACGCATCATGGAGCAGGGCAAAAAGCGCGAGATCATCAAGACTCCTCAACACCCCTATACCGAGAAGCTGCTCAAGGCGATCCCCAAGCCCGACACCATCGGCCAGCGGCTCACTGCCATCGAAGGCGACATCCCCAGCCCTTTGAACCGCCCTCTGGGTTGCCCCTTTCACACCCGCTGCGACCAGAAAATTCCTGGGGTGTGCGACCAGCGGCTACCGGCCTCCACCGAGCTCGGATCCGACCATACCGTCCACTGTTTTTTGCATGAGGCCGGGTGAATCGTGTCTCTGGTAGACGTCCACAACCTCAAGGTCCACTTCCCGGTCCGCAGGAACAGGTTCGGTCCCGCCACCGCCTACGTCAAAGCCGTCGACGGCCTCAGCTTCTCGATCGAGCGGGGCGAGACCCTCGGTCTGGTGGGCGAGAGCGGCTCCGGCAAGACCACCGTCGGCAGGTCGCTGCTGCGGGCCATCGATCCGACAGCCGGTACCATCCACTACCATCTGGGCAACCAGAGCATCGACCTCACCAGCCTGCAGGGCAGAGCGCTCAGGAAGTTTCGCAAGCACATCCAGATGATCTTCCAGGATCCGTATTCGTCGCTCAACCCGCGGATGACGGTGCGGGATATCATCGCCGAGCCGCTGGTCGCCAACGATCTCGCCCGGGGCGCTGCGCTCGACGAGCAGATCCGCGAGACGGCGCGGCGCTGCAAGCTCAACTTGGAACATTTGAGACGCTTCCCCCACGCCTTTTCCGGAGGGCAACGCCAGCGCATCGGCATCGCCCGCGCGCTGGTTTCGAATCCCGAGTTTATCGTCTGCGACGAATCCGTGTCGGCCCTCGACGTGTCGATCCAAGCCGAGATCATCAATCTGCTGATGGATCTTCAGCGGGAGCTGAGCCTCACCTACCTCTTCATCGCCCACGACCTGTCGGTGGTGGCCCACATCTCCAACCGGGTGGCGGTGATGTATCTGGGCCAGCTCGTCGAGCTCGCTCCCACCAAGAAGATCTTCTACAGCCCGAAGCATCCCTACACCGAGGCTCTGCTCTCGGCCATCCCCGAAGTGGATCCCGACTTGAAGCTCGAGCCCGCCAACCTCAAAGGCGAGATCCCCAACCCGGCCGATCCGCCCACGGGCTGCCGTTTCCACACCCGCTGCCCGTACGCCGAAGCGAAGTGTCGTAGCGAAGTTCCGGCCTGGCGGCAACTGGCCGAGGATCACCACGTCGCCTGCCACTTCAGCGAAGAGCTGGGGCTAAAGGGGATGGAAGTACCAACCCAGCGAGCGGGATCGTGATCAGGAGGCGAAGTTGTCACTAACCACCACCGTCATCGGGGCGTTTCCCAAACCCGAGTACCTACCCACGCCAGATTGGTTTCGCAGCGGCGGGACCGGCATCACCAACCCCACCGAAGCGTACAGCCGCTACCTCGAAGAGCTCCCCGAAGAGATCGAAGAGCTGCTCGATCGCGCCACCGCCGACGTGGTCAGGCGACAGGTGGAACTCGGCATCGATATTCCGACCGACGGGGAGGTGCGCCGCGAGAACTACATCCACTATCAGTGCCGCAACTTCGCCGGCATCGACTTCGAAAACCTGACCCGGCTTTCGCTCCGCAGCGGCGCCTGGGTGGCCGATGTACCCACCATCACCGGCAAGATCGAAGCGGGCGAGCCGATCCTGCCCCGCGACTATAGGGTGGCGCAGGCAGCCAGCGACAGGCCCGTCAAGATCACCTTGCCGGGACCGCTCACCATCGCCGGCAGCACGGCGAATACCTACTACCGAGACGAAGCCGAGCTGGGCGCCGACCTGGCAACAGCGCTCAACCGAGAGGTGCGCGCGCTGGCAGAAGCCGGCTGCCGTATCATCCAGATCGACGAGCCCGTCTTCGCCCGCACCCCCGAAAAGGCCCTCGCCTTCGGCTTCGACAACCTCGAGCGTTGCTTCGAGGGTCTGCCCGAGCAGGTCACACGGGTGGTTCACATGTGCTGTGGTTACCCCGACCGGCTCGATCAGCAGGACTTCCAGAAGGCGAGCAGGGAAGCCTACTTCCAGCTCGCGGACGCCATCGAGGCCTCGAGTATCGATGCCATCTCGCTCGAGGACGCCCACCGTCACTTCGAATTACACCTGTTGGAGACGTTTCAGAAGACCACCGTAATCTTCGGCTCCATTGCCATCGCCAGCTCGCGGGTCGAACCGACCGAGGAGATCGCAAACCGGCTGTCACAGGCCCTACATCACATCGACAGGGACCGGTTGATGGTGGCGCCGGACTGCGGCCTCGGCTACCTGACCGGTGGCCTGGCGGAGCAAAAGCTCCGCAACATGGTAGCAGCAGCCAACCAGGTCTAGAACCTCTGGGCCTGAGCGGAAGGGTTCCCATGTCAGAGCGCGACTTCGCCACCCTCCAAGCCACCTACCTGATGCAGTGCTGGTCGGCCCAAAAGGGTTACGCACCGCTTGGAGTCGAGCGAACCGAGGGCTGCTGGATCCATACGACCGACGGCCGCAAGATCTTCGACCTCAGGAGCGCCCACGAGTGCATCAACCTGGGCTTCAACCACCCCCGGATCCTGGACGCCATGCGCCGTCAGCTCGAGAGCGTCATCTACGTCACCGACGACTTCGCCACCGAACCCACCGCCCTTCTGGCAGAAAAGCTCGCGCACCTGACACCCGGCAGCCCGAACAAGAAGGTCTTCTTTTCACAGAGCGGCGCTGCGGCGATCGAAGCCGCCATCAAAGGCGCGCGGATGTATAAGACCTACACCAGCCTCAAGGGGAATCAGCCGAGCGAAGACCCTTTTTACCCCTATCCCTACAAGATCGTCAGCCGCTACCGGTCATGGCACGGCGCTACCGCCGGAGCGACCTCGGTGAGCGGCGACCCGAGGCGATGGTTCGCAGAGCCCTTCACCCTGCCGGGCGTCGTCTTCGCACCGGAGGCCAACGCCTACCGTCCCCCCTTCGGTGACGCGCAAACCGTTACCGAGGCGAACCTCGGCTACCTCGACTACCTCATCGAACAAGAGGGCGGCAGTAGCAGAGTCGCGGCCGTGCTCGTCGAAACCGTGGTCGGCAGCAACGGCATCATCCCGCCACCCACCGGCTACCTCGAGGGCCTGCGCGACCTCTGCGACAAGTGGGAGCTCTTGCTGATCGTCGATGAGACCATGACCGGTATGGGCCGTACGGGCAAGCTCTTGGCGGTGGAGCATTACGACATCGAACCCGACATCGTCGTCATGGGCAAGGCCCTGGGAGCGTACTGCCCCACCGCGGCCACCATCTTTTCAGAACATGTCGCAAGCGTGTTCGACGAGGCCATCTTCGGCCACGGGCAGAGCTATTCGGGCCACGCACTCGGTGCCGCCGCGGCCCTCGCCGGCCTCGAGGTCGTGATGGGGGAAGGGTTCCTCGAGCGCGTGCAGACGTTGGGCCGTTATCTCGGCTCGAGGCTGTTTGAGCTCAAGGAGCGGCACCCCAGCGTCGGGGATGCGCGCGGTATGGGGCTCTTCTGGACGCTGGAACTCGTCAAGGACAGAGCCACCAAGGAGCCGGTTCGTAAGGCGACAGAGAAGTATCATCCGACCGTGGTGACAGAGATAGCCGGCTACTTGCTCAAAGAGAAGAACGTCTACGTCCCCGGAGACAAGTTCGGCATCTGGATCGTCCCCCCATTGATCGTAAGCGAAGCCGAACTCGACTTCGTTCTCGAGGCCATCGACGGGGCCCTCGACCTGGCCGACCGGCGGCTTATATGACTTCCAGTTGGCATGATTTCATTTCCTGATCGATCAGCAGGAGTTCATATCATAGGGAGGTAAGCGTGAACGACGAGCTCGAGCACCTCAGATCCGAGGGAGA
>CP070651.1:937711-940213 GCA_020354625.1 Trueperaceae bacterium
CGCTCAAACGGCTCTTCAAGAACCGGGCTGCCGTCGTCGGCGGAATTATCCTAGTGTTTTTCACGATCGTGGCCATCTTTGCCCCCGTCATTGCGCCGCAACACTACGCCGATGGCAACCTCTTCGCCAACTACGCCCCGCCGAGCAGAGAGTACCCGCTCGGCGCCGACTTTCTCGGACGGGACCTGTTGAGCCGGCTCATCTACGGAACGCGGATTTCGCTCGCCGTAGGTTTCCTGGGCGCCTTCTTCGCCTTTTCGATCGGCCTGGCCTACGGCACCGTCTCAGGATATTTCAGTGGCCGGCTGGATAACGTCCTCATGCGCATCGTCGACATCCTCTACGCCTTTCCGAGCCTCCTCTTTATCATCCTCTTGATGATCACCTTCAAAACCGGCTTCGGCGGCGACGTGATGCAAAACCCCTTCGCGCAGGCGATCGCGGCCTTCGATGCCTCGCTCGGCGGCATGCTCTTCATCGTGGTAGGCATCAGCCTTACCTCCTGGGTCTCCATGGCGCGTCTGACGCGGGGGATGGCACTCTCTCTGCGAGAGACCGAGTTCATCCAGGCCGCCAAATCGCTGGGGGCGAGAGACGTGAGAGTCATCTCGCGCCACCTGGTGCCGAACTTGATCGGCCCCCTGCTCGTCCGCGTCACGCTCGACATCCCCCAATTCATCGCCACCGAGGCCTTCCTCAGTTTCATCGGGCTCGGAGCGAACCCCCCGACCCCGAGTTGGGGCATGATGATCGCTGAAGGGTTCAAAGCCATGCGCTCCCACCCACACCTGGCGATCTTCCCCGGGCTGGCGCTGGCGATCGTCATGTTCGCCTTCAACTTTTTGGGAGATGGGTTGCGGGATGCCCTCGACCCGCGCTTCGACCAACCGACGAACAATTAACACAGCAAACGTCTAGAGGAAACTTCTCGATAGGACCAAAAGGGTAATGGGTGATGAGTAATGAGAGCTACGAAAAACGTGATTGAGCCGGTTTGCTTTGACGGTTGCGATTGGAAGAAAGGTGATGGGTCATGGGGAATGGGTAATGCGTGGGTAAACCGCAAATGATAGGCTGAGCCCGCACCCTTCGCAGCACCCATCACCCATTACTCATTACCCATTACCTAGCAGGATTTACCGTCTCCAAAACATGCTTTAGAGGAGATCGAAGGAGATCGAGTATGGAGCTACTTCAAAAGTTAAGCAACATCCCGGGCGTATCGGGATTCGAAGATGCGGCCCAGAACTTGGTATTCGAAGAACTAACGCCGCACGCCGACGAAATCTGGCGCGACCGGCTCGGCAACGTCATCGCCTGTAAGCGGGCGCGCAACCGAACCTCGACCAAAGGCCGCGTTCCTCGGCTCCTCTACGCCGCCCACGTCGATGAGATCGGGTTTATGGTGACGCACATCGACAACGAGGGCTTCCTGCGCTTTACCCCCATCGGCGGCTTCGACGCCCGCACCTTGATGAGCGAGCGCGTCCTCGTACACGGAACAAGAAACGGTTCTCACACGTTAAAAGGCGTCATCGCCCCACAACCCGGTTGGTTGGCCAGCGAAGCGGACCGGAAGCGTGTCTTCGAACTCAAGGAGCTCCTTATCGACCTCGGACGCCCCGCCAAAGAGGTCTTCGACACCGTACAGATCGGTGACGTGATCTCGCTCGCCACCACCTTCGACCATCTCAACGAAGAGGTAGTGACCGGCCGGAACTTCGACGATAGGATCGGCGTCTACTGCATGGTAGAGGCGATGAAGCGCATCACGAACCCATCGGTCGACGTCTACGCCGTCAGCACCGTCCAGGAAGAGGTCGGCGTCCGGGGAATCCCGGCAGCAGCATCAGCGATCGAGGCGGATATCGGCGTCGCCATCGACGGGAGCCTCGGCACCGACATCCCCTACGCCCAAGCGCACGAACGGCAGGGCACCTTGGGAAAAGGTACCGGTATCTACCTGATGGACCGGCTCACCATCGGCAGCCCGAAGCTGGTTCGCTTCCTGATCGACCTCTGCGAAAGGCAGGGCATCCCCTACCAACGCAACATCGGCGGGGGGACCGATGCCTCGGTTATCCAGCGCACCGGTCTCGGTGCCCTGTGCACCACCGTCGGCGCCCCGACACGCTACATGCACTCCACCGTGCAACTCTGTCACGTCCGCGATATCGAAGCGACCATCGCCCTGCTGGCGGCCTTCGCCGAATGCGCCGACGAGCTCCTGCCGGAAGATTGGAAGTAAGACGGTGATGGGTGATGAGTAATGGGTGATGGGTGCTGCGAAGGGTACGGCTGAACCTGCCTGCTCTGACGTTTGCGTCTTCGAAGCCAGGCGTTCCATAACCGTTTTCTTTCGCGGTTGCCTCACGCATGACCCATTACCCATTTCCCATTACGGTTTTGGTGATGGGTGATGAGTAATGAGGTATGGGTGCTGCGAAACATAGAGGTCGGGCCGCTCCGTTTGCAGTTGCCCCACGCATGACCCATTACCCA
>CP070651.1:940313-943507 GCA_020354625.1 Trueperaceae bacterium
GCAGCAACAGACGAGTTTGCTCTTCTACGGTTACGAGAGCTCGGCCGTAACCCTGGATCTTTTCCTCCACCACCGCTTCCTCCCTGAAGAGGTTCGAAAACAACTCGCACACCTAGTGCCCAACCAGGAGAAACACCGTTTGAGTGGGCTCGAAGATGCCCCCGAAGCGGCGGAAATCGACGGTGTGTACTTTAATCTTATCCGGGCTGATACCGAACGGCCCGGTTTGCACGACCTACGCGTCTACCGACGTCTTGTCGACCAGGGTCGGCTCAAATACAGCACCACCTCATCCCGACTCACTCCAAAAAGCGTAAAAACGCTCATGCAAAATCTGCTCGAGGCCGATTTCATATACCACGAAGGCGCGCCAAGGATCAAAGACACCATCCGCCCCTTCGGCCTCGACGTGTTCGCTCGCGAGTCGCAGCTGGTGTCGGGAAAGGTAGCGACCCTGACCGATAGCGGGAGAGCCTTCCTCAACGGTGATATGGAAGCTTTGCTAACTGCCTTCGAGCAGTGGGTCGACCACGGGAGCTTCGACGAATTCAGTCGCGTAGTCGCCGTCAAAGGTCAAAAGGCGAGGCAGACCCGCCTGACCGACCCGCGCACACGCCGCGAAAAGGTGATCGAGGCACTCTCTTGGTGCCCGGTGGGCGTGTGGATCAGCTTAGACGATTTTTTCCGCGCGGTAAAGATCTGGCACTTCGATTTCGAAATCGATGCCAGCGAATTCACCGGTCTCTATATCGACCACCCCGAGTACGGTTGGCTCGGTAACGCCGGGCCGGGCTCCTGGATGGTGACCACAGCACTCTACATCTCCGCCTTGATCTTCGAGTATCTAGGCAGCATCGGTGCGGTCGATCTCCTCTATGTTCCCGCCGACGAGTTCGGGCTTTTGATACCTTACCTCGAACACGACGAGGAGTACTACAGTCTTTACGATGGACTCCTTTACTTCCGCATCAACCTGCTCGGCGCTTTTCTCTTGGGGCACGCTGATGACTACGTCCCTCCCACTGCGCAGGTAACGTCGCTTTTTGAAATCGACGCCAACCTCGAGCTCACGCTGACCGGCAAAGAAAGTCTTACCCCCGATCTAGGCCACCAGCTCGAACAGCTCACCTCCCCTGTTCAAGCAGGGCGTTACCGACTCGATACCCGCAAAACGGTCGAGGTGCTGGCCCAAGGGCTCGACGCCGGCCAAATTCTGGCCTTTTTCCAACAGTACAACGAGGGTCCGCTACCTAAAGCAGTATCGTCCTGGCTTGCAGATCTAGAGGCCAAACGAGGCTCGTTGACCGTGCGTGAGCAAGCAGTGATCATCAAGGTCCGCGCGCCGGCAGCCATGCAGGTTATAAAAAACGATCGCCAACTGAGCCAAGCAGTCACCCTTTTGGATGACACTACCATCGTGTTGCCAGCCACACGGACAAGAACCTTTCACCAACGACTCAAGGAGCACGGCTATCACATCGAAGGGATCACTTGAACGGGTAGCCTGCACACGGTCACAGTATAGGTTCGTGGCGGGACAACTCCCGCACAAATTCCTCGGTCGTGCGCCTGCGGCAGTAGCCCTTGATGTACTCGATGGAGTGGTCGTGTCGCTCCTGTGAACCCGTCGCGCAAGCGTCGGTGATCAGCGTGACGAGATAGCCGAGATCGCAGGCATCGCGAACCATAGAGCTCACGCACTGATCGGTCAGGCAACCGCAGAGCACAAGATACCTGATGCCCAGATTGCCGAGCACGTAGTGGATATTGGTCGATATGAAGGCGCTCGAGCTCGTCTTGGGAAAGATGATCTCGTCCTCAAGGGGTTCGATCGCTTCGATCACTCGAGCGTCCCACGAGCGTTTCGGAACGTTGAAGCCGGTGATCTTGTAGTCGAGGCTGCGGTCCCGACCGTCTTTGGTAAGGCTTTCGATCACGGTGTAGGTCACCTCGATGTGATGGCGGCGGCAACTCTGCTGCAGACGCCTCATGTTAGGAACGACCACCCCTTGGAGACGCTCGAAAAAGTAGCGGTGCTCTTCTTGGGCTTAAATGGGGGTCAACCCCTCGGCCCGATACTCGCCGCCATCGGGTAGGCAGTTGTAGTTTTGCACGTCGATGACGAGGAGTGCCGTTTCGGCTTTGACCACGGGGACATCGCGGCTCAAAGCTTGCGACCCTTTCATCCCAACTCCCTAAAGCGGCGCACCTCGGATGGGTTTTCCCGATCGCACATCCCGTCCACCCGATAAGACGCCTTTCAATAGCGCTCGAGCAGCAACTCGACCTCGCGCTCGAGCGAAAGATCCTTGAGGGCTTCCCACTCCGCACCCTTGACCGCCAGGTAGGCTTTGGCACGAGCGTCGCCCAAGGCCTCGAGCAAGACCGCGTCCTGCCTGAGTGCATCCAGCGCCTCACCGAAGTCACCCGGCAAGGCGTCGATACCTTTTGCCTCCCGCTCCGTCGCTGAGATCAACCCGGGATCCAAGGTGACCTCGGCAGTCAAGGGGAGGTCTCGGCTCAGGCCATCGAGCCCTGCGGCCAGTATAGCGCCCAAGGCCAAATACGGGTTGGCAGTCGCATCCGCCGTTTTTAGTTCGAAACGGTTTGCCGTCCCCGAGGCATCACGCATGACACGCACGGCGGCTTCACGGTTACCGTAGCCCCAGACGACGAAGGCGCCTGCCCAATGGTGTGGGCGGATGCGCCTGAAGGAGTTGCTGCTCGGTGTGGTCAATGCGCTGAGGCCGGGAAGGTGGTGGAGCAAGCCGGCGATGAAAGCCCGCGTAGGTGCAGAGAGTCCCGTTTCGTGACCTTCATCCCCGGTGACGGTCTTCCCACCCTGCCACAAGCTCAGGTTGATGTGGCAACCGTTACCGGCACTCTGTTCGAAGATCTTCGGCAGGAACGAGGCTATCAAGCCGTGGCGGCTCGCCACGCCTCGCACGATCTCGCGAAAAGCGACTTGATGGTCGGCAGCCTCGAGGGCCGGTGCATGACGTACGCTCAACTCTTGCTGGCCGGGAGCCGACTCGGCATAGTAGAAATCGACGTCGATATCTTGGGCTTCGAGACCGCATACGACTCCTACGGCAATTGGATCTGGCAGGCTCGGCATCGTAGCTTCGATGAAGCCGGTGAAAACCTTTCGCTGCAGACGCTGCTCTATCGGACCTTACGCTACAACGTTCCCA
>CP070651.1:943607-946789 GCA_020354625.1 Trueperaceae bacterium
GATGCCTCCTTCGTTACGTAAGCTCCACCAGTGGCCAGGCGAGTTCTACGCCTCGATGAAGGTCCGCGACGGCCAGGTTCTCTACTGGCGCAACGACATCCTTACCGATCCCGAGTGGCAGGCCGCCTACGAAGCCGAAGTCGGCGAGCCGATGCCCTTCCCGGTCGAGACCTGGGACGACGTGATCGACATCGCCGCGTTCTTCGACGGCAAGAACTGGGACGACAACGATGCCGAAGAGGACGACGGCATCGTGAGCCACTTCCAGGTCAACAACCAGGGGCACTTCCACTACATGACTATGTCGGCATCCTTCGTAGTGAGGCCCGGTGACACCGTCGACCGGTGCACCAACAACTACTGGTTCGACCCTGCTGACATGGAGCCTCTGATCAACTCTCCGGGTCATGTCCGCGCCCTCGAGAAGCTTGTCGAACTCTCTCAATACGGTCCCGAAGCCCAAGCCGCTTGGGGTCTTGGCGAAGGGTGGGACTGGTTCCTGCGCGGCAAGTCCATATTCGTCTTCTCCTGGGGAGATGTTGGATCTCTGGTCCAGGACGAAGCCCGCTCGCTGATCAAGGGTAAGATCGGCGCCTCCATCGTGCCGGGAAGCACCGAAGTCTACAACATGTGCACCGAGGCCTGGGAGACCCTGGATGAGCCCAACGTGGTCGGCAACACCACCGGCGGCTCCTGGCAGGGCATTATCTCGTCCCGGTCACAGAACCCTGAAGCCGTCTACAGCCTTTACGCGCTGATGGCCACCGAGCCGGTCAGCACCTGGAACGTGCAGCGCGGTTGGACCGGCGTCGATCCCGGCGTGGCGATCCACTTCCTGCCCGAGCAGGGCGGCACAGCCAGCCTGCAAGGCTACGTAGACAACGGCTGGGACGCCAGCGACGTGGAGTTCTACACCCAGGCCTACCACGACAACTTCTTCGCCGATACCGTTCTGCCCTACCTGCGCATCAACGGCGCTGAAGAGTACTGGCGCGCCCTCGACCAAAACCTCTCCGAGGCCATGATCGGCAGGCTCGATCCTCAAGAGGCACTCGACCGAACCGCCCGGGCTTGGGAAGGCATCACCGACCGGCGCGGCTTCGATCTGCAGCTACAGCAGTACCAGCAATCGGTCGGTTACGAGCAGTAGGCAACGCATTTTCGTTGAGGGCGCAGCGTCTTGCGCCCTCAACGGTCACCATCGGAGGCACCGTGCGTCGCAACAGCCGTCTCAAGTATCTATTCTTACTACCTGCTGTATTCTGGGTCCTCGGCTTCACTATCTATCCGCTGCTCTACAGTCTCCGCCTGAGCCTGTTCAGAGTCAACATCGGTAGGCCGGATATCTTCCTCGGTTTCGGAAACTTCGCCAGGGCCTTTACCGATGCGAATGTTCTCAACGCGGCCAAGGTTACGCTGACGTTCGTCGCCGGCGGCGTCGCCATCGAGCTGGTTCTAGGCCTACTCTTTGCCCTCCTGTACAATCAGAAACTCCCCGCACGCAACGCCCTCAGGACTATTATGACGCTTCCTCTGTTCGCTACTCCGGTCGGCATCGGCTATCTATTCGTCACCATCTTTCACGAAGAGGGCGGGTTGATCAAGAACCTGATCGGCCTCAAGGTGCCCTGGTTATCCGATCCCAATTGGGCCATCGTTTCGGTCATGCTGGTCGACGTCTGGAAGTGGACACCGTTCGTCTTCGTCGTGCTCCTGGCAGCCTTGCAGAGCATCCCCGAGGAGTATTACGAGGCGGCACGGCTCGAGACCACGAGCTTCTTAGAACTATTCCGTTACATCACCTTCCCACTGTTGCAGCCCACCATCATCCTGGTAATCGTCCTGCGGGTGGCGGAGGCCTTCAAGGTATTCGATATTCCTTTCAGCCTCACCAACGGCGGCCCGGGGACTTCCACCGAGACCTTCACCATGCTCGCCTACAACACCTATCGACGCTTCGGCGACTTCGGTTACGGGTCGGCCCTGGCCTACCTGTTGCTAATCGTGGTGTTGCTGGTGGTGCTCATGTTCTTCCGGCGTATAAGGCAGGCCTACACATGAGCCGGAAACAAGTTCGCACCCTGGTTTTTGTGGTACTGGCCATCACTGTAGCCATTGTTTGGATCACACCACTCTACTGGGCGGTGAGTTTGAGCGTGCGGCCACCCTCGCAGACCTTCACCGTGGGCGGCCTCGCGGTTCCGTTCTTACAATTCCAACCCACAGCCGAAAACTGGGTCACGGAACTCGGCTCACAGGAGATGCTCAGGGCCGTCTTCAACAGCACTATCATCGCCTTTGTCGCCAGCTTCTTCACCCTGGTTCTCGGTACCCCCGCAGCATATGCACTGGCGCGGTTCAATTTCCAGCCGCGTGTGGCGGCCGTGCTCGCCTTCGCCTTCTGTGCGATCTCGGCTTTTACGGCCACTACCTTCGGTGTCCCTTGGTGGCTCGCCGCACTCGCTGCGCTGGCCGTCTTCATCGGCTTCACCATGACCGTCGCCCGAAGATTCGAACGTCACCTCAGCAACGAAGATATCACTATGTGGTTCCTCTCGCAGCGATTTTTGCCTCCAGTCGCTACCGTGGTGCCGTTTCTGCTGATCATGAGCCAGATGAGGCTCATCGATACCCGGTTATCCCTAATCCTGGTGAACATCACCTTCAATCTTCCCTTCGCCATCGTGATCATGCGTCAAGCCTTCATGGATCTACCCATCGAACTCGAGGAGGCCGCCTTGGTCGATGGCGCGTCGTTCTTCGGCAGCTTTGCCAGGATCGCCTTGCGGCTGACCGCCCCGGCGATGGCGGCTACCCTGATGATCATCCTGGCCTTTAGCTGGAACGAGCTGCTGTTCGCTCTCAACCTGGGAACTCTGAACGCCAAAACCGTCCCGGCCTTGGTGGCGGGGTCAGCGGGAACCCGGGGGATCCATTTCTGGTTCGTGGCGGTTCGGGCGCTGATCGCGCTGATTCCGCCTACCATCCTGGCGCTGCTGGCACAGCGGTACATCGTTGGCGGGTTGACCTTCGGTGCTGTAAAAGGCTAACTGTGCTGCTCGGCATCGATATCGGCACCACCCATACCAAGGTGGGTGTCTACGACCGGCTGGGTAAGACCTTGGCCCACAAACAAGCGCTCACCCCGCGAGAGATGTCGCTCGAGGGCTTGGAGCACTTCC
>CP070651.1:946889-951827 GCA_020354625.1 Trueperaceae bacterium
AGCGATCATCAGGGCCGAGACCCGGATGGTTTTTTACAGCCTAGAGGTGGTCAACATTGTGGATTCTCCTATGGTAAGGCTTGTACTCGACCTCCATGACCAATGCCACGAGGTAGCTTCCGGCTACGGCTAGGCTCCGTCCGAAATCGCTTGTCACGTTTCACCTCTGCCATTGTACGGTGTGACTCGTACCTCGCCTCGTGACCGGGTGTGGCAGACCTACCCGAGCCTGGCCCTGTCCGGCTGGCGATTGAAATCCGGCGGTTCGACCGTTCCCCGATAGTCTGGGATCACGGGCTGGATCTTCTCGAGCGCTTCTGGCGGCCACTGCGCGTGCCGGCGATGAAACTCGTGGTGGATCCAACTCTGGGTTCGTTCTTCCAGACCGCTGAAAAGCGGGTGGAACCAGATGGTGATCACCGTCCGGTACTCGCTGGTGGTGTTGGCGTGAGTGGCGTGGAAGAGCCGGGCGTCGCCGACGATCAGATCACCGGCCTTCACGGGCACGTCCACCTCGCCCAGGTAGTCGAGAAAGCGCGGGTCGTCCTCGTCGTCCATCCGGTTGATGTCTTTCGTGTGCGCCTCGCCCATGGTGTGGAGTTCGTGCCACCTGCGGTGGGTGCCAGGCAGCAACCGCAGGCAACCGTTCTCGCGCGACGTGTCGTCGAGGTAGTACATCAAAAAGATCATGGGGGAATAGTCGCTGTAGGCGCGAGGGTCGTCCCACCACATGCAGTCCTGGTGCCAGTAGAGCCGCGGGCTGGGTCCAGGCTTGCTGATGATGACCGCCTTCCAGAACTTGCTGCTGCCGAACCCCATCGCCTCCAGCGCGGCCAGCGCCTTGGGGTTGCCGATGCACTCTGCCAGGCCCGGATGGCGATTCGAGTTGATCAGCGTCCCGGGCGAGCGGGTGGCCTCGAGCTGCTCCTCGGACAGTTCGCGGACCGCTTTCATGGCGACATCGCGGGTGTGCTGGAGGGTGTCGGCGCCGAGCATGTCCTCGAGGATGCAGTAGCCCTCCTCGATCAGCTGCTGCGCCTTTTGTGCAAGTTCTGCGGTCACCGAGTTACCCATTGTCATGGCCCTCCTCCAGAATCTGTGCCATAGAGCGCATGTTACAGGTATGAGCCTTCCGCATCCCGCAAGCCATCCCCCACCTCTGTTGAGGATCTGCCATCTCCGGATGATCCCTAGCGTGGACGAAGCCGGTGTCGAAAGAATCGGTGCTTACCTTATGAAGCATAACGTAACGCTTGTTCAAGAAAGACCGATAGCGAGTTCTTAAGGCTAGAATCTAGAGCATGGCAGGTAACCGGCAGTATGGCGAATAGATCGACGCTTTCAAAACCACAAATCACCCGCGTAGCCGCCTATGGGCTTGTTCTTCAGGACGATCACATTTTGCTTTGCAGGATTTCTACTACCTTTCCAGATGCTGGGTATTGGACATTGCCGGGTGGTGGTTTGAACTTTGGAGAAGATCCGGTTTATGCCATGCATCGAGAGGTGAATGAGGAGACTGGACTCTTGGTAGAAGCGAGCGGCTTAGCGGGAATCGACTCAGTGCACCTCGATCTCGAAGATCGCTTTCTTCACGGCATCCGGATTATCTTCCATACCGAGCTTATTGGGGGATCACTGACCCCTGAAGTTGAGGGCTCTACCGACTTTTGTGCTTGGTGGACGTGCGAGGAAGCAAAAAACCTAGACCTTGTCGATCTTGCCGAGGTGGGGTTGGACCTCGCATTCCCGATCGCCTAAAGCGCGTTGCGCACCGGATTGCGCTGCGGCGCAATCATTCCCGGGCGGAGCGAGTAACAATAGACCAGCTCTATCTTCGATCGAGGAATATGCAACCCGCTGTAAATAGAAGTCCGCTTGCACTTCGACGCCCTATCTCTACCCGAGGTTGGGTCTGAAGCCGATGGTCTCCGCAGGAACCTGTACTACGCCTCAAAAGAGTTGAAAGGCAGAGATAGGAGACTGCGACTAAGCCCTGGTGGAAGTGGTGGGCTGCTGGACCATCTGCTCACGCCTCGGCTCGTATAGCGGGTATGCGATATCAAAGCGTCTTGGACGGCACGTTGGTCGAGTAAGAAAATGTTCAGAGCAGCGTAAGGGATTTGTCAGATGGCTTGCTTTACTCTTTTTCTTGAAACGTCCCACCGGCGCCTCCCTTGCGTCTTCCCCTCCCACGTACTACCTTGCCCTGTGTGTGGGGCGTTTCATTTGGGTTACGCCAAAAGTTGCAGGAGTGGCTTTAGATCGGCAAGATTCTCGACGACGTGGTCGGCACCGGCCGCGATGAGATGCTCAGCCTCCCAGCGCCCGGTGGCCACTGCAAACGCAGTGCAGCCGTGTGCGTGGGCACACTCCACATCGCGCGGGGTGTCGCCGATGACGATAACGCGCTCTCGCGGGAGTTTGTTTCCAGTCCGTTCCTGATATCGTGCCTGGGCAAGCGCAACCAGATCCGCCCGGGTTGCAGCTTCATCGCCAAAAGCCGTCACCGCGAACAGGTTAGGATCGAGCCCGGCAGCGCGTAGTTTGAGCGGTACCGCCTGACCGTAGTTGCCCGTGAGAAGCCCAAGCGTGACGTGCTCGAGTTCACTCAGCACCTCGAGGGCGGCCGTGATTCCGGGTAGCGACCAAACCCGGCTGCGACCGAGTTCTATGGATAAGAGTTGCAAATAGGTATCGCGGAACTGGTCGTGAGCGTGCGCCATCTCTAGGTGTGGATTGGCTTCGACAAGCTCGGCAAAGATCTGTGGATCGATCTTGCCGGACGTATCCAAATCCTTGAAATCGAAGCCGTTACCGAAGAGCTGACGGCCGGCTTCGAGCATGGCACGCTGGCCGGCACCGTCACTCAACAGCAGGGTTCCATCAATATCGAACAGAAGGAGAGCGGATGTTTCTACCATAGCGGACGGTGGCAACCTTTCCAGGGGGCACGCTTATCTCGATACGATGAGGGCGAACGCCGCCTTGAGCGACCTGAGCCAACCTTATCCCTCGGGACTGGAACCCAGGTGTTTTTGAGGCGACGAACCGAACCGCGAAACGGATCTAGCCATCTGGCTCATTCGGTCGTTTCGTACCGATTTGAGCCTCCCACCTCTCGCGCAGCTCTGCAAATTTCTGGACCAGTCTTTTGCGCGCCAACACCACCTGGGTGGTACTCCCTTCTGCGATCTTGTCACCGAGCTCGTTGAAGGCCTCGCAATCGATATAGATCCGGTTGTCCTTCGTCGTTCTGTGCTGGGAAACGATGCGCACGTTCATGCCGGGGAGCGTGGAAGCCAGGTGTTTTACCTGGACCTCGAAACCGATACTTTCCTCATCATCGTCGAGGTAGGGCAAGACGAGCTTGCGACTCGCCAGCTCGAAGTGTTTGGTCAACCAATAGGTCGCGTATACCGGGTGAAGCTTACCGAGTCCGGGCTCGTTCTGTTCGAAATCGACTGTCATCTCTGGGGTAACGGCAATGATTTGCTCGATGGCATGGCGGATCGGGATCGACCTCATCGGGGCCGTACCTTGTGCAGCCGCGTCGCACCGTAAACGCAGTCAGACGTCATGACCTGCTATTCATCCTATAGACCGTTCCGCTGAACAATGCTACGGTCTCACCCTGGCGCGTAATGTCTACCCGGTAGGTCGCCACCCGGCGCCCCAAGTGCTCTTCGCGCGCCGTCGCCTCGAGCACTTCGCCCTCGCGGACCACGCTAAAGTAATCGATGTGCGCATTTAGTACTACTGCTCCGGTACCCCGGCTTTTCGACGCGAGCGCCAGGGCCTCATCGGCAAGGCTGTAGAGAAAGCCGCCGTGAGCAGTACCGTGAAGGTTGAGGTGTTCCGGTCCGACGACCACCCGGACATGAGCTTCCCCCTCGCCACTGGAAAGCGTTTCCAGCTTGAGCAGTTCGGGGTACTTCACCGGTCCCACCTGTGTCCAGAAACCGTTACCGAGCGCTCGAGAAGCGGTACCGTTCGCGGCACCACAAAATTGGGGACGAACACACCACCCCGACGTCTGCCCTGGTTGAGGAACGTGCCTTTCTGATCGATCTTGGGCATTGTCATTGAAGTATAGCTCAGGCCTTTGCAGAAGGTTCGAAGCCTGCTGGCTAGATAGTTGTCTCTGGCGGGTCGTACGTTTTGCAGGTGCTAGCATGGGCGATCCCCGGTGGGCAAAGGGAAAAGGCGAGTGCGTAGAGCGTTTTGACCACCCAGGTTAAACGCTTGACCGTAGGCCTTCGATTTTGCGTCTATGGTACGCAACGTGAAAAAGCTAAGCGTACTCATCCTTCTGCTCGGCATCGGTTTGTCTCTGGCCCAGCCCTTTGCGGCTCGGAGCATCGGCGTAGATTTTTCTCAATCCAATATCGCGGTGGATCAGATTCTAAGTGGCGGTCCTCCCCCCCAAGGTATACCCGCCTTGGGTTTCCTGGGCGATTGGCAGGGAGCGGCCGGGGCAACGCGTGGACCGCAGTTCGTCTCGCAAGAGGAGGCAGCAGCCTGGCTCGGTGAAAACGAGCCGGTGATCGCTTTTACCGCGGGAGGTGAGACCCGTGCCTACCCACTTCAGATCCTCACCTGGCATGAGATCGTAAATGACGTCGTGGGTGGTGTGCCGGTGGCGGTGACGTTCTGCCCACTCTGTAACAGCGCCCTCGCTTTCGACCGGCGGATCCCTCTGACAGAAGAGGCGCACCAAGCGCTGATCGCGGTCAACCCCGGTGCAGAACTCCAAGAAGCAGCTGACATCTTCGATGACGCCTTCTTGGCAGCCTACGATGCCCAGGGTGGCGATGTGGGGAGCCTTGTGGCGGGGTCGGAAGCGACCTTCGGCGTCTCCGGGATGCTCTTCAATTCCAACCTGCTGATGTTCGATACGGTCTCGAGCACACTCTGGGCGCAGATTCTCGGCGAGGG
>CP070651.1:951927-958872 GCA_020354625.1 Trueperaceae bacterium
AGACCTTGGGGTGATCCCGTACAGCCCGCTGGGGGGCGGACTGTTGACCGGCAAGTACGGCGCTTTGAAGCGCCCCGAGTCGGGGCGGCTCGTGGAGAACAAGCACTATATGAAGCGCTACGGCGCGGAAGAAAATTACCGGGTGGCGGAACGATTCAGCGAGGCAGCCGCAGCCAGAAACGTCCATCCGGCCACGCTGGCGGTGGCCTGGGTGATGCACCACCCGGCGGTGACCGCGCCGATCATCGGGGCCCGTAACCTCGAACAGCTCGAGCCCTCGCTGGCGGCGGCCGAACTGAGCTTGAGCGCCGGCGAACGGAGCGAGATCTCCGCGCTGTCGCCCGAACCACCGCTCGCCACCGACCGTGAAGAGGAGCGGTGAGAGGATAGGCCGTCCCTCATGTGACGGACTCCTTTGGTACACTGGCTCCGTGCCCACGGTGTGGGCTCCCTAGGAGTGGAACGTGACCCAACCGACATCTCGAAGACGCCGCAACCGCAGTCCCAGCCTGCTCTTCAGCGCTTCGGGGCCGGTGCTCAGACACCTTTCTCAGCTGCTTCACTGGTTCGAGGTCCTCCTGGCCGGCCTCAGCGTGGTGTTCGTGGTGGTCGGCATCGTCTTTCTGATCAACGAGCTGTTTCACTTCTCGGGCACGCTGGCCGAAGTCGGGCTCCACACCGGTTTCGAAGACGTGTTGGCCGATATCCTCTTGCTGGTGGTCGGGGTCGAGCTCGGCATCATGCTGGTGCGGCGCACGCCTGAGAGCCTGGTCGAGGTGATGTTTTTCGTGATCGCTCGCAAGATGCTGGTGAAGACCGGGACCTTCGTGGAGCTCCTTCTCGGGGTTGCCGCCCTGGCAGGTCTTTTCGCGATTCGCAAGTACCTCGAACACGCCCCTCCCGCCCGGCAGCGGCTCGACGACCGGAGCACCGAAGAGCTGGTGCAGATGTCGTTCGTGCTCAAACGGGACCTCGTTTCAAAGGTCCCCTTTTTGCGCGACGCCTCCGAGGAGCTGATCCGGGAGCTGATCGACCGCCTCAAACCGGCGGTGTACACGCCAGGAGAGGTGATCGTGCGGGCCGGCGACACGGGTGCGCTGATGTACTTCATCCGGCACGGCGTCGCCGAGGTCACCAGCGCCGATGGGGAGACCGTGATCGACCGGCTCGAGGACGGCGACTTTTTCGGTGAGATCGCGCTTTTGCACCAAGCGCCGCGGACGGCAACGGTGAAGGCGCTGGATTACTGCGACCTCTACACGCTCACCAAAGAGTCGTTCGACGTGGTCGTCGAGCGCTACCCCGAGTTTGCCGAGCACATCGAAAAGGTGATTGCAGAGCGCTTTCCGCGCACCAAGTGACCGCGGTCGGGGGGTCGCGTGGCGCACCTACGATCGAGGACCTACCCGGGTCGCTCGGTCACGCGTCTTGGGACCGCTCGGCGGCCCAGACCGTGTCGATCAGCCTCCGGGCGTAGGCGTAGGTATCGGCCAGGGCCGCGTCGTCGAGATTGTCTGCCGTGTCGGACGGCCAGTGCCAGTTGGCCGGAACGCCGTCCTCGAGCCGAATGAGGGTCAGGCACGGCCACCCGGCCCGTGCAAAAGGGAGCGTGTCGAAGTAGGCGAGACGGTATTGGAGGAGTGGCCGGTCCAAATTGCGTGCCGCTTGGAGCAGCGGACCCCGGTAGGGGATGTAGCCGATCATCCCCTCCCCCTCGACGGCGTGGAGCTCGCCTCTGCCCACGTTGTCGATATTGAGGATCATGGCGCCGCTAGGAATATCACCCGCTCGTAGCAACGCTTCAGCTCCTTTGTGTCCGACCTCTTCAGAACCCGTCAACGCCAGGTAGAGTTGCCAACCGTCTGGGAGATTACTGGCGAGGTCGAGGTAGAGCTCGGTGGCGACCGCCACGCCGCTGGCGTTGTCGTTGGCCCCGTTTACGAATGGCGCTCGAGCCTCACGCACCAGGAGGAGCGCGGCCTGCACCAGGAAATACACGCCGATGAGACGGGCCAGCTCGGGGAGGCCGACCGTCAGTGGCAGCAGGCTGATCGCCAGCAAGGTGTTCGTGACGAAGGTGGCGCGAAACCGAGAGACGAGCCGCGGATGGTACGGGTAGTAGCTCTTGGCGGTGTCGAGGTGGGCGAGGAGCACCAGGGCCCGCTCTCCCTCGCCTGTGCTGCTCAGCAGGTTCTGTGAGCGGTAGCGGTCGGTGAGGGCGGCCCAGGGGCGCCGTTTGCCACTGAACATCAGGTAGAAACCGTAGAGCCCGATGAGTGCCAGCAGGGGTGAGCCGGTGAGGCCCCCGAGCCCTAAACAGAGCGAGATGACGAGGAGTTCCGGGCCGTAGCTGCGGGGACTCTTGAAGCTTTGCGTTCTCGTAAGATGACCTTCGTCTTCAAGGAGCCGCCGCATCGTATCTGTGGCTGCCTGCTCGTGGGCGGTAGCGCTCCCGCGGTGGGGCAACTCGGATAGGAGTTCTACGATGCCGCGCTGCACCGCTCCATCATGACACGGGCTGAGCGACCCGTTCGGTGACGTGGTTCGTGTGGGGGCTCTGCCGCAGCCTTCGCTCGAGCGCCGACCAGAACGCTTCTGGCTCCTCCCAAAATGGGAAGTGGCCGCTCTTTTCGAAGATCACCAGCTCTGACTCGGGCACGAGCGCGGCGATCTCTTGGGCTATGGCCAGCGGTTGTTGGGCGTCGTGGCGGCTCGCCAAAATAAGCGTCGGCGCCATTAGTTTCGGGAGCAGGTGGACGTGATCGAGGTTGCGCTTCGTCTGTTTGGGACCCCACCAGGTACGCGGCCGTGCGGGGGCGAAGCAATCTCGGAGGGTAATGGTTTCCGCCTGGAAGAGACCTCGGTCAAAATACGATGCCCGTCCGATCGCATTCAACATCCATTTCTCGGCGGCGCGACGGCGCGTCAGGGTGTAGACACCTGCTCTCAGGGCGAGAGGCCAAAAATCGTCGTGGTCACGGCGCCACATCGCCCCTTCGGCGCTTCGAAACCCTCTGGTGCCGGCGCCTGGGTTTGCGAGGAGGAGCCGGCCGACGCGCTCAGGACGTGCGAGCGCCCACACGATTGCGGTCCATGCGGCCATGCAGTGCCCGAAGACATCGACCGGACCCACCACCCCGAACGCCTCGAGCAGCTCATCGCTGCAGCGAATCATCTCTTGCATCGTGAGCTCGACCGGGCCCAGCGAACGTCCGGAACCGGGTGGATCGAAGGTGATTACGCGCCTTTTGAGCCTTACGAATCCCTCGGCAAAGACATCGAAACCACGCTCGCCCACCACAGCGTTTGCGTGCGGGTACGGCATGATGAAGAGCGGTTTGCCCCGGCCGGCGCAGTAGAGCGCCAAGCCCCCTCGTTCGACGTGTGGTCGGTCCCAGAGACCGTGAGTCGCTACAGAGCTCGTTTCATCCGTTGTGAGCGTTGCCCGACCGGTTTGGGGGTGTACGTCTTTGCCAGGCTCGCGGCCCATCGCTCGGCCTCCTCGAGTTGCCCTGCGAGTAGCGGCCCTTCGTTGTTGTGCTCGATGAGAAAACTCTTGGGCCGTGTTGCGGATAGGGCCCCGAGTTTGCGAAGCCCTCGCATGATCTTGTCTGCAGCGGTGCCACCCGACACCATCCTAATCCACCGGGGCATCTCGTAGCAGGTGTCGAAGGTGGCGACAGAGAGCCCGTGCAAGGCCCCTTGAGCAGAGGCTTGCAGCAGCTTCTGTACGGCCTCGCTCGCGTTCTGACGGTGGGTCGGACCGCCGAGCACCAACAGGTCGTAGTCGTTCATCACCAGGCGGGGGAGAGATGCGGCCCGTTCGAGTCTGACGGTAGCCACTTTCGAGAGCTCTCCCGCTATCGTCTTGGCGACCTTTTCCGTGTTTCCGAAGAGGGAGTCGTACACCAGCAGGACTTTCATATGCGCCTCCTACGCTTGTCTGCAGCAGGGCGGCTGGCTGGGTTGCTCGAGGTGAGAAATCCAGAGCCGTACACCGAAAAAAAGCCCCTAGCTCAGCCAGACTGATACGGCGTGAGCACGATCAGAATAGGTGAGGGCTCTACCCGCTTCATCCGCGATACTCCGACAGCGTGTCGGTGAAATTCCGACAGATACGCCGCGCGATGTGGTGATTTCGAACTCGGGATTCGAGCAGAAGTTGGTCAAAATGTCCAGAACCAGAGCCTGGGTCGCTGGGTTAACAAGGCGTGTTCGCCACGCCGGCAGACCGACGGCTATTGGAGCCGAGTCGGTTCAACACGGTTCTCGAACCAGGGGGGACGCGTCGGGGGTAAGGCGCTCGAACGCTACGTCGACGTCTCTTTGAGGATCAGATTTCGCAGCGCGAACGCACCTGGGCCGGCGTGGTACAGCGCGAGGTTGACCGCAAACAGGGTCAAGACGAACTCTGCCCCGTTCGAGCTGGCAAAAAAACCGTTGGGGATGTGCACGAGCGCCAGGGCCATGAAGTTGTCGATTGCGAGCGCCATCGTCGCGGGTTTGGTAAAGACGCCGAGAATCAAAAAGAGTCCCCCGAGGAGTTCGGTTGTGATCAGCAGCGCGGCAGCCATACCGGGTGCCGGCACGCTCATGGCGTCCAGGAAACGGCTCGTACCGGAAAACCCGAACACCAATAGCTTCTGAAGGCCGTGAACCAGGAATACCGCGCCGACCACAACGCGGAGCACGGCGATGCCCCAGGGGGCCAGCTCGCGGCTACTGTCCGTCATGACACCGAGTGTACCGTATCCTGAAGCAGCCTGCTTTTACGACGGCTTCGGTGCCGTTGGCCTGCTCGCCCACGCTGCGATCCAAACAGTTACCGTAAACCGCGTACCCCGGGGTCGACCCAGAAGCCGGGCGACACGGGCACCCCACTGACCCGTACCTCCCAGTGGAGGTGCGACCCGGTTACGAGACCGGTTGCGCCCACGAATCCGACCGGGTCGCCCGCTTCCAACGCGTCTCCGAGTTCGACCGTGATGCGGTCGAGGTGCATGTATCCACTGCACACTCCGAGCCCGTGATCGACGATGACGGTGTTGCCGCGCACCGTGAGCGTCTCGGCCAGAATGACGGTACCGCCGGCTGCTGTGCTGACCAGCGTGTCGGGGTCACCCCGTAGGTCGAGACCCCTGTGAAAGTTCCGGTAGGGGCCGCCGTTATAAGACCGCAGGGTACCGAAGCGGGAGGTGACCGTTGGCGTTTGCACGGGGTACTGAAACGGGCCCTGCCACCTCGCTTTTGTCTCTCTCGCCAAACAGATCGTCTCCATGAGCCAGTTTTCGCGGTCTACGATCGCCGGCTCCAGTAGGCGGCTGGCGCTCTCAGAGAGCCAGATCTCTTCCCGCGCGAAGCCGCCGTCGAGGACAAAGATGGGGACGTCTACTTCGCTCTTCGACGCGGCTGACGAGAGTCTTACGGTCAGGGTTCCCCAGCCGGGCTCAGCCAGCACCGGTACCGGAAGCAGAACGCGGTACACGCCGCTCTCGAGCGCACCTGTGACCGGGAGCTCGTCGCCGAGATAGCGGTAGCCCGCCACCTCAGAAGTCTCGTCGAGCCGAAGCTCTAGAACCTGTACCCTCCCCTGCACGGCCTGCTCGGGCTCGAGCCTCATCTCGAGGATCTCATCGGGTAGCGAAAGCGTCTCGAGACCGGGTGGCGCCAGGCGTAAGATCTGTCCCACCTCGAGCCGGTCTAGGTCGGTGAGCGCGTTCCAAGCTGCGAGGTGGTCGAGCGTGACTTCAAAGCGACGGGCGATCGAGAAGAGGGTGTCTCCCGCTTCGACCCGGTAGAGGTGGTCGTGTGCCAGGCCCCGCTGCACCGAGATCGCCAGAAACCATAGCAGTAGCAAGGTTCTGGTCGGCAGCCTCATAGGTAGGCGTGCGCGAGGTCGATGGCCACTTTGAGATTGTCCCAATCGACGTCATCTGGAAGCGTACAGTCGGCTCCGAGTAGAAACTTATCCGACTTCGAACGGAGCACCGTGCCAACCGCTTCCACGATCGCCTCTTTGGGACCCGTCGAGATGACCCCGTGCCGGTCTAGACCTCCCATGAAGGGCCGGCCGAAGAGTCGGGAGACCTCGTCGGCGCTGAGCTGGTTTGTGCCGACCGTGAGGCTGCAGTTCACCACCTGGCCGGGGTAGTCCCGGTAGGGCTCGAGCGACGCGTAACCGTCGTGGTAGTCGCAGATATGCAGAATGTTGAACGGGCACCCGCGGGTCCGCTCCATGAGTTCGAGGTCCCAGGGTTTGATGTGGTTTGTGAAGATCCCAGGGTCTTTAAACCGGCTCTGCTCACCGCCTTGGGTCGAGGTGTAAAAGCCGTCGACGCCGAGGTCTATGCAGGCCTCGACGAACGCCTGGAGACTCCGTGTCACCTCCTGTAGCGCCGGTCGCACGGCTTCCGGGTCCTCCTCGAGGTGCCGGGTGAGCAGCATGGAGCCTTCCGGGTGCCCCTTGGCCAGCTGACCCGCGCACATGAACGGTGAGTAGAGGGTGACCAGCACCAGGGCTTCGCCCGCCACCGCCTCCACCAGGCCCTCTACCGCGCTGAGCTGTCCCTCGAAGTGGGCGAGCGGGAGGGGCTCTACCGAGGCCCAATCGCTCGGGAACTCGATAGCACGGCTGGGGAACACCGTCTCGAACTGGACTTTCACAAAGTCCATGCCGGTCGCTTTAAAGAACTCGACATGTTTTGCGACCGCTGCCGCTCCCTGGTGAAATTTCGGATCGAAGTGGATGAAGAACCCGGCCGGTACGAATGTCTGTGTAGAACGATCGTCCAGAAGCGCGAGCACCCGCTGGCGACGGTTCATGTTTTCAGCCCGGTCAGCACTTCGAGGTGGTCGAGCGCCCTCCGGTCGAGCCAGGCAGGATCGGACAGTCGTTTTCTCAGGTTGTGGTTTCGGGTCAGGGTCTCGAGCGCCGTTCGCGTCTCG
>CP070651.1:958972-962216 GCA_020354625.1 Trueperaceae bacterium
ATTACCCTTGCTGCCGTGATTCGCACACCCCACAAGTTGATATATGCGGGATTAGCGGAACTACTCAAGGGTATTGGTGTTCAGGTGGTGCAAGATAAAGGGATGCATAGCCAGATCAAGCCCAATGTGGTTCTGGTCGACTTGTGCGGGGCGCTGCCGCCCTACCCCAAGCCGAGCGAAAGTGTACCGGCCCTGGCGCTGGTCTGCCAGCAGGAACGCGACCTCTCGATGATCCTGGCAAAGGGCTACCGTGGGTACTTGCGCCGCGAAGACGGTACAGACATCCTCCTTAAGGCGCTCGTGGCTGTGAGCAGGGGGGAGATCTGGGCCGAACGCAAGGTGCTGATGGCCCTTCTAGAACGGCCCAAGCTCGCACCTCCTACCCCCAGGGAGTACGAGGTTCTCCAGCTTCTGACCGGAGGCTACTCCAACCGCCAGATCGCCGAGCGCCTCGGTATCTCGATCAACACCGTCAAGGCGCACGTCACCGCGCTGCTCAAGAAGTACGGCGCCAAGAGCCGGCTCGATCTGGTCACCCACTACGTCGAATAACCCCAACCCCTCCACTCGCTGAGCGGTAAACAGTCCGCCGCGCTCGCACTCCCTACGGGGTGCACAGGGACCCCTCTGCCTCTTGAACTTCACCGCTACCCACTTTCTTGCCAAAGAAATCGACTGGCTTCCGTCGCGCGTTGAGGCCAGATCACCCTATTTCAATCTGAATCGGCAACGAGAAAGGAAAGAATAGTGCAGCCAACATGAAGCGATCGCGATAGCGAGCTGCCGACCGATGCAGGCCACACGCCCGGTTCCCACCACAAACCACCGGTCCGTGTTTTCAACCCCCCGACCTCTTGAACCACCTCGTGAAACAACAGCTCATCGAAAAGGAGCCACACATCATGAAGAGCGCGCTGGGAAGACACTCCTTCCTGCTCCTAACGGCCATATTGACACTCTTGGTTGCCGCCTGTACCCAGCAACCCAGACCTCCTTCTCCCACTCCAAGCGAGACCACCGGCCCGGTGTTGGCCGTGCTCGCCGAGGACGGCACCACCCTGGGGAGCGACAAGCTCGATTACGACCCGGGCGAAACCGTCACCATCAACGCTGCGGGCTTCACGCCGAACACCAGCTATGACGTGATCATCGTCCGCCCCGACGGTTCGATCATCAAAGGCGACGGTAACTTCAACGAACCCGATCACACCTATACCTGTCCCGATCCCGAGTCAGATCCGAACAGCACCATTCTGGCGGACGGCTCAGCGGCCTGTTGGGACAGCGTGCTCACCGACGAGGCGGGCAGTTTCAGCTACGCCTATATTCTCAACGGCATCGAAGGCCAGTACTGGGTCTACATCTACCTTTCGACCTGGAGCGGTGACCTAGATGAGGAACCCGTCGCCTTCACCCGCTTCTATGACGCGGCTGGCGACTTCTCCATCGACTTCGTGGCCGCCGCGCCCCTTTCGTACAACCACCTCACCGGCGGCGGCGCCTACGACGACCGCACGGTCGGGGCGGGTGACGACGTGGTCGAGTCGCTCACCGGGGGCGACTACACCTGCGGCGATATCCTCACCTTCTTACCCGCCATCACGGTCAAAGACACGGCCACCGCCGAAAGCGACGGCCCGCAGACCCTCGAGCTCGACTTCTCCTTCCTGGCAGACGCTACCGGTTCACCCGGGGCCGGGATCGGTAAGATCGTCAACGTCGAGGTGAACTACCATCCGATCCAGGACCTGATCGCCGGCGAGAACAGCGTCGACGAAGGCGTTGTCGACGATGGCGGCAGCAGCGCCACCCTCAAGGCTGAGTACCTCACCGGCCCCCTCTTCACAGCCGGTTCGGAGCTGATCGGCACCGTCGAAGTCGACGACCTCGAAGCCCGTGAAGTGGTGATCGTCCGCCTCGATGTGAAGCTCTATTGCCAGCCTGGCGCTAGCCCGACGGGCAACTTGCAGGCCAAGCTCGACGCCGTCAGGCTGGTCGAAAAGACCCAAGATGGCGCCCCCGTCGCAGTCGATCCCCCCGAAGAGGTCGCCGGCGGCGCCCAGACCATCCCCTTCAAGCAGATCGGCAACATCTCCTTTCCCGAGCTGACCATCGCCAAGACCGTCACCACCGAAGACGGTAGCTGCGGCGTCGATGACGTGGACAGCCTCGCGGTCGATGTCGGCTCCACGGTCCGCTACTGCTACACCGTTTCCGACGCCGGAGACGCCCCGCTCTACAATGTATTCGTCCATGACGACGCCGCCACGCCCGGCGACCCGAGCGACGATTTTACGGTCTCGCTCACAGGACTTAGCGACCTAGATGGCGACGGCACCGCCGACGACCTGCCGGCAGGCGGGAGTGCCACCGGCGAAGCGCTCGTCACCTTCAATACTATCGGCACCTACGTCAACACCGCCCTCGCCACCGGCGCCGACGCCATCGTGGAGCCCATCCTATATAGTGACAGCGACACCGCCAGCGTCACGGTGCAGACAGCTCCCTTCAGCGGCCAGTTCACCGTCAGCAAGCTCGTCGACACCCAAGGGAACGGCTACGCCGACACGGACACCCTGCCAGAGCCCGGCGGCAGCGCCAGCTACCAGATCACCGTATCCAACGACTACGGCCAGGCCGTCACCCTGACAGATCTCGTCGACGACAAGTTCGGCGACCTAAACGGCCAAGGCGACTGTAGCCTCCCACAAGACCTCGCCGCCAACGGCCAAGCCGGCGACAGCTACAGCTGCACCTTCTCGGCAGATCTGAGTGGCCAGCCCGGTGATGAGCACCTCAACGTGGTCAGCGCCACCGTGAACGGCCCCACCAACAGCGGCAGCGCAAGCTTCACCAAGACCGACACCGCCACGGTGACCTTCTTCGATCTCCCCTCGGCACTGTGGCTCAGCAAGACCACAGACGTGGACACCCTGCCCGAGCCGGGTGGCGAGGTGACCTTTACCGTGACGTTTGGTAATAGCTCGAGCGTCGACGAGATGAGCATCACCAGCCTCGACGACTCCGTCTACGGCGACCTGAACGGCATGGGCGACTGCGCCGTGCCGCAGACCCTGGCGCCCCTCGGAAGCTACAGCTGCAGCTTTACCGCCAGCATCAGCGGCAACGCCGGCTTCGTGCACCAAAACACCGCTACAGCCGCTGGCACAGACGACGACGGCAGCGCGGTGGAGGCCTCCGATGACGCCACCGTCACCCTGACTGACGTCGCCTCCTCGCTTAC
>CP070651.1:962316-1005091 GCA_020354625.1 Trueperaceae bacterium
ATGACCCGCCCCCGCGGCACGCCCCCTATCCCCAGCGCAAGATCTACCGATAGACTCCCCGTGCTGATTACTCCTAAGTCCAGCACCCCTCCCTCGTCACCAAGTCGCATGATCGCACCCTTGCCGTACTGCTTCTCGATCTGCAACACTGTCGCATTCAGAGATCTCTTTCGTTCCTCATTCATCACGTTCACTCACGTTTCGCCTCTGCTTCTGTGATCTACGTTCTGTATCGTTCCACATCAACTCATTGGAGCTGGCGCCAGAGCAAAAATAGGGCCGCATAGGTTAGACGCTCTCGGCGCCACGGTTGATCTGCATGCGGCAGACTCAACTCCTTCACGACCGATTCTTCGCAGATCTCCAGGGCGATAAGTGCCTGATCATCACCTTGCTGGCTAACGGCCCCATGCCCAGGAATGTTTGTGGCAATACCCAACTCCGATCCGAATAGGTGGCAGGCAGCTTTTGCCATGGCGATCGTCATCTCTCTCGTCGCGTTGCCAGGGCGCATCTGCTCAGCACTTGGAACGCCGAGTGCTTGCATCGTTCCAGTGGACCATGCTACCACGCCACCACGATAGACGCTGTTGGCGTTGGGGACGTCACTGAGTGTTTTGCTGAGACGGCCACCGGAGGCGGCTTCGAAACTGGCCAGGCTCTTGCCCTTAACCTTTAACATCTCAATGACAAGGGGGGCGAGTTCGTCTTCGTCTGTGCCCCAAATATGTGGTTTTAGACGTTCTTCCACGGCCCTTTCAGCAGGCGCTGCGAGGTCGCGAGCTTCCGCTTCACTTTCTGCCTTTGCTGCGACGCGAATGTGGACACCGTCTCGCCTGGCATACGTTGCTACGGTAGGGTTGCGTGCTTTGGTGAGGTCTTGTAGTGCTTCTGCCACGCCCGACTCGCCGATTTCCTGGGTTTTGTATTGCCGTACATAAAATGTTGACTCAGGTAGGGTCAGTCTCGGCAATACTTCTTGTTGCCACATTCGTTTGAGTTCCCTGGGTGGGCCAGGGAGTGCGATAATGAAACGTTCCCGTCCGGCACGGTTGGTGCGAACCAACCAACCTGGAGCGGTTCCCAAAGGGTTCGCAAGTGCCTCGGCAGAAGGGATGAGCCAAGCCTGTTTGAGATTCTGCTCTGGCATGTGTCTTGCGAAGCGAGAGAACCTTTCACGTAACTCATGCTCGAGTGTCGGGTTGACGATAAGGCTTTCATCGAGCACGCTGGCAATCGCTTCCCGCGTCATGTCGTCATCGGTCGGCCCCAGACCCCCACAGACGACGAGCATGTCGCTGCGTTCAAGAGCCTGGGTAATGGCGTGTACGATGCGCTCGAGATTATCTCCAACACGTTGCGACCAGAATACGTCTACACTCCGTTCAGCAAGTTGGGTAGCCAACCAGGCACTGTTGGTGTCGACGATTTCGCCGAGCAACAGCTCTGTACCGATACTTAGCAGTTCTGCATTGCGGATCGTGGGCATGGTTGAGAATACCAGTCTTAGATCGAGAAGGTGCCTTGTGAAAACCGTTTTCAAACACATAGACCTCAGCAACCGAGGTGCTAGCATGAAAGGTATGAAGCACAGTAGGCTCTATCTCGACAGATCTTTGTGGAGTGTAACCTCGTGAAGCCGTCGACGCTCGGTGATCTGCGTGGCACTGTTTGGATGGAGCGTGCCGGACGCAGCGTAAAAGACGAACTACGAGGCAACCTCGTCGCTCTACTCAACGAGGGGCTGCCGGTCTTTCCTGGGGTTGTCGGCTACGAAGAGAGCGTCATTCCACAAATTGTAAATGCGATTCTGAGTCGTCACAACTGGATTCTGTTAGGACTACGGGGCCAAGCGAAAACCCGTATCCTCCGACAATTGATAGACCTCCTCGACGATGAGATTCCTGTGATTGCGGATAGTGAGTTGAACGACGATCCTTTCCGTCCTGTCAGTGCCGAAGGTCGGCACATCGTCGCAGATCTCGGTGATGCTACGCCCATTTCTTGGTTATCCAAGTCGGCCCGTTATGTTGAAAAGCTCGCCACGCCGGACGTGACCGTGGCCGATATCATCGGTGATATCGACCCTATCAAGGCCGCAAAGCTCGGCATTCGATTAGGGGATGAGCGGTCGATGCACTTCGGTCTCCTACCGAGGGCAAACAGGGGTGTCTTTGCTATGAACGAGCTCCCCGATCTATCGGGCAAGGTACAGGTTGCCCTGTTCAATATCATGCAAGAAGGCGATATCCAGATCAAAGGCTACCCGATTCGCTTGCCTTTAGATGTCATGCTGGTTTTTAGCGCTAACCCCGAGGACTACACTGCGCGTGGGAAGATCATCACCCCGTTAAAGGATCGAATCGGTAGCGAGGTCCGGACTCACTATCCAAATACGGTCGAGGAAGGGATGATGATTACCCGTCAAGAGGCCTGGACGGAACGGGATCTCCCCGTCAAGATTCCGACCTTTGTTGCGGAAATCATCGAGGAAGTGGCCTTTCAGGCTCGAGAGGATTCCCGAGTCGACAAACATTCAGGCGTCTCGCAACGGCTACCGATCAGCCTTATGGAGAACGTGGTAAGCAATGCGGAGCGCCGAGCCCTTTTACTCGGTGAACAGTTCCCCATTACCCGTACGGTCGATTTATACGCTGGGCTGAGCGCTGTGACCGGTAAGCTGGAATTGGAATATGAAGGAGAGTTGAAAGGGGGTGAGGCTGTAGCGCGCGACATTGTCCGTCGTGCGATCGGTCAAGCCTTTACCCGTCGTAGCGTCGATCTTCATGTTGCTGAGATTATCGATTATTTCGAGGCCGATCACTCTCTTAAAGTACCTGAAAGATTGAAGACCGACCAACTTCCTGAACTCTTCATTCAAGTACCTGGTCTTCTAGAGGCTGCTGGACACCTTGCTGAGGGTCAACATCCTACCGACATTGCGGTGGCGGCGGAGTTCATCCTAGAGGGTTTGTATGCCCGTAAACAGGTGGCGCGGAGCGAAGAGCGCGGCTATACTGCGGTGGAAGCAGATCTGACACAGACTTCGCAGCGCCGTCGTTGGAATTGACTCGGTTAGGAGAAAGGTAGATCCTCTTGAGTAGAGGTATTTTTCGGACCACGCGTTACTCGAAATACGAGCCAACGCTAGACGACTTGGATATGGCCGATCTGATGAACCTGATCAAAGATCGCTTGCTCGAGTCGGGCTTTCACAGAAACCCGTGGGATCCGGATCCAGACTATCAGCAGACGATGCAAGATCTCTACGATGCGATCGCTGAAGCCTTGATCAATAACGATCTCGTGTCAGATGAGGTCGTGGAGCAAGCCATGAATGCTGAGGACTGGATGGAGTCCCAACTTGGCGAGATGGTTCGGGAATTGGCGCAACGATTAGAGCGTGAGGGATTCTTGAAGCCCCAAGCCGACCAGGAGTCGGAGCAGGCTATGGGGCAACAGGGTATGGGTTCCGATCGTGATCCGGGACAGGTGAAGTTTGAGTTGACCAACAAGGCGATCGATCTCCTGGGGTACCGCACGTTGCGTGAGGTTTTGGGTGCGGCTGGTCGGTCCAGCTTGGGGGCCCACGAAACCAAGTTTCAGACAACAGGTGTTGAGGCCATAGCAGAATCCAAACCTTATGAATTCGGCGATACCATGAATCTGAATCTGTCTGAGACGCTGAAGAGCGCTTCGAAGCGCGGTGTGGTCGATGGCAAGCTTACGCTGGAGTATGGCGACCTTAAGGTCAACCAGTCCGAGTACTACTCCTCGGCTGCCACTGTCGTCATGCTCGATTGCAGTCATTCGATGATTCTTTATGGTGAGGATCGTTTCACACCAGCCAAACAGGTAGCGTTAGCGCTAGCTCATCTTATAAGAACCCAATACCGTGGAGATGCCATACGATTCGTACTCTTCCACAATTCTGCTGAAGAGATACCGTTAGCCCACTTGGCACAGGCCCAGGTGGGTCCCTACCACACCAATACCGCCGAAGGGTTGCGACTCGCCCAAAAGCTTTTGAAGCGGCAAAACAAAGATATGAAGCAGATCGTAATGATTACCGATGGCAAGCCGTCTGCAATCACTTTACCCAATGGTCGGATCTATAAAAATGCTTATGGTCTGGACCCGATTGTGCTCGGTGAGACACTGAGGGAAGTCGGCAACTGCAGGCGCCAAGGTGTCCAGATCAACACGTTCATGCTGGCACGCGATCCTGAACTCATCGCCTTCGTCCAACGCGTCACGGCTATGACGAGAGGAAAAGCCTATTTCACCACGCCGCACACGGTGGGAAGATACGTCTTGCAAGACTTTCAGGCGCGCCGGACCAAGATGGTCAACTGATCCGTTCTTTGATACGGCTACGGCGTTGTGGCGGTTACGGGCCTGAAGCGTTGCGGGGTCGTGGGCTTGACCTGGTGAGGTTCGCCCGGATTGGCATAGGAATCTTGCGGCGAATGATAGCCTAAATACTATGGTGGAATCGGTCTATTGTTTGGCAGCCGCAGCTATGCCGGAAGTACGCGAAGAAGTCCAACCCCTCTCGGTCCAATTGTACGACCAGCTTGTTTCCACAGGAGAATTTCGCTTGCGTCAAGAGGTCGAGTACGATGAGACTTGGCGCCAAATCATACCCTATGCTGTGGTGAAATATCAGCAAAAGGTGTTGCTTGTCAGGCGAAAGAGGGCGGGTTCCGAATCGAGATTACATCACCAGATGTCGATCGGGATTGGGGGGCATATCAATCATATCGATTATGGGAATGCACGCGATCTTTTGGAAGGTGGCCTGACCCGGGAGCTGCGAGAGGAACTTGTAATCGGTGCATTTGTCGCTGAACCCATCGGTCTGATTCACAGCTCTGGAGATCTTGTAAGTCGAGTCCATACCGGAGTGCTCTATATGGTGACGGCTGCTAGCCCGGTGAGCGTTCGCGAGACGACCAGGTTGGATGGTGGCCTGTGCGAATGGCGTGAGATCGGTCACTGCTATCGTCAGCTCGAGGGTTGGTCTCAACTGGTGTTCGACTTTCTCGATGCCCGTGAAGGTTGACATCTTCACTGAGTCATTGAGGAACTACTTACACGCCGGCACCGTTCTCAAGATCGTTGTGGACTCGACTCGGCTGTTGAGTTGGTAGATCGGAAACGCGTAGCATGTGTGGTCTCCATATTAGCGGGCAATTGACTCAAAGGCTGCGTGTACCATCATTGTTTACGTGGGTGTCGTCCACAAATTTGTAGATAGCACGACCCTTTTTGCGAATCGACATTGGCTCGTGGGACGATTCCCGCATTCATGGTCTGCAACCCCGTTTTGAAAGTCGGTATTCGATCTTACGCCCTACATGGCAGAGCTACCTCGTTATGTCGGGCTTATCTCACTGATCGGATCAACCGACCATGGAGTCTGTGAATGCGATCTTACGGGTTTGATGTGTCCTTGACCGTGAGTCGATTAAGGGCCTCGATGGCCGGAGCGTAGGTAGGGTCGGTGGAGCGTGCAGCTTGATAGTAATTCTTCGCTTGTTCCGAATCTTCAAGTCGCTCGTAGATTTCGCCGAGTCGGTAGTACGCTTCGACATATGCAGGCGATGGGCGTGTGTTGCCAGGATCGTTTGCGTCGAAGACTTCGATAGCCATAGTGAATGCGGCGATGGCCTCGTCGTAACTACCGAGGAATAGAAAAAGTCTCCCTCGGTTCAGATAGGGCCAAGGTTCACGCTGGCCCAGCTCGGTGTTTGCGGCTTCATGGTAGGCCTGCAATGCCTCTTGGTACATGCCGGCTTGCCATGCCAAACGTGCCCAATCCATGGCATAACGATAAGAGCTATCCTGTAAGAAAGCGTTTTCGAGTGATTGCAGAGCGTTTTCGGTGTCCCCTTCGTTCGCCTGGAGTAATCCGTTGAGATGGAGATAGCGAGATGGTGTGTCTTGTCCCGTTAACGCCAACGCCTTATCGATTTCAGTACGGGCTGCTGACATATTGCCCGTTAGATAGAGTGCAAATGCGTAGAGGTAGTGGGCCTCGGGCTCCTGTGGGTAAAGCTCGATAAGGGTAGGCCCATTCAACTGTGCCGCCGAATTATAGAATCCTCGGTCGAGAAGATCGCGCATCTGGTCGATCGGTGTCTGTGCAACCGATCCACCGGACAGAATAATAAAAAGTGCGAGCCGCACAATAATCAGAGGCTTCACCATTCTATGGTAACTCGGCTTCGCTTAAGCGTTATACTGTTAGGCGTCAATACCGCAGCCGGATATAGGGAGGGGCGATGTTCGCGATCGCCCACCGGCAACCTCCAGTGCGCTTTGCCAGGGAGAGATATTGGGTGAGGCCGGTTGGGTTACAGATCTGAAACGGCCCCCACCTTTTGCTTAACCTCGCTCTGCTCGGGTGATCTTGGCACTGCCAAGATCACAGAAAGACAGTTTAGTGGTGCAAATTGCTGTCTAGCCATGCAAGTCCCCGCAGGGCACGAGATCGCAACGCGGTCATAGCTTGCGGTTCAGGGACCGGTTGTTCGAGGGCGACGCGAATCAGGCTGCTAGGATCTGGTGGCAGGTCGAAAGCTGGCGCTCCGGCTTCGTCCAAGAAGGCTGCTACCTTGGGATCGTACACAAGGCCAGAGAATCCGCGTCTGCATGCGGCAGCCAAGATGAGGCCGTGTAGTCTTGCGGATATGACATACCGTGCACATGCCGTGTGCAAGAGGGCTTCCCGGTAGCTTGTCGCCCTGAGGTGCGTTGTTTCAGGTGCTGAGGTGAGAATCTGTTTTACAGCAGCTTCATCACGTTCTGGGTGGAAGGCGAGAGTTGCAACCGGAAGGCCCTTTTTATTCAAGGCGACAGCGACTTGTGTTAGAGCAGATGTGACATCAGGATAGGCATCTCGTGGGATGAGTAGCACGGGCGCTTCAGGGTGTGGATCTATAGCCTGGTTTGGTCCAAAAAGGAGCAAGGCAGGGTCTGCAACGAGCTCGGCCTCGATGTGGTATTGCGCAAGGAGTGATTGGGAAGGTCTGTCTCTGACGGCGATAGGCAGACCGGTTAGGGCTTTGACGACGCTTTGCAGGCCACGGTTGCTCAGAGGTCCGATCGATTGACCGAAGATGATCACGCGTTTGCCTATGCGTTTTGCCAGTTGGATAAGAGATAAGTAGTAAAGGAGACTCCGCCTACTGGTTCGATCCTGCAAAAGTCCCCCACCTCCGGAGATCAGTACGTCGGTCGTCAGTAGAGCAGGTAGAACCCCGCGAGTTCGATGAACCGCACCGACGCCGTGAAGACATTTTGTTTCATGGGGATCCTGTGACAACACCGTCACTCGGTGTCCGTACTCCGTGAGGTGCGAGGTGAGCACTGCAAGAATCGCTTCGTCCCCGATGTTGCCGAAGCCGTAGTAACCGCTAACAAGTATATTCACGGAGCAGTGGAAGGAGAGGAACTGGCCAACCAGCGCTTTGTCAGACGAAGGACAATCCTACTCAGCGGTACCAACAGCAACCCGATGACGAGTCCGATAGCCAAAGCGAAGAGGGTGCGCTGCAGCGATACCAATAGGGGTGTGTGGTAGTGGCTGAAGCTATTCAGAATACTTGCTTGGGCGACGACCCCTCCAGTCAAGAGCAACCCCTTAAACCATGTAGGCCAGGTGGCATCGGTTAGTCCAAGGACGGCAAGAGGGTGTCCTAATAACTCCTTGAAACGAGGGCGAAAAAAGATTGCTGACAGCCAGTCGCGAATCGCAAGTTCGACTTGGCTCACACCGATTATTGGAAAGTTTCCGCGCCGTAAGAAGACCACGGCGAGTGCGATGAGCACAATTGCAACCAGTACAACGTCGCCTAGTCGAATGGGATAGCCCCATAGATCACGAATCCAAAGAGCCAGTGTTTTGTGTCTGAGGGCGAGGTAAAAAATAAAAAGAGCTGGGGGCACGACGAGCGTTGCCGCCACGCCGGCGAACGGTGAAATAGCTAAAAGTGCCTCACGGTCGCTCCCGACAGCAGTCAGCAAGATCGCACCGATCAGACTGATCAACGTGGCCAAGCCCAGGCTGGTGAGGCGATGGGGGAGGAGGCCATAACCGATCACTGGGAAGGTTAGGGCGGCTGTAAGCGCTAAGGCGTTCCAATCGAATCCCCCAGCCACAAGGCCGAGAGCTAGAACCGAGGCGGCGACGAGTGCGCCCCACCCCGCTGGAAACATAGACGCCAATAGTGCCAGAGCCGCGAAGATTCCAACAGCGCTTAGAGACCGTAACCAGCTATTGGTTCGGTAGTCGATTTCGAGGGTGCCCAAGGGGCCGACACGGTAACCTTCTCGCTTGAGAGCATTTGTTAAGCTGATGATCAGCTGCTCGGTGTTGGCGATCATGTCGCCTAGCTGCTCCTCTGTATATGGACGCAAATAGAGGATTCGGATGCCGCGTTCGTTTACTGCGAGGAGAAACTTATCGACGAGATCACTAGGTTGGAGTCGTCGATTGATGTAATCCTGGTTGAAGCTCAGCAATCTTGTGGTAGGCACTCTCGTGCTGATGTGCTTGAGCCCGTCCTGGTCGGTCCCTTCGATGATACCCGTGAGATAACCTTGAGAGGCGCTGATGAGTTCGTTCAAGGCGTTTGGGTGTCCGGCAACTTGAAGACCGGTATGGATGAGGTAGTGGGCTTCGGTGGGAAAGTCTTGTCCGATGTCAAGAAGGTTGGGGTAATTTCTAGGCCGGTAGGCGATATCAAAACCCGCTTCCTTATAACGCTCTATAGCTCCTCTGTCTGGTCCAGCAGGTCTTAGGTTCGCAGAAATGCCAGGATACATATGCCAACTTCTGCCGGCAAGTGTAATCTCTTTGGCAATGGGTGTGTTTTTAGCTATGAGATTGTCTAGGCTACCGGCTTCCAACGGGGTGACCAAGGTGCTGTCAGCTGGAATCGGAGGGGCTGCCTCGCCACGAGCCAATGCGAGAGCGTGGGCTTCATGACCGAACATCACAGCTACTTTCCCTTTGGCTGCCAAGCTTTCGATCGTCTCCTCGTAGAGTGCGATTCCGTTGAGGCCGAGGGCTTGGTAGCGTGTTGCCAATTCGAAGCTGCTAGTGCCGAGATATTCGGCCTGTTCAGATAGGGCAGGTTCATCCATGATAAGCGTTACAGTGATACTGTTTTCCTCGGCACGAACGCGGCGTGTCGTCAGAACCGAAGCTGGTAGGAGGCTCAAAAAGATGATGCTCCAGAGTAAGAACCGTAGCCTTTTTGCATCAATATCGGTTAACACCGGGTCTCCCTTTATCTTGGGTCATGGAGAAATGTTTTGCAGAACGGAATCCGTGTGCGGGTAGTGTTTTAGCCGTTTCGTTCTACTTCCAAAGCGTGCTTCATATGAAACCTTGCCGATCAATCTTGTCCCCAATGATCGTTTCTTTTGTATGCCACACTATATTGTTTGGTCCCGCTGTGCCAGGTCAAACAACGGGAAATCATATCAGGCGTGCATTCATAGATATCGTGGGTGCTGCGGTTCATGTTCTTACCCAGATCGCGGCTCAAGCGTGAGCCAACCTCTGGTTCAAGAACGTGGTGACAAATGCACTGAGGACATCTAAGGCGATAAGGTTATTCCCACCCTCGGGGATAATGAGGTCAGCGTGCTGCTTTGTCGGTTCGACAAAGAGATCGTGCATCGGTTTGACCGTTCTCCGGTACTGACAGATGACGCTTTCGGCCGAGCGGTCACGCTCTTTGACATCACGCTCGAGCCTGCGAATGAAACGTTCATCAGAGGGGGCATCTACGAAGATCTTGAGGAGCATGCGTTCACGCAGGGTCGGTTCGTGCAATACCAATATTCCTTCGACTACGACAACCGGTTTCGGATCTGTTGGGAGAATCGTGTCGGACCGGTCGTGTTGTGCGAAGTCGTATACCGGTTGATCGATCGATCTACCGCGCATCAGATGGTCGATATGGCTGACCAGAAGATTGTTATCGAATGCAGAGGGTTCATCATAGTTAGTGAGCACACGAGCTTCATAGGGTAGATCGCTCTGGGAGCGGTAGTAAGCATCTTGTGGCAAAATGAGCACATTTGCAGGTCCAGCTGCGTTTTCGATGGCATTTGCCACGGTCGTCTTCCCCGAGCCGGTACCACCTGCCAACCCGATAACCAGGGGTTTGGGTATCTTCACGCTCGCGCCTCAGCGCTCTTTCCCGCAAGCCGTTCGGAAGCTGTAACTGCCGCTTCGATAAACCCTTTGAAGGGAGGACTCGGACGCATGAGCCGGCTTTTGAACTCTGGATGGGATTGCAACCCGATAAAGAATGGGTGTTTCGGTAACTCGATCGCTTCGACCAAGCCTTCACCCCTCCCTTCCATGCCGGGTGTCACGCCGGAGATTACGAGGCCGTTTTTCTTGAGTGTTTCGACATAGAGGGGGTTAACCTCATAACGGTGTCGGTGCCTCTCTTGGACGATGTGTTGTTGTCCCGGATCGAGATCGTAAATGGTGCTAAGCTCGGTGCCGGGAAAGATCTCCATCGGCCAGCTTCCGAGGCGCATCGTTCCCCCCATCGCGCTGACTTCGAGTTGCTCAGGCATCAGGTCGATCACGGGGTGCGGGGTATAAGGGTCGAACTCGCTGGAATTGGCTCCATCGAGGCCAGCGACATGACGGGCAAACTCGATGACGGCGACTTGTAAACCGAGACAGATACCTAGGTAGGGGATGCCGTTTTCTCTAGCGAACTGGGCAGCCCCCACCTTTCCTTCGATTCCACGAACACCGAAGCCACCAGGTACCAAGATGCCGTTGAAAGCCGCAAGTTCTTCGAGACGGCCTTTGCTCAGATCTTCAGCGTTGACCCACTCGATGTCAACGCGGGCTCGGTTGGCAATACCTGCGTGTTTTAGTGCTTCTAGCAGGCTTAGATAGGCATCCGGCATGGCGATATACTTCCCAACGATGGCAATCGACACCCTGTGATCTGGATTGCGCAGGATCTGTACGGCTTGCTGCCATACGCGCAGTTCCGGCGTCACCCTTTCAAGATTTAGGCGGCGTTCGATAAAACGTCCCATGCCTTGTTGCTCTAGCATTTCTGGTACCGCATATACGTGCTCGGCATCGTAGGAAGTAAAGACGTCCTCAGCCGCAACGTTGGTGAACAGAGCGATCTTACGTCTTGTCTCTTCTGGGATCGGGCTCTGTGATCGCAAGATCAGTCCATCTGGTTGAATTCCTACTCCACGTAGCGTCGCCACCGAATGTTGCGTCGGTTTGCTCTTGTATTCACCGCTCGTACCGAGATATGGGAGGAGCGTAACGTGTAAGTAGAGCGTATTTTGGTAGCCGATCTCGAACCGCATCTGTCGAATAGCTTCGAGGAAAGGGAGCGATTCGATATCCCCTACGGTGCCTCCCACTTCCACGATGACCAATTCAGCATGGGCATCTCTGCCGACTTCAAGAATGCGGTTTTTGATCTCATCGGTGACGTGAGGGATGACCTGTACCGTTTGTGAAAGATAGTCGCCACGCCGCTCTTTCTCGATAACCGCTTGATACACCTGCCCGGTCGTTAGATTGTTGCGCCTGCCTAGGTCGATGTTCAAAAAGCGTTCGTATGTTCCGATGTCGAGATCTGTTTCGGCTCCGTCATCGGTAACAAAAACCTCGCCGTGTTCATAGGGGCGCATGGTGCCAGCGTCGACATTTATATAGGGGTCGATTTTTATTGCTGTTACGAGGTAGCTGCGGCCGCGCAGCAAAGCTCCGATACTAGAACTCGCTATACCCTTTCCTAACGAGGATACAACCCCTCCGGTGACGAAGATATACTTGGTATCCATAAGATCACCTTCCCCGGGTCTTTATGGTATCACTTCTTTCTTAGAGATTGCGTCCTCGTCATTCGGTGTTTATATGCATGATGCCCTTCTCGTTCGACGGGCGTAACGTGTTACATTCTGGGCATGATAAGCCGAGTTGACCCGATGTATGCGTTCGCTGTGATCTCAAGCGAATGCAAACTTTTGATACCTTGGACTCTGGGATGAATCTCCTTTGAAGCGCAAAGGCATTCTCTTCGTCATGACAGGGGCTTCTGGTGTCGGTAAAGACACCATACGTCGCGCGGCGCTCCTCGACCTACCCAATCTGTTCTACTCCATATCTGCTACCACGCGTCCGCAACGGTCGGGTGAAGCTCATGGGAAACAGTACTATTTCTACGATCGAACGACGTTTGAAAAGATGATCGCCGACGACGATCTACTGGAGTATGCAGAATACGTAGGCGATTACTACGGTACGCCCGCGTCACCAGTAAAAACAGCACTAGATAACGGACAGGATGTGCTTTTGGAGCTTGAACTTGTTGGAGCACGGCAAGTCAAGCATACCTACCCGTCTGCGGTCATGATTTTCATCGCCCCGCCTACTTTGAGTGAACTCGAGCGCCGACTGCGTGGTAGGGAGACTGATTCAGAGGAGAAGATTCAAAAACGACTGGCGCGGGCTAGAGAAGAGATTAAAGCCGTAACGGAATTCGATTACGTAGTGGTGAACGATACGTTAACGGACGCCGTGGCAGATTTTTCGTGTGTGATTCGCGCAGAACGTGCTCGTGCAAAACACCTTACGCTGCAGGACATCACTTCATTTCTTCAAGAATTCTAGTGTGATACGTAGCATGATAGGCACTCAGCCGCCTGGGGAAAGCCACTTTACCAGAGGGAGTGTTGGTTGAAGTTTCAATGTAGCCGTCGCATCTCGAATACGCTACAGTGCCGTTTTGTGTCATATATTGTGTTGTGCCGAAACGGCCCGTTAACGCTTACGGCTCGGATACATTGGAGGAATTTGTGCATCAACAAGGGTATGACTACCTGATGTCGTTGACCGATTCGCGCTACCGACTTTCGATGATTGCCGCGCGCCGCGCTGCACAGCTTAAACTCGGCGTGCCGACGGTTTTAGAAGCGGAAGAAATTCCAAAGACCACGAATACCGTCACCATCGCCCTCAAAGAGTTGGAGCTGAATCGGGGTGTAGAGTGGGGTGATAGCTTGCCGACATTAGAGCAAGTGAAACAGGTTGTGGGTCAGGATGATGAGAGCGATGGATCAGGTTTCGTCGCAGGTGGTGAGCGCAGGTAAGATCAGGGTAATCGTAGCTGCTGCTACGGGTGGCGTTGCTGCGATCAAGACCCCGAAACTTTTGTGACGGTTGCGCGAGTTGAAGTTTGAAGTCAAGCCAGCTGTATTCAACTCTGTTACCAGATTACCCCGCTCAGTGGCAGCGGGTTGGGAAGAGTGTAATCAGGAGGCTCTGTTTGCACCGATCGCTCGTGTTGCCGGGTGAAACAGAAACCCTGCGACTTATGGAGAAACGTACTCACTCTCGCTGATATCATTCTAAACCGTCTTTCAGTGCACTTGTCATGCCAACTGAACGCATTTGCTTATACTCGCACTGCTCGGGTGATCTTGGCACTGCCAAGATCACCGAAAGGCGGTTTAAGTCGCGCCTTCGCGAGAGATGCGGAAGCCTCCGGGGTGTGAAGTACAACCGGTATTCAAGCGAAAGCTTGAACGATTTTGTGGGATTACTCGTAGGTTCTTCCCGATCGTCATCTGGGGTTGGCCGTATAAAACGACCAGCTCGGAGCTTGAAGGGAGTGAAGATCGAATACCCCAAACAGAGAACCGGATCAGCGCTGTTTGCTTCAGATGATTCCTTGGGTTGATCTGTGGCTCGGTCGACGTTCATGCGTGCTTAATATGTGAATTGTACAGTGCTGGAGTGTAAGAAAGAACTGTATAGTGAATAACTATGCCGAGTAAGGAGTATCGCCAGCGTCTAATCGAAGAACTCGTTGAGCATGAGTTCATCTCGACTCAGGCCGAGATTGCTGAGCATCTTGTTCGAAAGGGGATCAGGGTTACGCAAGCGACGATAAGCCGTGATGTCAACGAACTTCGCTTGGTACGAATTCCGGCAGGTCGTGGTCAGCATCGATACCGTCCTACACCGCTTGCCGACCGAGAAGATGTTATGAGTGAGCTCGGGCAACGATTCAGACTGTTTGTTCGAGACCTGGATTATGGAGAGAATATCATCGTAATCAACACGGATGAAGGGCATGCGAGCGGGATTGCCTATGTCATCGACAAACTGGATCGTGAGGAGATCGTCGGCACGCTAGCGGGACAGAACACTATCCTAGTGGTTGCGCGCAATTGCAAACAGGCTGCAGCTATTGTTGAAGAGCTTGAAGACTTGCTCGGGTGACGAAAAGTATGGTGCCGAGGCGTTCTAGGTAGAGATCCATACGGGTTCGTTAGCGAGTACGGAAGGCCTGCAAGAAATAGTTTTAGCACTCCGTAGCAGAAGGGAAACAGTTCCCTTAAGTACTCCAAACGCACAATAGAACGTCGTATGAACGTGTTGGCAAACATGGTGTTGTCAGTTCATTACAATGATCTTGCAAGATCGTAAGCACGAGTCACCGTTCATTTCTTTGTGCGTGCTAGCCTAGAAGCCAACCGACATTCGTCTGGAGGTCGCCATGCGCGCAAAACTCATCACACTGCTTATTACCCTGCTTTCGTGCAGTGCCGTAGCCGATACATTGGTCGTTTACCCACTGAACAGTCAAGATACCCTTCTCGGTGTTGCGGTCGCTGATCGCCTCGCCACGGCCTTCCAAGAAGAGTTCGAAGTGTTAGGCCCGGTTGTCGCTCCGAGTCTCGTTCCACCTTTGGTGGTCGATGGGGGATTTATCAACCCTACGGTATTTTTGGATAGTTCGAATATCGCATCTTCAATCGGAGCCACGCTGGCAAGAGATACCGTAGGCGCTGATTATGTTGTTACGGGCCGTATCGATTTCGAAGCCGAGCAACTCATCCTCACCATGTTTCTCGCTTCTGAAAGCGGGGTTACCACCCATACGGTACGAGCGTTTGAGAATCAGCCGGATCTCTTGACCGCAAAGGCGATTGCGATCACTGCACATCGTCTCGGGGTCGAGCGTCCTGAGGCCGAGACGACTGTGAATCTTGCAGGACCCTATGGCGACTTTGTAAGAGCTATAGGATTGATCGGAGGAGGGTTTCTTGAGGAAGCCGAGCAGGTACTTGTTCAGTTACAAGAGCCTGACGAGGCGGCAAAGCAGCTCCTTACCGATGTACAAGCTCTGTTTGCAGGTGACCCGGGCACTCGTCCCGCACGGCTTGCGACGATGTCTTTAAGCCTTCAGGACTTCGACGAGTCTTTGTCGATCAGCTATTTCGATGCGTTTGCTCAGAGCAGTAGTCTACCGAGCCCCCATGTTTGGATCGGTGTTCTCGGTTCAAGTGTCAACGATAAAGCCGCGGTGACCCAGGCGTTTGACTTTGCGGCAGAGGCCTATCTCTATGGTCTGATCAGCCGTGCCAGCTATAGGCTTGCAGAGGGCTTGGAAGGGGGGCAACAGGATCTCATCGCCGGGGTTGCCTCTGAGAGTGTAGGAGATCTTCTCGCAGCTGCCGTGGTGGCGAATGCCACGGCTGAAATCTCTTTGGAGAAAGAGGCCCTTCAGCAACTCTCTAGACGTGCACCTTCTTATACCTATCCATTTGAACGGCTTTCGTTTATCGCGTTTGATGAGGATGATGCCCAGGCCGCGGCGGAGGCGCTCGTCGTTGCAGTCGATCTCGAACCAGAGAGCGATCTTTACTGGACAAACCTGGGTTGGTCCTACTATCTTCTCGGTTTCTTGGGGCGCAGTGAGGAGGCTTCGATACGAGCCGTGGAGTTGGATCCCAACCAGTTTATTGCCCAGTACAACCTGGGTTTGGCTCGCGTGGTGACGGGCAGGCTCGAAGAGGCTATGCGTGCCTATAACGACGCGTTGCGTCTCGATCCTGATGTTGATGATGAGGCCATCAAGGATCTCGAGAACGCGTTGGATCTATATCCAGACCAGGCGGGTGTACACTTCTCACTCGCAGTCTTGTATGAAGCAGAGGGGAGACGTGGTGAAGCCGCTGACCAATATGAACGGTACCTCACTAGCGGTGTAGGGTTACCGTTTGGTGAGCTGGCAAACAGCCGAATTGCGGTCTTGAGAGCACCCCCACCCCCTCTCGAGATTAGCCAAGCTCCGAATTTGTTTCTCGGCGTCGACGGCTTGGAAGCAGAGCCCTACCACCCAGGCGACTTCCTATTCCCGTCTTTCGAGGTTTTCACTCCTGGGGAAGAGCTCCCCAAAGAGTTTGAGGTGACGCTGACGCTAAGAGATGTACAGGATACAGTGATTGAATCGGTGTTCGAGACTGTAGATGTCCCGCGCGGTGCGATCGGTCTCGTCTTGGATGAGATCGGTTTGGAACTCCCCCCAGAGCTTGCTCAAGGGGAGTATCAGCTCTTTATTACGGTGTCCGCTACCGAAGGGCGGAGTACGACCTCCATTATCCCTTTCGAAGTGGAAGGTGGGCCTCAGCTTGTTCGCCAGCTCTTGAGCCGAAGCATAGAGATGCAGGCCCTTGGGACAGGTATTCCGCTATACGGTGAAGACAACCTCGACCGACCTGCGCTTCTACTCGATCTGTTGGTGAGTGAGCTGCGCGAGGCTGCGCCCCAAGCCGAGGAAGCCCTTCCTGATATCGAAACCGGGCGCTTCGAGGGTTTCAGTGGTGGTCGTCTGTTCAACGAAAGCACAGTTGAAGACGTGCGAGACTTTCTAGAGTACTTATTGGAACAAAATACCAGAGACGTTACTTTTACCTTTGTTGAAGCCTATGCTCAATGGGCTCTGGATGGTGCGCCGGAGTCTGAGTAAGGTCGTGCCCCCCCGCTAGCCTAGCTGGTGGGGGGCAATCAAATACGGTTTTCTCTACGACTGATGGTGGGATGTGCGACGCGATCATCCACCAAAAAGACGTCCAAAGATACGGAATCCGGCCAGGTAGGTACCTGCGGCTGAGCCTAGCGTGGCGAGAAAAAAGACCAACAAGGTCCGCGCTACCCGGTTTCTCCACCAGCCAGTTGCTTTGGTGACATCTTTTCGCAAGTTGCTGAAATCACCAACGCTCGGCTTCCGAAGCCACAATTCGATTGCTGCAGCTACAAATCCGGCTCCGATGAGAGGGTTGAGTGAGGTTAATGGAGCCGCAATTATCACACCCAAGATGGTGACGGGATGGGCGAGCGCGATGAGTGCACCGAGTCCTGCCAAGCCTCCGTTGATTACAATCCAGTCCCCGATGAGCTGTAGACCCAATTCCTGGCTCCGGGAAAAGCCGATGACGAAACCTGCTAGAACGAGAGCGACGATTCCCCAGGGGAGGATCTTGGGCCACCGGCGGGCTCGAGGGACCTGCTCGAGCTCACCGATAAGTTCTTGAGTGGGCCGGTCTGACCCTTTCGACAGGTGCTCGATGAATCCCTTCAAGTGGCCTGCCCCTAAAATGATCAGAACGTGTTTCATGACTGCAGCGCTTTCAAGAGTCTCTTGTTCGACTCGCGCTGCCATGTAGATGTCTCGTTCCGTGATGAGAGGGGTATAAAGTGCTGCCGAACTCTCTGCGAACTCGGCAAAGGTGGCTTCGAGAATATCTCCCTCTTTTAACTTTTCGATCTCTTCCTCGCTGATTTCCTCTCGGCTCAAAACACTAGCCAATAGACCTCCGACCAATGTCAAGCGCTGCCACCAAGGGACGTTACGGTAGATTCGTCGCAAGGTTATTCCGATATCACGATCGATCAGCAATAGTGGCAACTCGGCTTGCTTTGCTGCTTTAATAGCCACGCGCATCTCTTGGCCCGGTTCGATGCCGAGCTGATCTGCAAGGCGCTGCTGGAAGGCTCCGAGCGCTAAGTTCGCAGTTACCATACCGGCTTTACCTTCGCGGAGTACCTTGAAAAGATCGAGTTGCAGCCAGCGGTCGGGCTCGGTGATTGCGCTATAGCGATTGGCGTCGAGTTCTATCGCGACGGCATCAAATTGTCCTGTTGCGATGAGTCGTTCGACTTCCTCGGCACTGCTCCTCGACACGTGGGCCGTGCCGAGTACCGTAAAACGAACACCCTGCCGGTCTATGGTGACTCTGGGTTGGGCCGCAGCCTGGTTGTCTGTCTTCTCTGACTGATTCGCATCGGTCGATGCTGCATCCTGCATGATGTCAGTGTACCTAACCCCTCGGGTTTTTGCTGGCTATCTTCGTCACCAACACGGCTAGATGTTTTGAGGCCTCGAGCTGATTATGTGTCCCTATCGGATAGATCCCATCGTACCTGATGGTAGTGATTATGCTGAAGGTAAAGCAGGTATCATCTGGTCATAGACAAAGTCAGTGGGTGAAAACCTGTCCTGTAGCCCATTTCTTGGATGATACCTGCTTACATAATTGTGGCAACCGCTTTAAAGAAGACTGCGTCGATAAAGCTGGTTTCGTACATTCGTTCTTGCCACCAGGAAAAGCCGAGGCTCTCAAGCATCGTTGCAAGCGCGAGCAAGGTCAGCAGCATCCGCAATTACGAGATCAGTGAGCGAAGGTGTTCGGGCCGTCCCAGTACTCATTCATTATGACGAAGACCTCTTTAGGGTTGGGCGAGATTTCGAGCCAGCCGGTTGTCGAGCTTGCTTTCGGCTTCCCCCTATGGAGGGGCGGCTTGCACTCGTTTTGCTTCCGTGCAGGTTCACGATGCCGTCGATTCGGTGCTCGGTAGGCTACCCACTACAACAGGATGCGATTCTGCGACCATCCTACCGATATGATGAGTTATGGATGGTGCAGGTAAAGCTAGGAGGCTTTGCTGATGTGGCGTGAGAGGCGGGTGGTAGGTTCGCCGATGCGCCAAGGGAGTCTCTATCAGCAGGTAAAGATCGCGCGTTTCTGGCTCCCTTTGACGATCGTCGGTGTAGTCGTTTTTCACCAACTCGTTCTCGTTCCCCTGGGTGGAGATACCTGGCGTTTTTGGGTACAACTCCTCTTTTACAGTATTTTAGGACCGGCGGCAACATTTGTCACGCTCAATTGGATTGTGGTCGAGGTGCGCCTTCGGGAGGAAGCACAGCAAGAACTAAGCCATCTATACACTGAACTCCAAGACAGCCACGAACTGCTCGGTGCAATCCAGAGGGTGACCGAGAAGCTTGCTGCGGCAACAGATCTCGAAACGGCGCTCAAAGAAGCGAGTCGAGACATAGCCGGTGTGACCGGAGCGGAAGGGGTCGCGATCTTGCTCGCCCCCACGAGCCTCGGGGTGACACGAAGTTACGGGTTGACGCCAGAGCTCACAAGCCATGCCACCTCCCTCTCCCGAGCCGTTTTAGCGGGAGAAGAGTTGCCTGAAGAGATGGAGCTCAAGAGTTCACAGTACTGGGTGCTGACACAACCGCTGACCTTGGCAGGAAAGATCGATGGGAGCGTACACGCTTACTTTTCCAAGAAGCCGACCTCGAAGCAACACGAGAGTTTTAGCATCCTTGTGACGGAACTGGCTGCTTCTGCAGAGGCAGCGCGCAGCCGCATGCGCGATCTGCTCACACTGGTTGCTGTCGATCGCAGTATACGAGCCGAAGGGAATCTCGAGCGCCTATTGGAAACTCTTCTCTCACACATGATGGTTCGCACGGGCGCTAGCGTTGGAAGCGTGTATCTCGAAAACGAGGAACACCACTTACAGCTGCAAACTTGCTTAGGGTTGCAGCAACCTATCAACAATTCACCGATCCGTCTCGGGGAGGGTCTGATCGGTCAAGTGGCTGAGGATGGTGGGGCGCGAATCGTACAGTATCCGGACGCCCTCGACCGATCGCTCGGTGGTCGTTTGCTCGAAAATGCCAACAGCGTTGTTGCCCTTCCGCTAATGGTTGAAAGCGATCTCTTGGGTGTTGTGGTTCTCGCGCACGAGGAGCCAGAGCACTTCGAAGCTGCAGCACTACCGTTTCTGGAGCTTTTAGCGGGACAGGTGAGTTTGGCGGTCAGAAATGCACGGGCTTATCTGCAGTCCGAAGAGTTGGCGATCGCTGAGGAACGAGCAAGGATCGCCCGTGAGATCCACGATGGTGTGGCGCAGACGCTGGCGTTATCGGCCCTGAAACTAGACCTGGTAGGAAAGTTGCTCGATAGGGATCCAGATAAGGCTATAAAAGAGCTTGCTAATACCAAAACGACCATTCGTGAGATGATCAAGGAGGTGAGGCGAAGCATCTTCGCTTTGCGTCCTATAGATTTAGAAAGGCACGGTTTCGTAGAGGCTCTGCGTCGTTACTGTAATGACTTTGGGCAACAGAACGATCTTCAGGTTCGGCTCAGTATCGATAAGCCACCTAACCTTACCGTCAAATCTGAAGCCACACTCTTTCGCATCTTTCAAGAGGCTATGAACAATGTTGCAAAGCATGCTAAGGCGAGAGCCGTCAGCGTGTTGGTGGGGCTCGATCAAAGCGGGCAAGTGTACATCAATGTGAAGGATGACGGTTGTGGATTCGATATCGCTAAGGTATCAGACCGGGTTACGAGCGCAGGAGGACTCGGCCTGAAACAGATGCGTGAACGCTTGGAAAGAAGTGGGGGACACTTCGAGATCGATTCCACCCCGGGTAAAGGTACACAACTATACGCCTCGATACCCGTATGATAGATCTGTCTGTAGTTGTGTAGCGTCGCTATACCGAGCGTCCAAACGCCTTATTAGCAAAACCCTATCTTGTCTACTTCTTGTTCTGATTCCGACGGTAGCTGTCACCGAAGCGTTTCTGAAACTTTTCAACGCGACCTTCGGTATCGATAAAGCGCTGCTGGCCGGTATAGAAGGGGTGATTTCCAGACCAAACATCCACGTTGATTTCGGGTTTTGTGCTAAAAGTTTCGAGTACAACCTTGCCTTCGCAGTAAATCTTGCAAGGCACAGCTTTAGGGTGAATACCCTTTTTCATGTTTTCTCCTTCAACGTGCGCAACCAGTGCAGGTATCGCGGCAACCCCCCTATCTTAGCAGCTTGTCGAACCTATTGTGTAGTCCCTTTCAGCTTTTCTTCTACCTGTTATAGCTCGTTGCTTCGAGTGTGCTCGTGATGTTCTCGGATCTGACGTTTGAGCCGCGTCATCATGGCGGCCATACCGCGAAGGCGAAGAGGCGAGATGACCTCGGCGAGCCCCATCTCAAGATAGAAGTCATCAGGTGTTTCGAGTACTGCCTCCATGGGAAGACCGCTCAGGCCCTCGGTTAGAATTCCTGCAAACCCGCGTGTGGTCGGGGCTTCGCTTGGAGCATCGAAGTGTAGGATGACCCGGTCTTCATCTGGAAACTCGGTGGCAAGAAAAAGAGGTGTCTGGCACTCTGTGACTTGTTCCATCTCATAACCTAGAGCCGCTAACTCCTTGGGTAGTGGGCGAACGCGTTTGCCGTATTCCAGAAGTAGTTCGATCCTGAGCGGCTTGGGAGCGGTTTTGAAGGCGTTGATAATCGTGTGGAGAGGAGTCGGCACGCTCATACACATAATCATAACGCTTCGTTCCCCTGTAGGGATCTAACGATGATGCTTCAGTATTGCGCCTGCGTCGATTGTGAGGAAATATGGTGAAGAAAAACGTAGGAAACGACCATACTATCGATCCACTCGTCCTGCTACGAATCGATTCGGTTCGAACAGCGAAAGGTCGTGACGTGATCGGCCTTGGCGAGCGAGCTCCGCCAGGATCTCACCAAGGATCGGTCCGAATTTGAATCCGTGCCCTGAAAAGCCGCCACCTATTACGACATTCGGATGAAGAGGATGCCGTCCTAGAATGAAATGGTTGTCGGGCGTCTTTGTGTAGAGGCAGGTCTGAAAACGGACTCTTTTCGAAGTAACCTTCGGCAAGATCTCCTGCACGAGACGAGTAGTCTCTAATGCTTTGTTGGAGTCTAGGTCAAAATGGCGCTGTTCCAGATCGATCTCGGTTCCATTTGCATGGTCGGCGACCTTGATGGCCGTAGGGTGTTCGAAGCGCGGAAAGCCATATACTTCAGCTCGATTTTCATGGCGGTAGATGAAGATCGGAAATCGATTCGCACCAAAGATGGGCCCGTCCTCGACTTCGAGGTAGAGAACTTGCTGACGCTCGACGGAGAGTGGTAGCTCGAGATCTTTTAATAACCCTTTGAGCCAAGGTCCTGCCGTAACGATGAGACCTTCGGCTGTATAGCGGCCCGCCTGGGTTTTCACTTCGACCGGTGCATCGAGGTCGATGTCCGTGACCTCCTCTCTTTCTAGAAGAGTTGCCCCTCGTGACACGGCAAGGCGCTGCATCGCTCCAAGGCAACGAGTGGCCGCGAGGATGCCGGCGTCGGCTTGGTAAAGCGCTCGGTGGTGGCGTTTGAGCTCAAAGGCCGGGAATGGTTGGGCTAATCGGTTTGGGGTAAACGTTTCGAAAGGACAATCTTGGTCTTGCAAGGCTTTTTCAATGTTTGCTAGTGCAGGGTCGTCTTCGTGGCCGATGTCGATTCCCCCCGTCCGATAGAGGAGCTTGTCATCGACAAGACGTTCTAGTTCGCGCCAAGCCTCATCTGCTGCCACCGCCAGCTTGACATAGCGGATGTCTTCATAGGCGTGTCGAAAGATGCGTGAGTCTCCATGGGAAGAACCGCGTACGTGTTGGAACTCGAACTGTTCCAACAAGAGTACGCGATGTTCCTTGGCGAGATGATACGTTGCAGCGCTTCCTGCAACCCCCGCACCGATGATGATGAAGTCATAGTGGGACACACATACCTCGTTTCATTCGTGGACAATCGTACCCGTTTGGGTTCCTGCTGTTACGAGCGACGAACTACGTTGTATCGGTTATAGCACCGAATTTTGTGAAGGCCGATGGTGGTATTCTGCCAGGAAATGCAAGCCTTTCCAGAAACGATAACACTAAGACCCATCGAGATCATTTCGAAAAGGTTAAGGGTCCCCGGTTCAAAGAGCCTCACCAATCGAGCACTGATCATTTCTGCTTTGGCTCACGGCACCTCGATACTAGAAGGGGGCCTTGTGGCAGAAGACTCGGAAGTCATGATACGAGCTTTGGATGAACTAGGTATACCGGTACAGGTCGACGGTACTTCCTTCACGGTACATGGCCAAGGGGGGCGGATTCCCGCCCTCCAAGCATCATTGGATCTCGCTTTATCGGGTACGTCGATACGCTTTCTGACTGCTTTGGTGGCGTTGGGGCGTGGATCTTATATCCTCGATGGAAACACTAGGATGCGACAACGACCGATCGAGGACCTGCTCGACGCTCTCGGTCAACTCGGTGTCGAGGCGAAGAGTCAGCTCGGTACGGGTTGTCCACCGGTACTGGTGGAGGCGAGTGGCTTGGCGGGCGGCAAGACAGTTATTGCAGGGGAGCGCTCCTCTCAGTATCTTTCTGCCCTGCTGATGATTGCCCCCTATGCTGAAGCACCGATCGAGATTCGTTGCAGTGGAGAATTACAATCCAAGCCATTTATCGATATGACCGTGAAGTTGATGAATGAGTTTGGTGTGCAGATCGTACGTGAAGGGTATGCGATATTTAAAACGCTTCCGGGCAAGTATCGGTCTCGCCACTACATGGTCGAAGGAGATGCCATGTCAGCTGGTTATTTCTGGGCTGCTGCGGCCGTTACGGGAGGTCGAGTCGAGGTAGAGAATGTGGGGCGTGAGTCCTTGCAGGGCGATAAGAGGATTGTGAATGTGCTGGAGTCTATGGGGTGTCGTGTGCGATGGTCGGCGACGAGTTGTGAACTCGTCGGCCCCCCACGAGGTGCGTTACGCGGTGGTACGTTCGATCTCAACGATATGCCTGATCAAGCGCTTACACTAGCGGTTATGGCCCTTTTCGCTGATGCCCCGGTACGCATAGAGAATGTTTCCAACATGCGAATCAAGGAGACAGACCGTCTCAGTGCGTTGGCTACAGAGCTCTCTAAGTTCGGTGTCAGGGTTGATGAGGAGGTTGATGGCCTCACTGTGTATCCGTTGCGTTCGATGTCTGATCCTTTGCCTAAAGCTGTACAGATCGATACATATGGTGATCATCGAATGGCCATGGCGTTTGCTGTTGCAGGCTTGCGGCTACCGAACGTAACGATACGCGACCCGGTTTGTGTTGCGAAGACATATCCTACTTTCTTTGACGATTGGACTGCTCTGAGAGAGGTTGCAGGCTGATTCCATTGTTCTGAGCGACTGATATGACTTCCTGGTGTTTGGCCCCGCTGTGCGGGGCCAAACACCAGCGTGCTCTATGAAAGAAACAGTGTTCGGAAACCGTATCGACCAAGAGGATTTATTTAGGATGAGTCGCTAGGGACCGGCGTGAAGCCGTACGTAAAAGCACTGTATGATAGTTTCAGTGCTCCCAGACCAGATCATTATCACGTTGGATGGACCTGCGGCTTCAGGAAAATCTAGTGCTGGTAAGGGAGTGGCTAAAGCGTTAGGGATTCCATTTGTATCCAGTGGACTGCTATACCGTGCCGCTACCTATCTGATGTCCCACTACGGTGTGGCGTTTCACGATGATCAGGCATTGTTGCAACTGTTGTACACCCACAGGGTCGAGCTCATACTTCAGGTGAATGATAATCGAGTACTAATCGATGGAAAGGATATTACCGACTTACTGCACAGTGATGAAATCGATCATACGGTTTCTACCGTAGCTGCGCATAACTCGTTAAGAGAGTGGGTGGGAGAGCGTTTGCAAGAGTTGCACGGTCCTTTTGTGATTGAAGGTCGCGATATGGGGACGGCCGTCTTTCCACAGGCGGCGTACAAATTTTATCTTACAGCCCCAGTCGAAATCCGAGCCAGACGTCGCTTCGATGAGCGAGAGGCCGATCTCGAGGCAGTGGCTACATCGCTACGGCGGCGTGATAGACTTGACGCCAAGCAACTCACCCCTGCTAAAGATGCTATCTGTATCGATACCACGAATCAGACTCTGGCACAGACTATAGAACAGATCCTGGCATACGTACACGCAGCGAGGTCTCCTTGAGTTACGCAAAACGCCCTTTCGGAACGCCGGTCGCGGAATTACAAAAGGTGATTGTGACCAGTACGCATTACAAGCCGAACGCACATGGGTTGGCACGTGAAATCACTGAGACCTTGCACAACTTGGGTGTGGATGTTCGTTTGGATATCGAGGGGCATCTGCCTTTGGCTTCGGAAGCTGCCAACGCCGATCTCGTAATTTCGGTTGGTGGTGATGGCACCCTGCTTGCTACAGCCCGGAGGTTGGTCGGCACCCATGTCCCAGTCCTCGGCGTTAACTTAGGCAAGCTCGGCTTTCTGGCCGAGCACAGTCCAGAGGATGTGCGCAGCTACCTACAGGGTGGTGGGACTGAGGGTTGGCAGTTGAGCCCGAAAATGATGCTGCAACTCACTTTCGAAAACGATCATGTGAACACACGGTATGCGTTCAACGATGTGATCGTGGCGCAAGGCGTTATGACGCGCCTCATCGACATCATTATGTATGTCGACCGCCTTCATGCAACCCAGTACCGTGCCGATGGCCTCGTGATCTCGAGCCCAGTCGGTTCGACGGCCTATTCACTATCTCTTGGTGGACCTATACTAAGTCAGGGTCTCCACGCTTTTGTTATCACACCGATTGCACCCCATTCGCTCACTAATCGGCCCATCGTGATCGAAGGACATTCAGAGGTCAGTTTTGAGGTTCGAGGCCAAAGTCAGGAACTCGCCCTGGTTGTCGATGGTCAGGAACGGATTGCCTTGCAACCAGGTGATCGCTTCGCCGTCTCAGCTGCACCCACGGATGTGCTGCTCATCTCTAGTGGCAAGCGCACGTACTTCGATATTTTGCGCCGTAAGCTTGGCTGGGGAACCCCACCGAATTTTCGAGAACCCGATGTTCCGGGGTACGAATAGGCTCAATTGGTTGGTGTACCTGGCCGGGAGTAGATGAAATCGTGGCGTGGCTTGCTGCTCAGGTACTCCATTATCTTGAATGCTGTAAAATATGAGCGAGCTTCCTACCGAGTTTTTTCGACGTCAGGATGAGCGTCCGGACAAGGAATTTTATAGGCATCCTAGGCTGACTAGCCATCTAGATGCTGTTGCCTCTGGAAAGGCTCGAGCCCTGTACGATACGGTCCTACCGGTAGGTGGCCATGTATTGGATCTTATGGCCAGCTTTCACTCTCATTTGCCAAATAAATTCAGCAGCGTTACAGCCCTTGGGCTCAATGTCGAAGAATTGAATTCCAACCTGTTCGTGACGGATCGCATCATCTTTGATCTCAACCTACAGACCCAGCTCCCATTCGAAACGGCACTGTTTGACGGGGCCGTATGTACCGTCCGCATACAGTACATGATCAGGCCGTATGAAACCTTTTCGGAGGTGGCTCGCGTTCTCAAACCAGGCGCACCTTTTGTCGTGACCTTTTCGAATAAGATGTTTCCTACCAAGGCGGTTTTGGCTTGGCGTGCTTCAGACGATGCAGCTCATATGCGGCTGGTGGAGGATTATTTCGTCAATGTTTCTGGGTTTGCCAGGGTACAGAAACGATACTTTCTTCCCGTCCGTGGTGATCCGCTCTACGCCATCTGGGCCTACAAGGGATAGTGTGCCAGGCGAATATTATCCTATCACGCCCCTCCATCGAACCGATGCGCCGATCAAATGGTGCTCTTTGGACTGGTTGTTATGCCGACGGTGACAATTCTTTCAAACGGGCATGGCGAGGATGTGATTGGAGCCCAACTTGCTCAGGAATTGCTCTATCAGCGACCCGACTTGCTCCTTCAAGCCTATCCGACTGTAGATCGAGGAGAGGCCTACGAGAGTGTGGGTATCCCGATCCTGGGACCGCGAAAGCGTATGCCTAGTGGCGGTCTCCTACTACACTCTATGGAATACTTCGTCGAAGACATACGTGCCGGTTTTGTGCCGATGACGCTTCGTCAGATCCGTGATCTTTGGCAGTTGCAAACAGACGTACTCCTGGTCGTGGGTGACATCTATGCACAGTTGCTATCGGCACTGGTAAGGGCCGAGGCCCGGTTTGTAGTGCAATCGCTCGTTTCTGCCTATCAGTCGCACGGTATCCATCTTCGGCGCTTGAACCGTTCGGTCATGGAGAACATTACGTACTTCGAGAGAGTTCTTATGCGCCGGTTGGCTGTACGCGTCTACGTTCGGGACGAGCGTACCCGGGCGAGTCTCGAAAAGAGAGGGCTCGACCATGTACGAGCTCTCGGCAATCCGATTCTCGATGCGCTACAGGGAGAGCCGATCACGGAACTAAAGGATGAACCCTGTGTAGTCGCTCTACTTCCCGGTACCCGCCGACATGCTGAGAAGGCCTTGGATTTGATGCTCGAGGCTCTTGCCAGGTTGTCGGGAGTAACGGGTGTGGTCGCGTGGGCTGCTGGAGATCTACCCGATTTCTCCAACTGGCAGGTGAAGCGGGGTGCTGCGGAAAACTTGATTGCGATCCTGCAACGGGCATCCCAGCGTGTGTTCGTCTTCAGGGAGCGTTTTGCCGATGTGTTGAAGAGTTCCGATCTTGTTTTGGGAACGGCGGGTACCGCCAATGAGCAGGCGGTTGCCCTGGGTATCCCTGTGATTTCGTTTGCACTACCACCGTTTTACACGGCAGCTTTTTTAGAGAACCAGAAGCGCTTGCTTGGTGATTCGTTGGTGGTGACAAGTCCCGATATTCGAGAGATCGCGGCTGTGATCGATGATCTCAGAAACGATGCTGAATATATGGAACAAGTTGCGCGCTTGGGGCCCGAGCGGCTGGGAAGACCTGGGGGGAGTCGTGCGATTGTCAATGATCTTCTAGAGTGTGCTGGGAAACTCGGGGTGATCGATAAGAGCTACATAGGTAGGTGAATCTAGCGGTGGTCCCTTCCAAAAAACGGGGATGCCCGGTTAAATCCTACCACCCTGCTAGGTTTTTGTTAGACTACGGTTGCGAGAGGTAAGTTCTCTCCTTTGAAAGCTATGAACGGATTCGTTGCGCTTCGCAAGCCTCGTTTGCCTGAAATTGTTCAACCCCATCGTGCAATCGTAAGAATGCTCGGTGTCAGTAAGAGTTATCAAGACCCAAAACATCCAGCGGTCGCCGACTTCACACTCGATATCGAAGAAGGAGAGGTTGTCGCTCTGCTCGGTCCGAGCGGGTGTGGTAAGACCACACTGCTAAGGCTGATTGCTGGGTTCGAGGTTCCTAATGAGGGACAGGTGTACGTTTCGGGGCGGGAAGTTGTGGGTCCGAATGTCTGGGTATCTCCAGAGCATCGCAAGATCGGTTTTGTCTTCCAAGACTACGCTTTGTTTCCTCATCTTACTGTTCTGCAAAACGTCGCTTTTGGTCTCTCGGCAAGGCAGCGCGATCAGCGAATACGTCGTGCCAAAGAGGTTCTCGATCTTGTTGGATTAACCATTTTTAGCCGTCGGTATCCTCATCAACTCTCAGGGGGACAGCAACAACGGGTGGCTTTGGCACGGGCGCTTGCTCCTGAGCCCGATGTCATCTTGTTGGATGAGCCCTTTAGCAATCTCGATGCGGCTCTGCGAGGTTCGACCCGTGAAGAGGTCAGGCGCATCTTAAAGCGAACGGGAACGACCACGGTGCTCGTTACCCACGATCAAGAGGAGGCGATGACCTTTGCCGACCGGTTGGTTGTCATGAGGGCGGGGCGACTCGAGCAGCTCGGGGCGCCGGAAGAAGCGTACCTCCGACCGAGGACTGCCTTTGTCGCTAATTTTCTCGGTACTACCAATTTGGTCCGAGGAGAAGCCAACGGTACGTTCGCGCATACCATACTCGGCGCACTAAAGTTGAGCGAGCCGGCGCAAGGGAGCGTATTGCTTTCGGTGCGCCCTGAAAACCTACGGTTTGATGCTGCGTCGGGTGTGCCGGTGAGGATTGTCAGTCGTGCCTTTAAAGGCCACGATCTTACCTTTGTTTGCGAATCCCTTTCGGAATCGGTTGATTCGAACATACGATTAACGGTGCAAACAGGCCCGAATTGCGGTCTACAAGTTGGTGCCGACACATACCTTCAAGTGAGAGGCTGTGTTGTGCCTTTGGGGGGGTCCGATAGAGTATAAGTATAATTTGCTTGCGCAGGCGCTTTTGCGCGAGAGGGTTCTCACAGCACACTGGGTGGGTCGTAGCGTTTCTTGATGGTGATGGCGAGTTGATAGAACTCGACGAGTGTCTCCGTAGCTGCGCGCCAATTCCAACTTTGCATATCGATTCGTGCTTGTTGCCCCAATTTCACCCTGAGATCACGATCGAATAGGAGTTCTCCAAGCCGCTCGGTAAACTCACCGAGATCGCCCGGAGTGAATACAAAACCGTTCTTCCCATGTTCGATGACGTCGGGAATTCCACCTGCTCGTGCACCGACTGCAGGCACGCCTGATGCCATGGCCTCCATTGCAACAAAGCCGAGGGTCTCGGTATCCGAAGGGAAAGCGAACACATCGGAACTTGCATAGGCCTCGGCCAAGTCTTGGCCACTCAGATATCCTGTAAACACTGTCGCTGTGTTCCGGAAGCGTCGATGGAGATATCTTTCGGCGGGTCCGGAGCCGACGATAGCCAGCCTTACACCTTCGAGTTGTGTGATGGGTGCGTAGAGCCAATCCAATCGTTTTTCGTGAGATAGTCTTCCAACGTATAGCATCAGCGGCTCATCCGGGTGTCCTGCAGTAAGTCGATTGCGCATCGACGATGAGTAGTTCTGAGGATGGTACCGTTCAGTATCAACCGCTTTTGGCCATAAACGGACCCGCTTGATGCCGAGACCACGGGCGGTATTGACCATCGGTTGGCTTGTACATAGGTTGAGATGTGCCTGGTTGTGTACATCTCTCAGGAAAGTCTGCGACAGCGGACTCAAGAATCCCAACTTGAGGTGTTTTGTGTACTGAGGTATATCGGTGTGAAAGCTGGAAAGCAGTGGGAGATTGCGCTGTTTGGCAAGAGCTGTTCCCCAAAGCCCCATGATGACCGGATCTACTACGTGGACGATATCCGGCTTAAATCGATCTATTTCCCGTCCCAGCCTAGGACGGGGTAGTCCAATAAATACTTCGGGATACCACGGTTTGAACGGGACGCCGGGCACACGGACGATGCGGTGTCCGGCATAGTGAGACGGTGGATTATGAGGCGCGAAGATAAGAGCGTTGTGTCCTAGGGCCGTCAACTGTTCGAGCGTTCGCACGACACGAGTTACGACCCCATCGATCTTCGGCAGGAAATTTTCGGTAAAAAAGGCGATCCTCATCGAGGTAGAGATGGGGGAATGCCCACCCTTTTGCTTGGAGCGGGAGAGGTCGGAGTAAGAGAATGCCAGAGCCGGCTACAAGCCCCGAACTCGTCTGGGTTCGAGAAGAAACCGATAAAACTCATTGCGTTCAAGCTACGGAGTTCCCTGCAATGTCGGTACCGATCTGCGGTGCTGCGCCCGATATGTTGCAGCCTAACTTGAAACGGTATCGAGCACTCCTTCTTTAGGTTTACCTGCTTGTTGCTTCGTGGTCCAGGTGCTGGTGCAGGGGATCTTGGAGGGGTCGGCTCTGTGGGCGTAGCGTTTGGCAACCTCGGTGACCTCAAATAGGAGGCCTTGGCTGAGGGTGGTGGGGTTGAGGCCGAGTTCCAAGAAGAGGTCGTTTTTGACGTGGAGGTCGTTTTCGGCACTCTCGTTTCTGGGGTTGGGAACAAAAGCGATTTCTGAACCGGTCATGTCGCTGACCAAGGTGGCGAGATCTCGAACCCGGTGGGTTTCTGTCATCTGATTGAGGATCTTGACGCGATCACCCTTTTCGGGTGGGTTTTCGAGGGCGAGTTGGATGCAGCGAACGGTGTCTTGGATGTGGATAAAAGCGCGGGTCTGGCCTCCGGTCCCGTGGACGGTGAGGGGGTAGCCGATGGCGGCCTGCATGAGGAAACGGTTCAAGACGGTGCCGTAGTCGCCGTCGTAGTCGAAGCGGTTGATAAGGCGCTCATCCGAGCTTGTCTCGTTGGTGTTGGTACCCCAGACGATTCCCTGGTGGAGATCGGTGATCCTGACCTGGTCGTTTTTGGCGTAGTAGGCGAAGAAGAGTTGGTCTTGCGTTTTGGTCATGTGATAGATGCTACCTGGGTTGGCAGGGTAGAGGATCTCCTGGCGAACTCGCTCGCCATCTTCGGTAACGACTTCTACAGGGAGGTAGCCTTCGGGGATCTTCATGCCGGCGGTGCCGTAGCCGTAGACGCCCATGGTACCTAGGTGAGCGAGGTGAATATCTAAGCCCGACTCGACGATGGCGCAGAGAACGTTGTGGGTGGCGTTCAGGTTGTTGTTGACGGTGTAGCGTTTGTGGCTGGGACTCTTCATGCTGTAAGGAGCGGCGCGCTGTTCGGCGAAGTGGACGATAGCCTGGGGCTTGTGCTCCTTGATGAGGGTGAGGAGCCGGTGGTAATTCTCGGCGACGTCGATGCGGTGGAAGTCGATTCTCTTGCCCGTAAGCTCTTGCCAGGTTGCTAAGCGCATGCCGATAGGAGTGATGGGGGTGAGCGAGGAGGCTTCGAGCTCGTTGTCGATGTTGCGGCGGCTCAAATTGTCGACAATGATGACTTCGTGGCCCAAGTTGCTGAGGTGCAAGCTCGTCGGCCAGCCGCAGAACCCGTCACCGCCAAGAACCATGATCTTCATTAGATCCTCCTAAGATAGATGCCGTCTAGCTTGGCCAGGTTAGGCATCTTGATTGATGTAGTCTACCATCGGGGTTCAGACCATCTATGAAGGTCTTCTGAGATGTGGTAGTGCAATGAGATGTGGTAGTGCAAACAGTCAGGTGATCGTTTAAGATATCTCACGAATAAAGCTCCTGAAACAACCCCTTCACTTTTCGTCGTAGCTCCCGAAGTTGCCGTATAAAGTAGCGTCTGCGATAGTCGATCGTTTCAGCACGTCGCTCATTCGATTTGATAAGTGACCAGATCGAGACTATCGCGATGAAAAATGGGTGCAACAGCGCCCAAAAGATCGCAGGTAAACCCCATAGATCACGTCGTTGCAGCAGCTTGGTTCCGATCGCCATTCCCAGGAGCTCTACCGCAAATTTCACGCCCCAGAGGGAAAAGACCCACCAACGCAAGGGTGGATGAAAGAGAGATAAGATGACGGATATCGAGAGAATCATGCTTTGGAACCCCAAGACGCTAATGCCGAGAAAGAAGGCAGGATGGTAGTGCAATACGTACTGGTAGCGTGAAACCCAGCGGCGACGCTGCTGTAGCAGAGCTTTGAGTGTCGGCATCGGTTGTGTGAGGACGCGCGTTTCTGGTGTAGTAGCAAAAAGGATACGTTTACTCTTTAGGCGACCCAACCGTTGTGCAAAGAGATCCTCGTCACCACTAGGGGCGCGACCGTCGGCCCCAAAACCACCCACGGCGTTGAATGCATTGCGGCGATACGCTTGATTGTTGGCACTGCTTGCAAACTTCCATCCCAGCTGTGTAAGGGCTTTTGATGTCAGCATGAGCGAGAGCCAGTCACTCGATTCGAACCGCTCGAGCCAATTTTTGCAACGATATGCTCTTGTGCTTTCCACGTAGCCCAGAACCATCACCACGTCGCTTTCGAAATAGGAAACGAGACCGTGGATCCAACCGCGAGGATATCGACAATCGGCATCGCTGGTAATAATGATTTCACCAGAAGAGTTGGCGATTCCAACTTGAACCGCATGGACTTTGGGAGAAAAGCGCCTACTCGTTGACACGACTTTGATGAGCTTGAAGCGCTCGTCCAACTTCGCAAATGATCGGATGATCCTCTCGGTTGCGTCAGAGCTCCGGTCATCGACAATGACAAACTCCGCCACACCCGGATAGGTTTGCTGTGCGAGTGAGGCGAGAGTCGCTGAGAGGTTCACCTCTTCATTATGAGCAGGAATGATGACGCTAACAGAGGGTGTATCTCGGTTCTTCGTTTTCCGTTCTGGCCGCAGGAGACCGGCAATGATGAGGAGCAGAAGGCCGATGTAGGGAATTACAAGACCATAGAGCGCAATAAGCAGGAACTTCATCGTGCTGTCAGCGTTTCAACCATGCCCTACCAACCTGAGGAGAGTGTAACATGACCGGTACTGAAAAAGTTACCCAACGGTTTAACCAGTGCTGTGATCGACGCCGTGTATCGTTAGTCGATGCAGTGAGAATGGGCAATTATCCTAAAGAGAGGTCGAACAGGTGGCACGCTACACGTTAGTCTTACAACACGATGTCGATGCCACACATGATCGATAAGCATAGGAGTTATCACGCTTGGTTGACGAGTCTGGAGGGGTATGAGGGACAGATCTCAGCCTATCATTTCTTCCCGGCTTATCCGCCTAGTCAGCCGACATCGTACCTGGGAAGGTACCGATCTGTTCTGACGAACTTGGATATTCACCCTTATCGGCACCAAATCCAAGCCTTTGAATATATCGAGCAAGGTAGACATCTGGTGGTTGCAACACCTACCGCATCGGGAAAGTCTCTTATCTATCAGGTCCCCGTGCTCCAGGCTCTCTTGCAAGGTGAAGCGGCTCTCTTTCTCTTTCCTACCAAGGCCTTGGCCCGCGATCAAGTCGAGAAACTTGAACGTTTGGTGGCGATGGTGGGTTCAAAGGCAGGTGTAGCGAGCTACGATGGGGATACGCCGTCTGACCAGCGTGAGGAGATAAGAGCAAACGCTTCCTGCCTGTTTACCAATCCCGACATGCTCCACTTCGGAATCTTGGCAAATCATTCCAAGTGGAGCAGCTTTTTGAGCAAGATCCGGTTTGTTGTTGTCGATGAACTGCATAGCTACCGCGGTGTCTTTGGTGTGCACGCAGCCAACATCCTAAGACGCTTCTTTCGAGTGCTGGCTCACTACAAGCGCTATCCTCAAGTGATCGCGACTAGCGCCACTATCGGGAATCCGAAAGAGCACGCCTCCAATTTGACCGGTTTTTCGTTTGAGGCGGTAACGGAGGATAACTTCCCGAGGGCGGCTCGTGAGTTTATCTGTTGGCAACCTGTGTCGAAGTCGAGTTCGTCTGAAGCTGAAGCTGTGCGTCGCAGCGCACTCACCGAAGCGACCTGGTTATTGGTGCGCTGCCTCCGCGCTGGTTTGAAGTGTATTTTCTTCTGCAACTCCCGAAAGAATGCAGAGCTTCTACGTCGCTACGCAAACGGATATCTTAAGGAGACGGAATCGGCTCGCTTGCGGAGCTACCGGGCAGGTTATACGGCTTCTGATCGGCGTCTCATCGAGACTGGGTTCAAGTGTGGGGACATTCGGGTGCTCACAGCCACTAGTGCGCTGGAACTCGGGGTCGACATAGGGGATGTCGACGTAGTCGTTCTTGTCGGATATCCGGGGTCTCTCATGGCCTTGTGGCAGCGTGCTGGGCGTGCTGGACGTAGCGGTTCACGTTCCCTCACCATTCTGATCCCGGGGAGCGATCCCCTCGATGAGTACTACCTACGCCATCCGGAACTTTTGATTGACGGTTCGATCGAAGATGCAGTCGCTGATGCCTTCAACAGTGAGATTCACCCACTTCATCTCGCTTGTGCTGCTGCAGAGATTCCTCTGCGAGCGGAGGAGGAGTACCCAGCTCCTTGGGTCGAGATCTCCGAGTTACCGTTCCTGGTAAGGCGTGAAAATGGCTGGGTGAATCGGGGCCGCTACCCTCATCAGCGGATCCAGATTCGTGGCGTGGGGGGGAAGCGGATCCGGTTGCGTGATGGTCTCGGTAGAAACCTTGGAGAGGCCGATTTTTCAACGGCTCTCCGTGAGCTTCATCGAGGGGCAGTGTATTTGCACCAGGGTGAACCGTTCGTGGTAATGGATCTGGATCTAAAGGGGGGAGTTGCTCTCCTGACTCCCCATATCGAAGATTACTACACGCAAACTCGACATGAGACAGAGATCGAGATTCTCGATGAGGTGAAGCCGTTTGAAGAAATCTCTTCGCACCTTCAGGGTGAACGTGTTCCTGCACCTCCGTTCGGTGTCTCGACCGGACGCGTGCTCGTGTCGACCGATATCCTCAGCTACGTTAAGAAACGTTATTTCAGCGGGAAGATACTCGATGAACGGTACCTGGATCTACCTCCGCTCTCATTCAAAACCCAAGGGCTTTGGATCGAGTTGACAGAGGTCTCTCGAACCGTTTCCCCAGAGCTTCTACCCTCAGCGATGCATGCGCTGGAGCATACCCTTATCGGACTCTTACCTGCTTTTGTACTGTGCGAGCGTGCGGATGTGGGTGGTGTATCCTATCCCAACTACCCTGCCACGGGGCGGCCGGTGATCTTCATTTACGATGGCTATCCCGGTGGAGTCGGTTATAGCCGCGCTGGTGCTGCTGCATTTCTCGAGTGGCTCTTGGCTGCCAAGGATCTATTGGCCCGGTGTCTTTGCAAGAGCGGATGCCCACGGTGCATCCTTTCTCCTAAATGCGGTAACGGCAATCAGTACCTTGATAAACCGGCAGCCCAAAAGCTTGCCGCGGCTCTCCTCGAATACTTGACTTTTCGTCAGGACCAAAATTTATCGGCGTGAACTTTTCTTGTTGGGGCATACCTGCTCGTCGCTGTGCTAGACTAGCGCGCTATGCGAGTCGGGTTTGTTCACCAGTTGCTGTGGGATCGTTACGGCGAGTTTTGGCAACTTCTCGTGGCTGATGCCGAGGCTGAAGTTCGGAGGGCTACGCCCGAGCTTATCGGTAGCGCGGTTTCCGATCCACGAATTGCTCAGATTCCATCTGTTGCGTTTCGTCTGGCGGCAGCTGAAGCACTTGCGCTTCAGCATACCGATCTGCTGATCGTACCCCATTTGAACCCTCGTTCTGAATCGAACCGAGGTGGAGGGCAGGATCCTTGGATTGCGTCTTTCCCTGAGATGTTGGCTCAGACCGTGAGTGGTCTTCCTCAGATCCTCGGTGTTCCTGCCACACTCTCCGAAGATATCGAAAGTATCGCCGTAAAGACGTTATATCAACTCTGTCGAGACCATGCTAAAGTCCGACGTATTTGGGATCGTTACCGTAGTAGCAGCAAACCAGTGCGTGCTACCCAGCCATCTCGGCTATCTCAACCATCCAAGCAACCGATCATCGCTGTTCTAAGCCAACCATGGCTGTTGTGTAAAGCGCTAAGCAGGGCTCTCCCTTGGCGAGACGAACATCTGGTGTTTCAAAACCAATTCGATCCGGCTTCTCTCCGAAAGGAGGGGTGGCGCATCGATAGCCGGCTCATTGCTACCGATAGTGAGGTTATCGGTGCCACTCGTTTGTTTGCGAGGAGGGGTGGTGTTGGTGAGCTTCGAATGATTATTGACGGTGCATCAGGTGCCGATATGTGGTTGGCTAAACAGGTCACCAAGGCTTCACACAAACCGGTATCTATATACACGCTACAGAGTCTATTCCGAGATGATGATCTGAATGATATCCTCTTGCGTTCAACTTGAGGTGTCGTTTCGAAATGTACAGCCTATTTCTATGTTAGCTGTCTCAGAGTTGTCTGATCTGGCCACGTTTCAAGACGACTACGCAGCAGACAAAAGCGGATTGGATCATCTGATCGATCGACACGAAATTATATAAGATGACCTTGGTGATGTACCTCGCGGGTGTTCTCTCTCTTATCTATGCTGTGGTCAATGCCTTCGGCGCCTGGGCTGTCATACGCCGGAAGCCTTTGGTGGCGAGCCTATTCATGTTGGCGGCTTCTTGTTTGATCGTCGCTGCTGTCGCTCTTGTGTATAAGTTGCCGTTTGCCCTCTGGTTGCTCGGTTCCGGTCTGATGATGGCATCGATCGCATCTCTCATGAACGCCTGGATTGTCTTGGGTCGTGTAGTATGGCGTTTTCATCTGATCCGTGCTGTGTGGGCCGGCATCGTTTTTGCTATAGCGCTGTTTGTGTTTCGCTAGCCTGCGAATTCGTTCTGCTGAGGGTAGCCGAGCAGCCGACCCCATACTAGGCTTCATTCCGGTGTTCAGTGCGCTTTTCGCGCCGACGTAATGCCTCTCTTGTAAAGCGGTTGCCAAAATTATGTAAGCAGGTATCATCCAAGAAACGGGCTACAGGACGGTATTTCACCCACTGACTTTGTCCGTGACCAGATGATACCTGCCTTACTCACCCGCAAGTAATCTTGGCAGCGACCGGATCACCGAGAGACTGTTTAGAAAGCGTTTTGCCCAGTGACCTCACGTCCCAATACGAGAGTGTGAACTGTGTCCGTACCTTCATACGTGGAAACGGTTTCGAGGTTGAGCATATGACGGATGCTGGCATACTCAGTGGTAATCCCATTAGCTCCCAACAGATCGCGTGCAGCTCTCGCTGTTTTCAAGGCTGCGCGGACGTTGTCGCGCTTAGCGAGAGAAACCCTGGCAGGGGTGTCTCTGCCATCTTCTTTGAGACGTGCCAGATGATAAGCCAAGAGGCTCCCTTTGGTAAGATCACCCAGCATATCTGCCAAGCGAGCCTGAACGAGCTGTTTGCTGGCTAGCGGCTTCCCAAAAACTAGGCGGTCTTCAGTGTATCGAGCAGCCTCTTCAAAACAACCGAAACCAGCTCCGAGGACGCCGAAAGCGATTCCGAAGCGTGCTTGGTTGAGGCAAGAGAGGGCACCTTTCAGCCCCCTGACTTCGAGTCGATGGCTTATCGGCACAGCGACCTCATCGAGATAAAGTTCCGAGGTTGCTGATGCCCTCATGGAGGCCTTGGTTTTGATATCGACGGCCTGAAAACCTTCAGTGTCCGTTTCGACCACAAATCCCAAGATTTCGTTGCTCTCTTCCTCTTTTGCCCAGATGATGGCGATGTCGGCTAGTGTACCGTTTGTGATCCACCGTTTTACTCCGTTGAGGAGGTAGTGTTCACCGACTCGGCGAGCTCTCGTACGCATATTGGCTGGGTCGCTGCCCGCATCTGGTTCTGTAAGGCCGAAGCAGCCAATAGCTTCTCCGCTAGCCAATTTGGGCAGCCAAGCGTTTTTGAGACGTTCAGAGCCGTAGCGGTAGATCGGATACATCACCAGGCTCGACTGAACACTTACAAAGGATCTCATGCCGGAATCCGCGTATTCGAGCTCCCGATTTACCAGACCGTACGCAGTATAAGAGGCCTCTGATCCACCATATCTTTCCGGCAAGGTTACCCCGAGCACACCTAGCTCTCCGAATTGGCGTGGCAGGTACTCAGGGAAGACGCCCTGTGTCCACCACGCGTCTATGTGAGGTCTGATCTCACTCTGGACAAACTCGCGAACGCTATCTCGAATGAGACGTTCTTCGGGAGTATACAAGGGCTCCAATTCGAAGAAATCCTCGAGATGCGTACGCGTTGCGCGGGTGATTGTTCCGATCATGGAATCGCGCCCCCTCAACCCTCTCCAAAGAGCTTTTTCATCGCATCGGCTTTGCTGGTGCGTTTTGCGATATGCCAAAGCTCTCCTTGCTTGTCGAGCCTCCCCTGTTTCACAAGAACCTCCAAAGCAGCCTCGATTGTGTCGACGGCTAGCTCTTCGTAGTGATGCTCATCGATAAAACGTTGGATTTGTCTGAGAGTGGTGCCAGTAGAACCGTGAAACTCTACGGCTTCGAACACCCAATCATCAACAGTCATGAATCAGTGTACGCCTTCCTCTGCGTTTGGGGTAGATTGTGACATCGCTCTGGTAACCGGTCTATCGAGCAAAACCGCCCTTGGGACCTTTTTTGGGCTCTCTATAGTAAGCTTCTAGTTCACCTCCGGAGAGCTCTTCCCAGGTGACGCCTTCGTCCATCGTTATCACTTTGACTGGGCAGGCTTTTACACATGCATCACATCCCATGCAGCGTTCGGGATCCAACGTGAGGACGGTTCCTTCTCTGTCAGCAGCTTCGAAGTCACGACGAAATGCCTGGGTAGGGCAGACGTTGGTGCACACTGGGCACAAGATACAGCCCTCTGCCACCCTCGGTAGCCTCCAAGGAACAAGCGCATCAAGGTCGGGATTGGCGGCCTCGATAATTTGGTACTGGCGCTGCATCTCGGTTGGCAGGCTATCATCATCTTCTCCGATGGCGAGAGGTGCTAGCGCTTCTGCAGCCACATGTTGAACGTTGCGCCAACCCCGACGAAATAGGTCGCGACGGCTCAATTTATCCTTATCGAGATCTTCTTCTAAAGTATCTGTCTCAACGATGATGACCTCGAACCGACGTCCCAGGAGCTCGTTGAGTACTTCTGCAGTTTTTCGCGTATTTTCGATCGTCTCTTTGGTAGCTTCCGAACCGATGGGGCACCGATTACAATCGGCGTGCGCCAGGGTCGTTTTCTTGCCGGTGTTCAGCAATACGAGATCGCTTGGGCGCAGCCTCCCAAGGCAGTGGACCGTTTCGGTTTTACCGCTGACTCGTGAACATTTGAGAGTTGCGCTCGGCTGGTACCTTACATTGGTCTCGAGTGCCTGGGAGGGGCATACTTGGACACATAGACCACAGCCTGTACAGTCTACGTCGTCGATCTCGACTTTGCGCTTGATCGTTATGGCCTGGTGGGGGCAGACGTCGTGACATTCACTACACACTGAGGCCGATTGTTTGACCGCCAGACAGAACTCCTCGTGGTACGTGGGCTCCACACTGGCAGCTTTGAAAAGTAGTCTAAAGAGATCGTCCATACAGCCTGTTTATCGGTTAGTCACTGCGTTTAGAAACCGTAGACCTCGTGACGTTTGATCGAGAGCTTTTTGTGATACCCCGTCTCTTCCAAGTAACGGTCGAACGTGTCGAAATCGATCTGTTGCTTGTTATCCGATAGAGCGACCTCAGGATTGGGGTGTACCTCGATCATGATGCCATCGGCTCCTACGGCAAGGCCGGCCTTGGTCAATGCCACGAGTAGATCTCTGCGGCCACCTGAATGCACGACATCGACGAGAACGGGGAGGTGGGTTTCAAGTTTCGCGAGGGCTACTGCTGAGACATCGAGTGTATTCCGGGTGTATTTTTCAAAAGTCCGGATGCCGCGTTCGCAGAGAATGATGTTCGGATTGCCGGCGCTGAGAAGGTACTCGGCCGCCATAACCCACTCCTCGATCGTCGCACTCAGCCCGCGCTTCAGAATGACGGGCTTATCTGTGTTGCCGACCGCTTTTAGCAGCATGAAGTTTTGCATATTTCGGGCACCGATCTGCAGAACATCTACATATTCTATGAACATGCCGATATCTCGAGGATCCATGATCTCGGTAACGAACTTCAACCCGTATTGATCGCAGGCCTCGCGCCCGAGTCGAAGTCCCCCTTCGCCGAGCCCTTGGAAGCTGTAGGGGTCGGTTCTGGGCTTGAAGGCGCCACCACGAAAGAGGGTTACTCCTTTAGAAGCGACATACTCAGCCGTGAGCAAGACTTGCTCTCGGGATTCCAACGCACACGGTCCTGCGATCAGCACCGGAGAGTGATTACTCCCTATGTGAACATCGCCAACTCGTACGACGGTGTCTTCATGATCGAGGGTGCGGGAGGTCAAATACTTCTTTTTGTCGTGATCGTCCTCGAGCTGCATGCTCGCCTGAAAGATCTGTTTGAAGAGACTCTTGACAGTCGGTTCGTCGAACGGTCCTTTGTTAGCCGCCACGATTGCCTCGAGCATCTCTTGTTCACGTGCTGGATCGTAGTGTGACAATCCGAGAGTCGTCTGAGCTTCGCCGATCCTTTCGGCAACCTCGGCACGTTCTGACAAGAGTTCGAGGATGTTGATGTTGAGGACGTCAATTTGCTTTCGTAAGCTCTGGATTTTCTCTCTCATGATCAACTCTCTTTTGGGATAGACGAACGACAAGAATCGTGACCTCATAAAGCACAACGAGCGGAGCGGCCACGAGGGCGAAATTGAAGGGATCGGCGGTGGGGGTGATGAGCGCAGCCAAGACCAAGCCGATGACAATCGCCATGCGACGTTGTTTTGCCAAGAAAGGGGCTCGGACAAGTCCGATTCTAGCAAACAGGAAACCGAGGACAGGCATTTCGAAAATGAGCCCAAAGACCGCCATAATGAGTAGGAGCTTAGAGATGTAGTCGCCGATGGAGGGCAGTACGGAAACCTCGTTCCCTAGAAAGCCGAGGATAATCGGAATGCTAAAGGGCAGTACGATGTACCGTCCGAACAATACACCTGATGAGAAGGCGATCGCTGTCAGAAGAATAAAAGGGGCAGCCCAGCGGCGCTCTTGCGGATAGAGGCCCGGCGCGACAAATCCCCAAATTTGTCCCCCGATGATCGGGGAGGCGAGCACTAGCCCAAAGAAACTAGCGATCTGCATGCTCACGATGAACGGCTCTAGTAAGCCGAAGGCGTTGAGGGTGAGGTTGGAGGGGAGTGGCTCTTTGAGCCAGTCGAGGATCTTGAAGCGAAAGATGAAAGTCGCCCCAGCAGGTATTACCCAAGCACCTAAGGCGATAAAGAGCCGGTTTCTCAACTCTTCGAAGTGATCGATAAGGGTCATACCGATTGTCGTCTAAGTTTTAGGCAACTGCCAGAAAAGGCGAGATCGATGCCGAAACAAAATCAGAGGGTGCCAGGTTCGGCACGTTACGTCGTTTTGCTTTCGGCGCTCGCTTCGCTTCTCTGTGTATGTTCGCCACTTTTGTCATCCTTGGAGATTTCGGTTTCGATGTCACCTTTGATTTCACGAAGACCCTTACGGAACTCTCGAACCGATTGACCGATTCCCTTCGCCATCTCCGGGAGACGGCGTGGTCCAAAGATAAGTAGTACGACAACCAATATGATGAGAAGTTCCCAGATGCCGAGTGGGCCGATGCGCATGTTGACCTCCTGTGCAAACGATGCCTAAAAACAGTAAAACCAGCTTACCACTTTTAACGGAAGGAGGGGGGTGCTGAACTTGCATGGCATGTGTGGCAAGCAGACCCGTGTCGACTCGGCGCCAACGTTGTATTGACACCCGAAAAAGCCCGTGCTAGGCTAACTAGCTGGACATCGCGAGGTGTCTACTGGAGCGTGCTCGGCCGGAGCGATGCCACCCTAGCTCAATTGGTAGAGCGCCCGACTTGTAATCGGAAGGTTGTCGGTTCGATTCCGATGGGTGGCTCCAGGATTCTCCGAAGCCCTGCGTCATTCGCGGTGTTTTTGAGAGAGGTTGTGGGTAGGTGCCCGAGTGGTTAAAGGGGACGGACTGTAAATCCGTTGGCTTTTGCCTACGCTGGTTCGAATCCAGCCCTGCCCACCAACGAGACCGGGATTTCCTGTCGGATCCCTGTAGTCGGTGTGCGGGAGTAGCTCAGTTGGTAGAGCGTCAGCTTCCCAAGCTGAATGTCGCGGGTTCGAATCCCGTCTCCCGCTCCATACGTGCCTACGCCGTCGCGTCAGCACGGTGGGAATGTGGGGTCTTGGCAGGCTCGTGTAGCTCAGTGGTAGAGCACTCCCTTGGTAAGGGAGAGGTCGGCGGTTCAATCCCGCCCACGAGCTCCATCCTAGATCCTATAGTCTTTTGTAAGGTCGGGCTCGCCGACCGTTGACTAGCTTGCGCTGGTATTTGTCGACGAGCAACTCTGGAAAGGAAGATCGGCTATGGCAAAAGCGGTATTTGAGCGTACGAAGCCACATGTAAACGTAGGGACGATCGGGCATGTTGACCATGGGAAGACGACGTTAACGGCGGCGATCACGTTTGCTGCTGCTGCTGCGGACCCGATGGTTGAATCTCAGACG
>CP070651.1:1005191-1018662 GCA_020354625.1 Trueperaceae bacterium
AGGATACTGGTACCCTACCGTCACTCCACCGTTCGTACCCGCATCGGCGTTGTTCCCTAGCACCAAAAACCCACCGGCGGGGACGATCAACGGCCCACCGTTATTGATCACATGACTATCGGAATCGTCATCTCGGATCGTCCAGCCGTCGATGTCGATAGCGCTCCCAGTCGTATTAACCAATTCAAACCACTCGCCATCGCTGTCAGGCACAGCAGAAGGGTTCTGCATGATCTCGTTGATCACCACATCCCCTGCTGCCGCGTTCCCAGCGATCTCAGCTGACGACGTGGGCGCAGCCTGCCGGGCACAGGCGGCCAACATCCCGAGCGTAACCAACAGGATCCCTAAACGTAACCGATTCATGTTTCCCTCCCCTAGCACACAAGAAGCCTAGGTTTTTGCCTAACTTCTCTACTCTAGCATCCGAACGTCAGTGGGTCATCCGCCAACGTTTGTTGTGGAGGCCTTGCCAGCACTAGCTCGTTGGTGATGAGTTATGAGAAATGAGTGATGAGAGCTGCGAACGTTCGCGATCGAGCCACTCTGTTCTTTACGTTTGGGTCTGAAAGATTGGTCATGGGTGATGGGTGATGGGTAATGGGTTCTGCGAACACTCGTGCCCGATTTCGTCTGTTCTTAGAGTGACGTCTGGAAGAGAGGTGATGAGGAATGAGTGATGAGAATGTCGAAAGATACGGGTTCGGCCGCTCTTGTGCAAGTCACACACGCATTACTCATAACTCATCACTGCTCACTCATCACCATATCGGTTCAAGGCATCTGGACATCTGCTAATACCAAGCAAAAAAGCGCAGGACCTGCCTGCGCTCACTTAATGTATTTGTCGGTCGGCGCTACTTGGCCGCTGCGAAGTTCTCCGCCACCTTGGCCCAGTCCACCACGTTCCACCAGGCCGCGATGTAGTCGGGCCGGCGGTTCTGGTAGTTCAGATAGTAGGCGTGTTCCCAGACGTCGAGCCCCAGGATCGGGGTGTCGCCGGTCATCAGCGGGCTGTCCTGGTTGGCGGTGCTGTAGACGTCCAGCGAGCCGCCGGGCTTGACCACCAGCCAGGCCCAACCGGAGCCGAACCGCCCGGCTGCCTCGGCCGCAAACTTCGTCTTGAAGTCGCCGAAGCTGCCACAGACCGCGTCGATGGCCGCTGCGAGTTCGCCGCTCGGCTCACCGCCACCTTGCGAGCTCATCACTTGCCAGAACAGGTTGTGGTTGGCATACCCACCGCCGTTGTTGCGAACCGCGGTCGAGAGCTTGTCCGCACCTTGCGCCAGGATCGCCTCGATCGTCATCGACTCGAGCTCGGTCCCCGCGATAGCACCGTTTAGGTTGGTGGTGTAGGCGGCGTGGTGCTTGCCGTGGTGGATCTCCATGGTGCGCGCGTCGATGTGGGGCTCGAGCGCGTTTGCTGCGTACGGTAGGTCGGGTAGCGTAAAGGCCATGCCATTCCCCCTTGAAGTTGATTGGCGAGCCGAGGGCCCGCCGGGCTGAAGCAAGTGTACCGATACCAGCGATCGAATTCCGGTTTCAGGCATACAAAAGCGGTGCTGCGAACGTTTGCGCTCGAGCCCGTATCATCGCGTGGCAGCGATCGGAAAAGAGGGTGATGGGTGATGAGGGATGGGTAATGGGAGCTGCAAACGTTTGTGTCTGAGCCCGTAGCTTCTATCTGGTGGCGCTCAGAGAAGAAGGTGATGGGTGATGGGGGTTTCAAGGGATACGGGTTCAGCCGCTCCGGTGCACGTCACACACGCATTCCCCATCACCCCTTACCCATTACGGCTTTTACGGTATTTCGAAGGGTAGGGGTCCAGTCGCCCTAGAGCACGTCACCCACGCATTACTCATTACTCATCACCCATTACCACTATCGTTGCTCCGCTCGAGCGCCTGGCGGTCGAGATCGCGAAGCTCCCGAAAGCGGAAGGCGAACCCCAGGGCGGTGAGGGCGAGAGCGGCCGCGAGAACGAAGGTCGAGCGCAAGCCGATCACGCCAGTGAGGAGCCCGCCCGCAATCGGCGCCAGGCTCGGCAGGGAGAGCAAGCTGTTGGCGGTCCCGACGTAGAGGAGCCGGTCTTCATCAGGCGAGACGGCATAGAGGAGGTTCCAGGCGGCGATGTTCATGCCGGCCTGACCCGCCGCCGAGAGCATGAACACCAGGCTGAAGCTCTGCCAAGACGGCAGCAGCAGGGCCGCCAGGGAGGTCGTGAAGAGGAGCGCGATGCCGATCTGCAACACATCGACGTTGCGACCCTTGTTGGCTGAGGTGCGAAACACCAAGTTGGCGATGATCGAGGACGCGGTCGCCAGGATCACGAAGAGGCCGAGCGAGCTCGTCGGTGCACCGAGTTCGCTTAGGGCGTAGACGGCATAGAAGGGGTCGGCCAACACGGCGAGCATGGCCAAGAACCGCACCCGGATGTAGCGGCGGAAGCTGACATCTTGACGGAGCAGATCGGGGATCCGCCTGATCATGCGCCGAAAGGGTTGCTTGATGGTTATCTGACCGGCGGGTTCCCGCACCAGGCAGAAGCTGAGGTAGGACACCGTAGACAGCGCAGCACCGATGGCGAAGATGACACCGAAATTCTGTGGAAAGGGGTTATCTCCACTCAAAAGACGCCGCAACAAGAGTCCCGAAAGGAGCGCCAGCACCCCACCGATGGCGTTGCGGAGGGCCCAGTAGGTGCCGAGTCGGTAGTGCGGCACCACTTTGGCGGTCACGTCGGCGAACGGGATACCGCTGATCCCGTTGGCAACCGATACCAGAGCGATCATGATGAGCACCATGACCATGACGACAAATGCACGTTCTGCGAATAAAAAGACGGTGAGAACCATCAGTACGTAGGCAACAACCCGTACCAGCGTCATCCGCCGGTACCAGGGCAACTTGAACGGTTGGTGGGCCAGCCTGCTGGCCACGAAGAGCTGTGGCAAAAACCAACCGCCGACGCGGAGTGCAGGGATCGAACCGATGATAAAAGCAGGAGCGCCGAGCGTGAAGAGGAACGGCGCCAGCACCAGGGTGCTGTGGAAGAACGCCTCGGCACCGTTGATCAGGATGCCGTTATAGACACCGAGCCAGAAATTTCGGTTGGGTGGGCCGATCCCCTTGGCGTACACGCCAGCTCCCCTCCTGTGCTGTGAATACCGCTACGCACTTCCGGGTTATGTTTGCGACATTGAGGGCCGAGGCCGCCCACGGCCCAACCTCTCTTCGCTCGCCCTAAAGTTGAGACCATGACCGCAACCTTAGGTGGAATAGGCCCAGTAGACACCGCTCGCCCAGCTCTGTCTAGCCCTCCTGCTCGAATATCTCCATACGAACCTGCCGATACACTGCCAAATCCCGCTCGCTAAAGCAGACCATTACCACCCGCTCAAGGGTAGTGTCACGCTCCAAAAAGCGTTCAACTTCGCTCAGGGCGATTCGGGCCGCCTGTTCTATCGGATACCCGTAGACTCCGGTACTGATCGAGGGAAAGGCGATCGACCGCACCCCTTTCTCGACGGCGAGTTCGAGGCTGCGCTGATAACAACTCGCCAGCAGTTCCGGCTCACCTTGTGATCCCCCACGCCACACCGGGCCGACGGTATGAATGACATACTTCGCCGGCAACTCATAGCCTCCGGTGATCTTGGCGTCGCCGGTGGCACACCCTCCCAAGGTCCGCGTCTCAGCCAGCAACTCGGGGCCGGCCGCTCGGTGGATAGCCCCATCCACCCCACCACCACCGAGCAGGCTGTTGTTGGCCGCATTGACGATGGCGTCCACTTCCATCCCGATGATATCGCCGCGAACGATCTCAACACGTACCACGAAACACCCCCTCCCTGGCCATCACGGCTCACGCAATATTCACACGTCCCGTGAGGAGCTTTCGCCCTCAAGAGTGACCACCAGCCGCCCCACCGTCTCACCCCTCAACATGGCGTCGATGGAAGTTGAAAGACCCTCTAGCGTGACCTCCGTAGCCAGCCTCTCCAGCCATTCAGGCTTCCACTCACCTGCCAGCTTGTTCCATATGCGTTGGCGCAACGGCATCGGACACTCGACCGAATCGACTCCGAGCAGACGTGCCGCGCGCAAGATAAAGGGGTAGACGGTGAGGTCGAGATCGACCCCTCCAACCAGGCCACAGGCCGCCACAGCCCCGCCCCAACGGAGCGATTTGACGATCGATTCCATGGTATGTCCACCCACGGTGTCGACGGCGCCGGCGTACACACCTTTGAGCAGCGGACGGTCACTCACTGCAGACAGCTCGGAACGATCGATCAGATGGGACGCCCCAAGCGCCGTGAGCAGCTCGTGGGCTCCTGGCGTTCCAGTACTGGCTACCACCTCGTAGCCGAGCTTGGCAAGGAGAGCCACCGCCAAGCTCCCCACACCACCGCTCGCACCCGTAACCAACACCGGACCGCCATCCGTCTCTATCCCGCAGCGCTGCAAGGCATCGACACACAGCCCGGCGGTGAGGCCTGCGGTACCGAGAATCATGGCCTCCCGCAGCTCGAGCCCCGGCGGCAAGGGTACGACCCAGTCGGCGGGAACGCAGATCAGGCCGCCGAAGCCGCCTGGAGTGTTCATCCCGAGATCGAAGCCGGTCACGATCACCTCGTCACCGACTGCGAATCGCTGATCGCTCGAGGCGGACACAAACTCGGCCGCGTCGATACCGGGAGTGTGTGGGTAAGACCGGGTCACACCGCGATGACCGCTGGCGGAAAGGGCATCTTTATAGTTGAGCGAGGAGTAGGCAACCCGTATGGTCACATCTCCTGGAGGCAATTCAGCGGCGTGCAACGTCTTTACACCGCCGTGGTAACGATCTCCTCGCGCTTCGACCCGGTAGGCCCTATATGTCTCTGTCACAGCATCCTCGTATTCCAACGACACACGACCCGATCATCATACTTTGTCTGCACTGTAAAACAGCCAACACCACCTCTCGTATAGGTAGCTGCTACACTGTTAGCCAGCATGGCAAAAGCGACAACAAATCCAGTCAAAGACGCAAAGCCGCGCAGCAAGCGCTCGCGCCGCAAGAACCGCTTTCTCCCCTACATTCTAGGAGGGGTCGGCGTTCTCTTGCTCATCTTCTTGCCCATCATCGTCAACTCCCTCCGCAGCGGCGGCTTGCCGGGCGAGAGCTTTGCTAGCCAGGGAAACACCCACATCCAGCTCGGCGACGCCCATCCCCCCTACAACAGCGATCCGCCGACATCGGGCTGGCACACGGGCGACCTCATCGCCTGGGGGAGCTACGACTACGTCGTCCCCGACGAACGCGTCATCCACAACATGGAAGACGGCGGCGTCATCCTCTGGTATAGGCTCGGCGCTCCAGAGGAAAACGAAGACCACATCGAAGCGCTCGAGGAGATCTCGAGCAGGTTCCGACGCATCGTCATCTTGCCGCGTGAAGGTATGCCGACTGCATATGCCTTCACCGCCTGGCAGAGGCTCCAACGCTTCGACGAGATCAATGAAGAGGGCATGTTGGCATTTATCGATGCCTTTGAAGGCATCGATCACCACGCGCGCTTCTAGAAATGACAGGTAATGAGTAATGGGTGATGAGTGATGGGTGCTTCGAAGGGTGGGAGCTCAGCCTATAAGTTTGCTCGTGAACCACTCATTACTCATCACTGTTTACTCATCACCTCTCTTTCAGATCCAAACGAACAAGCAGACTAGCTCGAGCCACTCTACTGCCCCCCTAGAGAAACTGCGTAGAACCTGACCCACTCCGGCTCGCTATAGCGGTAAAGTGAGGTCATGAATACCCAACGCCTCACTCTCATCACGGTTGCACTGGCGCTCGTCATCATCGCCGGCATCTTCCTGATTCCCCGCTTACAACAAGGTGGAGAGATCTCAGGAGAGCTCGATCTAACGCGCCAACCGAGCTTGGGCAGCGAACAGGCCCCGGTAAAGATCGCGCTCTTCGAGGATTTCCGCTGCCCTCACTGCGCCACCTTCACCGAAACGGTCTTCCAACAACTCAAAAGGGAGTATGTGGACGACGGTAAGGTCGAGGTCTTCTACCTCAACTTCCCGGTGCTCGGCCCGGAATCAGAAACGGTGGCGCTGGCCGGTGAGTGCGTTTATCAGCAGAGCGAAAGCGCTTTTTGGGATCTCAAGGAGGTGCTCTTCCGAAGCCAAGATGATCTCGACAACAGCCGCCGCGTTCTCGAACTGGCCGAAACGTATTCACCAGGGATCGATCAACAGACCTTGCGCACCTGCTTTGAAAGGAAAGAGCTCGTAGACGAGGTACGCCGCGACGCAGCGATGGCGCGCAAATTGGGTCTCACCGGCACCCCGTCGGTCGTGGTCAATGGCGAACGCCTCACGAACGTCAACTTCGCCTCCGTACAGCGGGCTATCGACCGGGCGCTGGCCGGCGAGTAACGTGCTCGGCAAGAACGGTTTGTATCTGGCCTGGTTGGTAGCGTTGGTCGCTACCCTCGGCAGCTTGTACTTCAGCGAGGTGCGTCTCTACGTACCCTGTACCCTCTGTTGGTACCAGCGCATCCTCATGTACCCTCTAGTGATCCTGCTGGGGATCGCCAGCTACCGGCTGGACACGAGCATCGTCCGCTACACACTTCCGTTCTCGGCACTAGGCATGGCGATCGCCAGCTACCACTATCTGGAGCAGAAGGTTCCCGGGTTCGGCCTGCCGAGCCTGTGCCGCTCCGGCGTGCCTTGCACCACCACCTACATCGACTGGCTCGGCTTTATCACCATCCCCTTTCTGTCGCTCACAGCCTTCATCTTGATCACCATCATGCTGCTGGCCGTCATCTCTCATCGAGCATCTGAACCCAATAGGGCCTGAGCCAGAGCTCAGTACCTGGACACCATGCTAAGCACGTCCAAGAACTGTTTGCGGCGTTGGAGGTTCTTAGCGTCACACATACGGGAACGTCTTCTCTGCCAGGTGGCTAACCCAACCGTCGAAGTCGACCAGCAGAAGTCTCACGGTATAGCTTCGGCCGGGGAGCAGCAGTGGCGGCGTGCGCTCGCCGACTCGCCATCCACCACACCAGTGGCCTGGCGATAACACCGAGATACCTCGTCATCCAGCGAATGTTCCAGACCATGAAGCTGAGGAAGCGACACCGTAACGCTTTGCGAAAAGGCCCCACGGTGGAACGGTCTTGAGACTCGGAGAACGGGGTTCTGGGTTACCGATACCGTGATGGGTAATGCGTGATGGGAAATGGGTGTTGCGAAGGGGAGGAGCTCAGCCGCTCCTAAGCACATCAAATGATTCAGGGTGACATATGTCCCAATACGACGTTGTTCTGGTAGCCAACTCCGGACCAATAGGAAAGGGGCTCTTTGCTTGTGCCGAGTTGGCTACTCGTCACGGGTGGGGGTGCGCTACAATCCTAATTATGACCGTCATCCGTGCCCGCTTGAGCGCTGAATTAGCGCGAGCCCTCGAACATTACCGCAAGTCACTCCCCACTGATACGAGTGAGGAGCTCATAGTTCAAGAGGCACTCAAGCGGTTACTTCTCGAAGAGGGAATCCTAGTCGAGGAAGAGCTGCTAAGCGAAACAGAGCAAGAAGCCCTCGAGCGCCAACAGCAAGGTCGCACAGAATACCTGGCGTGGGATTCTATCCGCGACGATCTTTGATACCCGACCCGCCGGAACAGAGCTTCATCTTCCCAAACGATCACTCCGCGGTGATTCGTCACGTCCGCCCAAGAATAGTGGCGAGATAGATCCATAACCAGCTGCTATTTCTGATCAGCCGGGTGTTGAGATGTACCAACTTTTTCTCGAACGACATGCTGTCAAAGCGCTCAAACGACTCCCCCTTGGTGCAAAGGAGCGACTTAAAACTGCGCTGGATGATATGAAAGATGATCCCTTTGGTGGCGATGTCAAAGCTCTCACCGGCCGCTGGAAAGGCTTCTTGCGCAGGCGGGTGGGACCTTACCGCATCCTCTTTCGGGTGGACTCTGAAACCAAAGTGATTCGCGTAGAAAGCATTGCACACCGCCGGGAGGCCTACTAACGTTGGCACTCAAACCCGTACGTTGATACGTTAAAGCTTGGAAAAATGATAATGGGTCGTGAGTGATGAGTAATGGGTGTTGCGAAGGTCGCGAATGAGCCAGTTTACGGTCTATTCGCTACGTACACCATAGGGTGTTCTTGTCCGATTGAACGTTTGAAGAGAACCCACGCATTACCCATTCCTCATTACCCATCACCCGTTATTTTCCAGCGTTGACAAAACTCACGCACTCGCCCTGATTGCTAAAGCGTGGCTCGGTACCGTTTCGGAAGCTCTGCCAGCCGCCGTCTTTGCACTCTCCAGCCGTCATCGGCGTCCGCTGGATCGATGTCTGCAACGTCAACGGAGTGGTCACGCGAGCTGTACAACTCGTAAGCGCAAGTACCAGCAGCACCAGTAAAAAGACAGGTCGTTTCAAACCGAGACCTCCTTACTGCTCGAATCTAGCCGATACGCCCCATTCTCGCGAGCGAAAACGCCACGTCTGAAAGACCTCTCAGCGCGGGTAGATCGCCAGCTCAACCACGCCGGTGTTCCCCCCGCTCGAGTCGATCACCCGGAAGGTAAAGGACCGTCCACGACCCTCGACTGCAAACTCATAGAGTCCACCGGCATCGGGTAACTCGAACGGTCCAAACACCTCACCGCTATCGCTCTCGACGACGAATCGGCCGATCTGGGCACTACTCCCCATGGTACGAGTCCACACCCCGAAACCGCCTACGTCGACCTCCTCGGGCAACTGCAAGGTGATATAGGCGTCGTTTCCATCACCTGCCGAAGACCACTCGGTCGCTTGGTCGCCATCGATGGCGTTGTTGGCCCCCCACCTGCTATCGTTGTCTCCCCCACCGTAGTTGCTGCTCACGGCCGACACCGTAGCGCCACGGGCGAGGTTCTCTCTGACCTCACCGACCTCACCGGCAACAGGAGTACGGAAGCGCATGACGGTGCTGGCGTAGAAGTTTCCCGCGCTGTCACTCCCCTGCAACCGGTAGAGGTACTCCGTATCCGGCTCGAGCCCACGCATGATGACGAAGTGATCCCGGTGGGCGCTCCCGCCCATATCCTGATCCAGGGCGAGCTGGCCGAATGTTTCGTCCTGACCATAGACCACGACGCAGGCGAGGTCGAGGGTCGATTCGATCCGAAGAGCGGCCGAGGTTGGGGTGAGGTCGCTGACCTCGATCGGGCTCTCGAGCACCGATTCGGCCGCCAGGGAAGCCAGCGCTTGCGCTTCAACGGTCCGGGGACGCAGCAGCATGAAGACAAAAGCCGGCAAGATTACTGCGGTCAAGATCAGCGGCATCCATACCCGACGCATATAAAACCTCTCTCTTCAAACCCGTTGGGGTAGCCAATTAGCCGGTATCAGGCTCTCACACACACGACTCATTCCCTACCGAGGACCAGCTCTTCCGGCTCTCTAAAACGGTCAGGGAACCGCTGCCCAAACAGCTCCCAAGAAGCCCAAGACTGATCTCGACCCTCTTCTTCTGACCACATCAGGAACGGCACGAGCAACGAGCGCGCCAAGCGCAACTCCTCACTGAAGATATGGGCGCTGATCCCCCCGCTTTCCAGGTATCCCGCCTCGTGAAACGCAGCCAGCGCCGGACCACGGTCGTACACCACCCGCCGGAACTCCGGCCGCCAGGTCCCCTTCTGCAAGGTCAACAGCAGGTAGTGGGCACGGGGATCACCGTTGAATGGCGTCCCTACCGCACCCGTATTGAGCACCAGATAGCGACTCCACGTACGCTCCATCGGTTGGTGGGTATGAGAACCGACCAACACATCCGCTGGATGCATCTGCGTGATCTCGGAAATCTCTTCATCGGTCAGGTAGCTACCGTAGCCCTCCCGGTAGTGTCTCGGGCTGCCGTGCGAGATCAACACCGAAGGCGCACCCTCGACCTCGACCCTCACCGTCATCGGAAGCTCCCGGAACGCATCGATCCAACCGGCACGCTCGAGTTGATCTGCGCACCAGGCGGTACCGAGCCAAAACGGATCACGAAACCAAGACTCCGGCAGATCCGCAGAACGCTCCACCCACTTACGCACCAGATCGTCGTGATTGCCGAGCGTCATGTCGAAACCCTCAGCGCTCAGACGCTCCATCACCGCTATGTTGTTCGGCCCACGATTGACCATATCGCCGTTGACGACGACCCGCTCCACACCTTGGCGGGAGATGTCTGCTAGCACTGCCTCGAGCGCGTGCGCGTTTCCGTGAATGTCAGCGATGATAGCCAGTCTCAACTTACCCCAGTGTAACCGGTGGGTTATGAGTGCTGAGTGATGAGTCTTGCGTAGGTGACGGGCAATCGACTTGGCTGTATCCTACCCTTCGAAACGCACGAAACCGGTATGCATGATGGGTGATGGGGCGTGGCTGACGGGCACGAGAGCGGCTAAACCCCCGCCCTTCGAAACACCCATTACTCACGACTCATTACCCATTACCGCTCGGTTATCGCTTTCCTAACTATCCAACACCTCCCCAAGCCCTACAATGAACCCGGTATGGAAGGAGAACTGAGGACAGAAGACGCCTTGGTGATCGCTTCGATCTACAACCGGCTCGTCATCATCGAACGCGCTCTTCAGACAGCGGGCTGGAAGACGAAATCGTTTCAAAAGCCCGACGAAGCCCTCACCCACCTACGCACCCACACCTACCAAGCGGTCTTCTGTGACGAGCACCTGCGCGGTGCCAGCGCAAAAGGTTTTTTGGTCTGGACCCGGCGCCTCCACCCGAGAGCAGGGTTCTACCTGTTCAGCGACGAGGAAACCCCTGCGGGTTTCGGTTCCACCAGCGCGCCGAACGCAATCCTCCCCTTCCCCCCACTCAAAGAGACCCTACCGCAACCTCCCGAACACTCCCGCAATCTCTATGTGACGCCCCCAACCCACGAAAACGACTATATCCCCCTCAAAGGCGACACCTCGACCATCGCTCTTGCAGAACTCCTCGAGATGGTGGGCACAGCGAAACAGAGCGCCACGATTATTCTGGACAGAGGCCGCATCACCCTGAAAGACGGCCTGATCACACACGCCGTCTCCCGTAACGAGCAACTCTCCAAAAGCGGCATGGAGGCCCTGGTAGAACTCTTGATGCTCGAGAAGAGTCAATTCCGGGTGCTCCCCTATGAGCCGGTCAAGCGCCACACCATCAACCAGCCCGCAGCAGCTGCGATACTGGACGCGACTCGATTGGCCGACGAAGAGCGGCACAACCGGCAGCTCTTGTCGATGGTACGCCGAGACTGCCCCAGCGTCACCGCCGCGGCGATCGGCTACCCCCTCGCCGACCACCCTCGTCTGATGCTCGGCGAGGGCGAAGCCCTCTATGCCAGGGCCAAGAAGTTGTTAGAAGGAAACCGCAAGATCCTCGACGCCACGCCCACCATTGTGGTTGTTGCCACCGAACAATGGTCCTACGGGCTCGCCATGTTACCTTCGGGCAATCTTCTTACGGCCAGCGCCCCGGCAAAGGACAGCCGGCAGCTTCACGTAGCACTCCACGGACTTTTGAGGGGTACGTGAGAGACAACCAGCGGCCGTCTCCCGAACCTATCTCGGGACCAATTGATCCCGCGCTGCGCGGAACATCACCTCGACCGGAGCAGACTGAGACGTCCAGAGCTTAAAAGCCTCTGCGCCCTGATAGATCAGCATCGGCAAACCGTTTTGCGTGAGACAACCCGCCACCCGCGCCTCCCGAAGGAGCCGAGTCTCTGGTGGACGGTAGACCAAGTCCACCACCACACCGGATGGCACCACACCGACAGGTAGCGGCGAGATATCTTCCGTGACCCCACCTTGTTCCATACCGACCGAGGTGCTGTTCACCAGCAGATCCGCCGACGATACCGAGTCGGGGAGTTCTTCGGATGTCACCACCTCGATCCAGCCCAGAGCCTGAAAGTCTCCGGCGAGGGCACGTGCCCGCTCCTGGGTGCGGTTATAGATGTCGAGCCGGGCCACACCCGAGCTAAGCAGGGCAAATGCCACCGCCCTGGCCGCACCACCGGCCCCCAGGAGGAGAGCCGTCCGGCCCGACGGGTCGGACGCGAGATCCGCCAACGCTCGCGAGAACCCGTCGGCATCGGTGTTGTGCCCGACCAGATAGCCGTCTCGGTTGACGATGGTATTTACAGCGCCGATCGCCTGAGCAGCGGCCGTCAACTCATCGAGTAGCGGCATCACCGCCAGTTTGTGGGGGATGGTGACGTTGGCGCCCAACACCTCATTGCCCCTAAAGCGCGCCACCACTTCGGGCAATTCGGCTGGCGGTACCTCCAACGCTTCGTAGCGAACATCCAAGCCACGCTCGGCGAAGGCCGCATTTTGCATGGCTGGGCTTACGCTGTGCCCCGCCGGATACGCCAGGAGATAGACGCGTTTCACGCCTCGACCGCCGCCCTCCGTTCGATCAGCTCTGCGATGATGATCGACGCCTGCTCGAGCTGCTCATCAGTGATCTGATGATGGGTCACGAGCCGGACGACGCTCGTACCGCGCGCGTTCGCTCTCACCCCTCGAGCCGCCATCTCTCGTACCAGGCCCGGCGCGTCGTCGACCTCGAACCTCACCATGTTGGTCTGCACCGATCCCAAGTCCAGGTCTACGCCCGGCAGGGCGTGAACCCGCTCCGCGAGCCAACGAGCCCGCTCATGATCTTCGGGGAGGCGTTCCACCATCGTCTCGAGCGCGACGATGCCCGCTGCGGCGATGACACCGGCCTGGCGCATGCCACCGCCCAAGATCTTACGATAGCGGTGGGCACGGGCGATAAAGTCAGCCGAGCCCAGAAGCACCGTTCCGACCGGGGCACCCAACCCCTTCGACAAACAGATAGAGACGGTGTCGAAAGGCGCACATACCTCGGTGACGTCGACCTCTTGTGCTGCGGCCGCATTGAAGACGCGTGCACCATCGAGGTGAAGGGGCAGATCCTCCTCGCGCGCCAAAGCCGCCACCTCGTTGCAACGCGCCACCGGAACCACCGTACCGCCCGCGTAGTTGTGGGTGTTCTCGAGTACGATCAGACCTGGCGGAGCCACATGGAAACTGCGGCGAATCGCCCGCTTGACGTCGATCACCTCCGGTACTCCCAAGGGAGCCGGTACCAGCCGGGGGATCAGCCCCGCCACGACAGCCAGCCCCCCCAACTCACTCTCGTAAACGTGCGCTCCCTCCGGCGCAAGCACCTCATGACCGCGCTCGGTATGCACGTTCAACGCCACTAGATTGCTCATGGTCCCAGAAGGCATCAACAGGCCCGCCTCGAAACCGGCCCTCTCGGCGAGCATCTCCTGCAAACGGTTCACGGTGGGGTCTTCCCCGTAGACGTCATCCCCCACCGCTGCCGCCGCCATCGCTTTACGCATGGCAGGG
>CP070651.1:1018762-1021498 GCA_020354625.1 Trueperaceae bacterium
CGGTGGATGTCAAGGTAGTTGTCGCATGAATCTGCTATCGCAGATCGGCTTTCTCGGTGGGTCTCCTTTCAGGGTTGAGTTGAACGGCCCCGGCGGGTGTCCAGTTCCGGATTGCTCCGGCCCAGCGCTCCGGATGGCGGCGTCGGGCCTTCTCGTAGACAGCTTTCCGGTTCTCGAGGATCGCTTCCTGGCGCCCGAAATGTCGGTCATCGGGTGTGACGAAGCGGATGGCGCTGTGTAGGTGCTCGGTGTTGTACCAGGCGACGAAGCCGGCTACCCATGCCCTGGCCTCTTCGAGACTGGCAAACGGCCGGGAGGGGTACTCGGGCCGGTATTTCATGGTCCGGAAGAGGGCCTCGGAGTAGGGATTGTCGTCGCAGACGCGGGGCCGGCTGAACGACGCCACCACGCCCAGGCGTTGGAGGGTAGCGAGCATGGTGGAGCCCTTCATGGGGCCGCCGTTGTCGGCGTGAAAGACGATCCCTTGAGGGTCGATGCCGAGCTCCTCACAGGTCTCGCAGAACAGGCCGGCGGCGTGCTCCGCCGACTGGTCAGGATGCACTTGCCAGCCGACGATCTTGCGACTCCAGATGTCCTCGATCATGTACAGGTAGAAGAAGATCCCGCGCACCGGGCTGTTGAGGTAGGTGATGTCCCAGGACCACACCTGGCAAGGTCCGGTGGCGAGGTGCTCGCGGGGTCGCCGCGAGGAGGGTGGTCGGGAAGGTTGGCGATGGGCCAGCTGCTGGTGCTCGCGTAGCACCCGGTAGAAGGTGGACTCGGAGCCGAGGTAGGTGCCCTCGTCGGCCAGGCGGGGAACGATCTGATTCGGCGACAGGTCGCGGAACTTCGGGGAGTTGACCAGGTTGAGGATCTGGCGCTGTTCGGCTGGCAAGAGCTTGTTGGGCGGGGCGCTTTTCGGACCGTAACGCCGGTCATCGCCAACGTCCTGCTTCCGCCACCGCTCGATGGTCCGGACGCTCAGGCCCAGCACCTCGCAGGCCGGCCGAAGGCGCGCTCCGTCGGCCACCGCTTCGTCGATCAGGCTGACGATCATCTGCCGCTCCTCGGTTCGGTGCCGTCGGCCTCGTCCCCCCAGATCGCCTGGGCTTTTTTTTTCAGGATCAACAGTGCCGCCGCCTCGGCCAGCGCCTTGTCTTTGCGCCGCAGCTCCTTCTCCAGCTCCCGCAGCCGCCGGGCTTGCAGCGAGCTCTTCGCCTTGCGCTTCTGGTCACCGCCGAGCGCCAAGAGCATGGCGCCACGCCACTGCTCGAGCTGCGCCTGGTGCAAGCCCTTGCGGCGCAGGAATGCTCCGAGCTGCTCTTCGGACAAAGAGCTCGCCTCCACCACCGCGGCCATCTTCTCCTCCGGACTCCAATCGCGGGGTCGCTTGTTCATTGGCTTGTTCATGGCCGTGACCCTATCACCGGCCTCGCGAAGCCACCGCGAGAGTGTCGGCTGGCACACGCCCACCTCCTTGGACAAGGCGGTGGCGCTCGGGCCGTCCGGAGACGCCAACCGTCGTACCATCTTCTCCTTGAAGGCTGTCGAGTATACTACCATCGAAGTTGTCCTTTCCACCATTCACTTCCTTCCCGACGACCTCGGCGCCATCGGCCAGAAGCAGAACCACGCGCCCCCCCGCCGGGGTGGAGAGAGGAGCAGCAACTCGTTGGACGATTACCGTGATCACCACTCCTCCGCTTCCAGCCACAAGGTCAGGGGCGTCTGCTGAGCGGCCCAGCTCAGCTCCGCGATCGCCTCCTGAAGGTAGTTGCCTCGGACCAGCCTGATGACCTCGTGAAGCTGAAGCGGCACCGCCAATGGGTGGCCAGGGTCCCACATCGACGGAGGCTCCTCAGGCAGAGGCACACAAGCCGCGATCTCGTCGAGACGTTGGTCGAGTCGAGTCAGCTGCAACACCACCTCCATCACCGATCTCTTCGCCTCCTCGACCATCAGCCAGGCCAACAGTTCCAGCACGTTGAACGAATCCATGAGTTTGTCGCTCCTTCGCCCCCACTCCGTTGTTCGGGATCGGGCACAATCGGTTGCCTAAGGCGGCCGATCGAGGCGACAACTACCCTGACACAGGGGGAGAACAGCCGGTCGGCCGGACTCTTGACCCCAGCAGCACCCCGGTTCAACACATGGGGGTAGATCTCCAGCTCACCCACACCACGGTGAGGGGCTCGGCCGGCCGACATCGGCCGTCAGCCCGGCGCTCATCCGGGTCACCAGGAACACGCCGGGAAAGCCGAAACCAGTGCCGATCGCCGCCAGGGTCAACCCCTTGCGGGCGATCATCCGCACCAAGCTCCGGAGCCTCCTCTCCCGAGGGTAGATTGGGGGCCGCAAGACGTGCCTTTCGGGAAGGCTTGACCCTGAAGCCTGCGGGAGAGAGCTCCGGCAGGGGTGGAGGGTGGTCACGGTGCCGGGATCGAACTACCGGCCGGCGCCGTGGTAGCCGTGGCCGCCGAACCCGCGAAGCGAACCCCGCTATGCCGGGTGTAGCTCTTCCACCGGCATCTCGAAATCATGCTCCTCACCATAGAAATCAGCATCTAGCCTTACTCTGACGAGTCGCCTTCCGTTGATTCCAATGGGGCCTCGATCTTCGATCACGGTGGCCTCAACGTCGGAGGTGCCGAGTCGAAAGGAAACCCGTTGTCCAACGCGGGCGACGGCGGCTTGATTCGTTGTCGCGGCGTTGTTCATGCTTTCACTCCTCACCAC
>CP070651.1:1021598-1025691 GCA_020354625.1 Trueperaceae bacterium
GATGAGTAACAGGAATGCAAGAAGGTCGTGCGAAATAGGGAACGCTTAGAAACGGGCGGACGGTTTGACTCAGTCGCGAGCATTCGCGACACCCATCACTCATCACTCATTACCCATCACGCTCTTTTGATCTTTCTATAGGCCGAGGAGCTCGGCTGTAACCCGGGCCAAGGCAGTGCGGGCGAGCAATACGGGCCGCTCGAGGCGCCGCCTCAGCGCGTCGCGCATACCGGTGGTGTAACCGAGGCAGTCCATGGCCACCAGATCGGCGCCCCAGGCGCTCAGCTCCTCAGCGGCCTCGGCCAATCCGGCCGCAGCGTCGGCCGGATAGGGGCTCGCCGCCACAGCCTTGACCGCTCCAGGCACGACCTCACCCCAGCGCTTCACTTGAAAGGCGCACTGGGCCGGGTGGGGCGTGAGCACGCCGAGGCGTCCCCCGGCAAAGACCGCCCGAACCACCTGGGCGAGGACCGCTTCGGGGTAGAGCACGGGGACCGTCGAGGCCATCACAGGAAAGCTCCCCGTGCAGAGGAGCAAGATCGCCTCTGCGCCGGAGCGCTCGAGCCGGGCAATCTGGTCGGCCACCCCAGGAAGCACATCGTCCTTGCCGACAACGATCTCTTGACCACTGCGCAACCTGGTGGCCAGGACCTCCCCTCGTGGCTGACGGCGCAGGGCCTCGAGCTCTTCAGGGCCCAAGCCGTCAAGCGCGCCCCCTTCGAGGATCTCCACCCCGGGCAACAAGGGAGCGATCTCCGGGGTGATGTCGCTCCGCGGGCTCTGGCCGACGGTGACGGCGCCTACGCGCACGGTAGCGTGCCTTTCTCACTCTGCATGACGGTACTCCCTCCAGGATGCGAGCTTGGCCAGCAGCATCTCATTGTATAGATATCGTTGTATAGAGTGAGCTTCGCCTACTGATCCCAGACGTCGAGGGCGTCGCGCAGGCCGTCGCCGAGGAAGTTGAAGCCGACCACGGTGATGAAGATGGCGAAGCCCGGCATGGTCGAGACCCACCACTCGAACGGCAGATAGAGGCGTCCACGGGCGACCATGGCGCCCCAATCCGGGGTCGGTTCCTGGGCCCCCACCCCGAGAAACGAGAGGCTGCTACCGAGCAGGATCACGAAGCTCACGTCGAGCGTGGCCTTGACGATGATCGGCGAGATGATGTTGGGCAAGATGTGTTTGAAGTTGATGATCATCGGGTTCTGCCCCAGGGCTCGAGCCGCTTCGATATAAGGCTCGGTCCTCAGCTTGAGGGTCTCCCCGTAGATGAGGCGGGTGAACCAGGGCCACCAGGTGAACGAGATCGCCACCATGGCGGTGGTGAGGCTCGGCTTGAAGGCGACGGTGACGGCCAGGGCGAGGGCCAGCGGAGGTACCGCCAAGAACACATCGGTCACGCGCAAGATAAGCGTCGATAGGGTACTGCCCGACCAGTAGCCGGCGACGAGCCCCAGCGGGATGCCGATAGTGAGGGCGATACCTAAAACCACCACCGCGAACTGCAGCGCCAGGCGGGAGCCGAACACCGAGCGGCTGAAGATATCCCGTCCGACGTCGTCGGTCCCGAACCAGTGCGCCGCGCTCGGCGGTTGCAAGGCCCGGTCGAAGTGGACCTTGGGGCCGGCGTCTTCGGGGTAGGGCGCGACGTACGGTGCAAACAGCGCGGCGACGATCACCAGCAGCACGATAAAGAGACCCAGCACCGAAAGCCGGTTGCGGAAGAGCTGGCGCACGACCTTGAAACGCTTGCCGCTGCGGCCGGCCGGTTCTTGAAGCGTTGCCACCGGCACATCGCTAGCCATAGCGCACCCGCGGGTCGAGGACCCCGTAGAGCAGGTCGACGATGAGGTTGGCCAGCAAGAAGGCCACACCGATAACCAGCGTTACCCCGACCACGGCGTTGAAGTCTTTGGCCAGCACCGCCGCGGCCCCGTAGGCCGAAATCCCCGGCCAGGAGAAGACCACTTCCACCAGCACCGCGTTCTCGATCAGCGCCCCGAAGGTAAGACCGAGGAGCGTCAGCACCGAGGTGAGGCTGTTGCGGAGGGCGAAGTGCCAGGCGATGCGGCTCCGGCGGATCCCATAGGCACGGTGGACCAGCACGTACTGCTGGCGCAACGCCTCGATCATGCTCGCCCTGGTCAGCCGGGCCAATTGTGCCGCGGTCGGTAGGGCCAGCGTGAACGCGGGCAAAATCAGATACCGGAGCGCACTGCCAAAAAGGCCGAGATCGCCCTGCAGCAGCGCATCGACGGTGTAGAAGCCCGTCACCGTATTCGGCACCTCACCCCCGTCGCGACCGATGATCGGGAAGATTCCCAAACCCGCGGCCACCGAGACCTGGAGCATGATGCCGACCCAGAAACGCGGCAACGCCACGCCCGAGATCGCCACCGCCCTGGCCAGGTTGTCGACCCAACTGTCACGGTAGATGGCCGTCAAGATGCCGACGGGGATCCCCAGAACCACCGCGATCACCAGCGCGGCGATCACCAGCTCCAAGGTGGCGGCGAGGGTGTCCTTCATGTCCTGTCCCACGCTCCTGAAGGTGCGGATCGAGGTGCCGAAGTCGCCCTTGGCCAGACCCGAGACGTAGCTGACAAACTGCCGCCACAGGGGTTGGTCGAGGCCGAGCTCGCGGCGGAAGGCCTCGACCTGCTCCTGGGTCGCTTCGGGGCCCAAGGCGAGCCGCACGGGGTCGCCCGGCATGATCCGGGCGATGGCAAAGATGAGAATCAGCAGGCCGAACAGGGTCGGCACCAGCTGAACCAGCCTACGGGCCACGTACTGCCAGGTATTCATCTGAGCGTCGGCATCTCTATCTCATGAGCGATTCTGCTGTGAGCAGGGGTTTTCAAACGGAAACGAACATCCAATTAGGTCGGAGGTTGGGAGAGAAACCTCTCCCAACCTCTGTTTCAGCACGCTTCTACTTCAGGACTCGCAACCCCTACTCGCTGACCCTAAAGTCGTAGAAGGCCACGTCGTAGCCCAGCAACCCTACGTATTGATACCCCTCGACCGTGTCGCGGAAGGCGATGCGGTGCATCGGGTTGGCGATGAAGAGACTGGGGTAGTCCTCGACGATCTGTGCTTCGGCCTGCTGGTAGAAGTCGAGCTGCTCGTTGAGGTCCGTCGAACGCCGGGCCTGCTCCAGCAGGCTGCTCACGTCGTCGACGCCGTAGCGGCTGATGGTGCGGTAGCTGCCCCAGGCGTCCGGGTGGTACATGCCGTAGAGGTGGCTGTCAGGGTGCGGGTACTTGAGGGTGTCGTAGATGGCGGCCATGTCCGGGTTGGTGTCGGCGGTGGCGGACAGCTCTACGATACGGGCCCAGGGGAGTTCGACCAGGTTGAGGGCGATGCCGAGCTCGGCGAGGTTGTTCTGCAGCAACAGGCCTACCTGGCGCTGGACGTTGCCACCGGCCGGGTAGACGTAGTCGAGGCTGATGCTGGCCGGGTCGACGCCGGAGGCCGCCAGCTCGGACCTGGCCAGCTCGAGGTCTTGTGCGTAGGCCGAGGCCTGCGGCTCGCGGCCGTAGTCCTGCCAAGCCGTCATCGGCACGGGCCCGCGGGCCTGCACCGCCCCCAGGAAGATGCTCTCGATGGCCGTACCGTAGTCGAAGGCGTGGGCGATGGCCTTGCGGACGTTGATGTCGTCGAGCGGCGGGCGCTGGGTGTTCATCTGCACGTGGAAGAGCTGGGCGCTCGGGGTTTCGTCGACCGTCACGCCGTTGGTCCGGGCCAGCTGCGCATAGGTATTCGGGGTGGCCCATTGATCCATCATCTGCGCCTGATTACTCGCCACCAGTGTGCGCATCGTAGCCTCTTCTTCGACCACGCGATACGATACCTGGGTGATCTGACCCTCTTCCCAACCGCGCCAGTAGTCGGCGAACTGCTCCATCTCGAGGATGGTGTTGCGGTCGTAGCGGACCATCTGGTAGGGGCCCGAGCCGGCCACGTTGTCGGTCAGATAGGCCTCGCCGTAGTCGCCCATGTCACCGAAGTCGCCGTCGGCGAGGTTCGCCATCACCGCGTCCTTGTTGACGATGAAGAGCTGGGTCAGAGACGGCACGAAGGGCGC
>CP070651.1:1025791-1029001 GCA_020354625.1 Trueperaceae bacterium
GCCGGCGCGCTGATGCTACGGGAGCACGCCTGTCGGTTGACCGGTGCCGTGCTCGCCGCTCCCGGGCAATTGTGCTTCCGCGTCCGTCCAGGGCGGCAGCACCTTGACCAGGACCCAGAGAATGATGAACGGCAGGATGAGCAGGGCGCCGGCCATGAGCAGGCCCTCGATGCCCAGTAGCTCGGCCTTGTAGACCGTCAGGCCGCGCAGGCTCTTGGAGAAGAGCTGCCCCCCGATCACCACGTTGTAGCGAATGCTGAAGATTCCGATCTGCACCAGGATTGCAGCCGCGAGATAGACGAGGCGCTTCAGCTCGTCAGGAACTTTTAGTACGCTTTTCTTGCTTAGCGCCGGCGAGGTCAGACCGAGCACCAGGAGCGGCAGTAGCGTTCCCAGGACTAGCTGCAAGACGATCAAGCTGGTGAAGAGACGGCTCTCGATCAGCTGGGTGAGAATCCCGATCGATTCCTCGGACTCGTAAAGCCGGTGGATAAAGTCGAGCATCTCCAGCGAAACGTCGACCACCATGGCGTAGAACAGGAAAGCCGCCAACTTGTCGGCGCAGCGCATGTCCACCGGCTTCCAGCGGGCCATGCTCGAGATCATGTAGATGATCAGCACGAGCGCGATACCCGAAACGATCGCCGAGAACAAGAACACGACGGGCATCAAGACGCTGCTCCACCAGGGGTTCGCCTTCACCGAACCGAAGATGAATCCGACGTACCCGTGCAGTAGGAACGCGGAGGGGATACCGATGATCGTAATCCAGCGTCCTACTTTGTCATCGAACCTGAGCGACCTCTCCGAGAGATCGGTGGCCCCTAGAGTGAGCGCGTAGTACAGATACCGTTTCCAGCCTTTCTCGCTCTGATACCAGAGCACCAGATCCTTGCGGTAGTCGAACCAGATCTCGAGCAAGAGTACCACCATCAGGTACCAGGCGTAGACGAAGCCGAACATCGCCATCGCCGACTGCCGGTTCGGCGTGAGGAAGATCTCGTACGAGCGTAGCGGGTGACCCAGGTGAGCCAGCAGCGGCAGCGGGGCAACCAGCAGGAAAGCCAGCGCAGTGAGCAACGCCAGTCGGTACGTGGGTTGTACTTCCTTGACGTTGAAGACCCGCTCCAGCGAGGCGAGGATGAATGCGCCCGCCACGAGACCCGTAACGTACGGGTAGACCACGACGAGGATGCCCCAGTGGAGCTCGAACTCGTTCGGGTAGATGAAACCCTGCATCGGTTACCTCACCTCGCCGTCTAGGTTGGCGTAGTAGACCTTCGGCCTCGTGTTAAGGTGTGGCTTGAGGACCTGCAGATCGTTGAAGCGCATGAACCGAGCCAGGGGTGTAGCTCTGCCCTCCACCTCACCAAACAGCCGCGCGCCGGTCGGGCACACTTCTACACACGCCGGCACCAAACCGTCCACCAGGCGGTGGTAGCAGAACGTGCACTTCGCCGCGACGTGCTCTTCGGGGTGGAGCCAGCGGGCACCGTACGGGCAAGCCTGTATGCAGTAACGGCACCCGATGCAGTATTCATCGTCCACCAGCACGGCCCCATCCTCGGTAGTAAACGTCGCGCCTACCGGGCAGACCTGAACGCAGGGCGCCTCAGCGCAGTGATTACAGAGCTTCGGCACGAAGAAGGTCCTGCGAACGGCACCGCCCTCACCCAGCGTTGGCGGGAATCCGTCCATGCCTCCGTTGGGACTGTCAACATCAACCTCCTCATCCGCCCGGATGACGTAGCGCTCGACCCAAGTGTTGAAGTAGTGTGAGTCGAATGGGACGTCGTTCTCCGTCTTGCATGCCACTACGCATTGGCCGCACCCGATACACTTGTTGACGTCGATCCCCATCCCGTAGAGGTGCTCACTGGCGTCGTACTCGACGCTCCCCGTGCCCTGCGCTTCGAGCAAGGGCACCCGGATCACACCGAGAAGAATAGGCGCTGCGAGGCCGCACTTCTTCAAGAACTCGCGTCGGTCGACCGGTTTGGATTCTTCAGCCGATAAGGATTCGGCCGTATTTGGGACATCCGTCGACATCATGAAGTCTCCGGGAAATGGGGATAGTGGCACTGCCAGCACAGGTATTGCGGATTGTGCGCTCGGAGGTTGACTCGCGGGATGTGCCGCGGGCTCTCCGCGTCCTCAGCATGGCAACCCCCGCAGAAAGCTCTCTCCGTCGGCTTGCCGGGGCGAACGAGACGCGGAGAGATCTTGTGCTCTTCCGGCGCAGCGTGACAGGTCGTGCACTCCAGCGTCGCATGGTGCGAGACCGCCTTCTGGCTGGCAATCTGGCCGTGACAGGCGCTGCAGGAACCCGGCGCCACCGGCGGTTCCGGCGCGTGTGGGTTGTGGCAGGTCACGCAGGGCAAGAGAGGGTTATGCGCTACCGGGTCGATCTGTGCGAACCCGGTCGGGCGGCTCGGGTTATAGGCATGACAGCGTGGGCAGTGGTCACGTTCGCTGGGAATTACGGGCTCGACCTCCACCGGGTTGGCCACGTGCCCCGCCGCCGGGCCGTGGCAACCCTCGCAAGCCAGCCCGCGGTGATTCCCCGCCAGGCGCTCGTCCATGATCGATCCGTGGCACAACGCACACTCCTGCTGTCCGGCGAACTTCTTCGGGTGGGCGATGATCGTATCGATCGCCGCCGCCCGATAGTGCCCCGTCTCGCCGAAGGTGTCGGGAATCAGGAAGTAGCGCGCCGCGATGAGCGCCAGTGCGGCCAGGGCAAACACGATAGCAAGTCGGGGGACCTGCTGGGGCAGCTTATGGTTCCGAAACTCAGGTAGTCTGGCCATGGGCGTCGTGGTTAGGCGGTACCGTGATGGCTCTCGGCGAGCCGCGGAGCGAGAGCGAAGCCGGGTCTCCCCACCCGGGGTCACTTATGTCACCAGCGGGGTCGTAATAACAAAAATCGTTCGCTGGCGCCAGTCGCAGGGCTCCTCAGGCGCTGCGGTTGCCTGAACGGCGTCGATCTAGCCGCCTCCCGGCTCGGGCATCGTGTGGCAGAGGTGGCAGTCTGCCGGCGCGTTGTGCTCGAGCTTGTCGGCGTGGCAAACGGTGCAGACCTGACGGGTCCACTCGGTGATGAAAGCGGTCTTGTCTCCGTGACAAAGGTTGCACCCGCTGTGTGCGGCCGCGGGATGGGTTTGCAACACGTTACCCTTGTGGCAGCTGAGGCAGGTCCTCTCGGGCTGA
>CP070651.1:1029101-1032460 GCA_020354625.1 Trueperaceae bacterium
GTCACCAGGTCAAGAGGCGAAGTTCTCCTGGTCGCTATCTTCTGCCGGAAGTGGGGCCCTTAGCTGTACGCTCGATATAGATGACGATGGGGTGATCGAATATAGCCTCCCTGATTGTGAGGCCGTGACCAGATTGGGTCATTCTTATTCGAGCGAGGGCGTCTTTTCTGCTCGTCTGCGAGTCGAAGGTGGCGCAGGAGCCTCCGTAGACGCCGTCGTTCAGGTCGCCGTCGTGTCCACAGCCCTGACACCGTACGAGCGCGTTCACATCTTTTACTACCCGTGGTATGGGAATCCCGAGTTCGACCTAGGGAGTTCGGGGACGAACCGTGAAGGGTGGCGCCACTGGCAACAGAACTTCGGTAGTTTGGCGCGCACCCCTCCGGAGGACATCGGCTCGAGCTTCTACCCAAGCTTGAGTGCGTACAGCTCGAGCGATCCGAGCCTGATCGACCAGCACATGCGGTGGATTGCCGAGGCGGGGATCGGGGTGGTGGTGGTCAGCTGGAGCGGTCGGGATTCTTTTACGGATCAGCTGGTTCCTGCGCTGCTCGACGGTGCGGCGACGCACGGTCTCAAGATCGCATTTCATTTGGAACCCAATAGCGGCGACAGTGCTGAGGCGATGATAGACAACATCGACTATATCTACAGTGCTTACGGTAGGCATCCAGCGTTCTTCTGGGTCAACCGTCCCAGTCGCCATGGGCCATCATCAAGCCCCCGGGGAGTGTTTTACGTTTTCGATGTGCTGGCCATCAGCCCACTCGACGAATGGCGCAGGGTGCTCGATGGCATCAGGGGTACGAGTAGAGATGCGTTTGTAGTTGCCCAACGTGTATCTCCGAATCCGGTCGAGGAAGGTCACTTCGATGGGGTGTACACCTATGATGTCTATGCGGTCGAGGGTGAAGACTGGGAGGGATTCAACAGACGAATTGCGGGGAGTGGCGGTGTGTTTTCCCCCAGTGTGGGTCCAGGGTTCGACGAGGCACGTGCGATCGACGGGAGCACGCGGATCCGCTCTCGTGAGGATGGGTCACGGTACGATACGCTCTGGGCTCGGGCGATCGCTTCTGGGTCGGAGTGGATCAGCATCACCTCGTTCAACGAGTGGCACGAAGGGACGCAGCTCGAGCCCGCGGTAGCGAAGTCGATCGCAGGGTATGACTACGAGACGTACGAGGGGGCTTACGGACTGTCCGGGCCAGATGCCGAGCACGCTTATCTGAAGCGGACGCGATACTGGCTCGATAGGTTGTCGCAGGCCCCCTTCGATATTGCCGTCAACGTATTTCCGCCTGCGGCCACGTTGCCGGCTGGGGAGAGCATGACCCTCGTTTCGGCGGTGGCTGGGAGTGGTGCCTCAGGCGTTACCTGGGATGTGGAGGCCGGCAGTCTTTCAGGTAGTGGACACACTGTTACCTATACTGCACCCGTAACTGCCGGCACCTACGCCGTGACGGCGACCAGCGTGACGGATCCAACGAAATCCGCTACGGCCGAGCTGTTGGTGACTGCCGTCGACGGGGGGGTGTTCGAAACCAGAATCGCATCGGGCAGGGAAGATGCCGAGGAGCGAGATTCGGGTGATGTGTCGTTCTCCAGCAGCGATTTGGAGTTGACATTCGATCCCAATGCCGAATCTGATTTGGGCTCGAGCCAGCTGATCGGCCTACGTTTTTCAAGGGTTGCGATTCCTGCCGGTGCAAGGATTACCGAAGCCCATATCCAGTTCACGGTGGATGAGGAGAGTGGTGGTGAGGCCCTGCTCGTTATTCAAGTTCAGGCGACCGATGACGCCCCTCTTTTTGAAGAGCGAGATCGAAGTCTTTCTGAAAAGAGTGTCACTGCGAACTCGGTCACCTGGTCGCCTGAAGTATGGCGAATCGTTGGCGAGTCTGGTCCGGCGCAGCGTACACCGGATCTTTCAGCCCTGGTCCAAGAGGTGGTGGATCGACCTGGTTGGTCCCCCGGAAACGCTGTCGCATTTCTGATCTCTGGCACGGGCCGTCGCGTTGCAGAGTCTTATGATGGCGATCCCATCCGGGCGCCTCGGTTGCATGTCGAATACACCGTGGGCGGTCGTACTTCGGTGCCGGCCGAAGCTACCACAACCGATAACGATCTCGAACCTAGTGCTGCCTCCGTCACGTTTGCTGCGGCCGGCGATTTTGGTGGTAAAGACAGCCGTGGCGGGACGGTGTTGAGGGATCTTTCCTCCCGAAACACCGCAGCTTTCTTCTTGGTGGGCGATATTTCCTACGACGAGTTGTCTGCGGTGGCGTGGTGCGATTGGGTTCACGGGTATCTTGGGGAGTCGTATCCGATGGAGCTGCTTGTGGGGAACCACGAGGAGGACTCGCGGGTAGACGGGTTCATTCGCGACTTCACAGCCTGCATGCCGGACCGGTTGGGGTCGGATCTAGGGCCTGGCGGTTACGGGGTCAACTACGCTTTCGACCTGGGACCGGTGACGGTGATCGGTACGGCACCGGACATCGTTGTTGACGGGGTCGGCTACCGATACGAGGTAGGATCAGCCGAGCGTCGATGGCTTGTGGACACGATCCGCACGGCGAAGAGCGAAGGGGATTGGGTAGTGGTGGGTTTCCACAAGGTGTGTATTTCGATCGGCACGAAGTCTTGTGAGACGGGCGAGTCTTTCGCACAGCTCTTGATCGACGAGGGAGTGGATCTGGCGCTGAGTGGACACGAACACGATTACATGCGGTCTCACTCACTCGCAGTGGTGCAGAGGAACACGGTACCTGTGGGTGCGGTGGCAGACGACGGCAGCGATAACGAGTACGCGCGAGGTGCAGGCACGGTGTTTGTGATAGCCGGAACGGCCGGCCGGTCGCTTCGGCCGTGTTCGCACGCGGATTCCGAGGCCGGGTATTTTGCTGCCCATCACTGTGGTGAGGAGTCGGAGGATACCAAAGGGTATCTGCTGATGACGGCCTCCCAGACGAAGTTCGAAGCTCAGTTCATCGCTACCGTGGGCAGCTATACTGACGTCTTCACGATCGAGTAGAAGCGAGATCCGGTCTGTCCACAAGGGGTGTTGCGCTCATGGCGTGACGATGAGGGCATCTTGAAGGGTCGATATTCGGTTCAGGTCATTTCGTAGAACCGAGATTTTAGATCTGCACGGTATGACACCAAGGTGGTATGGGTTGAACAGACTCAGGTGGGAACCGGCTTCTACGTTTGCCCAATAGATTTATCGTGATGCGCTCCCTACAATAGAGATCCGGAAGAGTTGCGAGTGAGGGCCCCCTTGCCCTCTTAATCAGGATCTGTATTCTGACTTGCATCACAAATTGGGAAACGCGAGGTGGGAGCTGTGAATCTCA
>CP070651.1:1032560-1050982 GCA_020354625.1 Trueperaceae bacterium
CAATCAACCCGAGATCGAAGTCGATATCGAGGTTCGCCAGTAGCGCTGTAGCGCTCGATAGCGGTACGTCCGTTCGTACCTACGATGCCCCCGGCCGGAAAGGCCGGGGGCTCACCTTTCATCCCATGTTCCATCGATAAGACTGCTCGACCAGGCCGTTGCTCGGTGTGGCTTGGCCAGATCGAGCGCGGGAATATCGTATGTGTTGTTCGGCCAGGTTGGGCGCTATCGTACCTGAGAGACTACTTGCCTGTAGACTTCACTCAGAGGGTGAAAAGCGATCCAGGCAAACCACATGGTGTTGTAATGGACAACTGCTTCGAGTTGGGCGCCGGCGAGCAGGCCGCTGGTGGCCTGTCCGAGCAAGGCCGGCTTGCTCTGGCGGTAAAAGCGATCACTCTCGTCAATGCAGAGTATCTGCCTGGCCGTGCAAGTTCGTTGCGCTGTGTCTCGAGCTGACTTACCGATCGCGCATACAACCTCGGTAGGAGCCAGAACTTCCGATCATATTGATGTAGACACCCGACTTCGACCGACTAAAACCGGCGCTGACTATTCTGCCTATAAAGCGATCGGCTCAACCCTAGTCTTTGCTATCACCAAACGCATTCCAATTTCCACGCTTGGAATCCATCGGGCCCGAGTTGACTTCGAAATTATCGAACTCGGTCCCCTTTTTGGCCGAGATATCCTCTTGCGACGGATTATGGGGCTGAGACACCGTAGTCGAACTCGGGCTAGGGTCGTCTTGCATCACCTTGACCTTGGTGACCTTGCGATTGCCCATCAGTTGCCGTAGGCGCTGTACTTTCGCTTTGAACAGATAGGTATAGGTGATAAAAGCTTCTACCAGCGATACGGTTGCCTGGGCAAGCTCTGGGTCGTTCTCCCGCTCGAGATCGAAGTATCCACCCAAGCTCTTGCTGTCTTTGACTGCAGCAGCGAGGTCGGCCACCGGTTGCTCGAGCCTGATGTGTTTCGAAAGTTTATCCAGGAGTTGTCCTAGGGTTCCGCCACGCTCATTGTACGGCAGTTCGGTTTTGGCGATCTCTTCAAGCACTTTGCCGCAGGAGAGGACCGCCGCATCCCAGTTACCGGTGTTGAAGGCGTCGAGTGCCGCCTGGTAGGCACGCGCAACCTTACTGTTGACTTCCATGAGCGGTTCGTCCCTGAAAGCGTTGATATACCTGTTTTGTCTCTCTACGTCAGCCATCCAAGCCTCACCAGCCTTACTTTGTAGCTACTTTCCCTTAGCTCCTGTGACATACCCGGCCATCAAACCTTCCTAACTCTAGCACCATGCCAGGGGTGTAGTTGTGATTTTCTGACTTCACCCTGCCTAGCTTGCTAAGACGGTAAGAAACGTATGTCTGACCCGGTGAGCAACTACCCGACCATTATAGGGGAAATATGCTTCGTCGTCACCAACTGCAGGCGGTCTTACCGCTGCAACCCTGCTTCGTAGAGATGCTACACCCCCTTTTGTGCATCTTCGGTGAAGAGCCGACGGAACGTCGACCCGAAGCCGGGAGCGACATTGGCCACCACCGTGTCTCCGATCTCGATAGTGGTTTCACCGTGAGGGAAGAGGGTTTTTCCGCGCCGCCTCACAGCGACCACGATGCTCTCTTGGGGCAGTCCTGCTTCACTGAGACGTTTTCCGGCGAGGGGTGATCGAGAAGACACCTTCACCTCGACGATCTCCTGGCCCGTCAGATCACGGAGCCGTAGGGCCTCTTCCTGTTCTTCGGAGCGGCGGTCGCGTTGCAGGGCGTGGTAATAGGCTCTGGCGAGATCGGCTTGTCTGACGAAGCCGATCGGTCTGTTCGGCCGGCTACTGTACACAACCGGCATGCGGCCGATACCGTAGCGGGCCATCCGTTCTAGAACGTCGCTGGCAGGTTCGTCGGGAAAAGCGAGGTGGAGGTGTTGCGTACAGATCTGCTTTAGGGGCGTGCTCGCCTCAAGACCTGCTTGTCGCGCTGTTTCCAGGTCCGACAGCGTGACGAGGCCGATCATGGTTTTGGGGTCTTGTGCGCTGTGGATCACGAACCCGTGGTGATGGGATGTGATCATCGCCTCTGTCAGGTCGCCTACGGTATGGCTTTCGCTCAGCGTGGGGATCTCGTGGCTCATTACCTCGCGGACCGTGACGGTTTGCAAGAGGTCGGTCTCGCGCAGCCGGAGCAGGCTCAGCCCTTTGCGAGAGAGAATCATCTGGTAGATCGATTCTGCAGCTAACAGTTCACCGATGAGGGTGGCGATCACTGCGCTGAAAAGGAGGGGCAAAATCAAGTTGTAGCTCCCGGAAAGCTCGAAGATCATCACGATGCTGCTCATCGGGGCGCGTGTCGCACTCGAGAAGACCGCTGCCATGCCGACCAGGGCGAAAGCGCCGGCATGGCTCTCTAGCTGAGGAAACAAGAATTGTGCACCACTGTTGAAAAGGGCTCCGGCGGCCGCGCCGATGAAGAGGACCGGGGCGAAAATACCGCCTGCCGCCCACGAACCGAACGAGGCGCCGGTCGCCAGCATCTTGGTAACGATAAGAAGCAGTAGAAAACCTCCGCTCGTGAGCTCACCGTGGAGGAGCTGGCCGGTCGTTTCGTATCCTCGCCCGAGGATTTGTGGGGTCACGAGAGCGAGAAGCCCTACCAGCGCGCCCCCTAAGGTAGGGCGTAGCCAAGGGGAGAGCCCCGCCCGATCGAATAGATCCTCACTGCCGATGACTGCGCGCAAGAAGACCACGCCGATCAGCCCGCAGAACACCCCGAGCAGGAGGTAGAGCGGCAGCTCTTGGGGCGCGCTGAGCCCATAATCGGGTACTGCGAATGCCGGATCGGTCCCCAAGACGGTGCGTGACACGGCTGTGGCTGACACCGCACCGATCACGACCGATGCGAAATACCGGACTTGAAACTGCCCCAAAATGACCTCGAGCGAGAAGAGCACCCCGGCGATAGGGACGTTGAAAGTCGCTGCGATACCGCCGGCAGCCGCCACGGCGACCAGATTGCGGCGACGCTCATCGTTGAGTTTGAGCAGGTCTGCGATGAGCGAGGCGAGCGAGGCGCCGAGTTGTACCACAGGACCTTCCGTACCCAAAGAGGCCCCGCTGCCGATGGAAACGGCGCTCGCAAGAGGTCGCCAGAAGACGAGCCTTTTGGGTACCCGCCCAGCCAGGTTTGAAACGGCCAGCATCACCCCGGGGATACCAGATCCCCGTGCGTCGGGAGCCCAGGCCACCACGATCGGTGTGATGAGGAGCCCACCAAGCGCAGGAATGGCCACTACCATAAGGGCTCCGAGCAGCGAGCCCAGCTGGGCTTGCAATGCCGTGACGAAGACCCCCATATGGACGACGAGCCAGTCGAAGCCGACTGCTGCCAGCCCCGCCAGCCCTCCCACCAAGATGGCGCTGAGAATGAGAGAGAAAGTCTCTGAAGAACGCCGGTGGCGGAAGATGTGCGCTAGGCTTGTAGAAAGTTCATTGAGATGAAATCGAGATAAGCGCATGTCGGCTCCATCACCCTAACTGGTAATGGGTAATGGGTAATGGGTCATGTGGGAGCAACCTGCAAAAGACGCTGCTGTGCCTCTAGCCCTCGAGTGACCCTTACCTTAAACCGTAGCGAGAAACGGATCATGCGTGATTGACAAGCAAAAGACGAGCTTGGGCCACTACATTTCGAAACACCCATTACCCATTACTCATCACTCATTCCCTTTCCCCATAGTAATAGAGAATTGTCGTGAGCGCCCTATGCGAGCGCCTCAGTCGAGCTCGAGCCCTTGTATGGCCAGCAACATCATGCTGTCATCGAGCAGCGAGTAGAACAGGGCCAGGGTGGGATCCTCTTCGCTCGCAAAGAGTTGGATCAGGACGTGTTCCCCCAAAAGATCCTCACCGATCAGGCGGTAGTCCGCGATCTCTGCCCCTACTTGCAGCATCAACATGGCGCTGCTGTAAGGGATCTGTGCCAGGGGAATGTAGTAACACTCGAAACCGGTGACCTTCGAGGACTCTTCTTGTTCACCAAGGGCAGCTCTGAAGGTCAGATCGCAGCTCTCGCCCACGATTTGAAGCGTTCCATTCGGAAGGAGCATCGAGGGGACCAAGGTCAGTTCCGAGGCCGGAATCATCTCCTGTTCGGACAAGGTCCCCTGGGCCGAGGCTTCGAAGCCGAGCAAAAGACTCGTAAAGAGGAGCGAGACGACGACAAGACTCCTCCACGCCTTTAGCTGAGCGGTCCAAATCGTCACTTTACGTTGCCGAGAAGACGATTCGTGGTTGCGAACGGTGCGGCAGTACAAAACGTTCTCCCCATCGACCGGTTGTGCGTTCGCCACGGTCGGATGGGAAACTTCAAGTGTTCCCTTGCGACTCACGTTCTTCCTCCCTATATGCAGAGCGAACTCTGATGGCGTCAAGGGACGCATCCTACAAGAAAAGATCGCTCGGCGGGGCCACCCACTCCCACGATAGCACCCGTTGGTGTGGAAGTCAGTGATTGTTGTCGGTGCGCCGCAACCTGTATAGCGACAATGGCATCCCACCTCTGCGACGGGCCTGCCTGGGTTTTGGATTCGCGACTCATCGGCAGGTCGTTCTTTGGCCTGGTTTGCCGGCCCTACAGATTTGGCCGGCACTCTGGTACGATTTCGTTGAGAAACGACGATGACCTATCGAGAGTTCAAAACGTGTGTCGAAGCGATGTTGGAAGACATCCCGGATGAGTTTCTCCGTGGTCTCCAAGGGGTGCATGTGCTCGAGCAAGAGCGTCCCGAGGAGGATTTCGAAGATGTATGGCGCCTCGGTGAATACCTGGATCCTGGAGCGGATGAGTTCTTGGGGACCAATCCGGGCCTAGGGCGTCATATCGCTCTTTACTACGGTTCTTTCAGGCGAATCGCAGAGGGAGAATCCGGTTTCGATTGGGAAGGTGAGGCCTGGGAGACGCTTACCCACGAGCTACGGCACCATGTGGAATCACTCGCCGGCGATGCCAGCCTCATCGGTGAGGACCTGCGACGCACTGAGGAGTTCAAGCGGCGGGAATGAACCGATATTCAGCGCACGTGTCGCGTTGATCGAAAGTTCGAAGAATCTTGGCGGCGCCACGATTGCCGAAAGGCAGGACCTCACCGTTACGTAGCTGGTGTGAGGTGGATACTGCTGGGGGCAGGAGGGGCAAAGAAATTGCCTAGCGGTCTTTGGTTCTCAGGAGGAGACGCGCTAGGCAGAAGCGATTCTGCTTCTTTTGCTAGCCTACCATTAAAGCAGCAGGCATGGCTATCGCTTCGACGGATCGCATGGCAGCCGGTGTCACCTTACATGAGTCTAGAGTGCGGTTCGGCTCAGCCGTTCGAAGAGCAGGCCGTAGGCCTGTTGTGCTCGCTCGAAACTGCTCAACCGGAAAAACTCGTTCGGAGAGTGCGCCTTTTCGTCCTCGAGCTGAAAACCGAAACTGACGGTGTAGACGCCTAGGGTATCGAGGAAGATGGTGCAAAAGGGGATGCTGCCGCCGTTACGTACCCAGTAGGGCTCTTTGCCGTAGAGTTCGAGGTGAACGCCCCGGGCAAGCTGGTTTCCCGGATGGTCGGCTGGGATGAGGTAGGGCATGGCCTGGCTCGCTTCCAGTGTGACGCTTGCCGTGACGCCAGGTGGGGTGTGTCTCTCGATGTGGGCCGTGATGAGCTCACGGATCCGTTCAGGCTCCTGGTCGGCTACGAGTCGGCAGGTGATCTTGGCGTGCGCCTCGCGGGGGATGACGGTCTTGGTACCGGCTCCTTGAAAACCTCCCCAGATGCCGTTGAGCTCCAGGGTCGGCCGGGCCCAGACCCGTTCCAGTGGGCTGTAGCCCTGCTCCCCATAGAGCTGGGTGAGGCCGAGTTCTTTGCGGTAAGACGCCTCATCGAACGGCACCGCAGCGATCGCCTGGCGATCTTCGTCGGTGAGGGGGCGCACCGCATCGTAGAAACCGGCAACTGCGACCTTGCCGTCTGGGTTGTGCATCGAGTCCAGCAGGTAGACAAGGGCGCGGAGAGGGTTTTGCACCGTACCGCCGAAGGCGCCCGAGTGGAGGTCGTGCGTGGCCCCGCGTACATCGATTTGGAGCGCGCAGAGGCCTCTGAGGCCGACCAGGAGCGACGGTTGGTCTTCGCTCCACTGGAATCCATCGGCGCTCACCACTAAATCGCAAGCGAGCCGTCCCTTTTGCGCGGCGATGAAGTCGGCCAATTGCGGGCTGCCGATCTCCTCTTGCCCTTCGAACAGGAACTTGAGGTTGAGTGGCAGCGCTCCTTCGGTTTGCAAGAAGGCCTCGGCCGTCAAGATGGGGACGAGCATATTGCCCTTGTCGTCTGAAGCGCCCCGGGCCGAGATTTGCCCGTTTTCGACGACCGGTTCGAACGGTGGGTGGTTCCACTGCTCGAGCGGATCGACCGGTTGAACGTCGTAGTGGCCGTAGATCAGCACCGTCGGCTTCCCGGGAGCCTGTAGCCACTCGCCGTAGACCACCGGGTGCGCGCCGGTCGGCAGAACCTCTACCCCTTCGATCCCTGCGCGCTTCATGCGATCGGCTACCCACCTGGCAGCGTGGTCTACATCGGCGTCGTGTTGAGGTAGGCTCGAGATGCTGGGGATGCGGAGGAACTCGACCAGCTCGTCCAGAAAGCGTGCTCGGTGGTTCGCGAGATACCCTTCCCAAGGGTCCATACCAGGGTGCTCCTTCAATTCGACCACGCCAACGGTTTTGGGGTTTTGAACTCGGAGGTGACTTCCACGCTTGCATCGTGGCCTATCGACGTGCTGATCGCCTCTAGAATCTCGACCACGTGAGCCGCTTGCGCACCGGTCACGTGCGGTTCTTCATCGTTTAGTATGGCTTGGGTCATGTCGAGAACACCCAAGCCCCACTGCATTTTGCCGGCTTCTTTGAGGAGTGGAACCTCGCTGTAGCCCTCGCCGAAGGGGGCGTGGAATACACGGGTATCGGGGTCGTGCCAACTTTCGAGGTGGAGCGAACCGAGGTCGCCGTGGAACTCGATCCCGGTCTGCCTGGTCTTATTGCTGACATAGAAGTCTGTCGTGAGCCTCACCAGGCAGCCGCTGGCGAGTTCGATGGTGCTGGTCACGAAGTCCGGGGTGTTCACCTGGAAGGCCGTCCCATCCATGCTGACGCGATCTGGGTAGATGACGCGTCCGTAGGAAGACACCCGCTTGGCGGGTCCGAAGATGGTGGTGAGGACCGTCAGGGGGTAGACGCCTACATCGTAGAGCGGTCCGACCTGGTAAAACGCTTCTGGAGCCGGATGCCACGATTCGATCCGCCCCCAGTTGACCTCGGCATAGGCGAGTCGTACGGTGCCCAACTTGTTGTCACGGAGCCATTTCCAGGCGGTCTGCTGCGCTTCACCGAGAAAGGTGAAAGGGGAGCAACCCAACCTGAGTCCTTTGCGCTCCGCCAACTCGACGAGCGCCTTCGCTTCAGAGTAGCGGGTCGCCATCGGTTTTTCGCTATACACGTGCTTTCCGGCTTCCAAGCATCGGGTACTCACCCGGTAGTGAGCGTGGTGAACGGTGAGATTCACCACCAAGTCGATCGAGGGGTCTTCGAGGATCGAATCGAGGCTGTCGAATACCGTAACCCCGTGTACCTCGGCCAGCGCTTCCGCTCTGTCTCGCGCGACGTCACTTACGCCCACGAACTCGGTCTCTGGATAGCTCGCCAAGCTCTTTGCATAGGGTCCGGCGATGTTTCCGCAGCCGACGATGGCTACCTTGAGATGGCTGCTATTCGGCATGATCTATGCACTCCAACGGGTGACGAGCAGTGATCGGATCCGAGCGAACGGGCGTGCTCGGATTGAACAGGTACGATGTGTGCTCCACGTAAGGTATCCTCCTCGGTACAGTTCGTGCAGGTCGAGCACAAGCGTTTTGCTTTCGACCCCTCTTATCTCGCGAACTTCACAGAACTATACGTTATGGGCAGAGTAGGTGCTACCCTTGGAGGTTTTCGATCGAGTTGCGTCGGGAGCTGTTCGTTCTTTGGTTGATGCCAGACTCAACGAAGGAACGCTCCGCAGAAGCTCGGCTAGAAAGCCCTCTCCAGCACTGTTCAACTCCCCATCTAGTGCAAAGGTAAGTGCGTGAACGCGTGTATCGCCGACCGTACGGCGCGGTGTTCGCCGGCCGCTCGGGTAGATGAGCACGGCGTCCTGGCAGCGCTTGGCCTGGGCGTAGGCGACGACTTGGCTGATGTCGGCCGTCGATGGGGTGAGGTCTGATTTGTACTTGGTGTCGATTATGCAGAGGGTCTCCCCACTGTGGGCGTGGTAGAGCACTAGGTCGATGGTAAAAGAGAGGTTCTCTTCTGCGTCGATCTCGACATGTTCTTGAGCGGTCAGGGTGAGATGGGTAGGGAGGTGCTGTTTAAGCCATTCGGCGACGAACAGCTCGAAGAGGCGCGGCATATCGACCAGGAAAGCGAGCATCTGCGCACTCCCGAGCGCGTGACGCGGACCACAGTTTTCCAGGAAGAACCTACATAGCAGGTGCAGATCTCGATAGTCGTAGTTGAGCCGGTTATAGAGGCGTTCCTGACACGCCTTAGCGTCGAAGGGCTCGAGAGCGGTGATCGTTTGAAGCGTGCGGTATGCCTTCCGCACGGCCCTTTCGGCGTCGCCCGTGCAGAGGCCGTTCCGGGCGATGGTAAAAAGCGTCCAGGTAAGGATCCGATTATCTTCGACGTCTGAAGTCTGCTCTTGGAAGTTGCAGTTGAAGTGGGTCTGCCAAGGCGTTTGGAGCTGTCTTTGCAGGTCGAGGCTTCCACGAAGATAGGTCAGGGCTTCCTTACGGGATACGTAGGCCCGGTAGAGTCCTTTGCGACACCGTTCGAGAACTCGCCCGGCCAGCAGATATGCCAGGCGGTTGAAAAAGCCGTGGAGCGTATCGACTTCGTAGAGCGCTTGCAGGTAGGTTACCTCGAGCCCGTAGGCGACCTCGAGCATGTGGAACAGGTTGTCGACCTCCGCTCGCGGTGTGATCATTAAACCCAAGGTGGTCGCAAGGGGGATGTACCCTACTGTGCCGTATGTTGAGAGGGCCCAGCACCGGTCTGTTTTCGGGCTCGGAAACTCGACGCTCAGCACCTTGCCGTAGTCTCTCCAGAGACTCTCGCCAAGCGCGGGGGGCAGAGTATCGTGTGGGAGCTTGACAGTCTGGTACTCGCTGAGTTCAATGACGGTGGAGGCCATGTCCTTTTTCAAGCGCCGAACTCCTGTGAAACCTGTTCCCAACGAAACCGTTCGATCTCTTCTGGCCGGTTGAAAAAGATCTCGGCCAGGTAGGGTTCGATCTCTAGTTGCCAGATGTCGGGTAGACGCTCTTCGAGTTCATCCACCAGGAAAAAGCTGACCCCGAGATGGAAGTGCCGGTCGTCGATGTGTCGATTGAGGCGTTCTAACACAGAGATCAGACCGTCGACTTTCCAACTGAACGAAGTGCCCGTATGAAACTGCCGCAAGAGCTCAAAGTTCGGATAAAGAGGTAAGAAGGCGAAGCGGCGCCGCAGGGCGTGATCGACCAGGGCGATGGAGCGGTCGGCTGTGTTCATGGTACCGAGGATTCGTACGTTTTCGGGAACGGCGAGCCGGCCTCCACCGGCGAGAGGGATCTCTCTGTCACGGTACTCGAGCAGGTACATAAGCTCACCAAACACCCGTGACAGGTGGGCACGGTTGATCTCATCGATGATCAACACACAAGAGCCCTCACGCTCTTCGGCTTTGCGGCAGAACTCGAGAAATCGCCCGGGAGCCAACCGATAGAGCAGCTGGCCGTCGTCGTGTGTCTCGGGGCGGAGCCCCTGGATGAACTCTTCGTAACTATAAGAGGGGTGGAACTGCACGATCTCGGTGAAGCCGTCGCCCCGACTACTGAGGAGCCGGGCGAGCTTTTCTGCCACGAAAGTCTTGCCGGTGCCGGGAGGGCCGTAGAGGATGGCCTGGCCCTTTCGGTCGATCGCCTTGAGCCAGCCGCCGAGCTTATCCCTCTCGAGTCCGGTATCGGCGGCACAGGCCTCGAGCGAGTAGCCGGTGTGGGCCGTGGCGCTGTCTTCTCTCAGGCTCTCTACGAACGCCTCCGGCACCGGTTCGATCGTGGTATCAGACCAGCTGGGTTGGGGGGGGACAAGACCGGACAATGAAGCGTTCCACGCTACCGTCACGGTGTGTCTAAAGCGGGGGTAGTCCTCGCGCCAGGCATACCCGGGCTCGAGCACGTCACCGATAGCTAGCACGGTATCGATGTCCTTTGAGGCGATAATGCGGTCTCCCGGGTTGAGGTTTTTGAGCGTCCAGAGTTCGGCTGCCTTTGGGTGAGAGTGAGCGGGTGACGCTTCTTGGACGGTGTCGATCGCTTTTTCGAGCTCATCCAGGCTAGCGTACTGCCCGAGATCGCCGACCTCATCGCAGCCTACGCGAATACATGCCGTATGTAGGCACATCTCCCAGAGTTCTTCTTCTACGGCGATGCGGTAGTTGCGTTGAGCTCTCGCTCGCGGAAAGCGTTCGAGTAGCCAACTCCCCAACGCTGCTGGGAGTCGGTAGAGGTAGCCCTGGTTGACTTCGCCGAGCCGGTTGAAGGGGCCGGATTCTCCGATCTTGCTGCGCCACTCGAGCGGGATGGCGTCGAGCGGGACCGGCTCTTCGAAGTCCTCCCAGTGGGCGGGTGCTTGCCAACCGCCGGTGCCTTCTGTATCGATCGTCGGGCTCGCCTCACCTGTGACAGTCCAAATACCGAGCAGATGATCGCTTACGTAGCTGAAAACCACGTCGCCTGATTGCAGGAGACGCACGTTCTGGTGGTGACCGAGAAGTTCTGAGGGCCCAGACCCCTGCCTGACAGTCCAGAGGCGTCCTTGCTGCCGCTGCCGTGCGTAGGTTCTCCCTTGGTTGACCCACCAGTAACGTTTTGCAGGGGCCCCTTGCTGTCGGGATTCGGGAGTCGGTGTCGTGTCGATCACTGCTAGCAACCCTCTTCTTAATTAAGCACATCCAAGTTGTGTTTGCAGAATTGGACCGCGGACGGCCGCGGTCCACACTCGCTCTGCTCGACTTAAGTTTGAGATACCATCTCAAACTTAAGTTGGAGGTTCTTAGGTAAAGCCTGATTGGCACCAAGCTTTCGAACGCTTCTTCTCTATGATACCGTCTTGGGCGGTCGAGACCAACGGTTGGATGGGGTCGTGGGTGAAACGTGGCGCGTGGTGGTTGGACTCGCCCCGACTGGTTGTAGAAAGCTCGCTCATCACGCATCGCTGCTCGCCCAGTTCATGAGATGCCTCTTGAAAAAGGCTTCGCCCGGATGTTGGGTATACAATTGCAACGGGAGGCTACGGAGATTACGCACCTAGATACCGATCACCAATCTTATGAGCCGAGTCATCAGAAGAGGATGCGATTGCCAAGGCTGGTTTGGAATGGTGTTCTTCTGTTTGTAACGGCCTGGGCGGCGGTGTGGATTCCCTACCGGCTCGCTTTCGCCCCCCGAGAGATCCCCCTGTCGGGATCGCTCGATGGGATCCTCACGCTGGTATGGGTTGCCGACCTCGCGTTGTGCTTGTTTGCCCCGGTTTTTGCTGGCGACCGTTCGTCTCTCGTGGTGGGCAAGATCGACAGGCGTATGCGATCGACGATCACCTCATCGTGGAGATGGCTTTTTGACCTTCTGGCCATCGTTCCCTGGGGACGTGTGACGGGGCTTCCGGTATTGGATTTGCTCCGACTTGTCAAACTGGTTCGCCTCGAGTCGATGTTGAGGATGCGCCATCGAGGGAACGTATTGCGCAGGACGCTGTTTCGGCTGGGAATCTTCTCTTTCTGGCTCGCGCTCCTGGTTCACTGGTTGGCTTTGGGATGGGCGGCACACGAAGTCGCTGTTTCCGCCTGGGTCGCAGACGGAGCCTACATAAAGGCTCTTTACTGGTGTATTACCACCCTGACGACGGTGGGCTATGGCGATATCACACCTATCACAGAGGCCGGGATGCTCTACTCGATGCTGGTGATGGTTCTCGGGGTGGGTGTATACGGATATGTGATCGGTAATGTGGCCAACGTCCTGTCGAAGATCGACACCGTCAAGGCCACCTATCAATCGAGCCTCGACCGTTTGGCGGGGTTCTTCCGCTACCGCAACATTCCCGTATCGCTCCAGCACCGTGTGTTCGATTACTATGATCACCTCTACGAAAAGCGCATCTGGTACGATGAGTCGACGGTTCTCGCGGATCTCCCGCCGAGCATACGGCAGGAGCTATCCTTTATCCTCAGGCGCGATCTCGTTACCAAGGTACCCTTTTTGCAAGAAGCGACCCAGGCTTTGATTCGGGACCTCTGTAGTAAGCTCAGACCGGAAGTGTATACACCCCGGGACATCATCTTCCAAGCCGGTTCTCAAGGTCGCCACATGTTCTTTATCGGCCACGGTTTTGTAGACATCATCGCTGACGATGACGAGACGCTTCTCGAGAGGTTGGGGGAGGGGGATTTCTTTGGTGAGATCGCGCTCCTTCACGTGCGGCCTCGCTCGGCCACGGCTCGAGCCGTGGGGTATTGCGATCTGTATGTGCTCGACCGGGAGTCCTTTGAACAGGTCATCGGCCGGTATCCTGACTTTGCCGCTTATGTACGGGATGTGGCAGAGACGCGCTATCCCCGTACGGTCCGGTACCGTCGTAACTAAGAACCTCCAACCCGAGCCTGAGGCCATCGGCTCGAATCTGGGGCGAGCGGGGCGAGATTGGAATCGTTGCCGTCCGCGGATCTCGGTCGCAAACAGGTCTTGGACGTCACGAATCTCCAACGTGAGAATTTACGTGATGAGTGTACTAGGCTCTGCCTAAAAAACAGTGACAATGGGTAGCGTACGCACAAGAGCTCTTACAGTGTGTCAGCCGTATTCCGGTCGTGAGTCGGGTGTCTTGAATAGTGAAGATCAAGACCCTATTCGGTCTCCGGGTGACATACCGTATATAGAGAGGGTTTCGTGCAAACAGCCGCAGTAACCCGCGTCAATATGCTGTCGGGCGACGAAGGAGAGATTGAGCTAGTGATAACAAAAGATGCTTTGAGCTACCACGAAGCGACCAAAATGGTGATCAATCTGGCGAGGGAAGAGGCCGAGAAGCTCAACCATTCCATTCTCGGTCCAGAGTTTCTTCTTCTCGGTCTGATGCGCGGGGGTGGATTTCCGAGTAGGGTGCTGACCGATTTCGGCGCCGAATTAGATGCCCTGAGGGCTCAGATCCAAGATCTCCTCGGTATGAGTGGTGTCGTTCAAGGGGGAGCGCTGACGCTCCCGCCACAGACTCGTCGCGTGATGGAGCGCGCTGCCCAGCAGGCTCACGTTCTCGAGACCGCTACCGTTACCCCCAAGCACATTCTTCTCGCTATCATCGAGAGCCGAGATATGAGCGATGTCGCCTACCGCCTGTTGATGCAACTCACCGGTGACGTCGAGGCCGTCAGGTGGCGTCTTCTCGCTGGCCATGGGGATGATGACGGAGACCTTGGGGGCGAGGAGCCGATCTTCGATGGCGATACGGGAGTGTATGACGTTGACGTTCCTGACGAACCTCGTTCTGCGAGCCGTTCCGATGCCCAGGCGGTGGAGTACGCGACCCTTATTGAAGACCAGAACGAAACCGGCAAGCTCTACACCTGGTCAGACCGTTGGGGCACCTTGCGCAAAGATGGTTTCCTCGAGCTCATCGAGTTGATGGAAGGGAGAGGAAACGCCCCCAAAGCCGAGAACTTGGTCGGTTTCTTGAACCAGTTGGGTGTGCGGGGTTGGCAGCTCTGTGGAGTGACGCAGGAAGCGGGGCGAAAGACGCTCATCTTCCAGCGCCCGACATAGAAGGTAATGCGTGATTAGCACGCTGTTGCTAGGCCCAGCGCAGCTGGGCCTAGCAACAGGAAGTCATATCATTTTTCATTATCTTCTTCAGGGCGCCATATGAATAACATTCCGGTTCAGCCACGACGTTCGCAGCACCCATGACCCATCACTCATAACTCATTACCTAAACCGTCTTTCGGTGATCTTGGCACTGCCAAGATCACCCGAGCAGAGCGAGGTTAAGCAAAAGCGTTCAGTTGTCACGCTAACTGAACGCTGGTTTGCAATGTCTTGGCAACAATTTCCCTCGAGCTCACGCTATAGGTCGACAGCGTAGTGCTCTACCTTGTCCCAGTCGAGCTCCACCCCCAAGCCGGGTCCGGACGGTGCGCGCAGGAGCAGGCCCTCCGGCTCGAACGGTGTAGCCACGATGGTATCCGTGAGATCGGTAGCGGGGGAGGGCCATCTGACGCACGGGAGCGCGGCGGCGAGGTGTGCTGCCGCTACCCCGATGAGATCGTAGTAGATGGCGATCGATAGCGTGAGCCCCGCTGCTTCGAAGATCATGCCGATCCGCTGAACGTTTTCGATACCGCCGTGTTTGCCGAGCTTCATCAGCGCGATGCCGGCGGCCTTACGGCGCACCACCTCGATGGCATCTTGAGGAGGATAGATCGCCTCGTCCGCCATCACCGGTGTGGTGAGTCGCTTGGCTAGTTCAGCCATGTCTTCCAACCGTTCTACCGGCTGCTCCGCGGTGCCGAGCGCACCGATGCGCTCCATCTCGGTGAGAGCCGATACGGCTTCGGCCAGGGTGTAGCCGATGTTCCCATCCGCTTGGATCACGGCACGATCACCGACTGCCTCGGCCACGGCCCGGTAGCGCTTCACGTCCTCTTTGGGATCGAGGCCGATCTTCATTTTGAGGACCGGGTAACCGTGGGCGTCGAGTTCCTCGCTGGCGATCTCGGCCATCTGTTCCGGCGTATCGTGACGGACGAAGCCCATCAGATCCAGGCCCTCGCGCACCTTGCCGCCCAGGAGTTGGTAGATGGGGACGCCGAGGATCTTCCCCTTGAGATCCCACAAGGCCATATCCACACCCGAGTGGGAGAACCAGTGCTGGGGTAGGGCCGCGCGTAACTTCTGGTTGAGCCGGGTGATGTCGAGCGGGTTCTCACCGATGACGGCTGGAGCCAGATGGGCTCTGATATTAGCGATCATCCCTTCGGCGCTCTCGCCGTAAAAGGGGGCGTCCACCGAGGCCTGGCCGATGCCCTTGATGCCCTCGTCGGTCTCGAGTTCTACCAGGACGGTCTTGGCCGCGTCCTCGCTCCCGTACGAGGTCGTCAGGGTAGATGCGCGGGGGATGTTGATCACCCGGGCCCTCAAAGCGGTTATCTTCATGAACTCTCCTCCCTAGGTCGTGTTCAGAGATTGCGCAGCGTGGCGCACGGCAGGCAGACCGGTCGATGCCCGGTTACCACGGATTGAGCCTAAGCGGATGATACCCTCTTTGGCTGCGAAGGGTCGCGTACAAGCCGATTGTGCTTTGTCGATGTGCTGAAAAGAGGAAGGTGATGGGGGATGAGTGATGAGTGATGGGTGCTGCGAACGGTCGAGCTCAGCCCAACCGTTTGTACGTGCCCCACTCATAACTCATCACTGTTTACTCATTACCTGATTTTGTTATACGGACCGATCTTGCGGCATGCCTCGAGCGTGTTTTCAACGGCATGCTGCTGATAGAGGCAACTCGTAACCTGTTCCATTCGGGTCTGCTCGACCTTCCAGAGCACGGCGGAGGCGAAGAGCAAGACGATTGCGATCAAGGCCAGCAGATCGGCTTTCACCTTTGGTAATAAGGCGCCCATACGCCACGCTAACAAAGGCTGGGTCACGCACGCGCCCAAATTTTCGACTTTTCTGCGGATTCGATCGAACCCCGGAACGAGTGGTGAGCCGGTGCCGGTAGGCAGGTACGAGTCTGCGGTGGCTTCATGCCTGGAACCCGTGCTCACGGTATGGTAGCGATAGCGTACTTACTCGCCAGAGCCGAGTCTTGCTACGGTATCTACTGAGGAGAACTTATGGCACCAGCCCAAGAACCTACCAGTGCCGAGGCGCGAATACACGCGCTCGGTCTCTCTCTACCCGCTCCGCTCCGACTCCCACCGGGAGTCGCGCTCCCGTTCCCCTGGGTGCGTATTCGCGGGAGTCGGGCCTACGTTTCAGGCCACGGACCCCAGAGTGAAGACGGAAGCCTGGCCGGACCTTTCGGAAAAGTGGGTCTCGAGGTATCGCCTGAAGAGGCGTACCGGAGCGCGCGGCTCGTCGGGCTCGCCATGCTCGGGAGTCTTAGGCGCGAGCTCGGGAGTCTCGATCGCATTACGGCTTGGCTCAAGGTTTTTGGTATGGTCAACTCCGCACCTGGATTCAGAGAGCAGCCCGGGGTGATCAACGGCTTCACCGATCTGATCCTGGAGGTCTTTGGCCCGGAGCGAGGCAGCCACGCCCGTTCTGCGGTTGGGTTGGCCGAGTTGCCTTTCGGCATCCCGGTGGAAATCGAGGCCGAAGTGGAGATCGGCTGATATGCCTCTCTGTTATGTTTTGTTCGGCGTTGCCGCCTCAAAGGGCGTGCTATTCGCAAGGAGTGAAACGGATACTACGATCGATCAACAGGAGTTCATACTGTTTTTATCTCATGTAAGGAGAGAGCGATGAGCATTCACATTGGAGCCGAAGCTGGCGACATCGCCGAGACGGTGCTGTTGCCGGGAGATCCGTTGAGAGCGAAGCACATGGCCGAAACGTTCCTTGAAGATGTCAAATGCTACAACGACGTTCGGGGCATGTACGGTTTTACCGGAAGCTACCAGGGGAAGCGTGTCTCAATCCAGGGCACGGGCATGGGCGTCCCCTCGATTTCGATCTACCTCAACGAGCTCATTTCTGCCTACGGTGCCAAGCGCCTCATCCGGGTCGGCACCTGCGGTGCTTTGCAGCCCGATCTCGAGCTCAGAGACGTGATCCTGGCGACGGCGGCGTCCACGACCTCGGCTGTAAACAAGATGCGTTTCGGCGGGCAGGACTTCGCTCCGACGGCGACTTTTTCGCTGCTCTCCGAGGCCTATGCGGCGGCCGTAGAAAAGGGCGTGGCGGTGCGCGTCGGCAGCGTCATCACCAGCGACCTCTTCTACTGGGACGATCCCCATTGGTGGCAGCTGTGGGCCGATCACGGGGTGCTCGCGGTCGAGATGGAGACCTCAGCCCTCTACACGCTCGCGGCCAAGTTCAAGGTGGAAGCGTTGTCGATCTTGACGGTCAGCGACAGTTTGGTGACCCACAAGGAAGAGGACAGCGAGATACGCGAGAAGGCCTACACCCAAATGGTCGAGCTCGCCCTAGAACTCGCTTCGTGAGGCTCTGATAGCAGGCTAACCCCGCATGGCGTTGACGGCCTCTTCGGTGGTGACGACCTGGTTGGCGAGGTAGCGGAAGTTGACGAGCGCGCTGGCGTAACCGTCGCCCTCGGGCACTCTGGCCCCGGCGGTGGCGTCTTTGACGACCATCACCTCGAAGCCTTGCTCGAGCAGCTCCCGCAGGTGGCTCTCGACGCAGAGGTTGGCCGACATGCCCGCCAACACGACCTTGTCGATGCCCCGCTTGCGGAGCTGCAAGGTGAGGTCGTTGGTCTCCGGACCGTAAACCTTATGAGGGCTTACCACGATCGTCTCGCCGTCCTCGATGAGCGGCTTGTAACGCTCGAGCCAATCAGCCCCCGATCCCTCGAAGCCGTCCAGGCTGAGCGCGTTCTTGCGGTCGAACATGCCGATGGCGTGCATGAGCGCCTCGAGCGATCCCTCGAACTTCCAGCCGTGGTCGCTGGGGTAGTAGTAGTGCGGGGAGATGAAGACGGGCAGACCGGCCTCCTTGGCAGTTCGCAGGAGGTGTTCGATATTTTCGACGGTGTTGTTTTCGACGACACTTTCCCCCACCACACCCCAGGTCACACCGTTGGGGCTCAAGAAGTCGTTTTGCGGGTCGGTGATGACCAGTGCGGTGTTCGAGCGATCGATGGACATTTGGGTTTCGGGAAGACCAGCCATATCCGTTCCTTTCCTACTAGTGCAAGCCGTTCGATCTGCCGTAGACGTTTTCGCTCGAGCTCTCCCTCGTGTTGTGTGTGGTTGTCGATGCTGCGCGTGTCGGTAAAACCGAGGACTGCACCCGGCTAGTTTACAAGTTTAATCGATTTACATGAGGGGTGGGTGGGACTGCGTCGCTACATATCTCAGCGGCTACTGGCCGGGCGCTGCACCCGATAGGCTTGTTGAGTAGACAGTGTAGGCAGATAAATTGGTATACCAATTTATCTGCCTAATATGTACTATCATCAAGGATATTGTGGCCAATGAAGCGAACAAAACCAAACTCAGCATCAGCATGAGCCCGACGCTCGCACGCTTTATCGAGCGCTATCAGCAAGAAAAAGCCCTATCGACTCGCTCGGAAG
>CP070651.1:1051082-1055949 GCA_020354625.1 Trueperaceae bacterium
TTCGGCGAGGCCCAGCAGTTGCCGAGCCGGTCGTCTCGCCGCCGGCTGTGACAGGGCCATGCCCATCGCACCTTAGGCGGAGGGTGCAGGTTCCGTTCGTCTACAGAAACGCCACGAGAGCAAGAAGAGAGCGCCTGTGAGAACGGCCGGCCCTGTGATCGACAGGTGTGCGATCCAAGGCTCTGCAGACCGCGGCTGGGGGCCGAGGATATTGCCATATGGGCGAGCGAGACATATAGAGACGCTCGGTTTAAGCGCGACGACTTTGGTCTGTACGAGCCGGTCGAGAACGAGACCCGGGTCGGTCCGACGACGTATGCGGTGCGTTACGTGCGGGCAGCGCAGAGGCGAAGCGCGTGGGCGAAGCGGTATGATGCGGTCATGGCACTCGAATACCTCGAACGGGTCATCGTCGGTGGGTGGCAGCTCGCCGAAGGCCACGCACGGGCTCGAAAAGAACCCGGGCCGGAGGTCCTGGAGGCGTATTACCGCGCCGGTTTTCGCGTCTTCGACTGCGCCGACATCTACACCGGAGTCGAGTCTTTGATCGGCAGTTTTATCGGCGCTCACGGGCTCGGGTCCAACGATATCAAGGTCCACACCAAAACCGTTCCCGATATCTCGTCTCTAGCCACCTTGACCCCGCGCGACATCGAAACGTCAATTCTGCGATCGATCTCCCGCCTCGGGCTCGAACGCCTCGACCTGGTGCAATTTCACTGGTGGGATCTAGGTGTGAGACGCTACCTCGATGTGCTGCACACACTCTCAACCTTACGCGATAAGGGTCTCATTCGAGAGATCGGCCTCACCAACTTCAGCGCTGGCCAGCTCGAGGAGATCCTTGCCGCGGGGATCCCGGTCGCCTCGATCCAGACCCAGTACTCACTGCTCGACCGTAGGCCGCGCGCTCAGCTTTTCGAGACCGCAAAACGCCATGAGGTAGCGGTTCTTGCCTATGGCAGCGTAGCCGGGGGGCTCTTGTCGGAACGCTACCGAGGCGCAGAGCGACCGCGTGAACCCCACGAGAACCGCTCGCTGACCAAGTACCTGCTGATCCTCGAGGAGATGGGAGGCTGGCGCGCGTTGCAAGACATGTTGGGAGGGTTGGCAACGATTGCCGACCGGCGTGGCACGGACGTGGCCACGATCGCTTCTGCTCTCTGTCTCCACGATGACGCGGTGAAGGCGTGTATCGTCGGGGTGAAGAACACTGCGCATCTGGCCTCCCATCTGGCCCTGCGAGATGAGGTCACGCTCTCAGAGGAGGACCGTAGCGAGCTCGAAGCGATCCGGATACGCTACCCAGAAATCCCGGGGGCTGTGTATGCGCTCGAGCGCGACCGCACCGGACCACACGGGCGCATTATGAAGTACGGCTTGAACGAGGGCGCACCGTGAGCGGTGAGAGTTTTACACTCTGGGATTTGCGGGTAGAGATCGTTGCCGTCAAAGAGGGCCTCGAGTCGATCTGCAACCACCATCTCGGTGACTACTTCGAGGTGTCTGGTGAAAACATGCGTATCCCGGACGGAAAGACCTTCAGTATCTACGCTTTGGCGGCGGTCCTGCCGCTCTTACCCGCAAAACAGCGGGCGCTGGACCAAAACGACTGGATGGCCAGTGACGACCTGGTGATGTGCCCCGACCCCAGCTGCCACGCCGTCATGAAGATCACCCGCACGGCCCTGCGCGAGTTCCGTCGCAGCGAGGTGACCGCGACACCACAGCCCGGGTCCGACTCTTAGGTGCCGGCTCGGCTACTTGCTTTCAGAGAGAGCGAATCCACGCATGAACTGCTCTTGCAAGAGCGCGAAGACGATCATCGGCGGCACCAACGTGGCGATCGCGCCGGCCATCACGTAACCCCACTCGACGCCCTCACCGGTGCGGATGATCAGGTTCAAGCCGACCTGCACCACTTGCAGCTCGTCGCGGCGGATGATGATTTTGGGCCAGAGATACTGGTCCCAGACGTATACGAACTGGATCACTGCCAGCGCGCCGATGGTGTTCCAACTCATCGGGATGAGAATGCTGGTCAGAAACCGCAAGGGGCTGGCCCCGTCGATTCGAGCGGCGTCGGCGAGGCTGCGCGGGATCGACATGAAGTGCTGGCGAAACAGAAAGGTCCCGGTGGCGGAGGCCATAAACGGCACGATCATGGCCCAGTAGGTATTCGCCCAGCCGAAGCCGAACTTGACGGGTTCAAACAACACCTTGAGGGGGTTTCTGAACCAGAGCCAGAAGACCTCCCACGAGGGCGGTGGCCTTAGCGAAATGAGGTCGAACAGCGGTACGATGAGCACCTCGATCGGCATCATCAACGTGAGCAAGATGAATGCGAAGACCAGGCGTTTGAAGGGGAAGTGGAAGAAGACCAGCGCCATACCGGCACAGAGGGACACGATGGTCTTGCCCACGGTCACCGACACCGCAACGATGAACGAGTTGCGCATGAAGATCGACAGATTGGCCGTGAGCCAGGCTTGCTTCAGATTGTCGAAGAGTTCGGCGCCCGGAATGAGCGAGGGCGAAAGCACCTGGGCGCGTGTCTGGGTCGCTTTGATGAGCGCAAAGACGATGGGAAAGGCGATCACCGCACAACCGAGGATGAGCACCAGGTGGATGACCCAGGCGTTTCGTACCGGGCGTGACGACGGGCCAGCCATCAATTCTCTCCGTATTGGACCCGACGGGCCCCGTAGCGAAACTGCAAGAAGGTGATGGTGGCGACGATCAACAAGATGATGTTGCCGAGCGCGGCTGCCAAACCCGAGTTTCCGCTACCGCCGAAGCCGTCTTCTGAAACCTGGTAGATCATGATCGTGGTGAGGCCTGCGTTGTCGAAAGGTTTTGGGCCGACGGGCCCGCCGCCGGTGATAATGTCGATCATGCCGAAGGCGTCGAAAAAACTGAAGGTCAGGTTTGTGAAGACCAAAAAGAACGTCATCGGCGAGACCATCGGAAAGGTGATCGAAAAGAACTGTTGGATCGGTCCGGCCCCATCGATCTCGGCCGCCTCACCGAGTTCGGCAGGTATGTTTTGCAGGGCAGCCAAGTAGAACACGATGTTATACCCCAGGTTTTTCCAGACCGCGGCCAACACCACCAGCGTAAAGGCCAGGGTTGGGGTGTCGAGCCAGCGCGGTTTGACTCCGAACAGGGTTTTGAGCACCTCGTTGACGGTGCCGACCTCGGGGTTGAAGAGGAACAGGAAGATGGTGCCCGCTACCGCGGGCGAAAGAGCGAACGGCCAGATGAGAAAGAGGCGGTAGATACGTGCGCCCCGAACCTTCTGACTCGCAAGCGTCGCGAGGGCCACGCTCAAACAGATCCCCAAGATCACCACCAGGGCGCTGAAGATAAAGGACTGCCCCACGACCTGGATGTAGCGTGGAGACAAGGTGCCCACAAAGAGGCTCTTGAAGTTTTCGAGCCCGATAAAACGGCGGGTTCCCAAAAAGAGATTTGCTCGGTAGAGCGAGAGCACCATCCCTTGGATGGTGGGATAGTAGAGAAAGATCGTGAGTATGATCAACGAGGGCAGTAGGAGAACGAAGGCGAGAAAACGTCCTCGGAATACGGCATTGTCTTTCATAGGGTCAGGGGCGTGGCGGGTTGGACCGGGGGGCCGTAGCCCCCCGGTCCGAAAGTGTGGTCGGCTTAGAAGTTGGCGTTGTACTCGTCCAAGCGAGCGTCGGCCAGCTCTTTCGCTTCGTTCATGGCCTCTTCGACGCCGGCGGTGCCGTTGAAGATCTTCTGCAGGGCCTCTTCGATAATGGTCCTGGTGTCGAGGAAGCTTCCGAGCAGAGCGCCCGCGGTCGCGGTGTTGGGGATGGTCTCGAGCAGCTGGTCGAACGCCACCGAGGTATTGGGGTTTTCTTCGAAGTAGCCTTCAGCCGCAAGCTGGTCGACCGAGCTCTGGCGCACCGGATAGTAGCCCGTGAGCTTGTGCCACGAGATCATGTTCTCGGTGTTGGTCATGTAGAGGGCAAAATCTCTCGCCACTTCGAGCTCTTCTTGTGGGTGACCGGCCAGGAGCCAGAGGCTGGCGCCACCGATGACCACGCCGTTGCGATCGACGCCGTCGGCGATCGGGAGCAAGCCCGTAACGGTCTCAAATCCGTTTTCGGCGGCGTTGCGTGGGAGCGTCCCCGATACCGAAGTCGAGGTGATGTGGAAGACCGTCTCTTGGTTGAGCCAGATGGCGTCGCTACCCGACCAGTCTTCGAGCTTGCCGGTGTAGCTGTAGTAATCGTTTTCTCCCAGCGCGTGCATGAACTCGCCGATCCTCAGGGCCGCTTCGCTGTTGAGAAGCGTTTCGGTGGCGCGGCCGCCGCGACCGTTGGCGTTGTTGGCCATCGGCGCACCCTGCTCCGCCATCCACTGTTCAAAAAACCAGCTGTGAAGCGGGAAGGTGATGCAGTTGGTGTCGACATCCGAAGCCCGAATCGTAGCGCAGGTTTCGAGCAACTCACCGTAGGTCTGGGGCAGATCGGTCGGATCGAGGCCCACCTGTTCCATCAGGTTCTTGTTGGCGTAAAGGATCGGGCTCGAGCTGTTGAACGGAATCGAGTTTACCGCGCCGTCGATGGTGTAGTAGTTGATCACCGGCTCGATGTAGTCCGATAAGTCGATCCCGCCACCGACGTTTCCGATCGGCTCGAAGATCCCCGAATCGACGGCCAACTGGCTGCCGACCTCGAAGAGCTGGGCCAGATGCGGCGGGTTGCCCTGGCGCGCCGCCAACACGGCTGCCTGGAGCGTCTCACGGTAAGACCCGATGCGCTCGAGCACGACCCGGTAGGGTTTGCCCTCGTCTGCCAGCATCACATTGAACTCATCTGCCCGATCTTGCATCCAA
>CP070651.1:1056049-1061532 GCA_020354625.1 Trueperaceae bacterium
CCCTTCATGCAGCACAGGTCAAGACGTTTTTGTCGCTCAGGACGCGGGTAAACCTCAAAATCGCAGCCTTCAACTTGCTCCACTCGGGGGTCCTATTCAGGTAGCAAACGACGTAACTTGGATGTGCTTAGTGGGTCGATTGAGCATCAGCTAGTAGCTCTCGGGCATGATTCATAGACGCCTCGGTAACGTTTCCTGAAAGCATCCGTGCGAGTTCGATTTCACGCTGTTCGGAGCTCAAGCGGCTGACGCGGGTGAGTGTCCTACCCCCTTTTTCCTCTTTGTCGACTCGGAATTGGGCATCTGCGAAGGCGGCCACTTGTGGAAGGTGGGTTACCACCAATACCTGGTGCGTTTCGGCTAGCTTCTTGAGAAGTTTGCCGACGGTCTTTGCTGTCGTACCACCGATCCCCGAATCGATTTCATCGAAAACCAGAGTCGGTAACTCGGAGTCGGTTACGACGTTTAGGGCGAGCATGATTCGCGATAATTCTCCACCTGAGGCGACTGCTGAGAGCGGTTCCGGGTTTTCTCCGAGATTGGCGCTAAAATGAAAACGGACCTGATCGAGTCCTGAGGGAGTGAACTCTTCTCTCATGGCGACGTCGATCATAAAGCGTGCTTTTGGCATTCCGAGTTGGTGACAGAGTTCGGTAATGCGCTCTCCCAAATCGACCGCAACCGAAACTCTCGCCTTGTGTAGATCCTCGCCGAGTTTGGCGAGCCGATTTCTGAGTTGTGATCGATGTGCTTCTAGACTTGCCAGGGAAGACTCGGTGTTTTCAAGCTCAGCCAGTTCCTCTTTCGCTTCTGCTAAATAGACCAGAATCGCTTCGATCGTGTCACCGTATTTCTGCTTAAGGCGCTCGATCGTTGAGATTCGGCGTTCTACCGTATCGAGAGCGTCAGCTTCGGGCTCCAGGTTGCCCAGAAAACTTCCTAACTCGCTTCCAATCGCTTCGACACTCGCTAAAGCCTCTTTGAGCTCCTCTGCAAGTACGGCTAAGGTCTTGTGGTACCGACCCGTCTCGGCCAGATGGCGTGTAGCCTCGGCTAATAGTGCGCTGGCATTGTCTTCTGATTCGATCAAGAGACCTAGCGCTTTGCCAGTACCTTGTGCGATCTTCTCGGCATTACGTAGGTTTAGTGCACGTTCTTGAAGTTCAACGTCTTCACCGGGCTTCAAGCCGGCACTTTCGATTTCGTCTTGTTGGAACGCTAAAATGTCGAGTTTGCGAACTCGTTCCCGGGCTGTTTGATTCAAAGCGGACAACTCTTCGATCACTTTTGTGTAGGCTTTGAACGTCTCACGGTATGTTGCGAGCTTGTTTCGGTCCTTTGTGGGCAGTAATTGGTCGAGTTGACGCCTCTGCTCGCCGGCCCCGAGGAGCGTCTGCGAGGTGTGCTGTCCATGGATTGCCACAAGTTGACCACCTTGTGATGCGAGTTCACCTACGGTGACGAGCTCGCCGTTGAGTCGTGCAGTGCTGCGCCCATTCGCGACCAGACGACGCGAAGCCGATTCGATGACAGGGTGGTCGAAGATTCCCTGGATCAGGGCACTCGTACCCCCTCGACGTATCAAGCGATGATCTGCTCGATCGCCAGTCAAAAGGGCAAGAGCACCGACGACAATCGATTTGCCCGCACCCGTTTCTCCTGTCAACACATTGAGTCCGGGGGCGAGCTCGATGCGAAGCTCTTCAATGATCGCGAAGTTGCGAAGCTCGAGCGCTATCAACACCGTTGCTTAGTATAGGATCGTTTCTGCCTAGGGGTTGCTTACCGGATAAGATCTCATCCGTTTTGTCCTTCAGTTTGGCGACAGGCCCGGTATCCTGTTTGGAAGCCTCGAAGTATACTGCGTTACGCTCATGGATGAGGTCGCTACCATTCGCTACGTCGAGTGTCCCAGGGATTCTTGGCAGGCTTTGCCGAGGGTGATACCTGTTGCCGCAAAACGCAGCCATATCGTTTCTTTGTTGCGTGCTGGGTTCCGCACGATCGATCTCGGCTCTTTTGTTTCACCGGTTGCAGTACCACAGCTAGCGGATACCGAGCAGGTCGTTGCCTCGTTAGAGCGCTCAGAAGGAGTGGACTTCCTCTGCGTGGTGGTCAACAAGAGGGGGCTCGAGCGCGCCGGGCGTGTCGAAGCTGTATCTACCGTAGGATATCCGCTTTCGATCAATGAAACCTTTCAGCGCCGCAACGCAGGGAGTTCCCTCGAGGATTCATGGTCGCTCATTGCCTGGCTCAGAAGGGCGACGCGGGAGAGTGGGCTGCGGCTCATCGTGTATCTTTCGATGGGATTTGGGAATCCTTATGGTGATCCCTGGCATCCTTCGGATACGGCTGTAGCTGTACTCCGTTTGCGCGAACTCGGAGTCGAGGGGATCGTGCTCGCCGACACCATCGGCTCCGCCACCCCCGAGAGGCTCGGTGCTGTGTTGAACGAGTTGACCGAGATCGACCGACTCGGTCTCCACCTCCACGCTCGTAGTGACTCCTGGGAGCCTCGAATCCGTCTGGCTCTCGACTTCGGTATACGTTGGTTTGAGGGGGCTCTGGCTGGAATCGGTGGCTGCCCTTTCGCTCAAGACGAATTGGTCGGCAATCTACCCACGGAGCTGGTACTACCCTGGTTTGCAAGACGGGGCTTCGAAAGCGGGGTGGAACTTTCGAGTCTCCCGCGCCTCGCTGACCGTGCAGCGAACCTGTCCAACCGCTACGGATTTCGCTAGGGTATACAACCGGTAGGGGCCAGCCGGTTTCCTGCCCACCAGCAATCAACCGAGATCCGTTGGCTTCGCATAACCTCGATGCACGAGTTCTAACCTGGTCGCTTCGATCACGCCTTGCCGTGCGTGGGAGAGGTCCCCGTCGACTTTGGCACCAGCTGCCGCCAGATGTCCACCGCCGCCCAACTGTTGGCAGATGGTTTGAGCCGAGACACCATCTCTTGTCCTAACACTTATTTTTGTATGCCCCTCTCCTTCCTTGAGAAAGATTGCTACCTTGCTCCCCTCCGCATAACGTATGAGCCCCACGTAGTCTTCGGAATCGTCGGCCATTTCACCTAACTCATTGCGGAGATCTTGGCTGAGGTGCGCCATCGTAACCAGACCATCAAAGAGAAACTCCACCGTAGACAGGACCTTGGATAAAGCGGTGAAATAGCTGGGATGTCGCCACTGAAGGCGGTCGGTCAAGCGTGCGAAGTCTACGCCGAGTTCGATCAAGGTAGCTGCGTACCGAAGCGTTTCCGGGGTCGTATTGCTATATCTGAAGTTGCCAGTGTCAGTTAGGATGCCAGTCAGGCACGGAGTGGCGAGCTCTTCGGTCCAGGGTACTTCTAGGACCGAGATGAGATCCACAATGATTTCGGCTGTCGCTGCCTTGTCGATTCTTATCAGGCTGATATCGCCGTAGGCAGTGTTGGACAGATGGTGGTCGATATTGATTACGCTTTCTGCTTCGGTGAACGGCACACCAGAAATGCGTTTTTCCTCAGCCGTGTCTAGGCTGATCAAGAGGCAGCGGTTGGGGAGGTGGGAAAGGGGGGGCGAGAGTTCATTCGGTTTGACGAGGAAGCTCAGGTAGTCGGGTGCCTCGAGCGGTACGACGGGCAACTTCCCCTTTGCCACTAGGGCACGCCGCAACGCGAGTGCGCTCCCGAGGGCATCACCATCGGGATCTATATGGCTTGAGATGACGATGTCGCCCGGCCAGTGGTCGAGCTTATCGGCGATCGCTCGGAGTGCTATGCCGTAGTCATCTGAAGGTGTCTTCTCACGTTCGATCATGGGGTCGACTATAACCTCTGGATCCGTTTGGCCTTCCCTGCGCCGGTTCGGACAGTCCCGAAGCCGTCGATCGCTTGGAGAGTTCGACTCGGCGTGTCTTAGAGGGGAGTCCTCTCGCGTCTCTTGTTGCAATGAATCCTTGGGCAAGGTACTCTGTCATTTACCTAGCAGACCTAATCGATATGGAAAGCTAATAATGGCGACATGAGGGAGCCCTTCGAATACCCCATCAGTAGTGACCGTTCAACCAATAGGAGCCTTTCGTGGTTGTTGATCGGGCTTCTTTTGGCGTTGGTATTGTTTGCGCACAAATACCAGCCAGAACGTGTTACGCAACATGTTTCCCACGGTCCGCCCCCGGTGGTGGCACCGAGTGGGCAGCTCGGTGTCGTCTTCGAGGAGTATCGTCCTGGTAGCTTGAGGATCGAAACTCGAAGCCGTAACGCGCTATTGGGAAGTGACCCGATCGGTATCGGTTCGGGCTTTTTCATTTCAGCGGATGGATTGCTTTTGACGGCCTATCATGTGGTGGACCCGACCAACAGTCTAAGTCGCCGGTTTAGTCCCAACTATGTCGGTGTTTCGCCTGATGGTGATGAATACAGGCTAAAACTTGTGGGTTTTGACGCCTACCTCGATCTCGCTGTGATGCAGGCGGAGGTGCAGCAGTTGGTTCCCTTTATTCCACTTACCGGGACGGGGCCACGCGTTGGGGATGAGGTTGTCGCCATCGGGAATAGTCGGGGTGATTTTCTGGAAGGGCGAAGCGGACGTATCTCTAGGCTCGGCGTGCAGGCGAGTCGGGCTGACTTTGCGGATAACACCATCGAGCTCACTGCGGCGCTTGCGCCAGGCGATTCTGGGGGGCCGGTACTCAATCGCGACGGTGAAGCGATCGGAGTGGTTAGCTATATCAGTTTTAGCCCGGGAGCGATGACGTCGGAATCCGAGCAATATATTCCGCCGTTTTTGCGAGGTCTTTCGCTGCCACAGGACTTTGCTTCTTATGCGGTACCTGTGAGCAGGACGAGTTCGATTGTAGACGCGTTGATCTTAGGAGAGAAGCGTGACGTTCCCGTGATCGGATTTTCGTGGAGTGGTTTCGATTACGATCCCTCCAATGCGAGTCTCAGTCTCGGTGAGCGACCGGGTCCGGTGATCGCTTCTGTGCAGCCTGGTGGTCCGGCTGAGAAGGCAGGTTTGAGGAGTTATCGGGAGCAGCCAGTTTACAACGATGCCGGTCGTATCATCGGCTCGAGTGTTCAAGCCGATGTGATCATCGCTGTAGATGGGGAGGCCACTCCCAGCTTCTTCGAGCTTTTGTCTGTGATACGTCAGAAAGAGATCGGTCAGCAGATTACGCTCAGTGTCCAACGGGGCATTCAGACGGTCGATCTCATGCTCACGCTCGGAGCGAAGCGAGACGTATTCAACTAAATGCACACCGAGCGTCTGTGCCTCGGGTAGTTGGCGCTACGGCAAATGAATGAGCGCACCCAGGCGGGTGCGCCTGTTCTGGTGGGCGATGGTGGATTTGAACCACCGACCTCGTCGTTATCAGCGACGCGCTCTAACCGACTGAGCTAATCGCCCCCACGGCCTCGAGAGCGGGTAAGCGCTTACGAGCAAACAGGAGTCTATCACAGCGCATTTTATCGGGTCAAGTCCTATTTGTGACTC
>CP070651.1:1061632-1072955 GCA_020354625.1 Trueperaceae bacterium
CGCTTGAGATGAGTTGGAAGGTTCCGAGTCGATGGCAGTTGGGGCAGCGGATCGTGAGAGATCTGGGGTCGGCTCTTCTGTTTTGGCTTTTGACTTGGATGTACATTCTAGAATTGTAAAGTCTATTTCAAAGCGGTGTGGGGGCACTGCTGCATAACACTTGGCCGACAACCGGGGTCGCATCACCTGGTTCGAGGCGATCACGTGTCTTTTAACGCGCCGTATTCAAGGGGGCGGACTGCAGCAGTGCGTTTTGCGGTACGTTGCATGTTCGGGTCATGAACGCTCGATGAAGGGTTGCCCAGGCGTTTCTTAGCACGGCTGAAACGTTGCCTGCTACCTTGGAGATAATCCGAGGAGGCACGCTTATGACACGTTTACACAGGGTTGCCGGCTTGATCGGCATCCTGCTTCTGGTCGGATGCACGCCGCCGGGCTCAGGGCAGCGGCTGAACGTCATGGTGGAGGGCAGCGGTCGCGGCACCGTCACCAGCGATCCTTCAGGCGTCGACTGTTCTGAGAGCTGTGCGGTCCTCTTTCCTGCCGGCGCCACCGTACGCCTGACCGCTGCTGCCGACGTGGCATCTACCTTCGTGGGTTGGAAAGGCGCTTGTGCTACCTTCGAAACGCGCTGCAGCGTGAGAATGACGGGCGATCGGGATGTGACGGCGACCTTTGTGGCGGTGAGCCAACGCCAGTTGGTCGTCGAGGCGGCTGGTTCGGGATCGGGGAGGATCTTGAGCGACCTCCCCGGCATCGACTGTGGGGCCGACTGTAGCCAGGCGTATCCCGAGGGCACGGTCGTGACTCTGGAACCCGTTTCGGACCTCAGCTCGGAGTTCGTCGGTTGGTCGGGGGACTGCACCGGAACCGGACTCTGCCAGTTGACGATGGATTCTGACCACGCCGTCACGGCGAATTTCGCTATCGTGACGCAGCGGCTGAGCGTCGGCAAGGCCGGCGGAGGTGCCGGTGTGGTGACGAGCAGCCCGAGCGGAATCGATTGCGGCGGCGACTGTTCGGGCGATTTCGTGCGGGGTAGCGTCGTGACCCTCAAGGCCGATGCCGCGTTCGGCTCCGTATTCAGCGGCTGGAGCGGGGCCTGTTCGGGTCTCGACTCCAGCTGTAGCCTCTCGATGACCAGCGATCGATCGGTGACGGCGGCGTTCGTCCCCTCACCGTTCCCGGGCGATGCGGTGGTGGAGGTGAGCGCGGGCTCGAGCTTTACCGAGCCGGTGCTGGAGGACGTCGTTCTCGCTGCCGGTGAGGTGGTCGTCTACCGGCTCTTTGTGAGTAGTGCGGTCGCGCGCAGCGGGGACGCCCTCTTTTTCGACGCGGCCTCGGGAGCGGTGAAGGTGACGTTTTTCGAGGTGTCTTCGTCAGGGCAGGCGACGGCGCGCACCAGCAGCACCAGCCCCGAGTGGTTCGGCCGGGCAGGGGACAGTGCCTTCGGCCTGGCCGTGCAAGGCATCACACCTCAACCCGCTTGTGGGGGGCCGTGCCTCGTGGTGGAGTCGCCCGATCGGGAGGCGGTGCGCTACTTCAGGGTCGAGGCGTTGCAGCATACCTCGTTCGATCTCTTCGCGCTGAGCGAGGACTTTGCCGACCGGGGTGAGACGCGTAACGATTCGCGCAGCGGTGCTGTCGTGATTGCCGAAGACGCGTCGGGCGTGATGGAGGACAGCGGCGCCATCGAGCTCGTGGGAGACGAAGACTGGTTTGTGGCCGGCGAAGATGTCGTGCGGGTCGTGTTCGATTCGTTCAACGATCATCTCGGGCTCGTCGCCGAGGTCTTTACTGAAGACGGTCTGTTTCTTGATAGCCTCGGGAGCGGTGAATCGTATTTGCTGCCGATTTCGCTGCCGTCCCAGAAGCTGTTTGTGAAGGTGGCTTCCCCGCTGCAGCGTGCCGCGGCGGCCGGGGTGGCGACCTACCGCATCGAGTTTAGGTGACGGCGCCCCCCCAAGAAGGCGGCGGCGAACAGGTTGCCCAACGGTTCGGACCGGCACAGCGGGAACCTGGCGCCTTCGTCTAGCGGGTGGGCATCGGCGAATTCAGTTGTTGAGCTCATAAGCTCCGATATCCGGTGCGGGGCCTATAGGACGCGGGCTTTGTTCCAGGTCGTGGTTCGGTGCGTAGCTGATGTTGCCGGCATCTCGGGCCGGGCTCGTGCCTGAGAGGTGGAAGTCGCCGCTCGCGGACGCGACGAACAAGGGATCGGCATAACGGTTCTGCACACCGAAGCCTGCTTGGGGGAGGGAGCTGCCGTCGTTGATCTGAGTGTCGTTGAAGCAAACGCTTTCTCCCAAACAGATCACGTCTTCTTGGCGGAAGGGGTTGTAAAAGAGGTTGTGACCGGCGGTGAGGTCGACGGCATCTGATACGAAGAGGGTGGTGCCGCCCATGTCTGGATCGTCGTTGTAGAAGATGTTGTTGAAGAGCGTGGCGGCGGTGCTGCCGGGCCGGGGATCGTAGCCGATGGTGGCCAGGTAGTTCTGGCCATCTAAGTTGGCGAAGGTATTGTTGGTGACGGTGTAGCTGCTGCCCTGCTCCAGAACCAGCAGCGTATCGCCCATGTTCCAGACCAGATTGTTGGTCATCTCACCACCGCGCCACAGCTTGATGCCGTTGCGCAAGTTGTTGGCCACCCGATTGCGACGGACGATCACCTGGCCGGCGTCATCGCCCAAGAGGAGATCGCGGGAGTTGAGGTCGATGCCGTCACCGCTGTTGTCGTGGATGTAGCAGTCTTCAACCAGGATGTTGCGGCCGCGTTCGATGGCCAAGCCGTCGGATCCGAAAGAGGCCGTGCCCCCCAAGCCGGCACCGTAGATCTCCAAGCGTTGGAATTCCACGTCGTTGCAGGGTCCTGGGGTACAGTCGACCACGGTGTAGATGTTGTCGTGGAAGGTGCTGTCACGCACAGTAATATCGTTCACGGGGCCTTCTTGGGGGTCTTCGCCCGAATTGCCCACGGTGAGGTGAAGGGACGCTTCACCGCCGCTGACGTTCAAGCCGGAGAGGATGATGTCCTGGTTGTCGCCGCTCAGCGTGATACCCCAGACATCGAACCCCGTCACGGTGAACCCGTGCAAGCGGAGGTGGGACGCCCCCTGTGCAAAGTTCACTGGACCCTGTAGGGTAACCGTATCGGCTAGGGTGGTGAAGGTGATGGGTTGGCTGGCAGCGCCGGAGCGGGTGAGGGACAGCTCGCCGCCGAGGTCGTAGGTAGCCGCTGCCAGGCAGACGACATCACCTGCTTGGACGTTGTCGGCAGCGTGCTGCAGGCTGGCCCAGGGGAGGTCTTGGCTGCCCGGGTTCTGGTCGCTGCCATTAGGGGAGACATAGCGCGTGCAGGAGGTGTTGGTCGGCGCGGTAACCTGCAGGCTCAGGGTCGCCGTTTGAGTCGTGCCCCCCGAGGTACCCGTGACGGTGAGCGGGGAAGGGCCTGTGGCCGCGGATGCCGCTACGTCGAGCGTCAAGTTCGTGGGCTCTAAAAGCCACCTCAAAAATGGCGAAGTAGCGGTTATGGGGAGCGAGGGTGGATCAACCGTGCGAAAGGGTTGGATCGACGGTTGTGTTCAGGAGACGCCCTGACCGCGACCGGAGATCGACCAGGAGATAGAGCGCTGCCGACCCCGACAAGATCGTACCGGAGACGAACCACACCGTGCCGATACCGCTGGTCTTGGCCAGGTATCCCAAGACGGCACTGCCCAGAAAGCTCCCGCCGTACGCTGCCAGCGACATCACAGATTGCATGGAAGAGCGCCGTTCAGACGGCACTTCCCGGTTGAAGAGCACCGCCACCGGCGAGCCGAGCGCGCCCCCCATCAGGTAAAAGAGCCAGAACAGCGCCGCGGCCGGGGCCGCGTTGGTCTGAAGCGCGAGCAGCACGACCGCCGCACCGCCCACGCCTTGCGCCAGAGCCGCGACCAGACCGTGCCGGCCCTTGAGCCGTTTGCTCAAGGGGATCGAAGCCAAGTTCCCAACGATCCCTACCGCAAAGGCGCCGGTCATCAGAAGCCCGAACAGCGGGGTGTTTGCAGTCCCAAGCCACCCGGCAAAACGCGGTTGCCAAAACGTCTCGACGCTCATCAGTGCCAACGCGCCCATCAAGCTGGCCGTGAGAAGAAGCGGGATCACCGGGTTGCCGCGGCTCTCGACGAGTGCGGTCTTCAGCAGCTTGGGGATGCCCGCCAACGCACCTCTCTCGGTTGGGGCGGTGCGCCGCTCACGGATCCAGAGGCCTACCAACACGATGCCGGCAACCTTGACGATGATCGAGAAGACGAGCGTCATCGACAAGGGCGTGAACACCGCTGCTCCGTCCGTGGGGAGGTGGCTGAACAGGCGAGGGACCCAACCGCCGGCGAGCGAGCCGAGGCTCAGGCCGGCGATCACGAACACGTTTGCGTGTGCCAAGTGGGGTTGGAGGTCGATCTCTTCGTCGATCTCGAGCAACCGGTCGACGAACCACGCCCCCAACGCTCCCGAAGCGAGGGCTCTGCTGATGCCGAGCAGCACGAACGAGAGCAGGAAGAGCGGCATCGAAAAAGAGACCAGGAAAGCGAGGCTCGAGCCCAAGGCGAAGAGGTAGGACAGCAGGGTCACCGGTTTGCGACCGATGGTATCGGCCAGACCACCGGTCGGCAGCTCGAGCAAGACGATCGTGAGGGAGTAAAGCCCCATCAGCAAGCCGATCTCGAACAGATCGAGTCCCCGCGACTGCAACAAGAGCACGCTGACCGGTAGGACCAGCCCGACAGCGAACCAGGTCAAGAACTCCGCTGTGAAATAGATGCGTTTGACGCCGCCAAGGGTTTCCATAACCGCAGTCTGGTCGCCAGGCTACACAAAATGTAAGCTCGATATTCAAGTAGAAAATCGTCCGCAGGCGGCCGACCCGGCCGGCACGCATGCCCAACGCATCCCGCGCCCTGGTGGATCGCACCCGGTGACCGACGCCTGGCGATCAGCCGCGACCTTCGATGGGGGAGTGCGGCAACTTGCTGCTCGATGCGTAAGCGGCCTCGACCACCCCGTCCGGTTCGAAGAGCTCGAGGAACGAATGAACAGCGGCTTCCTTGGCGGCAGCCTTGAGGTCGTCTCGCCGAAATACGGCTGCACCATACTCGCCGATCTCCTGAACGACCCACTCATAGCGGTAGTAGGCCAAGGCCACACGGTCTAGCGTTGCCCGGCCGTACCCTGTGAAGAACAAGGTTTCATGCTGCTGGACCGCAGCGCTATCGCTGCTGGTCACGAACATAAGGTCCCTTTCTTTGGGGGCGAGCATCACCCCATCCCAGTCGACGACATGCAACCGGTCATCCCGGTCGATCAACACGTTGTGGGTATGAAGGTCGGCGTGGCACAAGACGAGATCTGCTGCCGAGGCTTGAAGGTTGCGGCCGAGGGCGTGTGCCCGCAGCACGATCTCGTCGATCTCGCGGCGCCGGCCGTTCCAGAACCGGGCCAGCTCCCGTTGATAGGGGGCGGCTCGATCGAGCTCGTGCGTTTCGGCCGCCAACTCACCGACGGTGTCGGCGTATTTTGGGATGAAGCGCTCACGGGGCAGCTGCGCCGAGAGCTCTCTTGGCAGCTTGCTCGAGTGAAGTCTTTTCACGAGCGACCCGAATTCGATCCACTGTCGATCGCTCATCCCCACCTGCGCGGCGAGGTCGCCGGTTACGAAGGGGTAGAGGATCAGGGTGAACGCACTCAGGCCGGCAGATAGACGTCCGCTCTTGGTCGGGAGCGGTGCGACGGCTCGGCTGTAACCGCGATCTTCGAGGTAGCGAGGGATGGTGAGGCCGGCGAGGTTCGATTCATCTCTTCTGACTTTGAGGAAGTAGGCACTACCGTCCTCTGCCACGGCCTTATAGACCGCTGCGTTCAGGTCTGCGCCGAGGGGCAGGAAGTCCAGCCTCGTCACGCGGAGGCCGTAGGCGTCGCGAAGGCGTTCGATCATCAGCGTATCTGGCAGTTCGAGCTGCTGCTTCATCGGGGCGTCCATGATGCGGGGGGCGGCCGCGAGGGAGTACCCTCCCCATGTTACCTAGATGTTCAAAGGCGAGCGTGCCCACACGCATGAGCGTGCCCTGAGCGGGGTGCGTTCCTGAGCCCTCTGGTGTCGAAGCCGTCGAGAAAGCGGCCCCGGTAGAGCTCGATCGCCGCCCCGAACCCCCCCGTGTCGACGGCCCCAAGGGGCGTGGCGACATCCGAACCTTGTTTGCTCGGGTTTGCCGGCTTGATCAGCATCCTGCTTCTGGTCGGATGTACGCCGCCGGGTTCAGGGCCACGGCTGAACGGCCTGGTAGAGGGCAGCGGTAAGCGGCACCGTCACCAGCGATCCTTCAGGCGTCGAGTGCGCTGAGAGCTGTTCGGTCTTCTTTCCTGCCGGCTCCTCCCCAACGCGACCCAAACCATCGCTGCAGCGGCAAACAAGCGAGGATACGGGTACTCCAGCCTGGTCGGCAAAAAGAACGCGTTACAGCGCGTTGCGTATTGATTGCGCATAGCGCAATCAATACCGAGCGGAGCGAGTATCACTAAACACACTCCGTCTTCGATCAAGGAATATGCAATCCGCTGTAAACTGTGCAAGGGAAAGGAGCTGAAATAGCATGGGTAATAGAATCAACTTTGTTCTGGTCGTGTTGTTGCTGGGTGGCTTCGCCTTGGCCCAGGTCGACGTTCGTCTTTGGCACATGGAGCAACCCCCTCACCGGGTTGACCGGGTGCAAGAGCTGATCGATGCCTTCAACGCTGCGAATCCTGACATCGAGGTCGTGCAGGAGGTACAGAACTGGGGAGACGTCATCCCCAAGGCCTTGTCGGCCGTGCGGGCGCGGGTTCAGCCCGACATCCTCTTTGCCATCCCCGATTTCACCCTAACGATGAAGGCTACCGGGGCCGTGCAACCGGTGACCGAGCTGGCCAATAACCTCCACCAGCAGCACGGTTTTCTCGATGCGGCCATCGACCCATACAGCTACCAAGACGAAGTGTGGGCTGTGCCGCTCTACGGCATGGTGCAGAGCCTCTGGTATCGCAAGGACGTTTTGGCCGAGGCGGGCATCGAGCCTCCCACCACCTGGGAGGAGCTGCTGGCAGCTGCGGAAGCGCTGACCACCGAAGACCGGTATGGCATCGGTATTCCCGGCAGCAAATCGCTTTACGCCGATCAGGTGATTTACAACTTCATGATCACCGCAGGCGCCAAGACCATCTTCAACGATGATGGCAGCATACGGTTCGACACCCCTGAAACCGTGCGCGCCTTCCAGTACTACCACGATCTGTTTCAGTTCTCCCCGCCCGACAGTGTGAGCTGGATATGGGGGGATGCCGAGGCAGCCTTTGCCAGCGGTCGGGTACCCATGATCATCCAGTTCACGACCATTACCACCTTCGACCAGCAGACCGAAGATCTTCCCGCGAACCTCGGTGTGGTGCCGATCCCCGCTCCGGCCGAACTCGGCGAGCGCGGCAATATCTACTACTCCAACGGCGCCATGGTGCTCACAGGCGATCCCGCCAAGAAAGCGGCGGCAGAGAAGTTCTTGGCCTATTTGCTCGAGCCCGACAATTACGGTCGCTTTCTGAACATGGAGCCCGCGCTGTTTCTGCCGGTGACTGCCGACGGCCAGGAAGCGGAGAGCTTCTGGAACGACCCGCTGGTAGTCGAATATGAGGACCAGGTCAGGACCATGGTAGACAACTCGGCTTACGGTGCGCTCTTCGGCTTCACCACCGGGCAGGTCTTTGACGGCATCGGTCCCATCTCGGCACAGAACCTGCTCTCCCAAGTCGTCCAGCGTGTGCTGGTGGATGGGGACAGCCCCGAAGATGCGGTCACCTGGGGCCAGGCACAGATGGAAGCAGCCACGCGCTAGGGAATCTGAGGGGCAAGGTCTCCTTGCCCCTCACCCCTTTTCGTCACCATGCGCTGGCGCACGTCCTTTTTGGCCTACCTGCTGCTGGCACCGCTCCTCATCTGGCTGGCCGTGACCATCGCCGTTCCCGTCGGCTACCTCGTCTACCTGAGCTTTACGGACATGGGGATCTTCGGGACCAGTGCGACCTTTAGCGGCCTCGAGAACTTCAAGGATGTGCTGCGGTCCGAGAGATTTTGGCAGGCGGGGAGGAATACCCTCGTCTGGATCGTCGGCAACGGTTTGGCCCAGGTCACCTTGGCGTTTGCCGTGGCCCGGCTGCTTTATCGCCGTAGCGCCCTGACCAACTTCCTCCAGGTGTGGATCATCCTCCCTTGGGTGGTCCCCGGCGTGGCAGCCGTGATTATTTGGCGGTGGATGCTCAGCAGCATCGGCATCGTCAACTTTGGGCTCGAGGCCACTCGGCTCGTCGACTCGCCGGTCAGCTTCTTCGCCAAGCCGAGCATCGCCATGGCCACCACCATCGCCATCAACTCCTGGCGCTGGTTCCCTCTGTTGGCGGTCATCCTCTTGGCTGCTCTGCGGAACATCCCCAGTGAACTTCGCGAGGCAGCGATGGTGGATGGCGCTACCGAGAACCAAACCTGGTGGTATATCGTGCTGCCGCTGCTTCGGCCGGTGCTCTACGTCCTCGGGCTGCTGGGGACCTTGTGGTCTGCAAATATTTTCGACGTTATCTGGTTGCTCACCAAGGGTGGCCCGTCCGGTGGAACCACCACCCTGCCGGTGTATTTGTACGAAGAGGCCTTTGCACGCTTTAGCCTTGGAACCTCGGCGGCGGGATCTGTCGTGATGGCCGTCTTCGTTCTCGGGTTTGTGATGCTCTTCTTGCGCTACGGGTGGGGACGCGAGTTGGGGGGCAGGAGATGAGAGCTCGCAACCCACTGCGCTCTGCCGGAAGCTGGGTGCTGCTACTTCTGATCGTCGTGCTCGTCTTCGCACCGTTTTACTGGATCGGCAGCTCGAGCTTCAAAACACCGCCCGACGTCATCAAATATCCGCCTTCGCTCTTCCCGCCAACGTGGACCCTTCAGAATTTCCAGAAGCTCTTCGCCTCGACCGACTACCCGAGTTATCTGACGAGCAGCCTCTTTATCGCCCTGGCCACCACCCTGATTACGGTCACCTTGGCTACGCTCGCTGCCTATGCCATCTATCGTCTTGAGTTCCCCGGCCGCCTCACCATACTCAGGCTCATGGTTGGCACGTATGTGTTTCCCAGCATCCTGCTCTTGATCCCGCTTTTCCAAGTCATGGTCCAGCTCGGGCTGATCAACAGCCTCTGGAGCCTGGTGGTGGCCAACGTCACTTTTACTGCCCCCTTTAGTGTGTGGTTGATGCGCGCTTTTTTGGAGTCGATCCCGCTCGAGTTGGAGGAGGCTGCGGCCATCGACGGCGCAGGCTTTTTCCAGACGCTCGGCCTGGTGATCCTACCGCTGCTCCGGCCGGGACTGGCCACCATCGCCATCTACACCTTTATCACGGTGTGGACCGAGTTCCCCTTCGCCTCGCAGTTCATCATCGACGACGCCAAGCGCCCGCTCCCCGTCGGTCTCGCTGCCATCATCGGCCAGTATCAGATCGATTGGGGCCTACTGGCTGCCGGCGCTGTTTTCATGGCCTTACCCGTGGTCATCCTCTTCGCCTTTGTGGGCCGCTATTTCGTCGAGGGCCTCACCACGGGCGCCTTGAAGGAGTAGCGTGCTGCCAGCGGTCCTAGCGGTCGACGTCGGCACCTCGGCGGCAAAAGCGATCGTGGTCTCCCAAGCGGGTGAGGTGCTGGCCGAAGGACGGGCCGCCTATCCCACCACAAGCCCGAAGCCCGGCTGGCTCGAGCAGAACCCGGAGGATTGGTGGCAGGCCATGGTGGGCGCCACTCGCGCCTGCCTTGCCGGCCTTCGTGGTGCCGGCGAGCTGGCGGCCATCGGCATCTCCGGTCACATGAGCGCACTGGTGGCCCTCGACCGCGACTACCGCCCTACGCGACCGGCCATCACCATCGCCGATACCCGCTGCGCCGCTGAAGCAGCCTGCTTGAACGAACGCTACCGCGATAGGATTGCGGCGGCCACGGGCAATGTGGCCCTCACCGCCTTTACCCTGCCGAAGCTCCTCTGGTATCGGCGCTTCGAACCCGAGCTGTTTGCCCAGACCCGGGTGGTTTTGGCGGTAAAAGATTACCTGGTTTGGCGCCTGACCGAAGTCCTGGGCACCGAACCTACCGACGCCGGAAACACCTTGCTGCTCGACCGTGCGACGCGCCGGTGGAACCGGGACTTGATCGACGAGCTGTCGATTCCGGCTAGTATCTTGCCACCGGTGCGCGAGAGCCTCGAGCTGGTCGGTGGCCTCAGCCGGGGAGCCGCCGGAGCGATGGGGCTTGCCGCCGGCATCCCCGTCATCGCCGGTTTGGCCGATATGGGTGCCAGCACGCTCGGTTCAGGGCTCCTCGACCACCGGCGTCTCGCCATCACCCTGGGAACCTCGGGGCAGATCACCCAGGTCGTCGCTGCGCCCTGCCCGGAACTGCTCGGTAAGTTTACCTACCACCCACACGCCCTCCCCGGCCTCACCTACATCATGGCCTCACTCTTCACCGGAGGTCTCGGCCTGCAGTGGTTTGCAGAGACCGTAGCCGATCTCACGGGGGACGCAGTGCCTACTGTGATCGAACGGGTATTGGAACGTGCAGCCGCTTCGCCGCCGGGCGCCCGCGGCCTGCTCTTCCTGCCCTATCTGACCGGTCGGGGCAGCCCCGAGTTCGACCCCTCGTTGACGGCTTCCCTGGCAGGACTTACCCAGGGACATACCGGCAGCGACCTGGCTCGAGCCGTGCTCGAGGGCGTCGGCTACTCGGTGAGGCAGTGTCTCGAGGTGATGGCTCGCCACCACGCGGCGCCCGAGGAGATCGTGGTGGGGGGAGGCGCTATGAAGAGCCCGCTTTGGCGGGGCATCGTCGCTGACATCACCGGTGTGGAACTGAACCCGCTCGAGCCGCTCAACGCCGGCCCTTTGGGGATCGCCTTGGCAGCCGGTTCGGCCGCCGGGATCTTCACCGATCTCAAAGAGAGGCTGCCCACCCTCATCCGCCTCGCCGCGCCCGAACACCCAAACCGGGCCACCTCGACGATCTACGAGAGCGGTTACCGGCGCTTTGGCGCTCTCAATGGCAGCGACTAAGCACATCCAAGTTATGTTTGCAGAATTGGGTCAGCGAAGCGCCGAGCTTGCGTCCCGCGGGCGGCCGCGGTCCAACCTCGCTTCTGTAGCCTTAAGTTTGAGGCATTGCCCCAAACTTAAGTTGGAGGTCCTTAGGCGCCAGGCAGATAGCGAACCGGTGAGAAGGCCTCGGCCGAGCAACC
>CP070651.1:1073055-1077025 GCA_020354625.1 Trueperaceae bacterium
CTTGCCGGAACATCTCGAGAATCTGTGCGTACGCTTCGCGGCGGTGACTCTCTGTGGCGAAGCGTTGTTGCAACGTGGCTTCAAACATAACCACCCAACGGTGGAGGAGTTGGTAGAGGTGTGGTTTGTAGCGGAGCGACAGCAGGTAACCGCCTCGATAGCCTTCCACCAGAAAATTCAAGGAGGCCGGAGTCGAGCTCCCACCGAGGTGGAGGACCTCGGTCGCTACCAGCCGGCAGGAGTCGCCGGCCCGGCGGATGCGCCAGCACCACTCGAGGTCGTCGTTGTAAAAGCGCAGGCCGGGGTTCATGCCGCCGGTATGCTGCACGGCCTCCATCTTGAGAACCTGGAGACAGCCCGAAAGCCAGGGGACGCTGACCGAGGATTGCCCACGCTGTTTCAGCTGCAGGTGGTGGAGCCGGTAGAGGGGCCCCTGATCCTGCCAGCGGCCGCTCTTGTCGCGGCATTGGGGGCCGACCATGCCCACGTCGGGTCGTTCCAGGATGTCCAACAGGGTGGTGAACGTCTCTGGCTCCACCAGTACGTCGGCGTTCATCTGGGCGAAGTAGGGAGTGTGGCAGCGCTTGAGGGCCGTGTTCACCGCGTGGGCGTAGCTGTGGTTTTCCAACTGAACGAACTCAGCCTGGTCGGTGGGGAGTTCGTCGAGACTCGTCCCGCCGGTGTCGATGACCAGCAGCCGTGCCCCGGGTGCGGAGCGCTTCACCCGCTCGAGGCATGAATCGAGTAGCTCGGGGGTGCGGTGGTGGATCACCGCGATGGTGAGGTCGCGAAATCGAGTCATGGGCGCGTGTTGAGAGGCTAAACGGGGAGGCGGGTGTTGCGGACGCAACCGGTCATGCGGGTAGAACCCTTGCGAGTGGGAGTAGTCGTGATGTGGCGTTGGTCATGCCGGCACCTTCCGCACGATCATACCCTGTTCTTTGGAGGGCTCTGGAGGATGGATGGCACGGCTGGTGATAGGGGTGCCGAAGAGACGTGATGAGATGCAGAGACTGACGACCAGGGCTGCCCAGAAGGCGCGAGACTGGAAACGTTTGGCGGAACTCCGCTTGGACCGGGCTCGCGGCCGGCGCATCGTCCACTTCCTTCACGTGGGCAAGACGGGGGGCACCGCGGTCAAAGTAGCGCTGACAAGTTATACCCTCCGTATGTTACTTTGCTCGACTTTGATACGTGAGTTAGAGCGCTGTTTCAGGCCTGGACGGAACTGAAGCAAAAAGCTGCCCAGGCCAAACCAGGTTTAGATCCACAACTTCAACATCTTTTGATTCCAAGGATGTCCCCAGTCGCCTAGATACTCGAGGTTCCAACCCTGTGCTAGGTTCTCGATTTCAGCACCAATCGGATAGCTTCGGTAAGCCCTTGCCCTTGAGGTTTCGCACTGCCAATGATGACAGGTTTGCGTGCGTCCACACGCCGGTGAGCCTCCTGGCGAAGAAGAGCTTGAGGATGTTTTCCAATAGGGCGCTGGCCGAGAAGACACTCGCCAGCCCCAGCGCCCCGAACTGACGCGTTGCCCACAGTCCCAAGGAGACCGTCAGCACGGTGGTCAAGATAGTGATGCCCGTGGCGACGCGTTCATGGCCCGTCAGGACGAGCACCAAGCCGCAGGGGCCCGAGTAGACGTTGGCGAACTGCCCCAGGCAGAGGATGGCCAGGAGCGTGGCCCCTGGCGGAAGAAGTCACCGAAGAGCAGCCCAAGGACCGGACCGCCGAAGAAGGCGAGCAGCACCAGCGCGACCAGGGCGGGCAGACCGGCCGTGGTGGTGATGGTCCGCAGGATCTGCTGGAGCTTCTGCTGTTCCCGGCGGATGTAGAGGTCGGCGATGAGTGGCGGCACGACGGCGTTGATGACGAAGAGCGGGATGGTGACCAGCCCGGCGAGCCTGGCGGCGGTGCCGTAGACGGCGATGTCCTCTTGCGGGCGCAGGGCCGCCAGGATCCAGATGTCCGACTGGGTCAGTAAAAACAGCGTCAGATTGTTGATGAGTAGAGGCCAGGCGACGTGGAGGAGATCCCGGCTCGTGAGGTCACCAGAAGGCGTTTCATCGGTGTCGGTGGCCTTCAGGCCACGAAGTTTGCTGTTGAGCAAGAGGATGCCGAGCAGCGAGCTCGAGATGCCGGCGGCGACCGTGATCCAGAGCACGGTGGCAAGTCCTGTGCGCCCCGCGTAGAACCAGAGCACGGCCAGGCCGGCGACGGTCAATACGCTCGACAGCATGCCCTCTTTCCAACCGCGGAAGATCGACGCGTAGCGGATGTCGTGCAGTCCACGGAAGCTTTCGCCGATCAAGCGCTGGAGTACGGTCAACGCGGCCCAAGCGGCGATCAACCCCGCGAGCGAGACCAGCAGCGGGCTGCTGAAGAGGTGCTGGTTAAGATACGGGTTGAGCAGGAGGTATGCGGCGGAGAGACCGAGCGTTCCCAGCACGCCCAGCCGGAGGGATATCACGATCACCCTGCGGGCGCGTGGAGCATCCCGCTTGGCGAGGCTTTCCGCGACGAAGCGGACCACCACCTGGTTGAGACCGAGGGTGCCGGTGGCCGCTCCGAAGGAGACGATGCTGATCGCCAGGATATAGGTACCGAACTCCGCCGGTGTGAGCAGGCGCGCCAGCAAGACGTTCGTTACCAGCGTGGCCAGGGTGGTGACGAGCTTGGCGCCGAAAGCCCAGCTTCCGTCTGAGAGCAGGCGCCGCCGGAGGGAGTGCCGGCGGTTGCCGGTTTCCGGATGCGTTGTGTGGGCACTGGTCGCCGCTGTAGACCGCGGGTGCTGGCGAGAAGTGAGGTCGACTTGCGAGGCGTCCGAAGGGTTCGCGGCCATTGAGGCAAGGTAGCACGCGACCCGCCTTGCCAAAGGGGTTTCTTTGACTTCAGTCGGTCGCTTGGGGCTCGGCCTGGGTGGCTGAGGTTGCAGGTGTGATTTCAGCTGTAGCCGGTTCGCGCACGGCCTCGCGCAAAAAGACGTACAGCAGCGCCATCATGCCCGCCAGCACCGTGGCCAGCGCGGTATTGAGCATCCGCCGTGGGCCGATCGGGTCAGACGGGATCGAGGCCTCCTTGAGGACGCGGCTGTTGCTCGGGGCCAGCTCGGTGAGGTAGTTGATCACCGGTTCCAGGGTGACCACGTCGGTGTAGGCTTTGCGCGCGTTGTTCAGTTCGCGGCTGAGGCGAGAGCGTTCCTGGTCGAGGCGGGCGATCTCGAGGAGCAGGGTGTCGGCCTGCTGCTCGAAGGCCTCGAGCTGTCCTAAGATGTTCTCCTGTTCGGCGAGCTGGCCCACGAGGCCCGTTACCTCGTTTTGCAAGCGCGTGCGGGCCAACAGCGCGAGCACGTCTTGCTCGAGCCCGTTCCCCTCGCCCGGTTGCTGGCCGAGCAGGAATCTGATCTGGTTGGCCAGCGCTTCGGAGATCCCTTCAGCGCTCTCGAGCAGGGTCAGCTGGTCGCTGAGTTCGATGGCATCGGTCGGTGTCTCGCTGACGGCGGATGCGGCGAGCTGGCCGCTTAGAGCCTGCTGGCGGGCCCTCGAGGCAGCGATCCAGCGGTTGAGATCGTCGAGCCGGACTTCGGCGGCCGCCACTCGCTCGGAAAGACCTTCGAGCTGCCGCTTCAAGATAGTGCTTTTGTCCTGAGCTTGGAAGGCCTCCCAGGTCTCTTCGGTTTCGGTGAGGTGCTCTTCCAGGCGGGTCATCTCGCCCAGGGTGGTGCTTTTCACCAGGCTCAGGCTGGCGAGATACGACTGCTGTACCGTCTCGACCGTGGCCTGGGCCCAGCTGTCAGCCAGGGTGGCGGCCAGCGCGGGATCGTCGTGCTTGACGCTGTGGGAGATAGTGAGCGGGGCGACCTGGTCGGGGCGCTGGGGGCCGATCAGCTCGGTGACCTCAGAGGCTCCTATGAAGGCGCGCACGGTGAGGTCGGCCTCAGCGACGTTGGCCAAGGCGGCGGTTAGCA
>CP070651.1:1077125-1094083 GCA_020354625.1 Trueperaceae bacterium
ACTCCGGTCACCATCAGAGGATCCCCCTCCTCCTACGCGACTGCGCCATAATATCGAGTTCCCCGCAGCACTACACTCAGGGTACTGTTCACGCCGCGCTATTGCGGTACAACCGTCACAGCCGACGGAAATAGTACCGAGTTCAAAATCCAAAACGTGAAAAATTCGGTTTGGGGAGGCTGGAAAAACGCGATATTCCTATGAAAGCTATTGCGGTAGTGACCTCAAGAATGGGATGGGAGCGATGGTCGCGTTGTTTTTCCAAGCCAGTCCGAGAACCGCGCCGAAGGTAGGATGAGAACGGTGTGGGCACCTCTGAAGCGTCTCGCTTCGTTGGCAGCTTCGATGCTGATTCACGGGGTGTGTTGCGCCGTACCAGTACCGAGCCTGCGGGATCCCGCCCTCCGCACCCCTTTTATGAACAGCTTGAAGTGTAGCGCCCTCAGCGCCCGGCAACGCCTGCGAAAACGGAACCGCTCTACCGTCTAACTGCTGTTCTGGCCGAAGTTTCTTGCGTAAATCGAAATTTACCCTAGCCAAGCCACATTTCCCTGCCCCTTTCAGCGCCACTTGCAGGGCCCCAAAGAACGCCAGGGGGGCGACTAATTAGCCTCGCTGGTTAGAAGCCTTGCGGGCTCGGCCGTTCTCTCTGAGCAAACCGCCCGCCAATCTTGTTGTACACTTCGGCATGGTGTTCGTAAACATGATGTATCAAACGGTCGTACGAGCACCCTGACAGCGCCACAATGCTGAGGAGGGCCGATGGCGAAAGACAACGAGACTGGAGCCAAGCCGGATCTGAGCGCTCGTTTGGCACATGCCTTGCCGAGGTTGACGCCGGAACAGATCGCCCAGGTCTCACCGAAGCTAAAACGCGTGACCTTCGCGGCCGGCGAGGTCATCATCCGCCAAGACGACCAACCAGAGCGCTTTTACATCATGGTGCGAGGAGAAGCCGAAGTTTCACACAAGACGGCGAGCGGTAGCCTTCGGGTTGTCGACATTCGCAGGCCCGGAGAGTCGTTTGGTGAGATCGGTATTTTGAAGAACCGGCCGAGAACGGCTACGGTAACCGCGTCGAGTGCAGGCCCGGTCGAGGTTCTGGCGTTAGAGAGAGACGACTTTGTCGACCTGATCCAGACATCTAGGGCTACCGAGACCCAGGTCACCCAGGATTTGATCCAACGGATGATCCGCTTGGCAAGCTTTCAAGATTAGGTGCTCGTCCTCTGGACGGATGAGCAGGGGCGGTCTTTGGGCTTAGGTTAGAGAACGAGATGTCGAAGAAAAACGCTGAAAATAGTGGTGCAACCCACCGTGCGACGGCGGCCGGAGACAGCCTGAACGACGAGGTTTCCAGACCCAAAAAGTGGCTCGCCAAAAAGACCTACAAGCGGGAGCTCAAGAAGCTGCAGGTCGAGCTGGTCAAGCTCCAGGCCTGGATCAAACACAGCGGGCTCAAGGTGGTGGTGATCTTCGAAGGGCGGGACGCAGCCGGGAAGGGCGGCACGATAAAGCGCATCACCGAAAGCCTGAACCCGCGCGGTTGCCGGGTCGTGGCGCTCGGAACTCCGACTGAACGCGAAAAGACGCAGTGGTACTTCCAACGTTACATCGAGCACTTGCCGGCTGCCGGCGAAATGGTGATCTTCGACCGTAGCTGGTACAACCGTGCCGGTGTCGAGCGAGTGATGGGGTTTTGCACCGACGACGATTACCGCGAGTTCTTGCGTTCCTGCCCAGAGTTCGAAAGAATGCTGGTGCGCAGCGGCATCATCCTCATCAAGTACTGGTTTTCAGTCAGTTTCGATGAGCAGGAGCGGCGTTTTCAAGACCGTCTCAAACGCGTAACGAAGCGCTGGAAGCTGAGCGATATGGACCTCGAAGCCAGGGCCCGCTGGGTGGAGTATTCGCGGGCTAAAGACGAAATGTTTGCCTACACCGACATAAAGCAGGCCCCCTGGTACGTGGTGCTATCAGACGACAAACGCAAGGCGCGCCTCAACTGCATCAGCCACCTATTGTCGCTGATTCCGTACCAAGACGTCTTGCCCACGGGCGTCGAGCTGCCCCCTCGGCAGAAGGAGGAAGCGTATATGAGAGCTCCTTTCGAAGACCAGACTTTCGTGCCCGAAAAATTCTGATCCTTTCCGCTTGAGCACTGTCAACCTGCCCACGATACCCACGGTGTGTACGCACGTCTCGTACGCTACACCTCTGTTCGGAGCAGCGGCACATATCGTGCCTACTCCAATACGACCAGGTGTGACCTGATCGCTTCGATCGGTTTGTCGAATAGACCGGCTTGTTCGTTGGTACGAAACAGACGTTCGAAGTCGGCTCGTTCGAACGCCTTTGCCAACCGCTCGGCGTACGACGACTTCAGCACCTTGGCATAATGACTCGCGTCGTAGGGGAGAGCCTCACCGTCTTTCAAAAGACGCCAGTGGCCGTCGGAAGCCCGGTAGATCTGCACAAGGTCCCCGACTCTCCACGAGTTACGACCACTTGTTAGCATCGCTTCATATGCGGCTTCCCTACGTTCCGAGCGTCGGTACTCAGCAGGCGTCTTGGTAAGGCGGACACGGACGGCTACAGCCTCCGGCTCCTCCTCACCACGGAGCAGACGTTGAACGGTGTCTAAGTACGAGGTTCTGATCTGCGGTATGTCTTGCTGGAGCAAGTAACCGAGGGCACGGTGCAACCAAGCCTGGGCGAACGGTTCAGCTCTGCGGCTCATCAGCGCCGCTCCTCGTATCGTCACCGTCCCATCGTAATGTAACAGTGCGTAGTTCTTGATCTCGTGGCTAAACATCGCCTTGAAACGGCCGTCGAAGCTAAGGTGTAATCCGCGCTCAAGCGTCTCGCCTACATCAGCCACCAGACGGCGCTCGTCCCCTTCGCTCCAGCCATCCGGCACAGAAAAGTAGACCCCGTCTGTATCGGCCTCGATCAACACCGCACCTCTGTTACGTAGCTCTCGGCAGATACCTACCAGCGTCTTTCTGCCGATTGCGGTGATCGCGTCAGCGGCCCGCCGGTCACCGAACCAAGCCAGATCTCCCGCGCCCAAATACCCGTAGGCCGAGTTGATCACGAGCTTCATGGCCGCCTGTACCGACTCGTGCTCGGCCTGCTCCTTTGTGCCGACCTCACCAGACTCCGATCGGGCTTTTGCAGCCAACCGCATCTCGGTTAGTCTCGACACGATGCGGTGAAACGCACCGAGGCTGTCTGAGCGGGGTCCGATACCCCCTGTGCGGATGATCGAAGGGTAGAGGCTTGCAACGTCGGCTTTGACGATGTGCTCGACCACGCCCGAGGCGTAAAGTCTGACTGCACCGCCGAGGTGTGGTTTCGAGCTTGTCGGCACAGGCTTGGCTGGCAAGGCTCTACGGGCTTCAAGGTAGGCCCTGATCAGCATCGGTTCTAGAATCCCGGTGGCCGTACCCGCATGAGCGACACGTTCGAGACTCCTCGGTGCCATTCTTGCTAGTGCGTAGGCGGAGCGGTGCAGCCTCGAAGACACTTCGGACACTTCGAGTACGTCCTGCATCGCGTACGTGCGTACGCGTTCGGGATCTCGGAGGTAGGTAGGGTAGACCTCTTTGCCCACAATCTCAACCCGGTCGTCGCTCGCAATCTGAAAGTAGCGTGCAACAGCCTTGAGGCTATGGCTCGGTAGTTTGCGCATGACGAAATCGACCCGCCGGGTCGCGTCCAGCGTATCGAGGAGCTCGCGACCGGCAACGGTGTAGCGAGTGGTGCGGCTCCCGACCCCAAACCTGCGGAGGCCGCGAGGTGCCGGCGGTCGCCCGAAGCCGAGACCGATACCGTGCTTGGCTGCCCGGTGCTCGAGATAGGGTAGATCGAAGCCCATGAGGTTATGGTTTTCGATCACGTCGGGATCCCTTTCGGCAATCGCTGCCGAGATCCCCCGGATCAACTCAGCCTCATCGGCTGCCCGTGGAGCTTCTAAAACCTGCTGCCAACCCGTTGAGTCTCTCATGGCGACCATAAAGATCCGGCCCTCTCCAGGGTCGAGAGAGGTCGTCTCGAGGTCGAATTGCAGGCGGACCAACTCTTCGAAAGCGAGGTCGCGAAAATACGTTCTCCCCGTCCACATCAGGTACTGTTCGACCGGGCCTACCACGTAGTACTCACCGCTCTGCTTGAGGTTTCTTGGCCGTACCCCCGTGCGCCTCTCTGCTCCGAGCATCAGAGAGCCTTCGAGTGCCCGGCCGTCTCGAGCCGTGAGGAGAAACCGCAAATCGCTCCGGTCGCCACGTTCTCTGACGTCGCCCATCTCGAGTTCGTGATACGAGACAGGAGCCTCTGGATTCGGCTCGACCGAGACGCCCGCGTACTCGAGATCTTCTAGGTGGGCAGCGAACAGCCACGGCCGAAACCGCTCGTACTCTACACGCAACTCCCCACTCACGCGCCTCCACACGTACGCCTCGCCCCTTGACGTCGCCCACACGCTGACGATACCGGGCGTGTCGTCCCAGCCGAACAGCCACGGATCGGCCCCAAGCCGGTTCACGGGAGAGCCGCCGCGACAGAGACCAACAGAGCGGTAGTCCTCGAGTTTGACCGGGTGCAGGACAAGAACGCACCCGAAGTGAATCGGCTGTTTGAGACCATCCGTTGCCCTCGATGTTTCTCCGTGACGACCCCCTGGCCGTCGCGATTCGATCGCTGCTCTTTCGCCTCCTCGACCGGAGTGCGCGTGTGCTGGTCCACCCTCCACGGTATCAGGTAGGTCCCGTGGTGAGGATGAGATGACCTGGTGACCGGTAGGGCGAGATATCATGGAAGCGCAAAGGGGCTCCGCCCGACCTCCGGGCGCGATACTCCGACACGTGGCGCATCCGAGGACATTCGGTACGCCGCGATGGCACATGGCCGCACGTTACTTCGAAAGGAGCGCCCATGAACTGCGACCCCAAGACGCGACGAATCGACCGTTGCAGACTTGTCTTTTGTCTTTCAATCGTGATCCTCTTTGCCGGTCTCGCCCCCGCGCAGACGCCAGATACCCCCCCTTCGACAAGCGACTCCATCGCGGTCGAAGCATTTTTCAACGAGTACGTGCCGGCTCTCCTTGCTGAGCACAGGGTTCCCGGTGCGGTGGTCGCGCTGGTGTCGGAGGGCGGTCTCACTTTTCAGGCAGGCTATGGCTTCGCCGCCCTGGGGCCCGAGCGCCCTGCGACTGCCGAAACCCCCTTTGCGACAGGCTCGGTCGCGAAGCTCTTCACCTGGCTTGCGGTAATGCAGCTCGTCGAGCGCGGTGAGCTCGACCTCGACGCCGACGTCAACAGTTACCTCGACTTCGAGATCCCGGACACCTTTGAAGATCCCATCACGTTGCGCGACCTGCTCGCGCATACCCCCGGATTCGAGGACTACCCCATGGTCGGCCTCTTCTCGCGCGACGCAGCGAAGCTGCCTGAGCTGGGAGAGATCGTATCGCGACGAATCCCGGCCCGAATATGGCCTCCGGGTGTCGAAACGGCCTATTCGAATTACGGTACGGGCCTTGCTGGGTATATCGTCGAGCGAGCCGGCGGGATCGGTTTTGCCACCTATGTGGAGCGCGAAATCTTGGGCCCACTCGGCATGAACCGCTCGACCTTCGAGCAACCGCTGCCCGAGGACCTGGCCGAAGAAGCCGCGCTCGGGTATCTCCCGGACGGTGCAGAGGGCTTCAAGCCGGGTGGTCAAGAATATGTATCGCTCTCACCCGCTGGGGGCATGGTGATGAGCGCCTCGGATGCGGCCCGCTTTATGCTCGCCCACTTAGACGCCGGTGAGCTCGACGGCTCAAGGGTCATCACCGAAGAGACAGCAGACCAGATGCACGCGACACTCTTTCGAGACGATCCCACCCTCCCCGGCAACGCCTACGGCTTCTGGGAGAGTGTCCGTCACGGCGAGAAGATTCTCTTGCACGGGGGCGACACCATGCTCTTTCACACCCAGATGGCCCTCTTTCTCGACCGCGACGTGGGCTTCTACCTGGCGACGAACGCACCAGGAGGGATCGGTCTTCGCGAAGCTCTTTGGGAGGCCTTTCTCGATCACTTCTACCCCGTTACCGAGCCCCTACAGGCAGCCGAATTGAGCGCGGCGGAAGCATCGCGTTACACGGGGCTGTACGGTATGAACCGCGCCTCGACAACGAGCCTGGCCAAGGTCGCCTCGCTCTTCCAGGTCCTAAGGGTCAGCACCGAAGGCGACCAGCTGGTTACCGAGTTCGTCGGTTCCAGACATACCTGGGCGTCACAGGGGGACGGCCGCTTTGCAGACACCGAGCGCGAAGGGGAGCTGGCGCAGTTCCGCCGCGGGGAAGATGGACGGATGGTGGTCCATGTCAGTGAAGCGCCTATGCTGGTGTTCCGTAAGCTTCGCTGGTTCGAGACGCCCCAGATGCACGCAGCTCTGTTGGTCGCCTCCAGCCTGCTGCTGCTGAGTGGCCTCATCGCCTTGCCTGTGATGGCATTGCGCGGGCGACGTGTCAACCGCAAGGGGGCGGCAGAAGAACGCGTGAAATGGCTCGGAGCGCTCGCTGCGTTGCTCCTCATCCTCTCTGTCGTCGCCTTTTTTGCGGTCATGGGAAACCCGATGGGCCCCGCTTTCGGCCTTTCACCGCTGTTGGTAGCAACCCTGGTGATCGGCATCGCCGCAGCGTTGGCGGTGGCCGGCTTCACGTTGATGATGATCTTTGCCTGGCTGATCGGCTGGTGGACGCTCACACCTAGGGTGTACCTGACGGTTGTAGCCGTAGCGGGACTGGTGCTCTTGTGGCAGATGAACTATTGGAACCTCCTCGGCTTCAAAGTGTAACGTTCGGGGGAGCTACTCCGTAGGCTCGCCCTACGTCCGTAGCGAGATCGGCAAAAAAGCCACCACCCCGCCTTCGGGGTGGTGGCTGCGAGGTGAACGCTCGTTATATCAGAGAGTCGAGGTAGGCGAGAACACCTCTCAGATTGGGATCGGACTCACTGGTGTTGCGGTGCCACATCGAAGCGTCTAGATTCTCTTTCAGCATATTGCCTTCCAGTTTATCGGGCGAAGACGTCTCAGGCACGAGCACAAACGGTGGGATGGCGAAGAGCATGCGGTCGAATGCCCCGCGAAACGGACTGGGTCGATTCATCGTTACGGTCATGACGAACTCCTCTCTGCCTTAGCGGTACTCTGTGGCGAGCTGGCGGCGCGAGGCGCGCCGGGGGTATGTGCCGGCGATAGCGCGCGCTCGATCGAAAAGGGCCTTCTCAACACGGGACTTTTTGATGAGTCTGAAGGCTTCAGCATCGGCCCGAAATGCCTTGATGCGTTCATGGACCAGTCGATCGTCGAGGTGGATCATGTATTTTCCTCCTAACCTTGGGCGCAGTCTCATCGCCCTGATGCTCATCATGGTAAAAGTGGCCCCGTGACCTGAACGCTCCCAGGGCGTGACCTAGGCGTGACCCGTCGATCGAGTGCCTTTGCAATCGCCTACAATAGGTTTTTCACGTACAGAGGTATTGTGAAATCTTTCTTTTTATAGAGATCTCTCACCACCGACGGCCTCCGTTCTGGCCGCCTTTGTTTTGGCCACGATGTGCCCCTCACCCCTTACGGGCTACCGCTGCTCGCCCGCGTTCGGGAGGGTTTAGAAATCTCGGGCTCGAGCGATTCAAGGCCTAGGAGCGCCATCCGGGACCCCGCTTCCGCCAAGGGGTTAAAGGTAAAGGACACACCCGCTTCCCGAAGCAACACGTCCTCTTCGGCGAGGTAGTTGCTTGCGGCCACCGTACCAGTGAAGCCTCTTGCGCGAGCGTGTCTCGCCGCTCGGAGTTTCGCCTCTAGATCGGGGAGCGTCAATAAGACCATGTCCAAACCGCCGAGTTCGAGCTGTGCCCATAGGGTCGGATCCTCGGCATCGCCATAGAGTACCCGCTGACCTCGTTTCAAGCAGAGTTCCAACGCTGCAGGATCGGTATCGAAGCCGACCACGTGCTCGCCTGCCGCACGGAGTGTGTTGTACGCGGCGCTACCTGTGCGGCCCATCCCGATAATGAGCGCCCGGGCTGCGCCGAGGGTCACAGGAGCCTCATCAGGATGGTCCCGACGCGTCTCGAAGCGCACCAATAGCGGCTCGAGCCGGTCGGTTAGAGCGTGGGCTACACGATTCAGCGGTGCCGCGAGCACATATGAGAACGCCACCGCGATACCGAGGGTGGCGAGCAGATCGGAGTCTATCAATCCCGCATCGACCCCAGCCCGAGCCGCGATCAATGCGAACTCGCTATGGCTCGCGAGCGCAAGGCTTGTCAGAAACGCACTTCGGGCGCGGAGATTACCGAGCAGCAGCAACCTGAGAAGAGACGCCATTTTGAGGGGTACCAGCAAGAGTAAGAGCACACCGATCAGTAGGGCATCTGCGGAGGGGAGACCGATGAGTCCGATCTCGATAAAGAATGCTACCAAGTAGACTTCCTTGAGTCCCCACAAGATGTCGCTAAGCTCACCGCTGCGCGAGCTCTGGGCCAAGAGTCCGCCCGCAACGATCGCACCGAGCTCGCCGCTCAGGCCGCCAAGCTCGAACAGCGCGGCGCTCGCAAGCGCCAGGGCGACTCCGTAAAGAAGCAGTAGCTCAGCATGTCCGCTCGCCTCCAAGAGACGCGAGAGAAGCTGACCGAGAAGCGGAAGCGCCAAAAGCAACAGCACCCACGGGGTGATACGCCCTGCACCCACGACCGCCATCATCGCCACCGCAACGATATCTTGGAGGATGAGTAACCCCATGGCCACGCGACCGTGGAACGACGTCAACTCGCGGCGCTCCTCGAGTACCTTGGCGGCGAGAACGGTACTCGAGAAAGCCAAACAGACCGCCACAAAGGTCGCACCACTAACGCTTAGCCCGACCACGAGGAGAAGTACCGCGATCAAACCCCCGACCAGCACCAATTGTATGAGTCCGATCCCCCAAACCTCGAACCGAAGCAGGTTTCGCAAGCGGAGCTTGAGGCCGACCGTAAAGAGGAGCAGAAGGACCCCCATATGCGCCAGTTCACCCAGGATCGTGTCTGCTTCGTACCCCAAGGCGCTTAAGGCGAAGCCTGCGACCAGATAGCCGATTAGGGTAGGGAGCCCGAGCCGTTTCGCACCGATCCCGAGAACGTACGCCAGTCCCAGCCAGACGACTTCCACGTTCACCCCACCAACCAGCTAGGAGCCAGGTGTCCTTTCGGTAGCCACCGCTGAACCGCACGAGCACCGACGCCCGTCGGTGGTGGTAAATTTACTACCGCTACAGACTGCCGGATCTCGGCTGCGTACCCAGGGGCATTCATCCGCATATCGAAAAAAGAGTAACCCGGTAAGGGTCTCTTGTCGAAGGTGACTTCGTGAGGCTACACGTAAACCGCCGGAGCTCGCGGTTTGTAACGACCTGGAGTTCGCCGAGCTCTCTCCGATCGTTCGTGACGTACGTCACCCTCGGTGTGACATCGCAATGATCGCCTCGTACTCCGCATCGGTGATCGGGAAGACGCTCAGCCGGTTACCGCGTGCGACCAACGTACACCCGGCCAGCTCAGGGGCGGCTCTGATCTGTTCGAGCGGAACAGGCCTCTCCAACCACGCCACCGCTCGCACGTCCCTGCACACCCAGCGCGGATTTTCGCGAGTCGACTTCGGATCGAAGTATCGGCTTTCGGGCTCAAATTGGGTCGAATCGGCGTAGGCGGCCGAGACGATCTCTACCCTTCCGACTACCGCCCTGTGTTTGGTGCTCGAGTGGTAGAAGAGGGCTTGGTCGCCGATAGCCATCGTGTCGCGGATAAAATTGCGTGCCTGGTAATTTCGGATGCCGTCCCACGGCGTGGTCTGGTCTTCTTCCGCCATGAGATCATCGAAACTATACTCCGTGGGCTCGCTCTTGAGAATCCAGTGCCTAATGCTGCTCAACGTAGACCTCCGACCATCCTAGGATACCGGTTAGCAACCGAAGAGACCGCCCGCCACCGACTCGGTGGCGGGCGTCGATTAGCAGGGCGCTAATCTTTTAGGTGGTGCAGTTCCAAAGCTACGGTACAGGCTCGGATCTGACAAGATTCTTACCAGCAATGTCAGACGGTCGACGTCGGTTCGTGGGAGATTCCACTAAATGATGAAGAGTTCACGTTTGATAGGAGTGGGCCGTGTAAGCATACTGATTTGAGTATGGGAGATTGGGATGGGAGTCCACATGCAGAGCAGTCAGGTTTTCGACCAATCACAAGCCACGCGACAGCTCGAACTCGATGATGCGCTATGCGGGCGCTATGCTGAAGTTTACGAAGCCGTTTTCGGACCTCTCCCGCGGAGTGAAGAGGGAGGGCGTCTCTTTTCACCCGAGGTGATTCAGCGCCTCTGCTCAGCCCGGCGCCTCGTCGAGGTCGGCGTAGAGGCGAGCCTCCGGAGTGCCTTGGCAGCTTCTGCCACCTCGCAAGAACGCGGCGGTTACAGCCCCCTTGCCGGGGCTGCGGCAACGAGCACTGAACAAACGAGCCACGTGACCTAAGATCGAGAGAGTGAGCCCCAGGCACGCACGATCTGTCGCCGGGAGCAAATGCCGGTCCTGAGGAGGTGCAAATCCTTACCAGCAACCGTTATCTGCAGGTGGTGCTCCCAAGACGTGTCGTCACGCTCGCTTCTGTGCGCACGAACCATCATCGCTCCTCACGGACCGGCACCCGCCTGCGATCGAACGCCTTGCTACCAAACCAGCGATGTGGCAGCCACAACCATCGCTTGAAAGAGGGTTTCCCCCCCCTGGACGCGCTTTCGGGCATGTTGCAAGATCCCCAATAGCTCCTCGCTGCTCAGGTTCCCTTCGGACCACCCAGCCTGGGTTCTCGTCATCACCTTCTCGAAGGCGGCAAGGTAATCGTACAGAACGGCCGTGCTGACGCCGAGGGACCTCGCGAGATCGTCCGGATTGAATAGGTTGGGAATCAGCTTTGTCATATCGCATTGTAGACGTGGCCGTAGGACGGGTTCGAGTTCTATTTCACTCGGGTAGAGCTAGGTGCGTCGCGGCGGTTCTTCGTGTCTAGCTAGGCGTAGCCCGGCAAAATAGGGGCTCCACGCGTCGAGTCGGCGGGACTGACTGGCTTTCGTCTACTTGCAGTCCGTGCCCGCACTGTTATGCTTAGGCAAACGTGGGGAGGAGAGAAAGGGGAGGGTCTCATGACTCAACGGCTCGGCTTCGTATTGGCACTGGCGGCGGTCCTGGTACTCGCGGCGTGTAGTCAGAAACTGGATGGCTCGCCGGTCGACATCGAAACACAAGGCTCACTCATCATCGCAGTAACGGTTTGGAACGACATCGACGGAGACGGTTTCAGGGATATCGGCGAGCCTGGACTGGGCAACGTTTCAGTGAGGCTGACAGGTGAATCGCTCGACACCAGTGGCTCGACCAGTGCAGGGGGTGACCTTCTATTTTTGTCTTTGAACCCAGGCCTATATCAACTCGAGGTCACCGATACTGCCGGTGTGCTGGCGGGTCTGACGCCGACTTTCGACAGTGACGGAATCGCCACGCCGGGTCAGGTCACGGTCGACCTTACCGACGGTGAACCCCCGCAAATCGAGTTCGGTTACGGCCCGTTCCTGGCGGCCATCGAAGCCGTGATCGACATCAAACCGGGCAGCGACCCGAACTGCATCAACAACAACGGCCACGGTGCCATCCCCGTCGCCATATTCGGTAGCGATCTCCTCGATGTCACAGAGATCGACTTGACGTTGTTGTCTCTCGAAGGCCTAACCGTACGCACCGTCGGTCAAAAGAATAAGCTCCAGGCTCATTACGCAGATCTCGACGCAGACAACAACGAAGACCTGGTCGTCCAGTTCGAGGACGTGGCGGGTGCTTTCGATGCGTCCGCAAGTACGGCAACGGTTACCGGTGCTCTATTTGATGGGCGTCCGGTAGTGGGTACCGACACCATCTGCCTCACGCCCGCAAACGACCGCTAGAAAAGATCTCAGCGCCCACGCTGAGGAGCGACCGCCATCACGTAGGATCTGCTCCGCCTAGGCTTGCCGCGGCACCTGGCTCGGTTTCACGACGATCGAAATCTATACTGTGGGGAGAAGGGACACCACCTTGAATCGAGAACAGAGAATCGCTGTGGTCGGAGCAGGACTTATGGGCCACGGAATTGCACTCGAGTTCGCTCTTGCCGGGTTCCGAGTGCGCCTCAACGACCTGTCACAAGAGATCTTGCGTGAGGCTCTCAACCGTGTACGGTCCAATCTCGAAATGCTCGAGCGGGTCGGTGTGGTGGCAGCTGATCAGATCGAACCGGCGATCTCGAATATCAGCCCTGCCGGCGATCTTAGCGAAACCGTGAAAGACACCGATCTCGTCGTCGAGGCGGTGTTTGAGGACATGGAGCTCAAGCGAGAACTCTTCGCCGCTTTCGATCGCTATTGCCCTCCACATACGATTCTCGCCAGTAACAGTTCAACCCTGATGCCGGGCACTCTGGCGGCGGCGACCACGCGGCCCGAACGAGTCCTCGTGACGCACTATTTCAATCCTCCTTTCCTCCTGCCCTTGGTCGAGGTCGTACGTCACGAGCTGGTATCCGACGAAACCGTTTCGACGGTTGTTCAGCTGCTCGAGCAGATCGGTAAGAAGCCGGTCGTGGTGCAAAGGGAGGTGCCGGGGTTTATCGGAAATAGACTTCAGATGGCACTCTTTCGCGAAGCGCTCTCGCTGGTGGAAGAGGGCGTTGCGACGCCAAAAGATATCGACACCGTGGTCAAGACAGGTTTTGGGAGGCGCTACGCCGCTGCTGGTCCCTTCGAGATCTGGGGACTCGCCGGCTGGGATCTGATCGAGGTGGTGGCAAAGAACCTCCTACCGGACCTGGCACGTTCCCGAGAGCTCTCGAAGCTGCTGACCGAGCGTGTCGAGCGCGGCGAGCTCGGTGCCAAGAGCGCAAAGGGGTTTTACAGCTGGACCCCGGAATCGATCGAGGAGCTCAAAACCGCGATCGGACGCAGCCTCATTGCCATCTCGAAAGAGGTTGACGGGGACAAGATGTCATAGGGGTGACGAGAACGGGTCACTGCACAACAGTCAGGTGCCCTGGTAGATCTATGTTGCGGTAGCGCGACCTGCACACCGGAGTCTGCCTGGGTAGAACACAATTATCATATTGGGCCCGGCACCTCGGTTGCACGGAGCTGGTGCCGCGGCCTCCACACCCTCCAATTCCCCAAGGCGAGTCGTCATACGAACTTCGAAGGTACATCGAAGAAGTCGACTCTCCCGGTCTCCAAGGAGTATTCAGCGCCCACCACAACAAGCCCATCGTCGCGAATCAGTTGATTCAGCACGTCTGAGTCGTTTGTAAGACGCAGAACCGAATAGCGAATATTCGCCCGAACGGCATGCTGCAATAGAACATCTCGATCACCGGTACGTCTCTCAGCCGAAACCCCTTCGACCGCGGGCCGAATGCTATCTACGATCGCGCCCAAGCCCTGTGATAGCCCCTCTGAGGGTTGGAGAAGCTCGTCCAAGGTCGCCCTCACCGCCCCACACCTACTGTGCCCAAGCACTACGACAAGCCGCGATCCGAGTTGCAGGGCGGCGAACTCGACGCTGCCGATGACAGGAGCAGCAACAACGTTACCGGCAACCCGCACCACGAATAGATCTCCCACGCCTTGGTCAAAGATCGATTCGACAGGCACGCGCGAGTCGGAACAACCGAGAACGACGGCGAACGGAGCTTGACCGGTTGCGAACCTGCTGCGTTCAGCTCGGCTCATATGTCTATGGGCGGGTTTCTCGCCCAGAGCGAAGCGAGCATTGCCCTCACGCAAGCGGTCGAGAGCCTCCGATGCCGTTATCATTCGCTGCTCTCCGTCCCGGTGCAGTCTGTATTCTGCTGACCCAAACCAGTTCCCCAAACGGCTCGTACTGTCCGCGTTCGCTCCCTCTCGGCCATGCCCGAGGGTACCATCACGGTGGGCGACGCTCGTAGAGCTTGAAAACCTTCATGAAATTGGCACCCTCGCAGAAGATGTGTGGTAAGGTACAATGTAAGGATTTTGAGTTATCCGTCACGATGGTTATCGGTTACGTTGGAGTAAGTCTACGAATCTCATTTCGGACGTAGCAAGGGGCAACGAACCGTTATCCTACACAGGATGGGGGGAAGTCGTGAAGCGAGTAACGCTGCTGGCAGTCGTTGGATTTCTATTCTTCGTCACGGGTGTCCTGGTTTCGGTGTTTCGACCAACGGATGTGGCAACCTTGCTTGTAGCACCGGTGGCCATGGCACAAGAAGAGGCCACCATGATCCTCTCACCGAGCACCGTCGAAATACCCTTCTTCGACGATTGGTTCAATTCGGGTCATGCCGATATCACTGCTGAGGCCTTTCGCCACTGGGATGAGGACGACCCAGCCGAAGTCCCAGAACGGTGTGCCAGATGTCATAGCAGCTACGGTTACCTCGATTATATAGGCGCTGACGGGACCAAGGCGGGCGTCGTCGACAGCCCGGCCGAGATCGGCTCCGTGATCAGCTGCACCACCTGTCACAACGACACCACCATGAACATGTCCAGCGTGGTCATGCCGTCTGGAATCGAGCTCACCGATCTCGGCTCAGAAGCTCGATGTATGCAGTGCCACCAAGGACGCGAATCCGGCATCAGCGTCGACGAAAGTATCGAAGAAGCGATGGTGTCGAGCCCGGACGCGGTGAGTGAGGAGCTCGGCTTCCTCAACATCCACTACTACGCGGCGGCGGCGACAAAGTACGGTACCCTAGCCAAAGGCGGTTACGAGTACGAAGGCAAATCCTATGACGCCTTCTTCGCCCACGTCGATGACTTCAGAACCTGTACCCAGTGCCACGACCCGCACACCCTCGAGGTAAGGGTCGAATCGTGTAACGACTGTCACGGGTGGGACATTTGGGAGGTCGACCATCTGCGGGACATCCGTATGCAAGGCTCGTTGGTCGACTTCGATGGTGACGGCAATATCAAAGAGGGTATCTACTACGAACTGGAAGGGCTTCGGGACATCCTCTACGTCACGATGCAGGCCTATGCCAGCCAGGTTAGCGGCACAGCCATCATCTACGATGGAGGTGCCTATCCCTACTTCTTCATCGATACCAACGCCGATAGCGAAGTCGACGAGGACGAGGTCTCATACGGCAACCGCTACAATGCCTGGACCGCGCGCCTGGTAAAGGCCGCCTATAACTACCAGGTCTCGCTCAAGGATCCCGGTGCGTATGCCCACGGTGGCAAGTACATCATCCAACTCCTCTACGATTCGATCGAAGACCTCAGCAAAGCGCTGGAGCCCGGTGGCATGGCTGCCATCGAGCGTCCTGAACTGTACTCGCCGGTTCCGGCATCAGACACGCAATGGTACGCGCACAGTGGCGCTTTCAGCAGTACGGAAAGGCAGATGATCACGAGAGAAATTGAGCTCGTGGTCCAGTCTTCCGTGCTCGAACGCCTAAACCGGATAGACGCCGGTCACTTCGCCGGTTCGGAAGAGGCTTTCCGTCACTGGGATGAAGATGGTGCGGTTCCCGGGCGTTGCGCGAAGTGCCATAGCGCCGGCGGCCTGCCCATGTTCCTCGAAGAAGGCACCACCATCTCACAACCTCCCGCCAACGGCTTCCAGTGTACGACCTGCCACGATAACGTCGCTGGTCAGGGCGGCTCGGTCGACTTCACTCGATACGAGGTGGAAGAAGTTACCTTCCCCAGCGGTGCGGTCGTTTCTAGTGACTACCCAGACATGAACCTCTGTCTCAGCTGCCACCAGGGTCGCGAGTCGACGGTCAGCGTCAACGCTTTGACCCGTGGTATCAACGACGACACCGTCTCCGACCGGCTACGGTTTTTGAATATTCATTACTTCGCTGCCGGCGCCACACGCTACGGCGCAGAAGTTCAGGGGGCGTACCAATACACGGGTAAGCCGTACGTCGGGTTCTTCGAGCACGACGAGGACTTCGGCTCGTGCCTCTCCTGTCACGACACTCATAGCCTAGAAGTCGACTTTCTCGCCTGCAATGAGTGCCACGAACCCGTCACTTCTATGACCGACCTTCGTTCCATTCGCGAGTACGTGACGGACTTCGACGGCGACGGGGATACCGAAGAGGGTGTTTTTGGCGAGATCGTAACCATGCGTGACACGCTCTACCAAGCCTTGCAAGCGTACTCTATGAACGAAATCGGTACGCCCCTCGTGTATAACAAAGATCGTTATCCGTACTTCTTCGCCGACGCCGATGCCGACGGATTTCCTGGCATCGACGACAGTCGCTTCAACAGCTGGACACCGCGACTGCTGCGAGCCGCTTACAACTACCAGTACGTTCTCAAAGACCCCGGAGGCTATACGCACAACGCTCACTACCTTTTGCAAGTGCTCTACGACTCCCTTGAAGACCTGGGAGCCGACGTCGGCAATATGGTTCGTTTCGATCCAGAGACCAGCGAGTGATCGTATCTAGATCACTCGCCATTTGGCGCATACCAACGAGCAGTCTCGCTCATCCTTCGTGACGGCCGATTCGATGCATTAGAAAACACCTTGTGATATCGAAGGATTTCAATAGCGCATCGGACACGCCTCTGCACAGCAGAAAGATTATGACGAGATTAGGCTTTTTTTCGGCAGCGGTGTGTTTGACGAGAGAGAGCCTAACTCTTTTTGCTGGTGCCCATATCGAAGCCCTTTCGTAACGGGTACGGCCAAATCGGTTTATGGTGGGGCAATCCTCAAGGAGCGCCCACACTGGGCTCGGAACGGGGGAGAGACCATGCGGGACTTGACGGTAGAACAGGTCGAGCGAATCCTTGCGGCGCAGGGGTACGACGTTCCGGCAGATGACCTTGTGGAGATCACCGCT
>CP070651.1:1094183-1105497 GCA_020354625.1 Trueperaceae bacterium
CACGAACCCCGTCCTGGCGTCCATCTTCGACACGGTGTGTAGCGCCAATCCATCCGACGCCAGCTGTGATCCAGCCGGTACCTACTCCAGCCACAACGTCATCGTCGAGACCACAGGCAACAAGGTCAAAGCCTACATCTCCTGGTACTCCGACGGCATGCTGGTAATCGACGTCACCGATCCGTATAATCCGGTCGAGGTGGCCCGTTACACCGCGGACGGCGAGACCTACTGGGGTGTTTACAAAGAGACCAATTCGCCTTGGATCTACGGTTCTGACCGCAACGGTGGGCTGAGGATATTCAAGGAGTTCGGTTCGGGTACTATAGGTAAGAAATAGTTTCCGTTTAGGTAGCTTACGTTGAATAGGCGGAGGATTTCTTCCGCCTATTCCTTTTGCGCTCTGATTCGACCACGACACGTGTCCCCCCTTGTCGCTCTTTAAGCTGCACAAGCGCGTTTGGACGGGTGACGAAACCTACAGCACTTCGAATGCTGCCGGAGTTACACTCAAGTGCCAGGCTTCTGGCGCCCGTCCCCTAATAGATCGTGTGGTGCTATGGAAATTTGGGAGGGAGGATCGAGTTAAGCGAACGAAAAGATCAGAACACTTTTCTAAGAGAGAGTTGGTGTGGTGGTGCTTAAAATTTTTGGTTTCGCGGTGATGTTTTCGATCCTGATAGCGTTTAGTTCTGCGTTTGCCAGCGGCCCCACGGTAGAAGAGTTGGAGCAGGAAGGTTGGGGTTGTAACACTGCTGGTCCTCGTGACTGGGTGCATTGTCTTCAACAAGAGCCCGGAGCGGCCTCGATTCTCGTATTGGTGTTCGGTGTCGATCGGCAGCCGTTCCTTGGCTCGGAACTTCTCGTCCGTGACGATGTGTATTTCGAGCAGCCGTGTGCCGAAGAGGGCGGCGGCCCCTATGAACTAGTAGATATCGGTGGCGTCGACTATCGCGCTTGCCATTTTTTTGACACTGGCTCAACTGGACCCACCGTGCATCAGCTGGAGCATGACGGATGGGGCTGCAACGCGGCTGGACCTCGTGACTGGGTGCATTGCCTCCAGGAAGAGCCCGGTGCCGCCTCAATTCTCGTGTTGGTGTTCGACGTAGATCAACAACCGTTCCTCGGTTCGGAGATATTGGTCCGCGACGATGTTTACTTTGGACAGCCGTGTGCCGAAGAGGGTGGCGGCCCCTACGAACTAGTAGATATCGGTGGCGTCGACTATCGCGCCTGCCACAACTTTGACACGTCAGCGGCACAATAATCCTGCCCTCGGGTTCCTGCCGGGGTTCGCTTTATCATCATCGAGACCTGCTAACGCGGGTCTTTTACTATGGCGATCCCCCGATTACTGTCCACGCCTGAACTCGATCGCAGCCTTGTTGAAGCGCCTCAAAGCGTTTTAGGTGCCGAGGCGCTGCTAGCGTTCGATGGCCGAGTTGCGCGACGCGGTGTAAAGGTGCTCGGTGTGTTCGGTGCTGTCCCTGATGTGTTGGACGTGCTCAGTGATGGTGCTCGGTCACCTCCAGCAGCCCTTTCATCCCTGCCGTCACGTGCCCGGGAAGCGCGCACCGGTACTCGAAGGTACCTTCTTCGCTCGCCTCGAAAGCGACCACGCTCTTCTCGCCTACCACCGCAATGTGCTCTGCCATGACATCGAAGACGGGAATGGCTACGTCGTGCTCGATACCGTCTCCGTTGACAAGCGTGATCTCCACCACGGCACCGTGGGGGACTTCCAGCTTCGGATTGATGACACCTTCAATGTCTCCGCCCACTCCGACGAACGCCATACCCTCTTCGACCAAGGCGGTTCTCAAGGTAAAGGTCATGTCGGCCATGTAGTGGCTCATGTTGCCCGCGGCCGGATCGTGGAGCGCTCCGTGCTCTTGGTGATGCGTGTCCTGATGGTGGACAGCGGGCGCGTGTTCGTGATGATGGGCGTCGTCACCACCACCGCTGGCTCGAGCCAAGGAAAACACCAACCTGGTACTGGTCAATAACAGGAATACGTTGCGTGCTAAGCCTTTCATGGTTTCCTCCTTACGGCGTGTCTCTTCGAAAACTACGGGACCCGGCTTCCTTTATGAGACGACTGTAGCGGAGGAGTGTTCGAGCAGGATAAAGGCACTGTAATGCGGTTGTAAAGTTTGTGAACTTGTGAAAACCAGCTCCTGCCAGAACCGAGGCTCGAGCCGGTTAAGAGTACGGTACCTCAAACTCAAGTTGGAGGTTCTTAAGCTGTGGTTGACGGGCTTTTGCAGAACTTTACGTTTGCTTTACGCCCACTTTACAAACTGCCCGTAAAATCTAATGAGAGGTCATCATGAAACAGAACACACCCCCCAGTCCATCGGATATCGACCAGGCCACACAACCTTCCTTGGGGCAGTACGTGGCCAGCCTCAAGACGTCTCGGGACAAAGTGAGTGACCGCGAGGCCTTTCTGGAGCGCTGTCAGTTGAAGTACCACCCTCCGTCGGTGGCCGGTCTCCCTATGGTGGGGCTGGGTGGAAGTTGTGGCAAGCCGGCGTTTGTGCTCCCCTTTGTAACCCGCTTCGATCGAGAAATAGTAGATCGACTTGAAGGCGTTGCGGAGCGGTTCGATATGTATGTCGAATACGGTGCCTACCCGCACCTCAAGTTGACAGGATCGGGCCAAGAGATTGCCGCGATTCAAGACTGGACGAACTCCACCTTGATATTTTTGCGGCCTTCGTACTCAAACAAGGAGGAGTTGCTTACCGCGATTTGGGGTGCATTGAAGGGATCAGCAGATGAGCAAGAAAACCGAGAAGAAGCGAGCTAAATCCAAGCAGGTCAACCGGCGTTGGAGCATACCGCTCGGGTTGGTGGTCGGTGTGATAGTCGTCGTTGGCATCGGAGTCATTGTCGGCTTTCGATCCTGGATCTCACGGGATCCGGGGGTTTCACGAGTGGCGATGGCGGTCACCGCCGAGGTTCTACAGGTAGGGGAGTCGCGCTATCAAGCGTACTGCGCAGCCTGTCATGGGGCCCAAGGAGAGGGGCATGTGCAGCTGAATGCACCGGCACTGAATGGCACCGAACACTCCTGGCACCACCCCGATCAACAGATCATCGGGCTCATCAGAAATGGGGGCACGAACATGCCTCCAGTCGGCGCTGCCTGGGACCAAGAGGAGATCGACGCGGTCCTGACCTACTTCAAACAGTGGTGGTCGCCGCAGCAACGCCGCTCACAAACCGGCACCATAGGTGAATAGATTGTAAGAAGTAACCTGGAAGAAAGGAAAAGCGAGAGGTGACCCGCATCCTTGTCGTGGAAGACGATCCGGACGTTATTCGGATCGTGGAAGCCTACTTGGCGCGAGAATCGTTCAAGGTGGCTGTAGCTCGTGATGGTTTCGAGGGTCTGGACTACGCCTTAAAGGAGCCACCCGACTTGGTTGTGCTCGACTGGATGCTGCCGGGGATGGACGGTCTTGAGTTCATAAAGCGTCTCAGGGCCCAGCACAGCACCCCTGTCATCATGCTCACGGCACGGAAAGAGGAGACCGACCGGGTGTTGGGGCTTGAATTCGGTGCTGATGACTACGTTTCGAAACCGTTTAGCCCTAGAGAGTTGGCGGCTCGGGTGAAAGCGGTTTTGCGGCGCACAAGACCGGAAGAGACTGACAAGATGGTGATGCGACGCGCAGGTCTCGTCATCGATCCCGCCCAGCGGAGCGTAAGCAAAAATAATGACACGATAGTGCTGACCACTATCGAGTTCGATTTGCTCTACACGCTCGCCCGGATGCCAGGGCGAGTGTTCACACGCAACGAGCTCCTCGATCGGATCTGGGGCAAAGATTTCGCGGGCATCGATCGAGTGGTCGATGTGCACGTTTCGAATCTGCGCCACAAACTCGATATGGCAGGGGGTGGTGAGTCGTTGCTGCTTACAGTGAGGGGTATCGGCTACAAGTTTAAAGAGGATCGCTTGTGAAGCAGAGCAGGAATGTGAGTTTATACTGGCGCCTGCTAGCTTCCTATCTGCTGGTGATCACGGTGGGTTCAGCTACGTTCTTGTTGACTGGTGAGTCTCTGGCACCGTTTTTTCTCGAGCGGCACGTCAGCAGCATGATGCGCACGATGCGAAGCAGCGTGGCCGAGGGCATGATGAGTGCGATGACGATAGATTTGAACCAGGCGTACCGCACAGCCCTCAACCAGTCACTATTTTGGGCGGTTTTCGTATCTGTTTTGGCTGCAAGCGCCGTAGGTACATTTGTGACCCGCCGGATTGTGAAGCCTCTGAGGGAGATGAGACACGCTAGTAGTCGCATCGCCGCTGGCCAATACCGCGAACGCCTGACCACTCATGCCCCTGGGGAGGTCGGTGACTTGGCCTCCGCTTTCAATACTATGGCGGAGACGCTAGAGCAAAGCGAGCAGCGGCGTGTCGAGCTGCTGGCCAACGTTGCACACGAATTCCGGACGCCGCTAAGCAATCTGCTTGGCTATATCGAGGGGCTCGAGGACAACCTTTTCACCCTTGATACCGACACCTTGTCGGCCTGTAAGCGCCAGATCGAACGCTTAGAACGGTTGGTCGACGACCTTGCACTTCTGTCTAGTGTGGAAACCGGCCAGATCGAATTTTCCCAAGAACCCATTTCCGCCTCGGAGCTGCTGGAATGGGCAGTAGAGGCCTTTCAGCCGCAGTTCGAGAAGAAAGGCGTTTCCCTCATCTTACAGCCGGGTGCGCCCTCCGTCGAGATCCTTGCCGATGCCGAGCGCACGGGTCAGGTCTTGACAAATTTCTTGGCCAACGCCTTGCGGCACACCGGGAGTGGTGGGAAAGTCGAGCTGGCTTTTGAAGCGCAACAACCGAACGAAGTCGTGTTTACGGTTCGCGATAGCGGCGAGGGCATTCCTGTTGAGGCACTCTCCAACATCTTCACGCGCTTTTACCGGGCCGACAAGGCGCGGGTGCGAGAGGGGGGCGGAGGCAGTGGCATCGGCCTCACCATCGCCAAGAACTATGTAGAGCAGCAGGGGGGCAGAATAGGGGTCACGAGCGAGGTGGGCAAAGGGAGTGAGTTCTGGTTCACGTTACCCCGTTCTTCAAAGTTCCTTGCTAGAAATCTCTTGGCATCAGAGGCGTATCGCACTTAGCGATAATCGTGCGTCCCGACAGAAAATAGATACTACACCGGAGACCAAGCCGGCGAATAGTGATCGCGACTTCGTTAGCCTGTGCAAGTGGCAAGGCTGTGGCAGCTGCCGAAACCCTAGCGTTTGCTGGAGCCCAGAACCTGAGTGTGTGAGGAAAGGCCGCCACGAAATCGACCTTGTACCGATCGAGGACCTGCTCGGGCGCAAGGTCTCTCGTTTGCAGCCAACCCCTGGCGAAGTAAGAACCCTCAAATGGGTTGTCGTGGGGGCCGCCATAGGTGATGGAATAGGGCAACAGACCGCCAAGGAAATAGTAGACTGCGGCAGCGACCAAAACAATCGCAGTTGCGCTGAAAACACGACACCTCACAACACTCCTTCTTAAAACGTTATCCCTCACTCGACCCACTGCAACATTATCTGGGGGAAGGTACAACACCGGCTGGGACAAATGTCCCTATCCCACCCCAGAAGGGGTGGGATATACTTAGTGTAAGGAATGAAATGACCACATCCCCAACTCAACCAACCCGGCACTCCAAGATGATGAGTGAGTTACTCGAGCCAGATGGCGAGGAGACGTATCATGAGGCGGTTACTCAAGTTCATCAGCTGGATAGAGCGTCATCCCTGGCTTATCTTTGGTGCCACAGGGCTGATTACGGCTCTGTTTCTGATCGGCATTGCAGTCAAGGGCTTGGCGGTGGAATCCGACATCATCAACTTTTTGCCAAAGGACAACCCCGCAGTAGTTGCCTACCGCCAGGCGCGGGATACCTACGGCTCCTCAGACCTTTTCATCGTGGCGCTGAAGCACCCGGAGACGATCTTCAACACCGCGACGTTGGCTAAGTTCAAGGAGCTGGAAGCTTCCCTGGAGGCGTTGCCGGGCGTGGACAGCGTCAGCGGACCGGCGAGCGCCGATCTGATCTACGGCACCGAAACCGCTATCGTCGTCGAAGAGGCCATGGCTGTGGTTCCGCAAAGCCCTGAAGCCATTGCGCTGTACCGGGAGCGGGTCTTGAAAGACCGCAATTTGCGGGGACTGATCGTGGCCGAAGAAGGCAGGGCCGGTGCGATCATCATCAGGTTGTTGCCGGGTGCCGATATCCCTGCGATGGTGACATCGATCGGTGAGCTGGCGGAAAGCTACCGAGGTCCGGAGCAGGTCTTCAAGGCCGGCGTTGAGGTGCTCCGCATCGAGGCTGGCAACAGTTCCATCAGCGATATCCAGAAGCTGATCCCGTTTGTGTTCGTCATCTTGGTACTGATCCTTTACCTGAGCTTCCACAGTGTACGGGGGGTGCTCTTGCCGCTTTCTGTGGTGGTTCTCAGCACCTTGTGGACCTTCGGTACCATGGCCTTCACCAACCAGCCGATCACGCCCTTTTTGGTGGTGATGCCGATTTTGTTGATTGCGATCGGCGCTGCTGACGGCATACATATTCTCAATAAGTATTATGAAGACGTTGCCTCTGGAGAGCGTGACCGCCGCAGGGTGCTGGCCAGCACCATGGCGGAGATGGCCACCCCGGTGATCCTCACGAGCGTTACCACCGCGGCCGGTTTCCTTGGGTTATTGACTTCGCTGATGTGGCCCCAGCGGAGTTTAGGGGTTCTCAGCGCCGTGGGCATTCTCTACGCCATGCTGCTATCGCTCACGCTGGTGCCGGCGCTCCTGTCGGTTCTGCCGCTGCCCAGACCGCGGCTACGCCAGCGAGCCTTCGAAGATGCCTGGCTGTCTCGCTTGCTCGGTGGGGTTGCCAACAAGGTTGGACGGCGACCGGTGCTGGTGTCGGTTTTGGCGGTAGCGACCGTATTCCTGTTGGCGCTACAGATCCCACGTCTTGCCATCGAATCGCAACCCACCAAGTTTCTCGGGGACGGAAGTGAGGTGGTCAAGGCCACCCACGTAATCGATGAGGAGTTCGGGGGTAGCCTGCAGCTGGCGGTCGATGTTCGAACTGGCAAGCGCGATGGGCTCAAAGACCCAGCAGTGCTTCAGGATATGGCTGAGCTGGAGGCGTTCTTGCTGAGCTTACCCCACGTCGGCACGGTGCAGTCGCTCGCCAAGGTGGTGATGCAGCTCAACGAGACGTTGCACGCTTCTGACCCAGCCTTTTATGCCATCCCAGATGATCCACGCATGCTCTCGCAACTGCTGCTCCTCTACAGCGGTGACTTAGAGAACTTGGCATTGGGTGACTTCTCGCGCGGTGAGGTAGTCGCCAGCGTGGCAGACCTCGATACCAGCGATACCCTTGAGCTGGTCGAGGAAGTGAATACCTATCTGCAGGAGAACTTCGACTCCGCCGAGGCGGAGTTGGTGGGCACCGTCAACATTATCGCCGCCCTGGTACCGGCTCTGACTAGCAGTCAAGTCACCAGCCTCGCTGTCGCCATGGCGGTGGCGCTACTCATCATGAGGCTGCTCTTGCGCTCCTTTATGGTGTCACTGATCAGCCTGATCCCACTGGCGTTCGCGATAGTAGGCGAGTTTGGGATCATGTCTTTGACCCAGACGCCGCTGGATTTCATCACGGTGATGCTAGCCAGCATCGCGGTGGGGGTGGGCATCGACTACTCGATCCACTTCCTCACGAGGTACTACCACGAAGTCAAGGGTGGGCAGAGTGCATCTGCGGCCTATGAGAAGACGGCTCGGACGGTTGGCAAGGGCATCGTCTACAACGCCCTGGCGATCACGCTGAGCTTTGCGGTGCTGCTGCTTTCAAGCTTCAGGGGCAACGTGAACTTCGGTTGGCTGGTGATGTTGACCATGATCATCAGCTCGATAAGCGCCCTGGTGGTGATCCCCTCGGTGCTGCTGCTCAAGCCACGCTTCATGAACAAACCGGTACGCCTCCCTGGTGCACCCCTAGAGCCTAGTGCGGTTGCGGTTTCCCCGACACATCCCAAGCTTAACTGAGCAGGGTTCGCCAACGGCGAGCGAGGTAAAGGAGGACAAAGATGAGAAAGGCATTGTTGACGATCTTCGGAGCGCTGCTGTTCTTGAGTGGCATCTTGCTTGCAACTGCACAGAGTCTGAGTGCGGATGAGATCCTTAGAGAAGCGGCTCAAATAGGGCCCTTCAGCCAAGATGGTGGTCGGCTCAACGTGTTGACGTTCACGATCACCGACGACGACGGCACCACGGTAGAACGCAGCTTTGCCGCCATTAGCAAGCAGGAAGCTGCTCAGCCGGATAAGCTGCTCATCTACTTTCTGGAGCCGGAGCTAGACCGAGGCACGATGTTTTTGGCCATCGACCCCGAAGACCCTACCGAAAAGAGCAAGCTGTGGCTCTACCTGTCCGCCTTCGGTCAAGTCAAGGAGCTGGTATCGGATCAAGACCGCAACGCCGGTTTTGGCGGTAGCGATCTCCAAAACGATCAGATGAGCGGTGGTTTCGATCTCAGCAAGGACTACAGCGGACAGCTTGTGGCTGAAGAGCAGCTGTCTTTGCGCTGGTTGGGACAAGAGGGAGCGAGGACGGTACTCAAAATCGCCCTGACCCAACGTCCTGGCACCGACGTCGACTTTCCGACTGCGAGTGTTTGGATCGACGAGGAGACTTTCTTGATCGTGAAAATCGCCTACAACAACACCCTGGATCAGGTAGAGCAGATTATCGACATGGACGATGTCATCGCCTTCGAGGGAGAGGTCGAACCCAACGTCGTCACCGTTCGCAGCGTTCTCAAGGGCGGCCAAACGGTGATCACCTTGGGCGAACGCAGCAAGCTTGATCTGGCCGACGATGTCTTCTCGCCCGAAAACCTCTCCGGTTTCGAACCAGAGCAGTACGGCCTAGGCATATAAAGACGTTTCTAGGTGAAGGGGGGGGAGTCGGTCTGGTACTGCTCCTGCTTTCTGAAATGGGCTGCTTTGCACGAAAGCAGCCCATTTCAATTCCCTCGAGTTGCACTGAAGGTTCAACACCGGTGGCATTATGCGAGCTTCAAACGCCTGAGGAGCATGGCGTTCACGGCTACGATCACGGTAGAGAGGCTCATCAGGAGCGCCCCGACAGCTGGAGAGAGGGTAAAGCCCCAGGGAACGGCTACGCCGGCGGCAAGGGGAATGGCGACGGTGTTGTAGCCTGTAGCCCATAAGAGGTTCTGAACCATCTTGCCGTAGGTGGCCGTGGAAAGCTTGAGAGCCCTGGTAACGTCTAGCGGGTCATCATCGATCAGCACCAGGTCGGCTGATTCGATCGCTACGTTGGTGCCGGCGCCGATGGCGATGCCGAGATTGGCCTCGAGCAGCGCGGGTGCGTCGTTGATCCCATCGCCGATGAAGCCGGTAGGGCCACCCTCTTTCAACTTGTGGACGAGCTCGGCCTTGTCTTGGGGCAGCACGCGTGCGTAGTATCGTTCGATGCCGAGTTCACCGGCCACGGTTTTGGCCACGGCTTCGGCGTCACCGGTGATCATAACCGGTGTGATATCCATGCTTTTCAGCTGCCGCACGGCCTCCCTGGCGCTCTGCCTCACCTTGTCGGCAAGAGCAAACAGTGCCAGTACCTTTTCGTCGTCCATGAGCGCGATGACGCTCTCGCCACGCGCTTCCGCTTCCTCGAGATCAGACCGAAGGTTATCGGGAAAGGCGATGCCGAGCTCCTGAGGCCATTCGGGACGGCCCATGCGGTACAGACGTTCCTCAACGGCACCTTCTACACCCTTGCCGGCTACCACCTTAAAATCGCTCACCAACGCAGCTTCGATGCCCTCGACCTCAGCAGCTTCCACTACAGCTTGAGCGAGGGGGTGTTCAGAACGGGCCTCAAGAGCGGCGGCCAGTCGATAGCTGTCCGTCTCGCTAAGCCCGGCTGTGTAGATGCGGCTAACACCGAACGTTCCTTCGGTGAGGGTGCCGGTCTTATCGAAGGCGACGAATCGTATGTCGCGGGCCCGCTCGAAGGCCTCACGGTTGCGCACCAAAATGCCGTTTTTGGCGGCAAGCGCCGTGGCGTTCACCGTGACAAGCGGGATAGCCAGACCGAGAGCGTGGGGGCAGGCAATCACCAAGACGGTCACCATCAACGTCAGGGCAAAGTTGAAATCCCTGCCTAGACCCGTCCAAACGAGCAGGGTGAGGAGCCCAGCAGTAATAGCGATATAGGTAAGCCACCCGGCCGCGCGGTCGGCTAGGTTCTGGAAGCGGCTACGCGACGCTTGCGCTTCTTCGACAAGGCGCATGATCTGGTTGAGGGTGGTGGCTTCCCCGGTGCGGGTAATGGTTACGGTGAGGGCTCCTTCACCGTTGATGGCGCCGGCCACCACCTCATCACCTGTACCTTTAGATACGGGTCTGGACTCACCGGTGAGAAAAGCTTCGTTGAGACTCGAACTCCCATCGACCACTTTCCCGTCGGCCGGGACCTGTTCGCCGGGGCGGATGAGGATCTGATCCCCTGTTTTTAGGTCACCGATGGGAACGTCCTGGGTGCTGACGCCGCCCTCCTTGATCAGGTGGGCGGTGGTTGGCATCAACTTGGTCAGCTCTTCAAGGGCGCGCGAGGCACCTTGTACCGAGAGCATCTCCAACCAGTGACCCAAGAGCATCACGTCGATCAGGGTGGCAAGCTCCCAAAAGAAGGGCTTCCCGGGAAAACCGAAGGTGACCGCCAAGCTGAAGATAAAAGCGACGCTGATGGCCAGGGAGATAAGGGTCATCATCGCCGGTTGCCGGTCGGCTAGTTCAAAGCGGGCGCCTTTCAAGAAGGGGCTGCCGCCGTAGATGAAGATGATGATGGCCAGGATCGGGTTAACCAATTGGCTGCCGGGAAAAGTAACGGCTTGGTAGTTGAACCAGGCCTGGAACTGTTCGGAGAAGTAGAGAATTGGCACGGTGAGCGCCAGGCTGAGCCAGAGCCGGTCGCGAAACATCTCCGGGCTGTGGCCTTCATGTTTGTCGTGGCTGGCGTGAGCCCCGTGGTGGTGCGCCGCAGAGCTTACCTGGTGCTGGTGATCGTGGCTGTCTTCTGTGTGCATAGGTCTACATCACCCCAAAAATCCAAGGTATCTTGTTTTATCCAACTCCTTGTTCATCGAATCCCCTTTTGGCTACGATATGAGCGCCGAATCCAAGTCGGTTTGTGGCGTCACTGGGATAGCAACGCCACAACCATAACGTACCGACATTTGCTTACTCGTGCTCGTGC
>CP070651.1:1105597-1113065 GCA_020354625.1 Trueperaceae bacterium
TCAGGAACGAAGGCTGAGCCTTGACGTTCTTGAGGCGCTGGTACGAAAAAACCACGTCGTCGGCCTGCACCGGGTCACCGTTTGAAAACGCCGTGTCGCTAAGCGTAAACGTGTACACGAGACCGTCTTCCGATACCGTCCACGACGCGGCCAGGTCGGGAAGAATCGCGCTGGCGTCACCATCAGGGAACGTGACCAGCCGGTTATAGGTAACCCGGTGCACGATGCCGCTGGTCGGATTGAACGCGTGAGCGGGGTCGTAGGCTTCGGCAATCTCCGCGTGCCCGACCACGAGGACCTTTTCATCTTGAGCAAACACACTCGTAACGGGAGCGAGCGCAACGAGGAGCGCAATGCTCAAGATTCTACGTGCCAAATCGAGGTTCTTCACAACTATCCTCCATTTCAGTCATGCTGCATCACCATAAAGGTAGATCGTATACTAACAGAGTTTGTGCCGGAAAGGGGCTGCTGATGGATTACGAACGACGGCTCGAGCGCTTTCGCAAGATCTTGGACGGGGTTGCCGACCTGGCGTTTATTCCGCTGTCAGCCGACCTCGCCTACCTGACAGGGGTACCGCGCGACATCCCCAACTTCGGTGCTGTGCTCCATCCGGGCGCCTGGGTCGAAGGAGCCTGGCTGACCCCGCATCACAGACCGGTGCTGGCGCTGCCCCGCATGACGGCCGAGTTCGGTGGCGGCAGCGGCTCCGACACGGTGAAGCTCGAAATCTTGGGCGACTTCGAGGACCCGGCCGAGATGGTGCGCCGCTTCATCCGCGATTTCGAGCTTCCGGACGCGCCACGGGTAGCGATCAGTGACAAGACACACGGTGCGACGGTGAGCGCCGTTCAGGCGCTGCTGCCGCAGGCCTCGTTTCTATCGGCGACCGACCTCTTACGTCCTTTGCGGGTCATCAAGTCGGAAGAAGAGGTCGAGGCGATGCGCCGTGCCGGCGCCGTCACCGAGGCGGCATTCGGTGCCGTGTTGGCAAAGCTCGAGCACGGCATGACCGAGCTCGACGTGGTCACGGAGGTCGACTACCAACTGAGGCGCCACGGTTCGCTGGGGCCGTCCTTTACCACCTCGCTATACAACTCCGGACCCAACCATCCGCTCCTTTTTGGGCGGCGCCAAGAGACCTGGAAGCGGGTTCTCGAGCCGCCGGTTTCCATCCTCTTCGATTTTGGCGCGGTGCTCGATGGCTACTGCTACGATTACGGACGCACCGTCTTTTTCGGCGAGCCGACCCGAGGGTTTGAAGAGATCTTTAGCCTGGTCATGAGGTCGCAGGGAGCCGGCATCGAAGCGATGCGCTCTGGGCAGGTGACGGCCGCCGAGGTCGACCGGGCGGCGCGACAGGTGATCGAAGAAGGCGGCTACGGCACAGCGTTCCGCCACCGGCTCGGCCACGCCATCGGATTAGACGTTCACGAACCGCCCTTCTTGACGGCCGGCGACGACACCGTGCTCGAGAGCGGCATGATGTTCACGGTCGAGCCGAGCATCACGCAATTCGAAACCTTCTCGGCCCGCGTGGAAGACGTGGTCGTCGCCAGGCCTGGTGGGGGCGAAGCGCTGACCGGCGGGTTTAAAGAGCTACTCGTGGTCGAGTAAGTGCGCTGCCCCTACCGTCCCCAAGAGCGCTTCGGCTTCGACCTCGACCAGGTACTCCTCCCCCACCAGATCGGCTTGCACCAGTGTATTCACGGGCAGGACGTCACCGAAACGGTTTCCGTGGGCCCGGGCCACCGCTTCCCAATCCGAAATTCGCTTAACGAATACGCGCGTACGCACAATGTCATTTAGGCGGGCACCAAGAGACAAGAGCGCAGCCTCGATCTTGTCGACGATGAAGTGAAACTGTGAGGCCGCGTCTCCCCCGCCGACTGTCTTGTCACCGTGAGTGGCGGTGGTCCCGGCCACCAAAATGCGATCTCCATCACGTATGGCCCGGCAAAATCCGGCCAAACCCTCCCACCGGGTACCAGTGTCGACGATGAGCCGCCCGTCAGGGCGGTTCCGCACCGGATACGGTCGCGGAAACGTCGAGAGGTGGTGGCTCAGGTCGCCCGATGCGGTAAGGAAGGGGGCCTGACGGTACTCGTCGCCGCTGTCGCCGGGGATCGGGGCGAGTGACGTCAGCGACCGCTCGATCCCGCGCTCGGCCTCGTCGTCGAGCGAGAGATCTCGCAGCCTCAGGTTGTCCTCGATATGCTCGCTCTCCCCCAGGCGCGCGCCGATGATGACTCCTGCCACGGCAGGTTGTTCGAGCACATATCTCGAAGCCAGATTGGCGATCGAGACGCCGTGACGCTCCGCTTGCGATGCCAGCCCAGTGAGGACCTCTTGAAGCCGTTCCCAACCCCCGGCGGCTTCAATGAACCGACGGTATTTCATCTGCGACCAGGTGAGGCGCTCGCTCGGTTCGCCCTCACCGAGCCAGCGGTCGGTCAAAAGCCCGCCGGCGAGGGTTCCGTAGGCCAGGAGGCGTACACCGGTACGCCGGCACACCTCGGTCATCTCCCCGGCCGCCCGCCGGTCCAAAAGCGAGTAGCTGACCTGGTTGGTGGCGATCTCGATGCCGGTGTCGAGAGCGATTTTGAGGTGGAGCGAATCGAAGTTGGTGAGGCCGATCTCGCGTATCAACCCCTCCTCTTTGAACTCTTGCAGCCAGAGGAGCCCGTCGAGCCAGGAGAGGTCGGCGTAACGCCAGGTATGGAATTGAAGCAGGTCGATCTGGTCCCTGTTCAACCGAGTGAGCGCTCGCTCTATTGCAACGCGGGCGTCGTCTCGGGTGATCTGTCCCGGCTCGGGAACCCACTTGGTCAAAAACTCGACCCGGTAGGTAGCACCATAGTGCCTTTGAAAGGCGCCGGCGATCTCCTCCGCCGAGCCGTAGTGGTCGGCCATGTCGAAGGTGGTGAGACCCGCCTCGACGTAAGGGACCATCGCAGCGGCGGCGGCCTCTAGGTCGAGCACCCTACCCCCACGCTCCATGTCGGCGACCTGCCAGAGACCGGTGACAAGTCGCGAGATCTCGAGCCCCGTTCCTACCTTGCAGCGCGGCAGTACTTCGCTCATAACGATCTCCGCTTCGAGTTAGGGTTTATGTCGGTCATCTGATAGGCTTGGTTAGACCACATGGCTACACCATACAGGAGGAGCAGTAGTGACATACCCGGCACGCATCGGCCTCTTCGGAATCGGCCTGGCCGCTTATTGGCCCCAGTTCGAAGGGCTTAGAGAGAGGCTCGAAGGGTACCAGCGCCAGGTCGAAGCGCGAATCGTCGAGATGGGGGCGGAGGTCGTTTCGGCAGGGCTGGTCGACGACGCACCCAAGGCCAGACACGCAGGCGACCTCTTCACCCGAGAAAACGTCGACCTGATCGTCTGTTACGTCGGCACCTACGCGACCTCGTCGCAGGTCCTGCCCGCGGTGCAGAGGCGCAAGGTCCCGGTGCTGGTCTTGAACCTGCAGCCGACCCCGGCCCTCGAATACCTCGACACCGACACCGCCGAATGGCTGGCGAACTGTTGCGCCTGCTGCGTGCCGGAAATCTCCAACGCCTTCGCCCGATCTGGGATTCAGTTCAACGTGGTTTCGGGGCTGCTCTCACCGGCCGCCGGCAAGGCCAACCGCTACTTCGAGCGGGCTTGGGAAGAGATCGAGAACTGGGTGTCCGCCGCAGGGGTGCTCCGCTCCGTCCAGTCGAGCCGAGTCGGGTTTTTGGGTCACACCTACCCGGGGATGCTCGATATGTATTCGGACTTCACCATGCTCCACGCCCAGCTCGGCACCCACATCGAGGTGCTCGAGATGGACGATCTGCAGGTTCGGGTGGACGCGGCGTCACCAAAAGAGATCACGTCCAAAGTCGAAGAGATCCGAAACATCTTCGATTTTGCAGAGCCTGGCCGGGACACGATCAGCATGCCCGTGACCGACGAGGCCCTGATCTGGTCGGCCCGGGTGGCTTGTGGCCTCGACCGGCTGGTGGCCGACTTCGACCTTCAAGGATTGACGTACTATTACCGTGGTTTGAACGGAAACGCCTTCGAGGAGCTAGGCGCCTCGCTGATCGTCGGCAACTCGCTCCTCACGGCCCGCGGCATCCCCGCCTCGGGCGAGGGCGATCTCAAGACCTGTTTTGCGATGATGATGATGGACCGCTTCGGCGCCGGGGGTTCCTACACCGAGTTCTACGCCATGGATTTTGTGGACGAGTTCGTCCTGATGGGGCACGACGGGCCCGGTCACGTGGCGATCAGCGATGAAAAGCCGCTGCTCCGGGGTCTCGGGCTCTACCACGGCAAGCGCGGCTACGGGATCTCGGTCGAGTTCAACGTCAAGACTGGGCCGGTGACCATCCTCGGGCTCAGCCAGACCGCGCACGGAAGGCTGAAACTGATCGCCGCCGAAGGCGAGTCGCTGCCGGGCGACACCATGCAGATCGGCAACACCAACTCGCGCATTCTGTTCAAACACGACCCGGCTACCTTTATGGACCGCTGGTGCGCCGAAGGCCCGACCCACCACGTGGCGCTCGGCGTCGGCCATCAGGTCGGGCGAATCACCAAACTGGCGCGGCTGCTCAACCTCGAGCTGGCCGTGATCGGTTGAGGAGTACCCATGAACCGGATCGGCTTCATCCTCAAGGTCAAGGAGCATCTGATCGAAGAGTACAAAGACCATCACCGGCACGTCTGGCCCGAAATGCTCGAGGCCTTGAAGGGTGCTGGGTGGCACAACTATTCGCTCTTCATGCGTCCCGATGGGCTGCTGTTTGGCTACTTCGAAACGCCCGGCACCCTCGAAGAGGCCGTCGCCGCCATGGAGACGACCGAGGTCAACGGCCGCTGGCAGGCCTTGATGGCCCCCTACTTCGAGCTGCCGCCAGGCGCTCGGCCAGACCAGATGCTGGTCGAGCTCGAGGAGGTCTTCCACCTCTCCTGAGCATCGGGAGCGAAATCAGTCGCTGATCGCCTGGTAGACCAGGTTCTGATACTTTTGAACAAGCATCTTATGATACTGCAGCCGCATCACCTGCGGTAAGAAGAGGCCGATAAGATCCTCCGCGGGGTCGATCCAGAATGCCGTCCCGGCGATCCCACCCCACGAATAGCTCCCGGGGCTGACGATCGAGCCGCCGTGGTGCGGGCCGAGGTGCACCGCGAAACCGAGGCCGAATCCGAGGCCAGGCATCGGGTCTGGACCCATGTGCAGCGGGAGCAAGCGGTGGGGGATGTGGTTTTGGATCGCGTAGCGGTGGGTGCGTTCACCCAGGAGCCTCACGCCGTCCAGTTCACCCCCGGCCAGTAGCGTGCGGGCAAAACGCAGATAGTCCATGGCGGTCGAAACCAAACCGGTTCCCCCACCCGGAGGGTGCGCGGGCTCGGTAAAGGGACCGCCCTCAGAGGGGTCGAGCAGCGCCAGCTCGCCGCGCTCGTCGAAGCGGTACATGGCGCTAAAACGCGAAAGTTTCTCTGGCGGCACAAAGAAGCCCGTGTCGACCATCCCCAGGGGTGCAAAGATCCGCTCCCGCATCAGCGTATCGAGCGGCGTACCGGTAACGACCTCTGCAACTCGTCCTAACACATCGGTGGAGAGGCTATAGCGCCAGCTTTCGCCCGGCTGAAAGGCGAGCGGCAGGCTAGGCAACAGCTCACAGAGCTTCTCCAGGCTGAGGGCGCTGACGACGGTCTCTTCAGCATGCAAGCGAGTTCGGTAGGCGTGCTCGAGCGGATCGCCGTCGAAGATACCGTAGCCGAGGCCCGACGTATGCAAAAAGAGGTCTCGGATGGTGACCGGTCTCTTGGCCGGCTCGAGCGTAAAGCCTTTGGGACCGTGCCCGGTAGCCACCTCGAGCTCAGCGAAGCCTGGTAGGTACATCGCGACCGGTTCCTGGAGGGCAAAGCGGCCCTCTTCGAGCAGCATCAGGGCGAGCACGCTGGTGACCGGCTTGGTCATCGAGTAGATGCGGAAGATGGTGTCCGTGTTCATCGGCCGCTCTCGCTCGCGTTCGGCAACTCCGTAACGGCCTATGTGGGCGATCTTTCCCCGGCGCGCCACCACGGTGACGAGCCCAGGGATGTCACGCCGTGATACGACCTCTTCCATCGCCCGGTCGATGTGGGAGAGTCTCTCTGAGGATAACCCTACCTGCTTTGGGGGTACGGTGTGCACGGCCAGTCCTCCATCCCCAAAAACGCTACCACAAGGGCCCACATGAAACTAGAGCGCCACGCGGCGCTCTAGCAAAACTTCTGACCTCGTTACGTCTCTATGCCCACATGGTCTTGACCAAAAACGGGTTGTCGATCGGGCTGGTCACCTTGCGGTTATCTTCGTAGCCATCGTTCCAGACGATCGAGAACTGTTCTGGTACCCGGTGCTTGTGGGTCGACATAGGTACCGTGAACCACGCTTCGTGATAGCTCTCGCCGGGAGCGAGGCCCTTCTCGATCTCATGGCGGTAGCCAGCACCGTGAAAGAGGAGGCGGATGTTTTGCGCGGGCGCCTTACCGATGTTGCGGATGTGGATCTCCAAGTCGACCTGATTTTCGAGCAATACAGAGACGACCGCCTTGACCACTTGGATCTCTGCTCTGGCCCCACCCGTCGACGCTCTGCTGCTCCCCTGACGCTTGGTCGTAGCCACTTTCGGTATCGGTGCCCCCGATTTTTGATTCGACGCCAAGCGGTGGAACCGGTAGAGAGCGAACAAGAGCAGCAGACCGGAGGCCGCAAGAAAACCGATTTGTAAGATACTTACTCCGACTGCATTCATGTTTCTAGTGTAGGGGCCTACTGCCGATCCGACTGTGACCGCTGCACAGGGACCGAGACGATGGGTCTCCTCTCTCGGTGTGACCTTTTTCTACTACTTTCGTACCAACGACCTGACCAATACGGTAGAGTCTCGCTATGGACCTACCGCTAACCACGTATCGGGTCGAACCCGGTGCCAAAGACTCGCTCACAAGCGTCAGCCCCGATGATACAGGGCCTTTTTCACCCGACGGCGAGGGGCGGGAGCTCGCCAGAAAGCGCTTGAGAGCCCAGAAGAAGCGTCTGGCTGAGCTTCAAAACCTCCTCTACGCCGCTTCGTCACATTCGCTCCTGGTGGTGCTGCAAGCCCTCGATGCGGGGGGCAAAGATGGAACGATTCGACGCGTAATGACGGGCGTGAACCCACAAGGCGTGAGAGTGACCAGCTTCAAAGCGCCCACACCCGAAGAACTCGCCCACGATTTCCTGTGGAGGATCACCAAGCCGCTCCCAGCCAGGGGCATGATCGCTGTATATAACCGCTCCCACTATGAAGACGTGCTGATCGCACGGGTCAACACGATCGTACCCAAAGCGGTCTGGTCGGGGCGGTTCGAGATGATCAACCACTTTGAGAAGAGCCTCGTCGAAAACGGCACCGCTATCGTTAAACTCTACTTGCACATCAGCAAA
>CP070651.1:1113165-1124659 GCA_020354625.1 Trueperaceae bacterium
CCTCCCTCATCATGCTGAACATCGTGGCCCTCCTCGTGTGGCTCGTCGGACTGTCTGCTGCGTTGGTTCGACGTGCCGACGCCCCAGCCGGAAGGGCCTGAAGAACCGGGAATCTCGGCAGTAGATCGCCAGTCTACTATACCGGGTTCGGGTGCGGCGGACAGAATTGGGGAGCCACATGACGGACATAGCACCTGGGCAACCTAGGCCTTGAGTGGGCTCGTCCTCCTTCTTCGCGCTTGCCATTGGCCTCTCCTGTGAGGCAGATCGGATCGTCCTCGCTTTGATGGGAACGGGTATCGTATTATGGTGGGGCAATCCTTAAGGAGCGCCCACACTGGGCTCGGAACGGGGGAGAGACCATGCGGGACTTGACGGTAGAACAGGTCGAGCGAATCCTTGCGGCGCAGGGGTACGACGTTCCGGCAGATGACCTTGTGGAGATCACCGCTCGACTCAACGCCCAGCTTGAAGGGGCTGCCGTGCTCGACCGTATAACCACCGACGAGACCGAGTCCTGGTACGCCCTGTTCCCTTTTGGGTGCGGCGATGAACGCTGACGAACTCGCTTTCCTCCCCCTAAGCGAACAGGCGGGGCGCATCGGGCGTGGGGAACTGTCGCCGGTCGAGCTGACCGAGTGCTACCTAGAGCGGATCGCGCGCTGCGACGATTCGCTGAAGGCGTTCATCACCGTCCTTGCCGACGATGCCCTGGCCGCGGCCAGTGAGGCCGAGGCGGAGATCTTGGCGGGTGGTCGCCGTTCTCCACTGCACGGCATTCCGTTCGCCGTCAAAGACCAAATCCTCATCGAGGGCGTGCGGGTCACGGGCGGCTCCAGGATTCTGGCAGATCACGTCGCCGACCGGGACGCGACAGTCGTTGCACGGCTCAAGGAGGCCGGCGCGGTGCTGCTCGGCACCCTGAACACCCATGAGTTTCACATGGGTCCAACCCGCGACTTCCCCTTCGGCACGCCCCGCAACCCGTGGAATCTGGAGCGAACCCCTGGCGGCTCCTCGAGCGGCTCGGCCGCGGCGGTCGCGGCGGGGCTGTGTAGCTTTTCGCTGGGGGGCGACACCTCCGGCTCGATCCGTGGCCCGGCGGCCTACTGTGGGGTGGTGGGCCTCAAGGCCACATGGTCCCGTGTCAGTCGCGACGGGGTGTTCCCGCTGGCGTGGTCATTCGACTGTGTGGGGCCCCTGGCGCGCAGCGCGCTCGACGCGGCCCTGGTGCTGCAGGCTCTCGCGGGCCGAGACCCCATGGACCCGACCTCGAGTGGGGAGTCGGTGCCCGACTACGCTGCCGCCCTGACCGACGACCTCGACGGTGTACGGGTCGGCGTGGTCGAAGAGATGATGACCGAGCCATACACCGGAACCGAGGCACGAGACGCGGTCGAGGCTGCGCTCGAGGTGCTCCGTAGCCTCGGTGCGACGGTTCGCCCCGTGCGGCTTCCGCTGATGGACGACTCAAAGTACGCCATCTCCCCGCTGGTGCTTCTGGAGGCGAGCGGGCACCACCGGCCGAAGCTACTCGAGAGCTACCACGAGTACGACTACAATACCCGGATTCGGCTGATGGTAGGCGCGGCCCTGCCCTCTGGGGTGGCGGCGCAGGCGGAGCGGGCCCGGGTTGCGGTAACGCGGCAGGTCCTTGAGGCCCTGGAGGAGGTGGACGTCCTCGTCGGCGCGGCGGCTTCGGGCGGCGCCCCTGCCCTAGCCCGAGGCGAGCCGATCACGAGCAAAGAAGAGGCGACCTTTGTGCTGTTCGGGACGGGTGCGGTAGCCGGTCACCACAGCCGCGTCTTCAGCCTCGCGGGTGTCCCAGCGCTATCGGTCCCCTGCGGCTTCGACGCCGACGGGCTCCCGTTGGGCCTGCACGTCGCAGGACGCTACTTCGATGAGACCGCGGTCCTGCGGGTGGCTCACGCCTATGGGAAAGCGAACACCTGGAGTAGGAATCGCCCACCACTTGCCGTCCGGTAATGCACGGTTTACAAAACGCGTTCTGCAAATCGCATCATCGCCGTCGCAGCATTTGATTGTTCAGCCGCTGCTTGTTTCCTCACAGACTGCTCGCCGTGGAAGCGTACCCACCTGTGCTCGATCGGAATCGCTATCTGGATCTCGCTCGACGTTAGATAACCCAGGCCGGAGCTTATCCGGTAAAGAGCTTTATAACGGTGAACAAGAAGACAACGCTAGCGTACGCGGCTATCCACTTGATGGAGTTCACGAACCACCCACGCAGCCCGCCAAGCAGGCTATTGGTGATGAACCGCGTCGTAACAGGTTCCGCACGAGTGCTCGAAGATGTAAGGCGTGGGTTTCGTTTACGATTGCCTTCTGCCGTCATGAACATATCGAACCACCGTCCGCTGGATTGCTCGTTGTCGAGCTCGCGGGTTGAGCCAGTCTGTCCCAGAGGGGGTCACCAAGGGTTCACCAGAGCGTCACCGCGGGCACACGTTTCCACCAGAGTGCCCCTAACCTTCTATACTTGGGCATGCAACTCCGCACCCTTGGCGGACTGTCACTCGAAGGCACGGGCTTCACGCGCCCGAAATCCCTCTTGTTGCTCGCGTACGTTGCGCTTGAAGGCTCTCAACATCGACGTAATCTCGCAGAGCTTTTCTACCTGGGTGCTGCCAACCCCTTGCGGAGTCTGGCGTCAGAGATCTACCGCCTCAGAAACGGAGCTCCGGGCGTTATCAAGTCAGACCGCGGTCGCATTTGGAGTGAGATCGACTGTGATGTTCAGACGCTCCTACGCGCCTTGGAGCAAAACGAGCTGCAGAGAAGTCTCGATCTCTATACGGGCAAGTTTCTGGATGGGATAGTCTTCAAGGACTGGGGTATTGAACTCGAGGAGTGGGTATACGGTACCCGTGAGTTGCTCGCCGAGCGCGTGAGAACCGCACAGTTGAGCCTGGCTGAAGAGGAGGCGAGCGAAGGGGCGTTCGAGTCTGCTGCTGAACGGGCCGAACGTGCCTACCTATTCTCTGGAGCACCTGAGCCCAGGCCGGATGATCTGGTGCGCCTACACCGGCTGCTTCTGGCAGGGGAGAGCTTTGAGGTTGCCGAGGTTCAAAAAGAAGTGAAGGCCTACGACCTCGATGTTTCTCTGACCGTCGAAGATGCCAGGGCCGAACTACGCACGATGGCAGTGGAGAAAAAGGGTCCGCATAATCTGCCTCCGCAAGCCACCCCGTTTATCGGCCGCCGCAGCGAGATCGAGGTGCTGAGTGAAAAGCTCGGAGACAGAAGCGTCCGTCTGGTGACGATCGTCGGACCTGGGGGAGTCGGTAAGACCCGGTTGGCCATAGAGGTGGCCAGGAGGTCACTCTCTCGTTACAAGGACGGTGTATACTTCGTCTCGTTCGTATCCGTGACCTCCCCCGAGCTCATGGTTTACACCATCGCCGATGCCCTCGGAGTTCGTCTTTTCCAGCAGCACGATCCCCAGCGACAGCTATTGGCTCATCTACGAGAAAGAGAGCTGCTCCTGGTTTTGGACAATCTCGAGCATCTCCTGGCCGGGGTAGGTCTCCTCTCATTGCTGCTAACTGAAGCACCCCATATCGAGTTCCTCGTTACCTCGCGAGAACGCCTCGACATGCTATCGGAGAGAGTATTCGATATCCATGGCCTCACGTATCCTGCGTGTGAGGGCGAGCATCTCGATCGGTATGATGCAACCGAACTGCTGGTGAAGAGTATCCGGAATCACCGTGCGGATTTCGTGGTCGAGACGAGCAGCACCCCCGCTTTTGTCCGTATCTGCCAGCTGGTAGATGGCCACCCCCTAGCCATCGAGCTTGCTGCCAGCTGGTTTCGATTGCTCACTCCCGAGGACATCGTGGTTGAGATCGAGCGGGGTCTCGATATCTTGCAAGCATCTACCCGCGACCTGCCAGAGAGGCATCGAAGTCTGCGGGCGACCTTCGAGCACTCCTGGCAACTGCTCGAAGATGTTGAACAAACGGCTCTCCGGACGTTGGCGGTGTTCCGCGGCGGTTTCAGGAGGAGGGCTGCGGGTGACGTTGCGGGTGCCAGCCTTCGTGTTCTGGCCGGACTCGTAAATAAGTCGCTGTTGACCGTCGGTGCTGATGGTAGGTACGCTTTACACCCCCTGATTCACGAGTTCTGTCAGGAGAAACTGGCTGAGGATCCCGATCATGTGCGAGTCGCCGAAGAGCTTCACGGCCTCTACTACCTCCGCTTCCTGGAGGTTCAGGAAACGGCGATGCAGGACATTGCAGGGGGTATCTGGAAAGACAGACTCGACCAGCAGAGGGAAGAACTAGGCAACATTCGCGCCGCCTGGGACTGGGCCGTCACCGAGGCTAGAACCCATGAGTTTTCCCGCAATACCTTGCTATGGCCGTTTACCTTCGTCAATAGCTTGAAAGAAGGGGCGGATTTCATCGCCCAGGCGATCGCCAAGCTAGATCGTGAAGACCCCACCCACCAGCCTTCGCTGGGCCACCTTCTCGTCGCCCAGGCCCAGATCCAGCTATGGCTGTCCGAGATTCGTCCTGCACACAATTCCGTGCGTGAGGGATTAAATATTCTCAAGGTGCAAGACGACCTCGGGGATATCATGAAGGGAATGCTGGTGCAAGGGTGGGCATGGTGGTTCACTGGCGATTACTTGAATGCCAAAGCGACATTCGAAGAGGGCTTGTCTATGGCGCGCAACCAGAAAGATACGGAAGCCATCATCTACTTCCTTGTCGGCCTGAGCGCAGTATTCCAAGAGCTCCCCGACAGTGCTGAGAGTCGCGACTACCATCAGCATGCCCTCGACGAGGTGCGAGCACTCGGGAACGCGTTTAACCTAGGTAATTACCTGGTTCACTTTGGAGCGTATCTTGTGAATATCGGTCGCTTGGAGGAAGCTGAAGGCCAGTTGCGGCTTGGGCTCGATCACGCACGTGAAATGGGAGACGAGCTCATAAAGAGGTATGTCTTGCACTATTTGGGCAGGGTCGCTTGGCGAGCTAGATCCTATGAAAAAGCCCACCAGCGCTTCGCGGACGCGCTCTTGCTGGCCGAAGAACATGGGGACAGAGTGACGGAGGCGTACGCCCTGGCCAATCTGAGCAGAGCCACGGTTGCTGCCGGTGATCTTCCGTTCGCGATCGATTTGGTACGGCGCAGTCTTCATATCGGCCAGACGATAGATAGTCCGCGGGTGATGTTGGCTGCACTGGTTTCGCTTGCTGATATCAGACGTGCGCAGGAGAGCTTTGAAGAGGCGGTTCAGTGCTTGAAGCTGGTCTTGTCCCACCCAGCTACCGAGCAGTTCTACCGAGACGAGGCCGAGCAAATTCTCGAGGTCACAGGGCTGCAAACTTTACCTGCTTATCGCGTAGACGCGGAGTGTGCAGCGAATGTAAACCTGGAACGAATCGTAAGAGAGGTCTCGGTACGATTAACCGAGCTCTTAGTGCACGAATAAGGGTAACGGAACGCTTTTACGGTACCCCTCTTTGCTCAGGTACTCTCGTCTTTCGCAAGGCAGCATGAACGTGTGTTACCAAGCTGCTAAACCTGTTCGACGGTTGACGTGTTTCGGCAATCTGGCTAGTGCCATCACGCTTCTCTCTCGACCAAACCCGATCCGCATGACCACCAGCGAAGAAGTCGTCAGTCGATCGCCCCACACGATTCACGATTGACCAGCTCGGTCTTGAGCACGACGCTTTCGAGCTCGCTGCCGGGTGAGTGGAGCTGCTCGAGCAACAGTGTAACGGCGACCCTCCCCATTTCCGTAAGGGGCTGCCGCACCGTCGTCAGTTTCGGATACGTGATCGATGCCTGGGGGATGTCGTCGAAACCGACAACCGAGATGTCATCAGGAATCGCTAGCCCGACCGAACGCACGGCATCCATGACGCCGAAGGCCGAGAGGTCGTTTGCCGCGAAGATGGCGCTTGGCGGCTTACGAAGGGAGAGGAGCTCGAGGGCGGCGCTGCGGCCCCCCTCGGTTTGGAAATCCCCCTCGGCGACCAATTCTGGCTCGAACGCGATCCCCGCCTCGCCAAGTGCCTTCCGGTAGCCGTCGAGTCGCTCGCGCGCTGGCGACAACTCTGGGCTCCCGCTGACAAAGGCGATGCGCCGGTGCCCCAACGACAACAGGTGGCGGGTGGCGTCGTGCGCTCCTTGCCGATTGGTCGTTTCTACGGTTGCGCTGCGATTCGCCTCGTCTTGCTGGTCGATGAGAACGTGGGGAAAGTTCTGGGCGCGCAACAGCTCCAGGTAGTGCGCCGGCACCTTCGGTACCAGAAGCAGCAGACCCTCGGAGAGACCGCTGGCGATGGCCTTGGCATACATCATTTCTGTGGACTTGACACGGTGGGTGGTATAGAGCATCAGGTCGTAGCCTGACCGCGCCAGGGCCTCGTCGACACCACGGGCGATCTCGCTGATGTAGCCGTTGTCGAGAACAGGGACCAGCAGGCCGATGACCCGCGACTTGCCGCCCGCCAGACTGCGTGCCTTTTGGTTCGCCACATAGCCGAGTTCTTCGGCGACGCGAAGCACACGGCTACGGGTCGAGTCTTTCACGTGCTCGAAGCCGTTGAGAACTCGCGAAACGGTCGAGTACGACACCCCCGCTGCACGGGAGACATCGTAAATGGTCACACTCTTGGCTATTCTGCCGTTCAAAAGATCGCTCTCGCTCGTTGTCGTGCCACGGACGTTCGCATCCTTTTGGCGCTTGCTCGAGCTGTGTCGCATGGTCCCATGATTACATGGCGAGCAGGAATGTGGCTATCCTTGCAAGCGATTGCACGGGAGATACTGTTGGTGTAGTGTGGTGTTTGAGCAGCCTGTCATTGCCGTACCTGCCCTTCGGGTCCTCGCGACCGCTCTGTTCAAAGGTCGGCAGTTTCGCTTTCTAACACGTCTACACCTCAGGCCAGCTGCACTTGTTGTGAGGAGGAAGATATGAGATACGCGATAAAACGGTTGATCGTGGCTTCATTTCTGCTGCTAGCCGCAGCCCAAGCGCAGGTGGAGGTCAATTGGCTGTCGCTCGAAAGCGAGGACCTGAGAAAACCGTTCGAAATAGCGATGGGCGAGCGGTTTAACGGCCAACAGTCGGACATCCTCGTCATCCGCGAGGAGCTGGAGAATGAGAACTTCAAGGCGAAGCTCCCCACCCTGTTGCAGACCAATGACGCCCCCCACCTCTACTACAGCTGGGGAGGCGGGCTCTTCCACGAGCAGGCCTCGGCCGGCGCCGCGCGCGACATCACCGACCTCCTCGACGCGGACTTTCTGGCCACCCAGTCTGCAGCCGGCGTCAACGCCTTCACCCACGAAGGCCGTATCTATGGCCTAGCCACCAACGTATCCCAGGTTGTTTTCTTTTACAATCGCACTCTGGTCGACCAAGCGGGCGTCGACGTGGGTGCGATTGAAACCTGGGATGACTTTTTGGCCGCCGTCCAGCAGGTCAAAGACGCCGGCATCACCCCCATTGCGGCGGGTGGAGTCGACCTGTGGCCGCTGCATTTTTACTGGTCGTACCTTGCCATGCGTATCGCCGGTGAAGAGGGCATCGCTGCCGCCAAGGCCGGCGAGGGCGACGGCTTTGCCGCCGAGGCCTTCGTGCGTGCGGGAGAGGAATTCGTGCGCCTCATCGAGCTCGAGCCCTTCCAGGAGGGCTTCATGACCATGAAATATCAGGACGCGTCGGGGTTCTTCGGGGATGGCGGAGCTGCCTTCCACCTGATGGGCAACTGGGACTTAGACACCCAGCGCGGTAACTCGGCTGACGGTGAGGGTCTCAGCAACGACGAACTGGGTATCTTCAGCTTCCCCACCGTTGAAGAGGGCGTGGGTCGTCCGACCGATACCCTGGGCGGCATCAACGGCTTCGTGGTCGGGCCAAACGCGCCCGACGAGACCGTCGAGTTCCTCAAGTTCTTTGTCAGCCCCGAGGTCCAACTCGAGGCCGGCGAGGGCTCGGTCTACATCCCACAGGCGGTCGGCGCGGCCAATGGGGTGAGTAACCCCTTCCTCGCCCAGATCTCGAGCAACCTGGCCGCGTCCCAGTGGCACCAAGTCTTCCTCGATCAAGACCTGGGCGCCGACGTGGGTGGGGTGGTCAATGACATCTCGGGCAAGCTGGCCACCGGCGACATCGACCCGCAAACCGCAGCCGAGCTGATCCAGGAAAGCTGGGAACTTAGGTAGTCAAGTTAGGGGGATCCGGGGGCCGGGCGTCGGTAAAAGCCGACGTCCATCTCCCGCTCCTGTTGTAGGAAGACAGTGTCGACGGCTAGCACCAACCAACCCAACCGGCCGGTAAGAAGACCCGGACGCGCGCCGCGCCAGGGCCGTTGGACGGCCGTGTTGATTTTGCTACCGCCAGCACTCCTCATCTTTACCGTCTTCGTGGTGCTGCCGATCCTCGGGGCGGGCTATATGAGCCTCTACACCTACAAAGGCTACGGCCCGCTGGTCGACTGGCAGGGGATCGACAACTACGTCTGGCTCTTTACCAAGCGCACCCTCAACTCCTTTTTCGAGCCCGCAATCCGCAACACGGTGTTGCTCTTGGCGACCTCGCTCTTTGTGCAGCTGCCGCTGGCGCTACTGTGCGCGCTGCTGATCTACGAAAACACCCCGGTCAACAACTTCTTCCGCCTGATCTTCTTTCTGCCGTTCGTGCTCTCCGAGATCGCCACCGGGTTGATCTGGGTGTTCATGCTGGACGGTCGTAACGGGATCCTGGCACCCCTCTACGAACGCTTTTTGGGCGGCCCTTACTTCCTGATGGAAGACAAGACGTGGTCCTTCGGAGCTGTCTTGCTCGCGCTGGTATGGAAGTATTTCGGCTACCACATGATCATCTATATCGCCGGACTGCAAGGTGTCCCGCAGGAGCTGATCGAATCGGCCCAGATCGACGGGGCGTCGTACTGGCAGACTGCGCTCCACGTCAAGATTCCGCTTATTTCCTACGCCATCAAGCTCTCCGTCTTTTTCGCCATCCTGGGTTCGCTTCAGGTTTTCGACCTCATCATCGGTCTCTACGGCCGCGCTCCGCCTGAGGAGGGCCAGACGCTGGCGACCTTTATCTACGAGTGGGGCCTGTCGCGGCGGCAGCGCTACGGCATCGCCTCCTCGGCCAGCATCATCCTCTTTACCATCAGCATCGTGGTCGGCTTTACCTACCAGTACCTGGTGATGGGGGAACAGAGCATGTTCCGGAGGAAAAAGGCATGAGGCGCAATCTGGGCGCGATCTTCAAGTACGCCTTTCTCACCCCTCTGGCGATCTTCGTCCTGCTGCCCATCTGGGCGACGGTGATGGGCGGCTTCAAGACCCTTGGCGGGCTGCGGCTCAACCCGGTCGGGCTCCCGCGCACCCTGCAACTCGAGTTTTACGGTGACATCATCCGGTCGCCCGAGACCTGGCGTTATGCGCTGAACTCGCTCAATATCTCGCTCTTTACCGTGCTGCTGGTGCTCCTTCTCGGCTCGATGGCGGCTTACACCTTCAGCCACATCAAGTACGCAGGCAAGAACTTCTTGTTTTCCTACTTGCTTCTGGGTCTGATGTTCCCCGCCGCGGCGGCCATCGTCCCTATCTTCGTCATCAACAACACCTTCCTGAACCTGTTCAACACCCACTGGGCCATCATCCTGCCGCAAGTCGCCTTCGGCATGGGCGGGGCGGTGCTCTTTTTCCGTGGGTTTTTCGAACAGCTCCCAGACGAGCTGTTCGAGGCGGCGCGGGTAGACGGCGTCGGCTATGTGGGGTTCTTTTTGAGGTTCGTGCTGCCGCTGTCGCTGCCGATCCTGGCGACCGTCGGCGTGATCACCCTGGTCAATTCCTGGAACGCCTTCCTGCTGCCCCTGATCATGCTCGGAACCGACCCTAGCGTGCACCCCTGGCCGCTCGGGCTGGCAAACTTCCGGGGGGAATGGTCGACCGAATGGAACCGGATCCTCGGCTTTATTTCGGTCAATTTGGTCCCTGCCGTGGTCTTTTTCCTATTGGCCCAGCGCTACATCGTCGCGGGCCTGACCGGGGGCGCGGTCAAGGGCTGAACAACCAAAGGAGCAACCGTGAGCACCGACGCCGGACCCCACCCCTACCAAGACGCTCGCTTGGACCCGCGCAACCGGGCGGTAAACCTGCTGTCGCTGATGACGCTCGAGGAAAAGGTCGCCCAAATGGGCAGCCGCTGGATCTACGAGCTCCTCGATGGACAGACGCTCGACCGGGCAAAGGTCGACGCTTTGCTGCCCTCGGGCATCGGTCAGATCACCCGCCTGGCCGGGGCGAGCAGCCTCGACCCCCGGGGGTGTGCCGAAGTTGCCAACGCGCTGCAACGCTATCTCCGCGAAAAGACGCGCCTGGGAATTCCCGCCATGATCCACGAGGAGTGCTGCAGCGGCTACACCGCCCAGAACGCCACCGCCTTCCCCCAGATGATCGGCCTGGCCAGCACGTGGCAACCCGAGCTGGCCGAATTGATGACCACGGAAATCCGCCAACAGCTGCGCGCCGTGGGGGCGCACCAGGGCTTGTCGCCGATCTTGGACATCGGGCGCGACCCACGCTGGGGGCGCATCGAGGAGACCTTCGGGGAAGATCCCCACCTGGTGGCCAGGATGGGCGTGGCATACATCGAAGGGTTACAAGGAGACTCGTTGCAGCAGGGCGTGGTGGCGACCGTCAAGCACTTCGTCGGCTACAGCGTCACCGAAGGCGGGCTCAACTGGGCCCCTGCCCACCTTGGAGAGCGCGAGCTCCACGAGGTCTACCTGCACCCCTTCGAAGCGGCCGTCAAGCGTGCCCGGGTGCGCTCGCTGATGGCGGGCTACCACGAACTGGACGGGATTCCGGTAAGCGCCTCGCGGGAGCTGATGACCGAGCTGATCCGAAACGTGTGGGGTTTTGACGGCGTTGTGGTGTCAGACTACATGTCGATCAACAGCCTCTACGACTACCACCAATACGCCCGCGACAAGTCCGAGGCCTCGCTGATGTCGCTCGAGGCCGGGGTCGACCTGGAACTCCCGAGCACCGACTGTTACGGTTCGCCGGTCCTGCAGGCGGTGGCCGATGGACGGGTTCCAAAGGACCTGATCGACCAGAGCGTGCTCCGCATCCTCGCGTTGAAGTTCGAGCTCGGACTTTTTGAAGACCCCTTTGTCGACCCGGACCGAGTTGTAGCTCTATTCGACAACGCCGGGCAACGCCGGCTGGCCCGCGCGATCGCCGAGAAGTCGCTGGTGCTCTTGAAAAACGACGGCAATCTCCTTCCGCTGCGTCCCGACATCGGTTCTGTGGCCGTGATCGGCCCCAACGCTGATGAGGTGCGCAACCTGCTGGCCGACTACTCCTACCCGGCGCACATCGAACTGCTGATCGACAGGAAGGGCGAGGGCCTGGCGGGTACCCCCATGCCGGAGACGACCGATCTCGACGTGACCTTCGTGCCCATGAAGACGGTTCTCGAGGC
>CP070651.1:1124759-1143636 GCA_020354625.1 Trueperaceae bacterium
AGCGTCGTCGACACAAGCTCTGTTTCAAAAGATACACAGTTTGTTCCAAAAGATACACAGTTTGTTCCAAAAGATACACATTGCAATACCCCATAGGGGTATGATACAACCAGTGGATAGGATCTATTCCTCCTCGTTGTAGCAGCGATCCTGCCAAAGGAGCTAAAGCCGTGAACATACTCGATGACCGAACCAAAGCACAAGTCAAAGAAGCGCTCGCCCCGATTCAACACGAGCTCGAGGTCATCGTCTATACCTCTGGTAGCGGCCTGGTCATCCCTGGCCGGGACATGCCCGGCGAACAGCGCTCTACCCTCGAGCTACTCAAAGAGATCGCCGAGTTGAGCGACAAGATCACGCTTGAGGAACGTCCCATCGCCGGAGATGAAGAAGCCCAGAACCTCGGGATTACCCTCACCCCCACTATTCTGTTACGGGAAGCAGGTACAGAGCGAACCAACATTCGTTTCTCGGGGCTACCAGGCGGCTACGAGTTCACCACCCTCATCTCTACCCTCCACATGCTCGGCACCGGTGAAAGCGAGTTGGGCGCCACCAGTATGAGCCACCTCGAAAAGGTCGAGAGCCCCGTTCACTTGCAAGTCTTTGTCACACCTACCTGTCCCCACTGCCCCAGAGCTGTTCTCACAGCCTTCAAGTTCGCTTACCACAATCCTCATATCGTCGCCGAAGGGATCGAAGCCAACGAGTTTCCGATGCTCTCACAGCGCAACCGTATTTCCGGCGTACCCGACACCATCGTTCGTGGTGCCAACCAGACGCGCGTCTTGGGCGCCCAACCCGACCGCGCCTTCGTCGAAGCCGTGCTGAGCGCTGCCGCCATCGATGACGCCAGCAGCGGAGGAGATCATGCCGCAACAAACCCTTGAGGAACCCGCTGTCGAAAAGACCAAGATATTAAACCGGCTCCGCCGCCTCGAGGGCCAGGTACGGGGTCTCCAGAAGATGATCGACGAGGAACGCCCTTGCCAGGAGATCCTCACCCTGCTCTCTGGCATCCGGAGCGCACTCGATTCCAGCGCCGATGTCATCTTGGAGAACTATCTCAGGGCCTGCCAGGCCGAGATCGACCAGGGTCAGCGCGACCTCACAAGCATCATCAAAGCGGTCAAACTCGCGCGCGGCTGATCCGAGCAAACCCTCGCCCGTTCCGGTATTGCACCCTAGACCGGATGAAGGTGTGCTACGCCTCGGCACACCAAAACGACCACCAGGGCCTCTGGCTCCCAAACGGTAGGATAGGATAATCTTGTTCCGTTGCGGTCTCCTGCTCTACATACCGCACCTACACCGAGAGGTCCTCATGCAAACGTTACGTGACAAAGTAATCATCATCACAGGCGCCGGTGGCGCCATCGCTGGGGCCGTCGAGCAAGCCTTTGCCGACGCGGGCGCTCGCCCGCTACTGGTCGACCGCGATGTGGTACGCATTCAAGGGCGTGCTTCGTCTTTTAGCACCCCACCGATCGTCTCGGACATCGGCACGATGGCCAAAGCCCAGGAGATGGTAGAGAAGGCCAAGGAGTTCCACGGTGTGGTGGACGGCCTCGTCCACCTCGTCGGCGATATCGTGACCGGGCAGGTCATCGATCTGGACGAAGACGCCTTCGACCGCGTCTTCGACTCCAACATGCGCACCCTCTACTACGCTACCAAAGCCGTGTTACCCGAGCTCTTGAAACGGGAGGAAGGCTTGATCGCCGGTATCGCATCGCAGGAGGCTTGGGGTGGCGGCGCGGCAGGCGCCAGCCTCTTTGCCGCCTCGAAAAGCGCAGTCGCCACCTTCTTGCGCTCGCTCGACCAGGAACTCGTGCACACTGGCATCGAAGTCGCCATCGCCTTCCCGATGGGGCCGGTCGACACGCTCTGCAACCGCCGGGATCTTCCCGACATCGACCCGAGAAGCCTGATCAACCCCAAAGCTATCGCCGACGCGCTGGTCACCGCCGCGCTCTCAGGCATCGGCGGCAGGCTGCTCGAGCTGCCCATCCACCCACCGCGCAGCCACTAGTCCCGCTTCGGGAAGCCATCCTCAAGACTTTGAGTGGACGGCAGATGTCTTATCGCGAAAACCTTTTTAGGTGATGGGTCATGAGTAATGAGTGATGGGCGGGTGATGGGCGAACGTCTTGGCTGAGCAGCGAACTTCGCAGCACCCATCACCCATCACTCATCACCGATTTCCTATCACCGTCCTGATGCTCTCGACTCGTCTCTGGTAACTGTTTAGACGACTTCAACTTCAAAGGGCCGCATCATCTCGTGATCTTCGTGCGAGAGGATGTGGCAGTGCCACACGTAGCGGCCGGGCCGGTCGAAGGTGGCCTTGATGCGGGTCATCTGGCCGGGAAACATCTGAGCGGTATCTTTCGGACCGCGTTCGTTGGGGTTCGGTAGCGAGGACGACCCCACCAGTTGTGGATTCACCAGCTTGTGTTTGGTACCTGGACCATCCCACACTTGTTCTTCAAGCTCACCTGTGAAGGGGATCCTATCGAGAATTTCGAAGGTGACCAGGTGCAAGTGGATGGGGTGGGCATCCTCGGTGGCGTTGTAGACTTCCCAGATCTCTGTGCTATTGAGCTCAGGATTCTCAGTGACACCATCCCACAGCAGCGAGCCGTCTGCCAGGGTGCCGAGTTGTGGTCGTAGGCGGCCAAATTCATCCTCTTCCTCGAACAACACCAACTTCCTCGTATTCGCCACCTGTCCAGGGACCTCGAAGGGTCCTGTGCGCAGGCTCGTGCTCACATCGAAACCATCCGATCGAGAAGCGTCAAGCGAATTCACGATGTCGAAGGCCATGATTACACCCGTGCTGCCCACGTCGGCCGAGGGTAACACTCCACCTTCACCATCGTTATTGGTACCGTCGGGGTTCAGCCCTCTGAAGGGGTCATCCGGTCCGGTATTTTTCATGGTGATCCGCTTGTCGCCAAGGCCAGAGAAGTCGACGATCACATCAGCACGCTCTCCCGGACCGAGCACCAAGGTGTCGAGTTGAACGGGGCTTGACAAAAACCCATCGTCGGTGCCGATCTGGTAGAACGGTATCGAGTAACCACCATTGTCCAAAGACTCTCCATCCCCATCCACCTCGAATTTCAAAACGTAGAAACGCGAGTCCGAACCGTTCAACAAACGGAAGCGGTACTTGCGGGGTTCGACGTCGAGTTTCGGCCAGGCCACGCCGTTGACCAGGATGACGTCGCCGAAGAACTCCGCAACGACACTATTCTTGACTTTGACCGTGTCGTCGGTGGGCAAGAAGAGTTCACCCCTATGCGTAAATACCCGATCTTGGATCACCAGCGGGACTTCATACGGGTAGGTGGGTAGGTCGAGTGGGTTATCGGGCTTGCCGGTGTCGACATCGTCGCGCAGAATATAGAATCCTGCCAGCCCAGCGTAGACGTTGAGCCGGGTGATGCCGAGCGCGTGGTCGTGGTACCAGAGCGTGCCGGCCTCTTGGTCGTTGTGGTAGGTGTAGAGGCTCTTCACAAAACGCGGCCCAACAAGCGCTTCACCTGGCGTCCACCAATACTCGGGCAAACCGTCGCTGTCGGACTCGGTGTGGCCACCGTGGAGGTGGGGGACCACCGGGACGCCATCTTTGGCAATCTTTCCTTCGCCATGATAGAAGGCCCAATGCAACGACTCGTCGACCGGCAGCAGGTGAGGTCTTATCGGTAGGTTATTGCGCCACTGTACATAAACGCTTTCGTCCCGGCAGACCTCAAATGTGCGCCCTGGAAAAGTATAGAGCGGGAGGCCACCCTGTTGTGCCGCACCGCCGTATCCCCACACGGTCGTTGTAAGAGGTTTGCCGTTTTTCCCGTAAAGCCCGAGTGCTTGCCTGACCTCTCCCATGCCAATCTCGTAGTAGCCGTTGTCAGGTTTGAAGATAAACGCCGGGGCGAGCGGGTTGGGCAAGGGGTTTACGAATTTCGGTTGGCTCGACGGATCGAGCAGCGGCACACCGAGAGGCTGCAGCCCCTCCGGTCCTGCCATATTCAACAGTTTGGGGTCATTACAAGCCACCAGAAAGCCCAAGCTGGTGGCTGCTCCGAGTTTGAGAAACTGTCTTCGCGTAACCATCTCTCATACCTCCCATCTACATCCTTCCCATTCAGATATCCCTCGGGTGATCGTTCTCCCTCTCCCTTCGCTGCCTAATACCGTTATCGATTCACGGGCGTAGGCCGGACCCACATCAGCCAGACCTGCCCCAAAAGATCTTGTCAGGCCCTGTTAAACTGCACCCTCCCTCATCGACTTCGTGATCGACCACTCTCCATAGGGAAATCGCTCTCTTTTACCTCATTGAGCGCCAAAACACCTTCTGCCGCCGGCCCACGCCGGGACACAAAAACCATCACTGTTTCTCGTAGGCTAGACGAGAACGCGCAGCTCGAGCCAGGGACAAATGACCCGTCCTGGCCGTCACTCTTGCTGCTGATGAGAGCTGTTCCTCATGAAGATGCTCCACTTCTTGGCTACACTGGACCCACCTCGGCACGCCATGCCGGAGCTTTGGAGGAGACCGATCGATATAGATAGCTCTCTCGCACCGCAAGTCGCAGCGCTCGAGCAGACGCTCGAACCGAGCACGGCCGGCGACGTCCGCTCAGGTGGTTGGGGGAACGGCTGGGCGCACCAGGCCATTCAGCTGCTCCTCAAGAGCTTGAGCGAAGCGAACGCCGAGGCTGCGGTGCGGCGTGTGCACGCGCTCCGAGAGAGCTTGCCTGGGGCGGAGGCTGCCGAGCTGTCCGACCGGATCATCAGGCGAACCTGTCAACAGACGGCCGCCATCGGCGCCGCCACCTCGAGCGCCTCCCTCATCCCGGTGGTGGGCACTGTGGCAAACCTGCTCGTCGGCGTCACCACCGACCTGACCGCCACCTTCAAACTGCAGGGGGAGATGGTGCTCGAGATCGCAGAGGCGCACGGCTTCCCCTTGGAGACGCTCGACCAAAGGCGGCTCATCTTTATCGTCACCGGCGTGAGCACCGGCAGCAACGTGCTGCTTCGCCAGACCGGCAAGGCCCTCACCAGGAAGGTCTGCGAACGCTACGCCCGCGCCTGGCTCAGCCGCGCGCTGCCGTTTGTCGGCGTGGCCACCTCATCGGCCACCAACGCCCTGTCGAGCTACCTCATCGGACGGCGGGCCGAAGCTTACTTCAAACTTCGTAGCTGAGCCAATTTATCCCGTCTTTTGCACCTGAAACACAAGGTGATGAGTAAACAGTTATGAGTGATGAGTGGGTGATGGGCGAACGGTTTGGTTCAACCGTGACCTTCGCAGCACCCATCACTCATTACTCATCACCTTATTTCTGGCCGCGAATATCCTTGACCACACGGCCGTCTTGCACGACCAGCACGATGTTGTCGTTATCTTCGAGCGAGCGGATATCGGCGAGCGGATCGGTGGCGGTGACGATGATATCGGCGAGCTTGCCCACCTCGACCGTGCCCAAGCGGTCGTCCCAGCCAAGACACTCGGCGGCGACCTTGGTGGTGGCCACCAACACGTCCATAGGGGTCATGCCGACATCACACATCAGCCCCAACTCGCGCAGGTTGGTGCCGTGCGGCATCACCCCGGCATCGGTGCCCATGGCGATCTTCACGCCGGCTTTATAAGCCTTGGCGATGCTCTCGCGGTGCGCGTTGACCGCCTCCTCGGCTTTGCGGACACCGTACTCGGGCATCTCATCCGCCGACTCGAGCACCGCTACCGGGGCCAGCAAGGTGGGCACCAAAAAGGTTCCGTGCTCGAGCATCAGCTCGATGGCGTCGTCATCCAGATAGATGCCGTGCTCGATAGAGTGGATTCCGGCCCGAACAGCGTTTTTGATCCCTTCGACCCCCTGGGCGTGGGCCATGACTTTGACGCCGCGACGGTAGGCGCCTTCTTGCACCATGACCTCGAGCTCCTCCTGGCTGTACTGGGTGAACTCGGGGTGATCGGTGGGGCTCAATACTCCCCCGGTCGAACTGACCTTGATGACCTCGGCGCCGGCCCGCAGGACCTCGCGGACCTTCTTGCGAACTTCTTCGACGCCGTCTGCGATCCCGGCAGGCATGCCGGGATAGCTGGGCCACAGGTCGAAGGTGGTTCCTGAAGGCATCCACCCATCCCCATGCCCACCGGTAATCGTGAGGGCTTGCACGCTGATCTGAAGCCGGGGACCGCTGAGCAGTCCCCGCTCTAGGGCTTCTTTGACGCCGAGATCGGCGCCACCGGCATCGCGAACCGTGGTGATGCCTGCGTCCAAGGTGCGGCGAAGGCGGTCGGCGGCCAGATAGAAGTTGAGGGAAAAGGGGGTCGTCATCATCTTGGGGATGTTCACCCCTTCGATCATGACGTGGACGTGGGCGTCGATCAGCCCGGGGAGGATGGTGCCACCTCCAGCATCGAACAGGACCACATCGCCATCAGGCAGAGTGATGTCAGAGCGCCTTCCAACCGCTTGAATGCGCGCGCCCTTGACGAGCACCGCGGCGTCACGGAGCGGTTCAGCACCCGTACCGTCGAGGAGCGTACCGTTATGGATCAGCGTGTACACCTGGCTACCCTTCTCCTTGCAGATACGCTTCGACGTGCCGGCTGAAGAGCTCCATCACGCGCCGGGTCACGGGTCCCGGCCTGCCGTCGTTTATGGTGATATCGTCGACTTGCACCACCGGGATGGCCCCTTTGGTGGTGCTGGTGATGAAGACCTCTGCCGTCTCGCTCAGCTCCGATACGGGAACGTCCCGCTCTTCGACTGCCAGGTGACCACGCACCACCTGCAAAATGTGCTTGCGTGTGACGCCCTCGAGCATCCCATCGGCGGGGGTCACCAGCACGCCGCCCCGGGTTACCAAAAAGATATTCGAACGGGTCGTTTCCCGGATCACGTGACCGTCGTGGTAGAGCACATCGATGGCTCCGGTCTCCTTCATGGTGCGGCTCATACTGACCGCCATCATATAGTTGTTGGTCTTGGCTTCAGGGAGCTCGCGTTGGTGTCGGTGGGTAATCAGCTTGGCACCGGTGGTATAAACCTCGGACTTCGGTTGGGATACGGGGTTTACCAATACCAACAGATTGGGCTCTACCGGGGTAAACCCATCTGGAGAGTACCCTCCGGTCAGAAAGAGTTGCAGGCCGGCGTTGTCGACACTATTCCGATCGATAAGCTCCAACAGGTGGGCTTTCAACTCAGCTCGCGACATCGGGATCTCCAACCCCAAAAGCCGTGTCGAGTTCTCGAACCTGTCGAGATGATCCTCGATAAAAAGCGGCTTGCCACGGACGATCCTGAAGTAGTCGAAAGCGGCGTAACCGCGCCGTAACCCCAGATCACTCACGTGGATCTTCGCCTCTTGCGATGCGACGATCTCTCCGTTGATACTGAAATAGCTCACGATCTTCCTCCGTTGGCAGAGGCAACGCTATCCCCACAGGCGTGACCGATTGACCCAACGACTCGGCCCACCGGTACCACATGACCTTGGGGTTCGTTGCCCAGCTAAACTGCAGGTATTGTAGGCGAAAGCCACAGGTCCTGTCACCCTATCACGAGCGCCTTATTCTAAAGACCAATCCCTTTCCAATAGATAGTAGCTCTCCCCCGCCTCGAACAGGAACTCGGTTGCGGTATAGCCGAGATCGAACGCTTTGGTGAAGAGCGACTTCGTGTGCTCGCGCCACGCTTTGGCCAACGCGATGTCGACCACTTTCAGCTGCTGGAAGTCGCTGGGGATCTGCACCAGAAGTTCGGCCTGATCGAAGCTCATCGGATCTTCAGATGGACGCAGGTCACCACCGGGCTTTGGAGGGTTCAGCACCCTCACCCCACGACTTCGCAGATCGGACACTTGAAAGGGCTTTTCGCCCTTCAGACGGCGTTCCACACGCCGGCTGGCCAGAAACCAGTCCACTTGAAACCGGTCGCTGGTCAACCCCTCGTTGACCCCACCCATGTCGCCGTAGTGATTGGGGACGTAGGTCTTTGTCACCGCACCGAGCTTGCTCAAGTTCAGCCGCGCGTTGCGGCTCTCGAGTGGATCGAAAGTCCAGGTCATCAGCTCGAGACCTTGGGCCAGTACCGCTTCGCGTTGCGCCAACTTCAACTCGGTGCCGAGACCCCGATCACGATACGCATCGAGCACCCCGAGCATGTGGGAGGTGTGCTTGAGCTGCCCTTCGGCTGTCCTCCCCAAGAACCCGAAGGCGAACCCGACCACGCGTCTGCTCGAAGCAGAATCGTACGCTGCCAACACCACGCCCCCATTCTTGTAAATGGTCACCAGCGTCTCCGCCGGCTCAAACCCGGTGGGGATCTGCCACACGTCTTGCTGGAGCCACTCGAGATCGCGGAACTCTTCGACGGTTCGGGGCGCTCGAATCTCGATCGTCATCTTCTTGCTCAGATCTCGCTAGCTGCGAACTCAACCCGCTGGCGAAGCGGTGACTTCAGCGATGGCCTCGCGCAGGGTATTCACCACGTAGTCGACCTCGTCTGCGCTGATGACCAAGGGCGGGCTGAACGCCAGGGTCGCACCGATGTTACGGACCAAAAGCCCTTTGGCGCGGCTCGCTTTCCAGATTTGGGCACAGAAGTCGTCATCCGGCTCTCTGCTGTCGCGGTCTTTGACGAACTCGATGCCGCAAAGGAGCCCCAGGCCGCGTACGTTGTCGACATTCGGAAACTCCTTCAGGGTCTCGAGTCCGGTACGGAGCTGCTCTCCCATACGGGCCGCGTTGTCGACCAACCCTTCCCGCTCGATGATCTCGATATTTTTAAGGCCGACCGCGCAGGCGGTGGCGTGCCCGGAGTAGGTAAAGCCGTGCAGCCAGGCGTTTTGCGGGTTCGCCGTGAAGATCTCCTCGCGAATCCGGTCCGATACCTGGATGCCGCCCAGCGGGACGTAGCCGCTGGTGACGCCCTTGGCAAAGGAGAGGATATCGGGTTCGATGCCGTAACGGTTCAGCGCAAACCACTCGCCGGTACGCCCAAAACCGGTGATGACCTCATCGGCGATCAGCAGCACCTGGTGGCGGTCGCAGATTTCACGAACCAGCGGGAAGTAGTCCTCAGGTGGCACGATGACGCCCCCCGCCCCCTGAACCGGCTCGGCGATGAGGGCGGCGACCGTCTCAGGGCCTTCTCGCAAGATCGCCTCCTCCAAAGCCCTGGCTGCGGCCTGTCCAACGCTCTCTCCCGGTCTCTGATCACCCTTATAGCGGTAGGGGTTGGGCGCGGGGATATGGAGAAAATCCGGCACGCGCGGCTCGAACATCGTCCAGAACTTGCTCATGCCGGTGGCGCTCATGGTAGCCATCGTCAGGCCGTGATAGGCGTCGATCCGGGCGATGATCTTGACCTTCGTCGGCATGCCACGCCGCTTCCAGTAGTAGCGGGCCGTCTTGAAGGCGCTCTCGTTCGCCTCGCCGCCACCGGCGGTGAAGTAGGTGGTGTTGAGGCTCGGGTAGGCGAACCCGGCCAGCTTGTTGGCGAGCTCGATCGCCGGGACGTTGCTCATACCCGCGTAGTTGTTGCTATAGGCGATCTTGACCATCTGGGCGTGAGCGGCGTCGGCGAGTTCTTTTCGGCCGAAGCCGACGTTGACGTTCCAGAGACCGGCCAGGCCGTCGAGGAACTTGCGGCCGTCGACGGTCTTGATCCAGACGCCTTCGCCAGAGTCGATGATCAAGGGATCGCTGTGGGAAGCCGGGTGTTGCTGTGGGTGGAGTAGTTTTTTATCGCGCTCGAGCAGGGTATCGTGATCTAGCAGGATGTCTGCCATAAGATCTCTCCTTACAGTCTGGATTAACGGCGTCCCCGTTTCCCCCATTCAACCACGAGTAAGCTGCTCGCAGGCCGATTTCATCTGAATCGTGAGTTGAAATCCTGTTGATCAATCGGGTTTCCGAATCATCGTTTCTTTCGTATAGCACGTTGTTTGTTTGGCCCGGCGTAGCCGGGCCAAACAAACAGGATCACCTCTATTTCCCTACTGCTTTTCGGCCGGGACTGCTTCGTCTCGAGGCGTCAGCGACTCGCGCAGCACGAAGAAGACCACCAGAGCAGGGAACAAGCTGTAGAGCGTCAAAAACGGCAGCGTCACCCTGCGGTAGTCGTTACGCGCAGTGATGGCGATGTCCGCTTGCTGTTGCTCATCCAGAAAGTCCCACCTGCGCTGCCGCATGCCGTAGGGCTCTTCGGGTCTGGCGCCCTGGGAGAGACCGGTAAAGAGAATACCCGCCACCATGAGACCGCTCACCACCGCGACGGTAGTGGCGCGCCGGGTAAAAGCCGGCAAGCTCGCGTCGTCTTTGGCACTCCGCGGCACGATATGGCTCCAGAGGATGAACGAGAGCGTGGAGAGCAAGAGGAGGGTGAAACCGTAGCGGTAGGGCGTCATGCTCCACGACTGGAACAAAAAGACGATGCCGGCAACGATGCCCAAGATGGTGATAAGCTCCACCGCTCGGTGCGTCCGGTTGGGAACCGTCACGTGGAGCCGGATGGACAAGAGGGCGATCGAGAGGATGAACAGCAAGATGATGGCCACGAAAAACGCGACGAAGGGGATGGCTTGAACGATCACGTCGCCGCGAACCTCTTCAGAGAAGACTGCCCGGCTGAAGGGTCTGAAAAAGAGACCGACCAGGGTGACGATCAGCGCCGCCCCACCGAGACCCCTGATCGATCCCCAGTATTTACTCGATACGAGACCTGCCTGCACTCGATACCCTCCCCTTAGTTCCCTCGGCCCGCCGGTACGATTTCGACGGCAGGGTCCTCGCGCAGCGCCTGTTCAGCACCCGCCGGTGCATAGACGACGATCAGACGCATCGCCTCGTCGCCACGGTTGATGGTGGAGTGATAGACGCCTTTGGGAATCCAGATGCAGTCCCCCGACGTCACCCGCACCGCCGGCTGATCGTCGAGCATCTGGTCCCCTTCGCCGGAGAGAACGTAGATCACTTCGTCGGCCGTGGGGTGGTTGTGGCGAACGTGGCCCTGGCCGGTCTCCAGCTCGACGTAGCCGAAGCTAAAGGAAGATGCTCCCGTCACGCGAGCTTCGCTGAGCATGCGAATAACCCCCCAGTCGAAACGTAACTGATCGACATCTTCGTTGCGGGTGATCGTACAGCTGCCAATTCTCTTCACGCTTCTCTCCCTCTCTCAACCTGCTTTCAGTGTACTTGTGGCGCTGACTGAAGGCCTCTGCTTTTACTTGCCCTGCTCGGGTGATCTTGGCGCTGCCAAGATCACCGCAAGGCGGTTTAAATCGTCAACGACTTGAACTTCGTGGCCTGGGCCTCGATCGCCTTCTCGGTCGCAAGCCTTTCGATGCTCGAGGCCCCAAAAAAGCCCGCTACGCCTTCGGTATGGTCGAGGATATATTGCGCGTCCTCCGGTTCGGCGATAGGGCCGCCATGGCAGATCCCCATCACCTCCGGATCGACCGCCTTGGCCGCATCGTGCATCGCCTGGATCTGCTCGGCGCACGCCGCCAGGGTGAGAGCGGTCTTGGCGCCGATCGAGCCTTTGGTCGTGAGGCCCATGTGCGCGACCAACACATCGGCTCCCGCACGGGTCATCTCCACCGCCTCTTCGGGGGTGAACACGTAAGGGCAGGTCAGCATGTCGAGCTCGTGTGCCTGACGGATCATGTCGATCTCGAGATCGAAACCCATCCCCGTCTCTTCCAGGCCGACGCGAATCGTACCGTCGTACAGGCCGACCGTGGGGAAGTTCTGGACCCCATCGAACCCGGCCTCTTTCAACTGCTTGAGAAAGACGGGCATGAGCCGGAACGGATCGGTACCACAAACACCGGCCAGAACCATGGTGTCTTCGACCACCGGGAGCACTTCGCCCGCCATCTCCATCACGATGGCGTTGGCGTCTCCGTAAGGCATCAGACCCGCCAGGCTGCCGCGCCCCGCCATGCGGTAGCGCCCGGAGTTGTAGATGATGATGATATCGACCCCACCCCGCTCGGCAAACTTGGCTGAGATGCCGGTCCCTGCCCCGGCACCGACGACCGGCCTGCCCTGTTCGGTCTGCCGGCGCAGGCGACGGAGGGCCTCACTTCGTGGAATAAACGGCATGGTGACTCCTTACGGGGTGTTCCCCAAGAGCTTCAACAACTCCTCAGCGACCGCCCCGGCGAAGGTGTCGTCGTTGATGTGGGCGTCCACTTCGATCAACTGCACGTGGTCGGCGAGGTGCTCCCGGAACGCGCCAAAAAGCGCCTGGTCGGCTTCGGGCGAGTAGAACTGTTCTCCCGGGGCGTCGATCATGCTGACGCCTTTGAGCGGGAGCATCACAACCACCGGCCCACGAGCTGCGCTCAGTTTTTCGGCGACGATGCGGCCGAGTTCGCGGCTCTCCTCCACGGTCGTCCGCATGAGCGTGACGTTCTCATTGTGCTGGTAAAGGTTCCGGTCTCGGAACTGTACGGGGACGGTATCGAGACCCCAAAAGTTCACCATGTCCAGGGCGCCAACCGAGACGACCTGGGGGAGTCCTGCCCGAGCAGCAGCATCGAGTCGATCCGGACCTGCCGACAGGACTCCGCCGACCAGCTCATCACACCACTCGGTGGTGGTGAGGTCGGCGACGCCGACGAAAAATCCGTCTGCAATAAGCCCCTCCATGGCACGTCCGCCGCTGCCGGTGGCGTGGAAGACCACGACCTCATAGCCGGCCTGCTCGAGCCGCCTTCGCACCTCGGTCACACACGGCGTCGTCACGCCGAACATGCTGGCGGCGATGAGTGGCCGGTCGTCCCCCGCGGGCATCTCCTGCTCGAGCGCACCGCAGATCATGCCGGCGGCGTTGCCGAGCACCCGGCGCGAAAGGCGGTTGAGACCGGCGATGTCGATGACCGAATACATCATGGTGATGTCTTTGGTGTCCACATACGCCGCCACATCACCAGACGCCAAGGTCGACACCATCACCTTGGGAACGCCGACGGGGAGTGAGCGCATCCCAGCCGTCGCCAGCACCGTCCCCCCCGAACCGCCGAGACCCAACACGCCGTCGATCTCGCCCCGTTCAAAGAGGGATCGCGTCAGGGTGGCGACGCCGCGCTGCATCACCGCCATGGCCTGGCCGCGATCCGCTCTGGTGCGCAATGCGTCCAACTCCATCCCCCCTGCGCGCGCGACTTCCTCGGCAGAGATATCGGCGGGCACGCTCGCCGGGAAGACCCCTGCGTCCATCAGGACAGTCTGGTGGCCGCGCTTTTCAATGAGATCTCGGACGAAAGCGAACTCGTCCCCTTTGGTATCCAAGGTTCCGATCAATAGAATCGTCTTGCTCACAAAAATACCACCCCGTCTAACCCAAGAGCTCTTTGAGAAAGGCGAGGCCCTGTTGGGCGAGCGCGTCCTGACTCGCTTCGAAGGGTCGCCAGACAGCTGCTGCGCGGGCGATGGATGTCACCTCGCTGGTAAACGATTCGATGACGACGGGGCCGCGGTAATCGATATCGCGCAGCGCCTGAGCGACTTCACCCCAGGTGACGTTGCCGCTTCCGGGGGCGCCGCGGTCGTTCTCGCAGGCGTGAAAGTGACCGAGGCGCTGCCCCGTCGCGCGAATCGCATCCCCCAAAGACTTCTCTTCGATGTTCATGTGGAAGGTATCGAGCAGCACCTTGCACGCCGGGTGGTCGACTCGATCGACGATCTCATTGACCTGACGAGCGAGATTGATAAAACTGGTCTCGAAGCGATTCAGCGGCTCGAGGCAGAGCACCACGCCTCGATCGAATGCGTAGGCGGATAAGGTCTTTAGATAGGTCACCAGGGTCTCGACGTCACGTTCCCGGCTCTCGGGCGTCTCCTTCCAGACACGGCCCACCGCCGAATACATCGGGCCGACCAGGTTGGTCGCCCCCAGGGTGTGACAGGCGTCGATACAGTGCCTCAAGTAGTCGAGAGCGTTTCGCTGCACGGCCTCGTCATCCTTGATCAGGTCACGATCTGGACCCATCGCTGCCGCCACGCTGATGCCGCAATCGTGGGCTTTCAGGATCTCAGCAGCCCGGCGGTAATCGAGAGCTTCGGGGTCCTCGAGGCCGAACTCGATCATGTCGAAGCCCATCGCCCTGACCTTCGGCACGTATTCTGCAAAGCGCTCGGTAGTGGTCGGAGAGATCCAGACCCAGGTGTTGACGCCATAGTTCACAGCGATTCGTCCTCGTTATGTCGAACGACCTGAGGAGACATCACTCACTCCCCGCCCGCCTCTCCGAGGCGCTTCTGGTCGGCACCGAAAAAGTGGAGGTGGTCCGTGACGACTCCGAAGGAGACGGTCTCGCCGATCGCAATCTGCTTGGTACCCGCTACCACGGCCAAAAGCCGCTCCTCACCCGTTTTGAGGTGGATGATGGTCTCCACCCCGAGCGGTTCGGTGAGCACGACCTCACCCGTGAACTCGCCGTCGGCGCGCAGGGTGATGTCTTCGGGGCGGATGCCGAGCAAGAAGGTTTCGGGCAGCGACACCGCGCTATCTGCATAGGGCAGTTCCACCGCACCCTTGGACATCTTGAGCACGCCGTTACGCCGCTGTGCTTCGATCAGGTTGATGCGCGGGGTGCCTACCAATTGCGCCACGAAGGTGGTGGCCGGCCGGTCGTAGATATCTTCGGGGGTGCCGACCTGCACGATACGCCCCTCGTTCAACACCGCCAGCCGGTCGGCCATGGTCAGGGCCTCGATCTGGTCGTGGGTCACGAAGATGGTGGTGATCCCTTGCGTCTTCTGAAGGTGCTCGAGCTCGACCCTGAGCGACTCGCGCAGCTTGGCGTCGAGGTTCGAAAGCGGCTCGTCCATCAGAAAGACGCGCGGCTCCCGCACGATGGCGCGGCCGATCGACACGCGCTGCATCTCGCCACCCGACAGGTTGGCGGTCTTGCGGTCGAGCAGCTGACCGATCCGCAGCTTTTCGGCGGTCTCCCGGATGCGCCGGTCGATCTCCCCTTTGTCGAGGTTACGCAAGGGCGACTTGAGCGGGAAGGCCATATTTTCATAGACGGTCATGTTCGGGTAGAGCGAATACTGCTGGAACACGAAGGCGGTATCGCGGTCGGCCGGCGGGATCTCGTTCATCAAGTGCTCGTCGAAATAGACGGCCCCTTCTTCTTGCCGCTCGAGCCCGGCGATGACCCTGAGGGTGGTGGTCTTCCCGGCCCCGGTGGGGCCGAGCAGAACGAAGAACTCCCCATCGTGCACCGTGAGCGAGAGGTCGCGAAGGGCCGTGAGGTCGCCGAAACGCTTGGTGATGCCTTCGAGCCGGATGCCGCTCACGAGACCTGCTCCTTCCGGATCGCCTCTTCCGTAGCCGGGTGAAAGAAGCGCACCTGTTCGGGATCGAGATCGAACCGCACCTCACTGTCCATGGCGTAGCGTTGCCCCCGGCCCGCCCGCGCGTGCACCACGGTCTCGCCACCGATATCGAGGTGGAGCATGGCGTAGCCGCCGTGCAGATCGCTGGCGTAGACCTTGGAGGCGATCGGTCCTGAGGGCTGCACATTTACCGCCTCCGGGCGAAAGCCGAGGATGAGCTCACCCTGGCCGATCGCGCGCTCGAGTGCCGGTTTGACGTCCGCGGGAACGGTATAGCTCTGATCTGTACCGAAGCGAAACACCCCTTGCTCGTACCGCCCGCTGAGCAGGTTCATCCCTGGGCTGCCGATGAAGCGCGCCACGAACAGATTGGCGGGGTCGTAGTAGACGTCTGCCGGGCTGCCGACCTGCTGGACTTCGGCTGCCGACATCACCACGATCTTGTCGCCCATGGCCATCGCTTCGATCTGGTCGTGGGTGACGTAGACGGTGGTGGCTTTTTGCTCGAGGTGGAGGCGTTTGATCTCCGCGCGCATCGTCTCGCGAAAGTCGGCATCGAGCGCCCCGAGCGGCTCGTCCATCAAAAAGGCGGCGGGGCGGCGCACCAGCGCCCGCGCCAGCGCGACCCGCTGCTGATCGCCGCCGCTGAGCGCACCGGGGCGAACGTTCAGTAGATGCCCGATCTGCAACAACTCGGCCACCTCGGCGACCTGACGTTTCACTTCACCCCTCGACTCGCCACGCGCCTGCAGCGGGAAGGCGATGTTGTCGTGGCAGGTCAGGTGGGAGTAGAGCGCGAAAAACTGACAGACGAAGGCGATGTCGCGGTCGCTCGGGTGACTCCAGGTCACGTCCCGTCCGTCGAAGGTGATGGCGCCGCCCGTCACGGCCTCGAGGCCCGAGATCATTCTGAGGGTGGTGGTCTTGCCGCAACCCGAGGGCCCCAGCAAGACGACGAACTCGCCGCTCTCGATGGTGAGGTCCATCGGCTTGACGGCGTACTGGTCGCCGAAGCGTTTCTCGACCCCTCTGAGCTCGATGGTCGCCATGGCCTAGCCTTTCCGGATCGCCCCGAAGGTCACCCCGCGCAAAAGGTGCTGGCGCAGACCGAAGGTCAGGAGGATCACCGGAACCAAACACGCCAGCGAGCCGGCGGCGATGGCTGCCCACTCCACCCCGCCGGTACCGATGCGCGAGGGCAGGCTCGGCGGCGCGGTGCGGGCCACGTCGGCGGTGAGCATTAGAGCGAAGGCATACTCGTTCCAGGCGAAGATAAAGGAGAAGACCGTAGTGGCAGCGATGCCGGTCATCGACTGGGGCAAGACGATCTTGCGAAAGGCTTGCAGGCGGGTGTAGCCATCGACCAGGGCAGCCTCTTCGTACTCCCTGGGAATCTCGTCGATAAACCCCTTGAGGAGCCAGACTGCAAAGGAGAGGTTGAAGGCGGTATAGAGCAAGATAAGCCCGAAATGGGTGTCGTAGAGGTTCAACGCACGATACATCAGGAAGATAGGGATGGTGACGACCACAGGAGGCAACATGCGGGTGCTGAGGATAAAGAAGAGCAGGTCGTTCTCACCACGAACCTTGAAGCGGCTGAAGGCATAGGCGGCGAGGACACCGAAAAACACCGAAAAGAAGGTCGATACCGTGGAGATGATCAGCGAGTTGCGCAAGAATTTGGGAAAGTCGCTCTGCCCGATGATGGCCTGGCCCCGCTTGAGGGCGAGCCGGTCCGCAAAGCTGAGATCGATGCGCTGTTTGTAGGCGTCGATCTCCTCACCGGTCAGCTGGCGCCGTTTGGTCAGCAGGCTCACGAAGCCTTCGACCGTGGGCTCGAAGAAGACCTTGGGCGGCACCGAAACCGCGTCGGGTCGCGACTTGAAGGCCGTCATGCCCATCCACACGGCCGGGATCAACATGATGATCATGGCGACGACGGCCAAGCCGGCCTTGATACCCCGCATGAGCTGTGGCCGGAACCCGACCTGATCGACCCGGGTCGAACTGGTGATCGGCTGGCGCGGCGCTCCCGGACTCTGCTGCATACTCACCCCTCCCTCACCTTGTTGAGCTGCCGGATATAGAGGTTGCTGATGGCCACGATCACGATCAGGACGATGTAGGCCAAGGCGCTCGAGAGCCCGGTGTCGAACTGGCCTTGAAACGCTTCACGGTAGAGGCGCACCGAGACCATTTCGGTGGCGTCTCCCGGCCCTCCACCGGTAATCCCCATCACCAGGTCGAACTGCTTGAGCGCCTCGATGGTGCGGAAGAGCACGGCGATCAAGAGCAGCGGCATCACCTGGGGCAGGGTGATGCGGCGAAACTGAAACCAGGCTCCCGCCCGGTCGATGGCAGCCGCCTCGTAGAGATAGTTGGGGATGGCGCTGAGGCCGGCGAGCGAGAGCAGCATCACGAAGGGGCTCCACATCCAGACGTCGACGATGACGATCGCCCACAAGGCCAAGACCGGTTGGCCCAGCCACTCGGGGGCGGTATTGATATCGGTAAAACCCAAAAGATAGTTGAAGATGCCGTAGGAGGGGTTGAACATCAGCCGCCAGAAGACCCCGACCACCACCGGAGACAGCATCATCGGCACCAGGATCAGGGTGGTGACGAGCCCGCTCCCCCTGAACTTCTCACGGATGAGTAGCGCCAGCCCGAAGCCGACCAGCATCTGCAAACCGACCGACAAGAAGGCGAAGCGGCCGGTGACGGCGAAGTGCGACCAGAAGCGCTGGTCCGAGAGGATGGTGGTGTAGTTTTCCAGGCCGATCCATTTTGGGGGCTCGGCCGAGATCACCGAGTAGTCGGTAAAGCTCAAGTAGAGGCTGTAAAAGAGCGGGTAGACGTTCATCAATACCAAGATCACCATGGTCGGCATGATGAACAAAAGCGTGATGTTGCGATCGCTTAACGGCCGGCGCGTTCTGGGGGTGGGCGATACGCTCATGTGGCTCCGCTGGTTCCAAAAAAATAGCTAGGTGAGGGGTTGTAAAGAGAAAAGGGGATGGGCTCCCATCCCCTTTTTGCCGTTGATGAAGGCACTTACTCCTCGATGACGCCGGCTTCGATCAGGATCTCATCGTGCTCAAAAGCCATGCCGTCCAAGGCCTCCTGCGCGGTGCCTTCCCCGCCGACGACGTAGGCGTGGAGGTAGCGCTGGGCCGGCTCAAGGAGCTGGCCAAACTCGGGGATGTTCCAGAAGTCCTTGACAAAGGTCATGGTGTCGGCAAAGGCGGCGTTGTAGGGCGTAGCGTTCTTGAAGGCGTCGGTCTCCAAGACCATCTTATTGGTGGTGTAGCCACCGAGTTCGGCCCAACGCGCCTGCACCTCTTGTTGCGAGAACCACTCGATGAAGTCAAAGGATGCCTGCTGGCGCGCGTCATCGATGTAGTTGTTGATGCTGAGCCCTTGGCCCCCGAGCGCTGCGAAGCGCTCCCCGGTCGGCCCGGCCGGCATGGCGAAGTAGCCGGTGTCGTCGCG
>CP070651.1:1143736-1147152 GCA_020354625.1 Trueperaceae bacterium
CGACCTCTCGGTCGAGGAGTTCGAAGAGCTTATCGATATCAACCTGACCGGTACTTTTCGCATGTGTAAGGCGGCGGGACCGGCTCTACTTGCGCATGGCTCAGGACGAGTGGTCAACCTCTCTTCGATGCTCGATCACGTCACCATCCCGGGCCGGACCGGTTACGCGGCCTCCAAAGGAGGCGTGTTGATGCTTACCAAGACCTTGGCGCTCGAGTGGGCCTCTGGTGGGGTGAGGGTCAACGCCCTCAGCCCCGGCCCTTTCGCCACCCCCCTGAACCGCCCCGTGATCGAAGATTCTGAACAGAACCGCCTCTTTTTGCAAAAGCTCCCGGTGGGCCGCTGGGGTGAACCGTTCGAGGTGGGCGCGGCAGCACTCTATCTGGCCTCGCCGGCTGCCGACTTCGTGACCGGCACCACCCTCTATATCGACGGGGGCTGGACCGCCCAGTAAGGGAGCCGGTGCTACACTAGAACCGTGGCCACCCAACTCGCGTTCGAAGCAGGCGAGGTCAGGCGCCGCTTTTGGACGGTCGAAGAAGTCTACCGCATGACCGAAGCGGGCGTGTTCGCAGCTGACGAGCACATCGAGCTGCTGGAGGGGGAGCTCTATACCGTGACGCCGCCGGGCAAAGATCACATCAGGCAGGTCGATCGGCTGGTGTCGGCATTCGCCGATCTGGCGGCGAGGAGGCGCGCCATTCTGCGCGTGCAAAGCCCTGTCAATCTCGGCGAACAGGACTTGCCCGAGCCCGACCTGGCGCTGCTCAAACCGAGCGAAGACTTCTACCTACAAGGGGCTCGAGCGTCCGATGTGTTGTTGGTCATCGAGGTGAGCGCGACGAGCTTGAGCTTCGATCTGAATCAAAAGGTCCCCCGCTACGCTGCTGCGGGCGTGCCGGAGGTGTGGATCGTCGACCTGCAGGAGTCTGTCGTCTGGGTGTTCAGGGAGCCCGCCGAGGGTGGCTACCGCTTACGGCAGACGGTGCGGCCCGGCGAGACGTTGGCGCCGCTGGCGTTTCCCGATCATGAGATCATAGCGCTAACCTAAGGGTCGAGATGCCAAGCGAGACACCTTGTGGTACGCCTTTCCTAAGTAATATTTTTACCAGTGATACCGTAACTATGAGAGGATCTTCGTGAAGGTCACCAGCAAAGGACAGGTCACCATCCCACAGCATATCCGTGAGCTGCTCGGCATCCATCCCCATAGCGAGGTGGATTTCTTGGTGGAGGCCGACAAGGTAGTGTTGGTCAAGACGGCCGATCCCAAGGCTCGCAATGACGAACCCTTTGCGCAGGTGCTGGGAATCGCCTCTGCCGGTCTTTCCACCGACGAGATCATGGCGCTCACGCGAGGTGGGTAGGGCGTGGATCCTCCCACGGGTGGTGTTCTGGTCGACAGCAACGTCATCCTCGATCTTTTCACCGACGATCCCGTGTCCGAGAAACTTCCCAACCGTCACGCTCATCTCTCCCTAACCGGAACCTCGGTGCCCCGGTCAAACAGCTGACTGAGCCGATCCAGAGACAGCGACCATAAATGGTGATGAGTGTTGCGAAGGTTGCGGGTTCAGCAGGACCGTAACAACGTACCAAACTCATCACTCATTTCTCATCACGCATCACTGCAGTTGCTGGATATCCGGCTCCAGCCCCGACTTGGCCAACAGCTCCCGGTAAGCCCCGCTCGAGAGCGGGTGCTTGCCGGTGACGGCCACAAACGAGGCCTCGAGCAGATTGGTCGGCAGGCTACGCCCGTCGAAGCGCGGAGTGGTGGTGACAAGCATCTTCACCCCCCGCTTGCGCAGCAACTCCACGTCATCGGCGGTGGTGGTGTTGGTGAGGACGATCTTGCCCGGCATCTGCTCAGGGAGATAACGGCGGATGTAGTGAAAGTCCCCAGCGATTACATCGGCCCAGTCGAAGTAGCGGCTGCGCCAGCTCTTGTGGCTGCTCTCCTGGCTGCGGCCGGTCGGGTAGAGCCACTGGATGGGGACCTGCGTGACCACCGGCGCGATCAAGCGGGCCACCAGGTCGAGGCCCTTGAGGCTCTAGACCGGCACCGGGATGCCCAGCCCGAAGATCAGGTCGCCAAAGATCATCTCCGCCCCGGCGCTGTCGAGCGATTCGGCCATGCCGAAGCGGTCCGCGGCCAGCACCATCAACACCTTCTTGTCGCTCCAGCCAAATACGGGCTCCAACTTCTCGACCACGGTCCGTTCCAAGGTGTCTTTGAGGCCGGCTCCACACACCACCGGGGTGCGGCGGGCAGCCCGGGTGATCTTCACGCTCTGCCGCAGGTAGTAGCGGCGCCCCCCAACCATGACGAAGAGGTCGGTGCCGCCCAACCCAAAGGCGTCGACCTTGCCGTCGAGCGCTTCGAAGAGGGCCATCGCTTTAGCGGTGTCACCGTCGACCCCGCGCCGCTCGATCAGCACCGGAGTCCCCAAGATCTCCGTTTCCACCTTGACGTCGCGGGTGGACGACCCGAGCGAGATGCTGACCACGTGCTTCGCTCGGCTCATGACGGTTTGCCCTCTCTCATAGGACCCCCCTTATACCACGCTGTTGTTGTCTGGCCCGGCGCAGCCGGGCCAGACAACAGGAAGTCATAGTAGATTGATGTCTTTGTTGGGTCTGCACCAGGCCAAACACCGGTACGCTGCGGCTCATGTCCACGGGCTTGCCCAGAGCACCGTGAGCCAAGCCCAGACGAGGAGCGCCAGCCCTACCGGGGTGCTAAGGCGCCGGCCCCAGCGGCTGTTCTTCTCGGCGGCCATCACCGCGCCCAAAGCCAACATCCAACCGAGGTTGGCGGCGCCGAGTGCGAACATGACCAGCATCAGCGTCCAGCAACACCCCAGGCAGTAGAGCCCATGATGCAGACCTAGAAAGAGCGCTTCTCGGCCGGTATCACCACCGTGCCAGTGGCCTGTGATGAAGCTCAAGGGCGAACGGCAACGCTCCAAGCAGCGACGCTTCCAAGGTGTGAACTGGTAGATCCCCGCCAAGGCCAGGGTCGAGGCCGCCGGCGCCCAAGGGTTTTCGGCCAGCCAGGGGATGAGGCCTGCCAGCCGGTGGAGCGACCAGTCGGCGGCGTAGAGCGTCAGGCCGAAGGCGAGCCAGACCGTGAGGTAACCTGCGAGCAGCAACGCGACCAGACGTCCGCCGGTCGGCCGCCGGCGCGTCAGCCGCCGGAACAGCGCCACCAGCGGTACCGTCGTGGGCAGCATCATCGCGTTCAGCATCAGCAACCAGGCCAGCAGGTAGACGCCGAGCAGTGCGATCCCACCCGCAGGGATTAGCGCGTCGTGGCTCAGGTAGCGGGCGTACGGGGAGCGGCCCCAGGCGAGCAAAATCAACCATGCCCCACCGGAGAGCCCCAGCAGGAGCAGCAGGGAGAGGTCGAAACG
>CP070651.1:1147252-1150165 GCA_020354625.1 Trueperaceae bacterium
CCTTCATATCGCTCGGGTAGAGCCTGCCGATGTTGCCGATCCGGAAGCAGTCTGCATCGGTCAGCTTGCCGGGATAGATGACAAAGCCCTGCCGGTTGAGCTTCTCATAAAAGAGATCGAAGTCGAACTCCGGGTGCTCGGGGTAGCGGAAGGTAGTGATGATCGGGCCTTGGACCAGAGCCTCCAGATACGGCTCGAAACCGAGTCGGCGCATGCCGTCGACGACCGTCCGGTGGTTCTCCCGGTAGCGCCGGCCGCGCCCTTCGACCCCCCCTTCCTCGGCCAGCTCGAGCAGGGCCTGGTGGAAAGCGAGCATGGCTTGAACCGGGGGTGTGAAGCGGAACTGCCCACTCGTCTCGAGCCCCCGATACTGGGCTAGTAGGTCGAAGCTCAGGCTGCGGGCGTAGCTGTCGGTCCCGAGCAAGGCCTCTTTGTCAGCGATCACGAACGAAAATCCCGGCACGCCTTCGATGCACTTGTTGGCCGAAGAGACCAGGTAAGTGACGCCGGCTGCTTCGACGTCGAGCGGCACCGCCCCGAAACTGCTCATGGCGTCTACGAAGAACTGCTTGCCGTGGCGTCTGGCCAACTCACCGATGGACGTCACCGGATTCATGATCCCGGTGGTGGTCTCACAGTGAACCAGCGCTACCATCGCAAGGCCGGGATCGCGCTGGAGCGCTTCATCGACTTCAGCCGGATCCGGAACGCGGTTCTCCGGCACGTGTAGCACCGCGTGATCGATGGCAAGCACCTCCGCCATCTGCACCATGCGCCTTCCGTAGGCGCCGTTGACGATAAACAAAACCTTGCCGGTGGGCGAAACGCACGAGGAGAGAACAGCCTCGATGCCAAACGTACCGCTCCCCTGCAAAGGGATGGCGCTATAGCGGGCATCGGTCGACTGGCCGGCGAGCTGGAGCAACATCCGCCGGATCTCGGCGACAACGGCGATGAACTCACCATCTCTCGAGCCGAGATCTCTCAGCATGGCGGCTTTGACGGTGTCGCTGGTGGTCAGCGGCCCCGGGGTGAAAAGGAGCTTGTCTTTGGAACGAACACCTTCTGTCCGAGAAGTAGCCCGGCCCGACTCTGTCGTCATACGCACCCACCTCTTTTGCGCGATCGCCTTGAACACCAAAGCACGACCAAACCGTATCAAGAATGGCCATCCCAAGGATAGCTCTATTTGCCATGCGGCCAATCTTCCCCCACACCACTCAAAAACCGTTGCAAAATGCTTTATAGTAGCGGGCAGCCTGGACCAACCACGCCACGCCCCGGTGTTACCGGGACAAACGCGGCTGAATATTGATGGAGGTGACATGACGGTACGAGGCATGCTAAGCCTGGACGAATTGAGAACGCGAGTGGAAGCAGATGAGATCGACACCGTCGTGGTGGCGTTCAGCGATCACTTCGGCCGCCTGATGGGCAAGCGCTTCGACGCGGAGTTCTTCGTCGAACACATCTACGATCACGGCACCCACGGCTGCGACTACCTGCTCACCACCGACATGGACATGGAGCCCGTTCCCGGGTACAGCTACGCCAACTGGGATCTCGGCTACGGGGATTTTCACCTGGTGCCGGACCTGAAAACGCTCCGCCTGGCCAGCTGGCTCGAGCGCAGCGCCATCGTCCTTTGCGATGTCGAGGACGAAAAGGCCCACGCCCAGGTTCCGGTGGCACCCCGCTCCATCTTGAGGCGCCAGCTCGAGCGTGCCGGCGAGATGGGCTTCGGCACCAAGGCCGCTTCAGAACACGAGTACTACCTGTTCGACACGTCTTATAAAGAAGCGCTCCAGAAACAGTTCGTCGACTTGGAACCCGCCGGCTGGTACCTAGAGGACTACCACATCCTCCAAGGCACCCGCGAGGAGACCTTCACCGCCCAGGTCCGGCGTCACCTGCGCAACTCGGGCATCCCGGTGGAAAACTCCAAGGGGGAATGGGGACTCGGCCAGCACGAACTCAACGTCCGGTACGCCGAGACGCTCGAGATGGCCGACCGGCACACGGTCTTCAAACAGTGCCTCAAGGAGGTCGCCGACCGGCTCGGTGTAAGCGTCACCTTCATGTCCAAGTTCATGACCGGCCGGGCGGGTTCGAGCTGTCACCTCCACCTCAGCCTCTGGCAAGGAGACAGCAACGCCTTCGCCGGCTCCGAGCAACTCGGACCGGTCGAGGGATCAGCGGTGTTCCGCCACTTTCTCGGCGGCTGGCTCCACCACGCCCCCGCCTTCATGGTCTTCTACGCCCCCACCATCAACGCCTACAAGCGCTTCGAAGACGCCTCCTGGGCGCCGACCCGCTTAGCCTGGAGCTTCGACAACCGCACGGCGGGCTTCCGTGTGGTCGGCAAAGGGCAAAATCTCCGCATCGAGTGCCGCATCCCCGGCGCGGATTGCAACCCCTACCTCGCCTTCGCCGCCGCCCTCGCCTCGGGGTTAGATGGCATCATTAATGAGATCGAACCGCCGGACATCTTCGAGGGCGATGTGTATGCCGCCAGGCACCTCCCCCGCGTGCCCCACACCCTGAAAGAAGCCACCGACCTCTTCGAGCAGAGCTCCTTCGTCGCCGAGACGCTAGGGAGCGAGGTCGCCAGACACTACACGCACTTCTTCCGCACCGAACAGCAAGCCTTCGACGCCTTCGTCACCGACTGGGAACGGCGCCGCTACTTCGAAAGGATCTAACCATCCGAGTTCGCCCTCAACCCGCTCTCAATTAGGGGGTAAGGAGAGAGATAGTCATGCGCCTACAAGACAAAGTCGCCCTCATCACCGGCGCCGGCAGCGGGATCGGCCGCGAGACGGCGCTCCTGTTCGCCGCACAGGGCGCCGCAGTCGTCGCAGTCGATCTCAACGAGGCCAGCGGCGAAGAGACCGTTCACGCCATTACCAACCG
>CP070651.1:1150265-1161264 GCA_020354625.1 Trueperaceae bacterium
CATGGCTACCCTGACCACGGTTGCTTACGGTCGGATTCAAGAAGGTCTACCTGTTCCTGGCGTTATCGTAGCCACGCGTGCCCTTTCGATCGGTGCTCTCTTACAGGAGCTTTCTCTTATCGTCGAGTGCGGGACACCTGAGGATTTCAGGGATAGGGTGTATGTGATCACTTGAAGGGTAGTTGACTGCTGGCAGAGTGAGTTGAGTTGAGCCCAACGTTGGAGTTTTAGCTCGAGATCAACAAAATGGCTCAGACACGAACGTTCGCAACACCCATCACTCATCACCCATTACCCATCACCTGTCTACCAGACGCAACTATCGAGGCAAATCGACGTGGAGACGAACGTTCGCCATCACCCATCACCCATCACTCATCACCTTTCCATCAGACTTAGTCTTCGGCGCAGACTGCGTCGGGAACGAACGTTCGCCGCTCCCATCACCGGTTTTCCAGAAGCAACTTTCACCATAGACTGGCTCAACTTTGTCTATCATGGGAGGACGATGGCCTTGCGAGTCACAGCTGAGAGGGTACCGCTCGAGAGCGACACACACGGGGTGATGCGCGTTGCGGGAACGCGCGTCCCGCTCGAGACGGTGGTGGAAGCCTTCAACGCGGGGGCGAGCCCTGAAGAGATCGTGTTGAGTTATCCATCGCTCGAGCTGGCCGACGTGTACGCGGTGATCGGTTACTACCTGCACCATAAGGTTGAGGTTGACGAGTACGTCGTGGACCAGGAGCGCCGAGCTGAAGAGGTCAGGGCGCACTACGGAGTCGATGAGTTCTCCCGCGAGCTGCGGGAACGGTTGCTTGCGCGCCGGGCGAAATCGTGTTTTTCCTGACAAGCTAAGGGGTCGAGAGTAGCTCGATGATGGCCCTGACGACCTCACGGTGTTTACCTGAGCTGACGAGGCCGACACTATAGAGAACGATGGCGCCATCGCAGGTGAAGAGCCGGTCTGGGCGAATGTGGCTCGGGTGCCTGAGCCGCCCTGAAGAGAAGTCACCGGCAGATAACGGGATTGCGTTGCGGTCGTTTCTACTCCGGCTAGTAATCCGACAGAGAATAGCGTCATTACCGAATAATGGCTTGACCACGAGGGCCGGACGTCTCTTGGCTAAGCTGAGGTCCGAAAACGGAAAGGGTACGACGACGATCTCGCCTGCTACAAATCTTGCCAAGCCTCGTCCTCTTCAGGGCTCAGCCAGTCTTTGGCGAGGGCTGACTCGCTCAGCAGCGCCGTTTCTAGCCCTGGCGAGGGGTTGCGTTTCAGGAGCCTCGCCACGGTAATCAGCCGGTCGAGGAGTTCTTCGGGTAGCTGCTCTGCTTCGTGGCAGAGGAGTTCGAGCTTGTCCATGACTCTATTGTAGTTGAGATCTTGCAACCGGCAGGGTGTTTCCTTGGCAAAACCAGACCATCTAAGGTCTTTTGTTGAGGAAGCTACAGAGCCGTTCTTTTCTCCCAGCTAGCACTTTGGCTTACCGGTCACCTGAAACTACGGGTATGATGAGGTCATGACGGGCCTCGAGCGCATCACTTTCGACCCACGTATTATGGGGGGGCGTGCTTGCATCCGAGGCATGCGCATCACCGTCTCGCTGATTCTGAACTTGGTGGCGAACGGTATGAGTGCAGAAGAGATCCTTGACGATTATCCCTATCTCGAAGAGGAAGATATCCAGCAGGCGCTCAAGTACGCGGCATTCTTGGCCGATGAGAGTGTGCACCCGCTCGAGCCGGCATCTGCGTGAAGTTTTTGTCTGAACGGACAGTCATGAGATATGAGTGGGTGATGGGCAAACGGCTCGGTTGAGCCCGGACCTTCGCAGCTCTCATTACTCATCACTCATCCCTCATCACCTCTTGGTCAGGCACAACCATCGCCGCAGACTGGTTCGGACGTAAACGTTCGCAAGATGCTACCCTAACCCCATGACCAAAGACAGCGGCCGGGGTGCGCACGCGGCGGCGGGTCCGAAACGCGTGGTGGTGGCGCTGGTGACCATCAGCGATACCCGTACCGAGAAGACCGATACCAGCGGTGACTACCTCGAGCGGGTCTTGCGTGAGGCAGGGCACCGGGTGAGCAAGCGGGTGATCGTCAGAGACGAGACCGATGAGATCCGTGCGGCGCTCGAGCGGTTGCTCGCTTCTGAAGCCGAGGTGGTGATCACCTCGGGCGGCACCGGCATCGCGGGCCGGGATGTGACGGTGCCGGTGGTGGAGTCGCTGTTGCAAAAGGCGTTGCCGGGTTTCGGCGAGCTCTTCCGGGTGCTCTCCTATCAAGAAGTGGGGGCGGCGGCCATGCTGTCGCGGGCGCTCGGGGGTCTGGCCGAGGGGGCGCTGCTCTTTGCGCTGCCGGGCTCGCCCAACGCGGTCAAGACGGCCTGGGAAGGGCTTTTAAAAGACGAGTTGGGGCACTTGGTGTTCGAGATGCGGCGGCACGAGTCGCATAGATAAAAGGCGCGTCAACTGGTGCTCGGGACCTCACCCGTGGGGATCTCGGCCAGGAGTTTCTGCTGGGCCTCGGCGAGTTCGTCGCGGCTCATAGCGGGACAGGCCTTGATCCAGCCGGCGGCCTGGCTGAGGAGGCGCCGGGCGAGTTGGGGTTGGCCGCTGGTGAGCGCTGCCTGGGCGTAGCTGAGGGTGGCCTGGGCCAGCGTGGCGGCGGGGAGCTCGAGCGCAAGGATCTTGTCGTAGAGCGTAAAGGCTTCGGGGACGTCGCCGTGGGTGGCCGCGCGTTCGGCAGCCGCCAGGTAATGGGGATAGGCGGCGTCGTCGGAGCCGCCCTCCCTGAAGTGTTCGGCCACCTGGAGGGAGAGTGCAAGGGGGGCGTGCTGCTCGAGCCAGCTGGCGATGCGCAGGTGGAGTTGGGGTCGGTCTTTGAAGGGCACGAGCTGCAGGGCGGCGGTGCGGAGCAGTTCGCTCTGGAAGCGGTACTCGATCTCACCGGGGACGCTCGAGCTGGTTTCTGTTACGAGCACCTCTTCGGCTAAGAGCGCTTCGAGGTGTTGGCGATCATCAGAAAGGACGCGGAGCAGCCCTTCCCAGCAGCGGTCGCCCGTCAGAGCGGCGTGGGCAAGGAGACGCCTGGACCGGGGTTCGATCATGTCGAGCCGGGCCTGGAGGAGCGAGGCCAGCGAGCCGGAGAAGGCACCCGGTGGGGTGATCGAGAGGATGCGGCCGAGCTCGAGCACGGTGGCAGGTGACCCGCCGACCTGACCCACCAGTGAGCGGGCGGCGACCGCGTAGGTGGGGTCTGAGACGTGCTTGAGGAGTGAGAGGCTGTCGGCGTGGTTGAGTGGGCTCAAGGGGAGAGTCTCGGCATCGTGGGGTAGCCTGCGGCCGCGGCTGCTGCGGATTACCAGGATCGCTGCCGGCGCCTGCCGGAGGAGCTCCAAGAACTCCAAGAGGTCCTCGTCTTCGGGGGTATTCTCGACGATCAGGATGATCGGCTTGGCGTCGTCGATCCGCTCGCTGAGGGCGACGAGCAGGTCGCGCCAGGCGAGGTTGGTGCGGTTGACGCTGCGGCGCTCGAGGCGCGTCCACGCTTCGGTGTCGGCCAGGCTGAGGCTCTGCAGGAGGAGTCTCTGCCAACGGGGCTCGCCCGGCAGGGCGTGCTCGAGGAGCGCGCGGACCTCCGGCTCGTCGAGGTGTTTACTGCGCAACGGAAAGAGCTGATGGGCCAGCGCTTTCCAGGAGTAGTGTTCGGTCGGTTTACCTTCGATCCAGACTACGTTGGCGGCCTGTGGCGGCAGGTTGTTCACGAACTCGTGCAACAGGCGTGTCTTGCCGCTGCCGGTCTCGCCGGTGAGCCAGAGCTCGCGGGCCTGACGGGAGTGGAGGACGCGCTGGAACATCTGCTGCAGCGACGCGATCTCGCGCTCGCGGCCGACGAAGGGGAGGTGGTGGTAGGGGTCGGGTGGTTGCTGCTCGGGGTTGGAGCTGAGCCGGTAGACGGTGGTGAGGTTGGGGAAGCCGGTGAGTTCGACCGGTGGGGTTTCCTGGTAGACGAATAGGTGGCGGGTCAGCCGGTAGGTTTCCGGACCGACCCAGACCTCGCCGGGTGGGGCGGCTGCCTCCAAGCGGGCGGCCAGGTTGACGGTGCTTCCCATCACGGTGTAATCGCGGACTCGGCCCGAGCCGATCGGGCCGGCGATGACGATGCCGGTGGTGACCCCGGCGCGGCCGCGCAGTGGGGTGCCCTTGGCCTTGCCGAGGCGTTCGATCGCCCGCAGGCCGGCTTCGGCGGCGAGCACGGCCCGTTGGGCGTCGTCGGGGTGGGAGTGTGGAGCGCCGAAAAGTGCGATGAGGCCGTCGCCCTGGAAGGCGTCGACGTAGCCGTCGAAGCTCTCGACGATGCTCGCCACCACGGTGAGGATCTCGTCGGCGAGGTCGCGCAGCTCTTCGGGGTCGAACGCTTGCGTCAGGGTGGTAAAGGCGGCTAGGTCGATAAAGACGGTGCTGACGCGCCTACGCTCGCGCCCGGTCGGTTGCTTGGCGACCGAGGTGCCGCACATGCCGCAAAAGCGCACACCTGGTGAAAGCTCGGCGCCACAAGAAGCGCAGATCATTCAGTGCTCCCCTGGAGGTGTCGGTCCACAGTGCCCCCTCGTTCCAGAGTAGCCAAGAGCCGGTTCGAGCAGCGTGGCGTATGTAATAGTACGCTCGCCGGTACTTACGGTGTCGGCTTTGTCACGTGGTGAAGCGCATCCAAGCTATCTTTAGTTAAAGATCGCGGGAGGCCGCGATTCTAAACTTGTTCCGTTCGCCTTTAGTTTGAAGCCACGGCTTCAAACTCGGTTTGGACACAATCACAATCCCAGGCGTTTGGCTGGGTCGACAAAGGCACTGCGCCCGCTCTGGTCGACCACCTGGACCCAGAGCTTCAAGACGTCGCTCGGGACCAGGGTGCCGCCACCGAGGTGGCCGATGACCTGGCCGCGCTCGACCCGGTCGCCGATGGCGACTTGTGGCGGGCGCAAGTTGGTGTAGACGGTGATGAGCTCGCGGCTGTGCTGAATAGCGACCAGGTAGCCGTCGTTGGCGCTCACCACCGAGATCTCGATCACCACGCCCTCTTGCATGCTGAGGACGGGGGCGTTGGGGCCCTGGGCGCGCAGCGCCATAAAGGGGGCGTTGCCCTGGCCGTAGGCGCTCACCACGGTCAGTTCGCTTAGGGGCGGAACGAAACCGGTGGCCAGCGGTGAGGGGGGGCGGGTGAGGTTATCGATCCGGGTGCGGGTCTGATCGGCCTCGCGCAAGAGGAGGCTGCGCTCGAGTTCCGATACAAAGGTTTGGGCTGCTTCGCGCCGGAGCCGTTCCTCTTCGCGCTTGAGCCTTTCGACCTCGGCTGTGAGCTTCTTGCCGAGATCGGCCAGCTCCGCTTCCAGGTCGCGCTGTTCCTCCAAGAGCGCCCGCTGCTGGGCGAGCTGGCCCTCGCGGCTCGACTCGAGCTCGGTGATGATGTTCAACAGGTCTTGCTGTTTGCCGGTCAGGGCCTGTTCGTTTTCATCGAGTGCGGCCCGTTTCTGCCGCAGCGACTCGAGCTGCGCGATGAGGGTGTTCTGGGCCTCGGAGAGCTGGCGGACGGTCTGGTTGATCTCGTTGACCAGGGCCGCGTCTTGTAGGGCGAGCAGGCCGAGGTAGTAGTTCTTGACATTGAGCTCGTGGAAGGTCTCGGCTTGGCCCAAGATGCGGGCGAAGCGGCTGTTTCGCTGCCGGTGGAGATTGATGAGCAGGCTCTGGATGCGGAGCTCGAGGGTCTCCAGGTTGGCGTCGAGGTGAATGATGCGCGCTTCGGTCGCCTGCTGCTCTTCTTGGAGCGTGGCCAGCTCGTTCAGCAGAGTGGTCCGCTCGTTGCGGAGGTTGGCCAGATCTTGGCTGGTGCGGTCGCGCTCCTCGATGCGCTTTTTCAAAGACGAGGCTGTCCGGCCGAGGGTGGCGTCGATCTCGGCGAGCTGTTCGTCTCTGGCGCCGTAGAGGTTCTGGTAGCCTTGGATGTCTTGCTCGAGCTGCTCTTTGTAGCTGGTGTCGAGCTGGTCTTGGGCCAGGGCGATGAGGGGCAAGAGGAGGAGCAGCAGAAGCGTGCGTACGATCACGCAAATAGTCTAACAAGGGTAATGGGTAAGCGGTAATGGGTAATGCGTGGGTCTACCTCGAACGCACTCACCTGACGGAGTTCTCTTTCACCAAGGGATACGAATGTCAAAGCAGACGAGCTCAGATGCGAAGGTTCGCAACACCCATCACCAAAACCGTAATGGGTAATGCGTAAAGGGGAATGCGTGGGTCCCCTGCAAACCGAAAGCGAAGCTAGAAATCGGCCTTTACGATGGCACAAAAGAAGCAAACCGGCTCAACTACGAAGGTTCGCAACACCCATTACTCATCACCCATTACCCATCACTCATCACCGCCTAATATCTCTCTCTCAGGTGCTGCGACACCGAAATCGAGCTGCCGACCAAACCGACCAAGAGCGACAGCGCGGTGAGCAAGAGGGCGATCTGGCCTAGAAGCAGTGGATTTCTGACGAAGGGGACGAAGGTGAGCTGCCCCGAGAGCCTGAGCACGATGAACTGGTAACTCGGCAAGACAAGTGCCAGGGTGATGAGGGCGCTAAAAAGGCCGAGAAGAAAGCCTTCGATGAGAAAGGGCGCGCGGATGAAGCCGTTGGTTGCGCCGACCAGCCGCATGACCTCGATCTCGTCCTGGCGGGCGGCGATCGCGGCCCGGATCGAGTTGACGATGGCGAAGAGCGCACTCGAGAGCAAGATGACGATCAGAATCGAGCCGCCGACCCGGAGCGAGTCGTTGATGGCGAGAAAGGTCTCGACCGAATCCGAGCCGTCTTCGATGTCGAAGACGCCGGGGAGTTGCAGGAGCCGCTGGGAGACCAGCGGGGTGAGGGCCGGGTCGAGGAGTTTGAGCTCGATGGTGTTTGGCAGCGGGTTCTCGACCAGCCGTGCGGCCTGACCCAGCGAGGGGAGGTCTTCGACCAAGAGCGTGAGCGCTTGGTCTTTGGGGATATAGTTGACCCAGAGGATCTCTTCCCAGGCGTCGATGGTTTGCACGAGCAGTTCGTGGTCGGTTCCGTCAGCGAGAAAGGCCGACACTTCGAGCTCGCTCTGCAGCCGGATCAGGATCTCGTTGAGGTTGAGGCTGAGCAGGCTGAAGCCGGCCAGGATGGTGAGCGACAGCGCCATGGTGGTGATGGTGGCAACACTCGCCACCCAGTTGTTGCGGATGGCGCGGAGCGCCTGTCTCAGCTCGTACACAGAAGCCCTTTCGGAGCCGCAAGGCGTCGTATCGACAGAGATTGAGCTGAATCGCGGGTCTTTGGCATGGACTCGTACCCCGTTCTATCAGGTCGGTGGCTCCCGTAGGTTGGAGGTTGCCCATGATGGGCTATGCCCCATCATACCCTTGGAGCGGGGTGGTGGGTCCGTGGGTCAATCTGCCAGTGCGGCTACTACCGCGTCGGTGAAGGCCTCGGTCGAGGCGTCGCCGCCGAGATCGGCGGTGAGCGGTCCGCTCGCCAGCACCGCGTCGACGGCCCGGTCGATCCTTTCGGCCCAGGCGCGCTCACCTAGGTACTCGAGTAGCATGGCGGCCGTCAGAATGGCGGCGGTGGGGTTGGCTACGCCCCGGCCGGCGATGTCGGGGGCGCTGCCGTGAACGGGTTCGAAGATGGCGTGCTGCGCGCCCAGGTTGGCGCTCGGGGCGAGGCCGAGGCCGCCGACCAGCCCGGCCATCAGGTCGGAGAGGATGTCCCCGAACAGGTTGGTGGTCACCAGCACGTCGAAGCTCTCGGGGTCACGCACCAGTTTGGTGGCGGCTGCGTCGACGATGATGTCGTAGCACTCGACCTCGGGGTAATCCCGGGCCACCTCCATCACGGTCTCGAGGAAGAGGCCGGTGGTGAGCGGGAGCACGTTGGCCTTGTGGATTACCGCCAGCTTCCGCCGGCGCATTTGCGCCTGCTCGAGCGCCACCTTGGCGATGCGTACGCTGGCTTGGCGGGTGATCACCGCGTCGGCGATGGCCACGTCGTCGTAGCGGCGCTCTTGGGCCACGTAGAGGCCCTGGGTGTTCTCGCGGACCATCAGCATGTCGACGCCTGGGAAGCCCTTGGGGACCGGACGGGATTTGGCGGGGCGCAAGTTGGCGAACAGGTCGAGCTCGCGGCGCAGGTAGCGGATGGCGCCGAAGTGCCCCGGCACGCTCTTTTTAGGGCTGGTAAAAGCGCCGGCTAGGGTGGCGTGGCTGGCCTTGATACGCTCTAGCGTCCCGGCCGGGACGCTGGTGCCGAGTCGTTCGAAGGTGGCCCAGCCGGCCTCGGCGGTGACGAACTCGAACGGCAGGCCGGTGCCTTCGAGGACGCGCCTGGCGGCCGGGACGACCTCCTGGCCGATACCGTCTCCGGGGATCAGGCAGATCTCATACATCGATACTCCTCGTAGCTTGGGGGGAACCCCCGTCTTTTGGGTTGTGTCGGGGTGCCGGCGGCGTATGCGCGCCGGCGCCGCGGATGATTGTAAGCTACCACGGTCTCCCTCCGCGGCGACCTGCAAAATCAGACAGCGCTGGGAGCCAGCTAATACTACGGTGAACTTGAAGTGGGGGTCGAGTAGACGCGAAAATCTCCACGAGAGGGCTTCGCAGGGTGGGCTATAGTGTTTCCTAGCGCAGTGTAGCGACTCGTTTCGTATGAGGCGGGTGCCATCTTGAGAGATGAGAGCGTTGGTGGGCAGATGTGCTAAAGGGGAGTTGCTGTGTTGAGAGCTGACCGGCCTGGGGTGTTGTCAGCGGGTGAGGAGGAGCGATGAAGTACGTCGTCGAGTTGCGGGGTCCCATCCCGGGAGATCGCGAGAGGCTAGCACAGACCGTTGCTGAGGCGTTCAATATACCGTTCAAAAAGGCGTATCTGTTGATGAAGCGGGCGCCAGGGGTGGTGACCAAACCTATCAGCGAGCGGGAGGCGAAGCTGGTGTCGAGCCTCTTTCGCAAGGTGGGGCTCAGCGCCGAGATGCAGGTCTTCGATGCGACGCTTCACGCCGCCGTACCGGTGGCCGCCGCCGCCGGAGCGCAGCCGAGGGCCTCGGCTGCCGCGCCGGCCGCCGGGGGGGGCGTTGAAAGCTATTCACCGCCACCATCCGACGCTTCGACCGGAGCGAGCACGGGCCGGCCCCGTTCCCCCTTGCTGTCGGTCGTCGAGGAGCCGGCGGTGGACTTTAGCAGGGGACAGGTGGCGCCGGTAGGACAGCCTGCTGAACCGGCCGAACAACCACAGGAGCCCGAGGGCGAACCGAAAGCGCCGGTAGAGGCGGCCGCAGCCGAGATCGAAGAGGTTGCGTCAGAGGTGGTGGCTACCGAAGCGGTTTCCGGAGAGGCTGTTTCTGAGGTACCGGTGACCGAAGAGGTCGCTGAGAAGAGCGTAGCCGCCAAGCACGTCGTGCGCCAGGCCACACCCAGCATGCAGATCGGCCTCCTGCCGGCGGCGCTGGCGCTGGCGGTGGTGGTGGCGGTGGCCTGGTTACCGCTCTTGGCTTCGCTGCGCAGCCAGCTCGACGAGTCGGCGCGCAACCTGGCGGTGGCCTTCGCCTACGGCCTACAAGACCGCGTCTCCGCTGACGCGCTGGCGAGCGCCGAAGGGCGCCAAGGCCTCCAGACGCTGCTCGAGGCCTCGAAGTTCGAGCTCCGGCCACAGAACACGCGCTTCGTGGTGATCACTGACAGCGCCGGGATTCCGGCGGTGGGATGGTACGACACCAAGCCGACCGTGGCGGATCTCCCCGCCGACGTGTTGCTCGAGGTGCAGGCCCAGGCCCAGACGGCGCTGGCCGGAACCACCTCTGTACGCACCGCCGCCAGCCCCTTGAGTACCTTCTCGGAAGGGCTCTTCGGCGGTAGCGGCGGCATCGCCGCCGAGGTGGTGCCCCGCGCGGGTGCGGCCGAGGCCGCGGTCGTCGTCGGGCTCAGCCGGCAGGGGGTCAACCAGCAGGTTCAGACCGGCATCCTGCTGACCGTGCTGGTGGGGTTGGTCGTCTTTGCGGTGATCGCGCTGACCGCGAGAGGAGTGCGGAGTCGGCAGTAACGGTCTAGGCACACGTCCTATCACTGGCAGATCGTCTCGGGCATTTCGCGTACCATGTAGCTATGGCACAGCTCGAGCAGATCAAAGCCGAAATCGAGGCCTTGTCGGCCGAAGAGTTTGCCCGCCTTCTCGAGTGGATCGCTGAAAAGGACTGGCGACGTTGGGATGAGCAACTAGAGAGAGACGTCGCTGCGGGCAAGCTCGAGCGCTTGCGAGAAGAGGCTATCACTGCCAAGCGCAAAGGTCAGCTGACAGACTTGTAGTGCATCGCGCAACCCCGCAGTTCTGGAAAATGTTTGGTGTTCTCGACGAGGACATACAAAAGCTTGCTCGCAGGAACTTCGAGTTACTCAAAGAGAATCCTAGACACCCATCACTGCGCTTTAAAAAAGTTGGCGAGTACTGGTCTGTTCGGATCGGGTTGCACTACCGGGCCTTGGCGGTCATAGAAGGTGACGACTTCATCTGGTTTTGGATCGGTCGTCATGCCGAATATGACAGGCTTATCGGCTGAACTGAGCATAAAAACCGTAATGGGGAATGCGTAATGGGGAATGCGTGGGTCACTTGCAAACCGAAAGCGAAGCTAGAAATCGGCCTTTACGATGGCACAAAAGAAGCAAACCGGCTCAACCACGAAGGTTCGCAACACCCATTACTCATCACCAAAACCGTAATGGGTAATGCGTGGGTGACGTGCAAATGAGCGGTGCAACCGCTTCTTTTTCGACACTCATTACCCATCACTCATCACCCATCACCCATCACCTGTTTTCCAGGCGCTACCGTTGCTGTAGACTGGTCCAACCTCGAATTTCGCAACACCCATTACTCATCACCCATCAACCATCACCTGTCTTCCAGGTACAACCGTTGCTGTAGACGGGTCCAACC
>CP070651.1:1161364-1170939 GCA_020354625.1 Trueperaceae bacterium
AGTATACCCACCCCGATGGGGGAAAATCAAGCCCTGGGAAACAAACAATGGCGATATCTAGCCCTGTCCCCCATCGTCTAAATAACAGTTCTGCTCAATCTGAAAACCTCGATATATGTCCAGCCCTGAGATTCGTCGAATTGACCCGCTTATAAGTAGTCCAACAGAACGATGTAACCGTGCCCTAGAAGGTACTTGCGAAACACTTTGCACACGTCCCGTAAGATCATGACTACCTGCGCCTAAGATCGCTAATCGATAACCCACCGTGGCTACTCAAACACGATCGACTCGGAATGATACACGCGCCGATTTCAGTTGTTCGATTGAGTAGAAGCGCGTCTGAGACGGTCACGGATGGCCTCCCAAGTCGCAGCAACCGGGACCTCTTCAATTAGAATTTCCGCTGCTCGTGTGTGGTCGAGCTCGCGGAGCGCAGCGTACAGATCCTTCGCATATCGCTCTGGCTCGCTCGAGAGTTCGATCCAAACACCCGTAAAACAAGGCGGCCGCTTCTGCAAAGAGAGCACACCGTACTCCGCCTTCATTGAACACGCAATCTGTTCGAGGTTCTTGTAGCTGCAAAGTCGCGTAGGTTTGTGTGGGGCGTAATGGCGCTCTATCATTCCAGGTACACGCGTCGTCTGCTCACCTTGCGAATCACGTGGTGGCGCTCCGAGAACTCGGGCCAATGAGGCCCGATCGATCGCACCCGGACGCAAAAGCGTTGCGGCAGATCCGCTTAGATCGACGATGGTGGATTCGAGTCCCACTCGGCACGGCCCGCCATCGAGAATGATCGCAACTTCATCGGCAAAATCCTCAGCCACGTGTTCGGCACGGGTCGGGCTAATGTGTCCAAACTTGTTGGCAGAAGGTGCAGCAATCCCTCGCTCGAAAGCTCGTAACAGACGTAATGCCACGGCATGGTTGGGAATGCGAAGAGCCACCGTACCCTGACCACCGGTTATGTGTGCTGAGACACCCCCGGCCTTTTTCAATACCAAGGTCAGCGGTCCGGGCCAGAAGACCTCTGCTAAATCCCAGGCTTGCTGCGGAATATCCGCGGCCCAACCAGGAAGCTCCTGCAAGCTCGGCAAATGTACTATGAGCGGATGCCACGATGGCCGGCCCTTGGCGGCAAAGATCCTTCTCACGGCTTGTTCATCACGCGCATTTGCCCCAAGACCGTAGACCGTTTCCGTCGGAAAGGCGACCAACAAACCCGACCGCAGAGCTAGTGCAGCGGCTTCTATCCCTCGATCATCTGCTTTAAGCATCTCACCCATGCCAGCTAGAGTCTACCCTGCACCGAGATCCGAAAGCAGCAGAATGCGAAAGTCATTGACATTGGTATGCGTTGGCCCAGTCACAAAGAGGTGATCTGTTTGTGCGAAAGCCGTATAGCTGTCGTTGTTCAAAAGCATTTGTCGAGCCCGATACCGCGGGAGGGTGGAAAAGAGTTGGGGAGTGACAAAGGCACCTGCGTTTTCTTCGCTGCCATCGATCCCGTCCGAATCGGCGGCCAGAACGAAGAGCTTCTGAGTCTCTGGCATAGCCAACGCGAGGGCTAACGCAAACTCGCTATTGCGTCCCCCCTTGCCTTTTCCCCTGACGGTGACCGTGGTCTCGCCACCAGAGATCAAAGCACAAGGGGGTGTGAAAGGCTGGTGGTTCCAGAGTACATGACTCGCGATCGCCGCGTGTACTTTCGCCACCTCGCGAGCTTCACCCGTAATGGTACTGCTTAGAAAATGTGCTGCGATCCCACGAGATTCAAAGAATGCCGTTACAGCTTCAAGACTCTTTTGATTCGAGGCCACCAGACGATACTCAGCCTTCGTGAAGACAGGGTCTCCAGGTTTTGGAGTCTCCGGCAAGCGCCCATCCACACCCCGCTCAAAGTGAGCACGAGCCGCTGGTGCATCGATCTGATAACGCACCAGAACATCCAGTGCTTCTGCATAGGTGGTCGGGTCGGGTACGGTCGGGCCAGAAGCAACGGTGCTGAGGTCATCGCCGACAACATCAGATAAGATCAACGAGACAAGCCTCGCTGGCGCAGCGGCAGCCGCTAACCACCCACCCTTTACCCGCGATAGATGCTTCCGAACGCAGTTCATCTCGACAATATCGGCGCCTGACCTCAGCAATGCTGCCGTCAACGCAGCTTGCTGCTCCAAGGTGACACCCGTCGGCGCAGTCAACAAGGCAGAACCACCTCCAGAGAGGAGGCAGAGAACGAGGTCGCGTTCCGTAGCACTGCTAAGGATCCTTAAGATCTGTTTCGTTGCCGATATACCGTTCCTATCTGGTACGGGATGACCGGCCTCGATTACAGCGATCGAATCAGTCGAAAGCGCGTGACCGTATCTTGTGATCACCATCCCTTCTAGCGGGATGCCTTCATAATGACGCTCGACTACCCGCGCCATCGAAGCTGCCGCCTTGCCCGCCCCGATAACGAGCAGACGCCCTTCGGGTGGATCAGGAAGATGAGCGGCCAATTCCGTTTCTGGATTGGCCGCCTGCACACCGACTGCAAAGGCAGCCTTCAGAAGGGGCAACGCATCACTTGTACGGTCGAACTTTCCGATAGCATTCATTTCCGATCTCACCCTCCCTCATTGGAGACGCACTCAAGTCAGTGACGATAGGGGAATCGCTCTTGTCAGCCTCGAACCCTCTGGGGAATACACCGTCTTTAGGCTACAATAGTGTTATGTTCGGAATGTTTCGCCGCCAGAATCTAAACTTCAGGGAAGAAGGGAACTTCCTGTTGGCTCGCGTGAGAACCAGCAAACAGGGTGAAGTGATCATGGTGCGGCTATCCAAAACGAGTGAAATGAGCGCCTCTGGTGGTGGATACTTTGTGAGAAAGGTGCTCGTGGGCCCCCAAACGCTCGACCAAGCCATTCTCGAGGTGACCACGAACCGAGCCCATAAGGTTACCTTGGCTGTAGTGGATGGGGGCGAGCTCATACCGGTGCGGGAGTGGAAAGACGATAGCTGAAGCGAAGAGACTCTCGCTCACCAGTCTATGAGAAACAGATTCCTGCGGCTTTTCCATATCTACTAGGCGTATGAGCATCGCTCGAGGCCTCAAGCATGGCTAGGTCGACACCTATTCATTTTTTGTGATAGAATAGGTGTAAACCTATGGATTCAGACTCGATTTTCTCCTTTAGCACTCCGCAAAGAACAAGTGAACACATAGAGGTATTCCCCTCTCCGGTGCTTGAACTGGTCTATAGCTATTACACCCTCGTCAAAACACCGAACTATGTTCGACCGACAGCGACCGTTACAGCTTTGGCTATGATCGCAGAACATCATCGCGAGTTGATTGAACAACTACGAGACTTTTTTATTGGTAGAGATGCCGAACAGTATTGCTTACCGCTTTTTTATCTAGCCGCCGAACTCGGATATGCAAAAGACAGAGGGGTCGAGCGTTTCATTGAGGATCTGTTGACCTTGCCCGAACGCCTTCCAAAAGAAACTCCATCCAAAATGAAAGATGAGGAGCATTATCGGACCTTGGAGGTCGGTATCGAATGGCTCCATTCCCAAACAATCGAGTTCCAACATAGTTTGACAAATCTTTGGGGGGTTTTAAGACCTTACTGGGAACGAGAGGGGCGCAAAGCGGTGCTGGACGCCTGCGCGAGTTTCCGAACGAGCTTCGAAACGAACGGGGACGTTCTGGCAGCCCTGCCGGCACACCATTTTTCCCAATTTGAAGCGGCGGCAAAAGAGATTCAGCGATCGCAAGAGAGGGGCATTGTCGTCGTGATCCCCCTGTATTTTGCCGAAGGCGGCAGAGGGTTTAACCTCGCGTTGCAAGAGTCTCATTTTATCGGTTATGGCATCGAGGGTGAGAGCCTCTTCGAACAGACCAAAGTCGATGTGGGAAATGTGGCGCTCTGCATGAAAGCGTTCTCGGATCCGACTCGTCTACTGCTACTCCACCTCATCGCAAGCTATTCGAAGATCCCGCTATCGGTGGGGGATCTCGCTCTACAACTCGGCGTGAGTCAACCGACCGTAAGCGGCCACTTGCGGTTGCTTCGTGAATCCAACATCGTAGAACTCGATAAGAGAGGCAACAAGGCCTTTCACAGAGTCAATACCGAGATGGTAAAGCGAGTACTGACACAGCTCCAGGAAATCGTTACCCGTTAGACCCTCCAGATATTTGTTTGACGGCACCCCACATTCGCGATGTGACGCATCACGACAGATATGCGCACTAATATATTGGTACTTGACAATATTGTTCAAATATAATACTATCAAATAGGAGAATGACTATGATATATCATCCAGAGCAAATCCTACACAACTCGCAACACGCAACCGAAACACTCCGCGCTGAAGCGACTCAACACCAAATGATCAAACGGGCCCAGGACACGGTCGGTCGTCCGCAGGCTCCAAAGGGATCCCTCTTGATTCAGTGGATGAGATGGGTTTCCTTGCGCATGCCGATATTTAACGGTTATGAGCACCGCTAGCCGGAGAGCTTTCAGACTGTCGTGTCGCAGTATCTGAATGCAAATAATCAATCTCCCATGCTCGTTCACATCGGCAGAACGAAGCAAAACCCTGACGTACAAAATAAGGATGACCAGACTCTCTCTTTCGAGAGATCGGAAACTTACTGGGCACTAAAGAGATCGGGGCGTAGGGACCTAGCCTCACGTAGATAGATATGTTTGATCTCCGACTGCGTCTTTTGAGTATTGACCTGCATCATGACCCGAATGGCCCGTGGCAGACGGTCGGGAACGGGAATTTCTTGATTACAGAGCAAGGGGACCGTCGTCATGCCGAGGGCTCTGGCCGCTTCAGCGGGAAAGGTGCTACAGAGATCTGGTGTCGTCGTGAAGAAGATCGAGGCGATCGGCTCGTAGCTCACGATATCGTTCGCTTCCAACATGGCCACGAGCAACTCACGGGTCGCCTCCAGCAACAACTCGGCATTATCCTTTTCGACAGTGGTTGCACCGCGTATCCCCCGAACCCAAAATGCACGCTTCATATCGAAGTGTAACAGACACGGCCACCCATTAACTTAGGGTCGGTACGCTTTCGAGCATCGGCCCGGAACACCGAGATAGAGAGATCACAACGTTCGCGATCAGAGCTGCTAAGCTTCAGTCATGTTTCGCACGATCGAACAGTCTGATCGCCAGCTTTGGTTCGAACTAAGCGACGACCAAAAAGCCATCATCGGTCCTTTGCGAGAGTTCCTCAAAACCGAAATCGCCCCTGGCGCTGTCGAGCGAGATAAGAGCGGTGACTTCCCAACTGAAATCGTAACCCAATTAGGCGAACTCGGTGTTCTCGGCATGCAGGTTCCCGAGTGTTATGGGGGAGCGGAACTCGATACATCCACCTTCGTACACATCATCGAAGAGATTGCCGCCGTTGACGGCTCACTCTGTCTCACGGTCGCCTCTCACAACTCTTTATGTCTCGGCCATCTCCTAGCAGCCGGAAGCGAAGATCAGCATGCTACCTACGTACCCGAACTAGCAAGCGGGAAAAAGCTCGGAGCTTGGGCGCTAACCGAACCCTCTTCGGGTTCAGATGCGGCCTCACTCCAAACTAGAGCAGTAGCTAAAGGGAACACGTTCACCCTAAACGGTTCGAAATCGTTTATCACCCAGGGTACGGTCGCCGGAACCTACGTCGTCATCGCCCGTAGTGATCCTCCCCAAGAGGGCAGACCTCGTACGCACGGCATCAGCGCCTTTGTAATCGATGGCGATAGCCCTGGTCTCATCCGCGGGAAACCCGAGCAAAAATTGGGGCTTCGCAGTTCAGATACCACTCCCATCACCTTGGATAACGTCGTCACCTCTACAGAAGGTCTGTTAGGACAAAGGGGAGAAGCCTTCACAGATGTTCTCGAGGTACTCGATGGGGGAAGAATCGGAATCGCCGCTATGGGAATCGGTCTGGGTCGGGCCGCCCTTGAAATCGCGTCACGCTACGCACTCGAGCGCAGGCAGTTTGGAACTCCTATTGCCCATTTCCAGGCCATCGGCTTCAAAATCGCCGATTTGGTAACAGAACTCGAGGCCGCCCGTCTCATGACCTTGCGCGCGGCAGCGCTGAAAGATGCAGGGCGAAATTACACCATGGCAGCGTCTCAAGCAAAGCTAAAGGGGAGCACCGTGGGTGTCGAAGCCTGTGACGCCGCTATCCAAATCCTCGGTGGATACGGTTACATCAAAGAGTACGAGGTGGAACGCATGTGGCGTGACGCCAGGCTCACACGCATCGGTGAGGGGACCGACGAAATACAGCGGTTGATCATTAGCAAGGAATACCTCAAAAGATTCCATTAACCGAACCGGCCCTATACGAAATAGCACATCTTCCTGTCCCGCAAGACACTCGAACCCGATGAGTTTTCAAAAGATCCAAGCATCTCAGCAGACACAAGAGACCTCTCCAGGAATCGTTGCGCTTATGACCGACTTTGGCATCGAAGACACCTATGTGGGAGTAATGAAGGCCGTCATTCTCGGTATCGCACCATCGACACAGTTGGTAGATCTGACTCATGGAATCCCTCCACAAGATATCCGCGCAGGAGCCTTCGCACTGCTTACGAGCTTTCACTACTTCCCTTACGGCACCGTCTTTTGTTGTGTTATCGATCCCGGCGTCGGAACGGTGCGTCGCCCCATTGCCGTCGAGGTCGCTACACGAGAGGTAGGGCCTTACTATCTCGTGTGTCCAGATAACGGCCTCATGGGACCGCTGCTCGAGCACGTGCCAGCCAATTCCTCCGTAGTTCTCGACAACCCCACGTACCAATTACCCCGACCCAGCAACACCTTTCATGGCCGCGATCTTTTTGCCCCCGTTGCAGCCTATCTGTCGAGCGGTCTGTCGCTCACGGACGTCGGCACAGAGATCTCCCCTACCTCACTCGCCCACTTAGACTGGCCAAAGCCGTACCTCCGCAATGGCATCTGGCACGGAAGCGTCGTGTATATCGACCATTTCGGCAACCTCCTCACCAATATTCCAGCACGGCTTATCACCCCTCCTCGATTAGACTGGATCGTTACGGTCGAAGGGCTCGAGATCCGAGGTATCTCCACTACGTTTGCACAGGTAGATAGCCGAGAACCCGTCGCTTATATCGGCAGCAGCGGTTTCTTGGAACTCGCCGTCAGAAACGGTAGCGCCAAAGAAGCGTGGGGAGTAGAGGTCGATCAAAAGATAACGGCAACGGAACCTACGAACCAACGACGCTAACGGTCGGCTCGAACTCCCTGCCCGGTCGGAACCGTGTGACTGAAGCTGGCACCTGCTCCATAGCTCTCAAAAAAGTAGCAGGACCCGCTGAGGGCTTGTGTGACTCCTGACTCAATACCCGACGCCAGGCCTTCGCGCCGGGCTGCCCAGCGAATAGACCCAACACATGGCGGCTGATCCGAGAAAAGGGCACACCTTGTGCCATCATACGCTCGGTATAGGGCAAAAGCCTCTCCACTACTTCCTCGCGGCTAACGATCGTCCGATCTGAACGGTAAAACACCGGGTCTGTCGAGGCAAATATAAACGGTTTTTCGTAGGCTGCACGTCCGATCATTACACCATCTACCCGGTCGAGGTGAGCGGCTACCTGCTTGAGGCTGTCAACCCCACCGTTGATCTCGATGCAGAGCTGAGGATATTCGGTCTTTAGCCGGTAGACGTCTTGGTAGCGCAAGGGAGGAATGGAACGATTTTCCTTAGGGCTGAGACCTTTTAACCACGCCTTTCGAGCGTGCACGATAAAGCGATCAACTCCGGCTTGCGAGACGGTGAGAACAAAATGCACCATGTCCTCATAGCGGTCGCAACGGTCTATCCCGATTCGATGCTTAACCGTAACCGGCAGTTGGACGGCCTTTCGCATCGCTTCGACTATGCGCGCCACCAACTCGGGCTGTGCCATAAGACGAGCACCAAAGTTACCGGTCTGAACACGCTGACTCGGACAACCGACATTGAGATTGATCTCGTCATAACCCCAATCCTGTGCAATGCGAGCACAATCAGCCAGATCCCGAGGACAGTCCCCACCCAATTGGAGAACGAGTGGCCGCTCTTGTGGTGAGAAGTCAAGAAATCGCGATCGATCCCCGTAAAGGATCGCCCCGGTAGTAATCATCTCACTGTAAAGGAGGGTGTGGGCAGTCATCTGGCGCATAAAAAAACGATAGTGCCGATCGGTTCGATCCATCATGGGTGCGATGCTGACAGGCCACCCCTGCCCCCGTCGATTATCCAACATCGTAGTCTGACCTAGGCGTAGACGGTAACCGACGGCGAGGGCGCCTAAAATCGATATCCTCCCACTCGCCTTCTTCGACGATCGAGAGTTCGGGGTATCTTGTCTCGAAATACGCAACGATCTCCTGAACCAAATCATCGGGCGTGGAAGCCGCCGAAGAAATAGCCACCGCCTCAACACCGATCAACCAACCCGAGTCGATGTCTGCAACACTCTCAACTCGCCTGGCGTTACCCATTAGATCCGCTGCGAGCTCCAAAAGACGCATGCCATTGGAACTATAACTACTCGACACGACTAAAAATAGGTCGACCTTTGGAGCCAAAGAACGTACCGCATCTTGACGGTTCTTTGTGGCGTAACATAGGTCATCGCTTGGGGGAACAACCAGAGCCGGAAATCGGCGTCTGAGGATATCGATCGTCTTGGTGGTGTCATCTACCGACAAGGTCGTTTGCGTAAGTACCACGACTTTCTCTGGATCTGGAACCGATACCGTATCCGGATCAGCTAGCGCAGGATCGTGCTTTCGGTTGCCGACGACACTCACAACGGTGGTGGCGTGTGGAGCCTCCCCCCTGGTGCCCACGACTTCCTGGTGCTTCGTAGAATCGCCGATCAGAAGGATATGAAAACCTTCGCGAGCGTACTTCTTGGCTTCCAAATGGACCTTGGTGACCAATGGGCAGGTGGCATCGATTGTTGTCAATCCCAAAATTTCGGCTTGTGAACGCACCTCTGGACTGACGCCGTGAGCACTGAATACAACGGTGTCGGAAAGTTGCCGGCCCCTCGCTGCAAGTTGCGCTCTCACTTCCGTCAGCTCATTGAGATCCTCAACAAAGTGTACGCTGTGCTCCTTGCTCAGACGATCGATCACCGTGTCGTTGTGCACAATAGCGTGATAGGCAGCCAATTCTCCCGACTGCGCGGCCTCATTCTCCTGAGCGGCTTCTTCTACAGCGCGAATGGCCATGACCACCCCCGCACAAAACCCCCGAGGCTTGGCCAGATAGAGCGTCTTCACCATGCCCCACTATACCGACTTCCTAGCTACGCTACGGTTGCGACGTCCGAATTTACCGTATGTGGACATTGCACGCCTGCAAGCGGATAACAAGGAGTCACAGAGTCACAAATAGGACTTGACCCGATAAAATGCGCTGTGATAGACTCCTGTTTGCTCGTAAGCGCTTACCCGCTCTCGAGGCCGTGGGGGCGATTAGCTCAGTCGGTTAGAGCGCGTCGCTGATAACGACGAGGTCGGTGG
>CP070651.1:1171039-1173616 GCA_020354625.1 Trueperaceae bacterium
CGAGCAGCTGCTCGTCCGGCGTACCCAAGAGGCTATAGTCACACGTCTCTGGGGTTTCAGCCTGCTGAAACTCGTACTGAACGACCCCGCTCCCCTTGTTGGAGTCGCGCTCCCAAGCGAAGTAGAGCCACACGTCGCCACTGCTGTCGACGTTGGTGTCGAGCCAGATATTACGCAAGTCCACCTGGGCGTTGGGGTTGGTGGGCTCGAGCATCGGCAAGGGCGCTGTATGTATCACGCCGAGCTTCGTCGTGTTGGAGTTGACCGGACCGAGCTCGTCGCTGCTTCCATACACGTCTTGAAATTGCGCGGCGCCGGCATCTGGCTCCACGCCGTCGATGGTGAACTTTTCCCCGACCAACGCTGCTGTCTCGAGCGGCTGCTCGGAGAGCGTATCCGGTCCGGGCGTGAGCTGCTGCGTACAAGCCACAAATAACAGGAGCACCAACCCAGATAACAGGGCCAGCGCTCGATTTCTCTTCCGTAACATGCCTAACCTTCCTCCTCAAAGTAGGGGTAACGAAACGAAACGATGACGTAAGAACGTGAAAAGGTCGAAGGTTTTTTTGTGTGAGATCAGGGTTCTTGCCGCGCCTCCTTTCCCTCACAACTGAGCTTTTTATAGACCTGCCTCGCAAGCCACCTTAAAAACCTTGCGAGGCAGATTCCCACCTGAGCCACAAACGTTATGAAGAGCGCTTGAATCTTGTGACTAACGCCTGAGGTACCCTTATTGTAGGGGGTGTATTGGAATTTGCCTATTGCCCGGAGGTGGGGGGGGAGGGGGCAAGAGGACCCCTCCAGACCGCTACTTTTGGGTTAGTGGCGAACGGTTGGGTCCGAGCCAGTGTGCTGCGAAGGTTGCGTCTGGTGGAAAGGTGATGAGGAATGGGTGATGAGTAATGCGTAAGACCATTTCGAACGGAAAATGTGTTCGGAGCCTAACTCATAGAAAGAACTCAGAGCAGACGGGCTCGGACACGAAGGTTTGCAATACCCATTACCCATCACTCATCACCCATCACCTCTCCGTCAACCGCAGCCATGACAGAAGACGGGCTTAAAAACGAACGTTCGCAACGAAAGGGCCCGGTACCTGAGCACCGGGCCAGCCTTGACGTACTTGGGGTCTTCTCTATCTCTTCTCTCTTCCCGAAAGGGGTCCTCCTTATCCGATTTTTGTTGCCTAGGGAGGGTGGGGAGCGGCGCCGCGTAAGCGCCGCTCCGTGCTAGAGGCTCTGGGTCAGACCAGCCCCACCACCCCCCGGACCACACTCGGTGGCGCGGCGTGCCAGGCCAAGGCCGGCACGTACCCGGGCGGGAGCGAGGGGTCTTGGTCGTCTTCGCGGCGGGCCGGCTCGAGGGCGGGGCCGCCGAGGCCCGCAAACAGCGTGCCGAGGTGGGGCGCGCTACCGGAGGTGGCGGCATCAAATTGGTGGTCAGTCCATGCGATGAGGGTCTGATCCAAGGTGACCGTCGCCGGGTCTTGGGCCAGGGTCGTGGTGAAGGGCAGTTCGCTCGCTGCACCGGCGACCAGGGTGTGGTCGTTGGTGACCTTGATGGTGGCCGAATCCGATTTACTATCAACGTTGGACGAGTTCACCGTCGCAGTGTTGAGCAGATTGATGGACTGGCAGGTGTCGATCTCTACCTGCTGTGGCGCGATGAAGTCCTTCAACGACGCCGTAAAGGAGGTGGACGAACGGCTCTTGACGTAGACCGAGTTGAAGGTCTGGCACAACCCGAGGGTTTCGCCAAAGGTCTTGGTGGCGTTGATGACCGCCTCACCAAAGGTCAGGTCGGCGAGCGGATCACCCGGAGGGGTCACACCCCAGGGATTGTCAGACGGATACGTCGCATCGGCGAATGAATCCGGATCGTTAACTGCACCTTGAGCCAGCTCGGTGGCATCCAAGTCGATCGGCTCCGACCACTGAGTGCCTTCCCAGATTCGCAGCGAAAGTTGGACGATATTCTCTCCCGACGCAAAGTCGAAGCTGACGATGACGTCGCCCTCGGTCCGCATCGGCGTTACCAAGTTGGCACTCACTTCTGTCGACTGGTTTAGCTCGAAGTCGATGTTGACGGGTCCCAGCGTTTCGGTGCGTAGCCAGGCAAGGTAGATGAACTTGTCGTTGGCAACTTGCTCGCTACTTGCAGCCATCGTGACAAGGTCGCTCTTGTTGTTCGGGATCGACCCGTCGACCACCGACGGCGGCTCGGTGTCGTTCTTCGATCCCTGGCCGAAGGAGTCGTCGTTCTGACCCGTTTCCATATCATTCTGTTGAACGTACTCGGGAAGACCCTCGGTAAGGAAGAGTCCCCAATCGAGCAGTGGTGGATCGGCTAAACCATCATCATCCAACTGGGTATTACCATCGATTTCGAAGTTGCTGCCCAGCTCTCCATTGCCGCCGGGTAGCGCTGCGGTGAAGTAGTTTGACGGTATGGTCGTATAGACGACGACCGTGAAGCCTTGGCCAGGGGCCAGGTCGATGCCAGATACGCCGCCGCAGGTTAGTTGCTGATCAATGTCGATGTCGCAATCGTCAGGACCCACCAGATCAGCCGGTATCG
>CP070651.1:1173716-1186220 GCA_020354625.1 Trueperaceae bacterium
GCATAGGTCACTATATGGAAATCGAGCCTCTGAAGTATTGGCATCACGAGCGCTAGGCAAGCTCGAGCGCGATCTTGAGCGCCTGATCGAGCTTCTCCAGGCTCGCCTCAGGAAGTTGGCCGATATAGTTGGTCAGCACCGTCTTGGGCAGACTCACCAAGTTGTCACAGTGGATGCTCGAGTCGTGTTTTAGCCCCTCATCGACGCCGACTGCGACCTGGGTGCTCAAGCCGTCATGCCGGCTGTACACGGGTGCGCAGATCACGGTGGCGTGGCGGGAGTCGATGAGGACCTGGCGGCTTACCACCACATAGACCCGGTAGGCCCTCGGATCGTTGTCGGGGGTCTTAGGTCGTCTGACGCGGTAGAGATCCCCACGCTTCACGGCTGCTCGAGGCCTTGCTCTAAAAACACATCCGCCACCAGGGCGAGGTTGTCGAGCGCCTCTTCGTTGAGTTCGGCGGCGTGCGCATTCAAGATAGCCAGGTCGCGGGCGTCCCGTTCGGCGCGTTCGCGTTTCTCGGCCAGTTGCGTGGCTGCGTCTTGAAAGAAGGCACTGCGCGATTCGCTTTCGAGTAGCACCTCGTCGATCCTACGCAAGAGCTCGGCCTCCAGGGTGACGCTGGTCTTGACTTTCATACCTGATATTATACCAAAAAATTAGGTATAGAAAGACCATCCAACTCGGTCATGATTTTGGGTGGTTCTCATCACTCATAACTCATCCCTCATCACCCAATCAGCGTTTCCGTCACGTGCTACCTTGGGTAACAGGTGACGGAGAAACCTGCCAAGACCTGCTGCACGCCCTCTCGGGGTGCAAGTGAGCCCAAGGCGGACGCCGCCGCGCCCATTTCGGCCCGGCAAAACGCTTCGACGAGCGGCATGGTGCGGCTCGAGGGCGGAACCTTTCTGATGGGTAGCGACGACCCCTCATTCCCTGCCGACGGCGAGGGTCCGGTGCGGGAGGTGCACATCGACCCCTTCTGGATCGATACATGCGCTGTCAGCAACGCCGACTTCGCCGACTTCGTCGAGGCGACCGGCTATCTGACCGAGGCCGAGGGCTTCGAGTGGTCGTTCGTGTTCCACCTGTTTCTGCCGGCAGACTTCCCCCCGACGCGGGCCATGGCCGCTGCGCCCTGGTGGCGGCAGGTGTTCGGCGCGGACTGGCGGCACCCCGAGGGGCCGCATTCGGATATCGAGGAGCGCATGGACCACCCGGTGGTGCACGTCTCTTGGAACGACGCCCTCGCTTACGCGAGCTGGGCCGGCAAGCGCCTGCCGAGAGAGGCCGAGTGGGAGTACGCCGCCCGGGGCGGGCTCGAGCAGATGCGCTACCCGTGGGGCGATCAATTGAGCCCCAAGGGGAAGTACCGCTGCAACATCTGGCAGGGCACCTTTCCAGCCAAGAACACCGTCAAGGACGGTTATCTCGGCACGGCCCCGGTCGACGCCTTTCAAACGAATGGCTTTGGGCTCTACAACGTGGTGGGCAACGTCTGGGAGTGGTGCGCCGACTGGTTCAGCGCCGACTATCACCGGGACGGCCCCCGCGATAACCCGCAGGGACCGCCGGCTGGAGACGCCAAGGTGACCAAGGGCGGCTCGTATCTCTGTCACGCTTCGTATTGCAACCGTTACCGGCTCGGCGCCCGCACCCACAACACCCCGGACAGCAGCACCGGCCACATGGGCTTCAGGTTGGTCAGAGGCGAGTGAGCACGTAAGATCGGCTACTTCAAGTCAGAACTGCTCCCCGGCTCTTGGGGGGTGTGGTAGACGCCGCCTTCGACCCGCGCCGGGTGGATGAAGTGCTCGCGTAGGTGGGGGATGTACTCGAGCAGCAGCGCCTCGTGCCCCAAAGCCACGTGGTTGAAAAGGACCAGGTGCTGGTGGATCTGCCCCATATCGCCCACGTGCGGCACCACGGGGAGGTTGAAACGGCGGGCCAACAGGCTGACGGTGATGAACTCGCCCACGCCCGCCAGGCGAGTACAGTCGGCCTGGACGTAACGGAGCGCCTGGGCCTGCATGAAGGTCTTGAACATCACCCGGTTGGGGACGTGCTCCCCCAGCGCGATATCGAGGGGAGCCACCGCCCGGGCCAGCGTCTGGTGGGCCAGCACGTCGTCGGGGTGGGTCGGCTCTTCGATCCAGTATGGGTTCATCTCGGCGAGGGCCAGGCACATGCGGATCGCCTGCGGCAGCGTCCACTGCTGGTTGCAGTCGAGCATCACCGCGGCGTCTGGGCCGGCGGCCTCGCGCACCAGGTGGGCGCGGCGGATATCGCGCTCGCCGTCGGCGGAGCCGACTTTGAGCTTCATGGCGTTGAAACCCCGGTCGACGGTCTTGGCGATGTTGTCTCTGACCTGCTGGTCACTGTAGTTGAACCAGCCAATCGAGGTGTCGTAGCCGGGGTAGCCGCGCTCGATGACGCCCGCTCGCTCGGAGCGGGTCGGCTCGGCGTCTCGCAAGAGCCTGAGGGCGTCTTCCCGGCTGAGCACGTCTTCGAGGTAGCTGAGGTCGAGTAGGGCGACCACCTCTTCGGGAGAGAGCTCGAGCAAGAGGCGCCAGAGCGGCAAGCCACGGGCTTTGGCCCACAGGTCGAAGCAGGCGTTGGCGATCGAGGCCAGCGCCAGGTGGACCATGCCTTTGTGGGGCCCGAGCCAGCGGTACTGGGGGTGGTCGGCGAGGCGCTTTTGCACCGCGCCGAAGTCCGCCATCAGCGCTTCGATCTCGAGGCCGACGAGCGGTGTGGCGAGCTGCTCGATCAGGCGGCAGACCAGGTCGTTGCTGCCGCCCAGCGTGAGGGCGATGCCCGTTCCTGCGAGGCCGTCGTCGCCACGTAAGATCGCCACCGGGTAGGCGTAGTGATCGATGTCGTGAACGGCGTCGCTACCGGCTCCGCCCTCGAGCGCAAAGCGCGCGTCGCGGGTGGTGACCTTCGCGATGGTGGTCATGGGCCTAGCCTTCGTGACGCTTGGCAGGGTAGAGATGCCGGCACACCAGCACCGTCTCGCCCCGTTGGTTGAAGACCTCCACGGGCGACGCGACCGCCGAAGACTTGCGTCTTGCACCACTCCTTAGCTAAGAGGTGCGGGTAGAAGTCCCCGGTCTGCCCGGCGTGCAAGACGATGTCGGCCTCGGTGATGGTGCGGCCCAGGGTCTCGCGCGCGGCGCCGAAATCAATACCTTCGAAGAACTGCGATACGATGTTCATGCCGTCACCCCTTTTCTGTCCATCCCTGTGCGCGTTGCGTATTGATTGCGCATAGCGCAATCAATACCGAGCGGAGCGAGTATCACTAAACACACTCCGTCTTCGATCAAGGAATATGCAATCCGCTGTAAAATCATCGGCTTTTCCCGCCCCTGTGCTGTTCGGTCTGGCGTTGCCAGACGGACCGACGGGAACCGCTCATGGCGTCAACCCAAGCTTTCTGGTGATCTCCGCGGCGCTCTCTTGCAAGGCCGGCAAGAGCGCGATCCCGTCCGAATCGTAGTCCCTCAAGAGGAGGCGCGGCACTACCAGGGCGGCGACCAGCTCGATCTTGGGGTTCCCGAGCAGGACAGAGATGTCTTGCACCCCTTCGGTGATGCCGCTCTTTTCGATGACGTAACGCTCGCGGCGGGCTTGCTCGAGCTTGCCCTCGAGCGCCTTTCGTCCCTCTGGGCCGAGCGCCAGGGTGTGGGGATCTCTTGCCAGGAACTCGGCCAGGTCATAAGCCGGTAGGTGGGCCAGCAGCAGCCGACCCGATGCCGTCTCGATGGCCGGGAACTTCCTGCCGACCTCGACCGAGAAGCGCACCGGCTCGGGGCTCTCTTCCTGGGTGAGGATGAAGAGTTGGTGGTCGCGTAGCACGCCGATATGGACCGATTCCCGCAGCCGCTGCGCGAGCTCGCGCAGCGGGTCGCGCGCGACCCGCAAGAGCTGGTCGACCGGCGAGTGGGTGTGGGCCAGCTCGAAGAGTTTCAAGCTGAGGCGGTAGCGGGCCGCCTCGTCGCGCACCAGGTAGCCGCGCTGCTCGAGGCAGTCGAGCATCCGGAAGATCTCGCTGGTGCTCCGTCCTAACGCCCGGGCGATCTCCGCCTGGCTCTGCGGGATCGACACGTCGGAGAGGTGCTCGAGGATGTCGAGGCCTTTTTCCAGGGCGGGGACGCGGTATTTGGGCCTTTCAAGCTGTGTGGTTTCGGTCATAAACCCCCCGCGATTCTGTTGAGTGCTGACCCGAAGTCTGCACCACGTGAGCGCGACAGACTGCTCGGTACACCGACATTCATCTCTTGACAGTTGAGTTTTGCATATGAAATAGTATTTTGCAAGAGAAAATACCGTCGGAACTTTGGGGGTATGTTCATGCCTGATCTCCAGATCAACCAGGCGCCCGCGTTGCCTGAGTCGTCGTGTCCGATCGTGGCGATCGGTGCCGGCGGCATCGTCAACGACGCCCACCAACCCGCTTACCGCAAGGTAGGCTTCGAGACGATCGGCATCTTCGACCTCGACCAGGGCAAAGCGCGCGCCACCGCCGAAGCCTTCGGCATCGCTCGCGTGTTCGCTTCACTCGAGGAGGCGGTCGCGAGCGCGCCCCCTGACGCTGTGTTCGACGTGGCGGTGCCGGCCAAAGCCATCCTCGACATCTTGCCCGCCCTGCCCGACGGCGCGGCGGTGCTGATCCAGAAGCCGCTCGGCGACGATTGGGAGCAGGCCAAACAGATCCACGCGCTCAGCCACCAGAAGAATCTGATCGCGGCCGTGAACTTCCAGATGCGCTACGCCCCCTACGTCTTGGCCGCCCGCGACCTGATCGAACGGGGGGCGATCGGCGAGTTGCACGACCTGGAGATCCGCATCAAGGTCAACACTCCCTGGCACCTGTGGCCCTTTTTCGAAACCCTGCCCCGGGTCGAGATCTTGTACCACAGCGTCCACTACCTCGACCTGATCCGCTCCTTTTTCGGCGAGCCGCAGAGCATCTACGCCAAGACCGTCAAGCACCCGCAGATGGAGAAGCTCGCCTCGACCCGCACCAACATCATCATGGACTACGGTGACACCTTGCGGGCCAACATCACCGCGAACCACGGTCACGCTTATGGGCTCGAGCACCAGGAGAGCTACGTCGCTTGGGAGGGGACCGAAGGCGCCATCAAGGCGACCATCGGGCTGCTGCTCAACTACCCCAAAGGCGAGCCCGACAGCTTCGAATACTGTCTGCTCGCTGAGGGTCAGGACCCCGTCTGGGAGAGCGTACCGGTCGAAGGGAGCTGGTTCCCAGATGCTTTCATCGGCTCCATGTCGAGCCTGATGCGCTACGTAGAAGGGAGCAGCGACACCCTGTCGACCGCTGTCGATGACGCCCTGAAGACCATGGCCCTGGTCGAGGCGGCTCACCGCTCGAGCGACGCCGGCGGCGTCCCCGTGCTTATCTGAGGTTTCTGTGGCCCACATTCAACTCAAAGACATCACCTGGGATCACAGCCGCGGCTACCTGCCGACGGTGGCGACCCCAAAGCGACATTGGCGCGTCTCCAGCAGCTCTACGAGGCGTCGCTCAAAGGAACGGACGCACGAGTGAGTGCGCCAGTCAGGAGAGATCATGTCTAACGAGACCGGTTCCCAAAAGGTCACGCCCGATCCCTTGGCCGAGAGGCTCGAGAAGTGCTACAGCGGCGCCGTCTACGACGTGCTCCGCTCGCTCGGGTACCCCAACCAGGTGCTGCCGCCCACCATCCGGCCGCTCGAGATCTCCACGAAGCTGGCCGGGCGGGTCTACACGGTCAGCGGTTACGTCGACAAGACCCAAGGGGCGCACGAGACACTGCTCGGCTGGACGGCGCTTTTATCGAAGGCGCCTGCGGGGAGCGTGGTGATCTGCCAGCCGAACGACTCGAGCATGGCGCATATGGGCGAGCTGTCGGCCGAGACGCTCCAGTTCCGCGGCGTGCGCGGCTACATTGTCGACGGCGGCTGCCGCGACAGCGCCTTTATCAGCGGCATCGGCTTTCGGGTCTTCAGCCGCTACTTTACGCCTGTCGACGTGGTGGGCCGCTGGGTGGCCGACCGTTACGGCGAGCCGATCACCATCGGCGAGGTCACCATCTCCACCGGCGACTACGTGATGGCCGACCGCGACGGCATCGTCATCATCCCCGCCGAGATGGCTGAAGACGTGGTGACCCGGACCGAAGAGGTCCTCGAGACCGAGAGCCTGGTCCGCAAAGCCATCCTCGAAGGGGTCGACCCGCAAGAGGCCTATCTCAAGTACGGAAAGTTCTGATGAGAATCAGCGAGATCGAGGTTCGCGCCTGCCGCTCGAGCACCTCTGAGTTCGCAGCCAGCGAGATGCGCTTTGCCACCATCAAGGAGGTCGAGTTCCTGGTCATCTCCATGCGTACCGACGACGGCTTGGAGGCCTCCTCGTTCGGGTTCGCGGCTACCAGCGCCCGGGCCGCCGGGCGCATCGCTGCCGACGCCCTGAAGCCGTTTTTCCTGGGCAAGGACGCGCTCTACCGCGAGAGGCACTGGCACGACTACCGGATGGCGGATCGCTGGTGGAACCATGTGCCGATCTACAGCTACGGCCCCTTCGATATCTGCTGCTGGCTCTTGGGAGCGCAGGCAGCGGGGCAGCCTCTTTACCGCTACCTCGGGGCCTACCGCGACCGCGTGCCCATCTACGCCAGCTCGCTGGTTTTGGAGAGCCCTGAAGACTACGCGCGGCAGGCGCTCGAGGTCAAAGAGCGGGGCTGGGCCGCCTACAAGCTCCATCCCCCCGGCGAGGACGCCTTCGATCTCGAGGCCTACCGGCTCACCCGCGAGGCCGTCGGCCCCGACTTCAAACTCATGGCCGACCCCGTCGCTTCGCACAACCACCAGTCCGCGCTGCGGATGGGACGCGAGCTCGAGAAGCTCGGTTACTACTGGTTCGAGGAGCCGCTCTATGACGTTGACCTCGCCGGCCTCCGCAAGCTCACCGACGCGCTCGACATCCCCATCTGCGGTACCGAGGTCATTCACGGGAGCCACTACAGCACCGCCGAGTGCATCGCTTCGCGCTGCGTCGACCTGGTGCGGAGCGACGTCTCCTGGAAAGGCGGCGTCACCGCGGTGATGAAGACCGCGCACCTGGCCGAGGCCTTCGGGATGCAGTGCGAGATCCACACCGCGATCTTGCACCCGCTCGAGCTCGTCAACTTGCACTGCTGCGCGGCCGTGAAAAACTGCGAGTTCTTCGAGATCCTCTTGCCGACCGAGTATTTCGATTTCGGGCTCAAAGAACCCATCGAGATCGAGGACGGTCACGCCCTGTTGCCCCAAGCGCCGGGGCTCGGAATCGAGCTCGACTGGGACTATATCGAGAACTGCACCCTCGAAGTGCTGTAACGAAGGAGAGGCGCCTATGGAAAGCAAACGCTACGGTATGGTCATCGGGCTCAAAGAGGAAGACTTGGCCGAGTATAAGAGGCTCCACGCGGACGCCTGGCCCGAAGTACTCGCCAGGATCTCGGCGTGCAACATCCGTAACTACGCCATCTACCACCGCCGTTTCGACGATGGCAAGCACTACCTGTTCAGCTACTTCGAGTACGTAGGTGACGACTTCGAGGCGGATATGGCCAAGATGGCGGCTGACCCCAACACCCAGCGTTGGTGGGATGTGTGCAAACCGATGCAGATCCCGCTCGAAGGCCGCAGTGAGGGGGAGTGGTGGGCCGAGATGGAAGAAGTCTTTTACTACCAGGGGGGATGATGAGTGACGGGTGATGAGTACTGCGAAGGATGCGGGTTCAGCCAACCACCTGCAATCGACCTACGCATCACTCATAACCCATTCCTCATCACCATGAGCCTGGCGTTGGCGTAGGCGGCTACCGTGGGAAAGTCGGGATCGGCGGCATGGGCTGTGAGCAACGCGGTATAGCGAGCCGGCCCAAAGCGGGTGGGGATCGGGGTCAGGAACTGACTGCCCGCCCCCGGGTACGTAACGGCGCACTCACGTGGTGCAGGTATTGGAGGATCTCTCGGTAGGACCCGAAAATACTGGTCTCGTAGTAGGGGATGCCGTGATCGGTGCAAAACTGTTTGACGATTCTGTGCGCGGCGGTGAGTTTGTTTCGCGCCATGGTCGGAAACAGGTGGTGTTCGATCTGGAAGTTGAGGCCGCCGTACCAGAAGTTGGTCAAGCGGTGAGCGTAGACGTTCCGCGCGGTGAGGATCTGCTGCTGTAGGAAGTCGATTTTCGCGTCGGCATCTAGCACCAACATGCCTTTGTGGTTCGGTGCAAACACGCTTGCCAGGTAGAAGCCGAAGAGGGCTTGTTGTATCACGATGAAAAGGAGCCCACGCCAGAATCCGAGCGCGCCAAAGATCACACCGAGATACAACACGGCGTGCAGCACCATGAGGAGGATCTCGACCTTCCGGTAGCGCCAGCGATGATTCAAGAGAAAGCTGATGCTGCCGATGCGAAGCGTCCAGGCCTGGAACAGGAGCATCGGGAAAAAGAAGATGGCTTGATAACGCACCAGGAAGCGGAAGAGCCCCCGCCGTGCCAGGGCATCCTCTTCACTGAAAGCGATGACGCCGATGTCGATGTCGGGATCGAGATCGTGCTGGTTCGGGTTGGCGTGGTGCGCGTTGTGTTTATCGAGCCACCAACCGAAACTCATACCGAGCAGGAGATTGGCGTGGACCAGGCCGATCACGTCATTGGTACGTGGCTTGCGGAAGCCTTGACGGTGTCCTACATCGTGGGCGATAAAGCCGATGTGACCGAAGACGAGGGCCATGAAAACGGCGTTCGGCACTTGGAGCCACAACGACTTTGTGATGAATAACAGGGCGACGCTCAGTCCAAGCAGACTGAAGGTGACAAGCATTCTGCCCGTGACGAAGCCGGGCTGTTTTTCCAGAAGGCCGTGCTCCTTGATACGCCGTTTGAGTTCGGCATAGCTCGCTTTGGTTTGAGGGCGCTTATGGCCGGTCACCGCATGACGGCCTTGGGAAGGTGATTGCATGTTCACTCCTTGTCCGAGATACGGTAGGGTAGCACGCTTTTCCCAAAACAGTTGATATGTAGATCCACATTCCGGACGGTACAGGATTCGTCTGTTGGGTCGGTTGAACCCAATAGCGATGAACTCTAAGCACGCCCGAGCCTTGCTCGCTAAAATATGGTTGCCGACGGCCGTGGGATAACCTCGCTTTGCTCGCCCTATGCTTGAGACATCTCGCCTCAAACGTAGGTGGAGTTGCTTAACGGGAACCGTTTACATCGCTTGCGAGTGCCGGACGCCGTTTCCCGAAGCTGGTGGCCTCTTCGAAGGCGTGCCCGAGCTGCAGCACCCCGAGGTCGTCCTGGTGCCGGCCCACGATCTGCAGGCCGATGGGTAGCCCTTCAGCGGTGAAGCCGCCGGGTACCGATAGGGCCGGGTGTCCGGTGACCGAGATGTAGTAGCACGACTTCATCCAGTCGATGTAGGTCTCCATCTCGGTGCCGCCGATCTCGGTCAGGTAGCGCTTCTCGATCTCAAAAGGGGGCACCTGGCTGACGGGCAGCAGCAAAAAGGCGTAGCGCTCCATGAACCGGCGGAGGCGCTCGAAGAGCTCGGTCCGCTTTTTCTCGACCCGGCTGAGCTGCGGGCCGGTCAATTTGGCACCCTCTTCGACGTTCCAGATGACGGTGTCCTTGACCTGGTCGCGGTGGCTCGCCACCAGCTCTCCGTAGGCCGACTCGAACCGCCAGGCTCTGAGGACCTTGAAGATCTCGTCGGCGTCACTGAAGTCGGGTTCAGCCTCTTCGACGATGCACACGAGGTCTTCAAATACGGTCAGTTGCTCCTCCAGGGTCGCAGTGACCCGCGGGTCCACCGGCAACCCCCCGAGGTCGCGGCTCCAGGCGATTCGCACGTCCCGAAAGTCGCGTTCTAAGGATCCGGCGAACAGCTCCCCCGGCTCCCGGATGGCGATGGGCGAGCGCGGGTCGGGGCCGGCGATGGCGCTCAGCATCAGCGCCGCGTCCCGGGTGGTGCGCGCCATCGGTCCTTGGACCGACAGGGTCGACCAACCGAGCGCTGCCGGCCAGCCCGGCACCATGCCGGGTGAGGGGCGGAAGCCGACCACGTTGCAAAAGCTCGCCGGGTTCCGCAGCGACCCGCCCGTATCGCTGCCGTCGGCGATGGGGATCATGCCGCAAGCGAGGGCCACCGCCGCCCCACCGCTGCTGCCGCCGCAGGTCTTGGTTGGGTCGAAGGGGTTGCGCGTCTCGCCGAATACCTCGTTGAAAGTCTGTGAGCCCGCCCCGAACTCAGGGGTATTGGTCTTGCCGATGGTGATGGCGCCCGCCTGCCGGAGCCGCGAGACGATGAGCGCGTCGCGCTCCGGCACATAGTCCCGGTACAGCGGTGAGCCGAAGGTGGTGCGAATGCCTCTCGTTTCGACCAGATCCTTGTGCGCCACCGGCAGGCCGAAGAGCGCCCCCGTGCCCTCCCCGCGCGCCAAGGCCCGGTCGGCCGCCCTGGCCTCCTCGAGCGCCCGCTCCGGCAGCAGGGTGACGATCGCGTTCACCTGGGCGTTGAGCCGTTCGATCTGCTCGAGGTGGGCGCGCACGACCTCCTCGACCGAGACGTCCCGGTCGCGGATCCGTTTGACGAGCGTGGTGGCGGGCGAGAAACAGAGCTGTGAATCGGCCATCGAAGTAAGGTCCCCTCCTCAACGTGGCAAGGTGGTACGAAGACGTGTCGGAGTCCCATCGTATCGCACCCACGGCGCCGGCAGCTCGTGGGCTGTACCGACGCCCGACAGGTGTATGCTCGGGGTCGTGACCAGACCGGACCTCTGCGGTTCTCAAGACCGTGACAACGTGCGGTACCAAGCGTGACATCGCCACCCGAACCCCGCCGGCTCACCCGCGAACTCGGTTTGTGGGGCGCGGTGATGATGGGTCTCGGCTCGATCGTCGGGACCGGGGTGTTCGTCTCGATCGGTATCGCCGCCGGTCTGACCGGGCCGTCGGTGGTGCTGGCGGTGGGGATCGGCGCGCTGGTGGCGACCTTCAACGGTCTCTCGAGCGCCCAGCTGGCCGCCAACCACCCGGTGTCGGGCGGCACGTACGAGTACGGCTACCACTACCTCACCCCCCGGCTCGGCTTTCTGGCCGGGTGGATGTTCCTGATCGCCAAGAGCGCCTCGGCCGCCACTGCCGCCTTGGGCTTCGCCGGCTACCTGCTGGGCGCCGCCGGGCTTGGAGGAGGCCCTCGGTCTGTGCTGCTGGCGGTGGTCGCCGTCGCCGTCCTCACCCTGGTGGTGCTCTCAGGGCTGCGCCGCTCCAACACCGCCAATACCGTCATCGTGAGCGTCACACTGCTCACGCTGCTCCTCTTCGTGGTCGCGGCGCTACCCACGCTGTTCGAGAACGCCGCACAGAACTTCCGCCCCTTTTTCGACCCCGTGCCCGGCCGGAGCGGTTGGTCGGCTCTCCTCTACGCTTCGGCCCTGATGTTCGTGGCCTATACCGGCTACGGGCGGATCGCCACCCTCGGGGAAGAGGTCCGCAACCCGGGCCGCACCATCCCCCGGGCCATCGTGACCACCCTGCTGACGGTAATGGTGCTCTACACCCTGGTGGCCCTGGCCGGCGTCGGTAGCGCCGGGGTCTCGGTATTGAGCGACCCCGGCAACCTCAGCGCGCCGCTCGAGGCGGCGGCTCTGGACTTTGGCTTCCCGGCCGTGCCGCAGCTCCTGGCACTCGGCGCGATCACGGCCATGCTGGGCGTGTTACTCAACCTCATCCTCGGCCTCTCGCGGGTGCTCTTGGCGATGGGGCGCCGGGGCGATGTGCCGCGCGTCTTTGGGCAGCTCAACCCTTCCGGCACCACGCCGAGTGCGGCGGTGATCGCGGTCGGACTCCTCATCGCCGGATTGACGTTGCTCGGTGACGTTAGAACCACCTGGTCGTTCAGCGCCTTCACGGTGCTCGTCTACTACGCCATCACCAACCTGGCCGCGCTCAGGATTCCCCCCGGGAGCCGCAGCTACCCCCGCTGGGTCTCGCTGCTCGGCCTGCTCTCGTGCTTGCTGCTGGCCTTTTTCGTCGAGACGACCGTGTGGCTTTTTGGCCTGGGGCTGGTGGTTCTAGGGCTCTTATGGCACGGTCTGGCGCGCAAGATCCGGTGATGGCCCAGACTAGCCTCTATGCACCTTAACCGGCACTTGCCGCTTCACCGAGCATTCGGTCCTTATCTCGGGCGATGTCGGATCCGCCCGAGTCTCCAAGATTGAAAACTGCGCTGATGTCGACCGGTTCCGGCTCAAGTCCCTCGAGGTCTCGAGCCACGAGCCTCCGCACGTATTCCGTAAGAGAGATCCCCATCGCCGCGGCCTTTCGCTGGGCCCGTTTGTGGAGCTCCGCGTCTAATGTGATCTGTGTATGAATTGCCATGATATCCCTATCATGTTATCAAACGAGGCCGTTTCCACGTCGCCAATTAAGCCGGTAC
>CP070651.1:1186320-1196249 GCA_020354625.1 Trueperaceae bacterium
CACCTCCGAAACACCCTTCGAAACGACCTACCATCTCACTGCTCAACTGACCCGAGTTCAACAAGCTATCTCGACAAGCCGTACTCGCTCTGGCCGCTTCATCCTGGCAACTAACGTCCTGGACAAATCTTATTCGAATAATGAACTCCTCGCTGAGTATAAGGCTCAACAAACTGTCGAACGCGGTTTCAGATTCTTGCGAGATCCTCTCTTTTTCACTTCAAGCGTATTTATCAAGACCCCATCAAGGGTCGCAAGCTTGGCGATGATCATGGCGCTTTCACTACTCGTCTACACCCTAGGGCAGCGCATGATCCGCCACAATCTCGCTGAGTTTGAAGGAAGTGTACCCGATCAAAAGGGCAAGCCTACTTCTCGACCAACCCTCCGCTGGATCTTTCAGCTCTTTATGGCCGTTCACCTGTTAAGGGTCGCCGATGACCTACATGTCATGAACTTATCAGACGAACGAAAACACGTGCTAGACTTCTTTTCTCCAGAATGTCGGAAATACTATCGGCTGTCATGATGAACCAGCGGAATGTGGGGGCTAACTAAAGCTCGTGGTTGTACTGTGGTTGTATTTCCCCTCAATGAACAAAGCCCCCACTTGACCGGGAGCTTTGTTTTTATCGTCCTGAACGGACTTTTCTTTGGTGGGCCCTGTAGGACTTGAACCTACGACCAATCGATTATGAGTCGACTGCTCTAACCAACTGAGCTAAGGGCCCACGTACACGAGCACTTCGGGCATTCCACACACACCCGTCCGGCACCCATGGCTGTGGTACCGTTACCGACTTCGCCCCCACAGCGACCGACCACTCTCGAATAGCCGGAAAAAGTAAGCCGTTGAACGGCAAAGCGGTCTTGGTACATTATAATCTTCAAACGTTATCCGGTTGCCATAAACCACGGCTTTTGACCATTCCGGATAGCTACCAGAGGTGAGTGATGGCCAGAGAACCGATCTATCTGACACAGCGAGGGTTAGAGCGCATCAAGGAAGAGTTGCGCTATCTCTCAGAGGAAAAGCGCCAGGAGTTGGCCGAATATATGGGAGCGGCCTTGGCTGACGGCGACCTTCGGGAGAACGCAGCTTACGATGAGGCACGGCTCTTGCAGAGTGCAAATGAGACGCGCATCGCCGACTTAGAGGCGATCTTGGACCGTGCTGTGGTGGTGGAACAGGAAGAGGGTGCCGAGGCCGTGGCACAGCTCGGGGCCAGTTTGGAGCTGGAAGACGGTGGGGGTTCGCGAGTCACCTTTCATCTGGTGGGAACGCACGAGGCGGATATTCTGGAGAATCGGATCTCGGACGAGTCGCCCCTGGGCCAGGAGCTCATGGGCAAGCGCGCCGGGGACGAAGTCGCGCTGACGCTTGGCGGGGGGACCGTGACCTATACGGTGGTGGAAGTCCGCTTCGAATAGGGGGTCGCGAGCCTGCCGAGGGCAGCTCGCCACAGCGCGGGATCCAGCCGCGATCCTATGCAGTTCAAAAAGACCGGTCGGGCACCGAAATCGGCTATTCTTAGGGTAGCTGGAGGTGAGATCTACACCTGTATCCAGCCTATTCCCACGCCAAAACAAACCCCTCACAGACGAAACCGATTGAGGAGAGCAACATGATCAGCAATAGACTCAGCCAAGCGCTTTCCAAGCAGATCACCTCGGAGTTCACAGCCAGCCAACAGTACCTCGGCATCGCCGTCTACTTTGCCCAGCAAAGCCTCGACGGTTGGGCGGATTTCTTCTACCGCCAATCGGAAGAGGAGCGCGAGCACGGGCTCAAGATCGTACGTTTTTTGGTCGATGTGGAAGCCGATTTCGAACTCGAGCCGCTCGGCAAGGCCACACCACAATTCACCTCCCCTGTCGAGGCGGTGCGTGCGGCCCTGAGTTGGGAACGGCAGGTCACCGGTCAGTTTCATGAGATGGCCGAGATGGCCCTGGCGGAAAAGGATTACACCACCTTCCAGTTCCTGCAGTGGTACCTCGACGAACAGGTGGAAGAAGAAGCGACCATGCAGAAACTCATCGACCTGATCGAAAGCGGTGTGAACCTGTTTCTTGCCGAGGGAAACCTACCCTCGTAAGGTTCCGCACCCAAACCGGCTTTACGAGATCGCCGGGGCGCTCGAGCGCCCCGGCGACGGTAATGTTGATTCGGCTTTCGTTACAACCCAGAGAGCTCGTAGTTCTTCTGGATAAACTCTTCCCATTCCGGGGGGACATCTTCTTCGAGATAGATAGCGCTCACCGGGCAAGCAGGAATACAAGCCCCGCAATCGATGCACTCCTCTGGATGGATATAGAACATCTCGTCAGTTTCGTAGATACACTCAACGGGACAAACATCGACGCAGGAGGCGTCTTTCACGCCGATACAGGGTTCACAGATGATGTGGGGCATCAACCTCTCCTTCCTCGTGTGTTGGGTGACCGTAGATGCCAGGGTCCGCCAACCGGAGGACTCGCGTCGCCTTGAAAACGCCGCACCATGAGTTTACGCGTCACCGGGCTGGTGTGCAAGGATAGATGCTCAAAACGAAAGCTCACCACGTGCTCGGAGTTCCATGGGCAACAGGCCGTAGTAGATAAACGCGTTGACCGGCACATCGATTCCCGCCTCCTCGGCCAGGCGCACCACCGCACCGTTTTGCGCTTCGAGCTCCGAGGGTCTGCCTTCCAAGATATCGCGCTGCATCGAAGCTGTACCTTCCGGCGGCAGGTTATCGTAAAAGGCCATCGCCTGTTGTGGGGCTTCCACCGGCAAAGCGATGTCGCGGGCCCGGGCAAGCCTGTGGATCTCCTCGGTAACCACCTCTAGCATCCGCCTTGTACCGGGCTGAGAGCGAATCACCCCCATCGGTGCACGCGTGATGGCCCCGACGCCGCTCCATGGGCAGATGAGAAGGAACTTCTGCCACATGGCAACGTGAATGTTGGCTGGGACCTCCACGGTCAGACCCGATGCACGGGCAAATACCTGCTCAAGTTCCTGGGCACGGTCGCTGATGCAGTGATCGAGTTCACCGAATTTGATAAAGGGGGTGATTCCGGCGTGGCGTACCCGTCCGGGACCGGCCAGAAAACTGAATATGCCGCAGAGGCCACCGAGGACGTGCTCTTTACCCAAGATCTCCACGAGTTGTGCGGGGGCTTCCACCCCGTTTAAAAGTGGAACCACAAAGGTATGGGGTCCAATCAATGGGCGCATTGCCCGTGCGGCTTCGTCTACCTGCCAGCTCTTGACCGCCAACAGAACGACGTCCACGGTTTTGATCTCCGCTGGATCGTCACTCACCGAAACAGGGTAAACCGTGAAATCACCAGCGATGCTTTCAACCCGTAGACCTCGCTCCCTTATAGCGTTGAGGTGCTCACCGCGTGCGATAAACGAGACCTGTTCGCCTGCTTGGGCAAGCCGCCCCCCAAAATAGCCGCCGACTCCTCCGGTGCCAAAGACCGCTATGTGCACGATTTCCTCCAGACTGGTCGATACATCATCACCTCTGCCCGATAAACTAGCTTACCGTGTCGAAAAACGATGGTAACGCCTCTGCACCTGGGAAGGGTATGCCCTCTTCTGCTTTTTTCAGGGCGAGTAGGAAGAGAAGGACTATGTCATCTATGCTCATCGGCGAAAACCTGCCATAGTGAAAACCTTCTCGCTGCTGAAGGTTTATAATCCCTGAAACCCGCTCTAGGGTTTAAGCGATAAGGAGGTGGGGTTACATCTAACAACGACGAAGAGGTTGGTCCTTAACTATGGAGGGTACCGTGGTGCCCCAGTACGACCGAAACAGACGAATGGAGGACGGATGAAGCGACTGATATACCTACTCACCGTAATCGCCTTGACCTTTTCCGCCCAGGGGTTGGCACAGGGACCCATGTTAGAGATGGAGCAAGCAGCCGCGATGGTCGATACTGCTCCCGTCCAGTACTTCTCAGATGCCTCTGAGGTAAGAGGGGCTTGGTCGAAGCTCATCAGGCTCGATAACGGCATCGCTGTTGAAGTTCACACCTCCGATCTTGAAGAAGGATTTACCTATACCGTCTGGTGGGTGATTTTCAACACTCCTTCAGGGTGCAGCCCCGACCCGGCAGTCGATGCTTCGACCCCGGCCTGTGGCGAGGACGACGTCTTCAACGCCGACGGGGAAATGGACCCGAACCCTGACGTGAATCTCTCCGTCGCTTGGGCGACCGGAAACATCGTCGGCGAGAGTGGCATGGCCACCTTCAGCGCCTACCTGCAAAAGGGGCACGCTCCTGGTGAAGTGCTGACCGGATCCGGCCTCACCGATCCACGCGGCGCCGAGGTACATATGGTAGTGCGCAGCCACGGGCGGGCGAGTGTCTACCGCAACGCCCTCTACCAGCAACTGAACAGCTTCGAGATGACCTGCCGCGTCTGCGAGGACTATCAGTTTTCCATTCACTTTCCGCCGTCCTGAGCCAAACGGTTTCGGAGCCTCAGCGCATGCGCTGCGCACCAAGCGCTTCCCGGCAAGGTTGCCGGGAAGCGCTTGCTCGTATTGGAGGCATGAGTCATGAATAGGCTGGGATGAGGGGTGAGGAGTTTGCTGGTGAATGCCGCTATTCACAATCATCCTGCCTCACAGAAAACCGGAAGAATGGCAACCGTGACGTTCGCAGCACTCATCCCCCACCCCTCGTGACTCATTTCTCATCTAAAATCCCTTTTAGAAACGCGTCACGCTTCTCATCGTCGTCGGCTGATAGATTGAGAAAGTGTTTCGGCTAGCCCTCATCGCGCTTGGAATCGTTGTCTTGCTGCTGTTGACCGTCTCGGTCTTGCCAGAACGGGAGCGTGTTATTCCCGAAAGCCTTATCCATCTGGAGAACACCACGGTCAACCTCTACCCGCAGGCAGATCCCGAAGCAGTCTGGTTTTTCGCGGCACCCGAGGTGAGCTATGATCCGGATCTTCGCGAGACGATTCTCTACCAGATCGAGGACGGCGAGCGCACGGTAAACCGAGAAACCGATTTCACGCTCAAGTCGGACCAAATCACCATCAACAACGACGATAATCTACGTGGGGAACGGATCTTCATCCACCTGGTAGAGGATGAGTGGGACGTCGACATGGAAACCAAGGGGGATCGCTTGGTCCTGATCGACCATCGGTCAGGAAGGTTCGAAGTGCCTCGCATCACGATCGATGGTGAAGGGATCGGCAATAGTATCTACGAAGATATGAGCATCAATTTCGACTTTACGGACTTCCAGTCCGGGGGGCCCGGCACGATCGGCTATAGCGAGTTCGAGACCGATACCCCTACCGAAAGAGAGTGATGCCAACAACCACGACAAATCGGGGCGGCTAATCGGCCCCAGGAAACCGCCGCTGATTTTAAGGAGAAGAATGCGAAAACTGATCGTCGGACTGAGCCTCTTTATCATCTTCGGTGCGCTAGCCCAGGAGGTATCTGAGAAGCGGATCATCACGATCGACTCGAGCGGGGGCACCCAGCGGGGCAACCTCCGTTTCGGACCGATCATCTACGAACACCCCGATGTCGATGGGATCGTCTCGACGGTGTCGAACTTGACCATCTTCTCGCAGATGGCGGAGCTCCAGGCACCCGAAGGGATGCTCATCGCACAGGCGAAGGGGGAGCGCACCGCTTCGTTTAAAGATGGTGTCCGCGTCACGCGGGGGAGGCTCGAGGCTAAGGGACCGGAACTCGGCTACAGCGAAAAGACTGGCCTGGGGCTCCTCACCGGCAGGGCCGATATCGTCATCGAGCCCAATAAAGAAGACGAAGACCCGGTTTTTATCACCACCGACGAAGTCGAGTTCGACGTGGACACCGACCAGAGCATCAGCCGGGGCAATGTGGACCTTGAAAATGGGAACCAGAGCGCCATCGCCGATGAGCTGCTGTTTGAAGAGGACCGTAACTTGGGCAGGTTGAGGAGCGAGCAGGAACAGGTAACCATCACCCGGCGTGATGACGAGGGGGAGTTGCTTTTTATCACGGCCGACGAAATCCGAGTGTTGACCGACAACAAGCGACTCTTCGCCCGGGGCAACGTGACGGTGGTCGACGGTGGCATCACCAGCACCGGCCACACGGTATTCTTCGACGATGAGGCCTCCCGAGCAGAAATCATCGGGGACCCAGCCAGATCGATCGATGAAGAAGAAGGCTTCGAACTGACCGGGGACCGACTCGAGCAGCGCACCGATATCGATGCCGTGAGCATCATCGACGCCTCGGTGCCTTCGGACTTCGACGTGGAGACCTTCCGTCTTAGAGATGAGCAAGACCCCTTGCTATGACCCGGTGCCTGGGGGTTGTGGGGGTGATCGCTGGGCTCTTCTTCGGCCTGGCGAGCGCTCAGGGAACAGAGGGCGAACCCCTGGGGACCCTGACGCTTCGGCGCAACGAGCGTACCATCAGCGTGCTGCAGTACGCTCCTAGCGCCGAGGGGGGTGAGTTCAGACTCCGCGTTCCCAACTGCGAAGAGGGGGTACGCCTGAGCACGGTGTACGCCCCCGCGCCCTACCTGGTCGAAACCTTGGTCAACGAGACACGCATCACTTCGAGCGTGGTGCTCGACCGGAGGCCGCCCCGAAATGAGGGCGGGCAAGACCGGGCCACCCTGGAAATGTTTGGTGGCACCTTGGAAGTAGATCTCGATACCCTCTGTCCCCAAAACATCTCGCGTAGCGAAGTTCCGGAGGTAACGATCCTCGAGGGGCGCACCACCGTGATCGGGACCGTTTTCAACTACGACAATGAAACCGGGATTGGGCTCTTGTCTGGGCCGGTCGACTTGGACCGAGTCGCCGAAGGGGATTCACCGGCTCTAGAGGCCAGCGCCGAGGCGCTCGAGTTCAATGTGGACACCGACCTGTCCACCCTATCCGGGCAAGTACGGGTGGTTTCAGACGGGCGCGTAAGCGAAGCCGAAACGTTCGAGCTCGACGAACAAGAGGGATTGGCCATCCTCAAGGGATCACCGGCCCGCAGCGAGCAGGATCAGAACGTGCTCGAGGGCGACACCCTACTCTACTATCTCGACAGCAACGACGTGGTGGTGATCGGAAACGTCAAGGGCGTGCTCGAGCTGGATCTGGAGTAGAGAGCTTTGCGGCCAAGCCAGCCATCTTCTGCAAGGATTGGGCACGGTCGTCAAGTTTTATCTTGACAAGTCAAGAAACGTGCCCTAGCCTGAGAAGCACAAGGAGGCACGGTGGCACACGCCAGAAAAAAATACGCTTCACAGGCCGATCCGGACTTGCTCGACGCCATACGACAAATCGCCAAGGAGGAAGGCCGGCAGTTCCAGGCTGTGATGGAAGACGCCATGCGGGCATACATCGAACGCCGCCAGCAAGAGACACCCCGAATGCACGTGATGGCGCATTTTCGAGCAAGCGTCGAAAAAAACCGGAAGCTAGGGGAGCTGCTCGCCAAGTAGCTCCGACATGCACGATTATCCCACCCTCAACGAGGTCATCGCCATACACGAGGCGCTCGTCACGGAGTTTGGCGGCGCGTCCGGTATACGCGATATGGGTGCGCTCGAGGCAGCTCTTATGCGGCCACAGCTAGGGTACTATCAGAACCTCGTCGACGAGGCTGCAGCTCTGATGGAGAGTCTAGGGAACAACCACCCATTCATCGACGGCAACAAGCGCGTGGCATTTTTCGTCACCGACACCTTCTTGCGGATGAACGGCCGGGTGATCGAGTGCGATAGCGACGAGGCCTATGCCTTCTTGATGGGCCTCTTCGAAGAAAGAAACTTCCGCTTTCAAGCCCTCAAGCGCTGGCTCGAAGACCACGTGAAACCATTCGATTAGGCTCGGGGCTCCAGTGAGGTCGAACCCCTTCCCTTTAGCCATTACCCTTTGGGTAGGTTTAAGATCAGCAGACCTTCACGCAGGTGCACGGTGACCGCTTCACGGTCGATCTCGGCAGGCAGGTGGATGGTGCGTTGAAAGTGGCCGCTTGCGCGCTCACTGAAAATGATATCGACTTCTTGATCGACGGGCTCTCGCAAACCGGCAACGATCAACTCCTGGCCTTGTAGGCCGATCTCGAGGTTTTCTTGCGATACCCCGGGCACCTCCAGAACCAGCCGGTAAGCATCACCGGTATCGAGCAGGTCTGCTCTCGGATTCACGGCGCCCTTGCCGGCGTGATCATCCAAAATACCTTCGATCCGGTCGCGGATACTCAAGAGCTCTTGGATGTCGCCGGCGGTTCCGAACCTTTCTAACTCCATGGGCTGAGTGTAGCACTCTCAATGGGTGAGCCTGTTAACGTGAACACGTGGTAACTTCCGACGTGCTCGTACCGGTCCTCGGAGCACCGACCGCTTCGGGCAAGAGCTCGATCGCGCTCGAGCTGGCCGAGCGCTACGACCTCGAGATCGTTTCGGCCGACGCCATGCAGGTCTACCGTGGCATGGACATCGGCACGGCCAAGCCTACGCCGGCGGAACGGCATAAGGTCCCTCACCACCTGATCGATCTGGTGACGCCGGCTGAAGCCTTCAGCGTAGCGGACTTTGTGAGGGAAGCTGAGCGGGTGATCGGCGAGGTGCTGGGGCGCGGCACGTTGCCACTTGTCGTCGGAGGGACAGGCTTTTACATCCGAGCTCTCACCGAAGGGTTGCCGGCTGCACCCCCCGCCGACCCTGCCGAGCAGGCTGAGCTATGGCAGGTATTCGAGCACGACGGGCTGGAGCCCTTGTTGCAAGAGCTCGAGCGCGCCAGCCCCGAGGACGCACACCGGGCTCAACGGAACCCCAGGCGCGTGGTGCGGGCGCTTGAGGTTCTGCGCCGTACCGGGAAACCCCCTAGCGCCTTCGGGTTGCGGCCGCCCACCTATCGGTTCGACAAGGTGGTGCTCCTACCCACGCTCGAGGTGCTCGCCCCCCGGATCACGTCGCGGACCGAAACGATGTTCGCGCGAGGGCTCGTTGGCGAGGTAGAAGGGCTCTTACAGCGCTACCCGAAGCAGCTGACCGCCAGTCAGGCCATCGGCTACAAAGAGGTTGTGGCCTATTTGCAGGGTCAGTCCTCACTTGAGGAGACCAAGACGGCTGTCACGCTTGCAACCCGGCAGTATGCCAGACGGCAACGGACCTGGTTTGCCAAAGAGCCTCACGCCAGGCGCTACCCACGGCTAGCACTCGAAATCGAAGAGGAGCTGCTGGCCTGGCTCGCCGGGCTGGCACAGCAGCTCTAGCACAGGAGGGCTATGGGTGTCTTGGGCCCTCGACTTCTCGTTTCCACCAGTTTGTGATGGTGTCAGCTACTCGGTGGGGAGCGTCCATCTGTGGGAAGTGGCGGGCCCCTTCGATGACAACAGAGCGGACGTCCTATAAGTGTTCAGGATGCCTGGGTTGCTGCTACGGCCCGTTATTTCGACCCGCTCTTATTAACCCACAACGATAAGGACTTTGAAGTTGTAGCAGGACTAAACTTATTTTGAGTGGGCGCACGTATTGGGACTTTCAGCTCCGTACCATAGGGCATTACCTTCGCAGTGAGATGCCGAAGAAGCCGTTTGGTTCGTACAGTTGACTTGCGAGTATGGGGTAACGTTCATCGCGAACTGCCTAAGCAAAAACGCCATCGAGGCACCGGCGTGGACACCGAGAAAACAGCTGCTGTAATATGTGCAAGCTAAGATACGAAGAACCATGCGACTCCGCACCCTCGGCAGGCTCGAGCTCGAAGACTCCGGCCTCAACCGCCCCAAACCGCTCTTGCTCCTCTGTTACCTGGCACTCGAGGGCCCCCAAGAGCGCCGGCACCTAGCCGAACTCTTCTGGCCAACCAGCACGAACGCCTTAAAGAGCTTGTCGATGGCCCTCACCCGCCTCCGCCAGGGCGCACCCGGCGTGGCCGAGGCAGACCAGGTCGAGGTCCG
>CP070651.1:1196349-1256079 GCA_020354625.1 Trueperaceae bacterium
GCCTGGGGACAATGTGGAGTTATCGGTGGAGTTGATCAAGCCGATAGCGATGGAAGAGGGATTGCGATTTGCGATTCGTGAGGGTGGTCGTACTGTCGGTGCCGGGGTCGTCACGGCAGTAACGAAGTAGCTTCGATTATAGATTCCATCACGTTCCGATCCCCATGCACTTCAGCTAGTGTAAGGGAGACGTGGGCGGAAGTGCGTATAGGTCTGCTATAGTGTCTAGGTTGGGAGTCCGAGCATGGCGAGTGACGTAAGAATCAAACTGCTTCTCGAGTGCACCGAATGCAAGCGTCGCAACTACGCGACGCACAAGAACCGGCGCAATACCCAAGCGAAACTCGAGCTTCGCAAATACTGCCCTAGCGATCGGAAGCACACGCTGCATAGAGAGGTGAAGGTGTAGGCTGTGAGAGGCTTTTTGCAATACCTCAGAAACTCACGTGCGGAGCTTGGCCGGGTGACATGGCCGACCCGCAATGAGGTTTTTCAAGCCACTCAGGCCACGCTCGTTTTCGTTCTTTTGACGGTGCTCTTCTTGTTGATTGCCGATACGTCACTCGGAAATCTAATTCGGTTGCTCATCGAGGGCATTTGACCTCGACCAAATAGTGCAAACAAGGCGGTCATAAGGCTTTATGAGTATTGAGTGGTATGCCATTCACACTTACGTTGGTCACGAAGAGAAGGTCAAAGAAAATATCGTGACGCGAGCCCATTCACTCGGGATCGCGGATCGGATCTATCAGGTTGTCGTGCCGACCGAGGAGACGGTTGAGCATACGGGTGGCGGTCGCAAGGAGGTTGTCAAGCGCAAACTCTTTCCCGGCTACATCTTCGTTCAGATGGACCTCGGAGACAACCCAGATGAGCCGAATGAGGCTTGGGAAGTCGTACGCTATACGCCGGGTGTTACGGGCTTTGTGGGCACTGCTACACGTGCCGTGCCATTGTCACGCGAAGAAGAGCAGAGGATGCTCGGCACGTTGGGTATTGTCGGTACAAAGGAGACCCCAAAAGTCAAGATCAGCTTCAGTGTCGGTGATATGGTCCAGGTGACGGCTGGCCCCTTTGCCGATTTCAATGGGGTGGTCTCTGAGCTCAATCCGGAACGGGGTAAGGTAAAGGTGTTGGTGTCGATATTTGGTCGCGAGACACCGGTCGAACTCGACTTCTCTCAAGTCGTGAAGAGTTGAAGGTTCCTGAGCGGTTGCACCCCGCTAGCCGATAGGCTAGAAGGGGGAGCTTGAGGAGGAAAAATGGCAAAAAAGGTTATAGGGTTCGTTAAATTGCAGCTCCCTGCAGGTGGGGCAACGCCCGCGCCACCTGTCGGGCCGGCTCTGGGGCAGCACGGCGCGAACATCATGGGATTTGTGAAAGAGTATAACGCTGCAACCGCATCGCAAAGTGGCGCTGTGATTCCCGTAGAGATCACCATATACGCTGATCGCTCCTTTACATTTATTACCAAGACGCCACCGGCAAGCTACCTCATCAAAAAGGCAGCGGGCTTGGATAAGGGCTCAGGTGAGCCACATCGAGACAAGGTGGGGTCGATCGATTGGCAGCAGTGTATCGAGATCGGGAAGCAGAAGATGGCTGATCTCAATGCCAACGATGAGGTGGCAGCCGCATCGATTATCGCCGGTACGGCGCGCTCGATGGGCGTTACGGTGGAAGGGAAGCCGAGCGATGCCTAGGCGTGGAAAACGGTATCTGAACCTTCAAGAGAAGATCGAGCGTAGAAAGCTATACAGCGCTCCAGAAGCCGCGACCCTTGTCAAAGAGTTGGCGACGGCAAAGTTCGATGAGACGATCGAAGCCCACTTCCGTCTCGGTATCGATCCGAGGAAATCGGATCAGAACGTTCGTGGCACCGTTGCACTACCGCACGGTACCGGTAGATCTGTTCGTGTGCTGGCCATAACGCAGGGCGATAAGGTTGGTGAGGCAGAGGCTGCCGGTGCCGATCACGTCGGTGGAGAAGAGATTATCCAGAAGATCCTCGGTGGGTGGTTGGAGTTCGATGCTGTCGTCGCTACACCAGACATGATGGCTGCGATTGGGCGTCAACTCGGTCGGGTTTTGGGTCCACGGGGCTTGTTGCCAAATCCAAAATCTGGGACGGTTGGTCAAAATATCGGCGATATCGTCGGTGAGCTCAAGGCGGGGAGGATCGAGTTCAGGGCTGATAAGACGGGCGTTGTTCACGTCCCTATCGGTAAGGCGAGCTTCGATCCCGAAAGCCTGACCGAGAATCTTAGCACGTTGAAAGCTGCTTTGGAGGCTGCAAAGCCTGAGGCGGCCAAGGGCACTTATCTTCGCTCTCTCCATCTCACTTCCACGATGGGTCCGAGCGTACGAGTGGTGGTCTAATCGTCGGCATCCCGGTGCGTAACGGTGGTGCTGGACCTTGGCTCACCGAAGCACCTTCTGGCGTTGGAGACAGCAGGGGCTGGCCAGGCTTAAAGATCCTGCCGAGGCGTTCAGGGAGTCGGGGTCAACTCGTGAGATTGACGACAGCTTCCACGTTACGCTTTGCGGTTGTTTCGACAAGTTATAGAACGGCGGTAGGCATGATGCAGAATGTGACCCGTAGGTAACGAGGGAACAGTATGGGGAATCCAAGAAATGAGGCTTCGGTCGAGGCGCTACGCGAGATTCTGACGGGCACGACGACATTTTTTTTGGTCGACTATCAGGGACTGTCGGTAGCGGATTTCAATACCCTCCGATCCAAAGTCCGAGAGGCGGGAGGGAAGATTCTTGTTGCGAAAAACACCTTGATCAACCTCGTGCTGAAGGAAAACGGGTTCGATGGATTCGATGAGGTGCTCAGAGGGCCGACGGCACTGGTTTTGGTGGATGATCCGATTGAGCCGGCCAAGGTGATGTCGGAGTTTGCCAAGGCTCACGCCAAGGACCTCCCTGTTTCCAAAGGAGCCCTGTTGGAGGGTGAACAACTTGGTGCCGAAGCCATCGAGCGCATTGCCAAGCTCCCTTCGCGCCCTCAGTTGCTCTCTGAGCTATTGGGTGTGCTCAAGTCACCACTACAACAGTTGGTCGGTGTCTTGGAGGGGCCGCAGCGGAATATGGTTTCGGTTGTTACCAACTATTCAGAAAAACTCAAAGAGGAGGATAATTAATGGCTTTTGATAAAGATGCGATAGTGGAGCAGCTTAGCGGTCTAACCGTGCTCGAGCTGGTAGATTTGGTAGAAGCGCTCAAAGACAAGTGGGGTGTGGAAGCCGCGGCAGCCATGCCGATGGGTGCGATGATGATGCAAGCCGGCGCCGGTGCTGCTGCGGCTGAAGAGGTCGAGGAGAAGACCGAGTTCACAGTGACCATCAAGAGCCCGGGAGACAAGAAGCTGCAAGTGATCAAGGAAGTGAGGGCTATTACCAGTCTCGGCTTGAAAGAGGCCAAAGAGCTGGTGGAGTCTGGTGGCGTGGTCAGGGAAGACATCGGTAAGGACGAAGCCGATGAAATCCGCGAAAAACTCGAAGCAGCAGGGGCAACCGTCGAAGTGAGCTAGGGGTATTGCGCACCGGATGCTTGGTGGTTTGGAGAGAGTGTGCCAAAGCCGTTACAAGAGTCGATTTGGTATAGGAGACTCGAAGCAGTTTTTGCTTTCGGGGCGAGCTTGATGGCGTATGGCTTGGTGGAAAGGCGGGTCATTGACATCGGCATTCATTCGCCTTACCAGTTGTGGTGTAAGCTAGCTTACTCCAACCACCCCTATTTTAAGTTACACTGGTTGTTTGAGTTTTGTGGTGGCCCTTCGGTCTTACGACAACGTTTGGGAGGGAATATGGCAAGGTGTGCATTGGGAATAAGCGGGGCGTGCACGTCTTATCAGCGAGCAGATTTCGATCCCGAAGCGGTACAGTACGTATTAGTCCCTTGTTGACACTCCTAACATATCGATGGAGAGGATTTTTGTTTGGAGAGGTGCGGGTTCTACCGTCCTCTCGAGGTCGTAGTTTTCTTTCTGAAGTAGTAGCAATTGAGGCGCCAGATATTCTCGTTTTGCCTAATGGTGCCGCCGGATGGTCTAGCTTTGGGTGAGACCCTGTCACAACGAAGTAACAGTTCAAAAGGGGTGAAGATGCGCGAATTGACAACGTTTGGCAGCATCAAAGAGGTTATTGAGCTGCCAAATCTGACCAATATTCAGATCAAATCATACCAGACGTTTCTGCAGCGAGAACTCATCCCTTCCGAGCGCAGTAATATCGGTCTACAGGCTGCCTTTAAAGAAGTGTTTCCTATCGATGAGACTGAAAGAGGGCGCCAGACCGGCCTCGTCCTCGATTTTCTGGAATACACGTTGGAGGAGCCGGCTCATAGTCCTGAGGAGTGTCGCGAAAAAGACCTGACCTATCATGCGGGTCTATTTGCCAAGCTCCAACTGGTGCACAAAGATACGGGGCTAATCAAAGAAGATCAGGTCTTTCTTGGTGACCTCCCCATTATGACCGACGACGGCTCTTTCGTGATCAATGGGGCCGATCGCGTTATCGTCTCACAGATTCATAGATCACCCGGTGTCTATTTCACCAGTGCGTTCAAGGGTACGACCAAGAACCTGACGGCGAGTATTATTCCCATGCCGAAGCGGGGCCCTTGGATAGAACTTGAGTTTGATGGCAACGATGTCTTGTTGATGAAGGTAAACAAGCGTAAGTTCCCTTTTAGTCTTATCCTGCGTGTCTTGGGTTACGGCGATGAGGAAATCCGCAAGTTGTTTTACGGCCACGAACGACTCATCGAGCCCACTCTCGAAAGCGAGGAGGCCGCCGGCATCACTGCGGATGAAGCGTTATTGCGCCTCTTTACAGTCTTGCGCCCGGGAGATCCTCCAAAGGTCGATAAGGCTACGAGCTATCTCTTCGGCCTCCTGGCTGATCCAAGACGATACGATCTCGGGGATGCGGGGAGGTTCAAGATCAATAACAAGCTGGGCCTCGATCATAGCTCCAATACTCTGTTGGGGTTTGAAGAGGGTCAGTTTGTAGACTACGGTTTGATTCCGACAATTCAATATCTGGTCAAGCTCCAGGCGGGTGTAGAAAACTACGCCGAAGATGACATCGATCACCTTGGGAACAGAAGAATCAGAACAGTTGGCGAGTTGGTTGCCGATCAAATTCGTGTCGGTTTGGGGCGTATGGCTCGGGGGGTGCGTGAGCGCATGTTGCTCGGTAATCCCGATGCGGCAACTCCTCAGAAGCTGGTCAACAACCGTCCAATCGTCGCCTCACTAAGGGAGTTCTTCGGTCGCAGCCAGCTTTCACAGTTCAAGGACCAGGTCAATCCCTTGTCTGAATTGCGTCACAAGCGCCGTATCTCGGCGCTCGGGCCGGGAGGGCTTACCCGCGAGCGAGCCGGATTCGATGTGCGTGATGTCCATCGTACGCACTATGGGCGCATCTGTCCTATCGAGACGCCTGAGGGTGCCAATATCGGCTTGATAACTTCGCTTGCCAGTTACGCACGCGTTAACGATCTCGGGTTTATCGAGGCTCCCTACCGTCGAGTCAAGAACGGTAAGGTTACCACCGAAGTCGAATACATGACCGCCCACGAGGAAGATCGCTATATCATCGCCCAAGCAAACACCCCCCTAGACGAAGGCGGTGGTTTTTCCACGGATACGATCGTGGCCCGCAACTTAGGGGATCCGGTCTTTGTTGCGCCGGATAGAGTCGATTACATGGATGTCTCGCCCAAACAGATCGTCTCGGTGCCCACCTCGCTGATCCCCTTCTTGGAGCATGATGATGCCAATCGGGCATTGATGGGCTCGAATATGCAGTCTCAGGCTGTGCCGCTTATCAAAGCCGAGGCTCCTTTTGTCGGGACGGGAGTGGAAGAGCGAGTATCGTTGGATTCTGGGACTGTGGTGATTGCCGAGCAGTCGGGGACCGTTACCTATGTCGATGCCAACAAGATCGTCATCGAGGGTGCAAAGGGCGTCGAGAAGGTGTATCAGCTGACTCGCTTCCAGCGTTCCAATCAGAACACCAATCTCGACCAACATCCCATTGTCGACATGGGTGAGCGTGTTGAAGCCGGACAGGTGATTGCCGACGGGCCGGCTTCACAGAAGGGTCGTCTGGCCCTCGGTCGAAACATCCTTATAGCCATCATGCCGTTCGATGGTTACAACTTTGAGGATGCCATCGTGCTCTCTGAGAATCTTGTGCGTAGTGATGTCTATACAAGCATGCACATCGAGAAGTACGAGAAAGAAGCCCGGGATACCAAGCTGGGGCCGGAAAAGATCACACGTGATATCCCGGGGCTCTCCGAAGCAGCCTTGAGAGATCTTGATGAAGATGGTGTCGTCCGTATCGGTGCGGAGGTGAAACAGGGGGATATCCTCGTTGGGCATACCAGCTTCAAGGGCGAAAAAGATCCGACGCCTGAGGAGAGGTTGTTACGGAGCATCTTTGGTGAGAAGGCGCGTGAAGTGAAAGACACCTCGCTTCGGGTGCCGCCCGGTGACAGTGGCATCGTACTCCGTACCGTTCGCTTCCGGCGTGGAGATCCCGGTGTGGAACTCAAGCCCGGCGTTCAGGAAATGGTGCGGGTGTACGTTGCTCAGAAGCGTCGTCTGATTGAAGGGGATAAACTCGCAAACCGTCACGGTAATAAGGGGGTAGTAGCCAAGATCCTGCCACCGGAAGACATGCCTTATCTTGAAGATGGTACGCCTGTCGATCTGGTGTTCAATCCCTTGGGAGTGCCTTCGCGAATGAACCTGGGTCAAATCCTAGAAACGCATTTGGGCTTGGCTGCCCACAAGCACGGCGTGTCCTTTGTTACCCCCGTATTCGATGGCGCGAGCGAAGAAATAATCAAGGATTTGCTGGGAGAAGCTGCGACCAAGGAGATCGAAGAGAAGAAGAGTGTAGGATTTACTCCAGACAAACGTGATCTCGAAGTTATTCGCCGTGCCTCCAAGCTCGGGATTATCGAAACTGATCTGAGCGTCGACGACGCTGAACGCGCCTTGTCTCAAGCGGGCAAAGCGGTGCTTTATGACGGACGCACTGGTGAGGCCATCGATGCGCCGATCGTGGTAGGCATCATGTACGTGATGAAGCTCTATCACATGGTCGAAGATAAGATGCACGCGCGGTCGACGGGCCCATACTCCTTGATCACGCAGCAACCCTTGGGTGGCAAGGCGCAATTTGGAGGCCAGCGTTTGGGTGAAATGGAGTGTTGGGCCTTGCAAGCGCACGGTGCGGCCTACACGCTTCAGGAGATGCTCACCATCAAATCGGACGATATCGACGGGAGGAACGCCGCTTATGAAGCGGTGGTGAAGGGTAACGACGTGCTCGAGCCGACGATTCCCGAATCGTTCAAGGTGCTTGTCAAGGAGCTTCACTCGCTCGGGTTGGACGTAAAGGTGCTAGACGATGAAGACCGGGTGGTGACCATTTTCGATGAGTCTGGTCGTCACTGGTAGGTTTTGGCCAGGGTTGAAGGTTTTTTGAAGGGGAACTATGAAAGACTTCAGGAATTTTTCCAGAGTCCAGATCCAAATTGCTTCGCCTGAGCGAATTCGGGGCTGGAGTTATGGTGAGATAACTAAGCCGGAAACAATCAATTACCGCACCCTAAAGCCAGAACGTGACGGCCTATTTGATGAGCGAGTGTTTGGGCCCGAAAAGGATTGGGAGTGTAGTTGTGGCAAGTATCGAGGGCAGCGGTTCGCAGGTAAAGTGTGCGAGCGATGCGGAGTCGAGGTTACAAAGGCCACGGTGAGGCGCTACCGGATGGGGCATATCGAACTCGCAACTCCGTGTGCTCACATCTGGTACGTCAAAGATATTCCTAGCAAGATCGGCTCTTTGCTCAATCTTTCTACTAGCCAGCTCGAGCAAGTGCTCTACTTTGCGAAATATATCGTCACCGATCCGATGGGTGCCATCAAAGATGGCAAACCTCTTCGAAGGGGTGACTTGCTCACGGATGATGAGTACCGTCAGCTCCGCTACGGATACCAAGAGACCTACACCGTGTCGCTGGGCGAAGACGCCGTTGTATCCGACGGTGAGGCGGTTGAGGTGGGTCAACAGCTTGCAAAAGGCGTCAAATCGAAACTGACTGGGGTGGCCCAGTATCGCTTCCCACGCAAGATCACCTTTGATTACCTCGAGTCAAGAGACAGCTCGTTGGTTCTTGCCAAGAATGCTTGGGTTGAAGACGAAACGTATACGGGCGGTCAGCCGATCGCTGAATTGTCGGCGGAGTTCAGTCTTACTGCTTTGAAAGAGGGAGTGGTAGAGTTTCTTCCGATCGGAAGCGACGGAGGCATTGTCAATATTCGTGATGTTGACGAAGACGAAGTCGTTGAGAGCCACTTCATTCCGAAGGGTATGAGTGTCGCTGTTGGCGAAGGTGAGTTCATCGAAAAGGGCACCGAGCTTGCCAAAGGCGATGAAGGGGCTACCCTGAGCGTCCCGAGAGGGGCCTCGGTGATTGTGCAAGCCAGCAAAACCCAAAGAGACAGGGTTAATCTGACGCTTAGGGTCGAGTGGGCTCGTAGAGAAACCCACGACATCAATCCCACCATGCATGTCCTCGTCGGTGATGGTGCGACGATCAAGGAGGGTGAAAAAGTCGTGGGGGCGATCGATGCGGCGCAGGAGATTGTCGCTGCAGCCGATGGAACAGTGCACTTGTCAGAGCCTGCCAGCATTATCGTGTCTCGCGCAAAGATCTATCCATACGAAGACGAGCCGATTGTGGTAAATGGCGATCGGGTTGTACCAGGCGATGAGTTGGCCGATGGGGGGCGAGTCAAGGCAGATATCTCTGGACGCGTCGAGATCGATCTTGTAAGGTGCCAGGTTCGGCTCATCGAATCGTACGACTTTGAGGCGAAAATGGGAGCGGAAGCGGTCAAAGAGCTACTCGACTCCCTCGACCTCGAAGTGCTCGAGGTCGAGCTCGAGGAAGAGATGCAGAGCCCAAGCCGCCATAAGCGTGCCAAGGCCAGGAAGCGCCTAGAGGTTGTTCGCAACTTCATCAAGTCGGGCAATGACCCGGGCTGGATGATTCTGGAGGCGGTTCCGATCATGCCGCCGAATCTACGCCCCATGGTGCAGGTCGAAGGTGGACGCTTTGCAACCAGCGATCTGAACGATCTCTATCGCCGGCTCATCAATCGCAATAATCGGCTCAAGAAGCTGATGCAGCAAGGTGCTCCTGAGATGATTGTTCGTAACGAGAAGCGTATGCTTCAGGAAGCCGTTGATGCCCTCATCGATAATGGTCGAAGGGGTTCTGCCGTGGTTCACCCGGGTAGCGATCGCCCCTTGCGTTCGTTGACCGATCTTTTGGGGGGAAAGCAGGGGCGTTTCCGTCAGAATCTGTTGGGGAAACGCGTAGATTACTCCGGTCGCTCTGTGATCGTCGTCGGACCACAGCTCAGTCTCCACCAGTGCGGCGTACCCAAGCGTATGGCCCTCGAGCTTTTCAAACCCTTTCTTTTCAAAAAACTTGAAGAGCGGGGCATTGTATCGAACATCAAGAGCGCACGCAAACTGCTTGAGCGTTACCGTGATGCGCGTGATGAAATATGGGATGCGCTCGAAGAGGTCATACAAGACAGAGTCGTGTTGTTGAACCGCGCCCCGACCCTGCATCGCCTGGGGATCCAAGGTTTCGAGCCGGTTTTGGTCGAGGGCCAGGCGATCCAATTGCATCCTCTCGTGTGCGAGGCCTTCAATGCCGATTTCGACGGCGATCAGATGGCTATCCACGTACCCCTGTCCGTATACGCACAAGCTGAGGCGCGACTTCAGATGCTTAGCTCGCACAACTTGCTGTCGCCTGCACACGGCAATCCGAATGTTCAGGCCAGTCGGGATATCATCCTAGGTCTTTTTGTTCTTACACAGGTACATATGGGTCGCAAAGGTGTCGGGAAGAGCTTCAAGAGTGCCGACGCCGCTTTGGAGGCCCACGCACGTGGAAAGGTAGACCTAAACTCTCCGATCGAGGTGGCAGGCGTAAAGACGACGTTGGGCCGCTTGAAATACCGTTTTAGCAATGTCGATGAAGCGCTTCTCGCTGTCGATCGAAGCGAGATCGATATGCAAGATGTAGTCACCGTCAAAATTGATGGCCAGTTGGTAGAGACGAGCCCAGGCCGTATGTTCTTCTCACGTCTTGTGAAAGAGACCGTGGCGGAAGATGGGGCCGAGTTGCCGGCCTCCATGATTCGCTATGACATCGCTTATGAGAAGGGGGCTTTGCGCGATCTGGTGACCGATTCGTTTAAGCTCTTGGGGATCGAGCGTACTGCCAAGCTCCTCGATGGGCTCAAGCGCTCTGGGTTTGCTCTTTCGACGACGAGCGGAATCACTATCGGTATCGATGATGTGGCGATTCCGGAGAAAAAGAAAGAACTCCTGGCAGAGGCGCAGAACAAGCTCGAAAGGATCATGGCCGCCTATGATCGCGGTTTCGTGAACGAAAAAGAGCGATACCAACAAGTGGTCAAGCTGTGGAACGATACGACAGAACAGGTCAAACAGGCGGTTTTCGATAACTTTGAGGAAAACATGCCGTTCAACCCGCTCTACGTCATGGCCCAATCTGGGGCGCGTGGTAATCCTCAGCAGATCCGACAACTCGCTGGGATGCGTGGGTTGATGGCTAAACCCTCAGGGGATACGATCGAGCTACCCATTCGGGCCAATTTCCGTGAAGGTCTTACGGTGTTGGAATATTTCATCTCTACACATGGAGCTCGAAAGGGGGGTGCTGATACAGCGCTCCGCACGGCAGATTCGGGTTACCTGACGCGAAAACTTGTGGATGTGGCACACGAACTCGTGGTGCGGGAAGACGATTGCAACACAGCCGATGCCATTACCATACAGCTGTATACAAATGATGGGCGTTTGCGGCCAAAGAATCAGCTAGAAATGAGCCTATACGGTAGGCGCTTGGCCTATGACTTCGAGGTCGGGACGGTATCGATCGAAGCGGGCCGCTTTCTGCTCAAAGAAGAGATCGATCTCATCTACCCCCATTTCGCCTCTCATCCCGAGGTGAGAACCGTGGAGGTTCGCAGCCCACTGGTGTGCCAGACACGGGCGGGTGTTTGCCGGAAATGCTATGGCCTCGATATGTCGACGATGCGCGAAGTTTCGCTTGGTGAGGCGGTGGGCGTCATCGCAGCGGAGTCGATCGGTGAGCCTGGTACGCAGCTTACGATGCGCACGTTCCACACCGGTGGCGTTGCGACAGGGGGTGACATTACCCAAGGCCTACCCCGTGTAATCGAGCTGGTGGAGGCCCGTAAACCGAAGCTGAGGGCGGTCATTTCTGATCTCGATGGGATTGTCTCTCTCGAAGAAGATGAAGAGCGGTATCGTCTAACCATCACGAGTGAGGATGGAGAGTTTAGCAAGACGTATCGCATTGATCGTAATATCCGCCTCCTGGTCAAGGATGGTGATAAGGTCGAGGCCGGTGATCAGCTTACGCGTGGTGCAATCAACCCTCACGATCTGTTGGAGTCTCGAGGGCCAGATGCCGTACAGCAGTATCTAGTCGATGAGATCCAGCGCGTTTATCGTGGTCAGGGGGTTAGCGTTCACGATAAGCATATCGAGGTTATCGTGCGGCAGATGCTCAAGTACGTGGAGATTCTCGATGCGGGAGAGAGTACGTTCCTCGAAGGCCAGACCATTGAGAAGTTCGATGTCGAGGAAGTCAACGACCGACTGATCGATGAAGATAAGGAACCGGCGAGCTGGAAGCCTGTGCTACTCGGTATTACCAAGGCTAGCCTCTCGACAAAGTCGTGGCTGTCTGCTGCAAGCTTCCAACATACGACTCATGTGCTTACAGAAGCAGCGGTGAGTGGCAAGGCAGATGATCTCGTAGGCCTTAAAGAAAATGTCATTCTCGGACGATTGATTCCTGCAGGAACGGGACTTGAGATCATTCGAAATACGCGGGTTGCTGATCAGCGTACCTTAGAGCGCGAAGAGGAAGCTGCGACCGTAACCAGTGTGCCGGCGAGAGTAGCGGGAGAGGGAGAGAAACGTCCTGAAGCCTGAGTACTAACAGCTTTAGCTTTGGGTGCAATATGGGTGGGAACGCCCCTCAGTCCTTTCCTGGCTGTGGGGCGTTCGATTCGGTATATGTAGTGATATGCTCACATGTGTGATCGTGGCGATCGATCCAGGTCATAACATTGGCATCGCCTACGTGAACCGTGAGGGCCTGCTCCTCGAGAGGTTTGTGGTGACGCTCGAACTACTCGACACTTTTGAGTTTCCCGGGGAGAGTGAGATCGTTGTGGGAGATGGTACTGGAAGCCTTCACGTTCAAAAGAGACTGAGAGAGCGTAACCTGAGTTTTGTGGTGTGCAGTGAGGAAGGGACGAGCCTGAAAGCAAAAGAGCTCTACTTCGACCATCACCCTCCCCGAGGACTCATGCGCTTCCTTCCGAAGGGAATGCGGATTCCCCCAAGAAACGTAGACGATTTTGCAGCATATGCTTTAGCGCTAAGATATCTCAACGATACTGCTGAGGCCAAAATAAGGCATCGCCAACATGGATAGCAAGGAAGTTTGTACGCGTTGGAAGGGTCGTGTATATTTCATCGTACGCTTCAGCAAGATCATTTCGATCTCGTGCACTCTCTTTGTCGCTTTCGCAGTAGCACAAGCTGCTCCCCCCAAAGTCGCCTTGGTGCTCGGGGGGGGGACGGCGCGTGGCTTGGTGCATATAGGGGTTATAAAGGCTCTTGTCGAGGAGGGTGTACCCATCGATCTCGTCGTTGGGACCTCGATGGGTGCGGTTGTTGGTGGCTTGTATGCGGCAGGTCTCAGTATCGATGTCATCGACGCCGCCTTCGATGTCATCGATGCCAACGAGCTGGTTGACTTGCAGTTTCCGCCCCACGGTGGTCTCTTCGATGCCACGACGTTCGAGCTACTGATAGATGAATTAGTGCAAGGAATGGCAATCGAGGTCACCACACTACCCTTTGCCGCTGTCGCCACGCCGTTTGAAACGAACGAGGCAACGCTCCTTACCGCGGGTAATCTGGCTCGAGCCATCCACGCTTCGCTGGCTGTCCCCGTGCTATTTGCACCCGTTGAGATCGAAGGCGCATTCTACTACGACGGGGGTCTTACCGCTTCAGTGGCTGCCGGATTGGCGAGAGAGCTTGGGGCGGATGTGGTCATCGCTGTATCGGTCTCTCGTATCTTTGAAAGCGATCCCTTCGACCTCATTAACAATGCTGCAAACGTCTTATCGGCCCTTCTTGCCAAGTCCAATATCGAGCAGAAGTCAAAGGCCGACGTACTCATCGAGTTAGGGTTGGGTGATACATCCTATTTTGCGTTCGATCGCCGACGAGAAATGGTCGATATCGGTTACCAGGAGATGATTCTTGTGCTCCCTTCTATTATCGATCTGCTCAATAAAAATGGCGTGAATTTGCGAAGGGGAGGCGATCCTAACGTCGATCATCCTCTCAATACCGGGTGGCAAGAACGTTTCATCCAAGGACAGCGTCGGGCGGCTATGCGTGCTCGTTCCCTCTCTGTCACCTTCGATGTCGACCTCGGTCCCGGAAACTATCGTAGTGCTCGTTCCCCCTACACTACTACACCCTACACGGTTGCTCGCCTAGGTGCAGATGTCAGCGGAGGTCAGCTCGGTAACTTGAGTTTGGGAATGTCGGGCGGTGCGGGTATTCGTTCGGAAGTGACCACCCTCTCCTTCCGATTGGGGTACCGCCTCGACGCTGTTACGACGATCGTTTCGGAGCTGTCAAAGGGGATTGAAGACCCTTGGACCCTATCCTTGGCCATTGCATATAGTCCGTTCGAGCCCGTCGGGTTGCGATCCGAAACCACTTTTGAGGTAGGGTTACAAGATCAACATTATTCGGTACAAGAGGTGGTAGAGGGCATCGGATTCAGAAGTGCAGTCGGTCTTGCCGCTGGGGATGGCGTGCGGGGTACGTTTGAGCTTCTGAGCAGTATGGAGTTCGATTCCCTCCTGTTGCGGTTCCGGGGTTTTGCGGGTGGTCTCTTTTCCGAAGCCGACGTAAGGAACCAGTTCGGTTTTGGAAGACCGGTGATGATGCGAGGTGTGCCCTTAACTCCGGCTTCGCATGTGTTGATTGGAAATATGGAAGTCGGATGGCAAGCTGCCACGAGCTCAATTTTAGCAGAGGTCATTTCTATCCGACCCCGTGGGTGGGGTTTTATCGACGTCGGATACGGACCCCCTACATTCAATGTGCCGATAGCTGGCCTCGGTATCGGAACCGGAGTCTCGGGAACTCTATTCGGCTTCGAACCGTTTGACATCGAGTTCGATGTCGGTTATGGCTTATCGACAGGGGTTGTTACGTTTACTGTCCGCAGCGATGTTTGGCCGGAGGCATACCGGTTTAAGTAGCTTCCTGCCCACCTGTGGCGTAGCCATTGGCAAGTTCAGTTCAGCTCGTCGTCTTCGCCGGCATCCATGAGGATTCGGGCTTCATTGATGGGAACGCCTAAAACAGCGCTGATCTCACCGGCGAGCAAGCGAAGGGCGCGCCGATACGCCTGCCGATCCAAATCGGGAAGTCCACGCTCGAGGTCCCAACGGCGTAATTCGCTCGCGAGCGTTGCGATCTGATAAGGATCGCCGCTAGTGAGGATGTCGGTAACCCGTCGGTGTCGGGCCGCCCACTGTTTGGGGAGGTTGATACGGCCATTGCTTAGCCGTTCAAGGACGTTTGTGACTTCCTCTTGGGTGAGGGCTGGGCGTAAGCCGGCTTCCTGTGGTGCGTTGACAGGAACGTAGGCGCGCGATGTGCCGTTTGGGAAGTCCACCTGGTAATATCGAAGATCTGCCCCAGCTATTCGCTTGATGGTCGTTCCTGAAACGATGCCGACTCCATATGGAGGCAGCACCACTTGGTCGCCATTCTTGAAGCTTTTCGGTGAGTCTTTCAACGCCCTCGCTCCCTTCGCGTCTCGGAAAACGACCCCTCATCACAAAGCGGCGTGATAGGGGCCGGAACCTCACTATGTAGGGTGATTCTTTTGGCGTGCTTTCTGGGCCGGTTTTGATGGGCAAACAAGCACGCTCACATCAATTATTGTACCAAAGATTCTCCTATTCTGCACGTGTATCGCTTACGCGAATTGCAAGGGTTTCCCTGGGTTTAGGTCACTTCGTGGGAGTCACGTTCCACTTGGTTGGATCGTGCAACCAGTACGATCCCCGAAAGAAGGACCAAGGCACCGACCACCGTGAGGCCTAAAGGTAGTTCGCGAAAAAGGGCAAACGCCAGAATAGAGGCCCCGATCGGTTCAAAGAGGGTCGTTGTGGCGACGAAAGTGGGGTCTAGATACTTGATTGTGTAGTTGATACCGGTGTGCCCGATCAGTTGAGGTACCAAGGCGAGCATCCCGATCCATAGATAGGTCGACATACCGTACTCGACATAGCTGATGTCAAACAAGGCCGGTAGTGGGAGCAAGAACAGAGCTGCGACACCGTACGCGATGCCGACATAGGCGTTGAGATGGAGGCCGAGTCGCTGAACGGTCCGTCCGAGAAGAAAATAGCCTGCAATAAATAGGGCTCCACAGAGGGCGAGAGCATCGCCCAAGAGCGGATCGCTCCCTTCGGATAAGTCGCCAAAGCCGATAATAGATCCTCCGGCAACGGCTAAGAGGATGCCAAACAGTACGGCCAGGGTGGGAGATCTGCCAAAAAAAAACCAGCTGAATAGCGCTACCCACAACGGATGTGTGTTGACCAATGTCACACTGGCCGTGACACTCGTATAAGACAGAGAGGTAATCCAGGTCGCAAAGTGTGCTCCTAAAAAGACCCCGGCGAGAACCGCCAACAAGAAAGTCTTTCGAGATAGCGGCGTGTGTCTTAAGCTACGCACCGAAGCAGGGAGGAGGATCAAGCTCGCCAAGACCATCCTGTAAGCCGCGATCACCACGCCGGGTGCCTCTGCGAGGCGGACGAAGATCGCTGCGAGGCTGACTGCGAAAAGTGCGACGATGAGTACACCGTACACGCGGTGGGCCGGCGGGTCGGTCATGTCGGCCATCGTACCGCAAGTTTGTGTCGACGCGCTCTTGTGTCGAAAAATTTCAAGAAATCCGTCTTACTTTGATGCTGGTCCGAACGCGCAAGATAAAGAAGATCCAGCCGATCAGCTGTAGAACTCCTCCTACAGGAGTGATCATGCCGAGCCACTCTCGGTCTGTCAGGATGAGGAGATAGAGGCTGCCAGAGAAAAGAAGCGTTCCACCAAATAGAAACCAGACGGCCCATACAACTTTCGATCCAAAAGTTGCGATAGCGAGCAGTGCGAGCCCATGATACATTTGGTAGCGCACCGCAGTTTCATAGGTCTCAAGACGTTCAATCGACAAGGTCTCGCTTAGAGCGTGGGTTCCGAAGGCACCAAATACGACGCCCGAACCTGCGAGTATGGCGCCGAGTTGCGCTGTGATCATCGTTTCAATCCTCGGGCTTTCTTTGGGTCGAGTGCCATGGTTCCTTATTCTCCTTACCAGGGGTGACCGTCACGCTCGTATCGACAGGGTGTATGCAGAGGCCGAGGCCACGCATCGAAAGGCTTAGGCAGATCTTATGGGGGGAGCTACACAAAGGATGACATTACACCCGCCGGTATCGATCAGCCGTAGAGATCATACCTGGTTTACTCGGGTACAAGTTGGCCATCGCGTAGCTTGAGTACGATATCTGATCTCTCGGCGATACCGAGATCGTGCGTGACGACGATTACGCTGCGTCCCTCGTTTGTGACTTCGCGTAGGGCTGCCAGGACGGTGGCTCCGTTGGCGGTATCGAGGTTGCCGGTCGGCTCGTCGGCGAATACGATGTCGGGATCGTTGGCGAGGGCTCTAGCGAGAGCTACGCGCTGTCTTTCTCCTCCTGAGAGTTTGAGCGGCAGGTGGTGACGACGGTGCCTGAGCCCAAATCTCTTCAATAGGAGATCTGTCTTCATCTTGCGTTCGTTCACTGGCATACCTGTCAATCCCATCGGGAACGAGATATTTTGCTCTGCCGTAAGGACTGTAACAAGGTTGAAGGCCTGGAAGACGAAGCCGAAGCGTCGCAGGCGTATGCCTGCCCGCGCAGATTCGGTGAGTTGGCTGATGGCCTGACCACCTAGCCGTACCTCGCCACAGGTGGGGGTATCGATGCTGGCTAGTAGGTGTAAAAGGCTGGACTTGCCCGATCCTGAGGGGCCCATAATGGCGTAGAAGCAACCAGGCCGGAAGTCGAAAGTGAAGTCGCGGAGGGCGACGACTTCTCCCGATGGTGTCTGATAGATCTTGTGAAGATTCCGTGCTTCAAGCACTAAAGTATATTTTAAGCCGAGATCTGGGAGTACGCTAGCAGCACTGCTGGAAATCGAGCGTGATCCTACGTCAGCGTCCACCTGAGCTGCCACCACCACCACCACCACCACCACCACTGCTCGAGCCTCCCGATGAGGCTGAAGCCGAGGCTGCTGATAGGGCGCTACTAAGGGATGCGATGGAACTTGAAAGAGCAGCAAGATCAGCTGTTCGGTCGGCACCCAGCCACGACGCTTGGCGGGTCAGCGTTCGTTCGTCGATTCCGGCTAATGGAGCGGCTCTCTTGAGATTTTGTAAGAAGCGCTTGGCCACACCCAAAGCTGCAGCGTAGCAGTAGTAGCGATCCCAGAGCTTGAAGAAATCATCGGGCGCATCCTTCATACGTGTATAGTCTGTCAAGGTTCGTTTAAACCCTTGCCAACCGTAGATTTCAGGGGCAATCTCTTCGCGCCAAGACGGTAGCGTGATCGAAGAGGCGATCAGAAGCGCTGCGCAGGCGGCTGCGGCTATAATGAGCTCCACTCTGGCGATGTCTGTGGTCAGGGCGATGCCAATTCCGCACAGTGTGATGCCGAGAATGCTCAGGGCAGCCCACTTCATGGTGGCACGCCTGCTCTCTTGTGATATAAGCGGTCCTCCTAAACGTTGCTCAATCCAGTTTCTCGGTTTTGTACCCCAGTGCCTCAGGAAGCTTGCTGCGAACCGTTGCGAGTACTTTCTTAGCTCTCTGAATTCCAAGTGTGACGGGTCACCTCTGTGGCTGGCTGCGGCACTCTTGAGATAGTTGAGGACATCGCGCTCAAATTCTTCGAGGCCGGCTTCACTCCTTTCCAAATCGAGGAGCATTTCGAATCGGTTGCCCTTGCTCGCGAACTCACCATACCCACGCCTTGCCAGATCCATGATGGTGGCGTGGAAAGCGGGTCCCATGCTATTTGCCTGAAAGGTTTGCATGCTAAGAGCGGTCACTGCAGCAGGGGGGATATTGCTGGGTGGTTCGAAGGGGTACTTCATTTGAGGGAGATTGGGCTCCCTGCCGTAGCGTTGATAGGCACGGTATATTCCAGTAGCCAAGATGAGGAAGACGATAAGGCCGAACAGACCCCAGCCAGGGTGCCGTCGCAAGGTACTTAGCGAGCGTTGACGCATCTCGAGACCTGCAATTCTCGCTTCGTCCTCCAGAAGTCGCAGGTAACCGGCTTCGGTGCCTCGGATTGAAAAGAGAGCGGGGTCCATGAGGTAACGTATTTCGACACCGTCACCGCTTGGAATTTGATCGAAGGATACCTTTAGAATAGAACGCTGCTCTGAGAGATCGACGGTCGGCTCTTCGGGGTTGGTGAACCGGTGGACGTAAGCGTCAAACGGCTCTGGCATCGGTCCAGGTGAGTTCACGGTGAGGCTGTACCCTTTAATGGGTGGATGATCTTGCTCGAGGACGATCCAGTACCACTGCACAACATCGCTAAAGAAGTCGACACTTCCAGTGAGACGATAGTGGAAACGAACGCGCCGTTCGCTCACGCGTTGAGTATTTCGTACCACCAACTCGGTCCCACCGCTGCAAGCTTGGGTCAACGCGCTGGCCGGAGGTCCAGGGCTTACAGCGCCGCTACCCTCGAGTAGGATCACACTCTGTTGAGGGGTCAGCTCGAGGCAGATAAAGGCCTCGCCAAAATCTTCATCGGTCCATAGGGTGCGTAAGTCGTCAACGATAACGTCGCCATTCGCAAGGATCTGCACACGTTGCTCGATATCACGCCACTCGTACCTCTGGCCTTCTGTGAAGCTAGGGAGTTGGCAGAGCAGAAGCGCAGTAGCAATAAGTCCGAGCCGGATCGCGTAACGATCTCGCAGTACACGTAGTGGGTCACCCTTGTATGGACTGAACATATGTTTCACCTGCGTTAATCTGAGAACGTTACTCGTGTGCAAGGGACCTGGCTATGGAGATCCGTGCGGCCCTTGTCGCTGGCAGCAATCCTGAGAAGATTCCGACGAAGAGAGCAACGATTACCGCAAAAAGGACGAGTCGTAGCGTCAGTGAAGCTACTTCGAGCCCGATGCTGTCTAAGCTCAGAGCATTGACAATGGCAATTCCCAAGCGCCCCAAAGCCACACCCGCACCGGCACCAACCGTACTGAGCAGAATAGATTCGAAGAGTACCAGTCCAAATAGGAAGAATGGCGCTGCACCGATGGCACGAACAACGCCGAATTCTCGAGTGCGCTCAAAGACGCTCATCAGCATGGTATTGGCTACGGCGATGGCTCCGACGATCAGCGCTATGGCGCTGATACCGAGTCGAACGACATCCGAGATTCGTATTCCCTGTTCGATAACCCCCAGAACATCTGCTCGGGTCTGGAAGCCGAGTTCTGGGAAGTCGGTACGAAGCCTCTGTGCGACTTCGTTGGCCGATCCGGGTTCACGTAGGTCTAGGGCAAAAAAGCTGACCCGGTCGCTGATTCCAATCGCTCTTTGCAGCGTCTCGAGCGGTACGATGATGGCGTTATCGACGAGTCCTCCGGCCGACGAAGCGATACCGGCGACGGTGTAGCTGGTTTGTGGATTGAGCCGAAGGTTGTCTCCAACTTCAAGCCGATTCCGTTCTGCTGCACGACTACCTATGATAGCGACATTGGAAGAACCCTCATCAGCTGTAAACGTTCGTCCTGCAACGATTCGGAAGTCGATGTATATTTCGCTTAGGTCGGTATCGAGCGGTATCCCCTGAAAGAGAAAACTTTGACCGGGGTTGAGACCACCTCGGAAGTAAAAGAGCAGGGGGATCGCTTTGGTAATCGCGTAGGCATCGGCTTCAGCTTCAATCTCTTGAAGGTAGGATAACGGTAGTTCGGGTAGGGCTGTGAGGGAAGTGGTGTCGAAGGGCCCGTAGCTAACCTGGAGTTCGGGGCCTACACTCCCAATTTCATTCCGCCAAATACGCCTCAATCCCTCCCCAAGCGAGAGAAATATAACAGTAGAAGCGACAGCGACTGCTATCCCCAGCACCGTGAGCGTTGATCGTAACGGACGAAGCCGTAAGGAGTTCAACCCTAAGAGCCAAATCATTCACTCGGAAAAGCGCGGCCGACCACGGCTCCTGGCGATCCGAGCGTACCTAGATCCTTGCCACTCACCGATATCTTCACGCCCGAAGCGTTCCCGACGTGGAGATAGACGGGCAGGCTAAACTCGTACGTATCACCTGGATTCACCGTTGCGTACACGAGGCGCTCCCCCACGTTGCGAGCGGTGCTCTGATAGACTTCTAACCAGGTGGTCTCAATAATATTCAATGCGATATTGCCTTCGGCCGCGATAACGGTGTTTGTAGACGTTCCATCACCCGTTGCTTCCAAACCGAGTGGTGTGAGCGAGATATCGAGCAGACGGTCTTCTGTCAGGTCGTAGGTAGCTTCATGTGGCTCATAACCCTCGAGCGAGATGCGGATTACTCGGTTCGGCCTGGCTGTGACTGGGGCGCCACTGATGGGAGTGGTTCCTGGTAGTGGGAACTCGTCGATGGTGACTTCGGCTCCAGGAGGTTCTGTCGTGATGGAGAAGCGAATCGTTTGAAGATCGGAACCGAGCTCTAGGGGAGATGTGGACCCATCTTGAAGCGTGGTCGCATCTGCTGCGCCAGATAGAGGTCCTGCCACAGGGTCTGTCGTGATCGCATCTGACAGTGTAGTATCCTCCTCAACTTGCTCAACGGGAGGGGTGGTGGTTACACGGCGAGGATTGAAAAACAGGGTATTGAATCCCCATAAGGCGAGAACGATCAACAAGATGGCGAGTCCGATCGAGGGGAGGAGGGTTCGCAGCGGCAGACTGAGTCGGCGGATTGGTGGTGGCGGGTCCGATTCAGTCGGTGGGGGTGGTGGTAAGACCTCTTCAGGTTGCTCGACCACTTCACGGTATCGCTCTTCAGTGTAGGTGGCGATAAGTGCATTGTGGTCCAAACCGATCGCCTGGGCGTAGAGTCGGACGAAGTTGCGGGTATAGACATCCTCTGGCAGTTCGTCGTAGTGACCATCCTCGAGCGCTTTTAGATACTCCTTGCGTACGTTGGTTACCTCTGCGACGTCGGTAAGCTCAAGACCCTTGGCTGCCCTCGTCTCTCGCAAAATATAGCCGAGCCGGTTGGGAGGCGTACCATCCCGTTCGCTCTTTACCTGGCGGAGGTTATCTGTCTGATGATAATCGCTCATAAGAAACTCCCACGGGGTCCAGGTCTCGTTTAGTTAATCGTTGTAGTGACGTTGCGACTCTAGCAGCGAGTCGGGCATTTTCTCTGAGTAGGCGCAAGTTGACTTCCAGGGTATGTCCTTGTGAAATTTCGGCTAAGGCATTCAGGAGAATGGGAGTCGTATCCTTTCCTCTTAAATTCTCTGTTTCGGTAACCTTCAGAGTTTCGTCGAGATATTCCTTAAACTCTTCGTGAGTAAGTCCCTGTGAGACGGGTTTGCACACGAGCATTGCGCTCTTGAATCTCAACTCTGTGTGATGCAAAAAGGCCCGGGCAATATCTTCCGGATTCTCACATCGAGCTGGAGCACGAAATGGTGTCTCGGGGACATAGAACCCCGCAAGGTAGTCAGATCTGTAGGCTAATATCGGAACGCCTAATGATTCGAGGCGTTCTAGGGTGGCAGAAACATCGAGAATACTTTTCGGTCCGGCGCAGATGGTGATGACTCGATAGCGTGCCAGGGCGTGCAGGTCTGCCGATTCATCGTACGGATGATCGTGTACCCCCCCGATGCCACCAGTGGCAAAGACAGATATTCCGGCCATCGTTGCCGCGTGAAGGGTGCTTGCTACCGTGGTACCCGCGTCTTCTCCATTCGCAAGCAGGGTTGCTAGGTTCCACAAGGATGCCTTACCGACATTGTTCATGGCCAAGTACTCGAGTTCGTGTGAGTCCAACCCAACCACAAGTTTGCCTGAAAGCACGGCCACAGTAGCCGGGACCGCCCCACCATTTCTGATCTCTTGCTCGAGCGAGACCGCGAGCTCAAGGTTGGCCGGCTGGGGTAGTCCGTGGGTGATCGCCGTCGACTCTAGGGCGACTACGGGCCTGCCTTGGCGCAGCGCGTCTTGGATATGGGGGGCGATGCGTAAACTCACAGGGCCATGATACCGTAACTGAACGGTCCTACACCAAGGGGTCGAAACGTTAGTGTGATTGGCGGTACCTGTTGGAGTGTTGAAGGGGTTGGCTAACTGGGATTGCCTATACAGATCACCTCTGTGCTACACTCCCGCCGTGGAGATGCCGACGATCGAAGTCATCGCCCCCTATTTGGAACAGGTCAGTTTCGGGGCACTAGCCGGTTTTGCGGCAGGGTATGCCTTGAAGAAACTCGGGAAATTGGTCGCGGTGGCGTTGGGTCTCCTTTTTATCTTTATTCAGCTTCTTGCCTACTACGGATTTGTGACGATCAATTGGATTGAGGTTCAAAGGCGCATCGATCCTCTATTGGAGTCTCAGTCGTTGGGCCGGGCATGGGGATGGGTCGTCGCTGTGTTGACTCATAACGTGACGTTCGCAGCCGCTTTTGTCCCTGGTTTTTTGCTGGGATTGCGGCGTGGGTAGAACCCCGTTCCAAAAGAGCGCTCACTGGCTTTTGCCCAGAACCGATCTTTCTGGTACCAACAAAGTTGGCCCTCTTCCCAACGAGTCGATGGAAATGCTACTATGACACCTTGGTCTCTGGATAAGGCCGAACCTCGCCGTGTAAAATATGAGTCTTTGAGGCTCAAGCTACTTGACAATACTGTACCGGTAGCCTACCATATGAGAGGCTAGCACTCTCCTAAGGTGAGTGCTAAAATTTGTGTTAGGAGAGTTCGAAACGGAGGAATGAATGACTACCCCTGAAACAGCTCTGAAGCTCAAACCGCTAGGCGATAAGGTAATCGTCGAAGTGATTGATGAACCGCAGACCACTGCTGGCGGTATCGTCTTGCCAGACTCCGCCAAGGAGAAGAGCCAGCGCGGCAAAGTGTTGGCTGTGGGGAGCGGTAAGTTGCTCGATAATGGTGAGCGTGTACCTTTGGAAATCAAGGAAGGCGATACCATCGTTTTCGCCAAGTATGGCGGCACCGAGGTCAACTTAGAAGGCAAAGAGCTTATGATTCTTAGCGAGCGTGATGTCCACGCCGTTGTCGAGTAAGGAGAGGCGATGGCCAAAGAACTGGTTTTTAAAGAGGAAGCGCGTCGCAGCCTCGAGCGTGGCGTTAACGCCGTCGCCAATGCGGTTAAAGTGACGCTTGGTCCAAAAGGGCGGAATGTGGTTCTGGAGAAGAAGTTCGGTAGTCCAACGATCACCAAAGATGGCGTGACCGTAGCCAAAGACATCGAGCTTTCCGATCACTTGGAAAATATCGGAGCCAAGCTTCTCATTGAAATTGCCAGCAAGACCAACGACATTACGGGTGATGGTACTACCACGGCAACGGTCTTGGGTCAGTCCATCGTGAGAGAGGGCCTGCGCAACGTCGCGGCTGGGGCTAACCCCCTGGCGCTTAAGCGTGGCGTGGATAAGGCTGTCGAAGCTGCGGTCGCGGAGATACGCAGGATGGCAAAGCCGGTAGAGGACAGCAGGAGTGTGGCAGAGGTTGCCGCAATTTCAGCCAACGAGCTTGCCGTAGGTGAGCTTATAGCTGATGCTATGGATAAGGTCGGTCGGGATGGTGTCATCACCGTTGAAGAGTCGAAATCACTCGATACCGAGCTCGATGTGGTGGAAGGTATGCAGTTCGACAAAGGGTACCTTAGCCCCTATTTCATCACAGATAGCGAAGCCATGGAGGCCGTTCTCGAGGATCCCTATATCCTGATACACGAGAAAAAGATCAGCGCCCTCAAGGATCTTCTCCCCGTTCTCGAGCAGGTTGCCCAGACCGGCAAGCCCTTTCTCATCATAGCGGAGGATATCGAAGGTGAAGCCCTCGCTACGTTGGTGGTGAACAAGTTGCGGGGAACGCTCAATGTCGCAGCTGTCAAGGCTCCCGGTTTCGGTGATCGCCGCAAGGAGATGCTCAAAGACATAGCTTCGGTCACGGGTGGTGAGATGATCAGTGAAGAGCTTGGGCATAAGCTCGAGAATGTTCGTCTCCAGCAACTTGGGCGTGCCAAGCGCATTCGAATCGATAAGGATGAAACCACGATTATCGAGGGCTTGGGTGAGCCTGGAAGTATCGAGGCTCGAGTTAAAGGCATCAAGGCCGAGATCGAGACAACCGATAGCGACTACGCTCGTGAGAAACTTCAGGAGCGTCTTGCCAAGCTCGCTGGTGGTGTAGCCGTCATCCGTGTGGGTGCTGCCACCGAAACAGAGCTTAAGGAGAAAAAGCACCGTTTCGAAGATGCTCTGTCCACGGCGCGTTCCGCAGTTGAAGAAGGCATTGTTGCGGGTGGAGGGGTTACCCTTATCCATGCTGTTGGAGCCGTGCAAAACGTGGCTGATTCCCTCGAAGGTGATGAGCGTACAGGTGCCTTGATCCTTCGACGTGCGCTTGAAGAGCCGGCCCGGCAAATCGCTACAAACTCTGGAGCGGAAGGGAGCGTTGTAGTAAACACCATAAGGTCTAACGATGATGGGAAGTTCGGCTACAATGCAGAGACCAATGAGTATGTCGACGACATGTTCACGGTCGGAATTGTCGATCCTGCCAAAGTCACGCTCACGGCATTGCAAAACGCTGCATCGATCGGGGCGTTGCTCCTCACCACGGAAGCTGTGATCGCTGATAAACCCGAGAAAGAGAGCAGTGCATCACCTATGCCCGGTGGAGCTCCCGATATGGGAGGGATGGACTTTTAACCTCTACCTGGCTTTGAGGCATGAATTACGCCTCAATGTCGAGTGGTGTATAGTCACTAGTCACTAGTAAGAGGGCAGCCTAAGGGCTGCCCTCTTACTGTCTGTTTGGAAAAAGAGTGGAGGGGTCAGTGCGAGTCGTTTCGCTTAAAGCAGGTATCATCTGGTCATAGACAAAGTCAGTGGGTGAAATACCATCCTGTAGCCCGTTTCTTGGATGATACCTGCTTACATAATTTTGGCAACCGCTTTAAACCGGCTTTCAGTGCGCTTGTCACGCTAACTGCAGCGCTTTTACTTAACCTCGCTCTGCTCGGGTGATCTTGGCACTGCCGAGATCACCGAAAGACGGTTTAGGTCTCAACTAGGAGAGATTGCCCTGTCATCTCAGTCGGTTGTCGTAGGTCGAGCAGTTCGAGCACGGTAGGGGCTACGTCACCTAATATGCCACCTGGACGTAGGCTGACCGGTTTCGGTGCACCGACGACAATGCAGGGAACGGGGTTGGTCGTGTGCGCTGTGTGTGGACCTCCATCCGGTGCGATCATGACCTCGGCGTTGCCATGATCTGCAATAACGAGCACGGCTCCTCCCTTCTTCAAGATGGCTTCAGTGATGAGTCCCATACCTCGGTCGGTCGCTTCACAAGCTTCAATCGCCGCCTCTAGTTTGCCTGTATGACCGACCATATCGGGGTTGGCGAAATTGACCAAAATAAAATCGTCATCCTCCTCTGAGATTCGCTTGAGCGTTTCAGAGGTGAGTTCAGGTGCGCTCATCGCCGGTTGGAGATCGTAAGTGGCTACCTTGGGGGAGGGGATCAAGCGCCGTGTTTCCCCAGGGAAGGCTTGCTCCCGTTTTGCATTGAAAAAGTAGGTGACGTGGGCGTATTTTTCAGTCTCGGCTGTGTGGTATTGCTTGAGTGATTCGTTGCTCAAAACCTCAGCCAACGACTTGTCGATCGCTGGCAGTTCAAAGGCGAATCTCGCATCGAGTGCTTGGTCATATTGCATAAGTGAACATATTTCAACTTGTGGGATCGAGCAGCGCGTAAATTCTGTCCAGGAACGGTCGCCGAAAAAAGCGTAGGTGAGTTGTCTAGCTCGATCCGCTCGAAAGTTGAAAAAGATGACTGCGTCGCCGTCCTCAACGGTACCGACGGCATTACCGTTCATCTGTACCACTGTCGGTTGAATAAACTCATCGCTCTCGCCCCGCTCGTAGGCGAGGTGAACGGCTTCTAGACCAGAGGTGGCTTTTATCTGTGATTTGCCACACACAATGGCGTCATAGGCGCGTTGGGTGCGTTCCCAACGTTTGTCGCGGTCCATGGCAAAGTAGCGACCACAGACCGAAGCGATATGGATATTGTGATTGAGGTCGTCGATCTTTTCCTGGAGGTCATGGAGAATACCGAGTCCGCTATCAGGCGCGGTATCTCTCCCATCGGTGAAGGCGTGGATGTAGACTGCTTTGGCGCCTTTTTCAACGCACAACTTCAATAGGGCATAGAGGTGATTGAGGCTGCTATGGACACCACCTTGGCTGACGAGGCCCAATAGATGAATGGCGCGGTTTTGAGCGGCATCTATCGTGGTGTTGAGAGCGGGATTATCGTAGAACGCTCCCGAATCGATCTGATCTTGTAAGTAGGTCAAGCTTTGAAGCACCACGCGACCGGAACCGATGTTGAGGTGCCCTACTTCGCTGTTGCCGATCTGTCCTTCTGGGAGCCCGACTGCGCGCCCAGAGGCCTTCAAGGTGGTGTGTGGATAGTGTTGCCAGTAGTAGTTGAAGTGAGGTGTTTGGGCCAACCTCACAGCATTTCCCGGACCTTCGGGCGCACACCCGAACCCATCTAGAACGATAAGAGCAACGGGTCTTGTCATGGTGAACTCCAATACCCGAGCGCTCTCGCTACGGGTTTATCCAACAGTTCGTAGTCATCTTCGACGATCTCATCTACGCCTTTACTCAAAACGAGGCTAAGAAAACATCTTGCTGCACGCTCTAGCTGCGGTCGTACACCCTGGTCTGCCAGCGCTTGTGGTAAGAGCTCGAGCAAGGTGTTTCCGAGAGAAGTTTTGGCTAGATGGAGCGAGACGAGACGTTCTTCATCACTGAGAAGAGGTGTGGATTCTTGCGGTGAGACGGTAAGTATGTGTGCAGCGCGCTGGACCTTCGGGTCGTTTGCGTAGCGTCGGCAGGTCGGGCACATCTCTGGCATATCGCTGAGAGTGCCGCAGAGAGTGCACACAACCCAACCATCTGCACGTTTCCGGGCACGGTAGGCCAGCATCGATTTGGCCGCTTGCATGGTGACTCCGGCGAGCTCTTCAGGTAGGTCGAGTTGCCCCAACCTTCGGGCTAGCTCGGACAGGGCCTTGCCATCAACCTGGGTAGTCGGTTTTGGAGGAGATGGAACCTCTTTTTGGGTCCGGCCTACCCGAAATCGAATATCCTTGATCTCTCTGACTTTGAATCTGGCGCGGTAGACGTCGATAAACTTATCGCGTTGCAGTGTCAGGTACATAGAAGTCTCGCTATCTGGTACTTCTACCCATAAAACGCCTTCTCGGAGCGACTTTGCCTGACTGAACTTCGTCACTTCTGTGCCCACTACCTGAGGCCAGAGCAATACTGCCTCTGCACGTTTCATCCCCCGTTTCATCCCAGCTCGCTTGAAGACTTCTGCAAGGGCGTCTGATACGTGGAGCGCTTTATTCGGCATAGATCTCTCCGCCTGCAATGTGCAAGAGCGTATCGTGCTGTGGTGTCGCCTCCGTGCCACTTACCACAGCTTGAGGGGTGTTTGAAGCAAGCTCGAGCAGGTAGGTTCTTCGGGTACTATCGAGTTCTGCTGAGAAGTCGTCGAGAAGGAGAACGGGGGCTTCGTCATGTTTTTCGAGCAGTAGCTGGTATTCGGCTACCCGTAACGCCAAAGCGCTTGTGCGCGCTTCTCCGCGTGAGCCGTAGAGCTGAACGCTCTTGGCATCGAGTTCCAGCCTTAAGTCGTCGCGGTGGGGGCCCACCACGGTCGTTCCGCGCGCTTTTTCTTCGTCGCGGCTCGCTTCCCATGCTGATCGCAGCCCGTGCGATTGTGTTTGTAAGGTGACGTTGAGCGATTTTCCATCACCCGCAAGGTGGCGGTACGTCTGGTTTGAGAGTTCCGAGATGCGTTGGACTGCTCTCTGTCGCATAGAGGTGATTTCAGTACCTAGCTCGAGGAATCTCTCGGTCCAAGCGGTCAGAGTGTGCGTGTCGAATACGGTCTTCAGCAGTGCATTACGCTGCTCAACAACGCGATGATATTCACGTAACATCAGGTTGTAGCGAAACGATAATTTGGAGAGAACCGAGTCTAGGTACGCACGTCGTCCACTGGGGGGGCCTTGGATCATGATCGTGTCTTGGGGCGTAATCAGTACTGCGGCGCTGACTCGCGCGATGTCGGCTGCTCGGACCGATTGCCCGTCGAGTCGAAGTGTTTTCTTGCCTGCACTCAACCCGATCTCGATGGAGCTCAACCCCTCTTCGTGCTCGAGTCTAATACCGACAAACCCCTCGGATTCTCCAAGCCTGAGCAAATCGACGATACGTCCCCCAGGAAGTTCGCCGGTGCAACCGAGATAGGCAGCCTCCAAAAGATTGGATTTACCAGACGCGTTGCAACCGACGAGCGCTGTGATACCCGGCTTGAAGGAGAGCTGAGGGGTTTCGAGATTGCGAAAGTTGAGCTGAGATAGAGAGCGGAGTTGCACCAAATCAGTGTAACCTCAAAGCTATAGAGCTTTAGGTGGAACCATGAACATTGCTCCATCTGGAGACGGTTCCCGCCAAAATCGAGAGTACTCCCGTGGTTGGACAATACCTTTTGGTTGAGGATGCAACCCGCAGAGTTCCGAGACGATAGAGCGTCACCTCCGGGTGCTCTTCTGCAGTACAGAACAGATATGAAATGCTCGTTCGGGCCGGTGCTCGATGAGTGCCTACGTGTCTCTTTCTCGGAACCATTCTGAATGATGGTAGAGTGATGCCATGAGGCATATCGATCCCAATGAACTCCGTAAGGACTTTCCTATCCTCGATCGTACCGTTCACGGCAATCCCCTCATCTACTTTGATAACGCAGCCTCATCACAAAAACCGAGGCAGGTCGTCGAGGCCATGGTCGATTACTACTACAACCATCATGCCAACGTTCATCGAGGCGCACATACGCTCTCTGTTGAAGCAACCGAGTTGTATGAGCAGGCGAGGAAGAAGGTTGCCCGTTTCCTCAATGCCCCCACTGAGCGATCGGTGGTCTTTACCCGCAACACAACCGAAGCCATGAATCTCGTCGTTCACTCGTGGGGACGAGAGCATCTACGTAGTGGTGATGAGATCATCGTCAGCGTAGCAGAGCACCACGCAAACTTAGTCCCCTGGCACCTACAAGCCGAATCGCTGGGAATTACCATCAAAACTGTTGGGCTCACCGATCAGTACCGCCTCGATCTCGACGGGCTCGAGCAGGCGATCACCGATCGTACCCGACTGATTTCGATTTGGCATATGAACAATGTTCTCGGAGCTATCAACCCGATCCGGAAGATTGCCGACCTCGCGCACGCCGCAGGGGCGTTACTTTTGGTAGATGGTGCACAGGCTGCGCCCCATGTAAAGGTCGATGTCCAAGCACTCGATGTCGACTTCTACACCCTTTCTGGTCATAAGATGTGTGGACCGACTGGTGCAGGTGCTCTATGGGCACGAGCGGACGTTCTGGCCGGTATGCCGCCTTTTTTGGGTGGCGGGGAGATGATCGGCAAGGTGTATCTCGATCACAGCACCTACGCGGATATTCCCTTTCGGTTCGAAGCAGGTACCCCCAACATTGCCGAAGTTATCGGTCTCGGTGCGGCCGTCGATTACTTAGAGGCGATCGGGCTCGAGGCGATCTTCGAGCATGACCAGCAGCTCACGCGTTACGCGCTAGAGAAGCTCAAGCCGCTCGATGGTATCATGCTATACGGCCCAGAGGGGGATGATCGTGGTGGCATTATCGCTTTCAACATCGACGGAATCCACCCACACGACGTAGCCTCTGTGCTCGATGAAGCGGGTATCGCGGTGCGAGCAGGCCAACACTGTGCCCAACCTCTCATGCGCAGTCTGAACGTTCCGGCGACGGCTCGCGCAAGCTTTTATCTCTACAATACCTTCGAAGAGATAGACCGCTTTGTCGATGTTCTCGTGAGAACCCGCGACTATTTTGCGGCGCATGTCTGAGGTCTTGTCACATGTCGATCTTGGAAAGCCTTTACAAAGAGATCATTCTGGATCACTATAGATCCCCTCGTAATCGTGGCAAGCTCGCTTCAGCCACCATTCAGTTGGAGGGGCTGAACCCATCTTGTGGCGATGAACTAGAACTCTATTTGGATCTCGAAAAAGAGACCATAGTCGATGTGAAATTTACGGGCGAGGGATGTGCGATCAGTCAGGCGAGTGCCAGCATGATGACCGAAGTGATCAAAGGCAAGTCTCGGGAGGATGCACTCGAGCTCAGCCGTAAGTTTAAAGCAATGATTCAAGGGGAAGGCGTCAGCGAGGAGCTCGGAGATCTTACCTTGTTGCAAGGGATATCCAAGCTCCATGCGCGCGTAAAGTGTGCAACGCTCGCTTGGATCACGTTAGACCAGGCCCTCGCAAAAGACGAGAGCGAAAGCTAGCAGACTGCAGTCTATGGTGCCTTCTTGACCGGAACTTTCGCCGGTAGGTTGTCGAGACTCCGTTCGTAGGCGTGTAACATCCCTCGAAACTGTTCGCGAAAGAGGCGGTTCTGCCGCTCAAGGTTGGCAAGCTCCGAGCGTGCCTCTTTGAGCTTCGCTTCGGCATCGCGAATGATATCCTCTTTGAGCCGGTCTGCTTCTTTGAGGATGAGGTTCGCCTCACGTTTAGCGCTCTCTTTGACCTCGTTGCCGATTCTTTCCGCAGCAATTACGGCACGTTTGAGATCCATTTCCGTCGTCTGAAGATCTTCGATGCGAAGTTCTCGCTTTTGAAGTTCCTCTCGTATACTCTGGATTTCTCGGAGGAGTTCTTGTCGCTCGTTGGCGATCCGTTCCAGAAAACTGCGAACCTGCTTCTTGTTAAAGCCGTTTACCGAGGTCGCAAACTCCATATGCTGAATATCGAGGGGGCTGAGTTTCATCTTTGCCTCTAACTCCTCTTCGTCACTATCTGGTCTTTACGTGAAGAGGGCAGAACCAACTCTGACGATGGTCGCGCCTTCCTCGATAGCAACTTCAAAATCGCCGCTCATGCCTATCGACAACTCCTTCAATCCAAGCTTATCACGCAGGTTGCGCAGTATCTTGAAGAATTTCCGAGCATCTTCGGGGTCTTCCGAGTAGGGGGCGATGGCCATCAGGCCCTGAACGGTTACATGCCTGAGCTTTTGAGCATAAGTGACGAGGGCTTCGGCCTCGGTGAGGGCTGTGCCTTGTTTGGAGAGTTCACCAGCGACGTTTACTTCGACCAATGTTTGAAAGATGTGCCCCTGACGGGCTCCAAACTGCTCGAGTGCGTCGGCCAAACGAGTCGAATTGAGGGAGTGGATGAGAAAGAAGCCCTCGCAATACTTCACTTTGTTACGTTGTAGATTCCCGATGAAATGCCACTCTACGCCGTCAAGTCCAGAGGCTTTTTCGCGCCACTCCTGAATTCGGTTTTCCCCGAGAACGTGATGATGATGTCGGAGAATACTTTGAGTGATTTCCGCGATCGATTTGCCCTTGGTCACAGCTACGAGCTTGACGTCTTTGGAATTCCTGCCACTTCGCAAGCAGGCCGCTTCTATACGTGTGACAACATCTTCAAACACAGAACCGTATCAACATAGCGCTAAAAGGAGAAGGGTCTGCTTTAAGCATGGAAGCATCATACACGACTTTCTCACCTGAACTCAGTTAGACTACGCCATGCCTTACCGCCGCTATCTCGCCTTGCTGTGCCTCTACTTAGGATTTTGGTCTTTTGCGCAACCGAGCAGCTTGCAGGGAACTGTGGCCGAAGTTCGTGTCGAGGGAACCGAAAACTTTGCCGATCTGGTCCGTGTGATTGTCAGTATTCGTCCCGGTACTCCTTTAGATGGCCTCGATCTCGAGGCTGAGCGGAATCGTGTCCTTTCTCTCGGTACCTTTGCTGAAGTTTCGCTAAGTCTTGAGGATCGGGGATCGGGCACGGTTCTGGTGATCGATATCGAAGAGAACCCACCGATTGCCGAGCTGCGTTTTGAGGGTGCACAATCATTTTCTGCACCCCAGCTCGCTGATGCGCTCAACCGAGAGAATCTGTTGGCTGCCGGACGTGTGCTGAATACGGTTAGGGCAGAGGATGCCATTCAAACGATCCAACAGCTCTACCGGGGGAGAGGTTTTCCCTTCGATGTAGCCGTCACACTTGCGGTGGAGGAGGTTTCTGAGGTCGGTGCCCCCCTCCAAGTTGCTCTTATCTACACCGTTCAGGAGGAGGAACCGCTCGATGAGGTACGGTTCGATGTATCTTCGATTCTCGACGAAGAGACGCTGAGCAGCATCTTCAAGCCGCTGCTTGGCGATCCCGGCAGTTTCGATCTCAGAGCCTATCAGACGGCCGTGGATACCGTGGCGGAGCGGTATCGGGAGCTCGGTTACCGTGAAAGCGGCGTCGATCTGACAGAAAGTGAGTTACGAGAAGGGATCCTGACCGTTCGTTTCAGGGAGCTTCGGATCATCAGCATCGATACCACAGCTATCGGCGTTGACCCGAGGGATCTCAGTCTGGCGCCGGGTGACCTCTTCAACGTCGATATTCTTCTAGAAGACGTTCGCCGTCTTGCCATGGGGCGTTCGAGCGATGTACGATTGGTCCCCCGCGTCACCCGCCGTGGAGAGGTGCAGGTAACGTTCGAGCTGGGTGCTCCTGCAACGGCAGGTCCAATCGATGAGATACGTCTCGAAGGCAATACTGTGATTTCCACAGAGGAACTGCTGGACCTTTTGGGACTCGGAGTCGGAGATACCTTCAGCTCAACGTTGGCAAGCGAGGATTTTGCGAGGATACGCGGCCGGTACTTCGATAGGGGGTATTTGATCGTCAACCGGCCCGACTTCGCATACCGAGAGGGAACCTATCTGCAGCGCATTACCGAGCTAAAGATAGCGGGTTATCGAATCAGGTATGAGGGTGAGCCCGATCAGACGCAAGAGTTCGTCATCACCCGCTACCTGCCTAGGCCCGGATCGGTTTATAACATCGATGAGATTCGAAGTGGTCTTCTCGAGCTTGCCCGTCTGAATGTGATCGAGCCCTTGTCAGCACCACCGCTCGCCACCGATAGTCCCGACCAAGTGCTTGTCGAGGTGGTTGTGCGCGATACAGAGACGGGACTCTTCTCACCCGCAGCCCAATATGCGACCGATTCCGGGTTCTCGGCCTCGGTCGGTTACAGCGAGCGTAACTTTTTGGGACGTGCCCATAGTGTCGGCGTTCAGCTTACTGGAGAATCGACCGATGTCGGCCTCATGTTTGGAGGCGACTTCAGCTATACAATCCCCTGGCTCTATCTCGATGAGTTCGATTTCAGGGAAGTACCGACCACCATCTCTGCTGCGGTCTTTAGCCAGGTTAGCAGCAATCAGACGCTCACTGCCGATGGAAATAGCCGCGTGTCGTTTCCAGGTTTTGAGGGAAGCGAAGTCTTTGTGGGAGAGTTCGCCGTCCGTGAAACCGGGGCCAGAATCTCTTTCGCGCGCCCCGTTTATCGTGATACCAGCTTGCGGTTTAGCGCTCGAGGTAGCGTGAGCGAACATAAACTCGAGCCGCCTTCTGTCGAGTGCGATGTCGAGGAGGGACAGATAGTCAACGCCGATGTTTGCTCTTTGCCTAGATCCGAAGCCTTGCAATATCTTCCACAAGGGGGTTTCTCTAGCTTCATCAGCACGACGGTGAGTTTTGACAATCGCGATAACCCCAGCTTCCCTCGAGAGGGTATAGCCGCCCGTACACTTGCCGGTTTGGGGCTCGGATCCGATGCGCGAACGGAGGGTGGAGAGCAGCAGAACTATGTCTTTCAGCAGGTCGAGTTTGGCATCAGAACCTATGCTACTCTCGAGGAGTTAGTGCCTGCCATTCAAGATCCCAATCACGTCTTTGCCGTAAAGTTGGATGCCGGTCATCAGTTTGGTAATGAGCATCCCGTCACAAAATTCTTCCGTGTTGGGAAGACGCCGAACGAAGCGACGGCCATTCGAGGATATCAGATCGATGACTTCAACCTTTCGAAGACGTTTTTCACCGGTTCGGTCGAGTACCGGTACGACCTCGGTCTGAGCACGGCGGCCACTCAGACGGTCATCGGAATCTTGTTTGTCGATCTCGGTTGGGCTTCGAGCGTTCCCGGTTTTTCAGACAACGGTGCTCCATTGTTTGCTGGTGCCGGTGTCGGCGTTCAGATCAACCTCGGTTTTGGAGGCGTCTTGTTGCCAGCTTTGAGGTTCGATTACGGTTTTAGCGAGAGAAACCCGAGTGGCGAGTTTCGCTTTAGGATCGGGCCGGTGTTCTAAGCATTGCTTCTCGGCACGCTTCAGAAGAAGGGTTCCAAGATCTTACTAAGGACCTCCAACATAACTTGGATGTGCTTAGTTTTGTGGATGAGGAGCGAATAAACCTGTGGGGCTTATACAATGAGAATCGAGTCTTTGATGTGCTCTGTTTGAACCTGCGCAGCAAGAGTAAAAAGCAGTATGGAGCAAGAGTGTCCAGATTCGGATTCTGCAATCAGCAGGGTTGACTACTCACTCGATCCGATAGCACGGGATTCTCTAAGGATGCTATCGTCCACAGTGCTGCAACTAGACACTGAATAAGAACTGAATGACGTCGCCGTCCTTTACAACGTAGTCTTTGCCTTCGGTGCGGACCCAACCGTGTGTTTTTGCTCGGCTTATGCTGCCGGCCTCGACCGCTTTGTCCCACTCGATGACCTCGGCGCGGATGAAGCCCCTCTCAAAATCGGTGTGAATTTTACCGGCGGCGGCGGGTGCTTTCGTCCCAGACGTTACCGTCCACGCGTGGATTTCCTTCGTGTTACCGCTAAAAAACGTCAGCAGGTCGAGTAAAGCGTAGCTCTTGTTGATAAGACGGGTAAGGCCCGTGGTTTCGATCCCTAGATCGCCGAGGAATTCCTGAGCGTCCGATTCGCTGAGCTCAGTCAATTCCTGTTCGATCTTTGCCGATATGACCACGACTTCGGCGCCTTCATCGGCAGCGACCTTGTGTACCTCTGCAAGATAGGGGTTGTCTTGGGTAAGATCGGCCTCTGACACGTTACAGATATAGATGACGGGTTTTGCAGTGAGCAGTGGGAATTCCTGTGGGAGTGCGACCTGACTATTGCGTGCGGGGATCCCTGCGGAGAGCTCATCGATCACCGTCTCACACTGCTCGACCAGATCGGCGTCGACTTTACTGGCTTTTGCGCTTCGGCGAAGACGCTCGAGCCGCTTCTCGAGCGTGCCGATGTCTGCGAGTGCAAGTTCGGTATGAATCGTCGCAATGTCGTTTATAGGATCGACACGACCTGTTACGTGTACGATATCCGGGTCTTCAAAGCAACGAACCACATGTGCAACGGCTGATACTTCCCGGATGTGGGCCAAGAATTGGTTTCCGAGGCCTTCTCCCCGGCTAGCGCCCTTGACGAGGCCGGCGATATCGATGAACTCGATGGTGGTGGGTGTCGACTTCGGTATTCGTTCTCCTCTGCTGTATACGGGTAGCAGCGCTTCGAGGCGCGGGTCCGGTACGGCTACCACACCGATGTTTTTGTCGATGGTGGCGAAGGGGTAGTTTGCTACCTCGGCGTGCGCCTTGGTAAGGGCGTTGAAGATAGTGCTCTTTCCGACGTTCGGTAGGCCGATGATTCCGATTTCAAGCATGAGAATTCCGTTTGTCCCGTGCACGTAATGGTGAAGCAAGACTGCCGGGTCACGGCTATCCTGGCAGCGAAAACGCAGTATAGCAGGCTACGAGCATGGTATTCTCGCTTGCATGACAGAGCGCAATACGATAGGCCCCAGACGTGTGGGATTGCTAGGTGTGGGTACGGTGGGTACCGCGCTCGTAAACTTGCTGGGTGAACGGCAGGATGTGCCGGCGACCATCAGTAAGGCGTTGGTCAGAGATCTCGAGAAACCGAGATCGATTGTGCATCCAGAAAGGCTTCTTACGACCGACGCAGCAGAGGTTCTTGAGAACGCAGACATCCTGGTTGAGTTGATGGGTGGTGTCTCGTTGGCTGGGGATCTCATGCTTGAGGCTTTGGAGGCAGGGAAACGGGTCGTGACTGCCAACAAAGCAGTATTGGCCGAACGCTGGGAGTCCTTTGAGGACTATCTAAAGGCTGGACTCCTTTACTATGAGGCAGCGGTCATGGCCGGCACACCTGTGATCGGGCCTCTTACAGATGCACTTCGTGGGTCAAAACCCCTTGAGCTTCACGGAATTCTCAACGGCACTTGTACCTATATTCTCAGCAAGTTGGAGGAGGGGAGTCCCTACCAGGAAGCGCTCGCAGAGGCGCAACGTCTCGGTTATGCCGAAGCAGATCCGACTCTGGACGTTGAGGGTTTCGATGCGGCTCATAAGCTCACGATTCTGGCGCGTTTGTCGTTCGACCCAAGCTTGTCCTGGGAGAAGGTTAAAGCGAAGACGCACGGTATCTCCCATTTGACGCCGGCGATTGTGAAAGAAGCGATGGAGGATGGTGGTAGGGTTCGTCTCTTGGGCAGTGTCTATCCATCAGAAGGTGAGTGGCGGGTCGAGGTTCGCCCAGTCTACTTGCCGGCATCTCATCCCTTGGCAGCCTCGGAAGGTACGCGCAACGCTGTTCTCTTCCGCGGTGATGCTGTGGGTGAGGTGTTCATTTCAGGGGCCGGGGCCGGGGCCGAGCCGACAGCTAGCGCTGTTCTCGCTGACGTGCTGAATGCCGTTGAGAGCCGTCCTGGGCCTCGGGTATTGTCTCGGGCCTTTAAACCTCCTTTGGACTATCGGCCTGACGATCTAGGTGAACTCAAGCGGGAATGACAGGTCCTTCCTTTCGCAGTACGCGTAGTCCGGATCAAATGGGCGTTCCGTTTCGAGAGGCTCTGTTACGGGGGTTGGCGCCAGATGGAGGGCTCTATTATCCCGATTCCATTCCGCAGCTCGAGCCCTCTTGGGAGCACGAGAGCCGTTTCGAAGCTCTTGCATCTCAGGTACTGCATCTTTGGTTGGCCGAGGCTATGCCCGAGCGAAAGCTGGTGGAGAGGGTCGAGGAGGCTCTCCATTTCCCGGTACCGCTTGTCGATCTACCGGGTGATTGCTATCTGCTCGAGCTCTTTCATGGCCCTACGCTCTCTTTCAAGGACTTCGGTGCCCGAGTAATGGCCCGACTGATGAGTTACTTTTTGGAGCAGCTTCACAGTCACCGTACCATCTTGGTAGCTACCTCGGGTGACACAGGGAGTGCTGTCGCAGACGGTTTTTCGGGACAAGAGAACATCGATGTGGTTTTACTCTATCCCCAGGGGATGGTGAGTCGTGTACAAGAGCGTCAGTTGATCGTGGCTCGCCCAGGGGTACGGGCTTTCGCAGTTGATGGCACTTTCGACGATTGTCAGCGCTTGGTCAAGAACGTTCTCGCTGATCGGGATCTTTTTCACCTCGGTCTCTCGAGCGCCAATTCGATCAACATCGGTCGCTTGTTGCCCCAAACGCTCTACTATCTATGGGGGGCGCGTGTAGCTGCGATGAGAGAGGTATCCTCTCTAAACGTCTGTGTGCCGTGTGGGAACTTGGGGAATCTAACGGGAGGGGTCTTAGCCAGTCTGATGGGTCTTCCGATCAAGCGCTTTCTCGCGGCACACAACGCCAACGACTACTTTCCCAAGTATCTGCACGGTCGAGTTGCGCCGTTCGCGTTTGAATCGACGGTTGCTACCTTATCGAACGCCATGGATGTCGGCTCACCCAGTAATTTCGAGCGGCTTTACACGTTGCTCAAAGACCGGATGCGTGATGAAATGTGGGGGGTGAGCGTAGACGACGATGCTACGTTGGGGCGAATCAAGCAGACCTATGAGGAAGCTGGCGTGATCGTCTGTCCCCATACAGCGGTAGGGCTCGAAGCGGTTGCGCGCTATAGGCAGGAGACCGGGGATATGACCCCGACAATGGTCCTTGCGACAGCCCATCCCGCCAAATTTCCAGAGGTGATCCAGCAGGCCCTCCATCGTGAGCCACCACGCAGTGAGGTCCTGGATGCCCTTTGGTCTCTGCCCACTTCGGTTGAGTCATTGGAGCCGAAGCCGAAGGCGTTGCAGAAGATCCTTGAACAAGGCATACCTCTATAACTTGCTTTTTAGTAGTGTCAGAGCAGCTTTCAAAGATTGATCGGAGGACGTGACGATGTCGGGAATGACGCCTCGTCCTTCCCATGTGGGACCACCGATCGGTGCCAAGACCCCGGTGGCGATCCACGCCTGAGAGCCATCGCGCAAACAGAAGGGGAGAACAGCCTCTACGTTACCTGCACTCGTTTCGCCGATAATAGTCGCCCTACTACGTTGCTGCAAGGCACCTGCTAGACCTTCGGCCGCACTATTGACCTGCTTGTCTATGAGGATTGCTAGGGGGAGATTCGTCTCTACCTGTCCGACAGCAGGATAGGGGAGTGGGAGTGTCCAGCGCGTTAAAGTTCGCCAGAGAAACCCCTGGGTAAATATTCCGGCAACTCGCATCATCTCGACAAGACGTCCTCCCGGATTCCCTCGGAGATCGAGAATGAGAGCGGCAGCTTCTGCCCTTACGAGTGTGGCCACTGCACCCCTTGCATTCGCTGCAACGCCTGGTGTCGCCAAGTCCGGGAGTTTCAGGTAGCCGATATTTCCTGCCAACATTTCGAAGTGCACATTGCCTAATGTTCCTTTAGTGGCTTGCGAAAATACACCTAAACAGGGCAAATCTCCGTAACTGGACCGGATCTCTTCGACTTTGCCTGGGGGCACGAAAACCGAGTGGTTGTCGCCTAATTCTGCGTACATCTCCTCGAGGATTCGGTAGAAATTCTCGTCGTCTTTGGAAGACAGCGCTCGCGGTTCGTACTCCTCGCGTATGTTATTCCAGTCGATACCTCGGACCGAAAGATCCCAGTATCGTTCGCTTACAAGTCGCCAAGCTACATCGAAACGGTCGGCGTACGACATCGACCCGGTTTGTGCGTGACTGGTGGTGAATAGCGCTGTGCAGACCAGCACGAAGATAAGGCAAGCGATGCGGTTCATAGAGTGTAGTGTAACCAACACTGAAGACGATCCGAGCGAGCTTTTTACGTCGAGAGCGGACACGAAAGGACCGTCTTGTGAGGTCGTAGCAGTCTTCATTTTGGGGTGTCCTCGATGCGATGCGATTAGAGCAAGTGGGTCTTACGATTCCACTTTGGTCATCTCAGCAGCATAGTCCTCTATCATATCGGCGTCGATAACAATGCTTTGAGCGCCCACACGTGTTGTGTTGAGTGCTCCTGCAACGTTGCCGAGACGAGCTGCATAGAGGAGATCGTAGCCTTTCATGATCCCATGGGCAAAAGCTGCGGTGTAATAGTCACCAGCACCGGTGGTGTCCACGACGCCATCGATGTCGTACGCTTCAACCAACTCGGTTAGCTCTGGGGTGATTACGATTGAGCCCATCTCACCGACCTTGACTACCAAACGTTCGACGCCGTGCTGCTTGAGTCCTGAAACCGCATCCGAGATAGAGAATTCACCTGTCAGTGTGTAGAGTTCTTTCTCATTCATGAGTAAGTAGTCAACCTCGCGTACGAGCGAGATGAGGCGATCCTGTAGGGCGTTGACTGCTCCCGTACCTAGATCGACAAAGGTGGTCAGGCCGAACCCTTTTGCGTACTCAAGGGCACGAACTGCATACTCTCGTTGACGTCCACCTATAAGGCTGTACGCACTCATAACGAGCGCATCACACGATTGAACCTGAGTTGGGCTTAGACCTGCGGAATCGAGATGGCGACTCGCGCCTGCGGCGCTGATCATCGTGCGTTGGGTGTCGGGAGTAATGAGCAGGGTGACACTGCTCGTCTGCATATGTGTATCGGTCTGGATCAAGCTGAGGTCTACACCCTCCTCGCGAACATATTTGAGCGCGAGTTCCGAAAAGGGACCCGTTCCGACGCGGGTCGCTACCGAGACCGAATGACCGAGACGTGCGAGGGCTGTGGCGATCGTTCCGCCTGCGCCGCCGGGCTCCATGACTGCCCGGAGAGCAGTGACTTCCCCGCCCGCCTCGGGGAGCTCATGTACAAAATACATCTGATCGACGGTGACATCACCGACAACAAAAAACTTGGACATCCACCCTCTCCTGAATAGAAGGTTGAGTTTGTACTCAGCGTTTAGCTTAAACTAGTATACTTGATTTTACATTCCAGATAGAACTTTAAAATGCAATAGAGTCCAAAGCTCTCGAAATGTACTTAGTTCCAATGCTTCTGCGCGCACATTCCGATCTAACCCGAGCTTGCTCAGAGCTTTGAGAACAGTCTCTTTGTTATAGCCTGCCAATTGCAGGTTTTTGTACAAGGTCTTCCGGCGGTGCCGAAAACTGGACCCGATGAGCCTAAAGAGGCCCGGTTCCGGTCGCGCTTCGGGGTTTATATCGATCCTTACAATACTGCTGGTGACTTGAGGTGCGGGAAGGAAACTGCTGCGACTGACGTGGCGCACGATTCTGGCCCGACCAAAATGTGTACAGAGCAGCGTTAGCCTCCCATACGGTTTTTCACTGGGTTGTGCTGTTAGGCGTTCAGCGACTTCCCGCTGGATCAAGAAGACAAGCCGCTTGAATTTACACGATTGTAAGGAGCGAACGATGAGCGTTGAAGCGATGTTATAGGGAAGATTTGCAACCAGCAGACTCCTCTTGGGAAGTCCGGAGAAGTCGTAATCCATGGCGTCGCCGTGAATGAGTTCAACATTGGAAAGATCAGCCAAAGTCTCCTTTAAGACCTCGATGAGCCGGGCATCGACTTCGATGGCGATGATAGATTTGGCGTGAACTGCCATGGCTCGTGTCAATACGCCCAGACCGGGTCCTATCTCGAGGACGATATCTTTGGAGGTTGCCTCAGCCGTCGCTACGATCGTCTCGAGGGTATTGGAATCGATTAAGAAGTTTTGTCCCAAGCCTTTGTTTGCGCGGATACCGTGTCTTTGTAATAGGGCGCGTACGGCGGAGGGATGTGAAAGAGGATGAGGTTTCAAAGCCATTTCAAAGGCAACTGTCGAGGTTATGCCCAAAAGCAATCTTGCGACCTGAACGAGGCCTGTTCATCCGCTTATTGAGATCGATTCGCTTCATTCGACGGGCGTGCTTAGCTGGATACGGAAGCCTCAGTCGATATTCTCTGTGATCACGTTTTCAAGCTGCTCCGTGGCTTCTTGTAAACTGGTTCCTTGGACAACTGCAAGCTCACTGATGAGCATGGTCTTGGCGTTTTCGAGCACATCTCGTTCGGTGGCTGCCAATCCCTTTTCGAGATCGCGTTGCGAAAGGACACCGATAAGGCGAGCTAAATCGTAGGTGCTTCCGCTGGCTAAGATCTCTTGTTCGGCCCGATAACGCGGTGGCCATTGATTGGGGAGCGATAGATCGGCTTTGGCAACTGCTTGGAAGACGTGTGAGATCTCGGCATTACTCACCGTGTGTCGCAGCCCAACCTCTTGACCTTTCCGAAGAGGTACCAGCACTTCCATGTCTCCACGGATGAACACAATCTTCAAGTAATCCTGGGTTTCGCCCAAGACTTCACGGGTTGTTTTCTCTTTGACCACACCTGCGCCCTGAGATGGATAGACGACCTGATCGCCAACTTCAAAAGTCACGCGTGCCTCCCGGCGCTATAGCGTACCATACACCACTTGCCCTCGGCGTCTCGCTCCTAGAACATCATTTCCGAGAACCGGTTTTAACTTTTTGAGTTGGAATAGTCGTCATCATGACGTCTTTCCCTTGTAAGCGGGCTTCGAGCTCACGAACTCGGTCACGGATGGCAGCAGCGCGTTCGAAATCGAGCGCCTCCGAGGCCTCCCACATTTCGGTTTCCAAGAGGGCTAGTTCCTGTTTCACGTCATCCAAGACCAATTCTCGTTCCCAAGGAGCGAGTTGTTGGTGTTCTACCTCTTCGTCTTCGCCACGAATGACGTCGTGAATGCGCTTGCGGATGCTTTCAGGGGTAATTCTATGTTGCTCATTATAGGTGAGCTGCTTTTCACGCCGCCTTGAGGTTTCCTCGATGGCTGCCTGCATGGCATCGCTGACAACGTCGGCATAGAGAAAGACTACGCCGTTTACATTTCTAGCTGCCCTACCGATCGTTTGGATTAAGCTCTTCTCACTTCGTAAGAACCCGGTCTTATCTGCATCGAGAATGGCAACAAGGGATACTTCGGGGAGGTCGAGCCCTTCCCGGAGCAAGTTGATTCCGACGAGGACGTCGAAATGCCCTAGCCGCAGGTCGCGGATGATGACCTGTCGTTCCAAGGCGTCGATCTCACTATGCATGTAGCGTACACGTACCCCTTGTTGTGCAAGGAACTCCGTCAAGTCTTCAGACATTTTCTTTGTGAGTGTGGTGACCAACACGCGCTCATCGCGCGAGGCCTTCTCGCGCACGGCAAAGAGCAGATCGTCGATTTGGCCTCGACTCGGTTTAACCGTGATTTCTGGATCGATGAGGCCTGTGGGCCGAATGATCTGCTCGATAACGTGATCGCTCAGGTCCAACTCTTGGTTGGCGGGGGTTGCCGAGACAAAGACGACCTGGCCAACCATGTTGAAAAACTCTTCTTCTCGGAGGGGTCGGTTGTCGAGGGCTGCAGGTAGTCGAAAGCCGTAATCGACAAGCGTCTGCTTCCGTGATCGGTCGCCGTTATACATGCCTCGAAGCTGAGGTAGCATGACATGGCTTTCGTCCAAAAACACCAGGAAGTCATCGGGGAAGTAATCGAGTAACGTGTGAGGTGGTTCGCCCGGTTGTCGCCCGTCAAGGTACCTTGAGTAGTTTTCGATTCCACTGCAATAGCCCAGAGTGCGCAGCATCTCGAGATCGTAGAGAGTTCGCTCTTTCAGACGTTGTTTTTCAATGAGCTTACCGGTGTTTTCAAAGAAGGTCAGGCGTCGTTCTAGATCATCTCGTATTTCATCTATGGCTGGTTCGAGTTTTTCATATGGCGTCACGTAATGTTTTGCAGGGAATACGGTGGCGCTCTGAAGCTCCGTCAACTCGTTTCCCGTGAGCGGATCGACCATGATCAACCGGTCGATCTCATCGCCCCATAGTTCGATGCGGAGTGGCGTCTCTTCGTAGGCTGCCCAGACCTCTATAACATCGCCTTTGGCTCTGAACCGGCCAGCTGCGAGTTCGATATCGTTTCGCTCGTACTGCTGGGTGATAAGTCTGCCGAGGATCTCATCTCGGGGTAGTTCGGAACCGACGGAAAGGATCAGGTTGAGATTCTGGTACTCTTCTGGTGAACCGAGACCATATATGGCGCTTACAGACGCGACGACAATGACATCACGGCGTGTTAGCAAGCTTCGGGTTGTCGAGTGCCTGAGGCGCTCGAGCTCCATATTGATATTGGCATCCTTTTCGATGAAGAGGTCGCGCGCGGGTACATACGCCTCGGGTTGATAGTAATCGTAGTAGCTAATAAAGAACTCGACGGCAGCTTCCGGGAAAAAGTCACGAAACTCAGCAGCAAGCTGGGCGGTAAGGATCTTGTTGGGAGCGAGGATGAGGGCTGGACGTTGTTCTGCTTCGATGACCTTTGCCATGGTAAAGGTTTTGCCTGTGCCTGTGCCACCGAGTAGTGTCTGGTACCGTAACCCGTCCCTAAGGCCGTCGACGATGGCGTTGATGGCTTCGGGCTGATCGCCCTTGGGTGTGAAAGGGGATTCGACTTTTAGCGGCATCGCTCTAGTTTACTGGCTACCGGGGGAGGAGAGGGTTTATAAAGTGACGTGGGTAGTTGCTGTTGTGTCGAGGGTGTACGTGTACACTTGTGATGAAACTTCTTGTGCGTATGGAAAGGAGGGCATCATGCCTGTACGTGTGGCGAATGCGAGTTGGGAAGGGGATCTCAAAAGAGGTAGTGGGTCGATGAGGCTCGGTAGCGGGGGTTTTGAGGGACCGTATTCACACGGTACCCGTTTCGGCGAGGAGCCGGGTACCAATCCTGAAGAGCTTATCGGTGCGGCGCACGCGGGTTGCTTTTCTATGTTTCTATCCTCTCTCCTCAGCAATGCTGGTTATCCCCCGACGCGTATCGAAACCGAGGCCAAGGTGCACTTAGGGGAAGGTCCTGCCATCAATCTGATCGAGCTCCACACAGAGGCAGATGTTCCGGGAGTCAGTCAGGAAACCTTTGAAGAACTCGCTGAGCAGGCGAAAAAGAGATGTCCTGTCTCAAAGGCTCTGGCTTCTGTCGAAATCGAGTTGAAAGCAATCTTGGTGGGTTGATCGGCGTCTATTGCGACGAACGCTGTCTTGGTCAGACTTTGCCTGACCAAGACAGCATGTAGAGTTCAATAGAAGGTGGTGGGTACCGTTTGACTCATGAGCGGGATCTCATGAGATTCCTTCTCGTTTGGTCCGGTTGTACCGACTAAAACGAACGGCGCGGCAAACAAAGGAGAAGGTGACCGGAACCCGATTGATCAACGGGATTTCATGCGATAAGAAGCAGACGGTGTGTCCCGTAGGTGAGATGGGTGCGCGCCGTGACTGCTGAGGGCAACGAAAAGCAGGCTCGTTCTCAGCGCAAGGCATTGCGCTCATACTGCTTCTCATACAGATCGCGGTAGAGGCCACCTGCTTGGATCAAGCTCTGATGAGTGCCTTGTTCCACAATACTGCCCCGATCGAGTACCAAGATGCGGTGGGCAGTAAGAATCGTACTCAATCTATGAGCGATGACAAAGGTGGTTCTGCCTTTCATCAACCGTTCAAGAGCTGCTTGTACAAGGGTTTCTGATTCACTGTCGAGGGAACTTGTCGCTTCGTCGAGGATGAGAATCGTCGGATCCTTGAGGATCGCCCGGGCGATCGCGATTCGCTGTCTTTGTCCACCCGAAAGTTTCACCCCTCTTTCTCCGACCAGAGTGTCGTACCCACTGGAAAAATTCCTTATGAATTCGTCGGCATTGGCTGCTATCGCTGCCTCGACAAGCTCTGTTCGGCTCGCTCCAGGCCGCCCATAGAGGATATTCGCGCCAACGCTTCCAGAGAAGAGGTGGGTTTCTTGTGGGACGATGCCGATCGTGGCTCTAAGGTCGTGGAGACGGAGCCGTCTTAGGTCGATCTCACCGAGCAGGATGCGCCCTGCTTCGGGATCGAAAAATCTCGGAATGAGGGAGACCAACGTACTCTTTCCAGCGCCGCTTGGGCCGACTAGGGCAATCATTTCCCCCGGTTTTACCTCGAGATCGATCTCTCTTAGGACCTCTTCGCCATTTCGGTCACCGTACTTGAACGAGACTCCTTCAAACCTGATTCGCTCTCTTTCGTGCGGTAGGTCCACAGGCGTGTCAGGCTCGGGTAGGTCTGTTACGGTGTCCAGCAATTCGAAGATTCTTCTCGACGCCCCCAACGCTTCCTGGAGCTGGCTATAGAGGCCCGTAAAGGTACCGATCGAACCGGCGACGAAGATGGTAAGGAGGAGAAACGCGATAAGATCGCCTGGAGGGAGCTGGCCGGTAAGCACGAGTCTCCCCCCGACCCAGAGCACCACGCCGATACCGGCAAACATCGCCATAATCGTGCTGGGGATAAAGAGGGCACGCACCATGGCTCTTCGCCTGGCCAAAAGGTAGGAATTATCGATTAGAGTGGCATAACGTTTTCTCTCTACCTGCTCAGCGGTAAACGACTTGACGACACGGATACCGACGATCGCTTCTTCCGCACTTGCGTTTGCATCTGCGACCTGGTCTTGAAAGCGAGTACTGATCTCCCGAAGTCGGCGCCCGAAGTAGGCTGCTGCGATAATAACGGCAGGGATGATCGACAGCATGACAAACGTTAGTCTGAAATTCAAAAAGAACAAGAAGAATATGCCTCCGATGAGGGTGATCAATTGGTTGATGAATTGTGCCAGGGCTTGAGACACAGCACCTTGTACGGTTGTGATGTCAGACGTGAGGCGCGAGGTGATCTCACCTGTTCGGCGGTTTTCGAAAAAGAGTAAAGAGAGATCGAGTAAGTGACTGTAGAGTATCTTTCGAAGATCCGCTACCACTCCCTCACCGACAAGACTCAAGTTGTAGACTCGAAGGTAGTTGAACAGTCCTTGCGTGAGAAAAAGCCCAGCCATGATCACAGCGATTCTGTTCAGATCCTCTATGCTTGGGGTTCGGTCGCCGACTTGGAATGCCGTGTTGAACAGGTCTCGTACGATGAGGGGGAAAAGGAGGCCTAGGGAACCGGCAACGGCCACGGCAGCGATACCCGTTAGAAGCCGCCAGCGATACGGACGGGTGAAGTAGTAGAGGCGGCGCAAGCGCGCGAGGTCGTGCTCTACGCGTGAATAGGCCTTGTGCTCTGTCGGGGGGTGCTGGCGGCGAAACACACCGCAGTCTAATCGTTTCTCTCTGTTCGGAGTGTCTTTTTGTTGAGCTTTCAGATAGATCGGGGAGTCCTGTACGATTGAGCAGGTGGTGTCGCGAAACGGTTTCTTTTGGCGGTACACTGCTTCCAGACGGATGTTGCTGGGAGTATATGATGAGTCAACGGCTTTGGACACCTTCGACGCAGCGTGTAGAAACTGCCAACCTGACCGCATTCAAGAACGTAGTCGAGGCGCAAACCGGACGCACTTTCACCGACTACAGAGCGTTGCATGACTGGTCGGTCGAGGATATCGGGACCTTCTGGTCGACCTATGCGACGTATGCCTGTCTCCCTTTCAAGACTACGGCTGCTGAGATCGTCAGCGAAGATCCGATGCCCTACACCCACTGGTTTGAAGGGGCTACCCTCAATTATGCGGAGGCCCTTCTCTATCCTCCTGATCTCTCGGATGACCAACAGCCAGCCATCTTGGCGGTAACCGAAAGTGGACATCAGACGGTCCTCAGTTACAGCGCACTCCGTCGTGAGGTGGCTCGTGCTCAGTCCGCTCTCAGGCGCTCAGGGTTCACCCGAGGAGATCGTGTTGCTGTTTACGCTGCAAACATTCCCGAAACCGTCATCTTGTTGCTCGCGTGTGCCAGTATAGGCGTCATCTTCTCGAGTTGTTCACCGGACTTCGGTTTCGATGCAGCTAGAGCGCGCTTCGAGCAGATCGAGCCCAAAATGCTCTTTGCATCTGGTGCATACTGGTATCAAGGGAGGCGGTTCGATACCTTGCCGACCTTGGAGCGCCTTAGGCAACACCTGAAGAGTCTCGAATGCACCGTGTTACTTCCCTATCCTGGCGAGGAGCCTGCGAGTTCGAGTTCCTCTTTCACAGGTTGGTCGGAATGGATGGATGAAGGGGAGATTGGGGATCCCGTCTTCTCGATGCTGCCGTTCGATCACCCTCTGTATATCCTCTACTCGTCAGGGACCACCGGTTTGCCGAAGCCGCTGGTGCATCGGGCAGGTGGTGCGTTGATCAAGCATCATGTCGAGCACCATGTGCACAGCGATATACGTGCTGGAGATAGAGTCCTTTACTTCACAACCTGCGGTTGGATCATGTGGAATTGGCTCGTTTCGGTTCTGGCGCAGAGCGCAACCATCGTTCTTTACGAAGGCTCACCGTCTTACCCAACACTCGAAACGCTTTGGCATCTTGCGGAGCGTTTAGACCTCTCGTTTTTTGGTACGAGTGCCCGTTATATTCACACACTTATAGCTCAAGAGCTCTCACCGCAGGCGTTTGTGGATCTCTCATCGTTGCGTACGTTGGCATCGACGGGGTCACCCCTTTCGCCCCAGGGATTCCAATTCGTCTTTGATCACATCAAGCGGGATCTGCATTTGGCGAGTATTTCAGGTGGCACCGATATCGTTGGCTGTTTTGTTGCAGGCGTCCCGACCGAGCCGGTGTACGAAGGTGAGATTCAAGGTTCTGTATTAGGTGCAGATGTTGCTGCTTTCGATATTCGTGGTGAGAAGGTGATTGGGGAAGCAGGAGAACTCGTCTGTCTTCAACCGTTGCCTTCAATGCCGATCATGTTTTGGGGTGACCGCGATTTCGACCGGTATCATAGCGCTTACTTCGATACCTACCCTGACGTGTGGCGTCATGGCGATCTGGTTGAGATCAACGAACGTGGTGGAGTCGTGATCTATGGACGCAGTGATGCCACCCTCAACCCGGGTGGGGTACGGATCGGCACATCCGAAATCTATCGCCCTCTCGAATCATTTGTTGAGGTGGTGGAGTCTGTCGCTATCGGCAAAAAATTAGGTGGCGATGAGGAAATCTGGCTCTTTGTGGTGTTGCGGGAGGGGGAGGTCTTGACACAGGAGCTCAGGGTACGTATCGAACGGGAAATCCGCACACAGGAGAGCCCCCGCCATGTTCCCAAAAGAGTTGTACAGGTCATCGATCTTCCTCGTACCAGAAGTGGGAAATTGATGGAAATAGCCGTTTCACGGGTTGCAAACGGCCTACCGATTCCTAATCGGGAGGTGATTGAGAATCCTGAGTCGATCGCGGATATTGAAAGAACGATAGCTGCTATGGATCGGTAGAGGTTACAGTAATCGTTTCTCGGTCCATCGACTCGATGATAGCCAACGACACGATGGGTATGCCTAGAGGTTCGAGTCGGGCTCTCCCTCCCTCAAAACTCTTTTCGATGACACAGCCGATACCGAGCAGATCTGCGCCGCTCTGTTGAATGATCCGAACAAGAGCCTCGAGTGTCTTTCCTGTAGCGAGAAAATCATCGATTAGAAGTACCCTATCCTTGGGGGAAAGGAACTCGGGTGAGATCAAAAGGCGTGTGACACCACCTTTGGTGTGACTTGGGGCTTCAGCTTCAAAATATCCGTCGGGCATGGTGATGGGACGTTTTTTGCGTGCGTATGTGATGGGAACCTGACACGTGAGCCCCACAGCGAAAGCGGGCGCAATACCACTCACCTCGGCGGTCACGATTTTGGTGACGCCGTGAACTCCCATCGCTGTGAATCTTTGCTTGAAAGCCTCTCCCATAGCCAACGTGAGGTCTGGGTCGAGCTGGTGATTCAGAAAACTATCGACCTTGAGGATTCCACCCCCGAGATACTGGCCTTCGTTTCGAATTCGATCGATGAGGGCTTGCATACTCCACTATTCTACAGCGATAGCTCTGCCATCCCAACGAACGTTCGCGTTCCCGGCCTGTTTGGCATTCGTAGCTCAGTACGTGATCCGCGTTGCTAGCGTCCCGCTACGCGTAACGCTTCCAACATGGCCTCCCCCATATCTGTCGGTGTAGGTGCCACCACGACGCCAGCGTGCCTAAGGGCAGAGATCTTGTCGGTGGCAGTTCCTTGGCCTCCTGAGATGATGGCGCCAGCATGCCCCATGCGTTTTCCCGGCGGGGCCGTCGCCCCAGCAATGAAGGCCGCTACTGGCTTGGTCATATTCTTTTCGATCCATGAGGCCGCTTCTTCTTCAGCCGTCCCCCCGATTTCACCGATCAAGATGACACCATCGGTGTCGGGATCTTGTTCGAAGAGTTCGAGTACATCCACAAAATCCGTGCCGTTGACGGGATCGCCACCGATGCCGACCGCAGTGGTCTGTCCGAGACCGTTTTGGGTGAGTTGATAAACCGCTTCGTAGGTGAGCGTTCCCGAACGGCTGACGACCCCGATACGCCCTCCCTGGTGGATATAGCCCGGCATGATACCGATCTTGCACTGGTGGGGAGTAATCACACCTGGGCAGTTCGGTCCGATCAGGCGAGTGGATTTCCCTTCGAGGTAGCGTTTGACCTTCACCATATCCATGATGGGAATGCCCTCGGTGATAGCTACGATGAGTTCGACACCGGCATCGGCGCTTTCCAAGATTGCGTCGGCGGCAAATGGAGCCGGAACATAGATGACCGAGGCGTTGGCTTCTGTTTTGGCAACGGCTTCTTTCACGGTCGGGAAGATCGGAACGCGCACGCTGTAATTCTGGGGAGCGTCAGGCAGGCCGCTGGAATCTGTTTTACCCTCGAAGTGTTCGGCCTCGCCACCTCTGGTTGGATGTACCGCGGCGACGACTTGGGTGCCGTAGGCGATCGCTTTGTCGGTATGAAATTTGCCGGTACCCCCGATACCCTGCACGATCACTCTCGTACTATTGTCCACCAGGATGCTCATGCTGACAACTCCACGATTTTCCGGGCCCCATCTTTCATATTGCCGGCATTGATGACATTTAAGCCGGAGTCTTCGATAATCTGTTTGCCGAGTTCAACGTTTGTACCTTCGAGTCTGACTACGAGTGGCACCTCTAAGCCGACCTCTCGTACCGCTGCAACGACACCACTCGCAATGGTATCGCAGCGCATGATACCGCCAAAGATGTTGATGAATATCCCCTTCACGTTTGGATCCTGTGTGATGATCTTGAATGCCGCGGTAACGTTTTCGGCAGTGGCACCCCCCCCTACATCCAAGAAATTGGCAGGTTCCCCTCCGACGTGCTTGATGATATCCATGGTCGACATCGCCAGTCCTGCACCGTTGACCAAGCAACCGATGCTCCCTTCGAGTTTTATGAAGCTGAGCCCATACTCACTGGCCTCGATTTCGGCCGGGTCTTCTTCGGTCATATCTCGCATCGCCTGAATGTCTTTGTGACGATAAAGAGCATTGTTATCGAAGCTCATTTTGCCGTCTAGGGCGAGGACTTCACCCTCCTTAGTCACGACCAAGGGATTGATCTCAACCAAGTCTGTATCGAGTCTTTCGGCTGCGGCGGCGAGAGAGAGCATGAAACGCTTGGCGTTTTTGTAGGCCATTTCTTTGAGGCCGAGGTTGTAAGCTAGCGCGTGTGCCTGGAAATGGGCCATACCGATGGCTGGGTCGATTGTGGCGCGTAGGATCTTTTCGGGGTTGCGGGCGGCAACTTCCTCAATCTCCGTCCCCCCTTCGGTCGATGCCATGACGATGTTTCTCCCTTGGGCTCGATCGAGAACGACCGAGAGGTAGAGCTCACGGTCGATGTCGATCCCTTGTTCTAGATAGAGTTTGTTTACGATTTTCCCTTGGGCACCCGTTTGCACGGTAACGAGTGTCGAGCCGAGCATCATTTCAGCGAGTTGCCGCACGCGTCTCTCAACCGCTGGAATCCCACCTTCCAAGCCGTTGAGAACGACACTGACACCGCCGAGGTCGGGGTGCTCCTTGAATCGACCTTTCCCCCGGCCTCCCGCGTGGATTTGCGATTTGAGTACAACGACCCGATTGCCAGTAGATTCGATGAGCGGACCTACAGCCTCTACCGCACTTTCCACGCTATGAACGACACGACCCTCGGGTACAGGAATCCCGTACTTCTTCATGAGCTCTTTTGCTTGGTATTCGTGGATTTTCAAGGTGGACCTCCGGTTTCAAGATCAAACGCTTTAGCCTATCGTGACAAAGGCGCTGGTGCTAGGGGTATGGACTGATCAGTTTGCTCAGCGAAGGTATCAATACCTATCAATACCTGGAGTATGTCCTCTTTCGTACGAAAATGCCTCCAGTGTGTGCGATTTACTCAGAGTATTGTGAGGATAAGTATCAGTTGCTTTGAAATGTGGTTCACGCCGATGCCAGCTTTCTGATGAAATAGCTGCATCGTCGCTCAATGCCACCGCGTTGTCAGTCGTAGACAAGGTGCAATCAGGTGCAATCTGTGGTGGAGGCCCGCCGCACCAATGGCAGCACAAGATGTGGTAGATCGCAATGTCGTGTTCAGGTGTGCTCGAGTACACTCTGAAGTATGATTCGCACCGCCATTCTTACCGTGAGCGACGCCGACCCGCGGGCTGAGCAGGTAGAGCTATCAGTGAAGGAGATTCGCTCTCTTTTAGCCAAAGGCCCCTTTACCGAGGTCGACTATCAGCAGGTTTTAGTGGAGCAAGCCATCATACGCTCCAAACTTCGTCTTTGGGCCGATGGTGATGAAGTCGACTTGATTCTCACCATTGGCGGTACGGGGCTTGGACAGCGCGAAAGAACGCCGGAAGCGACGCTTCAAGTGATCGAACGCCCCGTTCCTGGAATCGCCGATCTTATCCGACTGTCTGGCTTGAAGAGAGGGCCTGAAGCAGTTCTCTCACGCGCGGTAGCAGGTGTGCGGAGACAGACCCTTATTGTGAATCTGCCTGGAAGTGCCGAAGCGGCGCGGGAATCTCTTAAAGCCATATTCAGAATCCTTCCCGAAGCGATAGATACGATTGTCGGCGAGAGAAGGAGTGCTCTGGAGGCTTGGCCATCTTGATCTAGCTCTCCAAGAACCGGCCTCAAGAAGCTGTGCTTCGGTCTCGTTGTGCTTGACTCTTCTGTTCTCACCAACTATAGATCACGTTTCGATAACTGGGCTAGCATGGATGGATGGACCTCTTGGCCTTGTTACTCTTCGGCGGGTTTTATCTGCTTGCGTTAGTCGGTCTGATTGCACCTCTGTTGCCCGGTGTTCCGATTGCCGCATTCGGTGCCATTTTGGCAGCTTGGATAACCGATTTTGAAGATCTCAACGTCAGAGTTCTCGGGTTGGTGGTTTTTTTGGCTGCGCTCGCTCAGCTAATCGACTTGGCGGGCAGTTATCTCGGAGCAAAGGTCTATGGCGCGAGCCGTCTAGGTCTTTGGGGGGGCGTGGTCGGTTCATTGGCGGGTCTCTTATTCTTTCCACCCTTCGGATTGCTTATCGGTGCTCTTGTGGGAGCGGTTGTGGCAGAACTTCTCGTTGGAAGATCACCTCTAGAAGCCGTGCGCGCAGGGTTCGGCTCGTTGGTGGGTACGTTAGGGGGGGGGGTTGCAAAAATTCTGATTCTGGTCGCTATCGGTGTGATAGTGTTTCCTCGCCTATTCACTTTTTGAGAATAGGACTCCCTTTTCGTTCGCTGCGGGGGGCTGAACTCGCCTTGAACGGCGGACCCTGGTAAGCTCTTGCAAGGAAGTGATGGTGAAGTGAGGTTTATATGGATCCCATAATGATTCAGATTGGACCCATCGCAGTTCGCTGGTACGGTTTCTTGATCGCCAGCGGGGTGTTGGTTGGAGCCTTGTGGGCGATGCGCTTCGCTGAGGCTCGAGGTCTCGATCCAGATAGATTGCTCGATATGGCACCCTATCTGGTTGTCGCCGGCATCATCGGAGCCCGTCTTGTCTATGTGTTGACGAGCCCGACTGCTTTCTTTGGCTCTGGTGGTAATATTGCCGATGCGTTTAAAATCTGGCAAGGGGGAGTCAGTTTTCACGGTTCTGTCCTCGGAATCTTACTCGCCATCTGGATCTATGGTCGTATCAACAAATTGAACATGTGGGCCTATCTCGATCTCATGACGCCGTTGGCAGCTCTCGGTATCGTCGGTGGGCGCATCGGGAACTTCATGAATGGGACCGATACCGGAGGGCGGCTTACTGAGTGGCCGATCGGTTTTACTTGGCCCGAGGTTGGGACCGAGACGCTAGGTGCATTTGGAAGAGTGATCTTCGGAGATCCCCTCTGGCGTTTCGGGCCTCCTATTTGCAGCGCGCTCCCTGCAGGTGAGCCGTGTACCGTGCACCTCGCGCCGCTCTATGGAGTACTCATAGGAATCGGGCTGGTATTCATCACGGTTTGGGCTTTGCGGCGTAGCGTTGCTCCTGGATTCGCCTTTTGGCAGTTCGTGCTCTGGTATTCGATTTTGCGTAGTGCGTTTGAGGAACCCTTTCGCGACAACCCGCTCTTTTGGCAGGTCTATCTGAACGATAGCGGTGGTATAGGCTTTTTTACACTCACCCAGATTGCGAGTATTCCTATCATTTTGATTGCTCTCTACTTGCTTTTGGTCATCGACCCCGATAAGGAGGAAAAGCGCGAGCGTATCAGTTTACGAGCGAGGGGGCGGTAGGGTGTCTCTGGCCGTGGTTATTCTGGCGGCTGGTCGAGGGGAGCGCATGAAATCACGACGCCCCAAGGTACTACACCGTGCTGCCGGTCGATCTCTTCTCGCACATGTGATTCGAGCTGTGATGCCGCTGGAGCCAGACCTCACAGTTGTGGTGGTCGGTTTTGGCGCGGAGCAGGTGCGAAGCGAGTTTCAAGCAGACGACTTGACATTTGTTCAACAGGCAGAGCAGTTGGGCACAGGCCATGCCTTAAGAATGACTGAGGAGGTAGTGACTCCAACCTTGGGAACCTTGTTGGTGCTCAACGGTGATGGCCCGTTGCTTTCATCTGTAACGCTTGAACGCCTCGTTGAGTCTCAGCGTGGACGTGACGGTATGACGCTGCTCACCTGCGAGGTCAAGGAACCAAAAGGGTATGGTCGGGTTGTGCGCAGCCGGAGTGGGGCTGTAGCCAGGATCGTAGAAGAAAAAGATGCGACGGAGAAAGAGCGTGGGATTCGTGAAATCAATCCCGGTATCTACGCTTTCGACCAGACTGTTTTTTCGAAGGTGCATCGGTTGACCAATGCTAATGCTGCAGGTGAGTACTACATTACCGATTTGGTCGATTGCTACCTTAGGTCCGGTTCTGAGGTCCGGGCGATCAGCGTTGCCGATGAGCAGCAAGTACTCGGTGTCAACGATCGTAAGCACCTAGCTCTTGCCGAGCGTATTCTTGGTGATAGGGTGCGTGATAGATGGCTTTCGGAGGGGGTGACGATGGTGAGTCCAGAGCAGACCTTTATCGATGAAACGGTGCAGTTGGACTACGATATCGTCCTGGAACCTGGTGTGGTCTTGAAGGGGGAGACCAGAATCGGAGCGGGAGCCTGCGTTGGAGCCTATTGCCACCTTACAGACTGTGTGGTGGACCCTGGTGTGGTGGTGCCACCTCACACGGTGAAGGAGAGTGCTGTCTTATCCTGAGACTCCTCTCGGAGTTCTTTCGAGTTTGGATCTCACGGTCTATACACGAGTGGAGATACAATCGCAACGGTCGTTTACCCATGAAATCCTACAGACGGGGTGATACAGTGCAAGGTGGGTGTAACTGATGACGTTGCTTAATAAACCACCGGCTGCATTAATCCTGGAAGATGGTACGGTCTATTACGGCTATGCCTTCGGGTATGTTGGGACGACTGTTGGCGAGGTTGTTTTCAACACCGCCATTACGGGATATCAAGAGATTCTGACCGATCCTAGTTATCACGGTCAAATCGTTACCATGACCTATCCTCATATCGGTAATTACGGTGTGAGTGTTTATGATATGGAGTCCAACAAACCCTTTGCGCGGGGCTTCATCGTTCGTGAGTTTAGCCGAGTAGCGAGCAACTACCGGAGTAATCAGGGGCTCCAAAGTTTCATGGAGCAACACAAGATCGTCGGAATCGAGGGTATCGATACGAGGGCTTTGACTCGACGTTTGCGTACCGGTGGTGTTGTGAAGGGAGTAATCTTTCACGGGCGTGTCGATAAGGCCTTGCAAGAGGCTCTTTCGCAGAAGGCCCGGAATCATGAGGACATCGACGGCCGGGATATGACCCCTGAAGTGACGACATCGCTCCCGTATGCTCGTCCGACCTTTAGAAACAGCCCTCGCGTGGTTCTGATCGACTTCGGGATCAAACACTCGATCGTTTACAAGCTCGAGCAGGCCGGTGCTGAAGTCATCGTCGTTCCTGCCCAGACGACACCTGCGCAGATCATGGCTCTGAACCCGTTTGGCTTGGTTCTCTCAAACGGGCCAGGTGATCCTGGGGGGCCGCAATATGCTCATGACACCGTTTGGCAACTTTTGGGGTTGTTGCCAACCTATGGGATCTGTATGGGACATCAACTCCTAGGTCTTGCCGTCGGTGGCAGGACGTATAAGCTCAAGCACGGGCACCACGGTGCCAACACACCGGTTAAGAACCTGGTGACCGGAGAAGTGGAAATCACCAGCCAGAATCATAACTATGCTGTAGATGTCGATTCTATTCCTGGTCACCAATTCGAGGCTACACACATCAACTTGAACGACGGCACACTCGAGGGTATGGCTCATCTACGCTATCCAGTGTTTAGCGTCCAGTATCACCCCGAGGCCAGTCCAGGCCCCCACGACGCAAGTTATCTGTTTAAACGCTTTATAGAGGAAGTCAATGCGTTTGAGGGGGCACGAGCCATACCGGCTGTGCAGGGTGTTTCGCGACTGTAACAGCACACTCGTTCTTTGCCTGCTGTCGCTTGACGCGAAGACCGAGGAGCGATACAGGGTCGAGATGTGTTCAATTCAGATTCTTGATCGGATCGGTCTTGCTCTTGCGGTGCCTGATAATGAGGTATCCAGCTAGGCCGAGCGGGCCTGAAAAAAGCGTGACCAGTAGAAATACGCTCGCCGAGATGCCCCAATATTTTGCGTCCCTAAAGATCCATACGCCGACGAATAGATCGAGGGTGAGGTAGTGCACCCAACCGGCTAAAAAGCCCAGCTCGCTGTTGAATCCCGCTCTCAGAGCCTGAAACGAGAAGCCCAAGGGTTGGGTTGTCGTGAGGATCTGGCTGATAAGCAGCACTGCGTAGATGCCCCCGAGCACGATGTAGGGCCAGTTGGAGAGGACGATTCGTTGCGTAAAACGTGCACGAGGGAATAAGATCATACTCGCCCAGATAGGGAGTGGGAGAATCGTAAAGAAGTTGAAAAACGTCTCAGCCATGGCCTAGTTTAGCCTGCCATGGGGGCGGGCCTGTATCCCAATAGCCTTACGAAAAGGGATTTTGCGATCGATATGGAAACTCGTAGAGGACTCAAAAATGCTCGGTATCCAACCATAGTGTGACGGGTCCCTCGTTGAGTAGTTCGATCTCCATAAGAGCACCAAACCTCCCTTGTGAGACGTCCAGGCCACTCTTTTTGAGGTTGTCGATAAAGGCCAGGTAGAGTTCCTCCGCACTCTCCGGTTTTGCAGCGTTTGTGAAGCTGGGACGGTTTCCACCACGGACATCACCATAGAGCGTAAATTGACTCACAACCAGCAAGCTTCCCCCAGCATCATCGACGCTGAGATTCATCTTCCCGGCCTGATCGCTAAAGATACGCAGTTTTCTGGTTTTGGCGGCCAGTTTTGCAGCGGTTTCCGTCGTGTCTTGGTGCGTGACACCGAGGAGGATCAGAAGGCCTTTTTCAATCGCTCCAACCTGCTCGCCTTCGACTCGTACCCTCGCCCAGGCCACGCGTTGGATCAGTGCGCGCATCGCCGCCAACGATAGATTTTGTGCTTAACAGGCTTCAAAAGAGGTTTCCTTGCTGGGCCGTGTCGATTACGAGTTGACCGGATTTGGGTTTCAGGGCGGAGAGGGCCGACTTGAGTTCTTTCATATCCTGCCACATCTGCCATTTTGGGCTACCTTGCTCCCGGCTGGGATTTCTGAGCAGATAGGCTGGGTGAAAGAGTGGAAAAATGTCGATGCCGTGCCAACGGTACCACTGACCGTGGGTCTTGGTGATGCCCTCGCGGGTCTGAAGAAAATATTGGGTGGGGACGTTTCCTAACGGGGCGATGATTTGAGGGCGGATGAGCCGGATCTGTTCAAGTAGAACGCCCTCGCTAACCGCAATCTCTTCGGGTTTCGGGTTCCTGTTTCCGGGGGGGCGGAATTTGACGATGTTGGTAATGTAAACGTCAAATCTGTCGATCGAGACGCTCTCTAAGATCCGGTCGAGCAATTGGCCTGCCCTGCCTACAAAAGGGCGTCCGGAAAGATCCTCTTCTTCGCCAGGAGCCTCGCCAATCAGCATCAGATCGGCGTCGGCATTGCCTTCGCCAAAAACGAGGTTATCGCTGAGCTCGTGGAGTACATCGGGTTTCTGTTTTGCTTGCTGCTCCAGTTGCTCTAAAGTCACCAATTTTCTCCTCAAAACATCACTAAGGGGCTTGAGTCGGTGACTGGTCTCTTCCGTCGTTGGAGAAATGCGAGCGTAGAGATTCCGCCAGACACCTCCAACGGTCATAATCGATGGTGGAGTGCCCTCACTCGAAAGAGCGATCCTTTATCCGAGCGGTGGCCGGCTACTACGAATCTCCCGCCAGATTTTCCGCTCCAGACCGATCATAAGAAAGAAGTTCTCGAGAGCATTTTCTTGTCCCTTGATGTCGGTGTGCATCTCTTGGGAGGTACCCGTCACGAACGGAAGCTCTTGGTAGCGACGCAGTGCCTCTTTGGCGACATCGCTCGGGCTTTGCGTCTCGGCAACTTCCGATAGGTAAGCATAGATGTGACGCCTTGCCTCTGCATGCTTTCGAAAAGCTTCAGGGTTGTCTGTCTCAGAGGAACGTAGAAGATCTTGTCTGGCGATGCGCCGGTAATGCTTCAGTCCTCTTATGATCTCCTCCGAACTGAGAACAACCTTGACCTCCATAATGTCTCCTTTCTTCTTTCGACCGTGACCCTCCACAGGTAGGATCCGGTTCACGGGCCGATGCTCCCTCGTATGTGCGAGTGTACAACGATTGAGGTGCCTATTTTTCGTAAGCGATCGGTACTGGGCTTAGAGATCCAGCACGCTTCTGGTGCGTTTGCGTGTACAATCCCTGCCACGTTGGCTTTCCCTCAAGCCTTCAACTTTTTGACGGGTACGGGTAGGTCTTTGCCGCAGCGATGTTCGAGCAGGTCACCGTGATAGCGTTGCAAGGCGCTGACCTCCTCCCAATCACTCCGGAATGCACACGCGAGGCACTCGAGTTCACTGAAACCCTCACGGTAGTGATAAGTGACGGTTGTGGTGGCTCCACAGCGAGGACAAGGCTCCTCGTCGAAGCTCCCTTCGGCGTCGTACATGCCTTCTATTGTAACCCGATCGGGTGCTCTTCATAAGGGGATTTAGTGACTTTTCTATGTGGTAGTGACCGAGATAGTGTGCATGCGGGTGAAGACGGGATGATCTCCGGGTTTGGCTCTGAGGCTCTTTTCCTATTCAAAACGAGAGCGGTTGATGCTGAGCCCTCGAAATGCTCAGTCGATCGAGATGCTGTTTTGGCGACCATGTATCCTTAAGGACCTCCAACTTAAGTTTGGGGCAATGCCTCAAACGTAAGGCTACAGAAGCGAGGTTGGGTCAGCGGAGCGCCGAGCTTGCGTCCCGCGGCCGCCCGCGGTCCAATTCTGCAAACATAACTTACGTCGTTTGCTACCTGAATAGGACCCCCGAGTGGAGCAAGTTGAAGGCTGCGATTTTGAGGTTTACCCGCGTCCTGAGCGACAAAAACGTCTTGACCTGTGCTGCATGAAGGGTCATT
>CP070651.1:1256179-1271973 GCA_020354625.1 Trueperaceae bacterium
ATCTATGCGACACTGTGTAACATGAAACAGGGAGAGAACCCCGCACGAGGTGTGGCCCAGGATAAGCGCCGGTACCAGATGACAGCGCGCCGGGACGCTATGAACGAGACCCGGGAACGGATTCTCGAGGCGACCTATCGGCTCTGGCTCGAGCGGCACTACGATGAGCTTACGCTTGCGGCGGTGGCGGAGGCGGCAGGCGTCACCCGCCAGACCGTCTACCGGCAGTTCGGCACCAAAGAGGAACTGCTGGTGGCGGTCGGCCAGTGGAGAGCCCCACAAGAAGATCGGGCCCGCGAGGTCGAGCCAGGGGACGTAACGGCCGCCGTGCAGCGCGTGATCGAGCGAAACGAGGAGATGGGCGACGCCAACGTCCGCGCGCTCGAGCTCGAAGGCCGCATCGACATCATCGGCGAGATGCTCGCCCGTGGCCGCAGGGCTCACCGGGCCTGGATCGAACGGGTCTTTGGCCCACGCCTCGATCGGGTTGCGGATTCTGAGCGAGAGCAGACCATCATGGCCCTCTACGCCGCCACCGACGTGACGGTCTGGAAGGTCCTGCGCCGCGATTTTGGGTTCTCCCGCAGTGACACCGAAGCGATCGTATCGAGACTCGTTCGAGGGGTGCTCAGCGACAGCGCGAGAAAGGAACGGATATGACGACAAACCCGAGACGGTTTCTTTTTCCCATGTGGGAAGGGGGCGGTACCCTCCCGCCGATGCTGGGGGTCGCTCGCCAGTTGCTCGGACGCGGCCACCAGGTACAGGTGATCGCCGACCCGACCGTCGAAGACGACGCAAAAGCGGCCGGGTGCAGCTTCACTTCCTGGCGACGAGCACCCCACCGTACTTCGCTCGACCCCCAAGACGATCTCATGCGTGATTGGGAGGTCAACAACCCCTTGGCCATGCTGAAGCGGGCGCGCGACCAGTTCATCGCCGGGCCGGCGAGAGACTACGCGGCCGATACCTTCGAAGCGATCGAGGCCTTTCAGGCCGACGTGGTGGTGCCGGACGTGCACCTTTTCGGGGCGATCATCGCCGCCCAGGCCGCCAAGCTTCCGGTGGTGCCGCTTGTTCCCAACATCTGGATGCTGCCGACCCCCGGCAGCCCGCCGGTGGGTCCGGGCTTCGGTCCGGCGAACCACGCGCTCGCCCGGGGTCGCAACGCCTTGATGCGCTCTATCGTCAACCGGCTATTCGACGCGGCGCTGCCGACCCTTAACGGGGTGCGGTCTCACTACGGCCTGGAGCCGCTCGGTTCGTTTTACGACCAAGCTTTATCGGCTGAGAAGATCCTGGTGTTATCGAGCCCAACCTTCGACTTCGCCTCCTCGACGGTGCCCAGCAACGTAACCTACGTCGGCCCAGTGCTCGACGACCCATCCTGGGCCGAGCCGTGGACCCCGCCCTGGTCAACCCCCAACGGGCAACCGCTGGTGCTGGTCGGTTTTAGCTCGACCTTTCAAGACCAAGGCCCGCTCTTGCGGCGGGTGGTGGCTGCGCTCTCTGAGCTCCCGGTCCGGGCGGTGGTGACGCTGGGGCAGATGTTGGCGCCCAATGAGGTCGCTGCGACCGAGAACGTTTCGGTAATCGGGTCGGCGCCTCACGGTCCGATCCTCGAGCAGGCGCAACTCGCGGTGACTCACTGCGGGCACGGAACCACCCTAAAAGCGCTCTCAGCGGGTGTGCCGCTGGTGTGCATCCCCATGGGTAGGGACCAAAACGATACTGCTGCCAGAGTGGTTCACCAAGGTGCGGGGGTGCGCCTTTCGACGACCGCCACCGTCAACCAGATTCGGACCGCAGTCGAGCGGGTGTTGAAAGAGCCGTGCTACGCGGATAACGCGAACCGTCTGGCGGCCGATATCGCGCGCGAGCGGAGCTCGAGCGACCTGGTGGGGCTGCTGGAGGCGGTGGCCCCATCGAAGCCGGAACGGGTGGCCGTACGGGCATAAGCGAGTGGGCACGTTCGGGCCAGAGCCTCTATACGTTGGAACGCGGGCAGCTGATATGATCGTGAGAACTGGGAGAGTGCGCCGCTCGCCCAGCAGGCCTTCGACCTGATCGTTTGTGCGCACGTTCTCTACTTCGTGCCGCACAACCGGTGGCGAACGTTTATCGAAAAGATGGTTCCGTTTATCGCCCCTGGGGGCCGCATGGCCGTCATGCTGGTGGCTCGAAGCGACGCCACCAGCGAACGGATTCGGCGCTCGCTCGGGTTCGGCGAGCCCGGCCTGTTCCCATTCTCGGCTGCGGTGATCGACATCGTGCAAACCCTGAAGCTCCCCTTTGAGGTGCTCTCGGCCGAGGCCTCTGTTGAAGCCGGCTCGGCAGCAGAGCTCGAGCAGATGCTGCCGCTCTTTCCGGTCATGAATAACGACGCCGGCAGCACCCTCGAACAGCGCCTCGAGATGATCGAGGCGCATTTCCGTACGGGCGATCGCTACCGGCTACCCTACACCGTGGATGCCGTGTTGGTCTCAGCGGTCGAGGAGGGCGTGTAGAAAGCCTCCGACGAAGGCGTCGCCGAGGCCGACGGTGGTTTCCGTTGACGGGTCCACGCGAGCGACCGGGACGCAACAGACGTGTTCACCACGTTCGCGGTTGAGGGCGGCTGCGAAGGCGGCCCCGGCCGGGTCAGGGGGTAACCGGCTGATGCGCTGGTAGTCTTGCAGCGTAAAGTCGTCACCGAAGCAGAAGCGCGTGGTGGCCATGGTGGTGCCGCCTCGCAGCGCCCCGGCAAAGCGGGCGGCGCCGTCGCCGTACGCCGCGGCCCACGCCTTGGTGTGGAGCACGATCAACGGGACGGGGAGGCGTTCGGCGAGGTCGGCGAGCGCCTCGTTGACTTGCGCGGCGTCGAGGAGGTCGAGCCTGGCGCCGAGATGGCCTTGGAGCTCGTCTTCGTTCAGGCTAAAGATATCGATCTCACCCCCTAGACGCTCGAAGATCAGCTCGCTAAAACGTGGATCGTAAAAGCCGGCGTCTTCCGCAAACACCCAGGCCTCCTGCGGGAGGCGCTCGAGCAGGGTCGAGACGGTGTCCAGCCGCTCAGCGAGGAGTGTTTCATCTTGCATGGCGTTGAAGCCCGAGATCAGCAACACCCTTGCCGAAGCCAGGAAGCGCCCAAAGTCTCGGTTGAGATTCATGACGATGTTGTCGGTGTCGTTGTGATAGATGAGCCGCTCGGCCTGGGGGACCTCGAGATCGATCGCCCCGGCCCTGACGCGGCAGCCTTTCTCAAACTGCACGATCAGATGGGGATGCGAGCCGGCTTCGGGGTTGCTGCAGACATAGGGGCAGTCGCGCGGCAGTAGCCTGCGGACCTCGTCGTTGATGGTGACGAGGTGAAGCGCCGAGGTGGTGCCGAGCTTTCTCATGGCGAGGGCGGCCCGCACCGAGGTTCCACCGAGCGTGACTCTGGTTTCGAAACGCCTTGCAAACCGCTCGATCACGCCTTTCGCGGCGATGAATCGCTCGCCGCCGAAACCGGCCTTCAAAAAACTCAGGATCGAAACCACCAGGTCGCGTTCGCTTGCGATGGTGGTATCGATGTCCAGCTCAGCGACTCCGATGCCGTATTGCCGGACCAGCGCCTCGACGATGTCAGAGCGCCAGGCGATCTCGTAGTCGATGTTGTTGCCGAAGCCGAGAGCGACTCGTTCGTTCATGGCCCGGTTCTGCCGGCGTTCGGCGCCCAAGCGAGCCGAGCCGGTCCTGGCAACGTGGCGGTGGGCGTCACCGTTTTGCGTGGGTGCCGCCCGGGTAGAGCGCCGCTTTTCCGGTCGTCTCGAAGAGGTCGAACTTGTGGTGGGCAACCGCTTTCATCGCTTCGATGCAGCGGGGGTAGATTGACAGCGGCTCCCGCAGCCCGGTGTCGCGAAGCACCTCGCGGCACGCCCGGTAAAACGCATCTTTGGTGTCGCTCGAGATGTTGATCTTGTTGATGCCGAGCCGGACCGCCTGGGCGATCTCTTCGTCGGGGTTGGCAGAGCCACCGTGGAGGACCAAGGGGATATCGACTCTGGCGGTGATCTCGTTGAGCAAGTCCATTCGCAACTCAGGTGGCTTGTCCTTGGGATAGAGGCCGTGAGCGGTGCCGACGGCCACGGCCAGGGTATCGACCGCTGTGGCCTCGACGAACGTTTCGACGTCGTCGGGGTCGACGTAGATGATCTCTTCGGTGCCGGCCTCGGCTTCAGGGCCGGTGGTGCCGATCGTGCCCAGCTCGCCCTCCACCGACACGTCGACGGCGTGGGCTAGCGCAACCACCTCTTTGGTGATGGCGATGTTTTGCTCGAGCGGCTCTGTCGAGGCGTCGATCATCACCGAGGTAAACCCGTAACGGATCGCCTCCATGATCTGCTTCAGCGACGAGCCGTGGTCCAAGTGGATGCAGACGGGAACGCTGGCGGTGATCGCCTCTTCGACGGCAGCCTTAATGAACGAGGGGCGCACAAAGGCCAGCTCATCGGGGTGAATGGCGAGGATGACCGGTGCGCGCGCTTCTTCAGAAGCCTCCATGACACCGCTCAGCAGCATGTTGCTGCTGATATTGAATGCCGGCACGGCGAAGTGGTGTGCGTGTGCGACGGCCAGAAGATCTCTCATGTTCATCAACATCGTGACGTCTCCACCTTCTTGCAGAGGTTTGAACCGAAGGGGGCGTTCTGTGGACAGGGACCCCTTTATCAACGCATTTCAGAGCCGGCAGGTTTACCCCGGCGCGCCGGCCTGCGGCGAGCGGCGAGGCTCTGTTAAGGCGGTCTCGACCGGCTGCGCACGCTCACCCTTTCACCGACCCGGCGGCCATACCCGAAATAAAGTAGCGTTGGAACACCAAAAAGAGGATCAACACCGGCAGCGACCCGAGCACGCTCATCGCCATCATCTGATTCCACTCGAAAGAGTGCTGCCCCATCAACAGTTGGATGCCCACCGGAACGGTTCGCATCTCGTTGGTGCGCGTCAGGGTGAGGGCGAACAGGAACTCGTTCCAGGCTAGCATGAAGGTGTAGACGCCCACCGATACGATCCCGGGCAACGAGATCGGCACCAGGATCCGCCACAGAATCACCAGGCTGCTCCCGCCGTCGATCAGCACGGCCTCGTCGAGGTCGCGGGGCAGGGTATTGAAATAACCCGTCATCATGATGATGGCGTAGGGGAGGGTAAAGACCATATAGGTCAGGATCAGAGCCCAATAGGTGTTATAGAGTTTGAGCAAGACGATGAGGCCGAAATAGGGGATCATCAGCGTGATCGGTGGCACCGACTGCACCCCGATAATGAGCAGGTTCAGGCTGTTTTTGAAGCGGAACTTATAGCGGCTGAAACTGTAGCCCGCCAAGATTCCGACCAGGGTCGTCAACAGGGTCACCAGCGTCGAGACGAAATAGCTGTTGAAAAAGAACCGCAGCTGTTGCGGATCGGTGAGCACGGCGCGGTAGGGCGCCAACGAGAACGACTCGTCGATGAGCCTGGGCGGATAGGCGAAGATCTGCGTGTTCGACTTGAACGACGAGGCGAACATCCAGAGCACCGGCAGGCCGGCAAAGAGCGCGCCCAGCACCAGCCCACAGATCACCAGCGCCCTGGTCAGTGCGGTTGCCGAAGGTCGTCTCATAGGCTATTCCGCCGCCATCCGCTGATTTCGCACGTAAAAGATCGCCACGAAGGTCGTCAAGGCCAGGATGATCATAGCGATGGTCGAGGCTTGCGAGAACTGAAAGGCGCTGAACGCCGTCTTGTAGGTATAGGTGGATAAGACCTCAGAGCTGCGGATCGGCCCACCGCCGGTGGTCATCCAGATCAGGGTGAACTGGTGCGTGGTCCAGATGAAGTCGAGCATGGCCAAGCTGGTGATGATCGGCTTGAGCTGGGGCAAGGTGATGTAGCGAAAGAGTTGCACGCCGTTGGCGCCGTCGATTTTAGCCGCTTCGTAGAGGCTGGTCGGGATCCCCTGCAGGCCCGCCAAGAAGCTGACCATATAAAAGGGATATCCGGCCCAAATATTGATAAAGGTTACGCTCTGCAGCGCCAACTGCCTGGAGCTGAGCCACTCGATCGGTTCGTTGGCCAGTCCGACCGATATCAATAGATAGTTGACGACACCGTTTGGGTTGAGCAGCAGCCGCCACAAGATGGCGATAATCGAGGCGGTAAAGACCCAGGGCAAGATGTAGATCACGCGAAAAAGAGCCTTGGCGTTTGCGCCGATCAGGTTGGTGTTGAGCAGCAGAGCGAACGACAGGCCGAGAATAAAGTGGGCGATGACGCTCGCGATCGCGAAGACGAGCGTGTTTTGGAGGGCTTGGCGAAAATGGCTTTTCGAGATGATGTCGAGGTAGTTGCTTATGCCGACGAAGGTGGGGGCGTCTCGCGTGATGATGACGTTGTCCAGTAGGGAGTAGGTAAAGACGGTTGCGATGGGGATGAGCGACAGCACCGCCAACAACACCAGGGTCGGCGACAGGTAGAGATAAGGGACCAGGCCCTTCATGAGCCTGTGCCGGCCAGGCCGCTTCAACCCTGTTGAGACGCGGGACTTTTGCATGGGTTTGCTCGTTTCTAACCGGAGGCTGCAGGATGCCCTGCAGCCTCCAGACTGTTAGGGAGAGCGGTCGCTGCGCGGCCTAAGGGAGCCGTGGACCACATTCGCTAACATGTTCATCGACTCCCGGGATCAGAAGTTTTCGAGCCAGGCTTCCTGGGCGTTGGCAAGGAGCTCGTCGACGCTCAGGTCGCCATCCAAGTAGAGTTGAAACTGCTCGTCAAAAAGACGCATCAGGTTCTCGGCCACCGGCAGGCCGACGAACTCGTTCGCCAGGTAGCCCTGCTGGAACACGTTGAACGCGTCGGCGAACAGCTGATCGGTCTCGACGAAGTCGGGCGTCGAGGTGACGTTGCCGGGGAAGGCGTTGGCGATCGAGGAGAGCTTCGAATTATACTCTGAGCTCATCAGGAACTCGACCAGCTTCCAGGCTTCGGCCTGGTGCTCGCTGTTTTCGGCGACGCCGATCCCCCATGAGGCGTAGGGGAGACCGCGCGGCCCCATGTAATCGTCCGCGGCCGGCAGGGCGGTGATGGCGAAGTTCAGGTCAGGGTTGCGGTCGCGAATCAGGTTCAACCAGGCCAGGCTGCCGACCATCATGCCGACGCGGCCGTTGACGAACTCTTCGACCTTGTCGGGCTCGCGCATCGAGAAGACGCCGGGGGCGATGACCCCGTCGTCGTAAAGGCCCTTGATGAACTCCACCACGCTGATCACGTCGGCGTTGCCGACCAGGTTGGGCTGGCCGTCGGCCATCATGCTGCCGCCACTGGCCCAGAGCCACGACATCACGTCGTTCTGGATGCCGTTGGGAAGCTCCATCGACAGCGGCAACACCCAGCCGTAGACGTTGTTGCCGGGGTCGGTCAGGGTGGCCGCCACCGCGGCAAACTCGCTGCGGGTCGAGGGGGGGGCGTCGACGCCCGCTTGCTCGAGCAGGTCTTCGTTTACAAATACCGGGTAGACGAAGTTCACGACCGGGATCATGTAGGTCGAACCGCCGAGTTGAATCTGCGCCGCCAGCTCGCTGTCGTCATAGCCGGCATCGCCCATCAGGGCAGTAAGGCTGGCGAGCGAGCCCTGCCTCACAAAGTCGTTGACCCAGGCGCCATCCAAGCCCACCACGTCAGCCATGGTGCCAGTCGCCGCACCGGCCACGATCTGATCGCGGGTCGTCGAATACGGGCCGCTGATCAGTTCGACGCTGATACCGGGGTTTTGCGCTTCGAACTCGTCCATCAGCGCCCTGAACTCTCCTGCCGGCAGTTCGGGCTCCCACCACTGGGCGAACTCGAGCGTCACGTTTTGCGCCAGCACGATGCCGGCCACGATGAACGCAACCAAAGTTACGAGTGATCTAAAAGCCTTGTTCATATTGATGTCTCCTCCGGTATGATGCTCTTGAACTCAGGGGTTTCGATTTCGGTCGTACCGCTCGGGCAACGACGCCTCAGCCGACCGAATTCCTCTTTGAACGTATGCTGGCAACCACCTCTCTTTCGGGTCAATTTGCTAGTACTTGTGGTGCTCGATGGCACGGAGTGTTTTCGAAACGGCCCGCGTGGTCGCGTCGGAGTGTTCGACCAAGATCCCCACGAAGAGCGCTTCTGTCAGCGCCAGCATCGCCAGGTTGGAGTCCAAGCGTTCCTCGCGGAAGTGACCGATCCGCGTCGAGGTAAAAAGACAGATGTCGCCAAAACGCGTAAGGGGCGAGTCCGAGTGATTGGTGATTGCGACGGTGGTCGCGCCGCGGTCCTTTGCGAGCTGCAAAGCGTAGACGGTGTCCTTTGAGCTCCCGGTGTGGGAGATGCCGAGGGCAACGTCTGTGGGGCCGGTGAGGGCGGCGTGCATCTGCTGCAGGGTCGTGTCGACCGTAAAGCGGCTGTTGAGACCGATCTTCGTCAAGCGGAAGTCGAGGTCTATGGCGATCGGGGTCGAGTTGCCTGTCGCGAACAGGTTGATCTGCCGCGCGCCGCATAAGGCCTCGATGGTGGCGTCGAGCAGCGTCATGTCGAGAATCCGCATCGTGTCTTCAACCGAGCGGAGGCCGACCGTCATCGCCTTTTGCACCGCCACAGAAGGGTCGTCGTCAGGCGATAGGTCTTCGTGGACGATCAGCATGGGGGAGACGATATCTTCTGCCAGGCGGATCTTGAGCGCTTGAAACCCCGAGTAACCGAGCGATTGGGCGAAGCGGACGATGCTCGCTTCGCTCACGCCCACCCGGTCCCCCAACTCGGTGATGGTGAGATTGATCGTCTCTTGCGGCGCGTTCAGCACAAACTCGGCCACCCGCCTGGTAATCCCTCGAAGTTTGGGGAGGGCGTTCGAGATCACCGAAAGGGTACCGCGTTCCTGTGTGGTTTGCTGGGTCATGCTCCTCGGGCTACCTGAAAACGATTTTCATCATCAAATCACAGGTGAAAATAATTGTCAACTAAGGCGGCTTCTCATGAGCTTACCTCTGTCAACCCAAGTCTTTACGGTGGCGATGTGGCCGGTGTCTTTGAAATTGGGTGCGCTCTGCCGCCGGTCGTGTTTGCGAGCGATCGAGATCCCGGTGGCCAGCTGCCTGCCACCATCTCCTTTGGGTAGCACAGGAGAGCCGTGGAAGGAATACTTCGCGGTGGCTGAGCCCGTGCTGGAGCGGGTCGTGGTGCGGGTGCTGGCGGACTCCAGCCGAGCCTTGCCCGTTGTGCCAGGCGAGAGCTTTGGGTGGTTTGACACAGCCGGCCTACTCGTGCTAGCTTTCATCTACCTGATGTCTTTGAATTCAGGGGAGAGGTGCCGAGCCTGAGCTGTGGTTCGGCGACGTGCACTATCGGTTCCGTGGAGGAATCATTTTTTGGGTGCTTGGAAGGGGAGGACAGCAAACAAGATGATGGTGTAGCCATAGGTCTGTTGGATGACACCCGGTGTCGCTCTAAGCCGCAGTGTCGTAGCGTGCTCGAGTTTCGTCTTGTTTGCCTGCTTTGGTTCTAACGTAAGAACCAGAAAAGGCGCAGTCACAGAAGAACCACAAGGAGAGGAAGAGGGATGACGAGGGAGAGATGGATTCGTTTTACTCGTGCGGGAGCGCTGCTGTTGGCGGCCTCGCTGCTGCTCCTAGTCGCCTGCGCCAGGCGCGGCGTAAACCAGCCGGTTGAGCTTGCGATCGTCGAGGTCGTCGCCACCAGCAGCACCTCGCTGCAGGTGACCTTCGACAAGGCGCTCGGTAGCGGCGCAGAGAACCCCAACAACTACCAGCTGAGTGGCCCTGACGGGTCGCTTGCGGTGCTGGCGGCATATGTGAGCGAAGACGGTTTCGGCGTCACTCTGGGCACCGCCGAACAGCGGGCGGTCAGCTACCAACTGAGCGTGCGCAATATCGGGGTGGCCGACCAGAGTGGCGTGGCCGGCGAGCTGAGCGCCAGCGCGGTGAACGGCTCGACCGAAAAGGCGCCCCAGGTCGCCAGCGCCATCGCGATAAGCAACACAGAGGTCTTGATCACCTTCGTCGACCCCAACAGCGCCAAACCCGAGGCGATGGGGCCGGGGCTCGACAACCCCTCCTACTACGAGATCACACCCCCGCTCGCGGTCACAGCTGCCAGCCCCAAAGAGGGCGGCACCATGGTGCTGCTTGAGACCGCGCCCCAGGAACAGACCAGCTACACGGTGAAGGTCACCAACGTCTTATCGAAGAGCGGTGGCAAGCTGGTCGACCCCCAGCACAACACCGCCGGCTTTCTGGGCAAGGGCCGCCAGGGGGACGATGCCGACGAAGAAGAGCCCTCGGTGCTTGGCGCGGTCGCGCTCGACTCGACCACCGTGCTGGTGAACTTTTCAGAGCCGCTCCGAGACAGCGCCGCCGACCCGAGCCGCTACGCGATCCAAAACGCCAGCGGCCTAGCGGTCATCGGCGCTACGCTCAACGAGTTCGGAACCCAAGCGACTCTTACCACCCCGCCCCAAGCGGTTACCTCTTACACGCTCACCGTCAGCGGCGTGCAAGACACGGCCGGCAACCCCATCGGCGCGGCCAACACCGCCACCTTCTTCGGCATCTCCGACGCTAGCCCACCCAGCCTGGCCGGCGCCATCTCGCTCAGCAACACGGAGGTGCTCGTCACCTTCAGCGAGGCGATGGAGACGGCAGGGGTTGCAAACACCAGCAACTACACCATCAGCCCAGTGCTGAACATCACCGGCGCCGAGCAGCAACCCGGAGCCACCATGGTGCTCCTCACGACCGCCCCGCAAGAGCAGGTGAACTACACCCTCATCGCCACCAACGTCAAGAGCGCCGCCAGCAAGAAGCTCATCGATCCAACCGGTAACAGCGCGACCTTCAGCGGCATCCCCGTCGACGACGGCAGTCCACCCGAGATCCTGAGCGCCGTGGCCACCAGCACCACCAGCGTGCAGGTGAACTTCAGCGAGCCGCTGCGCGACAACGCCGCCGACGCTACGCTGTATGACATTACAGACGCTGCCGGCAACCTGCTGCCCGTCACAGACGCTGTCCTCAACGCCTTCAACACCCAGGCGACCCTCACCACGCTTTCGCAGGTTGCGGGCGAGAGTTACACGTTAGCGGTAATAAGCGTCGCCGATAAGGCGGGGAATCCCATCGACCCGAGCAAGAGCACGACCACCTTCGCCGGCTTCACCTCAATCGCCGGTTCTCCCGGCGACGACCTGGAGCCGCCGAAGCTGGCGACGGTCGTTTCGACCGGCAACACCAGCGTGGTGGTGTCGTATAGCGAACCGGTACGGAAAGCCGACGCCGAGACGGCCACCAACTATCGGATCTACGCAAGCCGGCTCACGAACGGCAGCCTCACCACCGAAGCGACGCTCAACGTCACTGCCGCCTCGTTAGGCAGCGATGGCACCGCGGTGACGCTCACCACCGGATCACAGTCCGATATCCAGTACACCATCGAAGTCGGCAACGTCAGAGACATAGCCGGCAACCAGATTTCCCCCAAGGACCGGCTCACTGGACCGGCCAACACCGGCACATTCTTCGGCAGACCGCCGAGCGGCAAGCCTGCCGACAGCGATGGAGACGGGCTTTCTGACGAAGAGGAGCAGCGTGGCTGGATCATCACTATCTCGCTGGCCAACGGTGACAGCGAGCGGCGCGAAGTCACCAGCGATCCAGGAGATCCGAGCCTCCCAGTCGATCACCAAACCAACGTCGATGCACGAGACACCGACGCCGACGGGTTGCCTGACAACGAGGAAAAGAACTACCTCACCAATCCGCGCGACGCAGACACCGACGACGATCAGCTCACCGACTCCGAGGAGTGGAACTTCATTTACAGCGATCCCACCGATCAAGACACCGATGGTGATGGAATCGCCGACGGCTTCGAATATGACTTCCTGCGAACCTCTCCCATCGAAGCCGACACCGACGGCGACCAGATTCTGGATGGCGACGAGGTCAAACTGCAAAACCGCAACCCGCTTATTTCGGACTTGCCGCTCATCTCGATCGTGATCGGCGACGTGTCGCTCACGCTCGACGAGCGTTACACCTTCACCGATAGCCGGGGTCAGACGGTGACCGAGGAGGAAGGCACGAAAAAAGGCGAAGCTGTGAGCGCCTCGGCAAGCACCAGCGTCACCCTCGAGCAGGGCATCAGCCTCACCTACGGCACCAGCAGCTCCGAGACGCTGTCTGCCGGAACCACGGAAACCAAAAAGATAGATGCCAACTACACGTTTCCCAGTAAGAAGATCGGCGTCAGCGGTGAGTACTCGACCTCCAGCACCGAATCGCGGGAGTACAACACCACCGTGTCGGCTGAATCGTCAATTAACGCCAACCAAGCGTATAACAACTCGCTAGAGCGGGGCAGCTCGCTGGAGAGTTCGGTCGAAACGTCTCAGAGTCGTGAGCGCACAGAGTCGGTAGAGTCGGTCCGGACCATCGAAGACGCCTCCATGCGGGTCACGCTCGACCTGGCCAACCTGGGCGACACCGCCTTCAGCGTTTCCAATTTGGAGATCACCGCCTTGCAACAAGATCCCTTCGGTGGGACCACGCCGGTGGCCTCCATGGTGCCGGAGAGCGCACTGGAGGGCGGTTCGGCGCCGGTCTTCTCCTTGGGCCCGTCCGTACCGAAGATCGGGCCGCTCATCTTCCAGAACCGGAGCGTGTTCCCGAGCACGGTCGAAGACCTCCTCAAGAACCCCCGCGGCCTCCAATTCCGGGTGGCCAACTACGACATCACCTTCGAAGACGGGCGCAACTTCGCCTTCGCCTCCCAAGATGCCAACGACCGCACCGCCAGCTTCACCATCGATTACGGCGACGGCCGGGTGGATCTCTACCGGGTGGCGGTGGGCACCGGGCGGATCGCACCCTTTGCCGACACGAACGGTGACGGCGTCCTCGATGGCACCTGCAATCCGCCCGGCGGCGACAGCTGCGACAACAACGGCGACGGCGACGTGAATGACGGCGACCGGATCATCTTCGACGGGAACGGCGAGCCGGTCGGCACCACTATGCGAGAGGTTCTCACCAGCCTCTTGGAGATCGATTACCAGACGAAGAAAGATCAGCCACAGGCTGTAAATACGACCGTAGACACGTTGTTCCGGATCGAGGACGTTTCCAACGACGTGCCAGAACACAAAGCTTGGATCCTCTTCTCTTCCAGGACCTTGGATGAAACGACCGACTTCGACGACATTCTCGTCCGGGCCGGCGAAAACTACACCCTCGCCTTTTTGCAGGACAAGGACCAAGACGGCCTCTTCGCGCGCGAGGAGTACCTCTACGGTTCGTGTGACGGGGCTACGGAGAGCGACCCCGGATTCTGTTCCGACGTAGCGAACACGCAAGACACCGACGCCGACACCATCGGCGACTTCGACGAGATCCGCACCCCCGTGTTGATCCGCCTGGTCGACGAAAGACAGTATCCAGCCTTTTCCGATCCGCGACGGGTCGACTCAGACGACGACGGACTGTCAGACTTCGAAGAGCGCACCGGCTGTCTCGATGATGACGACGATTTCAGCTGTGACAGCGGTGACCGCTTCGGCCCCACCGACCCCAGAAAGCGCGACACCGACCAGGACGGCATCACAGACTTCGACGAAGTGCATGGCTACGCCATCCTTTTCCCGGGCGATGCCGATTTCACCGAGCTCGAACCGGGCGACGACCTACCCGACGGACGCACCAACCCACTTAAAAGCGAACCCTTTGTAACCGATCCCCTCAACCGCGATAGCGACGGCGACAGCCTGAGCGACGGCTTCGAGGTCAAGTTCGGAACGGACCCGAGGACCGACGACGCCGACAAGTTTTTGGATACCGACAAAGACGGGCTATCTGACTTCGAAGAGCGTGTAGGCTTCTCGGCTGTCGTAAACGGCGTCCCGGTGCAGATGACCTCGTCACAGTTCGTGGCCGACTCGGACGGAGACGGCCTGCCCGACCTGCTCGAGCACATCATCGGCAGCAATCCTCGTCTCGCAGACACCGACGGTGACGGGCTACCCGACTTCGATGAGTTCGATCCGGATTACCCCAACACCTTCCCGGCCGAGAAGCTGGCCGAGTTCGAACTCCGTTGCGAAGCCGCCGAGAACTGCGCGCGGATCTTCGACCTCGACGAGTTCCGGGCTGATTCTCCAAACTATGGAAGCTCGTTGACAGACGCACATCCTTTTGAAAGAGTCTTTAATGGAATCACCATGGTGCTGGTGCCCCCAGGCAGCTTCAGGATGGGGACCGGGCCCCCTCTGGGGTCTGAGTATGAACATCCAACTAGCACGCAGACGTTTGAAGAGCCCTTCTGGATCGATCAAACTGAGGTCACCCGAGTGGCCTATCAAGCCTGTGCTGTCGCGGGCGTGTGTACGGCTAAATCATCAAATACTTTCTCGAGTCAACCCAACCAACCCATCAATGTGGTTACCTGGTATCAAGCTGCCGCTTACTGTGACTGGCGGGGCGGACGCTTACCGACCGAAGCCGAGTGGGAATATGCTGCCAGGGGGCCTGAAAACCGAACGTATCCCTGGGGTGAAGCCCTCCCTGACAGCAGCCTGGCCAACTATAACGTAGGACAAACCACCGTGGTCGGCAGCTATCCCGCGGGCGCTTCCTGGGTCGGTGCGCTCGACATGGCGGGGAATGTCACGGAGTGGACCCGCTCCCGTTATGCGGCTTATCCCTACGACAAGGATGATGGCCGCGAGATAGTGGGAGTGCCGAGCAGCGTCAGTGGCTACATGGTGCAGCGTGGCGACAACTTCTACCTTACCGCCTACCTCCTGCGCTCAGCGTTTCGGAGCTGGAACAGGCCCGACTACGGGCTCAACCACTACGGGTTTCGTTGCGCCCGCTCTTCCTCAGATTTCTGAGCTCTGGTTTCTGGTCTCTGATGGTTGTTGGTTTGAGGTTTAGAGTTTCGTGAGTGAGGGGGACGGGTCGACCCAACCCTGAGGGTTGACCCCCCGAGCCCGAAACGTCCCTAGCCGGTGAGCGAGCGAACGATTTGCGTTCGCTCGCTCACCACGTAATAATGACTCAGCGGTCGAGGAGGGCGTGGAGAAGGTCTCGCTCGGTGTGGCTAACCGTTTCCGAGCATAGACGCGGCCTCAAAAACGTCCACCGTGCGATCGAAAAGCTGCACCACCTTACAAGGTCGGTCCGATCCCTGTTGGCTTAGACGCCCTGCCGTTCTGCGCCGGGAAAGGGTCTCGGGAGGGATCGCGAGACCCTCCGCAACGCGGCTTGCCGTTACCTGGAGCTCAGTTGCGCCGCGCACGAAGAGTGCGAACAGGGGCTCCACGCTCGACGATTTCAGCTCAGATTTTATAGATGAGAGCCTTCGGCTCATAGGACACGTCCGCGTCGAGCGGAAAGACCGGCCTGCGGCAGACGGTGTGCCCCAAGCTTTTGAGATCGGCGCTGGTGGCCCCGGGGGTGTCGACTATGATCAAACGCTCGGCCCAGGCCTCATAAAAGCGGTGCTGGCAGTGGGGGGATTTGACCACCACCAGGTCGAAGCGCTCAGGGTTCTGGCCGGTAGCCAAAAAAAGCGTGCGGTCGTAGAGGCTCACCGGGCGCGACGTCACAACCAGGGTGATGTTCTCGACCTCGAGCACGGCGGTCGGGCCGGCGTACCAGGGCGAGTCGTGGCTCTCGCTGAGGAGATTTCCGTCGGCTAGAAGCCGCACCCTGGCGCGAACCTCGAGCGGTTCGAAGCGGGGATCGAGGGCT
>CP070651.1:1272073-1282053 GCA_020354625.1 Trueperaceae bacterium
TACAGGGGAACCGCTCGATGCGTAGAAGGCGCTGGTGCCGCCTGTTTTTTTTGTTCCTTCTTCTATATTCCACGGTTCACTATGTGGGCTCAGGAGCTCACATCGCGTGAAATTTCCGGCAAGAGACCGGGGAAACCGCACCTATTGCTGGGCCCACTCGGCGGCCTATGGCGCACGAACTGAACTGGCTTACCCTCGCAGACAGCTACAGAACCGTCTTGGTGACTTGTGGCCAGAGCCGTTAGGGCCGTGCAGGGCTCCCGTCAGGGAGCCGCGTTTGGGTCCAGGCCTCGACAAAGTCCTCGCATGGGTACTTGGCGGCCAGTTTTTCATCCACATCGATACCGAGCCCGGGCCGTTCGTTTGGGTACATATAGCCGCCCCGCACCTCAGGTGTACCCGGGAAGATCTCGTAGACGTGCTCCGGGAAACGGCACCACTCCTGCACGCCGAAGTTCGGCGCCCAGAGGTCGAGGTGCAAGTTGGCGGCGTGTCCGACCGGCGACGTGTCGCCTGGCCCGTGCCAGGCCGTACGGATGCCGTAGAGCGATGCGAAGTCGGCCACGCGCCGTGCGGGCGTGAGTCCGCCCATCTGGCTCACGTGCATCCGCAGGAAGTCGATCAGCTTGCCGCTGATCAGAGGTTGCCACTCCCGGGGGTGGTTGAAAAGCTCTCCCATGGCGATCGGCGTGGCGCACTGCTGGCGAATGCGCGAAAACCACTCGAGGTCTTCGGGCGCCAAGATGTCCTCGAGGAAAAAGAGCTTGAAGGGCTCGACATCCTTTGCGAACTGCACCGCGTCGATCGGTTGCAGTCTTTCGTGTACGTCGTGGAGGAGCTCGACCTCAAAGCCGACCTCGCTGCGCACGTATTCGATCATGTCGAGCATGTTACGGCAGTAGGCTCGAGGGTCGAAATAAGCGCCCGGCGGGGCACCTTCGGGTTTGGGCAAATCTCCGGGTCGTCCGCCGTAGCCGCCCATTTGAACCCTGATATAGCGGTAGCCCTCGTTGAGATAACCTTTCACGTTTTCGGTAACCGCTTTTGGGGTCGGACCGTCCGCGTGGACATAGACGTGAGCAGCTTCGCGACTCTTCCCTCCCAGCAGCTCGAAAACCGGCATCCCGGCCAACTTCCCTTTGATGTCCCAAAGAGCCTGATCGATGCCGGATATGGCGTTGTTGAGCACCGGGCCGTTGCGCCAGTATCCGCTCACCATCGCCATTTGAAAGATCTCCTCGCTCCGCATCACGTCCCGGCCGATGACGAACGGTTTCAAATGTTTTTCGATCGCTGCCACGACCGCGTGAAAGCGTTGGGTAAAGGTGGCGCAGCCGACGCCGTAGAGCCCGGGCTCTGAGGTCAGCACCTTGACGATCACCAGCCGCTGTCCCTCTGGTTGGGTGGTGATGGTCTTGACGTCACGGATGGTAATCGGCTTGCTCACAAATGTCCTCCCATACTGTCGCTGACCGGGTCTCGCTTCGAATGCACCCGGTCGCTGTTCGACTCGCACGGTCTCTGGTCAAAAGCGGTCCAGCGTACGGCTCCGGTTATGGCGCGCCTCGAGACGCCGGCTCTGGTCGAGGCGATCGTCTGAACGCCAATTCTTACCCTTCGACATCGAGCAGGTCTCGCCAGCGGTATTCGGGTTCGTATCCGAGAATTCGCCTCGCCTTCGAGATATCGTAAAGAGAAGCGAAGGGCGCTCCGGGCTCAAAGGACACCGCGGGATAGTGTTCGGCCATGAGCTCGCTGGTGGTCCGGTTCATCATCGTCTCGGCTGCGGTGATCGAGAACGCCTCGGCACCCTCGAAATCGGCTGAAAGCGCCTTGCGGCAGGCCTGAGCCGCGTCACGCGCATCGACGTAGCTCCAGAAGTGATCCGCATGATACTCGGGGTGCTGCCAGTAGAGCGGGAGGTTCTGGTAGTCGCCGGGTCTCGTGACCCAGGCGAAACGTAGTCCGGCGAAGCTGACACCGCTACGGTCGCTCAGATAGCGGGCCATATCTTCACCCATCGACTTGGAGAGTGCGTAACTGCTGCGGCCACGAAGCGGCATCGACTCGACGAGCGGGACGCGATCGGGTGCAACCTCGGTGAAGGGGATGCCGAATACCTGTACCGTCGAGGCCCACACCACCCGCTTCAACCCCGCTGCGATAGCGGCGTGAAAGACGTTATAGGTGCTCTTGATGTTCTCCTCGAACGTGAGCGGCTCGGGAACGATCCCCGAGGCGGGGATCGCTGCCATATGTACGATGCCGTCGGCCTCGCCGAGCGCTTCCACCGTCTGGCCATAGTCGCTCAGATCCGCCTTGAGCCAGTGGAGCGCTCGGTTCGGATCGAAGCTGAGCTCCCCACGCGTCAGATCGACACTCATCACCTCAAAGCCGTGCTCGAGCAGGTCCTCGACGATCGCCCGGCCGATCCGGCCTCTACCCCCAGTGACCACGATTCGCTTCATCTCACCCTCCAAACGAAAGGCATCGCAGGTGCCATCAGTGCGTCTCCTCGTAATAGACGGCCTCGCGAAGCCCCTTGATATATCCGATCGCAAAGAGCCTGCCGATCGAGGAGTACCCCGGGTCGTCGTTGCTGTCGCCCTCCATGGTCGGCACGTGATCGGGGCGCAACACGCCGTCGAACCCGATGTCACGGTAGGCGCGTAGGCAAGCGAGCATGTCGGTCGGGCCTTCGTCGTGGAACACCTCGACAAACTTTTCCGGAGTGCCTCGTACGTCGCGCAGGTGAACGAAAAAGACTTTGCCTCTGGTGCCAAAGTGGCGTATCACCGCGGGCAGGTCGTCTGTCATCAGAGCGAAGTTACCCTGGCAGAGTGCAATCCCGTTCACGGGGCTCGGCACCAACTCCAAGAGCCGGTCGAAGTTTTCGACGCTCCTCATGATGCGGCCGAGGCCGCGGATCGGTGAGAGGGGCGGATCGTCGGGGTGCATGGCGAGCTTGACCCCCGCCGCTTCGGCTACCGGCACGACCCGCTCGAGAAAGGGTGCGAGATTTTCCCAAAGCGTCTCTTCGGAGACCTCCCCCGTTTCGGCAAAGGGAGTCTGGTCCATCAGCTCGTGATCATAGCCCGTAGCCAACGCACCCCCTCTCGCCTCGATGGTGCTCGAGGTCCGGGTCCAGTTGATCACCGGCATCCACTCATAGCACCAGACCGGGATGCCGAGAGCACCCATGTTCTGGATCAAACTGCAGACGATATCGATCTCCCGGTCGCGCCCGGGCAAGCCGAGTTTGGCCTTGTCGAGCGGCGGCCGGCTCTCGATGACAGACAGTTCGAAGCCCCCCTCGTTGTATGCCCTCTTGACCCGTTCAAGCGACGCGAGCGACCACGGTTGCTCGTCCTCGGGAACACCGCTCTTCGGGGTGAAGTCGATCTGCCCGACCGCGTGGTTTACCCCGCACTGTTTTACAAGCCGCCAGAGCGGTCCCGGGCGTTCTGGTAAAAGTTCAGCTATCTCGATCATACCTGCCTCGCATCTCCCTTCTAGCTCCAGAGCCGGTCGTGCGAACGCTCGGCGTCCCACGTTTCGGTCGGTTCGAAGAAGTTCGGGGATTCGGGGTCGAGGTGAGCCCGAAAGACCTCTTCGTCTATGCCACCAAACCCGAGCCCAGGCCCGGTCGGCACCTCGATGAAACCGTCTCGGACCAACGGTTTTGGCAAGCCGGTTACCAAGTCATCCCACCACGGGATGTCGACCGCATGATTTTCGAGAACCGTGAAGTTTTCGGTGGCGGCGGCGCAGTGAACGCTTGCCAAGGCGCCTATCGGAGTTCCCGCGTGGTGCAAGGCCATGGCTACGCCGTGCTCGCCCGCCAAATCACCGATCTTCTTGGTCTCGAGAATGCCACCCGAGGTCGCCAAATCGGGATGGATCACCGATACCGCGCGCTCCCGAAGCAACGGTTTGAATCCCTCTTTCAAGTAGATGTCCTCACCGGTGCAAACCGGGGTCTGGACGGCCCTGGAGAGTTGAAGCCACTGATCGGTGAACTGCCATGGGATCATGTCTTCGTACCAAGCGAGGCTGTAGCGGTCTAGCGCCTGACCGAGACGGATGCACGATTCGAGCCCGAGGTGTCCGAAGTGGTCGACGGCCAGGGGTACCTCGTAACCGATGATCGCCCGAACGTTTTCAACGTAATCGCACAATATCTCGATCCCTTTGTCGGTGATCTGGATGCCGGTAAAGGGGTGCATGACGTCGGTACGCTCGAGCATCCCAGGTGGGGCGATCAGGGTGCCGGGGATCCCTTTGACGAGATCTATGCCGACGTCCATTTTTAGAAACCGGAAGCCGCGGTCCATCCGCTCCTTGAGGCGCTTCCCCATCTCGCGCCCGTCGGGAAGGCTCGGTGTGTCGCAGTAACAGAGCACTCGGTCCCGAAACTTGCCGCCGGCGAGTTGGTAGGCCGGCACACCGTAGGCCTTACCTGCGGTGTCCATGAGGGCCATCTCTACTCCGCTGACGCCGCCGCCTTGGCGTGCGTGGTGCCCAAACTGTCTGATCTTGCGAAAGAGCCTGTCGACATCGCACGGGTTTTCGCCCAGGAGGCGGTTTTTGAGCATCAGGGCAAAGGTGGGGCTCGCCCCGTCACGGACTTCTCCATACCCGCAGATCCCCTGGTCGGTATCGATCCTGAGCACGCTGCACCGAAAGGGGAGCCCGGCTAGGTTGGCGATTCTGAGGTCGGTGATTTTTAGTGTTGTCGGATCGACCTGTGTGCGAGCTTGGTGGGGTCCTGTCATTCAACCTCCTACGGCAGAGCTTTTCGCTACGGCCAAGCATACCGCTTAGAACCTCCAACTTGAGTTTGGGGCGATGCCCCAAACTCAAGGCGAGCAGAGCGAGTAAGGATCGCGGCCGTCCGCGATCTGTTGCTGCAAACAGTTCTTGGACGTGTTTATTGGGCCGGGACACGTGAGGGGGTACACGGGTTTGGGGTTATAGTGTTGCCAAACAACTTTGCAGGAGGACGTGATGAGCAAGACCGCCCAAGCGTACAAGTGGGACGATATCGAGATTGAAAACCCCATCCCCACCTTGGATCGCCAGCGTGTGATCGGTGAAAAGATCCTGGTTGCCAAACTCGACCTCAAAAGAGGTTGTGTGGTCGACCTCCATTCACATCCCAACGAGCAGGTATCCGTGTTCTTGTCGGGCCGTGCTCGCTGGAAACTGCAGGATCCCGATGGCAGCCTCCGCCACGTCGAGATGGGCGCCGGCGAGGTGCTGGTGATCCCCGGCGGTGTACCCCACGGTATCGAGGTTCTGGAGGACACCGAGGTCTTCGATCTGCTCAGCCCACCCGGTGAGATGGGGATCGACAGACAGGGGCGTGCGTCCAGCGAATAGGACGACGCAGGCTGCACCGAGGGGTGCTGCGCCAGCGGGCACCCTCGACATTCGATGACAAACGAGAGACGCTCGAATAGGAGGGGAACGTGTCCGATGGCACACGCCTTGCACTGATCGGTTGCGGCCGCATGGCGCAAGGCCATGTCGCGCAGATCTTGCGGCACCAACCTACCACCCCGATCCCGGTCGTCTGCGAACCGTCCGCACAGGCCTTCGCCGAAATGCTCCGCATCTTTTCGGATGCAGGCGCACCACCACCTGTGAACGAACCCGATCTCGCAAGGCTACTCGCTGCGTACGCTGACAAACTCGATGCGGCATTCATCGTCACGCCACACGCCTACCACTACGAGCAGGCGAGTCTCTGCCTGGAGGCGGGACTCGACGTGCTGCTAGAAAAACCGATGGTGGTCTCCTCTGCTCAAGCCGAAGCACTAATCGAAACTCGCGATCGAACCGGTGGGCTTTTGGTCGTCGCCTTCAACGGAAGTCTGTCACCGAACATCCGCTACGCATCCAACCTGTTGCGTTCGGGTGAACTTGGCAGGGTCGAATCGATCCAAGCCGTGGTGTGGGAGGGGTGGGCCGGCGACAAGGTCGGGCATTGGAAACAAGACCCGGCGATATCTGGCGGCGGCTTCATGTTCGATACCGGAGCCCACATGCTCAACACCGTTGCCGATCTCGCCGGCGAAGACTTCGCCGAGGTCGCAGCCTGGCTCGACTTTCGTGGGGGGAAGGTCGAACTTCTCGGCGTTGTGATCGGACGTCTCGAGTCTGGCGCGCTTGTGACCCTCCACGCGTGCGGCACCACGATGAAGACGATCGGTTCGCAGGTACACGTCTTCTGCTCGGCGGGAATCATAAAGACGGGTGTGTGGGGGAGGTTTTTGGAGCTTCAGCGTCCGGGAGACGCACAACTCACCAAGGTCGTTCCCGAAGCGGTCGGGCCGGTGGGAGGTGTGTGGCAACAATTTCTTGCGGTGCGGCGAGGCGACCTTGCGAACCCCTCACCACCTGAGATCGGTCTCCGAATGGCCAAGCTCTGGGATGCGATCAAGATGTCGTCGGAGAGGGGTGGCGCGCAGGTAGCGCTCTGAGCTGGACTGCGAGCGCCATCGGACTCTTATAAGAATTATTTCACGATAGGTCTGTGTGTAATTTATTTCTTTGATTCGTGTGCACCTCGTCAGTAGACGACGGCGCGGTCCCCAGAAATAATCTGTCTCGTTTCGAAGCCGGGACCTTTGTCACTAGCGCACAAACTTGAATAGCTGTAACGATGACCTTACGCAGAGACGGCCGGATGGGAGCCCGATGATGGCAGGTACAAAGACGGTTCTTTACTGGTGTGGGGTCGCTATGGTGCTTATCCTCGTGGGAGCGGCGTCTCTCTTTGCCCGAGCGCAGGATCAAAATGGGGAACGAATCCTCTTTTTGCACCACTCGGTAGGCGAAGCGCTCATCGACGAGGGCGGGGTGCGTGAGACGCTTTCAGCTGCAGGATACGACTTTTACGATCACGGGTATAACGACGACGGACTCCGGCTGGCAGACGGTACGGATAGCGGCACCCACTTCGATGTACCGGGTGATAACACCGACCCTGACGGCATTGCGGAACTCTTTTCACAGCCCTACCTCGAGGGAGGCGGCAACGCCTTCAGCCAGCTCATGGAGTACGACGTCATCCTGTTCAAATCGTGTTTCCCCACCAGCAATATCGCCGACGCCGGACACCTCGAGCAGCTCCAAGAGCACTACCTCGAGGTTCGAGACCGGATCGATCTCCACCCCGAAAAGCTCTTTATCATCGTAACCCAGCCGCCCCAAGTGCCAAACAATAGCGATATCGGTGAAGCCCGGCTCGCCCGCGAACTCGCCGACTGGTTGGGGTCGGTGGACTTCTTGGGAGCTCGGACCAACGTGCGCACCTTCGATCTCTTTGATGAGCTTGCAGGGAGCGATGACTTCCTCCTGCCCCCGTACCGCATCGACGAGTGGGACGCACACCCCAACACCCTCGCCAACCGGTCGGTGGGACCGGTCTTCGCACGTTTCATCGACGAGGCGATCGACGAATACCGTCCCCAGGCGACGCTCGAGCCGCCCCTGGAGCACGCCGAGCCGGAGCATGTCGTCGAAACCCGCGAGAGCCGAGAACGCGTTCGTACCGGTGTGGTAGCTGGTGCGTCGATCGACAGCTTCGAGTCGGGAGGAGAGCTCTGGCACGGCGACACCGGAAGCCCGGGTTCGGCCGTGCTCTGCCAGATCGACGATTCAGAAGCCTGGGACGGGTCCCACGCGTTAGGGATCGAGTATCAGATTGCCAATGACGACTGGGTCGACTGCGGGACCTATTTCGACCCACAAGACTGGAGTGCCGGTGAGGGCATCAGCTTCTGGACCAGGGCAGATCGAGACGCCATCGAGGTTACCCTTATGGTCTTTTCTGGGCCACTCGAGGACACGACGCCGTTTGAGGTCGTGTTCGAGATCGGGCCCGCTGCGATGCTCTCCTGGGAAACGTACAGCTTTCTCTGGAGCGACTTCGAGGTGGCCTCCTGGGCCGATCCTGGTGGTCTCGATGCGCTCGATCCGTCGAGCATCACCGGCTACGGGTTCAGCTTCGGTTCTTGGGGTGACCAGCCCAACCGTGCCCAGGTGTGGATCGACGATCTACGGTTGGGCGGCGGCAGTTAGCGCCGGTTCGCTTCAAAAACAAGACCTCGCCCGTTTTGCCGGGTAGACTAAGCAGGTGAGGTGCAACGGTGCTCGAGCTCTGGTTGATACGCCACGGTGAAACAGACTGGAACCGCGAAGCGAGGTTTCAAGGGCGTTCGGACGTGCCGCTTAACGAGTATGGGCTGCGGCAAGCCGAGCACCTGGGACAGAGAATTGCAACCACCCCGTTCGACAAAGTGGTGTCCTCGGACTTGCAGCGAACGGCCGCTACCGCACGGGTGGCGCTCCCCGCTGCAGAGGTCGTGCTCGAGCCGCGGCTGCGTGAGATCGACATGGGGGAGTTCGAGGGCCGCTACCTACACGAGATCACCAGCGCCGAATGGGCTCAGATCAAAGTCTGGCATTCAGGTCCGTTCGACCAGAAGGTCCCTGGCGGAGAATCGGGGGACGACCTGCGCTACCGCCTCGTCGACTGGCTCGGCGATCTTCCCACGGCGGGGCGCGTCGCCGCTTTTAGCCACGGTGGCACGATTTCGGGTCTCCTGCAGTCGATCACCGGCCGGCCCTACGATACCGGGCGGCCGGGAGCCTGGAGCTTCCGCTTGGCCAACACCAGCATCACGAAACTGCTGATCGAAAACGGTCACACGATCATCTCTGTGGTGAACGACCACGCACACCTTGAGGGTGCAAACGGGCAGACCGAGGCTGGTTAGAGGACATTTGTCTCTTGCGCGCGACCGTACCCGCGCGCCATGATAAGGGCGTCTCAAACAACCCCAACCGGTTTTTCACGAGGCTCAAAGGACGGTGAGGGACCATGAAAGGGATGCGACACTGGCTCGGAGCGGGTTTGGGCCTGTTCCTCGTAATCGTGGTGCTGTTGGGGTGCGCGGTGCCGAGTACCGGCGCGAACCGAGCCCCAACCGCAAGCTGTACCGTGTCTCCTCTATTTGGCACGACAGAGACGATCTTCAGCTTCGATGCAAGCGCGTCGAGCGACCCAGATGGCACCATTGACGATTATGCTTGGGACTTCGATGACGGAGCAGTGGCAAGTGGTCAAACAGCCACCCATCAGTACGCCTCCGAAGGCACCTATCACGTTAGGCTCACCGTCACCGACGCTGATGGGTTCAGCGACACAGAAGAGGTGACGATTCGGGTCACCAGTGCGAGCTCCAGCGAGACCTCCATCGTCTTTCTCCACCATTCGGTGGGAGCGGCCCTCATCGAAGAAGGGAGTGTCCGTGAAACGCTGACAGCTGCAGGGTACGCCTTTTCAGATCACGGTTACAACGATGACGGCCTCAGGGGACCCGACGGCGTTTTCACCGGCACCGATTTCGATGTGCCCGGGGACAACACCGACCCCGACGGTTTCGCCGACATCTTCTCGCAACCGCTCAACGACCCACCAGACAATACCTTCAGCCACCTGATGCAGTACGATGTCATCGCCTTCAAGTCCTGTTACCCAACCAGCAACATTGGAGACGATGCCCAGCTGGCCGAATACAAATCCTACTACCTCTCCATCCGGGACAGGATAGACCAGTATACGCAGAAGATCTTCATCGTCGTGACGCCACCGCCACAAGTGCCGGCGAACAGCGACCCCTCGGAAGGGGCACGGGCCCGGGCCTTTGCGGACTGGCTGCAGTCCGATGAGTACCTGTCTGGTCATCCCAACATCTTCGTCTTCGACCTCTTCGACCTGCTGGCGGCGAGCGACGACTTCCTGAGGGCCGAGTACCGGGTGGATGACTATGATGGACACCCCAATGAGCTGGCCAACCGGACCATCGGGCCTCTCTTCGTGGACTTCATAGACCAGGCGATTCGCAGTTACCGCGCTGGGGGGCCGCCCCCCGCTGCACCGACAACCCCTCCCTCCGAGGAGGTGGTGG
>CP070651.1:1282153-1294183 GCA_020354625.1 Trueperaceae bacterium
CCTGTCCCGCCCGCTCTCGTCGAGCTCGCGTACGCTCAAGGTCTAGGCCAGTAGTAATCGCGCACACGGAGTGGCCCTTCGCCACTCCGTGTGTTTTCCCTGATGGCGATCCGCTCTCCCCCTGCGGGCCAAAGACGGCGCAAAAGGCGCCTCAGCCACGACTGGCCCTGGTACCTGCTCTTCATCCTGCCGGCCTTCGTGGTGGTGGTTGCGGTTCAGTTCTATCCGCTCGCTTACTCGCTGCTGCTCTCGTTCCAGGATTGGACCTTGACCGCCTCACAGGCCACCGAGGGCTTTAACGGCCTGGAAAACTTTCGCAAGCTACTGAGCGGCAACGTATTCAGCCGCTCGGTGCGAAACAGCGCCATCATCACAGGGGCCGCGGTGCTCGTGGAGATGGTGCTCGGGATGGCGCTCGCCTATCTCACTGTCGGTTCGAGCTGGCTCATTCGGAGCGTGCGGACGGTGCTTATCCTGCCGATGGTGATTGCACCGGTGGCTGCGGGCACCCTTTGGCGCATGATGCTAAACTCACGGGCCGGGCTCGTCAACCACCTGCTCGGGTTCGTCGGCATCGATGGACCACAGTGGCTCGCGTCGGCCGAGTGGGCGCTCGTTTCGGTGATCCTCGTCGATATCTGGATCGCCACCCCGTTCGTGTTGCTGGTGGTGGCTGCAGGGATCACCAGCATCCCAGGCGATCTCAAAGAGGCAGCCTATATCGACGGCGCTTCGAGACGCCAGGTCTTTTTGCGAATCGAGCTGCCCCTGTTGGCGCCCTTGCTGCTTCTAACGGTGATGTACCGGACCCTCGACTCTCTGTTATCGCTCGATACCGTCTTTACACTTACGCTCGGCGGACCCGGCTACAGCACCTATACCCTGACCTATTTCATCTACACGCTCGGTCTCAAGAGCTTCAATCTAGGCCAGGCAGCTGCGGCGAGCTGGATGTTCATGCTCTTCGCCGGCAGCGTCATCGGACTCACCTTCTGGATGCAGCAGCGCCTTCAGAGCCGGTAGGGGAGGGGAGACCGGGTGAGATACCGCTTTCGAAAGACGCTACTTCGGGCATTACGGGCGCTTGCACTAACAATCGCCTGCGTCGTCGTGCTCGTACCGCTCTCGTTTTTAGCCGTAAATAGCGTCAAATACGACCGGGACTTTATTACCGTCCCGCCGAAACTCATTCCGTCAGAAATTACCTTCGAGCACTACCGCGACGTCTTTAGCACCAAACGGACGGTGCGCATCTTTCGCAACAGCCTGATCGTGGCCAGCGTCACCACCCTGATCACGGTGGTGTTTGGAACCATGGCCGCCTACGGCTTGGCGCGGCTCGGACTCTCTGCCAGGCTCCTCGGTCTGATCGTGTTCATCTTTCTATTTATCCGCTTCTATCCTCGAATAACAACGGTGATTCCCTACTTTCTGGTGATGCGGCAGTTCGACATGCTCGACACCGTCTGGGCGATCATCATCGGTCACTTGGGGATCACCATTCCGTTTGTGGCATGGTTGATGCTGATCGTCTTTCGCGAGTTGCCGATCGAGGTCGAAGAGGCTGCCGTGGTCGATGGGGCCAACCCGTGGCAGCGCTTTTCCATGGTGGTGTTGCCGATGACCGCCCCGGGGGTGGCCTCGGCTGCAATACTCACAGCAATCTTGTCGTGGAACGAGTTCTTGATCGCTGCCAGTATCGCACGCCGTAAGGCCTCGGTGCTCTCGATCGGCGTCGCCAGCTATATTACCGATCAGGGTGTGCAGTGGGGCGAGATGAGCGCGCTCGGGGTGATCATGATCGTCCCCATGGTGCTCTTCGCGCTCTCGGTGCAACGATATTTGATCCGGGGGATCACCCTCGGGGCAGTAAAGGGGTAACGCTATGGCTAGGACCCGATTGTGAAGATCGATCCGGGTGTTCACCTTATCGCAAGCGGCCGCTTCGGCTTCGACCTCTCTGACCCCTTCGATTGCAACGTATACCTGTTCGAAGCAGACGGTGGCTACGTAATGTTCGACACCGGCGCGGGTCGAGACCCTGAGCGCATCCTCGAGGTGATGCGCGGCGACGGACTCGAGCCGAGCGACCTGCGCCATATCCTGCTGACCCACGCCCACAGCGACCATTCCGGTGGGGCAGCCGCGTTACGCAACGAGACGGGAGCAGAGATCTGGGCCGGCCACGCGACCGCCGCTGTGGTGACCTCAGGCGATGAGGAGGCTCTCTCCCTCCCCGCAGCCCGCCAGGCCGGCGTCTACCCCCTTGACTATCGCTACCACGCTTGTCAGGTGGACCGGCTTTTCGAGGCTGGAAAGACGCTCGAGTTCAAACCCTACCGGGTTCAGGTGATCGCCACCCCTGGACACTCCGACGATCACGTCAGCTTCCTGGTCGAGGCACCGGGGAAAAGGTACCTGGTCTCGGGCGACGCGATTTTTTTCGGCGGTCGGATCGTCTTGCAACACACGCCTGATTGCAGCGTTCCCAAAAGCATCGCGTCAATCGAGAAACTGGGAACGATCCCGTTCGAGGCGCTCTTGCCGGGGCACATGGCCTTTAGCCTCAACAACGGTTCACGCCATGTTGAGGCGGCACTCGAAGTGATCAGGCATTTCGGTTGTCCCCCTACACTATCTTGAACGCCGCGACGAATGAAACCGAGGTATACCGATGATCCCAACCGACCGTATCGTCCACTGGCTCAGTGAACTGATCCAAATCCCGAGTGTCGGCCCCGAGAACGCGGGGCCTCGAGCCGGCGTACCGGGCGAAGCCGCGATGGTTGAAGCGCTCGAGCGGTGGCTCGGAGCCTTCGGCGCCGACGTAAACACCGAAGAAGTCGAACCGGGGCGCTATAACCTTTATGCGGTTCTGGAAGGCTCCAGTGATCGCTGGCAGGCCGTCGATGTGCACACCGACACCGTCGGGGTCGAAACGATGACGATCGACCCATTTACTCCCTTCATTCGAGACGGCCGAATCTACGGGCGCGGAGCCACCGACGACAAGGCGAGCCTGGCGATCGTTCTCGCTGCTTTTGAGCAGCTCCAGAACCAGAGCAAACCTCCGCCTCACAATCTTCTACTGTGTGCTTCAGCCATCGAAGAGACCGGCTGCAAAGGCGCTCCGGTCTTCGCAAATTGGCTCGACAGAAAATCCATCAGACCCGACGAGCTCCTGGTAGCGGAGCCGACCCTTTGTGCGCCCGTCTACGGACACAAAGGGTCGGGCGGCATCGAAATCACCGTCAAAGGCGTCGCGGCTCATACCTCGATCCCCGAAGAAGGGAAAAACGCGATCTCGGCGGCTGCAGAACTGATTCTAGCGCTCGGTGCTGAACACGTACGGCTACGTAGTCTCGAGCCGACCACCGAGGTCGGAACCGCCTCCCTTACCGTCAGCCTGATCCGTGGTGGAGAAGCCCGCAACATCGTGCCGCCGACCTGTACGCTCTCGGTCGACCGGCGGGTGGTGCCAGGTGAGGATCCTGATGAGGTCGCCCGTGCGCTCGAGCGCTTCGCTGCCCAAACCTGTAGCCAGCCAATCACTGTCTCGGCGCTCAGTCGCATCCCTGCCTTTTACCAACCTCCCGGTACGGCGTGGCAAAAGCGGTTGGCTGACTGGTCGGGCCAGCCCCCCGGTGTGGTGCCTTACGGCACCAACGCCTTCGCGTACCCGGGATCGGCGTCAGAAGTGATCGTATTCGGGCCGGGCTCGATCGACGATGCCCACCGCGACGATGAATCGATCGCCATACACGAGCTCGAGCGGGCGGCGCACGTCTATGAGCGCTGGTGGCAGCTACCCAAGGCGTGAGAGGGAGGCTCTGTGAGTCACTTCGAGAAATGGTGTAACGCTTGCGACACACCTGTCAGGGAAGAGGCGCTGTTTTACTGCCCGGCCTGTGGTGGGCTGCTCGGGTTTCGCTACGACCTCGCCGGCGTGGCGTGGGACGAAGCCTATGCGGGTTCGATGTGGCGCTACCGCACCCTATTGCCCGTCGCCGACCCGAAACACATCGTAAGCCTCCACGAGGGTGGAACGCCTATGGTACCTGCTCGCTCGTATCCGAAGCACAATGTGTTTTACAAAGATGAGATGCGGAATCCGACGGGCTCTCATAAAGACCGGCCTTTGGCGGTGGCGCTAAGTCACGCCAAACGACTCGGTGCCTCCACCTCGATCGTGGCCTCAACGGGGAGCACGGGGATTTCGAACGCCGCCCTCGCGGCCCGAGCCGGCCTCAATAGCGTGGTGGTCATGACCGCAGGCACGCCCGTCGAGCGGGTCTACCCGATGTATGCGCTCGGTTCGAAGATCGTCGAGGTAGTGGGCGACGTCGACGAGATGGTGGATGAGCTCATCCGAGTCTGCCGCCGGGAGGGGTTCTACCTCAGCTCGACCAGCCGCGCCTCGAACCCATACCAGGGAGAGGGCAACAAGACGATCGCATTCGAAATCTTCGAGCAGCTCGGGCGAGTCCCGAATTGGATGGTCGTGACGGTGGGCGGAGGCGGCACGATCAGCGGCATCTGGCGCGGCTTTAAGGACCTGGTCGACATCGGCCTCACCGACCGCCTCCCCAAGATGGTCGGCGTCGTACCGAAAGACTACAACGCGCTGGAAATCGGCTTCGAGCGGAGCGTCTCTTCTTGGGACGAGATCTTGGCGATGCCCTTTCACGACCTCCCACCATCGATATTGGTCAAGCTCGCCCACCCCTACCCACCCGACGGCGCGGACGCCCTGGCGGCCGTCAGAGAGTCGGGCGGTTTCTTTTTGGGCGTGAGCGACGACGAAGCGCTCGAGGCCCAGTTCGCGATCGGACGTCGAGAGGGGCTCTACGTCGAACCCTCGACCAGCGCGCTACTGCCGGCGATCGATCTCTTGGTGGAACGAGGTGAGCTGGCCCGGGACGAGACCCTGGTTGCGCTCTGTTGTGGCTCGGGGTTCCGGGAAACATTCACCAGCGCCGCAATCAAGCCCCTCGAAACACGTACGGTCGCTATGGACGCTCTACCCGAAACCCTCAGGGCTATCGCGTGAGATTGTACGGCAAGACGGTCTTGATCACCGGCGCTGCGAGTGGGATCGGCGCCGCCACCGCAGAGCGGATGGCAGCCGAAGGCGCAAACGTTGCGGCTGTCGATCTCGATGGCACGGCGTTGGCTCAGCGTGTGGAGCAGATCACAGCTGTCGGGGGCAGCGCGTTCGCTCTCCCCGGCGACTGCTCGCAAGAGCCTGACGTCGAGCGAGCCGTCGAGGGTACGCTCCGCCGCTTCGGTCGAATCGATGTCCTCTTCAACAACGCCGCAGTGGGGTTCTCCTCGGCATCAAGCTATGTAATGGCCCCGCTCACCGAGACGACAAAGCCGGAGTGGGACGCCGTCATCGGCGTCAATTTGGGTAGCGTGCACCTCTGCAGCCGGGCGGTGATCCCGGTGATGGCCCGCCAAGGCAAAGGGTCGATCATCCACAACAGCAGCGTGATGGCGCTCAAAGGCTATCCCGGCGCTGACGCCTATACCGCGGCCAAGGGGGCCATGATCGCGTTGACCCGGGTCATGGCGGTTCAATACGGTCCAGCCGGAGTACGGGTAAACTGCATCTGTCCAGGTGTGATCAAGACACCGATTCAGGCCGGCCTCGACCGAGACCCCGCCTGGGTTTCCGAGATGTCCGCCAAGATCCCCTTGAGGCGACTCGGCGAGGCAGCCGAGGTGGCGTCGGTGGTCGCCTTTTTGGCCAGTGATGAGGCCGCGTACCTGACCGGGGTGGTTCTGCCGGTCGACGGAGGATTTGTGAGCTAAACGTGGAGGAGGAGAAAGATGGCCAATAAGATACAGATCGACACACCAAACGCCCCGAGGAACGCCTATAGCTACTCGCAAGGTATCAGGGCCGGTGACTTCGTGTTCGTGGCGGGGCAGACCCCGGTCGATCCCGCGAGCGGCGAATTGGTGGATGGGGAGATCGAAGCACAGACCGAACGGGTGCTCGAGAACGTAAAGGCTATCTTGGCTGCGGCAGGCGCCACCATGGGTGACGTGGTCAAGGTCACGGTCCACCTGTCCGATCTAGCGAACTTCGAACGCTTCGATCCGGTGTACGGACGCTACTTTCCCGAGCCCAAGCCGGTTCGCACCACGGTCGGCAGCCAGCTCTACGGTTTTCTGGTCGAGATCGACGTGGTGGCCTACCTGGGAGACGAGGCGGGCTCGTTTACCGGACCGCCCTCGAACTAGCGAGGGCCGCTAGCCCTTGTCTAGTCCGCCGTAGCGGTCGCGGTATGCCTCCTTGAGCTCGCGCTTTTGAAACTTGCCGGTCGAGGTGCGGGGGATGGTATCGACGATGATGATCTCATCCGGCAACCACCACTTGGCAAATTGTGTCTCGAGAAAGGACCGCAAGGCGGCCGGGTCGGCTTCGCGCCCCTCGTGCGGCACCACAACGGCCAGGGGCCGCTCCTGCCAGCTCGGATGAGGGATCCCCACCACTGCCGCCTCGGCCACGGTTTCATGGCCCATCAGAGCGTTTTCGAGCGCCAGTGAGCTGATCCACTCCCCGCCGGACTTGATGAGGTCTTTGGTCCGGTCGGTGATCTCGACGAATCCGCTCGAGTCGATGGTAGCGACGTCGCCGGTTCTGAACCAGCCGTCCTCGGTGAAGGCCTCGCTGCCCTCCCCATCACCGTAGTAGCCGGCAGCGACCCATGGGCCCCGCACCTCTAGCTCGCCCATCGTCTTGCCGTCCCAGGGGGCGATGCCCTGGTCGTTCACTACCCGGATCTCGACGAAGGGCGCGGGGCGCCCCTGTTTGGCTCGAACCCTGACTCTGCCATCGTCGTCGAACGAGGCGTGCTCGGGGCCGGGAACGCTTACGGTGCCGAGCGGGGAGGTCTCGGTCATGCCCCAGGCATGAATGACGGTGCAGTCGTGGCGGTCGAGCGCCCGGATCAACGAGGGCGGCGCCGCCGCACCCCCCACGGCCATACGCAGTCCAGGTGTCAGGGTCCACCGCGCCGGCTGGGACTCGAGCGCCTGGGCGATGCCGAGCCAGATAGTAGGCACCCCGGCAGTATAGGTAACCCGCTCGCGGTCAAACAGGTCGAGCAAGGATTCGGGGTCGAGGTGCGGTCCGGGGAGGACCTGTTTGGCGCCGACCATGGCGCATGCGTAGGGTAGACCCCAGGCCATGGCGTGAAACTGCGGTACCACCGGTACGACGACGTCGTTTCGGGTTATGCCGATGGTATCCGTGAGCCCCAACGCAAACGCGTGCAGCACCGTCGAGCGGTGGGAGTAAAGAACCCCCTTGGGGCGGCCCGTCGTCCCCGAGGTATAGCACATGGCCGCGGCCTCGGTCTCGCGGAGTTCGGGGAAGGCGTAATCTTGGGGACAGGTTTCGAGAAAGGCCTCGTAGTCGGTATACGGCTCGGCGACGGGTGCTCCGGTGGTAGGGACCACCAGCACCTGCTTGAACTCGACGTGGCCGGCAATGGCCTGGTAGAGCGGCAAGAGCACGTCGTCGACGATCAACACCTCATCGCCGGCGTGGGTTGCGATGTAGGCCAGGTCGCTCGGGTGCAGCCTCAGGTTGAGTGTGTGCACGACGAAGCCGCCTGCAGGGACCCCAAAATAAGCCTCGAGGTGCGCGTAGTGGTTCCACATCAGGGTCGCCACGCGGCTGCCCGGGGCGAGTCCGGCTGCCGTCAGCGCACCGGCCAGCGCCTTGGACCGCCTGTAGAAGTCGCGGTAGCGCATCCGGTGCAGCGATTTGTCGGGGCGTTGTGAAACGATCTCTTCGTCGGCGTAGAGGTGGCCGGCCCGCTCCAGCAAACCGGTGATCAAGAGCTGAACATCCATCATGGTGCTGTTCATCGTGGTCCTCCTCCAGCTCGGCACCGACCGGTGCGCTCGGCTCGACCGCTCCAGCGCAGCCGCGTGTTCCGTTGTGGTGTGTCTCACCCCAAGTCTAGTGGATCGGCCCGGTGGGGTCAAACCGGATCGCGACGATCCATTCGGGCTCGCTTCGCTCCGTCGCCGGGCTTGAGGCGTGGCCCCACGCCGCCTGAGGAGCCCGTCAAGGGGCTTCGAACGCAACGTCGCTACGGGAAGACCACACCGTCACAGGCAACACCCTGTGGGGCGACTGATCAGGTGGTTCGAATCGGAGCGGTCGTGGCTTCGGTCGCCTCGATGAGGTCGCGCGGGTCTAGGCCGATCTCGAGCCCCCTCCGGCCCGCGCTGACGTAGATAGTATCGAGCCCGAGGGCCACCTCATCGACGACCGTCGGTAGCGGGCGGCGTGTGGCGAGCGGGCTGATCCCACCCAAACGGTAGCCCGTGGCGCGCTCCGCTTCAGCAGGGGACGCCATGTCGGTGGTCTTTACGCCGAGGTGCCGGGCGAGCCGGCGCAGGTTCAAGGCGTCTTTGACGGGGATGATCGCGAGGGCGAGCGAACCGGTGTTCGACCTTACGACCAAGGTCTTGAACACACGGGCTGGGTCGAGCCCGAGATCACGGGCCGCTTCCTCACCAACCGAGCCGCGGCGCGACGACGCGCGGTAGGTTAGGAGCTGGTAGGGGGTGGATGCCCGTTCGAGACACCGCACGGCTGGGGTCAAGCGGCGCGCTCTCTCCCGGCGAGTAAACGCCTCACGAAGCGCGGCCCAACGCGGTCATGACCTTGCGCCTGACGTTGAGCGGGTAGGGGGTGAGCAACTGCTCCGCCTCGACGAACGAATCGACAGACTCGAGTTTTTGCGGCAGCGCTACAAAGCCCCCATCGACCAGAATCCGCTGCCTCGCTGCCTCGTAGATCAGGCCGCGCCAGCCGTCGGACTCGAGCTGCTTGAGCGTGAAGCGGTCGAGCCGGTCCTTCATGACGGCGTGCACTTCATCGCGCTGCTTGCGGCTGAGAGCTGTCCAGGCCTCATCGAAGAACTGGTCAACCTGGTCGGCATACGCTTGTACGAGAGCGTCGGCGACCTGTTTGATTCGTTCCTCGTCGGGGGGCTTCGATAGCGGATCTGTGGCCGTCGTTCTGCTCGATCGAGCGACGCCGTCGCGGAGCATGGCGTTGATCAGACCGCCGAGGTTCTGGATCGGCTTGGCCGACCGCTCGGCCTTCGCCTTGGTCCGCTTTGCCAGCTTTAGCGTCTCGCGAACGTAGTCGTGGCCATAGCGGTCGATGGTGTCGGCTGCATCGAACATGAAGCCGCTCTCCTGCAGTTCGCGCTCGAGCTGCCGGCGCTCGGTTTCAGCCTCCGCTTCGGCACTGAGCGAAAACATCGGGATTTCCGACGGGAGGAGGTTGCCCGATTGGGCGGACTCCCGGTTGGGGCGCACCGTGAATTGGATCTCGACGACCTTGCGCCCCTCTTTGATCGGCTGGTAGCCGAACTCGAGCCCGGTGAAGCGTTTGCAGTCCTTCTGGGCCCGGTCGAGCACGTTCTTGCGGAAGTCCTTGTAGTTGCGATACTTGCCCTCGATGCCGATGCGGAGCTTGAGGTCTTCGAGCTCGAAACGGAGGATCGAACGGCTCAGGGCGTAGCTCTCGTGGTAGAGGATCTCGAAGATCCTGATCGAGTTGAAGCTCGGCAGGCTGACGATCTGCTCGAGCGGGATGCTGCCAAACTTCTTGTTGAGCTGCAGCAGCAGCGGCCGCAAATCTTCGTGGAGGCGTAGGTCGAGACACGCGAGGCCCGTGTCGCTCTCCTCTTTGGGGATGTAGCGGGCCTTGGAGACCCACTGAAACTTTTCCCAGCCACCGTTTGCGCCCTCAACCCGCACGACGCGCGAGAGCAGTTTTGTGGTTGCCTCATCGAGAATGCTATAAGACGCCTTGGTATTGAGACCGAGCAAGTTCTCGATGTCGACGATCGGGATCCGGTAGGTGGTGAAGTCCTCGTCTTCTCGGCGCACCCGCGAGATGATCAGGGCCAACAGGCGTTTCTCCATCAAGGTCATCTGCTGGGCCGAACGCGCCAGGGCGTTCGCTTGCGTGACCTTCAAACGACTGGTCTGCACGACCTCGACGGTGGGGGGTTCAAGAGGAGCCTTCACGACCTTACGAGTATACCGTCTTTCTTCTGAAGTTGCGTCCTGGACGTAATGCCCTAGATCCCTCCCAATAGACCCTAGATCCCTCCCAATAGACCCTAGATTGCTCCCAATAGACCCTAGATTGCTCCCACCAGTACCCCAGATCCCTCCCAATAGACCCTAGATTGCTCCCCCTTTTACCCTAGATTGCTCCCCCCAGCACCCTATATTGCTCCTCGTTTCCACGAAAGAATACTGTTCCAGACACGCTTTTTTGAATCTCCTAAACAATAAATGATTGTAAAATAAAAATAAACACACAAACGAAGCCAAACCGCAGCACAAAATGCACATGCCTGAAGTGTGTGCAGATTTTGGATAAAAGACACTTGAAGTTAGATGATGTTAGACCCTAAATCTCTCCCCGAAGCAAGGAATATCCTGCCTTCGCTGGTCAAATACAGACTGAAAAATGAGGATTAGAACGAAAAATGTGAAATAAACTACTTATGCGGACCCTAGATCTCTCCCAATTGGCCCTAAATCTCTCCCTTTTTGCTCCCTCTGTGCGTCCCCAGGCGCGTTCTCGGTGGATCTCCGTTGAACCGGACCCCAAATCTCTCCCAGTTGGAACATGGAGCACCCTGCAACCGGGGAGCAAACGGCCTGGGCCGTTTTGACTCTTTCGTACCCGGCTCGTTCAAGGGTTTTGGGCGGTTCTCGACACCAGAGCGCCAGAGCCGCGACCGTTGCTATCCCGAAGACGGTCACGGCGAAAGCCAGATTGTAATGTTGCTGGATCGACCTCGGCGAAGTGTATAAAAGAGACGAGGCGTTTGTTTGGCCCAGGTAGGGCAAAGGAGTGCAACATGCTCGAAATCGGCAACGAGGCACCACAGTTTTACCTCCGTGATCAAGACGGTAACGAGCACGATCTAGAGGCGTACCGAGGCCGCTGGGTGGTGCTCTTCTTCTATCCCAAAGATGATACCAGCGGGTGTACCAAGGAGGCTTGCAGCTTCCGGGATCACCACGCCGACCTACGTGGACTCGACGCCGTGGTCTTCGGTTTTAGCGCCGACGACGAGAAGAGCCACGCCACGTTCGCAGCCAAGTATTCGCTCACCTACCCTCTGCTCGTCGACCCCGACAAGACGACGCTGGAAGCCTACGGCGCCTGGGTCGAAAAGACGATGTATGGGAAGAAGTACCTGGGCGTCCAGCGGATCACCTACCTGATCGATCCAGAAGGTAAGATCGCGCACGTGTGGCCGAAGGTCAAACCAGAGGACCACGCGCTCGAGGTGAAGCGCGAGATCGAAACCCGCCGCAGGGGGTGACCTCCGTTCGACCGTAGTAAGGCTCCGCCGGAGACAGCACCCTAAATTTCTCCCCCTATCTCGCAGTGAGTCTTGAGCCGGCGACCGTTGTCAGCGCCCTCGGCCTAGGGTTATAGTGAGCGCGGCAAAACATCGTATTGGCAAGGAGGTGCTTTATGCACAGTTCTGGTAAACGTGGTCGTTGGAGTCTTGCGCTTCTGGTCGCTTCGCTGCTCGCCCTGTTTGCAGCGTCTTTCGCGCAGGAGGTCACCATCGAGGTCTGGGCCGGTGGCAGCAACGAGGCGGATCACTACCGCGTCGACGCATTGATCATCGCAGCCGACATTTTGAACCGCGAGCTGGCGATCGCCGGCGACCCGACCCGTGTGACGGTGAGCGGTCAGCTGTACGATGGCTGGGATGAGTTCAAGCAGGCCTTCGCCTTGGCCGCCGAGTCGGGCGAGGCCCCCCACATCGTGGTGTCCGGCCATGAAGACATCGCCCCCTGGTCGCAAGCGGGGTACCTGAGGCCGGTCGAGGACTACCTCGACCTCGACGCCTGGCCGCTGAATGACGTCTTTGCAAACTTGTGGCCGATCTCCTCGTATGACAACGTCGTCTACGGGGTACCGCAAGACGCCGAGTCGCGCCCGTTCTTCTT
>CP070651.1:1294283-1319493 GCA_020354625.1 Trueperaceae bacterium
GTGAGATCTTGCGGCTCTGCATTCGCCTGGGTGGATCTATTACTGGAGAGCACGGGGTGGGGGTGGAGAAAAAGGCTTATCTGCCCGAGCAGTTCGGCCGCGTGGAGATGGAATTGATGAGACGGCTGAGACTCGCCATCGACCCGCTGGAGCTAGCCAACCGTGGTAAGGTTCTCTCTGCCGAATCGCACGATGGGAGTAACGAGTGGCACTAGCAGCTGGACGCTTCGACGAGCTGAGACGTAAGGTCCGGGCGAACTCGCGGCTTCGGCCGGTCGGAGCCGGTAGCAAGCCCGCGCTCTCCGGATGGGGCAACTTGATGCTCGAGGACCTCCGTGGGGTGCTCGAGTACGACCCCGGTGAATACACCTTCACGGCGCTGGCGGCTACCCCCCTCAAAGAGATCGAGGCGGTCTTGGCGGAGAACGATCAGTATCTCCCCTTCGACCCCCCCCTCTCCGAAAAGGGGGCGACGTTGGGGGGGACGGTGGCTGCCGGCCTCTCGGGGCCAGGGCGGCTCCGTTACGGCGGTGTGCGGGATTTTCTTTTGGGGGTACGCTTCATCGACGGTCGGGGCGAGCTGATCAGCGGTGGTGGCAAGGTCGTCAAGAACGCAGCCGGGTTCGATCTCCCCAAACTCATGGTTGGCAGTCTAGGTCAGTTCGGCGTGATGCTGGAGCTGACCTTCAAGGTGTTTCCCAAACCCCAGGCGTACGTCACGGTCGAGCTGGAGCTCGCCTCTCTGACGGGCGCACTCGACACCATGCAGCGACTTGTAGGGAGCCGCTTGGAGGTGACCAGTCTGGATCTCGAGCCACCCTCCCGGCTCAGGGTTCGTTTGGGGGGGACATCTGAGGCGTTGCCGACGCGGTTGGCGAGGCTCGAGCATCTTGTGGGTCAGGCGGGAAACGTTCTCGAGGGCAGCGTCGAGCAAGCTACCTGGCGGTCGCTGAGGGAGTTCGACTGGCTGTCCGAGGGGCACGGTTTGCTCAAGATCCCGGTCACGCCGGGTGCGATCGCACCGCTCGAGCAGGCCCTGGCCGGCTTTGACGAGAACATCCCACGGCGCTACAGCGTAGCGGGAAACGTGGCGTGGCTTGGCTGGCCCGAGAGCCTGGGTGAAAAGCGCTTCGAGAAGCTGCTGGACCAATCGGGCCTTTCGGCCCTGGCGATCAGTGGCCGGTGGTCTTGTCCGCTACTCGGTGCACAACCGGGTCGCGTATTTGCCAAGCGACTCGGGTGCGTCCTCGACCCGGAAGGCAAGTTCCAACCAGGAGATCTCGATGCAACATAGTATTCCCACCGATGACCTCGGTCCCGAAGGAAAAGTCATGGCCGAGGCGGTAGAGGCCTGTGTTCACTGTGGTTTCTGCCTGCCCACCTGTCCTACCTACCGACTGCTCGGTGAAGAGATGAACTCTCCGCGCGGCCGCATCATCCTCATGAAAGAGGCGCTGGAAGGGAGCCTCTCCCTGGAAGAGGTGACCCCCTATCTCGATCCCTGCCTGGGCTGTATGGCCTGCGTGACGGCCTGTCCTTCGGGCGTTCAATACGGGGAGTTGCTCACGCCGTTTCGGATGCAGGCCGAAGCGACGCGCCGGCGCCCGCTCGGCACCACCCTACTGCGCCGTGTCATGCTCGCTACGCTCCCCTTTCCGTCACGCTTCCGAGCCGCTGCGATGTTGGGGCTGCTGGTCAAGCCCTTGAGGCCGCTGTTGGGTGGGCGTTTGGGGGAGATGCTGGATCTGTTGCCGCGCTCGATACCTCGTTCCGCAGCGCTACCGAGGCACGTTCCGGCCATCGGGGAGAGACGGGCGCGGGTTGCGCTCCTCGCGGGTTGTGCCCAGCAGGTACTTGCGCCCGATATCAACGAGGCGACGCTGCGGGTTCTCGCCAACAATGGGGTAGAGGTGTTGGTGCCCCCCGAGCAGAGCTGTTGCGGCGCGTTGGCGGCCCATACCGGCGAATCGCGGCAGGCGAAGTCCTTTGCCCGTAATAACCTCAAGGCCTTCCCGAAGGATGTGGATGCGATCGTCACCAATGCCGCCGGTTGCGGCTCGGGTATGCAGGAGTACGGGCTCTGGCTGCTCGGAGACAGCGAGGAGGGGGCGGCCAGGAACTTGGCCAGCCGCGTCAAGGACGTGAGCGTTTTTCTGACAGAGCTCGGTCTCAAATCGCCCGATCCCTTCAATAAACCCATCAAGGTTGCCTATCACGATGCCTGTCACCTGGCTCATGCACAAGGCGTGACGGTCCAACCGCGCCAATTGCTCAGCGCCATGGAAGGACTCGAGCTCGTGGAGCTCCCCGAAAGCGAACTCTGTTGCGGCTCGGCAGGTAGCTACAATATCGAACAGCCCAAGTTGGCAGGCGAGCTCGGCGAGCGAAAGGCCGAGATCGTCCGCAACTCCGGAGCGGAACTGGTGGTCACCGGGAATATCGGTTGTCTGATGCAACTCAAGAAGCACCTCGGTCAGGGAGAGAGAGGGCTTCCGGTACTCCATACCGTGCAGCTTCTCGACAGGGCCTACCGGAACGAACTTTAGTGAACCGGCACGGAACTTCCTGGCTGCGCCGGCTTTTCGAGGATGACTTCGTCGTGCTCGATACCGAGACGACGGGGCTGGGATCCGATGCAGAGGTCGTCGACATCGGGGTGGTGGACCGCCACGGCCAAATACTGCTCGAGTCCCTGGTGCGCCCTCGCAGCGGGCACGTGCCTTCCGGTGCCGCGCGGGTGCACGGTCTCACCATGCGTCATTTGCAGGCTGCGCCCACCTGGCCCGAGGTGCTCCCGTCCCTGATTCGAGCCGTGGCGGGCCGCCGGGTGCTCGCGTGGAACGCGCCCTTCGACCGGCGAATGCTCGAGCAGAGCAGCCGAGCTTGGGATCTCAGGCCGCTGCCGATCCCCTTCGAGTGCGCCATGCACCGTTACGCGCTCTCCTGTGGAGTGCGCTCGGGACGCTACGGGCTCGAGCGCGCCGCCTCCCGTGAGGGGGTTCTGTCCGACCGGCAACAACACCGTAGCGTCGGCGATGCCCGCCTTACCCTGGCGGTGCTGAAGTCTATTTTCGAAAAGGCGGCAAAATACCCATCGTCACCCTACAACCAGGACATTTGACTCTTGTGGTGATTCCGGTGCCTCCGTATCGTTGATGTGGAGAGGGAGATAGCCTCTCTCTTTGAAACCTCGGTCTACCTTGCTCAACCCCTCCGCTTGGGGAGGCGGTTGGACAGGGCGATGCCGAGCGAGGTGTTCTTGCCAAGACAGGTCGATCATCTTTTGGGAATTGGTAGGGCAAGAGACGGCATCTGGATGAAAGGGAGTTCACCAAATGGCACGCAGCAAAACCTTTGAAAACGACCGCCTGGACCTCCCCAGGCTCGGAGCGATAGTGCTCATCGCCGCCGGCCTGATCTGGTTTTTGATCACGATCGGCACGTTCTCGAACGCGAGTGTTTCGATTCTCTTCACCTACTGGCCCGTGCTACTGATCGGGCTCGGCCTCGATATCTTCCTGGGCCGTAGTGGTCCTATGGGGCTCCCCTATACCGTTTTCGCGGTAGCCGTATTGATCCTGGTGATGTTCATCGGCCCACCGCTGGGGTTATCGCGGGGACCGAACGTCGTGACCGAAACCTTTGTCGAGCCGCTAGGAAACGCACAATCTGCCAGGATCAATCTCGATCTGGCCTCGGCCCCGAACCAGATCTTCTCATTGGACGGTGGTGGCGAGCTTGTCAACGCGGAGCTCACCCACACGGGTACCATCAACTTTACTGCCCGTGGTGATGTGAACAAAGTCGTGGAGCTGAGCCGCTCCTTCGAAGGGACGAGTTTCGGCTTTACCGGTGTGTTGCAAACCAGATGGGATATCGGCTTGAGTCCGGACATTCCCATCGACCTCTTCGTCGATGTCGGCTCGGGTCCGGTGCAGCTCGAGCTGGCCAGGCTCGACCTGTCGGATTTTGCCCTGTCTGGTGGCTCGGGTCCGGTGCAGCTCGAGCTTCCGGCGAGCCAGGAACGCTACCAGGCCGAGATCGACGGTGGCTCGGGACCCATCAAGCTCGGTCTTTCGGACCGTGCCGAACTCGGGCTCACGGTCGATGTCGGGTCGGGTCCGTTTACCGCCACTCTCGGTCGAGACCTCGATCTGGACCTCTCGTTGACGGGCGGCAGCGGCCCCATCCGCATCGACTTGCCCGGTGGTGCTGAAGTCAAGGTCGAAGCGTGGGACGACGGCTCGGGACCGCTGACCGTCGGCGGCGGGCTCCAGCGCATAAGCGGTAGCGACGATACCGGCGTCTGGCAGACCCCCGGTTTCGACCAAGCCGATCGGCAGATCCTCATAACCGTCCGCAGGGCGGGTTCGGGGCCTATAACCATTCGCTAGGTTGCGAACGGTTGGGCTCGAACAACTTTAGCCTTTGCTGTTGTGTACAGAAGAAGGGTGATGAGAGATGAGTCATGAGTTATGAGTGCCGCGAAGGATAGGGGATCATCTTAGCCATTTGCGCCTCACCCACGCATTACCCATTACTCATTACCCATCACCTTGTTTTTTTGGCGTAACCGTCAGAATCAGAGGTGTCCGGTCCGCATCAGGTTGACGGGTAGAGCTTGTTTTTCGGGGAGGCGCTTACCTGGGTGCGCTTGTAGCTTGCGACAGGGTTCAAGAGGTTGCGGCACTGCGGGTTGACGCATCCGGGGCAGCGTAGGCCGTACTGTTTGCTGCAGGCTTCGCCCGAGGCGAGGTGTTCTTGCACCAGCTCGGCCAGCGCGTCTTGGAAGAGGGGCTCGCCGTTTAAAGCCGGGGCGCGTTTGAAGTTGGCGATGCCCACCTCCTCGGCGAGGTGCCCATATTCGATGTCGAGCTCGTGCAGGGTTTCGATGTGATCGCTGGTGAAGGCGATGCCGACCACCAGAACGTTCTTCCGCTTCTTGTGCCCGAGCTCTTTGATGACCTCTTCGGTCGAGGGGCCGAGCCAGGGCACCGGGCCGACTTCGGACTGGTAGCACAGGAGATACTCGTAGGCGAAGCCGAGACGTTTCATGACGTCGTGCACACTGGCTCCGACTTCTTGCGGGTATGGATCGCCGCGGTTGATGACGCTCAAGGGGAGCGAGTGGGCGCTAAAGAGGATCAGTACATCGTCTCGGTCGGCCTGGTCGAACAGCTCGAGGCCCTCGCGAACGGTTTGGGTCATGGCCTCGATGAAGCGAGGGTGGCTGGGCCAGCGGTCGATTACGCTCCACTGGAACTCGTTTTGTAGCCCCAGGCGCTTGGCAGCCCGCCACAGTTCGTTGAGCGAGGAGCCCGTAGTGGAGCAGCTGAACTGCGGATACTGGGTGAAAGCGACCGCACGCTTTACCCCATCTCGCTTCATGGCACGAAGAGCGTCTTCGCTAAAGGGGTCGATGTAGCGGAACGCGACGTAGAATTTGTGGGGGGCCGTCGCCGGCGAGAGGGAGTCGAGCCGCTCACACATGCCGCGCCCTTGCTCTTCAGTCCACGTCAAGATCGGCGAGCCGCCGCCGATGTCTTGGTAGTTTTGCTGCACGCTCTTGGTCCGGCGTCTGGCGATAAACGGTCCCAACCAGCGTTGCAAGGGGAGCTGGATGATCTCGCGGTCCTCGAACAGCTTGAGTAGAAATGGTTCGACTTCTTCGAGGCTTTTGGGTCCGCCCAAATTCATCATGACGATGCCGGTAGGGCCTGTGACGTTCGCTCGATCGTTTTCTTCCATCAGGCTCAGCTTACCTCTCTGTGGTGCAGCAGGACTGTCTCCTGCATTAGGATTTCGCGGTCTCCACCCCGACGCTACCGACCCAATCTCGAGGTTGGAGAAACGCGAGCATCTCGGCTTCGAGACTGCCGGCTTCGGGTTCGAAGGCGAAGCTCCAGTGTGCAAGGGGAGGCATCGACATCAGGATCGCTTCGATATTCCCCCTGGTCTGCAAGCCGAACAATGTTCCGCGATCGTACACCAAGTTGAACTCTACATAGCGCCCACGACGATAGAGTTGCCATCGACGCTCTCGGTCGCCGTAGGGAGTGCCCTCACGCCGTTTCACGATGGGTAGGTAGCAGCCCGTAAGCGCATCGATCCCGTCTTGTACGAAGGCGAAGTCCCGTTCGAACACCCCTCGCCCGGCAGGGGAAAGCTCATCGAAAAAGATGCCGCCGACGCCGCGCATCTCACCACGATGTTTGATATAGAAGTAGTCGTCACACGTCTCTTTGAAGTGCAGGTAGTAGTTGGGGTCGTGCCGGTCACAGAAGGCCTTGAGCGAACCGTGGAAGTGTCTGACGTCTTCTTCAAAGGGATAGTTTGGGGTCATATCGGCGCCGCCGCCGAACCACCAGACGTCGGTCTCTTCTGTTTCGCTGCCGACTTCGAAGTAACGGTAGTTGGCGTGAAACGCCGGTACATAGGGGTTTCTGGGGTGGAGCACCGTAGAGATCCCTGTAGCGAAGTAGGGTTTTCCCTCGATTCCGGGATGTTCTTGGACCAAACTCGCCGGTACTTCTCGACCGTGCACGGCTGAGACGTTGACGCCGGCCCGCTCGAATACGCGGCCCTCCTCGAGCACTCTGGCCGTACCGCCACCTCCCCCGGGACGTTGCCAGGAAAAGGCTCCGAATTCCCCCCCTCCATCGATCTCTTCCAACGCTTGCACAAGGCTTCGTTGGCCTTCTTTCATCAATTCGACCACCCGGTCGCGACGGCTCGACGACATTAGGGCTTGCCCTCTGCTCTGAGCCGGTCGAAAGCCCTCACCCTTTCGACGAGCCGCTCGACGTTGTCGGGGTCTGTTTGGGGAAAGATGCCGTGTCCCAGGTTGAAGATGTGAGGTCCACCGAGACCTTCGAGGAGCACACGGTCGACCTCTCGCAACAGGTGTTCTTCGGGGGCGAGCAGGTTGGCAGGGTCGAGGTTGCCCTGCAAGGTCTTACTGGGCAGCAGCTCACGAACGGTGCTGAGTGGGACGCGCCAGTCGACGCTGACGACCTCGCATGGGAGTTCTGTGATTTCATCGTAGAGGTGGAGGGAATTGACGGCCAAGTAGATGCGTGGGACGCCGCTTTCGGCTAGCGCTTCGAAGACACGCCGGTTGTAAGGCTTGCTGAACTCCCTATAGGTGTTGGCGTCGTGCAACCCTGCCCAGGAGTCGAAGAGTTGAACGGCCTGTACCCCGGCTTCGACTTGAGCGCGTAGGTACCGAATGGTGACCTCGGTCAGCGCCTCCAGGAGCCGGTGGGCACCCTCGGGGACCTGTCGCAGAAACTGCCGGAAGGTAGCGTAATCTTTGCTGCCGCCACCCTGGACCATGTAGGTGGCCAAGGTAAGTGGCGCACCGGCGAAACCGATGAGGGGAACGTTCGCCTCGGACCGGATGAGATGCACCGCATCCACGACAAAAGGGGCGATCTCCTCTTGTGTGGGGAGTCTGAGCGCATCGATCTGGGCTTCGGTGCGCAGGGGATTTCTGAAGACGGGGCCGGGAGAGAAGTCGATCTCCACGCCCATGGGGGGGAGTGGCGTCATGATGTCACTAAAGAGGATGGCCGCGTCGAAGCCGAATCGGCGGATGGGCTGAAGGGTGATTTCGAGGACGAGTTCGGGGGTACGGCACAGCTCCCAGAAGGAGTACCGCTCCTTGAGGGCACGATATTCGGGCAGGTAACGACCGGCCTGTCGCATGATCCAGACGGGTGCTTGTTGGGTATCAGCGCCGCGAGCGGCATCGAGAAACAGGGACATATCCACCTCACTACCTATCTCAAAGGAGTTCCGGGCTTGCCTACAGAGACCAACGATCTATCATCGAGGGGGCTCGGCACCTTCGGGCGTGAACCGGTAGCCTACTCCCCATACGGTATGGAAGTAGATCGGCTCGCTCGGATCGGGTTCGAAAATCTTGCGTAGGCGCATCACGAAGTTGTCGACCGTGCGACTCGAAGGGAATACGTCGTCTCCCCAGACCTCATCGAGCACGTCGTCGCGGCTAACTACTTCGTCCGGCCGGCTTATAAATAGGCGGAGGATGCCCAACTCGCGCTCTCCAAGAGGCATCCGGCGACCGTCGGACACGTGTACCGTCCAAGAGCGAAAGTCGATGCGGTGGCCACCGAAAGCGAACGTCTCCTCAGTCGCATCTTGCCGCCAACCGCGGCGGCGTAGCAAGTTCTCTATCCGGAGGAGAAATTCGGGTAGATGGAACGGTTTGGGTAGGTAGTCGTCACCACCGGCTCTCAACCCTTCGACGCGATCCTCGGCGCGGCCGCGGGCACTTAAAAAGAGGACCGGCGTCTCGAGGCCCTTGCGGCGCATCGTGCGACACAGCTCGAAGCCGTCGAGACGGGGGAGCATGACGTCGAGAATGATCAGGTCGGGCTCATTGCAGCGCCAGGTCTCCATGGCCTTTAGGCCATCGGTGGCGAGCTCCACCTGGTAGCCCTCTTGTTCGAGGTTGTCTATCACCACTTCTGCGAGTGCCGCTTCGTCCTCGACGACCAAGATTCTAGCTCCCTTCACGTCGTTTCCCTACCCCTTTCTATCGTGTCTGGTCGCTGGAGATCGGTCGGCTGCGCGCTGTGGTCCAAGCCGACGCGTTTGGGCAAGACCACGGTAAACCGCGACCCTCGTCTCGACTCGGGGTTCGCCTCGACCCGGACCCAGCCGTTCATCGCCTCGGTAATGCGTTTGACCAGGTGGAGACCCAACCCCACACCTTTTGAGGTACGTGTCATTTCGTTCCCTGTTCGGTAGAACTGCTCGAAAATACGCTTTACCTCGGTCTCTTTTACACCGATCCCCTCGTCTGAGACGTGGGTGAGCACCAGATCCTTTTTTGCTTCCAAACCCACTCGAACCGGTTTCGATTCGTCCGGGCTGTACTTCACGGCGTTGTCCAGGAGGTTGTTGAGCACCACGCTGAAGGCAGCTTCGTCGATCGAGACGGGGAGCGGAACGGGAGCGTATTCTACGGTGAGCTTTGCGCCGCGTGCCTCCAAACCCGCCTGTGAGCGTTGTACGATCCTCTCCACCACCAGGTTGAGGTCCTCGGCTGAGAGTACCGGAGGGTCTTCGGCCTGCTCGAGCCGGGCGCTGGCCAACGCCTGCTCGCTCGTCTGCTCGAGCCGGGCGAGCTCGGTCTCCATCCGCATGAGATAATCGCGCCGTTTGGCTGGATCGAGTGGTCTCATAAGAGCCGTTTCGACTAGCAACCGGAGCGTGCTCAGGGGGGTTTTGAACTCGTGGGTGATGGCGCCGAGGAAATTCTGTTGGCGTTCCTTCAGGTCTCGCTCCGCACGCAGACTCAAGCCGATGAAAGCGAGCCCACCGAGGGTGACAAGCACGAAAAAAGACCCTTCGTAGGCGAACATACGGAGGTAACCTTCCTGTTTGCGCTGGAAGGATTCGCGACTGGACGCACGTATCACGAACGCTCCCCCATCGTAGGAAAGATGCGGGTAACGCCGTTCGAGCTCTTGCCGGATGCCGGCGTCGTTTTGCGCTTCTAAGGCTAAGTTGGCGGCAGCGGCGTCGCGTTGCCAAGCGGCTAGACGCTCGCGGGTCACACTACCGATGTAACGTTGCTGAAATACGATCCACCACACCACCTGAGCCAGGACGAACACGGTGATCACACCGAAGGCGATACGAGTGGCGCTCTGGGGGGGGGTGCGGCGGCCCATGGCTCAGTGTAACCAGCCTTGTTCGACCGCCTCGACGGCGTGGTAGGTGAAGATGAGATCAGCGCCGGCTCTACGGATAGCCGTGAGGGCCTCTTGCACGGCGCTGGCCTCATCGAGGGCCCCGGCTCGTGAAGCGGCTTTGATCATGGCGTACTCACCGGAGACGTTATACGCCACGAGGGGGAGGCTGGTTTTGCTCCGGAGCCTGGCCAAGATGTCGAGGTAGGGCAGAGCGGGTTTGACCATAAGCATATCGGCCCCCTCTTCCTCGTCGAGGGCTGCCTCGCGTAGCGCTTCGCGTGCGTTGCGGGGGTCCATCTGGTAGGTCTTCCTATCTTTGGGCGGCGGAGGTCCCACGCCTCCTACCTTCGGTGCCGAACCTGCAGCCTCCCGAAAGGGGCCGTAGAAGGCAGAGGCGTACTTTACCGCGTAGGAGAGGATGCCGACTCCGCTGTGGCCTCCGGCGTCGAGAGCCTGGCGAATGGCGGTGACGCGACCATCCATCATGTCTGAGGGTGACACCAGGTCGGCTCCCGCTTCTGCGTGGGTGAGGGCCATCTGTGCCAGGAGTGGGAGGCTGGCGTCGTTATCGATCACCAGGCCGCGTGAGGTGGGGGAGAGCACACCGCAGTGACCGTGATCGGTGTGACCACAGAGGCAGACGTCGGTAATCAACACCAGATCGTTGCCGAAATGAACCCTCGCCTCACGGAGGGCGTTTGCCACGGGTCCGTTCGGATCGCTGGCTCTCTCTCCGCCAGCCGACTTGTCTCCAGCCGGAACCACGCCGAAAAGCACGGCGGTGTGGATGCCCAAACGGAGCGCTCGCTCGAGTTGTCGCATGAGCAGGTCGACGCTGTAACGGGAGATTCCGGGCAGTGCACTGATCGGTTGCTCTCGGTCCGTACCGGGCACGACGAAGTAGGGCACTGCCAGGTTTTGAGCGCTCAGTGTCGTTTCGGCGACGAGGTTGCGCAAGGCAGCGGACGTCCGGAGTCTTCTCGGTCGCTTGGAGAACTCAAGATCGGATTTTTGGGCGATCATGATCGTACCAACCTCTCGATGACGTTCAGCACCGCGGTCGCGGTCGGCGCTGTGGCTTGCTGGGCAGTGAACCCTCGTGCACTGGCAGCGGCGCAGGTGCTCGGCCCGAGCGCGACGACAACGGCGCGTTCCCCCACCTTTTGGGGGAGGGCCTCGGTCGCCGAGGGGCTCGCCAGCACGACGACGTCTACTTCACCTTGCTCGTGCTGCCAGCGGCGCGTAGTCGTATCGTAGACGATGACCGGCTTTACTTCGACCCCTGCCTCCTCGAGCAAGCGTTGGAGGGTGATCAGTGCCCGGTTACCGCGTGGTAGCCCGACCGGACCAGATGCGTCGGGGTTGCCGAGGAAGCTCTGTGCCAACCCCTCAGCGGTCTGAGGTTTGCCTATGAGGCGCACCTCGGCACCAGCGGTGCGGAGGGCAGAGGCAGTCTTGTTGCCGACCGCGCCGATCAGAGGTCCGTGAAAGGGTAGTTCTAGTGCTTGCCAGGCTTCGACCCCTGAACGGCTGGTAAAGAGCATCCAGGGACAGTCGAGCAAGGCTCTGGCTCTGGCGCGTACGACGGGTGTGAGTCGTGGGCTCGTCTCGATGAGTGGGATCCGTAACACTTCGAACCCTCGAGCGCTGAGGTCGGCTGCCAGACGCTCAAGCCGTCCCTCTCCTTGGGTAAGGGCGATTCTCATGCCTGGCTTCTCGCTGGGTCAGGACGCCCCAAGGCCTCGAAGGCGAGCATGGCAGCTCCCTCGGAGGTCGGGTGCTCGACCAGCACCATGTCGCCCTCATACCAGGCTCGTAGGATCACAAGACCGCTTTCGAACTCGGCGTAAGCCCCCAATGCCAGCTGGCACCCCCCCTGAAGCATGCTCATCAGACCCCGTTCCGCGGCGATGGCACGGTACGAGTCGACATCGTGCAAGTCTGTCAAGAGTGAGGCGAGCTCGTAGTCGTCTCTCCGCACCTCGAGGGCGAGAGCGCCTTGGGCGGGGGCGGGCACCAACAGCTCTGGTGGCAGGGGATAGACGCGTAGCCCCGAGAGGTCGAGTTGGAGGCGCTCGATCCCCGCTGCTGCGATCAGGATCGCTTGGTAGTCGTTGCGCCGCAGTTTCTCGATCCGCGTCGGCACGTTGCCGCGTAGCTCTCCGACCCGGAGATCTTCCCGTACCGCCAGGAGTTGTCGTTGCCGCCTGACCGAGCTGGTACCCACAAGGATCCCAGGTTCGATCGGTAGGGCACTCGCTCTCTCCGCAGCCACTTCGGGGCGGGCCAACAGCACATCTCTCGGGTCGATCCGCTTCGGTACCGCTGCGATCTCTAGGCCGGGAGTGGGTGCGCTGGGAAGGTCTTTATGGGAGTGGACGGCGATGTCTGCACGCCCGTCGAGCACGGCATCCTGTACGGCTTTGGTGAAAAATCCCTGGCCTCGGAGTTGGGAGAAGGGGCGGAGCTCCCTGTCGCCCTGGGTGCTGATCAGCACCAGTTCCACACGGTGACCGAACTCGGTCAGCTTGGCCTTCACAAACTCGGATTGTCGCAAGGCGAGGTCGCTTCCTCGGGTGGCGAGCCTGACCGTTCGGCGGCTCATCCCTCGCTCAGTCCCGTTTCGTCGAGGAAGGTTTTGGCGGCCTCGAGACCGTGCTCTCGAGCGACCGCCCGCAGGCCTTTGATGGGGATGTGGGCGAACTTGTGAGCTAACCTCGCCGCCTCGTTCGGGGGCAACACCTCGCCGATCGTCTCGAGGTACCACTCACGCAGGCGTTTGATGGAAGGTCCGAGTTGTCGCTCAGCCCACTCGGCGAGCGCGGTGTCGAGCTCCTGGTGCACGATCTCTTCGGCCTGGGCGAGTTTCCCAACCAGCGCTTCGCGCCGCTGCCGCCCCGCTGACTGGAGCGAATCCACGTCCAGAATTCGGATGGGTGATCCGTCGACGGCGGCTGGGTCGAGGTTGCGGGGGATACCGAGGTCGACGACCACCTCGAGGCTGGGGAGCTGGCGGATCACTCGATTCCCCACCAGGTTCTTGACGGGAGTGGTACAGACCAGAGCGGTGACATCCACCGGGTTTTCCAGGAACTCTGCCAGGCTCAGGTGGTTGGCGTTCAAGTGTTTGGCGAGTTGCCGTGCCCGTTCGGGGTTTCTGTTGACGATGGTAAGGGTCACTCCGGCCAGGCTCGATAGGCTCTTGGCGGCCAGTGTGCCCATGTCCCCCGCACCCAGAACGGCCACCCCACGCCCTGGCGTAAGCCGGCGCTCGAGCGCCGGCTTGGCCAGGCTGAAAAGGGAGGTGTTGATCGGAGCGAGAGAGATTTCTCGACGCACCTTTTTGGCGATACGAAGCGCGGTTTCGAAGGTGAACGAAGTAACCGGTCCGGTGGTGTTGCGCGATCGTGCATGAGCGTACGCTTCACGTACCTGAGCCATGATCTGGTCTTCGCCCGGGTTGAGCGAATCGAGAGAAGCCGCGATCCTGGTGAGCTGTTCCAGCGCCCCTTCGGCACGGTAGGCGTACGGCCTGTTCTGCTGGCCGTCGGGCATCAGACGCCCTCTCGCCTCATCGATCGTCATCTTCGGGGGCAGGTGCAAGACGAGATCCCAGCGGTTGCAGGTCTCGACCAATACGTATTCGGAAAAGCCGCGCGATGCGAGTGTGGCGTGCTGGTTTTCACCGAACGCCCCCTGCCAGGCCTCGAGGGCGCTGGCGCCACCGCGCCGGTGTGACACACCGATGAGTGCAAGCCGTTCCACCAATCTCCTATGTTAGGCGTGTTTGGCGAAATAAAGTGTCATGGAAACGTCAGAGTAAAGGTGGTCGGTCTGTGGGTTCGGACAGAGTACAGTTCGAGATCTGATAGCGTATCGTAGAATCTTGAGGCAGAACGCCTTCGGATGAACAGGGCTCAGACGAAAAACGATGATCGGATACCCCGATCAGCCGGCACGATTTTAGATTGAGGTGGGGAATTGCATGTTTTGCTGATATTGGTACTGTTGAGTCTGCTAGGGTCCGCTTCGGCCCAGCGCTTTATCTTCTCTTCGGATCGGATCCGTCAGGAGGTGGCCTCGCCCCTGTCGGAGGCGCAGAACGACCTCTACCTTTTCGATGCGGGTTCGGAGATCCGTTTGACGTCGACCCCTGACCTGGCCGAGTACGACCCAAGTCCCTCTTCTGATAGCCAACTCGTCGCCTACGCTTCCACCGATTTTATCGCAGGGGTGACCGATTACGAGGCGAGCTGGACCTGGCGTTACCACGTCATCGATCTGAACGGTCGCGAGCTCGCCAGCTGGGATCTCCCCGGTGCTGAGAACACCTTTCGCCCGGCCGGCGGCTTCGACATCTTCTGGCTACCGGATCGGAGCGGCTTTTTGGCGCAGGGTTACGATGCCGATGGGGCGTGGGAGATCCACCGCTATTTCCTGGACCAAACCGATAGCATCCCCCTCACTAAGGGATTCGGTATCGTGCCGAGCGCCGACGGCCGCTTCGTGGTAACCATGCGTGCTGGGGAAAGCTATCTCGTCGAAATCGAAACCGGTCTGGAGACCTCCTTGGGGGAGGGATATCCGCTCGGTTGGGCACCAGATGGCGGAGCCGTTTTCCTGGAGCGCAACTTCGCCCTCTTGCTCGTGCCACCCACCAGTCCCGAACGGACCAAACTCATTGGTGACACCGGTCCGTATCTGGCCCTCGCTTGGAATCCCACACGGAGCGCCTACGCCTACACCACCGTCCACGAGGATGGTAGCTCGGCCGTGTATTTTCACGATCGGCGCAATACCTTTTTGGGAAGCTATGGGGTCGAGGGTTTGGCGGACAGTTTCGACTGGTTGGACGATGAGCGGCTGGTGTTGGAATGGCTTCCGAGCTCCGAAGAGCATCTGATCGCTGTCATCGATCGCTCAGGCAATATCGCGGTCCTCGTCGATAGCGCCGGGAGCGATCAGACGCCACGCATGCTGCGGCCGTAAGGACATTCATCACTGGTGTGGGATCTGTTCGACCCTTCATACTGGCTGTAGAGTATGCGTTTGCTCGTTTCGACCTCGCCGTCTCGAGCAGGCAGTGCGCTCGTGACTAGGAGCCGATGATTCGATAGACCGACTATTTCGAAGGGCGTTTTGATGATCAGCGTGGTGGAAGCGACTCCCCTTTGCGACGCTACCCCAAACCCGGGAGGCGATATGTTCAAAGAGATCCTCGTTCCGATCGGAAAATCCGTGCAAACGCATTCCGCGCTCGATGTAGCTGTCAGCATGGCGGCGAAGTCCTACGGTAGTGTCATCTTGTTGCACGTTATCGAAATGATCAAAGATACCGCTTATGAAGATTTTCAAGCCTTCTACGAACAACTGGCCGCGAAAGCGCGTCGTGAGATGGAGCAGCTGGCTGAACCACATCGAGATGGTGGTGTGTTGCTTGAACAAAAGATCCTCTATGGCAGGCGTGTACAAGAGATCCTGCGCTTCTCCGAAGAACGCGCTATCGATCTGATCGTGATGCAGTCGCATCGAGTGGACCCGGCAGACCCCACGCGTGGTTGGAACACCATCAGCTACAAAGTCGGCATCTTATCGCGCTGTCCGGTAATGTTGGTCAAGTGAGGTCGGTAATGGGTTATGAGTGATGGGGGATGTGTGGTTTGCCTGTAAACGGTAGGGCAGGCCGAGCAAATACATCACTTCGATCCAAACAGATCATAATATGCACCGCTCTTCGCTTTGTATGTGGTGCTAGACTGACGCACTCGTCGAGCGAGGAGAGGTAACTGTGCAGACGTTCATATCCTGGTTGACCCTACGAGGCCTGGGCGAGTGGCTTTCCTTCGTCATCGCTGTCACGGTTGGCTTGGTCGCCGTCCTATTGCTATGTTTGGTGGCCTACTATGCTACGAGACGTGTCATCCTCAGGTTGTTAAGGGTGGCAGCCAGGCGCTCCAGGACCACATGGGACGATGCACTAGTCGACGCCAAGGTCTTTTCCCGCCTCTCGCACCTGGTGCCGGCGGTGATCCTTCACGCCCTTGCGCCGCTCGTCTTTCGTGACTTCCCCCAGATCGTCTCTACGATTCGTACCGGAGCCTTCGTCTACATGGCGTTGATGGGAATGACGGTCGTCGATGCGCTCTTGAACGCCATGTTAATGATCTACAGCAAGTTCCGGATTGCGTCCAAGGTCCAAATCAAACCGATCGTTCAGGTTTTCAAGATCGTCGTCTACTGTAGCGTGGGCGTCTCGGTGGTGGCGATTTTGCTGGGAAGTTCCCCCTTGGTATTTTTCAGCGGGCTCGGTGCGTTCACCGCGGTGCTGCTATTGATTTTCAGGGATCCCATCCTCGGCTTGGTGGCCGGAATTCAACTGATGTCGAACCAGATGGTGCGCGTGGGGGACTGGATCGAACTGCCCAAACATCATGCGGATGGAGATGTGATCGATGTCTCTTTGACTACCGTCAAGATCCAAAACTGGGACAAGACGATCTCCACGGTGCCGACCTACACGCTGGTTTCGGAGTCGTTTCGCAACTGGCGCGGCATGAGCGAATCCGGTGGCCGGCGGATCAAGCGGGCAGTCCATATCGACGTGACCAGCATCGCATTTTGTGACGAGGAGATGCTCGAGCGTTTCTTGCGGATCCAGTTCATCACCGAATACGTCGAACGGAAGCTCGCCGAGCTCGAGCAGTACAACCGCGAACGCAAGGTGGACACCTCGCTTTTGGTCAACGGTCGCCACCTGACCAACATCGGGACCTTTCGGGCCTATCTCGTGGCTTACTTGCGCAACCACCCGTTGATTCGACAAGACATGACCAGCCTGGTTCGCCAACTTCCGGTGACCGAGAACGGCCTACCGATTGAAATCTACGTTTTCAGCTCAGATCAGGTCTGGGCCAACTACGAAGCGATCCAGGCTGATATCTTCGACCACGTGTTAGCCGTGCTCCCGCTGTTCGATCTTCGCGCCTTTCAGAACCCGACCGGAGCTGACCTGCGCGCTCTGGCACAGACCGTTGCGCGGTAGAGGCCAGAAGGGTGTCTATGGAGGTAACGCGCGTTGTGGCGATGATCTCAACATGCGTTTTTTTCGAGGTGGTCAGGTTGCGTATTTGTTGGTCGATCGAGTTATCCGATCGTCTTTTGTCGGTTCTGTAGGGCGTCTGATCAGAGATGTTTCAATGACAGAGCGCGTTCCCCGAATCGTTGAGACCGGTACCGGTTTCTGAAACGAAGCGCCAGTCGTAACTCTCAGGGTGGAGCCTGAGTTGCAAGATGCCGAAGGTGCCGCTATGGCGTACCTCGCTATTGGGTTGGGTTTCTGTAAAGGGGCGATGATCTTTGCCTCCAGTACCGACCACGAATTGGCGTATGCCCCGGAGCACGTCTTTGTTCCCGTCTGGATCTTGGGGCGCAAAGCGCTCGTAACTGTGATCGTGACTCGAGAGGACGAGTTCGGCTCCGTGCTCGTAGAGTGCCCGCCAGAGAGGCTCGAGGGACGGGTGCGGTCCCCGATCTCCCGAGCTGTAGCGCGGATGGTGCCAAAACGCCAGCGTGCAGCGGCTTGTGTGGGCGGCGAGATCTTCTCTGAGCCAGATCTCTTGTGGTGAGCCTGCTCCGCAACCACCTACCTCAGAGCAGTTCGAGTTCAACGCGATGAGGTGCCAGGTGCCCAGATCGAAGCTGTAGTAGCCTCTGCTCGGGTCGCCGGCGGCGTCGCCAAAGTACTCGAAGTACCTCACCGCACCGTCGATTCCGTATTCGTGATTCCCCGGGATGGGGTAGGTGATCTCCTTGAGCCTTCCCCAGGTTTCTCCATACGACTCTTGCCATTCCCAAAGCCATCTGCCACCGTACTGGTTATCGCCGAGTGCCAGCACGGCATCGACATCGAGGTCGAGCAGCAAGTTCGAAGTCTGTTTCATGTGACAGGCGTCGGGAGTCCCATCGGCACTGTTGTACTTGGGTGCTTCGGGGTCGCAGGCGATATCTCCTGCCGCGCCGATGACGACAGAGGTCGGCGTGGTGACCGTGGTGGTGATAGCCGTTCTCTTAAGGCTCCCCTTTCGGCTGAAGACCTCGAGCCGCGCCTGGTAAAGGCCAGCCATCGAGTAGCTGTGTTCCTGGCTGGTTATCGAGTCACATCGTTCGAAGGTGTAGTCGACCTCTCCGTCGCCGTTCACATCCAATGTGCAGCTGAGAAGTTCGCCTGTGGCCTCGGAGGCCGACCATGAAAAGGTCACCGGCTCTCCCGGTTTGCTCGCTTGTGGGCTCACCGTGAAACGGTCGATGGTGACGCGGTCGTCAAACGTTATCTGGAGCAGTGGGGCTGTGGTTCTGTCGCTATCGAACGCCTCTGCTACCCGCCGTCCCCTCCCGGTGATGAGGATGGTCGCGGCGTTGCCGGGAGACCAGCCAGGTCGGTCCACAAGCTCTTGGAGAATCGGGGCGATATCGGTCGTTCTCTGGCTCGCTCCGGCGTGTCCGGCTTGCAACCACGGTTCGGGTTCCCATAAGACAGAAGCGGCGGTTTTCGTCCGTGAAGACAGATCGTATTCGAGTGGGCGAATCTCCGGAGAATCGTCTGTGGCTTCGGCGTGAAGCACCAGGGGCGCGTCGTTGTTCGAGCTCTTTACTGACGCCGTGAATTGGATGAAGGCATGGGTAATGGTGGACCCTTGGGGAATATCGATGCCGGTAAACCGGAGACCGACAACTTGATTGGATTCGAAGTAGACGAGTTCGATACCGGGGCGGGAGAGGCTCACCCGGCCGGTAGCGTTCTCGACGGCGTCGTCCCCACTGCTGGCGATCCTCACGAACTCTACGCCTTTCGCGTACGGGGCGTTGGCGTGAACTGAGAACCCCGCTAGTCCACATAAGAGCAACGCACTAAGGACCTCCCACCTAAGTTTGAGGCATCTTGCCTCAAACTTAGGGCTACAGAAGCGTGGTTGGGCCGCGGGCGGCCGCGGCCATCTTTTCGCAAACATTGCTTGGATGTGCTTAGTGTGTAACCAGGGAAGGGGAGATGAGAGATGAACAATGTGCAAGGCAAACTTCACGGCCTTCTTACGTTCGGTTCTCTTTGCAGTGGTATGGTTGGGAGTACCGTTTCAGATGTCCCGCACATTACACACCTCTCATGGCTCAACAACCGTATCCCTTTCATCGGCCTCTTTGCGCGTCGCTAATGGCCCATACGAAATTTACGACAGATCCGCGGCGGACAACGGAGTATTTCTGACAGCTTGCCCGTTTTGCTCTCTATGCAGTGCGTTTAACCCCCTACCAGCGACCGTTATAGTGGATTATGGATCCTTTTGAAACCCCCCCCTCTTTCGCTTGGGAAGACTGGTACGCCGGCGTCGGTGGTCGTATCACAACCATCCCGGAGGTAACCGATACGCTGAGGTCGATTTTCGACGAGCAGGTACCGCGCTTCGAGGGTGAGGCTTCTGCCGACAAAGAACCTCTTTCTTCCCCACAAGAAGCAGCTCGGCTGGTTAAGGAGAGGGCGCACGAGTCGGGAGCCGATATCGTCGGCATCTGCGAGCTTTCGCCAGAAGAGATTTACCGAGATTGCCGTGTCGAAGGGACCCATGCCATCGCCATCGGACACCGCATGCGGTACCGGGCGTTTCAGACTGTCCCCTCCCGCGAGAGCGCAATCGAACAGATCCGCGTCTACTACGAGCTCGGTAGGATCTGCATCGAACTCGCGGACTTTGTCCGCAGCCTCGGCTATCACGCCAAGGTGCAGGCTCCTGTGGGGGATAGCGAGGTGCTGCACGTCCCCATCGCCCTCAAGGCAGGGTTTGGGGAGTTGGGCCGGCACGGCTCGATCATCAATCCCGAGCTCGGTCCGCTGTTCCGTTTGGGAACCGTCACCACTACCCTGGAGCTTACCTGCGACGCGCCGATCGACGCCGGCATCGCCGAGTTCTGTGATCACTGCCGAGCCTGCCGCATCTTCTGTCCGGCAGATGCCGTTCCCGACGAGCGGAATCCGGCAGCGGGTAAAGACCATCTCGGTTTTGACCGCTATCAGATCGATACCGGTAAGTGCTTTCCCTACTTCGCTCGCAACAATTACTGCGCTGCCTGTTTGCCGGTGTGCGTCTACAACCACAAGGAGTGGGCGAGAGATTTCGAGGGATTCCAGACCAAGAAGTTTCCCGAAGTGGTCATGGAAGACCCTCCGCCCCCCTATGACGGGATTCCGCCCGAAGAGCGGCACAGCTACCCCAAGCTCAAGAGAGAGTGACGGTACGTCGATCCGTTGGTCAAGCGATAGGTAAGCCGGCTCGCAGGGTGGGATCTTCGATTTCTCGGGCGATTCGGTCGATCGATGACCTGGCCTGCTGTCGGTGAAAAGTTGCGGCCTTTCGGTCCCCTGTTGCCAGGTAGAGTTCTGTCATGGCGTCGTGAACCCGCCAATAGAGATGGGGCCGGTCGATGGCAACGGCTAGCTCGGTGGCCTGCTTCAGGGATGCCGAGGCCTGTTCGGTGCGTCCCAAGGCCAGGTGTGCTTTTGCCTGCCAGCGATACCCTTGGGCTAGCCGTTCACGCATGCCGCGCGGGTGGGTCAGATCGATCAGGCTGCTGGCATACTTTAGCGCTTCCTCGGCTTTTTCGCGGGTGAGCGCCAGCTCGGCGAGGCCTTCTAAGCAGAGGGCGAGGTGGAAGTTCTGGCCGAGCTTGTGGGCCGTCTCAGCAGCTGCAATGAGGTCGCTTTCAACTCCGAGGTCGCCGTGTCGCAAGCGGTCGATGGCTAGATTGGCTTGCAGGCGGGCCAGCCAGTTACCGGCTTGAGTTGTAGATACCAACTCGAGCCCCTCGGTGTGAGCGGATTGCGCTCGGTCGAGCAGGTTGAGTTCCCGGTAGAGAACGCCGATGAAGTCGAGAGCAAACGAACTGAAGAAGGTGGCTGAGATCTTCGTCGCCAGATGGCGTGACCGGTGAAGGTACTCCAATCCTTCCTGGTAGCGACCCGTACTCCCGATCACGTAACCGAGGAGGCCCATCGCCGGAGCTCGGTGCCACTCGAGCAGAGCGCTTTCACAGATCGATAGGGCCTCACGGGCACAGGCTTCCGCCCGACGATAATCGGCTCCCAACATCTCTGTGTCGACCGATGCCAGTAGGTAGAGGTTCTCGGCTTCATAGCCTCGGTCGCCGATCTCACGCGCTAGCGCTAGCGACGCTTCGAGATGCTTGCGAGCGGCTTGGACGTCCCCGTCGAGGAAGGAAGTCTCGCCGAGCCCGTGCCGCGCCTGAACTGCGATCCGGTCCCGGTACCCTTCGCGGTCGCAAAGATCGGCGGCTTGTCGATAGTAGCTTTCAGTTTGATCCGCGTCCCCTTGACTGAATGCGACCGTGCCGAGGTGGAAGAGGATGTCGGCGACCGCGTGAGTATTGCCTTCTTTGCGGGCCAGCTCGAGTGCCCTGCCCAGCTGGGTTTTGGCCTCGCGGTAGTGATCCAAACGCCGGTGGATCATCCCGAGCGTGGCGCGCAATTCCCGTTCAAGCACCGGGTTGCTCGCAGCCCGGGATTCCAAGGCGAATTGAAGGTCTCGGATCGCACCACTGAATTCACCGGCTTCGGCCCTGGCTTCACCGCGACCTTGATGCAGTTCGGGCAAGCAGCCGGGATCGTAGCTATCGGGGTGTCGCTCCACCAGAGTGAGCACCCGGTCGAAGTAGTGTAGCGCCTCGCGCATGGCGAAAAACCCCTTGGCTCGCCGAGCTGCTCGGATCAGGTAGGTTATGGCTTTGTCCCAAACCTGCCCCTGTTCAAAGTGATCGGCCAGGGTGCCGGAGCGCTCTTCTGCGTGTGGGTCGGGTGCTTCCTCGAGCGTCTCGGCTACTTGCCGATGCAACAACGCACGGCGTCTGCTACTCAGATCGTGATAGACGACTTCGCGAATCTTGTCGTGATTGAAATCGAAGGCATGGCCGGCATCGACCTCTCTGAGGAGTTGCCGGGCCAGCATGTCCTCGAGCGCGTCGAGAAGAGCGTTTGGACCTTCTCCGGTGATCGCCTGCAAGGTTTCGAAATCGAAGCGGCGCCCCAAGACGGCCGCTATGTCGAGCGTGGAGCGCGCCTCCTTTGAAAGGCGTCTGAGGCGGTCACGCACCGATTCACGCAGGGCTTCGGGTAGCGTGAGGAGGGTGTCATCCGTTTTCAGGCGTTGCAGATCGACCTGAGCCATCGCATCGCCTGTGCCGAGAACGCCCTGTTCTTGTAGCGAGCGGACCAGTGAGGTCAGAAAGAATGGATTTCCTTCAGTTTCGCGGTAGAGCCAGGAGCCGAACTCTGCGGTTTGCTGTGATGTGGCCGGCAGCGTGGTGACGAATTCGGCCGCATCCGCCTCCGAGATACGCGGCATGGTCATGTGGGAGCCTTGGGGGGGGCGGGAGAGCCCGTATACCGCTGGCGACAAGCGCTCATCGGTCGCTGTCTCCTCACTGCGGTAGGTGCAAATCAGCAGTAAGGGCTGATCGGCGAGGTGGTAGGCGAGCTGGTTGAGAAACTTGAGCGTCACTTCGTCAGCCCAGTGGATATCGTCTACAGCTAGGACCAACCCTCTTTCTCCAGGTGCTGTAAGAAGCTGCTGGATTGCGCGGAAAAGGCGGGCTTGGCGGGCCTCGGCCAGCACTTCGGGGGAGGGGGGCAGATTCGGAAAGGTTTTGGTGACCTCCGGAACCAACAGGGCGAGTTCTGCCAAAGAGGCCGGAGCCAGCTCGCTGAAGGTGTCGGCCGGCCAGCGCGACAGCGCTTGCGTGACCAGGTCGATGAGTACTTGGTAGGGCATGGTCTGAGTAGCTCGGTAGCACTTTTCGGAGAGCGTTGCTACGTTCTGGTCACGGCTCGCGCGGAGAACCTCCTCCATAAGTCGGCTTTTGCCGATACCGGTCTCGCCTTTGATCAGCACCAGTTGCCCCTGACCGACCTTTACATCTTCAACCGCTCTGAGGAGCAGGGCCAACTCCTGATCCCGCCCCACGAACGGGGTGGCCGTGTGTGGGGATTCCCCGACGGAGGGCGCTGTCGAGACAGAGGGTGTTGGCGGTGAAGCCTGCTCGGAAATATGTGCTTTCGTGCTCGAGCCTACCGGGAAGCGTTTGCTGCGGATCGCGTCGGCCAGCTCAGTGGTTTCACGGTCGGGCGTGATGCCGACTTCGCGCTCGAGCAGACGGACACACTCCGCGTACTGCCGCAATGCAGCAGCTTGCTGTCCTGATCTTGCATAGAGTTCCATGAGATGGCGGTGCGCCGGTTCGTGGAGTGGATCCAGGGCCAGCCAGCGCCTGACATATAGAACGGCCTGGTCGGTCTCACCCTGTTCGCTGTGCCAACGGGTAAGCCTCTGCAACACATCCGCCAACTCGAGTCGGAGGCTATCGGCTTGGAAGAACTGCCACTCGTCAAAAGCGGGATTTTCCGGCAAGGTAAAGCCGGCCATAAAGTGGTCGGTGTAAAGCTGTGTGGCCTCGGTCAACGACTCGAGACAAACGTTACAAGCGCGTTCGGGAAAGCCCTGTTCCTGATCGGCTCGGCGAATCTTTGTGTGGAAGGTATCGACATCGGTCCAAAGAGCGGTGTCTGGTGAGAGTGTGAGGGTATCTCGCTCCACCTGCAGTACGCTTTCGCCGAGGTCTTGCCTGAGCCGGGAGAGGTCGCGCCTCAAATTGGTGCGCGCGTTGGATTGATCGGCTTCTGGCCAAAGCAGGGTAGCCAGCGCGTCGCGGCTCTGTGGTTGCTTGGTGAGCGCCAAGTAACAAAGAAGTGCCAAACCCTTGCTGCGGTGCACCTCTACCCGGGTACCGTCTCTCTCGAGCCGGGGTGGACCGAACAAGTACAACCTGAGCTCGGACATAGCTCATTTTAGCGCTAAGGCTTCTGATCGCGGGACGCCGGGGACGCAAAGGGGACGCAAGGGGGACGCCTGACGGAGCGCTCTCGGGACGGTCTACTACGTACCATGGCCTCACATCAGAGATTCGAAAGGAGCGGTCCTATGAGAACCATACAGACGAGTTTCGATCAGAAGAACACAAGAAGAGCGATCCGCTGTGCCTATCGTTCCTTCGCCCGCAGGCACGCCCGCTGGGCCGACTCGCTTTTCGACGAGTACTTCCTGACGGACAGAGCCACCCACCTGTTGGGTGATCCTGGCTCGGTCGATCCCTGGGCGCTCGCCGATGCCTGGAGTCGACAGTTTCACGCTTGGGATGAGGCCTCAAGAGAACACGCCATTGCAAGCGTGGTTCCGGTCGCCGCTGACTTCTTGGCGTTTTACCGGGCCGAGTTGGAGGCGCAGAACACCCTCAGCAGACATCCAAGCGGTCTATTCGGGTGGAGGAAACGGTTTGATACCTCGGCCCATGTGGGCTCCAAACTCGGGGAGTGCCGGTGAAGACCCGTGATTTTGCGCTTTTGCTCTTCGTTAGCAGTCTGTTTGGTGCCGCGTTTCTCTTCATTCGCATCGCCACACCGAGCTTTGGACCGTTCGTGCTGATGGATGCGCGTGTGCTGCTCTCAGCCGCGGTTTTGGCGCTCTATGCGACCGTAATAGGTCACAGATTCGCCTTCAAGAGGCGTAGGAAGGAGTGGCTTATCTTGGGGACGCTCAACGCCGCCCTGCCTTTTCCACTCATCGCATACGCCGAACTCCACATTACCGCTTCGTTGGCAGCCATCCTGATAGCCACCATGCCGCTCTTTACCTCCCTTGCTGCCGCGCTTATGCTTAAAGAGACCCTGACACCAAAAAAGATCGGTGGAATCTTACTGGGACTCCTGGGTGTTGGTGTGCTGAGCGGTCTCGGTCCCCTCGACATCACCCCCGCCACCGTTCTCGCCATTCTCGCTTCGCTGGCTTCGGCGTGTAGCTACGCCTTGGCAGGAGTCTATGCAAAGCGGGTCTTCGCAGACACGCCCGTTCTGACGGTGACGACCGGTAGCATGCTTTCGGCCGGTCTGGTACTTTTACCCGTTGCCCTCGCCACACCACCGGCTGTCGCGCCATCATCGTCAGCGATCCTGGCCCTGGTGGGATTGAGCCTTTTGAGCACCGTGATCGCCTTTGTCGGATTTTTCCGGTTGATTCGGACGGTGGGGCCGACCGCCACCTCCACGGCAGCCTATCTCATCCCACTCTTTGGGACGCTCTGGGGGGCGCTCTTCTTGGCTGAGCCTGTCAATAGCGGCATGTTCTTGGCCCTCCTCGTGATCTTGGCCAGCATCGCCCTGACAACGGATCTGAGGTTAATGGGAACGGGCAAGCGGTTTCTACCGAAGCGGAGCGCCATCAGGCTGAGAGGGTAACGACCCCGTCGAGGTGTCATGATGGGGGCATGATCACCGAGCTCGTGACAGCCATCCACGGCACACCACAGCTGATGGTGATGAACTTCGCCGGTGCTGGAGTGCAGGCACTGGCGTGGCTTCACAGCGTTGGGGG
>CP070651.1:1319593-1369532 GCA_020354625.1 Trueperaceae bacterium
TCTGCTGCCTCGGGTAGAAACGGGGTGGTCTCGACGGCGTACCCCCCTTGCGGGTAGGCTTCCGGCCAGGGGATGTAGCCGATGGAAGCGCCGGTATAGCCGCCGAAAAAGGTGTTTGCGAAGGGGCTGGCGCGCTTGATGGCCAGGCCGATCTCACAAAAAGGTTCACCGTTGCAGAGGGCGAGCGCCAGCTCGCCGAAAACGAGCGCCCAGATGTCGAGTTCGACGCTCTGGAGCCCACCATGAAGCCGCGCGCGTCTCTGGGCCATCTGGGCGCGCCTGGCTCTGAACATGGTGGCTTCCACGAGCTCGGCTGCCGAGCCGTCGGACATCACGCGGGCGAGTTCGGCCTGCATTGCTCTGTAGTGGGCGTCGACCTCTTCGATCGGTGGCTGCGGTCGTAGCGGTAGCATCACGCGACCGTGCGTCAGCCGCAACGCGGCGGGGACATCGGGGCGCGGCCGCTCTTCCCAGATAGCCAGGCTGGCACCCGACTCACGGGTGTGCTGGTAGACGAGGTCCACGGGACGGCTGTCGATCTCGGCGTAGGTGCGGGCCGCCTCGAGCCCGAGGACGCTGCCCAAGCGCTCGACGACGGCGACGTCGCCGGTGAAGCCGTGGAGCGGTCCCACGTTGCCGGCGGCACCTTGCAGAAAGAGGCACGAGGCGCCGGTGGCCGCCTCGAACACCGCTTTGGCGACGCCGGGATAGTCGGGGCTGTGCAGCCGGTTGTCGGGGCCGAGGGTAGTGGGGTGGCAAGTGTAGCCGAGTACCGCACTATAAGGGGTTCCGTCGAGTTCGTCGAGTCGCCAGACCAGCACATCAGGGTCGCTGACGCCCGCGTCGTCGCGGCCGACCACGATCCGCTGTGAACCGTCTCGGTCCAAAACGCGCTGGCGCCGGTTTCGTCCGATGGTGCAGCGCCCGAAAGCCGACTTCGCCCGCACCGGTCGCAACGAGAGTTTGGCGGCACGGGCGGCACCGGCGGCGGCGTCGGGCAGGCTGGCGCGGTAGGCGGCCACCTGTTCAGGGCGGCTGCCGATCCAGTTCTCCCACACCACCGGGTTGGCATGGTTGTGCGTCACCGTGACGATCACCGCGTCGGCAGCAAGGCCTGTCTCGCGAGCTACGGCCGCTTGGATGGCGGGCTCGAGCCCGTAGAGTCCGACCAGGTCGAAAGAGACCAGCGCACACGCCACCTCGGCGTCGGCTCTCTTTTGCTCGAGCAAGAGGACATCGACGTAGAGCTCGCGGTGTACCCCGTCGGCGAGCACGTGGGTCTGGGCACCCCAGCCGGCGTGCGGTACGGCCAGGCTCGGGGTGATGTTACTGCGGCCGAAACCGGCCAACAAGTGCGAAACGGACATGGTTCCTCCAGATGCGTTTTCTGGTCTTGCAGGTTCAGGCTTGGGCCAGAGCGCCGAGCAGCTCGAGTGCGGACTCGACCACGATCTCGCCCGCCTCGGATTTGAAGGGACAGTTGTCGAACTGGAACGGCGTAGGTTCTCGGTAGGCCTGCGGTGAGACGATGTACATCGGGTCGCCTGCCAGGTAGCCACAAAAGAACGTCTGCGCCCAGGGTGAACGCGTCTTGATGTCGACGCCGATGTAGGCGTAGGGTTCCCCCCAGCTGAAAAGGAGCGCCACCGGTCCGAGGGCTACGGCGTGCATTTCGATCGAATGGTGCTGCTGGGAGGCAAAGGTTTCGTGGCGCAGAGCGCGCAAGCGTTCGCGCTCGAGATTCTGATGGGCGTGAGCGATCGCCTCGGGATCCGCCCCCTGCTCCCTGCGCAGACGCAGCGCTTCCTGCCACTCGCTGGCGCGGCGTTCGGCCCCAGCCAGAACTTCCGGAAGAGGCGAGCGCAGGGGTAAGGCTACGTGGCGAAACAGGTGGCGCAGCCGCGGCTCAGGCTCGCCGGTCGGCCGCTCCGCGTACACGGTGAGCGGTGCTCCCGAAGCCACGATGCCGGCGAGTTCGCTGCGGACCGGGCGGGCGTCGAGCGACAGCGCTACCTTGGCCGCTTCCAGCCCGAGGAGGGTGCCGAGCCGTTCCGCAACGCTCGGGTCGCCGACGAAGCTCTTGACGGGTCCCATATCGCCGGCGGCACCTTGCAAGAACAGGCAGGTGGCGCCCGTCAATCGTTCGACGGTGCGCTTGGTGGCGCCGGGATAATCGGGACTGACCAGCACGTTTTTGGGGCCCAGCACGGTCGGGTGGCAGGCGTAGTTGACTACGATGGCGAGTGGCGAACCGTCGTAGCGCTCCAAGCGGATCACCCCGACGCTGCGGTCGGCGAAACCGTCGGGGTTGGGGCCGGCGACGACCCGACCGTCGGTCAGGTAGAGATCGCGGTTGATGCCGATCTCCGAATGACCCGATCCCGCAGCGACGCGAACGGGTTGAAGTCCGTCGATTGCCTCGCGGCTCGCGGCCGCCGCCCAACCCGGAAGCCTCGCGATGTAGTCGGCGACCTGATCAGCCCCCTCGCCGCTGTAGGTTTCCTGGGTGACGGGTCCGGCGTGGTTGTGGGTGCAGACCGGCAGGATTCGCTCGGTCGGCAGGCTGCACACCTCGGCCACCGCACGCCTCACGGAAGCTACTTGGTCGTCCGAGAGGATGCACCAGTCGATGTCGAGGATCACAAGTGACTCGTCGTCGTCTCGCACGACCGCTACGGTGAGCCATAGATCCTGGTGCACTCCGCGGGCCCGAACATGCGTCTGGGCCATCCACATCCCGTTAGGGATGTCGGGAGGTGGGGTGATCGTCACGCGACCGACCCCTGCCAAAAGGGGCACGGGTACCTCCTAACGGTGTCAGCGTTCGACCATCCTCGGATCGAGCACATCCCGCAAGGCGTCGCCGATGAGGTTGAGGCTGAGCACGGTTACAAAGATCGCGGCTCCGGCCGCGACCGAATAGAGTGGACTGATCGTGATGAGCTTGCGGCCGGTGTCGAGCATGGCACCCCACGATGGTTGGGGTGGCGCGACCCCGAGGCCGAGAAAGCTCAGTGCCGCCTCTACCAGCACGGCGCTTGCGAAGGTGAGGGTGAACTGTACGATAACGGCGGCCATGCTGTTGGGCAGGATGTGGACGAAGATCACGCGCGCGCTGCTCGCCCCTTGGGCTACCGCCGCCTGGACGAAATCCTGGCGTTTCAAGCTGAGCGTGTTGGCGCGCACCAGCCGTGCAAAGAGCGGGATCTGCATCAGGCCGATGGCGATCATGGCGTTGGCCAGACTCGGTCCGAGAACCGCGATGATGGCCAGGGCCAAGATGATAGCCGGAAAGGCGAACATCATGTCCATGAGCCGCATCACGACGGTATCGACGAAGCCGCCGAGGTAGCCGCTGACCAGCCCCAAGGGGATGCCCCCGACCAGGGCGATCGACGAGGAGATGAAGCCGACCGCCAGCGACACGCGGCCGCCGTAGACGATGCGGGTGAAGATGTCGCGACCGACCTCGTCGGTGCCGAGCCAGAACAACTTGGACGGCGGTTCGAACGGCAGAGCGACCCCCTCGGCAAAGCCGTACGGCAGCAACCAGGGGGCGAAGATGGAGGCGAGCACGAGCACCGATAAGATCAGGGCGCCACTCACCGCAGCCCAGTCGCGCAGCAGCTGTCGCAACACCTTTGGCATCAGCCGGTCCGGTTGCGCCCCGAAGCCGCTGCGCGGGGGGGGCGAGCGTAGTCAGGCATAGCTGATGCGCGGGTCGATCACGGCGTAGAAGAGATCGACGATGAGGTTGACCGTTACGAAGATGGCGGCGGTGATCAGCACTGCTCCCTGGACAACCGGGTAGGAGCGGACGATGATGGATTGAATGATCAACCAGCCGAGCCCAGGCCAGGCGAACACTTGCTCGGTTACCACCATGCCGCCGATCAGTGAGCCGAAGTTGATGCCGAGCACGGTGATGAAGGGCAGCATGGCGTTGCGCAAGGCGTGGCGGTAGACCACGATGGTCGGCAACAGCCCCTTGGCGTGCGCCGTGCGGATATAGTCGAGGCTCAACACCTCGAGCATGCCCGAGCGCATGAACCGCGTCAACACCGCGGACATGACCAGGCCGACGGTGATGGTTGGCAACACCAGGTGGCGTAGGTGCTGGACCGGGTTTTCTGCCGGACCAACGTAACCGCCTGCCGGCAGCACGTTCCAGTGGTAGGAGAAGGCCAGCATCAACAAGATGGCTAGCCAGTAGCTCGGTAGACTGAAGCCGGCCAGCGCAAAAAGGCGCGCCAGTTGATCGATCCAGGTGCCAGCTCGCCGTGCCGCCAGGGTGCCGAGCGGCACCGAGATCAGCAGGCCCAGCAACATGGCGATGACCGCGAGCTCCAGCGTGCGCCACATGGCCGGAAAGATCAAGCTGGCCACCGTCCGGTTCCCCTGGCTGATCGACGTACCGAGGTCGCCTTGTGCGGCCCGCCACAGCCACTCGCCGTACTGGACCGCGAGCGGACGGTTGAGGCCCATCTGCTCGCGTAGCGCCTCGAGAGACGCACGGCTCGGTTCTAACCCGAGCACCAGCTGAGCCGGATCGCCCGGCAGGATGCGGAAGATAAAGAAGACGAGCGTCGCCACGAGCCACATGACCACGATCATGTGAAAGACCCGTTCTATACTAAAGCGCAGCAGCATGTTGTCTCGGTTTCAAGACCTCTTCGATAGGTTCGAGCCGGTGGGGCGTGAGCGCCCCACCGAGCTGTTCGGCGCCGTTCAAGCACCTCCCACCTAAGCTTGAAGGCAAGATGCCTCACACGTAGGGCTACAGAAGCGAGTAGGGGCCGCGGCCGCCCGCGGCCATATTTTCGCAAACACTGCTTGGATGTGCTTAGCGGTCGAGCCAGACCCGGGTCAGAATGGTCGAGCTCTGGACGTGGTGGATGAAGCCCTTGACGTGCTGGGCGTGTGCCGCCGGGACGATGCGGCCGTTGAGGACGATGTCGGGGAGACCCTGCATGGCTATGCGTTGCAGCTCTTTGAGATCGGCGGTGTAAGCCTCCTGGTCGGCCACGGAGCGTGCTTGGGTGAGCAGCTCGTAAAAGTCCGGGTTCTCCTGCTGATAGCCGCTGGCGTCACCGACGGTCTTGGCCCACATGTGGGCGATAAGATCGTACTCAACCGGCTTCGGTACCTTGGCGGAAAAACCGGCTTGAAAGTTCTTCTGACCGAAGACGAAGTCGACCCAGGTGCCGATATCGACCGCACGGATCTTGACGGTAAAGCCCGCATCGGCCGCGCTCTGTTGGATCACTTGGGCGCCTACGTCCCACTCAAGGGCGCCGGTCCGGTGCACGAACATTTCGAACTCGACACCGTCGGGGTAGCCGGCTTCCGCCAACAGCGCCTTGGCACGCTCCACATCTCGCTGGTCGTAGCTGACCGCATCGTCGGCAAAGGCCGCGCTAGAGCGGGGGATCGGGTTGGATTGCACGGTGGCGTAGCCGAACAGCGAGCGCACCAGCGACTCGCGACTGACGGCGTAGCTGAGCGCCTGGCGGACACGGGCGTCGTTGAAGGGCTCGCGTTGGGTGTTGAGAATGATGTCGTAAAAGCCCATCGAGCGGCCATCGGGCGGTACGGCGGTGACCATGCCGGCGTTGACCAATTGGGCGATCTGCCCAAAGGGCGCCTGGGTGATCAGGTCGAGCTCACCGTTGATGAGCTGGATCACCAGCACGCTCGAGTCCGGCACCGTGCGGATCTCGATGCCGTCGAGGTAGGGGAGGCCCTCTGCCCAGTAGGCCGCGTTCCGCTCGTAGGTGAGTTGGCGATTCGGTTCCCAGGAGATGAGTTTGAAGGGTCCGGTGCCGATCGGGTTCTCGTTGAACTCGGCGGTGCCGACGGGTGTGACCCGAATGTCGATCATGGTGTGGGCAAGTAGCTGGTCTGCCTGCGATAGATCGATCTGAACCGTATGGTCGTCGACGGCGGTGACCGACTCGACGAAGCTGAGTAGCGGTGCGGTCCGGGTCGCTTCGGGTCTCATGGCCTGCTCGAACGCCCAGACGACGTCCGCTGAGGTCATGGCGCTGCCGTCGTGGAAGGTTACGTTTTGGCGGACATTGAGCGTCCACTGGAGACCGTCGGCAGAGATGTCAAACGATTCGATCAGCGCAGGCACCACCTCGTAGGTGGTGAGGTTGTAATCGAGCAGGGAGTCGTAGATGGGTCGAAACGCGTTCCGGTCGAACTCGTTGCCAAAGACATAGGGGTTGAGCGTTGCCGGGTCTGAATTGGTCCCGACCCTCAGCACACCGCCGTACTGCGGTTCCTGAGCGAAGGCAAAAAGAAGGCTTGCCACGAGGAAGATGAGGCCCATAGAACGTCCGATAAACATGCTGCACACTCCTTGCAGAGGTCGGCGCCACTCCAAAGCGCCCAAGGCGTCTAGCCGGCTGGAATATGGTGCGATCCTGAGCGACCCCCCTTACGCTGCTTGAAATTACCGACAAGTATATCGCATTCCAGCCAGGTTTCGGCACACGATGGTCAGCTCATTACCATCCCCTTGTCGATGTTGATCGCCTGGCCGGTAATGGTGGCGGCCCCTGGTGTACAGAGAAACACTACCAACGGGGCGATATCTGCCGGCAGCAGCCTGCCGCCGATCGGGGTGAGACCCTGCTCGAAGCGGGCCCGATCGATCCCGGCACGTTCGGCGTCGAACTTCAGGCGACGGTCGTCTCCCACATCCACCGGACCCGGACAGATACTGTTGGCTGTGACGCCGCTACCGGCTACTTCGAGCGCCAGGACGCGGGTGAGTCCGATGAGCCCGTGTTTGCTCGCGACGTAGGCGGATGCGAACGGTGAGGGGACGCGGCCGTTGATCGAGGCGATGTTGATGACACGCCCGTAGCCTTGCGCGACCATGCCCGGTACCAGGGCGCGCGCCAATAAAAATGGAGCTGTGAGATTCAGGGCGAGGGTATAGTCCCAGAATTCTGGGTCGAACTCGACGATGGGACGTAGGTCCTCGCGGCTCCCGACCCCGGCATTGTTCACCAGGATGTCGATGGTGAGTCCGCTGGCGGTCAGCGCCGCGATAAGGGCTTCGACCCTGCTGGCTTTGGAGAGGTCAAAACATCCCACCATCAGGCTGTCGCCCCCAGCGGCGCTGATGTCTCCCCTCAGGCGCTCGAGCGCCTCGCCGTCCCGGCCTGTCATGGTGACCTTGGCCCCGGCAAGTGCTAAGCCGAGCGCCAGTTCCCTGCCGATGCCGTGGCTCGATCCCGTTACCAAGGCCGTCTTACCCGACAGCGCCTGTGAACTCATAGGATCACCCCTTTCACCGATGTGGTCAAGTCTACCAGTCGTGCGTCTCTCGATCGTCCTCAATAGAGAAGTCGCAGCTTGCTCGAGGTTCTCACCGACAACGGTCAACCAAGCGGTCCCATAGGTTTGCCGTCACCAGCGCCGATCTGCCCGAGGCCCTCGAAGCCGGCGAGGAAATCTGTGTGATGATAGCGTAAGGTGTAAGAAGCATAACCACACGCTCGCGACTTTCGGAGGCGGTTTCGATTCACGCAGGAAGGATTCGACCACATGTCCGACACCACACCCGTACAGCAGTCTCCCAGACGCTCTGGGATAGACATCCTGATCGTGACCGCGGCATCCCTTGTCGCCTTCGCGCTCGAGATTCTGGCCGACTCGACCGGCCTGGTGAATGTGGGCGAAGTCGCACGCGGCGGGTTTGCGGTCGTCGTCGGGGCCGTGGCGGCGCTCGCGGTGGTCCGGGGGCGCGGCGGATCGTGGGCCGACCTCGGCTTCAAGCGGCCCGCCCGTTGGGCCACCGTCCCGTTGTGGGTGGCGGGCATCCTCGTCGCCTTCGTCGTGGGCCAGATCCTGGCTCAGCAACTGGTGTCACTGTTCATCGAGCTGCCCGAACCGGACTTTTCCCGCTACGACTCCATCGCCGGCAACCTCCCCGCCGCGTTGGCCTTGGCCCTCGTCTTGCCCCTGACCGCATCCATTCCCGAAGAGATCATCTACCGCGGCTTCATCATCGGACGACTCGAGGCCATCTTCGCGTCCACTACAGTGGCACCGGTCCTGGCCGTCGCTGTCCAGTCCATCCTGTTTGGCCTGATCCACTTTCAGTGGGGCGTCGGTGGCATGTTCGTCACGGTCATCTTGGGAGCGATCTGGGGTACGGGCTACCTGCTGTGCGGACGAAATCTCTGGATCGTCATCATGGCGCACTCGGCCGGCCATGTGTGGTTCGTCGCGCAGCTCTACCTGTCATAACGCGACACCCCGGAGGGTCAGGTCGCTATCGGGTAGACCTGGTGAGCCCATCCGACTGGCGCCACGTGGACATCACCGGTCGGGAAGACACCGCCACGTCAACCGATTCGAACCGGAGGTGGCAGGAGGCAACAGCGGCGCCCGCCCTGGCCGCCCCACGCTCGTCCTTGCAGGCAAACGCTGCGTTAAGGACCTCCAACTCAAGTTTGGGGCAACGCCTCAAACGTAAGGCTACAGAAGTGAGGTTGGGTCAGCGGAGCGCCGAGTTTGCGTCCCGCGGCCGCCCGAGGTCCAATTCTGCAAACAAACTTGGATGTGCTTAGGCCGATAGGATAGGTGAGTGAACTCGATGTCCCCAGAGATCGAGCGGCTGGAGGAACAACTCAAGCGAGCGCTGGAGGGGGAGGCGTGGCATGGGCCGTCTGTGCTGGAGTTGCTGACGGGCGTCTCTGCGGCTGAGGCGGCTGCTCACCCAATCTCGGGTGCCCACAGCATCTGGGAGATCGTTCTGCATCTGACTACCGACTACATCCTCGTTCTCCGCCGCCTGTCTGGAGATGGGCGCCGGCTCACGCCGGAAGAGGATTGGCCGCCTTGCCCGGCAGTAACCGAGGAGAACTGGAGGAAGACTGTACAGGATCTCACGAAGCTCAACCAGGAGCTTCTTCAGGCAGTCCACGCGTTTCCGGGAGCGCGACTGGACGAGCCGCTCGTGTCAGAGGTGCCGTACACGGCATACACGCAGTTCATCGGCATCACCCAGCACAGTCTCTATCACGCCGGTCAGATTGCACTACTCAAACGGGCACTGCACACGGCATGACATGCCAAGGCTGCAGGCATGAGGGAAGGCCAAACTACCGGTTGGAGCGGACGCCGGCGAAAAAGACACCGAGGTTTCCCTTGGTAGCGATCAGAGTGAACGCGCCCGGCGTATCGGTGACCGGGAACAAACCTTCAGCGTCCATGGTTGGGGTGGCCTCGGTTTTCAGCACTCGACGGGTCATCGTGTCGGTATCGACCTCTATGGCTCCCTTCCTGCCGGCTAGATGGTCGGGAGCCAAGGTCCTTCCGTGAAGGCTGCCTCTTGGTCTCCGGGCCACGGTGGCATGGCAACACAGATGAACGTCAGATCGCTCGCCCCCGTGTTCCTATACTGAAAGGCGTATCCTCTGGGTATGTCGACCGACATTCCAGCGGTGAGTCTCACCAGCTGCGATTCCGTTCCGTCGCTGCGCCAAAGCTCTCCTTCGCCAGATAACACGTACCAAAACTCGCTTACGGTTGCGTGTATCGTCGCCCGGTTGATTTGGCCCGGTGGGACGGTGCTATGGATCATGTTGCCGTGCGGATTGTCCAGCAAGTAGCGGATCAACGCTCCGGCCGGAGACCGGTCTTCCGGTTCGCTTGGCAGCGGTTTCGCCTTCATGTGTCCTCCCGTGCTGACGGTGCCGCGCTAAGAAATCATGAACCCCCGACCGTGGTCGGAATCGGCACAGAGAGGTCCGGGAGTTCACTCTCTGGGAAGAACTCCTTGAGCACGCCCATAAAGGCGCGCACGGCGGGGATCTTCAAATTGCCCGGGCTCACCGCGAGGAGCACCTGCCGCTCGAACGTCTCGGAAAATGGTGCGGTCGTCACCCCCTCCGGGAGCGCCCGGCAGGCCAAGCCGGGTGCGATCCCAACACCAACCCCTTCTGCCACCATGCGGAATAACCCGTCGAAATCGGTGGTCCAGTAGTCCGGTTCTTCTTTCCCGAGGTGCTTCTGGAGAAACCCTAGGATACGCACGGGGCAACCAGGACCAGGGCCGGCCATGACGATCGGCGTTTCCGCAAGGCTCTTCACGCTGATGCTGTTGGCGGCCTCGCCGCCATCCCGAAGAACCACCAGAAAAGGATCCGGCATCAGCTGCCAGTAGATGAGATCCTGGCGCTGGTCCGGTGAATCGTTGGTGAAGCCGACGTCTGCCAGACCGTTTCGCAGCACATCTTCGAACTCGAGAATCGTGCTCGGTTGAACACGATCTGCCGACACGGGTTTGACCGACAGCCTCGGGTAGCGCTTGCGGAGTTCCACGATCAACCGGGGCATGACCGCCGCCTCGATGGTGCTGAAGGTCAATACCCGCAAGGTGCCCGTAAGCTCGCCACCGCTCAGGCTGGCCTCTTGAATGGCTGCTTCTTCGAACTGCAGCATCTTGCGCAAGTGTTCCGCCATCCTCGCTCCCACCTCGGTGGGGGCCGCGCCGAAACGCCCGCGCGCCAAAAGCCGCACCCCAAGTTCCTTTTCCAGCTGCGTGATGGCGTAACTCACGGAGGATTGGTTGACACCGAGTTCGAGAGCCGCTTCGGAGAAACTGCCTTTTTCGAGCGTCATGAGGAAGGCGCGTGCCTGTTGCGAGGTCATGGAGCCAGTATAGGGCATGTTATCGGCAGCATCCATTGAGGTTCTCGATGGATGCCTGTACAACGATGCAGGGGCCACTTTGAATGTCGAGCTTACAGCGCCCTAACCTCTTCTAAAGGAGGCTCAGCATGTTCACGTCACCCGACAGCATCTACCAGATCCATCAACATCGCGCCAGGGAGTGGGAACGACAAGCGCGCTTCGAGCGCACGACCCGGGAGCGAAACCGATCACCGGTTCGTGTGAGATTGGCCATCTGGCTGTTAGCTGCGGCTAGGAGCCTGGATCTTGGGTCGTTCGGGAAAAAGAGTTCAGCGCCAGGGCTTCCGCCTCATTCTTGAGGTGAATGTTTGAGTGGATACGGACGGCGTAAACGCATGAGGATTGCGGCCGGAAGGCAGTGGCCGAGGTAAGTCGCAGCCTTTCGTTCATCCCTGACCACAGGTGCCCCTATGTGGTTATGCAGGGTATCTACAGCGGGTTGCATATTTCTTGATCGAAGATGGAGCTGGTCTATTTTTACTTGCTCCGCTCGGTAATGATTGCGCTGCTGCGCAATCCAGTGCGCAACGCGCTTTAGTATGGCACAAAAAGAGCTTATGAAAATCCCGACGACCAGTCGAAGTACTCTTTACGTTATGGATGGAAAAATCGTGGTGCGCCCGATCCGATTCGAACGGATGACCTTGGGCTTAGGAGTCCCCTGCTCTATCCAGCTGAGCTACGGGCGCACGTCCAAGCCTCATTGTACCCCATGCCCAATCTCGGGCGCTCTTTACGAAGAACGATTCTCATCGGTTTGCAATGTAGGACAAGGGCATTGATTTTCGCTGAGAAAGCATTAAAATGTGAATAACTTCATATCGAGGTAGCTTGTTGGGAGCTTGGAAGAGCGCGCGTCATGGGAGGGACCGTGAATAGGCAGAGAATGGGATTGAGGCTTCTTATATATGTATTGCTATACACGTCGTTTGCGTTGGGTCTGCCACAGTATCACTACGCGACCGCCTTGATGATCGCCGTGATCATCAAACATAAAGAGGATCCACAGAGTCTTTTGGCTCAGGTATACGCCTCTTGACGTGACGAGCTAATCAGATTGTAGTGCGCAACCGGCGTCGCTGAAGGTGAGCGTCGAAGGCTTTTCGGTCGGAGAGGTTCTGAGGTCGGTGTTGTGTCCACGTAGCTGGTGGATGTAAGAGAGCGTTTTGTGGGTAGCTTCGGGAGGTGAAATACGCAGGATTGGGCGCCTTCGCAAGTGGGGGGCGGCGCGCTCTGTGGGTTCACGTTGCGTGAGGAAGGGGGAGGTTGTTACGCGTTCGGGAGTCTATGACGTGGGTAGTCATACTTTCGTGTCGCACTATCAACCTCGAGCCAGTAGAGGCTTTTGGCGCATTCCGTAGCGTCTGGTGCCGGGAGCGCTTTCGGGCACTACCCCAATTTTTTAGAAACATGCAAGAATAGTGGGCACAGCTCCGCTTGTCTGCGTTGGGATTGAATGGGATGACGCAAATGTACGGCCAGAGTGTGGAGGGTTCGGGCAGGTTGCCTTGGTGGCATGTCCCTGCGGAGAGCGACGCCAGGGTGGGCGCTGCCGGCTTCGACCATTTGAGAGGTCTCCTCTCACAAATCCCGAGGGGTAGCGCAGCTGCTGAATACCGGCGTGCCGTCATCTTGATCGAGTTGGGCCGCTTTCAAGAGGCGCTGGAACTCATTCCACACATCGATGGGCAGACTTCTGGGCTCGAGGCTTACGGATATCTCCGGGCGGGAAACCTTGAGACTTCTGCACGGTGCGCCGACGCCGCTGCGGCCGGGGTTTGGCTCAACCGAACGCTGCTCGTACGAGAAGACCTGATGTATCTTTACTTCGTCCGTGGCGTTACCACTCGACCAGAGGGGGCGCGGTGGCATCTCCGTACGGCGGAGTCGCTCGCCGTCGAACTCGGGATGGTCGATTTCAGGAAGCGGGTTCACGCGGTGGCGGGTAGAACCCTCGAGTTGCTCGATGAGGTGCCGTATCAACGTCGTGAGGCCGTCGAAGTCTTCGTCACGCCGGAAGAACGTCTCGAAGACCTCTACCTTCCGGCTTGGTTCGACCAGTTCAAAGAGCACCTCGATCTGACTTCGTTCGAAGAGCGCTATCAAATGTTTATGGCTGACCCGGTGGTGAAGTGCCGCAAGGCAGAACTGCTCATCGCTTTGGAGCGCGATCACGAGGCGCTCGAACTCTTGACGGGTTTGCGGTCGAATCTTGCGTACGGCCTTCAAATGAAGATCTTCGCTTCCCAAGGGAGGAGTGAAAAGGTCGAGGCGATGTTGAGGCATTTCACGCCGAGGGGAGAGCTGCTCGCCTTGGAGGGAGCCGTCCACGTGTATGAAAATGCTGCCTGGCTCCACTTCAAAAATGTGCGTTTTGCAGAGGCGGAAGAAGCACTTTTGAAGGCGGTCGGATTGGCCGAACAACTCGGTCTCAAACGGCGTTTGACGACTCTATCGCTTCATTGGGAGAATGCTCGGACCAAGTTGGGGGCCGGCGTTCGGGAGGTGTTGGGTGAGGTGAGCCGGGATGTCCGACTCGATGCGTACCGAGAAGAGGTCAAAGTGCGCAGTCTCTTGTTCGCCGGAGACGCTGCCAACGCCAAGCGGATGGCTCAGGTGGGAGAGATCGGTAAGGGGGCGGCAAGCTTGGTTACTGCGACGGTTCTCTTACACAACAGAAACGACTTCGGTGCTTCGTTCGAGATTACCGAAGAGTTCCCACAACTCGCCGAGCAGAGGCTCTTTTGGGGGTTTTTGATGCTCAGCAGCTTTGCGCGCGTCGGTGAGCGTGCGTATGCCAGTCCGGCGAGGGCGTTCGATGCGGTGCGGTCGAGTCTTCCTGTCCTGGCACTGCCCAAACAGTCGCTGGCTGACGCCAAGGCGCTCTACCCGCTCGGAATCGCCCTTGCCGCTTACCACCCGAGGCTTTCAGAGGCCCTGGAGCACGTGGCTGCACAGGTGCCGATTCTCCGTAACGATCGTGACCGGCACGGGATATTTGTCGCCGGCCACAAGACCCATCTGACCAAACCGGTACGGGATGCGCTCATGCGAGACGGTTTGGAGGGAACTACCCGGCATTTCGAGCTGGCGACGCAGGGGAGCGCCAACAGTTATAGGAGAACCCGGTACATCAGAGCCTTGAGGGAAGCGGGGATCGAATCCTATCAACTGGTCTGTTTGACGGAGCTATGGTCTGGGCTGATGCGTCTCGCCCGAGTGATGCCGCATGTAGGCTGGCAACGGGCGGCAGACGAGTTGCGAGCAGGCTCGAAGAAACTTCGGCAGTTGACGGCAAATTACCAAGTACCCGACTAGAGCGCACCGGACAATCCGTACAGTTAAGGGGCCATACCGTTCTGGATGGCCGCTTTGCCAGATGGGAGCCCCGCCGGAAATCTCAAGCGACCCGGTACTGGGGTGGCAGGGTGGATAACAAAGAGGTGTGCAATATGAAACAGAGAATCGGACTACGTCCTAATTCGGCGCTTGCCAAACTGGTTTTGGCCTTGGTCCCCTTGTCGATTCTCGGCATGGCCTTGGCCCAGTGGTGTACGCGCTGCTGATCCAGTTGGGGATCGTTCGTTTACGTGCCGGATAGTCGATTGTAAAGGCACATCTGGCGATTTTGCAGAAATATCGCTCGCGATCCTGCAACACCGCGCGACAGGTCGTGCGGTATCCTACTTAGCGAGGTGGGCTCCTTACCCAGGGAGTTCCCCTTCTCTTCCATAACGGCACGGTCTTCGCGAGACTTGCCTAGTGCGATCGCGAAGTCGGTTGCTCCCACAACCCAGCGTGCCGGCAGTCATTGAGGCCTCTTTCGACTGTAAACCCGTCAAGATGCGTGGGGTGCGGTGATCTTCACACGATGTGGTCGCCTGCCCTGCGTTTTCTCAGGTTGTAAGCGCTACTTCAGATCCGCAGTTTTTCCACAAAGACCGACATGCGCGCCAGCGCCTCGTGAATCCGCTCGAGGGGTTGGAGGTAGCTGAAGCGGATATAGTGCCCGCTATCATCGCCAAAAAGCTCGCCAGGAAACACCATGACCTGGGCTTCGCGGAGCAGAGCCTCACAGAAATCCGGAGCAGGCATGCCGCTAGCTGAAATGTTGGTATAGAGGTAGAAGGCGCCACCGGGATGCCCGTAGGTAAGCCCCATCGCGTCCATGGCCTCCATCATGACCCTGCGCCTCTCAGCGTAGGCGACAAGCATCTGTTCGACGGGTTCCTGGGGACCGGTGAGAGCGGCTAGAGCCGCATGTTGCGAGATGGTGCAGGTGTTGATCGAGAGCGTGTGACGCGGTTCGGTCACCAAGCGTACGAACGGTTCGGGCGCTGCCAGGTAGCCGATGCGCCAGCCCGTCATGGCGTGGCTCTTCGAAAAACCGTTGAGAACAATCGTGCGGTCTTTCATGCCGGGCAGGCTACCGATCGAGAGGTGCTCTGAGCCTGGATAGATCAGCTCGGCGTAGATTTCGTCGCTGATCACGATGAGGTCGTGCTGCAAAGCCAATGCCGCGATCTCACGGATCACGTTCGGGGGCGTTACGGCCCCGGTCGGGTTGTTCGGTGAGACGAGGACCAGCACCTTGCTGCGCTCGGTGATCCGGGCCTCGATTTCTGAGGGCATGAGCGCAAAGTCGTCTCTCTCATAGGTGGGGACCGGGACAGCCCGGCCGCCGCACAGGTGCACAGCGGTATCGTAGGTGGTAAAGCGTGGTGACGTGATCAAGGCCTCGTCGCCCGGATCGATCAGCGCCAGCATACAGAGCATGATCGATTCTTGAACCCCGGCAGTGACGATGATTTCATCGACGTTATAGGATAAGTCGTACCCTTTGGCGAGTGTATCGGCGATGGCAGCGCGAAGGTCGGGCAAACCGGCAGGATGTGTGTAGTGGTGCTCGTTTGCGTCGATGGCTCGTTTAGCAGCCTCGACGATATGGCTGGGAGTGTGAAAGTCGGGGTCTCCGCGCCCCATGGCGATCACATCTTGTTGGCCGGCGGCGATCTCCAACATCTTGGTGCGAAAAGAGACGTCCTCTTCGACGATCCGCTCGGCTCGAGCTTGCAAAAGGGGCGGCGTAGTCATGGTTACACTCCATTTCTCGGGTGCCGATGTGGGTAGAGAGCGGTGTCTGGTAGCACGAGATGAACCCAGAGATGCCCTCTACGGGTGGCGGTGTGTTTGGTGAACGGCACTAGTGCAATAGGTTTAGGTCCCCATATGGGTGCGATCGACCGGTCTTTCGTCGTTCTCGCTGTCGATCCGGTTGCTTCTCGGCGTTGGCATGATAAGATTGTTGACAGTCGACAGTTGGCTTAAATGATATGAACAACGCGATCCGAAAGTCAAGACGAGTTCACAGCGTCGAACGTCGAAGACGTCCTCTTTCAGGTAGAGGGGTTCGGAGGGTTCGATGGAACGGGTACCGGTTTCGTGGTGGAAGCGGTATGGTAGGTGTTGTCAGAGCGAAGCTGTTTATGGTTGGATTTCGTTCAAGCAGAAGTTCGATCGAGGAGGTGGTTGCCAAGCAAGATCGTCGATGTCGTGACAATCGTGTGAGTCCTTTTGTGCTCCGAGCCTGAGCGAAAGGCTACCCCTAGGGAGGTCTATGAGCAAGTTATCGAAGATGTGTGTCGTGCTAATCGCGGCACTGTTCGCAGCCGGATCCTTTGCCGTGGCGCAAGGCGGCGATCTCGTGATCGCCATGAACGGCTCCAGCGAACCCGCCAACTTGGATAGTCAACTCGATCCGTTCGATTCGGCCAAGGTCCTCAATAACCTGGTTGCCGACCGGCTCGTCTTTATCAACCCGGACGGCGCTCAAATCGAGCCCCACCTGGCGACGGGCTGGGAGATCTCTGATGACAATCTGACCTGGACCTTCACCTTGCGTGAGGACGTAATGTTCCAAGACGGTACCCCCTTCAATGCTGAAGCGGTCAAGGCCAACCTCGAGCGGATCATCTCGCCCGAGACCGGTAGTGGCGAAGCAGCCGAGGCGTTGGGTCCGATCGCGTCGGTGGACGTGGTCGACGAGTTCACCGTCACTGTTACCCACGAAAGCCCCTGGAACAGCTTCCTATACGCTCTGGCTACCCAGGGCGTGATGTGGTCGCCGACGGCGCTAGCGGAGAACACACCTGGTGAGTTTTCCAGTCTCCTCATCGGCACAGGACCGTTCAAGTTGGTCGAATGGGTACCGAACAGCCACGTTCGCTTCGAACGTTGGGATGGGTACAATTGGGGTCCTTCCATCAAGCAAGAGCCTGGGCCGGTGGCGCTCGATAGCGTGACCGTCAAATTCATCGATGAGGAACTGGTTCGCGGCACCATCATCACCACCGACGAGGCCAATGTGGTGTGGGATCTGCCTGCTCAGTTCGTCGCGGACTACGAAGGCAACTCCGACTACCAGCTCCTCTCGGGTTATCAGGCCGGTACGGGCATGCAGTACGTCATGAACGTGACCCAGCCGCCGCTCGACAACCTGCTGGTACGCCGGGCCATCCGTCACGCGACAAATCAGGCCGGGCTCAACAATCTCGTATACGACGGTCGTAACCTGGTAATGAACACGCCTCTTAATTCGGTGCACCCGTGTTATGCTCCCGAGCTCGAGTCGGTCTACCCCTACGATCTCGACGGGGCCAAGGCGCTGTTGGCCGAGGCGGGATATGAGGACCGGAACGGAGACGGCATCGTCGAGGCGTACGGCGTTGCGGGCGTCGAGGACGGCAGCCCGCTGGTAGTCCGTTGGACCGCGCTCAGCAGACAGGCCAAGGGGGAGGCGCTGCAGGCGCAGTTGCGTCAAGCTGGGATCGATCTCCAGCTCGAGATCATCCCAGGACCGGTGCAGCTCGAGCGCGCTCAGAAAAAAGACTTCGATCTCATCTACGAACGCCAGCGTATAGCGCTGCCAGAAGTGCTGCACATCGTCTGGTTCTCCGAAAACGACGGCCCTGGCCAGTGGGCCTGGACGGGCTTCCAAGATGAAGAGCTCGACAGTCTGTTGGAACAGATGATCAACTCGCTCGAGCCGAGCGAGGCGTGTGATCTGGCGCGTCAAGCGCAGCACATCATTCAGGACAATGCCCTGCAACTCCCCACCCTGAGCGAGGCGGTATTCTACGTGCTCGAGAATAACGTTCAGGGCTTCGAGCTCGGTTCCCAGGGCCTCTGGTTCTACGTCTATAACGCCAGCGTCGAGGAGTAGTCCCGGGTTCTTTCCCACGAGTGTGGTGGTGCGGAGTGGCTCGCTGCCCGCACCACTCATTTATTGACGTTCTCAGTACGGCCTGCTTTGCCTGACGGCTCGTTGTCGTCGTAGGAGGCGGATGTTCACCTATACGGTTCGTCGGATTACGGAACTGATTCCCGTCTTGATCATCGTTTCGGTGATCGTGTTTTCGGTGATGCATCTGCTCCCTGGTGACCCGACCGAGTTGATGCTCGCCGGCGCGGAGGGGGGTGCAGTTTCTGCCGAGCGGCTCGAGGAATTGCGCGAGGTCATGGGTCTCAACGACCCCCTCTACCAGCAGTTCGGCAATTTCTTTGTAGGCGCTGTACAGGGTGATCTCGGGACCTCGATCCGTTTCCGTTCGCCCGTGACCGAAATTGTGCTGGACCGCTTCCCTTACACCCTCAGGTTGAGCTTGGCAGGGTTGGCGGTGGCGATGCTGATCGGTGTGCCGCTCGGGACGCTCGCTGCCATCAAGCGAAATACCTGGCTCGACAGCTTTAGTATGGCCCTATCTCTGATCGGCGTGTCCATGCCGATCTTTTGGTTGGGGCTCCTTCTGATCCTGGTCTTCGCCATCAACTTGCGCTGGTTGCCGACCACCGGGGCGGGGGGGGTGAAGGCGCTGATCATGCCGGCGTTTACGCTCGGCTTCGTGTCTGCGGCGCTCGTGAGCCGTTTGATTCGAAGTAGTTTGCTCGAGGTGTTGCAAGAAGACTACGTGCGCACGGCGCGCAGTAAGGGTCTGACGGGTCGCGCGGTCCTTGTTCATCACGCCTTCAAGAACGCGCTGATACCTGTAGTGACCATCATCGGGCTTCAGTTCGGCCATATGCTTGCGGGGGCTGTGGTAACGGAGACCGTGTTTAGCAGACCGGGCCTGGGGCGCCTGGTGGTCAACGCTATTTTGTGGAAGGATTTCCCCCTGGTTCAGGGGACGGTTCTCTTTTTGGCCATCATGTATGTGTTGGTCAACCTCATCGTCGATATTTCCTACGCCTGGCTCGACCCGCGCATTCACTACGGTTGATTTCAGATGCAGCATTCGGTTACCCAAGACAACTACGATGGCGACGCCACCACGCGGCGTCGTTTGCTGAGGCTCTTTTTTCGAAATAGGGGCGCGGTGATCGGCTTATTGGTGCTGTTTTGTTGGATCGTGATCGCTCTCTTTGCACCGTTCTTTTCGCCCTTTAACCCCATCGAAATCGATTTTATCGGCCGGGTGGGGCCTAGTTGGGAACACCCTTTCGGTACCGACCGCCTGGGCAGAGATCTGTTGAGCCGCGTCTTTTTCGGCGCTCGCATTTCCTTGCTGTTGGGCGTCATCAGCGTCGCGATCGGGTTGGTGTCGGGGACATTGCTCGGCTTGGTGGCCGGATACTATGGCGGCCGGGTAGAGACCGTGATCATGCGCTTTGTCGACGCGCTGTTGGCGTTTCCCGGCATCCTGTTGGCCTTGATCGTGATCGCAGTGCTCGGTCCAGGATTGGGCAACGTGATGATCGCTGTCGGCATCTCGACCATCCCCGAGTACGCCCGCTTGGCTAGAAGCAAGGTTCTTTCGGTCAAGGAGCTCCCCTATATCGAGGCGGTGAAGGGGTTGGGTAGTGCCGGTGGGCGAATCATGTTTCGGCATATTCTGCCGAATATCAGCGGTCCGTTGATCGTCCTATCGACGCTGCAGGTCGGCAACGCGATCTTGGTGGGTTCGGGGCTCAGTTTTCTCGGGATGGGTGCCCAGCCGCCCACCCCGGAGTGGGGGCTGATGACGGCCGAAGGCCGCAACTTTCTCAATCGGGCTTGGTGGATCAGCACCTTTCCTGGGCTCGCCATCCTCAGTGCGGTGATGGCTATGAATCTGATCGGCGATGGGTTGCGGGAGGCGCTCGACCCCCGCATGAAATTGGATGTATGAGGCGGTAGTGAACCGGGTCTCGACCTCTTATGGTCGGATCTGGGCTGGTCGCCTCCTGAAAGGAGTACATGGATGCCCTTAACTGTTGGAATTATCGGTGCCAGCTTTGCCAAAGCGGCGATGCTCCCTGCGCTGGCTTCGATCGACGATGTCGAGGTCGTCGCGGTGGCGAGCCGGCGTTTGGCGAGTGCCCAGGCTGCGGCAGACGCCTTCGGTGTAGCGCACGCCTACGATGATTGGCGGGCGATGCTCGAGGCCCATAAACTCGATCTGGTCTGTATCGCCACCCCGACCGACACCCACGCGCCCATGACCCTGGCTGCGCTCGAAGCGGGTGCTCACGTCCTTTGTGAAAAGCCGATGGCGATGAACCAGGCCGAGTCGGCTGCCATGCTCGAGAGCGCCGAAGCGCACGGTCGCCTCCACATGATCGATCACGAGCTCAGGTTCAATCCGAACCGCCGCAAGATCAAGCAGCTGATCGAGAGCGGTGCGATCGGTGAGGTTCGGCACGTCAATATCGTCAACATCAACCCTTCCTGGGGCGATCCCGCTTCCCGCCCTGCCGGTGACTGGTGGTCGCTCGAGGAGATGGGTGGAGGACGCCTCGGCGCCAACGGTTCACACCAGATCGATCTGGTGCGGTTCTGGCTCGGCGAGGTCAGGTCGGTGAACGGCCAGATCAAGACGGTGGTGGCCGACCGGATCGATAAGGATACCGGTGAGCCGTGGACGGCTACCGCGGACGATCTCGCCACCTTTACGCTCGAGATGGAGAGCGGGGCTCTGGTCTCGGTATTCATGAGTGGTGCCGCACGACACGGGGTGGGCAACAGCACGCAGATCTACGGCAGCGAAGGGACCATCATGCTCGCCGACGGTGATGAGAAGCTGCTATACGCCAAGGCGGGTGAGGAGCTTCAAGATGTGAGCGAGGTCGATCCGAACGCTCTCCTTCCGGGTATCGGACCGGGGATCTGGAACGTGTCGGTGGTGACCCTCATGAACGAGCTCGTCGCTGCCATACGGGGAGGGCGTCCGCTCAAGGAGGGGGCGACTTTTGCAGACGGATTGGCCTGTCAGCGGGTCATGGACGCTGTGAGGCAGTCCTCGGCAGAGCGGCGCTGGATCGATCTCATAGACTGATCGAAGGGAGCTACGGTAGCTCTGCTCGGTGCCCTTCGTAGCTCGGCCAGTCCGAGTGGAATGAGGGGGATACCGAGAGAAACGAGGATCGATCGAGAACGCCGGTCGATCGACAGAAAGACTTTTGAGGAGGTACAGAGGTGGAATACCAACGCTATCTCGCTGCCCGCACCGAGCGAATCAGACCGGGACGGCAGACATCGGTGAACCTGCCGGGTCTGATCAATATGGGCAGTGGTACACCGGACTTCGAGCCGCCGGATTTTGTGTTTGAGGCCATGAGAAAGGCCGTCGACGAACGGCAGATTCAGTACACCCTCTGGGCGGGGACCACCGAACTCCGTGAGGCGATCGCAGTGAAACTCGAGCGGGAGAACCGATTTACGGTCGATCCCGAACGCGAGATCCTGGTGACATCGGGGGCGCAAGAGGCGCTGATGAGCATCTTCATGGCCCTGCTCGATCCTGGGGACGAGATCATCACCCCCGCTCCGTTCTACGGCGTCTACGGCGAGGTTGCGCACATCCTGGGTGCGTCCCTCGTGCCGGTCGAGACGACGGTGGAATCAGACTTCACCGTGACCGCCGATGCCGTGAGGGCAGCGATCACGCCGCGCACCAAGGCGCTCGTGCTCGTCTCGCCCAACAACCCTACCGGCACGGTGCTACCCGAAGAGACCTTGCGCGAGATGGCTGAGCTCGCGCTCGAGCACAACCTCTTGGTGATCTCGGACGAGATCTATGAGCACTACGTGTTCGGAAGCCATCGTCACGTCAGTTTGGCCACCCTGCCTGGGATGCGTGAACGGACCATTTCGATCTACAGCCTGTCGAAAGGGTATGCGTTGACCGGACTTCGCGTCGGCTACGTGGTGGCGCCGGCACCGCTCATCGAAGCGGTGCTCCCCTTCCACCACGCCATGACCATCTGTGCCTCCACCGTCGCCCAGAGCGGGGCGGTTGCGGCTCTCCGTGAACCGCGAGATTGGTTCGACCCCATTCTGGCCGAGTACGATCGCCGGCGGCGCTTGTGGATGACGATGCTGGATGGGCTCGGTCTCGTCTACGGAGAGCCCCAAGGTGCCTACTATGTCGCTTTCGATGTGTCCCCGACAGGCCTCAGCAGTGCCGAGTTTTCCAAGAGGATGCGCGAGGAGGCAGGGGTCATTCTAGGATCTGCCGGGGCCAATTTGATGCGGGGCTCGTTGATGCAGGCCTCGCCGCAGTTCGAGGAGGGACTGGAGCGCATCGGTGGTTTTGTCAAGAGCCTACGTTGATCGGTGATATGGCTTGAATATACTCGCTTGAGAGCATCGAAAATGGCGATGAGGGAACCGTCGTGAATGTTGAGTTGACGCCTTGGCGATCTAAGAGGTTGAACCGTGAACCTGGCTATTCTCATCACTCATCACCCATCTCATCACCCAATCCCCGCTTTTTGCGGGTGGAGGAAAGCTTCTGTATAGATCGCTGACAAGAGGTTTGTAAGCGTCTAGGTGCCAGGGAGGTCGTAGGGTGAAGGTCAAGATCCAAGGAGGATTCGTCGTCGGCTATCGTGAAGGGCATCACGAGCTCTTGGAGGGGGGGTGCGTCGTTTATGAGGGGTCCGAGATCTTATTTGTAGGCTTTCCCGATGATCCCGCGTGTCCGGCAGCAGACCGGGTCATCTCCGCCCCGGGCAAGCTCGTGTCACCTGGTCTCATCAACCTCCACTGTATTGCCAACATCGATTTGCAGCCGCTCCGCATCGATGTGGCGGGCGGAGGCTATCTACGGGATAAGGCCTGGTTCGAAGGTGAAGAACACATTTTCGACGCGGCGGATTTCGAGACGTCGGCCCGCTTCTCGGTGGCGGCGCTGCTGCGGCACGGATCTACCACCTTCTGCAACGTGACCACCATGGCCAGCAAGCGCTTCGACGATCCCGAAATCGAACCCCGTCTCCTGGCCGAGGCGGCTGCGGAGTTGGGGGCCCGTGCCTACTTGGCGCATAACTTCCAAGACCACAGCCGCTACCACCACAGCGACGGGAGCGCCGAAGTGGTGCACGACGCTGCAGCGGGACGGCGGGGTCTGGAGCGGGCGGTTCGGTTGGTCGAGGAGCTCCGCGATCTCGGCGAAGAGCGCATCGCTGGGTTTCTCTTCCCCTATACGACCCAGACGTGTTCCGATCCCCTGTTGAAAGAGGCGAGCCGGGTGGGGCGAGAGCTCGGTGTGCCCATCCGCTCCCACTTCGCCCAGTACCTCTACGAGGCTGAAGAGACGCTGGCGAAGCGGGGATTGAGCCCGGTCGAGCGGCTCGCGGAGCTCGGGGTGCTGGGGCCGGAGCTTACTCTCACGCACGCCATCTACATCCGTGGGCATCCGCAGGTCGGTGGTGAGATGGATGGCGATCTGTCGCTGCTGGCAGATTCGGGGACCCATGTGGCCCACTGCCCGGTGGTGTTCTCGCGACGCGGCGAGCTGCTGCGGTCTTTTCAACGCTACCTCGATGCCGGCATCAACCTAGCACTCGGCACCGATACCGTGCCGCCCGATCTCGTGGCTGAGATGCGTATGGCATCGACCCTGTCGAAAGTGGCCGACGATGATGCGGAGTCAGGGAGTGCTGCAGCCGTTTTCGACGCGGCTACCTTGGGAGGGGCCCGGGCTTTGGGGCGGGACGACTTGGGGCGCTTGGAACCGGGCGCCAAGGCCGATATCTCGGTATTCAATCTCCACGCCCTGCACATCGGTGTCGTAGACGATCCCATCAAGGCGCTTGTTCACTACGGGAACGGTGTCGATACCGAGACGGTAATCGTCGGTGGACGTACCGTGGTCGAGAATGGCCACGTACTCGGCACCTCGGAGTTCGAGCTGCTCGATACAGCGCAGCAGGCGTGGCAGCGCTATAAAAAGGGCCTTATCGCTCGTGAGCCCGGCAGCCGGCGTGGCGAAGAGCTCTACCCGCGGTCCTTTCCGTGGCGGCAGCGATGAGGGCTTGAAAAAAGGAGGTGTCTGATGGCGGTAGTGATTGAGGGCGGACGGCGATTCGACAGCCGGCGTGGCGCTTTTGAAGACAACGGCAGCCTCGTCATCGAGGGTGGGAAGATCGTGTCGGTGGACCGCGGTGGTGAGGTTGGCAACGCGCAGGTGATCGACGCCAGCGGCAAGACGGTGATCCCCGGCCTGATGAACCTGCACGGACATCTGGCCTGGGATGGGTTCTCCGATCTCGAGAAACAGACCCGCTTCGACGGGCCCATGGGGTATCTAAAAGTCGCTCGAGGTCTACGGGCCGCGGTGGAAGCCGGCGTGACGACCTTCCGAGATCTGGCATGTGTCCACGATACCGGTCTGTTCGCTCGGCAAGCGGTACGCGACGGTCTTTTGCCCGGCCCTACCGTCTACGCTTGCGGGCGCGCGGTATGCAGGACGGGTGGACATATCTGGTGGGGGAACCGTGAAGCGGATGGGGCAGATGAGGTCAGGCGGGCGGTGCGCGAGCAGGCTCGGGCCGGCGTCGATTGGATCAAGCTCATGTCCCACGGCTATACCCGGGAGGAAATCGACGCTGCTGTGGATCAAGCCCATCAAGAGGGTCTCCCCATCACGACCGATGCCGGGGATTGGGCCGCTTTGGCGGTAGAGGCCGGAGTCGACTGCATCGAACACGGTGGCAACTACAGCGATGAACTCATCGAAACGATCCGTGCCAAGGGGATCTGGATCGTCCCCACCCTCTCGCCCGTGGTGCTGCAGGCGCGCAAAGGGTCCGAGTGGGGCATGAAAGCGAGCGTCATCGAACGCCGCAAGCGCCAGTTGGAGTCGAGTGGTCGCCATGAAGGATTGGTGCGGGCTAAGCGCGCTGGTGTGAGGTTGGCCTTCGGGACCGATTCGGGGAGCCCGGTTGTGCCCCACGACGCGATTCTCGCTGAGATGGAGGCGCTTTTGGAGTTCGGAATCTTCGACCGCCCCGAGGAGGTGTTGCAAGCTGCAACCTACTGGGCCGCAGAGTGCCTCGGTCTCGAGGAGCAAACCGGCAGCCTCGAAGCGGGAAAAGATGCGGACGTAGTCGTGATCGGTGGGAAGCTCGAGGAAGAACTGTCACGAATCGAACAGGTGGAAACGGTCTTTGTCAAGGGCCATCTTACCGTTGAGGGAGGATGTTCGAAGGCACCCGACCCACGAGACTTCCAGACATTTGTGGAGGTCGGAGCCTGACCGACGTGGTACTTCAGGCTTGAGGAGAAGAGGGATGCGCGTTTACATATCGGTAGACATGGAAGGTTGCTCGGGTGTCGTACATAGGGAGCAGACCAATCCCATCGGGTACGACTACGAGTCGGCGCGGACGTTGATGACGGCGGAAGCCAATGCCGCGGTGAGAGGTGCGTTTGAAGGAGGTGCCACAGAGGTGGTCGTGAGTGACTCGCACGGTGGAAACGGGATGCGAAACGTGCTCATCGACCGTTTGGATCCGCGGGCTGAGCTCATCCTCGGTAGTCCGCGCCGGTTGGGTCAGTTGGAAGGGTTGGACGATTCGTACGGCGCGCTCTTTCTGGTCGGGTACCATACCCGGCACGGCTCTACAGGCGTATTGAGTCATACGACCAACGGTCAGGCGGTGGCTAATGTGTGGATCGGCGACGAGCTGGTCGGCGAAATCGGTCTCAATGCGCGACTGGCCGAATCTTTCGGTGTGCCTGTCGCCCTGGTGACGGGTGACGACCGCACGGTGGCAGAAGCCAAAGAGCAGCTCCCCGAGGTCGAAGGCGTTGTCGTCAAGAAGGCGTTGGGGCGCTATACAGCTCGCTGTTTGCATCCGGAGCGGGCACAGCAACTGATCGAGCAGGGTGCGGTGCGGGCAGTGAAAAAAGCAGATCGTCTCGGGACCGAGCCTCTCGGTTCACCGGTGTCGATCCGCGTGCAGTTCAAAGAGACGGGCTCGGCGGAAGCCGCCGCCGCGGTACCCGGAGCGGTGTTGGTGGCCGATGATACCGTCGAACTCTCTTGTGACAGCGTGGAACAGGCCTACGCGGGCTATTCCTCGATGGTGGCGCTTTGGGAGCCGGCGTGGGGGGGGTGGATCCGTGGCTGATTCTGTGGGGTTATTCGAGACGGTCAAGACCTTGACCGAGATGTTGGGTCCGTCTGGGTACGAGGACCGGGTCCAGGATTGGTTGGAGTCGAAATGGCGCGAGGCCGGCTGTGAGGTGCACCGGAGCCGGGTGGGCAATCTTTTTGCCAAGGTCGGCGGGAGCGGCCCGAAACTTCTGGTGGCGGCCCACGCCGATGAGATCAGCTTTCGGGTCAAGAGCATCGACGCTGACGGCCACCTGCTTTTGACCTCGGGGACGGGTGGAAGCGAGCTTTCCCCACCCCACTTCGCCTTTGTCGCCCAACCGTGTACGGTGCTGACGCCAGAGGGCGAGGTGCCGGGCACCGTGGGCACCGTCACCGGTCACGTGATGACCAAAGAGCAGCGCGAGAGCAACCGGGTGAGCTGGGCCGATATCTTTCTAGATATCGGGGCCCGAAGCCGTGAGGAAGCGCTCGGCTGGGGGGTACATGTCGGCTGCCCTGTGGTTGCGGACGTCAAAACTCGACGAGTGGGTCACAACCTCGTCGGTAAGGCTATGGACGACCGAGCAGCGCTCGCGATTATGACTTCGTGGTTGGAAGGGATCGATAGGCAGGAGCTGGCCTATGAACTCTGGTTCGGCTCGACTGTCCAGGAGGAAGTCGGGCTGGTCGGCGCAGGCTCGGTGGAGGGTTTCGATCTGGCGATCGCCCTAGAGGTCGGCTTGGCCGGCGACATTCCACCGGTGAGCGAGTTGCACATCCCGTCGCGCCTCGGGGCGGGCCCGTTACTCGGCCACAAGGACGCAGCCGTTCACTACGACAAGGAGATCTTGAGGCGACTCGCCGAGGTGGCGAAGCGTGAGGAGATCGCGATACAGCATCTTGTGTTCCTTCAGTTTTCGAGTGACGGCAAGATGTTTATCGCCAACGATATTCCGACCGCGATGGTCGCGTATCCGACGCGCTACACCCACAGCCCCATCGAGACGGTCGACTTGCGAGATCTTGAAGCGACCCTTGCGTTGTTGAAGGCGTTTGCGATCACGCCGAGCGCGGAGCGACCGGTTAGCTGACGGTTTGAATTATGGCTTACCCACCACCTCGCCTACGCTTAATGCTACACTTGAATCTGTTTGTGACCAGTATGGACTCGAGGCCTTGTGGGAAGGGGGGGTAGACGAGTATAGTTCAGCGCATTCGTCTGGTCTGCGCCACGATGACGATCAGGAGCGCTCTTACCGTGTTCGGGGGAGTGCAGGGAGTTTCTATCAAGGGAGGTTTTTGATGCACAGTCGGTTTGTAAAAGTAGGGTTGCTCTTTCTCGCCTTCGTCATGTTGTTGGGGGTTGGTGCTACGGTCTTTGCCCAAGGCGAGATCGTCTACGCCATGAACCGTGAGCCCGATATGTTCGACCTGCACACGGGGTCGTCGCGTTACGATCTGGTCGTCGCTGCCAATGTTTTCGACACCTACCTCTACCTCACCGAAGATGGAGAGTATCTGCCGTGGTTGGCAGATGAAGTTACGGCTTCAGATGACGCGCGCGTCTATACCATCAAGCTGCGGTCTGGGGTCACCTTCCACGACGGTACGCCTCTCAACGCCGAGGCGGTCAAGTTCAACTTCGATCGCATCGTCGATCCGGATACGGCCAGCCGTGCCGCGATCGGTGACATGGGCTCATATGAGCAGACCGAGATCGTAGACGACTTGACGGTGCGGGTGCATTTTAGCGATCCCCACCCTGCCTTCTGGAATGCGCTCGCCGACTGGCGTGCCGGGGGACCTCATTCGCCTGCGGCTCTGCAAGCTGACGCCGACGGCTTCAAGCAGGCCCCTGTCGGGACCGGACCCTTCAAGTTCGTCGAGTGGGTAGAGCGCGATCACATCACCATCGAGCCCTACGAAGACTACAACTGGCCCTACCCTCGGGCGGAACACGAGGGTGCAGCGCGGCCCGACCGCGTCATCTTCCGGATTATCCCTGAAGACCAATCACGCGTGATCGCCCTCACCACCGGTGAGGTCAACGCCGCTATGCGCATCCCACCGCAGAGTGTGGGTGAGCTCCAGAGTAATTCCGATGTATATCTCAACTCGGTCGTTTTGCCCGGGACCGGCGTCATCTTGGTCGTCAACGGCAGCAAGCCGCCGACAAACGACCTGGCCGTGCGGCAGGCGCTCCTTTACGCCACCGATCCGCAGGCGATAAGCCGGGTCGGGTACTTCAACGCCTGGCAGGCGCACCTCGGTTCGGTATTGTCTGCACCCAACCCGAGCTTCGTCGATCTTTCCGGTGAGTTCCCTCTCGACCTGGAGAAAGCGGCTCAGCTTCTCGATGAAGCGGGCTGGGTCGACAGCAATGGGGACGGCATTCGCGATAAGGACGGCAATGAAGCCGTGTTGCAATATATCGGCTTCCCCAACCCCGAAACCACGCGGGTGATCGAGTTCCTACAGGCCACTTTGCGCCCCATCGGTATGGACGTGCAGATCCTGGAACTCGATAGCGGCGCCATCCAGAAGGCACGTCAGGCTGGCGACCACAACATCGCCCACCTCACCTGGATCTTCAAAGAGGGTGGGTTCTTGCGGACGCTCTTTCACTCGGAGAACATCGGTACCGGTTGGAACTTTACCCACTTGGCCGACAGCGAGGTAGACGGCCTTCTGGAGGCTGTCGAGACCGAGGCCGATCTCAGCGTGCGTGGAGATATGCTAGAGCGTGTTCAACGCCGCATGCTCGAGCAAGGTATGGTCATCCCCACCGTCTATCAGCAGCAGATCAACGCCTATCGCAACGAGGTTCAAGGGATCAAGCTCTACGAGGTCTACGGTGAGGCGCCCTACTTCTACGACGCATACGTTGAAGGACAGTAAGCCGGCGCTTGTGAGTATCAGCTGAACGGCTGATGACGGTCTCGAGGCGGGCTCTGCGCTCGCCTCGAGGCTTCATCGGTCGGCTCAGGCCTGAGGTTGAGGACGATCTAGCCATGTGGTCTTATGCTGTTCGGCGCGTCGTTACCCTGATCCCGGTACTTTTCGGGGTGTCGTTTTTGGTCTTTGCGGGGATGTATATCATCCCTGGCGATGCCGTCGACATGATGTTGGCCGAGACGGGCGCGACGGCGGAGGATCTGGCCCGCCTGCGCAACCAGTTGGGTCTCGACGACCCCTTTATGGTGCAGTATGGCCGCTTCCTCGGTCAGATGGTAAGGGGCGATCTGGGGGAGTCGATCGTCACGGGACGGGACGTCAAGCAGCAGATCAGGAATCAACTCCCCGCCACCATCGAGCTCACCATGGCGGCCTTGGCTATCGCCTTTCTCTTCGGTGTCCCGCTGGGGATCGTATCGGCTATCAAGAGGGGGTCTTGGATCGACGCCGTGAGCATGATGATCGCCCTCATCGGGGTGTCGATGCCGAACTTCTGGCTCGGCCTCCTCTTCATCATGGGCTTCTCCTTGGGCCTCGGGTGGTTTCCGGCAGCGGGAACAGGAGGGCTCGATCACCTGGTGATGCCGGCGATGACGCTCGGTTTCAGTGGCATCGCTGTGATCGCACGCGTGTCGCGCTCGAGCCTTCTCGAGGTGATGAACACAGACTTCATGCGCACAGCCCGTTCGAAGGGGTTGCGAGAGCATAGCGTGGTGATCAAACACGGTATGCGCAACGCCATGGCTTCGGTGCTGACCATCGTCGGCCTGCAGTTTGGGGCGCTATTGGGTGGCTCGGTGGTGGTAGAGACGGTCTTCGGACGCCAGGGGATCGGGTTTCTGGCCGCCAATGCCATCCAGCGCGGCGATTTTACGTTGGTGCAGGCGACCGTGATGCTCGCCTCGCTCGCCTTCGTACTCGTCAATCTATTGGTCGATTTCTCATATTCGCTTCTCGACCCGCGTATTCGTTACACGTGAGAACCGTGCGACTCGCGTTTCGGGTCGGGATCACGCCGACCGCCGGTTATGACCTTTAGGAGGAAGCCATAGCCACGCAAGACCTATCCGCACTTCCAGGTGCGTCCATGGAGCAACGGTCGACCCCCTCTCGGAAGGTCCTGAGGCGCTTTTTTCGCCATCGCGGTGGGGTGCTCGGTGCTCTACTTATGTTCTCGCTCATCGTGATCGCGGTGTTTGCTCCGCAGGTTGCCCCCTTCGATCCGTTGGCCGTCTCTCCGTTCGATGCCTTGCTCCCCCCGTCGACCGAACATTGGATGGGTACGGACACGCTGGGACGCGACATGCTCAGCCGCGTGATCTTCGGTTCGCGGATCTCGCTGCGGCTCGGGCTCGTGTCGGTGAGCATTGCCCTCACCATCGGGGTCATCGTAGGGAGTTTGGCCGGATATATCGGCGGCCGGGTCGACGACGTGTTGATGCGGATCATCGATGTGTTGTTGGCGTTCCCCTCGCTTATCCTCGCCCTGCTGGCCGTCTTCGCCTTGGGTCCGGGTCTGACAAACGCCATGATCGCGGTCGGAATTTCAGCGATTCCGAGTTACGCTCGCGTGACGCGCGGCGAGGTGCTTTCTGCCAAGGAGAACCTCTACGTTCAGGCGGCCGAGGCGGTGGGGGCTCCGGCCCTGGTGATTATGTTCCGCCATATTTTGCCAAACATTATCGCTCCCAATATCGTCATCGCGGCGCTCGGCACCGGCACGGCCATCCTCGCCGGTTCGGCGCTGAGTTTTTTGGGATTGGGTGCCCAGGCGCCGACGCCCGAGTGGGGGTTGATGCTCGCGCAAGGGCGTGGATTCATGCAGCTGGCGTGGTGGCTCAGCTTTTTCCCTGGGTTTGCGATCATGCTTACGGTCATGTCGCTCAATCTGTTGGGGGACGGCCTTAGGGATGTGCTCGATCCCCGGTTGAACTGACCACGCTATGGTAGTCGGGGGCTCCAAGGCTACCGGGTTGGAGGGGTGTCTTTGAGCGTTGAGTTGGCGTATACGCCGCTACGTGTCTTGGCGGAACGGATTCGCTGTGGTGAGCTGTCGCCCGTCGAGATAGTGGAGGGGTTTTTAGAGCGTATCGACCGGTACGACGCACGGCTAGGGACGTATATCACCGTCTGTGCGGATGATGCGTTGGAGACTGCTCAAGCAGCTGAACGCGAGATCAAAGCGGGTTCTTACCGGGGACCCTTGCACGGTATACCGGTTGTGCATAAAGACAATATCTTGACCAAAGGGGTTTTGACCACCGCGCATTCGAAGACACTCCGCGATTTCTATCCCCCTACCGACGCCTCCTTTGTAGCCCGCTTGAAAGCGTGTGGCACGATCCTTATGGGCAAGACCAACACCACCGAGTTCGCTTGTGGAGATATGGCAGAGTACGGTCCCTCTAGAAACCCTTGGAATCTCGCCCTGTTTAGCGGCGCCTCGAGCGGCGGCTCAGCGGGAGCGTTGGCGGCCGGTCTGGCGGTAGCAGCCACCGGCACCGATACCGGAGGGTCGATTCGCGCTCCGGCTAGCATGTGCGGGGTGGTCGGGGTCAAGCCCACCTTCGGACGGGTGAGTCGCCACGGGGTAATCCCCCTCAGCTGGACCATGGATCACGCCGGGCCGATGACCCGGACGGTGGCCGATGCCGCGCTCTTGCTGGCGGGCATGGCGGGGCCGGATGCGCTCGACCCCTCGGGTTCAAAGCGAGCCGTGCCGGATTTTACCGAGGGCTTTACGCCCGAGCTGAGCGGGGTCTCGATCGGCGTTTGCCAGGAGCACTTTTTCGAAGGCCTCGAGCCAGCGGTCGAGAACGCCCTTCACGCCGTATTGTCCGAGCTCGAAGGGCTCGGTGCCGAGCTCAGGCCGTTATCCCTACCGTCAGCGGGTGAGCTCGCCGCGGCTGCAGACGTGTTGGTGATGGCCGAGGCCTTTTCGCAACACGCTGCTCGTTTGAGGGAGTGTGCTGCCGATTACGGGCCGAAAGCGCGGCGCCGGATCAGCACGGGAGCGTTTTATACCTCGGCCGAATATCAACAGGCGGGTCAGGTCAGGGAGCTCTGGATCCGCGAACTCGATCTCGCCATGCGGGATGTCGATGCCCTGGTGACGCCCACCTTGCCGTTTACCGCCTTCTCGCTCGAGCGCCAGGAGCGTGGGGCCCCCGATACCAGTTGGGCGACGCGCCATTTCAACCTATCGGGTCATCCGGCGATGACCCTGCCGTGCGGTTTCGATGAGGGTGGCTTGCCGATCGGCATGCAGGTCGTGGCGAAGCCGTTCGATGAGTCGACCATGTTCCGTATCGGGCACGCCTACCAGTTGGCGACAGGCTGGCACCTGAGGCGTCCCCGGCCGTTCGCAGGTGATGATGATGCTTGATCTCGAGTGGCTTCGATACGAGGCAGCGAGGCAGGGTCTGCCTTTGAGCGAAGAGGATCTGGTGGCGATTCTCGCCTCGCTGCAACGGACGAAGGAAGCGCTGCTACGTTCCCGGCCAGACCAGACAGAAGGCCTCGAGCCCCCGTATCCCTTCGCAGCGATACCCGCCGACCGGCAGTAGGGTATTCTCAAGGTTATGAAGATAACCGATGTTGTCTGTCACGTGCTCTTGGCGCCGAATTACGATCCCGGGTTTACCTCGTCTGCTCAAGATAGCTTCCTCGTTGTGGTCCACACCGATGAAGGGCTTCAAGGGATCGGTGAATCGGATGTCAACCCCTGGATCGCCAAGGCCTGTATCGAAGCGCCGGGTACGCACACGATGGGGCTGAGCATCAAAGACATGCTCATCGGTGAGGACCCGCGTGACATCGCGGCCATCTGGCGCAAACTCTATCGCGGATCTGCCATGAATGGTCGTCGTGGCGCGGTAATCAACGCTATCGGCGCCGTAGACATGGCGCTCTGGGATCTGCGCGGTAAGATCGAGGGGCTTCCTGTACACCGGCTTCTCGGTACAAAGCGCCCCGACAAGGTCGTTCCGTACGCATCTCTGCAGCCGGCCGGCGACAGCTTCGAGGCGTATCGAGACGCGCTCTGCGCGTCGGCCGAGAAGGCGAAGTCGCTAGGCTTCAAGGCGGTGAAGGCCGAAGTGACCATGAACGGCCCGTATGCGCACAGCGGCCTACGCGAATCGTATGACCGGCATACCGAGGTCGTGGCCGCTGTGAGAAAGACGCTCGGCGATGAGGTGACGCTCATGATCGATGTGCAGTACCTCTGGGAGGACGCCGCGACCTGCCTCTCGGTCGTGAGAGACTGGGCCGAGTTCGACTGTTATTTCCTAGAGACGCCGATCTGGGTCGATTATCTCGACGAGTACGCCAAGTTGGCGGCCGAGGCTCCGATGAGAATCGCCTCGGGGGAATGGCTGTCGACCCACCATGAGTTCGAAGCGCTGATGGACCGTGGCAAGATCGGAGTCGTCCAGCCCGATGTCGGGCGTGTGGGAGGTCTCAGCGAGGCGCGAACAGTGTGTGACATGGCTGCGGACCGCGGGCTCACTGTGGTGCCCCATTGTTGGAAGACGGGCGTGTCGATCTCGGCGACAGCGCACCTGGCCTGGGTGACACCTCACTGTGCCTTCATCGAATATTTACCGCCGCAACTCTGTCTGGAGACCCTGCGCAAAGAGCTCGCCTTTGAGGATTTTACGCTCGAGAACGGTGTGATCAGCGAACCGAGCCGTCCGGGCTTGGGGTTCGAACTCGATTGGGAGGCGCTGGAGGCTTATAAGGTGGCTTGATGAACGGTGCCCTCAAAAGCTACACCGTCCTACTCCAACTCGACACGGTAGTCTTTGCGGGCGCCTTCTGAGCTGATATAGCCCATCTCCAGGTCTTGCCGGAGCTGTTCTATGGACCGGGCCTCGGGCGGCCCGAAGCCACCCCCTCCGGCGATGTGGAGCTCGACCACATCTCCGGGCTCTAGCGTGATCGCCGGAAAGAGGAAGATCGCCTCCCCATTGATGACCACCTTGCCGATCCTGCCAGGTTTTCCGCCGGCCAATCCCATCGGCAGGGTCGTGATCCGGTCAGGTGTCAGGCTAAAGGTGATGCCTGTCGTTCCGACGTGTTTGAACACGATCACCTGGCCGAGCCCACCCCGGTACTGACCCGGGCCACCGCTGTCACAGCGCAGCTCTTTTTTGGTGAAGAGGATCGGCGACTGGGATTCGAGTACCTCACACGGTGTGATGGTGCTGTTGTTCGGATAGGCCACCGGCACCATACCGTCTGACTGCGGCAACGCTCCCCGCCCTCCGTGGGGCAACATGTCGATCAGGAACGACCCGAGTTCCGGATCGACCCCCTTGAGAACCCACGGCCAGATGGCACCGTTGCTCGCCTGGACGCGCTCTTTGAAAATGGGCCAAAGAGCCCCGAAGAGAACCTGATTGAGGTTGTTTGTGGTTTTGGCGCGCGCTTTGACGGCGATGGGAAACTTGGCGTTGAGGATCGAACCTTCCGGTGCGATCATACGTATCGGCCGGAAGAGCGCCTCGTTGTTGGGCACCTCAGGCACCAAGGCACACTTGAACGGATAGACGGTAGAGGAGAGGGTGCTGTTGTATGACGAGTTGATGGCGCCGTGGTAGGACTCGGGCGAACTGCCGCTGTAATCGACGGTGACCTCGCTCCCCTCCACCGTTACGCTGGCGTACAGGTGCACGGTTTCGATGTAGCCGTCGATGTCCAGGCCGTAGCTATAGACACCGTCTGGGAGCTCCAAGATGCGTTGGCGCATGATCCCTTCGGAGCGCTCTGTAATCGCGGCAGCCAGCGTCTCGATGTCGTCGAGCTGATAGTCCTCCAAAAACTCCACCAGTCGGCGCGCGCCGATCACGGCAGCTCCCGCCATCGCCCGTAGGTCGCCGAGCAAGAGATCGGGGGCGCGGCAGTTGGCGCCGATGATGTCGAACGCCATCTGGTTTTCCGCGCCCGCTTCGTAGAGCTTGAAGGGGGGCATGCACAACCCTTCGCTGAAGACGTCATCCCCCTCGATCTCACCGGGGTGACCGCCAACATCCGACATGTGCGACACCGTGCCGAGGCAGGCGACGAGCTTTCCACCGAAAAACACCGGGGTCAACAAGATGTAGTCGGGGAGGTGTCCCGTGCCGAGCCACGGGTCGTTGGTGGCCAAGACGTCGCCTTCGCGCAGGGTCTCTAGCGGGAAGTGTGCCAAAAGCGATTTGGCAGTTAGAGGATAGACCGCCGAGAAGTTGGCGGTAGAGAGTTGGGACTGGCATAGCGAGCGTCCCCATTTATCGGTGAGGATGCACGCAAAGTCGCGGCTCTCCCTCAGGATGGTGGAAAAGGTCGTTTTGACGATGATGCTATCGACCTCATCCATGATGGAGATGAGGCGTTGCCAGAGAATCTCGAGCTCGATCGGGTCTAGTGAGGACATGGTTGAACGCTCCCTAGAGGAGGGCGAGAAGGCTTTCTGCCACCTCTTCGACTTGACTATCGGTCATGTAGGGATGGCAGGGTAGGGCCAGCAGCTCGTCAGCAAAGGCTTCGGTCTCGGGTAAGCTCCCCTTGCGGTAGCCCAGGTGGTGGTAGCACTCATCGAGGTGATTGGGGGGCAAGTAGGCCAAAGACACTCCGATTCCCTGCCTATACATCGCTTCAAAGATTCGGTCACGGTCGGGAATTCTGACGGTGAAAACGCGCCATACGGCTTCGGCGTCTTGGGGGGGGCGTTGCAAGCCGACATCGCCCTCTAGGAGATCTTGGTAGCGTTTCGCGATCTCGCGGCGGCGGGTCAACGTTTCATCGAGTCGCCTGAGGCGGATACGCAGCACGGCGGCGTCGAGCGTGTCGAGCCGCTCGTTGTAGCCGATCTCCACGGTCTTTGAAGGCCATTTCGCTGTGTCGGCGGGGAGATCGCGGTAGGGAGGACGCTCTCTACCGTAGTGGCGCAGGCTATTGAGCTTGTCGTAGAGGATCTCGCTGTCGGTACTGATCATGCCACCACTCCCCACGCCGTCCAGCATCTTCCCCGGCGCGGTGCTGAAGGCGGTGAGTGTTCCGAGCGAGCCGATGCGCTGCCCCCGGTAGCGGGCGCCGGTAGCAAGTGCTGCGTCTTCCACCACGCTGAGTCCGTTTGCCTCGGCAAATTGGAGGATGGGGGACATCTCGGCCGGAACGCCGTAGAGGTGGACGGGGAGAAGCGCTTTGGTGGCAGGGCTCAGCGCAGCCGGCAACGCGTCTGGATCCATGTTGTAGCTCTCTTTGTCGATATCCACCCAGACCACCTTTGCTCCGGTCAGGGTAACCGCCTGGCTGGTCGGTATGTCTGAGTTGGCGACCGTGATGACTTCGTCGCCGGGCCCAATACCGAGAGCTCGCAGGGCGAGGTGGATGGCAGAGGTGCCCGAAGCCACGCCCACGGCGTAGCGCGCTTGGGAGTACGCCGCGAACTCCTCTTCGAACGCCCGCACGGCTGGACCCATGATGAGCTTTCCAGACTCGAGTACCTCGAGAACAGCAGCCTCGATCTCTTTCTGGTCGCGTCTGAAGTGGGCCTGATGATCGAACATTGGGATCCGCATATACTCCCCATTTCCATAGGCACGTGGGTGCCCCGTTCGTCTTCGTATTGCCATTATATGATAGAGTCAATTGTCGACAGTCGACATCGGCTTTGGAGGGTTGGTTCGCCTTTCGTGCGCTTGCAACACGCCCGCTAGTGGCACCCGGCCCCTTATCGCTGCGCCAGATCAGTATTGCCCAAATAGTTTTGATGCCGCCGGCCGATACCCCAGGAGGAGAGATGAAGACGAAAATCACGGGCCGTTACGTTGTCGGATTCGACGACCAGAAAAACGAACATGTCATCTACCGGAACGGTGAGGTCGTATTTGAAGGTGACACTATCGTGCACGTCGGGCCGGGGTATCAAGGGTCGGTCGATCGGACCATCGACGCCTCGCGTTGCCTGGTGAGTCCAGGTCTGATCAATATGCACGCTCTGATGGACGCCGGTATTCATCCGTTTCTTTTGGATAATGAAAAGAAGCGGGGGATGTATCGCCCCGAAAGTTGGGTGATGGCACCGGGGGAGCCCCCCGTCTTCACCCCAGAAGAGGTTCGTGCGGCGGCTGAACATACCTTTTTGTCGATGCTCCGCTCGGGTGTGACAACCTTTTGTGGTATCACCGCCATGGTGTTCAAGCGTTGGGACGATCCGGTATGGGAACCCGAAGTCTATGCCGAGACGGCTGTACGCTACGGGTTGCGCGCGTACTTGTCGCATCACTTCCGTGCCGGCGCTCAGTACGTCAAACCGGACGGCTCTCCCGGCTGGGTGTGGGATGAGAAGCGAGGATTTCGTGGCCTAGAGAGGAATATCGAGTTCGTCAAAGCGTTCCATGGCCGCTTTCAAGGGCGGATTCGTGGCTTGCTCTTCCCCTACACCACCGATCAGGTTACCCCGGACCTCCTCAAGGCCACGCGTGAGGCGGCTACCGAACTCGGGGTTGGGATCCGGATGCACTTTGCCCAATCTGAGTTCGAGCTCGCGCAGATCAGTGAGCGTTCCAAAGGCATGACCCCGGTCGAGTACTTAGAAGACCTCGAGTTTCTCGGACCCGATGTGATGCTCACGCACGCGCTCTACGGGCGGGGTTATCAGGGTGGTCCATGGATGAGCGATGAGGAGCTGGCAACCTTGGCTCGTCACCAGGTTACCGTCACCAACTGCCCCTGGATCTACTCGATGCGGGGTGGATATCTCATGTCGCTGTCGCGCTACCACGAGGCGGGTGTCAATGTGTGTCTCGGCACCGATACCCAGCCCGACGATATTCTGAGGGAGATGCGTTGGGGGGCCATGATGGGTAAGGCGGCCCTGGGTAGCGCCAATACGGCGACGGCTAAAGAGGTCTTTAACGCGGTTACCGTCAACGCAGCCAAGTATCTGGGACGGCAAGATATCGGTCGCCTGGCCCCGGGAGCCAAAGCGGACATCACCGTGGTCGACCTCGATCGACCTGCGCTAAGCGCCCAACACGATCCGATTCGGAGCCTGGTGTACTTTGCATCGATGGCGGATGTCAAGCAAGTATTGATCGGGGGTAGGTTGATGGTCGACGACTTCGCTTGCCCCTCGGTAGACGAGGCCGAAGTGAGCCGCGCAGCCCAGTCGGTATCGGAAAAGGTCAAAAAGACCCTGGTCGATTGGGACCGCTCTGGCAGCACCGAAGAGGAGTTTTTTCCGCCCAGTTTCGAGATGCGGTAGCGTAGCGATTATTTCCAGCGCCTTCGGTGTGTAGCGAACCTGATCGGTTTGAACTCTCTTCGGCCGATAACAACCTTCTCCCGTCGGTCTTCTCGACCTGAGAGAAGGACTGGCGCTGCGAAAGGTGGAAGAGCCCGAAGGTGGTAAGGCAGGGCATCGAAAGATGGAATCTGTGGCGGCGCCGGACCTTTTTCGGTTGGTGGATCGTTTCGGGTGCCGTCGGGATACAGATCCTGCAAGCAGGTCTCTTCCTCCAGGCCTTCGGCGTTTACGTGGTGGCGTGGCAAGAAGAGTTCGGATGGAGCAAGACGGCGATTGCGATCGCTTTTGCGCTGCAGCGTGCGGTAACCGGTCTGCTCGGTCCCTTGCAGGGTTGGCTTTTGGATCGCTATGGAGCCCGCAACGTCATGCGGGCAGGGACGGTAGTCTTCGCTTTCGGCTTCGTGCTCCTCAGCCGGACCGATACGCTACCGTCTTTTTATCTCGCGAGCGGAGTGCTCGCTGTGGGGGCGAGTTTGGGCGGCTTCTTGTCGCTCATGACCACCATCGTCAACTGGTTCGAGCGAAAGCGCGCCACCGCGCTCGCGACCATGCAGCTCGGCATCAGCATCGGCGGGTTGCTCATCCCACTCGTTGCCTGGTCGTTGGCCGCCTTCGGTTGGCGCTCCACCTCTTTGGTGACCAGTCTGATCGTGCTCTTGTTCGGTCTGCCCCTCACCCAACTGATGCGCAGCCAACCAGAAGATTACGGGCTGCTCCCAGATGGGCACCAGCCACGGAAAACAGCCGGAACAGACCGGCGGGTTGCCGTGACCGACGAGCGTGGATCATTCTCTTTGGGACAGGCACTCCGTACCAGAGCCTTCTGGCTCCTCTCTTTGGGGCACGCTTTGGCTGTCATGATCGTCGCCTCGGTGACGGTTCACTTCGTGGTGCACCTGACCGAAGAACGGGGCTACGCTCTACAGTTGGCGTCACTCATCGTCGCCTTGATGACGGCCTTGTTGATGGCGGGTCAGATCCTGGGCGGTTTATTGGGAGACAGGCTGAGCAAGCGTCTCATCGCATCTGTCGCCATGCTTGCCCAGGTAGGCGCGCTGCTTGCGCTCGCCCTCGGAACCACGCTCTTCTCCGTTCTGCTGTTCGCGCTCGTGCACGGGCTAGCCTGGGGTGTTCGCGGTCCCCTTATGGGGGCTTTGCGTGCTGACTACTTCGGTCGATCGTCATTTGCAACCATTATGGGGATCTCCACGACGATCATCATGCTCGGCTCGATGAGCGGCCCCATCTTGGTGGGCTACCTGGCCGATCAGCTCGGTAGCTACCGGACGGCGTTTCTGCTCCTCACCATCGTTTCCGTCATCGGTTCTCTCTGCTTTGCGCTGGCCAAAAGGCCCAGGGCCCCGCGATCCGAAGCCTGACCTTGCTAAAGCGTCGGTTGCCGAGCCCTGAGAAGCCTTCGACAAAGGCTACAGTCGCAAGAACTCTTCGACCTCGATCACAAAGATGATGGCTCCCCCCACAGTGACCTCGATGGGTCGGGTGGCGGACATCCCCTCGAGATCGGTGATGGTCGGACCCGGTGTGTGGATCTTGGTACGCTCCCGGCAGGTCGACTCGACGATCTTTTTTGCGGTGTCGACCTGATGGTCCTCCACACCGATGAGCAGGGTGGTGTTGCCCTGCCGTAAGAACCCCCCAGTCGAAGAGAGTTTCGTCGAATCGAAGCCGCTTTCGATCAGGGCTTGCTGCAGCTTACCAGCATCCGTATCCTGAACGATGGTGAGAAGGAGTTTCATTTGCAGGCATTGTAGCACTTGGCGATGCCGGGGTAGGCACGGCACGGCCTCGCCCCGAGGCTACACCAGGCGCCGTCCGGCCACGTAGGTCATGTTGACGTGCTCGAGCGCGTCTAGGTCATCGAGCGGATTCCCGGCCACGGCGATCACATCGGCGGACATGCCGGCTGCCAACACGCCTAACTTCTCCTCGAGCCCATTGATCTTGGCAGCGATGCTGGTGGCGCTGTGGATGGCGCCGTAGTTGCCGTTTACCACGCCCAACTTGACCATGAACTTCATTTCGGGAGCGATCACGTCGTGGCCGACGACCGGGCTGCCGGCATCGGTTCCAAAGCCGATGGTCACGCCCGCGTTGGCCGCTCGTACCAGCCCTTCGTAGCGTGCGGAGTTGGCGACGGCCTTCTGCCGCTCTTCGATCTTCCATTCGGGGATGTTGTATCGGCGCGCTACTTCAGCCTGGCTCTGCATCACCAGCGGTGCGAAGGTGGTCACGATGGGGATCTTCTTCTCGACCAACAGGTCGATGGTCTCATCGGTCATGCTTCCGCCGTGCTCGACGCAGTCGATACCGAACTGTGCCACTCGGTTGATGGCGTCGTTGAAGGTGGCGTGGGCGGTGATCGGTAGGTTGTTCCGGTGCGTCTCATCGATCACGGCGGCCAGCTCATCATCGGTGAACTCCAAGGTGTCGTGGCAGGCCATGATCTTGATGAGGTCGGCACCAGCCCGCACCTGTTCGCGTACGGCCCGCCTCATCTCATCTGCGCCGCTCGCCTCGCGACAGCACCAGTAGGTATGCCCCCCGGTCTGGATGATGGCCTCGCCGGTGATCAGCAGGCGGGGGCCGGGGAATATCCCTTGCTCGATCGCCTGCTTGGCGGTGATGTTGGCCTTGTTCATGCCGAGGTCGCGCACCGTGGTCACGCCGGAACGGAGGCTGATCAGCATGTTGCCTGCCGACTTGTACGCGCTGATCTCGGGTGAGTCGTCCATCGATTGGCGGGCGAGATCGTGTACGCCGTCCCAAGCGAGGTGGGCGTGGTTGTTGAATAAGCCCGGTAACAGGGTGCCGCCCGTCTCGAGTGCCGCGTCGGCGCGTGAGCCGAGTTCGCTGGCCCGGCCGACCGCCTTGATCGTGTCGCCTTCGAGTTCGACGAATCCGTCTTCGATGACCTCATCGCCCCGGCAAGTCAGCACCCGACCCCGCAAGAGCGGGCTTTCGAGCGGTGGGTCGAACATCGGTTTGATAATCTTCTGATAGCGCCAAGCAGGTGGTTCAGCCATGGAATACTCCTCTGAAAAACGGCCTTTGCCGGGCCGGTCGGTAGCTGTGGTGTGGCTACCGGAAGGTGACTATCGGTACCCGTATGCGTTTATTTGAGACCCAACTCCTCGAGTGCCTGGGCGGCACCGTCGAGGTTGGTGAGCTTCATGCTGGCGTAGTTGGGTGAGAAGATCACGCCCTGCCCCCCTGCGCGGTAGGTGGCCAGCACGCTGCGGTAGACGATGTCGGGGGTGCATCTGGCTTGATCGGCACGTGAACGCGGTGCGTCGACGCCGAGACCCATATAGACCGGGACCTTCCCGTTTACGCCCTTCACGGTATCCTGGCACTGGCCGTAGACGTAGGTATCAGGATCCATCCCGCTTTGAACGAGGTCGTCCCAAGGTGCCTCGTCGAGCCCGAGGGCCTTGTACATGATGGGGGTCAGCTCCTGGGGTGTGAAGTCGCGCAGGATCGACTGGTGGAACGCGCTCATCTCGTTGGCGTAGATGAGACCCGACTGATGTTGATAGGTGATCGGCTTGACCCAGTCGGCGTAGAGGGTCTGTTCGTCCCACGGCCACTGCGCTTTACGGATGGGGTTGAAGTGGTTGCGGTTCCAGACGTTGAGACCGAATTGCAGGTTGGGATCGCACCATTTGACGATGCCGTAGAGCTCTCGGTCGAGATCCTTGTTGCGCTCGAGCCAGAACCTCTCCCAGATGAGCACCTCGGGGTTGCGGAGCAAGACGCGCAGGAATTCGATCAAGGCCCCGTCGACAAAGGGTTCCCCGGCGCGCGCCTGTTGAAAGTAGTCGTAGACCTCTCGCATCGCGATGCGTACGCGTTCGACATCGATCCCCCGTTGGAGCGCCTCATGACAGCTCGCAGGACTGAAGTCTCCCGGGGCTTGACCCGAGATGAGCTGATCGAGTGGACTCTTCCGTTCGTTGCACCACATGATCCCATCGAGATCGTAGTTGCGGCAGTGATCTTCGATCATCGAGTGAATCCAACGGCGGTAGTCGGGGTGACTGGTGCTCGGTTCTGCCCCGTGACGCCCCAAGAAATCGACCTCTAGACACTGCGGCAGGTTGGGGATCCTGACCGTGTTGGCCGAGCCGTGGCCGGCGTATTTGAAAAAGGGCTCCATCAACTCCGCGAATACCATCATCCCGCGCTTTCGTGCGGCGGGGATCACCAGCTCGAGGATGTCGATTCCGGCCGTTTCAGGGTCGGTGGCGCGGTAGTCTTTGATGAAGGTGTTTTGGTAGTACTCCGAATGGGGCTTGAAGTAGGCTCCCCCCTTGAGGTCGATCGGTTCTGGCACGCCGTGATCGGCCCAACCGTCGAGTTCGTGAGAAATGCTGCGCCCGACCTTCAGCCCGAGCCAAGAGACGGTCCCGATCATGAGCACGTTGACGCCTACCCGCTCTTGCAACGTATCGAGCACCTGATCTACGCCTTCATCGATAAAACTGATCGGACTGATCTGAATGCCGACAAACTTGTCTTTCTCTTGTGCCACGTGTCCTCCAATGATGCCTAATTTTTCCTTGATACTGACGCTAGATCAGTCCATCTTGCGCCAGCGGTGGTTCCAATCGATGCTGAGGCGCTCGGCCCCGTTCTCGGTGATGAGGATGTCTTCGTTGAGGCCGGTGCCCCACAAGCCAGGGGGCAGCACGTTGCGACGGGGATGGTACGAGAAGATCATACCGGCCTCGAGCTCCCAGTCTTGCGATTGGCCCCACGGCTCTTTCTGGGAGAACCAGGGGCGTTCGATGGTGTCCATCCCCTGTCCGTGGAAGTGGAAGTGGGTGGTCTGTGCTCCGAGGTCCCAGCCCTGAGCTTCCAGGACGCGGTTGAAGGTGGCTGCCATATCGCTGAGCCTGGCACCCGGCTTGGCGATCTTTCGTACCTCTTCGAAGGCGAGAAGCTCGTCCTCCATCAGTTTGAGCTCAAGTTCGTGAGGATCTTGGAAGGCGCAGTTGATCGTGATCTCGCACCAGTGACCGCTCTCCCCACAGATTTCGAGGTGAAACCGGAGCTTGTCGTCGCAGCGAAGCGCGGTGTCCGACGGTGGGTCTGAAGCACCGGGCTCTTCACCCATGAAGATGAGGATGTCCCGGGCCCCTTTTTCCCAGAGCTGTTTGGTCGTTTCAGCCGCCACCTGGCGTTGGCTCATCCCTTGCCGTGCGGCCTCTTGGACGATCGACCCGAAATAGGTCATGGCCGCTTTGGCATCGTGCCATAGCTCGCGCTCCTGAATGAGTTCGAAGGGGCTCTTGATCATCCGTACCCGGTCCATGAGTTCGTCGGCATCGACGAATGTGGCATCGGGTAACAGCCGCTCGAGCTCGGCGTAACTTCCAGCCGAGAGGATGAATCGTAGTCCCGCGATGCCGATTCGGGAGCTTGCCAGCCCCCTCTCTCGGATGGCGTCGGCCATGCGGGGGACCAAGTAGACGTCGCCGCGGGCGTCGGTGACCCAGCCGCGCGCAGCGATACGCTCGGCAACGGCGGGGCTCGAGAGCGTCAGGGCCGGCTCACCGTTCAAAGGCAAGAGCAAAAGACCGTCGTGTCCCCAGAGATGGAAATCGGTAAAGTAACGAAAATAACCCCGCCCCGTCCACCAGTGCCCTTTACCGGCCAGTAGGAGTGCGTCTAGATCGTGGCGGGCCATCGCCTCGCGCGTACGCTCAAAGCGTCGATCGCGTTCGCTCTTATCTGCTTTGGTCATAGTTACCACTCTCCTTACTCAATTTTGCAAGGGGTGAGCGAGCGCTCCATCCCCGCGTGTGCCGACAATCTTGCCGCCTCGGTAGACGGTCTTACCTCCGACGATTGTGGCGGCGACGTTCCCGTGGAGCCTCATGCCCTGGTAAAGCCAGTTGCAAGCAGCCGCCCTGCTCCATCCGTCTTCGAGCCGTACCTCGTGTTCTCCTGTGGGGTCATAAAGGGTGATATCGGCGTCGGCACCGGGCCAGAGCGTGCCCTTGCGGGGGTAGAGACCGAAGAGCTGTGCGGGTGTGGTACTGATGAGCGCTACCGCCTTGGCGAGGGTCATTCGCCCTCTGAGCGCCTGATCCAAGACGAGGGGGACCAACATCTCTACCCCTGGATGCCCCGGTGGTGCGTCGATGATGTTACCCCAAGAAGCCTCTTTCTCTTCTGCCGTAAACGGAGCGTGATCGGTGGCGATTACGTCGATCACACCCTCGTCGATGGCCTGCCAAAGAGCTTCCCGGTCCTCTGGGCCTCGGATCGGCGGGTTGATTTTTCCGTAAGGGCCCACCCGCTCGAGGACCGATTCGTCGAAGAGCAGGTAGTGCGGGCAGGTTTCGGCCGAGACCGAGATACCTGCTTCTCGCGCCCGTTTGATGAGGGCGACCGACTCGGCTGAACTGACGTGGGCGATATGAATCGGGGTGCGTATGCTTTCGGCCAAAGCGAGGAGGCCCGCGACGGCGGTCGCTTCGGCAACCGCGGGTCTCGAGCGACGGTGCCTCAGGTGGTCGGCGAGGTCGCTCTCCCTGGCGCGCGCCATGTAGAGGTCGACCAGGCCCTGAACTTCGGCGTGGAATACGCAGCGTAAGCCGGTCGGCTGAATCAGCTCCAAGGCCTGAGCGATGTCCGCCAAATCCGTGAGGCAGAGCCCGTCGAACTCGCTCTCCCGGCCTTTGACGGCGGCGGTCATGAATACTTTGAAGCCGATGGCCCCCGCTTCGACCATGCCGTCGATTTCCTTCCGGTCGAGGCGTCCTGGGGCCGCGAAGAGTCCGACGTTTACGACCGTGTTTGCCAAGGCGAGTTCGCAGCGGTTTCGCCACACTTCGGCTGTCGAGGCGCAAGGGTTGGAGATCGGCATCTCGAAATAGGTGGTGACCCCACCTGCTGCTGCGGCCCGGCTCTCGGTGAAAAAGTCGCCACGTTCCGGAAAGGCGGGGGCGCGGCAGTGGAAGTGGATATCGATGGCTCCCGGCAACACCAACAGGTTCGCAGCGTCGATGACCGTGTCGGCTTCGATCCGCTCTCCAGGGGTGACCAGAGCCACGATCTTGCCCTGATCGATGACGATATCGCTTCGTATGGGCGCACCACTTGCACCTGCATCCGGGTGTGCGACCACCGAACCGTTCAAAATGGCGAGGTCGGCCACTTCAGCTTCTCGCCCGGCTTCGAACTGCGCTTCGGATCGCCTCGAGCCTGATCTGCTCCGGTTCGAGCTGAACGTCGATGCCGTAGATCTCTCGGGCGGCTTCGATGCTGACTAGGCCGTCGGCTACGTCCTCGAGCACGCGTTCCCGTTCCCGTTCCCGGGGAGGTCCGAAGCCGCCGCCACCAGGGACTCGCAGGAGAATCTCGTCGCCGGGATGCCACGGAATCGGAACGAAGCGTTCCAGGCGCTCGCCATTGAGGAGGACTTCACCTTTTGCGCCGTCGCCACCGCCGTCCAGTCCCGGTGCGGGGAACTTCATCAAATCGGGTCGAACGGTGAGCAGTACGGGCTTTTTGGAGGTGCAGTATAACGTGATCTCTTGGCCGGGCCCTCCCCGTCTACGACCTGGCCCCCCGGAATCTTGAATCATCTCTTTTCTAAGCATAATGGCCGGGCATTGCCGCTCGATGATCTCGGTGGGGGTCACGGTGCTGTTGTGGGGATAGGCGGTCGGCAAGAGCCCATCAGCGTTCCGGGTAGCGCCCATCCCACCGTGCGGGAGCATGTGCACAGCAAACTTACCGAATCGCTCGTCGACGCCGACGAAGTGAAAGGGGAAGATTCCGCCGGCGGCGGCGATAGTCGCTTCGGGGAGGAGGGGCGCGAGCGCGCCAAAAATCAGCGGGGGGATATGTTTGATGACCTTGGCCCGGGCCTTCACGGGAGCAGGAAACGTACAGTTGACGATCGAGCCTTCGGGTGCAGTGATGCGGAGCGGTTTGACGAGCCCATCGTTGTTCGGGATGTGAGGAGCGAGCATGCACTTGATCGGATAGACCGCGGTGGCGTAACTGATGTTGAAAGCGGCGTTGATAGCCGAGTGATCCTGTTGGGGTGAGCTCCCGGTGAAATCCATCACCATATCGGAGCCGCTGATGGTGATGGCTAGTTTGAGAGTAAAGGGCTCTAGGTAGCCGTCGGCCGTCAATTCGTAGTGCACCTCGCCATCCGGTAGCGCCTCGATCGCCGTGCGGAGTGCGCGTTCGGACCGATCTTGAATCGCGCTCGAGAGCGCGCGCAGATCGGTCAGACCGTAGTCTTTCATGAACTCGACGATCCGCTTGGCGCCGATTCGGTGGGTGCCTACGATCGCGTGCAAGTCGCCGAGGACCATCTCCGGAACGCGGCAGTTGGCGGAGATGAACTCCTCGATGATGGGGTTGACGCGGCCGGCCTCGAAGAACTTGTTGGGCATGAGCCGGGTCCCCTCCATGAACATGTCCGACGCTTCGAGATCGCCCAGGTGGCCGCCGACGTCTGAAACGTGGGCTACCGTGCCGAGAAACGCCACCAGTTCCCCGTCGCAGAAAACGGGTGAAACGAGATTGTAATCGGGTAAGTGAGTACTGCCGATCCAAGGATCGTTGGTGGCCAGCACGTCGCCCTCTTGCAGGGTTGCGGGGGGGAACCTCTCCAGCATCACCCTGGTGGTGCGAGGGAGCATGGTGCAGAACTGGGGAGGGCTCCACTGCGCCTGGGTGAGCCCTGCACCGTTGGCGTCCATGATGGCACAGCCGAAGTCGTGGCTCTCTCCCACGATGGTCGAGAAAGATGTGCGGATGGTGGCGGTGTCGATCTCGTCGGCGATAGCTACCAGACGTTGCCACATGACTTCGAGGCTGATCGGGTCGATCGTCATCTTTATCCTTCCTCGCCATCGAAGCCGTAGTCTCGGCGAGCACCTTCGCGGGTGATGTAACCGAGGTCGAGGTCACGTTGGATGAGTTGGCGATCTCGCTCGGACACTCTCCCGAAACCGGCGCCCCCGGGCATGCGGAGTTCGATCTCGTCGCCGGGTTGAAACGCTAGGATGGGAAACCGTGTGATGACCTCTCCATTGAAGCGCACTTCGCCCACAGTGCCGGGCTTGCCGCCACCGATTCCGGGCGGTGCACAGAAGATCTTATCGGGCCTGACACGAGCGTTGAAGGTCACCTCGGAGATGTTTTTGAAGGTCATGACCTGACCGACCCCGCCGCGGCGCCTCCCCGCTCCTGCGGAGTCGGGGAGGAGCGCTTTGTTGAGGATCAAAACGGGTGCTTGAGCCTCCATGATCTCGATCGGTGTGACCGAGCTGTTGTGGGGAAAAGCGATCGGCACCAGGCCGTCTAGGTCGCGCATCGAACCGCGGCCACCGTGGGGCAGGACGTGCACGGAGAAGGTGCCGTAGCCCGGGGCCTGCCCGCTGACGCTAAACGGCCAGATCGAACCGCTCCCGGCCTGGGCGTATTCGCCCAACACCGGCCAGACCGCTCCGAAGAGGACCTGGTTGATGTTGTTGGTGGTCTTTGCCCTCGCCTGTACCGGGTGGGGGAAGGTGCAGTTCAAAATCGAACCTTCCGGTGCCGAGACGTGGATCGGCCTGAAAAGGCCTTCGTTGTTGGGGATGGTGGGCACCAGCGAACATTTGAACGGGTAGAGAGTGGAAGCGTAGGTGGTGTTGTAGACGCAGTTGATCGCAGCTTTATCGGTCTGGGGCGAGGTGCCCTGGTAATCGACGTAGATGTCGGAGCCTTTGACCTCGACCTTGGCGTGCAGGTGGACGATGTCGATGTAGCCGTCGATGTCGAGGCCGAACTCGAACACACCGTCGGGTAATTCCGAGATGCGTTGGCGGATCAGCCTCTCCGAGCGGCGTAGGATCTCGTTTGAAAGGGGGATCAGATCGGCCAGTTCGTAGTCGTCGAGGAACTCCTGTAAGCGTTTGGCGCCGACCTGGTGCGTGCCGACGATTGCCCGCAAATCGCCGAGCACCAGGTCGGGAACGCGGCAGTTCTGGCCGATGATCTCGAAGAGGAGCTCGTTCTCCTCGCCCGCTTCGTAGAGTTTGGCCGGTGGAATCCGAACGCCCTCGGTGAAGACGTCCGGGGCTTCGATATCGCCGCTATGCCCTCCTACGTCGGCCAGGTGCGCGACCGTCCCCATAAAAGCGACCAGCTTCCCCCGGTGAAATACGGGTGTGATCACCACGTAATCGGGAAGGTGTCCCGTGCCGATCCAGGCGTCGTTGGTGGTCAACACGTCACCTTCGACGAGCGTTTCGATCGGAAAGGCCTCTAAGAGTATTTTCGACGTTCGTGGTAAGACCACACAGAAGTTGGGCGGGCTGAAGCTCGATTGGCAGAGCGATACGCCGTCTTGATTGACGAGAATACAGGCAAAATCACGACTCTCGCCCACGATGGTGGAAAACGAGGTGCGTACGGTGGCGTTGTCGACCTCGTCCATGATGGCGATGAGGCGCTGCCACTGGATCTCGAGTTCGATCGGGTCGATTTCGTAGTCAGGAGAGGCGTTCATGGCTGCGCTCCTTTACCGGTTCGCTGTCGTATCGTCGGCTATGGCCTCTTTTTGATCGCCGGTATTGTCGTACCAGTGCCTGCAGATCATGTCGCCTGCCTCCAAGATGTGCGTTTCGAGGATGCGACACGCCTGCTCGGTCTCCCCAGACGTGATGGCCGCAATCAGTTCTGGATGGGAGCCGACGACCTCTTCGAGGCTTTCATAGATTTTATGGCGGGTGAAGAGGCAGCGTTTGAGTCCGATCTCCAAATGATTCCAGGTCTTTCGCAACAGATCGTGCCCCGATAGGTTGATGAGCGTGCGATGAAAGGCGAGGTCGAGCTCCACCAGTTTCCGTGTATCCTCCTCTTTGGCCGCTTCGGCCATCTCGACAACGAGTGCTCTCAGCTGCTCGAGATCGCTGGGCTCTTTCCTCGCGATCGCCTGCCGTACGGCGAAGAGCTCGAGCACGCTACGAAGAGAGAAGAGTTCCTGTACATAGCCTGGGGTCAGCGAGGTGACATAGACCCCTTTGTAGGGTATGTTTCGGATCAACCCTTCCTGCTCGAGTTGTCCGAGTGCCTCGCGCACGGGTCCGCGGCTGATACCCAACTGGTCGGCAAGCTGGGCTTGATTCAATTCGGAATCGGCTGCGAGTTTTCCCTCGATGATGGCGTCTCGGATGATGTTGGTGACGTTCTCACGCAGCGTCTTCGTTTCGAGAGATGGAAACTCTTTCACTGACTCATCCTCCATCCAGCGTAACCACGAGGTTGGCGGTCGCATCGACCGTCACGGTCGATGCCGGTCCGATCACCGCGGTGGAGTCGATCTCTTCGATAATTGCTGGGCCGCGGAAGTGCATTCCCGCAGACAAGCGGCTCCGCTCGTAGAGAGGGGTGTCGACGAAGCCGCCGAGATCGGAGAAGTAGGCCTGCCTGTAGCCTTTGATCGCATCGGAGGGATCGCCGGCAGACGAGCCGATTTCCTGGAGGGTGATCTGGGGTGGTGGGCCGCTGGCCGTGAGGCGGCAGGTGGTGATCTCGAGCCCCAAGTGGCGGTGCGCGTGACCGTAGATCGCTTCGT
>CP070651.1:1369632-1439900 GCA_020354625.1 Trueperaceae bacterium
TGGCCGGGCACGTTGTTGATATCCCAGACCAGACCGTTTGCCGAGGGGAGATACCTCGTGCCTTGCGGAACCAGCGTGTCGCCGAGATCGTACCGGTCTTCTCGTTCTTCCTCGTCGGTTGTCCCTTCGGGATCATAATACTGGGAGTACTCGTCGGCGTTGACGATATCGGATGTCGAGTTTGGCAACAAGGTTTCGACGTTTTGCTGACATCCTACCAAGATCAAGAGTCCTGCGAGCGATAAGACGAGCAAGGTTACTAGTTTCTTCTTCATATGATTTTGATTCCCTCCCGTGTATGTGCCTAACTTCATTTGAAACGAACCAAAAACCTAAAGGCAGCTGTAGCAAAACTGCGAGTCAAAAGGCACAACAACCCCCTCGGGATGATCTCTCAGGCACACACCCTAGTGAAAACTTGCGCGGATTTGCGAATAGATTTGCCCAGAGCTTCAACCCTGGGGTTTAATACCTCTCCATCATAGTTGTGCTACATCTGAGCTGTCTATCGCCAAAAAGTGAGCTGTTTATTACCAAAAAGTAGTAGTAATCTAGAACCGATTCAGGAATGACGGTGCACGCTACAACCGTTTCCCGGTTCACGAATGCCTCCCGATCACAAATACAGGAAATAGGCAGTTCACAGGTTTTCCTCGTCTAACGCATGTGTTGTGCCAAGCCAACCAGAACGCCGGTCCCTTGAGCGCCAGCAGTTCGGCCGGTACTCGCTCGACGGCGTTCATCGGTCTGGCGATGCCGAGCGCCTTGAGGATCTCCTCGTCGACGCCGAGCTCGAAGCCGTAGAGTTCGCTCGTCCTTACTAGTTCGATAAGGGCGCCAGACTCCTCGCCCCGGATCGTATCGAAGAGGGCTCGTTCCAGGGTGGGGTGGAGTTGGAGCTCCCGTGTCAGGGGCCGCGGGTGGTGAAGGAGCCATTGATGAACGATGAGCGGTTCTGCTTGGCCGGGGAGGGTGACCTGCATGGCGGATACCCGGCTGGCGAGATCGAGCGCCAGGTAACGCGTGACCTCGGCGGTGTAGCGCCAGTAGTACGGTGAGCTGGTCTGGCTGCCCAGCGCGTAACCGAGCAACGCCATGAGATCGCGTAAGCGAACCTGAAACCGCTGCGGGTCGTCTCCCCGGTGTTGAGCCTCGGCGGCCAGGGTAAGCACGGCGACAAAGGTCTTGGCCTTGAGCTCGTTCGCCTGCAAAGGGGCACTCTCTCCCCGATCTGCGGCCTCCCGATCTGCCACGGCTTTGACGGTGACCTCGGCGACGCGTTTCCCGCGGCCTGCCCGCTTGGAAGGCAGCCGGTCGAAGCCGTATTCATCACGGTTGATGGTCACGAGACCTGCCAGGTAGCGGGCGCAGCTCAGCGCGGTGAGGTCGACGCTGAGTGCGATCTCCGGTCCCGGTCGAAGCCACTGTGCGTCCCCAGTCTGTCGTGGATGGTTGGAGAGGAGTTTCGTGGCGGTAGCGAGCAGGTCTTCGCGTGCGATCAGGTAGAGTTCACCGCCGAGCCGTGCGCTGGTGGCCTTGCGAACGTGGCGGAGGGCCTCGGGATTCGACAGAAGTTGCTGGAAAGCCGTCACGAGTTCTGATTCGTCGACAAAACGCTCGTCTGCCTTCTCTCGAGCTACCGCAGCGGCGACGTCGGCTTGAACCCGGCTCGGGTAGCTGAGGTGCCGGTCGTCTGTGCTCGCGTGCACAGCTTGAAGGTAGCTGCGAGCACCCCTCCGGCAAGCCATCAACAGGCGTTTCCGGGCAGGAGGGCTGGCCGACGATGCCAGTTCGGCGAGTCCGGCTTCAGCCAAGAGCAGCCGCTGTACGGTCTCGGCCAGATCGGTGATCAGATCTTGCGGCCCGAGGACCTCGTCCATATTGGTCTGGAGCTCTCGTGCGAGTTGGAGTGCGAGCGGCGCGGAGAGCTGCGACCACAACTCTTTGACCTCGGTGTGAGTGGTCGAGCCGGTGGTGCCTGTCATGTTCCGTCTCCGGATCGAACATACCACGGGGTGTGAAATGTATCGAAGAGCAGCTGGCCGAAAACGACCGGATCCGGTTCGGCAATGGGGCTTCCCGTCTACGCAGACGTCCTCGCCGCACTCGCGTCACGCAAGCAACGCCTTGGGACAGCCTTTGTCGTCATCAGGATCTGCTCGTCAGAGCGCAACCAGGCCGAGTTGAACCCGAATGGCGTGTTCCACCTTCGACAGTTCGGTTGCCGGCAGCACGCCGATCTTGCTGATCAGTCGTTTCTTGCTCGCTGTTGTCAGCTGGTCCGCCATGGCCTTGCCCGGTTTGCCGGCTAGCAAAATGACGGCCTCGCTCGGGTAGACGCGTTCGGTCTTGGAAGTAAGCGGCACGACCTGAACGCGGTTGAGGTGCCTGTTGGCTGCATCGTTGCTGATGATGACGGCCGGTCGCCGCTTCTGAATCTCTCCACCAACCGATGGGCCGAAGTCGACCCACCACACCTTACCACGCGTCATCCTGCGTCTTCGATGAAGGCTTCGGCCCACTCCAGCGCCTCGGCTTCGCGCTGTTCGTCTTCTGCCATCTGGGCATAGGTGGCGTCTAGATCTTTCCCCAACACGTGGGGCCGAACCAGATCCTCGATAAACCTGCTGATGCGGCCTGGTCCGACCACGGCGTACAGACCGTCGTACACAGCTTCGTCGATGGTGATGGTCAGCTTTTTATGCACGCTGTTCGGCCTCCTAATGCAGCCCTTATACTCCTTGTCGTGGACACGTGTACTACACGTATCAACATATGCCGTTCTTTCGCCGCCATAAATAGAGTGGATAACATTCAATAGGCGATTTGGCACGGCAATGGAGGATGCGTCAGCCACCCCAGAATCGAACTCCCCCTTTTGTTGTCGCTGCCAGATTGCAGCCGGCAGGGGCATCGGTCATTTTCCGATGGTGGCCGTCGGAAAAGTCCCACGGGACAGGCAACTGAGAGGTCGACTCGACTGATCGAGCGTCACGCGCCCGTGCAACGCGTCTATACTGAAGTCCGGATGATCCTCTTGTACGCGTGGAAGGTTAAGGCATGAACTCGAAGCAGCGTTCTGACTCCACACTGGGCTTTTACGAGGAGAACGCCCAAGACTTCTTCGACCGGACCTTCGACCTCGATCTGTCGCATCTTTACGCACCCTTTCTCGAGCGGTTGCCCAAAGGCGCGCACATCCTCGATGCAGGCTGTGGTTCGGGAAGAGACAGCAAGGCGTTTCTCGACAAGGGTTACCGGGTGACGGGCATGGACGCCACGGAGGCGATGGTCGAACTCTCCAGGCGCGTCACGGGGCTGCCGATCGTCCACCAGAGCTTTCAAGAGATGAGCTGGGAGGAAGCGTTCGACGGGATCTGGGCCTCCGCCACGCTCCTTCACGTGCCCAAGTCGGAGATGCCGAGCGTATTCAGGCGCTTCGAGCGGGCTCTCAAGCCGGGTGGCATTTGGTACCTGTCGTTCAAGCACGGTGATGGTGAGCGTGAAAAAGACGGGCGTCACTTCAGCGACTACACCGATGCCGGTCTTTTAGAGTTGCTCGAGGGGTTTCCAGGCCTCAGGGCGATCACAACCTGGCAGACCCCGAGTGTAGATCCGAACCGGCAAGAACAGATCTGGCTCAACGGGCTTTTGGAGAAGCAGGGGTAAAGCTCAGCTCCTGGTAATGGTTCTCGTTTGCCGGAAAACGCCGGGGGAGGCCGGGGTCGTATCGAGGGGTCAAGCAAACGGCCCTACATCAGGTAGGGTCTCTGTTAGCGTCCCAGAGGAGCTTTAGGGTGGTAGGCGATACTGGACTTGAACCAGTGACCCCTCGTGTGTGAAGCAAATACAGTTCGGCACACCTCGTTATGCGCTGTCCCGTAGTGGCGTGCCAGACGCGAAAAAGCAGAACGTAAGTGGTGTCTCGTTACACCTCAATACCAGGTTCTTGTACCGGTTCCTGAATCCATGAGCTTTGGTGCCCGATAGCTCATCCCTTCACAATCCATCTTGGTACATGCGTAACGTCTTGGTCGTTTCCTCGAGTCCTAAACTCTCGAGGGTAGCCAGTAAAGTTTTGACCGTGTGAGAGGGCTTCGTAAGACTCAGTCGCTGATCTCTCACCGCTTTGCAAACAAGCCCGACGTCAGCAGCTAAAAGGGAACTGATAAAACGGTCGGGCGATAGTGCGACAACGCCCAAAGGCTCAAGAATATCTTCAGGAAAATCCTTGAGATTTTGGGTCACGATCACTCCAGCTCGAGCATGAAGGGCAGCGGCGAGAACATGGCGGTCGTCAGGATCAGGCAATTCAAGAGTTTCGATAAGCGCCTCGTAACCACGGACCAAGGCACCGACGTCGATGCGGTCGATCAAGTCTCGAGTACGCTCGAGCCTCACACGACTGAGGTCAGGGCGGTTCTCGAGCAGGGCAGTTATCCATTCTTTAATGAATGTCGGGACTTACCCTCGGACGGTACGCCCGGTTGGCGGCTAGGTGCATGAGCACATCACGCAGTGGCGCGGGATAAAGGACCGATGCATCGAGAAGAGCAATAGCCCCTATCACTCATAGCCCATCCCAAGCGCTTGAGCTTCTTCGACAAGGGCACTAGCGACCTCACGCCGCCGCTGCGTTTCGCGGGCAAAACGAAGGACATCGCTAAGGGTGATCCGGCGGTGCTTGCCGACTTTGCGATGAGCTAGTTCGCCGCTATCCATCAAAGAAACCAGGTGTTGGCGTGAGACACCTAATAAATCAGCTGCAGCTTGGCTGCTCAGTTCTTGTTCCAAACCGAGAATGGCGAGCTTGTGCCCCTCAGCTAGCTGCCGGCTACTGGCTCGTAAGATCGTGATGAGCAAGTCAGCAAGCTCAGAATCCTCGAGTAAGCGCGCCAAATCTTCGAAGCGAAACTCTTCGGACTCGAGCTGCCTTAGTAGCTTCTCGGCTAACACTTGCTCATCAGGGGACATGTCGAGGGTGTGGATAGAACGTATAACTGGCATCATCCACAGTATACAGTAAACGCCACAAACGCCATAGTCGCTATAAACACCAATGTCGAGCTACGAGCTAGCTGCGCTAGGGCCACCACCACCGCCTCGCCGAGCGTCCAACCGGGTACGGTCGCTTCGATCTGGCGCGGGCTGTCTGGGGGTTGAATGCGCCCTGAGTTGCAGCCTGAGATGATCGACGTCAGGCCCAAGAGGAAGACAGCTACCCTACACCAACCCTTGTCCACACTGCACCTCCTCGTCATCTGGCGTCGCCCGTTGCCGGTTCTGCGTGGACCGGCGGGGAAAACCCCTTGGGATTGCCAGGAGGGTATCAACTTGGCGTTGTGCTGGGCATCGGCTATTTTCCAACGGTGGGTGTCGGAAAAGTCCCACGAGGTTGGACTCTGTGTTGGGCTGTGAAACTCAGGGTTAGGCGGGAAGAGATGTAGCTCAACGGGCTTTTGGGGAAGCGGCGGTAACGCTCAGCCCCCGGTAACGGTGCTTGTTCGCTAGAAAACGCCGGTAGAGGCCAGGGTCGTATCGAGCGGTCAAGCAAACGGCCCTACCTGGCGTAGGGCCTATCTTGGCACCCCAGAGGGGCTTTAGCTTGGTGGGCGATACTGGGCTCGAACCAGTGACCTTCCGCTTGTAAGGCGGACGCTCTTCCAGCTGAGCTAATCGCCCGGGCAAGACAAGGAGGAGCGATCGCTCCTCCTTGCTCTGGTGACCCCTACGAGATTCGAACTCGTGCCGCCACCTTGAAAGGGTGGTGACCTAACCGCTAGTCGAAGGGGCCGTGCCTTGGTGGGTCGTATAGGATTCGAACCTATGACCCGCTGATTAAAAGTCAGCTGCTCTACCAGGCTGAGCTAACGACCCAACAGCCCACGTAGTATATGGAGCTGTTCATGGGCTGTCAAGTCCCCGGCACGGTATATTCTTATGTGCGCCGTCACCATTTTCAAGTGGAGACGTAACGCACGAAAATGAGGATTTCAACCTTGTTTGGCTTTCCGGCTAAATGCTAGAATGAAGCGTTTGGCGTTGTGAAAAGGCGCACAAGTGAGGGGTTGCGGCGTTTTCACGATTTCGGAGGGGAACGACACCACCAGCCAGGTTCGAAAGGAGCGAGTTACTTTTGTACACCAACCTACTGCTCATGTTTCTGGTCGCGGGGTTTATCGGCGCTGCCGCGCTCGTGGCCGGGCGTCTGCTCGGGCCCAAAAAGGCCGGTGTGACCAAGCTCGCCGCTTACGAATCGGGGGTGCCCGCTTCTGGCAGTGCTCGAGAACGCTTCCCGGTGCACTTCTATCTGGTGGCGATGCTCTTCATTATCTTCGATATCGAGACGGCGTTTTTCTATCCGCTGGCGGTCAAGTTCAAAGCTGCCCCGGCTTTTCTCTACGCGAACGGGATCATCTTCGTATTGGTGTTGGCGATCGGGTACGTCTATATCCTCAAAAAAGGCGTGCTCAACTGGAAGTGAGGGGGCTGGATACACGGTATGGGGTTAAGAGACCTGTTTGAACGAGATGTCCAAGAGCTCGAGCAAGAGGGGATTCTCTTCTCGACTCTGGGCAAGCTCGTCGCTTGGGGCCGCAGCAACAGTCTGTGGCCCGCGACTTTTGGGTTGGCCTGTTGCGCGATCGAGATGATGCAGTCGACCAACGCAAGGAACGACTTGGCGCGTTTCGGCTCGGAAGTCTTCCGGGCGAGCCCGCGTCAGGCCGATGTCATGATCGTAGCAGGCCGTCTCAGCAAAAAGATGGCTCCTGTCATGAGGCGTGTCTATGAGCAGATGCCGGATCCCAAGTGGGTCATTTCGATGGGTGCCTGTGCCTCATCGGGTGGCATGTTCAACAACTACGCCATCGTGCAGAATGTCAATTCGGTTGTACCCGTCGACATCTATGTACCGGGTTGCCCGCCCCGCCCTGAGGCGCTGGTCTACGCGGTGATGCAGCTGCAGAAGAAGGTGCGGGGTGAGGCCTTCGATCAGCGCGGCGTCGAACTGCCCATGGTCGAGGGGTGGGCGAGGTGAGTCGTGGGCGCTAGTGGGGAGGCTGTGAACCTGGTCGATACCGTCGTGTCACGCCTGGTCGAGCTGGGCGGAAAGCCCGCGACCTTCAAGGGCATGGTGAGCGTGACGGTCGGCAGGGAGCGGCTCGTCGAGGCGATCAAGCTCGCCAAGGGAGCCGGCTTCGAGATGATCTCAGACATCTTCGGCATCGATTATTTGACGTATCCCGGTCATCAGGGCGAGCGATTCACGGTGGCCTACAACCTCTACAGCGTGAGTGAAAACGAACGCCTCTTCGTGCGAGTCGATCTCGATGAGCACACCACGCTCCCCACCATCACTCACCTATGGAGCGGGGCGAACTTCATGGAGCGTGAGGTCTTCGATATGTTCGGCGTGGTCTTCGAAGGTCATCCGGATCTGCGGAAATTGATCACGCCCGAGGATTTAGACGGTTCTCCGCACCGCAAAGACTTCCCACTCGGGGAGACGCCCACCCTTTTTAACGAAGGGCGTTTCCTCGATCCGGCTGCCTTCCGGGCCGGACTGACCGGAAAGGATGAGGGTCTGACCGGTTGGAAGGGTGGCGCCCGGAAAGGGGTGAAGCGTGACGGTTAAAGAGCGGGAGACCGCGGTGCGCGTTGCCGAGCACGCCGGGAGCGAGTTCGAGACCAAATACATGCGGATCAACGTCGGGCCGCAGCACCCCAGCACCCACGGTGTATTGCGGTTGGTGGTGGATCTCGACGGGGAGCGGATCGCCGGCATCAAACCCCAGATCGGCTACCTGCATACGGGCTTCGAGAAGACGATGGAAAACCGAACCTACCAGCAGGGGGTGACCTACTCCAACCGCATGGACTACCTGCACGGTTTCGGTCACGACCTGGCGTATGTGCTTTCGGTCGAGAAGCTCCTCGATGCCAAGGTACCCATCAGGGCGGAGCAGATTCGGGTGATCTTGAACGAGCTCAACCGGATCGCCAGCCACCTGGTCTTTTTCGGGACCGGTATCCTCGATATGGGGGCGCTGACGCTCTTTTTCTACACCATGCGAGAGCGCGAAAAGATTCTCGATCTTTTTGAGATGGTCAGCGGGGTGCGGATGAACTATGGGTACTTCCGTGTCGGAGGCCTCTCCAAGGATCTTCCAGAGGAGTTCGTTCCTGCGGCGCGGGCTTTTTGTAACGAGTTCCCCCGCATGCTCGAGCAGTACGCCACCATGTTCGTCAAGAACGATATCTTCGTGAACCGCACCAAAGGGATCGGTGTGATCAGCAAGGAGCAGGCGCTCGACTACGGCTTGACCGGACCGTCTCTGAGGGCGAGCGGGGTGCCGCTCGACTTTCGCAAGGCCCAACCCTACAGCGGGTATGAAAACTACGACTTCGATGTCCCGACCAGCGAAGTCGGGGATGCGTTTGTGCGGTTCATGATGCGCTTCGAAGAGATGTCTGAGAGCCTGAAGATCGTGGTGCAAGTGCTCGACCAACTCGAGGAAGGTCCGGTCAAAGATCCTGACCGGCGCATCAGCCTACCGCCGAGGAGCGAGCTCGAGACCTCGATGGAAGCGGTGATCTTCCACTTCAAATTGGTCACCGAGGGGTTTCATCCCCCTCGGGGTGAGGTGTACGTGCCGACCGAAAGCGCGCGCGGCGAGCTAGGGTACTACCTGGTGAGCGATGGGGGCAGCATGCCGTACCGGGTAAAGGTGAGGGTGCCGAGCCTCATGAACCTTCAGTCGTTGGAGCCCGCCTGTATCGGAGGGCTTTTCGCCGACATGGTGGTCAATATCGCCAGCATGGATCCGGTGATGGGAGATGTGGACAAATAAGCGATGATCGAGCTAGAGACGGTCAAACCCTTTTTTACCGATAAAGACGAGTTGCTAGACGAGATCTTGGGCCGCTACCCGGAGTACGGACGACGCAGCGCTATCATGCCGCTTCTTTGGGAGGTTCAGCGGGCCGAACGGCACGTGAGTGAGGCCCGGATCGAAGAGATCGCCGAGATCCTGGGCATGCACGCCACCGAGGTCAAGGGCGTGATGAGCTTTTACTCCACCTATCACGAACAGCCGGTGGGCGAGTATCATCTGCAGGTCTGTTCGACGCTTTCGTGCTCGCTCGCCGGCGCCGACGAGATGACCGACTTCTTGGTCGAGGAGCTCGGCATCGTCAACGGCGAAACCGATGCCGAGGGGCGTTTCAGCCTGCAGAAGGTGGAATGCCTGGGCTCCTGTGGCACGGCACCGGTGCTCCAGGTCAACGACACATACTTCGAACGGGTTACCCGTACACGTTGCGTGCAACTGCTCCAGGCCTTGCGCTCGGGTGAGCTGCCGGAGCCGTGGCGCGAGCGCGGCGGGGACAATGTGAGCGCCGAGAAGGCCACGCTCGGAGGTGATGACGCGTGAGCGATGCCGTGATGGGAGAGCCTACGCCGATCATCAGCCGAAAGGATCCCCGCTACCAGGTCACCATGTACAGGCACGTCGGTGTGGACGGTGCGTGGACGCTCGATTACTACTCGTCCCACGGCGGCTACCGGGCGGCCAAAAAAGCGATCGCCGACATGGGAGTTCCCGATGTCATTGCCGAAATGAAGGCGTCGGGGCTTCGGGGCCGCGGCGGGGCCGGTTTTCCCACCGGCGTGAAGTGGTCGTTCATGCCGCCCGTCGATGGGCGGCAGCGATTCATCGTGTGCAATGCCGACGAGAGCGAGCCGGGATCGTTCAAAGACCGCTACGTCATGGAAGACGACCCGCACCAACTCATCGAGGGGATGTTGATTGCCGGGTACGCCATTCAGGCCAGCATCGGTTTCATCTATATTCGCGGGGAGTACCACCTCGCCTATGAACGCCTCTTGCAGGCGATTCGGGAAGCGCGTGAGGCGGGCTATTTAGGGTCGAACCTTTTTGATACCGATTTCAGCTTCGACCTGGTAGTGCACCGCGGTGCCGGGGCGTATATATGTGGAGAAGAGACCGCCCTCATGAACTCGCTCGAGGGGTTGCGGGGCAATCCGCGCCTGAAACCCCCGTTCCCGGCCCAAGCCGGGGTCTACGGTCTGCCGACCACCATCAACAACGTGACGAGTTTCGCCAGCGCGGTTCACATCATCGATAAGGGCGCTGCCTGGTTTTCCGCGATGGGAACCGAAGACAGCAAGGGCACGAAGCTCTACCAGATCAGCGGGCCGGTCGCCCGTCCCGGCGTCTACGAGTTGCCGATGGGGACGACCTTCCGGGAGCTGATCTTCGACTGGGGTGGCGGGCCGTCGATGGAGATCAAGGCCTTTATTCCTGGGGGCACCTCGACCCCGATGCTCCCTTTTAGCGACGAATATCTCGATACGCCGATGGACTACGGGTCGCTCGCCAAGCTCGGTACTATGTTGGGTACCGGTGGCGTGATCTTGATCCCCAAGGAGAAGTGCATGGTGGACGCCATGTACAATATCGTCCGCTTCTACGCCCACGAATCGTGCGGGAAGTGTACGCCCTGCCGTGAAGGCGTCAGCACCTGGCTCCCCAAGATGTACCAAAAGCTCCTCGCCGGTCTGGGAGAGCCTGGGGATCTCGAGCTGATGGAGGAGATGGTAACGAACATGAGGGGAACGGCTTTCTGCCCCTTGGCGGATGCTTGCGCCATGCCGGTTCAGGCGAGCTTCAAACACTTCCGCCCGGAATACGAGTATCTCGTCGAGCACGGTGAGCCCATGTACCCGAAGAGAAGTTGGTGGCAGGAATGAAGGTCAAGGTCAACGACACCGAACTCGAGCTCGCACCGGGAACCAGCGCCATCGACGCCGTGTTCGCGGCCGGTTACGACGTGCCTTACTTCTGCAGTCAGGAGTACATGTCGCCCATCGGTGCCTGCCGCATGTGCCTGGCCAAGGTCGGTGCGCCCAGGCAAGACAGGGCGACTGGTGAGTGGATTCTGGATGAGGAGACCGGTGAGCCCAAAATCTTCTACTTCCCGACCCTGATGGCGACGTGCACCACCGCGATTATGGAGGGCATGGTCATCGATACCCTCTCGGATGAGGTGAGAGGGGCCCAGAACGGCATGGTGGAGTTCACCCTCATCAATCACCCGCTCGACTGCCCCGTGTGTGACAAGGGCGGGGCCTGTGAGCTGCAAGACCGCGCATACGAGTACGGTTCGGGTCTGTCGCGCTTCCGCTTCGACAAGCGCCACCAGGAGAAGCACCACGCCTTGAGCGAGCTGATCACGCTCGACCGGGAGCGGTGTATTCACTGCAAGCGCTGTGTGCGCTATTTTGAAGAGGTGCCCGGCGATGAGGTGCTCGACTTTATCGAGCGGGGTGGGCACACCTACATCGGTACGCTCGGTGAAGGTTTGCCGAGCAACTTTACCGGAAACATCACCGATATCTGTCCAGTCGGCGCTCTTTTGGATGCGACCAGTCGCTTCCGGGGTCGTAACTGGGAATACGATCATACCCGGACCACTGGACTCGATGATGCGTCGGGCAGCGCCATCATCGTCGACGCTCGTACCGGTCGCATCGAGCGCATCAAAGCGGCACTCAATGCCGAAGTGAACAAGAGCTGGATCGACGACGGAACGCGTTTCGGGCATGAGTACGTCGATGCGGAAGATCGGATCAAAACGCCGCTGGTCCGCAAAGAGGGCGAGCTCGTCCCCGTCACTTGGGAAGAGGCGACCGGCTACGTCAAGGCAAAGCTCGAGGGCATCGCCGACAAAGAGTTGGGGATCGTCTTGCGCGCCGATGCCACGCTGGAAGAGGGCGTCGCGGCCAAGGCGTTGGCCGACCATCTGCAGACCGGTCAACTCGATCATTGTCCCCGCCCGAAGGCCTCTGTGCTCCCCGAAGGAGACGCCGCCAGATTCACCGATCTGGCTACGGCAGACGCGATCTTTGTCATCGGTGACGTGAGTGAAGAGGTTCCCGCCGTCGACCTCAGGATCAAAGATGCCCTCAAAGGGGTTAGCCCTCCCGCCTCATTGCCCCACGGCGTTCCGATCGCCGACTTGCGCCTGAAGGAGCGTATGCCCAGAAAGGCAGGGCTGCTGACGGTTGCTGCTCCCTATCGCGTCGATCTGATGAGGCATGCGGGGCGCTCGGTGTGCTACCCGGTAGGGGGCGAGACGGCCTTTCTCTCGGCCCTGGTCAAACTCGCCACCGTGGAAGATGAGCTTTCTGAAGAGGAGGTCGCTGCGCTCGGTATGCCGGTCGATGAGGGGAGAGCGCTGATCGAACGGCTTGCCCAAGCGCAGAACGCCGTCATCGTCTACGGTTCGTTTGTCCTCGCATCACCCGCTGCGAGAAACGCGGTGATCGCTCTGGCCAAGGCCGTGAAGGCCAAGGTGATGGTGATGGGGCCTATGGCCAACAGTTACGGCCTAGAGGCGATCGGGGTGATGCCGAGCCACGCTCGCTACAGCTATCAGCAGATGATTCGCGGCGGCGCCAAGGCGCTGATCCTTTCCGGCCTCGACCCGGCGCAAGACCCGAGCGTCGCAGAAGCGCTCAAGGACCTCGAGCTGCTGGTGGTCCACCACCATTTTGCCAATGCCACTACGGCTCTGGCAGACGTGGTCCTCCCCGCCAAGACCGGTTACGAGAAAGATGGAACGGTCGTCAATCTGGAAGGCCGTTATCTCCCGGTCAGGAGTGCTCCGGTCGATGGGGGGCAGTCTGAAGACTTCACGGGCCTGGTGAGGTATTTGGGTGAGGCGCTGGGCGTGCGTCTTGACGGGCGCAGCACCCGTAGTGCCAAGCGTGCCTTGAACCATCTTTTGGCAGTCGATCTCAGGGATCTTCCCGATGAGGGCCTGTTGGCCAAGGCCAAGTCGAGGCCTCTGCGTCGGGTGAGCGTCAAGGAACAGGAAGCTGTGAGCGGTAACGTGCTCTTGGTTCCGAGTATGGTTCGTCCCGAGTTTGTAAGCCGCAATCCCCAGCTCAGGGCGGCGTTTGGGGATGTGGCCTTGTGCCTCCACCCCGATGATGCCGACCAGATGAAGCTGGTCGGTGGCGAGCGGGTGCGTCTCAGTGTGGACGGCACCTTGCGCAAGGCGACGGTACGCGTAAGCGAGACGGTTCCCCAGGGGATCATGCTACTCCCTGCGACGCCTGAACAGCCGGTGGGTTTGGTGTCAGCTGACTTGGCGACCCTCGTCAAGGAGAGCTCAGAACTCGAGGTAGCCTGAATGGATCCTCTGCTGATTACGCTCGCCAAAGCCCTGCTTCTCTGCCTGACGCTTCTCGGGGTCTTCGCCTACATGACGGTGATCGAGAGGCGAATCCTGGCGCGGATGCAGCACCGGTTGGGCCCCAATAGAGTAGGGCCCTTTGGGTTGCTCCAGCCGATCGCCGATGCCATCAAATCGATTTTCAAAGAAGATATCGTGGTGTCTGCGGCCGATCGGTTGATCTACTTCCTCGCCCCCTTTATCAGCATCACCTTCGCCCTGTCGGCCTTTGGGGCGATACCGGCCGGGCCCGCTGGTAGTCTCTTCGGGTTCGACCCGTGGATCATGGACCTCGACATCGGTCTCCTGTACGTGTTTGCTGCCACTAGTATCGGTGTATACGGTATCTTCCTCGGGGGGTGGGCGAGCAACAGCAAGTATGCGCTCCTCGGGAGCTTGCGCTCTTCGGCGCAACTCATCAGCTACGAGCTCGGCCTGGGTTTCTCGGCCCTGACCGTGTTGATGATCGCGGGCACCTTGAATCTTCGGGAGATCGTCGAGCTCAACGTCTGGTCTGTCAGCCCTCTACTGTGGCTGCCTCTGGCGGTTGCGTTTTTTACTTTTCTCATCTCTGGTATCGCCGAAGTCAACCGTACGCCGTTCGATTTGCCAGAGGCCGAACAAGAGATCGTGGCGGGCTACCTGACGGAGTACTCGAGCATCAAGTGGGCGCTCTTTCAGATGGCGGAGTACGTCAACATGATGACTGCTGCAGCCGTGGTGAGCACCCTGTTCTTAGGTGGGTGGCGTGGTCCTGGGTTTGTCGATGCCTTCATCCCCGGCATGTCGGAGTGGCCTTTTATCTGGCTCATTTTGAAAATGGCCATCTTCATGTTCCTCTTCATCTGGTTGCGGGGTACCCTGCCGCGCTTCCGTTACGATCAATTGATGCGTTTCGGATGGGTCTATCTGTTCGAGATTGCGCTGGGGGCGGCTCTATTGGCGGGGGCGGTGATCGTCTTTGCGGGCTGAGCTGTTATGGGATGAGCCCCTCGTTTTTCAGAGGGGGCCAAAAATGCCTGACGCCCGGTTTGTCGGCGTGTATTTCAGCGGAGGTAGTTTGTGAGTGTTTTGGATATCGCCAAGGGGATGGGGGTGACGTTGGGTCACTTGTTCAAGAGGCCGGTGACCGTCCGTTACCCCGAACAACCCGTGGATGTGAAGCCACGTTTTCGCGGACGGCATCATCTGCTCCGTCACCCGAGCGGTCTGGAAAAGTGCATCGGCTGTAGCCTCTGTGCTGCGGCGTGTCCAGCCTATGCCATCTATGTCGAGGCGGCGGAGAACGATCCCGACGACCCGGTTTCACCAGGGGAGCGCTACGCAAGTATTTACGAGATCAATATGCTGCGCTGCATCTTTTGCGGTATGTGTGAAGAGGCGTGCCCGACCGGTGCCATCGTACTCGGTCATGAGTTCGAGCTCGCCGATTTTGTCTATCAAGACTTCACCTACGGTAAAGATGACATGTTGGTCGGCGTCATGGGGAGTAAATGGCAGCGCCGTGAGGCGACGCAAAAGGGTCGGGATGTGCGGGTCGGTCTCAGCTCCGGACCCCGTCCCGAATTGGAAGGTGTGGATTACTAGTGACTCGATGGGTAGGGGGGACCAGATGACGGCGGAAAGGGACGGGAGGGTGACGTGGCAACGTTTTTGATCCTTGCCGTGGTGATGATCGTTGGGGCAGTCGGCGTCATCACGCTCAAGCAGCCGGTGCATGCGGCGCTGGCTTTGGTCGGAACGCTACTCACCTTGGCGGTGACCTATGTGACCTTGGAGGCGCACTTCCTGGCGGCGATCCAGGTGATTGTCTATGCCGGGGCCATCATGGTGCTCTTCCTCTTTGTCATCATGCTGCTCAATATTCAAGGGGAGACACCGCCGGCGGTCCTTGCTTGGTTCCGCCCCCTCGCTTACATCGTGGCGGTGGTGGCGGCTGCTGCGATCGCAACAACCGCGTTTATGGAGCCGCGATCCCTGCCCGATGAGGTGCAGATCGCTACGGCTTTGCAAGGGGGTGGGGTGGAACCGATAGCCGACGTGCTCTTCAGCGATTTTCTGCTGGCCTTTCAGCTTGTCGGAGTGCTGCTCCTCACAGGCATTATCGGTGCCGTCAGCCTGGTCCAGCGCAAGGTTGTTGCTGTCCAAGAGGCTCGGGCGGATGGGGCAACCAAGGAGCTCGAGCATGCGTAGGGAGCTGGTGTAATGGTTGCGACCGAGTACTATGTAGCGCTCAGTTCCATCCTTTTCGCGATCGGTGCGGTGGGCGTATTGACACGCCGGAGCGCCATCATGGTCTTTTTGTCGGTGGAGTTGATGTTGAACGCTGCCAACCTGGCGCTGGTGGCTTTCGCCAGACAGTGGAGTGGCGCCGGTAGCATCACCGCGCTTTCGGGTCAGACGGCGGTATTCATCATCCTGGCGCTCGCTGCGGCCGAGGTGGCTGTGGGCCTCGGCATCTTGGTCTCGATCTTCCGGTACAGGGCCAGTACCGATGTCGATGCGCTTGCGGAGATCCGGCTATGACCGACCTGATCTCGCTCGCTGCGTTCGCACCGCTTCTCGCGCTCATCGGAGCGCTCGTCAACGGTCTTTTCGGGCGTGCGTTTCGCGAGCCGTTGCCAGGTGTCATTGCCAGCTTGTCGGTCGGAATCGGCTTCCTGCTTTCGATCATCGCGTTTTTTGCGCTCGCCGCCGGTGAGGAGACGCGCGTCAGCATCACCCTCTGGCCCTACTTGCAGGCTGGGAGCTTCGAGCTGAGCCTCGGTTTCGCTCTGGACCGTCTGAGCTTGCTGATGATGTTGATCATCACCGGTGTCGGCTTTCTGATCCACGTCTACTCGATCGGTTATATGCATGGTGACGAGGGGTTCAGTCGCTACTTCATGGGCCTGAATCTGTTCGTGGCAGCCATGTTGCTCTTGGTCATGGCCGACTCGTTCTTGCTGATGTTTGTCGGTTGGGAGGGTGTCGGTATCTGCTCGTACCTGTTGATCGGCTTCTGGTACCGCGAGAAGCTCAACGCCGACGCTGCGCGCAAGGCGTTTATCGTAAACCGCATCGGTGACGCGGGTTTTTTGTTGGCGATGTTTTTGACCGTAACGACCTTCGGCACGCTCGATATCCAGGCCGTCAACGAGGCGGCGGGAGCGCTGGTCTTCGGCTCGAGCGTCCTCGGGGTGATCGGCCTTCTCTACCTCCTGGCCGCCACGGGGAAGTCGGCGCAGCTCCCGCTCCAGGTCTGGTTGCCCGATGCCATGGCCGGCCCCACGCCCGTCTCGGCGCTGATCCACGCCGCCACCATGGTCACCGCGGGCGTCTATCTGATTGCACGCGTCGCTCCGCTCTTTGCCCAGACCCCGGCTGCGTCGGCCGCTGTCGCCTGGGTCGGTGGCCTCACGGCCCTCATTGCGGCTTTTATCGCCTTCTCGCAGACAGATATCAAGAAGATCTTGGCGTACTCCACTATCTCCCAGCTCGGCTTCATGTTCGTCGCTGTGGGTGTCGGGGCTTACTGGGTAGGGATCTTTCACGTCTTCACGCACGCCTTTTTCAAAGCGTTGCTCTTCCTGGGAGCCGGTTCGGTGATCCACGCGCTCGCTGGCGAACAGGACGTTCGACGTATGGGCGGTCTCGGGAAGCATATGAGGGTGACGGGGACTACCTCACTGATCGCAACGCTGGCGATCGCCGGGGTACCGCTGCTCTCGGGATTTTTCAGCAAGGACGCCATCTTGGCCCACACCGCCACCAGCGAGCTGATCGCCGATTACGGAAATCTTGTGCTCTACGCGATCCTGCTCGTCACGGCCGCCATGACCGCCTTCTACATGTTCCGTTGGTACCACCGGGTCTTCGCTGGCGAAGAGCGATTTCCGAAAAAGCTGAGGGACTCGCTCCACGAGTCACCTTCTGTGATGACACTCCCCCTTGTCATCTTGGCGGTGTGTAGCGTGCTGGCAGGCTATCTCGGTTTGCCCGAGTTCGCCTTTCCCAACTGGATCGCCCACTGGCTCGAGCCGTCTGTGGAGACGCCGGTGAGCTTTTTGCACCTATCCACCTCGCTCGAGTGGCTCTTGATCGGCCTCTCGGTGGTCGCTGCAGCTGTCGGTCTCGGGTTGGGATACTGGGTATACGAGCGCAACCGGGGACGGTTGGTAGCTCGCTTGGAGGAGAGTATGCTCGCCCGTCTGTCGCGCAGTGGCTTCGGGTTCGATGCGCTCTACCGAGCCGTTTTCGTGGAACCGGCTGAAGGGACGGCGAGCGGGCTGTCATCGGTCGATACGGATATTGTCGACAGAGGCTTGCGGGCAGGGGCTTCCCCGGTGGGGCTGTTGGCCCGTGCGGCGGCTCTGTTGCAGTCGGGTTACTTGCGAGCGTACGCCTTGGCCATGTTGATCGGGGTGTTGGTGTTCGCACTCATCGTGAGCCTTTCTGGAGTGTTGTCATGACGCTGACCGTGATCCTCATCCCGCTCATCACTGCGCTTTTCCTGTTTTTTTCTGAAGCCGCAGATCCGCTGGTACGGCGCTTTTTGGGGCTACTCGGAACCGTGTCCACGTTTCTGGTCGCGCTCTACCTGCCGGGAACCCCTGGGATGAGCAGCCTCTGGCTGCCTGGGGTGAACGTCTATTTTGCCTTGAGTCCCGATGGGGCGTCTGCCGTTCTCGTGCTTGTCGCCTCCCTGGTGATGATCCCCACCGCTCTCTACGCCAGTGGCCGTGTAGAGAGGCGCACGGGCTCCTTTCTGGCACTCCTTTTGATCATGCAGGCGGGGCTCAACGGCATCTTCCTCGCCAAAGACCTGATCCTTTTTTACCTCTTTTGGGAGCTGACCCTGATCCCCAGCCTCATGATGCTCGGGATCTGGGGGGGTACGAAACGGCGTCAGGCCGTTCAGAAGTATCTGATCTATGCGGTGACCGGTTCGTTTCTGATGTTGGTCGGCATGTTGGCGCTCAGGCCTCTGAGCGGTGCCGCCAGTTATCGTTTGGAAGATTTGTTGGCCGTGACCCCCGCGCTGCCTGCGGGCACACAGCTGTGGATCTTTCTCCTTTTTACGCTCGCCTTTGCCGTCAAGCTTCCGCTCTGGCCACTCCATAGCTGGTTACCCGACTTTCACGAGCAGAATCACCCTTCGGGGGTTGCCGACGTAGCGGGCACGCTCTACAAGGTCGGAGGTTGGGGGTTTTTCGCCTGGGCTCTCCCGCTCCTACCGGGTGCAGCAGCTGTGGTCGCCCCGGTGCTCTTGGTGTTGGCAGCCTTCACGGCAGTATATGCCGCTGTGATCGCTACGAGCCAGACGAATCTCAAGCGTCTGCTCGCCTATGCATCGCTTTCTCACATGGGGCTTGTCGGTGTGGGTTTGTTCGGTTTGCACCTGACCGGGTTGAGCGGCGCCATCTATCTTCTCGCCGCCCAAATGGTTTCGACCGGAGGACTGTTTCTTCTAAGCGGAATGCTCTACGAGCGGCGCAAGACGTTTGAACTTTCCGAGTACGGCGGCCTGAGCCGTAGCGCACCGGCACTTGCTGCGGTGACGTTGTTTGTGCTTTTTACTTCGATCGGGGTACCCGGCCTGGCCAACTTCCCGGGAGAGTTCATGAGCCTGCTGGGAGCCTTTCATGCGAGTCCCTGGTTGGCAGCCCTGGCGACCCTCTCGGTGATCGCTGCGGGTGTCTATGGAGTGAATCTCTACCAACGTCTCTACCAGGACAGAGAGACGCAACCTGTCGCTGATCTGCGCGAGCTCGAGCTCGCCGTTCTTGTCCCCATTCTGGCCGGTATCCTCTGGTTGGGTCTTGCGCCGGGTCCACAGCTTGAGCGGATCGAGGTGCAGACGCGGATTATCGCGCAGACCGTCCAACCGGGCGAGGAGATTCCGATGGTGACCCTGGGAGGTAGACCGTGACGTTCCCTGGACCAGATATCAACTGGGTTGCCTTCACGCCCCCATTGGTCTTGCTCCTCACTGCAGCCTTGGCGGTGTTGTTTGCACTCTATCAAGAGAGTGGGAGGCTCACGGCCCAGTTGAGCCTCTTGGGGCTCGTCGTGGCTGCCCTTTTCAACCTGCACCTCTTCCAAGTTGTGCGTCAAACAGACGCCTTCACCAGCTTCGGGCTCCGCTACTTGGCCGATACGCCCGCAATCGCTTTCAACTTCGTGATTCTGATCGGAACGGTGCTGGCCGTTTTGATGAGTTATCACTACCTCGAGCGGGCTGACCTCGATCACCCTGAGTACTACCCCCTGATCCTCCTTTCCGCTTGTGGGGCCATGGTGATGGTTGCTGCGGGTGATCTCATCACCCTGCTGTTGGGTTTGGAGATCATGTCGCTTGCGGTCTACGTGCTCTCGGCTTGGCGCCAAGGGTCTCGTGAGTCTGAAGAGGCGGGCATGAAGTATTTCTTGCTGGGTGCTTTTGCGTCGGCATTCCTCGTGTACGGGATTGCGCTTCTGTATGGAGCTTCGGGTCACTTCGTCTATGCCGAGATCGCGGCAGTGCTTCGTGGGGACGGGTTCGATCAACTCCTGCTCGCCACCTTGGGCGGTATGTTGGTGCTTGCCGGGCTTGCGTTCAAGGCGGCACTCGCTCCGTTCCATCAGTGGGCACCTGACGCCTATACTGGGGCGCCGACACCGGTAACCGCCTTTATGAGCGTGGTGGTGAAGGCGGCGGCGATCGCTGCGCTGTTGCGGATCTTCTCATCGGTGTTCCCGGATCTCTCACCACTCGTCGGCCAGGTATTTGCGGTGCTGGTTGCTCTCACCTTGGTTCTCGGTAATCTCGCTGCCTTATTCCAACGCGGTGTGAAGCGCATGCTGGCCTACTCGGCGGTTGCCCACGCCGGTTATCTCGGCCTGGCCGTGCTGGCTGCCGGAACTGTTGGGACCCGCGCCGCGATCTGGTATCTAACGGCCTACACGCTTATGAATGTCGGTGCCTTTGCCGTGTTGAGTCTGATCGCTGACAGGAACGATCGAGGCGACGACCTCGAGCGCTTCGCCGGCCTGGGAAGGATGAAACCCGGTCTGGCTGCGGCCCTGACGGTGTTTTTGCTAAGTCTGGCAGGGATCCCTCCCCTAGCCGGCTTTACCGGTAAGATCCTGGTGTTCCAAGCCGCACTACAGGCGGGCTATGTGGCGCTTGCGATCATCGGTATTGTGATGAGCGTGGTGGCGGTAGTCTATTACTTCCGGGTCGTTGCCGTTATGTATTTCCGGGAGCCCGAATATGAACTCCCGGCTATCAGTAGCTGGGCGACGAGTATGGCTATCGTCGTAACGGTAGCGGGTACGGTGCTACTCGGAATTTTCCCGGGTTGGTGGTATGGATTATTGCAAGCCGGGCGGCAGCTTCTTGCTGGGATGTGACGGTTGCTCGAGCTGTAGCACGTAAAAAACCTGATCGCGAGGAGGGTTCATAGGTTTTACACTGAACTCAGTTATGGACCCTCAACTCATGAAAGTTCTCGTCGTGGATGACGATGAGGCCAATCTGGTCTTGTTGGAACGTTATTTGAGGGATTTCGGGTTTAACCGTATTGTGACGATGCAGGATCCTCGGGAAGTGGTAGAGGTCTATTGCAAAGAGAGACCCGATCTCCTCCTCATCGACTACCGTATGCCTCACTTGGATGGGTTGGCGCTATTGCAGTCCCTCCAGGAACATATTGCGAAAGACGAGTACGTTCCGGTGGTGATGCTTAGTGTGGATCAGCGACCGGAAATCAGGATGAAAGCCCTGGCAAGCGGGGCGAAGGATTTCCTCAAAAAACCGCTCGATGCCGCTGAAGCGAGGTTGAGAATTCAGAACTTGCTCGAGACCAGAGATTTACACCGGAGATTAGAGCAGCAAAAGGTGCTGCTCGAGAAGATGGTGTCGGAACGTACCGAGAAGCTAGAGCACGCCCAGATCGAGATGGCGATCCGGCTGGCGAGGGCTGCAGAGTACCGGGACGACGATACAGGGGAGCACATCTGGCGGGTTGCGCGACTCTCTGCGTTGGTGGCCGAGGAGATGGGGTTGCCTGAGGCCAAGGTAGAGCTGATCTTGCGAGCCTCTCGCCTCCACGACGTGGGAAAAATCGCCATTCCGGACGGCATATTGCTCAAGTCGGGGAATCTTACACCGGAGGAGTTCGAGTTGGTCAAGACCCACACTACTGTGGGCGCCCATCTCCTCTCCGGTGGGCACTCCTCTCTGATCAAAATGGCAGAGACGATCGCCCTTACCCACCACGAGCGTTGGGATGGCAAAGGCTACCCACACGGGCTAAAAGCAGAGGAGATCCCTATCGAGAGCCGCATCCTGGCAGTCGCTGACAGTTTCGATGCGTTGACGCAGGATCGACACCACCGGATGGCCTTTTCGACCACTGAGGCGGTCGAGGAGATCGAACGCCAACGAGGCCAACAGTTCGACCCAGAAGTGGTCGATGCGTTTCTAGCCCTGCACCAGCGGGGTGAGGTGCAGCTCGGGTGAGCCTGGGGGCGTTATCTCCCTTACCGGTTTCCACCACGCTCGATAGGGAGTTCTGCGGCTTCCCACGCGAGGATGCCGCCCCGCATGTTGATCGCCTGGTAGCCATGCCGCATCAAGAATAGGGTGACGTCGGCGCTGCGTTGACCGCTTCGGCAGTGCACGACGATCTCTGAATCGGTAGAGAGTTCAGCTTCATAGCGGTCTGCAAACTCTGATAGCGGGATGAGTTTCGCACCCGGGATGCGAACTTCTCGGAACTCGTTGTCCTCCCGTACATCGATAAAGGTTGCGCCGGCGTCTATGCGTTTTTTGGCTTCGATGATGTCGATTTCGGGAATCTCGGGGTGATTGTTCATAGTCACTCCAATATAGCCCTGTTGGGAGGGATGGGGTCAACGCAGATTGTTGGCCAGGTGTAGCCTGTTTAGGGGGCTGACGATGACAGCGAATAGACACCTTGGTATAAAGTGGGGCGTGGACCCCTATATCGACCGCATCTTGACGACGCTTGGGAACCGTGATCCTATCGTCGTGTTGGAGGCGACCCCGAAACAGCTGGAGGCCTATCTTGTGCGCTTCAGTGAGCACGATTTCGAGCGCAGTTACGCACCCGGAAAGTGGTCTGCGCGTGCGATCCTCGCTCATCTGGCCGATGTCGAACTCGGGCTCGGGTTTCGCTTTCGGCAAGCTCTGGTAGAACCCGGTTACCGGCCTGATTCGTTCGATCAGGATCTTTGGGCGAGGCGTTATGCGCGCTTGGATCCCTCGTTGGCAGTAGAAACCTTTCGGGCGCTCAGGGCTTGGAATCTGGCTCTCTTTGCGACTTTCGAGCTCGATGACTGGTTGAAAGAGGTGTCGTATCCCTTTGCCGGCATCGACACGGTCGATATGATGGTCCGGTTCCTTGCAGGGCACGATCTCAACCATCTGCTGCAGCTCGAGACGATCGCTGGGTTGTAGGGACGAGAGACGGGTTCGAGCCCCGTTATGGTATCGTTCGGCGTTATGGCGACGGAACGTACCTTTGCAATGGTGAAGCCAGACGGTGTAAAACGCGGTTTGGTCGGAGATATCGTCTCTCGTTTGGAAGACAAGGGCTTCAAGCTTGTCGGTATGAAGCTGATGCAGGTCTCGCGCGAGACTGCGGAAAAGCACTACGGCGAACACAAGGGCAAGCCTTTCTATGAGGGATTGGTCGGTTTTATCACCAGTGGACCTTCGGTGGCGATGGTGGTGGAGGGCGAGAACGCGATCGCTGAGTGGCGCAAGATGATGGGGGCGACCAACCCCGCGGACGCTGCCCCGGGTACGGTGCGTGGAGACTATGCCACTACTATCGATGAGAACGTTGTACACGGTTCCGATGCACCCGATACGGCTCAGCGTGAGATCGGTATCTTCTTTTTGGAAGATGAGCTTTTGTAAGCCTCGATCTTTCGATACCGGAGCTCGTTTACATTTGAACGCACTGGCTCAAGGCAGGGAGCGGAATCGTGTCGAGTTGGCGCGCGGGTACTGATGGCTCTCGTGTTACCTCGAGAAACGCCCTTAGTCCTCTGCACGAGCTCGTGTCGGAGCGCCGGTCGGGATCTGTAGAATGGGTGTTCGGTGAGCCTTTCTAAAGGTGCGGAAGGCTGAGGCATCGGTTGCGTTGTCTCTCATGTGCGGTACCTTGATAACATAGGTGCGGGCTCACGGCGTTTTATGGTAAAGCTATGACCAAAAGAGCAGTCATTACCGGTATGGGGACGGTCAACCCCGTGGGATTGAGTGTAACGGAGACCTGGGACAACCTATTGGCAGGTGTGAGCGGTATCGCTCCGATACAGGCATTCGATCCTGGCAAGTGGGGTATACAGGCCAAGATTGCTGGTGAAGTCGATGGGTTCGACCCTACAGAATACATGGAGAAAAAAGAGGCCCGTCGTCTCGACCGTTTTAGCCAGCTGGCACTGGTAGCCGCTGAGCAGGCGGTGCAGGACGCCGGTTTGGAGTTGAGTGGCGATTGCCGCTATGAGACGGGCACGGTGATTGCTAGCGGCGTGGGTGGTTTGGCGACCACCTTGGACCAGCAAGTCAGCCTGCTCGAGCAAGGAGGGCGTCGGGTCAGCCCCTTCACGGTGCCGATGTTGATGCCCAATGCAGCTTCCGGGATCGTTTCGATCAAGCTGGGCGCCTTCGGTCCGTGCTTCTCGACCGCATCTGCGTGCGCGTCTTCGGCAGATGCTATCGGGGTGGCGTTGGATATGATTCGTCTCGGAAGGGCGCGGGTTGTGATCACCGGTGGCAGCGAGGCGACCATCCTGCCGCTCGCGGTCGCCTCGTTCGATCGGGCTCAGGCTCTATGTCGCAACTTCAACGATGAACCTGAAAAAGCTTCCCGGCCTTTCGATCGCGACCGGAGCGGTTTCGTCTTGGCTGAGGGCGCTGCGGTGTTGATTCTCGAAGAAGAGGAGCACGCAAAAACACGAGGTGCACGAATTCTCGCCGAGCTTGTCGGCTACGGGGCCGGTGCGGACGGATATCATCTGACCGCCCCGGAACCGAGCGGTCGTGGTGCTGGGGTCGCCATGCGGGCTGCGATCCGGGATGCGGGAGTCGATCTGCACGAAGTCTCCTACATCAACGCCCACGGTACCTCAACGCAGTTGAATGATAAGGTGGAAAGCCGGGTGATCAACGAGCTCTTTGGGGAGGTGACAGCCAACATTCCGGTGAGTTCGACCAAATCGATGACCGGACATCTGGCCGGTGCGGCTGGTGCGTTGGAGGCCTTGGTCTGCACCAAGGTCGTGGAGACGGGTTGGGCTCCACCGACCATCAACTACGATACCCCCGACCCTGAGTGCGAGCTCGATACCATTCCTTGGAACGCTCGTCAGGTACGTAATGGTGTGGCGCTTTCCAACTCATTCGGTTTTGGTGGTCACAGTTCCTGTCTAGCTTTCCGGCGCTATTCAGCCTAAGGTGGAATCGAGGGACCGGCCCACCATATTAGGGGAATCAAGGGTGAAAAGAGACGATGGACAATCGATCGAAATATAGTTTCAAGGCATTTTCTGAGACCGATGACTACCAGAAAGTCAATGCCGATATCGTGCGGCATTGGGTTTCGTCGATGCTCACTGAAAGATCCAAACAGATTGGCAGTCTGCTGGACATCGCTACCGGCATGGGGACGATGGTGCAGCTCTTTTTGAATCAGCTGCCCGGACAGAAGCCCACGGTCATCTGTCTCGATCAGGACGAGTCGTCCTTGGTGCAGACGACCGATCGTTTGAAATCCCTCTCCTTCGATGTCAAGCACCTGCACACTTCCGTCGAAGATCTCGAGTTGCCTGACGAAAGTGTGGACGTTGCCATCTGGGGCAATGCCATCCACTATTTGCAGGCTGAAGGTCAGGAACGGGCGTTGACGGCGATCCGGCGAGTGTTGAAAAAGAGAGGCTGGCTATTTTTCAATACGGCCTTTTATGCTGAAGCCCGTCCTCCAGAGACGCTGGTGTTTTACCGGGCCCAGGTTCGAAAGGCGGTTAGCCATCTCAACTCGTTGGGCATCCAGAGGGACAGGGCGCAAAAGCGTCCCGCTGCCAGCAATTTCCCTCCGGCTTCCCACTACGAGACGCTGTTGACCAAGATCGGTTTCAGTGTCAACGAGATGCGGCAGGTGGCAGCGAGGTTGCACCAACCGGCTTGGGAGCATCTCAGCAGCTTTCGACAGTATGCGGCTGGAGCCCTTCACGGTTACGTTCCGGAAGTCGCTGCGGACGCTATGCGCGAGGCAGTTGCCCCTGCGATCGAGAAACACGGGCAACGAGATGAAAACAATGCGCCCTATGTGCTACGGAACTGGTTGGCGGTGAGTGCCCGCCGGGAGAATCTGTCTTCCGGTGTGACGTCTATGTAGTGATTCGGGTCTTTTTTCGATGGTAGTGATCCGTTACGTTTTATCTCGCTCACGCCGAGCCTCTGGCCGAATGCTCGTTTCGCCTCGGTGAAGAGCTTGAGGCGTACGTGGCCTTTATGGAGTCGATACAAAGTACGAGAACTCCTCGTAACAGGGATGAGGTGAGTCATGCAGCTTTCCGAGCGAATCAAGCGTGTAAAAGGGTCCTCGACCGTGGCTTTCAATACCAAGGCCAAGGAGTTGGCACGTACCGGTGTGAATGTGGTCGCCATGACCGCGGGCGAACCCGATTTCCAGCCCCCGGAGCACGTCCTGGAAGCGGCCCGGCAAGGTATCGAAAGCGGTCTGACCAAGTACACTCCAGGAGAGGGAACCGTTGAGCTTCGTGAGGCTGTCTGCGCCAAATTCGAGCGAGAGAACGGCCTAAGTTACAAGCCGGACCAGATCATTGTATCGACGGGTGGGAAACAGGTGCTGTACAACGCCTTTATGGCGATTCTGAACCCGGGCGACGAGGTCGTCCTCATGGCGCCTTACTGGGTGAGTTATCCGGCACAGGTCGAACTCGCGGGTGGGAAGACCGTCACGGTCGCCACGCATCCCAAAGACGGTTTTGTACCGGAGCTCGATGCGATCCGAGAGGCCGTTACGGCAAAGACCAAGGTGATCGTACTCAACTCCCCATCGAACCCCACCGGGGCGGTCTATCCCCCTGGACTGGTCAAGGATATCGTCGAGATGGCGGCGGAGCGAGACATCTGGATTTTTGCCGATGATCTCTATGAGCATCTCGTCTACGAAGGCGAATTTACTCCTGCAGCACGTTACGCTCAAGACAAGACCCTGATCATTCACGGTGCAAGCAAGGCGTACGCTCTGACCGGGTGGCGCATCGGTTATGGAGCGGGTCCGCGAGATCTCATCAAGGCCATGAACCGGCTTCAGAGCCACTCTACCAGCGGTGCCAATTCGCTCGCGCAGCACGCGGTGACGGTCGCTCTGAACGAGGTGGAAAAGACCCGGGCTTTCATCGAACTGACAAAGAAAGCCTATGTCGAGAGGCGCGACACCTTGGTTGTAGGGCTCAACAAGCTCGGACTCACTGCGCCTACGCCCCAGGGGGCCTTCTATGTGATGGCCGATCTCACCGCCATCCATAAAGATGAGACGGAGGCGGCGCTGGTGCTTTTAGAGAAGGCGCATGTAGGTGTGGTGCCCGGTACCGATTTCGACGCTCCGGGGCAGGCGCGCTTCAGCTATGCCACCAGTCTTGAAAACATCGAGGAGGCGCTGGAGCGCATTGGAGCGCTGCTCGACTCGAACGTGTCGTGATCTGTTGGGTAGCACTCCAGGGGAGAAGTTGCGGAGTCGTCCTACTTTCGGTTCGGTAAGGGGGGTAGAGTCTATGCCATCGCGAAAACTCACCTTTGCCAATGCCCTGGGGCAACGTCTCACGGCCCGGCTCGATCTTCCCGCCGACGGAGAGCCGCTCGCCTACGCCCTGTTGGCTCACTGTTTCACCTGCTCGAAAGACCTGAGGGCCGTCAAGCATCTCGCCCTCGCCTTGAACCGGGCTTGTATCGCGGTGTTGCGTTTCGATTTCACGGGTCTTGGGGAGAGCCAAGGAGATTTTGCCGATACCAACTTCTCCTCCAACGTCGAGGATCTTTTGGAGGCAGCTTCCTTTCTCGAGCGCGAATACCGGGCGCCCCGGCTCCTTGTAGGTCACTCCCTCGGCGGTGCTGCGGTGTTACAGGCAGCTGCTCGACTACCGTCTGTCAAGGCCGTAGCGGTCATCGGCGCGCCGGCTGAACCGGGCCATGTGATGCGGCTTTTAGAGAGCAGTCGCCGGCAGATCGAAGCCGAAGGTGAGGCCAGAGTAACGATTGCGAGCCGCACCTTCACCGTCAAGAGGCAGTTTCTCGAAGACCTCGACCGAAACCGGATGCAAGATGTCATCGCCGGTCTCAAACGGCCCTTGTTGATCCTTCACGCGCCGCTCGATACCACGGTCGGTGTGGATAATGCCAAAGAGATCTTTCTTGCTGCCAAGCACCCCAAGAGCTTTGTCTCGCTCGATGGAGCCGATCATCTTTTGACCGATCCGGAAGACGCCATCTTTGCAGGTGACATGATCGCCTCATGGTCGGTGCGTTACCTCGAGCTCGAGCGGGAAGCGAGCTGGCGGGACAAGGTGGATGACAATCGGGTGGTGGTTCGCACCGAGGACGGTCTCCAGACCGAGGTAATGGCCAACGGCTTCGGCCTGATCGCTGATGAGCCTATCTCGGTCGGTGGAAAGAATACCGGACCTACCCCCTACGATTACTTGGCCGTCGCCTTGGGCTCCTGTACCTCGATGACCCTTCGCCTCTATGCCGATCGAAAAGGCTGGCCTCTCGAGGCCGTTACGGTCGGGGTAAAACATAGCAAGGTTCATCTCCGAGATAGCCGAGATAGCGAAGATCGACCGGTCAGGCTCGACCAATTTCATCGTGAGGTGACGCTCTATGGCGATCTCGATGAGGGGCAGCGCCGGCGCCTGCTCGAGATCGCTGGTCGTTGTCCTGTGCACCGGACACTCGAGTCCCGCGTGCAGATCGAGACATCGTTAAAAGACCCATCTTGAGATGGGAGTGGGTGGCGGGCTCGACTCGGGTTTAAAGATGCCGACCCGCCGTTTCGACCGCGATATCTTCTCCCTGGCCTGGCCGGCGCTCCTTGCGTTGGCCGCCGATCCGCTGGTTTCGATGGTGGACACCGCCTTTGTCGGACGCCTGGGGACGAGGGAGTTGGCTGCATTGGGGGTCAATACTTCTATCTTCACCCTCATGTTCCTGGCCTTCAATTTTCTCGCGTATGGCACCACACCCATGATCGGTAAGGCGGTGGGTGGGGGTGATTGGGTGGAGGCTGGGCGCATCGTGGTGCAGGCTTTGTCGTTGGCGCTTCTGGTCGGGTTCGTTGCGCTGGTTTCCATTCAGCTTCTGGCCGTTCCCATTTTGACCGTGATGGGAACGTCGGACGAGCTGAGGCCGGATGCGTTGTCGTATCTGCGTGTACGGGCTTTGGCGGGACCGGCACTACTCTTGATCACAGCGGGAAATGGGGCCTTCAGAGGATTCCAAGACACCCGTACCCCGCTGTGGATCACCACGGTGTTGAACCTGGTCAACCTGGTTTTGGATCCGATCCTGATTTTTGCCTTCGGATGGGGACTCGCCGGTGCGGCTTGGGCTACCGTGATCGCCCAGTGGCTCGGTGCGTTCGGGTTCGTCCTCTTTCTCCTCGTTGTACGTCGCGATAGGTACCGGGTCACGCTGACCCTACCGACGTTCAAGGAGTTCCAGCCGCTGCTTAGGGTGGGCTGGGAGTTGGCTGTTCGTACCTATTCTCTGGTCTTGGTCATGACGTTGGCCACGGCGGTTGCAACCCGGGTCGGCGTTGTAGAAGTTGCTGCCCATCAGGTCGCCTCCCAGCTCTGGTTTTTCCTGGCTATGGTCTCCGATTCGCTGGCGATTGCAGCGCAAGCGTTGGTCGCGCGTTTTTTGGGGGAGCATAGGCGAACAGAGGCCCGAGCCGTCGCCGATCGGTTGCTCTTTGTGGGGTTGGTGTTGGGAGTCTTGCTAGCGGGGTTGTTTTGGGGTTTGCGCCACGTTCTACCCCAGCTTTTCACCAGTGAACCCGCTGTACTATCGGCGGTATCGTCACTCTTTCCATTGATCGTTCTGATCCAGCCCATCAATTCCTCGGTATTCGTTTGGGATGGGATATTTATGGGTGCAGGTGCGTTCGGTTATCTGGCGAGGGCCATGTTGTTGGTGGCGCTTGTCACCAGTCTCTTTCTGTTCTTGGTAATCCCGCTGAACCTTGGACTCCAAGGTGTGTGGTGGGGGATGGTGGCGTTGATGCTCGGTCGTGCTGTGTCCCTGGCGCTACGTTACTGGGGAGTGCAACCACTTATGAGCGTGGGTTCAGAGAGGTGAGCCGCTCGATTTGCTAGACTACGATAACGTCAGCAAGGTGGGCGGATGTACCCAAAAGCGGTGATGCACCGGAGATCGCTCTACAGCGTGAGGGAGTGGTTATGGCTTTCAAGACCATCATCGAGCCGTTTCGTATCAAGGTGGTAGAGCCGATTCGGCGTACCACACGCGAAGAGCGAGATCAGGCGCTGCGCGAAGCGGGTTTCAACCTGTTTTTGCTCAGGGCTGAGGATGTTCTCATCGATCTCCTCACTGATTCTGGCACGGGCGCCATGTCCTCTGAGCAGTGGGCAGGCATGATGCGCGGTGACGAGTCCTACGCCGGCGCGCGTTCCTTCTATCGTTTTGAAGAGACCGTCAGAGAGATCACAGGTTTCAAACATATCGTGCCCACACACCAGGGGAGGGCGGCAGAACGCATCCTTTGTAGCGTCATGGTCAACCAGGGAGATATCGTTCCGAACAATACCCATTTCGATACCACCCGTGCCAATGTCGAGAACGTCGGGGCCACGGCGCTCGACATCCCGATTCCTGAAGCGGGACAACCGGCGACGATTCACCCCTTCAAAGGCAATATCGACCTGGCAGCACTCGAGCACGTACTCGCTACGAACGCTGGTGGGGTGCCGTTGGTCATCCTTACCGTCACCAACAATTCTGGTGGGGGACAACCCGTTAGCATGGCGAATCTGAAGGCTGCCAGCCATCTGTGTCGCAGCCACGGAGTCCCCCTCTTTCTGGATAGTTGCCGTTTTGCCGAGAACAGCTGGTTCATCAAGCTCCGTGAACCCGGCTTTGCCGACAAGACCCCTTTCGAGATCGCCCGTGAGATGTTCGGTTACGCAGATGGGGCCACCATGAGCGCCAAAAAGGACGGCATGGCAAATATCGGTGGTTTTCTGGCTCTCAACGACGATGCGTTTGCCCAGAAGTGTAAAAACCTACTCATCCTTACCGAAGGATTCCCCACCTATGGTGGTTTGGCCGGCTACGATTTGGAGGCCTTGTCTATCGGCTTCAAGGAAGCGCTCGATGAGGACTACCTGCGCTACCGAATTCGCTCGGTCGCCTATTTGGGAGAGCGGTTGACAGAAGCCGGGATCCCCCTCGTACAGCCTCCAGGAGGCCATGCCATCTATGTCGATGCCAAGGCGATGCTGCCCCATATCCCCCAGCACCAATATCCGGCCTGGGCGCTCTCGCTCGCGCTCTACCTCGAAGGGGGCGTGCGGTCTGTAGAGATCGGTTCGGTGATGTTTGGCCGTAAACCCGATGGCAGCGAGCAACCCGCTGCCATGGAGCTCGTACGTCTGGCTTTTCCGCGTCGCGTCTATACCCAGAGCCACGTCGATTACCTGGCCGAGGTCCTCATCCACGTACACCAGATCCGGGACAGGATCTGCGGGGTGCATATCAAAGAGGCGCCTGAGGTCTTGAGGCACTTTAGCGCCTCGTTCGAACCGGTCGGGGGAGACTTGCTCGCCCCTTGATTTTTGGAGGTTGGAGACTCAGCTCTTTTTACGGTGATGCGTGACGAGTAAATTGTGATGATATGACCTGGGTTCCTGTATAGTAGGGGCGATGTCAGGGCTTTGGCACGATGCCTTTTACCGTTTCGTCCCGATCGTGGACCCAGACCGATTGGTAACCATACTCACCGAGCGCTTGCGGGGTGCTGGGGTGTTGGGGACGGTCTTGGTTGCCGAGGAGGGGATCAACGCCATGTTGGCGGGGGGGGATGCTCAGCTGGAAGAGGCGCGCAGATCGTTCGAAGTCGAAGGGTTTACCGGATTACGGTTTCAGCGCACGCCTTGCCGGACGAAACCGTTTAGGCATCTGAAGGTGAAGCGTAAAAGGGAGCTTGTTCCGCTAGGTATCCCGGGGGTGAAGGTCTTTCGATCCAGTGTCGTCGACCTCTCTCCACATGAGTGGCGTAAGCTGATCAAGCACCCGGATACGGTGCTGATCGATAACCGTAATCACTTCGAAGTCCAGCTGGGTCACTTCAAGGGTGCGATCGACCCCGGCGTCCAAAACTTCCGTGAGTTTGCCGAATACGCCCGTGCACGGTTTGTTGAGTGGCGTGGTAAGAATGTCGCGATGTACTGTACTGGGGGCATTCGTTGTCAAAAAGCAGGTGCTTGGCTCTCGGAAGAGGGCCTGCGTGTCTACCAACTCGATGGGGGTATCCTCAACTACTTTGCACAGGTTGAAGATGCCGGCAACGATTTTGAGGGCGAGTGTTTCGTATTCGATGCCCGCTTCGCTTTGGGGAGTGATCTTCACGAAGTCGGGGGCTTATCTGCAACGGAGCCCGGGTAAGCCTCTTGTGTCTGATCCCCCTCGATCTGGGCACCAACTCGATTCGTGGCCGGAGTCGTTGCAAGTAGGGTGATGTTGTGACGACAGGTGATCGATTTGATATAACCTTTCATATGCCGCATTCTCATCAAGGAGTGTGATATGACCTCATAGGCAGGTCGTGTCTGCTTTTTGTCACTCGATGTTTCAGGATGTGAGCCAACGCTGCCGGGTAACCTACGGGTATTTGGGTGACAGGTAGCTGCTTGGGGGAGTGGAAACGAATGTGGGTAGATCGGGGAGCATAATTTGTTGAGGCCAATCGCTCTTTTCGTCACAACCCGGCCGAGGTTCGTTCTCGCCTTCTGGTCGGTTTTCTTTCTCGTCTGTTTGCCGTTTGTCGGTCGTATCGGTGAGGTGTTGACCAGCGACACGGGGCAAGCTCCAGAGAGCGTTGCTGTACGGGTGAGAGAGCGAATCACGCAGGGATTCGATGGGCAGACCGGCTCGCGTGTGTTGCTCGTCGCTCAAGCGACCGAGGGGACCACGACGGAGGAGTTCGAAACCGGTTTTTCAGCGCTTTTGCAAGAGATCGCTGGCCTCGAAGGCGTCGAACTGGTGAGAGATTCCCGAAAAGAGACGATCATTCCCGGGCTGAGTCAACTCGATGGTGCCTATATCGCACTGATCGGTTTGCAGGAGACTGATCTCAAGCAGAGCTTGCATATCGTCAAAGAGATCCGTGCGCTGTTCCCTGCGCGAGCAGGCTTCAACGCCTATCTGACCGGTGGTCCGGCCAACTCACTCGAGCTTCAAGAGATCGGTAAGCAAGATGCGCGCCGCGCTGAAGTCTTCGGTCTAGGGATCAGTTTGATCGTCTTGGTGATCGTCTTCGGTGCGCTGACAGCAGCCCTTTTACCCCTGTTGGTGGCGATCGGTTCGATTACCATCTCGTTCACGATCCTTTTCTTCTTGGGACATCTGATCGACATCGCCATCATTGCCCAGATGATCGTCTCGCTCTTGGGGCTCGCCACCGGGATCGACTACGCTCTCCTGATGGTGAACCGTTTTCGAGAGGAGCTCGGGCACGGTAGAGATGCTTTGGAAGCCGCTCAAAACACCACTCTGACGGCCGGACGTTCGATCCTGGTCAGCGGTTTGACGGTTCTGGTCGCGTTGGCAGCCCTGTTGGTGCCGCCCCTCGCTTTCATCCGTACGATTGGGATCGCCAGCGTCATCGCCATGCTTTTCAGCGTCACGATTTCGCTGACGGCTCTTCCAGCCTGCCTGGCCCTGTTGGGTAAACGGGTGAACTGGCTCAAGGTGACCAAATCTACGCCCGGCTTGCGGAGCCGCGCCTTTTGGCAGGCCTTCGCTGAGCGGAGGGTGAGCCGTCCCTGGTTCTGGACCATTTTCAGCACCGTGATCCTTTTGTTGCTCAGTCTGCCGGCCACCCGAATGGACGTGGCCCTCGCGGGTAGCAAGGGTCTTGCCGAGACGACCGATACTCGGAAGGCTCAAGTGATCTTGGAACCTCTCAATCTAGCGAGTTTGGAGAAGACGTTCGACATCCTGATCGATTTCGAACAGGAAGGTTTCTACCACCCTTCTTCGGTCCGTGCGGTGGCGCAGTTTACCCGGCGTGTCCGTGAGCTTGACCACGTCGGTCAGGTGCTCTCCGCCGCGAGTCTAGAAGGTGTCCCGAGTCTTTTGCTTCACCAATACCTCGCCACTCCAGAAACAGCGGCTCAGAGTCCTTTTAGTGAATTGATCTCGGCGACGGTGAGTCGGGACGGTCGTTATGCACTCGTGAGACTCTTCCCCTCCGGGGATGCGCGGCTCGCCGAAATCGATTCGCTCGATCGCAGTTTGCACTACCTGGTGGAACAGTCGAGCTTGAACGCCTCGATCGGTGGTGGATACGTAGCGTCGCGAGAGTGGAAGGGTGCGCTTTACAGGAGCTTTCCTCTGGCGTTGGGTCTCGTCTATCTGGCCACCTACATCCTCTTGGGCTTGGTGTTTCGCTCCCTCTTGATTCCGCTCAAGTCGATCCTTTTGAATACGCTGACGGTAGGGGCGGCCTTCGGGGTCATCACGGCTGTGTTTCAACACGGATGGTTATCTTCGCTTCTCGGGTGGTCGAGCAGTTTCGGGTTCGTCGAGGCCAGCGTGCCCTTTTTCATCTTTGCCGTGGTGTTCGGCCTGAGCATGGACTATGAAGTATTTCTGGTTTCGCGCATCTATGAAGGCCACCAGCGCAACATGTCCGACCGTAGGGCTGTCGTTTATGCCCTCTCGACTACCGGAAGCGTGATCAGTAGTGCTGCACTTATCATGTTGATCGTTTTTGTCGCCTTCCTGTCCAGTCGGTTGGTGATCGTCCAAACCCTCGGGGTCGGGCTCAGCGTCGCGGTGATTCTCGATGCGACGCTGGTGCGCTTTGCCTTGGTACCAGCGGTCATGCTCCTTTTAGGAAAGTGGAATTGGTGGCTCCCACAACGTTTTGCCAGGTTCGCTGAAAAGGTGAATCTGAGTCACGATTGAACTGTTGGTGCTGGTCATTCCGGTAACTACTCGTCCTCGTGTCGCACTCACTTTGCAATATAGTGGATGCGATCCTGCTCTGTTGCCTGGATGAGATAACGATCCCAAGGAGGTTCTTTTATGAATAGATCCAAGTTGCCTTTTGCTGGTCTGATAGTACTCGTACTCTTTTTGGGTATGAGCACGGCTCAAGAGTTCGACGCTTCTTTAGGGGCTGATACCTACAACAGCTGCATGGGTTGCCATCAGGCGGATGGAAAGGGTCGTCCGGGCATCTTTCCACCTCTCGCCGAGAACATGCCGATCATATTCGCTGCTGATGGGGGGCGTGAATATCTTATCAACGTACTTCTGTTCGGACTCCAAGGGGAAATCGAGGTGCTCGGTGCCACGTACAACGGCTTGATGCCGAGTTGGGCGGCGAGTCTTAGCGACGACCAGATTGCGGCGGTACTCAATCATGAGCTCACAAGTTGGGGCAACGAACAGCTCCTCACAGATCCGTTCGAGCCCATTACTTCAGATGAAGTCGCCGTCATCCGCGAACTCGGTCGCAGCGCCAGTGACGTCTTGGAGCTTAGGCAAGGTCTTGTGTTGGAGTAAAACCCGTTCGACCTGATGGTTTTGGGACTTTTACCTCTTCTCCTGCGGTTTCGTAGTTCTATGTACCGTTGTCAAAGATGTCTCCTTGTCGCGTGGTTGCTGGTTCTGCTCTGTGTGCTCAAGGCTTGTGTGCCGAGCGTCGTGAGCGTTCCGCGCAGGCAAGCGGTACCCCTTCAGGTGGGCATCCCGTTCGAGGCGGGTTCCGGTACAACACCTTACTTGCTCAAGACCTATTCCTACCGGACCTTCGGCTTCGATCCAGGTGCGTTTTCTGGTGAGATTTGGGTTCCTCGCTCGCGTCTGGTTGAGACCGCTTTAGTAACTCAGGCATTCGCGTACCAGGCTCTGGAGATTCCACCCGGGTGGAGTCTGGATCTGGTCGAGGTTCGTGCGGTACGCACTCGTCTCGGTGGTGCCGTTGAGGTGTCGGAGGCAGACATCGGGGCAGGGAGCGCTTACACCTTCGAAGCGGTCTTCCGGCTTAGCATCCCTGGGGGGGTGTCACCGGGTCTCTATTCGGTCGAAGCGATCCTTAGAACAAGAAACCCAGAGAGCGAGACGTCAGAGTTCCTGGTACGTATCGACTGATGACGTCCAGTATGTGAATCCACCTTCTGTCGTTCGGTCTGGCGTAGCCTAGCCAGACATGGTGACGTGTGTTTTCTAGCGTGGCATCGTCATCGAGAGATACTTGATCTCCAGATACTCTTCGATACCCCAAGGGCCACCCTCGCGCCCCAGGCCCGATTGCTTCACGCCTCCGAAGGGCGCATAAGGGACCGCAGGTACTCCGTCGTTGACCCCTACGATGCCGTACTCGAGCGCTTCGGATACCCGGAAAGCACGGCTCAGATCGTTGGTATAGAGGTAGGCGGCCAGACCGTACTGGGTGTCGTTGGCTTTGCCGATGACTTCGGCTTCGTCATCGAATGCGATGATGGGTGCTACCGGACCGAAGGTCTCTTCTTGCATGATTTTCATTTCGCTGGTGATGTCGGTGAGCACTGTCGGCTCGAAGTAGAGGCCCTCGAGAGAGCGCCCTCCCGTTTTGAGCGAAGCCCCCTTGGCCACAGCATCCTGAATGTGCTGCTGCACTTTGGTAAGCCCTTGTTCATCCACCAGCGGGCCGATATCGGTATCGTCACGGAGGGGATCACCCACCCTCAGGGCCTCTGTCGCACGGATATAGCGATCGGTGAAGGCTTCCAAGACGCTGGAATGGACGTAGATTCGGTTGGTGCATACGCACGTTTGGCCAGCGTTGCGGTACTTGCAGGCTACGACCTCGCGAACGGCCAGGTCGAGATCTGCGTCGTCAAAGATCAAGAACGGGGCATGACCACCTAGTTCGAGAGAGATCTTCTTGACGGTTTCAGAGGCCTTCTTATAGAGCAGCCTTCCGACCTCGGTCGAACCCGTAAAGGTGAGCTTTCGGATCTGAGGGTCGGCGAGCAGCGTGTCTGAAAGGGGAACCGGGTCACGGGTGGGTAACACCTGCAGGGTCCCTTCAGGTCCGCCTGCCTGGCGCCATAAATCTGCAAGGTAGAGAGCGCTCAGCGGTGTCTGCTCTGCCGGTTTGAGAATGAAGCTACAACCGGCTGCCAGGGCAGGTCCCGCCTTGCGGGTCACCATGGCGGCGGGGAAGTTCCACGGCGTGATGGCGAAGACGGGTCCGACAGGTTGTTTGATTGCCATCAGTCGTTTTTGCGGCAGGTGGCTGGGGAAGACGTCTCCGTAGACGCGTTTGGCTTCTTCGGCATACCACTTGACGAAGCCGGCAGCATAGCTGATTTCGGTTCGTGCCTCTTTGATCGGTTTTCCCATCTCCAAGGTCATGGTTTTGGCCAGCTCCTCGGCATGTCCTGTGATGAGGTCGTGCCACGCCATGAGGATCTCGGAGCGTTCGAAGGCCGTAGTCCCCTTCCAACCCTCGAAGGCTCGCCAGCCTGCGGCTGCGGCCTCGATGGCTTCTTGAGGACCACAGTCGGCCACTTCGGCGATGACGGTGCCATCGATAGGACTCTTTAGCGGGTAGGATTTCTGCGCTTGCTGCCAGGCATCGGTGATATAGCGTTTTTCGGCGGATTGGAGGCTGCTCATAAGACCTTCTTTCCCTGTTGCTCGGTCTGACTCTACCAGGCCGAGCAGCAGAAATGGGACATTATCCAGCCGTCACGATGAGATTTTCGGCAATCTTCGAACTCGAAAGCACACCCGGCAGACCGGCTCCAGGGTGGGTGCCGGCACCGACAAAGTAGAGATTTCCGAACTCCTCGCTACGGTTGTGTGGTCGGAACCAGGCCGACTGGGTCAAGATCGGCTCCACGCTAAAGGCCGAACCCTGGAATGAATTGAGCGTATCTCGGAAGTGTAAGGGATCGATCACGTGCTCTGCCACGAGGTTTTCCTGTAAGTCCGGCAGGTAGTTTTGCTCGAGAAACTGCATGATAGCGTCGCGATAGGGCTTCCGGGCACGGTTCCAGTCGATACCTGATTTGAGGTTGGGGACAGGCGAGAGCACATAAAAGGCCTCGTGTCCTTCTGGTGCGAGGCTGGTGTCGGTGATCGTCGGCATGTGTAGGTAGAGGCTAAAGTCGTTGGCCAGCTCGCCATTGTTGTGGAAGATATCTTTGAGAAGACCCCGGTAACGTGGACCCAGGATGATGTTGTGGTGCTTGAGTTTGGAGTCCAAGTACCGCTTCTTGGTTCCGAAGTAGATCACAAAGAGGCTCATGGCGTAGCGGATCCGTTCGAGTCGCCGATCGGTATATTTTCGCCGGTACCGGGCCGGAATCATATGTTTGTAGGTATAGGCGACCTCTGCGTTGCTGATGATTACGTCGGCTTCATGCACGCTTCCGTCTTTGAGACGGACGCCCCTCACGCGATTTTTCCCCCGCTGTCCGGTTACGGTTCGCTCTTCCACCAAGATCTCATCCACTTCCGCGTTGAGGCGAACCGCTCCACCCAGCTCTTTGATGAGCCGGCCGAAGGCGTTGACCAGGGCTCCGGTACCCCCTTTTGCGTACCAGACTCCCCACTCGCGCTCGAGGTAGTGAATCAGGGCGTAAATCGAGGTGGTGTCGAAGGGATTTCCGCCTACGAGTAGCGGATGGAAGGTGAATACTTGGCGTAAGAAATCGTCTTGGATAAACCCGGACACATACCGGTACACACTCTTGTAAGACTGTAATCGCAAAAGGTCGGGGACGATTTTCAACATGTCCCAGAGGCTGAGAAAGGGGGTGTCGGACAACTCGACAAAGCCCTTGTCGAAGATCGCTTTGGTAGTGTGCAGAAAGTTGAGATAGCCGCGCTTGTCCTCGGGGTTGCGCTTATCGATCTCCGAGAGGATAAAAGCTTCATCGTCGTTGTAGTCGAAGTGCCGCCCGTTGTGATCGAAGATGCGATAGAACGGCTCACACGGTACGAACTCGATATAGTCTTCCCGGCGTTTGCCAGCCTGCTGCCAGATTTCGTCGAACAGAAACGGTGCGGTGATGATGGTCGGTCCGCCATCGAAGGTAAAGCCGTTTTTCTCGTATACGTAAGCGCGCCCGCCGAGCTTGTCGCGCTTTTCAAAGATCTCCACCTCATACCCTGCAGCGGCGAGGCGGGCAGCTGCTCCCAAACCTCCGAAGCCGGAACCGATGATGATGATCTTCTTCACGCCTGCGAGTATACGTTTGTCCCGAAGGCAGTACGGTGGTTCTCGGCTACACTCGATCCGCTCGAGCTGGTAAGCTACTAGGCATGAACAGGCAATTCCGTCGCGCTCAGGCCAAACAGGACAAGAAAGTAGAGCGCGAAAAAGACCGGCGAAAATCCGAGCGCCGGGCCCGTCTTCAGTCGGTACGGCAACGGCGTCGCCGCACCACCAAGCCGAGTAGTGATACTCCCGCGAAGCCGCGCGGTCGCCTCCCCGGTCGTTTCTCCGGTGCCCTCATGATCGCCACGGTCGTCTTTATCGTGTTGCAATCTGCTGTTCCTCCTCCCGAACAGACGGCGGTGAACAGCGCGATCAGCGCCGGCTTTTACCTGTTGCTGGCCTACTTCATGATGTTATGGCTCCTGCGCCGCTCAACGGAGCGGGCCTTCGTGATGACGATCATCGCCGGGGTGATGCTCGCCTTCGGGGCCGAACTCGGTAAGCTTTTCCGCCCAGAGTACAGTGCCGACTACCTCATGCTGGCGCTTATCGTCCCCGGTCTGCTCCTCGGAGCGCTCTTGGGCAGGTTGGTGTTTTATAACAGCCCGTAAACCGGCGCGGTTTTGTGATGCCAGGGCATCTCGACAAAATGCGCCAGGGTCATGAGTGATGCGTAATGAGTAATGCGTGGCTGATAGGCACAAGATGAAGTTGGACCGTTAACCTTCGAAGTACCCATCACCCATTACCCATCACCCATTACCCATCACCAATCACCCATATCTCGTTAGTGACATAATCGTCGGGCTGCTTTTCAATTGTCTCCAACAAAAATCCTCGTTTCCGGTTTAAACGCGGCCCACGCAAACCAGAGTGTGTTGTCGTGAACGATCGGGGTCAGTTGCGCCCCGCTGAGCTCGCCCTCAACGGCCCTACCCGAGAGGTTCCAACGGCTGCCCGTTTCGTTATCGACAAAACCCTCCTCGCGCCACTCGAATGTCAACACGCGGTCGGCGACGCTCCGGCTGAAAACACCTACTGCACCGATATCTCTACCAGAGGCGATCGTATCGCTATTCAATGCGCTCGATGTTCCTACCTGCCAGAAAACCGTTACCGGTTCGTCGCCTACCTGGTCGTTGACGACGCGATCTTGCACCAGGATTTCGAAGGGATAGGCGACCGTTTCACCTCGTAAGTCGACACTGACCACTCGAGCCTTTGGTGGCAAGCGCCCATCGGTCATGCCTGGAAATAGGAAGGGGGGGCTGTCCGCATCGTCATAGCCGACATACGGGTTGTTCCCATACGGCCTGCTGAACCCCGTGTCGCGTGAGAGCACACTGCCTTCCGGAAAGGTCTCTCGAAACTCGGCGAAGCTGATGATCTGTGCAGGGTAGTTGAGCAGTACCGTATCGGTCAGGGCACCGACATTTCCCTCTCCGAGGATTTGAGTCCAAAAGGTGCTCGTCTGGCTGTCGAACATGATCAGGTTGGAGTTGAAAAGGAGACCGGTGGTCCCGAAGGTTACTTCTACGCCCTTGACGAACTCGGGCATCACGCCGTGTTGGAAGGTGTAGTGGTCGAAAAATTCCTCGTCGAGATCGACGAGAGAGGCGTTCGGGTTTTCAGCCACGACCGTGTCGAGAGCCTCTTGTGTGAGCGGAATACGTCGATCGAAAGCGATGGCGCTGTTGCAAAGGGGGCAGAAGGTGACCGCTACGGGAATCTCTCCGATGACATCGTTGGCGATCTCATGGTAGGTGAGAATTTGCAGTGGGTATGCCCGTGACACTCCGTTGATCGACATTGCGACGACGGGTTCGCGGTCACTCAACCAGGCAGCTGCTTCCTCCTGAGACACGAACCTCGCCCCCGGAGTCGGTGTGGTCCAGCCGATCCAGTCCCCTTCGTGTCCTATAGAAGGAATCCCTTGGGGGACGGGGTTTCCACGAAGGATTTGGTCGAGGGGTATATTCGACTTTCCCGGGTCGACCCCGAGGAAGGTCTGTCTGCCCGTCTGGGCCAACGCAGCGCTCATAACTACCGACAACAGAACCGATATGGCGATTCCGACCTTTTTCATGATGCCTCCATCCATGCCCCAACCTTCATGTATGTTTGGATCGTGATCTGGTACTTCGAGTGAGGGTAGCAGTGGTCGGATTGCTTGTCCGTATCGGGTTTGACTTGGTACGCTTACCGGCGTGCCTTTGCCGTTACCCGAATGGAGGGTGGGTGTGAGGGTGCAGTGGGCCATCGTCTCTTGTGCTGGCGGCGCATCGCTCTGGAATACGAAACCATACGCCGAGCGTATCTTGACTCCCAGTGTGTTTGCGATAGTAAAGGTACGTTGAGAAATAGGGTCGGTCAAGAATCGGGGCGCAATTTTTTCAGATCCTGTGAAAGCAAGCCTTCAAACGAGGAGGAAGATCAGATGACGACAGTTGGATCAGCAGGTGATGTCAAGGACCTCGCGCTGGCGGATGAGGGGAAGAAGCGTATCGATTGGGCCTTTCAAGAGATGCCCGTGTTGCAGCGCCTGCTCCATACCTTCGAACGCGAAAAACCCCTTGCCGGGGTTCGCTTGAGCGGTTGCCTGCACATCACCACAGAGACCGCCAATCTCGCTCGCGTGCTCACGGCCGGAGGTGCCGAACTCGTTTTGACCGCCAGCAACCCGTTGAGCACTCAAGACGATGTCGCGGCAGCGCTCGTGAAGCACTACGGTGTACCGACCTACGCGATCAAAGGGGAGTCGAACCAACTCTACTATCAACACCTCAACGCGGCCCTCGATCACCGGCCCCAGTTGACGATGGACGATGGAGCCGATCTCGTCAGCGAGATTCACATGAATCGCCCCCAGCTTCTAGAAGAGATCGTTGGCGGGACCGAAGAGACGACGACAGGTGTAATCCGCCTGCGAGCCATGGCTGAAGATGGTGCCCTTAAGTTTCCGGTGGTGGCTGTAAACGATGCCATGACCAAGCACCTGTTCGACAACCGCTACGGAACCGGCCAGAGTACCTTGGATGGAATCATCCGGGCGACCAATCTTCTGTTAGCCGGCAAGACGTTCACTGTCGCCGGTTATGGATGGTGTAGCCGCGGCATCGCCTCGCGGGCGCAGGGGCTCGGTGCCAACGTCATCGTGACCGAAGTCGATCCTTTGCGGGCACTCGAGGCCGTGATGGATGGATACCGCGTCCTTCCGATGCTCGAAGCCGCTGCTCAGTCAGACCTTATCGTCTCGGCGACGGGTGACAAGCACGTGCTCGACAAGGCTCACTTCGAGGTAATGAAGGACGGTTGCATGATCGCCAACTCTGGGCACTTCAACGTCGAGATCAACATTCCCGCCCTCGAGGCTATGGCGGTCGATCGCCGCCAACCGCGGCCATTCGTGGAAGAGTTCGAGCTCTCCGATGGACGTAGCGTGCGGTTGTTGGCTGAGGGGCGCCTGGTGAACCTGGCTGCTGCGGAAGGACACCCCGCTGCTGTCATGGATATGAGTTTCGCCAATCAGGCGCTCTGTGCCCGCTATATGCTCCAACACAGCGAGCAGCTCGAAAACCGAGTGTATACGGTTCCCCAAGAGATCGACCAGGAGATCGCACGCATCAAGCTCGAGGCCATGGGCATCGGGATCGATACGTTGACCCCGGAGCAAGAGGTCTACCTCTCATCGTGGCAGGAGGGAACATAAAGAACACGGTAATGGGTGATGCGTAATGGGTAGTGCGTTGGTAATGAGCAGACGGCGAGTCTGGCTACACTCCAAACAAGGTGCTCGGGAGGCCGCCGATCAAAGCCTTCACGGTACCCATTACTCATCACCCATCACTCATTACCTCTCAGGCACCACGGTCTTCGTGCGGCACGTGTCGGTAGCGTGATGTCATGACCATAGGCATCCTAGGTGCCCTACCTGAAGAGGTGGAGCAGCTCAGAGAAGCGCTTGAAGATGGGGGCCGAGTGGCTGATGTCCCTTTTGAACTCTACCAGGGGCGTCTCGAAGGGCATCCCGTTCTCATCGCCCAGTGTGGTGTCGGCAAGGTAAATGCGGCCATGGTGACCCAGATGATGGTGCATCTAGGGGCCGAAGCGATCGTCTTTACCGGTGTGGCAGGTGCAATCGACCCAGAGCTGTCTGTGGGCGACCTGGTGATCAGTACCGAGGCGGTGCAGCACGACGTCGACGCTACGACACTCGGCTTCGAGGTGGGCCAGATTCCCTACGAATCCGTACGGTGTTGGCGGGCCGACGATACCCTTCGCCGGCTCGCTTCGGCCTCGGCGGCTGGATTCGATGGGGTGGCGGTGGTCGAAGGGAGGATCGCCTCGGGCGATCAGTTTGTAGCAGACCCCCAAAAAGTCGCCTGGCTTCGTGATGCCTTCGGAGCGGTGTGTGCCGAGATGGAGGGGGCGAGCGTAGCCCAAGTGTGCGCCAAGTGGGAGCTCCCGTTTGTGATCGTGCGCAGCATCAGCGACACGGCCGATCACGGTGCCGACGTCGATTTCCTTGAGTTCACACCGCTCGCGGCGGCTCGCGCCCGGCAGGTGGTCTTGGGCATATTGAGGGGGCTCGAGCCGAGTAGCAGTGGTTGCTAACTTCTCCTGAAGCGACGTGGAGCGTATTGAGAGACGAGGCGAGCAGGATTCTGCCGAGAAATGTTTGATTCATCTTGGCCGAGGTGCCGGATAAGGTTGTTGGCATGCCTAAGCGTAGAGAGGCTCGGATGGTCGGTTCGGTCAAACGGTTGACTCCGTGTCTTTTGGGTTCACACGATGAAGGCCTAATGACTGAACGCTTGGAATCGAGCGCATATTCATGCCAGAGCCGTTCTGGTTGAAAAAAACTACCGAGGCACATGTTGCGCGTAACGTACAATAGAGGCTGTATACAGGCGCTATGCTTGGGAAGTAAGGACTTCATTGGGGGAGTCATGTCAGGGGAACGACAGGGGTAGATTCCCCGGCGCAAGGTAAAGATCATGATGTGTAAGGTGGTGAGGTAAACGCCACGGCCGCGAGAGAGGAGCCACCAAGAGATGGTTGACGTACTTGATGAGATTCTTAACCTAGATAGGTCGCAACTCGAACCAGAGGAGCTCAAAGCGCTCAACCAGATCGAGATGCGTGAGTGGCTCGAATCGCTCGACTACGTGCTGGCGAGCGGTGGACCAGGCCGTGTGATGGAGATCCTGGAGCGGCTCGAGACGCATGCCCACCGCTACGGGGTCAAGATCCCCTTTACGGCACAGACCCCCTACATCAATACGATTGCGCCGGGAGAGGAGCCGGATTACCCGGGGAACTGGGAGATCGAGCAGAAGCTCCGGCACTTTCTACGTTGGAACGCGATGGCGATGGTCGTCAGGGCCAACAAGCTTTCGGACGCAATCGGTGGGCACATCTCTACCTACGCTTCGGCGGCGACTCTCTATGAAGTGGGTTTCAACCACTTCTTTCGTGGCCACGATGCGGGTGTCGATGCAGACATTATCTATTTTCAGGGACATGCCAGCCCGGGCATCTATGCTCGTTCTTACCTCGAGCGGCGTTTGGACGTAGAGCATCTGCGCAACTTCCGGCGCGAGCTTCAAGAGGCACCGGGCTTATCGAGCTATCCACACCCTTGGCTCATGCCCGATTATTGGGAGTTTCCGACCGTATCGATGGGGCTCGGCCCTATCATGTCGATCTATCAGGCACGTTTCAACCGGTACCTCGAGGATCGGAACCTGAAATCGAAAGGGGATGGCAAGGTTTGGACCTTTGTGGGGGATGGAGAAACGGATGAACCCGAAACGCTCGGAGCCATCCGTCTCGCAGCGCGCGAAGAACTCGACAATCTTATCTGGGTCATCAATTGCAACCTTCAGCGGCTCGACGGTCCCGTTCATGGCAACGGCCAGATCATACAAGAGCTCGAGGCGATGTTCCGTGGGGCTGGGTGGAATGTGCTCAAGATCTGTTGGGGTCGCTATTGGGATGAGCTCTTGGCCAAAGATACCCAAGGCGTCCTGGTGGAACGCTTCAGCAAGTTGGTCGACGGTGAGTCGCAGCGTTATGCGGCTTTCGGTGGGGCCGAGTTGCGCGAGAACTTTTTCAACACGCCCGAACTCAAGGAATTGATTGCCGACTGGAGCGATGACGACGTGGCCAAGCTCAATCGCGGTGGTCACGATCCTATCAAGATCTACGCTGCCTATAAACGGGCGGTGGAGCACCGCGGGCAGCCGACGGTGATCCTTGCGCGGACCGTGAAGGGCTATGGTCTCGGGGAGTCTGGCGAGGGCAAGAATATTACCCATCAACAGAAGAAGCTCAACGAGGATGAGCTCAAGGCTTTCCGTGACAGGTTCAAGATCCCGATCAGCGATGAGGAGATCGGTCAGTTTCCCTTCTATCGCCCAGCTGAGGACAGCGAGGAGTACCGTTACTTGATGGGACGGCGAGAGGCGTTGGGTGGTCCCTTGCCTGCGCGTCGTGTCAAAGCCGATCCCCTGCCCCCTCCGACCGAAGAGAGCTTCGAAGAGTTTATGGCGGGCACGGCAGATCGTGAGGTCTCTACCACGATGGTGTTCGTCTCCATCCTCCGCAAGATTTTGCGTGATGATGCCTGGTCGAAGCTGGTAGTTCCGATCATCCCAGATGAAGCGCGCACCTTCGGTATGGAGGCCCTCTTCAGGCAGATCGGTATCTATTCGCATGTTGGCCAGCTCTACGAACCTGTTGACAGCGACAACCTGCTCTACTACAAGGAGTCGAAAGACGGTCAGATCCTCGAGGAGGGGATTACCGAGGCCGGCTCGATGTCTTCGTTTCTGGCTGCCGGTACGGCGTATGCTACCCACGGTGTGAACACGATTCCCTTCTTTATCTACTACTCGATGTTCGGCATGCAGCGCGTCGGTGATTTGATGTGGCTGGCGGGAGATATTCGTGCCAAAGGGTTTTTGATCGGTGCGACGGCCGGCCGGACGACTCTGGCGGGTGAAGGGCTGCAGCACCAGGACGGCCACAGTCACGTTTTGGCCTATCCTATTCCCAACCTCAGGGCGTACGATCCGAGCTTCGCCTTCGAGATGGCGATCATCATCCGTGAGGGCATGCGCCGTATGTACCAAGAACAAGAAGATCTGTTCTACTATCTCACGGTGGGCAACGAGAACTATCTGATGCCGTCAGCGCCCGATCATCTAAGCCGGGATGCCCTCATCGAGGGTGTGCTTCGGGGTCTCTACCTGTTCAAGCCCTCGCCTAGAAAAAGGAGCAAGCTCCGCGCCCAACTCTTCGGTAGCGGTGCCATCATGAACGAGGTTTTGAAAGCACAGAAGCTGCTCGAGGAATATAAGGTTGCGGCCGATGTGTGGAGTGTGACCAGCTATAAAGAGCTTCACCGCGATGCGCTCGAGATCGAACGTTGGAACCGCCTCCATCCAGCGGAACCGCCGCGAACCTCCTTTGTCTTCGATCAACTCGAAGAGGCCAAGGGGGTGTTCGTAGCGGCTTCTGACTATCTAAAGATTCTCCCGGATGCCCTGGCCCGTCACTTGCCGAGGCCGATGGTTGCCTTGGGGACCGATGGGTTTGGACGTAGCGAGGCCCGTGAGGAGTTACGCGATTTTTTCGAGGTCGATGCCAGATATATTGCGCTTGCGACCCTCCAGGCCCTTCTGCACGAAGGATCGGTGGATGCTGAACTTGTGAATCGGGCGATGGCTGCCTGGGGGATCGATCCGGACAAAAAGAACCCTTACCGGGTGTAGCGGATCGAGCGGGTATAGACAGAAACGATCAGGAAGGGGAACGTGCGTGGCAACCGAATTTAGACTCCCAGAGGTTGGTGAGGGGATCGAAGTGGGTACCGTTGTCGGTATCCTCGTATCGGTAGGTGACAAGATCTCCGTGGATCAACCTGTTTTGGAGCTCGAGACGGATAAGGCGGTGATCGAGGTCCCGTCTTCGGTGGGTGGCGTGATCCAATCTATAGATGTCGATGAAAATGACGAGGTGAGCATCGGACAAGTCATTTTGCGGGTGGGTGATGCTTCGCATGAAGTGGTGGGGGAGACGACGGAACCGGATGCCGAGACACCTTCAGCTCCAACGGAGAAAGAAGTGATCGAACCTTCGACACCGCTGCCGCCTACGCCAACGAGCGAAGCCCCCGATGTGCCCGTCCCGGTCCCTTCTGCCGAGCGCACGCTCGTCCCGGCTGCACCTTCGGTGAGGCGTTTGGCAAGAGAGCTAGGGGTCGATATCCATGAGGTAGTAGGGAGCGGCATTCTCGGCCGGATCTCTATTCAGGATGTGGTCGCTTACGCAGAGGGAGGGGTGCCCTCACCGGTTGGGAGTAGGGCTATTCCCACAACGCTCCTTGCGCCTCCCTTGCCCGACTTCGAAAAGTATGGAGACGTCGAGCGTAGGCCGATGAGTGGTATTCGCAAGGCTACCGTGCGTGCGATGACGACCGCTTGGGCAACAGTGCCCATGGTCACGCACTTCGACAAGGCAGATATCACCGAGTTCGAGGCGTTGCGCAAACGGTATCAACCAAAGGCCGAACAGCTCTCGGTCAAGCTTACGCCCACCGCCATGATTGTGAACGTAGTGGCGGCTGCCTTACGCAAGTTCCCGGATTTCAACTCCAGTATCGATGTGGAGAAGAACGAAATCGTGGCTAAGCGCTACGTCAATGTGGGGGTGGCGGTCGATACAGATCACGGTCTTTTGGTTCCGGTCATCAAGCATGCCGATCGGCGGAGCGTCATCGATCTGGCCAGAGAGCTCGGCGAGCTAGCCGAGCGGGCTCGAGCTCGAAAACTCTCCCCAGAAGATATGCAGGGGGGAAACTTCAGCGTTTCCAATCTCGGTGGTATCGGTGGAAGTGGGTTCACTCCGATCGTGAACCCGCCTGATGTCGCCATCCTGGGCGTGGCTCGCGCGAGTTATGAGCCGGTATACAACCGAGGGACGGCTGAGTTCGAGGCCCGTCTGATGATGCCGTTGGCCCTAAGCTACGATCACCGCCTCATCGATGGGGCATCGGCTGCACGGTTTCTCCGCTGGATCTGTAACGCAATCGAGGATCCCTTCCTGCTCATGCTAGAGGGTTGAGACCCGACTCTTCTTCGAAGCGCGGTACGGTCGAGCATGAGCTGCCGTGATACGATATGAGCGTAAGTCCTCGTTGGAGGTTGCGCCCATAATAGAGAGCCATTTCGCTTCATCGTTCGGTTTTGCAGAGGGTGTATCTCCGGTCGAGCGCCGGGCTTTTATCTGTGGTCGGGGAGTTGCGGTATACGCTGGAGACGAAAATGGGCAATAGGGTGAGTCTTCGAGCCTCGGGGTTGATCAAGAAGTACGGTGGCCGCAGGGTGGTTGACGGCGTAAGCCTCGCCTTGGAGCCGGGAGAGATCGTTGCGTTGCTCGGTCCTAACGGTGCAGGGAAGACCACGAGTTTTTACATGGTAGTCGGGTTCGTTCGACCGAACGCCGGTCAGATCGAAATCGGCAACCAGGATATCACCACATGGCCTATGCACAAGCGTGCCCGTCACGGTCTCGGTTACCTGGCGCAGGAACCGAGTGCGTTTCGTAAGATGACGGTCCGAGATAATCTGCTGGCCATACTGGAATTTCAGAAGCTCAGCCGCAGCGAGCAGCAGGTTCGAGCCGATAGCCTACTCGAGGAGTTCGGTCTCGAACACCTGGCGGGCCAGCGGGCCGACACGCTTTCTGGCGGAGAGCGACGACGTTTGGAGATCGCCCGTAGTCTCACGGTCGAGCCCGCCTTTATTTTGCTCGATGAGCCCTTTACTGGGGTGGATCCCAAGTCCATACGGGAGATTCAACTTCTGATTGCTGATCTGCGCGAGCGACGTGGCCTCGGTGTGCTCCTTACCGACCATAGTGTTCGAGAGACCCTGGCGATCGCCGATCGGGTCTATCTGATGTTCGACGGACAAGTTCGTTTCGACGGCACGCCAGAAGAGTTTGCAGGCGATGAGGATGTACGCAACTACTATCTGGGTAGCGATTTCCAGCTTTGACAGACGACCGAGGGGCTCGTGTGAGAGGCTATGCTAGAGCGGGTAGACCGAGGTTTTAACCGATGGCGGAGGCGTAGCTAGTGTGACGTATGTTCTGAGCCTGGTCCTACTGCTGATCGTGTTGGCGGGTGTGATCGCTTTTGCAGGTGATCGCTTGGGGACCCTGGTGGGGAGACAGCGGCTCAGCCTTTTTGGCGTAAGGCCCAAATATACCGGGCAGATCGTCGGAGTGCTGGCCGGGGTCATCATCATGTTGGTCACCCTGGGGGTTTCGGCATTGGCTTTCAGAGAGGCCACTCGGGTGCTCGTCAATGCACGAACGACCGCACGAGAGGTCGATCGATTGCGCGATGAGGAGCAGGCTTTACAGTCGGAGATCGAGAATCTGCGCAACCAGATTGCTGAGAGTCAAGATGAGCTTGCAAGCGCATTGGACACGATTTCTCGCGCTGAAGCTGATCGAGATGAGGCCCTCCTCGAGCGCGATGGAGCTCTCGAGGAGCGGCATCGTCTAGAGCGGGAGCGCGAAGGACTTCAGGCTGAGGTGGCGGCGCTGAATACCGACCTTTCTGAGATCGAACAAGAACTTTTGGTAGCGCAGTCGCTACTCGAGGTGGCCCAGACCGATTTGCAGCGTGTTGAGGGCCAGCTTGAGAAAGCACAGTTGGAGCGTGATGTGGCCGAGGGCGATGCCGAACAGGCACGGGCGGAAGCAGAGAAAGCCAAATTGGAATCCGGTCAGTTGCAGCAGGAGATGGAAAACGTCCAGCAGCAGCTCGCTTCTGCACAGGGACAGGTCGATACGCTGAGGCAAGAGCGCAACGATTTATCGTCTCAAGTCAATACGGCACGTACGCAGTTCGAGACGGTGAGGGGACAGCTTGTGACCGCCGGCGTGCAACTCGAAACGACCCAAGCCGATCTCGAGAGCGTACAGGACCAGCTTGAAAAAGCGCAATCCGAGCGTGATCTTGCCGAGGCTGATGCCACGCAAGCGCGGATCGAGTCGGAGATGGCCCAAGCGGAGGCGGAGCATTTTCGGACCGAACTACGTAACGTGCAAGTGGAGCTCGATGGAGCCAATACACAGCTCGTCGATTTAGAGGGTGAGCTCTCGGCTGCCGAGATGGATCTCATCGATGCCGAGACCACCCTCGGTTCTATTCAGGGAGCGTTGCAAGAGGCGAACGTGGCCCGTGACCAGGCTGTGAGGGATCGGAATCAAGCCCAGCTTCAAGAAGAGCAGTTGGGGGCACAGATACGAGAGTTTCAAGGGAGGATCGTAAACCTCGATGAGCGGATCGAAGAGTTGACGGGTGAGGCGAGTATATTGCAGCAGCAGCGTGATGAGCTCGAAACACAAGCTCTCCTTTTGGAGCAGCAGAACAGCATGTTGCTCGCTGAGAACGAAACGCTCAAGACGACCCAAGGCCAGCTTGAGGGGATCAACGATCAGCTCGTCGACCAGATCAGGGCACGCAATGATCAGATTAATACCCTCAGCGTCGAATTTGAAGAGCTGCAGGGAGAGCTCGAGTACACCCTGGCCGAACTCGAGGGGATCCGTCTGGAATTTGAGCAGGTTGAGAGCGGAGATGTGATCTTTGCCAAAGACGAGGTCGTTTTCAGTGGAGTCGTGCGGTCTCAAAGCTCGAGTGCCATTCAACAAGAGCTCGCTGAGTTTATTCATACCGCCAGCACGGAGACCTTGCGCCTCGGCGCTGGTGAGGTAACGCTCGAATCGGTTCAGTTTTCCAATCTGTTGGCGAAGCTCGAGAGCACCCCAGATCCGGATCTGGTGGTATTGGTTTCGCCGAGCAGCCAGTTCCGCGGGTCGCAGATCGAAGTCGATGCCAACGTCTATAAAAACAGTAAGATCTTCGATCAAGGTCAGTTGCTTGTTAGCCAGCAGATCCATTTGGGAAGTGACGAGCTCAGGGCCAGCCAAGAGGCTCTGGGCCGGGTTCTGTCACAGCTGATGGTCGAAGCCAACCGCATTCTTACGGGTAAGGGTTTGATTGCGCCTTCACCGCCACGACTCATGAACTTTTCGGTGGAGGGATTCAGCAGTCAGCTGATGCACCTCACGGGATCGGTCACAGTCGGTGTCGTGGCGACCGAGCCGATCTATCTCGCCGGGCCGGCCCTGCTCGAACTGTTGATACTCAACTAGGAGGGCAACATGATCCAGTCGATTCTGCTTGCGATCGATGCTTCCGAGCACGCGAAGATTGCGACGTCCTATGCCAACTTTCTCGCCTATAAGTTTGACGCCACCCTCGATGCGGTCTACGTTATCGATCGCCGCTTGACCAACATGACCTATTGGATCGATTACGGCGCCCTCAGTATTCCAGCGAGCCGTTTTTCCGAGGAGATGGAACAGGTGCTCACAGTACATGGGGAGGCGTTGCTAGAGCAGGTCAAGGAAAAGGCTGCCAAAGCGGGGGTTCGTCACCGTGTGGAGCTCCACTCTGGCATCCCCGCTCAAAAGATCGTGGAAGCGGCCAAGGACTGCGACTTGATCGTGCTCGGCAGGTGTGGTGAGTCGGGTAGTCTGGGGGATGGGTTGGGGCTCGGTACGGTAGCAGAGCGCGTTTTGCGAAGTGCCAGACAGCCGGTATTGAGCACACCCTCAACGTTTCAGGATATCGAACGAGTTGTACTGGGGTTCGATGGATCCAGCCGCGCACAGAGTGCGATGCGTTATGCCCTCGAATTGGCGAAACGACTCGGTTTGGGAGTGCTCGCCTTGAGTGTCGATCAAGATGAGGCAGTAAATTCGAGGCGCCTGGAAATCGTTCGAAACTACGCCGAACCGTTTGAACTCGACGTCGTGACCCGATCGCTTCGCGGTGACCCGGTTGATGGGATTTTGCACCAGCTGGAGCAGGGGGATGTAATTGCTATCGGGGCCTTCGGTGAGGGGCGTGTGCGGGAGTGGTTGCTGGGCTCTACGACAGAAGCCATCTTGCGTCGGGCAGATCACCCTGTGTTGCTCCATCGGTAAAGACGTCTATCTTAAAGCATATCCGAGGTGTAGCTTGGGATCTGTAGCCGCCCACGATTCTCGGTTTGTTGCTGGAGTTTGTTGTCGACAAAGGGTGTAGAGAGTTCTTTGACGGCTGTTCGGGCTGTGCTGGACTACACATTCGCGTATATCGCAACTAGGTTGGTCGGCAGACACTCATATTACAGCGGTTCGAGGAAGCGTTGTACCTCTATACGGTATCCGTCAGGATCACGGGCGAAGAAATGGTAGATCCCGTAGGTCGGATTGAGCGTGGGAGGAGCCTCTGTCTCGATGCCGAGGCTGCGAAGGTGTTGATAGACGGCATCAACCTCTCGGGTGACCAGGGTGAGGATGAGCCCGTGGTGTGGTGAAAGGGCCTCAGCATGTTGGCAAAACCCCAGGTAGGTCTCTGCGCCGGTACGAAAGATGAGGCACGTTCCCTGGTCACGTGCTAGCGCGAGTCCTAGGTCGCGTTCGTAGAAGTCGCGGGTCGCTTCGAGGTCGCATACCGGATAGAAGCCGATGAAGGCGTCGAAAGTAGATTTGAGATCGTCTGTCATCAAGTACCGTCCGAGAAGGGGATGTGTCTCGGTTCATCATACAGCGCGACCCAACAAACGCTATATTGCACACCGTTGCTTTAGGGTGATGAGTGATGGGTAATGAGCGATGAGTGTTGTAACGGATATGGTTGAACCCGTATCCTTCGCAGCACTCATACCTCATGACTCATTTCTCATCACCTGTGGATTAAAGCGGTTGCCATAGTTATGTAAGCAGGTATCATCCAAGAAACGGGCTACAGGACGGTATTTCACCCACTGACTTTGTCTATGACCAGATGATACCTGCTTTAGCTGCAGACCGGCGCTGCCTCAGCACTTCATAAAGGAGAAGTGCCCCGCTGGTAGCAACGTTTAGGCTATCCGCAAGCCCCTGCATGGGGATGCTCACCTGGCGGGAGGCCGCTGCCAACCAAGCCGGGGTGAGCCCGCCATGTTCTGTGCCCAAGAGGATCGCGGTGGATCCTAGATAAGACTCGTCCCAGTAGGGAAGGTCGGCGCCAGGTGAAGTCGCGATAAGTTCGACTCTGTTGGCTTGCAAGAAGTCGATAAGTTCAAGCGTATCGGTAATGATGACCGGGCGGCTGAACAGACTCCCCATGCTGGCTCGTACCACGTTGGGGTTGAAGATGTCGGTGCCTGTTCCCGTGATAAAGACCGCATCGACGTTTGTCGCATCGGCTGTGCGGAGCAGGGCTCCCAAATTCCCCGGCTTTTCGAGACCATCGAGAATCAGAAGCAGACTGTTTCGGGCCAGGGTGAGCGCGTTGAGTGTCGTACGCCAGCTCTTCGCCGTAGCCAAGACGCCGTCAGGGTGTTCGCGGGTGCTCACCCGCTTGAACGCGGCAGCCGATGTTTCGATCGACTTGACGGAAGTGTGCTGTTCGAGCTTGGGTATCAAGGCGCGACCCTGGTTCGACAAAAACTCCGGGCAGATCAGAACCTGTTCGAGGGGAATACATCCCTCTAAGGCGCGAGTGAGTTCTCGTACGCCCTCGATGAGGAATCGACCCTTTACCTCGCGTTGGCGACGCTCTTTAAGCCGTGCCAGGGCCTTGATGGTAGGATTTTGTGGGCTGTCGATTCGCGTTCGCTTCGTGGCCCGCATGTTGGCATTGTAATCCCAACCCGGCAGCGGTAACGATCCACGGCGAGATTCCTCGGTTGTACAAACAGAATCCACGTGAGTTGAGATGGAGGGACAGTGTGCGCTTGCGTCTTATTCAAAGCCTCCATGATTCGTTGCACGTCTTACAATCGATGCTATGAGTAATCTCATTCGTCCCCAGGATCTGTACACCGAGCTCACCTCCCCGTCTCTGCGCATCGTCGATACGCGCTTCGATCTACAAGACCCGAAAGCGGGCCGCCAAGCTTACCGCGAAGCCCACCTGCCCGGGGCGATTTATTTCGACTTGGATGAAGATCTCTCTACACCTCCTGGACGTCATGGGGGGCGTCACCCGCTACCCGATATGGAGGCGTTCGCAGTCAGACTCGGCCAGGCCGGGATCGGTAATGATAGCTCTGTAGTGGTCTATGATGACAGCGGTGGGATGTTTGCCGGCCGCTTCTGGTGGATGTTGCGCTATCTGGGCCACGGTAAGGTCAAGCTCCTCGACGGTGGTTTTACGGCCTGGCAGGCGGCGGGCTTCGAGGTTACCGGTGAGATTCCCACCTTCGACTCGACAGAGTTCAAAGCGTCTGTTCAGGCAGAGATGATGGTTGACAGGGAGTACGTGATGAGGAGGTTGGATGACCCGGGATTGCTGCTCATCGATGCAAGAGCCGCTGAGCGGTATCGTGGTGAGGTTGAACCGATCGATTCTCAAGCGGGCCACATTCCCTCGGCGATCAATCTCCCCTTCGCAGGAAATCTGCGAGAAGGCCGCTTCAAGCCGGCCGAGGAACTCCGAAAGCGGTATGCCGTAACCGAGGAAGTCGAGGAAGTGGTTCTCTACTGCGGTTCTGGGGTGAGCGCCGCCCATAACCTGATCGCCTTGGAAGAGGCGGGTATCAGAGGTGCGAAGCTCTACCTCGGATCTTGGAGTGATTGGTGTTCGTTCCGAGACGCCCCTATTGCGACGGGTGAAGACGGTTAGAGGCCCATCAGCCCAAACGGAGGGGGTAGGATGTCGAATCGGTGTGCGTGGGCAGAAGGTGATATGCGATTGGTTGCCTATCACGATCGTGAATGGGGTGTGCCTGTGCACGATGACGGCAAGCTCTTCGAGTTTCTCTTGCTCGAGAGCTTCCAAGCAGGTCTTAGTTGGCTTACGATCTTGAGGAAACGAGAGAACTTTCGGCGCGCCTTCGATGGTATGGATGCCGAGAAGATCGCGGCCTATGGCGAGAGAAAAATCGAGGAACTTCTACAAGATGCCGGCATCGTACGCAACCGGAGTAAAATTCGTGCGGCTATAGGTAATGCCAAAGCCTTTCTGAAGGTTCAAGATAACTTCGGCAGTTTCGATCGCTACCTGTGGGCGTTTGTCGGGGGCCAGCCGGTCGTCAATGCTTGGAGAAGTGCTGAGGAGATCCCGGTTACAACGCCCCAGTCGGATGCTCTGAGCGAGGACTTAAAAAGGCGAGGGTTTGCATTTGTGGGGCCCACCATCGTCTACGCGCATATGCAAGCGACCGGCATGGTCATGGATCACACGATCGACTGCTTCCGATACCGGGAATTGACAAGCCAGGGTCCGAGCTGAATTGAGAGTATGATGACACGTGTCGCTTGAGGAAAAACTAGCCAAGCTAAAAACCTATCTCGGGGAGGTAAACGATCTCGGTGCCGCAGCGTCGTTGTTGGCCTGGGACCAAGTTACCTATATGCCGGTGGGTGGTGCGGTGGCAAGGCAGCGCCAAATCGCTCTGTTGCAACGGTTGTCACACGAGAAGTTCATCGGACGCGAGGTGGGACGGCTATTAGACGATCTCGTTCCCTTGGAGCAGGAGCTCGATCCGGATTCGTTGGATGCCTGCTTGCTGCGTGTGGCCCGCCGTGACTACGAGCACGCCGTCAAAATCCCTCCAGACTTTTTGGCGAAACTTCATGAGAACGCAGCCAGAAGCTATCAAGCTTGGTCCGAGGCACGTCCGGCGAACGATTTTTCCAAAGTGGTCGAGCCACTGGAGCTTACGCTCGAGCTGAGTCGGCGCTATGGGGAGTTCTTTCCTGAGAGCGAACACCCTGCTGATCCCCTGATCGATCAGAGCGATGAGGGGATGACGGTGGCCCTTCTCCGTCCGCTATTTCGTACCCTGCGTAGAGAGTTGGTGCCGCTGGTCGAGGCCATTTGTTCCCAAGAGTCGGTCGATAACAGCGTGTTGCATCGGTATTATCCGGAAAACGAGCAGCTCGCCTTCGGTCTGAAGATCGCCAGAGATTTCGGCTACGACCTCGGGCGCGGTCGTCAGGACAAGAGCCCACATCCCTTTGCAACGAACTTCAGCATCGACGACGTGCGCATCACCACATGGGTGGATGAGAGGGATGTTCGTGAAGCGCTGTTCAGTACGCTCCACGAGTCCGGTCACGCCATGTACGAGCAGGGCGTCAGCCGGAGTTTGGAAGGAACACCCCTCGCGAGCGGCGTGTCGAGTGGTGTTCACGAAAGCCAATCGCGCCTATGGGAAAACCTTGTCGGTCGGAGCCGTGGGTTTTGGGAGCATTACTATCCGAGCCTTCGGGAGAGCTTTCCCGAGCAGCTTGGCGGTGTTTCCGTCGATTCGTTTTACCGTGCGATCAACAGCGTTCGCAAGTCGCTCGTTCGCACCAAGGCCGATGAAGTCACCTATAACCTGCATGTGATCTTACGGTTCGAGCTGGAGCTAGAGCTCTTGGAAGGCAAGCTTGCGATCCATGATCTGCCTGATGCCTGGAGAGACAGATCGTACCGCTACCTCGGAATCACCCCCGAAGAGGATCGGGACGGGGTCTTGCAAGATGTCCATTGGTACTCGGGGGCGATCGGGGGTGCTTTTCAAGGATATTCGCTCGGCAATATCCTAAGCGCCCAGTTTTATGAAGCGGCTATCAATGCTGTTCCGAGCATCCCCTCGGAGATCGAGGCGGGGAACTTCACGTCGCTCTACACGTGGTTGAAGTTCAATATCTACCGCCACGGCCGCAAGTACCCTCCACAAGATCTCATCAAGCGCGCTACTTCACAGGATCTGATGATCGAGCCCTACCTCCGTTATCTACGAACCAAGTATGGAAAGCTTTACTCCTTGTGAAGGCCACGATGCGGGTTTCAGGAGTCTTGAACCAAGACCTTCTAGGAAATGGGTGATGGGTGTCGCGAAGGTCGCGGTTGAGCCAGACCATTCGCCGTCACCCACACATTACCCCTTACTCTCCTCCCGTCACTCTTCTACCGTCACCAACTAAAAAACCTCCTGAAATTTGGCTTGGCTAGGCCTGATCAAACAAGATTACAGGTTACTTCTTCCGATCGAGGCAACGTATTTGAACGACGCCCCTAGGGTTATGAGAGGGTGTAGGTGATGATCCCTTGTCGTTCGCCGATGTCGTCTGCCGGTAGGGAAGATCGGATGTGGCTACGACCGTTGTCTTCGCTGTAGGCTGGGAGGGTGCACGAATTGCTAGGCGATCTTCAGCACCGCCCTTTCCCGATTCCAGCTAGGCCGTGGGTGCTCAGCATGCATTGGTTCAACTTGTTGTTTATGCATTGGCCCCTGCCGGTGGCGGCGCTACGCGAATACATCCCGGCGAGTCTCGAGATCGACACGTTTGAGAATTCCGCCTGGTTGGGCCTGGTCCCTTTCGAAATGCGCAAGGTCCGCCCTCGCTACCTACCCAGTATCTCTGGTCTATCGACCTTCCCAGAGCTGAATCTTCGCACCTATGTCCGCTTCCAAGGGTGCCCCGGCGTGTGGTTCTTTAGCCTCGACGCCGGGAATCCAGTAGCCGTCCGTTTGGCTCGAGCCACCTTTTTCCTGCCCTATTTCGATGCTGCCATGGGCCATCATCGTGTCGACCATGTATCGACGTTCAAGAGCGTTCGAACCCACAAGAGATCGAGCGCTGCCAGTTTCGAGGCGCGATATCGTCCCGTCGGTCCGATCAGAAGAGCCGTTCCCGGAAGCGTTGAGCACTTTCTTACCGAACGGTACTGTTTCTTTAGCGCCGATCGGAACTCTCGGATCTACCGCTGCGATGTGCATCATAGACCGTGGCCGTTACAATCTGCTGAGGCCGACGTCTCTCTCAATCGTATGGGGCAACAGATTGCGATTCAACTCCCCGAGGTGGCCCCTTTGTTGCACTATGCTGAGAACTTGGCCGTACTCGGTTGGTGGCCCGAGCGGCTCGGGTAACGGCTTCACAACCCTATCTCCAGAATTGATACGGAACTCCGATCCCTATTTTGTGATATTTTTCACTGTTTTCGGTTGGGATGGTGGTGCATTGTAGAGATAGTCTCAAAATATAGGCATGACGGTCGCTGTTGAGAGAAAGCGGGATGCGAGATGACCCCTATTGAACATCGCCAAGCCTTTGATCAGTTACAGATGGGTGCGGTCTATTACTGTGAAATTGGGGATACACAAGGCCTCGAGGACGTGCGGCAGGATCTCGTGCGACTTGCCGGAACCTGTCCCGAGCTGGCTGTTGCTGTGCGAGCGCTTTTGAAGTCGATAGTGCCGTCGCGAAAAGAACCGGCCCCTATCGCTTGACGTATTTGCACCCTGGAACCCTTTGTTGGGCGTTACGCCCCCTAAGATCCCTTCAGTTGAAACCACTGCTCAACGATCGTTGTTTCGATCATTGTTGCCTTCGTATGCCACGCTTCTTGTTGGGCAGAGCGCAGCCGTGCCAACAAACGGGAACCCGTATCATCTGGACCTGTGCCAAAAAAGCGAGTCGGCAACGGTTTCGAGCCGATCGTTACCGTCCAGAATATTCTTTCAGAGCTCGGTTCCGCAGTACTTGCAGTAGGACGCCTCGGTATCGTGTCCTGCTTTGCCACAACCTGGACAGAGCTGGTGGTCACTGCTCGGTTGCGTCGCTCGGGAGATCTCGCTGGTGACGATCCCAGTCGGTACCGCGATGATCCCATAACCGATAATCATGACGATCGCTGATAGGAACTGACCGAGGGGTGTTTTTGGGGCGATGTCGCCATAGCCGACGGTGGTGAGCGTCACGACGGCCCAGTAGACGCTGACAGGGATATTGGCAAAACCGTTGTCTTCACCTTCGACCAGATACATCGCTGAGCCGATGATGATGACCAGAGCCAGAACAGCCACCAAGAAGACGATGATCTTGGCGCGGCTAGCACGGAGCGCCCTGACAAGGATGCTCGCTTCACCGAGGTACCGTACCAACTTGAGCACCCTGAATACCCTGAGAAGTCGCAGTGAACGGATCACGATAAAGTATTGGGTGCCGATGAAAAACAGGCTCAGGTAGCTCGGTATGATCGCAAGTAGGTCCACGAGGCCGTAGAACCCGGTCAGATAGCGGCGCCGGTTGTAGGCCACGTAGATCCGCAGCCCGTACTCGATCGTAAAAAGACCCGTGAAGACCCACTCGAACGTTCGTAGAATGGACCCGAACGATAGGCGAATCGAGGCTACGCTTTCGAGCATGACCATAAGGACGCTGATCATGATCGACCATAAGAGCAGGATATCGAACAACCGAGCCGGGGGTGTATCGGTCTCGAAGATGATGTCGCCCAACTGCTCCTTGAAGGGTGCCATGCCGTCATCGTATCTTACTTTCGAGCGGAGAACTCTCTCGCCAAGGGCTCTTTTTTGGGTTGTGTCGGCTCTGCTCACCTCACTTCGATGCACAGAACGTGGAAGCACCTGGCTGCTCTCGGTGGAGTGGTACCATCTCGAACATGCGTATTTCTGTAGAGCTCGTGCCCCGGAATATTGAAAGCTTGCACGAGCAACTTGTGCAGGTCACGGACTATTGTCCCTCAGCTGATACCATCAATATCCCGGACGTGCTTCGCTTCGATCTTCGCAGCTGGCAAGCGTGTGCTCAAGCAAAACGTCTTTTCGAGCACGCCATCCCCCACATTCGGGCTATGGACGTCGATTTGAAGATTCCCTTGAAGCAGGGCCCTTATCTGCGTTCGCACGATATCCGCGAGGTGCTGGTGGTGACTGGGGACGCCCCGGTCGACATGAGCTACAAGGTCTACGGCTCGAGCGCCATCGACGTTATCAAGAAGCTGCGCCTGGAGTTGCCTGAGGTAAAGATCTACGCCGCGCTGGATCCCTACCGCCAGAGCTTTGTGGCCGAGCGTGACTACGCTCTACAGAAGCTCGAGGCGGGTGCAACCGGACTCTTCACACAACCCTTTTTCGATGTAAGGCTCATGGAGGTATATGCCGACCTCTTAGCGGGAATCGAGGTGTTTTGGGGGGTAACCAGCGTCACCAGTCCACGCTCGGCGCGCTACTGGAAGACGCGTAACAAGGTTTTTTTCCCCGCCTCGTTCGAACCGACCCTCGCCTGGAACCGCGCCTTGGCGCGAGATGCGCTTTCGTTTGTGAGAGAGCGGGATGCGAATATCTACTTCATGCCCATTCGTACCGATGTGAAGAGCTATCTGGAGGGAATCCTCTAGGTAATGGGTAAGCGGTAATGGGTAATGCGTGGTTGTTTACATGGGAGCGGCTGCACCCATGTGTTTCGAAAACACCCATTACTCATTACCCATCACTCATCACCTTTTCCGCCTTACCTGAAAGCAGACGAGCTCGATCGCGAACGTTCACTGTACCCGTCATTCTTTTATATACGGCTCGTGCAACTCGACCGGTGCCCGGGTCTTTTTGAGCTGCAAGTTGAGAACCTCGACAAAGACCGCAAAGCCCATGGCGAAGTAGATGTAGCCTTTGGGAATGTGCTGATCGAAGCTTTCGGCGACCAGAGACATGCCGATGAGCAGCAGAAAACTCAGGGCCAGCATCTTGACCGTCGGATGCTGTTCCACGAAGTTGCTGATCGGGCCGGCCGCAACGAGCATGATGACGACCGAAATAACCACGGCCGTGATCATGACCGCTAGGTGATCGGCCATGCCGATCGCCGTGATGACCGAGTCGAGCGAGAAGACGATGTCGAGCAGCAGGATCTGAAAGATGACGGCTGAGAATGCAGGGGGGATGCGGGCGCTGGCGTGCCCCTTTTCCCCTTCGAGCTTCTGGTGGATCTCGTGCGTGGCCTTGCCGAGTAGGAAAAGACCCCCTGCGAGGAGGATCAGATCTCTACCGGAGATCTCCTGTCCCAACAGTCCGAACAGGGGCTGGGTGAGGCTGATGATGAAGCTCAACGAGAAGAGCAGGGCGATGCGCATGAACATGGCCAAGGCCAACCCCAAGGAGCGGGCCCGGCCCTGCTGGGCCTCGGGAAGCTTGCCCGAGAGGATGGAGATGAAAATGATGTTGTCGATACCCAGCACGATCTCGAGAACGGTAAGAGTGAAAAGGGCAATCCATGCTTCGGGTGTGGTAAGCCATTCCATGGCTGCCTTTATACCGCACCTTCGAAGGGAGTCGTGCGAAACTTCTCGAGTTCTGGTTTGATAGTCAGGGCAGGGTGGCCGGCGTGGCATCCGGCCGGTAAGCCAGATTTGGAGAGAGCCAGCGCTCCGCCTCTTGAAGGGTTACGCCTTTGCGGTGCGCGTAGGTTTGCACCTGATCCCGTTGGAGTTTCCCTACCCCGAAGTAGCGGCTCTCGGGGTGAGCGAAATAGAAGCCGCTCACCGAGGCGGCAGGGTTCATGGCGAAATGTTCTGTTAATTCGATGCCGATTCTCTCTTCGACCGATAGCAGATCGAAGAGGGTGCGCTTCTCGCTGTGATCGGGGCAGGCTGGATAGCCGGGAGCAGGGCGGATGCCGCGGTAGCGTTCTTTGATGAGGTCTTCGTTGGTCAGTGCTTCATCTACCGCATACCCCCAGAACTCCTTGCGCACTCGTTCGTGGAGTCGTTCGGCAAACGCTTCTGCCAGCCGGTCCGCCAACGCTTTGACCATGATGCTCGAGTAGTCGTCGTGTTTACGCTCGAAATCACCAGCGAGTCGCTCTGCCCCAAATCCTGTGGAGACAGCAAACGCGCCGAGATAGTCTTCGATCCCGCTCGCTTTGGGGGCGATGAAGTCGGCCAGCGCCAGATTGGGTTGGTTCTGACGTTTGTGGTGTTGTTGTCTAAGGGTGTGCAAAACGGCCAAGGGTTTTCTGGAACCTCGACTTTCGTAGAGCTCGATATCGTCCCCGACGCTATTCGCCTTAAAGAAACCGATGATTCCTTTTGCGGTGAGCAGCCTCTCGTCGACGATGCGTACAAGGAGCTCTTGTGCGTCGGCAAAGAGTTTTCTCGCCTCCTCACCGATGAGCGGATCTTCGAGAATGGCGGGATAGCGACCGGAAAGCTCCCAAGCCTGAAAGAAGGGTGACCAATCGATGCGGTCGATGAGCTCCTCGAGCGGGTAGTCGTCGAACGCCTCGGTTCCTAAAAGAGAGGGGGTGACGATATCGACCTCGGACGCAGTGAATTCCATCCGATTGCGCTGTGCCTGTGCGTAGGGGATGAGTTGCCGGCCTACCTCCCGTTCGTGATGTCTGGTACGCAGTGCCTGATACTGCTCTTCGATCTCGACAGCGAACGTTTCTCGCTCCGCTACGTTGGTGGCGCGTGAAACGGCGCCCACGCTACGGGAGGCGTCGAGCACGTGAACGGTGAGGTTTGGATAGGCTGGGGCGATTTTGACTGCCGTGTGGAGGCGTGAGGTGGTCGCTCCGCCGATCAACAGTGGGATTGTAAACCCCTTTCGTGCCATTTCGCTTGCGACGTAGATCATCTCGTCGAGCGATGGTGTGATCAAACCGGAGAGGCCGATCACGTCGACCTGTTCGTGCTCGGCCACCTGCAGGATTCTCTCGGCCGGGACCATGACACCGAGGTCTACCACCTCGAAATTGTTGCAGGAGAGCACAACCCCGACGATGTTCTTGCCGATGTCGTGGACGTCTCCTTTGACGGTGGCCAAGAGAATCTTACCGGCTTTGGAGCGTCCCTGCCGTTGTTCGGCTTCGAGGTAAGGCGTCAAGTAGGCGACCGCTCGTTTCATGACCCGTGCGCTCTTGACGACCTGAGGCAGAAACATCTTGCCGGCACCGAAGAGATCGCCCACCACATTCATTCCTGCCATCAGAGGTCCTTCAATGACCTGTATCGGACGCTGATAGACCTCGAGCGCTTCGGCGACATCTTCTTCGATGAAGTCGCTGATGCCGTGTACCAGGGCGTGCGAGAGCCTCTTGTCGAGGGGGTATTGGCGCCAGGCGCTCATCAGCTCTTCTTTGGGTTTGGACCGTACCGTCTGTGCGTGGGCGATCAACCGCTCGGTCGCGTCGTCACGCCGGTCGAGCAGAACATCTTCGACGAGCTCGAGCAGTTCTTCGGGGATCTCTTCATAGACCTCCAACATCGCGGGGTTGACGATCCCCATATCCATTCCTGCCGCTACGGCGTGGTAGAGAAAAGCCGCATGCATCGCCTCACGGACCACGTTGTTGCCACGGAAAGAGAAGCTGATGTTCGAGACGCCGCCCGAGACGAGCGCTCCGGGTAGGTTTTCTTTGATCCATTTTACCGTGCGGAGAAAATCTATCGCGTAGCTGCGGTGTTCCTCGATGCCGGTCGCCACGGTGAGAATGTTCGGGTCCAGGATGATGTCTTGCGGTCTGAACCCCTCTTCTTCGACCAGAATCGTGTACGCGCGTCGGCAGATTTCGATGCGGCGTTCGAAGTTGTCGGCCTGTCCGTTTTCGTCAAAGGCCATGACCACCACGGCCGCACCGTAGCGCTTGACTGTGCGGGCCTGTTGTTTGAAGGTCTCTACCCCCTCTTTGAGCGACAGGGAATTGACCACGCTCTTGCCCTGGGCACGTGGTAGCCCGGCCTCGATCACATCGAACCTAGAAGAGTCGATCATGATCGGGACTCTGGAGATATCGGGCTCGGCAGCGATCAGATCGAGAAAGGTCACCATCGCCTGCTGTGTGTCGAGCATGCCCTCGTCCATGTTCACATCGATCATCTGCGCCCCGCCCTCGACCTGGTGCCGCGCTACCTCGAGAGCGGCCTCGTAATCGTTCTTTTTGATGAGCCGGGCGAACTTCCGGGAGCCCGTGACGTTGGTCCGTTCACCGATGTTGACAAAATTGGTGTCGGGCCTGATCACCAGCGGTTCCAAGCCACTGAATTGTGGGTAGGGTGGTGGTGGCGGTGGAGTGCGAGGGGGGTGCTTCGCGGCGGCTTCGGCAAACATGCGGATGTGCTCAGGCGCCGTCCCACAACAGCCCCCGATGATGTTGACCCATCCGCGCGCCAGGAACTCTTCCATCACGCCGATCATGCTCTCCGGTGTCTCGTCGTATCCCCCGAGGGCGTTGGGCAGGCCGGCGTTGGGGTGGGTGCTCGTAAAGATCGGTGCCAGCTTGGAGAGCTCTTCGGTGTAAGGGCGCAACTCTTTGGGGCCCAGCGCACAGTTGAGCCCGACGCTGAGTAGATCGGCATGAGAGATCGAGATCCAGAAGGCCTCGAGCGTCTGTCCCGAAAGTGTCCGGCCACTGGCGTCGACGATGGTTCCCGAGACCATCAGGGGGAGGCGGACTCCCTTCTCCTCAAAGACCTGTTCGGTGGCGAAGAGCGCCGCTTTGCAGTTGAGGGTGTCGAACACCGTTTCGATCATCAGGACGTCCACGCCTCCGTCGATGAGACCGTGAATCTGTTCGGCGTAGGCTTGTGCGAGCCCATCGAAGTCGATCGCCCGGAGGCCAGGGTTGTTGACATCAGGTGACATGCTGGCCATGCGGTTGGTCGGGCCGATCGAACCGGCTACGAAGCGTGGCCGCCGCGGGTCCCGGCGGTTGAAGGCGTCGACCACCCCACGCGCCAAGATAGCGGCGGCAGCGTTGAGCTCGTAGATGATCTCTTGCAGCCCGTACTCTGCCAACCCGAGGCTGGTGGCGTTGAACGTGTTGGTTTCAATGATATCGGCCCCGGCCTCGAGATATGCACGGTGGATGTCTTGGATCGCTTCGGGCTGTGTGAGGCAGAGCACATCGTTAGCGCCCTTGAGATCCTGTGGATGATCCTTGAAACGTTTGCCGCGGAAGTCGGTCTCCTGCAACCCCAAGCGCTGGATCATGGTGCCCATAGCCCCGTCCAGAACGAGAATGCGCTTCTCGAGTTCCGTTTGGATCGATGCTCGTTTCGAACTTTCCATGACGTGATCCTCCCGCTACAATCGGCCGACACCGGGATGGCGTGCGATCCCGGTCGAGGTTGCCCCCCTATCTTATCTCAAGGGGATCTCGAAAAGGGTTCTATGGGCTTACTGCACGTCGCGCCGCAAAAAGAGCCAGGTCAGCAGCGCTCCGAAGAACACGGCGTAACCGGCCATCACCAGGGTCGCATGCGACAGGGTAATACCTGCACCGAGGAAGTTGCTGAACGGTCCGAAGTCGCTTCCCGCTGCATCTCCCCCCAGGGCCGTAACCAGCTCGAATGTCGGACTTCGCGCTGGCGCGTACTGGTTGTAGGTGAAAAAGTAGCGGGGCAGCTCCTCCAGGGTGGTTCTGAGCCTCAGCGCCTGGAAGATGACGTTGAGCCGGTTGAGTGGTTGGAAGCCGATCGCGGTGCGGTAGACGGTGTAGAGTCCTTCGAGCAGCGCCGGCAGAAAGAAGACCATCACGATGCCGAGTGCGATGTTGCGCGCCAAAAAGATCATCAGAAAGGCGAACATGAAGGCAGCGGCGCCGTGGAGCCACTGCAGGGCGTAGAGCCCGAGCAGAGCCCCCCACTCACCGGTGAAGTTGGTGGGCAAAAAAACCATGCCTATGGCGCCGAATAAGATGCTGCTCAGGTACGCCCCCAACAAGAAGGCAGCGTAGAGGGTCATGGCGACCACGAACTTGCCACCCAGAACCGCCAACCGGTTGGGCTGGGCAACTAGCGCAGTCTTCCACATGTTCTGGCTCTTTTCCTCCCCGATGAGGAGTGCAGCGAAAAGTGCGATCACGATCATGTAGAAAGTCGGGCTTACATAAGAGGGTCCCATCAGGCTGAGCCGAGCGATGCCGAAGGGGGAGGCGATCACCTGGATGATGGTATCGACCAACTCGCCTTCGTCGACGAATGAGCCGGAGACATTGACCTGAACGACCCGGCCGGCGATAAGCACCAAGACCGGCAAAAGTACCCATTGCAAGGCGGCCAGGATGTAGGTGCGCCGCTTCCGTAGCGCCTTGAATAGTTCGGCGCGAATCACGTTGACGGTTGCGTTCACGACGGCCTCCCATCTTCTTCCACCAGCCGCAGGTACGCGCCTTCAAGTGTATCCGCTTCGCGCCGGGCCTCTAGTATCTCTACTTGGTGCTCTATCAGCTGGGACAGGAGGCGAGATGCTTCGGCTGTCGGTACGGTTACTCGGACGAAGCGATCATCGACCGGTTCCGGGGTATAGCCGAGGGTTCGCAGGGCCCGATTGAGCGCCTCGTGATCGGTCGCCGCCAGGCGGTAGCTGAGCGTCTGGGCATCGAGACGCTGGAGGAGTTGCTGCAGCGGTCCATCGAAGCGGAGTTTGCCCTTGTCGATCGCCAGGATACGTTCGACAACCTTTTCGATCTCGGCGAGGATATGGCTCGAGATCAGGATGGTAACGCCTTCACGGGCGATCATGCGGAGATTCTCGCGTATTTCGGCGATGCCGACCGGGTCGAGCCCGTTGGTAGGCTCATCGAGCAAGAGTACCCGGGGTCGCCATAACAGTGCCCTGGCCAAGCCGAGTCGCTGACGCATCCCCTGTGAATAGGCTGCTACCTTTTTGTTGCTGGCTTGCTCCATGCGCACGAACTCGAGCACCTCATCGATACGGTTCTCACTCACGCCCCCGTGTAGAAGGGAGGCGTGCTTGAGGTTGGCCCTCCCCGTCAAATAGGGGTAGAAGCTCGGCTCTTCAATCATGGTACCGACCTCCAGGAGGCCGCTGCCGGGTACGGGTCTTCCGAGGATCTGGCTCGTGCCTTGGGTAGGATGGATGAGGCCGGCGAGCAGGCGCAAGGTGGTGGTCTTACCGGCTCCGTTCGGCCCCAGAAATCCGACGATCTCTCCCTCGGTGATGTCGAAGCTCACGTCTTCAACGGCTGCGACGCGCCCGTAGCGTTTGGTGAGGCCAGCAGCAGAGATGGCGGTCACGATACCGGATCTCCTCGTCGAAAAGAGGTCTTGGTGGCTAACATTGTCGACTATCTTAACGGAGGATGAGCTTCTGGCGAAGCCCTACCCGGTGGGTTGTGGCCTTGTTCACAAGGAATCAGCCGCTCAAACCGTAATTCGATGTTCAGCTTGTTTGAACGCCGATGAGTCTGGTGTGCAACCGACGACAGGATTCCCCTCAGCTCGAATGCTACAATACCGGGCGGCGTGGCGCGAGGCCTCTCGCCGGCACGCCGATGTTACATCGTGGAGGTTGCATGCCCGTTTACGTCTATAGAAATCTCAGAACCGGTGAGACCTTGGAGTTCGAGCAGCGCATGACCGATCCGGTGCTGACGGCGCACCCCGAGACCGGTGACCCGTTGAAACGGCTCATACAGCCTGTGGGAATTGCCTTCAAGGGATCGGGCTTCTACGTCAACGATTCCCGTAAACAATCGACCAAACAGCCAGGCAAGAAGTCCGCTACCGAACAATCAAAGACTGAAACGTCGGCGGCCTCCGAAGCGAGCACTACCAAGGACACAGCATCCGGCGGGTCCAAGCCCGCCGAGAAGAGCAAGAAAGAGGGTGGCTCCGGCGCGGGTAGCTCAGCGGGGGCGTGAGCCTATCACCGGCTTAGCGCTTGACGAAACGCACCTCGAAAAGTGCTGGCCATAGCTTACCCGTGAGGTAGAAGACCTCTTTTTCTGGGTCGAAGGCGATACCGTTCAAGACGGCGTTCGCATCGAGTTTCTGGCGTTCTTCGGTGCTCAAAAGGTTTGAGGCATCGATCTCGGCGACGACTTGCCCACTCTTCTTGTCGATCTTGACGATGGTATCTGTAGTGAACACGTTGGCGTAGATGTGCTCGCCCACGCACTCGAGCTCGTTGAGCCGCGCCAGCGGTTCACCGCGCAACGTGACGGTGACCTCTTCCAGGCGTTCGAAACCAGAGGAGTCCCTTCGGAAGAGGGTAGAGCTGCCGTCGGTCATATAGAGGTGCTCACCGTCGTAACAGAGGCCCCACCCTTCCGTGTCATAACGAAAGACCTGTAGCTCTTCGAAGCTTTCGAGGTCGTAGACAAAGGCGCGACCGTGCAGCCAGGTGAGCTGGATCAGCCGGTTGCCGACGCGAGCGAGGCCCTCCCCGAAGAACTCGCTGTCCAAGTCGCGACGGCGCTCTACTTCTCCTGTGGTAAGGAAGACTTTTCGTAAAGAGGAGCGCCCGGTGAGGCCGGTGCTCTCATAGATATCGCCTTCATGTACGAGCAAGCCTTGAGTGAAGGCGCTGCTATCGTGGGGGTAGCGGTTGATTACTTCGGGTGCCAATGTTTCGACGGACATGCGCTGGCACGAGGTCGAAAGCGCTGTTGTCAGTACCGCGATGAGGAGTGTAGCGATCGGGTTTATTCCGTTCATGACGATCTTTCGCTTGCGTCGGTCATTTTCGACCGACCGAGCAGTCTTTCCGACACGATGTACCAGATCTCACGCGCCAGATCGTCCTCGGGGAGCTCGGCGTTTAGAACGACCCAGCTGGGATTCGCTTCGGCCTGCTTCAAGAAGCCGCTGCGCACGCGTTGGTGAAACGCCAAGTCGGCCTGTTCCAGGCGATCCTTGCCACCGCGCTGATCGACGCGCTCGAGCCCACGTAACGGTTCGAGATCGAGCAAGATTGTCAGATCGGGGGTCACGCCCTGGCTCACGCGGGTGTTGAGATCGTTTACAAACCCGAGATCGAGCCCCCGGCCGTAGCCTTGGTAGGCGACGCTCGCCCCGGTGAACCGGTCGCTGATGACCGTTTTCCCTTCTTTTAGTGCCGGGATGATGATGTCTGTGACGTGTTGGGCGCGACTGGCTGCGTAGAGCAGGAACTCGCTGAGGGGGCTGATGACGAGCTTGGGATCGAGCAGCACCGTTCGAATGGCGTCGCTTGCCGGTGTGCCCCCCGGTTCGCGAGTGGTGAGTGGTGCTTGCCCCGTCGTTTCAAACGAGCGCTTGAGATAGCCGATTTGGGTCGATTTTCCGGCACCTTCGGGACCCTCGAACACGATGAAAAGACCGCACACGGTTCGCTTCTTTCTCAGAGTCCTGTGGGCAACAAGATGAACTCGGTTGCAATATCGAACTCGTCTTCGAGCCGCTCGGCGAGAAGCTTGACCCCCACCGTTTCGGTCATGTAATGCCCTGCAAAGAGGGCGTTGATCTTTCGCTCGAACGCCTCATGGAAGACATCGTGCTTGGGTTCGCCGGTCAGAAAGGCGTCGAGCCCCTCGGTTGCGGCCGTGATGACGTCGCGGGCGGCGCTGCCACTGATGATGCCGAGGGTTCGAAGTTCCATGTCACCTCCGGCGTGGACCAAAACGGCTTCCCCGAGCTCTCTTTCGATCTGGTCGGCGAGCTCTCGAAGATTGACAGGGTTGGGGAACCGGCCTTTGACTCCGAGCGGTTGGCCTTTCCACGTACCGAAATCCTCTAACTCGTCGAGACTGAGGATGCGAGCCAGGCCCCAGTTGTTGCCGACCTCCTTGTGTGCGTCGAGTGGGAGATGGGCAGCGTACAAGTTGAGGTCGTTCTCAAAGAGCAGCTCGAGACGGCGTTTGTGCGTTCCCGTGACGGCTACGGCTTCACCCCAAAAAAGTCCGTGGTGGACGATCAACATGTCTGCACCGAGCTCGGCGGCTATTTCGAAGGTGTTCAAGCTGCTGTCCACGGCAACAGCCACCTTGGTGACCTCGATGGCGCCTTCAACCTGAAGACCGTTCAGAGATGGGTCCTGAAAAGCGCCGATGTCGAGGTAACCGTCGAGCCAATGTACGAGGTCATCGCGTGTCATGAGAGTAGCCTACCGTGCCGGCGGATGTTTTGCTCGACAAGCCGCTGACGATGGTGGGCAGATAAGCTTGCAGGCGCCTCAGCACGGCCGTACCGGCGCGCGTTTACCCGGGAGGAGGTGCTGGGTGTTTTTTGGTGTCGCGGGGGCTTGACACGGTCTCGCAAGGGCGTGTACATTAGCTGGTGCGCTTGCAAGAGGCCGGTAAGGTCTCAATAGCGGGCCGAGAACATTGAAAATCTAGTTTGCAAGGTAACCCGTCGATTCTTTCGGCACCCCGTTTTGGGGACCGAACAGAGTCCATTTGACAGGTAAGGCAATCTGGGGTATAATACCTAGTTGCGCTCATAGCGCGCGCGGACCTTGATAATCCAGTTTGCAAGAACCTGTCGATTCCATAGATAACGTACCTATAATGGCCTGCTAGAGCCTATTATCTAGCGATTGTTTTGGAGAGTTTGATCCTGGCTCAGGATGAACGCTGGCAGTGTGCCTTAGACATGCAAGTCGAACGAAGCTGCTGAGCTGATTCTTTTCGGAGTTGACGCTCGGTAGACTTAGTGGCGAACGGGTGAGTAACACGTGGGTGACCTACCCCAGAGTAGGGCATAACCTCGGGAAACTGGGGCTAATTCCCTATATGCTCCCACCTCTTGTGGTGTGAGTAAAGATTTATCGCTTTGGGATGGGCCCGCGGTCCATCAGCTTGTTGGTAGGGTAACGGCCTACCAAGGCTACGACGGATAGCCGACCTGAGAGGGTGACCGGCCACAGGGGCACTGAGACACGG
>CP070651.1:1440000-1445800 GCA_020354625.1 Trueperaceae bacterium
CCACCGACCGGGGCCCGATCAGGGCTTCTCAATGGGGGTAGGGCCGCTTCGATCTGCGATCTGTGGGGCTCGAGCCAGGGTGGGAGGATCAGGCGCTCACCGAGGTGCTCAGGGGCTTCATCGACCGCGAAACCGGGACCCTCGGTGGCGAGTTCGAAAAGGACTCCACCCGGCTCCATAAAGTAGACGGATTGGAACCAGAAGCGGTCGATGACGTCGCTGGGGCGGCGTCCCGCTAGGGCGACGCGTTGTCTGAGAGCGCGCTCGTGGTCGAGATCGCGCACACTCCAGGCCACGTGGTGGACGCTGCCCGTACCCCAGTGGCCACGTCTTCCGTCGGGTACGGGCCGGATATCGAGCAAGTGGCCCGACGCGCCCTTGCCATCGGCCGCTACCCGGTAGCGGTGCCAACCGTTGTCCTGTCCGAGCGCCTCAAAACCCATCACCTCCGTGAGGAACTCGGTGGTACGTTCGAGCTCTCGCTCCCACAGGCGAACGCCGTGCAGGCCGAGGATCTGCTTTTCGGCGGGGACGGGGCTGAGTTGCCAAGGACTGAAGGGACGGGGTTCGTCGATCTCGACCAGGGCGAGCTCGAGCCCGTGGGGGTCCCGAAAGGGGAGAGACCTTTCGCCGAAGCGCTCGACGGGACTTGCTACGGCGGCCCCCTGTTCTGTCAAGCGCTTCTGCCAGTAAGACAGGCTACCCGACGGTACGGCCAGCATGACCTCAGTGGTGAGCCCAACACCCTTTTGGGCCGGTGCGAGTTGTGTCCAGGGGAAGAAGGTCAGGTCGGTCCCCGGCCTCCCGTCAGCGTCGGCGTAGAAGAGGTGGTAGGTTTTCGGGTCGTCCTGGTTGACGCTCTTCTTGACGAGCCGGAGTCCCAGCACGTCGTTGTAAAAGTCGAGGTTTTCCTGTGGATCGCCGGCGATGGCCGTGACGTGGTGAAGCCCGAGGACGTGATCGTGCGTCATGGAGTCTCCTTATTGCCACCCTCTCGGTTGCGTAGTGTGACATCAAACATCTTTTCTCCCTGTTAGCTGGCCGTAGGCTAGATGCTGGGTTCGAGTTTACCCTGGCGCTATGTGGCCCACCGATTTCGTTTGGCAAGATCCACTGCCGCCGCCCGAGCGGTGGGACCGTCCTGGGATCGTCCTGTTTTTCAACCTCGAGTGCCCCGGTTGTATCTCCCGGGGAATCCCGTTTTTGAAGCGGCTCGCTGCTGACCGGCGCGATCTCGTCAGCTTGATGATTCACAGCTCGTATGGGCACAGGCGTTATCCCCGCGAGCAGGTGGTGCCGCAACTCAAGCGCTTCGCCGAGAGCTTTGCCCGGCTGCCCTTTCCGGTCGCCCTCGATCTCGACGGTTCGTTGGCAGCGCATTTCGAGATCGAAGGTACGCCGCATTGGCTCGTCTTCAACGCTCACGGGGAGCTGGTACGCAGCATCTACGGCTCCCAGGAAAACGCCCAGACCCGGCTGGAATACCTGCTCGATGAGCTCGATCAAGCGACCCCGTGACCCCGAGCGTAGAGCCTTTCTGAAGACCGTCGGCACGATCGCCGTACCGTTGAGGCTGAACTGCCGCCCTGAGATTACCGAGGTCACACTGGTTCGCGCCTGAAGCCTAGCCAGAATCGCTGTTGCGTTGCCACAACCATAGGATCAGCACACCCCCACCGATGAGCAGTGCAGGGAGCAGCCAGCCGGGACTTTTCCCTGCCGGATCGTTGACCAGAACCGTCAACAGGATCCACAAGATCGCCGGATAGAGCGCCCAGCGTTTTCCGCCGCGCTCCTTTGGCAACAGGTAGAGCAAGGTAAAGGTGGCCGCCAGCCCCAGAAAGAGGAGCGGGCTCGCATCCCAACGGGGGAAGAGTACCGCAGCTGTGATCAGCAAGGTGACGCTCGCCATGACCCCGGCAGGAATGATGGCCCACCAGTGGCGTGGACGCCTCCAGTAGACGAGCGCAAACGCCATCGCGATAAAACCGGTCGCGACCGTTCCGGCGAAGGCGCCGGCGTTGATGATCGCCAAAATGCCGATAACCGCTAACCCGACGATGCGTTGCCACAGGCGCAAGCGTTCAAACGTCGTCAGCCAGAAGAGGGCGCCGAATCCGAAGAAGAGGAGCGTGAGCAAGAACTCGGGGAGTGAACCCAGCGACCTCGAGTTGGCTGCCCAGACCAGAGCGCCAAAGCCGATCAGCAGCGCGCCGAGCCGTTTGGGACTCTGGAGGTTCATTTGCCCTCTTCCGATCCGACATGAGATTCAATTGCTCCCAGAGGGAGCCGTGCGCGCACTGTTGTCCCTCGACCGTCCTGACTACGCACATCTAAGGTGCCGCCGAGCGCTGTCACGCGCTCCCGCATCGATTTGAGACCCAAATGACCGGGAAAGGTCTCGTTCGTATTGAAACCCGCCCCATCGTCAACGATTTCCAGCGAGACTTCTCCTTCACCCTGCTCGAGCTGAACCGACACTCGCCCGGCTCTGGCGTGTTTGACGACGTTGTGCAAGGCCTCTTGTGCAACGCGGTAGAACACCTGTTTGTTGGTCAGTGACAGGGACGGTTCGCCGGTGAACGCGAAGTCGGTCGCAAGACCGTGACGCGACTCGAGCGCTTCCAATTGCTTCCGCAAGGCCTCGATGAGCCCCTCTTGCTGCAGCGATTCGGGTCTGAGCTCGAAGATGAGCGCTCGCATCTCGGCGATGCCGGCCTGGGCGAGGTGTTCGACGTAGTCGAGTGCTTCTCGGGACTCCTCGGACAGATCCGGTCCTTCGCCGAGCCGTTTCCGAATGGCGTGGGCACCCAGCAAGATGCCGTATAGTGCTTGGGAAACGGAGTCGTGAAGCTCGCGTGCCAGATGCTGGCGTTCTTCCAGCGCTGCTTGGGTCTGCACCTGTTGGTAGAGTTTGGCGTTTTCCAGCGCTACGGCCACCTGATTGGCAAAGGCAGATGCCAGCTGCATCCGGTCTTCGGAGAAAGGACCCTTGCGGTGTTCCAGCACCAAGGCGCCCACGATCGCATCCCGCACGATGAGGGGTATCGCCAAGCGATCGGTTCCACCCCGGCTACCGTCGGCGAGGCTCGAGCGCGGCGCCCGCGATTCGATGGAACTCCGTACCAGGTCGAAATCGGTAGATGCCGGCTTCCCGCGGGTAGTGACCAGAACGAGATCGCCATCGGGGGTAGCCTCGAATACCGCTGCAGCGCTACTTCCCACCACCTCCTGCAGCTTGCGTAGGATCTGCTCTAAAAGCGGAGCAAACTCGAGCGTCAGCGCGGTGCTGTTGGAGAGTTCGAGCAACGCGGCGAGGTCGGCGGTTCTCTTTTGCACCCGCTCCTCCAATACTTCCACGGCGCTCACCTTTTCGGTGATATCGGTGATGGAGCCGGCCATTCGCACTACGCTCCCTTGGGCGTTTCTCAGGGAGGCCCCCCGGGCCAAGATCCAACTGAATCCTCCGTCTTTGCGTCTAAGCCTGTGTTCGATCTGAATGTTCGTCGCCTCACCAGCCAGATGATCCGAGAGCCGGGTCTGGGTATGCTCCCGGTCGGCCGGATGGATGAGCTCTTGCCAGGTTTCGAGTGAGTTCCCGAGGTCGTCTTCGCGGTAGCCCAACATCGTCTTCCAACGCGGTGACAGGTACAGGCTCTCATGCGCGATGTCCCAATCCCAAAGCCCGTCGTTGGCTCCGCTCATCGCCAGCTGAAAGCGTGCCTCGCTCACGCGCAGAGCCTCGTTGCTGCCGAGAAGGTCCCGGGTCCGTTCGTTGAGGCTAACAGACATCTGATTGAAGGCTTGCGCCAGCAGGCCGAGTTCATTTCGGGAGGTCACGGGGAGGGTCACCCCCAAGTGGCCCGCAGCGAGCTCACGCGTGCCCCTTACGAGCGCGGCGATCGGTTCCAACAGGAGCGTTCGGCTGAACACGGTGGCCCCGATGAGTGTAAAGAGAAAGATGGCGATCAGGTTGATCAGGGTTGCGCGAACGATCACGTTGAGGTCTGACGCCGTGGACGGATCGAAACCCGTTTCGCCTCCCTCTGTGGGATGGACTCCTTGGAGCGAGGTGTCGAATGCACCTTGTTGGGCCAGGGAAAAGCCCCTCACGACCATAAAGGCGGTTGCGCCGGCCAAGACCGCTACCACCACCAAGATCAGCAGCGTCAGGCGGGTACTGAGGCGATTGAAAAAGGGGAGCTCCCCGAGCTGCTGGCTCACGGTTCCAACCCCACCAGACCCTCCTTAAGGGCGAACAGCGCCGCTTGGGTGCGGCTTGAAAGATGGAGCTTCGAGAGGATGCTCGAGACGTGCGTTTTGACGGTGACTTCGGAAACATCGAGCGCGGTCGCGATCTCTTTGTTGCTGAGTCCCTTGGCGATCAGACGTAAGGTGTCGGTCTCCCTCCCCGTCAGAGACTCGCGCATCTCAGGGGTCCGTACCTCACGGACCAACCGTTTCTGCGCCTTGGGGTCGAGGCGCACTTCACCTCTGGAAGCGGCTCGAATCGCTTCGAAAAGCTCATCCGGTCCGGTCTCTTTAAGGAGGTAACCGGCCGCACCGGCCTCTACTGCGGCCACCACCAGACGGTCCTCGAGCACACTTGTCAAGGCCACCACCTCGACTTCTGGATGATCGGCCTTGATCTTTCGAATCGCGTCGACACCGTTCATGACCGGCATGAGGAGGTCCATCAACACAACCTGTGGTTTGCACTGGGCGACCTGCTCCACAGCCTCCTGGCCGTTGGCAGCCTCGCCGACGACCACCAGGCCGGGCTCGAGCGACAGCACCATGTTGAGGCCCCGCCTGACGACCGTATGATCGTCGACCAACAACACTCTGATTTCGGTTGGGGTTTCGCTCATGTTCCGACTCTCCGATAGGACATCGCCATACTCCCTTTCGCACGCCAGGTCCCACCTTTGCGCGTTGCGTCCCTACACCACCATACTCCCACGAATCCCAAACGCCATCCGACTTTCGGTGGAAAGACGCTTTGGAGGTCGCTGCGTGTATGATTTCACCAGCGAGCTCTCTCGATGAACCAAACTAGGGTGATGAGTACATAGTGATGAGTGGGGCGAAGTCTTTAAAGAAGGAATACCGTAGTGCGCGGGACACCGCCGAACGAGCAGTGACGCGTGAGCAACGAGTACCGAGTTGATAGGAGACGCAGCCGTGTTGTTTCTTGATAGGCTCAGCCAGACCTGCCGAGACCATCCCGACAAGATCGCCCTCGCTTTTCTCGATCAGAACCGTCCGGAACGTTTCGGCCATACGCTGAGCTACGGTGAGCTTTGGGGGGTTATCGATCAGACCGCGTCCTACCTCGCGAACCTTGGTGTTGGGGCGGGCGACCGCATCGCGTTGCAGCTCCCCAAGTCGCTCACTTTCATCACCCTCCACCTCGCAACCATGCGCCTCGGGGCCATCTCTTTGCCGCTCAACCCCAGCTATCCCCCCCACGAGGTCCACTACACCCTAGCCGATGCCGAAGCGAAGCTTTTTTTCACCGCCCCTGAGATGGCTCGTCAACTTGAGATCCACAAGGATCGACTCCCAGGCGGGCTGCAGGTGGTTCCACTAGGGCCAGATCACGAAAACCTTGGCGAGCGCTTGATGAGCACCTGCGACCCCTTGGCACCGCTGCCCGATGATCCTGACGCCACCGCACTCATGATGTACACCAGTGGCACGACCGGACGACCCAAAGGTGCCGAGCTGACCCACGGTAATCTCGGCGCCAACTTGCGCGCTCTCCACCAAGCCTGGGGCTGGCAGCCCGATGACATCT
>CP070651.1:1445900-1457203 GCA_020354625.1 Trueperaceae bacterium
ATCGCTCCGTCCGGAGAAGATGTTGACGAGTTCGGGTGGAACGGTCCGCACCGCTACGTCGACATCACCGGTTTGAAGCGCCTGGAACGTGGCCGTTTGGTCGCGAATGATCGGTGCGATGATAGCGTCGAACGCGGGTGAGGGCCCCCAGTAGTCGGGGTTTTCTTCCAGGCGGTAGAATTGGTCGCTCCGGTACTCGCTCAACCGGTAGGCGCCGCTGCCGATCGCCTCTGCCATCGTTTTCGGTTCGGTGACGCTACTCCAAATGTGCTCGGGTAACATGGGCATGTCGGCCAAACCGGTCTGCAGGAAGGTCGCATCAGGAGCCCCGAGAGAGAGAATCACGTTGAGATCGTCGAGGACCTCGACGCCGGTCACCTTGTTGGCTGAGCGTGTGAAGCGTCCGAGGAGATTGTTTTGGTAGTAGTTTATGCTGAAGGCGACGTCATCGGCTGTGAGTGGTTCACCATCATGCCAGGTGATGCCAGGACGCAACGAGATCTTGTAGCTGAGACCGTCAGCGCTGATCTCCAGGTCGCTCACCAACCAAGGTTGCGGCACCAAGTTCTCATCCATGAGGAAGAGCTGGTCGTAGATGAGCGTCATGAGTTCGTATCCGGGATAACCCGTCTGGTAGGTATAGGGGGTAAGGGTGCCCTCATCCTGCGTGATGGCCATTCTCAAGGTCTTTCCGGTGTGCTCGGCGAAACCTACGGACAGTACCATCACCGCCAGTAGGATCGTCAAGTTTCTTATGGGCACGATCATCGAGTCCTCCTTTGCAAACAGACCAAGCCTCTCCGGCGCTATCGACGCAACTCCACTTTGACCGTTCGGCTTGGTGCAACACTATAACGCAAATCTTCTGGGATTTCCCTATTATGTACAGCGGATTGCATATGCTTTGATCGAAGACGGAGTGGGTTTCGTGATACTCGCTCCGCTCGGTATCGATTGCGCTATGCGCAACAGGTGCGCAACGCGCTGTATCTGGCGCCCCCAGTCCACCTGAGGTGCATGCTTTGTCCACATCCTCCTGGGTCATCGTCGACCTTGTAGAACGTCGAGATCGTATCGACTTCCGTTCGAAACCTCCTTGAGGAATCCGGAATCTCTGTCTATGGGCTGCTTGAGCGGGGGCTCGAGCAGCGGTCACCGCGGTCTGGTTGGCGGCGGTGGCGCTGGGTTTGGTCGCCGCGGTTCTTCACCTAGCCGATCTCGGGCTGCCGGGTGCGGCTCGTTACGCCCGGAACTCCCGACGGCCGGATCGCCGGTGATTGAATGGGGTGAGGCGCCCGAGCGATTGACGCTACAGGCAACAAGGAAGCTGGTAACGCGTGTCTGGCCCCTGGGTCAGCGTTAGAGTGCGTTTTCGCGTAAGGTTCGGAATACCTTAAAAACTTCTACCCGCGGCTCCCCCTCGGTCTGATACGCCTCGGCAATGCTCGCCCGTAACTCCGAGTTACGGAATTCGTCGAACGCCTCGGGCGACTCCCAGAGATAGAGCCCAGCGACTTCTCCTGACTGCACGTCCTGAAGATAGTATTTCTGTTTCAACCCGGCAAGGGCTCTAAACTCATCGATCCGGTTGTCCGCGATCTCCAGAACCTCGGCGAGAGACAGCCGTGATTTGAACTTGACAAGCAGTACCAAGGTGGGGTGGGGATGGTTCTTTGTCTCAGTCATGTCCTGGATAGTGTACATCGAGGTGCGGACGAGGCTCTGAGAGGTGCTCTCGTCAAACGGCAAACGATTGGGGCAAAGACCCGGTCAAAAAACGCGTTTGCGGTTATACCTCGGGATCGACGCCCTGAGTGACGGCGGTAAGATGCCAGAATGAACGACTCCGTTTTCCCCGAAAGATTCCAGGAAGCGCTCTTCTACGCAGCCACCCACCACGCCGGGCAGCTTCGCAAAGGCACCGCCATCCCCTACATCACCCACCCGCTGATCGTCGCTGAAACGCTCGCCTACCACTACCCGGGTCGGCACGACTTGATTCTCGCTGGGGTGTTGCACGACGTTATCGAAGATACCGAGAGCACCTTCGCCGAGGTGGAGGCCCGGTTCGGTACCGGCGTCGCACACCTCGTCGCCGCCGTCACGAAACCCGACGATCACCCCGATCTGCCAACTGAACGGCTCGCCAGGTGGCGCTTTCAGCGCCAGGATCTGAAAGACGGTTTAGGACGCATCTGCCAATGAATTGATGTATGATTGTTGAGACTACAACCTTGTTGAGGTAACGAACGACTCAAGAGCAGGGAACTGTTTTTAGGTGGTGGTCCTTATGAGGGAGATCTAAAGCTTGGATTTCATAGAGCGTCCTCGTTGGCTGGCCGTTCAGGGGATGTTCGCGAGATAGTCTACATCGTACCAAACCCGGCTTTTCGACGTAGGATGGTTGATTGTGCCGAGGGGCTCGTAAGAGAAGTCGACACGCATCCCAGAAGACGCCTCGAACGTACAGTTTCCTTTGCACGAGCACCACCTGAGTAGGGTGTGGGTTGCTGACCAGCGACTCACCATGGCCCGACTGGTTAGTAAACAGGGAGGAAATGTGAAACGTCTTTCAAACCTTTGGTTCGTTTCGATCGCACTCGTGATCGCCACCTCCACGCTCGGCCTGTCCGCCCTTGCACAAGAAGACATTACGCTCAACTTTACGGTTTGGAACTATTCGCTGGAGACCATCCAAGACAACATTCGAATATTCGAGGAGCAAAACCCCGGCATCAAGGTCAACCTGATCGATTATGCCTGGCCTGACTACCACGACACCATCGTGCTGCGCTTTCGTAGTGGCACGCAGACCGACATCATCTACTCGGGGGAGGACTGGTTGCCCGAATGGGCCTCCGCTGGTTGGCTGGCGCCCTTGGAAGAGATCGTCCCAGAAGTTGCTCAATATAAAGACAAAACGGCGAGCTACGCCGTGAACGATATGACCTTCAACGGGACGCTCTATGGTCTTTCGTACTACGCCGATCTCATCTCCTTCCAGTTCAATGCAAACCTGCTCGAAGAAAATGGCATTCCCGTTCCTCAGAGCTGGGAGGACGTACGCCAGGCTGCAGAAAGTTTGCAGGCTGCCGGCATCGAAAAGCCGTTTGTCTACGAGTACGATCAGGAGCTTCCAAACTTCTACAGCGCGTTCGTGGCCCAGGTGTATGGGCGCGGCGGTCAGATGTTTGACGGCGAGTTGAATCCGGTTTTCAACGACCCTCAATCCGAAGCCTTCAAACACCTGCAATGGTTGCAAGACATGTACGCAGACGGGCTGATGGCGCTCGAAACGCACGAGACCAAAGTTGTACCCGCCATGAACACAGGACGGCATGCGTTTACGGTGCTCTTCAACTACAATCTCGCGGCTTTGAACAACGCAGCCACATCGGCGCTGGCTGGTGATTTCGCGATGACGCCGATGCCCGGTGACAGCCACTCGACCTACGGGTTTGCCAAATTCTACGCCATGACGGCGGAAGCTGCAGCGGATCCCGCCCGGCGTGAGGCGGCTTGGAAGTTCATCGAGTTCATGGGGGGCGGTGACTACCAGGTAGCGAAGCGTTGGGCCATCGAGAAGGGCTTGGGATTTGCCCAAGATCCTCTGTTTGACGACCCGGATGTGCAGGTAGCCTGGTCGAATTGGATCGATCCCGCGGATTTCAAAGAGCAGGCGCAGATCGCCCAAAACGGTACCAACACAGCCTTTACCGGCATCTGGAGCGCCTACTTCCGGCCGCTCCTAGCGAAAGCCATCGTCGGTGATGCCTCGGTGCAAGAGGTCATGGATTCTGGGGCAGAGGAGTGGCTGAGCCTACGAAGCCAGTTCCTCGGTTACTAAACCGGCAGAGGAACGGACGTACCGCGGACCGTAACCAGCTCGATGAATGATACCTGCACCTGAAGGGTGCCGGGATCCTTTATGGGCTGAGAACCTCCAATCTGAGTCTGAGGTAACGGCATAACTCAAGGCGAGCGGAGCGAGGTTGGAATCGTGGTCACCCACGGATCTAGGCCGAAAACAGTACTTGGACGTGCCTAACGTCTAAAGCCGGGGGTGGCACCACCCCCGGTTCTTCGAGATGAGGAAGAACATGGTCAGCCAGCAACAGCACCGGCGTTATCCCATCGAGTGGGTGCTGCCCGTCCTATTCATCGTTTTTCTTTTTACGCTTTTTCCCGTGGCTCATGCCCTGTGGACCAGCTTGCACAGGGTGATGGTGTTGCTTCCGGGCACTCCGTTCGTCGGGTTGGGCAACTACCGTAACGTCCTTGCCAGCGACTACTTCCTGGTCGCTTTGACAAACACTGTCAGGTTTACCCTGTTCAGTGCTCCACTCACCGTCCTCATCGGCCTCGGCGTGGCTCAGGTGCTGTTGGCGAACTTCCCGGGGAGGATGATCGTCCGCTCGGTCGTGATCTTACCGTGGGCCTTGCCAGGGGCTATTACCGCCTTCTTGTGGATGTGGATCTTCCACCCCTCGTGGGGAATTCTGAACCTTGTCCTCTTGAAAATAGGCCTTATCGATAGCTATATTCCCTGGCTTACCGATCCGGATCTGGCCAAGATGATTGTCATCGTGGCCCACACCTGGACACAGTATCCCTTTGCAGCGGTCCTCCTCATGGCTGCTTTGGGCGGCGTCGATCAGCAACTTTACGAAGCGGCAAAGATGGATGGTGCCAGTGGCTGGCAGCGCTTCAGGTTTATCACGTTTCCCCAGATCAAAGCCATCATAGTCATCCTCTTGGTGTTCAATGTATTGGTCGGTTTGACGAGTTATGACGTCACCTATGCACTCACTGCTGGAGGCCCTGGGGACGCCACGATCTTGTTGTCGTTCAACATCTGGCGCGAAAGTTTCAGCAGGCTCAACTTCGGAAACGGATCTGCTGTCGCCTTCATCGTGGTTCTGCTTTCGATCGGTTTTCTCGTTGCCATCCTTAGAGCGCTACCGGCCGACATTTTTGGGGAGAAGTGAGATGACCATCCCTACGCTGAAGCGAATATTGCTCTACTTGGCCGCGTTTTTGGTGTTCTTCTTCTCCGCCAGTCCGGTTCTCATCAGCCTGCTCGGTAGCATCTTGCCCGACCAAGCCATCTTCTCCTTTCCTCCAGACTGGTTCCAGTTCGGCGTGACTTTCGACAACTACCGGTATATCTTCACGGGAGAGATCCCTTCGTCTTACGAGGTGAAAGGTGCCATTCGTAGCATGATCTCAGACGCCGCCCGCCAAGTCCCGGGCGGTATGCTCAACAGCACGGTAGTAGCCTTTGGCGTACTGGTTCTGAATATTGCGGCGGGCGCGCCGCCCGCGTACGCCTTTGCGCGAATGAGGTTTCGCGGCAAGCAACTTACCTTCATGGCGTTGATCCTAGCCCCACTCGTCCCTGCCGTGGCGCTCGCTACCCCGGTCTACCTCATGATTCAATGGATGGGCCTTTTGGGCACCAAGGCCGCTCTGATCCTGGTGCATTCGGTCCTCACGCTGCCATTTACGGTGCTGATCCTTTCCGTCTTCTTTCGCAAGATTCCCGTGGAGTTGGAAGACGCCGCTTCGGTCGATGGCTGTACTCGCTTTCAGGTCTTCACGAGAATCGTGCTCCCGCTGTCGTTACCGAGCATCTTCGCAACCGGTTTGTTTGCGTTTATGTTGTCGTATTCAGAGTTCCTCTTCGCCCTCATCTTGGGAGGCGAGGCGAAAAACCGGACCCTTCCCGTGGTCATGGCCGCCCTTGCCAGAAACACGGACGTTTCATGGGGTCTCCTCAACGCCAGTACCTTCTTGGCCATTATTCCCACGCTCGTCTTGGTAGTGATCGTCTGGCGGTTCGTGGTGGAGGGGATCATCGTCGGAAGTGTGAAGGGTTGAGAGGAGGCTTCCAGCACCGTAGGGCGCGAGTGAAATACAGGTTCATGTAGTCGAGATCGAGTCGCTCGAGGCTGGTGTTCAACGCTTCGATCGTTGTGTCGTAAGTTTGTGGTGTCTCGCCCCAGGTGGCGTTGCCGGGCCAAAGCTAGGCTGTATCGGCAGCAGGGTGGATTGTCTGCCGGATCCTCCGAGTCTTCTGCCCAATCCTCTACATACAGTCACGGATAGATGGGTGACAACCGTTTTGTCCGCGTGTACAGTGCCGGCGGGGTAAAGAGCCATGCCTATATCCGAGTTGGCGGAGCGGATGTCGAAGCGTATTGTCGAATAAACCGAATCCGGCGAGTACCTCGTCCTTTCACCAACACAAGCGTTTACCGCGACCACGCCTCTCCAATACCAGAGGGATATGACCTCATCGAGGCTCGGCGGCTCCTTTCCGTTGAGGGTTGCTCGGTGACCAGCGCGGCGTTCGGTGTCGGCTATGAGAGCCCGGCTCAGTTCAGCCGAGAGTATGCCCGGAAGTTCGGAACATTTCCGCGCAACGACTGCCTCACGATACGGAGAGCTGCAGAAGGGGAGAGGCTATGAGTGTTTCGGAAGCATCGAACTTGAATGAAGAGCAGCGTGTCTTGGCTACAGAAGACGAATATGTTGCAGCCGAGATCACTCGAGACGAAACTGCTCTGCGTCGAATCCTCGACGACCGTTTTGTCCTCAACGCCGGTGACGGGACCACATCGGGTAAGGACGCTCTGATCGAGAGCATTCTTAGCTGGAACATGACCGGCCAAACGATCAGTGAGCGAACGGTCGTCGTCGAGGGGGATACGGCGGTGACGTTTGGCACTACGGAATTGCGGTTTGCTTTGAGCGATGGGGAGGAGTCGACGTCGCTCTTGCGCTACACCGCCACCTACATCAAGCGCGCGGGCCAGTGGCGCATGCTCGCCTTGCAGATGGTCAAGCGCGAAGCGAAGTAACATCGGCTCGCATTCGTGTGGAAGCGGCGTGGTGTCACGATGGATCGCTAAGGAGCGCCTCGACCTCATGCATCGACAGCGTGTTGATCACCAGCGGTTGTGATCCGTCGGGTTGGGCTTGCTGCCAGGTGGCATAGATGGCGTCTTGCGTCACCAGCGTCGAAAGGTAACGGCTGGAACCGGTTCCGTGCGGTGAAACGAACATCGCTTGGTGGCGCGACAGCTTGCGGGCGTCTCGGATATGTCGGACCGGGGCGACCATGGCGCCCCCGAGCTCCTCGCACGAGTATCCGCGCGGCCTCGACACCGCTTTGGGGTTTTCGTCGAGGCTCCGAAGCGATTCCGCCCCATCGTAAAAGAGAACGGCGAGGTCCCCGGCCCCAGTGAGGAGCCCGAGGTTCGGGAGACGCATGACGTTTGTGACGCGCACGGCCGCGACATCCCATGAGTTCCCTCTGGCAAAGGCGTCCCAGACGCCTACTTCGAACGGTGCGTCGTCAGCCCGGCGATGAGCCAGGCCCGTGTTGCTCGAGGCCCATGAGAAAGGGTGGGTACAAAACGCCATCGTGGTCGTGCCACCTGAATCGAAGACGTTGGGATCCTTGACGTGGAGGTGATCGGGTTCTTGCGACCAGACGGCGTCTGTGAGCGTTCCCCCGTCGAGCGTTTCGGGTGAAGCGCCCGTCATCACGTCGATCGACCACACGCCGGTCCCCGGCTTCTGGAAGGCCTGGAACCCTGCCGGGTACGAGACATCCTTTTCGGAGGACACGAAGAGCTCCCAGGTCTGGTCTGGTCGCTGATGAAGCGCGGTCCCTTCGATCGAGAGGACGGTCTTGCCGGGACGCGAGAGATCGGCCTTGCTCCACGACCGCACCTTCTCGAAGGTTTTGCCGCCATCGTTCGAGCGAAAGAGCGCAGCCTCGAGCCCGCGCTCGCCGGCTTTGAGTCCTGTTCGCGAGTCGCCGTAGACGCGGTAGCGACCCGTCAGCCAGAGCGAGCCGTCCTCGGTCTGAACGAGGTTCCCGCCACCGAACCAACACCCGTCCCCGTCTCGTATTGGCGGGATCACGATGCGGGCCCGCTGCTGATCGACCAGCGCACGGAGGAAACGCGTGATGGCGTGTTCTTGGGATGGATCTAGCTTCACGTCTGCTCCTTAAGCTCTATTTCCCGGAGCCGGTGGTGAGACCGTCGGTGTTGCGGTCTTGAAAGGTGCTGAACCGGCTACGCTGGGCGCGATCGCTCTCGCTAGGGAGGCTGTTTCATCTGACGTGTAGTCTAACGTTTGGGCGGCGTTTGCTACACTCTCGCTATGCCTTTAACCCTTCGGCATCTTGTGCCTCCGAGGACTAAGCACGTCCAAGAACTGTTTGCAGCAACGGACCTGAGGGCGGCCGCGAGACGCAAGCTACGCGCTCCTGAGACCCAACCTCGCTCCGCTCGCCCCTTGTTTGGGGCATTGCCCCAAACTCAAGTTGGAGGTTCTTAGCAGGTGGGCCGGAACCGAAAAGCAGGTAGAGAGACGGGGGTTTCGTGTGACGGAGATGACGCTTCGAGAACAACTGGTGGAGGTAGGGAGGCGGCTCCAGGCTGCCCGACACGTTACAGCAACCGAAGGAAACCTCAGCGTCCGGCTCGATGAAAACCGCGTCCTCATCACGCCGAGCGGCAGGGAGAAAGGGTCGCTCTCGTCAGAGGACATGGTGGTCATCGACCTCGAGGGTCGGACCGAGAGTGGTGCGGAGCCCTCTTCTGAACGGCATGTCCACCTTGAAACCTACAAAACCAGAACGGACGTGCAGGCGGTGATCCACGCCCATCCGCGCTATAGCACCGGCTGGGCCATGGCGCGCCGCGCCCTCCCTTGGCAAACGCACCCGGAGGTCGTGGTGGTGCTCGGCCAGGTCGCGCTGGTGCCCTACCTGACCCCGTCTACCCGCGAACTCGGGCAGGCCGTGGCCGAGGCCCTGGGTAGCTGCAACGCCTGCCTGATGGCGAACCACGGCGCGGTCGCGGTCGGAGCGACCTTGCAAGAAGCCTTTCAACGGATGGAGATCCTCGAGTCGTTCGCTCACTCGGCCATGGTGGCCACGGCCTTGGGCGGCCCGGTCGCGTTGGATGCCGACGAGTTGGCCCAACTGCCTTGACATTCACAGTTCGCTTCCCAACGGAACGCTTTCGACGGTTGCCGGAGGCAGGCAGATGAGGAATGGTAAACGAGGTCGACGCTCTTGGTCAGGTGCCGAGAGGGTCGCTGCGGCGATCTGATACGCTTGAGAATGGCCTATAATCCCGAAACGATCCGCAACTACTTCGATGCCCTCGGCAACGAGGAAGAGCTCGAGGGTCTCGACGAGCCGGCCTGGGAAGCCTTCTTGAAGTGGGAGCTGCACGTCTGTCGCCAACCGGGAGCGGTGGATGGTGGTAGCCACATGCTGGCCGTGGCTACCTGCCCGATTTGACGACGTTATGGAGCATCTCCCGGCGATGGGTTGGTGGTCATCTGCCTAGCGGCTGTAGGGATTGTCCCTAGCGGAGCAATCCCCATGCTCGCTCGATCATCCATCTTGTAGACTTGAGACAGGTGAAAACCCATGGACTCATCAAGCTTCTTGAGGAAGATGGTTGGCAGCAAGTACGTATGAAGGGCGACTCATGAAGTATATGGTGATCATAGAAAAAGGCGAGTCAGGCTATGGTGCCTATGTTCCTGATTTACCAGGCTGTGTTGCGGCTGGCAAAACGGTAGACGAGGTCAGAAACCTCATTCAAGAAGCTATCAACGTACACATTGAGGGTTTGATTGAAGACGGCGAACCAGTCCCTGAGCCTTCTTCTGAAAGCTTTTTTATCGACGTTCCAACGGTTGCTTATTAGCAGCCGTTTGGGTTTTCAGGGATTCTTGCCCACTGTTGTCGCAAAAGAGGTACCAGCCTTGGGACCTTGCTCTCGATCCACACGTAGCAACCAAGGGGTTGCTGTCCAAAAAATAGTCCATTTCTTATCCGGCCGTCACCGACCGCCCTCCATCGACCATCAGCGTCTGACCGGTGATCATCGAGGCACCTTCGCCGGCGAGAAAGGCCACCGCCGAGGCGATCTCCTCGGGTCTGGCCGCCCGGCCCAAGAGGCCGTAGCCCTCGCCCCACTTGTACACCTGTTCCGGCGGGAAGCCTTCGGCCTCTGCCCGTCGCAGGTGGAAGTCGGTCACGGTGAACCCGGGGCAGACGGCGTTGATGCGTATGCCGTCGCGGCCGTGGGTCACCGCCAGGCTCCTCACCAGCGAAAGGATCGCCGCTTTGGTGGCGTCGTAAAGGGGCATCTCCACCCGGCCGACCAGCGCATGAACAGACGAGACCACCACGATCGCGCCGCTCTGCTGCTCGATCATGGCGGGCAGTACGGCCTGGCAGCTGCGGGCCACGCCCCTCAGGTTGACCGCCAGGATTCTTTCCCAGTCTTCCTCGGTCGCTTCGAGGACGCTACTGTAGACCCGCACCCCGGCGTTGGCAACCAGGACGTCGATGCGGCCCCAGGTGTGGATCGCCTCCTGAGCCCAAAGAGAGGGAACTGCAGGGTCTGAGACGTCACCCTCTAGGAAACGGCTCTCTCCGCCAGCCTCTTCGATGGCAGCAGCTACGCTCTGGCCGTCCTCGGGGTCCATGTCGCCGATCAAGACCTTCATGCCTTCGCTCGCAAACTTGAGCGCGCAGGCCTTGCCGATCCCGGCGCCTCCGCCCGTGACGAGGGCGACCTTGTCTGTGGTCATGGGATACTCCCTTTCATCTCCCTGACGGTTTCGTTCAGGACCAGGCAGCGACCAGCGACGCCGAACGCGCGTACTCCTCCTCGCTGCCGGCCGTGGTGGGTCATGGCTCGAGCTTACTGCTAGGCACATCCAAGGTATGTTTGCAGGATTGGATTGCGGACGGCCGCGGGACGCAGGCTCGGCGCTTCGCTGACACCTTCTCGGCGTTCACGCAGTAGTTGCCGAGCCCAAAAGAAGTTTTGTAGCGATCTCGTTCGGGTTTGCATCCTTTGCGCGTGCGAGCCCCACTTCGACAAGGTCTTTTGGGAATGCCTCGAGCCTGCGCCTCGCTTCCGAGATGGTTTCAAACATGCCGGCGGAATGGTTGGCGACAACTGCCAAGAGAGTCGCAGCCTGCTCAAACTTCCCATGCTGCTTGGCCAAGCCTGCGAAGCCCACAAACAGGTGAAGCGTGGCCGGAAGGAGGGACCACTCATGAGCAAGGGCCAACGCGTGACGGAGCTGCTCACCGGCCTCTTGAACTTCTCGTTTGGCCAAGGCTTGCTTCCCGAGCTGAAAGCGGCAAAACGCTTCGTTCCAAGCATCCTCAAAGATGTGGCCACGAAGAGCCTGCAAGGCTTCGGTGCTTAGCGAAGTAGCGTCTGTGAAGCGCTCTTCTTTCATCGCCA
>CP070651.1:1457303-1466692 GCA_020354625.1 Trueperaceae bacterium
GTGCCGGTGCGCTCGACGAGGAGACCATGGAGCGGGAGACCCGCACCCTGCTCGACCGCCTCGAGTTGCAGATCCAGTCGCTTCGTGAAGCCGTCAAAAACTTATCGGGCGGTCAGCGTCAGGCCATCGCCATCAGCCGGGCCATCTACTTCAACGCCAAGATCCTCATCATGGATGAGCCTACCGCTGCGCTGGGTCCGCAGGAGACCGAGAAGGTAGGACAATTGATCCAACAGCTCAAAAAGGAAGGCCTGGGGATCTTTTTGATCAGCCACGATCTCCACGATGTCTTCGACCTCTCAGACCGCATCAGCGTGCTGCGTCACGGGCGCTTGGTCGATACCGTGCACACCTCGGAAGTGACCAAAGACGAGGTGTTGGCCATGATCATTCTCGGCAAACTGCCCGGGGCGGTGGAGCAGGTGTCGCAGGCTCAGCCGGGGATCGAGGGGGCGCAGACCTAAAGTAAGGTGATGGGTGATGAGTGATGGGTCATGGGTGTTTCGAAGGGTACGGGTTCGGCCAGCCATTTGTAGATGACTCACGCATTACCCATTCCGCATTACCCATTACCTAAGGTGCATTTCTGCACGATCCCTTGAACCCACTAGCGTTACCGCTCGATTCGAGGTTGGCTAGTGGTACGATACCCCCCAAGGTGCTGACCCAACCCGAAGCCACTACCCGTTCAGCGGCCGACGTCGCCAAACAGCTCGGCCTCGGTCTGAGCGAGCTGCAGCGCATCGCCAACATCTACGAGTGGGTCTATCAGGATCTGCCCAGAGATCGTTCGGGGGAGAGGCTTTGGCCGCGTGAGGCGGTCGAGCGCCTCGCTGCGGCCCATCGCTTGGTGAGGGCCAAACGGGCCATGAGCATCAAAGAGGCTCTGCTGGCGACCAAGAGGGGTGTTCAGGACCGTCAAGCGCAGGCGAGGACGGTACCGGCATCCCCACCCCCTCCCCAGGCCACGATACGGTCTGTTGAAGTAATGCTGAAATCTGTGTTGGCTGAACTCCAGGCACTCAAGCAGGAAATGGCCGAGCTTCGCGCCCAGACGGCCGCGTTGCAGCGGAATCTGGCCGGCTCTGCCGAGCGTGAAGTGGACCTCCAAGAGATCGTCGAGCGTGTCAAAAAGCTGGATGAGGAGCTCGAGCGCCGCAACGCGGAAGTCAAGACGCCCGACCAGACGTTTGAGAAGCGGCGACAAAAGAGTGTGAAGCGTCCCGGGTGGTTTCGCTAGAAGCGGATTTTTAGGGACAGGCTCCTGTCCTGTGCTCCTCTCCGTTTGAAACCGGCTTTCGACACACATGGCGCGTTGACTGAAGGATACTCCTTCTGCTTGTCCACCCTGTTCGGGTGATCTTGGCAGCGCCAAGATCACCGAAAGACGGTTTGGTTTAGGCTAGACGGAGATCGCGTTACCCCTGCCGCTTGTAACTGCCGATCTCCGGCATCTCCGCGTTCACGCCGGGGCCGAAGTAGCGGAGGATCACCAGCGGTTCTTGGCCCGTGTTCGTTACGGTGTAACCCTCCTTGGCACGAGCGTCGCTGATAAAGTATTCGTCGGTGGTGATCTCACCGTAACGGATGTAACTGGGGGTTTCTGCATCGAAGGTGCCGAGCTTGCCGCGGCCCTGGACCAAGATGGCCCCGGAAGCCCCCTGATCCTTGATGGTCACCTCGATACCCGGTTGTAGGCTGAGCTCCTTGGCGGCGAACAGATCCTCACCGTGCACTTTGCCGTAGATCACCCAGCGATCTTGGTACCCTTCGCCGCTGGTGTCGCCGACCGGTATGGGTTCGAGGTAGTGATCGTCCTTGAAGGTCGTGGTGACATTCGGTTCCCAGTCGACCATGCTGACGATGTAGTCGAGGTCGAAGCGTTTGTCTTCGGGAACATCTTTGACTAAGAGGTCCCAGGGCACGACCCGCCCTTCGACCAGCGACTGGTACATGGCAAAGACGTCCGAGCCCCACTGCACTTCATAGGTGCAAAGGGATCCCGGCGCGTGGAGGATGCCCGGCGGTACCAGCCAGCCGGTGCCGGGTTTGAGGCGATACGCTTTGGAGAGGTCCAAGATGCCGTTATCGCCTTCGTTCCAGCGCTCGAGGCAGCGGTAGAGGTCGGCTTTGGTGGTGCCCGGCTCCAGGCCGAAAAAGGTGTAGGGGAAGTTATTGCCGACCGGGTTGTACTGGGGCGGGAAGTAGTACGCTTCAGGTTTGTGTTCTCGTCCGATCGGCTGCACGTGCTCGTTGAGTTGGTGCAAATGGTGGGGGATAGGCCCCATGTTGTCGAAGAACTTGCAGTAGAGTGGCCAGCGTCCCCAATCGCGCATCATCTCCTGGCCGATGAGGTCCGCGCCGGCGGCCTCTACCGCATGGGCTAACAGGAAGGTTTTGCCGTCCGGTCCCACCACGTAGCTGAGCCCTTCATCTTCGGGGGTGCCGGGGCCGTTGTCGGCTTTGGTGGTGGAGGCGAACCAGCGTTCGTCGATGCCACCGCGATCTGCGCCCAGAACGTAGAGATCTTCGCCTGCCAGACGGATGCGTTTGCCGGGCATCAAAAAAGAGCGAGGGACCCAGTTGGGTGCCAGGTGGAGGATGCCCTGCCCGGCTTCGAGTGCGTCGCTGATCTTTTGCGAGATGTTGGTCATGGCTACTTCCTTGTGTTATCGGTGGTTTTTGGGGCCTTGTGAGCGGTCCCTGCTACAACCCGAAGGCTTCGGCCAGAGCCCGGCGCATCACCTCGACCGGCGCGTCCCGGCCGGTCCACAACTTGAAGCCGATGGCGCCTTGATAGACGAGCATCCCGAGGCCGTCCAAGGTCGTGGCGCCACGCGCCTCGGCTTCCTGAAGAAACGGCGTGTGAGGCGGGTTGGGGATCACGTCGCAAACGGTCATGTTTGAACGGATGGTGTCGTAATCGATGTCGGGTTTCTCGGTCACGTTGGGGAAGAGGCCGATGGAGGTGGCGTTCACCAGCACGTCGGTCGCGTCGGGGACGGCGTAGGTATCTTTCCAGGAGACGAACCGGGCACTTGTGGCGGTCTTTTCGTTGAGCAAATCGACCAAGGTGGTGCCGCGCTCGGGCGAGCGGTTGACCACGGTGAGCTCCGAGGCGCCGGCCAACGCCAGTTCGACGGTGATGGCCCGCGCCGCACCGCCGGCACCGAGGACCACTACGCGCTTGCCCGAGGGGTCGAGCCGGGCGTCCTCGCGCAGCGAGCGCAGAAAGCCCTTACCGTCGGTGTTCTCACCGATGAGCTTGTCGCCGTCGCGGCGCACGGTGTTGACTGCGCCGATGAGGCTGGCATCGTCGGCGATGGCGTCGAGGTGCTCGAGTACCGCTACCTTGTGGGGGATCGTCAGGTTGATACCCTGCATGTTGAAGGCGCGCAGGCCACGGACGGCGTCGGCCAGGTCTTGGGGATAAACTTCGATGGTCAGGTAGCGCCAGTTGAGATCGAGCGCTCTAAAGGCGGCCTCTTGCAGGACGATAGTCGGATTCTCGGCTACCGGATGACCGAAGACACCGACCAGCTCGGCCTTGTAGTTGGGAGCTTGCGGCATGTCGTTATCCTTCGTAGGGGTACAGCGCGAGAAGACTCCCGCGCTGTACCCAGTACACGCTATGCGGTTGAGATCCTTAGTTCGCCAGGATCAGCGTGGAGGCCTCATCGATGTTGTCGATGGAGATGACGCGCGGCGTCAGGAAGGTCTCTGCCGGGGGCTCGGTGCCGTCGCGGAGGAACTCGACCACCTGGCGCACTGCAGTGCCGGCCTGTTCGTTGGGGAACTGGTCTACCGTACCGGTCAGGGCCCCATCTTTGATGGCGTCGAGCGCCGGCTCGAGGGCGTCGAAACCGACGATGACGAAGTCACCCGGGTTGAGGCCGCGAGCGCGGATCGCCTCGATGGCACCCAGTACCATGTCGTCGTTGGCCGCGAAGAGCGCGTCGAAGCCGGGGTTATCCGGGGTAGAGCCGAGGCTGGTCAGGATGTCTTCGGTGACGGTGAGGCCGTCGGCGGCATTGAAGTTGGCGGTCTGCTGCGCGACGCGCTCGATGCCGGGATATTCGGCGATGGCTGCGTTGAAGCCCGCCGAGCGGTCGATGGCCGGGGAGGCGCCGGGCGTGCCCAGCAACTCGATCACGCGACCTTCACCGCCGAGTGCTTCGGCGATGAACATGCCGGCTTGCTCGCCACCCGCTACGTTGTCAGCACCGATGTGCCCGAGGATCTTGCTCCCCTCGATCGCGCGGCGGTCGAAGGTGATCACGGGAATGTTCTGCTCTTCGAGGAGCTCGAACAGCGAGGCCAAGCCTTCGGTGGTGCGCGGGCTGATCACCATGCCGTCGATGCCGGCGGCCACGGCATCTTCGGCCGTGCTCAGCTGGATGGCGTCGCTGTCCTGTCCATCGAGCGAGATCATCTCGACGCCGAGCGCTTCGGCTTCAGCCTGGGCGCCGGCCTCGGTGATGAGGAAGAAGGGGAAGACAAAACCGGGGACGGAGAAGGCGACGCGCAGCTGTTCCTGCGCCAGGCCCGCCGTCGGGATGAATAGGAGCGCTGCCAGAACGACTTTCGTCATGAGCTTGACTAGGTTGAAACGTTTCACTACCGAACCTCCCTAAAGGTTGTTGTTACCTGTCATTCGTTGTTGCCTGTAACACGTCTTTCGTGAACACCTAACTATCGACACCTTCGAATCCTTGGGTAGCGTCTTTTTTTCGCTCATGCCTCCTTTCCAACCCCGGCGGTCGCACCGTGGGTCACTCTTCGTGCCGGCGCCCGAGCTGGTCGAGTAGCACGGCGGTTGCGATCACCACTCCTTTGACGACCGGTTGCCAGTGGGGGTTGACCGCCATCAGGTTGAGGCCGTTGGAGAGAACGCCGATCAGCATGGCGCCGAGGATCGAGCCGAGTACGCTGCCCCGCCCGCCATAAAGCGAGGTGCCGCCCACCACCACGGCGGCGATCACGTCGAGTTCCATGGTCGTCCCTGATAAGGGCGAGCCCATGTTGAGACGCGAGGTGAGGATCAGGGCCGAGATGGCGGCGCAGATGCCGGAGATGGCGAAGACTGCCAGCTTGATCGCCCGCACGTTGATCCCAGAGAGGCGGGCAGCGGTGGCGTTGCCGCCCACAGCGGCGACGTGCCGGCCGAAGGGATAGCGTTGAAACACGATCGCCCCCACGGCGATGACCACCGCGAAGATTACGATCGGTATGGGGATGACCTTGATAAAGGGGATGCTGGCCAGACCGGGAACGTCGCCCAGAACGCCCGCACCGATGAAGCGGAAGCTCGGGTCGATGCCGGTGACGGGTTGTCCCCGGTTGGAGATGAGCAGGGCGATCCCCCGGTAGGAGGCGAGCACCCCCAAGGTGGCAACAAACGAAGGGATCCGGCCGTAGGTCACGAGCAGGCCGACAAACAGCCCGGTGGCGACCCCCACCAGCAACGGGAGCAAAATGGAGGCTAGCAAGCCGGCATCGGCCCGTTGCAACAGCGCGGCGATCATGCCGCATACGGCCAAGAGCGAACCGACCCCGAGATCGATCTCCGCCACCATGATCACGTAGGTCATCCCGACCGCCATGATGCCGACGATGGAGACTTGGCGGATTACGTTGATGACGTTCACTTGACTGATGAAGGCGGGCCGGCCGAGCTTCCACAGGGTGAGGAAGTGAAACACCACGCAAAGACCCAGGAAGATGAAAAGCGTCAGGTACTGTCGCCAGTCGAGCCTAGCGAGGGAGCGGCCGAGCAACATCGGTTGGGTAGTTAGCTTCGACATGTTTGTGACGTCAAGATAGCGTCCTTAATTACTAATGAATATCGGTGACGAGTTTGAATCGCTTGCTCCGTCATACGAGGCAGAAGATCTCGACAGCGTCTTCGACCTGGCCCCACTCTATTACTCATCCCCGTTCCTGTATCTCGCCCTATTGTATCTCGCTTTGCCCGTCTAGCATAGTCATTCCTGCTTGCCGGTGTCAACGTAAATGTTCTGCGCGTAGAGAGGCCGTGAGACGTTCCGCAACCTGGACAAAAGCGGGCTTCGATCGAGTTGCGACTCGCGGCGCGGTACACTACATTCTGGAGTGGGTTTCAGTTAGGGCTGTGATGTGACGTGCCAATAGTCGCTACGGCTCACGGAAATTTCGAGGTAAAACGCAAGAACCGGGCGTTAGGAGGTCGGCGCATGAAAGACTATCAACCTCTCCCTGAACACAAGTTCACCTTCGGCCTGTGGACGGTCGGCAACCCGGGGCGCGATCCCTTTGGCGAACCGACCCGTATGCGGATCGCAGCCACCGCCATCGTAGAGAAGCTCGCAGAACTCGGCGTCTACGGGGTCAATCTGCACGACAACGATCTGGTGCCGATCGACGCTACTCTCGCCGAGCGCGACCGCATCGTGCGCGAGTTCAAAGAGGCCCTCGACGATCACGGGATGGTGGTGCCGATGGCGACCACCAACCTCTTCGCCGATCCCGTGTTCAAGGATGGGGCCTTTACCTCGGCCGATGCGCGGGTACGGGCCTTTGCGCTGCAAAAGACCATGAAGGCCATGGACTTGGGGGCGGAGCTCGGTGCCGAGACCTACGTCTTTTGGGGGGGGCGTGAGGGGGCCGAGGTCGACGCCGGCGGCAACGCCCTCGACGGTCTGGCGCGCTTTCGGGACGCGCTGAACTTTCTCTGCGAGTACTCCAAAGACCAGGGGTATGGCTACCGCTTTGCGCTCGAGCCCAAGCCGAACGAGCCGCGTGGGGACATCTACCTGCCCACCCGTCGGCTCTATGATCGGCTTCATTAGCACCCTCGACCACCCCGAGATGGTGGGTGTGAACCCGGAGTTCGCCCATGAGACGATGGCGGGTCTTTCGTTTGTGCACGCGGTGGCTCAGGCTATCGATGCCGGCAAGCTCTTTCACATCGACCTGAACGACCAGAAGATGAGCCGTTTCGATCAAGACCTGCGCTTCGGGGCCGAGAACTTGAAATCGGCGTTTTTTGTAGTGAAGTTGCTCGAGGAGTCGGGCTACGATGGCCCGCGCCACTTCGATGCCCACGCGCTTCGCACCGAGGATGAGGCTGGGGTATGGGAGTTCGCCAAGGGCTGCATGCGCAGTTACCTGATCCTTAAAGACAAGGTAGAGCAGTTCGGGAAAGACCCCGACATCCAGGCTGCCATCGAGGCCTACAAGGTACGCGACGACGGGCTCGAAGACCTCGACCGAGGCTACAGTTCCGCCAAGGCAGAGGCGCTCAAGGCCCGGGCTTTCGACCGGGAAGCGCTCGGCCGTAGGGGTCCGGGGTTGGAGCGCTTGGATCAGCTCACGGTCGAACTCCTCTTGGGGGTTCGTTAGGTGTCGCGGACTGTCGCACTTGGAATCGATTTAGGGACCAGCGGCGTACGGGTTCTGGCGGTTTTGCCCCAAGGTGAGGTGGTGGCAGAGGTCACCCGTAGCTACCCGCTGCTGACCCCTCAACCGGGCTGGACGGAGCAACGTCCCAGCGATTGGGTGGATGCCAGCTTAGAGGCCCTCAAAGAGATGGTGCGGAAGCTCGCCGGCTACGACATCGCAGCGCTCGGCCTTTCCGGCCAGATGCACGGCATGGTCCCTTTGGATGCCTATGGGGAGGTGGTGCGGCCCGCTATCTTGTGGAACGATCAGCGAACCGGTGAAGCGGTTGTCGAGATCGAGCAGGCTGTTCCGAGGACCGAGCTCATCCGGCGGACGGGCAACCCGGCCATCACCGGCTTTCACCTGCCGAAAGTCGTCTGGTTGCGCCAGGCTGAACCCGAGAACTATGCGCGCTTGCGCCATTCCCTTTTGCCCAAGGACTACCTCGGTTACGTGCTGACCGGCACGATGGCGGCGGAGCCTTCCGACGCCTCGGGCAGCAACTGTTTCAACCTGGCAGCCAAGGTCTGGGATGAGGACGTCCTGGCCGCGCTGGCGATCGATGCCGGGCTCTTTGCCGAGGTTATCGCCTCGCACGAAGTCACCGGCACCTTGAAAGCTGAACTTGCGGCTGCAACGGGACTGCCGACAGATCTACCGGTCGTCGCCGGGGCAGGTGACAACGCCGCGGCCGCCACCAGCTTGGGCCTGTCGAGCCGGCATCCCGAACTCGGCAGCGTGAGTTTGGGAACTTCCGGGGTGATCTTTGCCCCGCTAAAAGAGGCCACTCCCGACCCTGAGGGACGGGTACACCTCTTCTGTCATGCTGACGGCGGCTATCACCTGTTGGGGGTCACTCTGGCTGCGGCAGGCAGTCTGCAGTGGTACCACGACACCTTTGCACCCGACATCGGTTTCACAGAGCTGATCGCACGGGCAGAACAGAGCCCGGTGGGCTCTAGCGGCGTGACCTTCAAGCCCTACCTTGCCGGCGAGCGTACCCCCCACTTGGATCCCGATCTTCGTGGTGCGTGGACCGGGTTGAGCCTCGCCACCAACCAAGCCGATGTGATCCGCTCGGTGCTCGAGGGCGTGGCCTTTAGCCTTCGTGACGCCTTAGACGTCATGGCGCCGCTCACGACGCTCGTCAGTGGTCTGGCGACAGGTGGTGGGGCGCAGTCTCCGTTCTGGCTCCAGATGGTCGCCGACGTGTTGGAACTCCCCCTAACGGTGCCCCGGCAGAACCAAGGGGCCGCTCACGGGGCGGCACTCTTGGCCATGCAGGGAGTTGGGCTGGTCGAGGATGCTACCAGAGTCACCGAGGGTACGGGGGGTCGCTTGGTGACGCCGCAGGATCCCGAGCGCTACCGAGAGCCCTTGGTTGCCTACCGGGCTGGCCATCCCAACTGAACGGAAGATTGAAGGGGGTCTTGTGAAGCGAGTTGAAAAGCAGGTCGCGGTCGTCGGTTGTGGCGTGGTCGGCTTGACCTCGGGGGTACGTCTGCTCGAGCGTGGCCATAGCGTCACTATTCTGGCTCGCGAGATCCCACCAGGTACCACCTCCGATGTCGCCGGCGCCTTTTGGTCTGCGGGCTCTGCCGAACCGGGGAGCCGGGTGGCTGCATGGTGCCGAGAAAGCCTCGAGGTGTTTCGCGTGCTCGCCCGCGATCCCGCGTCGGGTGTCGCTCTCATCCCGCTCCACGAGTTGAAAGACGAGCCGTTCGACCCGAGATCGTTGGCGCTGACCGGTGATTTGCGAGAGGTCGACGGCAGCGCTTTTCCTGAGCCTTGGCAGTACGGTTTCACCATCACCGCTCCCCGGATCGATGTACCCGTCTACATGCCGTGGCTGCTTGAGCGGTTTAGGGAGTTGGGCGGTCGTATCGAACAAAGGACGGTCGAGGCTTTCTCGGAGCTGGAGCCCTACTCCCTGGTGATCGACTGTGCGGGCCTTGGCACCAAGCTGCTGG
>CP070651.1:1466792-1495698 GCA_020354625.1 Trueperaceae bacterium
CCAGCACGAACGCCTTAAAGAGCTTGTCGATGGCCCTCACCCGCCTCCGCCAGGGCGCACCCGGCGTGGCCGAGGCAGACCAGGTCGAGGTCCGGGCCGAGGTCGCAAGCGACGTCGAAGAGCTGCAGCAAGCACTCGAGCCGAGAGAGACCGCAAGGCGGATCCTCGAGGAACTCGAGAAACAAGCCTCTGTTTCGAAGGTGATGGGCGATAGGTGACGAGTCACAAGCGATGAGAGGTGAGAAGTTCACGGTTGGTTGACCTCTGATTCTCTGAAATATCACGTGTTCTCGAACCGTGATGTTCATCCGTAACCCACTCATCGCTCATCGCTCATCACTGTTTAAAGCGGTTGCCAAAATTATGTAAGCAGGTATCTTCCAAGAAACGGTCGACTGGACGGTATTTCACCCACCGACTTTGTCTATGACCAGATGATACCTGCTTTACTGCCTCTTAAACGTCAGCACCAACTCCCGAGAGCCGACGATGCTATTGATGAGCTCCCGCGGGTGGGCACCGCCGAGCGTATTCGACCAGCCTACGTGCCACGACGGGCTCACCGTGTAGACGAAGGGCATCAACTCCGCTTCGAGCGCTTGGATCTCGAAGCCGATGGCACGCGCCTCTTCTGTCGAGAGCGTCTGGCGGCCGAGGTTTTGCAACGCTTGGCGCTGCTTCTCGAGCTCGAACAGACACCCTCCAGAGAGATTGTAGCCGTGCAACAACCCGTTGCAGTCGAGTTCGTTTGCGCTGAAGGGCCAGTCGCGGTCAGCGCCAACCAGACCGATCAAGATGGCGTCGAAGGGCCGGTCGTCACCGCGCACCAGCAGCCGGTCGACCAACACGTTGAAGTCGACCGCTTGAACGTCGACGTTGACCCCGACTTCACGAGCGCTATCAGCAAAGATCTGACCGATCTGCTCGAAGCTCTGATCCCCGGCGATCACCGCCAGGGTGAACTCGAGCGCCCACCCCTGAGCGTCGCGAAGAACCCCATCGTCACCCCTCTGCTGAAACCCCAAGCCGCCGAGAAGCTCGAGCGCAGCCTCGGGATCGAAGGGGAACTTGGCCACGTCCGGATTCACCCAGAAGTCGAGCACCTGGTAGACCCCGGTCCACATGGGCGAGGCTGAGCCACCGAAGACGAGCTCGATGATCGCTTCTCGGTCGACGAGGTGGCTCATGGCGTGCCGGAAGTCGGGGCTCCTGAAGAGCGCTTCGCGAAAGGGATCGCCGGCCTTGTTCCAGTTGAAGATGATGAACTGACTGCCGGCAACGGGGCTGGCACTTTCGATCAGGGTGGCGTCGAGGTCTCCATTTTGCACGGCGGCGTTGATCACACCGAACTCGTCGAGTGAAGCACTGTTAAAGGCATCGAGCTCACCAGCCAGAAAGAGGTTGAGTGCCGCCTCGTTTGAAACCAAAAGTGAGACGTTGATGCGCTCGAGATACGGCAAGGGGTTACCGGCTTCGTCAACGTTCCACTCGCCGAAATACGGGTTTCGCTCGAACACGAGCCGTTCATCCGGTTCAAAGGAAACCGGTACCCAGGCACTGGTCCACACCGTCTCGTGTACGTTCACATCGACTCCCCAAGCGGAGCGCAGCGCTTCGGCTCCGCCTTGGCGGTAGCGCTCACCCAGGATGTGGTCGGGCAGGGGTTGGTGCGAGCCGACCAGCCCGAAGGCTGTTCGGTCAGGCCTGGGAAACGTGAACCGCAAGCTACGCTCACCCGTCACCGTCAGCTCGATGAGTTCGCCATCGATAAACCACTCCTCGCGGCCGTTGGCCCCCACTTCGGGATCGATCCACGCCTGGTAGGCAAACAGGTAATCCTGCACCGTCACCGGGCGGCCATCGCTCCACTTGACGCCCTCTCGTAACACCACGTCGATCACGGTGCCGTCCTCGGATACGGTGAAAGACTGCGCTGCATACGGCAGCCACTCGGGCGAGTCGGGGCCCTGCTTGAAAAGGCTTGCGCCTTCGGAGGTGAGATCCAAAACGCTATTTTCCTCAGCGCTCACCAAAGGGTTCAAGGTCCGCGGGTTCCCGACCGATCCGGCGCGGAAGGTCCCACCAAAGACCGCTTCTCCCGGATCGGCGGTCCAAGCGTCGGGCCATACGAAGGGGTCGGCGAGCCCCAAGCTCGGTAGCAAGAGACAGAGGGTGGCTAGCAGCCGCTTTTTCATCGTTTCTCCTTTCATCTCGTTTCGTCTGCAACGTGACTCAAATTGTGACGCAGTGGGTGTCGGCTATCGGTCAGATGGTTGACGGCTTCTCACGATGGTGGGCGCTCCAACCACCGCTTGAGCGCGATCAGCGGGATCTCGTTCAGGGTATCGAAGCACTTGGTGGAGACGTCACACACCGCTTCGTGTTGGCAGAGCGTTTTCCATAGGGTACCCTCTAGATAGTGGCGCAACGACGCCTGGTCGCAAAATAGGTACAGACCCCCGGCTTCAGCTTCGCGTTCGTTGATGAGCCAGGTCTTCCAGATCAGCCCAGGGGCGTTGGCGGCAACCTGCGCGAGGATCGTCACCACCTGCTGATAGGTGTTCCCTGGACCGCAGTACCTGAAGTTCAACTGCAAGATCTGCTCGGACATAGGGCGTCCTCTCTCTTTCAGCGCTTCATCACTTGGTTACAAGGAACTCCGGGCTCGTTTTGACGGCGGTTCCAAAGGGAACCACCCCGACCTAGAGCAGCGACCACAGCCACAAGCCGAACAGGTAGGGGGCTGCAAAAAGACCGGTGAAGACAGCAGCCACTATGATCTTTTTCCACAACGCCGGTTCGCCGGCCCGGGTGACGTCTGAGGGCGCACCTTTCATTACGAGTTGGGGTTGCTGATTCCCAAAGATGCGCTTCGCTGTTACAGTCTGGCTCATGAATCCTCCGGTGGGGATAGTGCTGCTGTTCGCTTTAGGGGTGGCGATCCTCGGGTTCTTCTCTCTTTGTGCGATCATCGTTTTGCTCCTTCCGCGTTCGATGAACACAGCATGCCGGAGCCGGTGCCACCACAGCGCCACCGCGGTGCCACCGGTTGCCACCGGCGCACGTGTGGGGTGGGAACCTACAGCTTGAAGGAGCCTCTTTTAGGCTTCAGCAGCCTCTTTGTTTTTCTTCTTGCCGAAAAAGCCTTTGATGCGTTCTAAAAGCGTCTCGCGCTCGTGTATCTCCTCGCCGACCTCTTGCGCATACGCTTCCAAGAGATCGCGCGCTTTGGGGCTGAGTTCGGTTGGAATCTCAACCTCGACCGTTACCACCTGGTCACCCATACCGACTTTGCGAAGGCGCGGCATACCCTTACCCGGCAACCGGAAGGTGGCGCCGGATTGGGTTCCGGGGGGAATGTCGATCACTTCGGGGCCTTCCATGGTCGGCACCTCGAAACAGCTCCCGAGGGCGGCTTGAGCGATTCCGATGCCGAGCGAGTAGTGGAGATCGTCCTCTTGGCGCCTAAAGTGCTCGTGAGCAGCAAGATCGATATAGACGTAGAGGTCTCCCGGGGGGCCGCCGTCTACCCCGGCATTACCCTGGCGCGGAATACGCAGGCGGTAGCCCGCATCGATGCCTTTGGGCAAGCTCACCTCGATCGCTTCAGATACCTGCATGCGTCCGTTTCCATGACACTTGTTGCACGGATCGGAAATGATCTCACCCAAGCCACGGCACTGTGGGCAGGTTCGAGTACTCACCACGGTTCCAAAAAACGACTGGGATTGCGTTCTGACCTGACCGATTCCCTGACAGGTGGAGCACGTCTGTCGGCCACCGCTCCCCGGTTCGGCCCGGGAGCCCTCACAACGGTCGCAGACGCCGAGTCGATCGACCTCGACCTCCACCGACTCACCGACTCTCGCCTGCTCGAGTGTGATGTTCAAACCCATCTCGAGATCTTCACCCGCCATACCACGCTGCGGGGGGCCGCCGCGGGAGCCGGCAAAACCGCCACCGAAGACCGATGCAAAGATGTCGAAGATATCTCCGCTGAACTGGGCTCCCGCATCGGCACTGCCGAAGCGGTCGTAACGGTCGCGCTTCTGGTCGTCCGAGAGAACGGCATACGCTTCGTTGATCTCTTTGAACTTCTCTTCTGCCTCAGCGTCGCCGGGGTTGCGGTCGGGATGGTATTTCAAGGCGAGCTTCCGGTAGGCCGACTTGATCTCCTTGGCGTCGGCGTCTCTGGAAACCCCGAGGAGCTGATAGTAGTCACTCATCAGGTTGTCAGTATAGCGAACAATCTCAGAATCGCTGTATGACGTGACGTACCTTTTTGTCAGGTGGCAGAAATCTGATTGGCAAACCCTTTTGGGTGATGAGTGATGGGTGATGGATTATGGGTGCTGCGAAGGCACCGGTTAAGCCCATCTCTTCCGACGTCGGCCTCTCCGGAGCCGACGAAACGCTAATAGCCCCGCTTGAGATCGAGACGGTAGGGGAGCGGCTGTCCGGCGGCTGCTTTGTTCAGCATCTCGGCCAAAAACGCCATGCGACTCTCGTCTTCGCTACCCAACCAACCGGCACGATGGGGGCTGAGGATCGCGTTGTCCAGCTCATGAAACGGGTAGTGTGACGGTGCTGTCTGCGTGCGCTCGGCCTTGTTGCGCGGATACCGGTACCACACATCGAGCCCGGCCGCCGCCAGCTTTCTGCCGACCAGAGCCTGGTAGAGCGCCCTCTCATCGACCACCGAACCCCGCCCCACGTTCACCAGTACGGCATCAGCGGGCAACAGAGCCAGCTCCCGCTCACCGATGAGGCCGGTGGTTTCCGACGTACCCGGCAGCGCAATGAGCAAAACATCCGCTCTCGGAAGGAGCGTGTGCAGCTCGTCTACCCCAAAGATCTCGGCAAAGGATTCCGTTTGATCCTCGGGCTGCAACGTCCGTCTCACCCCGAGGGTAGTCATGCCGAGCGCCCGGCAGACGGGAGCCATGTATCTTCCGATGCGGCCGTAGCCGAGGATGAGAACGGTCCGTCCCTGTAAAAGCAGCTGCGGCCGGTCGCTATAGCGTACCGTCCAATCGTTACGCCGAAGATGTTTGTCTCCTTCGACCACGAATTTGGCGCTCGCAAGCATCAGAGCCAAAGCCGTCTCCGCCGTGGCGACGTAGTTGTATGGGGCATTATGAACCGCTACCTGGGGGTAACTGCGCAACAGATCTCGCGTGTTCTCAGGAAGCCCTGCAAAGGGGATAATCAGTGCTCGAAGCTGGGGACTTGCCTCCAACAGCTCCTTAGAAGGGGCGGCAGCGATAAGGATGTCATAAGCAGCCGGGTTAGGAGTCTCTCTGCCGTGGCTGAAGTCGACCCCTTGCGCCAGTCGTGCGGCCAGCGCATCCGGTGAACCTTGTTTTGTTTCCGTGAAGTGAAAAACCTTGAGTGTCATACAGGGTGCGTCTTCCTGTCGGCAGTGACCCTTGCTGAGCCACTGCCCGTAGATGCTAAACCCTACCAAAATTGCGAGCTGTCCTGACCGGGTTCGATCCAAAAACCAGACGATGGTCCAGCTGGGATGGATACCGAGGCAGCAGCAGGTCGGTCAAGTGCGCCGCTTCAGCGACTGCAACCGTTTGGTCGCGTCCTCGGGGCTGATTTCCCCCCGCTCGAGCAGCCCGATCACCTCGCCACGCTCATCACTGAGATCATCGAAGGCCTCGTAGCCTAGCGCCTTGAGAAGATTCTCGAAACGCTGCCTGATCGTCGGGTAACTGAGCCCCAAGACGCGCTCGACCTCCTTGAGGTTGCCGCGCACCTTGACGAAGATGCGCATAAACTCGAGGTGATCTTCGGGGAGCAGTGCAAACTCGTTGGGCTGAAACCTCCCCTCGATCGTCACACCACTACTCGGACACTCGAGCCGCGTGACTTCTAGGGGTTCGCCCGTTACCGGGCACAGGGTTGGCATGGGTAGCTTTTGCATCGATTCACTCCAAACGTTCTATGAGAACGGTTGTTCTCGGCGCTCACTTCGCCGAATCGTATTGTTTTTCTACAACTCGCTCGGGTTCGACAAACAGCGAAACCCAGCTTCGCCAACAGACATCTCGGCGCTGAACGCCCCCTTTCAGGCCTGGCCGATTTCGATGGTGGTGCCGACCGTCTGAATCGAGACGAAGACCTCACCGGGTGGCAGCTTCAGCAGTTCGTGCCCACGATTCGAGAAGAGTTCTTCCAACAATAGCAGCGGGGTCCGTAGGGTCTCAGGCACCACCACCCTATCTGCCCAACGCCGCCTCGTGGACTCAGGCAGGTAGGGGAGCACGTAGGCCGCGAGCAAGGCAAGCCGTAAAGCGAATCCTACGATCTCTTCTACGACCCAAAGGGGCATTCCCCAACGTACGTTGATCGTGGGGGTCTGCAGCTTGAAGGTGAGGAAGCGGGGGCGTAACTCATCGGCAAACTCGGCAAGCCCCCGGCTGTCGAAGCTGCGAAGACGCAGCATTACACCACCTCGATAATGATCTTGGCCTTGCCTTTGCCCTCCTCGATCGCATCGATATCGACCAGACGGCCTTCGGGGAGATCATCACCGATGGTCTCTAGGAGCTCCGCGAGATCGATGCCTTGTAGGTCGAGCTGAGCTTTCGCTTCCTGCGGCATGAACTTGCTGGCAAACTTGGCCAGTGCGATGGGCACATTCACGCGGATCTTCGCTTTTTCGCCTTCGTCGCCACCTCCGGCATCGATATTGATGCGTAGGATCTTGGCGATACCCTTGCGCCTGGGTGGAGCCGGTGGTATGGGAGGTGTCGGCGGCACCGCCGCGACCGGTCCGAGCGCCTTGAGCAGTTCGGTGGCTTGCTCGACTGTAACCTGACCTGATGCGAGCATGTCGAGGATCTTGCGGCGTTCGTTACTCTCATTCATCAGCCGGCCCCAATCTAAGATTGCCGGCGGAGAGCTTGAGTTTCAGCTCTGCCGAACCATCTCCGAAAATTCCCGTAAATCTCTCCCCGATACCCTTCGGTGTCTGTTCAAAGGGGCCCTTCAAGGAAGCCTTTCCTATGCTGACGGCACCATCGATCCGCACACTACTACCGGGTAGCAACTTCACCCGCACATCGCCGGCGGTGGCAGCGATACGGTGGTGACCCTCCTTGAGGCGTAATCCGAGCGATACGTCGCCCGCACTCATGCTAAGGTTTACTCCCCTGAGTTCATCGGCTTTGAGATCGCCGGCCAACAGATTCGCTCTGAGGTAAGGCAGGCCGGTCAATTTCACGTCCCCAGCTTTCATGTGCAGATTCAGACCGTATCCCGCAGGGATGCGCAGTTTCAAGTCGTGCGTTTTGAAGCGCGCAACCAACTGTTCCACCCAGTCGCCTGCTGTTTCCATCGGCTCTTTTTGGAGCCGGTAGTCGTCTCCGTCCCTTTCAAAAACCGCGTCTCCTTCCGCCTTGGGTTCGGAAAGGCTCTCATCGACGCGCACATCGAGATCGCCGGCGAGCATATCGATGTGAACCCAGTTGAGATCGGCAGGTGGCTGGGTCGTTGCACTTTCGGTATCGGCTGATCTACGCGTCTCTTCATGGGACGATTCAGCGGTCGAAATTCTCTTTTCTACCTCGACCTCGACCCGTTCTCGAGAGTGGCCACCTGCTTCGACGGTGGCTTCGACCTCGACGTCGATACCCGATAGTTCTCGATCGACCTGATCGATCTCTTCGAGAACGGCAATGAGTTTTTGCGCTTCTTCTTCAGTGATTTTACCTTCGTCGGCAAGCGTCCGGATACGTTCTTGTTCGCTCACGGATCCACCTCCTTTTTGACTAGGGGTCTACCTTCCATCAGTCCCTGGAATAGGGGTTGCTCGACCGGTTAAAGCGGGAGGGCTTCAGCTTCTTCAGAAACTGCTTCTGGTCTGGTTTCAAGACGGGTAGCGAGACCCTTCAAAACCTTGGCCAGCCAATTACGGAGTGACTTCGACACCCGCCTAAGATCTTTCACGTGCTCCGCTTCCCGCTGATAGTCGGCGATTTTCATCTCTATATACACCTTCGACAGCTCGGGATGAAAAAACATTGCTCAAGCCTCCTTGACATAATAGTAAGTCCAACTTTACATTTTGTCAAGTTCAACTTTCTATTTATTCAGAATTGCTTTCCATTCTCAGATCGCCTGTCGATGAGCTTGGCTAGGCCGGGATCACCCAGGCGGAGCAGGCAAGACCAGGTGCGTTCCGTCAACGCGACGAGTGAACCGAGAGCCGGTTCGGTATAAACAGACGGTAAGCCATCGGTCACCCTATCGCCGACCAACCGAAACACCTCTCCCCGGCAACGGGATCACCGAAGAGATTGTCTCTTGGTAGGCCCCACCAGCCGGTCTCCAGCAGATTGCCCGTCTCAACCGAACGGCGCCAGGTTACCTATACGCTCCTTCGGAACCGCGCGGCTTCCGCCTAGCAAGCCCTAAGCTACTCCTTAGCCACCTTGGGTGATAGCCCGCGTAATTCGAGAGAAGGCTCATCGATCTGCCAACCGGTCGCTTCCTGAATGCATTCTTTCAGGAAGCGTGGCAACGGTACACCGTCGATCATGGGAAGCGGCACATCCACCACCTCACCCGTTTCTTTGCAAATGAGATGATAGTGCGGCTTCACATTGCTATCGTAAAGCGCCTCGCCGGTTAACCCATTTAACTGGCGAATCAGCCCGGCTTCGGTAAGCACAGAGAGGTTAAGGTAGACCGTAGACAAACTCAGCCTCTCCCCTCTCCGCTTAAGCGTAAGGTGCAGATCCTCTGCGCTAATATGGTGGTCGGCCTCACGGAAAAAAGAGAGTATCGACGCCCGCGGACGGCTATAGCGAAGGCCATAGTCCTTGAGGAGCTTGCGGATAGCGCTCTTTGATTCCCGCTGATTCATCGACCTATTCTAACCGATAGCCTACGCCGCCCATATGTTCAAGCCAGTACATGTTCAAGCCAGTACATGTTCAAGCCAGTACATGTTCAAGCCAGTACATGTTCAAGCCAGTACATGGAGCGTGTCAGCGGTCCACCTTGAAACAGTCTCCTGTATCGACACCGAACCACACGTTCGAAATAGATTTGCCATTTCATGGCAAAATCTTAAAGGAGCTTCTCGATCGCCCGACGCTCTTCAAGGAGCTCCGCTTCAGAAGCCCTCATCTTTGCGGTTATAAACTCGTCACAGTCCAAGCCAGAAACCACGGTGACCTCACCGCCGCGCGTCACCACGGGGAAAGAGTAGATAATGCCTTCTGAAACGCCGTACTCTCCCCTACTCGGGATCGCCATACTGACCCAATCACCCTCTGGCGTCCCGTAAACCCAATCACGCACGTGATCGATAGCAGCGGCAGCCGCCGACGCAGCGCTCGAAGCACCACGTGCCTTGATGATCTCTGCCCCACGCTGTTGAACGGTCGGGATAAATGTCTCTCTGATCCAGCCACCATCTACACACTCTTTTGCCGGCGTGCCGGCTACCGTGGCGTAACTGAGATCGGGCACCTGCGTCGAGGAGTGGTTACCCCAGATGATGACCTTATGGACATCGGCCACTCGCGCCCCCGTCTTCTTTGCCAATTGACTCTTGGCACGATTGTGATCGAGCCGGGTCATCGCCGAGAATTGCTCTGGTTTGAGGTCCTTGGCGTTGTTCATGGCAATAAGCGCGTTGGTATTTGCAGGATTGCCGACCACCAAGACTTTGACGCGTCGGCTTGCGTGCTCGTTGAGTGCCTTCCCTTGAACACTAAAGATCGTTGCATTCGCCTCCAAAAGGTCCTTCCGTTCCATTCCTGGGCCCCGTGGCCTAGCCCCAACGAGCAGGGCATACTCCGTATCGCGGAACGCAACATCGGCGTCATCTGACGCCTCAATGTCGTATAGAAGCGGGAACGCTCCATCCAACAGCTCCATGACGACACCTTCTACCGCCTGCATGGCAGGTGGGATCTCAAGCAACCGGAGTTTTACAGGCTGGTCCTGACCCAACATGGCTCCAGACGCGATACGAAAGAGGAGCGCATACCCGATCTGGCCCGCAGCACCCGTCACAGTGACATTAACTGGCGGCTTCATTCTATTGTGCCTCCCGTTGGTTCATTCCGATCATGGTTCAACCAATCTTACCGTACCATCTGCACCAGTTTTTGTTTGTGGTATGAACAGTTCTCGGAAGGGGACTTCACACTCTACAACAATCGCTCACAAATGACGATCGTGATTCGTTCCGAAGTCGCATGTGACAGCATATAACCCCAGCCCAATCGCAATCGTTGCTATGAACGACGCCGTGCCGCCGTCACAATCTGTTTCACGTGAAACACTCAGTGGTATAGATCTCGCGGAACCCTACTCCAACACCTCATACGGCAGGCCCACTACGCTTGATAGCCGATCAATTCGAGCAAACGCTCGAGTTCATCCACTGAGTGAAAGTAAAGCTCGATGCGACCACGCCTTCCACCGGATATCTTCACTTTGGTTCCTGTATGACGCGCAAGATCTTCCTCAAGTTGCTCATAGCGACCATCGCTCTCCGCTGAACGCTTTTTGATGCGCTCTCTGTTGAGCGCTTCGGCCTCTCTGACCGAAAGCCCTCTAGTAGTGATCTGTTTGAGAGCCCATTCCCGATCCTCATCTGGCTGTGCGAGGATGGCACGGGCGTGACCAGCCGTAATTTTCCCTTCTTCAAGGGCCTCAAGAGCTCGATCAGACAGGGTGAGCAAGCGGAGGGAGTTCGCAACAGCACTTCTACTCTTCCCAACAGCCTTCGCCACACCATCTTGGTTGAGGCCAAAATCCATGAGCAGTTTGAACGCTCGCGCCTCATCAACGGCACTGAGATCTTCTCGCTGAAGGTTTTCGATAATGGCGATCTCGAGAGTCTCTTGATCGCTGAGATCCTTTACGATCGCAGGGACCACTGCGAGTCCTGCCTGTCTGGCCGCTCGAAACCTCCTCTCTCCTGCCACGATTTCAAAGCGTTCACCCCGTTCACGCACCACTAAAGGTTGCAATATGCCCTTGCTGGCCACAGATGTCGCAAGCTCGAGAAGGCCGACCTCGCTCACTCGCTTTCTCGGTTGAAACGGGGAAAGATCGAGCCGAGAAATCGGGATATGCTGAATTCCCTTGTCAACCTTCGGTAGAAGTGCATCGAGACCACGACCGAGTCCCCTAGGTTTGGTAGGCACGTTTTAACACCTCCTTCGCCAGGCGTTGGTATGCTGCTGCCCCTTGCGATGAAGGCGCGTAGTCAAATATCGCCTGACCGTACGATGGCGCTTCGGCCAGACGGACATTGCGTGGCACGACAACATCGAACACGAGATCCCCGAAGTGCCTCCGAACGTTCTCCTCCACCTGTTGCGACAACTTCGTCCTGGTATCGAACATCGTGATAAGGATTCCCAAAATGGTGAGCTTCGGATTTAGAGATGCACGCACACGATCCACGGTCTCCATCATGCTTGCAATCCCCTCAAGTGCATAATATTCGGCCTGCAAGGGAATGATGAGCTGATCTGCCGCTGCCAGCGAATTGAGGGTTAGCGCACCGATCGATGGTGGGGCATCGACAACGATAAAGTCGAAATTCGGACGTACTCCGATAAGCGATTTAGAGAGCAACAACATATTCTCGGAAGTCGCGTCTAGTTCGACTGCAGCGCCAGCAAGATCGGCTGAGGCTGGCAATATTCGTAGGTTTTCGACGGTTGTGTCGGTGATCCCGCGCCGTGCCGGCACCCGGCCTACCAGAACGTCGTAGATTGTCAGTTCTGGTCGATCGATTCCTAAGCCACTGCTCGCATTCGCCTGCGGATCGAGGTCGACCAAAAGAACAGTTCTTCGACCTGCGAGTGCAGCGGCGAGATTGATGGCGCTCGTGGTCTTTCCGACACCACCCTTTTGGTTGATCACACCTATGATCGGCACCGTTTTCCGCCCATCAACCTCACAGCCACCAGCGTACCACGGTTCACAAGCGACTCATTTGCCGTGATTTCGGCCTCCACATCGATCTCTGAGCGGAGTACGGCGATCTCACGCTGCCATTCTGGGCCCTTTCGACTGATCAAGGTCACAGAGCCTGCGTGAAGATGTGCTGTCTCCCTGTATATCTGAGCAAAGGTTCCAACAGCCTGTGCGGTGACGACTTCAGCTCGCACTCCGCCCAGGTCTGTTGTGTCGAGGTGGTTGCTGTCTGACCAGAATACCGCTGCGTTCGTGAGTTCAAGTCGACTCACAACAATCTCTAGAAAGGCAGAGCGACGTCGACGTCGCTCGACCAAATATACTCTGGTAGGGGAGAGCTCTATCGCAAGAATCACACCTGGTAGGCCCGACCCCGATCCGATGTCCAGAACTGCGGTTGGGGAGGGCGTCATCCGCTTTATTACGTCCGCATAGCGCAGGCTGGTTTCGAAGTGCTCGTCCAGATGTCTCAAGCCGGCTGACGAGAGGAGGTCTAGGGTCTTTGCATAGCGCTCGAGAAGCTTGCGATATTCCTTGATTTTGTCAATCGGTCGATGTTTCACGTGAAACAGTTCGCGTCTTCAGATAAACCAGTAATGCGTTGAGATCGCTGTCTCTGACACCTCTTAGGCGCTGCGCCGCCCCGAGTGTGTGCGGCTGAAATCGTTGGAGTGCTTCGCGCCCTTCATTCGACAAGCTCGCAACTCGTGTAAAATCGAGATCCCCAAGCGACATCTTTTCATAGCCTTGGCGTGACTGTAGATCTCGCCGGCTCCTTTCGATATAGCTCTGGTATTTTATGCGAATTTCGACCCGCTTCACCTCGTCACTAGTGAGTTGCTCTCGAGGAGACCCATACTTTTCTACGATCTGAGCGTGAGAAGTCCCTGGACGGCTGAGCGCCTTCGAAGCTGTGATACCTTCGATACGGGCCTTTTGTAACCTGTCGACTTCAGCTTCGATCCGGGACAACCGCTCCTGCGCTTCATCGAGCCTTTGTCGCGATACGAGTCCCCAGGCATGTCCGGTAGCGAGAAGACGCTCTTCCGCGTTATCCTGCCGGTGGAGGAGACGGTACTCGTTTCGAGAGGTGAGCATGCGATACGGTTCATCGACCCCCCAGCGAACCAAATCGTCGAGGAGCACACCGAAATACCCCTCGTCCCGGCCCACGGTGACACGTTCGACACCGTCAGCGTGCCGTGCCGCGTTGACGCCGGCAATGAGACCTTGGGCAGACGCTTCCTCGTAACCGCTTGTGCCGTTGATCTGACCAGCGGAGAACAGGCCTTTCAACTTTCGGGACATCAGCGTTGTATCGAGTTGGGTCGGATCCACGGCATCGTACTCGACTGCGTAAGCGTAGCGCTGAATCTGTGCGTCTTCAAACCCGGGAAGCGTTCGAATCATCTCGTCTTGAAGCACGGGTGGCATCGAGCTCGAAAAGCCCTGGAGGTAGAGCTCGCTCGTATCCTTGCCATCAGGCTCCACGAACAAGAGGTGGCGCTCCTTATCAGCAAAGCGAACGATCTTATCCTCGATTGAAGGACAGTAACGGGGCCCGCGTCCTTCAATCTGCCCGCTGTACATTGCAGAGTGCTCGAGGTTTTGCTGGATCAATTCGTGCGTGGCCACCGTCGTATGTGTCAACCAGGTCGGGCTGCTGGTCATTCTCGGACCCGGTCGACCGGTAAAGGAGGGCACCGGGTTGTCAGGCGGTACCTCCTGAAGGCGAGAGAAGTCGACGGAATCAGAGCGAATTCGGGGCGGCGTGCCCGTCTTAAACCTGGTCAAGTGGTGTCCAGTCGCTTTGAGGCTAGACGAGAGATACCGCGCCGGTGCCTCACCCTGACGTCCTGCCTCACGCTGCTGTTTTCCGTACCAAACAACACCCGCCAAAAATGTACCTGTGCAGAGGACGACACTCGGTGCCATCAAGCAACGTCCGTCTGTGAGGGAAACACCCGTGATACTCTTCTGGGCTGTTTCGAGCGAAGCAACCTCTGCACGGACGATCGAAATCCCTCTAGTAGCTTCGATCCATCCACGCGCGGCCGTAGCATAACCGTCCCGATCGTTCTGAACGCGCAACGACTGCACAGCCGGACCCTTGCTCGAATTGAGGGTGCGGGCGTGAATGGCCGTGGCATCAGCGAGGTGGCCCATTACACCACCGAGGGCGTGCAACTCATAGACCAATTGTGACTTGCCCGGTCCACCGATAGCTGGGTTACAGGGCATGAGGCCGATTTTGTCGGGATTTGGGAGTACCAGGGCCACCTCGCAACCGAGCTTCGCGGCAGCACATGCAGCTTCAATCCCCGCGTGACCGCCCCCGACGACAATCACGTCGTACTTCATAGAACCTCCATATATCCCTAGGGGGTATTTTGGGTCGTCTCGACGATAAGATCAAGACCCGTAATGCCCAAGTATAGCGTATCAGTCGCTTTAGACCCTACCCGTTCCGTCGTTTGGAGATGCTTATTTTGATGGGGTGTATTTCGACATCTGGTTGAAGTACGCGTGGAACGACCGAGACCGCCTGAAAAAATGATCTAGATATCGCCCGCACGGTCATTTCGGCGTCAAAACCGGACCCCTTGTTCTCTGCCGTAGGCGTGTGTCATGATAACTGTTCCCAAAGCACCCAGGCGATCTACCTGGGAACCGGGGTACTCTCGTTCGAAAGGCCCTTCATCAAGGGAGGGTGTGACAAGGGGTAGGGGTTCTAGGAGTCTATGGTAAGCCGAGAAATTGCTATTTGGGACGATATTCTCGATTACATCAGGAAGCAGATTCCTGAGGTCGAGTTTCGAACCTGGTTCAAGCAGGTCCGACCGCTCGGCATCGAAGAAGGCACTTTCATGATCGGTGTTCCTCACTCATTCGCTCGCGACTGGTTGAAAAACCACTACGGCGACGTGATCGAGCAGGCACTCAAAGATTTGGGTGCCGCTTCACCAAGGGTCGGCTTTCAGGTTGTATCTTTTCAGAGCACCGAGCAAAAAGACATGTTCAGCAGTTCGGCCGACCCTGCTGAAATTTCCAATACAGATCCACCCAAACTGAATCCGAAATATATCTTCACCAACTTTGTTGTAGGCACAAACAACAACCTGGCTCATGCAGCGGCCCTCGCAGTAGCGGAGGCACCAGCCAAGGCCTACAACCCTCTTTTTCTCTATGGGGAAGCCGGTCTCGGCAAAACCCATCTCATGCAGGCCGTAGGGCACGCCGTAGCAGAGCGCTTTCCCAAGCTTCGAGTCGAGTATGTAACGACCGAAGCTTTTACAAACGAACTCATCAACGCCATCAGGGAAGACCGAATGACATCGTTCCGCGATCGATACAGGAGCATCGATCTTCTGCTGGTAGACGACGTACAGTTTATTGCCGGCAAGGAGCGGACCCAAGAAGAGTTTTTCCACACGTTCAACGCTCTGTACGAGTCAGGCAAACAGATCATCGTATCTTCAGACCGGCCACCGAAAGATATCCCCACCCTCGAGAACCGCTTGCGGAGTCGTTTCGAATGGGGTCTTATCACAGATATCCAAGCTCCCGAGCTGGAGACGCGCATCGCTATCTTGAAGATGAACGCAGAGTATCGAGGTGTCAAGATCCCCGGCGAGGTGATCGATTTCATCGCTCGACAAGTCACGTCCAATATTCGAGAATTGGAAGGGGCTTTGGTCCGCGTCATCGTCTACGCAAGCATGAACAACACCCCACTCAACCGCCAGACGGCTGCGAGAGCGCTCTCCGATGTCTTTACACCGAACGAACTCAATCTCTCCATGACAGATATTCTTCGGGTTACGGCTCAACACTTCGAGGTAGAAGCCCGCGACCTCAAGTCGAAAGGTCGACGTCACGAACTGGTATTCCCTAGACAGATCGCGATGTATCTTATCAGGGAATTGACTCCTCATTCCTTTCCCGAGATCGGTCAGTTCTTTTCGGGGCGCGACCACTCCACCGTGATGTATGCGGTTCAAAAGGTTGCCGACCAGGTCGAAGAGGAACCCGAACTCAGCCAAAAAGTCAGAGAGATCAAAGAACAACTCATCTAGAAAGCGGTGATGCGTAAGCAGTCATGAGGGATGAGAGGGTAACCTGCAAACGACTCGGCTTATCCACTATCTTTTCGGCACCCATCACTCATTCCCGATCACCTTATCTTTTCAGGCGCAATCCCAAACGCAGACGGACTCGACTTTGGAGTTCGCAGCTCTCATTACTCATAACTCATTTCTCATCACCTTTCTTTGAGGCACAATCCCAAGTACTGACGGACCCTGCTTTGGGGTTCGCAGCACCCATCACTCATTCCCCATTACCCATCACCTTTCTTTGAGGCACAATCCCAAGTACTGACGGACCCTGCTTTGGGGTTCGCAGCACCCATCACTCATTCCCCATTACCCATCACCTTTCTTTGAGGCGCAAGCCCAAGTTCTGACGGACCCTGCTTTGGGGTTCCCGGCTCTCATCACTCATTACCTTTAACTCATTCCTCATCACCTTGTTTATTTTCAGGGTGAAACGTTTATTTTCAGGGTGAAACAACGACCGGAATAGACTGCACATAGCAGTTCATTACCCTGTGGATAACCCTGTGGATAACCCTGTGGATAACCTGTGGATGAGCTTGTGGACAAGTAGTGCCCCACAGCCCCTTGTGGATATCTGTGGATAACTTTGGGGGTTATCCACAGGAAAGGCCGAGTTATCCACAAAATTCTCCACAACCGCTTCTGTGTCTACGACGAAGCTAAAGGGACTTATCCACATTTTCCACAGCCCCTACTATTATGTTATTTCCTTTTTAAACTTGTTTAGATTTCTCAAGTCGTTTTTGTTGGAACCATCTGCAAATGGGGGAGATTTCAACCTGAAAAAGGCTAGATTGTGTTTTCCACAAGATGGGATGAAGTTGTGGAAACAGGACAGGATTTCCAAAAATTGGGTATGCTCTACAGAGTAGCGAGATACCCAGGAGCACATCCAGGAGTTGAACTATGAAGGTCCAAGTCCCAAAAAAACAGCTTGCTGATACCCTTGGACATGTCGAACGCATCATTCCAACCAGAAGCAGCAACCCCGGACTCAGCTTGATCAAGATCGAAATCACTGAAAACGAGTTGGTGTTTAGTGGCAGCAATATGGAGATCGATATTCAAGCGAGGCTCAAAGCCGATGTCGAGGGGATAGGGCAAGTCGCCCTTCCAGCGCATGTCTTCAGTCAAGTCGTGAAGTCCCTTCCTGGGGAACTGGTGATGTTGACATTCAACGACGTGGAACTCGAGATCTCCTCTGGGAACTATTCGACCAAGCTTCAATTGGTGGAACCCGGGTCGGCACCAGAAGTCGATTTCCCCTCCCAGTATGGTGGGGAGTTCGACGGGGCTTCTCTGGTAACTGCACTTTCCAGTGTTCGTTACGCGGCGGCCGTAGCCGAATACCAGGCGATATTTCGCGGCGTAAAGCTCGAGTTGAGCGATCGTAAGATGCGGGCAGTAGCGACCGATGGTTTTAGGTTGGCGTATTACCACATCGATGAAAGCAGCGGTTTGGAAGGTGAGGTTATCATCCCAGCCCGGAGTGTAGATGAAGTCATCAAACTCCTCTCCAAAGGCTCGGTCCGATCGGAACTTCTCCAAGGGCAGCAGCTATCCCTTGCAAATGAAACGTTTCAGCTCAATTTGAAGTTGATGGAAGGCACGTTTCCCGAGTATGACCGTGTGATTCCCAATCAGTTTCCAGTGAGCATCACCTTGGAGTCCGATGCCCTATCCCAAGCCGTTTCGCGTGTTGCCGTAATGGCCGATAAGACGGCCAACAACCGCGTGGATCTTTTTATCAAAGAGGGTCTATTGCAAATTACGGCTGAGGGGACATACGGACGTTCTCAAGAGGCCTTGGAAGTATCCCAAGAGGGGAGTGACTCGGAAATTGCACTCGCATTCAATGCCAAGTATTTGGAGGATGCCCTCGCGCCGGTCGGTGGAGAGATGCGTGTCGCTTTTTCAGGGACGACTACTCCTAGCGTGGTGACCGATCTAGACAATCCCAGCTACCTGGCGATGGTTGTTCCCTTGAGGACGGGATAGCCTTTGAATGGAATTGCACGGTGCATGGAGTTCTCATTCGAACCGGTGTTTTGTATCGATATATGAATATCGGAAGAATGCTATCGAATACGGATGCGTCTAGGTCACAGAACCCAGGTATCTTATCTTGGGTGTTGGGGTAGCTGGGGTCATTGGGGTAGTTGGGGTCATTGGGGTAGCTGGGGTCAAATGTTCCCGTCATTGATGCGTTCGTAGTTGCTGAAAACCGGATTGAACCTGAGGGCTTCATGAGGGGTTGTGGGAAGGAGTTAACGGAGTCAAATGACACGAATACAAGAGATTGATGCTCTGGAGCTGCTCGACTCAAGGGGAAACCCGACGGTCGGGGCAACCGTGCGTTTGGAGTGTGGGGTCGAGGCCAGCGCCGCGGTGCCCTCCGGGGCATCGACCGGGGCACATGAAGCCGTCGAACTACGTGATGGCGAGGATCGTTATCTCGGTAAAGGGGTTCAGAAAGCCGTCGAAAATATCAACACCGAATTGGCAGCGGCGCTGATCGGAGTAGACGCTTCAAATCAAGTGGCTGTCGATCAGATCATGCTCGAGTTGGATGGAACCTCAAACAAGGGGAAGTTGGGGGCCAATGCGATGCTGGCCGTCTCTCTGGCAAATGCCAGGGCGGTGGCGGCTGCACTGGACCTCCCTCTCTACAGGTATTTGGGTGGTGTCAATGCGAAGACCCTACCTGTTCCCATGATGAATGTACTCAACGGGGGAAAACACGCAGATAATAGCGTCGACATGCAAGAGTTCATGTTGGCACCCGTCGGATTCGATACGTTTCGTGAAGCACTCCGTGCCGGTGTAGAAATATTCCACCGACTCAAAAACGTGTTGTCAGATCGAGGCTACAATACAAACGTCGGTGATGAAGGGGGCTTCGCACCCGATCTCAAGAGCAACCGCGAGGCGATCGAGGTCCTTTTGGAGGCGATTGAAGGTGCCGGCTATGTTCCTGGCGAAGAGATCGCGATCGGTCTCGACCCGGCTTCGACGGAGTTCTTTCAAGAAGGTAAGTATCACCTTGCAGCTGAAGGGGCAGTGCTGACGCCGAGCGATATGGTGGCCTACTGGAAAGATTGGGTTGAGACCTATCCGATCATCTCGATCGAGGATGGCCTGGCCGAGGACGACTGGGCCGCTTGGGCCAAATTGACTGCTGAGATCGGCGACCGGTGCCAGTTGGTTGGAGACGATCTCTTTGTTACAAATGTTGAAAGGCTTCAACGCGGTATCGATGAGCAGGTCGGTAATGCCATTCTCGTGAAAGTCAATCAGATCGGCACCCTCACAGAAGCGATGGATGCCATCGAACTTGCGAAGTCTTGTGGTTACCGCGCGATGATCAGCCACCGTAGCGGCGAGACGGAAGATGCCTTCATCGCCGATCTGGCCGTGGCAGTGAATGCCGGGCAGATCAAAACGGGATCTGCTAGTCGCAGCGACCGCCTGGCCAAATATAACCGACTTCTAAAGATCGAGGCCGATCTCGGGGGAGCAGCTGTCTTTCCAGGTCGAAAGGCGTTTTCTTGATGCGAGGAAGCCGCCGTACCAAGATCGTTGCGACGCTCGGGCCAGCGAGCAGTAAACCTGATGTCATCATCCAGTTGCTCGAGGCTGGAGTCGACATCTTTCGCCTCAACTTTTCTCACGGCAGCAAAGACATCCATAAGAATAATATCGAGCTGATACGTCAGGAGAGCGCCCGAATCGGACGACCGGTCGGCGTTTTGCAGGATCTTCAAGGCCCGAAAATCCGATTGGGAGTGTTTGAAGGGGGGAAAATCGATTTGGAAAAGGGTGGCAAGTTCACTCTTACCTGCGGTGATGACACCCCCGGAGACAATCGGCGGGTCGGAGTGTCCTACCGTAATCTCTTTGAAGATGTAAAGAACGGCGACACCCTCCTCCTCGACGACGGCAAGCTCTCGCTCAAAGTGACCCATGTCAGGGGCGAAAATATAGAGACAGAAGTTGTACTCGGGGGTGTGCTTTCAGATAACAAAGGCATCAATATTCCCGACGCGGATCTGAGTATTCCCGCTCTGACCGATAAGGACGTCGAGGACTTGTTATTCGGGGCAGAATTGGAAGTGGACTGGCTTGCGATGAGTTTCGTTCGCAGCCGGGACGATCTGTTGCTGGCACGGCACTACCTCGCGAGAGCGGGATCCCAAGCAAAACTCATGGCCAAGATCGAGAAGCCTAGTGCGGTCGAGCGATTTGGGGAGATTTTGGCTGAGGTGGACGGCGTCATGGTGGCGCGCGGAGATCTCGGCGTAGAGATGGCACCCGAACGGGTTCCCTTGATTCAAAAGCAGTTGATCAAGGCCTGTATGGAAGCGGGCAAGCCGGTGATTACGGCAACTCAGATGCTCGAGTCGATGATTCACAACCCCACCCCTACGCGCGCAGAGGCATCGGACGTTGCCAACGCCATCTATGACGGCACCGACGCCGTGATGCTATCGGCTGAAACGGCCATTGGGGAATATCCGGTCGAAGCCGTCAAGATGATGAACCGTATCGCTTGCTCGGTCGAGTCGGATTCGAAGTATCAGCAGGACATGAGAGAGCACCACCCCGTGCTTGAAGACACTACCGCCGACGCCGTGTCACTCGGTGCCTGCCAGATGGCCTACAACCTTTCCGCCCGGTTGATCGTTACCTTCACGTCATCGGGAACCACAGCGCTCAGAGTGTCAAGAAACCGCCCCTCCTCTCCGATTTTGGCTATTACGCCCAGTAAACGTGCCTGCCGCCAACTGAGCGTCGTATGGGGTGTCGTCCCCTTCTATAGCGAAGATATTCACTCGACAGATGAGATGGTCGATGTCTCTAGTGCCGCCATCGAGGAGTTGGCATTGGCAGAACCCGGAGCCCGCTTCGTCATCACCGCAGGGGTACCCTTTGGAATGCGCGGGACCACCAATCTGATTCGGGTCGAGCGGCTCAGAAGCAGGAATTAAAGCAGGTATCATCTGGTCATAGACAAAGTCAGTGGGTGAAATACCGTCCTGTAGCCCGTTTCTTGGATGATACCTGCTTACATAATTTTGGCAACCGCTTTAACGCGTTTTTCCCCTAGCCCACACGGGCCAGATCCCGGTAACCTGGCCTTGGCGCTGTACAACCACCTCATCGTGCAAATTGGTAACGACGCAGACATGGTTCGGTACGATCCGTAGCCGCTCACCGAGGAGCGGTTTGGCACCACAATTCGAGAGATCGATGATGCCGTGCTCTTCATTGAGTTTGGTGATGACAGCCTCCGGATACTCGAGAATATGACCATAACCCTGTCCGTATTCGGGGGAGACCAAGTCGCTGCTCAAGGTCTTGGAACCGGCGTCGATCACCGCTCTTTCGTCGGTCGGTCGACTTACTACGGTGGCGTGTACGTGTAGAGCGCACTCGTCGAAATGAGCGGTCCCACTACCCACGATACTTCTATCGTGATAGATATAGGTTCCCACCCGAAGCTCGGTCACGTCTTCGACCTCGTGGGCCGACCAGACGTTCGGTGTGCCACCGGCAGAAACGGTGCGTATGGTGATGCCGGAGTGCTCGAACAGCGGTTTCGCCTCCGCCAGGAACCCGGCGGCCAACGTGCCGAGCGGGTAGGTCATCAACCCTTCGAACGCGAGATAGTTGTGCTCCCCGACCTTGCGCGCTAGCTCGAGCGCCTCCTGAGGTGTCTGTACCCCTGTACGGTTGTTTCCCGATTCGAACTCGATGAGGACGGCGATACTCTTTTGTGCAAGGTCGGAGGCCTCCGCTACGGTGGAGAGGGCCAGCTCGTTATCGAGGGCGACAGAGAGCCTGCTCTGGCATGCCAGCCGCGCCAGTGGTTCCACTTTCTGTTTGCCGATGACGTTATAGCTCAGCAAGATGTCTTCGATCCCGGCAGCGGCCATCACTTCGGCTTCACTCACCTTCTGACACGTGATGCCGACGGCACCTTGCGCGAGTTGTTTATAGGCGAGTGCCGGTAATTTGTGCGTCTTGATGTGGGGTCGTAATCTCAGGCCGTGCTCGTCGCAATAGGTTTGTAGTTTGCGGATATTGTGTTCGACCCGGTCGAGGTCGATCACCGGAACGGGGGTATCGAGATCTTCAAGTCGCATGGTTTCCTTTCGGTTTCAAAAGAGATACCCAAGAATACCTGCTTCGCCGTAACGATCGTCGTTTCGGTCGATTTGACAAACGCGGTACAAGGAGGACTACTAAACCGTCTTTCAGTGCACTTGTCACGCTAACTGAACGCTTTTGCTTAACCTCGCTCTGATCAATTGATCTTGGCACTGCTGCGATCACCGAAAGACGGTTTAAGGAGGCCTTATCTGGAAAGGGGTATCGGAAACCTCTTTCACGGTCACCTCCTTGAAGAGTGTACTTTGTGCCAGCCTATCATCGTCTTTTCGTGAAAGGGTACGTGGCCGCGCCCCACTCGAAATAGCATGTACCTTGTCGTTCGACCTCAGGCGTTACTCCAAGTTGGCACGGTGTTCGAACATTTGTTTTGAGGTGACGCCGGTCTCGTCCATCAGTTGCAAGGTGACGAGGCCCAATAGCAAGGCCAAGGCGAGTTCAAAAGGACTATCGGTGTGGCATCACACGGCCCTGGATTTTCGTCTGGCTCCTGAGGCCGCACTCATTCCCGCTGGGGCTTCGGTTACGATGAGCTTTATCCCATAGGGGACAAGGGCGATCGCCATAAGAAGGGACGCCGTCAGATTGATGATTTCGAGCCCATCGGGAACGCCGACGAGCATCACGCCGATCAAAAATGCCACGTTCTGCCAGCGGGGCAAGGCTTCGGTTTTGAGCAGAGCAATCGCCTGAACGGCAAAACCGATCGGCAGCAAGGCGATGCCCCACAGCAACACCAGCCAGCCCCCCTTTGAAAAGATGGCTAGGAGGCCCGGCATCATCTGGGCGAACTCTGCCTCGGGCAGCGCGTCGAGGGCGCTCATGGTCAGGCACAGAGCGCCCTTATCCGCAGCCAGGGCCACAGCGCCCATAATGGCCAGGGACGCACCGATAAAGCCGGCCCAACTATGAGTCAAGAGTTTCATAAAGTGGAGGGTGACCACAACCAGAAGCGCCGTGCTAAAGGTGACCAAGACGTGTCCGAATTGCAGTAGATCGTCCCCACGGGCTCTGAGGATGAGCTCCTCCGGATTGAGTAGGTGTGGATCGAGTAAACCAGGATGAACCGCGAAGGCGAAGACAAACAACAACGGAAAGACGACGAAGCACAGTCCGGTACCGAGGCGTTTACTCCGCTCTAACAGGGTGAGTCCAGGCGTTTTTTCGAGGCTCATGAGTCCCTCCGTTACCGCATCGTGAACAGCGTTTCAAAGATAGCGACCCCCTTCGAATTGCAGGGCTCTTTTCGAAGTGGGGCGGTTTTTACCAGGCATTATGCCTTGCGAAGCAGGCGAACACATCGGCATTTTTCCGACGCTCGTAGTCGGAGTTATTGCCACCGAGGTCTTGCAAGCAACCTCGCTTGTCAAGTAGAGACATCATAGGTATCGTGTTGAGCGACTCCGCACCTAAGTATCTCCTACTGCGGTCACAACCGAGCCAAAAAGCTGATAAACGCTAAGGTGCAGACTGTACATGATGGACTTCACCAGACGAAATAGGAGCCACAGAGAAAATCCGGATTACCTGGAGAAGCAGATCGTCACCTACTTGGGCAATAAGCGAGCGCTTCTCCCGTTTATCGGAATGGGATTAGAGATCGTAAAGGAGGAGCTGGGTAAAGACAAGCTCGTCTTTGCCGACCTCTTCTCCGGCACGGGAATCGTTGCCCGCTACGCAAAACAGCACGCCGATCACATCATCGTCAACGATCTCGAAGCCTATAGCAGGGTTACGAACGAATGCTATCTGTCCAATCGATCGGGCGTCGATCCGCTGGAGCTCGAGCACCTGTCAAGCCTTCTCGAGGAACGCATTCTCAGCACCTGGGGAACGGGGTTCCTAACGGATCTCTACGCCCCCAAAGATGAGGGGCGAATCACCCGAACCGACCGGGTGTTCTATACCCGTCGAAACGCGATGTACCTAGATACCGCCAGAAAAGCGATCGAAGAAGTGGTCGAGGAAGGGAAGCGCAAATACTTTCTCGGTCCACTGTTGGCAGCAGCTTCGGTTCATGCCAACACCTCCGGGGTCTTCAAGGGGTTTTACAAATCCAAGGAGGGGATTGGCCAGTTCGGCGGTCAGGGGAAGAACGCGTTGACGCGCATTCTCGGTGAGATCGAGATCGGCACGCCGGTATTCTCGAATTTCGAAACCTCCTTTGAGGTTCATCAACAAGACACCAACCAACTGATCCACGACCTGGACCACGTCGATATCGCTTACCTAGATCCTCCCTATAACCAACACCCGTACGGCTCCAACTACTTCATGCTGAACCTGATCTGTGACTACATACCCCCGCGGGAAGTAAGCAGGATTTCAGGCATTCCCAAGCAGTGGAACCGCTCGAAATATAATCGACGGAGAGAGGCGGAGAGTATGCTTTTCGAGGTCATTCGCTCTTGCAAAGCCGAGTTCGTCATGATCTCTTACAACTCTGAAGGGTTTATCTCCCAGCAGAAGTTTTTGGATGCGCTCGATTCTTGTGGAGAGGTAAGGGTGTTGGAAACGCCGTACAACACCTTTAGGGGGAGCCGGAACTTACGAAACCGCGCCATTCACGTCACCGAATTCTTGTACCTTTTGCGGAAGTAGCCCGGCTGGAAGAGCGAGGTTGTTTACGGTGATGGCCGGCCCCCCGTTTTTCCTGTTTTGACATACCGGTGGTCCGTGGCCGTCTGTTTCAGCGGGCAGGAGCTGCCGATCACCGATTGTATGCTTCCAGCTTCAATAAACCTTTTGAGACACATCAGATCGACGATCTCTCTGTTCGCAGCTGAGCGTTCCCGGCACAGCTTAAGCGGTCGACGGAGTCGCTTTGGCGCGAGGGGGTGGCGAAGACGGCACCTCAGGGGCGTGTAACACGAAGCTCATGCGGATAAAAACCCACCGTCGACCGCGATGATGGCACCGTGGACGTAACTCGCCAAATCGCTTGCCAGTACCAGCACCATGCGGGCCACTTCGTCGGGCTGTCCAATTCGGCCGATCGGCAAGCGCTGCTTGAACTCGACACCCGTTTTGATGAGATCGAATTTGAAGTGAAGGATTTCCTGAGCGACCCTCTTGGTTCCGGGGGTAATAATCCCCCCAGGCAGCAGGGTGTTGATGCGAAAGTCGTGTCGACCGTACTCCTTTGCCAGGCTTCGGGTCAAGGCGATCACGCCTGCTTTGCTCATGCTGTAGGGAACCAGATCGTCTTTGAAAGGCAGAATCGCTTCGATCGAGGCGATATTGATGATCGTGCCTCCTCGACCCCACCGCTCCCTTATCATGGCCTGGCACATCCAGAATGCCGAATCCATGTTGCTAGACATCAATTTGTGGTAGAAATCCCGATCGATTTTCACGAAAGACCGACCGGGATAGATCCCGGCATTGTTGATCAACAGATCGACGCTTCGGTCTCCCAAAGACGCCCACAACCGATCGATCTCCTCCCTGCTCGAGACATCTGTCTTATGGAGATGAATCTCGATCCCGGTGTCTTTTAACCCATCTGCAACGGCCTTCAGCTTGTCCCCATCGATGTCCACGAGCTCCAGGGCCGCACCGGCCTCGGCCAGCCGGTGGGTGACGGCGCTACCGATCCCGGCAGCTGCTCCCGTTACCAGGGCGCGACGCCCGCGTAATGAGATGAGCTCGCTTAGAGGGGTGAGGCCGTGAGGGCGCATGCCAGAAGTCTACCGTGGTTCTTCAGCCGGAAGGTTCGTTTCTACTGAACCGATATCCGGGACAAGTATCCCTGGCGGGCGGCTGTAAACGGGGGTTGACTAATGGTGGAGGCCTTGTATTTTGCAAGCTAGCACCTAGAGACCGGGATGGAGAGGTTGAACATGCGTAGGGTAACGGGGGTGTTCATCGTTTTGGCTGCGGTGGCCTGGTGCCAGCCGGAGAGTCTCATCATCACCGGGCGGTTCGCCGATGCCTACCACCAGGCCGTTGCGATCCAGACCGCTGAGAGCCAGGCTTTGGCAGCGCAGGCGGCGAGCTATCAAGCCGTCTACCTTTCAGTGGACGCCGAAGAGAAAGGGCGCTGGCTCGAGCGGGCGGTGGTAGCTGCTGAGCAGGCTATGGAGCTCGACTCCACGATGGTGGGAGGTCATTTCGAACTGGCTCGCGCTGTAGGCCAACAGGCGGTGTTCAGGGGGATTGTCGAGAACCTGGGGACGGCCAAGATGGTTCGGGAACTCTTCGATACCTGCTTGGAGCTAGACCCCGATCTGATGGAGGTCAAAGTGGCGTTGGGCCAGTGGCATCTCGAGCTGAGCCAAAGAGGCGTTGGGTCCCTTTACGGCGCCAAGAGAGAGCTCGCCTTACCGCTCATTGCCGAAGGCGTTCGAGCCGAACCGGAGCGGATCGATTTCAGGGTGGAGTATGCCACGGCGTTGCTGCGCACCGGAGATGTGGCCGGGGCCCGAGATCACCTCGAGATCGCCCTCGGTTTACCGGTTCGTACGGCTGTAGATGTCTTTGAGCAAGAGCGGGCACGGCGGCTGATCGCGGGGCTTTAAAACCGGCCTTCGGCGATCGGGGCACGGCCAAGATTATATGAGCAGGCCGAGTAGGGGTTGTCTTTGAACACCGGCCACAAGTGTGAAGCGGCGAGGTGCCTCGCCGCCTCACACGGTTGTACTAGACCACCTGCCGGGCCCAACGGCTGAGCATTACGCCTCTTCGGGTATGATGACGACCTTCAGATCGATGGTGACTTCGGGGTGAGGCCGATAGGCGATGGTGTACTCACCCACGGTCTTGATGGGCTCGCGGAGGTCGATCTTACGGCGGTCGATCTCGATGTCGAAGGTGTCTTTGACCACCTGTGCGATATCGCGGTTCTTGACCGAACCGTAGATGCGCTCCTCACCCGCTCTGACCTTGATCTCGATCATGGCGTCCCCGAGCATCTCTCCGAGCCGTTCCGCATCGCTCTTGCGTTCGGAGAGTTGCTTGGCGCGCTGGGCGAGCCGCGCGTCGAGTTCGGCCTTGTTGGCGTTGGTTGCCAACAGAGCGAGCCCTTGGGGAATGAGAAAATTTCGGGCGAAGCCGGGCTTCACCTTTACCATCTCGCCGGCTTCCCCCACCTTATCGATGGGCTCGAGCAAGATCACGTTCATTTGCGGACCAACTTCTCGGTGATGGGAATAATCGCGAGCATACGTGCTCGCTTGATGGTTAAGGCGAGCCTGCGCTGGTGCTTGGCACAAACACCGGTTCGACGCCGCGGTAGAATCTTGGCGGTATCGCTGATAAAGCGTCTCAGCATTCGCCCATCGTGATAATCGGTGATTTCGAGCTCACCGGTACAGAACTGACATACTTTGGGCCGGCGGCTGCGGCGGCGATCGCCACGGCGCCGTCTCTCTCTTACCATAGCCATAATTAGAAGGGTAGATCCTCTTCTGGTGGAAATTCCTCGTCGATGTCCAATTGACTCGTTCGGTCACTCTGAGTGGGTTGCTCAGGGCGGGTACCGCTACCACCACTAGCGGGACCACGAGACAGGTACTCGACGCGCGACCCTTCGATGCGCGTCGTGTAGCGTCTGTTACCTTCTTGATCTGCCCAGGAGTCGTTTACGAGACGACCGATAACAAGAACCGGATCTCCTTTGGTGAGCTCACCGCACGCTTCGGCCAGTTCACGCCACACGTTGACATCTACATAGTGCGTGCGTTCTTGGTCCGCGCCGCTTCTGTCGCGGAAGCGCTCATTGACGGCCACGCTGAAACGCGTTACCGCGCTCCCCGAAGGGGTATAGCGCAGTTCTGCATCGCGGGTCAGGTTGCCGATGATGACCACTTCGTTGAGGGCGTTTCTGAGTCGCTGCTGACCTTTGACGTCTACAACGGTCGGCTCCTCTTTGCGGGGACCGTAGCTCAAAACCTCTACTCGGAGAGCTCTGATATCGAGAGCGCTTCTGCGTTGACCCTCCGGGGTCTCCCAACTACGGTAGTCGAGCCGGCCCTCGAGAAACACGGCCGATCCGGCCTCGAGTTGGTTGGATAACGTCTCCGCAGCGTTGCCGAACGTCGTTGCGCGGTGATACCAGGCGAGCTCCCGCTGCTGGTTGTCGTCACCGATTACATGGTCGTTTCCAGCCAGGTGCATCTCCAGAATCGCCAGGCCACCGGGCGTGTAACGAAGCTCCGGTGCGCGTGTAAGAGTTCCCGCCATCAAAAGGGTGTTCAGTCCTCGTGCCATCGATCTCTCCTCAGTCTCGATTTCGCGATCTCGTGCGTGCTGGTCTCAAGCTGCAGCTTCTGGGGTTTCGCTCTTGGGAGGGGCTTTACGAGTGGACCACTCCGGACGCTTTCTGATGGCCAGCACGCGCATCACGTTATCACGCTGACGCAGAGCGGCCTCGATGACTTTGGGCTTATCGTTGGCTAGCTTTAGGCGGTAGATTAAATAGTAACCTTCGTTCAGCTTGCGAATCGGGTAAGCCAGCCGCCGGTTTCCCCACTCGTCGAGTTCGATGAGCTCGGCCTCGGCGCGCTCGAGCTGCGTGTTCACGGCGTCCTTCTCGGTCTGTAACTGCGACTCGCTCAAGCTGGGATCCAAGATCAAGTTCAGATCGTATTCGGCAGAGTTCGGCATAGGTCACCTCCTTTCCGGCCAGCAAGCACTCGGCGCACCGAGCACCCCCA
>CP070651.1:1495798-1534373 GCA_020354625.1 Trueperaceae bacterium
TAGTCTATAAGCCAGTCGTCGATGTAGACGAACACTGTGAGGAACAGATCTTCTAGGGTATGCTGGTATCGGGGATGGGTGTTCATAACAAAACCACCATCCCCCTTTCCTTACCCTCAGGTCAAGTAGCAAACGACGTAAGTTGGTTGTGCTTAGCTGCCGGTGATCCGGTCGATCTCGGCCAGCTCCTCGCTCGAGAGCGTCCAACCGGTCGCTGCCACGTTGGCCTGCACCTGCTCTGGCCGGGTGGCCCCCGCGATGACCGAAGTGATCGTGGGCTGCATCAAGAGCCAGGAAAAGGCCAGCTCCAAGATGGTGTGGCCCCGCTCCTCAGCGAAGGCGATCAGGCGCTCGGCGGTGTCGAGCTTCGCCTCATCGATCTCGCGGTCGGCGAGACGCGTGCCGGCCGGCACCGGCTGGCCGCGGCGGTACTTGCCGGTCAGCAGCCCGCTCGCCAGCGGAAAGTAGGGCACGAAGCCGAGACCGAGCTCACCACACGCTTCCAGCGTGCCCTCTTCCGGAGCGCGGTGAAGCAGCGAGTACTCGTTTTGCAGGGCGATGAAGCGGGCTCCGCTCGCCGCCGCCTCTGCCTCGTGTAGCTGTTCGGGTGAGAGGTTGGAACAGGCGATCTCTCGCACCGCTCCCTGCTGAACCAGCTCGTCGAGTGCGCCCAAGGTGTCGGCGATCGGCACCGACGGGTCGGGCTTGTGCAGGTAGTAGAGGTCGATGTGGTCCATGCCGAGGCGTTTCAAGCTGGCCTCGGCGGCGCGTTTCGCCGTCTCAGGGGCAGCGCCATCGAGATAGCCGAACTTGGTGGCGATCACGACCTCGTCGCGGCGGCTGCCGAGGGCGCGGCTGAGCAGCCCTTCGCTCAAGCTGTTGCCGTAGATATCGGCGGTATCGAAGAAGTTGATGCCGGCGTCGAGGGCGGCTCCGACCACCGCGTCGGTGCGGGCGGCGTCGATCCGGCCGCCGAAGTTGTTGCAGCCGAGGCCGACGACGGAGACGGTATAGGGTCCGAGGGGGCGCATGTCCATGCGGACCATCCTACCATCTCGGTATCGATGCCACTTCCCGATATTCGCACCAGGGGATCGAGCGGGCGATCTCTGGCACGCCTACAGTCGCGCCGCATCCTTCCCTTAGAGACTATGCTGGCGCTCGTCTGCTACTCCACGCTGCCACGATGTCTCGGTGCCAGGGGATATCCTCGAGGTAACGGCGCCGATCGGCCTCGTTCGGAATCTGGTCGGCGCGTTGCTGCAGGAAGCCGAAGGCCTCTTCGAGGATCTGATCGGCTCGTGGATCATCGACTTGTTCGAGCACGTCAAAGCACGTCAGGTAGATCCGCAGCGGCTCCCAGGTTCCGTTGAGCGTGCCCCCTTTGGCAAGGTAGCTCACGATCTCGTCGATGTGCTTCCGTGCCAAAGTCAAGTCGCCTTTTGTTGCAGCGACCCGGGCCAACCCGGCCAGCGCCCCCGTGGCGAGGTGAGTTTGTTCGAGCCTGCGTCTGATGTCAAGCGACTCCCGGTAGGCGGCCGCCGCCTTTTCCGGTTGTTTGAGACCCAACCAGGCGTGACCGAGCCACACCAGACCTTCGGCGGCAGCCTCGTGATGATCGACCTTCTTCGTCAGTTCGACTCCGGTCAGCGCATGCTCTCGGGCCAGATCCCAGTTGCCTTGAGCCGAGCTCACCCAGCCGAGGTTCACATGGGTCATGGCCTCGTACACCGAGTCTCCTATCTCACGTGAGATTTCGAGGTGCTGCTGGTATTTATCCCATGCATCTTGGAAATCGCCGAGGAGCGTGGAGACGACCCCGAGATTGTTGAGGGAGACCGCCACGAGTTTCGGATCCCCCGACTTTTGAGCCAGGGCCAAGGCTCGCTCGTTATGATCTCGTGCCGTCGTGTAGGCCCCAAGGGCCATATGGATCATGGCAAGGGCATCGAAGCTGGACTTTTGTGCGCGAGGGTCTCCCGTCTGTTGTGCCAGCTCGAGCGCTGTCTGGGCATGGCTGAGAGCAGCTTCGTGCTCGCTCAATTGAATTTGCGCCCAGGCTAGGGCGAGATAGGCCTTGCCGACCAGGTCCTGTTGCTGGGCGGTCTCCGCAAGGTCGATCGCGCGCCCGGCTGCGGCTTCCATCTCGGCGAAATCGCCGATCCAAAAAGCGAGCCAGGCGTACTCGAAGACGACCTCCGCTCGCTTGCGTTCGTCTTCCAGGCGGTCGGCGACACCGGTCATCGATGCGAGATCTTCCCGCTGTGCAACCCGGTTGCCTTGAGTGGCGTAGACGTTCATCCTGCCCTTCAGGAGCTGGTACCGTTGCGCTAGGTCCTCATCCGGAACGAGCGCCAGCGCTCGGCTGTAGAAGTCTACGGCTTCGTTGACGGCGTAGTTGGCCACGGCCGCTTCGGCGGCCTGCTTCAGGTACTCGAGCGCTTCAGCCGCCCTTCCGGCTTTCTCGAGATGCCCCGCGATCAGTCCGCTGATCTGTCCTGCCCTGTTACTGCTGTGCTCGATCAACCAATCGGCCACCATGGCGTGATAGCTTCGGCGCATGCGTTTCAGCACGCTCTCGTAGGTCACCTCTCGCAAGATGGTGTGTTCGAAGAAGTACTCTGCGGCATCGGAGAAGGCTGAGGTCACCTGCTCGAAGATCATCTCGCGGGCCGTCAAGGCGTCGAGGCACCGTTTGGTTTCTTGGGCGCTCGTGGGTTCCCGCATTCGATCGGGAGGCTTACCCTGGTTGAGGTAGCAAACTGCCTCATCCCAGAACACCCTGCCCACCACCGAGGCCTGTTGCAAGACGCTGCGCTCGGGCTCCGGTAGGCCTTCCAGCCTTGCCTGGATTACCCCGGTGAGGGTCGGTGGGATCCGCACCACCCCCAGGCGCTCGGGGTGCAGGCGCCACTGGGGCTCGCTCTTTTCAATGACACCATCTTCGATCAACATCTTGATCAGTTCTTCTAGGTAGAACGGGTTGCCTTCGGCGTTTTGGATGATGAGATCGCGGAGCGAGTGGGGCAGCTCGACCACCTTCTTCAGGACCTCCCCGACCAACTGCTGGCTCTCTCGGCGCGTCAGCGGTTGCAGCTCGAGCCGCTGGTCATGCGTGACGGTTTCCCATGAGGAAACTCGCTCGAACAGCGAGGGGCGCGTGAGGGCGATGACGAGAGCGGGTCGACTGGAGAGCTCACCGATCAACGGCAGCAGGAGGTCGAGCGAGCTTTCGTCGGCCCAGTGCACATCTTCGAGAAAGATGACGAGCGTGCGCTCGGCGGCGAGGGCGGCCAGATACCCATTCAGGTAGTTCAGGGTGCGGTCACGGAGCTGCCGGGGGTCGTCCAGCACGCCCTGAAGATAGGGGCTGTCGTGGAAGTCGAAACCGAGCAATTGCCCCACGAAATGGGCGTTCCTTTCCCCGTTTACGTCTTCCCCAAGCGCCTCTGTGAAGCCCGCAACGAGCTTTGTTCGGACCTCTGAAGGGGCGTCGTTCTCCAGGATCCCGACCCGATCGGCGATCAGGTTGCTCAGTAGTCCGTAGGGTAGCTCCAAGGTTTCCGGAGTGGCCCGTCCCTTGAAGAGTTCGATGGGCGTGGGCCCTAGCCCCAGGTCCAACCAGCGCTCGAACTCTCCAAGCAGGCGCGACTTGCCGATCCCGGCCTCACCGACGATGGTGACAAACCTGCCGCCTCGTTCTCGCCTAACGGCTCCTATCGCCTCCTGCAGGGATCTGAGCTCCGCCTCTCGGCCGATCATGGTGGTCTCGACGCCCTCGATCCCGCGAGTCGTCGAGTCGAAGGCGCGTGGTTTGGCCTTTTTGACGCGGTAGACTTGCACCGGTTCCGCGAAGCCTTTCGCCGCGATCGCTCGACCCGGTTCGACCTCGAAGAGTCCCCGCACGTGTTGGTAGGTGTCTTGGGAGATGAGCAGTCCACCCGGTGGGGCAGCGCTTTCTAAGCGCGCTGCCAGGTTGACCGTCAAGCCGGTCAGGGCCCCCTCTCCCTCTGTCACACCGCCCGTCACGACCAGTCCGGTGTTCACGCCCACCCGCACCTGAAAGCCTTCGAGCTGGTGTTCGCTTTCCAGATCCGCAGCGATTTTGCGCGCTGCGTCCAAGATCCCCAACCCTGCGCGCACCGCCATCTCGGGGTCGTTCTCCCGGGCGCGCGTGAGCCCGAAGGCCGCTTTGAAGCCGTCTCCCATGAAGCGCACCACACGCCCCCCGCGGGTTGCAACCGGTAGCGCCAATCGCTGAAGGACGGCGTCCATGATGGCCAGGTTTTCCTCGGGGTCCAGCTCGCTCACCAGCCGGGTAGAAGCGACGACATCCATGAACAGCACCGTCATCAGCTTGCGTTTTTGAGCTGCCGACTTGCTCTCTAGCTCGTCGAGTTGTTGTTGCAGCGCGGCGATGGTCGCATCGACGATCGCGTGACCCAACGTGCCGCGCAGTCCTTCTTGCGCGGCGATGGCTCGTTTGAGCTGTTCTTTTTTGGCTTCGCGATCTTCTATTGTCATGACGATAGCAGGGAGACCTTGAGCGTGTCGAGGTGAATTTCTCTTGGTGAGAGCAGATCGGTCACTACATCAGATCAGACTCTCGACGTGTTCGCGGATCCCGAGCTTGAACGGCGTTGAGGGGATGGTGAGCCGGGCGGTGCGGAGGCGTTCGAGGTCGTAGATCCGGTGGCATAGAAAGGGGGCGTCGCCGGGATGCGCTTCGAGGTGAGCTCGCACGCTGATCTCCTCGATGGGAGCGGGGTCTACGCCGAGCACGTGGGCGATCTCGTCGTAGTAGCTGCAGGACTCGATGATGTCCGGACCGGCGGTGCAGAAGATCTGCTCATAGGTGCGCTCGTTAGCTGGACAGCTCAAGATCAGCTCCGCCAGGTCCCGGGCCAGGACCGGCTGCTGGAGGAAGTGCCCACCGCCGACCAGCCGCAGCGTCTCACCCCGGCGGATCCTGTCCAAGAGATCGGGATCGCGGCCGTGCCGGGGCAAACAACCCAGCAAGGAGCCGGGTCCAAAGATGTGGCACGGGCGCACGATCGTCCAGCGGGTATCGCCCAGGTCGGCGCTCTCGAGGATGCGTTCGCAGGCCCGCTTCTTGCCGCCGTAGCCCTCGCTGAGGTAGTACTCCGATTCCACGCCTTGCGGGAAACTCCGGTGCGCGGGATCGAACACGAAGTCGGTCGAGACGAACACGAAGTGCGCGGCCCGGTCCCTGAAGACCCGGGCGTCTTGTTCTGCATCCGCCGGTTCGTAGCCGATGCAGTCGACCACCAGGTCCCACTCGCCCGGCACCGCGTCGATCGCGCGGGCAAACGCGTCGCGGTCGCTCCGGTCGGCCGTCAGACCCATCACGCCGGCTGGAAGCGGACGGAGGCCCCGCGTGACGGCCCAGACCTCGTGTCCCAAGGCGGTTGCCGTTTGTGCCAGCGTTCCACTCACAAAACCGCTTCCGCCGATCAACAGGATGCGCAGATGGTTTGCCACGAGATACCCCCTCGAGAGCTCAAAACTGTACCGGCGATCGTATGTTACTTTTTCGACTGGCGCAACCGATGAGGCTTGCGAGAGAGTAAGCCATTGTCCAAGACTGCATCCTGCCCCAGTTGGCATTGCCTTATGATGATGTCGAGGAGCGAATGTGATCCGGGAATATATCGATGCCGCCTTGCGCAAGGCTCACTACGAGATTATCGACGACGATGAGCCGTTCTATGGCGAAGTTCCGGGTTTGCAGGGTGTCTGGGCGACCGGTGAGACGCTCGAAGCGTGCCGCGATAATCTCGCCAGTACGGTTGAGGGCTGGGTCCTTATCCGTCTCTCCCGCCACCTGGAGATTCCCTCTTTGGATGGCGTGACCGTTGCTCTCCCAAAAGACATGAATGTCGCCTAGTAAGCTCACGCCGGTTTCCTGGCGGGTTCTGGTGAAACGCCTTCGTGAACTCGGTTTTGAAGGGCCCTTCGAGGGTGGGAAACACCCCTATATGATCCGCCGCGAGACCGTTCTCACGTTACCCAATCCTCATGAGCGGGACATCGGGGTAGCCCTTCTCAGCAGATTGCTGCGCCAAGCAGGCATCAGTCGCGAGCAGTGGCTTCAGAGTCGAAGGGATCGAGACGGACACGGCTCCTGAAGGGAGCGACCCCGCCCACGCTACAGCGCTTCCAATTGCCCCTCGCTGACATACGTCTTTACCGGGGAGGCGGCGACCTCTTCGGCGGTGATTCCCAAGGGCTCGCCCAGCACCTCTTCGAGCCGCCTCACCAGACCGTAGGCGTCGATGCCGTACTCGGCCATCAGGTAGCGCTTGCTCGAGCCGTGCAGGTAGCGGTCGCCGAGACCGATCCGGGTGAGGGGCCGGCTCAGACCCGCTTCGGCCATCCGCTCGGCCACGGCGCTGCCCAAGCCGCCGATGGTGCTGTGATTCTCCATGGTGACGACCCCGTGAGCAGCCTTGGCGGCGGACGCTGTGATCTGCGGGGAGTCGAAGGGTTTGAGGGTGCTCACGTGGACGTGCTCGAGCGAAACCCCCTTGCTCTTGAGGAGCATCCCTGCGCGCAGCGCCTCCTCGGTACAGATGCCGGTGGTAAAGAGGGTTATGTCGGTCCCCTCGCTGAGCACCCGTGGCGTGTCGAGGCGCATCGGTTCCGAGGTAGGGAAAAGCCGTGGGATCTCACCGCGGATCATGCGGATGTATACGGGTCCGTCGATCTGCTCGCTGAGGTCGAGCACGCTCTCGACATCGGTGGCGTCTCCGGTCTCGAGGACCGTCAGGTTGGGGAGCGTTCTGAACACCCCGACGTCGTTGGTCGCCTGGTGGGTGGCCCCGCCGGGGGTGGTGACGCCGGGTAGAAAGCCGAACATGCGGACCCTGAGGTTCGGATAACAGATCGACATCTCGATCTGGTCGAGGGCGCGGCGGTACATGAACACCGCAAAGGTGTGCATCATCGGCACGAAACCTTCGCGCGCCAAGCCGGCGCAGAAGCTCATGGTGTTCTGCTCGGTGAGGCCCATGGAGAAAAAGCGTTCGGGGTAGCTGTCGCGGAAGGTGTCGATCTCGCAAGACGAGGTGAGATCGCCCGATAAGACCAGCACTTCCGGCCTCGACTCGGCCCAGGCCACCAGGTTGCGGGCGTGAACGCGCTTATGCATCTCCACCGGTGACCTCCTCGGATCGCTTCAGCGCCAGGAATTCCCGGTAGCGCCGGCGCTCATCTTCGCTTTTGAAGCGGACGTAGTGCAGGTAGGGGTAGCGCTCTTGTAGGATCTCGAGCCCCTGGGTGGGACTGGTGTAACCCAGGATGACCAGGGGTCTGCCGGGGTGCTCGGTCTCGGTGGCTGCCTGGATCGCTTCGATATCGTGGCCGTTGACCACCACCACCTCTGCCCCGAACGCGCGGAGTTTTTCGGGGAGCGGTTCGATGGCCATCACATCGCTCATGCGCCCGTCGACCTGCTGATTGTTCATGTCGACCACGACGGTGAGGTTGTCGACCTGGTGGAATGCCATGGTGAGGAAAGACTCCCAGGTCTGACCCTCTTGAAACTCACCGTCGCTCATGAACACCCAGACGTGCCCAGGCTCGCCCTTTAGACGGCGGGCCACGGCGACGCCGGCGGCCTGGCTGACGGCCTGTCCGAACGAGCCGCCGTTGACCTCGTGCCCCGGCGAGTGCTCACCGCCGATCATCTCGACCGAGCTGCCGTCCTGGTTGAACTGCGCCAACCCCTCAGGCGCCAAGCGGCCGACTTCGATCAGGGTGGCATAGAGCGAGAGGGCGTAGTGGGTGGGGGAGAAGAAGAAGCGGTCGTAGTGGGGTGCTTTCGGCCCGTTGTAGGCGGCGCCGCTGTGGTGGCTGGGGTTGCCGGCGCCGGGCACGTCATCTTTGCCGAAAGGGGGCGGGATCATCGGCCCCTCGCTCGGGCCGAGCTTCATGGCCCGCAGATAGAGGGTGGTAAGCATCTCGGCTGAAGAGCAGGCCTGGCTGAGGTAGCCGCCGTGCTCGATGGTGTGTTCCAGCACCCGCAGCCTTACCCCGCGAGCCGCGCGCCGGATCTCGGTCTGCCAGTGCTCAGCGGTCGTGGTCATCTCGCGCCTCCTTGCAGCGTCAATGGCGTTCAGTATACGCCGCTGGTCCGTGGCCGAGGGCTCATGAGGCCCACGTCAGAAACCTCACCAAGGAGCGAAAGAGCGTTAGGGAGTACCTCTCACCAGTCTGTCGTAGGTACCATCGGCTGTCACAAAGGACCGCCAGTAACGTTGACTGGTAACCCTATTTGGTACTACCATATAGTATGAAAGCGCGTACGACCACATCGAAATTTTCCATCAGCATTCCTGCCGATCTAGCCAGGTTTGTGGAGAGCTATCGGAAAGAGCATCGTGTTAGCCGTAGTGAGGTCGTTGCCGAAGGCCTCGAGCGGCTTAGGGGTGAAGAGCTGGCCAAGGCCTATCGGGACCACGCCGAGGCTTGGCAGCACGACCCTGATAGAGAGTTTTGGGATTCGGCAGCGATCGATGACGGCCTAGACAGCGAGGGATCGGACTGGTGAGTCTGCGAAGAGGCGACGTCGTGCTGGTAGACTTCGAACCGGCCAGACCGTCTGAGGCCAACAAGATTCGCCCAGCCATTATCATCACGAACGACCAAGCGAATAGGTACGCCACCAACGTCATGGTGGTTCCCCTCACCAGCAACGTCGCCACCGTCTACCCCTTCCAACTTTTCTTATCTGCAGACGAGACGGGGTTGACTAAGGACAGCAAGGCGCAGGTTGAACTTATGCGCAGTGTGAGTAGAAGCAGATTGGGCAAACGGGTCGCCAGCCTACCCCAAACCTTGCAAGAGGCACTTGACGACCGTCTCAAACTCCATCTCGACCTAGCCTAAGGACCTCCAACTTAAGTTTGGGGCAATGCCAAAACCGAAAGGCTACGGATGCGTTTTTGGTTCATCGATGCTTACCCAATTCTGCAAACATAACTTGGACGTGCTTAGTCAGAGGTTCGGTTTATCGTGAGAAACCACGTCCTATGGGCGTGGTCATGCGCCTAGCCTAGTCATACGGCTACTCCAGGAACTCGCCGGTGAAGAACCTGGCCCAGCCGGCTGCGGGGTGGAGGGCGACCGGTTTGACATCACCGCTTCGCTGGCCCAGCTCCCGGCAGCGCTCCAAGTAGGTTTCGGACCCCCCCTTGGTCACGCGAAACACTCTCATGGCTTTTAGCTGGCCCAGCTCTCGGCAGTAACGGTAATGGAAACTGCCTTGTAAGCGTATCTCCAGTTCTGCGGCCGCTTGCCTGAGAGCGGTGTCGCCGGCGTCTCCTTCGATGAAGAGGGTGTAAGCACCAAGCGCCTCGGCAGGCTCGAACGCTACCATGGCGAAGGTGGGGGTCACACATTGGCTTTTCAGTGCTGCTTCAAGTGCCGGCCCGAGAAAGCGTTCGTTGAGTTTCTCCCCGAAGTGATCTGAGACCAGTGCCTCCTTACCTAGAAAGCGCAGGAGGGGGCAGGACCGATAAAAGCCCGTCACCTCGACGAGATCCTGAAGCCGGTAGCGGTACAAACCGCCGGAGGTGCTCACGACCACCGAGTAGATCTCTCCTTGGACGAGTTCATCGGCGAGAAGGGTTTGGTTCGAACCTTCCGGTATGAATTCGAAGAAGTGCGACCTTATCGCCAGGGCGGCTCCCTCCCGACTCCAGAGTGGAATGGAGATGAATGCTTCGGTGGCGATGAGGCCTTTGGGTTGGATAGGTACCTGTGGGAACCGTTTTGCCAGCTCCCGTGCGTAGCTGCTGCTTTGGGCGTCGGCCCAACAGCTGATGAGAGCAAGCTGGGGCCATAGGGACTGGTGAAGCTCGGCCGGATCGTCAAGGGTGAAGGCTCTGGCAACCTCGGCTGCACGTTTCCTATCAGGAGCGACGTGGCGTGTGAGCCTAGACGATAAAGAGGAGGATAGATGTCCACTGGGGGGTGAGAGGGTTCCGTCACCGAGGTCGGCCAGGAGCTGCTCTCGCCAGGCGGGCAGGCGCAGGCGCTCGAGCAGCAGGCTGAGGAAGGTTGGGTTCCATACCGAGATAAATCTCAGCGTGGCGTGGCGGAGCAAGAACAGCAGTGTCAGGTAGCGCAAATCGTCCATATCCCTGATGAGCCTTAGGATCCCGGGCACGGCGAGCACTGACTCGGCAAGGTGGCGCTTGAGACCGCCGAGATAGGCACTGTCTTGATCGAAGCCGATGGGGATGCCACCACGGCTCAGCTCCTGCTCATGCGTGACGGGACTTACAGACCAGTAAGCTTCACCGCCTCGTAGCTTAGGTACGTGGCGGAACAGATCTGCCATCCAGGTGGCGATGGCGCGGTCGAACTCCGCTTTGAGCCCCTTGGTGTAAGGGATCAGTTTGCGGGCCGAACTCGAGCCGCTGGTAGGTTCTAGCAGCACGACCGGTTCGCGGGTCAGCACGCCCTGTTCACCGTTTGCGATGCGCTCCACATCCGAAGCGTACTCTTCAAAGCGATGAAGCGGCACCTGAGCTTGGTAAGCTTCGATGCCGTCGAGCCGGGCGAACCGGTAGCGCTTGCCAAAGACCGTGTCTTGATTGCGCTCGAGGAGGCTTCGAAGGATCGAGCTTTGCTGTAGACGGATACGGCGACAGGCTCGTTGAAAAGCGGCTGCCTCGTATAGGGAGGCGGCATACCAGAGGCTGTTGGCGAGGTAAGTAGTCCTCACGATTCCTTATCCAACGCACCCACCAGCCGCTTACCGGCAGGCGTGAGGTTGGCAGGATGGAGTTCGGCGAGGCACACGAGCTCATCGCCGCGCTTGTGGCCGGGATTCATCTGCAAGAAGAAGCGTACATGGGGATCCTTGAGGCGCCTGGCTTCGATGTCGGCGATACCCTGCCTCAACGGTGCCGCTTCCCGGAAGCGGACGACACCGCGACCGCGGTCGTACTCGCCATCGAACTTCGAGCCGGCGAGCGTATGCATCACCGCTTGCTCGAAACTCGGCGTCTGCGCGAGGTGGCTCGGAAAGAAGTTGCGGTAGGCGACCGGTAGGAAGCGGTAGGTCTTGTATCCGGAACTGATCAACAACCAGTACACCTTGACCCCGGGTGTCTTCTTTCGGAGCTTCGCCGCCTCGTCAAAGGCATACTGTCCCCAGAGCCGGGTCAACTCGGTCTGCCCCCAGAAGCGGTGCGCTACGATCGTGTCCCCCGAGAAAAACGCCGTAACCAGAACCCCTTGTACACGGGCTTCCAGCCGCATGAGCGTCGAGAACCCTTGGAGCCGCCCATCCCCATCGCGTAACAGGATCACGGAATCCTTCTCCGCAAGGTCTTTGGCGAACCGCGTCTCAGTGAGGTTTTCGAAGTAGACATCGAGCAGCTCGAACATCTCCCGCATTTCGCAGCGGCTCAAGTGGGCTACGGCAGACAGCGTACCCTGGAGCGTTCGGTTTTTTTCCTTGGCTTTCGTCACAAGATCCACCTCACAACGTCGCAATCTCGAGGAAGGGTACGCGGGCATCCAATGAACTGAAGAAGTCCTTGCCGAAGTCGACTGAGTAGAGCGTGCTCTCGTAAAGTAGATGCGGGAGGCGGGTGGCGACCTGCAAAAGGGGGTCGGTGGTACAGAGACCCAACATCAGATATGTGTAACCACGTGCGCAAGCCTGTTGGTAAAGGTGATCTAGCAGGCTGGCAAAGATGTCCTCTCGGTTGTCCTTGATGCAGATGAAGCTAGCGTAGATAAAGGGAATAGGCTTCCCCGCCGCCGGCAGCGGGCGTCCTCCGCGCAGACGAGTGTAGGCGTTATAAAAGGGCCTGGCGAGCTGCAACGATGGCGTGTAGGAGCGTATCACCGTCTGCTTGTAGGCATACTGATCCCAAAGGCCGGCGACACCTACCAACTCTTCCCCCTCGCTGGCAAGGACCAGATCGGCCAGTTTGAGTCCGAGCGTCCGCTCACCGAGGAAGTCGCGCATTTGATAGTGCGGGTAGAACTGTTTGTCTGCACCCACCCGATTCAGAAACGTCACGATCTTCTCGAGCTCACCCTCCTGTGCTGCGCGAAGCGAGAACGGTGACCTTGCGACACGTCTGCGTCGGAGGATGAGCGCCAGGGTGTGTAAGGTGGCCAGCCTCGAGAGGGTGGGATAGCCACGCCGTGCCCGCTTGATGAGCACCCCTTCAGCCGTAGCGTTGCCGGAGGTCAAGGTGGTGATGTAGCCCTCCGGTGGGTCTTGGGCATCGCGCTCTCGGAAGAAGTGCACGCCTCTGGCGAGGAGCATGCGGCCTTGAAACTCAGGCGCGATACGCAGCTGACTGATGTAACCGAGTTGGGTGGGAGAGCCGTTGATATAGCAATTTCTCAGCGCTCTCGTGCACATGGCCACTAGCTGTTCTCCGTAGTGGAGCGTCAACGTCTCGACGGTCTCACCCGTGACTCGGCAGCCGAGAAAGTAGCTTGGCTCCCGCTCGTAACTGACGGTGACTTCGCCCGGTATGGGGAGTCTGCAGAGATCACGGAGGGCCTCGTCATCGTCTAGCCCAGCAAGCTGGGTTCGAAACGCGGCCGGCTCGGACTTGCGTTTCGAGGTCACGCTTTGAGCAAGGTACCTTGCCACGACGCGTCGCCAAGGGGATAGTTGTCCCGAAGGCTTACCTCCTTGCGAAACATACCGTTGATGAGAAAGAAGTTACGGAACATCAGACCGCTTGAGCGGTTAACCTCATCGAGGCTGCGTCTTACGATGCTGGGGAGCGTGTAGAAACTGCGTCGCGCCTCTACGCAGCCGTGCTGCAGCTGTTCGGGAGTCATGTTTTTGGGTTTGAACGGGATCATGTTGTACTTGTAGCGCTTATCGAGCCACCAGGAGGGATAGAGGAGGCGCCCTTCACGCTCGAGGCGCTGGTAGAGCGGCGTACCGGGGAAAGGGGTGAGGTGGTTGAAAGCCGCGATGTAGAAGGCGTTTCGTTTGGCGAACGCGACCGTTTCCGTAAACGATTCGGGCGTGTCCTGATCGTAGCCGAACACGAAGGTGATGTAGAGCCGGACGCGGTGGCGGCGTAGATTTTTCAAGGCTTCCTCGAAGCCACCACGCATCGTGTTGAACTCCTTGTTCATACCCTTCAAGTTCTCGGGGTTGAGGCTTTCGAAGCCGATGAGAATCGCCTGACAGCCGCTTCGGACCATGAGGTCGAGCAGCTCGGGATCGTGAGCGACGTTGATGCTGGCCTGACTTACCCAGCGCACGCCGAGGGGGATGAGGGCCTTGAAGAATGCCTTTGCCTCTTTGGTGTTTGCAGTGACGTTGTCGTCTACGAAAAAGATGAGCTTGCGCTGTGCAGCGACTCGGATAACCTCTTCGAGAACTTCGTCGAGAGGGCGGCGGTTCTGGGTATTGTTGAACACCGTCTGGATGGCACAGAAATCGCAGTTGAAATAGCAGCCGCGACCGGCCTCGACCAGCCCGATGGGCAGGTAGCGTTTACCTCTGAAGATGTCGCGCCGCGGGCGTAATCCCCGTAGGGACGGTCGCTCTAGCGCCCGGTAGGTCTTTTCGAGTCGACCGTGTCGGAAGTCGTCGAGGACCCCTTCCCAGATATCCTCTGCTTCGCCAATGACCAGGGCGTCGGCGTACATGGCGACCTCGTCGAGACGGAGGGTGGCGTGAAAACCGCCCATGATGACGGGAACACCGCGACGCCGATATTCGCTGGCGAGTTCGTAGCTGCGCCGCGCCGTGTAGGTTTCGACGCTGATGGCGACCAGGTCGGTCGGTTCATCGAACGGGATTTGCTCCATCCGATCGTCGTAGAATTTCACGTCGATCTCTTTTGGGGTGAGCCCGGCCAGGGTCGCTGCCGGCAGAGGCTCCATCTGCCAGGTGCCGATGTAAGGTTGATTGGATCTGCGCCCGATGCAGGGATGTACGATCGTGAGTCGCATAGATCTTCACCGCTCCTTACTGGCGTCTTCGACCCGGTATTTTCTGCAGGGCCTGCCTCATCACGTCGGTACCGCGGGTGCCGATGTGCTTGGTGCGGGCAAGCGACCCCAGTCACAAGTGTAATAGCGGTGCAGGTGGCGAGCGTAGAAGCGGTATCCCAGGTTGGCGGCCAAGGTCACGGGCAGTTGGATGCGAGCTCCGGCCAGCCTCTTGAAGATCGATCGGTATCGGTAGGTCTCCTTCCAAGCCCATTCAGTCCCCCGGAACAGGTGGTCGGGTGTCATGTTGGCGGGCTCGAAAACCACGTGCTGAGCGTCGTAGAGGCTCCAGTCCTCGCTCAGGATCCGCCCCTGATGCTTGAGACGTTTGAAAAGGGGTGTGGCTGGGAAGGGCGTCAAGATGGCGTAGCGGGGAAGATCGATGTCGACTTCCTGTACGAAGTCGACCGTCTCGGCAAAGGTACTGTCGGCATCGTGATCGAAGCCGAACACGAAGCAACCCATCACAGCGATGCCGCGTTCGTGAAGCCGTTTGACCAGCGCGGTGTAGTCCTGTTTGAGGTTGAACCCCTTGCGGGTCTCTCTCAAGGCGGGCGGTGAGAGTGACTCGAAGCCCAACAGAAGGCCTCGGCAACCACTCTGATGGATGAGGTTCAGTAGCTCTTCATCCCGGGTGATCAGGGTGGTGACCAGCCCGCCCCAGGTAAGGTTGAGAGGGATCAGAGCCCCAAAGAGCTCTTTGGCATAGTCGGTGTCGGCGATGAGGTTGAGGTCTAAAAAGAGCAGCCGTCTCGTTCGCATCTGCCTTATCTCATCGATGACTTCGGCCACCGGGCGCTTGAGGTTGCCCCCCCAAGCGGTCGGGACCACGCAGAACTCACAGCCGTGAAGGCAGCCACGGGTCGCCTCGATTGTCTGCACCAGCGAGTATCTGCCTGCTGTGAGCAACTCCCGTTTGGCATAGGGCAGGCCTGCCAGACTAAGCGCCGGATCCTGGACATAACGGGCTTTGAGCCCGCCTGAACAGAAGTCATCAAGCAGACGCGGCCAGCTTTCCTCGGCGTAGCCGACCACCACGGCATCTGCGTGCTGCTGTGCCTCGTCGGGCATGAGCGTGGGATGGACCCCGCCCAAAACGACCGGGATGCTCTGCTTGCGGAATCGATCGGCCAGTTCATAGGCGCGCGGTGCCGTTCCGGTGATGGCGCTGATGCCGATGAGGTCGGCCTCGAGCTCTTCCGGAACTTCTTCGAGCCCCTCATCCACAAGCGTCACCTTCGCTTCGAGATCTTCGGGAATCAGGGCTGCGAGCGTGGTCAAAGTAAGCGGAGCATAGCGCAGCGAGCGCTTCCAGATCCCCGTCTTGTGACGGTAGAGGGGACCCCGGGGCGAGATCAGTGCGATACGCAGTGGCCTGGCGGGTACGGGCTTCCGGTAGGTTGCCATCGTGCTCCCCCAATCAGAAAAGAGCGAAGAACCAGATACCGTTGGCGTAACGCCGGTTGTAACCCAATTATAGCGCCCGCTCGAGCCAAACCTCCAGAAAGCGGTCGCTCCCATACGATTTCAACGTGCCTCGCCGAGTCTTTGGGGGTGCCGGGACATATGTCTCTGGCAGATTCAGGGTGCCGCGCCTATGTTGGCAGGGAACAGGTTGGCAGGGCAAGGGTAAAGCGCTTCGGTAGCCAGCCGTCATGGTAACCGTTGGCCGTTCAGGACCTCCAACTTAAGTTTGGGGCAATGCCTCAAACGTAAGGCGAGCAGAGCGAGTATGGATCGCGGCCGCCCGCGGTCCAATTCTGCAAACAAACTTGGATGTGCTTAGCGAGGGTGGAGAGTTTGGATGAAGCTGACCCTGATTCAGCCGCGAATGGGTTGTGAGGGGGCTACAGATGCGATGCAACCCCTGGCCTTGGGCATCCTCGCGGCTCAGACGCCCCCCGACGTCGAGGTGACCCTCGTCGACGAGCGGGTTGGGGACCAGCTTCTCTTTGACGACCCCACCGACCTGGTAGCCCTAACCGTCGAGACCTTTACCGCCAAACGTGCCTATCAGATCGCCTCGAGGTTTCGTGCCAGGGGTGTGCCGGTGGTGATGGGCGGTTTCCATCCAAGCCTGATGACCGGAGAGGCCCTCCGTTTTGCCGACTCGGTGGTGATAGGTGACGCCGAGGGTATCTGGGCCGGTGTGATCGAGGATGTGCGCCGGGGGGTGCTGCAGCGCCTCTATCGGCAGCAGTCGCCTCCGCCTCTCGAGGGTATGTGGGTAGACCGGACGATTTTCGCGGAAAAATCCTACGCCCCGATCGGCTTGGTGCAGTACGGACGGGGTTGTCGTTACGCTTGTGATTTTTGCTCGATCAGGGCCTTCTATCACTCCCACATCCGCCTCAGACCGGTTCCCGAGGTGGTGGCTGAGATCGCGTCGCTGGAAAGAAAGCTCGTCTTTTTTGTAGATGACAACCTCTTATCCGATCCGAAAGCGGCAGAGAAGCTCTTTAGAGCGCTCATCCCTCTGAACATCCGTTGGGCCTGCCAGGTGAGCATCGACATCACGTCGTACCCCAAGCTGCTCGACCTCATGGCCGAAAGTGGTTGTATCTTGGCCTTGATGGGCTTCGAATCGCTCGATGAGCACAACCTCCGGCAGATGAAAAAAGGCTGGAACCTCAAAATCGGTGACTACGAAGCTGCCATAAAGCGCCTCTATGAGCGGGGCATCATGATCTATGGAACCTTCGTCTTCGGCTATGATCACGATACGAGCGACGCCTTCTCCGGCAGCCTGGAATTCGCCAAGCGACACAAGTTCTGCCTGGCCAACTTCAATCCTTTGACGCCTACCCCCGGTACCGACTTGTACCGCAGGCTTGCGGCGGAAAAGAGGTTGATCTTCGACAGCTGGTGGCTCGACGACCGCTTCCGCTATGGTCAGGCCACCTTTCACCCGAGAGGGATGACGGCAGAAGAGCTCGAGCAAGGCTGTTACTGGGCACGTTGCGAGTTCAACCGCGCCACCTCGATCCTCGGGCGCTTTCTCGATCTCAAGTCGAACCTGAGCAGTCTGGCAAGTGCGTATACCTACATCGTCGCCAACCTCATCTCGAAACGGGAGATCGCCCGCAAGCAAGGTCTTCGACTAGGCGACGGGAGTCGTTTGGGGCGCTTGGAGGAGGTATGAAAGTAACCTTGATCCACCCGAACCTCGGCCACACCGAGGGGGAGATCAGTAGTGAGCAGGCCATGATGGAGCCCCTAACCCTCGGTGTTCTGGCCGGCTTGACACCGCCTGAGATCGACCTGGCGATGTTTGATGATCGGATGGAGCAGATCCCGTTCGATGAGCCCACCGATCTCGTCGCCATCAACGTCCAATCTTTCACCGCCAAACGCGCTTACGAGATCGGTAGCGCCTATCGCCAACGTGGCGTTAAGGTCATCCTCGGCGGCATGCACCCCACCTTGCTTCCCCAAGAGGCCGCAGCGTTCGCCGACAGCGTCTTCATCGGGGATGCTGAGTCGTTGTGGCCAAGCGTTCTCAGAGATGCGCAACGTGGCGCCCTAAAGCGGATCTACCGAGGCGTACCCGGTCCTCCCCAACCCGGCGCCATCACCAGGCGCGACCTCTTCGAGGGCCGAGGCTACCTCCCCGTCACCCTCCTCCAGTTCGGCAGAGGCTGCCACTACGGTTGTACCTTCTGTGCCGTGAACACATTTTTCAAGGGGCACCATCACGTTCGCGATGTCCGTGAAGTGGTGCGAGAGATCGAGGCCCAAGAGCGGAGGCTGCTGTTCTTCGTCGATGACAATCTCATCGCCGATCCCGAGGCTGCCAAACGCCTGTTTCGAGCGCTGATTCCCCTCAGGATCCGTTGGGTATCGCAGATGACCATCGAATTGGTGCGCGATGCGGAATTGATGGACCTTATGGTCGAAAGTGGTTGCCTGGGAACCCTCATCGGCTTCGAAAGCCTCGACCCCAAGAATTTGAAGGCCGTGGGCAAGGCGGCGAACCTCCAGGGGTTTGCCCGCTACCAACCTCAGCTGGACGTTCTCCGCGCATACGGCGTACAGATTTGGGCGGCTTTCGTGCTGGGCTTCGATGAAGACACTCCTGAAACGATCGACGATACCCTGGCGTTTGCCCTGGAAAACAGGTTCGTGTTCGCCGCTTTCAACCTGTTGACCCCCTACCCGAACACCTCGCTCTACCGGCGTTTCGAAGAGGAAGGGCGCCTCCTTTACGATGGGCGCTGGTGGTTGCACCCGGACTATAAGTTCAATCACGCAGCTTTTATTCCGAAGCAGATGTCGCCAGAGGCGCTGACCGAAGCCTGCTTCAACGCCCGCGTCAAGTTCAACAGCCCCGGTTCGATCCTCAGGAGGGCGCTGGAACCCAGCAACCTGCGCTCGCTGTTTCGGGTGGCGACTTTTTTCTCTTACGCACCGCTGTTTCGCCGAGAAATCTATCGGAAACAGGGTATGACTCTGGGGACCGGGTCGTGAGAGTGACCCGGCGGGTATAGTTTGTGCCGGCCCGCTGCTGCAGCGGTTCACCACGGCGATGCCTCATCCCACATTCCGGCGGTTAGTGAAACGCGCTGAAGGTATTTTGGGGCATGACCCCAATCGATGGTTCAGAGCTTCAGTCGTTCAGTTTGGATCACTTGGGAATCGTTGCCGGCATCATCGACGAGATCGGCCTTGTTGAGAGTGTCAACGAGGAGTTTGGGATTCACTCCCAGGAGATCGTGAGTACAGGAGTGGCCGTCAAGGCGATGATCTTGAATGGACTTGGCTTCGTCTCAGCGCCGCTTTACTTGTTCGAGCATTTCTACCGAGGTAAGCCGTGCGAGCACCTGCTTGGAGAAGGCGTCACCCCAGAGCACTTAAGCGATGACAAGCTCGGCAAGGTGTTGGATAAGCTCTATGAGGCTGATCTCACCCGTTTGTTTGTGAAGATCGCGCTCAGGGCGGCTAAGCGTTACGGAGTAGAGGTAACGTCATTGCATCTTGATGCCAGCAGCTTCCACGTGCACGGCCGCTACGAGGGCGAACCGAGAGAAGAAGATGAGGAAGACGAAGGCGTGATTCACATCACCCACGGATACTCTCGGGAGAGACGGCCTGACTTGAAGCAGTTCTTGGTCGACCTGATGGCCAGTAGTGATGAGGGGGTACCGGTATTCTTTGACGCGGCGAGTGGCAATGAGAGTGATAAGGATCGTTTCGCCGATCTGATCAAGCGTTTTTCTGAGCTCACCGATGTCGACGCGCTTTTCATCGCTGATAGCGCCTTGTATACACAAGAGAATCTCCAGGCGCTTTCAAACCTACGGTGGGTGACGCGGGTGCCACTCACCTTGAAAGAGGCCAAGCGAGTTCTAGACGACGTTTCAGAAGATGCCTTCATGTCATGAACTTATCGGATGAGCGAAAACACGTGCTAGACTTCTTCTCTCCAGAATGTCGGAAATACGATCGGCTGTCGTGATGAACCAGCGGAATGTGGGCTAAAGGAAAGAGGATGGAGGCTCGAAGATGAAGATCATCCGCGTCATCGCCCATCTCATCGAAGAGAGGGTCAAGCCCTTCACCTGGCAGGTGGACCGCCCCGGTTCGGGAGACGGGCACTTTATCGATCGCGCGTATACTTGCGTGCTGCGCCTTCTGACCGATGAGGGGATCGAGGGGCACGCCGTCGGCCCCAAGGGGCGGATCGCGCTCGACCTGGTGAAAAGGCGGGTGGGGCCGGAGCTCTTGGGCAAAAACCCTCTCAACACCGAATATTTGTGGGAGCGGATGTGGGATATCGACCGGCTCGAGGAGTTCCCGCTCTACTTTCTGGGTCTACCCGATATCGCCCTTTGGGACATCAAAGGGAAAGTTGCCAAGCTGCCCGTTTACCAGCTGTTCGGCGGCTACCGTGATAGCATTCCGGCCTACGCTTCGACGACGAGTTACGACACCGAAAAGGAGTACTTCGAGGTCATCGACGCCTCGCTGCAAGAGGGCTACACCTCCATCAAACTCCACTTGCGCTACCGGGACGTCAAGACCAACGCCAAACTCTGCCGGGCGGTCCGAAAGCACGTGGGAGATGAGGTCGAATTGACGCTCGACGCCTCTGCGCTCTGGGACTATCAGGACTCGCTCTGGTTTGGAAGGGTGCTCGAGGAGCTCGATTTTACCTGGTACGAAGAGCCGATGCGCGAGTTCGATTTGGAGAGTTACCGCAAGCTCTGCGACGCGCTCGACATCCCGATCCTTGCGGCCGAGTGCTCGGACGGCGCCCATTGGAACGCGGCAGAGTTCATCCGCCGGGGCGCATGCGACATCATGCGCACCAGCACGCACTACAAGGGGGGTTTTACCGGCGGGATGAAGGTGGGGCAGCTCGCCGAGTCCAACGGCATGCGCGCCGAGGTGCACGGTGGTGGTTTTGCCAACCTCCAGCTGGCTTTGGCGCTCCCCAACAACACCTACTACGAGGATCTGGTGATCGACGCGGCAGATGTCAAGTCCAAGAAGGAGGGACCCATCCCCTTTCACCGTGGCACGGTGAGCCTCCCTGAAGGCACGGTGGGCGTCGGGTGGGATCTGGATATCGCTCACATCGAAGCGCGGGCGCTCGATACGGTCGAGGTGGCATGAGCATGTGAAGATAAGGAGATCATCGCCGAGGCTTGGACCGCGCATCGGGGGCCGGTTGAAAGCCGGCTCCCACGCGAGCCTGACCGGAGATAGCCTTCAGCCTCCAGATGGTGAGCGTAGCGCGTCGATAAGACCCTTCATATAGCCGACGGCAAAGAGCTTGCCGCGCACCATATAGCCGGGGTCATCGTTGGACTCCCCCTCCATGGTCGGGGCGTGGTCGGGTCGCATGGGGCCGTCGTAGCCGATATCGACGTAAGCGCGCATGCTGGCAGCCATATCGGTCTTGCCGTCGTCGTGAAAGCTCTCTTCGAAGGCGGGAACGCTGCCGCGAACGTCACGAAAGTGGGCGAAGAAGATCTTGTTGCGCTCACCGAAGTGGCGGATGGCCGTGGGGACATCGACACCGGGCATGGCGGCGAAGTTTCCCTGACAGAAGGTGATGCCGCTGTAGTCACTATCGGCCATGTCGATGACCCGCTCGAAGGCTTCGACGCTGCGCATGATGCGGGCCAAACCGAGCACGGGCGACATCGGGGGATCGTCCGGATGGAGCGCCAGTTTGACCTTCGCCTCTTCGGCGATGGGCAGCACGCGCTCGAGAAAATAAGCGAAATTGTCCCACATGCGCTCGTCATCGACCTCGCCCGCATAGGTCAGCGGAGCGTGAGATAGCTGACGCTGATCGAAGCGGGTGACGAGTGCGCCGCCTCGACTGCGCGTGGTCGTCGAGGTGCGCAGCCAATTGAACACGGCCATGAAGTTGTAGCAGTAGATCGGAATGCCCGCCGCGCCCATGTTGTGAATCGAGTGGCAGACCTTGTCCAAGTCTTCGTCGCGCCCGGGCAAGCCGAGTGTGATCCGGTCCGAAAGCTGATAGCCTTCGATCACCGAAAGCGTCAGCCCGGCATCTTCGACCTGTTGGCGCAGGTGCAAAAGCGGCAGGAACTCCCAAGCGGGTCCCTGCTGCCGTTCTGGGTAAAGGGGAGTGCCGGGCAGGGTGGTGACGATATCGGTGACGCCCAGCTGTTTAGCCAGGCGCAGATCGGACTCGCTGAGAGGTCGCGAGACAAGCGCTAGTCTTATCACAAATCAAACTCTACCTGACAGAGGTGGTAGCGAGTAGTCCATGAGCCTCGCTCCCCTGGAATTGAACGTCAAGATCTTTTGGTAGTGGTGTTCGTTACAGGGGTCATTTCGAGGGTCTGACCGAAACTTTCGGTGGTTTACCTTTGCGTCTCAGATGCCCGTTTTCGCTCAGGGGAATCCTACTGATTTCTCCCTAGCAAACCGTTTGAAACGCTCGGAGCTTACTCGGCCAGCACATAATAGGTCGCTGGCCCCTTTCCTCTACGGTCTATGAGACCGGCGTTGAGCAGGTATTTGAAGTCTAGTGCCCGAGTCGCTTTCGCCCTGTCAACGAGCCGTGCGTATTCCCTGTCGGTCATAGACCCCTGCTCCTTTAGGAAGTTCAGGATCACCTTGTGGTGGTCTTTAAGCCTCAAGATCTTGGCCTCGTTACGCTCGAGCATCTTTTCAAGCCGTCGTAGTTCGCTCAAGATGCCCTCGGCGAAGTACTCGAGCCATGGCGTGAAATCCACGTTCAGGTCATAATAGTTGCCCTTTTCGCCGACCAACATGAAGTAGCGGGTGACGTTCTGGTTGTAGTAGTTCTCGAAGCTCAACAGCTTGAAAAGGTTAATGCCCAAGTCACGAAGTAGCAAGGTGCTGGCCAGTCTGACACTACGCCCATTGCCATCGATAAACGGGTGGATGAGCACGAACTGCTTATGAAAAAGCGCTGCCAAGATGACAGGGTCTACATCCCTGTTCGCTTTGACGAAAGCAAAAAGCCGGCGCATCAGTTTGGGGACGTCGGCGTGGTCCGGGGGCAAAAAGATTACCTCCCGGGTTCTGGGATCGTGAATGAATACAGGCTCTTTTCTGTAGGCACCTGTTTTTTCTTTGACGAGAAGGTTCTTCATAACCGTTTTTTGAATGCCGAGCACGGTTCGTTCGCTGAACGATTTTGTTTGCAACTCGGTTAGAGCGGTGTTGTAGTTTAGAATTTCCTGCTCGCTTTGCCTCAGGTGCCTTGGATGTCGTTTGAGCAGTGCTTTGACGGCGGTGAGCGCGAGTGGGTTGCCCTCGATGGTCGTGGATGCGTAGACGGACTGCGCCTGTGCCTCATCCATCAGCCTCATGGTGACGGTTTCGTCCGGGCTATACTTATTAAGGTCGGCCACAAGCACCGCGATGCGCTTCAAGGTCTCGAGTAGCGCGAGGCTGATGTGGTAGTTGGGTTCAAACACCATCGTCTAATTATAGACGATAATTAGACGATGATTGGATTGTAGATTTCGTGTCCTCGGCTCGTTATCCCCCGTACTGTTTGGGTGCTCTACCTTTGTGCTCAGGCACGCTCTTGTGTTTGCTCGGTAGTTGTCATTACCATGATCGTACATAGACGTAGTCGTAATCCGCTTTAACCACGAAGCTGAGAACTGCTGGGCGGGATGATTCAGATTAGAAAGGATGCATGATCGTGGCAGGAGAGCACACTTTTGAAGAGATCCGTTCGCAACCCGAAGCTTGGCTGGCCGCCCTGGCCGATTTCGAGGCGCGCTCGAGCGAACTCGGAGGCATCCGCTTGGACGAGTATGACGAGGTGCTCTTCACCGGTTGCGGTTCGACCTTCTATCTGGCTGTAGCGGCGGCTGTGTTGCTGCGCGAGCAGACCGGCGTTGCCGCCAGAGGCCTGCCCGCCTCGGAGATCTGGCTCTATCCGCACTCGGCCTACAGCCCGCAGAAGAACACCTTGCTCGTCGCGGTGAGTCGCTCGGGCACCACCACCGAGACCGTGCGGGCGGTCGAGAGCTTCAAGCAGAAAGCGACCGGGACGGTGCTCACCCTCTGCTGCTACCCCGAAAGCGAGCTCGCCGGGCTGGGAGACCTCAAGCTGGTGCTCCCCTCGGGTCAGGAACGGAGCATCGCCCAGACCCGGGCCTTTAGCGTGCTCTACCTGGCCACGGTTGCACTGGTGCAGCTCTGGTCACAACGGGAACGCGCTTCGCTCTCTGGCTTGGCCGAAGTGTGTAGGCGGCTGCTGGTGGAGTATGCGGAGCTGGCGAGGCGCCTTGGAACCGACACCCGGCTCGAGCGCTTCTACTTTCTGGGTTCGGGTCCCCGCTACGGCCTCGCTTGTGAACTGAGCCTCAAGATGAAGGAGATGACTCTGAGCCACAGCGAACCCTTTCACTTTCTCGAGTTCCGGCACGGCCCGCAGTCGATGGTCGACGAAAACACCCTCATCGTCGGCTTGGTGTCCGAGCAGAACGGAGCGAGCGAGCGGGCGGTTCTGGCGGAGATGAAAGTTCGCGGCGCGCATATCTTGGCCTTGGCTGAACAGGAGGCCGATATCGTGTTTCACTCAGGTGTGCCGGAACCGCTTCGCAACGTTCTCTACTTGCCGGTCATCCAGCTCATGGCCTTCGAGCGCTCGATCGCCAAAGGCTTGGACCCCGATAGGCCTCACAACCTCACCGCGGTGGTGCTTTTGGATTCTTAGCCGGAAAGCGGTTCGGCCTGGTATGGGAAGAGCCGCTATCCGGAGCATGCCGTGATTGCAAATGCAATTTCGAACCGCTAACTGATCCGGTTTTGGAGTATAATAATTCCAAGAATGGAGTAAACGGCAGCGATGGAGAGTTTTGTCCCGACGCGTACGCCCGAGCCTCCAGCGGGCACCCGAATCCTGAACTTGGAGGCTACGAGTAGCCTGCAGGTCATCGAGCGCCTCGATGAAGGGCTGGCTACCGACAGCGTCGTGCGGCTGGCGAGCCACCTTGAACTACCCGTTGGACGGGTGCTCGAGTTGGTAGACATCAAGAGCAGCACCTTCCACGACCGCAAAAAGCGTCGCCGTCGTTTGAGCCCTGAGGAATCGGGACGGGTTTACCGTCTTGCCAAGGTTGTGGAAGCAGCCGAAGCCTACTTCGAAGAGGGTGGCGCGGCGCGGCGCTGGCTCAGCCACCCCAAAGTGGCGCTCGGCGGCAAGGCGCCACTGGCTGTCTCGCGGACGGCGGAAGGTGCCGACTACGTCATCAAGCTTCTGGGACGTATGGCGCATGGGGTCATCTCCTGAGCCTGATCACTGCCTACCGCATCAGTGACGCGCGCTACCGCGATGCCACCATGACGGGCTGGGGAGCCTATCTCAACGGAGGTCGTTGGAATACGTCTGAGAGGTTTGTGGTCTATCTCAGCGGCACGGTGACGTTGGCCATGCTCGAGGTGTTGGTCCACATCGACGATGCCGAGGCTTTCTTGAGCAAACAACACGTCTACCACAGCGTCAGTTTTGATGATGCGAGCGTTGCGGTGCTCGAGCAAGATGCGCTTCCGCCCGCTTGGAACGCACGTCCCGAGACGCTTGCTAGCCAGGTGGTGGGGGATGAGTTTTTAGAGCGTGGCGAGCACGCCGTGTTGGCCGTGCCCAGCGTGGTGGTCCCGACGGAGTTGCGCTACGACCCCCTCTACATGAACTACTTGCTCAACCCCAGACACCCCGACCTCGCCACCACGGTCGAGGTCGGAGAGGTTCACGATCTGGACTGGGATCCGCGCCTCAGCCGGGGTTAGCCTGTTGAGGCGATATGATCTCGATTTGATGTCATCTGTCTTTGCCCCGGAGGGCGCGCTCAGGGGCTCCCGATCGTCAAGGTGTACACGCCCTCTTCGCCCGGTGAGAAGCCGGTGGCGAGGAGTTGGTAGCTTCCCGCGTCCAAACCGACCTCCAAACGAGCGTCACGGCCTCGGGGACCGTCGTCGTTATCCAAACACGATGACGTTGCGCAGCGCCTCCCCCTTCTCCACGGCTTCGATGGCCTCGTTGATCTCTTCGAGCGGATAGCGGGTGGTGATCAGCTCATCGAGCAGCAGCCCCCCGCGCTGGTAGAGCCCGACCAGGCGTGGTACGTCGATGCTCAAGCGGGTCGAGCCCATGTTGCTGCCCACAATCTGGCGCGGGCCATCGAAGACGAAGTCGGCGGCCGAAAGCGTCAAGGTCGTGCTCCTTTCGGGGATGCCCACCATCACGACCATCCCACCCGGGCGGATCGTATAGAAGCCTCCGGTCACCGCCGGAGCGCTCCCCACGGTTACCACGGCGTAGTCGGCTCCCCGGCCCGAGGTCAACTCTTTGATCGCTGCTGGCAGGTTCGCTTCGCGGCTCGCGTTCACGGCGTGGGTGGCTCCAAAATGACGCGCCGCGGCCAGTTTGTTGTCGAGCAGATCGACGGCGATGATGGGATAGGCGCCGGCCAACTTGGCCCCTTGCACGGCGTTGAGCCCGACACCGCCCGTGCCGATGACCACCACGCTGCTGCCCGGTTCCACCTGCGCGGTGTTGACGACCGCACCGAGACCGGTGATCACGCCGCAAGCCAGCAGCGCAGCCCGGTCGAGGGGCACCTCTTTCGGAATGGTGACAAGTTGCGACTGATCGACCACCGCGTACTCTGCAAATGCGGCCGTGCGGAGGCCGTGGTGGACAGGCCTGCCTTGGGGCGTCCGCAGGCGGCCCTCGCGATCGAGCCCATACTCGCTATCGCAGCTGTAGGGGGCGCCGGTCGTACAGTAGAAACAGCGGCCGCAAGACCGCAGTAGCGAGACCACCACGTGGTCGCCGGGTTGAACGAGGCTGACGCCCTCTCCGACCTCTTCCACGACGCCAGACGCTTCGTGACCGGCCACGACCGGCGTCTCGCCACCCCAATCGCCTTTGACGAGGTGGATGTCGCTATGGCAGATGGCGACCGCCGCCATTCGCACGCGGACTTCTCCCTGCTGTGGCGGGTCGATCTCCAGCTCTTCCACTACCAAGGGCTTGCCGAACTCGTGACAGACCGCTGCCTTCATAGTGACCTCACCCTCTTTCCAGAACAGCATACGTGAGCAGAGTGGTTGCAGTATCCACCACCCCTTTCATGTGAAATGTTATAATTTCACATGAAAGGATAGCGATGACTTTAGTCGAGCAGATTGCTGAGGTAGAGCAAGGGATCGACTACCAGCGGTTTGGAGAGCTGGCCCGTCGTTTTGGGGCTTCGGAGGAGCGTCTCAGACGCGTCCTCGGCTTCTCGGCGACCACCTTACACCGCCGCAAGCACGCCGGCCGCTTCAACACCGACGAATCCAATAAGCTCTACTGGCTCGAAAGGCTGTTGGATACCGCCGATCAGGTGCTCGAGGATCCTGAAGAGACCAAGGTGTTCATGACGACCAGTAACCTGGCCTTGGGAGGTGTGATTCCCCTCGATTACGCCCGCACCGCTCCCGGTTTGGAGGCAGTGAGGCGGCTTCTCCACCAGCTCGACCACGGGGTCGTCGTTTGATCCTGTACCGCCTGGTTCCACTCAGCCACGCATCGACGGCCTTCAGTGGTGAAGGTGCCTACCGCTATGGGGGACGCTGGAACAGCCCCGGTGTCAGGGTCGTCTACACCAGCTCGAGCGTGGCGCTCGCCGTGCTCGAAGTCCTCGCCTACCGAAAACCGAGAAGGCCTCTGGCGCAACGCTGCTTGTTTCGGGTTATCCTCCCCGACCGTCAACTCAGCCGTATCAGCGCTGAGACGTTACCCGAAGACTGGAACGCCTACCCCTATCCCGAGAGCACGCAGCTGGTGGGTGATGCCTGGGTGGAGCGGGGGGGAACGGTCGCACTCGCCGTGCCGAGCGTGTTGGCACCTCCGGAACAGAACGTCGTTCTCAACTGCGAACACCCCGCTTTCGCCGACCTCCGGATCGAAGGGCCTGAGGATTTCCCGTTCGACCCCAGGCTCGCTCCGGATGCTCGAAGGCAGTAACGAGTGAGCAGTACATAGGATGAGTGCAGTGCTTGCAAACGGTTGGGTTGACCCCATATCACTCGCAATACTCATCACTCATAACTCATCTCTCATCACCTCATAGGGCTTGTGGCTCCACGACATCTTTGGTATCAAAACCGTACGATGTTGTAGGAGTGCTGAGAACCGTCATGACCGTCGTTCTGATCCTGATCGTGGCCTACGCCTTGGTAGTGGCGACCGCCTATGTGTGGCAGCGGCGGCTGCTCTACTTTCCCGACACCCACAGGCCCTCTTCAGGCCAACTCCAGGTACTCGGTTTGCAGTATTGGCCGTCCGGCGACGGCTATCGCGGCGTGATCAGTGAGCCGGCGACCCCAGACATAAGAGGTACCGTGGTGGTCTTTCACGGCAACGCCGGGGCGGCCTGGCAGCGCGACTACTACCCGCAGGCGCTGGTGCCGCTCGGCTACCGCGTGGTGCTCGCCGAGTACCCGGGTTATGGAGGCCGCCCGGGGCGACCCACTGAGGAGACTTTCGTGACCGACGCGAAGACGACAATCGATCGGGTCTACCAGGAGTTCGGTGGCCCCCTCTTCTTGTGGGGTGAATCCCTGGGCGCCGGGGTCGCGGCGGCGGTAGCGGCCGACCCGCCGGTGCCGGTGGACAGCGTCGTGTTGATCACCCCTTGGGACACCCTGGGCGATTTGGCGCAGTCGCTCTACTGGTATTTGCCCGCCAAGTTGCTGATGCGCGACCGCTATGACAACATCGGTAACCTGCGGTCTTTCGAGGGGCCGGTCGCCGTGCTGATGGCTGAAAGGGATGAGGTGATCCCGCCCCGGCGCTCGAGCCGCTTGTACGAGTCGCTGCCCGGACCGAAACGCCTCTGGGTCTTTCCCGGAGCCGGGCACAACAGCTGGCCGACGGGGCCGGCGGAGAAGTGGTGGCTGGAGGTGGTGGATTTCGTATCCGATGAGAGGCCTTGAAGTTATATGACTAGTCATTTAAACTGGTCATATGAAAACGATCAACGCTGCAGAGTTCAAGGCGAAGTGCCTGGCTATCCTGGATGAAGTCGATCGAACGGGTGAACCCATCACCATTCTCAAACGCGGTAAGCCTGTGGCGCGGCTGGTACCGCCCGTTCCGAGGGAAGCTGTCTATCCGCAAACCACCCTTCTTGGAAGCGGCAAAATCATTGGGGATATCCTCGAGCCCCCCCTGCCTGCAGATAGCTGGGATGCGGAGCGTGGTGAGCTTTGAAGTTTCTGCTCGATACCCATGTCCTCCTCTACTGGCTCTGGCAAGACCCGCGTCTTTCTGAGAAGCAACGAGACCAGATCGAAGCAGCGGGTCCGGAGTCACCCCTATGGATATCCGAGATCACCCTGTGGGAAATCGCTACCCTTCACAGCCTGGGCAGAATCGAGCTTCACTTGTCGCTGAGAGATTTTTTGGAGCGCGCTACGGCACCACCCCTGGTGGAACGTATCGGTATCTCACCAGCGATTGCTGCTGAAGTCGCAGCCCTGCCGGATTCGTTTCATCGGGATCCGGGAGACCGGATCATCGTCGCTTCAGCACGCATCTTGGGCGCGACCCTGCTGACGCAAGATGAGCGGATAAGAAGTGCGAAGCTCGTGCCAACGGTGGCCTAGCAGGCAGGTTGAGATGGTGAGAGGGCTCGGGGCCATCGAACCCGTCAAGTTGTGAGAACCGTTCAAAAACCGTTTCCGTCAGCGGAGTGGGTATTTTTGGTAGCGCGTTTCATCGCTACCCCAGGTACACTTGAGAGCGGAGGCTTGTAGTGCACGATTCGATTCAACAACTATCGGCTTACTTGACCGCTCTGGTGCCGGAGCGCCCGCTGGAGCTTCAGGAGATGGAAGCCTACGCCAAAGAGCACCGCTTCCCCATCATCGGACCGGCCGCGGGCCAGTTCTGCTTGCAGATCGCCCGTATGGTCGGGGCACAGCGCATCTTCGAGCTAGGCTCGGGCTATGGCTACTCCACCGCCTGGTTTGCCCGGGCAGTGCGTGAAAACGGCGGTGGCACCGTCTTCCACGTGGTCTGGGACGAAGACCTGTCCCAAAAAGCGCGCGGTCACCTGCGAGTGCTCGGATACGACGACCTGATCGAGTACCGGGTAGCGGAGGCGGTCGAGGCGCTTCGGGAGACCGAAGGATCCTTCGACCTCGTATTCAACGATATCGACAAGGAGGGCTACCCGGACTCTTGGCCCGTTATCGCCGAGAAGGTACGTCCCGGTGGCGTGGTGATCACCGACAATATGTTCTTTGGGGGAACGGTCTTCGATCGGGGAAACCGGGAAGAAACCACGGAGGGCGTTCGGGAGTTCACGCGGTTGGTGAGCGGTGACCCGGACTGGATCAGCCTGATCGTCCCTATCCGGGACGGTTTGATGGTGTCTTTCAAGCGCTAAGAACCTCTAACTTGAGCTTGAGGCGTAATCTAAAACTCAAGACGAGAAGAGCGAGCTCGGCGCTTCGCTGATCCAATTCTGCCATCATCACTTGGATGTTCTTAACCCTGTAGTTGAAGGTCTGACCTCTGGCGATAGTCTCGGAAGGCGCCTTCTCCGGGGCAACTACGCCAGGACAGATGATTACTCGAGGAAACGGCATCATCTCTCCAATGGTATCATTATGTAGATACGGAGGCGCTATGACCTATGAAATCAGACGTTGGGGCAATAGTCTCGCCCTGAGAATACCCAAAGATCTAAGTCAGACACTCGGTCTGGATGAAGGAAGTCAGGTCGAAATGATCCTCGAGGACGGTAGGCTCATCATCACTCCTAAACAGGCACGGCTCAACGCTCTCCTAGACGCCCTGGAAACTTACGGACAGTCCGATCCTCACGGTGAACTGGACTGGGGCGAGGATGTTGGAGGAGAACGGCTCTGACTCCGCCCAAACGAGGTGATATCATCTGGATCACCCTGAGCCCACAGATAGGCGTTGAACAGGCGGGTCGTCGCCCTGTGCTCGTGCTCTCCAACAGCCGCTACAATGCTTTGACCAAGCTCGCTATTATCTGTCCTATCACGAACCAAATCAAACATTATCCTACCGAGGTACCGCTGCCTGAGAGTTTGAAGACGAAAGGAGTCGTCTTGGCGGGACAAATAAGAACCCTAGACTGGCACACTCGAGGCTTTGATGCGGTTGAGACCGCTCCGGATGAGTTGCTGAAACGGGTTCTCGATATTGTGGTGGCGGTGATCGAGGGCTGAATCCAAAGCGAATGAGGTGGCATCGACCCATGACTTCTCAAGAGACGATTCTCAGTTATATCAGCGAGCGGCAAGAGCGGCTGACCCAGATCGCCCAGGAGATCTGGGACCGTCCCCAGGTCGCGTTGCAGGAAACCTTCGCCTCAGCGCTACTGGCCCGGGAGCTCGAAGAAGCCGGTTTCGAGCTCGAGTGGGGGGTTGGGCAGATGCCCACCGCCTTCGTGGCGAGCTGGGGTGAGGGCAGCCCCATCATCGGCTTTTTGGGGGAGTACGACGCCTTGCCCGGGCTCTCTCAGCGGGTATCGGTAGAGATCGATCCCATCGAAGAGGGTGGGCCGGGTCACGGCTGTGGCCACAACCTCTTCGGCACCGCTTGTGCGGCTTCGGTCATGGCGCTCAAGGCCGCAATGGAACGCGAGAACCTCAAGGGGACCATCCGCTTTTACGGCTGTCCGGCCGAAGAGACGCTGGTAGGGAAGACCTACATGGCGCGCGCCGGTGCCTTCGACGACCTCGACGCCGCCCTGAGCTGGCACCCAGGGGACGCCAATATCGCCTTGAACGGCTCCTCGCTCGCCATGAACTCCTTCAGGGTGAACTTCTATGGAACCGCTTCCCACGCCGGGGGCGCGCCCGAGTTGGGTCGCAGCGCATTGGACGGCGTCATGCTGATGGATGTGGGCGTGAACTACCTGCGGGAACACGTCATGCAAGAGGCCCGGATCCACAGCGTGGTGACCAGCGGGGGGCAGGCGCCCAACGTGGTGCCGGCTTATGCCCAAGTCTGGTATTTCGTGCGGGCCCCTCACCGGGAACAGGTCGACGAGATCTATGCCCGCGTGCTGGACATCGCCAAGGGAGCTGCGCTGATGAGCGGCACCAGCCACGAGATCGATTTCGTCACCGGCTGCTACGACGTGTTGCCCAACGACACGCTCGCGGATCTGTTACTCGAGAAGATGCAGGCGGTAGACGATATGCGCTTTACAGACGAAGAAAGGGCGTTCGCCAAGGCGCTCCAGGCCACCTTCCCGGAGGGTTCGGTCGGGCGAGCATTTGAGGAGATGAAGAAATCGACTCCGATCGACCTTACAGATAGAGACCTCCACGACCCCTTGTGGGAGCGAGTCTTGCCCCACTCCGCCACGCCGCCGTTAGGGGGTGGCTCGACCGAGGTGGGCGACGTCAGCTGGATCACGCCCACCGGTCAATTGTCGACCTGTTGCTGGCCGCTGGGGACACCGGGCCACAGCTGGCAGACGGTGGCCTCCTCGGGATCGAGCATCGGTACCAAAGGCATGCTGTTCGCCGCCAAGGGGATGGCGCTGGCCGGCTTGGATCTCCTCACCAAGCCCGAGCTCTTAGCGCGGGCGCGGGCCGAGTTTTCAGAGGCCAAGAAAGGCAAGGAGTACGTGACGCCGTTACCCGAGCACACGTTGCCGAGGTAAGCAGAGACTTTTTTCTTTCACGACGTCAAGGCGTCTCTTGCCGTGACCAACCCGCTTGCCAGCTACCATATATGGTAAGATATGGCGATGCATAAGACGACGATCTATCTTCCCGAGAAGCTACGTCTCGATATCGAGGCCTTGGCCAGACGTGAAAAGCGTGCTCAAGCCGAGGTCATTCGTGAGGCGCTCGAGCGCTACATCGCCTCCAAGCCGAAGCCGGTGGCCAGCTTTATCGGCATGGCAGACGATGATCGTGTCAGCGCCGCCGAAAGCGAAGACTGGATTCATGAGGCGTGGGCAGAGGAGAAGAAGCATTGATAACGCTCGATACCTCTGCGGTGGTGGCCTTGGCCAACCGGGGTGACCCGGACCACGCAAGGGTCAACGAATCGTTCGTAGAGGACGGGGGACCGTATTTCGTTCCGACAGGGATCCTTGCCGAGGTCTGCTACTTTCTCGAGACCAGATTCCATCCCGATGTGCTCGACGCGTTTCTGGATCATCTCGAGCGATCCCTTTTCACACTCGATTGTGGCGAGGGAGATCTGGTGCGTATTCGGTCCTTGGTCCGCCGCTACGCCGATCTACCGCTCGGTTATGCGGATGCGGCTGTGATCGCTTGTGCCGAACGATTCGGTGGCAAAGTACTCACCCTCGACCGGCACTTCACCGTGGTGGCAAGTGAGGGGGCGATCGAGGTCTTCCCCTCGCGGTAGCTGGTCAGTTGGGCGAGGAGTTCGTGAAGATCGCCGAGCACCCAGACATCGGTGATCTTCCCCTCGCGAATGAGGAGCGAGTCTTTGCCCAGGCGCTCCAGGCCACCTTTCTCGAGGGTTCGGTCGAGCGGGCGTTCGAGAAGATGAAGCGTTCGGCCCGGTCGGGCGTCGCAACTCAAACCGGGTTAGCTATCTTGTCTCCGTCTTTGAGGATGATTCCTACGTGGCGGTAAAGGGATATGGCCACCCGGGAAAGTTTACCTAACTTGTCGAGAATGTATGTCTGTGACGGGGTGGTAAGAGAGAGGTAAGGGCTAGGAAAGGGGGAGGGATGCACACTGAGGACTATCCAGGGATGACACACGGCATGTTCAACCGTCATCCGTGGAAAGGAAAGGGGATGAAAACCGATGAACCAGTGTAAAGGGTAGGTTGGCTTCAACGAATGTGGTCACAAAGAGCGTTGGTGATACACGCCAAAGGCGTGACCAGGCCCTCCTACCCGTGAACTTGTCGGTGTCCGTACGGACAGAGTTAGGACCTACGGTGATGGACGCAGGGGAGAGGCCTTGGGAAGCCGTTCCCGAAGCCTATGCGACCAGATCACCCTCCAAGGAGGAGATCGATGAAACGCTTGACCGTCTTAGTCGTAACCGCTATTCTTACCCTTTTGGTGACAACTGCAGTAGCCGGCATGCCGGTGACCTTGACAGTGAACGATTCCGGTATCGACTTCGAAACGTACGGAGAGCATACCAGCTATATCCAGCTCGCCTTCGAGGATCATCAGCTCGAAGTCATCATGAGCGATACAAAGCTCATGAGTGCTCTGCCGGCGATCGATATCACGGTTCCGCCGGTCAACACCGAGGATCTGTTTGGGAATGAGGTCACGGCAGGTAACATCGAGCAGGTAGACGAAGTCGAACTGATCCGCTACGGTAACAATTTCCGAGGAATACAGGTCCATCACCCAGGGGTGAGCCTCAAAGAGGTGTCGACATCGTACCTCGCGGCCTTTGCGAAAATGGGCTTTACGTCTACTCTCGACTCGCACTCTAACCACAACGTGCAGATCTACTATTTGGATCAAGGCGATGACCACTTGCGAGCCGTTTTTCACCGGCTAGGTGACGAGGTCGAAGCCTTCTTGTACGGTTTGTAAGCCACTTTCAGACAGGGGTGTCTGCCTCGAGCAGATCGCCAGGAGTCTCGTGGGCTGGGAAGATCTTCCCAGCCCGTCCCGTTTGTCTAAAGACTCGATGAAGGGAGACATCGCTGATGCAATCACACCCGTTCTTTCGCTCTACGACGCTTGGCAACGGCGCTATGAAGGTGGGAGCCCGGGCTGCGGTTTTCTCGCTGTTTCTATAGCCGCGTCTGTCTAGGCAAACTCCTTCACAGATACGGGCGTAATTACGCTATAATTACATCATGGCGGAACTCATTCGAATTGGCAATTCCAGAGGCGTCCGAATTCCCAAAGCGCTGATCGATCAGGCGGGGCTAGAAGGTGGTGAGTTGGAACTCAAAGTGGTGCGAGGCGGCCTGCTCATCAGACCCCTCAAACGGCCGCGTCAAGGCTGGCGCGAGGCCGTCGACGCAGCGCTCGAGCATTGCCAGGTCGAAGACGAGCAAGCGTGGCTCGAGGCTGACCTCGACAGCGAGCTCGACAAGTTTCCATCTCCCTAGACCTCGTGCACGTCAATCGCTTCGAGGTCTACCGTGTCAACCTCGAGCCTTCCAAAGGCAGCGAGATGAACAAGATGCGCCCTTGTGTAGTGCTGTCACCCGACGAACTCAATCGCTTGGCAACGGTCATCGTCGCCCCCTTGACCAGCCGAGGCTTCGAGTTTCCGAGCCGGGTTCCCTGCACCTTCCGGGGGAAGCAGGCCCTGATCCTTCTCGATCACCTCCGCGCCGTCGATAAGGTGCGGCTTGGGGACTTGCTCGGGGTCATCGATCTGGAGAGCCAGCAGGAGGTCTGCGACACGCTTCAGGAGATGTTCGCCTGGTGAGGTTGATTGCCGTAAGGCAAGGGTTTGGCAGGCTCTTCACACGTTGCCACGTCGCCCCCATCGCTCCTTGGGAACCTATAAAAAAGCTCCCGGGTTGGTGTGGAAGCGCTTCGCCAGTCGCTTGGCTAGCTCCTTGCTGATGGTCCGCTTTCCGCTTAGGATCTTTGACAGCAAGGTGCGGTGAGCGATCCCTTCACGCTCGAGGTCGCTCTGATTCAGACCGTGCTGATCCATGTAGAAGGCCAGCATCTCGGCGGGGTCCGCTTCAGGGATATCCTCGTGCTCTTGTTCCCAGTCTTGCAGGTAGTGGCTGACCAGGTCGAAGAGGGATGCAAAGGGCTCTTCGTCGCAGTTTTGCGCGTCGGTCAGCTCATTCAATAAGCTGAGGAGGCTGAGGTAATCCGCTTCTGTTTGGGGACGTTGTAGACCCCCACTGCGCGCCTGGAACACTTCCCAAGCAGCTATGATGGTATCACGATCGGCGATCATACCGGTCTTCCATCATGTCACAGTTGTCAATATGTCACATCTTTTCCTGGTAAGTCATTGGGAAAAGGGGTTGCTGTAGCAGGTGTATCGAGTAGTGTAAGCTGCAACGCATGCAAGGCATCGATCATCTCACCATCGACCGTCTCATCGTCGACATGGACGGCGTGCTGTGGCACGGTGACACCCCCGTCCCCGGGCTCACCGACTTCTTCGCCACCCTGGACGCTCTCGACATCCCCTTTGTGCTGGCCACCAACAACGCCATGAGGGTCGCCGACCAGTACACCGAGAAGCTCGCGCGCTTCGGGGTCGCGGTTGCTCCGGAGCGGATCCTCACCTCATCCGAAGCGACCGCGAGCTACCTGCGGCGCACCTTTCCCGAAGCGGACCGCGTCTACGTGGTGGGGGAGTCGGGCCTGGCTCGAGCCGTGCTCGAGCAGGGCTTCGAAGTCCTCGGACCCGCCGAGGTGCGCTCCGGAGCGCGCGCGCCCTTGGTGGTGGCCGGCTTGACCCGGGATGCCCTCAGCTACGAACTGCTGGCGATGGCCAACATCCTCATCCGCCAGGGAGCCCGCTTCGTCGCCACCAACCACGACGCCACCTTCCCGACCGAGATCGGGCAGTTGCCCGGTGCGGGCGCCATCGTCTCGTTTCTGGAGACCTCGACAGGGGAGACGGCGACCGTGATCGGCAAACCGAACCCCCACATGTTCGAAGAGGCGCTCGTTCGCTTGGGTGGCTCGGCCCAGGGCGTGGCGGTGGTCGGCGACCGTCTGCAGACCGATATCGCCGGTGGTAAGGCCGCGGGCCTGCAGACCATCATGGTCCTCTCGGGCATCTCCACGCGTGAAGATATCGAAACGAGCGGCATCCGCCCCGACGCGGTGGTCCAGGACATCACCGAATTGGCTCGAGCGCTGCGGGGACGGTGAGTCGAGGGGGGTCGGCGGAGGGTGGTGCTTAGCGGGCGCCGCAGGCCTGTAGCGACGCCTGCATGTGGCCGCGGGCTTCAGCTGCGATTACGCAGCACTGCTCGAGCGTGTGGCCTTTGGCCCTGGTGCCGATGACCTCGAGGTTGAGGGGCCCCTGGTAGCCGTGGCGGTGCAAGGTGGCGACGTAGCCGAGCAGATCGATGTCGCCGCGGCCGTTGGCTTGATCCTCGGGTTCTCCCGGCCCCTGTTGGCGGCCTTTGCAGTCGCGGATGTGGACGTGCTTGATCCGCGAGATGACCGCTCCGAGCGCCTCGACCGCGTCCTCGCCGGCGCGGTGAATGTGCGACGGGTCCATGTCGAGCCCGAAGGCCGGTGAGGTGATGGCGTTGAGCACCCGCAGGCTGGTAGGGGTGTTATAGATGGCGGCGCCGACGTGGGCCTTGACACAGAGCGTCACTCCGTAGCGCTGGGCCATGTCGGCCAGTTTGCCGAGCGAGTCGATCGAGGCCTGCAGGCTCTCCTCGTCGCCTTCGGTGCCGCCGGGGCCGCAGTTGATGATGGGGATGCCGATCTCGGCGGCGGCCTGGAAGGCTTGTTCCATGATGTCCGGGTCCTGCTTCGGTTGCTCCATGGCCAGCAGCTCGAGGCCGTAGGCCTTGGACAGGTTCTGGATCTCAGCGATCTGCTCGCGCCAGCGGGTCAGGTCCAGGTGGTCGCTCATCTCGGGAATGGCGGAGAGCTCGATCCCGTCATAGCCGGACATGGCCAGGTACTTGAAGGAAGTCTCCATGTCGAAGCTGCCGAACAGGACCGAATTTGCACCTAGTTTCATCGTTTCAACCTACTCTTCCTTGCGGGATTGCGCCTGGAGGCGAGCCCCCTGGCTTACGTCGCCGATGTGCAGGGTGTCATAGGCCTGCTGTGAGGTCTTGAAGGCCCCAACGCCCTTGTGGCCGTGCCAATCGCCTTGGATGTGGATCGGGTTGGTCAGGCCGGTTTCGCGCTCACGCTTCTCGATCCAGGCCTCCATTCGACCCGTAAGCAGCGCCACCATCTCCGGCTCGCTCGCAGCCAAGTTTTCGTTCTCTTCAGGATCATGCACCAAGTTGTAGAGTTCGACCTCGGGCTTGAAGTGGAAGTCGGGCTCGAGCGCCCGGATCAGCTTCCACTCTGGGGTGCGCCAGCCGTGCTTGCGCTTCCAGGTGCACTCGGTGAGGTAGATCTCGCTCTCGAACGACGCCTCTTCGCCCCGCACCAGCGCCATCAGGCTGCGCCCGTCGAAGCGCTTCTCGCTGGGCCAGTCGATATTGGTGGTATCGAAGCCGGCCAGCTCGAGCAGGGTCGGCAGCAGGTCCTTGTGCTGGTTGAAGCCCGCCACGCGCTTGCCCGCCGGTACCTTGCGGGGGTAGCGGATGATGAGCGGCACGTGCAGCACGTTGTCGTAGATGCCGTGGTGGTCGAACCAGCACTCGTGATCGTAGAGGGTCTCACCGTGATCACCGTTCACGACCACGATGGTGTCGTCGAGAATTCCGTGGGCCTCGAGCGCGGTGAAGATGGAGGGTATGCAGGCGTCCATGTAGGCGATAGCGCCGTCGTACTGGGCGATCACGTAATCCTTGTCGCTGATGCCAGGAGGCATCCAGGTAGCGAAGAAGTCCCGGAACGGCTTGAAGGCCATGACCGGCTCCATCGAAGTGTTGTCCGGGTCGGTCTCGTCGCCGTGGTAGAACATCCGCTCATAAGGTTCGGGTGGCAGGTAGGGTGCGTGCGGGTCCATGTGCCGCAAGAACAGGAAGAACGGCTCGTCGTTGGCGATCAGGCGCTCGAGCTCCGGTAGGGCCACCTCGTTGAGATTCTGCGCCTTGGGGCTGCGCCCCTCGTTCCAGCTCCCCCAACCGGGATAGTCCAGGTAGCGCTCAAAGCCGCGCGAGCTGGGGTTGCCGCTGAAGCCGACGCAGCTGGTGTCGTAGCCGAAGTCTCTGAAGATCTCGGCGGCGGTCTTGACCTCGCTTCGCAGCGGCCCCTGGTGCCGCAAGGCCACCACCTGGGTGCCGAAGCAGTCCATGCCGGAGAGCATCGAGGCGTAAGCGCTGGTGGTGGGAACGTGGGCGCTGTAGGTCCGTTCGAACAGCGTCCCCCCCTGGGCGAAGCGATCGAGGTGAGGGGTGGTCAGACGGGAGTAGCCGTAGCAGCTCATGTGGTCGGCGCGCAGCGAGTCGATGCCTAGC
>CP070651.1:1534473-1561418 GCA_020354625.1 Trueperaceae bacterium
CGCTGCTCACAAAGGGGATATCGTCATGAACTTTCTCCACATCCAAGATCCTCCGGCCGCCGCAAGATTGCGTCAAACCGTCGAGGAAGCGGGCATCGATTTTCAAGGGGGACAGGCCTACGAGATCGGGGCGGTGATCGCTAGCCACGTGGGGCCGGGGACCTACGGGGTGTACATCCATACGGTGCCGGGGTCATAGGGCCACTGACCAAGGTTCACCTCAACGCACCGCCCCCATCAACTTCGACGAATATGGCGACCCGGAGCTGGAGATCTTCACCAGCACGTTCAGGTGCAAGTAGGCTTCGAGAAGGGAAAATACCGGCGCCCGGCGCTGCGCTCATCTGGCCTGGGCGTATTGAAACGTCGTAAGAGCGACCTCCAATAAGCAACAAGCGTGGGTTGCAGCTACAACCCACGCTTGTTATATATCGTCTCCCGGCTTCGACCTAGAAGCTGATGGTGCCTCCGCTCGTCTGCAGCGTAACGCCGACCTGCGTATCGACCGGAATGGCCGTACCGAGGGTGATCGCGGCGCTGCCGCTGACTGTGTTGGGGTCACCGCCCTCGGTGAAGATCGTCTCGAGCGTGTTGGCGTTCACCCCGCTGACGACGATGTTGATCAATACGATACTCGTATTGGAGACGGTATAGGTACACACCAGCGGCGCACCCGCACAAGCCCCATCTTTGTTCAGTGCGAGAGATATTGTCCCGGATTCGAACGCCAAGGGGAGGCTGGGAGCACCCGAACCGTCTGTCAGGGTCACGTCGAGTGAGGCCGAGACGACGGTGAGGGTGTCGGGAAAGTCGGCATCCGAACCCGATGGCGACGTCATGGTCACAGTGGCCCCCAACAACACGTCTTCGCTAAAGCCGCTCGGAGAGACATCGATGGGGAAATCACTGGTGTCGACATCGGGCACCGTCTCGTCGAAGACCCCACCGAATACGGTTGCGGTGTCTTGCTGGCCAACCAGGCTTCCAGAAGAGCTGGCCGTCAAGGTAACCGGAACACCGTCGAGACCGAAAAGGTCTGCGACCGAGATGTCCGGTATCAGACTCGCGATGAGACCACATGCACTCAAGAAGCTCACAGCCACCAAAAGAGACCACGAAAGAACCCGCTTCATGAAACTACCTCCTCGCTCCATAAACTCAACAAGCTACTACCCAGTCAAGTTTGCTATGTGTTACCAAATAGTAAGCTATCACACGCTCGTAACGAAACAACGCCTGCACATCACAACAACCTAACCTCCCCATACCGCAATATGCACCCCTCCCAGGCGTTACGTGGCACCATAAGGTGCATGTACCAGGTCATTCTGACTATGAGGCCACGTTCGGAGAGCGGAAGGGGCGCCAGGATCTCTCACGCGGTAGGGATCCTGCTCTTATTGTTTCTCACTCCGCCCACGATCGCCCAGACAACCATCGAGTTCTGGCACTCCCACAGCCCGGTCGAGGAGACCATCGACGCGCTGGCTGAGGCTTTCAACGAATCTCAGGGCGATTACCGGGTGATCCCCCGCTATATCGGTAATTACCGGGAGGGGGCCATCAAGCTCATCGCCGCCTTGGGAGCAGACAACCAACCCGTCCTCTTCGACGCGGAGGTCACCGTCTTCCCGCGCCTAGTAGAGGAAGGGACCCTCCTCGACCTCAGCGATCTCGCCGCAGGCCTGGCGCCCGAGATGGTATCAGACTTCTTCCCCGCCCTTTGGCAGTACGGCGAATTACAAGGGGGGCGCTACGGGCTCCCCTGGGATATGGCGGTGCCGGTGCTCTTTTACAACGCCACGGCCTTCCGCCAGCTCGGGATCGAAGTACCAAAGGACTGGGACGCGTTCGAAGCCGCTGCCGCCAGGCTCACCACCCGGCAAACGACCGGCTTCATCGACGTGACCGCAGCCTTCCTCTTCGAAATGATGGTCATGAGCCGCGGGGGACAGATCGTGACCGACGACGGCATGCCGAACTTCGATAGCCCCGAAGCGATCGAGTCGCTCGAGCTCCTCATGCGACTCGCCGATGAGCGACACTCCCTCGTCAGGAGCTTCGGTGAACTCGAAGCCGCGCTCGTCGACTTCGTCCGCACCAAAGGGATGATGGCGTTTGCCAGCATCGGCTTCTGGCCACAAGGGCAACGCTACACCATCGCCTTCGAGGCCGGAGCCGCCCCCATTCCGAACAGTGGAGATGCCACTGTACCGCTGGTGGAGGGACAGCTCGTGGTCGTCAAAGGCGCTTCCGAAGAGGAACGCCAGGGCGCCTTCGCCTTCTGGCGGTTTCTGATGGAACCGGAACACATCAAGACCTGGGTCGAGGCATCTTTCTACCTGCCCCCCAGGCGTTCCGCCGTTCCGCTCTTGGAACCCTGGTACGCTGAGGACCCGAACCGCCGCGCCGGGCTCGACCAGATCGAACACGCAGCGCCCCGCCCACGCATCGGAGCCTATGCGATCTGGCAAGGGTATCTCGAAGAGGCCATTGAGCTGAGTCTCAAACGCGGCGTCGCAGCAGAGGTCGCTTTGAGAGAGGCTCAACAACGCGCAGAATCAGAGGTCCGGTAACATGAGAGGCCCCCGATGACAAAGGCACCGACACCCAAAACCGGCTTCTGGGAGGGTGAAAGCCTCGAGCTCGGCCGCCGATACGCCTACCCTCCAGAGTCCCTGCCCCTGCTCCTCGACTACCTGGGAGCAGAGGCAAACATGCGCATTCTCGACGTGGGGTGTGGCAGCGGCTTCCTTACCCGCCTCCTGGCCCGGTCTCTACCGGGAGTCCACGTCGTCGGTTTGGATGCAGATGAGAAGTTGCTCGAGCTGGCGCGCCACCAACTGGTAGAAGAGGGTTTGAGAGACCGAGTCGAACTCCTAGAGGGCAACGCCTACCTATTACCCTTCGAACCCGAAAGCTTCGACCTGACGACCAGCTACACCGTCCTCTGTATCATGAGCGACCCGATGAAAGCCATTCAGGAGCAGATCCGGGTCACTCGCAAGGGGGGATTTGTATCGGCCGTCACCTGTTTCTGTCATACCGACAACCTCCCCCACTACCACGGGCGCTACCCGTTGCCGGGCAATCACCGTGTCGATGAGCTCAACTACCAGTTGTGGCGAACCTGGCGTCAGGCCATTCGCCCTCGGTTGCTCGATGTGGATCACGATATCGTCAACCAGGACATCCTCTGGCAGTTCAGAGCCAGCGGCCTCAAAGATGTCCGGATCGATGGTCACCTGATGCTCTTCTCACCTGGTGACGACCGGGTTTCGATCGAGGAGGGAGCGGCCTACGCCTCGGCTTCGCACCGGCTCACCTTGGAGCGCCTCGAGAAGTGGCGTCACGAGCATGGGGAGGAGCTGGCCGAAGCAGGTTTCAGCCATGAAGATTTCGAGGAGCTGCTCGAGCTGAAACGCGCCCGCTACGAATACCTCCAGGAAGATCCGGCGCGCGTGCGCGAGGTGATGGAGGTCTTTACCGACCCGCTGATCATCACCCGCGGCACCAAAGCCTAAGTGGCAAGGTGGCGTTGTCGGCACGAATCGTCGCGACCGAACCTCTCACTGAATGCGTATCACCTCGGCCTTCATCGTCTTGCCGTCTACCGTACAGGACCACTGTGATCGGGTCGAGGCGCCGGCGGGATCTTCGGACATCGCAACCACGGTATGGAACCACTTGTCACCCAATTCGACCGGTTCGATCCAGGCCGCGCTTTGTGAACTCACAAAGGTCGCACTGTGAGGAGCTAACCGTTCGGTTACACCTTCTTCACACACCTTTTGTACCTGGGCTGCATCGATTCTCGTCGAGTGCGATCCCAAAATCGGCTTGCCGGGCAGGATAACCGCGAGAATCAGAAGGGCGAGCAAACCGATGAGCGTCAGCAGGCGAAGCGGAAGTTTAGGCATCAGAGGTACGCTCCAATAGTAGGTGAAGTCGGAATCCGGACGCAGCTCCGCTACGGATTCCGGTACCAGGTATCTGTCAGCGTGTACCCTTCCGGGAAGGGATCGGTCGGATCTAGACCGTACTGGTGGACTCCCGTGATCCAGGCACGACCCGAGATGGTAGGAATCACAGCAGGATGACCGGCAAGATTCGTCGTACCCTGGACCTCGGCCCGAAATTCGGTCCCTAGTGGTGAGATGCTGACAAACGGCTCTCCTGTTCGAATTTGACCACGAGCGTGAAGTACGGCCAAACGTGCAGACGTCCCCGTCCCACAAGGGGACCGGTCGGTCTTGCCCGGAGAGATCACCACAGCGTTGCGACCGGTCTTGACACCATCGCCACGTACCTCGAGCGGTGCAACGAATTGGGTAAAGGTCACCGTGTGGATCTCTGGATTCTCTGGATGGACGACCGGATGTTGCTCGACCACCGCCCGTTTGATACGCTCGCCCACCTCGACCAGATCCCGAGCCTCGTCCCGGGTGAGCGAAAACCCGAGCGCCGGCGCGTCGACAAGGGCGAAAAACGCCCCCCCATAGGCGATATCGATCTGCAGACAACCGAAACCAGCGACTTCGACATCTGCCTCGAGAACGCTCACGAAGCTAGGGACGTTGCGTACGGTCACGCGTTCGCACTTGCCTCCACGGCACACCGCCACCGCTTCGACCAATCCACCGGGCGTCTCGAGCAAGAGACGAGTTTCGGGTTCGATCATCTTCACCATACCCGTCTCCAAAAGTACTGTCGTCACACAGATACTGTTCGAGCCGGACATGGGTGGATAATCCGTCGCCTCCATCACGATGAACCCCGCATCGGCCTCCTTTTGGGTGGGTGGGACCACCAGGTTGGCATGAACAAAAGCGCCCCCTCGAGGTTCGAAGAGCAGAAAGCGCCGCAGCCAGTCACCTTCGGTCTCCAGGTAGCGCTTCTGATCGAACAAGGTCTCGCCCGGAGGTGGCAGGACACCGCCGGTAATCACGCGCCCCACCTCACCTTCGGCGTGACAACCGATCACCGTTATCGTTCTCTCAAATCGCATCCGATCTCTCCCTTTAGCCTATCCAACTACCAGTAGTCGTGATGGTTCTTAGCCCTTATTTCACGTCCCCCTCAGAAACACGGCTCTCCTTCCGGGAAGACTAAGATATCTTATGATCCAAACCCAGACGATGAGAGCTGCTATCTACACAGGCATAAAAGAGATCGAAATCCGCGAGGTCGAACACAGGCATCCTCCAGCAGGCCACCTCGTGCTCGAGACGAAACAGGTAGGCATCTGCGGTAGACCTCGGGCGTATCGTCGCTTCTGAAGCGCTCGTCACCGGCTCCAACTGTTACGCCTACAGCGGTATGGAGACCGATTTTCAGGCTGCCATCGATCTCATCAGCTCCGGAAAAATCGACGTGACGAAACTCGTCACACACCGCTTCCCATTCACCGACATCGCCAAAGCGTTCGAGATCGCAGCCGACAAAGAGGCCGGAGCCGTCAAGGTGCACCTTCAGCTGTAACGCAGCAGCTCCTACCTAAAGCTCTCTCGTCCTTTGCTCACCAGGGCCGTGGCGAACGCTGCCAGCACGCCGATCCCCGAGAGGATATAGAGAACGGTGAATACCTTGCCGGCATCGGTCTCCGGCGTCATATCCCCATAACCGACCGTGGCGAGGGTGACCACGCTGAAGTAGAGCGCGTCCAAAAAGCGCCAGTTCTCGACCCGCCAGTAAAAGACGGCCCCAAACACGATGACGGCGAATACGAACACCGCCAAACTCCGGAACTCCCGGTCCTTGAACGCATGGCGCAACACCCGGAAGAAGCTGATGACGATAAGTAAAAAGGGCATCATGCCCGTCAGACTATCGCATAGGTCCAACAGGCTACCCTGGAATGGTGGAGGCTCATCCAGGCACCTACACCTTGCTGCTCCGCTGCGCCCTATCGAGGGAGCTGCAAATCGGGAGGTTGGGGCAGCTCACCTTTAGATCTGGATTCTACCTCTACGTGGGCAGCGCCTTCGGACCAGGGGGAATCGAGGCGCGCGTAGGCCACCACCTGAAGCCGGTTCGACGTCCACACTGGCATATCGACTACCTGCGCCCGATAGTAGCGCTTGATGAGATCTGGTACAGCTACGACAGACAGCGGCGCGAGCACCAGTGGGCGGATGCACTTGTCTCCTTGGGAACAGTGATCCCACACCTGGGATTCGGAGCCTCAGATTGCCGCTGCTCATCCCACCTGTTTTTCTCCCCTACTCGCCCGTCATACACGGAGTTCTGCCAGCACATCCAGACAATCTGGCCCGACCACGCACCCATCCAGCTCGAACCCGTACGCCCCGCTGGGCGTTGAGGGGTCGATGCTCGGGTTTGCAGAAACCCGAGCGGGAGGACATTTGCCTCTTGCTTCGCGCGGAACCCAGCCATAGCGTAAGGGTATAGACCGGGCGAACCGGGTATCGTAAAACGGCTCACCGAGTTCAGGTTCTCAACCATTACAGCGAGGATCCACACCATGAAACAGATCGCGATCCACCTCACCTTGGCCTACCTGATCGTTCAACTGATCGCCTGTGCGCCGGCCTCGGACCGGCTCGAGGTCGGCGGCGACCTCGCACCCGCATTTGAGATGGAACTAGACCTCTTCACGATCAGCTTGGAAGAGGGAGCGCTTCGTATCCAGCACGATGCCCACCCCGGGCGCGATCTGTGGTCGAGCGTGCCGAATCGCGCCTTCGTATCGGCATCGACCGGTAACCTAGAGGTTGTCGAACGGGCCCAACACCTATACCTAGAAGACCGCATCGAAGCACGCTGCGACCAGCAGTCGCTTGAAAGGCTCGAAACGATCGATACAGCACTCGTCTTGACCGGGACGCTGCGGTGCGACGACGACACGTCCGTTCCCTACACCCTGACCCTTGAAGCCATCGATGACGCCCAGATCGAACTGCTACTGGAACTCCCCCCTCCCTACCGCGCCGAGCTCATCTGGAGCGAAGAGCCGGATGCCCGCATCTTCGGGTTCGGCGCTCAGTACACCCATCTCGACCTACAGGGACGTCGCGTACCGGTGATCGTGAGCGAACAGGGCGTGGGTCGCGGGCTCCAACCGCTGACCTTCGCGGCCGAGCTCCAATCCGGTGCGGGCGGCACCTGGCACAACAGCTACGCACCCATCCCCCAATTCATGACCAGCGACCTACGCGCTATGTACCTGACCAACAGCGCCCCCAGCATGTTCGATCTGCGCCACCCACACCTTGGGCGCGCCACCGTTTTCGACTCGAACCTCACGGCCCGAGTGCTCGCCGGCAGAGATCCAACCGAGCTGATCGAGATCTATACCCGCTATGCCGGCCGGATGCGGCCGCTCCCCTCATGGATCTTGTCCGGCGCGGTAGTCGGTCTCCAGGGGGGGCCAGCCAAAGTCGAAGCAGTGGTAGCCCAACTGACCACGCTCGATACCCCGCTGGCCGCAGTCTGGTTACAAGACTGGGTGGGACAGCGCACCGTTGGATCGGGCGAAAGGCTCTGGTGGAACTGGGAGCTCGACCGGGAACGCTATCTCGATTGGGAAGGTATGGTGGACCGTCTTCGCTCCTCAGGTATCGAAGTGCTTACCTACGTCAACCCCTTCCTGGTGGACGCCGCCGAAAAACCTGGAAGCAGCCGTAACCTCTTCCAAGAAGCGGCTGAACAGGGCTTTTTGGTCGAGCGTCCAGAAGGGGGAATCTATCTGGTCGACCAGATCGACTTTCCAGCAGCCCTGATCGATCTCAGCCACCCCGAGGCGCGAAGCTGGCTGATCGAGGCCCTTGAAGAGCAGCTCCTGAGCAGCGACATACGGGGTTGGATGGCCGATTTCGGGGAAGGGCTCCCCACCGATGCCAAGCTGGCCGACGGCGATGCATTCTTGTGGCACAACCACTACCCTGAAGCGTGGGCCGAACTCAACCGCGAACTCATCGAACGGCAGGAAGATAGCGACCAGTACGTCTTTTTCATGCGGTCCGGCTACACTCGAAGCCCCCGATCAGCTACGCTCTTTTGGCTCGGCGACCAACTGGTGAGCTGGGACCGCTTCGATGGGATCAAGAGCGCCGTCACCGGCCTGCTTTCGAGCGGTTTCTCCGGCTTTAGCCTCCAGCACGCCGACATCGGCGGCTTCACCTCGATCGGAAACCCTCTGTTGCGCTACAGGCGTTCCGATGAACTGCTGGCGCGCTGGGCGGAGCTGGCCGCGTTCACCACCATCTTCCGAACCCACGAGGGGCTCCGCCCCGCCGAGAACGCCCAGATCTACGATTCCAGCGAGAGCCTAGAGCACTTTAGCGCCATGGCCAAACTCTACGCTGCCTGGGAAGGTGAGCGCTCCCGGCTGGTGACAGAAGCTGCTACGCTCGGTCTTCCGGTCGTTCGCCACCTGTTTTTGCACTATTCAGGCGACCCGGAGGTGCTCGATCTCGACCGCCAGTTCCTGGTGGGGCGCGATCTTTTGGTGGCGCCCGTTCTGGATCCGGGGCGCGACCGAATCGAGGTCTACCTACCGGCGGGGAGCGGCACCTGGATCCACCTCTGGAGCGGCCAGGCCTTCGAGGCCGGCCAGGGGAGCTGGATCGAGGTAGAGGCGCCTCTGGGCCGGCCGGCTGCCTTTTACCGGCAAAACAGTGCGGTCGGGCGCGAACTGGTAGACGGTTTGCGAAGAGCCGATTTGATGGACTAACCCTCGAAGTCGTTGGCTCGATTTGGGCGAGCCGCGACGATGAAACAGAACATCGTGATCTAGTCCCAATCAGCAGCAGCTGACAGGGCATCTAGCTCGAGCACGGTGAGCGTGCGCGACTCCTCATCTTGCACACCGGTAAGGTCGCCCATAAAACCGGTGAGGCGAACGCCCATGCCCTGGACCGGTTCGGGGAGAACGATATCGAAGATCTGCATCGACATGGCGGCATCGGGAGCTGGAGTGATGGTCGTACCGTCCGGTGCGGGTTGCCACACACCATCGACCGAAACGGCGACCTCGAATTCCGAAAAGCCACCTGTTTCCCCCTCGATGAAGCGGATCGTCGCAATCTCGACGGGGCGATCGTAGGTGACCGTAAGGGTGATGGGATCTCCTTGAAACGTCTGTCGGTACGCCTGCGGAAGATCGAAGACCTCGATCCCTGAATAGTCGTGCTCGAGCCCGTCGGCGATCGCTCGTGCTGAAGATGGATCCTCTGCACCGCTCACCTGCGTGCTCACGATGCCCCCTGCCATACGAACTCGGTTGTTGGCACTCCTCAGGTTGAGTTCGATGAGTGGATTATGCCGTAATGGAGGCTCTTCTCCCCTGGCAGGTAACGTCCACACATCATCCGCGACGCTGCCTCCGGCTGCCAGCACGATCTGGTCTACCAAAGGGAGCATCCTCGCTACCATCATCGTGAAGGTGTCTTCCGCCTCTCCATCTTCTGGCAGATAGTCGGGCAGGGTCGGCCGGGTCCGCGAGATCTGATAGCGGTCGGATAGCTGCTGATCCGGGAAGGCTGCGGTGAGGGCATCGTAACCGAGGAGCAAGCCCAAGAGCCCCCCCATGGTGGCCGTGCCGTTGTCGGAATCCCAGCCGGAGAGCGTGCCGATTCGCACCGTGCGCCGGTAATCCCCTTGGCCATAGAGGAGGGCGATGAGCCCCGCTGCGAAATTGACCGGCGATTCGGTCCAATCGCGGTAGACGAAACCGTTGGCTTCAGCCCCCGCGAGATAGCGCCGATACACCCGGTTGCGCGTGCGTTCCCAAGCCTTGGCATTTCGGTTGCCGAGATAGTCTGCCAGCACGAAATCTACCACGTCGGCTGCCTTGGAATCGTCGGGGAGGTAGCGACGCGCCTCTCGAACGAGGTCGATCAGCTGATCTTGCCGACTCTCTGCGCGATCGACCTGGGAAGCGAGTGAATAGAGCAAAACGTAAAACTGGGCGGCGTGGGCAGCAAAACCGCCTGCGGTGGTGCGAATCGGCAGGTCGGCGAGCTGCAAGGCCTCTGCGGGCATGCCCGGCGCCAAGGCGCCGAAGATCTCGGTGGTGAGCTGGGCGTCGATCTGCAAGTAGTTTGGGTTGAGGGCACCGAAGCCGGTTGCGGGGGGCAGCGCTCCCGCTTCCATCAAACTGCGCGCCGTGGCGTTCGATACCCAGATGAAGTCGTTGATGTGCGCCATCCACCCTGTAGCCAGCTGCTCAGGAGAGAGGAGCGGGGTACCTCGATCCTGCAAAAGGTGGAGGTAGACGTACTCGATGTCGGTGTCATCGTCTGCCAGCCAGGGATCCTGAAACACAAAATCGATGTGGTCGTCGCTCCTCCAAAACAGGTTCTGATCGGCACCCCAGTCAGCATCGGTGTAGAAGGGCGCTTCGTACTTGATGCCTTCGGTGGTCATGCCCGTCCAGTTGGCGATCGCCTCTCCCAGCCACATGGCACGGAGCCGGTCGGCGTACTCGCAGCGGCTGAGTTGATCGTCGGCCAGCATGTCTGCGCTTGGACAGTGATTCTCTGCGACACTCGGCTGTTGGATGAAAAGAAGCGGCAACAACACCGCAAAAAGCGCCATCAGATGACCGAGTGTAGATCGCTCACGACCGCTCGGTTTTTCGACAAGATGAGTGTGCTGCTCTCGATCGTTGTAGGTGAGTACCATAAGAACCCCCAAAAACCGTGAAAGGCTCGAAACGCCGCACAAACGTGCAATGTGTAAAGGGTGTACTCTTCCTCTAAGTAGAAGTTTACCTCGGTTACCTCGGACATCGACACAGAAAGGCCGATTCTATACCCCTATTCCCCAGCTGGTGCAAGGCCGTGTTCAGGCTCCGCCGTGGATTCGCAGCCCCCAGCCAGAAAAGCTCCGCTAGAAACCTGCGCTCCTTAGCACCCTCCAGTGCCAGGTAGGCCAAGGGCAGCAGCGGCTTGGACCGGCTGAAACTGCCACCCTCCAGACGTAACCCGCCTAAGGTGGGTAGGCGCATGCCCTATTGTAATGGCTTAGAACCAATCGGCTTTGGTGTAGTCAACCACTGCCGGTTGTGTACAACCCGCTAAAGTTACCGGCAAGACATCCTCTATAATGGGAACACGACGATGTCACAAACCATGAGTTTCTTCAACGGTCGGATCACCATTCATCCCGACCTCTGCAACGGAAAACCTACCATCAGAGGTAAACGTATCACCGTTCAGAGCATCCTCGAATACCTTGCAGCAGGTGACAACCGTGAAGATATCCTAAGACAGTACCCTACTCTCGAGCCTGAAGATATCGATGCCTGCTTGGCCTTCGCTGCCAAGCTGATGGATCATCAGTACACCTTGCACACGACCACGTAATCTCACACGACGTGCCCAAGTACCTTATCGATGCAAATCTTCCCTACTACTTCTCGCTATGGAAGGGTACGAACTACCTTCATGTGTACGACTTGAACGATGCCTGGCTGGATAGCGAAATCTGGGCTTACGCCGTAGAACGCAAGCTCACCATCATCACCAAGGATACGGATTTTGCCTCGCGAGTCTTACTGACCAGTGACCCTCCAACCGTCATCCACATCAAGTTGGGAAATATGAAACTTAAGGATCTACACCGAACGCTATCAAGGATGTGGCCTGAGGTTCTTCATTTCAGTGAGCGCTATAGGCTCGTGCGTGTGTACCAGGACAGATTAGAAGGAATTCTCTGAACTCTGATGACCGTCGTGCTGCTCGCAGGAAGATTGCATCCGCATCATGCGGCAGGGTGTTATCTGTAGACAGCCCGTTGACCACCCCTTGACCACCCCTTGACACCCTCCTCTCTATCCTCACGGTGAACTCCTAATCAAACACCTAGCCAAAGAGTATCCAGCAGTGCCTAAGCCCTACCATGAGGGCGGTGCTCGCAACCGCCATCTCAGCAGCCGTGCTCGGCGTCGAAGCCTACGAAGTGCTCGTTGAAGTCGGCATCAATAGGGGCCTACCCACCCTGTTGATCGTAGGCCTCCCCGATGCTGCCGTCCAGGAGTCACGCGAGCGCGTCAGAGCAGCCATCAACAACGCCGGTCTCCCCTTCCCCACCTCACGCATCATCATCAACCTCGCACCGGCCCACATCAAAAAAGAGGGTCCTGCCTTCGACTTGCCCATCGCCATCGCCCTCTTGGCTGCTCAAGGGATCATCCCCAAACAGGCACTAACAGATACCGTCATCAGCGGTGAACTCGCCCTCAACGGCACCTTGAGACCCGTCCGAGGGGCCATCAACATCGGCCTCTTCGCAGCTCAGAAACGCTACCGAAGGCTCCTCATTCCACCCGCCAACAGCGCGGAAGTCGCCCTCGCACAAACCGAGACTCTCGATGTGCTCGCACCTCAAAGCCTCGACCAAGCTGTCTCGTACCTTCAGGGGAATCTCGAGCTACCCCCCATCCTGCCAACGAGTACCCAACCTGTGCAAAGCACGCTCGACCTCGTCGATATCAAGGGTCAAGCGGCGGCAAAACGCGCCCTCGAGATTACCGCTTCAGGCAGCCATAACCTCCTCATGAAGGGTCCCCCCGGCTCCGGGAAGACCATGCTCGCGCAACGCCTCCCCTCGATCCTCCCCAACCTCAGTCAACATGAAGCAATCGAAGTAACCCGCATCCACTCCACAGCAGGCATCCTCAAACAGTCGGGCCTCATCACCCATCCCCCCTTCCGCAGCCCTCACCACACCATCAGCGATGCCGGTCTCATCGGTGGTGGCACCATCCCCCGGCCTGGGGAGGTCAGCCTCGCTCACAACGGGGTACTCTTTCTCGACGAGCTACCTGAGTTCAACCGGCGGGCGCTAGAAGTGATGCGGCAACCGCTCGAGGATGGCGTTGTGACCATCAGCCGTGCCCGGGCGGTGCTCACCTTTCCGGCCCGTTTCATGCTGATCGCCAGTCAGAACCCGTGCCCCTGTGGCTTCTATGGCGATTCCGATCGCCTCTGCTCGTGTACACCTCCGATGAGACAACGCTACAGTGCGCGGCTCAGTGGTCCTCTCCTAGATCGCATCGACCTCCGCATCAACGTCCCGCAACTCTCCGCTGAAGAGCTCCTCCACATCCCTCCGGGTGAGTCGAGTGAGCAGCTGCGGCACCGAATCGCTGCAGCGCGCATCCTTGCGGTTAAACGCCAGGGTAGACCGAACGCCCAGTTGACGGGACAAGCACTCCACCGGCACGCATACCTCAAAGCCGGTCCACAAGACTTCGCCAAGAGAATTATCAAGCAACTTTGGCTTTCGGGACGTGGCTTCGATCGGCTTTTACGCGTCGCACGGACCATTGCCGATCTGGCGGGCGAAGAGTTCATCGATGAAACACACCTCGCCGAGGCATCGAGTTACCGGTGAGAGCAGCGGAGAAGAGTCAGTTTAAAACCGCAGGGGTAAACAAGATCCGAGGCTCCTCAAATCGGTAACGCTCAATGGTGGACTACCCCGCGGTTGACCCCCGTTGGTCTGTGTTACATTGATCAGCAGTGGAGATTGCGGTGCGCGCTTGCAGAGGCGAGCGGCTCCGAGTGGTTTTGTTATATCTAGGAGGAAGAGGTAGCCATGGTTCGGTGGATTTTTCGAGTTGCGGCACTGTTTGGCCTAAGCGCAGCACTGAGTAGCTGCGTTTTTCAAGGTTCGGACGGCCCGCAATCGGTGCTTCATCCAGCAGGTCCTGTTGCACAAGAGCAGATAGATCTTTTTCTGTGGACCTACTACTTGAGTTGGATCGTGGTCGTCGCGGTCGGAGGAGTCCTGATCTACTCCGCACTTCGCTTTCGACGCCGGCCGGGAGACGACAGCATCCCCCCCCAGGTTCACGGTAACACCACACTAGAGATCGCCTGGACAGCGATTCCCGTACTGCTCGTCATCGCCGTCGCCATCCCCACGGTCCGTACCCTCTGGCGAACGGAAGCCTTTGCCGAACCGAAAGAACAAGACATCGTCGTCAACGTGACGGGCCACCAGTGGTGGTGGAGGTTCGAGTACCCGGAGTTGGGAATCGTTACCGCCAACGAGCTACACGTTCCCGTCGGCAGGCGCGTGATCCTCAATATGACTTCGGCAGATGTACTGCACAGTTTCTGGCCGATGAAGCTCGCAGGCAAGCGCGACCTCATCCCCAACCAGAACAACCAACTCTGGTTTATCGCCGACGAGTCCGGCGTCTACCTGGGGCAGTGTGCCGAACTCTGCCTCGGAGCGCACGCCTACATGCGCTTCCGGGTCATCGCCGAGGAAGAAGCGGATTTCGAAATCTGGAAGGGGAAGTTTCAGGATCTCCAAGTCCAGCAGGTCCAGGCTGATCCGCTCATCGAACAGGGACGGCTCCTCTTTACACAGAAAGGCTGTGCAACCTGTCACACTATCGACGGGTATGCAGAAGACTACAGTATCGGCAAACCGAACTTCCCAGACCTGACAAACTTTGGGCTCCGCCTCACAGTCCCGGCGGGCTGGGCGGATAACACGCCAGAAAACCTGGCTGCTTGGCTCCGCGACCCGCAGGAGATCAAACCTGGCAACCGCATGCCCACGCTCTGGGCGGAAAGCGATCCGAATCGCGAAGAGGAGATAGATGCTCTGGTCGCTTACTTGCTGAGTCTCGGCAGAGATGACCAGCAACAGGCACAGGCCAGTGTGCAACATTTGGGGGTTGGAGGAAACCATGGCAGTCGGTAGACAACCAGCGCGACCGGTTAGCGAGGTCAAGCTGTTAGCCCGTCCTACCTGGACGAGGGGGCTTCTCAGCTGGCTTACCACGGTGGATCACAAACGGCTGGGTATCCTTTACATCTTGGCAAGCTTTTTCTTCATGGGCTTGGCCAGCATCGAAGCCTTTCTGATCCGCTTGCAGCTGACCCGACCGGGCCTCAGCATCGTCAGCCCAGACGTATACAACCAGCTCTTCACCATGCACGGCGTCACCATGGTCTTCTTGGCAATCATGCCGCTCGGCATAGGCTTTGCGAACTACTTCATGCCGCTGATGATCGGTGCGCGCGACTTGGCCTTTCCGAGGCTCAACGCGTTCGGGTTCTGGGTATATTTTCTTGGCGCCATACTCCTCTATACCAGCTTCTTTTTCGGTGGCGCGCCCGATGTGGGCTGGTTCGCCTACTCGCCGTTGACTTCGCTCAGCAACAATCCGGGGACGGGAACCGATTACTACATGGTGGGCCTTTTCATCGGTGGGATCGGCACGCTGGTGACAGGAATGAACTTCATCGTCACCATCATCAACATGCGCGCCCCTGGCATGACGCTCATGCGTATGCCGGTCTTTGTGTGGATGATCTTGGTCACCGCATTCCTGATCGTCTTCGCCTTTCCGCCCCTCACTATCGCCCTCTTCCAGGTCATCATGGATCGCTCTTTCGGTACGCTCTTCTATGAACCAGCCGGGGGGGGTATGGCCATCTTGTGGCAGCACCTGTTCTGGATCTTCGGTCACCCGGAAGTGTACATTATCGTGCTCCCGGCTTTCGGAGCCATCTCCGAGATCATCCCGACCTTCTCCCGCAAGCCGCTTTTCGGCTACCCAATCGTAATCCTCTCGGGGATTTTCATCGGCTTTATGGGCTTTGCGGTATGGACTCACCACATGTTCACCACCGGCTTGGGGCCGGTTGTCAACACCGCCTTTGCACTCACCACCTTTGTGATCGGAGTGCCGACCGGCCTGAAGGTCTTCAACTGGATGGCGACCATTTGGGGGGGGCGGGTCCAATTCACGACCGCGATGCTGTTCGCCATCTCTTTCTTGGTCACCTTCACCATCGGGGGAATCACCGGCATCATGCTGGCCATGCCGCCCTTCGATGCGCTCGTTCAGGATAGTTACTTCGTCGTCGCCCACTTCCACTACGCTATGGGTGGTGGCGCCTTGCTTTCGTTCCTCGCAGCCACCTACTACTGGTTCCCCAAAATGACCGGTAAAATGCTGAGCGAAACGCTCGGCAAGTGGGTCTTTTGGTTGGTTGCCGGCGGCTTTTACCTGATCTTCTTCCCGCAACACTTCAACGGGCTCGCAGGAATGCCGCGCCGGATCCAGACCTATCCCGAAGGGCTCGGCTTCGAGTTCTGGAACGTGATCTCCACCATCGGCACCTTCGTGATGGCGGTGGGCATCCTCTTGCTGCTTTACAGCGTCATCCTCGCCTTCGCCCGGGGCGAGCCGGCAGGGAACGATCCTTGGGATGGGCGCACGCTCGAGTGGAGCATCAGCTCACCACCTCCTTACTACAACTTCGACGAGATGCCGGTGGTGAACGATCGAGACGCATTCTGGGCTCAGAAGTATCCTGAGTCGGTCCACGCCAAACCGGTCGAGGAGGAGTTCGAAGAACACGGCATTCACATCCCAGGACAGTCCTGGTATCCCGTTATCATGGCCGGCGCCCTGTTCATAGGTGGCTATGCGCTGATCTACAACAACTGGTGGCTTGGGATCTTGATGTTCGCTGTCATCGTGATCGGCAGCTACGGCTGGGCCTTCGAAGGAATCGGTGGACACCACATCCACCCCGAGGAGAAAGAAGCATGAGTCAGGCTGCTGTCGAACACGCCCCCGAACACTACCGCAGCACCAGCCTCCCCGATCCGAAGCTGATGATGTGGATCTTCCTGGCCTCAGACTGCATGTTCTTCGGAACCCTCATCGGCACCTATCTGGTCTACAAGAACAGGAGCCTGGAAGGACCCTTCCCCGTCGATGTCCTGGACATCCCCATTACCACGGTCAGCTCCTTTGTGCTGCTCATGTCTAGCTTCTTGATGGTCCTGGCGCTGCACGCCCTACGCACCGACAACATTCCACGGTTCCGGTTGTGGACCTTCGGGGTGGCATTTTTCGGATCGGTCTTCCTAGGTTTCCAAGTGTTTGAGTTCAGCACCTTTGTGAAAGAAGGCCTGACGCTGCAGCAGAATCTCTTCGGCACGACCTTCTTTACCCTGACAGGAACCCACGGCATCCACGTCACCATCGGGGTGCTTTGGATGCTGTCGATCCTCATCACGTCGTATGTCAGGCCGATGAGCAGCAAAGACGCACTCTACCTCGAGGTGGCGGGACTTTATTGGCACTTTGTCGATATCGTCTGGATCGTGATCTTCACGGTCATCTACCTGGTCGAGTTCGTTTAGAGGTGAGGCATGAGTCACGATCATAAAGGCAGTTCCGTCGGCGCGTATACCTTTATCGCCCTCGTCCTAGGGGTTATAACCTATATCGAGTTCGCCATCATCCAGTACGAGGTCGCCTGGCTCAATGCCGCTTGGACGATCATCACGCTAGTGGTGCTTTCGGTAGGAAAGTTCATCCTGGTGGTCGCATTCTTCATGCACCTCAAAGATGACGAGCAGACCTATACCGGCTTTTTCAGCATCGGTATGGTCTTCGCTCTCGGTACCTTCATCGTGTTGGCTTTTCTCTTTAGCATCCGCAGCGTCTCATCGGTTTGGGCCCGCTCGGAGCGGACCCCAGTCGAGGTCCAGGCGTCGAGCGAACACCCCGAAGAGGCGAAACCTCATCACGAGCTCCACGGCATCCCCGAACACTTGCAAGCGAGCATCGAAAGCGAAGGCTATTCGCGCCCACTAGCCGAGATCTTCGATACGGCCCGGCCTAAAAACCAGGCGCTCTCCATCGCCGTCCCAGTCGCCCGAACCACCCAATCTTTTACGGTTAGCGAAGCACCTCCCCTGTTCGCTCTCGCGGGACAGGATGGCGTACCCGTCGAAGAAACACCTGCCATAGAAGTATCGGCCCAGACCGAAACCGCACAGGGGTTCGACACCGAGCTTGGCGGGCAGGTCTACTCGGGCAACTGCGCCGGCTGCCACCAGGTGAACGGACAGGGCATCCCGGGAGCTTTCCCGCCACTGGCACAGAACCTACCTATCCTCTATCAGGCTGATGGTGGCCGCGAATACCTCGTCAACGTCCTTTTATACGGCCTCCAGGGACCGATCGAAGCTCTGGGACAATCCTACAACGGCATCATGCCCGCTTGGGCTCAGCTCGGCGATGACGAAATCGCTGCGGTGCTCAACCACGTACTGACCAGCTGGGACAACGTTACCTTGCTCGATGAGTTTGCGCCGATCCTGGTCGAAGAGGTGGCTACAGCGCGCAGCACCAACCTGAGCAGCGCCCAGGTACTCGAGCTTCGAAACGCCTTGGACCTGCCCTGATCGAGCGATCATCTTCCATAGGAATTGTAGGTTGGCCGGGGATCATACCCCGGCCGATCTCATAAGCTTAGGGTAATGACATCACCGCTCTATCTCACATGGCAATTCGACCCAGTCTTGGTAGGTGGGCTCGTTACGCTGGCAGTCTGTTACGGCCTGGCCGTCGGCCCTCTGAGATCGCGCTTGGCACCAAACGAACACGTCCCCACCGGAAAAGTGGTCTGGTTTTTCTCTGGCGTGATCGTACTCTTCCTGGTGGAGGGCTCTCCACTCCACGACCTGGCCGAGCGCTACCTATTCAGCGCTCACATGCTCCAGCACCTCTTGATCAGCTACCTAGTTGCGCCCATAATCCTCTGGGGCCTGCCCAGCTGGGTACTGAGACCTCTGCTTCTCAACCGCGTCGTAAAGCCGGTCGCCAGAAGTATCACAACGCCACTCAGTACCTTTTTTCTCTTCAACTTCTTCTTTTCCGTATGGCACCTCCCGACTATCTACGAAGGAGCCCTCGCCAACAGTACGCTTCACCACAGCGAGCACTTCATCTTCCTACTCAGCTCTCTGCTGCTCTGGTGGCCGCTGATGAGCCCTTTGAGCGAATTGCCTAGACCGACCTACCTGGTTCAGCTCGTGTATCTCTTTCTGATCCCCATCGCCCAGCTTCCGGTCTTTGCCGCCGTCACCTTCGCTGACACCGCCCTCTATCCCACCTACGTCGAGGCACCGAGGCTGTTTTTTAGGACCGCCCTCATCGACCAAGCGGTCGGTGGAGCTCTCATGAAAGTCATCAGCCTTTTCGCCTTCGGCATCCCCTTCATTGTGATCTTCTTCCGCTGGTACCGCTCGGAAAACGTCCGGTCTAGACCACTAGAAGCTCGCTCATAACAGGGTCTTTTTCGCCTGGACGTTACAATCCAACAGATTCCGTTCTGATGCTGGGGCGGGAGGGTTGCATACCTGTAACCTCGACATGGAGGAAACATGATCAAAGCGATCGCTTTCGATTGGGGTGGCATTTTTACCGTCGGGACCTTCGACAGCAGCGCAGTGGAGAATCTAGCTGCCCGTTACCAGATGCCACAAGAAAAGGTGGCCGAGACCTACTACCCACTGATGGAGGAGTTCGAGGTGGGAGCGTTCGATCTCGAAGGGTTCTACCAACGCTTTGGTGAACGCTCCGGACTGAAGACCGGTATCGGCACGTTCCGGGACACCTTTCTGGGCTCGGTTCGGGAGCGCCCAGAGATGTTTGAGGTCCTTGCCGCCATTCCGGAGCACTACACCGTCGGGATGCTTTCGAACAACGTGCCAGTATTATGCGACCGGGTACGAAGCGACCCTCGAATGAAACGCGTCGAACACTTTCTGTTTTCCAACGAAATCGGCGTCCGCAAACCCGATGCGAAGGCCTTTGCACATTTGAGCGAGGCCCTCGATGTATCCGCCTCGCAAACGATCTTCGTCGACGACAATCGCGACAACATCGCGGCCGCCCAAGAACTCGGCTACCACGGAATTCTACTCGACGGCTTCGAAGGATTCCTACAAGGCTGGCGTGATGCTCTTCCCAACATTCCGTTGAACTTCTAGGCGCGATGATGGAGCCGGCCAAGACCGCCATCAAACTGTTGCAGGGCTACATCTGGCACCCGAAGAATCTGGTAATCGAATTGAGCGACTATCTGCCGAGCAAACTCGAGCCCGATATCCACCTGCTCTGGGACCCTATGCCTGCAGCTCCTTTCACCTTTTTCGACGACGGCACCTTGTCGGCGACCCAGCAGTTCTACCAATTTACGGCGCTTACGCTTACCGAAACAGAGTGGGATCCGGCCGGGTTGGTGCCGTGGCTCGCAGAGACACTCCAAATCGAGCTCGAGAAGACTCCGGCCGAGGTCGGCTGGCAACTGTCCGAAGATCTGCGCGAGATCACCTGAAGCAACCCCTCGGATCAGACAACGCCTCGATCAATCTGCAGCGGCTTTATCAACGGGAATCAGGTGAACGTCGCGTTGTGGGTAGGGGATGGTGATGCCCTCTTGGTCGAAACGCTCCTTGATCTTCTTGGTCACATCGATCTTGACTTTGAAGAAGTCGGTGCGTTTGGTCCACGGCCTAGCCATGATGTTCACCGAGCTTTCCCCCAAAGATGACAGAGCGATCAACGGTTCCGGCTCAGCCAACACGCGCTCGTCGGCCGCAATCGTCTCCTCGATGATACGCAGCGCCTGATCGATATCGTCTCCGTAACCGATCCCGAACTCCATATCGACGCGGCGGGTATCGTTCTCGCTGAAGTTCTTGATGGTGCTGCCCCAGATTCTCGAGTTGGGCACATGCATGGCGATGTTATCGAAGGTATGCATCTTGGTAGAGAACAGACCGATGTCGTCTACCACACCCGCGCTACCACCGACATCGACGGCATCCCCCACCTTGAAAGGCCGCAGCATCAAGATCATGACACCGGACGCCACGTTGGCTAAGGTACCTTGCAAGGACAAACCGACGGCCAGTCCGGCGGCGCCGAGCAGAGCGACGATACTGGCCGTCTGAACACCGAAGCGGTTGAGTACGGCGATCACCGTAAAGACAAGAACGGCCCAACGTGCCAACCGGGCCAACACCATGATGATCGTTTTATCCAATCGTTCCGAACGATCAGCCAGGCGCCTGATGAATCTCATCGTCCAACCGGCAACAAACCAGCCGACGATGAGAATGACGATGGCACCGAGTACGTTGATACCGGTTTGAATCACCAGATCAAACAGCGGCGATCCCGTCGTCGGAATTTCGAACTGCATGCTCACACCTCCCAGAACACGATCTTTGCTTGTGAAACCCCCACTCCTAAGATTACCAAGGGTAGTGTGTAATGACGAAATCGATGAACGCCGGCTACGGGTGATTAAGCACATCCAAGCTATGTTTGCGGCAGGGACCTGCGGGCGGCCCCAGGTTCCAACCTCGCTTCTGTGGTCCTAAGTTTGAGGCCATGGCCTCAAACTTAGGTTGGACGTACCTAAATGGGTAGGTTCCCGTGCTTCTTATAGGGGCGTGTCTCCTCTTTATGCTCGAGCATCTCCAGGTGATCGATCAGATGACACCGGGTATATTTGGGATCGATGACATCGTCGATATAGCCACGGCCGGCAGCCAGGAAAGGGTGATCGAACTTCTTGCGGTACTCTTCGATCTTGGCGGCACGGACAGCTTGAGGACGGTCGGCGTTTTGGATCTCACGCCGGTAGATGATGTTGGCTGCCCCTTCTGCGCCCATGACGGCGACTGCCGAGGTCGGCCAGGCGAGCACCACATCGGACCCCATATCCCGCGAGTTCATCGCCAAGTAGGCGCCGCCGTAGCTTTTTCGGGTGATGAGCGTGATCTTCGGAACGGTGGCTTCGGCGTAGGCATAGAGCATCTTGGCCCCGTGGCGTATGATACCGCCGTGCTCCTGAGCAACACCAGGGAGGAACCCTGTCACGTCGACAAAGGTAATGATCGGTATATTGAAACAATCGCAGGTACGGATGAATCGAGCCGCCTTGTCTGAGGCGTCGATGTTGAGCGTACCTGCCAGATGACGCGGGTTGTTGGCTACGATTCCGACAGAGTGACCGCCGAGCCGTGCAAAACCGATCACAATATTCTTGGCGTAATCCGGTTGGATCTCGAAGAAGTGGTTTTCATCCACCAAAACCCGGATGACTTCGTGCATCGGATAGGGGCGCCGCTGATCCGGATGTACGATCGACAGAAGTTCGGGGGTTTCCCGCGTCTTGGGATCTCGACTGACCACCTTCGGCGGTTTCTCGCGAGCAGATTGCGGAAGATAGCTCAGTAGTTCACGGATCTGCTCGAGAACCGACGTATCGTTATCGGCCTCTAGGTGCGCCACCCCAGACTGGCGCGTATGGATCGCCGAACCACCGAGCTGTTCGAAGCTCACTTCCTCTTTTGTCACGGCCTTGAGCACTTCCGGACCGGTGATAAACATGTAAGACGATCCCTTGGTCATGAGAACGAAATCGGTCAAGGCCGGACTATAAACGGCACCCCCGGCACAGGGGCCCAAGATAGCCGAGAGCTGAGGCACGACACCCGAGTAGATCGCGTTGCGGTAAAACACCTCTCCATAACCCGATAGTGAGTCGACTCCTTCTTGGATACGTGCCCCGGCCGAATCATTCAGGCCGATGATGGGCGCTCCCGTCTTCACCGCCAGGTCCATGATCTTGGCGATCTTTTGCGCGTGCATCTTGCCGAGGCTTCCACCCAGTACCGTAAAATCCTGACTGAACAAGAACACCCTGCGTCCATCGATCTGCCCGTAACCTGTCACGACCCCTTCGCCTGGAGCTTCAAGGCCCTGCATCAACTCTCCACCGAGATGATCGACAAAGACACCGAGCTCGACAAACGAATCCTCATCCAAAAGCGTCTGAAGTCTCTCCCGGGCTGTCATCTTGCCCGCATCGTGTTGTCTCTTGATACGAGCCTCGCCACCACCCTTTTCGATACGTTTACGACGCTCTTCCATTTCGGCGGTGAGCTCGTTCATCCAAGCAAGGACATCGTCAGACACGGTTCGATCCTCCTGTTTTCACCCCTGTGGTGACACCAGGATACCCCGAGTCCAAACGACATTACTCAGGGACGATCAGTCACCCTAAGCGGAACGGTAACGATTCTCAACTCTTCGGGATAGATAAACCCTTGACGTCGCGCCAACTGCTCTCTATAGAGCGGATCGCCACCGTTCTCAATGACGGCATTGAAGACCTGGATGTCTTGTTCGAGGTTATCGATCTCGCTATGCAGACGCGAGATCGCCTGATGGCTTTGCACGGCCCGGTAGCTCTCAACCCCAATCATAAAAAGCGCGTGCACACTGCCGAGGACGACCAGTATCATAATGATGAGATCGGCACCCCTCGTACCCGGACGATCCGGAGAAGGCGTAGCGGTCCGGCTTTTAGCTGCAACCTGGCTAGAACGGTGCTGGGATGAACGTACCCTGGTCGTCACAACACCACCTCCGCAAGCGCCAGAGCCTCTCGCAAAAAGCGAGTGGCATCTTCCGGCGGGGTCGGGTTGACGTAGAATCCGTTCCCCCAATCAAATCCGGCTTGCGTTGTCAACCGGGGCAAGATTTCTATGTGCCAGTGGTAGCTATCACTATTCGGATGCGCCAGGGTGTGCAAGACGAAATTATAGGGCGGATCGTTGAGTGCGGCATTGAGGGCGCGTATCACGGTCTGAAGCAGGTTGGCCAGGAGCGGTAGAGCATTGCTGGCGATATGGGTAAAGCCACTGCTGTGGTGCCGGGGCAAGATCCACGTCTCGAAGGGTGTTTTGGAAGCGTACGGGGCGAACGCCACGAAAGCGGGATTGTAGCTGACGAGCCGCTCCCTATCCACTAATTCGGCCTCGATGACATCGCAAAACAGACAGCTGCCTTTGGCGCCGGTATATCTCTGGGCTGCTGTCACCTCTTCCTCAACCCACCGACTCGTAACAGGCATCGCCAGCACCTGTGCATGAGGGTGTTCATAAAGCGCCCCAGCTGCCTTGCCCACGTTTCGGGTGATCTGAACGTGGTTGATGTGCGGTTTGGCGGCCAGGTGAGATAGGCGATCACGATAGAGTTTGAGCACGGCCATGAGATGATCGAGCGGCATGGTATCGAGCCGCATACTCGCATCGGGATGCTCAACGATCAGCTCTTGATAACCACTGCTCGGTGCAAACCCGAATAGATCGTCGCCACCGAGTACAAAAGACTTGGGCGATAACAAGGCCGAGGGGTGCTCGATCACCCGCATATGCCAGTCTGGACTATTTCGTGGTGACGTGCTCGGCCGCATCGCCACGATTTCTGCCCCGACTCGATGTTCGTTTCCGGGCGAAAGCGGTGAGTGACTCGCTGTTGGCAAAACACTTCCGAAATCTGAGGCTTCGAGCCCACGTTCTGGAGAGATGAGTACCCAGGCCGAACCGAAAGGGTCTTTTCGAAAGAGCGACATGCAAGGTTAGTGTAACAGGTTATCCGTCGCCTGAGAGGGAAGAACTTTATGACCCCAAAGCGATCGCTGATGTGAAACGCCATACCGCCTATCGCCGCGCCTCTTCGCTATCCTAACTATCAATGCCAAACGATTCCGTTTGATCTTATAAAGGTGGCGGCTCTTTGGCGAGAGGCAGCGACGATGGCAAATCAGTTTAAACATGCAACGATCATGATTATCGACGATGCGGAAGTCGATCTTCTTCTCTTAGAACGCATTCTGCAAAACGCTGGTTATAGCAACTTGTACAGCAGTACCAATCCTCGTCAAGCGACAGAGCTGCTCAGATCCCTGAAACCAGACCTGGTATGTACCGATTTGCACATGCCGAATATGGGTGGCCTAGAGGTGATCGATGCAATCAACGCCCAGGTACCGCCGGGCAACTATCTCCCCGTCGTGGTCCTGACGGCCGATCTTACACCTGAAGCTGAACAGGAAGCCTTGCGACGAGGGGCAAGGGACTTCCTCAACAAACCCTTCAACAGAACCCAGATCGAGTTGCGTATCCATAACCTCTTGCAAACCCGATTTTTGCACCTGGAGCTGCAGCGACAAAACGAGCGACTCGAGCAAAAAGTCTTGGAGAGAACCATCGATCTCGAGCTCGCCCGCCAGGAGAGTTTAGAGAAGCTCGCACTCGCTGCAGAGTACCGCGACTACACTACGGGTCAGCATACCCAGCGGGTCGGAACGCTTTCAGGTCTCATCGCACGGAAATTGGGATTGCCGAGCAAAGATGTGGAACTGATAAGCCGAGCTGCTCCTCTGCACGACGTCGGAAAAATCGGTATCCCGGATGACATCCTTCTAAAACCGGGCAAGCTCACCGAAGACGAGTTCAGAATTGTCAAGACCCACATCGACGTCGGTGTACAGCTGCTGGCGAAGGGGCACTCGATGTTGATGAAGTTAGCCCAAGAGATCGTTTCCACTCATCACGAACGTTGGGACGGAAGCGGCTACCCGCTCGGCCTCAAAGGCGATCACATCCCCGTTGCCGGTCAGATCGTCGCCGTTGCAGACGTGTTCGACGCGCTTATCAACGAACGCCCTTACAAACCTGCCTGGCCCCTCGAAAAAGCGATTACCGAGATCATGAATCTGAGTGGTTCATGGTTCTCACCGCGCATCATCCAGGCCTTTTTGCAGGTATTGGCCGAGCAAGATAACTTCCTGACGGAATTGAAGCGTGGTATCAACACCACCTTTCAGACGATGTCGGCCTAAGTGCCTCCAACTTGAGTTTGAGGCGGTGTCTCCAATGGGAGGCGAGCAGAGCGAGGTTGGAATCGCGGGCGGCCGCGGGACGCAAGCTCGGCACTCCGCTGACCCAACCTCGCTTCTGTAGCCTTAAGTTTGAGGTCCTTAAACCGGCTTTCAGCGCTCTTTTCGCGCCGACTGCAAGCCGCCATTTTTACCCGCTCTGTTCTTGTGTATTGCTACCAAGATCACCGAAAGACGGTTTAGACTAGCTCCTGTGACACTACTAGGTGCCCACGTCTCTGTTGCCGGCGGACTCGACAAAGCCTTTTCACGTGGTCGCGATATAGGTTGCGATGCCCTACAGATCTTCGTGAAAAACCCCAGCCAGTGGCAAGCACCCACCCTTTCTGAAAGCACCCTCACGGCCTTTCACACCGCTCACGAGCAGAATCCTATGCCCGTCATCGCACACAGCTCCTATCTCATCAACTTGTGTAGCTCCAAACCGGAGACATTGGAGCGATCTCGCCGCGCTCTTGCGGCCGAACTTGTGGTCTGTGGACAGCTCGGGGTATTGGGGTTGGTCCTGCACCCCGGTGCTCACCTCGGTCGAGGTGAGGCCGCAGGTCTAGAAGAGATCTCCCGCTCTCTCGACCTGGTCTTGTCGGAAGTTCCGAACATCCCCACCAAGATCCTTCTCGAAAATACTGCCGGACAGGGTACGGTATTGGGATACACGTTCTCGCAGCTCGCCAGAATTATCGAGCTTGTGGACGAGCCCGACAGACTCGGTATCTGCTTCGATAGTTGCCACGCCTTCGCTAGCGGATATCCGCTCCATACAAAAGACGGCTACCAGAAGGTGTTCGACGAGATCGACCGGGAAGTAGGGATATCGAAACTCGAGGCCTGCCACCTGAACGATTCCAAAGCGGAACTAGGTACCCGTAAAGACCGGCACGAGAACATCGGAAAGGGCCAGATCGGAACGCCATTCTTTGCTCGCCTGATCCATGACGAACGCTTTTCAGACACCCCGATGATTCTCGAAACCCCTCTTGGAGACGATGAAAACGGGCATGCTGCCGACCTAACCACCCTCCGTGGGCTCGAGCCCGCGTAACATAGGGTACCAAAACTTACGACTTCGACCGTATAATTCGAACGAAGCGTCCCCTCGCCAAAGCTGCCCCAAGCCCCGCGATACACAGCTACAAAACGCAGCTTACCGGCGAACAATCGTGCACTAGGGAGGTCTTCCATGTCCGAATCGACAATCCCCAACCCCGCGATCGAACAGTTCGTCAATTTTCTCCAACGAAACCTCGCCGTCATCAAACGCCATACCGAAGGTATCGATCACGAGCAGAGCCTAGCAACCCTCCATGCTGGTGGCAGCCACCTCAATTGGCTCTACGGTCACCTGATCGCTTCCCGCGACAGCATGTTGCGGGCCTTGGGGAG
>CP070651.1:1561518-1730678 GCA_020354625.1 Trueperaceae bacterium
AACGTATCCTTCGACGAGCTCGCATGTGCCAAGACCGGCGGGCAAAAGCTGAGGCCTTCAAAACGAGAGATAACCGTACCGAAAGCTGGTTTGGATCAGGGTAGTGTTGGAGTCGGCCCTGTGTCAGAGCCCCGCGAAACGCTCGATCGTCGTTCTGATCCCGGGGTCACTCGTCCGGCTCTGACCACAGATCGTGCCGTCGCGTAGGAAGACGATGCGATCAGCACAGAGGGCGGCATGGGGGTCGTGTGTAACCATGATGACCGTCCACTGCTCTTCTCGGACACCCCTTTGCAGGATTTCGAGCACGAGAGCACCCGAACGACTATCCAGGTTACCGGTCGGTTCGTCCGCGAGGATGACGGCGGGACGGTTGATGAGAGCTCGAGCCAGCGCGACCCGTTGGCGTTCTCCTCCTGAGAGTTGCCGCGGCCGGTGTCCCAGCCTCTCGTGAATGCCGAGCCTTCGGGCCAAGTTCCCAAGACGCTTTTCTCCTTCGCTTCTCTGCTTATTGATTTCGGCTGGCAGCAAGATGTTTTCTGCAGCACTCAGGTTGGGGATGAGTTCAAAGCTTTGAAATACGAAGCCGAGTTTCTCTCTGCGAAGTATGGTCAAAGTGTCGTCATCGAGCTGATGCGTCTGCTGACCATCCAGAACAACCTCGCCGTGATCGGGTGCGTCCAAGAGCCCCAGTAGGTGTAAGAGGGTGCTCTTTCCGCTGCCACTTGGACCCATCACGGCAAGGAACTCGCCCCTTTGAACTTCGAGATCCACGTTTGCCAGTGCTTGAACCGTGACCTCGCCAAAAGGGTAGCTCTTAGATAGGCCGGTGGCCCTGAGGGGAATATCGTCAATTTTCATACGCTACTCTCCCAGTCCGAGTGCGGTAATCGGTGCGAGCCTGGCGGCACGACGTGCCGGTACCGTGGCTGCGAACACGCCGATCAGGGGAGCACCGGCTAGGGACAACAGCGCTAGGTACCAGGGGTAGACCGCTTCTAGTGGAAACCCGGTGAGCGCGCTCGCACCAACGGTGATGGTTTTCGCCAGTAAGAATCCACAAGCGGTTCCGAGGACGCAGCCGATGATAGTGACTACGATGCTCTCGGTGATGATCAGCAAGCTCACCCCCCGTCGTTTTAGGCCTAGCGCCCGTAACACCGCAATCTCTTTTTTGCGTTCTGATAGATTCATTCCGAGCGTATTTGTCACCCCGAGGGCTGCGATCAGCACCGTGAGCAATAATAGGCCGTTGGTGGTCGCAAAGGTCTGCCGCGTCAGTTTGACGATCCGCTCCCGGTAGCTCTGGTTGAGGCTGATATCGAGGTGGAGATTGGGAAACGCCGACGATAATTCTCTTTTGATCGAATTAGGATCCTCTCCCTCGGCGACTGTTGCCACGAAGAGATCGGGGGTGCCACCGCCGAAGCGTGGTAGTTCATCGAGGCTGCCGATCAACGCTTCGCCACCACCAGTAAAATCGACGATGACACCGGAGATTTCAAACGGTTCGAAGCCGTTGTCTGTTCGCAATTCTACCTGAGAACCCCGTTCGAGATCGAATCGCTCCCGCATCGTGTTACCAGCTAGAAGCCTCTCTCCCTCCGTCAAGGCACGATGGCCCGAAGAATGATCTCCCTGTCCAGGGAGATATTGAAACTTTCCGAATCCTGTTTGTGGGTCGAATCTGGCTGGATCGACGAGTACCAAGCTAATACTTTTTCCCCGGGCGAATGCTTCGCTGCGAAAACGGACGACGCGTACGGCTACTCCGCTCATCGCCTCGATTGCTGGTAATGCATCCCGCGCCTGTTTCTCGAACCCGTGAGGGAAGTTTACCGGCGCCGTAATGAACAGGTCACCAACGATTGTGGTGTCGATCCAGGTTTTGATCGAGGCGTTGATGCCGGCGACCATAGCCCCGACACCGATAATGAGTCCCATCGAAACGGTCACGATCCCGATGGCAACCCCGTTGCGGGAAGCATTTCGAACCGTGAAATTGATGCCTATTCGTCCTGAAACTCCAAGAAGCCTGACTATCACGGGGCTAAGGATCAAAAGCGCCGGTCTGAGTAGATAGGGTGCGCTAAGACTGATTCCGGCGAAGAAACCACCCAGTGCGGCTGCGCTACCGACGAGAGCCCACAAACCCGTCCACGGGAGGATGCCAAAGAGCGTTGCCAGACCGAGTAACCATAGACCCAAGGGGCTAGGAGGATGGGTCGAAGATAGGTGCGTCGCCTGATTCGAAGCGAGCAGTGGTGTGGTTTGGGAGGCCTTACTCGCCGGCAAGACACCAGCGAGCAGAGAGATGAGGACGCCGCTTACGCTTGCAACGGCAACGCTTCGTAGAGGAATGACCAGAGTACGCATCTCGAAACCGAGGCTCCAGGCGTTCACTCTGGTGATGGTGTATGCCAGTCCAGTACCCAATAGCAGTCCCAAGGCGAGACCGAGGAGGCTGACGACTGCAGCATCATACAGTGCGAGTCTTCGCACCTCTTTGCGCGTCAAGCAGATGGTTCTGAGAAGGGCATATTCCCGGGTTCGCTCGACGACCGTTGCAGCAAAGGTGTTGTAAGCGATAAACCCCGCAACGGCCAGGAGAATCACCGCGAGGATGGTTAGTCCCGATTGCAGTGTCTCCACGATCCCGGTAGCGATATTGCCGCTGATGGCTGGGAAAGTGACCACAAAGTCCGGTTCGAGAAGTTCTCCGAGTCGCTGCTGAACCTGGCTGACAACTGCTTCCGATGTCGTGTGCACTTCCAGATAGGAAGCCCGATCCTCTAAGTGGAGACCCTTTTGTAGATCGTGCAGATGGACGATGCCGATCCTGCCGCCGTTTGTCGAGGCGTAGCCATATCCGTCGTCGAGGGTCGCAGTAACTGTGAAGCTCAACTCGCCAACGTGGGTTGCAAAGCGCACAGCTGTGCCGAGCTCGAGATCCCTCAGATCCGCAAAGCCGACCGGTACCGCGATACCGTACGAACCAGCTGCAGGTAGCGTTCCCTCGACAACGCGGATGGGCACGGTCTTCGATGTCAGGCGTCCGGATAGTTCGAACCCCGTATCCACCCCTGGTAGGAGGGAGGTCGGAGCGCGACCGAGGTCGCGGCTCGGTTCGGCCCGGAAGTTGAGTACCGGTACCACCTCTTGCAGATCGGCGCTCCCGCTCGCCAGCGCCAAAGCGTCGCGGTAGGCAAATACAGCACGTTGCCCAGAGCCAGGAAGGACGAGCAGATCAGAGCTTCCGGCTGCTGCCTTCAATGAGCTCCGTAGGTTGGCCTCGACATTGTCTCCGATCGAGAGCGTGGCCAACACAGCGGCGATTCCGAGTCCCACACCGATGGCCGTGGTGAGGCTGCGCCAGGGATGGCGGAGGACGTTGCGCAGTGCGAAAAGTATCAGCACATCCACGATCTCCAGTGTAACGATGACGACCTAAAAAAGACTCCGTTTTAGGCTGCTATTGGCGGTTCTTACTGCTGTTGGCAAATGATCTGGTTTCAGATCTGCTCTTGGTTGTGCTCAAAATGGCGAAGCCTCCGATAAGGGGCCCGAGCAGAAAATAGGAGTAGTGATTGAAAAAGCGCCAAAGAATAACGCTCGTTGCAAGGAGATTTGCCGCCAATTCCCCTTTGAGTGCATAACTGATCGTGGCTTCGTGATATCCGCTTGCGCCCGGTGTCGGTACCAAGAAGGCGAAGGAGTGGATGATGATCTGCAACGCGAGGACGACCGACTGGGTAATGGTCACGCCGAGGGCTAATAGAACGATGTTGAGAACCATGTAGAAACAGAGTCGAGCAGTGCCTGAGATTAGGTGGAACACCAGGTGCCAAGAGAGCGACTCTTCGGCGAACTTTTCACTAGCCAGCTCCAAGTTTTGAAGGAACAACTGGCTCCGGCCACGTAACCGCTGAAAGATCCTCAAATTGAAGATTCGCTTTAGCAGTCTGATTGCCAAGCTGAAACGGAACACGAGGAGATAGCTGCCTAAAAGAGCCAATCCCGACAAGGTGAAGATCAGGGTTGAGAGGTAAGGGATGGGCAGGGACATGCCCGACACTTTGAGGATCACGAGCGAGGCTGGCAGCGCCCAAGCGAAAAAAGCCATGTCACCGACCACGTACATGACGGATATGGCGGCGGCATTTTCAGGCGAGACGCCAAATCGCATGAGGATCAGTGCCAGACCCAACGAGTTTCCACCTCCGGCCGGGGTGAGCACGGCGCTAAAAACGCCGACGACATGGGTTTGAATGGCTTGCCAGAGATTCAAACGTGATCCGGTGCAGCGAGCAAGGAGGACTGTGCGGTAGCCGGCTAAAAACCACCACGCCAGGATGGTAAGAGGTGCAAGCAGGAATAGTTGGACATCGACGTGCTTGATGGCAGATACGATCTCCTGCGTGAAGAGATTTGGTGTGACCAGGTAGAGACTACCCACTCCCAAGGCTAATGAGACGAGTAGGACCTGCCCGAAGCGGAGCACGATTCAACCCCCAGATCGTGAGTGAGTCGGAGTGTGAGTCCGGTCATGTGAGAGCCAGCGGTTTCTGATAGAGCCGGTAGGTTTTGTAGAGGGTCGCTACTTCGCTGGCCTCGATGGCTCTATTCATCGAAGTGTTATCTTCGAGAATCCAACTGCACTCACCGGCGCGAATCCCACGCTCTTTCGCCCTGCGACTTACTTCGTCCATAAGCACGAGCTCGAGGCCTTTATTGCGGAATTCTGGCAACACTCCGAGCACCGCTAGTCTGGCACGGTCGATGGTCTTTTTGCGATTGAGGAGATGGAAGATGCCGAATGGGAACAGCCTGCCGTTGAACCGTATCAATACTTGGTTGATGTCTGGAATGGTCAGGCAAAGACCGGCGAGGTCCCCGTCTACCTCGACGAACAGAACGAGTTCGGGATCTACGATGAGCTTCAAGTCTTTGGCCATGTGTTCGAACTCTTTGTCGGTATATTTTACAAAGCCCCAATTCTTTTCCCAGACCGAGTTATAGAAGGTTTTGAGGATGTCGATCTCGCGTCGGAAGTTGCGCATGTCGGCTGGGCGAATCAGAGGTTTGTAGCGTTCTTTGACTCGCTTGGCGAGTCGTAAAAGTCGATCGGTAGGCCCCTTGGCCACGTCGAAGTGCCAGGCAAACAGATCCTTGACCTTCTGGTAGCCGGCAGATTCGACAAACGCTGGGTATTCGGGTGGATTTTGAGGCATCATGACGTATGGAGGGGTATCGAAGCCATCGATTTGAAACCCGGCTCCGTCATTCATACTCGGGTTGGTCGGTCCCCTGACTGCCTGCCGCCCTAGCGAAACGGCTTCCTTCTCAACCGTCGCCAAGAGCTGGTGGGCGCACGCTTCATCTTCCGCTTCGAAAAAGCCGAAAAAGAGGAGGTTGTCGTTGTGCGTTCGGTTGTGGTTGTCATCATCGATCGCGGCGATGCGCCCTACTACCTCTCCTGCTCTAATCGCGAGATATTGGCTGATGCGTGCATGTTCGAAAAACGGATTCCGTTTGGGGTCGAATTTCTCCCTTTCACCCATGACGAGCGGTGGAACCCACACATCGAGCCCCCTGTACTTTCGGTACGGGTACTCGATGAACCGTTTCTGGTCGCGGCGGGACGCCACCTTTTGCACGGTGACCATGTCCGGATCAGCTAATCACGTCAAGCTGCTTGCCGACCGATTCAAAGGCGTCTAGGAGTCGGTCGAGTTGCTCCGGTGTATGGTTGGCGTTTACGCTGGTCCGGATGATGGCGCGACCAGCTGGTACGCTCGGCGAAATAGCTGGCGTGGTGAAAACGCCCTCTTCCCAGAGACCTTTCCAGAACATCCCTGTTAGAATCTCTGGTCCGATGAGAACCGGCACGATTGGACTTTCCGAACCGAGTGTGTCGAAGCCGAGATTCTTGAGACCTTGCTGCAGGATGTCGACATTTTGCCAAAGACGCGCTTGATGCTCTGGCTCGGTCTCCATAATCTCTAGGGCTTTCAGGGTAGTTGCCACCTGCATGGCGGGTAGGGCGGCTGTGAAGATGAAAGGACGGGCGTGGTTCTTGACGTAATGTACGATCTTTCGATCACCGGCAAGGAATCCGCCTACGCTCGCAAAAGATTTCGAAAAGGTGCCGACGATGAGATCGACCTGTTCGGTCAATCCGTAGTGATCGGAGGTGCCCCGACCGTTTTCCCCCAACACTCCTGTGCTGTGGGCATCGTCAACAACGAGTCTGGCATTGTACCGCTTAGCGATTTCGAGTAGGCCCGGGAGCTTGGCGATATGGCCGCTCATGGAAAAGATGCCATCGGTGACGATCATCCTTCCACCCGGCTTATCGAGATCTTTTCTGAGTGCCTGTTCGAGACTTTCGAGATCGCTGTGTTCGTACTTGCGAAGGGTAGCGAACGACAATCGGGCGCCGTCGTATAGGCTGGCGTGGTTTTCCCGGTCGTAATAGATGATGTCGCGCCTACCGGCAAGGGCGCTGACTACTGATAGGCAACCTAAGTAGCCTGCACTGAAGGTAAGAGCGGATTCCTTGCCGAGAAACTTGGCAAGGCTTTCTTCGAGCTTTTCGTGAAGCGTCAATGTCCCGGTCAGAAAACGTGAACCTGTACAGCTGGTCGAGAAGCTGTCGAGAGCCTTTCTAGCCGCTTCTTTGAGGCGTGGATCTTGTGTGAGGCCGAGGTAGTCGTTCGACCCTGTGATGACCATCTCTCTGCCGTCGACGCTGACTGTGCCCCCATATTGTGCCTCGATCGCCTTGAAATACGGGTAGATGCCGGCAGCCTCCGCCTCTTCTGCCAGGGTGAACTTATGGGCTTTGGCGAAGATGTCAGCCGTTTTGACTTCGGGCATATCGACGAAGCCAACCATATCTTCGCCGGCTGCTGTCTGTTTCATACTTTTGGCAGAGTCTGACAAGCGTTCCTCCAATATGAGTCGGGAAAAAACAATGCCGGTACTATAACACGGGTTAACGACAGCAGGGTTGTGCCGGCTGGTCGGGGAGGCAGTGTTTTGGATGATCTCTATTTTACGGAGTTCTGGCGACCCTATAGAGTACACTGAAGACTTGATGAACCCTACCGTCAGTTGGAAGGGGCAGGGGTGATTTTTAGCACCCCCCACACACTTACACGCCCTGCAACGGCAGCCGATGCCGAACTTGTGCACACGTTGTACCACGGGACTCCAGGGTATTTTGAGATCATCTCCATACCGATCCCAACCCTTTCTGAGGTCAAAACGGAGTTGGCCACTGCTGTTGATGATGCCAGGCGGTTTACCGAACTCGTTTTATTACCTCCCAAGTTACAGTTTCCGTGGTCCTCGGAAGCGTTGCTCGATCCCTTGTCTGGTCGTCCCGTTGCGGGGTATCTCGATTACAAGATCGATTACCCTCTGTCTGGGGATGCCACGGTCAACCTGCTCCTTATCCATAGCGCGGTACAGAACATGGGTGTTGGTCGGCGCTGTGTACTCGATTTAGAATCTCGGTTGCGGGATAAAGCTAAACGCGTGCTGGCAAGTATTTACGGTCAGAACACGAGGGCGGAGCGTTTTTGGCGCTCTCTCGGATATCAGTTTGCGATCGATGCCAAACCTGTGCTCGATTGGTACGCCAAGTCGCTGACCTAAAAATGGGGGGCGGAGTTACCGATGGCTCTTGATCGCAGGTCAGTTGTGCATTCGAGTAGCCTCGATTGCTCTGTGGAGCGTCTCAGCCACCCGGTCTTGCTCGTCTGTTTCGAGATAGGGACTGATGGGGAGGCTCAACACCTCTGTTGTCAGTTTCCAGCTCACCTCTAGTGATCCGACGGACTTACCGTTGGGGGTCAGGGTATCGAGCGTACATGGATAGTAGACTTGGGTGCTGATATTCGCTTCGTCGAGCGTGCCTCTCAAGGCGTCTCTTATTTCCGAGGGAACTCGAATCGTGTATTGGTGATAGACATGCCCCAGGACGTCTCTCGGGAGGGTAGCTTCGAGTCCGTCGAGTAGGGTCTTGTACCTTGCCGCCTTTTCGCGCCGGAGCCGGTTCCACCCTTCGAGATAGGGCAACTTGACGCGCAAAATCGCTGCCTGGATGGCATCCAACCGAGAATTGTAGCCCAACATCTGATGGTGGTATCGCTCGCTCTCTCCGTGATTTCTCAACTGCCGAGCCATTTTCGCTATGTCATCACTATCAGTCGTAAGTAGCCCACCATCACCATAGGCACCCAGATTCTTGGTCGGGTAGAGAGAAAATGCGGCCACGTCGCCGAGAGAACCCACCCGTTTGCCGATCAGCCGTTCTCTTATACTGTTTGGATAGCTCACTTCAAGGTCAGTGCCGTCTCCTGTGTAGGTTGCGCCGATGGCCTGGGCACAGTCCTCGATGATCAAAAGATCGTGTTTTTGCGCCACAGCGGTGATCGCTGCCATTGCTGCAGGGTGTCCAAAAAGATGTACGGGTAGGACCGCCCGGGTTCTTTCATTGATGGCTGCTTCGATGCGATGATGATCGATATTGAACGTGTCCTCTTCGACATCGACGAAGACGGGATGAGCTCCGAGGATCGAGATCGCTTCTGCGGTGGCAAAAAAACTGAACGCGGTGGTGATTACTTCGTCCCCAGCACCTATGCCGAGGGTCCGGAGCGCGATGACGAGCGCGTCGGTGCCAGAGTTCAGGCCGACGGCGTGTCGGACGCCGAGATAAGCGGCGACCTCCTCTTCGAAGGCATCGACTTCTCGGCTCAAGATAAAGCTTCCTGAACGCAACACGCGCTGTACGGCTTCGTTGATCTCACCCCATAAGGTTTCGGTCTCACGTGCAAGGTCGAGCATGGTGACCGAACTGTTGTGAATTTCAGCCATGATGTCCTTTCTCCTAGGCGAGCTCGTGCTCCGGGGTAACTTCGACCTACCCCTCAAACCTCGCCGGGAACACCATGCAGACCTTGCACCCAAAGCAGAGGTATGTTTTACTCTAATGCTATCACCTCTGATCGGTGATCCACTCAACGGAGTGGCCTTTATCGAGAGCGGTTGAGGGAACTGGCCCGCAGACACCGCAGCAACCAGCCTCCATTTAGGTGGGTGCTAACTCCAGCCGGCAACAGAGCTACGATAGTCCGTATGCCGGAAAGATAGAGGCGATTGCCTCGTCATCAGCTCGTCCGGTGCGAGCTTCATTGTAAGGAGGCGCTGAGAGTGCGACCCGGCAGTTTGATTCCACCACGAAACGAACCGTCTTTTTTTCGTTCGATGCGAATGTCGAACGCGGCCTAGCCCCGATCTTTATGGGGGTGTGTAGGCTGCATCGCTTGGGGTGTTGGCCGGCGTGAGAGTTTCACTGAGATGACGGTCGGATTTCAACGAATTTTTGGTATGTAGAGGAGGAAAAAGATGCCAGATATGGCTGATGAATGGGGATTTGATACCTTACAACTGCACGCTGGCCAGGAAGAATCCGATCCTGCCAGTGGGGCTCGAGCCGTACCTATTTACGCTACGAGCAGCTACGTCTTCGAAGGAGCCGACCATGCTGCCGCTGTTTTTGCGGGTGAGGTAGAGGGCAATCAGTACGGGCGTATGCACAATCCGACGGTGCAGGTGTTTGCCGAGCGTCTGGCCGCTCTCGAAGGGGCAAAAAGAGGCTTGGCGCTCAGCTCTGGCCAAGCAGCCACCACCACTACGATGCTGGCTCTTGCTCGGCCTGGCGGGCACCTGATCGTATCCAAAGAACTCTTCGGAGGCACCTTTAGCGTAACAAGGCGCCTATTGGAACCGTGGGGTTGTCGTGTAAGTGCAGTTGCTGCCGACCCTGAAGCGATTGCCGCCGCGATGACTCCAGAGACGGTCGGTGTGTGGGTTGAGACGATCGCCAACCCTAGTGGAACGGTCCCGGATCTCGCTGCCATTGCACGGGTGACGCGTGCCAACAACGTGCCCTTTCTGGTAGACAACACGTGGGGGTGTGCGGGATATCTATGCAGACCGATCGATCACGGTGCAGATATCGTCGTGCACTCTGCGACAAAGTGGATCGGTGGCCACGGCACCTTCGTCGGCGGGGCGATTCTAGATGCCGGCACGTTTATGTGGCCTGAAGAGCGGTTTCCGGCCTTTCACCAACGGGATCAGAAGGGGAGAACGTACGTTTCAAGAGCGGGTTCGCTTGCCTTCAGCGTACGGGCGTTTGAGTTGGGCCTTTTCACCATGGGTATGACGCTTTCCCCTTACGCCGCCTTTCTCGGCTTGCAAGGGTTGGAGACGCTATCGCTGCGTGTCCAGCGTTCTTGTGACAGTGCTGCCGAGTTAGCACGCTGGTTCGAGCAGCGTGGCGAGATCAAAACGGTCCTCTATCCGGGATTGGAGGTCCATCCTTCGCATACGGTCGCCAGTAAGATGCTCACCAACGGGTATGGGGCTGTGTTCTGTTTCGAGACCCACGAATCCGGGGCTGCAAAGGCATTTCTCGACAACACCCGTTTGGCCTCGCATCTCGCCAACATCGGTGATGCCAAGACCGTGATCATCAACCCCTGGACCACGACCCACGCCAGTATGCCAGAGTCCGAGCGCCTTGCTGCCGGAGTGACTCCAAATCTGGTTCGGGTCAGCGTTGGACTAGAGCGTGTGGACGATCTCAAGCGCGACTTTGCCCAAGCCTTGGAGACCGTGAACATCTCCTCATGATTCGTACCCTTGTCCACGAAACTTGGGGTGATCATGCCGCCCTGCTCGCTCGCAGCGAACAGACGACGGCTGGTAGCGTTGGACAGGTCGAGTCGCGACTCATCGATGTCGCCACGTTTAACGATCCTCTGGTTCTCGAGTACGGTGGTCAGCTCCAACACGTGGCGATCGCCTATGAGACCTACGGTGAGCTAAACACCGCTAGAGACAATGCCATACTCGTCTGTCACGCTCTTACTGGGTCTGCTCATGCGGCCGGGTATCATCACCGCAAGGAGGTGCCCGGGTGGTGGGATCCTCTGATCGGTCCGGGAAAGGCGATCGACACCGACCGCTATTTCGTGATCTCGAGCAACGTGTTGGGTGGCTGTTACGGAAGTACTGGACCTTCTAGCATCAACCCGAGCACCGGCCGGTCTTACGGGATCGACTTCCCGCGTTACACCGTCCGTGATATGGTCACGGCTCAACAGAGACTGATCGATGCGCTAGGGGTCCGGTCGCTCAAGACCGTTATCGGTGGAAGCATGGGGGGGATGCAGGTGCTCGAGTGGGCTGCGCTCTATCCGGAGCTCGTGCGGAGCATCGTTCCGATCGCCATAGGAACGAAGCATTCTGCCTGGGCGATCGGTTTGAACGAGGTTGCGCGGCGCGCCATCACCAGTGATCCGGCCTGGCAGAGTGGGAGGTATCCTCTCGGGAAACAACCCGAGACGGGTCTCGGGTTAGCCCGTGCGATCGCCATGCTCTCTTACCGTAGTTTCGACTCGTTCGAGTCGAAATTCGGCCGCGATCGTGCAACGGAAGCCGATTCCACGGACCTTCTGAGCGTTAGCTTCGAGATCGAATCGTACCTCTCGTATCAAGGGGTCAAGTTAGTCAAGCGGTTCGACGCCAACACCTACCTCTTCATCACCAAGGCAATGGATGACTTCGATCTCGGTGAAGGTCGGACACGGATCCGCGAGGTTCTGGCTGCCATGACGATGCCCGCCTTGGTAATGGGGATCAGTAGCGATGTACTCTATCCTGAGGTCGAGCAGAGACAACTCGCTGAACAACTCCCGGCGGGGAGCTACGTACGTATCAATTCTCCTCACGGGCACGATGCATTCTTGATCGAGTTCCCGCAAGTTTCTGCTCACCTGCGCCGGTTTTTGGAGGCGACCGCCTAGCGCCCTTCAGGCGGCGTCCTCGCTCTCTGGGGTCGCTCCCGCCATTAGTAAGCCGAGCTTCTCAGCTGTGGCGTCTGCCTGTTCCAGCTCACCCGTAATCCGCCCCTCATACATCACTAAAATGCGATCTGATAAACTCATGATCTCATTTAGATCTGCTGAAACGAGCAGTACAGCGATGCCCAGATCGCGAGCCCGCACGATCTGTTGATGGATGAACTCGATGGCACCGATGTCGACGCCTCGTGTGGGTTGCGCTAAAAGGAGTACCTCGGTGTGGCGTTCGAGTTCCCTTGCCACCACGAGTTTCTGGGCATTTCCGCCCGAGAAACGTGCGGCGAGAAGCGAGGTCGAGGGTGGGCGGATATCGTAGGCGTCCACTACCTCTTTTGCGTGGGCCTCGATCTGTTGTTGTTGCAAGAATCCGAACCGACTGCTAAATGGTGGCTGGTGATAATCGCCTAGGATGCAGTTCATAGCTGCGGTAAAGGTCGGAATAAGGCCGCGTTCGTTACGATCTTCGGGTACGTGGCTTAGTCCGCTCTCGCGTCTTTGCCTTGAACTGGCTTGGGTTATATCTGTACCCGACATAAGGATCTGCCCACTTTCTACTTGCAGCAGTCCAGCGAGGCATTCGACCAGCTCGGATTGCCCATTACCCTCGATCCCGGCGATGCCTAGAATCTCACCTGCTCGTACTTTGAAAGAGACACTCTCGACAACTCTTTTCCCCTTGGCTTCGTGTCGAACGCTGAGCTCGCGAACCTCGAGCTTGACCCCCTGGGGACTCGCAGGCGTCTTATCGACGTGCAAGATCACTTCGCGTCCGACCATGTAATTAGCGAGCTGGCGCTGGTCGGTGTCGGTCTGGGCCACCGTGATAATCATCTTTCCGTCTCTCATGACGCTGATTCTGTCGGAGATCTCCATGACTTCCTCGAGCTTATGCGAGATGAAGATAACAGTGTTGCCCTGGTCGGCGAAGTCGCGAAGGAACCGGAAAAGACCTCGGGTTTCCTGAGGGGTCAACACCGCAGTCGGCTCGTCCATGATGAGGATGCGAGCCTCACGATAAAGCGTTTTGAGAATCTCCACCTGCTGTTCTTGTCCAACGGGTAGATCCTCGATCTTGGCTTGAGGGGAGATATCGAAGCCGAATTGTTCGATCAACCGGCTTGTCTTTTGTCGGGCGCTACGGTAATCGATGCTGGGGCCGTTGGTGGGTTCGGCGCCCAACACGATGTTGTCAGTAACCGTGAGAGGTTCGACCAACATGAAATGTTGATGCACCATGCCGATGCCGAGCCCGATGGCATCTTTGGCGGAGGTGATCGAAACACGCTGTCCGTTGACCTCGATAAAGCCGGCATCGGCGGGTTGTAGCCCGTAGAGGATCTTCATCAGGGTACTTTTTCCGGCGCCGTTTTCACCGATCAGGGCGTGTATCTCACCCCACTCGACCTCGAAGTCGACCCGGTCGTTGGCCAGCACCAGCGGAAATCGTTTGACGATTCCCGTCATCTTTACAGCTGTGCTCATGGGAGAGAGTATAGCAGCCTGGGACGACCAGTGGGACGTGCATTTGAGAGGAGAGAATGGGCGCTTTTTCGCTACGCAGAACCCCACCGCGTTGCCGAACTCGTGATATACTGAAGCCGCGTGGGGGCGACACGGCTTCGACGAAGCTCGCCGAATGCCTGGTTGCGCGTCGCGGACGCAGATGGCCGCGTTACCAATCTGCAACGCCAATAACTGGCAACGATAACTTCGCTTTGGCTGCTTAACCGTAGCCAACGTCCTCTAGAAGCCCCGCTTGTGGCTCGCTAGTCGGACGTTCTAAAACAAGCTAGCTGAAGGCCTTGCTCGCCGGGCTGATGCGAAAACCTAAGGGCGTGTAAGCTTGAAACTTGAGGCTGGTCGCCGCGCCTGTTTCGAGCCGACAATCTAAGAGGTGACTACGCGCGTAGACGCCGGTTTGAGGGAGTTTCGGACGCGGGTTCGACTCCCGCCGCCTCCACCAGTTCGCGCTTCGCCCCAGTCGCATACGCGGCTGGGGGGTTGTTTCCTTCGCTCGTTGATGTGCGACAGAAGGTGTTGTTTCGGCTTTTTGCGTTGCATCTGTCAGCGTGTTACACTCGTGCGAGAACGCGACGAAAATACTCCGAGGAGGATCAGCGAGTGGCAGAGGTAGTTTTGGAGCATGTGTACAAGAGGTTTGGGAGTGTCACGGCCGTTCAGGACTTCAATCTTCAAATCGATGACGAAGAGTTCATGGTGTTTGTCGGTCCCTCAGGTTGTGGCAAGACCACCACGCTCAGGATGATTGCCGGTCTCGAAGAGATCACCGAAGGAACCTGTGCGATAGGAGACCGGGTGGTGAACGATGTTCCGCCCAAGGATCGCGACATCGCCATGGTCTTTCAGAACTATGCTCTGTACCCGCATATGAACGTCCACCAGAATATGTCGTTCGGGCTCCGGCTTCGCAAGACGCCGAAGGACGAGATCGAACGGCGGGTGAGGGAGGCCGCCCAGATTCTTCAGATCGAACATCTACTCGATCGCCGGCCGCGTGAGCTCTCAGGGGGGCAACGCCAGCGTGTGGCTTTGGGTCGCGCCATCGTACGAGAGCCTAAGGTCTTTTTGATGGATGAACCGCTCTCGAACCTCGATGCCAAGCTTCGTGTGGAGATGCGGGCGTCGATCAGCAAACTGCACCGTAGGCTCGGGGTGACGACCATCTACGTAACTCACGACCAGGTAGAAGCTATGACGATGGGAACCCGTATCGTGGTCATGAAAGACGGGCTTATCCAACAAGTGGATAGCCCCATCAACCTCTATGACAAGCCGAAGAACCGTTTTGTTGCGGGTTTCATCGGCTCGCCAGCCATGAACTTCATGGTCGGTACCGTCGAGGGTGATCGAATCAAGAGTGGTCAGTTCGATGTCAAGACAGACGAGTTGCTTAGCCAGAAGCTGCAGGGTTACAACGGCAAAAAAGTCTACCTTGGGATTCGCCCTGAAAACATTGGGCTCGAAGGATACACCACTATTCCTGAGCGCGATAACGTGATCCAAGCGAACGTCGATGTCGTCGAGCCGTTGGGGGCTGAGACGCATCTCATCGCCAGCGTTGATGGTGAGGCGAGCATTGTGGCGCGTGTCGATCCACACGCCGAGGTGCGTGCGGGTGATAAAGTCAAGCTCTTTGCGGATGTGAAGTTCTTGCACGCCTTCGATCTCGATACCGAGGTCAACTTGCGCTTCAGCTGAACTTTTCGCGTGCGAAGAGACAACCCGCCTGGGCACCTGGGCGGGTTGTTGTTTTGATCGGCTGGCACGTAGACTGAAGTGGCGATGGTACTGGCGGCGCTCTACCGTGTTTCTAAATACTTCGGCGAAATGCCCGTGTTGCAAGGCGCAACGCTAGAGCTGCGTACGGCGACACGAACTGCTCTTATCGGTCGAAACGGTGCAGGAAAGACGACGATCTTGCGCTTGCTGAGCGGTCGAGAGGTCACCGACGATGGGGAGACGTTTCTGCGTCAGGGTACAACCGTCGGGATTCTTCAACAAGATCCACGTTTTGTCGACAGTGATACGGTGCTCGACCTCGCCAACGATTCTTTTGTGGAGCTCGAGCGTCTAGAGTCGAAGCTCGAGGTGCTCGAGGCCCAGGGTTTGGAGGATCCCGGTCGGTTCGCCAGCTGGGAGGTGTTGCACGAAACATTTGAGCGTCGAGGCGGATACCAGCGCCGTGCACGCCGTGATGCGGTTTTGCACGCGCTCGCCTTTAGGGGTCGAGAAGAGCAGAAGATCTCCTCCCTTTCTGGTGGTGAGAAGACCCGTCTGGGACTCGCTTGCCTGCTAATGAGACAGCCGGACGTTCTACTGTTGGATGAGCCGACCAACCACCTCGATTTGGAGATGCGGGGTTGGTTGGAAGGATACTTGAGTCGGTATCCCGGTGCGGCGCTGATCGTCTCTCACGACCGGCTCTTTCTCGACCGTTCCTGTGAACATACAGCTGAAATTGCTCGTGCCACCCTAAGAACATTCAAGGGGACGCCGAGCGCATATCGCGAGGCGCGTAAAGAGCAGCTTCGCATCGATGCCGTAACGAGAACGAATCAGCAAAAGGAGTACGCTCGTTTGGAGGCGGCAGCGGCTCAGATGAAGAAGTGGGCGCGTCAGAATGCGAAACTGCATCGGCGAGCGAAGGCGATGGAGAGACGTCTCGAGCGCTTCGCTGCCGATATGCTACCCGAGCCTGAAAGAGGAGAGCGGACGACGAGATTCCAGTTTCCCTGTGAGGAGAGCGGAGAGCTTGTCTTACAGGCAGAACACCTCAGCAAAAGCTTCGAACACACCCTGTTCGAGGATGTCAATGTCATGGTGAGGAGAGGGGAACGGATCGGCCTGGTCGGTCCGAACGGGGCTGGGAAGACGACCTTCTTAAGGCTTATGCTCGGGGAGGATCCGAGTGATGATCCGCGGGCAAGACTGCAGTTTGGTGCCAAGGTTCGAGTCGGCTACTACGATCAACAGTTGGCCGGGGTCGATCCGGAGAAAACCTTGATCGAAGAGCTCATCCGATTGGTCGGAGACATTGAGGCGCATAACCTCTTGGGTCACTTCCTATTTCCTTTTGAGGCTCAATACAAGAGGATTGCCGACCTCTCCGGCGGCGAGCGGGCTCGGCTTGCGCTCTTGAAACTCACCCTCGGACACTACAACTTTCTGCTCCTCGACGAACCGACCAACCACCTCGATGTAGAGATGATCGAGGCGACGGAGAGTGCGCTCGCTTCCTACCGAGGGACGCTACTGGTCGTTTCGCACGACCGGAGCTTTATCGAGAAGACGTGTCGACTGATCTGGGACCTTCGTGATGGGAAGCTCAGGCGTTATCCTGGGGGCTGGGAATATTATCAACGGAAGCGGCAAGATGAGGTGGCTACGCGGGAAGTCGCTCGCGGCCAAAAGGAGAAACGGGACCTGTCGGAATCGGCTGTAACCGAGGTGAAGGGTCCTTCGAAGTGGCAGCTTGAGCGTACGATCGAGGCACTCGAACAGCAAATCACTGCCTTGGAAGAGGAGCTCGATGATCTCGCAGCCACGCTTTCAGATCCGGTTGGGCTCCCCTCGCATGAGATTTCTGCCCTCGCCAAACAGCACGATAAGCTCCAAGGAGAGGCGGCAGAACTCTTATCGAAATGGGAAGAGGCGTCCGAAGCGCTGATGGTGGGTAAAGGGAGGAAGCAATCATGAAACGTGTGAGGTATACGAGTTTTGATGGAGATCACTGGGGAGAGCTCGATGGTGGCGAGATCCACCAGCTGACGGGTCTGCTCGGTTCACCGACTGGTGTTACCACCTATCTTAGCGACGTCACCCTTCTCCCTCCTTGTCAACCCAGAACCATTATCTGTGTGGGCAAAAACTATGCCAAACACATCTCTGAGATGGGTGGCAGTAGCGCGAACCTACCAGCAGAACCCGGTCTCTTTTTAAAGACCGTTACGACTCTGCGGGGACCAGGTGACTCCGTGCCCTATCCCGCTTGGACCAACGAGCTTCACTATGAAGGTGAGTTGGCGGTGGTCATAGCACGCACGATGCGCAACGTCGAGCCCGAAGACGCCTTGAGTTATGTGCTCGGCTACACGTGTGCGTGCGATGTGACTGCACGGGATAAACAGAGGAGCGACTTGCAGTGGGTTCGTGGCAAATCAGCCGATGGCTTCTGTCCGGTCGGTCCCTGGCTGGAGACCGATCTCGATCCTAGCAGCTTGGCGATCCAGTCGAGAGTAAACGGTGAATTGCGCCAAGACGGAAACACACGTGACATGATCTTCTCGGTGCCGGTCATTCTTTCCTACATCAGTAGCTTTATGACGCTCGGGCCGGGAGATCTGGTGCTGACAGGTACACCTGAGGGTGTAGGGTCGCTTCACGTAGGGGATGCGGTCGAGATTACCGTGGAGGGCGTCGGCACGCTCCAGGTGGATGTTGTCCAGGGATGAGCACGAGGAACGGAGTGAACTACGCACCCCCAATAGATTTGGGGGGCGTGGTTCTTCTCGATACGCATCATGAAGGCTACGATCGAACGATCGGCGCCTTTCTTGTGCCCCTTGAGGGAGGCGCGTTCTTCTTGGTTGAGACAGGGCCTGGCAGCACCTTGTCGCGGCTTAGGGAAGGGATTCGGACGGCTGGTTTCGAGCTCGACGGTCTGCAGAAGATCTTTGTGACCCACATCCACCTCGATCATGCCGGAGCTGCTGGCCAGCTTTCGCGAGAAACGGGCGCTGTAGTGGTGGTGCATCGACGTGGGGCACCACATCTCGTCGACCCCAGCCGTCTCCTTGCGAGCGCGGGCAGGCTTTACGGGGACGCCATGGGCCGTCTTTGGGGTGACGTCGTACCCGTTTTGGAGGAGAGGATTGAAATCGTGGAAGGTGGTGAGACGCTTACGGTCGACAACCGTACGTTGCGGGTCTTGTATACGCCGGGACACGCCTCACATCACGTCTGTTTTCTCTTAGATGACGGTAGTCTCTTCACCGGTGATGCGGCGGCTATCCGTCTACCCGGTTCTGAAGTCATCCGGCCGGCCGTACCACCGCCGGAGATCGACTTAGAGCTTTGGGAGATGTCGATCGATGCAATGAGGGCGGTGGGGGCTGAGCGACTGATGTTAACCCACTTCGGTGAGGTGACTGAGGTCGATTCTCATCTCGCAACCGTTCCTAGGAAGAATCGTCACTGGGCTGAAGAGGTTCTCAATGGACTGCACGCGGGTGATTCTCAGGAAGTGCTCGAAGCACGAATCGTGGCTCTTAGCCGGAACGAACTCGTCAAAGGGGGAGCTCTTGGGGATGTCATCGCCCGGCACGCTGTTTCGAGCGATGCACGCCTTACCGTTATGGGGCTCACGCGATATTGGAGAAAGCACCATCCTGAACGCATCGAGGAGTCGACGCCCTGATCGTTTTCACTGAACTCTATCCGGTTCTATAGCCGAGGTACACTACACGTATGCTCGAGGACTTCGATCGTATCGTGGAAGAAGACAAGGGTGGCTTCTTGACACGACTGGCGGCCTTACCCCACTCTTATGCGGGTCCAGACGGTGTTCAGCCGGGCCCATATGCGCTGGAAGCGTTCGGTGAGGCAAAAGCGATGTCGGGCATCCTGAGCAGTTGGGTCGATCGTGGCGATGTAGGCCGATCTACGCAGTTCGTGCTTGCAGGTGGTTTGGCTGGCGACAACCTAGAGCCGCTCGTAGAGGCAGCCGTTTCGGAAGGGGCCAACGTGGTAGTGGTGGGTGATGCCGGGGATGACGCGAATTATGTCGTGCCCCTCGATTCGCTCAGCCTCTACAGCTACTTCCACTACCTCGGTTATGCCACCGGTCATGGGGCAGCGGTGCGAGAGGTAGACGACGCCATGCAGCTCATGTGCGATCGTTTGCGTCCAGAGGAACCGACAGATGTAAATCCAGCCAAGATGCTCGCTTGGACGCTTTGGAATCGCGTCCCACTTCTACTTACCAGTCGTCAGAGCAGCGCCCTACAACCGCTGGTCCAACAGGTGTTTGCTCGTGTCGGAAAGTCCCTGGCGATCCCAGCGGGTGATCACCCGCTGCTCGTGGTTGCAGGGGCCTTCGAGGGTCGCCACGCACTCGGCGACGATGTAGTCGGTTTGGTATTGGGTGAAGGTGATCGTGAGCTTGAGGTGGTGGGGGAGATGCTGGAGACGCGCATCGCTCAACTCGAGCAGATGGATGGGGATGTTCTTTTGGGTATCCGGCTGCAAGATAGAGTCGCCAACTTCATGTTGACGTGGTATCTCAGCCTCTGGGTGGCTGCCTACTTGGCACTACTCCACCATCACGATCCTGGTAACGATGACCTCTACCTTTCCGCTGCGGGTGCGGTCGAGGGGAGAATGCACCCGTTGCGAAGAAGCGGCGACCGATAAACGAGTATGCGAATGCTTCTTACTCTAGAACTCGCCCTTCTGCTCCTGGCACTGTTGGGGCTCGGCGTGTGGGGGATCTTTTCAGGGGTGAGGGCGAATCGGAGACGCGGCTCTTCGGCTATCACTGCCAAGCAGCTCAGCGGACTTGCACAACCCTATCGCAATCTGATGGGCGAGATTCTACAGGCTCATAACGATGTGCTGCGACAGCTCAAGAGCGCTCCGCCTACCTTGCGCCGAGATCTCGAGAGCCTGTCGCGACGGGTCGATCAGCTCATCCGGCGCGCCTTGCCTAGAGCTGAACAGGGGACCAAGCTCACATCTTTTCTGCTCGACCTCTCTCCAGACGAGGCGGAGTACGCTAGCATGCGGCGAGCTGCTGGGCAGATTGAAGTCGAGCTCGAGCAGTTTTTGACGATGATGAAGGCGATACGGGGGAAGGTATATCAGATACTCACCGATGCCGCGTCGCTTACCCAAGATACGTATCTCAAGCGCGATCTCGAGGATGCACTCATCGACGTAGCTGCTTTGGAGGAGGCGTTTAGCGCTACCAAGGTGGAACTCCCGTAGGTACATCGCAGGCCTATGGCATTAGTAACGCCATCTCTCCTTCGAGAATGTGGAAAGTGTTAAACGCGAACCGGTCTCGCCTACGTTAGATTGGGCCTATGCGTGCATTTTCCAGCTATATTTTCGTCACACTTGTGTTGGTGCTGGCGGCGTGTGTACCGAGTGTCGAGTCGGAGCGTGTTGCAGTAGAGCAACTTTCGCAGCCCATCAGCTACTATCCACACGAAACGGGTGCGGTTTGGAATTATCTGCCGGACAGTGCCAGGCTCGATGAATTGCCTCTGGTACAGCGCGTCGATGGTCCCACGATCGTCGACGGGGAGGTATGGATTTCGTGGCAACTCGAAGGCAGAGGTCTCGATGTACGCTCTTTTAGACAATATCGGGTAGAGGGTGTCTTTCTCAAACGCGAGGTGAGGCCTGGAACGGAAATCAATTTCGACCCTCCGATTCACGAGTTCCCCAGCTCAGATGCCTTGCGTGTCGGGGCAACCTGGGCGGGGAAAACGACGGCGCATCTGTTCTATCCGCAGGCTTCCCCTGAACACCAGCGTGAGAGCTTGATGATCGAGTACCGCTACACCGTGGTCGACCGTCGAACGGTGTCTCTCGTTGCAGGCGATTTCGAGGTCTTCGTCGTCAACTTTGTGACGCGTACCTTCGATGACGAAGGCGGTGTGCTCGAGGAGTTTACCCAAGAGAGCTGGTTCTCTCCCTACGTGGGCGAAGTAAAAAACGAGAACGGCTTCTTTCTGATCGACACGAACTTCCTCAATCTCCTTGCCAGCAATTGATCTCTCGAAAGACCGCGACCAGAACTACGGACTCCAACGGCTGTGCTCTGGTACACTCGTTTAAGGTGTGTACTTGGGAGGAGACCGTCAAGAGATATGAGATTCCTTGAATCCATTACCTCACCTGCTGATCTAAGAAATATTCCACGGGAAAGACTTTCCGAGTTCGCTGGAGAGCTCCGCGACGAGATCGTTCGGGTGTGTTCGCTCAGTGGTGGCCATCTGGCCTCCAGCCTCGGTGCCGTCGAACTCACCGTCGCGCTGCACTATCTCTTCGACTCGACAACGGACCGGATCATCTGGGATGTCGGCCATCAGACCTACGGTCATAAGATTCTCACCGGTCGCAGGAACCTCATGGAGACGATTCGAAAACCGGGCGGCCTCGCCGGGTTTACGGCCACCAGCGAATCACAACACGACGCCCTCACGGTAGGTCACGCTAGTACCAGCTTGGCGGCAGCCCTCGGTATGGCCTTGTCGCGAGAGGCCAGAGGGGCTCCGTATCACATCGTGGCCGTGATCGGCGATGGTGCGCTGACGGGTGGCATGGCGCTCGCCGCACTCAACCAGATCGGTCATGCCGACGTAAAGCTCACCATCGTTTTAAACGACAACGAGATGTCGATCAGCGAAAACGTCGGCGCCCTGAATCACTACCTCAGCACCTTACAGGTACAGCCCTGGTTCCAGCGTGCCGAGAAGAGCGGTAAAGAGGCCCTACGGGGCATTTGGAAACCGCTCGCCGAGTATGGAAGCCGCGCCAAGAAAGCTGCTAGAGGGTTTTTTGACCCGGCGAGTACCAACCCGTTTCACGCGATGGGTGTTCGCTACGTCGGGCCGATCGACGGGCATGACGTGCAACAACTCCTATACTATTTAGAGCACGTCAAGGATCTCGACGGCCCCACCATGCTTCATATCGTGACCAAAAAGGGCAAAGGCTATCAGATCGCCGAGTCTGATCCCATCACCTGGCATGGCGCCTCGAAGTTCGACCCAGAGAACCCTGTCTTTGCGGGTAAGCCCTATCAATGGTCGGACGCCTTCGGTGACGCAGCTATCGAGTTGGCGAGTCGCGATGACCGCGTTTGGGTGATTACTCCAGCGATGCGTGAGGGTAGCGGTCTGGTTGAATACAGCAAGCGGCATCCTGAGCGTTACATCGATGTTGGCATCGCCGAAGATGTGGCTGTGACTGTCGGCGCCGGCTTGGCCCTACGGGATGAAAAGCCGATCGTGGCGATCTACAGCACCTTTTTGCAGCGAGGATACGATCAGGTGATCCACGATGTCTGCATCGAGAACCTCGATGTCGTCTTCGCGATCGATCGTGCCGGTCTGGTGGGCGGGGATGGTGCAACCCATCAAGGCATATACGATCTCGCGTACCTGAGGGCGCTTCCTAATATGTCTGTGGCGATGCCCAAAGATACATCGGAGATGCAGGGCATGTTGAAAGCGGCGCTCCGTCTCGGGGGTCCAAAAGCCATTCGCTGGCCTCGTGGTAGTACAGAACCGTCACAAGCTCAGGATTACGATGCCTGGCCAGCGATTGAATGGGGCACGTGGGAACTCCTCAAAGATGGCAAAGACGCCTTTGTGCTGGCGCTCGGTCCCACGCTCGCTTATGCGCTGGAAGCGACTCGTGGCAACGACAGAGTGGGGGTTGTGAACGCCCGGTTTGTAAAGCCGATCGATCGAGAGCTTCTCGTGGAGCTTGCTGCGCGTTCGAAGCTGCTCATCACCACCGAAGACCACGCGTTACACGGTGGGCTCGGCACCGCTGTGGCTGAGACATTGGCCGATTTAGACCAGTCGGTCCGACTCATTCGCTTGGGTATTCCTGATGAGCCGGTGCCTCACGGTGATCCCAATGCGCAACACGAAGCGTTCGGCTATGGACCAACGGGTATCAAACAGATATTGGCCGAGTTCGGCATGGAGAAGTTGACACCGCTTGCGGAAGCGTCTGACTGAGGCATCTGCTCGCTCTTACGGTAACCACCATCTCTTCTTCGGGTACAGCTCCTAACAGGACCGCACTGCGTGAGAGGCGTTGACACGGTCTTTCGTCCTCGGGTATCATGCCTTTCGCTTAGCCTCCCGGTGCCGGGTTGTTCTCGCTCCCCTGTTGTAGCGTGGAACCGTGCGAGACAGCGTCGGTGTCAGTAAGCCGTGGCCAGATAGCTCAGTCGGTAGAGCATGCGACTGAAAATCGCAGTGTCGGCAGTTCGATTCTGCCTCTGGCCACCACAAGATAGGCGTCACTGACGCGAGAACGACCCCGTAAACAGCGGGGTCGGTTCTGTTCTGAGAGCCTGGGTCGACGTTATCCTCCGCGCTGCAACACGATGCGCCACTCCGAGGCACCCAGCTTGTCGAGTTGCAGCACGCTGTGACCGGCGTTTTCAGCCCAGCGGGTGATGTTGTCGAGCGCCAGTGGGTAGTCGATCAGCACCTCGAACGTGTCACCGGCTGCCAGCTTTTCGATGGCGCCTTTGGCCTCGAACAGGGGGTAGGGGCAGATCTCACCCCGCACATCCAGGCTCTGTGTGTATTCGTTGCGGTAACAGGTGCCGCTCGAGCAGCCTCCCGCCAGTACTATGCCCATCCCAAACAAAACACCTCCCAGAATATTGGCCGGCCACCAGAAGGGCGGCACCGTGGTCGGTAAGAGTTCGAGGCTGCTGAGGGTGGTGACTCCGACCATCTGAACGGCGACCGCCAGTGCCCAGGCGCGAAAGGGCGTGCTGTCACGAATCAGCAAGATATCCCGAAACCCGGTGTTGGTGCAGAAACGTCCTCGCTGCCAGGCTCCCATGCCGGCAGATGCCAGCAACAGAAGGGCCAGCAGCGCTTCGACGCCGAGCGCAAAATGGCGGCTAGAGGGTTGAGCGTTCAAGTTCGACCCTTACACTTGGCCGCAACAACGGTCGGGGCAGTCGGGGGTGAACACGCGGCCCGATGCCAGCGCCTGGCTGAGGGGCTGATGTAAGCTCGGTGTAGTTTTGGCTCGAGCCGGTCGGAACCTCGGCGATCTGTTCACCCGTGGACAGGCGGAAGGCATTGACAGCGTTGTTGGGTCCTGCGGGTAGGCCGGTCCAAATCACATCGCGCTCGAAATCCCAGCGCGTGGCCGGAAAGGAGTAACTCGACGGCAGAGCCAAGGTCGCCACCACCTGCAGGTTGTTCGGTTCGATCAAGCTGACGCTTGGCAGGACGCCCGCATTCGCGTCGCCTGCGTTCGAGACGATGATGAGTTCCTGTGAGGTTTGGTTCGCAAGACCCCAACGGAGTTGGCCCAAAGCAGCGGCACCAAGCGCAGTGACCGAAAGCTTCAGAAAGGTACGTCGTCTCATCGAATCTGTCTCCTCATTAATCGGTTGAAGCGATGGGGGTTTCGTCGAGATTACCCCATTCGGCCCACGAGGCTAAGTAGAGGCGAGGCTTGGGGTGTCCCAGGGCTTTGAGAACGGCGTAGGTGTGAGCTGCCCGAACACCGCTCTGGCAGTAGGTCGCAACCTCCGTTGCCTCCATGAAGGCGGCAAGTCGTGTGCGCAGGCGCTCAGTGGCGTGCAGGCGCAAGTCGCTACCGAGAAGATCGTCCCAGGGCAAGAGCTGGGCTCCGGGGATATGTCCTCCCCTCTTCGCGGCCACATCTTCACCGCGATACTCTTCTGCACTCCGCGTATCGAGCAGCACCAGGTTTGGATCCTCGAGCCGGGCCGAGAGCTCGGTGAGTTCGATGACGGCTGCGGGATCGAAAGTCGGCTTGAAGGGCTCCTCGATCGTTACCGGTGTGGGCGTCTCGTTGCCGACCGGCAACCCGGCCGCGTGCCATGCCTCGATCCCTCCGTCGAGCAGGTAAACGGCAGGGTGTCCGTAGGCTTGAAGCGTCCACCAAACGTGAGCAGCGTCCGCTCCCCCTTTTGCGCCGTAGATCACGATCGGCTCTCTGCCGATGCCGAGGTGCGTCAGCTTCTGTTCGAGCTGATCTTCAGCGATCAAGTGTCGAATGCCTGACCGGAGTGGATTGAGATCACGCGCCGGTAAATTTGCCGCCCCTGGGAGATGCTCTTGCTGGTAGGCGCGCTCGGTTCGCGCATCGACGATCTTTAGAGTCGTAGATGGTTCTGATAACGCCTGTAGCTCAGTTACAGTAAGAAAAGGGGGGAGAGCAACGCGGCAGATGATTGTTCCTCCTGGTAACAACTCGTCGTTCGATAATTACAGGCCAGTATAGGGATTGTCGACATACTTTGTCTAGAATACCCCAGAGAATCACGTGTAAGGATCCTGTGAGTGCCTGCGTCGTATTGTCGCATCAGGCAACCTTACCTTCCTCCCACTCAAGGTATTGCCTCATCGCCTGTCTCGAAGATAGGCACCCATCCCACCTGAGCCTACCCAGTAAAATGCACTTGGTAGGCTCAACCATGCTTATTTTCATCGCGGAGCTATCGTAAGAACTCGAGCACACCGCGGCACAGAACCTCTAGGGCAAGCGGAAGGGCCGCTTCGTCGATGTCGAATTCGGGGTGGTGATGAGGTTTGTCGATGCCGGTTGCTCCGTTTCTCGCACCTACATGAAAAAACGTTCCTGGGGCGGCCTTTAGCCAAAGCGCCATGTCCTCGCCCGCCATAAACGGGTCGGGTTCGACTACTTGCGTAATTCCTGCAACGCCTGCAGCGACGTTTCTGAGACGTGGTGTGGTGCTTTCGTCATTGAAGACTGCGGGAAGTCCCATAAACCAATCGCTTTCGAGTGTGGTTCGCAGGGATGCGCAAACACCGGTAGCCACCTCGGTAATCCGCTGCCTCAGTCGGGTCCGGGTGTTCTCTTCGAGGGTCCTTACCGTACCTTTGAGTTCGACTGTTTTCGGGATGATGTTGTAGGCCGTGCCACCTCGAATCGAGGTAACGCTGATGACCGCTCGATCGTTGGGATCTATTTCGCGTGCGACCAGCGCTTGAAGGGTTGTAACGATTTGGGCAGCAGCGAGAACAGGGTCGATCACTTCGTGCGGTTTGGCTGCGTGTCCACCACGCCCGTGGACGAGAAGTCGAAAGTTGTCCCCTCCGGCCATCGCCGGTCCGCTGCGAGCAGCAACGGTTCCGGTCGGAAAGGTACTGCTGAGATGAAGCCCGATCGCGTGATCTACCGACAGTCCCTCAAGCGCTCCATCCTTGAGCATCGCCTCGGCACCCTTGCCGAGCTCTTCCGCGGGTTGGAAGACGAATACGATTTTGCCTTCCAGCTCATCTTTTGTTCTCGTCAGTAGGTTTGCGGCTGTGAGCAGGACGGCGGTGTGTCCATCGTGTCCACACGCGTGCATCTTCCCGGCAATGGTAGACCGGTAGGGGCTGTCTCGCTCTTCTTGGATCGGCAAGGCGTCCATATCGGCCCTGGCCAGTACGGTTTTGCCGGCCCGGCCGCTATCGAGTATGGCCACCACCCCGGTTCCTCCGACACTGGTACGTACCGCGAGGTTCAACTGCTTGAGATGAGTCGCGACGATGCCAGCGGTGCGAAGCTCTTCGAAGCCGAGTTCCGGGTGCTGGTGAAAGTCTCGCCGCAAGGCGATAAGCTCGTTTGTCAAGGCAGCTACTGAACGGCTGATATGGTCCATATTCAACATAGAGCGTACGTTGGCTGACCGGAACTCGGCAACCTCCAACTACCCCAAGCTACCCGTTGGATCCGGTCGCCACGATTGTAGAACTTTCATGTAGTTGGCCCGCTCGAACGACTCGGGATTTTCAACCGAAATCTGGCTCATGCTTCCGGTAAGTTGCTCCACCGACTCGTACTCGTGCTCTTCCAACCAATCAGTCATCTGCGCTAGGACGTCGTGGATTCTCCCCAGACCGTGTGCGAGCAGTTCGGACGCCATCATGGTGACAGAGGCACCAGCCATGAGTCCTTTGAGGACGTCCAAATGCGAATGGATCCCGCTGGTGATCGCGAAATCGACAGGGATGCGACCGTACAAAATGGCGACCCACCTGAGTGGCAGGCGGAGTTCGTGCGAATCGCTCAACACCAGGTGGGGGACGACATCCAAGGTTTCCAGATCGAAATCAGGCTGGTAGAAGCGATTGAACAGAACCAGTCCGTCTGCTCCCGACCGTTCAAATTGAAGGGCCATATGAGCGGTCGAACTAAAGAATGGGCTTACCTTGACGGCGAGCGGTATCTTGACGGCTTGGCGAACATTGCGTACGACGTTGAGGTAGAGTTCTTCGACCTGAGAACCGCTCACGCTCTGATCGGTAGGAATGTGGTAGATATTGAGTTCCAGCGCGTCTGCCCCTGCCTCTTCGATAAGCTTGGCATAATGGGTCCAACCTCCCGGTGAGCTGCCATTCAGACTCCCGATCACAGGTATATCCACGCTCGACTTGGCGTTTCGGATCAGGTCCAAGTATCCTTCAGGCCCCACATTGTAGTCTTGCGCTTCAGGGAAGTAGTCGAGTGCTTCCGCAAAACTCTCGGTGCCATAGCTGAGATAGTGGTCGAGGGCGCGGCTCTCCTGCTCGATCTGCTCTTCGAAGAGCGAGTGAACGACGACACACGGTGCCCCTGCATCCTCGAGCCGGCGGATGCCGGCGAGGTCGTAGGTAAGAGGTGACGCCGAGGGAACGATGGGATGTTTGAGCTTAAAACCGAGATAACGAGTCTCGAGGTTCATGCGCGTCCTCCCTCTGTCGGAGCGGCCTCTTGTGCCATTCTCTGATACCGTTGCCAGCGAGCCGAAATTGCCTTTTGGGCCTCTGTGAACAACGCTTCGGCCTCGTGGGGATTGGTCTGTAGCAACATACGGTAGCGGTTTTCGTTGAGCGCGTATTCCTTGAAGGGGATTTTGGGAGGTCGTGAATCGAGTTGAAACGGGTTCTCGCCAACCAGGTTGCGCCGGGGATCGAATCGGAAGAGAGGCCAATAGGCAGAAGTGGTTGCGAGTTTTTGTTGCTCCATCCCTTTGGCCATATTGATGCCGTGTGCGATGCAGTGGCTGTAGGCGATGATCAGCGAGGGGCCGTCGAACGACTCCGCTTCGAGAAAAGCCCGTACGGTGTGTGTGTCGTTGGCTCCCATCGCGACTTGTGCCACGTACACGTTGCCGTACTCGCTCGCGATCATTCCGAGGTCTTTTTTCGGGGTCTTCTTCCCACCAGCTGCAAACTTGGCCACGGCTGCGAGCGAGGTCGCCTTCGAAGCCTGACCGCCTGTGTTGGAGTACACCTCGGTATCGAGAACCAAGATGTTCACGTTCCTCCCGCTCGCCAACACGTGATCGAGGCCACCGAAACCGATGTCATAGGCCCAGCCATCACCACCCACGATCCAGACCGATTTCTTCACGAGTACGTCTGCGAGTGAATAGAGGTCTCTGGCGGCGAGGTCTTCCAGGTTGTGAAGTTGCTTTTTGAGCATCTCGACTCTCGTTCGTTGTGAGGCGATACCCGCTTCGTCTGATTGATCTGCGCCGAGCAACTCTGCAGCGAGATGCGCGTTTACGGGAGCTTCGAGATGTCGTCGCTCGCCGAGATCGGAGGTCAACGAATCGTCTTGCACGTCACTCGAGAGTCTTCTTAGGAGCTCACGTGCATGGTCGATCTGCTTGTCGAGCGTGAGGCGCATTCCCATTCCGAACTCGGCATTGTCTTCGAAAAGGGAATTGCTCCAAGCAGGTCCCCGGCCTTGCCGGTTGGTCGTCCACGGCGTAGTCGGCAGGTTCCCACCGTAGATCGAGGAGCAGCCGGTGGCGTTGGCGATGATCGTGCGGTCTCCATAGAGCTGGCTGAGAAGTTTGAGGTAGGGTGTCTCGCCACACCCCGCGCAAGCCCCGGAAAACTCGAACAGGGGCTCGAGTAGCTGAATATTTTTCACGTTATTGAATTTGAGATGATCGACGCGTGGGTATTCGTCGAGCTCCAAAAAGAAATCCCAGTGGCGTTTTCCTATCTCGCGGTGCTCGAGTTGGGGCTCCATGTTGATCGCCTTGCGTCCTACTTGGCGCTTGTCTTTGGCAGGACACACCTCGACGCAGAGCGCGCAACCCGTGCAGTCCTCTACGGCTACTTGTAGCGTGTACGCTTTGCCATCGAGTTCTTTCCAACGCGCTGGTGCGCTCAAGAATCCTTCAGGAGCCTGGTTCAGCACCTCTGTGTCGCTGATCTTTGCCCGAATTACTGCATGGGGGCAGACGAGCACGCACTTGCCACACTGGATACAGATCTCAGGATCCCATAGGGGTATTTCTGTGGCGATGTTGCGTTTCTCCCAGCGAGTCGTCCCGGTTGGGTAGGTTCCATCTACCGGTAGGGCGCTTACCGGGAGCTCGTCGCCCGCACCAGCCAGCATGGGAGCCGTGACGTTACGTACGAACTCAGGTGCTTCGTTCGGAACGATCTCTCGCCTCGTTCTACCTCCACTTACTTGAGAGGGTATGGCCACTTCTTCGAGGTGGGTCAAGGCCGAATCTACTGCCGCAAAGTTCATGCGCACGACGGTTTCGCCGCGCCGGCTATACGTTTTTCGGATCGCATCTTTGATCTTGAGGATCGCTTCCTTTTGGGGCAAGACTCCGCTGATGGCGAAGAAACAGGTCTGCATGACGGTATTGATTCGGCCCGTCATACCAGCTTCTTTGGCGACCTTGTTCGCGTCGATCGTGTACAAGCGGAGGTTATTGGAAATGATCTGTTCTTGCACTTCTCGGGGTAGCTGGTCCCACACCTCCTCAGCCAGATAAGGTGTGTTGAGAAGGAGTGTGGCACCCACCTTCGCGTTGGCGAGAACGTCGAAACGCTCGAGGAAGCCGAACTGGTGGATAGCGACGAAGTTCGCCTCTTTGATCAGATAACTGCTGCGGATGGGTTCGGGGCCGAAACGGAGATGGGAAATCGTTCTCGCCCCCGCCTTCTTCGAATCGTACACAAAGTACCCCTGAGCGTGAAAATCTGTCTCCTCACCGATGATCTTGATGGAGTTCTTGTTGGCGCCGACGGTCCCATCTGATCCGAGTCCCCAGAAGACAGCCCGTGTAACCGAGTCGGCTTCGATGTCTAACGTCGGGTCGAAGTCGAGGCTGCTACCGCTCAAGTCGTCTTCGATCCCGATGGTGAAGTGATTTTTGGGCACCTCTTTCTCCATCTCGTCGAAGAGGGCGATCGCCATGGCCGGATTGAACTCCTTTGAGGAGAGGCCGTAGCGCCCACCGATCACCTTCGGGTGTGTGCTGAAAGGTGCCAGCCCGTTCGACATCCCCTCAGAAATGGCTGTCACCACGTCTTGGTAGAGGGGTTCCCCGGCGCTTCCCGGCTCTTTGGTTCGGTCTAGCACTGTAACGACTCGTGTCGTAGCGGGCAGAACACTCAAAAAGTGATCGACGGAGAACGGTCTATAGAGCCTTACCTTGACCAGCCCGACCTTTTGTCCTCGATCGGTGAGGTGGCGAACCGTCTCTTCGGCTGTTTCGGCCCCCGATCCCATGAGCACGATCACCCGTTCGGCATCTTCGGCTCCGATGTATTCGAAGAGACGATACGAACGACCCACCAACGTCGCGAACTTATCCATCGTCTTCTGGACGATGGAAGGCACCTGCGAGTAATAGGGGGTCACCGTCTCTCTGGCTTGGAAGTAGACATCTGGATTCTGTGCTGTCCCGCGCACTACGGGACGGTCGGGAGTCAGTGCGCGCCCCCGGTGCGCTCTCACCAATTCGTCGTCGATCATTGCTCGAATATCGGAGGTGAGCAAGCGTTCGATCTTCGCGACCTCGTGTGAGGTGCGAAAGCCGTCCATAATGTGCAAGAAGGGGACTCTGCTCTCGAGCGTGCTGGCCTGAGCGATCAGTGCGAAGTCTTGGGCTTCCTGGACCGAATTGGCGAAAAGCATCGCAAAGCCCGTGGCTCGCGTGGCCATGACATCGCTGTGGTCACCGAAGATCGATAGGGCTTGTGCAGCCACTGATCTAGCTGCGATGTGAAACACCGTGCTCGTAAGCTCACCCGCGATCTTATACATGTTGGGGAGCATGAGCAAGAGACCCTGGCTAGCCGTAAAGGTCGTGGTGAGAGCGCCGGCTTGCAGTGCACCGTGAACGGCGCCGGCAGCCCCTCCCTCAGACTGCATTTCTTGAACGAGTGGCACCGTTCCCCAAATGTTCGTATCCTGCCGGGCACTCCAAAGATCGGCAAACTCGCCCATAGGGGAGGAGGGGGTGATCGGATAGATCGCGATCACCTCGTTTATCTTGTGCGCCACGTACGCCACCGCTTCATTTCCATCGACGGTTACGTAGGGTCGTGCCATGTGTGATACCTCCTCATGGGGCGAGCTTCAGAGCACTTGTCGTCAAAGACCTTGAAAGGTGATGGGTGATGAGTAATGAGTCATGGGTGCTGCGAGCTTCGCGCCTGAGCCCGTCTCATTCGAGTGGTTGCATCTTTGGAGGATAACGAGTGCATTGCGCATTACCACTTCTCCTCTGCTTCACTCATCACTCATTACTGTTTACTCATCACCTCATTCGGTCTTATCGAGACAACTTCTCCGAACGTAGCCAAAGTTGGTGTTTACCTCCTTTGGAGTGACTTAACGTAAGGAGCTCTCTTGCAGCTTAGATGCTTAGCCGAGTGCGTTTTGTCAGCGAAACTCCGACATGAACTGTGGGACACTTGCTGACGAATTTCTCCGTAGCAAATGCATTTGTTGATTCGCTGATACGCCTTGAAAAGGCTGTGTCTCTGCGTCAGAATCCACTCTGAGCCAGAAGCGATACCTGAACACGCCCGGCGATACGAAGCCGTGTCGGAGTTTTCCTGACACACTTCTATTCGGGTTCCGTTAGCGTTGGTTTATAGGCTCGTCGTAGAGCTGAATGAGGCAGGTTAAGGAGACCACCGATGGCAGAAAAATGGGTTTATCTCTTCCACGAACTCGATCAAGCAGAGCGTCACGCCGGTAGCTGGGATAATGTACGCGCACTCCTTGGGGGCAAGGGCGCCAACTTGGCAGATATGACGCGGCTAGACGTACCGGTGCCACCGGGCTTTACCGTAACCACGAAAGCCTGCAACGCCTACCTCGATGCCGGGGAGACTTTCCCAGACGATCTATGGAATCAGGAGCTTGCGGCCCTGCGTTCTATCGAGGAGATGACCGGAAAGAAATTCGGCTCAGCTGAGCAACCACTCTTGGTTTCGTGTCGCTCGGGCGCAAAGTTCTCGATGCCGGGGATGATGGATACCATCCTTAATATCGGTCTAAACGATACCGTGGCCGAAGGGCTGGTTCGCCTCACTGAGGATCCACGCTTTGTCTACGACTCTTACCGTCGGCTCGTGCAGATGTTTGGCAGCGTAGTGCTAAATGTGCCAGATGAGGTCTTCGAGGCCGTGATTTCAGCGCGTCGTCGCCTCGCAGGTGTAGAGATCGACGCCGAACTCAGTGCCGATGATTGGAAGATGGTGACGAGCAGATTTAAAGAGATCGTCCATACCTATACCCAACAGGCCTTCCCCGATGACCCTTACGAACAGCTCCGGTTGGCGACGGAGGCTGTGTTCAAATCGTGGAACGGCAAACGGGCGTTCGATTATCGCAACGCCGCGGGCATCTCGCACGACCTTGGGACCGCGGTCAACATCCAGACGATGGTATTTGGAAATATGGGGGAAGACTGTGCCACCGGTGTTGCCATGTCGCGCAACGCCTCTACTGGTGATCCGGCGCTCGAGGGCGATTACCTCCGTAATGCCCAGGGCGAGGATGTGGTTGCCGGAATCCGTCTGACTCAAACGCTCGATGATCTGGCAGCTGCGATGCCGGAGATCTACCGACAGTTCGAGGAGATTGCGAAGCGTCTGGAGCGGCACTATCGCAACATGCAGGATATGGAGTTCACCATCGAGCACGGAAAGCTCTGGATTCTGCAGACGCGTGACGGAAAGCGAACGGCTCAAGCAGAAGTTCGCATTGCCGTGGATATGGCTGAAGAGGGTCTCATCAGTCGCGAGGTGGCGGTGGCGAGGGTCAAGCCGGAACAGGTCGACTTCTTCTTGCATCCCCAACTCGAGACGAAGGCGAGAGCGGCTGCGCGGCTGATCGCACGCGGCTTGAATGTTTCTCCGGGTGCAGCCGTAGGTAAGGTGGCACTCGATGCCGATACTGCTGAAATGTGGGCCAAGGAGGGCAAACAAGCGGTAATCATGGTCCGGCCCGAAACAAAGCCGGATGACGTGCACGGTATGCTCGCTTCCGAAGGAATTCTGACCAGCAAGGGAGGGCGCACCAGCCACGCGGCTCTGGTAGCCAGGCAGTTCGGGAAACCGGCGGTCGTAGGGGTTGCAGAACTCGACATCGATCTCGATACTCGTGAGGTTCGGGTGGCCGATTTGGTTATCAAGGAAGGAGAGATCCTTTCGCTCGACGGTACGCTTGGTGAGGTCTATCTCGGCGCTGTCAAGACGATCGTGCCAGATATCAGCAACCCTTACTTGAACATGCTTCTCACCTGGGCTGACGAGTTTCGAACGCTAGGTGTCAGGGCTAACGCCGACTACCCCGAAGACGCCGAACGGGCTAGATCGTACGGTGCCGAGGGTCTCGGTTTGGTCCGTACCGAGCATATGTTCTTCGAGGTCGATCGCTTACCTTTGGTACAAGAAATGATCATGGCAAAGACACCCACCGAGCGCGTTTCTGCGATCGAAAAACTCCTACCCCTCCAACGAAAAGACTTTGAGGGCCTGTTCCGTGCCATGGACGGTTTACCGGTTATCATCCGCCTTCTCGACCCGCCATTACACGAGTTCTTACCCTCCTATGAAGAGCTCATTAGGGATCTGGCAGATCTGAAAGTGCGCTTGCAGCACTACCAGACCATGCGAGATATCGACGTTGCTTTGGATGAAATACGCACCAAAGAGAGTTACTTGGAGCGTGTGAACGCCCTTCGCGAGGTCAACCCGATGTTAGGGACGAGGGGTGTGCGCCTCGGCCTTCTGATTCCCGAACTTTCCAAAATGCAGGTCCAGGCGATCTTCGAAGCGGCCATTCTCTGCGCACGGGAAGGGGTCAGCGTACATCCAGAAGTAATGATACCGCTCGTCGGCCACGTGAATGAGTTGCGTGAGCAGAAAGAGATACTCCAACAGATCGCCAGAGATCTGATGGACGAGGCTGGAATCAAGGTTCCCTACCAGTTTGGAACCATGATCGAAATCCCACGGGGTGCACTGACCGCAGACGAGCTGGCCCAAGAAGCAGAGTTCTTCTCGTTCGGAACAAATGACTTGACGCAGACGACATTCGGCATATCTAGGGATGATGCCGAAGTCGGCTTCTTGATCGACTATCTGGAACGAGGTATCTTACCGGAAAACCCGTTCGCCACCCTCGACCAAGCCGGCGTTGGGAGCCTCCTAAAAACGGGGACCCTCTTGGGGCGCAAAACGCGGCCGGGTCTCGAAGTCGGAATCTGCGGTGAGCATGGAGGAGATCCACCGACGATCACTTTTTGTCATCAGATCGGTCTGGATTACATTAGTTGCTCACCCTTCCGCGTTCCGGTTGCTCGCTTGGCAGCGGCACATGCCGCCCTTGCAGCAAAGAGCCACGAGGAGACGCCGGCTTAAAAAGCGAGCGTTCCCAGCTACGTGAGTCATGACGTGAGAGGAGCTGACATGTCCGGAAAAATCTGACAGATCTTGTGGGAGCTCTGCGGATGAGAGTGGTGCGCTCCATGGCGTAGGCTGTGCCTTAAGGAGGGCCACAAGATGTATAGGCGTCTTCTGGTTCCGATCGATGGTAGCCCTTGTAGTGCTCGCGCCGTCCGTCACGCCTTGGAGTTGGCCAGGGCGGTAGGAGCAGAGGTTGCCTTTCTCCATGCCCTCGATGATCCGAAGAGTGTCGTCTACACCATGTCTGAAAGCGCTTCCTACCTACCTCAGCTCTATTCGGATCAGAAGAGGGGTGCGGTGGACGCTCTCAACCGCGCACAGGAGCTGGCGCTACAGGCAAATGTACGGGCCAGGACCGTATTGATCGAACATACCGATCCGGTAGAGGCCATCTGTCAGGCAGAAAAAGATTTCGACCTGATCGTGATGGCGACCCACGGCCGTAACGGCATCAGTCGTTGGCTGTTCGGTTCTGTGGCCGAAGGGGCGCTTCGAGTCTCGTCGAAACCCTGCCTCATGGTCCATTGCAGCCACGGGCGTGATGAGCTTGTTTCGAATGCTGAACACGGTCTTTTGAGAGAGGAGAGTGGGCATGCCAATGCTTAACGTGGTCATTCCCTTGGATGGATCAGCGTTCAGCCGTGCTGTCCTCAGTCACGTAAAAACGACCCTCTTTGCCGAGCATCACATTCTCAATCTGCTCCAAGTCGCCACTCTCCCAGAGGAGATGGTCGAGAGTGAGTGCTACCCGAGCTCCCTCGATGGCTGGGCGACGTTACAGCGTTGGGGTGAGGAGTTGATACGTCCCACGGATGACCGTAGCATGGCTAGGGCTGGCTACCATTTAGCGGTGCAAAAGGAATTGAAGGCAGAGCTGATCGATCATCTCGGGAACGCCAAGGAGTTGCTCGAGTCGTGGGGGTTTCATGTGAACGTTTCGGTCCGCTTCGGAGACCCCTGCCAAGAGATCGTCGAGTTTGTTGAGAGTGAAGGAATGGACCTTATCATGATGGCGACACATGGCCGTTCTAGTCTCGGGCGTGTATTTCTTGGCAGTGTGGCGGAAGCTGTTCTCCGCAAGGTTAATATTCCCGTCGTGATGCTCCGCCCCATCATGGAACTTGCGGAGGAGGCTTTACCCCTCAAGAGTCTGATCAACACACCGGTGCCTGGCGGTTGATAGACAGGCTTCTGGTTCGCTGCGTCCGCACAAGTGAGTGAAAAGCCGATGGAGCCTGCCACTGGGTGAGCACTACATTTGCACTGGTCAAACGGCTGCATTCGCCGTATACTATCTTCGGCTCGGCAGCTAGCCCGTATTGCCTAGACGCCATCTTGCCAATGTAGCTCAGAGGTAGAGCAATCGATTCGTAATCGATAGGTCGTCGGTTCAAATCCGACCATTGGCTCCAAAGAAAATGTGCTCTAGGCACTATTTTGAGGTAGTAGGGAGTGATACCTTTCACCCTGGGTTCTCATTGGTGCGCCCGGAGAAGCAGAAATTGCTCTGCTGCTCATGGCCTCTTCCGCTAACACCAAAGCGAGTTTTGACGAAAATCGGCTCGGATTGCTCTCTGGTATACTTACCGTGACAGTTCAATTGATTGCCAAGACCACTGTAGATTGTTGCGAGAGGGGGGGTGATACACTCGACAGATTTATAAGACTGACGTGTCAAGAGGCGAGTTCGATTACTTATGGCCTTCTGACAGTGCACGTACGTCGACCAACGTAGTTAAGGAGAAATTATGAAGATCGTAGGCAAATTTTTGGCCGTACTTTTTACGCTGAGCATTGTTGCCATTTCGGCAGCTCAAGGCACTGAGCTTACCATCGCAACCGTCAACAATTCGGACATGATAATCATGCAAGAATTGTCAAGTCAGTGGGAAGCTGAAACAGGCAACAAGCTAAACTGGCTCATACTCGAAGAGAATGTTTTGCGCCAGCGCGTGACCACTGACATCAGTACCGGAGGTGGTCAGTTCGACATTATTACCATCGGTGCGTACGAAACACCGCTCTGGGGTAAGTTGGGCTGGCTGAACTCGCTTGATGACTTCGGCGATGACTACGCCTATGAGGATCTCTTCCCGAGCGTAAGAAATGGTCTGTCTGTCGATGGCAGCCTCTACTCTGCGCCATTCTACGCAGAAAGCTCGTTTACCTTTTACCGTCACGATCTTTTCGAGGCTGCCGGTCTGACCATGCCAGATCAGCCCAGCTACGATCAGATTCTAGAGTTTGCCAAGGTGCTGCACGATCCCGCGAACGAACTTTATGGGGTATGCCTGCGTGGTAAGGCAGGTTGGGGCGAGAACATGGCTTACGTCTCAACGCTGGTCAATACCTTCGGTGGACGCTGGTTCGATGAAGACTGGAACCCTCAGCTCGATTCGCCCGAGTGGAATGCGGCGCTCAGCTACTACGTAGATCTTCTTACCAACTACGGTCCTCCGGGTGCCAGCTCGAACGGTCACAACGAAAACCGTGCGCTTTTTGCCAGTGGCAATTGTGCCATGTGGGTTGATGCTACGTCAGCCGCCGGATACATTTTTAATCCTGATGAAAGCACCGTAGCCGATAAGACCAGCTTTGCTGAAGCTCCTATCGCGTCATGTCCTAGAGGTTCTGGTTGGTTCTGGGCTTGGGCCTTAGGCATCCCATCGAGCTCCCAAAAGGTCGATGCCGCGAAGAGCTTTATCGAATGGGCTACTTCTCAAGAGTACGTCGATCTCGTTGGAGAGAGTAAAGGTTGGGTGGCAGCACCTCCGGGTACTCGCCTGTCAACGTATGCAAAATCAGACTATGTGGAAGCGGCACCGTTTGCTGGATTCACCGAGTCATCCATTGTTGCAGCCGATCCAGCGAATGCAACCTGTCAGGCTGTGCCTTACACGGGTGTTCAATTTGTCGCTATTCCCGAGTTCCAGGCGATCGGCACTTCCGTGGGTCAGACTGTAGCTGCTATGGTCTCTGGACAGCTAACGGTTGAAGAGGGATTGGCATCTGCACAAGAAGCAACCGTAAACACAATGAAGCAAGCCGGTTACATTAGGTAGCGTCTGGACATTCGTTGATTCTTGGTGGGTCTGATTTGGCCCACCAATTTTTTTGTTTTATATTCTACGTATTATGGCTCGGTCTGGTAACAACCGGAAAAGACGCCCCTCGGGCACCCTGGTACTCATAGCCCCCTCGGTCATAAGCCTCCTCATCTGGATGCTTGTGCCCCTCGCTATGACCCTCTGGTTTTCTTTTCGGCGTTTCAACCTGATCAACCCCTTCATCACAGGGTTTGCGGGTTTCGATAACTACCGCTTCTTGCTCCAAGACCCGGCACTCCTCACTTCGTTGATCAATACGGTGGTTCTGGTCGGATCGGTGCTCGCCATCACGGTGGGTGCGGGCATCTTGCTTGCCATCTTGTTCGACCAGCCTTTCTGGGGGCAATCGATCGCGAGATTATTGGTAATTGCCCCTTTCTTTGTCATGCCAACCGTCAGCGCCTTGATTTGGAAGAACATGCTCATGCACCCCGTCAACGGTGTATTTGCTTATTTGGCGAAGTTGGTCGGAGCGAATGCAATCGACTGGTTTGGTGACGTCCCCATGCTGTCGGTTGTGATCATCGTGGCTTGGCAATGGATACCCTTTGCCACACTGATTCTCCTCACTGCTATTCAGTCTTTGAGCCAGGATCAGAAAGAAGCTGCACATATCGATGGCGCAGGCCCATTAATGATGTTCTTTGCCATCATCCTTCCGCACTTGCAGCGCGCGATCAGCGTTGTCATCATGATTGAAGCCATCTTCTTTTTGAGCCTGTTTGCTGAGATATTTGTGACGACTTCAGGTGGGCCAGGGCTTGCTACGACCAACCTCGCCTGGCTGATCTACCTGCGGGCACTTCTCGAGTTCAATATCGGTGGGGCTTCGGCTGCCGGCATTTTTGCCATCATCCTGGCCAATATCGTCGCGATCTTCCTGATCCGCACCGTTGCCAGAAACCTGGAGACCTGAATGCAACTGAAACGACGGCAAAAGTTGATTATGACAGTTCTTGGGTGGTCAATTGCTCTCCTGATGTTTTTCCCCATCTTTTGGATGTTTCTGACCTCGTTAAAAACAGAGATTGAAGCTGTTGCGACGCCCCCCTCGCTCTTTTTTCAGGCCACGTTCGATAACTTCAGGGTCGTTCAAGCGCGTGCTGATTATCTTAGTTTCGCCACCAACAGCATCATTATCTCCATTGGGTCGACGCTACTGGCCATGCTGTTTGCGGTCCCAGCGGCGTATGTGATGGCCTTTTTTCCTGATAAGCGTACCAGAGGCACCCTGCTCTGGATGCTATCGACAAAGATGCTGCCACCTGTGGGTGTGTTGGTGCCCATCTATTTGCTTTTTCGCAATTTGGGTCTGATCGATACCCACATAGGCTTGATCATCATCTATATGCTGATGAATCTCCCGATCTTGGTCTGGATGCTCTTTACCTTTTTCAAAGACATACCGAACGACATTTTGGAAGCGAGTCGAATCGATGGTGCGGGACGGCTAGGTGAACTTATTTATCTACTGATTCCACTCGCCCTGCCGGGGATCGCCTCCACCTCATTGTTATCGATCATTCTCGCTTGGAATGAAGCGTTTTGGAGTCTTAATTTGACCACATTCAAAGCGGCTCCATTGACAGCTTTCATCGCTTCCTTTTCGGCGCCTGAAGGACTTTTCTGGGCAAAGCTCTCGGCCGCATCGAGCCTTGCCATCGCACCCATTCTCGTGCTCGGTTGGTTTAGCCAGAAACAGTTGGTGAGAGGGCTGACGTTTGGCGCCGTAAAATAGGCAGAAAATACCGTCGACTTCAAGAACGTGTGTCTCAGACGCGGAAAACGTGAGGTGGGGAAGTACTCGTTCCCCACCGGATCTGTTTTGTGCCAAGAGATGTGTGTTCTGTGCCAACCCTTTCATGTAGGGGACAATTGTCCCTGGCAAAAGTGGCTCTTGGTTCTGCACGATAACGCACAAGTAGGAATTGCGTGGACGCTTCTACCGTACGGGCAGTCCACAGAGAGTTCCGAGGTGCCGATCGTGCAAAGGGTTTGTGACAGCCACAGGATGATCCGCGCTCTTTTATCTCGGTTTGACGCGACCGTTGGGGGCCGTGAGTGATCACCGCTGGGGCATCCAAGCTCGCTGTGCTTCACAAGCCCTCTCTCTCTTCGGCGCCACGAAGTACCGTGCAATCAGGCGTTCTCCGCGATGGCCAGAACCAGTACCGGTCAGCTGCGCATGGTCGAGATCGGGGCAAGGCACCTTGTAAAAATACCCGTCAGCTAGCAGGGTTTCAGCACGTCGAGACTGTCGGTTTCCTTATATTGAAGCTCATCTGCGACCAGAGCAACTACCCGCTGCACGCAATGTTACCGGTGGACCTTGTCGTTCGCAGAAAGGCGCCGGTGGGCCGGGTCCGGGCCAAGGAGTACGGAGGTGAGAAGGTCTTGGGGGCATAACCCCCTTCACGAGACGAACACGTGAGCCTAGCCATTCCCTACGTGAGGAGATATAACATGTCAGCAATCCGTAGCAAGAGGTGGGTTCTCATCATCGCTGCTGTCGTGTTGGCGGCGTTGATTCCGCTGGCAGTTGCTCAGGACGACTGGGCAACTTCCGAGTCTGTTCGTGGTGGCCTGCATCTGGTCGCGAACTTCGACTCGAGCGGCGACGACGCCTGGGACGTTGCGGCGCACCCTCTGGTGTACTTCTCCAGTGAAAGCCACGAGACCCAGAACCCGGCATTGGGCGAGGGCGGTTTCGCAGGCTTCCATATCATCGACGCCTACAGCAAGGAGGTCGTCGCCTGGGGGCACTACTCGCTCGGTGGTGAGGTCGAGCGCGGGCCGCACGGGGTGGGGATCTCGCCGGATGGCAAGTGGGCCTACGTCGGCTGGGCCGAGTCGATCGACGGAGAGCGGAAGGGCCTGATCGGTATCGTCAATGTCAGGACCATGAAGCTCGACAAGGTTCTGATGCAGGAAAGCTACTACCAAGGCACCATGCGCAGCCAGCGAGTGCACCACATCCAATCGTTCCTCGACAGCCAGGGTCGTCCCCGCGTGATTGTCCAGTGGGGTTTCGGTGCAGATGGCGGGCCGCACCACATCCTCGATCCCAGCGACGACAACCGGGTCGTGCGCGCCATCACCTACGACGACGTGCACCCGATGGGCCACCCCTTCACCACGCCGTCGCCCGACGGCCGCTACATCTACATCTCGATGGCTACGCCGGAGATTCGCGAATCTCCCTTCCACGCTGCGGGTATTGCCAAGCTCGACCTCGATACCGGTGACGTCATCGTCATTCCGCACGTGGGCAACCACCCGATCGGTATTACCCACACCGCCGATGGGCACTTCACCTACGTGATCGACGGTCACAACAGTCACGTCTACAAGATCGACAACGAGATCAACGAGATCGTCGGTCACACCAGCGCAGGCGTGGCGGGACCCTACGGCATCGCCCTCAATTGGGATGAGAGCCGCATCTTCACCATCGGCAAGGGCGAAGGCAGCCACAACCGCGGTGGAGTGGTGGGCGTCATCGACACCCGCATCTTCCGGCCCGACCGCAGCTTCAACCAGCCGATCGTCCTCGGCGGCTCGGCCTCGAGCATCGACCACGCCATCTTGCACCCCGATCCCGACGTCAACGAGCTGTGGATCAGCAACATGCGGGGTTGGGAAACGATCGTCCTCAACCTCGACACGCTGGTTCCGACCGACCACATCCCCACTCCCAATGGCGGCGACACCCACTCGGGCGGCTTCGTCCGCTACAATGCGGACTGGAGCGGCGAACTGCTTTGCGATATGGGCGGTCCCAAGTCTGAAAGCGTCCGCACCGTCATCCGTTCGTTCTCCACCCTTGATCCAGGCCAGTAAGCCTACACGGAGTGCGCCTGGTACCCCCCGGTGGGTGTGGGTGCGCTCTATACTACACGAAGGATGGAAGTCGACATCTAAAGGAAGATTCAAGGAGAAATGAAGACGACGAGAATCAGAGCAGGGTTGGTGGCGAGCGTTCTTTTGGGGGCGCTATCCTTCTTGGGTGTCACCTTCGGACAAGATGGCGATCTCACAGCGGGGAGACGAATCTATCTTGAAACCGCTGGTGGTGTCGGCTGTGCCTACTGCCACGGCGTCGACGGACGCGGCGAAGGAACCGCCGGACTGGATGCGCCCAACATCGTCGGCGCCCAGATGTCAGCGATCCGTTCCTCGCTCGCAGGCGGCGTCCCGATCATGGGTTTCATCAAGCTCAACGAACGCGAACTCGCCGCCGTCGCCGCCTATGTACGGCAGCTGGCCGGGTCGGAGTCGGAGGCACTACCCGCAGCACCCGTCGTGCCTTCTAGCGTTATCACCGTCAACGTTGAGATCACGGAGGATGGCTTCCGGCCTCCTTCCATCTCGATCCCGGTCGGGCAGATGGTGCAGCTGGTTGTTCGCAACCGAACGATGGAAGAGCACCACTACCGTATTGTGGGCCTGGTACCCAAGAATCTGCTCTGGATCGCCGATCCACCTACAGAACGCCTCGAAGGCGTCAGCGATGACGACCACGAAGCCCATCATGCCACCGACTTTGTGGCCTGGCGTGCACCATCCCCGAGCGGCATTCAACCGACGGGAGACGAAGTGCACGCCTGGACCCACATCTATTCTCCGGGAGGCGGCAAGGACGTGGTCCTCTTCGCTGCCACCAATACAGGTACCTTCCAGGTTGTCGACCCGCGGAATCCGGAGTTTCAGGGGAATGTGACGGTCTATTAGGCACGGTCTGGCTTTGCTGTGCGCACGATCCTCAGGTTGGAGTCGAGCGGCTTAGATTTATCGATTATCATAGGCAGTTTCGGTAACTGTCGCTAGCCTGGAGGGTATGCGAAATATCTCTACTACTATCGTCAGCCTTTTTCTTTGCCTGTCTCTCCTCGGTTTTGTCAACGCTCAGACCATCGTCTTGAGCCCCAAAGGGATCGTGGTCAACCCCTTGCCGGAGTTCGAGGTCGAAGTGTTTTTGGACAAAGATCCCTCCGGCGAGGCGTCACCCAGTTATCAGCTCGGTGAGCCTGTTCGGATCGGCGTCCACGCCTCCGAGGCGAGCTACGTCTATCTCTACGACGTCAAGCCTGATGGCACCATCACCCAGATCCTGCCAAACCGCTTTGACGCCTTCGGTGCCAACAACTTCCTCGCTGCTGGGGAAACGAAGTACTTCCCGCCCCAAGGTGCGCGGTACAGCTTCACCATCGACGGACCGGGCGGGCTTTCCAAAGTGATCGCCGTCGCCAGCAAGCAGCAGCTCGACACCACCCAGCTCGCCCGCTTCGATGGCGAGGTTGGCTTCGCCAGCAGCAGCATCGGTGAGCTCGGTTTCGGGGCGGCGCTGAGCATCGTGGTCGAGCCGGTTCCGCAAGCCGAGTGGGTGACCGACACCGCGCTCTATCTGGTGGGCAGCGCTCAGCAGATCCCCGTTTACGGCACCATCCGTATTGTTTCGCAGCCGTCTGGGGCGCAAGCGTATGTCGATGGTCAGTTCGTCGGCTACACCCCGCTCGACTTCGGCATCGAATCGGGTGTGCATAGCGTTGTTACCGAACTAGAGGGATTTTCCTCCTACCAAACATCAGTCGAAGTGAACGGTAACCAGACGGTGAACATCAACGCCGTGCTTTTGGCTGAAACGCGGATGGGGACCGTGCGTTTCGAGACGCAGCCGCACGGCGCAGAAGTTTTTTTGAATGGAGACTATATCGGGACGACCCCGTTAGAGGTGTCGGTGGCTGTAGGCGAACACCGGGCTCAGTTCAAGCGAAACGGATTCCGGAAAAGCGATGTTGAGTTGATGGTCGGTTCTGGTACCTATCAGACCGTGGTGGTCGATCTCAGGCCGAAAGGGAGGGGACACGACGACGACGATTGAGCGCTGCTAGTCACGTATTCGCCCGAGGTCGCAACCTCGGGTGGGCTTCGAAAAATCGGCTTGCTGCGACAGTGGATACTGTCGCAGCTTTGTCTCGGCGTGATATAGTCCCAAACAACGGACTCATATCGTGGGAGGCTACCAGAAGAGTGAGTTGCCTCCACGCGTCGGACGATAGGTCTCCATACACCTTTTAGGGAGGTACGAAGTGAAGATCCTTAGCGTGAAACTCTGGCAAAATGTAGTGGTGGCGGTTCTGATCGCTGTCCTTTTTGGGATGGTGTCCGCGCAGCCGTTGGTTCGCGAGGCGCGTTACGGTGGCGGAACTGCCGAGGCGCAGCAAGGTGGCACGTTGGTGCTCGGCACCGTGGACTTGCCGACCACCTTCAACCCCTTTACGGCCAGGATCCTGTCCGACGCCTTTCGTATCAACATCTTGTTGCCGGCGCTGGTGGCTTTCAATGGGGCCAATCTGAGCTACGGTTGCTATGTGTGTTCGGATTTCGAAATTTCAGACGACGGTACTGCGGTGACGTACACGCTTCGTGAGGGCGTGCTTTGGTCTGACGGCGAGCCACTGACAGCAGAGGACATCATGTTCTCGATCGAGCTCCACGCCAACCCTGACATCAACTCCCGCAACATCTCGAAGTTCGCGCTCGGTGGACAACCTGTCGTCTGGGAGCAACTCGATGAGAACACCCTCGTGCAGCGGATGCCGCAAGTCGACGCCGCCGCGCTCGATCTCGCCAACTTCCCGATCGTTCCCGAGCACGTTTTCAGGCCGGTCTTCGAGGCCGATGGCGCGGCTGGGGTCCAGGAGATCTGGAACGTCAACACTGATCCGAGCGAGTTGGTCGCCGCTGGGCCGTTCAAGGTAAAAGAGTTCCGCATCAACGAAGAGCTGGTGTTGGAGAGAAACCCCAACTATTTCGTTCAGGACGAAGCCGGAACCCAGCTCCCTTACTTGAATGAAATCCGGGTCAAGACCGGAGCCGATTCCAACGCCCTCTTGGCGCTGTTCTTGGCGGGAGAGCTCGATCTATTCCAGGCCGAGCTGATCGACGAGGTCGTGGGAATTCGCGATGCCATCGATGCCGGCCGTGTCGACGCCGTGTTGCTTCCCAATGCGGCCTTTACGGCGGTGACCTCGACCGTGCACCCCAACTTCCAGAACCAGGATCCCTTCTTGACCGAACTCTTCCGGGATGTACGCTTCCGGCGGGCGATTTCGCACCTCATCGACCGGGAATCGATCATCGAGCTTGCGCTCGGTGGCCTCGGTACGCCGCTCCACGGTCCCTTCAGCTCGGGCAACACGCGTTTTTACAACGAGGATGCGTTTGTAGAGGGCGAATCCAAATTCTCGTTCGACCCCGAAGCGGCCGCCGCACTCTTGGCGGAGCTCGGCTTCAGCGAGCGTAATGCCGACGGTCTGTTGGTGAATTCTGAAGGGCGGACCATCAGCTTCAACATCCTCGGAAACGCCTCGGAGCCGGTGCAGCGTGTGGCCGGCCAGATCGTTTCGGAAGATATGGGCGCGGCGGGTTTGGACGTGACCATCACCATCGCCGACACCGGTAGTGTGGTGGCGCCTGCGATGCGCAACTTCGATGAGGATGGCAACCGGACCTTCGACTTCATGTTTACCAACTTCGGCGGGGTGGCCGATCCACCGACACGGCGCAACCTCTACGTCCTCGACGGGCGCGCGCGACTGTGGAACCTGCCGCTTCCGGGAGAGTCTGCACCTCAGCGGGTCGAGCCGTTCGAAGTCGAGCTCGCCGATCTGGCCAACAAGGCGCTGGCCACCTTCGATGAAGCGGAGCGCCGTGAGATCTATACCGAGTTCCAGCGCATGGCAGGGGCGAACTTGCCACTCATCTACATGTACACCCAGGGCCTCAACTTCGCTCGCTCCAACCGCGTGGGCAACACGCAGGATCAGCTCGAGGACCCGATCTCGTCGTTCGAAGGGAGTCAGAACGGCTTCTTCGGCCAGATCATCAACTTCATCGACAGCGTGTATATCCGGCAGTAGGCACGCGAGGTGTTGGGGTGTGGAGGGCTAGCCCTCCACACCCTGGTATTAGACGTTCAGACGGAGTTTTCGGTATGCATGGGGGTACAGGAGACGGTGTGGCTTGAAGGCAAAGTGGCTGTGGTAACCGGCGCTGCATCGGGTATCGGACGTGCCACGGCAGAGCGTTTTGCTCAAGAGGGGGCGAAGGTGGTCCTCGGCGATGTAGATCACGCTTTGGGAGAAGGGGTCGCCTCCGGAATCAGGGCGCTCGGTTATGAGGCCCAGTTCGTCAAGACCGATGTCAGCGTGGAGTCTGACGTCGCCGCGTTGATCGAGACAGCGGAGCACAGTTATGGGAGACTCGACACCATCTTCAACAACGCGGGGATCGAGCAGCCCGTAACCCCATCCGACCAAGTGAGCGCGGAGCTCTTCGACCGCGTGATCGGTATCAATCTCAAGGGTACCTTCTATGGCTGCAAGCACGCCATCGGGGCGCTGAGGCGGAGTGGTGGTGGCACCATCGTCAACAACAGCTCGGTCAGCGCCTTCGCCAACGTGGGTGGGAACGTGTCGTATGCTGCCTCCAAGGGGGCGGTAATGTCGCTTACCCGCGTCCTCGCCCTCGAGCTCGCAGCGGAGAACATTCGCGTCAATGCCATCTGCCCAGGTGTCATCGACACCTCGATGAACCGAAGAAACCTCGACCGCTCGAGCGACAAACCAGCGGTTGAGAAGCGCTGGATGGCGGCGACCCCCCTCGGCCGGATGGGACCCCCGGAGGAGGTTGCTCAGACGGTGCTCTATTTGGCGTCGAGTATGTCGTCGTTTACCACCGGTATCGGCCTCTTGATCGACGGCGGCCGGGTGGCGACCTGATGGGGCGCCTCGACGGTAAGGTGGCGATCGTTACGGGTGCGGCCCGCGGTATTGGCCGTGCCGTGGCACGCCGCTTTGCGGAGGAGGGGGCGATCGTCTTCGGGGCTGACGTGGTCGCCGACGAACTCGAGCACGAGATACAACGCCTCCAGGAGCGTGGGTACCGAGCGGAAGCCGTACCGACGAACGTGGCCTCGGCTGAAGAGGCCCAGGCGCTCGTGGATCGGGTGTTGGCTGAAACCTCGAAGGTAGACATCCTCGCCAACATCGCCGGTATCATCGTGGAAAAGTTCATTGAAGATACTGCGGTGGAGGAGTGGGACCGGCTCTTGGCCGTCAACTTGCGGGGGCCGTTTCTGTTGTGTAGGGCGGTGGCTCCCTCGATGAAGGCAGCCGGCAAGGGTGCCATCATCAACGTGTCGAGCCGTGCCGGCGTCCTCGGCTTTGCTACCGAGACCGCCTACTGTGCCTCCAAGTTCGGCATCGAAGGGTTGAGCCGGGCGCTTGCGGATGAACTCGGCCCGCACGGGATCGCCGTCAACTCGATCACCCCAGGTGTGCCGACACACACCTCGATGAGCGAGCAGACCTACGGCCCCGAGCAGCGCAAGATTTGGCGGGATCCGGAGGTGATCACTCCGGCGTTCGTCCAGCTGGCCTTGCAAGTCCCCAGCGGGATTCACAACCAGTATGTCAACGCCTTCGAGCTATCCGAGAGGCTTCGGGCCGAGGGGTGGCGATGATGGGTGGCCTGGCGACGGTAGGCCGGCTTTCAGCAAAGGGGACGAAATGCAACTCTTTCTAGTCGACAAGCTCATCGACGGCACCGGCGGGGAGCCGCTCGAGCAAGCGGCCGTGGTGGTAGACGGCGGTCGCATCACCACAGTGGGCAGGCAAGCCGACATCGGTGTCCCTGAGGGTGCCGAGATCCGACGCGGTGCCACCCTGATTCCCGGTATGGTCGATGTTCACGTGCACCTCGCCTACAGCGGCATAGCCCACAAGCGTGCGTTTCGGGCCGAGGCTGTCGATATGGCCTATCCGCTGATGGCCTTGCGGGCAGCAGCCCACGCACGAGACACGTTGAGGGCGGGGTTCACGTCTGTACGCGATCTCAACGCTCCGGGAGGGATCATCATCGATCTTCGCGATGCGGTGAACGCCGGTTACGTGCCAGGGCCGAGGATCAAGGCCTGCGGCTTGGGTTTGAGCGTGACCGGCGGTCATATGGATCAGCCCGGTTGGGGCGATCACGTCGTGCTCGATGCGATGACTTGTGTTTGCAACGGCCCCGAGGGCTTTCGTAGGGGGGTGCGGGAGCAGGTCAAGCGGGGTGCAGATCTCATCAAGATCAACGTCTGCGTCAGTTCGGTTCGCGACCTCGCCGCACCGTACCAACAAGAGATGACCGACGAAGAGATCCAAGCCGCCTGCCAAGAAGCGCACATGCTGGGACGTACCGTCTCGGCGCATACCTCCGGCGGGCCTGCCATCGCCACCGCGGTGCGGGCTGGGCTCGACACGGTCGAACACGGCCACTGGATCGACGAAGAGACAGCCGACCTGATGGCCGAACGGGGAACCACGTACGTGCCTACTCTGCTGGTCAACGAGCGGAACTTCGACTTTTCGAAAGAGGAGATGGGCGCCACCGATGCCAGCTGGCGCTGGCTCGAGCTGTCGCGAGAGGCCAAGTGGGAGAGTTTGGATCGTGTGAGAAAGGCCGGTGTCAAGGTCGCAGTAGGGACCGATGCCGGGTTCATGTTGCCGCACGGTAAGATGAACGCGATCGAGATCGAGTTGCTGGTCCGTGGCGGTTACACCCCGCTCGAGGCTGTTATGGCCGCGACCAAGACCGGCGCCGAGGCGTTGGATCTCGAGGGGGTCGGCACGATTGAAGCAGGCAAGCTGGCCGACCTGGTACTCGTTGACGGCGATCCACTTCTAGATATCAAGGTATTACAGGAGGCGTCAAAACTGCGCGTTTTCAAGGATGGAACGGAGGTGACTTGAAGTTCGGACCGCCACGGAAGTGTAAGCTACAGAAGGAGGAAATGATGAATCTACGCTCGATGGTATTGGTTCTAGTCGGTTTGATGTTTGTGACTGGGGCGTTCGCCCAAGACGGTCTCACCGTCATCTGGGGTGAAGACCGCGCCGATCACGCGACCCTCGACCCGCGGGTAACGCAGTCGCGGCACGAAGAACAGATGATTTTGCAGATCTTCGACCAGCTGATCGCCCAAGATGAAAACGGTAATATATTCCCCGGCCTGGCTGAGTCGTGGGAGGTGTCGGATGATGGCCTCTCCTGGACCTTCAATCTCCGTCGGGATGTGACCTTCCACGACGGTACACCCTTTACGGCCGAGGCGGTCAAGTTTACCTTCGATTCCATTCAGGACCCCGAACTCGGCTCCCAGGGAGCCATCGATATCTTGGGTCCCTACGACTCGACCGTGGTGCTCAATGAGTTCACCGCTCGCGTCAACTTCAGGCGCCCCTATGCCTCGGCGTTGACTGCCTTTACCGAGACCGAGTTGTCGATCGTGAGCCCCACTGCCGTTCGCGAGCTCGGTAACGACGGCTTCGCCCGCAACCCGGTCGGTACTGGCCCGTTCAAGTTCGTCGAATGGGAAGCGGGGCTCCGCGTGGTGCTCGACCGCAACGAAGACTACAACTGGGCCCCAGAGTTTTACAATAACGAAGGCCCATCCCAGGTGGAACGGGTCATCTTGCGCTTCATCCCCGACGCGAGTACCCGCGTGGCAGCGCTCGAAGCGGGTGAGATCAATATCGCCGACCTCATCACCCCACTCGACCTGCTGAACTTCGAATCCAGCGACAGATTCGTGGGACAGGCCGCCAACGTTGCCGGCTTGCCCTTCAGTATCATGTTCAACACCACCCGTGGCCCCTTCCAAGACATCCGGGTGCGCCAGGCATTCATGCACGCCGTGAACCGCCCGGTGTTAGCCGAAAACCTCTTCTTCGGCTTCGCTGACGCCGCCTACGGCCCCTTGAGCGCTTCCACGCCGAGCTACTGGGCGGGTGTCGAGGAGCTTTACGGTTACAACCCCGAGGGCGCGATGGCGCTGCTCGAGGAAGCCGGCTGGGTCGATACGGACGGCGATGGCATTCGTGAGAAAGATGGCGAGGAGCTGTCGCTCTTCTTCCCGGTTTTGCTCGAGCCGGATACCGCGGTGGCCGTGCAAGGTGAAGTTGCCAAGGTCGGCTTCGATCTCAAAGTAGAAAATGTGCTCAAGGCCCGCCAGGATGAACTCATCTTCGCAAACGACTACGACCTCCTGGTGATCCGTTGGGTCTCCAACGATCCAGGCGTGTTGATCATCCCCTTCCATACCCGTAACATCCCTGCGCCAGGCAAATTTGCGTTCAACTGGGCCCGCTGGAGTGATCCTACCCTCGACCAGCTGCTCGAAGACGCCGAAGCTGCTACCTCTCCTGACGAGCGTACCCAGCTCTACGAAGAGATTCAGACGATGATCATGGACGCCGCCATCTTCTTCGCGCTGCACAACCAAGTCCAGATGATCGGCCACACTTCGGAGATGTCCGGATTCCGGTTCGCTCCGGGGAACTGGCAAGTACGCTTCTACGACGTATCGGCGAACTAAGCCTGTTTCTAGAGGGTCTCCCTATCTGGGGAGACCCTCTTCCTCATAAAGCCAGGATGAATGGGGAGTGTCTATTAGGCTGTTCGTAGCCCTCTCGTTTCATCTCCTTGTCACTATCATTCAACCCTTAGGGTTCGAGGAACCGCGATGCTTCGCTATTTAATTCGGCGCGTGATCGGTGTGATCCCGGTGTTGTTCATCTCCTGGAGCTTGATTTTTTTCGTGCTGCAGCTCACGCCTGGGGATCCGGTGAACCTGATGCTCGCCGGGCGCCCAGCCTCTGAGGAGGTGCGCGAGAACACCAGAAGGTTGCTCGGCTTGGATAAGCCGGTTCATGTTCGCTACATCAACTTCCTGTGGAAGGCGGTACGTGGAGATCTCGGCGATTCCTATCGGACACGCCAGCCGGTCATTACTGAGATCTCTGCCCAGCTCAGGCCGACACTCGAACTGGCGGCCGGCGGGCTGGTCATCGGCCTCTTGTTTGGGGTGTCCTTGGGTGTCTTGTCGGGGATCCGGCCCAACTCCTGGTGGGACACCGGGGCGATGGTGTTTGCGCTGGCCGGTATCTCGATGCCGAGTTTCTGGAGCGCCATGCTCCTTATCTTCTTTTTTGGACTCAAATTGGGCTGGTTTCCGATCGTGGGTGAAGGACTTCCCGCGCTGGTGATGCCGGCCTTTACCACCGGTTTTTTCTTGGTCGGGAACCTCGCCCGCCTGATCCGCTCGAGCATCCTGGAAGTGATGACCGAAGACTATATTCGCACCGGTAGAGCCAAAGGCCTTGGCCACTGGAAGGTCGTGTTCAAGCACGCGCTCCGCAACGCTATGATCCCTCCCGTGACCCTGCTGGGGGTGCAGTTCGCGCTGCTGATCGGCGGGGCCGTGATTACCGAAACCGTCTTCGCCCGCCCGGGTCTCGGCCGGCTTCTGGTCACCTCGGTGCTAAACAAGGACTTCCCCATGGTGCAGGCGCTCGTCGTCTATACCACCAGCGCCTATATCATGCTCAATCTGATCGTCGACGTGCTCTATAGCGTTATCGATCCGCGGATCCGTGATGCGAGGTCGGTATGAGCGTCGAGCTGGTCCAACAGACGGGGGTTTCATCCGCCAAGCCGAGGTGGCGTAAGGTCGTCCGTCAGCTGGTGATGAACCCCGGCGCTTTTATCGGCGCCCTCATCTTACTGGTTCTCGTCTTCGGTGCGCTTTTCGCACCTTGGATCGCTCCTTATGACTGGAATGAACAGTGGGTCGGACCGCGCTTGGCCCCCCCCAGCACCGACCACTTTTTTGGAACCGACCGCTTCGGTCGCGACGTCTTTTCGCGCATGATCTACGGGGGGCGCTTCTCGCTGTCGGTGGGCATTGCCACGGTCCTGTTCTCGATGATCATCGGCAGCCTCTTCGGGGTCTTTATCGGCTATACAGGTGGCCGGGTAGACCATTTCGGGGTTATGGCAATCGATGTGATGCTAGGCTTTCCCCCGATCGTGCTGGCCATCCTCATCGTGGCGGTATTAGGCGTGGGCTTACCCAATGTGGTGGTGGCCGTCGGCATAGCCGGTATCCCGCGCTTCGCCCGGGTGGTAAGAGGGGCGACGCTCGCCATCAAGGCGCGCCCTTTCGTCGAGGCGACCCAAGCGATCGGAGCCGGTCACTTCAGGGTGATGGTCTGGCACCTCATCCCGAACGTGCTGCCGACCATCACGGTCTTGGCAACCCTAAACCTGGCGGGTGCTATCATCTCGACCGCCTCGTTGTCGTTTCTAGGGCTCGGTGCGCAACCGCCCACGCCGGAGTGGGGCGCCATGCTCTATCAGAGCCGGGAGTTCTACCGCTTTGCACCGTGGAACATGATCTTCCCAGGCTTGGCCCTCTTTCTATCGGTCATGTCGGTCAACTTGATGGGTGACCGGCTCAGCGAAGTTCTCGACCCACGCGTCTCGAAGGGACACTGAGGCTTGCAAACGGTACTCGATTTCATCAGAACTCACCGAGACGAAGCGGTGCGCGACCTGCAGACCTTGCTCCGCCAGCCGAGTATTTCGGCTCAGAAGGTGGGGCTCGAGGATTGTGCCCGGCTCCTCAAAGATCAGATGGTACGTGACGGCATCGCCGACACGCAGATCCTGCCCACTGACGGGGGTCCGGAGGTGGTGGTCGGGCGGCTTCTCAACCCAGACGCAAAGCACACCTTGCTCTGTTACGGCCACTACGATGTACAGCCACCCGAACCCATCGAAGCCTGGGATTCAGACCCCTTCGCAGCAGAGATTCGCAACGGGGTGATCTATGCACGGGGGGCTACCGACAACAAGAGTGGCTGCCTGGCCTTCGTCAAGGCGGCCAAGGCCTTCATGGCAGTCCGTGGGGCCCCTCCCGTCAACTTGGTGTTCTTGTTCGAAGGGGAGGAGGAGGTGGGCAGCCCCCACCTCGAGGATTTCGTGCTCAAGCATCACGACCTGCTCCGTTGCGATGCGTCGATCGGGTTGGATGGGGGGGTGCACCGGACCTCACTAAAGCCCGAGGTGCAGCTCGGCATCAAGGCGATCCTCTACGTAGAGTTGCGGGTACGGGGGCTCAAGACGGATATCTGGTCCGGGCGCGCCCAGACGGTGAAGAGCCCGGTGTGGCGGCTTATTCAAGCGCTCGCCGGCATCTTCGATCCCGATAGCGGTCAGGTACTGATCGACGGTTGGTACGACGACTGGCTCGAGCCCGAAGAAGACGATGTACGCTTTCTCCATGACGAGGCTCGTACGTTCGATATGGAGGCATACCGGCAGCAGTTGGGTGCCACCCATCTCAGTACGAGCGACCCGATCGAGCTTTTGAAGCGCGCCCACTACGGTGCCAGCGCCAACATCTGTGGCATCCAAGCGGGCTACACCGGATCTGGCGGCAAGACCATCGTACCTGCCGAGGCGATGGCCAAGCTCGATTTTCGTTGTCCACCCCGGCTCGAGCCGGAAAGGCAACTCGAGAAGTTGCGTAGTCACCTGTTGCAGCGTGGCTTTGACGACATCGAGCTAACCGTTCACACCGCGAGGAAGAACCCTTACAAGGTGTCGAGCCGCGAAGCGATCAGCCGGGCGACCTTTCGCGCTGCCGAGCGGGTCTTCGGGACCCAGCCCGTGGTGTACGGCGTTTCGATCCAAGGGATCATCATGCTCCATATCCCTCACCCTGCGGTTCTTTCGGGGTTCGGAGCGCCCGAGAACAACCTGCATGCCCCCAATGAGAACATGCCTGTCGACCGGTATATCCAGGGGATCGAGTACGCTGCGACCATCATGGAAGAGTACGCTTCAGAGGTGGAGTAGTAGTCCCCCATGACGTTTGGCTACCTCGTTCGAAGGGTGCTACAGATGATCCCTACCTTCATAGGGGCGACCCTGCTGGCATTTCTCATCATCCAGGCGGCCCCAGGAGATTTCACCGATAGGTTTATCTTGGAGCCGAACATGGACGCGGCACAGCTCGAGCGGATGGAAGCGCGGTTCGGTCTCGACAAACCGGTGCCCCTTCAGTACCTCAACTGGATGTGGAGCCTCCTTCGCTTCGGGTATCTCGGCGAGTCGTTTAGCTACCGGGCGCCCGTCAATGTGGTGATCATTCCACTGATTTGGAACAGCATGTCACTGGTGTTGGTTTCGCTCTTTCTGACCTATCTGCTCACCATCCCAATCGCGGTGATATCAGCTGTGCGCCAGTACTCGTTCCTCGATAAAGCCGTAACGTTCTTATCGTTTTTCGGTCTGGCGATTCCCAACTTCTTTTTTATCTTGGTGTTGATCGTCGGCGTGTTGATGCTCCAGCCTGTATTGCGGGATCTGGGGGCAGGTGACTCGATCTTTGGGGCGCTCATAAGGCCCCTTAGCTACGACCTCGAACGGGGGCTCTTGTTTCCCGTCGGAGGCATGCGTACCAGTCAGATCTACGACCAACTTACGGTGTGGGGCAAGCTTCAGGACCGCTTTTGGCATCTCGTGCTCCCGGTGTTGGTCGTCACCACCGCCTCGCTCGCCTCACTGGTACGGGTGTTGCGTGGTCAGATGTTGGAGTTTTTGCGAGCTGACTTCGTGCGCACGGCTCGGGCCAAGGGTTTGGCCGAGAGCACGGTCACTTACAAGCATGCGCTACGTAACGCTCTGAATCCGCTGATCTCGAGCACGGGCGCGATCTTACCCGAACTTGTCGGAGGGGCGGGGTTGGTCGAGTTCGTGGTGCGTTGGCCGGGGATTACACCTGCGTTTGTGGCGGCTATCGCCGCTCAAGATATCTATATCATTATGGGACTGCTCACGTTGTCGGCGGTCCTTCTCATGATTGGAAACCTGCTCGCCGACGTGCTGTTGGTCACCGTGGACCCGAGGATTCGCTACAGCTGATGGCCGAGTTTGCTCCCAGGAAACGAGTGGTTCGCCGTGATAGCCAAGCCATGTCGCAGTGGGCCGTCGCCTGGCAGCAGTTTCGCAAGCACCGCCTGGCGATGTTCAGCCTCTACGCGCTGGTCGTGTTTTATCTGCTCGCCCTTTTTGCAGACACGATCGCGCCGTACGGCGAGGCGCAGTCGTTCCGCCGCGGAGCGGAGAACCGAAGCTTTGCACCCCCCACCCGCATCTACTGGCGCGACGCTGAGACCGGGCGGCTTAGCTGGCCCTTCGTCTACCCGGTTTCGGCCTCGCGTGACCTGAGGACGCTGCGGCTGGTCTATACAGAAGATCGCACCCAAGCCTACCCGGTACGTCTATTTGTACGTGGTCACAGCTACGTCCCCCCACCCTTGACACTCGTCCCGCCTCAGATCCGCAAGCGCTTACAGCTGAACTGGGAGACGGATCGGCATCTCTTCGGCGTCGAGTTCCCCGCCACGATCTACCTCTGGGGTGCGGACCAGTTTGGCCGCGACGTGTTTGGCCGCATTCTGTTCGGGGCGCGAATCAGTCTGACGATCGGGATCTTCGCTTCGCTGATCTCTTTGAGCCTGGGCCTCGTACTCGGTGGGCTTTCGGGCTACTACGGTGGAGTGTTGGACGATGCCCTCATGCGGTTTGTCGAGGTTTTGGCCACCATCCCGAGCCTCTTTTTGCTGCTCGCGCTTCGCGCGCTTTTTCCGCTCGATGTCAACCCCAGCACGGTCTTTCTCATCGTGATCACTATCCTCGGTTTTATCCGTTGGGGGCCGATCGCGCGGGTGGTTCGTGGCTTGGCGCTGTCGCTTCGCGAAGAGGAGTTCGTACAGGCTGCCAGGGCGCTCGGTGGCAGCGATGCCCGCATCCTCTTGCGCCACCTCTTGCCAGGGACGGCTGCCTATGCCATCGTGGCTTTTAGCTTGCTCATTCCCGGTTTCATTTTGACCGAGGCTGGGCTCAGTTTTCTCGGTCTCGGCATCAACGAGCCCGCTTCGAGTTGGGGGTTGATGTTGGCGGTAGCGCAGGAGGGAGGGATTCAGACCTTTACCAGTAGGCCTTGGATGCTGTTGCCGGGGCTTTTTATCTTTGTGACGGTGCTCGCTTTCAACTTTGTTGGTGACGGCTTGCGTGATGCTCTAGATCCGAAGCTGCGTACGTAACTTCGGGATGTGACCGTGAGCCGACCGGCTTGAAAGGGGCCGAAAGGAGTAGGGATGTCAGAAGAAGTGAGAGCGATCAAGCATATGGCGTTTGCTGTTCGAGATGCCAGGGCCGCACTCGAATCGTACCAGCGGTTCTTAGGTGTTCCCGAGGACACCGAAATCCATGAGTATCAGGGTTCGCGTAACCGCGTAGCCCTTTTCGACCTCGGCGGCGTCGAGTACCAACTCTGTGAGTCGATGGATCCCGACGGACGTTTTGCTACCTGGATCAATGAGCATGGCGAGGGTCTTCACCACATCTGTTACGAGGTTGAAGATATCGATGCGGCGCTCGAGCACGCTGTGAAAAGTGGCGCTGCCCTTCGTGAGTGCAAGGCCTGCAAGATTACGGGTAGCCACCCACACCCCGAAGGATTCGTGGCCTTTCTCGACAACGATGCTGCAGGGATCGAGATCGAGTTTATGCAGGTGTATACCCCCGAGGAGCTCAAAGAGTACGAGAGCGTCAAAGGCATCTGATGGCTCTGGCGGTCAGTCTTGCCGAGCGTGCCTTAAGGCTCGTCTCGACGGTTGAGGGTTCAGAGGAAGAGGGCGATTTTGGAGCCATCGATTCGAAGGTCCGCCTTGCTGTGATCGCTGCTCTGGAACGGGGTGAGACGCACTATACGGACCGTCCCGGTATCTTGCCGCTCCGTCAGCAGGTCGCTTCCTCGCTGGAGCGCACCTACGGGGTTCACTACGATCCCAAGACCTCGGTCACCATCACTTGTGGTGCCACCGAGGCGCGCTTCGTCGCCATTCAACAACTCCTTGCAGACGGCGACGTGCTCTTATGTTTGAGCGGCCGAGAGCGCGTCGCTGCAGCCGTAAGCCTACGCGGTGCGACGTGTAGAGAAGTCGATGCCTCTTCCTATGATGAGGTGCTCGTCGATGACAGGGTGAAGGTCCTCTATCTAACGCCGGAGGATGTCACCCCAGACGTATCCGATACCTGGCTGGAACGGGCTGGCCGGGAGGGCTGGTGGCTTATTGTGGAAACCGATGAAGTCGGTGGGGGGGTACATCCTGGAACCGAGCCGAGGCTTACCGATCGTACGGTAAGTGTGGGCGGAGTCGGTGAGGATCACGGCCTCAAGAGTTGGCGGGTCGGTTATCTGGCGAGTCCGAACATGAGGGCGGGCGAGCTGCGAAGCTTTAAACAAGCGCTCACCATCTGCACGACCAATCTGTCGCAATGGGCCGCGCTGGCACTGATGGAGGAGTGACGGTGAGTTCCCTCGCTGAAATCAGAGAGATGAGTGGAACCGAGCTCCGTTACGCGCTGATGGACCTGGCCAAGGAGGTCCCGGACGCGATTGCACTCGGTCGTGGCGATCCGGATCTCGATACCCCTGCAGAGATCGTCTCGGCTGTCAAGAAGGCCCTTCGGACGGGGCGGAACAGGCTCATGCCCGCTGCTGGGATGCCCGAGTTGCGGGAGGCGATTGCCGCGAAGGCCGTGCCGGATCACAACTTGCACGTTTCGAGTGATCAGGTAATGGTGACAGCCGGTGGGCAAGAGGGCCTCTTTCTGATCATCAGTGCTCTCATAGATCCGGGTGACGAGATCCTGGTTCCTGATCCGCGTTATACCTCTTACGATCAGGCCATCGAGTACGCTGGTGGCGTCGCGGTGTCGGTTCCAACCTACCCTGAAGACGCCTTCGATGTCCGGCCGGAAGAGGTTGAAAAGCGTATAGGCCCCAAGACCAAAGCCCTGCTCTTGGTAACGCCTAGCAATCCGACCGGTGGTATCGTTACACGGAAAAATGCCGAGGCCTTGGCCGAACTGGCAGTAAAGCACAATTTCGTGGTGATCTCCGATGAGATCTACGGGAAGTTTGTCTATCCACCCTTTGAACACGTCTCGATCGGGTCGATGCCGGGTATGTCGGATCGTACCATCACCTTGAGCGGTTTCTCCAAAGCGTACGCTATGACCGGCTTTCGGGTCGGCTACATCATCGCCCCCGAGGATGCGATCGAGGCGATGACGTCGATTAAGACCGTTACCACCGGTCCGGTAGCCACGGTGAGTCAAGAGGCGGCTTTGGCAGCGGCGACGGGCTCGGAGGCTTGTATCGACGAGTTCCGTGAGATCTATCTCGGGCGCAGATCTCTACTCGCGGAGGGGCTCAGCGCCATGGGGTTTCGCTATGGGGAGCCGCGTGGTGGGTTCTTCTTCTGGACGGACAGCTCGAGTACCGGGATGCGCGCGCTCGAACTGAGCTATCTGTTTCTTAAGGAAGCGAGGGTGCTTATCTTCCCTGGTACCGCTTTTGGGGATAGGTGGAGTGATTACCTCCGGATCACCATGCTTCAACCCGACGAGGTGCTCAAAGAGGCTTTAGCCCGGATGTCACCAGTAGTAGCCCGTTACCGGGGCAGCAGCCGTGGCTGAGTCGGCACTCGAGCAACTCTTAAGGGATCTGGTCCGGATCCCCTCGCCCAATCCCCCGGGGGATTGCCGCGACATCGCCCGCTATATCGCTTCATGGCTCGACGTTCCGGGCGTCGAGATTCGTACCCTGCACCCCCCCGAAAAGGTGATGGCTGAGAGTGTCATCGCTACTCTCGGTGATGGGAGTCCGCCGGTGATCATGTTGCATGCCCATATCGATACCGTGCCGGTGGCGGCGGATGAGGCGGAGCGCTGGTCGCGTAACCCTTTCGAACCGTGGGTGGCCGATGAGGCGATCTACGGTAAGGGGAGCGTCGACGATAAGGGCGTACTCGCGGCGATGATGATGGCGTTTCGCGATCTGGCGCAAGAGGCGGGTGCCCTGGCCGGTACCGTCGTGCTGGTCGGTGCAGCCGAGGAAGAGACCGGTGGTCAGCTCGGAACGCGCTGGTTGGCCGAATCCGGGCATCTGCCCCCGTGTGATTTCATCGTTGTAGGGGAGCAGACGGCGAACCGGGTGGCCGTCGCCCACAAGGGCGTATTGCGGGCTACCGTACGCACGCGGGGACGTTCGGTCCACGCGACCAACCCCGATCGAGGGGTCAATGCAATTACCGCCATGGCCAAGCTGGTATCTGCCTTGGAGGTTTATCATCGTGAATTGAGGGGGCGCAAGCATCCTCTCGTCGGCAATCCGAGTTGCAATGTCGGCACCATTCAGGGGGGTAGCACCGCCAATGCTGTGCCCGATACGTGTGAAGTTCGTTTGGACCGGAGGATGGTTCCGCGCGAGGATCCAGATGTCGTCAAAGAAGAGCTCGAAGCGGTCGTGCGCAGCGTCGATGTCTCACCTGCTACGGCGGAGATTGGTGAGTTTCTCGTGTCGAGCTGGTTTGAATCCGACCTTGCGACGCCGCTCGGACAGACCTTTCTTCGTCTAGCCGGGGAAGTGGGAGAGGCCGGACCGGTCGGATATCTGCCGGGGAGTGACGCCAAGCACCTCATGGGAGTCGCGCGTGGGGATATGGTGGTGTTCGGACCGGGTAGTTACGAGGAGGCTCATGCGGCGGATGAACACGTGAGCTTGCCCGAACTTAGAGACTGTCAAGGGGTCCTATCACGCTTTCTGAAGGTGGTGCTATCGGCCTGAAAGTCTTTACGATGTCTTGCCAACCTCAGCAGTATTTCGAGGAGCCGTTTTCCCTGAGCAGGCGGTCGCTGGAGAGGGTGTAATGGATAACGATTTGAAGATGAGTCTCGACGGGATGGTTGTGGTGGTGAGTGGTGCCAGTCACGGCCTGGGTAAGAGTATCGCCCAGCAACTGGCGACGTTTGGGGCCGATCTGGTGCTGTTGGCTCGTGACCGGGGTCGCCTCGAACAGGTTGCCGATGAACTTTCCGGCGCACGAGGTGAGATCTTGCTGCTACCCTGCGACGTCTCTGTAAGCGAGCAAGTTGCGTCTGCAGCCGAACGAATCCGTGCCTGGCGTGGTAAGGTCGATGTGCTCGTTAATAACGCTGGGATTCCCGCGCCTCGCACGATGGAAGAGACCACTTTCGAAGACTGGAACTCGGTATTGGGAGTGAATCTTTCGGGTGTGTTCTACCTTACGCGTGGCCTCTGGGATCAGCTAAAGGCGGGTGGGGCCGGATACGTCATCACCGTGTCTGGGACCGCCGGTTTGCGCGGAGGTGGTAGCCCCGCCTACGGTGCCACGAAGTTCGGTCTGACCGGGCTCACCCGGTCCTTCGCGGTGGCAGGTGCCGAGCACGGTATCCGGGTGACCACGCTCTACCCAGGCTCCATGGATACCGGTTGGCGGGGATCGCAGATCGGCGTGACTCCGCGGTCTGAATCGATGGATCCGGATGAGGTGGCCCGTTACGTGGCGTATCTGGTGCGTACCCCGAAAGAGTTCGTCGTAAACGAAGCGATCTTGAACCCTTCTTCTGCCCCCTGGCAGTGAGGGTACGGGGCGGCGCCCGGTTGTGTGCGCCCCCATATTGAGAGGAGAGGACGATGCCCGAAGCGATAACGATCGGCAATATTACCGTTCAGCCTGGAGAAACGAAGCGGGGTGGAATCCCAATCGGCAAGGATATGGTTGGTCTTGAGCGCTTCATCCCCATCACCGTCATTCATGGGGCGGAGGAAGGGCCCGTACTGTGGCTCAATGGGGCAACGCACGGAGACGAGCCCGAAGGCCCGTTCTCGATCTTATTGGCCATCAAGGATCTGGATGCCGCCAGCCTCAAGGGGACGGTCGTTGCGGTTCCGGTGATGAATGTGGGTGCCTTTACTGCGGGCACTCGGGGTGATCCGCTCGACACCTTCTCGCACGATATGAACCGCATCTACCCGGGTAAGCCAGATGGCTATCCTACCGAGCGTGTGGCCTATGCTCACTGGCAGGCGATGAAGGAGAGCTGCGACCTCCAGATCAATATTCACTCCGGCGGTGAGCACTCGTATTTGGCGCACATGATCTTCGCTGCTGATAACCCTGTCAGCCAAGAGCTCGCAGCTGCCATGGGACCCAATTGGACCTTGGTCTTCAAAAGTGGAACGGGTAGCGGGAATCCGAGCTCGGCGATCGCGGGCCTCGGCAAAGGTGGGGTCACGGTGGAGCTCGGTGGCAATTGCCGCTTGCTCACAAGCGACTTCCACCGCATCGCTGGGGACTTGGCCACCGGCTACCGAAACGTCATGCGGCATTACGGGATGATCGAAGGCCAGGCCGAATACGCCTCGAGCTGGCGTCAGGGGTACCAGATCGCCCTGCTCGCTCCAGCAACGGGCATGTTCGTCGGCAATCCCGAGTTGGCTTTTGAAGAGCCGTTGGCCAGCGGGACCTTGCTCGGAACGGTTTACGATCTCTACGGTGACGTTGCAGCCGAGGTGCGCGCGCCACAAGAAGGTGTGGTCTTCGGTCTTCGCTCGAGGGCGTCGGTACTCGAGGGTCAGTGGTGTTGTTTCTTCGGTGTGGTCGAGCAGGTTGTAGACGACCTCATTCCGGGGCGCGGGTGAGGTGAGCGTGTTCGATAGTCTCATCCGAGATGGCACAGTGCTGACTCCGGATGGCCCTAGAGCGTTGGATGTCGCCTTGGCGGGTGGGCGCATCGCCGGGTTGTTCGCTCCGGGCGCCGAGGTGGAATCGGTGGAGACGATCGATGCGCGTGACCGTTTCGTGCTGCCGGGCGCCATCGATATCCACTTCCACGTCAGGGCACCAGCCTATCCGGAGAGGGGAACGGTCGCTTCGGAAACCAGAGCGGCAGCTGCGGGTGGGGTGACGACGGTCTTCGAGATGCCGATCTCCAAACCGTGTTGCGCCACCCCGGAGGTGTTTCGGTCGAGACGTGACCTGTTTGCCGCCGAAGCGTATGTCGACTTTGCGCTCTACGGCGCACCGGGAACGCTGCGCCAAAATGATGTGTTCGGTATGGTCCAAGAGGGAGCGATCGGCTTCAAGATCTTCATGACAGAAGCTCCCAAGGGACGTGATGACGAGTTCATCGGCCTCTGTCTCCCTGACGAAGGGTCGTTGCTCGAAGCGCTCGAGCTCGTCGCGCAGACAGGTCTCGTCACCGCGGTTCACGCCGAGAGCAGTCCACTTTTGAAGCACCTCTCAGAGAAACTGATCGCGACGGGACGGAACGACCCTGCTACCCACGGCGAGTCTCGTCCGCCGGTGGTAGAGGCGCTCGCGATCGCCAAGCTCCTGACCCTGAACGAAACCGTCGGTGCGCCCGTGCACATCGCTCACGTGACCTCGCGCCATGCGCTCGCAGCCCTGAGCTCGTTCGCAGCCGCCGGCATGGACGTAACGGGAGAGACCTGCCCGCAGTATCTCTTTTTCACCCAAGAGGCGCTCGAGCGCCACGGCTCCTATGCCAAGATCAACCCTCCCTTGAGAACCGAAGACGATCAGGAGGCGCTTTGGGAGGCCCTTCGTGATGGGACGCTGCTCAGCGTCACCACCGATCACTCCCCTTTTACGGTGGATGAGAAGGAGAAGGCGCGAACCGATATCTGGGCGGCGCCGCCGGGGGCGCCAGGCGTCGAGGAGTTGGTACCCGGTATGCTCCATGCTGCGGCGACCGGTCGCCTAAGCCTGGAGCGAGCGGTCGATCTCCTTAGCACCAACGGAGCGAAGCGTTTTGGACTCTACCCCAAAAAAGGAGCTGGGTTGGTGGGTGCCGATGCCGATCTCATAATCGCCGATCTAGAGGCAACGACGACGATTCGCAAGGCAGAACTCTTTACCATGGCCCGTGAATGCGACTACCTATACGACGGCATGACCTTTCAGGGCAAGGTCGAAAGGACGATTTTGGGTGGCCGCACCGTGTTTGTCGATGGTGAGGTTACCGGTGAACCGGGTTGGGGATCGTTCGTGCGGCCCTTGTAAGTCGATCGCCAATCCAGCTTGGGCTGACCCGATGGCGCACGGTTTGCCTCGCGTGTCGACTTCATGTAATATATCACGTACTATCTTACACAGGTGGTGCCGGACCTCTTTCCGGCCAAGAAGACTGCTGAGAGGGAGATGGGATGGAGTATCGAACCTTAGGTGGCACCGGGGTCAAGATCGCCCCTTTGGCTCTTGGGACAGCTAATTTTGCCGATCCAACGCCAGAAGACGAAGCTGGGCGGATCGTCGACGCCGCTATCGAGGCCGGCATCAACCTCATCGATACGGCCGACGCCTACGCAGCCGGTGAAAGCGAGCGGTTCTTGGGGAAGGCGCTCAAGCGAAACGGGATGCGAGAGCGCGTGTTGGTTGCCACCAAGGCGCACTATCCGACAGGGGCGGGGCCGAACGATCAGGGAAATACCCGCTTGCACCTCATCAAGGCTTGTCAGGCGTCTTTATCACGTTTGCAGGTCGATACCATCGATCTCTACCAACTGCACAGGCACGATCCGAACACGCCCGTAGAGGAGACGCTCGCTGCCCTAACCGATCTTGTCCGGTGGGGAATGGTGCGCTACATCGGTTGTTCGACCCACCCGGCTTGGCGGGTACAGCAAGCCCTGATGGTGAGCGAGCTCAAGGGTTATGTGCGCTTTGTCAGCGAACAACCGCCTTATAATTTGCTGGATCGCCGTATCGAGAACGAGCTCGTACCTCTGTGCCAGGAAAACGGTTTGGGGCTCATGCCCTGGTCACCGATGGCCATGGGGATCTTGGCTGGTCGCTACTCTGAGCAGGATGGTTTCCCCGCGCAGTCGAGGGCAGCGCTGCGTGGGGGCATCTATGCCGACCGCGTCACGCCGCGAGGGATCGCCGTCGGAGACGCTTTTGTGAAGCTCGCGGCTGAGGTGGGTATTTCGGCGGCGCAGCTCGCCAACCTCTGGGTCAAGGACCAACCGGGCATTACCGCCCCGCTGATCGGTCCCAGAACCGTTGAACAACTCGAGCACCTTCTCCCGGTACTCGAGATGACACTCGATCCCGAGGTGGCCGAGGCGTGTGATGTGTTGGTGCCTCCGGGTAGTGTGGTGGCCAACTTCCATAATTCGGCACCGTGGATGAAGATGCGTATCGTAGAGGCGTAACGGAGAGGAGAGTAAGGGTGGCACTCATCAAAGTAGAGTTCGAAAGAGGTGGGGCCTTCCAGGCGAGGCTTTTGGAACAAGAGGCTCCAAAGACTTGTCGGGTGATTAAGGAACGGCTTCCATTCAGTTACCGGTTTCATCAGAGCATTATTTCGGGTCAGGCACTGGTGACCTTGCCACCGGATCTGACCGTGGAACCGGAGAACCAGTGGGTGGCCGGAACCCCGCCTGGGACGTTAGCCTTTCTGGTTAAAGACGAGGCGCGTTTGGTCCCAGACGAGATCTACATCGCCTACGGGATCTTTATTTCCCGGGGACTGATGGTGGATATGAAGCAGCCCGTCAACGTCTTTGCCCGTATCGAGACCGATCTCGAGGAGCTGGCCGTTGTCGGCAAGCGTGTTCTCATGGAGGGTGCCGAGCTGGTTACCTTCAGCCTCGTTTCTCCTTGAGTGATATTCTCAGGCACGTGCTCGCGTCTTCCAAATCGTCGGTCGTTGAGCTCGGCAGCGCCAAGTCGATTGACGAGTGCGAGCTACAGCCGAGGCATTCAGTCAGCGTGAGTACGGTACGGAATAGCCGGCTCAAAGGGAGGTGGAGGAGGAAATCGGCCTGCGTTTGGCGTATGCTTATGCTCTAGAGATTCTACGGTTTTCGGTTTCGCTTATGGGTACAATCACGAAGGGAGTCGACACGATGAAAACACCTCGCACAGTCAAGATTCATGGGTTGCTCAAAGGGGCGATCGCCGGCTTGCTACTCTTTTCACTCCTCGCCTTTGCGGTAGCTCAGGATGGGCCACCCACCCTGCGCCCGGGGAAGTTGATCATGGCGATCAACGCCACCATCCCGCCGGTTCAATTCATCGACGAGCAGGGTAACCTGGTCGGCATGCGGGTCGACCTGGGTGAAGAGATCGCCCGCCGCTTGGGGCTTGAAGCCGAGTGGGTGAATATCCAGTTCGAGGCGATGATCCCCGGACTTCAAGGGGACCGCTGGGACATGATCAACACCGGGCTTTTTTACACCGGTGAACGAGCCGAAATAATGGAACTCGTCCCTTATGAGCTGCAAGCCATCAGTATCTCGGTACCTGCGGGCAACCCCGGTACGATTGACTCGACGGAAGATCTGGCGGGCATGTCGATCGCTGTCGAGGTCGCCGGTTACGAAGAGCGTAATATTCGTGAGATCAACGATAGCCAAGTCGCCAACGGGCTCGAGTCGATGGATATCCGTACCTTCAACACCTTCGCCGACGCCTACCAGGCGCTTCGTGCCGGTCAGGTCGATGCGACTGTCAGCGTCGACGCCACCGCCAAGTTCTTCCAGGATCGCGGTGATTTCGAGCGGGCCATCTCCGGTCTGCGCGGTTCGCCGGCATCGCTCGCCTTCAAAGACACCGAGCTCGCCCAAGCAGTGGCCGATGTGATGAACGAAATGCTCGAGGACGGTTTCTACGATGAGCTGTTCGACCGCTGGGGCGTCGCCAAGATCCAGGGCTGGGAGATGTGGAACGGGCAGTTTGAAGTTTTCTAAAGACACCTATGGAACCCGCTTGACCTGATAGGTCGCTGTTGAACCGTCCGGGCTGACCGGGCGGTTCAACTGAAGGTGGCGTCCACTCGGTTTGGAGAGACACGTGCGATGAAAGCCTGGGATTGGCCGGCCTTTTTCGAGTACCTCACCAGCCCCTTTCTGATGATGGGGGCCTGGACCACGATCTGGCTCACCGTCGTCTCGATGGTGATCGGACTCGTCCTCGGGCTCATAACGGCGCTGATGCGCTTATCTGGAATCCCTGTTCTGGTCGCCATCGCCAGGTTCTACACCTGGCTCTGGCGGGGTACCCCACTTTTGGTTCAGCTCATTATCATCTTTACCGGACTCCCGCAGCTCGGTATCCGCCTCAACGTGGTGCAGTCTGCCTTGATCGGCCTCGGGGTCAACGAAGGTGCCTATATCTCCGAGATCATACGGGCCGGAATCCAGTCGGTGTCTCGTGGACAGTTCGATGCCGCCCGCGCACTGGGCATGAACTTCCCTACCATGATGCGGGTGGTGATCTTGCCGCAGGCGGCTAGGGTGATCATTCCCCCCTTGGGCAACAACTTCAACGGTCTTTTAAAGACCTCTTCACTCGCATCGGTGATCTCGATGGAAGAGCTCTTGAGGCGTTCACAGATGCTCACTCAGGTTCAATTCAGAGTGCTCGAGATCTTTGTGGTCGCAGCTATCTTTTACCTGATTATGACTACGATCTGGGGTGTGATACAGGGCCGACTCGAGAACTATTTCGGTCGCGGTCATGCTGCCTCGGCCAGGCGCACGGCCAAAGCGGTGCTCGATGAACAGGATGCGCGGTGAGGTGGGTGTGATGTCGACAACGTACCCAATGGTACGCGTAGAGAAAGTCGATAAGTATTTTGGTGATCTGCATGTGCTTCGCAACGTCGATCTCGAGATCCAGAACTCGGAAGTGGTGGTGGTTATCGGTCCGAGCGGTTCGGGAAAAAGCACCCTGCTTCGCTGTCTTAACCACCTCGAGAAGATCGACCACGGACGTATCGAGATCGATGGCCGCCTGATCGGCTACCGGGAGGTAAACGGCCGGCCGTTGGAACTCTCCGAGTCCCAAGTAGCCAAGCACCGCCGCGATATCGGCATGGTCTTTCAGCAGTTCAACCTCTTTCCGCATCTTAACGCCCTCGAGAACATCGCTGCGGCCCCCATCAACGTGCTAAAAAAAGACCGGAACGCAGCCCACGCCCAAGCCAGGGAGCTACTGGCGCTCGTGGGCCTGCCGGAAAAAGAGCAGAGCTATCCGGAGCAGCTCTCAGGCGGCCAGCAGCAGCGGGTGGCGATCGCTCGTGCGCTGGCTATGGAACCGAAGCTGATGCTCTTCGACGAACCCACCTCAGCGCTCGATCCGGAGATGATCAAGGAAGTGCTCGACGTGATGATCGACCTCTCCCAAAAGGGCATGACCATGGTGGTCGTTACCCACGAGATGGGCTTCGCCAGGGCCGCCGCCGACCGGGTCGTCTTTATGGATGAGGGGCAGATCGTAGAAGAAGCCACTCCAGAGGACTTTTTCGAGCGCCCCAAACACCAGCGTACCAAACTGTTCCTTAGCCAAATTTTGCCGTAATGGGTAATGAGGAATGCGTGGGTCGCCTGCAAACGGCAGTGCAGAAAGAGTCTTGCCCAAGTACGGTTCTACAACAAGCGTGCTATATAAACGGTCGTGGATCATCTGCGTGTTACCCAATAAATGAATGGGTTCGATCCGTACCCTTTGCAGCACCCACCACCCATCACCCATTTCCCATCACCATATTTCTCATAACTCATCTCTCATCACTATTCTTGCTCTGATATCCTGATCTACCTAGCGGATCCCAAGCCATGGACTCCCCAAGCATTCACACTGTTCTCGGCCCCGTGCCTCCCGAGTCGCTCGGCCGCACGCTGATGCACGAGCACATCTTTTGCGATTTCTACCGCGTCACCGGTGATTTGAACCATCTTCTCAACGACCGAGCGCTCGCCTGCGAGGAGCTCGCGTACCTTACAAGAGCTGGGGGCTCCGCATTGGTGGAGTGCACCACACCCGATTTCGGTCGTGACCCCGAGGGACTCCAACACGTTTCTAGAGAGACGGGCCTCCACATCGTGATGGGGACCGGTTGGTACCGGCAACCTTTCTATCCTCCTGAAGTCGACCGTCTCAGCGTAAACGAGTTGGCCGAAATCATGGTGCAGGAGCTGACCGTGGGGGTGGGGGAGACGGGGATATGCGCCGGGATCATCGGCGAGATCGGCGTCCACCTCGACTATGCCACCGCTCAGGAAGAGCGCGTCTTGCGAGCGGCAGCGAGGGCCCAGCGCACCACAGGAGCGCCGCTCACCACCCACGCCTCGATGTATCCTGTCGGGCTGGTGCAGCTCGAGATCCTGCGCGAAGAGGGTGTGGACCTTTCGAGGGTAATCGTCGGACACTGCGATACCTATTTAGAGCTCGACTACCACCTCAACATCCTCGAACAAGGTGCCTATGTCCAATTCGACACCGTGGCCAGGACCCATATGAACCCCGACGAGCGGCGGGCCGAGACGCTGGTCGAGCTGTTGCGGCGCGGCTGGGGCGAGCGGCTTCTGCTCTCGAGCGACCGCTGTCACCGGAGCGATCTCATGGCGTTTGGTGGTCCCGGCTACGACGTGGTCTTAACCCGGTTTTTCGACACCCTCCGGAGGCTTGGCGTTTCCGAGAGTGAGCTGGTCTTGATGAGCGAAGTGAACCCCAGGCGCGTGCTGGCCTGGTGAGGGTGCGGTAAGTTGGAGGTGTTCGAGCTAAGCTGTCCATTTACCTTGGGAGAGTACGCCCGCTCGTTTCTGGATGAAGCGAGGCTGCTTCTATCGTCCTCACTCACGGAGGATCGCTGGAAACAGGGCCTGCAGCGTTTGGAAAAGGCTGCCCGCGACGTCACCACGCTCTTCGAGAAACTCAAGGAGATCGAGAACCGCGATCTCCTCTACACACTCTATTCGTATGTGTGGGAGGTCCGGCAGGAGTTCGCAGTGGTGGCGGGGTACTTGTTGTGGCGTCAGCGAGACAAAGCGCCCGGGCAACGTTTTGCTCGCTCCTATTTCCTTCCCAAAACCTACCTTGGCGGGCTGGTGGCAGAACTGCAGCGCCTCCTTCCACTCGACGATAAAGGGGAGATGGTACATGAACGCTCACAGCTCGACGGCTAAAAACGAGAAGGAGAGCCGTTTTTGGATCCGGCCGTACCGGGACGCCGATTTCGAGGCGGTCTATCACGTGTGTCTCAAGACGGGCGATTCTGGAGAAGACGGCACCCACCTCTACGACGATCCGTTGATCCTAGGCCACGTCTACGTCGGCCCGTACGTCACGCTCGAGCCCGAACTCGCCTTTGTGCTCGAAGACGAACTCGGGGTTTGTGGGTACGTGCTGGGCGCTTTGGATTCCGAGACGTTTTGGAAAGCGTATCTCGAAGAGTGGCTTCCTCGTATCCGCGAGTCCTGCCCCGATCCGGCCGGCGACCCCGCGATGTGGACGCCCACGGAAAAGCTCTACCACTTCGTGCACCATCCGACCGTGGAGGCTCCCCCGGAGGTCAGCGGTTACCCCGCACACCTCCACATCGATCTGTTGCCGCGAGCTCAGGGGCAGGGCAACGGCACGAAGATGATGCAGACGCTTTTGGACAAGCTGAAAGAGATGGGCTCCCCGGCCGTCTACCTCGGCATGAGCTCCGTCAACCACCGCGCGTACCGGTTCTATACCAAGCTCGGCTTCAAGGAGCTCTGCCGGGTGGGCTCAGGGGAGCCTCACACCGTCTATCTGGGGTTGAAGCTCAGCTGAGGCGTCGGTTTCCCGGTCAGTTGGGGATTGAGCGAGGGGTGATGGGCGTCGACCCATCGGGCATTTTTACCGAAGCCTGCCTGCTTAAACCGTCTTTCGGTGATCGCAGCACTGCCAAGATCAATTGATCAGAGCGAGGTTAAGCAAAAGCGTGTAGTCGGCGTGACACGTGCACTGAAAACCGGTTTAGAGGTGCCTGATGCGGCCGCGGTATCTCTCCACCAGCGCACGGTTGTGTTCGTTGGCCCCCGGCATGTTGCTGCTGATATAAACCGGGGCATCCACACCGTCTGACTCGAGGATGGCGACCGTTTCAGCCACCAGCGCGTTCCAGATGAATGCCCCCGCCACGGTGCTGGCCGAACCGGCCCTGAAGGCGTCCTGTTTGAAGGGGATCAGGGCGTCACCGGGCGGCACGTGGTTGTCGATCACGAAGTCGGCGACCTCGAGCAAGCCTACCCCGCTCTCTGAAGTGATGGGTGCCTGGCTGGCGTAGCGTCTCGACAAGACGGCGACCGTTATCACGCCACGCGCTTTGGCTTCCTCGACCACTTCGACCGGCAGCGCGTTGACGCCGCTATTGGAGAACACCACCAACACCGAACCGGGCTCGAGCGCGTAGCGGTCGAGCAGATTTGTTGCCTGTCCTGGCTGGCGCTCAAAGAAGCTGCCGGCTACCGCACCGGTTTCGAAGGTGGTGGTCGGCTCGAGGATGGCGTTCACGCAGGCGAGTCCGCCGGCGCGGTACATCCCTTCGCAGGCGAGCAGCGAGGAGTGGCCGGTTCCAAAGGTGTGGATGAGCCGATCGGCTGCGATGACCTCGGCAAAGACCACAGCGACCTCTTGCAACACACCGGTTTCATGCTGGCGGATCGACGCCAGGATGCCGAGCGTCTGTTCGAAATAGGCTTGGGATGACATGGATCACCTCGTTTTTGGCTCTTTTGATGACTTGAATCAGATTGACACACCATCTTACCTTGCGGCCTTTTTGTAGTCGAACCTCTGGGGGTGGAGATTGAGAACCTGAGCAGCTCAGGTTGCTCACCTACCAAACCCGTGATATCGTTGGTGATATATTACGGAGCGTTTCGAGGTCCAAATAATGGGGTCGATGTCCCTATGATCTATGAGCCGGGTAGTCAGCCAAGGTGGAATCGTAACCTCTCGAGCGGTGTGCTCGTGTCAGCACCCAAGGTGAACCGGTGATATCCAACAACAGCGTGTCCACACCAGAATGGCGAGAGCGCCTCAAAAATGCGTTAGAAGGGCAACGTCAGGATGCCATCGCCCTTTTGCAAGCCTTGATTGCCCGCTCAAAAGAGGGTGAACAAGCCGTGCAATCTCTGGTGGCAGACCGCATGCAAGCGCTCGGTTGTGCGGTTGAGCGCCTCTCGTATTGGCCCCGTGCTGTGCGAGTGCCGTATGAGCTCTCGCTGCCCAACACCGTCGATCCTGGTGAGCATCTCAACGTGGTGGGGAAGTTGCCTGGTAGCGGGGGAGGGCGTAGCCTCCTCGTATTTGCTCATCCCGATAGTGAGCTTGTAACAGACATCGAGGCTTGGCAATACGACCCCTATGGTGGGACGATCGATCGTGGGAGGATTCACGGTTGCGGTGTCGCTGACGACCTCGTCGGGGTCGCTATCATGGTTGCGTCTTTGGATGTTATTCGGGTTGCCGGACTCGGTTTGCAAGGAGATGTCACCTTGGCGAGCACCATCAGCAAGCGACGTGCCCAAGGTATTGTCAACGTGCTCGACCACGGATACCTGGCCGATGCGAGCCTCTATTTGCATCCGGCAGAGTCTGGTGTGGGACTCGGTGAGATCAAAGGCATTACCCAAGGCCTGCTAAGTTTCCGTATAACGGTACGGGGCAAGATCCCCGAGACCACCGAGCCGACCCATACGCCGTTTCTGCATTTGGGGATTAGTCCGCTCGAGAAGATGTTCCACATCTATCAAGCGCTTTCCCAACTAGCGGATCGCCGTGCTCAACAAGTAAACTACCCGCCGCTCGAGGAAGCGGTCGGCCGCTCAACGAATCTGAACGTGGCTTCGATCCACTACGGTGATCCCAACCTTCCAACGCGCGTAAGCGATACCTGTATCTTGACCGGTTCGCTCACCTTTCCTCCCACCGAATCGCTTACCGAGGTGCATGGTCGACTAGCCACCGTGATTCATGAGGCTGCGGCCGCAGATCCCTGGCTCCGAGATCACCCACCAGAGGTTGAATGGTTGGTCGGTGTCAGCGGTTCGGGGCTTCCGCGTGAACACCCTCTCTACCAGACGGCAAGCCGGGCAGTCGAACGCGTCACTGGAAACGAGCCGAAGCTCAATCCGCTGCACGCGTCGAGCGATATCCGTAATCCGGCTCTCTATAAAGGGATTCCGACCGTAGGTCTCGGCCCACTCGCCGGATCGCTCAGCCAGATTGGGCTTACAGACGAGTGGGTGGATGTAGAGGATTACATCCGTGCCATCGAGGTCGTCGGCAACATATTGCTGGACTGGTGTGGCGCAGCGGCAGCAAAGAGGGTAGCATGAACGAGTTACACGTCAAGGAGTGGATAAGGAGGTCGCCTAAGGTTCGATATCTGAATGGTAGGGTATGTGAAGTGATTCAGCCACAGCTGAAAAGCGTCGCGGTGCAGCGTGTTTCTGCGTACCGCACGGTTCCAAGGAGGTTAGGTAGATGAAGTTGATACGGTTACTCGCAATCAGTCTGGCACTACTATTGGCCGCCACCGCATTCGGTAAGACCTTGATCATCGGCGTCGAGGGGTCGCCACCCACCTTCGACCCTCTGGGCTCCGCGGACAGCCGCGTCAACACCCCCTCGATCAACATGTACAACGCGCTGATGCAGTTCGTTCCTGGCACCAGCGAGGTCGTGCCTGAGTTGGCGGAGTCTTTCGAGGTGTCCGCTGACGGCATGCACTACACCTTCCGGCTCCGGGCCGGAGTCCTCTTCCACGACGGCAGCGAGCTCACCGCTGAGGATGTCAAGTATACGATCGACCGGATGTTGGCGTTGCAGACCGGCGTAGCCCGCAGCCTCGGACCGGTGCAAGGTGCTACCGTTCTCAACGAGGGCACCGTACGGATCGACCTCGAGTTTCCCTTCCCCTCACTCCCGGCGGCCCTGGCCCGGCTCTATATCCTCAATGCTGATCTGGTACAGGCCAACGAAGAGGACGGGGACTGGGGGCAGAAGTGGCTCCAGAACAACGAGGCGGGAAGCGGTCCTTTTCAGCTCGTCTCCTTCCAGCCCGAGCAGCAGTTCACCATGGATCGGTTCGACGACTACTTCGCCGGCTTCGGAGACGGAGCGGCGGACACCGTCATCATGCGGGTGATCAAAGAAGAATCGACCCGGCGCCTGGCGCTCGAGCGCGGCGACATCGATTTTGCTCGGATTGGCAGCACCGATAGCTTCGAAGCGCTTGCTGACGCGCCCGGTATAGAACGTTTTGTCAACGCCACCCTGATCCAGCTCTACGTGGCCATGAACGTCAACAACGAGAATCTGTCGAATCCTCTGGTTCGCCAGGCGTTAACCTTGGTATACGACTACGAAGGGCACATCGACTTCGTGCGCAACGGCCTCGGGGAGATCGCCCGGGGCGCCTTCCCGGCCTCGCTCAAGTGCCACGATTCATCGATCGGACCGTCACAGACCGACATCGAACTCGCCAAGCAGCTGATGGCGGAAGCCGGCGTCCCCGATGGTGGCTTTGAGCTGAGTATGGCCTATCAAGGCACCTCTCCCGAGGAGACCGCCACCTTCCAGATCTTGCAAGCCGGTGCAGCGGAGATCGGCATCGACGTCAAGGGCTTGCCGATGGAGTGGCCGGCCAAAGTCGACCTCTTCTCTTCTGTCGATACGGCACCCGATCTGGGCACCGTCTGGGTGTTCCCCAGCTTCCCTGACGCCTTGACCGAATACTTGCTCGACAAGGTTCACACCTCGCACATTGCCGAGGGTGGCTTCAACTTCTCCTTCTACTCGAACCCGGAAGTCGACGCCCTCATCGACGCTGCCCAAGTGGAGCTCGACGATGCGGCGCGCTGCGACCTGGTGGAGCAGGTGCAGCAGATCTGGCTCGAGGACAACCCCTACATCAACGTCACGGTCGGCACCGAACTCGCCGCTGCCCACGATTACGTCGAGAACTTTGTCTATACCTCATCGCACGCCTTTACTTTCTACGCCTACCCCATCTCGATCGCCGATAAACCCGAGTAACAGAGGCGCACCTGTTATGCGAGCTGGGAGACCTTGTTTTGGGTCTCCCAGCTCCCTTGCAACAACTGTTGCCGGCAAAAGCGAGCGATGCAGGAGGTGGCTTTGGGCCCTACCCCTGGTTGAATGCGCTATAGAATCGACGTTGGAAACTGTCGAGTTGAGGTGAAGATCCCCCCCATGACCGTGGTCCCCTTCCGATGACCCAGTACGTTTTTCGCCGTCTCCTGTCGGCGATCCCGGTGCTCCTCGGGGTGACCGTGATCACCTTTGTGCTGTCTCAACTTCTACCAGGTGATCCTGCCCGGATGGCTGCCGGCCAGTTCGCCACCGCTGAGCAGATGGAAGTCGTACGAGAACGTCTCGGCTTGGATCGACCGCTTTGGGTACAGTACCTCCGCTACCTCTCGAGGCTCGTTCGCGGAGATCTCGGCATCTCGTTCAGCTCTCAACAAGAGGTATTCAACGAGCTGAAGATCTTCTTTCCGGCCACGTTGGAGCTCACACTGGTGGCGATGGTTCTGACCGTGATCGTCGGCGTGCCGCTCGGTGTTATGACGGGTAGCGGCAAATCCCCCTGGGTGAACTCCTCGGTGCTCTTCCTCTCGCTGGTTGGGGTGGGCTTGCCCGTCTTTTGGGCCGGTCTCGTCTTTCAGCTGATCTTCGCCGGTCGCCTCGATATCTTGCCGCTCGACGGGAGGTTGGGTGCGACCGTCACGCCGCCACCGAGCGTCACCAACATGTACGTGCTCGACGCGCTCTTCGCCGGGCAGTGGACTACGCTGGTCGATGCGATCAAGCACCTCATCTTGCCCGCTGTAACGCTGGCGATCGGCCGCATCGCCTCGGTGGCCCGCATCACCCACGCTGCGATGATCGACATCATGCGCCGCGATTACGTCAGAACGGCGCAGGCCAAAGGTCTACCACGGCGTACGGTTGTCGATAAGCACGCGCTCAAAAACGCCCTTTTGCCGGTGGTGACCACCATCGGTCTGCAAGTAGGATTTTTGCTCGGTGGGAGCATCTTGGTGGAGAATATCTTCTCTTGGGGGGGTATCGGCACCTACGCTTGGATCGGTATTTTCAGGCTCGATATTCCCGCGATCATGGGGGTGACCTTGTCCACCACGGTGATGTTTATGACGATCAATCTGCTTACCGACATCGCCTACGCCTTTCTCGACCCACGGATTGCCTACAGCTGATGAGTGCAGCGTCTACCGCGATCCGGTCGAAGCGCCCCGAATGGCGCAGGCGTTTTGTAAGCGCCGTGCGAAATAATCCCATAGGAGTCGTTGGGATCGTGATCGTGCTGGCGTTTTTCGTGCTGGCGATCTACCCCCAAGGATTTTCGGCGTACGATCCCGAAAAGCTGAGCTTGCGAGATCGCTTGGTAGTTCCTTCGAGCGAGCACCTCTTCGGTACCGACCAGCTCGGCATGGACGTCTTCACGCGCGTCATCTATGGGGCACGTACCACCCTCAAAGTGGTGTTGGTGGTGCTCGCCATCGCCACCGGTATCGGCTTCGTGGTCGGCACCGTCGCCGGCTACTTCGGGGGCTGGGTAGACGAGATCCTGATGCGTTTCACCGATATCGTGATCGCGTTCCCGTTCCTGATCCTGGCGATCGCCGTCAATGCGGCACTCGGCCGCGGTCTGGTGCAGACCATGCTTGCAGTCGGCTTCTCCTGGTGGCCGTCCTATGCCCGCCTGGTGAGAGGTCAGGTGCTGGCCGTCAAAAACGAGGAGTACGTGATGGCGGCGCAGGCGCTCGGTGGCCGAAACGCTCGGATCATGGTCCGGCACGTGTTTCGCAACGCCATGGACCCCGTGATCGTACGTGTGACGTTGGATGTCGGGCTGGTCGCCTTGGCCACAGCAGGACTGAGCTTCTTGGGCCTCGGCGCTCAACCTCCTACGCCCGAATGGGGCAGGATGGTGGCAGAAGGGCGCGACTTTTTGCTCGATCAGTGGTGGCTCTCCACGTTCCCCGGCCTGGCCCTCTTTCTGGTGGTGGTGGGGTTCAATCTGGTCGGCATGATCCTGCGTGACTGGCTCGATCCGAGCGCGGTGAATCGCTAGGGTGACGTTTGCAGTAATGTTTGTGCTTAGATGGTCTCAACGGAACTGCTGGTCGGTGATGAGGGATGAGTAATGAGTAATGCGTGGGTGAGCGGCGCACGGCAACGCTCGCGACACCAAATTTTCACAGATGTAAGGGATGTCAACATACGCCTCTTTCGCAACACCCATTACCCATTACCCATCACCCATTACTCATTACCATTGTGATCCCGCCACGAAATTGGTCTATGTGTTTATAGGAAGGACGCACGAAACTATGACTACCAAACCGCTCTACTGGGATGAGTTCGCAGACGCGACCATCCGCAAATTGGTTCGTCCCGAACCGGGGGACCCGCTCCTCATCGTTGCCGATACCTCGAACGATCTCGTTTTGGCCGAGGCCTGCCTCGCCGCTGCCATCCGCAGTGGAGCGGATGCGCAGCTCCTCATCAAGCCGCGGCACCCCGTCGGCAGCGCCAGCGAGCCGGGACCGATCCTTTCGAACGCGATCCTCTCGAGCAAGCTCATCCTCGCTTTGGCACACGGTGTAGTGCGAACCCCGGCAACGGTCGAGGCCCGCAGCAAGGGGACCCGTCTTCTGTCGACCAACGTCGAAGGCATCGAAGACTATGTGGTGCGGGCACTGCTCGATGTCGACTTCGACGCCATGGTTCGCAATGCCGATCTCATCGCCAAGCTCTGGGAGGACACGAAGCTTTGCCGCGTCACCTCCCCGCAGGGGACCGATATCACTTTCGAGCACACCGGTCGCCCGAGCATCGTGGGCGACGGAGCGCTCAGCGAGGATGGGGAGGTCGACTTCTTCCCCGGCGCGCAGGTGTCGATCGCACCGGTAGAGGAGACCATCAACGGGGTGATCGTGATCGACGCGAGTGACAGCGTGCAAGGGGTGGTTCATAACCCCTACAGCTTCACGCTCGAAAACGGTGTCGTCACCGAGATCGATGGGGGGAAAGAGGCTGCGGTGATGCGAAACTGGCTCGAGACCCGGGGTGATTCCGTGATCTACAACTTGTGCCACTTCAGCATCGGTCTCAACAAGCAGGCCGGCATCTCCGGCAACATGATCGAGGACGAGCGTATGTTGGCTGCCGTGGACTTCGGCTTCGGCTATCAAGATCCCAAGTTTGGGGGGACGATCGGCTATAGCCCGTATCACATGGACATCATGCTCGCCACCCCGACCATCTTTTTGGACGGCAAGGAGATGAGCGGTGGTGGGAAGCTGAACCCCGACTTCGGCTTCGAGGAGATGTAGGTGGGGTTGTTTTTTGTAGAATCTACCGCCTCGCCTACGGATCCATACGGGGGGCCTTGGGGGTGACGGTGCACACAAGAAAGATCGAGATGTGTGGCGTCGAAAGGGGTTTGGCCCCACTCGCCTGCCGGAGGACGCACTAGATGGCTACGCGCATCGGAGTCGACATCGGTGGCACTTTCACAGACCTGGTCGTTTATGACGACCAGAGTGGCCAGGTCAACGTGGCCAAAGTGGCTACCACTGCGGAGCACCCCGAACAGGGTGTAGTGGAAGCGGTTCGAGAGGCGGTACCGAAAACCTTTCTCGAGCGCAGTTCGTATTTCCTCCACGGCACCACTGTGGGTCTGAACGCGCTGCTCGAGCGACGCGGGGCCAAGGTAGGATTGCTCGCAACCCGTGGCTTTCGTGATGTGCTGGAGATCCGCCGTGGCGATCGGGCCGAGATGTATAACCTCTTCTGGCAACCTCCCGAGCCCCTGGTACCGCGGCACCTTAGGATTCCCATTACAGAGCGCATGAGCTTTCGCGGTGAGGTCTACAGAGCCTTTGAACCAGAAGAGGTTCGGCGCGCAGCCGAGGTTTTCAATCGAGAAGGGGTGTCGAGTGTAGCAGTTGCGTTTTTACACGCGTATGCCAATCCTACCCACGAGCTGCTGGCGGAGCGTACGTTGCGAGAGGGCGGTTTCGAGGGCGATATCTCGCTCTCGCACCGCATATCGGGGGAGTATCACGAGTACGAACGTGCCTCTACCACCGTCATCGATGCGTTTGTGCGTGGTCGCATGATTCGCTACCTAGGACATCTCGCTGAAGAGCTCCTCACGATGGGTTTTCGCGGCAATCTGCTCATCACCCGGTCGGGGAGTGGTGCGATGACCTTTGCAGAGGCGCGGGAGCGCCCCTTCGAGACCATCATGTCGGGTCCGGTCGCCGGCGCTGAGGGGGCCGCAGTGCTCGCGCGCCAGCTCGGACTCGCGGGAGTCATCACCGCCGACGTCGGTGGAACCAGTTTCGACACTTGCTTGGTGGAAGACGGCCGGCCGCACATGACCTACCAGGGTGAGATCGTCGGTTTACCGGTGCAGAGCGCCTGGGTCGACGTCCGCTCGATCGGAGCCGGGGGGGGATCGATCGCGTTTGTGGATACTGGAGGTCTATTGCGGGTGGGCCCGCGCAGTGCTGGTGCTGACCCGGGCCCCGCCTGCTACGGGCGCGGGGGCAGTGAGGCCACCGTTACCGACGCGGCTTTCTATCTCGGGATGCTCGGTTCGGGCGTTTTCGCCTCGGGCACCCGGCTCGATGCGGCCAAGGCGCAGTCGGTCCTCGGGCCGCTCGCAGAACAGCTCGACCTCGACGTCCGAGATACGGCGGTCGGTATCCTGCGCATCGTAGCAGCGAATATGGCCAACGCGATCCGGGAGATTACGGTGGAGCGAGGCATCGATCCGCGGGAGATGCACCTTGTCGCTTTTGGTGGTGCGGGTCCCATGATGAGCACACTGTTAGCTCGTGAGCTAGAGATGAAGAGCGTCGTGATCCCACCGTTTGCCGGGAACTTTTCCGCGGTCGGCCTGCTCACCTCCGATCTGGTGCAATCGGTGTCGCGTACCAGGATTACCACGCTGTCAGACGAGAGTCTTGTCGAGGTAAACCATCTGCTCGCCGAGCTGTTTGATGAACTCGAGACCCGTCAGGCCAAAGGCGGTGATGAAGAGGTCGGCAAACAAAAAGACGTGAGGCTCGACATGCGGTTTCTTGGGCAGGAGTACACGCTCACGGTCGGTGTAGAGAGCGAAGGGGGCGCCATCACCGCCTCGGCACAAGGAGTGCACGATGCCTTTCTCCGTTCCTATCAGAGAACTTTCGGTAGCACCCTCGAAGAGGGGGTCGAAATCGTGTCGGTCCGCGCTTCGCTGACCACTCCGTTACCAACTCTAGAGTTGTTGCACGTTCACACCGAGACTGCTGACAGTGGTACATCGATGGTGAAGTCGTATTCCTTTACCCGCGAGCGTGAGCTCGATTTCGCTGTGGTTGCGCGCGACACGTTACAGGTGGGAACGGTCCTCGACGGACCGGCCATCATCACCGAGATGACCACAACCACCTACCTCGACGCCGGCTTTCGGGCCAGGGTTCACCCTTCGGGAGCGATCTTCGTCGAACCGCTCCGGACGATGGAGGCCTAACATGACCACGCGTTTCGAGCCGGTCGTAACCCGCGCCGGTGCGGACGGATCTCGCGCCCTGACCGAGGTCGATCCGATCACGACAGAGATTGTCCGACACGGTCTCAATTCGGCCGCGAACCAGATGAAGCAAGCTCTGATTCGCACCGCTTTTTCGCCGATCATCTATGAGGTCTTGGATTTCGCCGTCGCAATCTACGACGATGACGTGCGCCTTTTGGCCCAGGCCCCGAGCCTGCCGATCTTTATGGGAACCATGAGCTTCTGTGTCGAAGCGGCTGTAGCTGCCGTCGGGGGTCGTGAACGGCTCGAGCCGGGAGATATCATCCTCTACAACGATCCTTACGGTTCCGGATCCCACCCCCAGGACGCTGCCCTTATCATGCCCGTCTTTTTAGACGAGAATTTGGTCGGTTATACCGCCATTAAAGCGCACTGGCTCGATATCGGTGCCAAAGACCCCTACGCGACAGACACGGTCGACGTTTTTCAGGAGGGGGTGATCTTCCCCGGTGTGAAGCTCTACAGCCGTGGACAGCGAGTCGACGATGTCTACCGCACGGTGCTGGCCAATTCCCGGATGCCGGCTGCGGTAGAGGGAGATATCCGGGCGGAGATTACCGGGGTGAGGACCGGTGGAGAAGCCCTGTTGCGACTGATACGGCGCTACGGTCTGGTCGACTTCAAACAGGCCGTCGAACATATGTTCGACCACGCCGAAGCGACCGTGCGACGCTACTTCGAAGAGATCCCTGACGGCCAATATCGCGGCTTCGGAATGATGGATGACAACGGCGTAGAACCCGACCCTGTTCCCTTCGAGGTGGTGCTCGAAGTGAAAGGGTCCACCGTGCAAATCGATTACTCGAACGCCCCGGGGCAGCAGCGTGGACCGATCAACTGTCCGTTGCCTTCGACGGTATCGGCGAGCCGGGTTGCCATTTCGATGTTGGCTGGTGCGGGTGAGGCCCCCAACGAAGGACACATGCGCCCGGTCGAGATCAAGACGCGTCCCGGTACCCTCTTCCACCCCTTGCCACCGGCCCCCTGTTTCCTCTGTGGTTGGCCGACCATCCAGGCCATCGAAGTCATCTATCACGCGATCTCACAGGCCTTGCCCCACGCCGTAACGGCCTGTAGCGGTGGGGATATCTGCGGCCTTACCCTCTACGGCGTGCGAAAGGATACCGGCGAGCCGTGGACTGATGGATCGCCACACCCCGTGGGCCAGGGCGGTCATATCTATGGCGATGGCGGCACCATGATGCACGTATCGGAGTCTGCCACTCGCTTTCCGGCGACAGAGGTCTGGGAATCCAAGAACCCTATCATCATGGAGAAAGTCGAGTTGGCTCAGGATTCGTGCGGTGCCGGAGAGCACCGGGGCGGCCTCGGGATCGATTTCTTCTTCCATGCGCTCGATGACTTTTTCATCACGGCAGCGGTCGAGCGTACCAAGACAGCCCCGTGGGGGCTTTTGGGTGGCGCTGAGGGACGGCCCAACGCTGCAGCGGTACGCTATCCGAACGGGGAGCGGACCTTCATCGGCAAGGCGACACGCTTGCCGGTTCCGAAAGGTGCCACCTTGGAGTATTACACCGGCGGCGGTGGTGGTTATGGCGAGCCAGCGGAGCGTGAGGAAGCGGCGATCCGAAAAGATCTCCGCGAAGGCTATCTCAGCGAATCGTATGTTCGTCAACACTTCCCTCAGCTGAAACTCGAGGAGGGGTCATGAAGCTCAAAGACAGCGTCATTATCCTCACGGGCGCGGGGCGTGGCCTCGGCAAGGCGATCGCCTTGGCACTGGCCGATCGAGAGGTCAAGCTGGCCCTGCTCGCCCGGACGCGTCACGAACTCGACGCCGTGGCGGAGGTGGTCAGCGCAGCGGGCTCGCAGGCGCTCGTCGTCCCTGTCGATCTTTCCGATCCCGATCAGATCGAAGGGGCTGTTGCCAAAACGCTCGAAGCGTTTGGCGGCATCGATGTCCTCATCAACAACGCCGGTTGGTCTCCCCCTCTCAGGCCGCTACAAGAGACCACGCTCGAGACGTGGAACACGGCCATGGACGTCAACGCCAGGGCGACCTTTCTCCTTTGCAAAGCGTGTCTTCCTACTCTCATCGAGAAACGAGCCGGGCATATTATCAATATCTCTACTGCCGTTGTCGATGTCCCCGTCGCGACCATTACCGCCTATCGTGCGTCTAAAGCGGCGCAGAAAGCGTTTGCTGAGAGCCTGCTCGAGGAGGTGAGGCCACTCGGCATCAAGGTGACCACTATCCTCCCCGAGCCGATGGATACGCCGATGCGTTGGGAGGCCACCCCGGACTATCCTCGGGACCGTGTGATGGATCCTAATGAGGTGGCGAGGGTAGTGGTGGAGCTTTTGAAGCAAAACGAAGAGGTCTTTGTCGATCGACTTGCGGTTCGGGTTGTGTAAGTGGACGTCTACCAAGCGCGTCAGCAGGCCGCTCGGAGTGCGATGGCGGACGCCGGTTTCGATTTCCTGGTGGTCGGACCCTCTCCGGATCTACGCTACCTGACGGGGTTCGAGGGTTCCATGAGCGAGCGTCTCACCGTACTCGTTTTACCCGCTTCGGGGAGGCCTAGCTTCGTTCTTCCAGCCTTTGAAGCGCCCCGCTTTGTCTCCTTTGAAGACTTTGCAGAACTGGTGACCTGGGATGAGTCCGAGGATCCGTTCGAGGCGTTGAGCCAGGTTATCGGGGTCACGAAAGAGCTGGTGATCGGCGTCAACGACACCCAGTGGTCCAGATTTCTCCTCGGTTATCAAGATGTCCTCCCCACGGCCCGTTTTGAGCCGGCTTCGCATGTCATCGGTCCCCTGAGGGAACGCAAACGCCCCGAGGAGATCACAGCGCTGCGCGAAGTCAACCGGCTGGCCGACCTCGCCTTCGCCGAACTGGTCGCCACACAGCTCACGGGTCTTACTGAACGCCGGCTCTCCCGCACGTTGTCCGATATCCTGCTCGATATGGGCAACGATGCGGTCGGCTTTGCGACGGTCGCTTCCGGACCGCACTCGGCTTCCCCTCACCACGAGATGGGGGACCGAGTGATCGGAGAAGGGGAGGCGCTCCTCTTCGATTTCGGCGGCCGCCACCAGGGCTACTTTGCCGACGTCACCCGTACCGTGGTTGTAGGTCGTTTGCCAGGAGGATTTGAAGAGGTGTACCGCATCGTCCAGGCTGCGCAGCAGGCTGCCGTTGAGGCCGTACGTCCTGGGATTATGGCCGGATCGATCGACCGGGTGGCACGTGGGATCATCATGGAGGCAGGCTACGGTCACGCCTTCACCCACCGCGTTGGTCATGGGGTCGGTTTGGAGGTTCACGAACCCCCCTACCTGACGGGAGACAGCACCACTATCCTCGAGCCGGGCATGACCTTTAGCGTCGAGCCTGGTATCTACCTGCCGGGACGCTTCGGTGTGCGGATCGAAGATACCGTGTTGGTTACTGAAAATGGGGGGGAGCGGCTCAATACGTGCACTCGTGAGCTGCTCGTTGTATCGTAGGGGGGTTAGACACTCAATTGATCGTTGTCTGCTCGATGCCTAGTTCGGTCTTCTTTCGGCACTACTCAACCTATGGAGGTGAACGATGCGACACACCCTAGCCCTCTTCGCCCTGGTATTCCTCTTTCCGTTCGCTCTAGGACAAGAAACGGTCTTGCGTGCCGGTCTCGATGTCGACGCCGGAACCATGGACCCCCGTTTGGCGCGCGATACGAGCGCTGAGCGAATGCAAGACCTGATCTATAACGGTCTCATCCGGCTCGATCCACAGGTGGTTCCGCAGCCGGATCTCGCCCTCTCCTGGGAGTTTACTTCCGATACCACGTTGGTTGTCAACTTGCGCTCAGGGGTCGTGTTTCATAACGGCCAACCGTTCACGGCTGAAGATGTGGTCTATACCTATACCACGCTGATCGACGAGAATTTCGGTTCCCCCAGGCGTTCGCTCTATACCCCGATCAACAGTGTGGAGGCGGTCGACGACCTCACCGTCCAGTTCAACCTTGCCCACCCCTATGCCCCGCTGCTGCAATATCTGGACAAGGGGATCGTTCCCCATGAAGCGGCTTCCAGCCTGGGTGCCGATTTCGGAGACAACCCGATCGGTACCGGACCGTTCAGCTTGGAAAGCTGGGAAAAGGGCAACCGGATCGAGCTGGTGGCCAACGATCAGTACCACTTCGGTCGTCCTGCGATCGACCGGATTTCGGTCAGCGTCATCCCCGATAACAACGTACGCTTGCTGGCGCTCGAGTCGGGCGACCTCGATTTCATCCACTCGCCGGTCCCCCCCCAAGATCTCGAGCGCTTGCGTGCAGAAGGCGAGCTGGTGGTCGAGCAGACTACGGCCCTGGGGTACACCTATCTGAACCTCAACACAGCCAATCCGATTCTGTCCGACGTTCGGGTCCGCCAAGCGCTCGCCCACCTGTCCGACCGGGACACCATCTCGGAAGTAATCTTCTTCGGCATGGATCAACCAGGTGCTTCGTTTCTCTTGCCAAATACCTTCTACTTCTCGGATCAAGTCACGACCTATGACTACGATCTCGAGCGCGCCGAGGAGCTGTTGACCGCAGCCGGCTGGGTCGACAGCGATGGCGACGGCGTGCGCGACAAAGACGGACAACCGCTGCAACTCGAGCTGACCACCAACATCGACCCCAACCGCCAACAGATCCTCGAGTTTTTGCAGGGCGAGTGGGCGCAGGCAGGCATCGACGCCTCGGTTCGAGTCTACGAGTGGCCTTCGTATATCGGTGACGTGATTGCGGGGAATTACGATGTGGGCTTGATCGGTTGGTTGCTGCTCACAGATCCCGATCGCGCCACATTTCTTCAGTTCCGCAGCGACGGTGGGAGTAACTACGGGAGCTACGCCAATGCCGAGGTCGATCGACTCCTCAACGAGGGCCGCCTCGTGACCGATCCTGAGGGTCGCAAGGCGATCTATGAGCAGGTAGCGCAGCAGATCACCGGGGAGTTGCCTTACATCTTCTTGCTCTACCAAGGCTACGTGGCGCTGCACGATCAGGCTCTCGAAGGGTATGTCTTGCACCCGCTCGGTTCGTGGCGGTCGTTCGAATCGGTATCACTCAACCGGTAACGACAGGTATCGTGGGTCGCCCGGCCGATTAGGCCGGGTGGCCGGTTAGGCCATGCTCCAATACGCGCTACGGCGGCTCCTCCTTTTCGTCCCCGTTGTGTTTGGGGTGCTCTGTATCGTTTTCTTTACCGTCCGCTTGGTACCGGGTGATCCGGCGACCGTCCTGTTGGGTCCAGAAGGGACTGATGAAGATCGCGCCCGGATCACCCGGCTGTTGGGTCTCGATCGACCCCTGCCGGTCCAGTTCGGCATCTATCTCTGGAACGCTTTACAAGGCGACTTCGGTCGCAGTATTTTTCTGGGGAGCAGCGTGAGATCGCTGGTGCTAGACCGGTTGCCCGCCACCCTCGAGCTCGCCCTGCTGGCGATGTTTCTGACCGTGGTGATCGCCTTACCGCTAGGCATGATCGCTGCGGTGCGGTCCAATACCTTGATCGATTACGGCGCCACGCTGCTGGCACTCCTCGGGGTCTCTATGCCGCTCTTTTGGTTTGGCGTGCTCGCGATTCTGGTGTTTTCTTTGAGGCTCGAGTGGTTACCCTCGTTTGGACGCGATCCCGGCCTCTTTCCCGCGGTGGGTGCGCTCTTTTCGGGGGGCTCGCTTGCCGATGTGTGGCAGGCACTCCGACACGCCTTTTTGCCGTCTCTGACGCTCGCTTTCGGAGCTATCGCCTTGGTGGCGAGGTTGGTCCGGTCTTCGATGCTCGAGGTGTTGAACCTCGATTACGTGCGTACCGCCCGTTCCAAAGGACTTGCAGAACGTTTGGTAGTGAACAAACACGCGTTTCGCAATGCCCTCCTGCCGGTGATCACCGTGGTCGGCCTTCAGTTCGGTACCCTGATGGGAGGTGCGGTGATTACCGAGACGATTTTCGCCTGGCCCGGTTTGGGCCGACTGGTTGTCAATGCCATCAGCCAACGAGACTTTCCGGTGATCCAGGGGAGCGTGGTGTTCATCGCGGTCGCTGTCAGCGTGGTCAACTTGCTCGTCGATCTCTCCTACGCTGTCATCAATCCGAAGATTCGCTATGGCTAGCGTCAAGTTCTGGCGAAGTTTGCTGCGACATGCCGGTGCCGTGGTGGGTGGCGCCATCGTCATTGTGGTCGTGGCGATCGCCCTTTTTGCGCCGATTTTGGCCCCTTACAACTTTGATCAGCGCAACATTCGTGAGCGATTCCAACCGCCTAGCAGAGAGCATCTTCTCGGTACTGATAACTTCGGGCGCGATACGCTGTCCCGCATCTTTGTGGGGGCTCGGGTTTCCCTACAGGTGGCTGTGCTGTCGGTCGGTATGGCGGCGCTGATCGGCGTGGTGCTCGGCGCGCTCGCAGGTTATCTCGGCGGACTGGTCGATCTCATCGTGATGCGTGTGGTCGATATCTTTTTAGCTTTTCCTCCGATATTACTGGCCCTCATGTTGGTGGCGGTTCTCTCCCCGAGCGCTTTCAGCGTCACCGTCGCCTTGGGACTCGTGTACTGGACCGCGTATGCCAGGGTGATCCGGTCGAGTATCCTGGCTTGGAGACAAGAAGAGTTCGTCGAAGCGAGCCGGGCGCTTGGGGCCAACTGGCCCAGAACGCTCTTTCGGCACGTTCTTCCCAATGCTGTCGGCCCGATGATTGTGGTAGCCTCGGTCGGGATGGGGAGCGCCGTGACGGCGGAGGCAGCCCTGTCGTTTTTGGGGCTCGGTGTGCAACCTCCGACTCCATCTTGGGGGTCGATTCTCAACACGGGGTTGCAATTTCTGCGTCAGGCGCCCTACCTATCGACGTTTCCGGGGGCCGCGATCATGATTACGGTGTTAGGGTTCAACCTGTTGGGTGATGGCCTCAGAGATGCACTGGATCCGAGGGGCACCACCTAAAGCGTGCGATACAGGGAGGCATAGGGAGCGTATGGCCATAGCTGGAAAGAAGTTGGAATGGATCCACGTCGCCCGCATGGCGAGCGGCATGGATCTACGGGTTGCAGTACACGTTGTGCAAGGGGCCAGTGATGGGCCGACGGTCGGTATCACAGCAGGGATTCATGGGGATGAGTTGGTTCCGATCGAGGTGGTGCGCTCCGTGGTGAACAGCATCGATCCTCAACGGCTCTGTGGCAGGATCGTCGCCATTCCGGTTGCCAACCCGCTGGCGTTTGAAACCTTTACCCGTCATACGCCGACCGATATGCACAACCTCAACCGCGTCTTTCCAGGCACGCAAGACAGTTGGATCTCCGAGCTCTTGGCCCGTTCGCTGGTAGACTACCTGGTTCCCGGCCTCGATGCCCTACTCGACCTACACTCCGGGGGTGCCATCCCTACCGTAGACTACGTCTACGCTCTCAATGACCTGGAGCTATCGCGTAGCTTTCTCTTTCCCACCATGTACCGCGGCTCTTCCTATCCTGGCTCCTTGGGGACACATGTGGTCGAAACCACTGGGGCTTCGGTGGTGGTCGCCGAGATCGGTGGTGGCAATCAATTCGACGACGACTACGTGGTGAGAGGGATCGCCGGCGTCTGCAACGCCTTGACGAAGCTCGGATCGCTTCCAGGGGAAGTCGTAGCCGCCCCAGAACAGACTCTATTGACCGAGATGGCGATCATACGTCCCCGTCATGGCGGTATTCTTTATCCCGAGATCAAGGCGAGTAGTCTGGGTATGGAGGTACCACAAGGTACGCTTCTCGGCACGGTTCGTGACGCGCAAACCTTCGAAGTCCTAGAAGAGATCCACGCCCCCTTTGAACGGACCCATCTCGTGCTGGTACGTAGCGTCATCAGCAAGGTTCACGCGGGTGATTACGCGTACATGTTGGGCGATCTCGGCTCTGCCGAGATCTTGCCGGCCCACCAGGAAGGCTGAGCTTAAAAAGACGTGCGTGTTCGCGTTGGCATCGACGTGGGGGGGACGTTCACCGACCTCTGTGCCCTTTCGGAGGATGGGCGAGTAGAGGTTGCTAAGGTGGCTACCAGCCAACCGGATCCGGTCGATGGGATATTGCAGGGGGTTCGTGAGGTCTGTCGCCGTGGTGATGAGATCATCTCTGTGGTGCTCGGTACCACGGCAGGCTTAAACGCCGTGCTCGAGCGTCGTGGCGCTAAAACAGCTCTCATAACCACGGCCGGTTTTGGCGACATCTACCAGATGGCGCGAGGGGACCGGGTGGAGATGTACAACCTCCACTACCATCGGCCATCCCCGCTACTGCCTCGGCAGCAGATCTTTGAAGTAAGGGAACGGATCGGTGCCGGGGGAGAGGTCGTCGAAGCACTCGATCGTGACCAGGCTGCTGAAATCGCCCGTACCCTTGGGGAGCGCGCCGTCGAAAGTGTCGCGGTCTGCTTACTCCATAGCTTTAGCAACCCGAATCACGAAAGGTCGCTTGCTGAAGTCTTCGAACGAGAGTTGCCAGGTGTGAGCCTCTCGCTATCCCACCGCGTTTCAGCTGAATGGCGGGAGTACGAGCGGATGAGCACCACCGTGGTCGACGCCTATGTAAGACCGATCTTGGAGCGTCATCTTTCAAAGCTCACAGAGGGTTTGGCAGCGGCCGGGCATGCACCCAAACTGTTCTTGATGCGTTCTTCTGGGGGGTTGTTGCCGGCCGAAAAGGCGCTGCTCGAGCCGGTGACCGTTCTCCTCTCAGGCCCTGTCGGCGGGGTGCTCGCTTCGAGGGCACTTGCCAAACAGCTCAACCTCGGGAGCATACTGGCCATCGATATGGGTGGGACCAGTTTCGATGTCACCTTGCTCCCTGAAGGAGAACTCCCCGTCACGGATCAGAGCGAGATCGAGGGGTTCCCACTACAGATCGCCAGCGTTCCCGTCCACACCATCGGTGCCGGTGGGGGTAGTGTCGTCTGGTTGGAGGGGCTCGGTCTTCGTGTCGGACCTGAGAGCGCGGGTGCCCAACCCGGCCCGGTCTGTTATGGGCGGGGAGGGGAGTTGCCGACCGTAACGGATGCGAACGCGTGTCTGGGGAGAATCGGCGCCGGAACGTTTGTGGGCGGTGCTCTATCGCTCGACGTCGAGGCCGCCCGGCAAGCCTTCGAGGGCGTTGCACAAAAGGTTTTCATGTCTTTAGAAGACCTGATGGAGGGTGTTGTGGAGATCGTAAACGCACGTATGGTTTCTGCCATGCGGGTGCTCTCGATCGATCAGGGACTCGACGTACGCGATTTCTCTCTGGTCGCCTACGGTGGCAACGGTCCGCTTCACGCTGCGGAGCTTGCGGAAGAGCTCGGCGTGACCCAGGTGATCATTCCGGCCTCGCCAGGTGCGTTTTCGGCCTGGGGGATGCTCTTTTCAGAGGTGCGCAAAGATATGAGCCTGACGGTGGTCGACGGTCATAACGAGCCGATTACGAGTCTCGCTGGACCCCGGCGAGAGCTCTTGGCGCAGGCCAGATCGTTTCTCGCTCGTAGCGGGATTAGCGAAGCGGAAACGACCTATCACTGGCGCGTAGACATGAGATACCCAGGCCAAGAACACAGCGTCGATGTACCGCTTCATTCCCCCTCGGCAGAGTCTTATCTTCGAGAGGCGGTCACGCTGTTTCACGAGCTTCATCACCGCCGCTACGGTCATTCCCACCCGGGCCAGCCCGTAGAGATGGTGACCTTGCGGTTAGGGGTTCATGGACGTGCACAAGCGCCCGAAGTCGCACCGATCCCCACGCAACTCGAGGTGGGACCCGACACGGATCAGTTTCGTTCGGTACGTTGGCAGGGCGAGCAGAAGCGCGTGAGCGTGCTGGTACGACAGCAGCTTAAGCCCGGACAACGAGGGCACGGCCCTGCCATTATCGAAGAGGTGACGGCGACCACCTTCGTGCCTGTAGACTGGGACTTCACCGTTGATGAGCGCACGGGTAGCCTCGTATTGGAGAGGAGTAAGGTATGAGCTCGCTCGAAATCGATGCGGTTTTGACCGAGATCATTCGCAACGCGTTTTTTTCAATCGCCGAGCAGATGAACACCACCCTCATCCGTACCGCTCATAGCCCGGTCATCTACGAGATGAAAGATTGTAGCGTCGGCCTCTTCGACGCCGTGGGGAGGTTGCTGGGTCAATCGTCGGGTCTTCCGATCTTCTTGGGCAATCTCGAAGAGGCCATCAAGGTTGTGGTCGACCACATCGGTGTGGAGCGGCTCGAGCCTGGTGACGTCTACATTCTCAACGACTCCTACTTGCTGGGTACCCATCTCGCGGATATCACGGCGCTCGCTCCGATCTTCGATGGTGGTGATTTGGTCGGTTTTACGGTTTCCAGGGCACACTGGCGCGACATCGGTGGTAAAGACCCCGGAGGAGTCAGCACTACCGATATCTATCAAGAGGGTCTCCGCCTCGGTCCAACGAAGATCGTCGCCAGAGGAGTCCTCAACTCCGAGATGCTCGATCTGTTGCAACGAAACAGCCGTACGCCGGAGCTCTTGGCTGGCGATCTCCATGCCCAAATTTCGGCAGCGCGGGTAGGAGAGCGCGGCTTTCTCGAGCTGTTACGCCGCTACCCGCTTGCACTGCTAATGAAAGCGGCAGAGAAGATCTTTTCGGACACCGAGGCGCTCGACCGGTCCGCTGTGGCGGCGATCCCCGATGGCATCTACCGTGCCGAGGGGTGGCTCGACAACGACGGTCAAGACGCCACACCGATCAAGGTAGCGCTCGCCGTTACCGTGGCGGGCAGCGACATGGAGATCGACCTCGATGGATCGAACCCCCAGGTGCAAGGTTGTATCAACTGCGGCCGGGCCCAGACGGTTTCTGGTTGTCGTGTCGCTTTCAAGATGCTGATCCATCCCGCTGCGCCAGTGACTGGTGGATCTTTTCGGCCGTTGACGATTCGTGTCCCCGGAGGTTCGATTTTCGATGCGAGGGAACCTGCTGCCTGCCAGTTCTACTTCACTCCGCTCGGTCTCTTGATCGACCTCTTCGTCAAGGCTCTTGCTCCGGTGTTACCGGATAGCGTCGCGGCCGCTCACTTCGGCGATTCGATGGTCGTCGATTTCGTACGAAGAGACCCTGATAGGTTCTTCATCATGGCCGAAGCGCTGGCCGGTGGGTGGGGCGCGAGTGCTCATCAGGATGGTGAAAGCGCACTCATCAACAACGTAAACGGTGGGTTCAGAAATATGCCTGTGGAAGTGGCGGAGAGCAAGTTCCCGGTCCGTGTTCGCCGTTTTTCGCTCCGGCCCGGCAGCGGCGGGGCTGGCCGCTTCCGAGGTGGGTTGGGGGTGGTTCGGGAGTACGAGGTGCTCGAGGACGGGATCGCAGTGACTTTGCACCTCGAACGGTCGTTTACTCCTGCCTGGGGACTTTTTGGTGGCGGAGAGGCGTTGGGGCCTTCAGCTACGTTGTTCGAGAAGGATGCCCATATACCTTTACCCTTAAAGGTGAGTCTCCGCAAGGTGTCTAAAGGAGCCATTGTGCGCGTCGAAACAGGCGGTGGCGGCGGGTACGGTGAGCCAGAGAGAAGTTAGGGGATCGAGTGATCGGTCAACTGTAGATCTCGGTGGAAAGTGCTGCGACTAGGCAGGGCTGCTCGGTCTCTCCCCAAGCATTCCGAAGCCTTCGGCGATCTTCTGTCTGGTATCGATGAGGTGCGCTTGCAGGCTCTTCTCGGCAGCTTCGGGATCGTGGTCGTGCAAGGCCCTCAAGATCTCTTCGTAATCGAAGAGCTCCTCGCTCACGTCCGCCATCTGGGTACGTGATGCGTAGAGGAGCCGGACACTCAGGTTGTAGAGCCGGTCGAGTGCCTTGGTGAGTTGGCGGTTCTGCGCGGCGATGGCGACGAGCTGGTGAAAGCGGCGGTCGACTTCGACATCCCAATCTTCGAGGTGGCGTAGCTTGCCGGATTTGGCGTCTGCGAGGAGGGTGGTGAGCTTTTTTTGGGTATCTTCGGTGATGCGAGATGCGGCCCAGCGTGCCGCCAGGCTTTCGAGATGCCAACGCAACTCCGCAACCTCCCGCAGCTCTGGAAAGTTGAGCGGGGTGATGAGGGTCCCCTTACGTGGAACGATAGAGACCAGATCTTCTTGGGCGAGACGGATCAACGCTTCGCGAATCGGCGTGCGACCCAACCCCAAAAGTCGGCTCAAGTAGAGCTCGTCCACGGTGGAGCCGGGTTCGAGCCGCAGGCTGACGATCAGGTGCCGGAGCTTGAGGTAGGCGAGATCCCCATTTTTGAGCTTGTCTCCTTGTTGGAGCCAGCTCGACCCTGATATATCAACTGACATACTGGGTAGCCTACCCCACATGGCCTCCTGTTCACAACATTACAATAGGGTGTTTGATGAAGACCTGAGTCGGCTCGGGCGAGCGTAGCGTAGGTGGATCAACTTTGAGGTGGCGTAGTGGGCCACTCAGGTACGGCGCAAAGCGTGCGTTGGCATGCCGCGGGCAACCTCGCTTGGCAATGTCGGCAAGCAACAGGAGGAGGTAGAAAGTGAGCAACCGGTTTCGGGGCGTGCATACCATCATGCCCACTCCCTTTACGGACAGGGGTGACCTCGATGTCGCCAGCCTGGAGAGCCTCACCGAGTTTCTGATCGGTCTCGGAGTCGACGGTGTCGTCGTCCTCGGGGTGATGGGGGAGGCCCCCAAGCTCTCCCAGGCGGAACAAGACGAAGTGATTACCACTACGGTTCGGACAGCACGTGGTCGGATTCCCGTATTTGCTGGGAGTGGTGCTGCCGGTACGGACCTAGCCGTCAAGAAGAGCCTCAACGCAGAAGCGCTCGGTGCTGCCGGTCTCTTGATCGCTCCGCCGCCGGTGCAAAGCGACGCTGTGATTTTTGAGTACTATCGCCGTATCGACGCTCAGGTTTCTGGTACTATTATCCTCCACGATTATCCGGCCGCCACCGGAATCCAGCTCACCCCTGCGCTTGTGGCGAAGCTCTATGATGAGCTCGAACACGTAGAGGTCATCAAGCTCGAGGAGCCTCCGTCGGCTGTAAAAGTGAGTGCGCTCCGCAACCTCGGCAGCGACATCGGCATCGTAGGAGGTCTCGGCGGCATGTTCTTTTACGAAGAGCTTGTGCGCGGAGCAGATGGGATGATGACAGGATTTTCCTACCCTGAGCTCCTGGTCGCTATCTACCAGGCGTATAGCCAGGGGAAGACCGAAGAGGCGGCCCGTATCTTCTACCAGGCCTGCCCACTGCTCCGTTACGAGTTCCAGCCTGGAATCGGTCTGGCCCTTCGCAAAGAGATCTACAGGCAGCGTGGGGCGATCGCTTCGGCATTCGTCCGTCATCCGGGTGCTCAGATCGATGATCAGCTGCGCAAAGAACTCGCCGATGTCTTGGCCTTTTGTCAACTCGATGAGGTGGTCGCATGAATCTCGGACTCGAAGGGAAGCGCGTGTTGGCGATGGCTTCGAGTGGTGGCCTCGGCTTCGCTTCTGCGGCGGCGCTCGCGGCTGAAGGTGCGACCGTGGCGCTTTGCAGCCGTGATCTCGCCCGGGCGAGGGCGGCTACCGACCGCATTCGAGAGGCAACGGGTCAGACGGCTTTTGCCTATCAGGCCGACGTTCAGAAGAAGGACGATCTCGAAGCGTTTTTCGAGAGTGCCATCGCCGGTCTCGGCGGACTCGATATCTTGCTCTGCAACGCTGGTGGTCCGCCACCCGGCGGCTTCGTGAACCTGACTGAAGACAAGTGGGATATCGCCTATCAACTCACCTTGCAGAGCGTGGTTCGCAGCGTGCGCCTGGCCCTGCCTCACTTTCAAGAAGCTGGGGGTGGCCGCGTCTTGACCATCGTCAGCTCGAGCGTGAAGAAGCCGATCCCAAACCTGCTTCTTTCCAACGTGTTTCGGCCCGCGGTTCAGGGGCTCTGCAAGTCGCTTTCAATCGAGTTGGCCGGCGACAACGTTCAGGTGAACTGCTTGGCGCCGGGTCGGGTTCTAACAGAGCGCATCGATCAGCTCGACGAGGCGATGGCGAACAGACAGGGGAGTACGGTCGAGGCCGTGCGGCAACGCTCGCTGCAGTCCATCCCCATGGGCCGCCTCGGCGAACCGGCCGAGTTCGGCCGTGTGGCAGCCTTCCTCTGTTCGGAGGCTGCGGCTTATATTACGGGCAGCACCGTGTTCGTTGATGGCGGTTCGGTGACCTGTCTTTAAAGGCCTCATGTCTCAATCGAGCCTCGGCAGCACTCCTGGCGTTCCTTGGTCGAGCACGTGGGCGAGCCCGAAGGCGAGACCATGCTCACGGGCGTAAGCCGGTAGCTGTTTCAACGTCGTGTCGATCACGGTTTGTGGGATGTTGGTGAGGGGGATGTGGCACGCTTTGAGTGCGCGCTTGAGCGGACCAACATCTTGCCCTTGCAGTCCCGCCATCAGGATGAGGCCGGGTCCGACGAGATCACCGTGTGGCAGGCCTTTGCCCATGATGTTTTCGACCGAGTAGGCGAAGTAGTGCTCGCTGCCCTCTTCAGGGCGCGAGTGTCCGATGGCGTTGCAGAGCTGTACTTCGAGTACCAGGCAGTCGAGTAGTTGCTTGAGGCCGTCGTGATCCCCATGGCCGGCAGCTTCTGCACAGTCGAGTACCCCTTGCAAAATGCCTTGGGCTACTTGATCGACGTAAGGGAGGTAGCGGGTTGAGGGTAGGTTTTCATTGCGCTCCTCGGCAAAACGCCAATCCCACGAGCCGGTGGCGATCGACAGCACGTCGCAGATGCCGGCTGCCCGAATGGAAGCGGGGGCCTCGGCCAGCACCTCGAAATCGACCCACAACAAGTCGGGTGGTTTGGTCTCGAGGTAGGTGACGCAGCCAGCCCGTCGTACCCCTGAGGCCCAGGTCAAAAAGGCGTCGACCGATAGGGCGGTTGGGACCGAGACCAGGGGTAGCTGTTGGCGACTCGCCACGTACTTGGCGGCATCGACGGCCAGACCGCCGCCGACGGCGTAGACGACCTCGCCCCGAAGATCTCGAGCGAGATCGAGCCAATGCGCTTCGGTAGCGTCGAGCACCTCGGCTTGCCAGCTGATGGAAATTCGCAACTTCCCTGCCAGGGCCTCCCAAGCTTGGCGGCTGTAAAGAAGCGCCACGCTACGTTCTTCCTCTACCAAACTGAGGGGGCCGTATTCGATTTTCGGCACGGGCCAGCTATGCATGATCACGCTTCTGCCTCTGCATGTTCGATCACGATCAGCCGGTGATAGGTGAGTGAAGAGATCTGCACCCTAACCACACCTCCTTCCATCGACCAGGTGATGGCACCTTCGTCACCCAGGGAGAAGACGTTGGCAGGTTGCTCGCCTACTTCAAGTTCTACGGTAATGTCGGTGTGTGTGTGCACTTCGCTAATGGGCAGGGTCACCTCGTCACGCACGCTGTTGACCAGGTGGATGAGCGTTCGTTTGAAGGCAGGCTGATAGAAGGCGGTGAGCGCCAGCGTGCGGGGAGCGTTTCTGGTCCGGACCGGAGCATCGGCCTGAGCGGCCCAAGTGACGGCTGCCGCGATCAAACTGCGATGATCCTCGACGCCGAACTCGAGATACCTGGCCCCTAACGGGGGAGCGAAGAAGGTGGAGCGGCCTGAGCTCTGGTCGGAGTAGCAAAGGATCGCCGGTTGCTGGGGATCGGTTCCGAGCGGCGCGTAGTGAACTGTTGAGCCTCCGAGCAGATCAGCCACCACCTCGGCGGCTTCTGCTTCGATGCTGACCTGCGCACCCCCCGTCGGTACACGTTTCCCTGTTGGGAGCATCAGTGGCAGGACGTGCTTCTCACGCAGTCGTAGGTAGACATCGGTCTGAAACGGGAGTCTAGGCCCCTGGTAGCTGAGTCCAAACAGCTTTGAAAAGTCGTCCTCGGGGGTGCGGCGTCCGTGCTCGTCATACATTCCGCTCTCGTATGAGCCCACGATGCCGCCACCGTCGGCAGCGAAAGCGCGAATAGCTGCTTTGGCCTCAGAAGACAAGCACGATGCGTTGGTGAGAATCAACACCCGGTACTCGTGGAGCCTGGCGAGATCGCGCTCGGTGACGATATCGAAGGGGAGCTGTGACTGCAACAATGCCTTGGCAAAACCTTTGAGTTCGACCAGGTGCTCGGGTCTGTCGCCGGTGTGGTCGAACCGGTGCAGCGTGTGTTCGGAAAAGAGGAGAGCAGCGTATTTGATGCTCTCCCTTTTGTGCAGGTAGGGACTGAGCGCTTTAGCTTCTTCGAACGCTCGATAGGCACGGTCCCATCCTTCTTGGTCTACCTGGTCGGGGTAGTAGCGGGCGAAGAGCGGAGCGCCACCGTTGGCGAGGATTTCAGCGACGGAGAGACGCAGCTCGGCATCGGATAGTCCCAATAGATCGAAGGGTGATTGGGCCATCATACTCAGCACCAGGATCTGCTTGCTCTGGGCGATCGCTTGCCCGTATCGGAGGCTGATTCCGTACCACCAAAGGGGCTCGGAGACGCTCGAGCGGTACAGTTCGAAGTGGATCAGGTCGCCCGTCGCCGTTGGCTGAGCGAGGTCCGCTGCATGAGCCAGAGGAACATGCCACCAGACGCCGAATCGCTGCTGATAGTAGGAGTTGAGTTCTGGCACGCCTGAGATGGTGTAGGGGCGCCTCTTGAAACGTGTCAGTGGAAACGCGCCTTGAAAGAAGATACACCGCTCGTCGGTTTTGGCGAGTCGGTACAGTTCGTCCCGCCAGCTCGAGATCTGTTGGAAGCGCCATCTCAAAAATGTGAGGAACGTAGGATCATCCCACTTCTCTTCGGTCGGCAGCGGCCTGTGCGTCTCAGAGTAGAACTTCTCCTGGCAATAACTGCAGTTGCACCAACTCTGGAAGCTCGGCTCATCGAAGTAGAAGCCGTCGACCGGGTACGTTTCGCTGATCTCTCGGACCAGCGAGGCGAAGTAGTCGCGGTAGGGGCTGTTGGGACACATCGCCACCGAGGTGTAGGCGTCGTCCCAGCTGGTCACCGAACCGTTCGCTTTGCGTTGGGCCCAATCCGGATGCCGCCGGTACATCTCCGCGTCGCCCCAGATCGAGGCGAGATAGGCGATGACGTGCTGCCCGTTGCGCCTAGCAGCGGTGATCGCCTCTTGGAGCAGATCGCGCCCGCTCAGCCCCGGGTAGTGAGGGGCAATAGCGCTCGGGTAGAACGCCGTTCCGCCGGGATAGTAACCGGTGGCGAACACGCACAGGGTGTTCGCGTGGCCCCAGTGGGACTCATCTACGATGGACGCCACGTCGATGGTGGCGACATCGGAGGCCGGAAACTCGAGCGTGACAGCCCGCAGCGGTTTTTTCCACCAGGCTGCCACCTTTAATCTCCTTCGTGTCCGCACCACTCGAGCGCGAAACCGGCTAGGATCTTGGCACAGCTCACTACCTGTTCGAACTCCACGTATTCATCGGTGCTGTGGATCATGCCGCCCCCTGGTCCGAACAGTACAGAGGGCGTATCGCCGTAAAGGATGGGGAGCCGCAGGTCCGAGCCGCCACCACCACGTACCAGCGGTGCTTGGCCGGTGACGGACTCGGTCGCGTGGCTCAACTCCTCTACGAGAGTGTGGTCGGGAGGGATTTCGGCCGCGTCGAACCAGAGCCCGAACCACTCGAGCTTTAGCGGATGGTCTTTAAACCAGGGATCCTTGGCTGACCACTCCATCAGGTAGGTCTCGAAGGCCCCTTTTACCGCGTGGATGTCTTCTCCCGGCAGGCATTCGATCGTCCCCTCCAACACCGCTTGGGATGCCACGGTCGAGGGCCACTCGCCCGCGTGGAACTTGCAGATGCCGGTCGGTACCTTGGTGTGGTAGGCGCGGTCATAGAGCGGATGGCTGACCACCGACTCGCGCATGATCGAATAGGCCTCCACCGCCTGGAAGACCTCGGTGGCTTTGCTGATCGGGTTGATGAGTTGGTGCTTGTACTCGACGCCCCCCTCCTGGCCAGGAACGGTGATCCGAAAAAACTGAGCCCCTCGGCCGCTGATGGCCATCTGCGTGAGCCCCGTCGGTTCGGTGAAGATGCAGGCGTCTCCTCGATAGCCGCGCATAACGCAGGCGAGCGTACCGTTGCCGCCCGCCTCTTCGTCGACGACACTTTCGATGATGAGGTCGCCTTGCAGACGGATGCCGCAGGCCATAAGTGCCCGTGCAGCCAAGATATTGCTGACGATGCCGGCCTTCATGTCGCACGCGCCCCGTCCATAGACGCGTCCGTTTTCAAAATGGCCGCTCCAGGGAGAGTGGGTCCAGGTCTCTTCGGCGCCTGTGGGCACCACGTCGACGTGGCCGTTCAGAATCAGCGACCTACCCGCACCGGCTCCCTTGAGGATTCCCACCACGTTCGGTCGCTCCCGGTACGATCTCCCCGTGGGGATGAAGGCGGGGTGCGCGGCTAGTTCCTCGTCGTCGGGGGACCACACGTCGAGTGCCAGTCCCAGCTCATCTAGCTTGCCGGCGACGATCTCCTGGCAGGCCCGCTCGTCCCCCTCGAGCGATGGAGTGCGCACCAATTCCTGCAGGAGCTCGAGCGCTTCGTTCCGGTGGGCTTCCACCGCTTCTGTGAGTCGTTGACCGATTGTCACCCGTTCCTCCTCTGCTTATGAGCCCTATTCACTCAAACCGGATCGCTTGTTCCGGCACCTCAACCCTTGATGGCGCCGAAGGTCAGCGCTGAGACGAAGTGCCGCCTTACGATCAGTGCAAAAACCACTACCGGGAAGGTACCGAGGGTGGCGGTTGCAAACATGGGACCCCATTTGATCCCGGAGTGTGTCATGAAAAACCCGATGGTAGTCGGCATTGTTCGGGCATCGAGTGAGGTCAGGAAAAAGGCTAGGCTGAACTCGTTCCACACGCCGATGAAGATCAAAATGGCGGTCGCCGCCACCCCGCCCGCCATCAGGGGTAACGTGATGTAGCGAAAGGCGTTGAAGCGCGTGCAACCGTCGACCATCGCCGCCTCTTCGAGATCGACGGGGATGGCAGCCACGAAACCGCGCAACATCCAGATGGCGTAGGGGATATTCCAGAGAAGATAGGCGAGGATAAGAAAAATATGGGTGTCATACAAGTTGAACGTTTGTGCCACGAAGAAGAGTGCAAAGACGATCGAGATGCCCGGTACCATCTGCAAGCCTAGGAACGCGTAGGCGATCCCTTCCCGGTAGGGAAATTGGAAGCGGGCGAAGCTGTAGGTGGCGGGAATGGCGATCAGCAGGGTGAGCAGGGTACTAGATAGCGCGATGACGGTGCTGTTTCTCATGTAGAACATGATGTTCATGTCGCCCAAGATATTGGTGAAATTCTGTAGCGTCGGTCTGAAGAACCATACCGGGGGGTAAGCGAACGTCTCAAGCCGCGACTTGAAAGCTGAACTGACCATGAACAGGTACGGAAACAGAAATCCGGCAACCACCAATAGCGTCAACAGGTCGAGAAACCTGGTGCTCACGAATTTGCCGATCGAAACGCGTTTCACGTAAGTCCTCTCAGGCTTGGAAACTGAGTCGTTGGCGGAGGCGCACCAACAAAAAGGTCGAGGCCAGGATCAAGATGATGAGCATCACACTCGCAGCCGAGCCGCGCCCAACGTCCTCGGCTAGGAGTGTGGTCCGGTATACATATAGTGGCAAGGTCGTCGTCGCCGTACCAGGCCCGCCTCCGAACATCACAAAGATCACGTCGAAGATGCGTAGCACGTCCATGAAGCGCAAGACGAGCGCCGTGAGAATCAACGGTGTCATCAGCGGCAAGGTGATGTGCCAAAAGGACTGGAGTGCCGAGGCGCCGTCGACGAGAGCGGCCTCATAGGGGTCGGGTGGAAGCGTCTGCAGGCCTGCGAGGAAGATCAGAATGAAAAAGGGTGTCCACTCCCAGATATCGACCAAGATCACGGCGAGCAGGGCCAGGTCTTTTCCTCCCCAATTGAATTTGGCGCCAAAAAAAGTCTCGATGAAGAAGTTGATCAGACCATCGTAGGAGAAGTAGAGCCTGGCAACCATGCCGACCATCGACGGCATCAACACGATCGGGATGATGAGAGCGGCCGTGAAAATGGAGTTTCCACGCATCTTTCGGCTGAGGAGGAGCGCGATCAAAAGGCCTAGCAGAAGTTCGGGTACCAAGGTTCCCGACACGTGCAGGCCCGTGATCCGCACAGCAGACCAGAAGGTGCTGCTCTTATGAAAAAGGAGCCAACGGTAGTTTTCAAGCCCTACCGATACCCCCTCTTCGAACGGTTGTCCAAAGGTGAGGTCGGTGAGGCTGAGTTGGATGAGCCAGAAAAAACTGTAAGCTGCTAGCAAGAAGACGACCGCAAAGGCCGGCAAGATCAGTGAATAGGGCGTAAGGTGCGGATGCCGGCTGCGCCCGCTCGTCTCACGTGTCTTTCCGGCTGCTTTGGGTGTGCTCATGACGCCTTAATGACACATGAGGGTCGAGAGAGGTGGCAAGGCTGCCGAGACGGATGCCACCTCTCTCCCCTCGGGAATAAGGAAAGGGTTATCGATGCTTCAGTTGCTGAGCAGATCCTCGAGCTGCCCCTGCATGTTGTCGATGGCCTCGTCCACCCCGATCTCGCCGATAAATGCCCGAGCACCGTCGTTTCCGAGGATGTCGCTGAACTGCCCCCACTCGGGTAGCGGTAGAACCACACTCAGCCCCTGCGCGTTGAGAGCTGCGGCCTGTTCCAGCGTATCGAGGGTTGCCTGGTAGTAAGCGAACTGTGCCTGGAGCTCAGGGTCTCCTAAGGCAGATGTGCGGGAGACGATACCGCCATTTTCTAGGTACTCGTCTTGTAGCGCTTTGCCGGTGAGATAGGTGATGAGTGCCCAGGTGGCATCTTTGTTCTGGGAACCTGCGGTCATGCTGAAGCCCCAACCCCATACGCCCGAATAGGCTCCGGCGGGACCTGCCGGCATCGGGGCGTACCCGACCTTGCCGGCCACCAACGACTTCTCAGGGTTTTCGACCTCGGGGGCCGCGGCTGACGCCTCGATCATCATCGCGGTCTTGCCGAGCATAAAGGCGTCCCAGGCTTCGGGGAAGGAGTACGATTCCACCCCTACCGGAGCGTACTGGGCGAGCTCTTTCATGTATTCGAGAGAGGCCGCGGTTCCTGGAGCTGTCAGAGCCGGTTCGCCGGTAGCAGGGTCGACCATGCGGCCGCCGAAAGGAAAGAGGAAGATCGACCAGGTGTAGGTGAACTCCCAGCCGAGGCGAGCGCGGAAGGACACACCATCAACGCCGTCGACATTCTCATCGAAAAATTTTGCGACCTCGAGCACTTCATCAAAGGTAGTGGGGACTTCGAGGCCGTGTTCTTCGAACAGGTCTGTGCGGTAGAACAAGAACACCGTCTCACCGGCAAAGGGGATGGCGAAGTGCTGACCATCCCACAAGAACATGTCGCGGTATGCAGCCAGGATATCTTCGTAATCGAACCAATCGGGTGTTTTGGCCGCATCTTCGATCCAGGGCTCGAGCGGTTCGCTCCAGGCGGCGTTTGCCAGTTTCGGATTGCGTTCGATGGCCGTCATGGCCGCGTCGTAGCTCGTGGTGTTGGAAGCTACTTCGAGGGTGAGCTTCTGTCCGAGCTGCCCCTCTTCCATCTCGTCGAGCGTTACCTCGATGCCGGTCAGCGCTTCGAAGTCAGGGATCATCTTCTTAAAGGCTTCCACAGAGGGGTGCGAGGCGACCGCCAAGACGACTTCCGTCCCCTCGTGTTGGGCGCGGATCTGCTGTCCCCACGCTTCGAGATCTTGGCTGAAACCTATAGCCGTAATCATCATGAGGGCTGTGGCCACTACCAGAGCCGTGACTTGTTGCATCTTGTCCTTTACCATCATGTTCCTCCTAACGATAGATGCCTTAAAAGATTTTGGAAGCCGGGTCTCGCCGCGGGCTTTGCTTCATACAATCCTTCGATCCTGTATGATATATCAGACAAGATATCACGAGTTTGATGGGGTGAACAAGGGTATGAGCAAGAGCGACAGCCGGGGCCAGGAAAGAACCCCTCAGCCGCAGGTTGCCGGCCCCCTTGCCGGCTTCGTCATCCTGGATTTGACACGTGTCCTGGCTGGCCCCTACGCCACCATGCAACTCGGCGACCTCGGGGCCGATATCATCAAGGTCGAGCCTCCCAAGGGTGACGACTCGCGCTACTGGGGGCCACCGTGGCTGGAAGGCGAGAGTGCTTTCTACCTGGGCGTCAACCGCAACAAGCGGAGTATTGTGCTGAACTTCAAAACACCCGCGGCTAGAGAGGCGCTTAGGCGGCTGGTGACCCGCTGTGATGTCGTGGTCGAAAACTATAAGGCCGGCACGATGGAGCGTTGGGGGCTCGGTTACGAAGAGGTGCTACGTCCGCTAAACCCCGCTCTTGTCTACTGCAGCTTGACCGGCTTCGGCCGCAACGGTCCGAGTTCCCATCTGCCGGGCTACGACCCGATCATCGAGGCGATGGGAGGGTTGATGAGCGTCACGGGGGATGCGGATGGCCCTCCGATGCGAGTCGGGGTAGCGATGGTGGATATCGTCGCCGGCTGCCAGCTCGCCTTCGCCGTGAGCGCGGCATTGGTGCACCGCCTGCGTACCGGAGAGGGGCAGCGCGTCGACCTCTCGCTGTTCGAGAGCAATCTCTCTGCGCTCGCCAATCAGGCTTCGGCCTACCTCACCACAGGTGTCGTTCCGGGTCGACACGGGAACGCGCACCCAGCCATCGTGCCCTATCAGGTCTTCCGTGCCCGAGACGAGTGGGTGATGGTGTGTGCGGGAAACGATGGTCAATACCGAAGGTTGTGCGAGTTGCTCGGTTCTTCCGAGTTGGCTGCCGACGAACGATTCTCCACCAACCGGGGCCGTGTGGAAAACCGCGAGAAGCTCGAGCCGCTTCTCGGCGAGATCCTTGAGCGTTTCGACGCCGAAGAACTTGTGAGGCTCGGCGAAGCCCTCGGTGTACCCATCGCCACCATCAATACCCTCGATCGTGTCTTTGCCCATCCGCAAGTCGTGGCCCGCGATATGGTACTCACTGTCGATCACCCAAGCCTCGGTCCGATCGACCAGGTCGGTATCCCCACCAAGTTCAGTTTGACGCCCGGACAGGTGCGCATGCCCCCACCCCTCCATGGCGAGCATACAGTGGAGGTCCTCACCGATTTCGGATTCAGCGAGGTGGAGATTGCTGCCCTGCGCGAGGATCATCACGATTCTTAGCTGCAACTAAACCGTCTTTCGGTGATCTTGGCACTGCCAAGATCACCCGAGCAGAGCGAGGTTAAGCAAACGCGTTCAGTTAGCGTGACAAGTGCACTGAAAGCCGGTTTAGACGGAGGAGAATAGAATGGCCATGCTTCAAGAGATCGACACGCTCATCCTATCGGCCGTCGTCCTGACTATGGACGAGAACGACCGCATGCTCCACGATGGTGGCGTGGCCATTCACGGCGGTAAGATCGAGGCGGTCGACACCAGTGAGACGCTGAGGCGGCGCTACCGGGCCGCTGACGTCATCAATGCCGGCGGTCAGGTCGTGATGCCGGGTCTGGTCGACACCTATGGTCATGCAGGCCACGGCCTCATCAGAGGCCTCTTCCACCCTGCTGCGGGCTGGCCTTCGGGCGAGCTTTACTGGCATCACACTTCCGAGGATTGGTGGTATGCCGAGGCTCTCTTGGCCGCCACCGAACGGCTTCGCTTCGGTGTGACTACGGGCTTTTCGGTGATCGGGGCAACCCCCGCACGCGTCGACAGCCCGGCTTTTACAGAACGGAATGCCGAAGCCTACGCGCGTGTTGGCGTTCGTGGCGTCTTCGGTGTGGGGCCGCCCGATATCCTCTTCAGTCACTTGAAGGAACCCTGGAGCGGTAGTTTTTTCGAAGAGGGTCGTTGGATCGAACGCCCCTTTAGCTACAAGGACGCGGTCGAGAACAGTCTTGAGCTCATCAGAGTCTGGCACGGTGCCGCAGATGGACGCATCCAGGTCGCATTGGCGCCACCTTACCTGTTTGGGCGTCACGTCGCTCACGGTCGGCAATCTCATCCGCTGCCGACCGCAGAGGATGCGCCACTGATTTTGAAACATGCCGTCGAGATGAGCGAGCTGGCGCGTGGGCACGGTGTCGTCCTCCACACCCACATGTTTAAGGGATCGATCTCGTATGCCTTAAAACACTACGGTGCAGATGCGGTGGCGGAGCTCCTCGGTCCTGAGGTCGTCGTGGCTCATGCCAACGGCCTCCTTGAGGATGAAGTCGAGATGTTAGGCGCGCGGGGCTGCAGTGTGGCCACGGTAGCCTACACCCACGAAAATCTCTGGTATGGTTACGCACCAGTCCTTGAGCTTTTGCACGCTGGTGCAAACGTTACCATCAGTACCGACGGTGCTGCGCCCTATACGTCATTCGACCTGTTGAGAGAGCTCTCTAGGGCGATCTGGAATCAGTGGAACCAGTACCAGGATCAACTCGTACTCCCTCCCGGACGGGCGCTGCGGATGATCACCATCGACGCCGCTCGTGCACTCGGGCTCGCCGAGGAAGTCGGCTCGCTCGAACCGGGCAAGAGGGCGGATATCATCACCATCGATTTCCGGCAACCCCACCTCACGCCTTCTTCCTCGGTCCCGCACCTGTTAGCCCACTACGCTTCCGGCCACGATGTCACAACCGTCTTGGTGGATGGCGAGGTGTTGATGCGTGACAAAGAGGTATTGTCGGTCGACACTGATGAAGTGATGCAGAGGGCTCGTGAGGAAGCGCAGCGAGCGCTCGAGCGGATCGATACAGCCCGGTACACCGGGCTTTCAAAAGGCTTTTGGCGCGATGCCCGGAATGGCGATTGAAGTTGCGGCAAGACGTAGCTAGGAGGTAGCTAAGATGATCACGGTACCCATGTATGACCACGCCGCCCACTACAAGCAGTACCGTAACGATCTCGATGAGGCGAGACACCGTGTGCTGGAGCGGGGCCTTCTCGATTGGGGTCCCGAAGTGCCCGCCTTCGAGTCGGAATTCGCCGAATGGCTCGGGAGTGCACATGCGGTGACGACCAATTCGGGCACTGCAGCCTTGAAGGTCGCCATGCTATCGCTCGGAATCGGTCCGGGTGATGAAGTGATCACGGTGCCCAACTCCGATATTTCCTCGACGTCCGCCATCCATCACGTGGGGGCGAAAGCGGTTTGGGTCGATGTGGAAGCCGACACCATGAATCTCGATCCGGCTCTGCTCGAGGCCGCTATCACCCCGAGGACAAAAGCTATTTTGCCGGTTCACATGTACGGTCATCCTGCCGACCTACCTGCGATATCAGAGATCGCTACAAACCACGGACTCTATCTGATCGAGGACGCCTGTCTGGCGCTCGGGGCCAGTATCGACGGGCGTGCGGTCGGCCTGTGGGGGCATGCGTCTTGCTTTAGCTTCGCTCCCAGCAAGCACCTCGGGGCGTTTGGCAATGGAGGGGTGGTCGTGACCAACGATCCGGAAGTCGCCGAAAAGATGCGCCAATTTGCCGGATACGGGCAACCGCGCGAGCGTCACTACCGTACCGACCCTACCGGGGGATTTCTCGAGCACCGGGTCGAGGGTCTCAACGAAAGGCTCGATGAGCTTCAGGCCGCCATGCTGCGTGCTAAACTCCCGCATCTTCACGAGTTCATTTGGTCGCGCAGGAACCATGCCGAAGTGTATCGAAGCTCCTGGGGGTCGCTCTCGTTCGAGCTTCCGGTCGAGCGTCTCGGTTGTGTACATAGCTATCGAAATTATGTATTGCGCGCCGAAAACCGGGACCGGGTTCGTACGGCTTTGGCCGACGCGGGCATAGCGACCGGAACCCCCTATGTGCCGCCGCTGCACCTGCAACCGGTCTACCAATCCCTCGGATATGGACCTGGTTCGTTCCCTGTGACAGAAGCTGCTGCCCAAGAGCTGTTTTCGGTGCCGGTGAGTCCTGAACTCACATCCGTGCAGCGAGATCATCTCATCGAGCAGGTGAAGGCCTTATCGGATTGAGTATCGTACCCGGCGACACGTGTTGTCTATTGGTCGACGGGCTGTTGACGCGTCACGGTAGATCATTTACGCCATGAATCATGGTCGAAGCGGAATGTCTAGATGGATTCCGGGTAAACGGTTTTGCACCCTTTGCGCTGACCGGGAATAGCACCGATATGCCGGAGGATATCGAGGTTTTTGAGATCGGTGCGAAATCGGAACTGTCTGCATCCACTTTGTGAGACTGAACTGCCTCAGGTATCGGTTGCGGCAAGTTAAACTTCGAACAATTCGCCTCTGGTTTCCTTGTTAGGCTTGATTGACAGAGGGAGCTTGAGGGAATTGGGAGATTGGGATGTCTGAAGCTGTACGCGTCTTGCTGATCTGTTTTCCCCTTTGCCGCGAGGCGAGGTTGTGAAAGTCTACTTCATTCGTCACGGTGAGACCGACTGGGAATTGGTTCAGTCACGTGGCATCCGTGGGTGGGCGACTTCGTTTGCACCGCTGACGCCGCTCGGCCGTCTGCAAATCGATACGATCGCGCGTGACTTTCGGCTTCAGGATTGCGAAGCGATCTTGTGTAGTAGCTACGCCAGGGCGCTCGAGTCGGCTGCGCTTTTGAGCCGTGCCCTCAACAAACCACTCTACGTGGAGTACGACCTTCACGAGTGGCTGCCACAGAAGAACTCGCTCGCCGACATCGATCAGAAGCTCCTTTCAGAAGCCAACGAGACGCTGCGTGGGAGGCATCTGCGGGCCGACGAGTCCGTCACGATGCCCTGGGAGAGCCTCGATGAGGTCCGGGAACGCGTGCTCGAGGTGCTTAGCCGTTACCAAGAGTTTAACGACGTCATCGTAGTGACCCATGCGGTGGTGATTAGCAGTCTGATCGGTATGGACCGTCTCGTGGAATATGCTGAGATCGTCCCCTGTGAAATCGATCCGATGTCGAGCACTCAAAAGGCGTCCGTGAAGACTTGTGTAATGTAGAAGCTTGTGCGGTGGTTGTCGGCGGTCCCCTGTCTATTTTTCAATAGGTCGTCATGTTACACGCTGAGTTTCAACGTAAGAGCAACAGATCGCTAGCGTTTATACTAACCAGGAGATGTTTCCGCACCCCCTCGTGCTCGAAGGACGGCTCATCAGGCTCGAGCCGCTCGAAGAGAGCCATATCGCACCCCTGATGGAGATTGCATTGGCGACGCCGAAAGAGTGGCGCTATACCTCAACTCCGTTGACCAGCGAGCAGCGTGACAGTTACTTTGCGGCGGCCTTTGAAGAGCGTGATCAGGGTCGGGGTTACCCGTTTGTGGTGCTGTCGCAAGACGATGGTCGCGTCGTTGGTACGACCCGTTTTGCCGACGTCGTCTGGCGGCACCAGCGCGGCGAAGTGGGTTTTACTTGGTTTCGCCCTGCGGCGTTCGGTACAGGCATCAACGTGGAGTGTAAGTACTTGATGCTACGCTACGCGTTCGAAGAACTCGACTTCAACCGTATACACCTCTACACCGATACGCGCAACCGGCACTCTCAGCACGCGATTCAGGCGTTAGGGGCAAAGCGAGAAGGGGTGCTCAGGCGGCACATGATTTTGGGTGACGGGTTTGTTCGAGATACCGTGGTATTTGCTATCACGGACCGGGAATGGCCCGCATCGCGGGATCTCTTGCTGGCACGGCTCACCAAGCGCGGACTTGCTCCACCGTGAGATAAAACCGGAGCGTGTCGCCACGAGTTGCGAACTTCAGCGGATTTCGTGAAGGATCTCTTCCAGGCCCTGTGGGTCTAGGATGATGATCTCTTTCGGGCGCGTGTCGATGACCCCTTCGGTCTCCAACGCCTTTAACGCCCTCGTCACCGTTTCTCGGCTCGTACCGGCAAGGCTTGCGAGTTCCTGGTGGGTGAGACGTACATAGGCTTGATCATCATCGTTGAACTCGATGACGCCGTTTTGGAAGAGGCGTAAGAGTACGTATGCTACCCGTCCTTGTGCATCTTTATAGGAGAGAATCTGTGCTTCATCGTCCATCCCTTTCAGACGGCTTACCAAGGTGGTGGTGACATTGAGGCTGATGGTCGGATACTGTTCCAAAAGCTGTTTGAAGTCGTCCTCGAACAAGAGATAGACCGTCACCTGTTTGAGGGCTAGAGCAGAAGCGGTTCGCGCCGGCTCACCGAGCAGGGCCATCTCTCCGAAAAACTCAGGTGGCTGCAAAATAGCCAAGGTTTTCTCGTGCCCTCCCAGATCGACTTTGGAGAGTTTGACGAGGCCTTCGGCGATGATGTAGAGTGCTTCGCCAACATCGCCCTCTTGAAAGATCACGCTGTTCGCTTCGAACGTACGGCGCTGTACCGCTGCAGCCGCGATCTCGAGCGCACGTTCGGGTGCGCGGTGAAATAGTGGGACTTGCTTGAGCGTTCTCCTGACTTCCGTTATCGTCAAGGTCGGTGCCATGCTAGTCGCTGTTACCCGGTTGTTGGAATCGCTGTGAGATCGTCATGGTGTTACCGTACTATAGTGCCATGCGCCCCCTTATCTGCTGTAAGGATCTTCACCGTACCTACGAGTCGACGCCACCACTTCAGGTGTTAAAGGGGGTGGACTTTACGGTCGGACGTGGCGAGATCGCTGTCATCTTGGGTCCGTCTGGTACTGGGAAGAGTACCCTTATGCACCTACTGGCTGGACTCGATACACCTGATCACGGCGAGATCTGGTGGGAGTCTTTGCCGGTTCACACCTACCGCCCACAAAAACTTGCCCGGCTCCGCTCCAAGCACGTCGGTTTGGTGTTTCAACAGCACTATTTGCTCGAAGACCTCACTGTACTCGAGAACGCCACCCTGCCGGGGCGTCTGACGGGCGAACTAGAAATTCAACGTGGCGAGGTGTTGCTCGAGGCCGTTGGGCTTTCGCAACGGAGCTCGGCCTACCCGAAGACGCTCTCTGGAGGAGAAAAGCAGCGCCTGGCTGTGGCGCGAGCTCTTTACCACCGCCCACCTGTGGTGTTGGCCGATGAACCGACAGGGAGCCTCGATCGGGGAAACGCCCGGGTGGTGTATCAACTCTTGGTCGATCTTTGCCGTGAAGACGACACCAGCGTCGTGATGGTAACGCACGACGAGGCGTTGGTCGACGAGGTGGATCGTAAATTCAACCTAATCGATGGAGTTCTCGTGCCGCTGGATTAAGGCTCTTGCCAGATAGATTTTGTGTCCGGGCGAGGCGCACCGGTAGAGGACCGTACTCTTGATCACTCGCTCCCTCTTTTAGCTGCTCCGGCGCCTTTTACAGATCCTTTGAGACATGTTGGTGACGGCCCATCGCTCCTTCAAACGAGTGTGTTAGTATTCGGAACGTAGCACTCAGGTGGCTGCACCTTCCCGCGATCAAGAAAGTAAGCGATGGTTATGCCGCTTGTACATTGTCCTATGGAGGTTTTATGAACAGGTTCAGTCTACTTGTAGGACTTTTCTTGTTGCTGGCTGCAGGAGCGGTCAGCGCTCAAAGCACGCTCGTCTTCGGCCAGAGTGGTTTGCCAGTCAGCTTGGACTCCGCTGATGCCCAGGACGGCAACTCTTTGCTTGTAGCCCGGCAGATCACCGAGCGATTGGTCGATATGGCGCCGGGTAGTTCCGATCTGGTCGCTGGCCTTGCGACTTCTTGGTCGGCGAGCAAAGATTCTACGGTTTGGACGTTCTCGTTACGCGCAGGTGTGAACTTTCACGACGGTACCCCTTTCAACGCCGAGGCCGTCAAGTTCAATTTCGATCGCTGGAACGATCCGAGCCATCCCTACCACTTGCGTGAAGAGGGCAAGAATTACGTTCCGTGGTCGGACTTTGTGTTCGGCGGCTTTCTGAATGAAGGGAGCCCACTTCTAGAAGTCCGGGTGGTCGATGACCTCACGGTTGAGTTCCATATGGACAAGCCGCTGGGGCTCTTCCCCAACATGTTGGCAGCTATTTACTTTCAGATCGACAGCCCTGCTGCGGTGATGGCGGCCGGTGCCGACTACGGTACGCCTGGTGTCGGCAGCGTCGGTACCGGACCGTTCAAGTTCGTTGAGTGGCGGGAAGGAGAACTCGTTTCGCTGGAGCGCAACGACGACTACTGGGGTGAGGTCGCGGCGTCCGAACGCCTGGTCATCCGCGGTATCCAGGATCCGACCGCTCGCTTGGCAGAGTTGCGGGCCGGCGCTATCGATATCGCCATCCAACTGGCTCCAGGTGATCTTCCCATTGTGGAGGGCGATCCGAATCTCGAGACGGCACTGCCCGACTCGGAGTTGAATGTCGGTTACTTGTCTTTCCACCAGGGGAACCCACCTTTCGATAACCCGCTCGTGCGTGAAGCGGTTGCGTACGCCATCGACCGCGAGTTGATCATCGATGCTTTCTACGAGGGTCTCGGTACCGTAGCCCAGGACTTCTTGCCACCGCAGATGTGGGGCCATTCCGAGAGTGCCGTTGCCAGACCCTATAACCCAGAGCGGGCCAAGGTTCTTTTACGCGAGGCAGGGTTCGCTGACGGTTTCGATACCGAACTCTGGTTCATGCCGGTCAGCCGCCCCTACTTCCCCTCGCCAGAGCCGATCGCGACAGCCATGGCCACCTTCCTGGCCGATGTGGGTATCAACGCGGAACTCAAGACGATCGATTGGGCTACCTACTTGCAGCAGTACCGCCAAGGTGCGTTCCCGATGTATATGCTCGGTTGGAACGCTGACTACGCTGATCCTGACAACTTTCTCTTTACGTTCTTCGGGCCGAGCGCCGTCGACACCCAAGGCTGGGACGATCCTCAGACCCGTGAACTTCTCGGGTTTGCCCGAGAGGCGAGCGATCCCGTCGACCGACAGGAGCTGTACGCCAAGGTACAGACGCGGGTAACAGAGCACGTTCCCCGGGTTCCTATCGCTCATAACAGGTCGTTGACAGCGATCCGTACGAACGTGGAGGGTGTGATCCCTAGCCCCGTAAGCCCGAGCGAGATTCCCTTACACCTCGTTTCCAAGCAGTAGCTTTATCCATCAATCCCGGGGCGCAGATGCGCCCCGGGTGGTCTGCACGATGATTCCGTAGCTGTGTGGAGCGGGTAGAAGAGAGAGGGCGGCAGCGGGAAGGCAGCCTAACCTGGGTGCATCGAGTGGTAGCCGAATGAACTCAACGTGGCAGTCTGTTGAGGCTTGGACCGTGTCTGTTTCTTCATTTCAAGGTGTATCTTCGTGACGGCATTCGTGGTCCGGCGTCTCGCGGGGTTGGTGCCGGTCCTTTTTGGCGTCAGCCTCTTGATATTCTTTATCACCAGGATCATCCCGGGTGACCCTGCCATCGCTATGCTCGGTGAACGTGGTTCGGAACAGACCCTCGAGCGGCTCCGTGAAGAGTTGGGTCTCAACAGACCCCTCTTTTTCGATGCGACCGGCTTCCGCACGAGTGGTCGGCTGGTGCAGCTATTCGATAGCCAGTACTTCGCTTATATGAAGGGTCTTGTTCGAGGTGATCTCGGACGCTCGGTCTTTACGAGAGTCGACGTGAGCGAGAGCCTGCGCAAAAGGTTTCCAGCCACCTTCGAGCTGACCCTTGTGGCGATGTTTTTCGCGATGGTTCTCGGTATCCCTGCCGGTGTGTGGGCTGCTTTGCGCCGCGGGACGATCGTCGATACGTCGGTGATGCTTCTCGCACTCTCTGGCGTGTCGTTTCCGGTGTTTTGGTTGGCGATCATGTTGATCTACCTCTTTGCCGTGACGCTCGGGTGGTTACCCCCCTCGGGTCGACTGGATGTATCTACGCAACTTCAACCGCTGACAGGGCTTTACGTACTCGACGGGGTGCTCAGGGGGCAGTGGGCTGCGAGCTGGGACGCTATCAAACACCTGATCTTGCCTGGTATCGCGCTCGGCACGATCCCGCTCGCTATCGTGGTTCGTATGACTCGTTCGTCGATGCTCGAGGTTCTCGGCCAAGACTACGTCCGCACCGCTCGTGCCAAGGGTTTGGAAGAGCGTTCGGTGGTCAATAAGCACGCGCTTCGCAATGCGCTCCTTCCGGTGGTTACGGTCGTCGGACTCTCCTTCGGTACGCTCTTGTCGGGTGCGGTCCTGACCGAGACGGTCTTTAGTTGGCCGGGGATCGGCCGCTGGGTGTTCGATGCGATTGCGGCACGGGATTACCCTATTATTCAGGGCGGGGTTATATTTGTGGCGCTGATCTTCGTCTTGGTCAACGCACTGGTCGATTTCTCCTACGCATTGATCGACCCGAGGATCCAATACGGATGAGGCTTGGGCAAAGCGAGATTTCTGGAACGTTTGGGTGACAGCTGAACCGATACCCGGATCGATAGACATGACGTTGCGGGAGAAGCTGAGGGTGGAATAGGTTGTGAGAGAGGTTCGAACCCACGAGAAAGGGCAATCGCTATTTCAAGATGCGCTGAAGCGCTTCTTTCGCAATCCGACCGGTCTCCTGGGCCTTGCGATCATCTCTTTTTTCGTGATCGCGTCGCTTCTTGCGCCCATCTTGAGACCGTATGATGCCAGGCGGGACCGTGACCTAAGGGCCAGGCTCAATCCACCGAGCGCCGAGCATATCTTCGGTACAGATGAGCTCGGCCGCGATCTCTTTGTGCGCGTGTGGCATGGCGGACGCATCAGCTTGCGTGTGGGTCTGACGGCCGTCGTACTGGCCTTGGTTGTGGGGACGTTCTTGGGGCTCGTGGCGGGGTTTTTCGGTGGGTGGCTCGATATGTTCGTGACTTGGTTGGTCGATATCCTTCTCGCCTTCCCAGGAATCTTGCTCGCTATCGCCATCGTAGCTACCCTGGGACCGAGCCTGAGAAACGCTCTAATCGCCATCAGTGTGACTCAGATTCCTATCTACGTGCGGATAACGAGGGCGGTTACACTGAGCTTGCGCGAGAGCGAGTACGTCCAAGCAGCACATGCTCTCGGTTCTCGCCCGGGCAGAATTATCTTCATCCACCTGTTACCAAACGGCCTCGCGCCGCTGATTGTGCAGCTCACACTCTCCATCGGGGTTGCCGTTCTCGATGTGGCTGCTCTCGGTTTCTTAGGCCTGGGTGCACAGCCCCCGGATCCGGAGTGGGGGGTTATGATTCGCGACGGCTTCCGGCAATTCCTACGGGCGCCGTGGATGTCGATCTTTCCAGGATTGGCGATCTTTTTCTCGGTGGTAGGATTCAACCTTTTAGGGGACGCGATTCGTGATGTGATCGATCCACGGCTCAAAAACGTTTAGGAAGGATGGGACGGTTGAAGCTAGTAGACGAACTGAAGACGATATTGGCCCCTGAACGCGTCGTTACAAACCGGACGGTACTCGAGCAACATGCCCGAGGCGAGTCCTTTGACGAGGCAGCCTTACCGGATGTCGTCGTCTATCCTGAGAGCACGCAAGAGGTAGCGGAGATCTTGAAATACGCTACCGAAAACAGGGTGGCGGTTACACCGGTAGCCGTCAACTCGAGCCTCGAGGGTCACACCGTGCCTCTGCTTGGAGGCATATCTCTCGATCTTACACGCCTCGATCGGATACTCGAGTTTCGCCCAGAGGATCTTTTGGTGGTGGCCCAGCCCGGTGTGACCTATCCGCAGCTAAATAAATATGTCCGCCGGAGCGGTCTCTTCTTTCCTGTCGACCCGGGGGCGCACGCTTCGCTCGGAGGCATGATCGCTACCAATGCCTCCGGTACCGCTGCAGTCCGCTATGGCGTCACCGGTGATTACGTCTTGGCGCTAGAGGTGGTGTTGCCAACAGGGGAGGTGATCAGGACGGGGTCGCGAGCCCGGAAGAGCTCGAGCGGCTACGATCTCACACGGCTCTATTGTGGCTCAGAAGGGACTTTGGGGGTCATCACCGAGGTGACGCTCCGACTGAGTGGGCTCCCCGAGGCGGCAAGTGCAGCCCGTGTGCCCTTTAGTGACGCTGAGAGTGCGACCACGTTCGTCACCAACCTCATCCAAGCCGGTGTACCGGTGGCCCGATGTGAGCTTGTCGATGCGAACAGCATTCGGGTGGTCAACGCCCATCAGGGTACACGTTTTCCTGAAGAGATGACGATCTTTTTGGAGTTTCACGGCAACCCTCCAGGGGTTGCTGCCGATTTACGGTTGGCCGAGAAGCTTGCCCGCGACTCAGGGGCGCTTTTGTTCGAGTCGAGCAGCGATGTCAAAGAACGGGAGCGCCTCTGGGAGGCGCGCCACAACATGTTCTACGCTGCGGTTGCGGCAAACCCAGGCAAGAGAAATATCACCAGCGATGTGGCAGTTCCGATTTCAAAATTGCCGGTAGCCGTGTCCAAGGCACTCTGTGCCCATCGTGACTCAGGTCTGAACGGTTACCTTGTAGGTCATGTGGGTGATGGTAACTTTCACATCGTCACCTTTTTCGATGGCGATGATGAGCTTGCGAAAGTCGAGCAGCTAAATCACCAGATGGTTACCTTTGCGCTGTCGATCGGTGGGACGAGTACCGGGGAACATGGCGTGGGCGTGCGCAAGCTCAAGTATATGGAGCTCGAGCACGGTGGCTCGCTCGAGTTGATGAAGCGCATCAAGCGTTCGTTCGACCCTCACACAGTCATGAATCCGGGTAAGAAGATTCCTGGGGTGAACTAGGCTCTTCTGCGACCCTGCAATCGGTAAAACGGATGGCTTGTTGATCACGTGGACCGTTCAATCCGCAGTGTGGGTATATCGGTCTGGGCTCTGCTACTTCAACTTTGGAGAAGACCTCTCTGCCCGGCGGAACTATTTTCGACCCCAATTCAACAGCTTGCTGCGCAACCAGGGCCGGAGTTTGTGGAGCCCGTAAAGGAGCGGGATGAAGACGAGGAGGGTGATGAACATAACCGTGTCAGACACCAATACCGCGTCGCCAAACCATGCGCTTACCACCAACCAGGGGAGCCTGGCGATGATGGCGGCCAGCCAGAGTTGCTTGAGAGGCAAGCTCGTGAGCCCTGCGAACACCACGACGATGTCGAGGTTCAAGATGAAGAACATTATGCCCCAGACCGTAACGGACTGAATGCCGAGTAGCTTCTCCCATTCGTGCCACGCTTCGGGCTTCACCGCCCACAAGATCATGGGGCGTCCTAGATTTCGAGCCAGATTGAGGGCTGTGAAGGCGCCGAGTCCCAGACCGATCACACCGTAAGTGAGCGCGGGGAGAAACCCAAACGCCTTACCACCCAGTGCCCCGATCAGCGGTGTCGGGATAAAAGGCAGCAGCGCAGCTAACAGAAAAGAACCGACATAATAGAGAGGGGCCAGCCAACCGGCGTCGTTGATAAAGGTCGTAAGTGCCTGAGTCATGGGGTCCTGACCATGGTACGCACAAAGAGTTGTATCTAGGTGTAATGTGTCTTGCGGCCTTTCTGTCGTCCGCAAGCTTACCATGGGGCGAGGAGAAGGACCGTGACAAATCCTTTGTATCCGCTTTTACTCGAACGTTACCTGAGCCCCCGGCTTTGGGGTGGAGAACGACTGAAAGATTTTCTGGACCTCGATCAGCTCCCATTCGAAGATCCGCTCGGTGAATCGTGGCAGATCTATGCCGAAAACAGGGTGTTGAATGGTGCCTATGCCGGCACTACCCTGCAAGCGGTCGCCGAAATATTGGGCGAAGCGCTCTTGGGTCGCGCTTCGGTTGAGAGGTACGGTACCAAGGTGCCGTTGTTGGCTAAGTTCATCGATGCCAAGGATAAATTATCGATTCAAGTCCACCCCGACGATACCTATGCCCGTTCGCACGAAGCCTCCAGCGGTCATCTCGGTAAGACCGAGGCGTGGTTCGTTCTCGAAACCGAGCCTGGGGCGTCGATCGTTTGGGGCTTCAAAGAGACCGTTTCCAAACATACGGTTCGCGAGGCGATCCAGCAGGGTACGCTCGAGCAGTACTTGAATGTCGTGCCCGTTCAAAGTGGTGACGTTATCTTCAACCCGGCGGGTACGGTCCATGCCGTAGGGGCAGGCGTTCTTCTTTATGAGATCCAGCAGAGCAGCGATCTTACCTATCGCTTGTACGATTACCAACGTAGAGGGAGTGACGGAGCCCTTCGAGAACTTCACGTCGAAAAAGCTCTCGACGTTGCACACTTGGTTGCTGGTGAACGAGCCAAGCTGCAACCGCACGTGCAAAAGAGCGGCTGGCAGACCCTGGTGGACTCTGAGTTCTTTGTTTTGGAGCAGCGTGAGGTCGGTGCCGAACTCGAACTCGCCACCGAATCGAGCAGCTTGGAGATTCTTACCACATACCAGGGCTCTATCACGCTTCGATGCGGAGAGCAGAGTATGTTATTGAGTCGAGGGACTTCAGTCTTGCTCCCGGCCTTGTTGGGGTCTTATTCCCTGGCCGGTACCGGCCGTGTGCTCCGCTCCTACTTGCCATCTGGCTAGAGCCGTTTGGGAGTGCCGGTTCGCGTGACGTTCATCAGTAGGAGATACGTGAGACTTTTGAGGTGAGTTTGTCCAACCCCCGACCGAAGAGTGCCATAAAGCAGCTAGGGCGTCTCCTTTCACCGTATCGTTGGCAGGTCGCTTTCCTATCGGTTCTCATTGCGATCAACGCGGCTATGGGGCAAGTTGCCCCACAATTCGTCCGGATCGTAATCGATGTATTGATTCCCCGAGCCGAAGTCCGTCTATTCGTTTTGCTCGCGTTGGGTATGCTCGGCTTCTACTTGTTGCGTGAGATGCTCAACTTTCTTTCCATGTATCTCAGCTTTTCATTCACCCAGAACGTCATCGACAGATTGCGGCAAAGGACGTACCGGCATCTGCTCGAACTCCCCCTTTCCCGTTTTACGGGGGAGCGTACTGGGGCGATGGTGTCCAAGGTGGTCTCAGATGTCAACGCCCTGGAGTCGATGATCCAAGCAGGTGCCTCCCGTATTTTAGGGCAGCTTATCAGCATCATCGTCGTGCTTGTGATCCTCTTCGTGATGAACGGTCTCCTCGCCCTGCTCAGCTTGTTTGTCGTGGTGTTGATGGCTTTTGTCACGGCAGCTTTTCAAGAGCCGTTGAGGCGGTTGGCTAGACGGATCCGTGCGACCGTGGGGGAGATGACGGCGGTGGCGACCGAAGCACTTTCAAATATCAGTGTGGTCAAGAGTTTCGTGGCTGAACCGCTCGAGTTTCGAAGGTTTGGGGCGGATAGTGAAACCTACCGAAGACTGAATCTGATCAGGAGACGTCATCTCGGGCTTATGCAGGGCTCGATCGGACTGAGTTCGGCGTTGGGTACCGGATCCTTGCTGCTCGTGGGAGGATATTTGATTGCGACTCAGCCGGGAGGTGAGCGAGTGGCACCGTGGATGGCCCTTTCTACCGGCGAACTGACTGCCTTCTTGCTCTATCTCAACAATTTGCTGGGGCCGGTGCGATTTGTTCTCAACTTCAACAACTTGCTGCAGTCGGGCGTCGCTGCCTTGGAACGAATCGATCAACTCCTATCCGAAGGGACGGAACAGGGTGGCACGATCGAGGAGATCCCACCCGGCCCTATCAACTTCAGTGATGTCTGGTTCACGTACCCGGGTGCCGAACTGCCTACTTTGAGGGGCCTGAACCTGGAAATTCCAGCCGGGTATACGGCGGCTCTGGTGGGGCCCTCAGGTGCAGGAAAGAGTACGGTAGTGAAGCTTCTGGCCAAGTTGTACGATCTCGATGACGGTGTCATCCGGTTAGGCGAGCTCCCACTCGAGCAATTTGCCTTACGGTCACTTAGAACAGCGATTGCAGTGGTGCCTCAAGAACCCATGCTATTTTCGGGCTCAGTGAGTGAAAATATCCTGTATGCAAGACCTGAAGCTCCTGGTCGCGACGTGCGTCGAGCAGCATACCTAGCCAACGCTGCAGAATTTATCGAAACGCTTCCCCAAGGTTTCGACACGGAGATCGGTGAGCGGGGTGTGAAATTGTCCGGTGGCCAGAAGCAGCGGATCGCCATCGCGAGGGCCATGTTAAAAGGGGCATCCGTTTTGGTGCTCGACGAAGCGACTTCCAGCCTCGATAGCGAATCGGAGGCAGTCATTCAAGACGCTCTTCAGGGACACTTTGCCGAACATGCAGAGTTGACCAGCCTGATTATTGCTCACCGACTGTCGACCGTGAGAAACGCAGATGCCCTATTCGTCCTCGACGAGGGCCAGGTTGTCGAAGTGGGTACACACGCCGAACTCGTAAAGCGTGGTGGTCTCTATTCGCGCCTCAATGCGCTCCAAGTGAACGAGTCCACCCCGAACATTTCGGCCTAAGTCACACCTACACCTGTGCCGAGGCTCCCTGCCCTTCTCCTTTCGGAGGCGGCACGAACTCGGCCTGACTTTCGTCGTCGAGAAGCATCTGGTCGAGCACCTCCTGGAAGGTTTTGACAGTCCTGATGTCGAGCTCAGCCAAGATCGACTCAGGCACTTCCTCCAAGTTGGCCTCGTTCGCTTGCGGGATGATTACCTGTTTGATACCGGCCTGGTGAGCCGCCAACAACTTCTCTTTGACCCCCCCGATCGGGAGTACCCGCCCACGCAACGTGATCTCACCGGTCATGGCGATGTCACCCCGTACCGGCTGGCCACTCAGGGCACTCACGACCGCTGTGGCCATGGCGATGCCGGCGCTCGGCCCATCTTTGGGGGTTGCCCCCTCGAGCACGTGAACGTGGAGGTCCCGGCTTTCATGGAAATCTTCAGGGAGACCGAATTGTGCGGCATGGTTCCTGAGGTAGGCGATCCCAGCTTGTGCACTCTCTTTCATGACATCACCGAGTTGCCCGGTGAGGGTGACCTTTCCAGCTCCCGGTACACTGACCGCTTCGATGTCGAGAGTCACACCACCTACGGAGGTCCAAGCGAGACCGTGGGCCAGACCGATTTGCGGCACTTTTTCAGCCTGCTCATCCCGGAAAGGCGGCACGCCAAGCAGATCCCTTACACTCTGCTCATCGACCGACTCCTCACCATTCCAAGCGTTTTCGAGGTAGCCCTTCGCCATTTTCCGGGCAATCTTGGCGATCATGCGATCCATGTTGCGCACGCCCGCCTCTCGTGTGTATTCGGTGATGGTCTTGCGAATTGCGTCTTCACCCATCGTGAGTTTGCCCTCGAGCCCATGGTCGGCGAGTTGCCGCGGGATGCGGAATCGTTTGGCAATCTCGATCTTCTCATCGAGCGTATAACCCGGGATCTGAATGACTTCCATCCGGTCGAGCAGGGGCCTGGGAATCGTCATGAGTGAATTGGCGGTGGTAATGAACATGACCTTGGAGAGATCGTAGGGGATTTCGAGATAGTGGTCGACAAAGGTGTTGTTCTGCTCCGGATCGAGTACCTCGAGCAGCGCCGAGGAAGGATCCCCCCGAAAATCAGCCGTCATCTTGTCGACTTCATCGAGCAAAAAGACAGGGTTGATCTTACCTGCAGTCTTCATCCCCTGAATGATCCGGCCCGGAAGGGAACCGATGTAGGTACGTCGATGTCCCCGAATCTCAGCCTCATCCCGGACACCGCCGAGGCTCATGCGCACGAACTCGCGGTTGAGGCTCCGTGCGATCGATTTGCCGAGCGAGGTTTTCCCGACGCCAGGAGGGCCGACCAGGCACAATATAGGTGCTTTGTAGGTGTTTTCTTCAATGTCTTTGGTAAGCTGGCGAACCGCCAGAAACTCGAGGATTCGTTCCTTCGGCTCATCGAGCGCGTAGTGGTCTTCGTTGAGAATCTTCTCCGTGTGAGTGATGTCGAGGAGCTCGTCATCTAGTTCGCTCCACGGAAGGTCGAGCACGACATCGAGGTAGGTGCGAACCACGGTGGCTTCCGGTGACCCCCCAGACATCTTTTCGAGGCGCTCGATCTCCTTGATCGCGCGCTCTTTGGCCTCTTTGGGAAGATTTTTCTCTTCCACACGCTGGCGCAGTTCCTCGGTCTCTGAGGCCTCGTCGCTGCCGAGCTCCCGTTGGATGGCTTTCATCTGTTCCCGGAGATAATACTCCCGTTGGTTCGAGTCCATCTGCTGTTTGACTCGCGCGCTGATCTGCTTTTCGGTATCGAAGCGCTCTAGGTCGCGTGAGAGAAGAGCATAAACCAGTTCGATCCGCTTTTGAATGTCTGCTTCTTCAAGGATCATCTGTTTATCGCGAACTTCCCAAGTCGAATACTTGGTGATGACATCCGCAAGCGGACCCGCCTCCCGCAACCCTTTGAGATTCTCTAAGTGAAAGGAGTCGAGGCGGAGGTTCTTGTTTTGTTGGGCGTATTCGGTGAATGCTGCCTTTGTCTGCTCGATTAGCGCTTCGATGTGTGCCGTGTCTTGTTCCGAGGTGCTTTCGGAGATGGTACTGACGTGTGCGCGCAACGAAGGACCGGGGAGAAAAGCCTTGATGGTGGCACGTTCACGTCCCTCGACCAACACTTGCAAGGTGTCGTCTGGGAGCCTGATGACCTGTTTGATGATACAGAGGGTGCCGATCGTGTAGAGATCCTCACCGGTGGGGTCGTCGACGCGGGGATCTCTCTGAACGACGAGAAGGACGCGATTGTCTGCAGCCTGAGCCTCTTCGAGGGATCGCTTCGATTTTGGACGGCCGACGTCCACGTTTTCGAGAGTACGAGGCAGCACCACTTGCGTCCGAAGAGCGATTACGGGCAGTTCCCAATCCATGACCCTAGTTAACCGCATAGTTTGCAGCGCTACCGTAAGGTGGCTGACGGCTTATTTGCCGATCGCGTTTGTCCTGCGTCGAGCGAGGCCGATTGGGGTTACAAGTTGTTCGAACCCGGTGTGCACCATCACTACCTCGCTCATGAATCGAAAGACGACCACCGGTAGAGATCTGGGATAAAGACGTCTCGGCCACGTTCTTCGAGTACTCGGGCGAAGGTATTCATAGCACCGACCTCGCCATGGACCAGCACCGTTTTAGCTTGTTTCGCAGCACTCAACCAGTTGAGGAGATCGTCTTGGTCAGCATGTGCCGAGAACCCGCCGATCGTGTGTATACCGGCCCTGACGACGATTTCTTCGCCGAAGATCCGTACACTGTCGGCCCCGTCCACCAAGCGCCGACCGAGGGTCCCAGCAGCTTGATAGCCCACGATGATCAGGCTCGCGCCTCCACGCCATAGATTGTGTTTGAGATGGTGGAGGATCCGGCCGCCGGTCATCATACCCGAACCGGCGATGATGATAGCGCCGCCTTCGACGTCGTTTAACGCCTTTGACGCCTCGGTGCTGACCGTATATTGAAGCGTTTGCGGTGAGAAAGGATCGGTTCCTCGTTCGAGAAGTGAGTTGATCTCTTCATGAAATTCGTTATCGCAGGTTCGATAGAGTTCCGTGATGCGGGTCGCCATGGGCGAATCGAGATAGATGGCGGCGTCACCGAGCTCACCGCTCTCGGTAAGCTGGTAGAGCTGAAACAGGAGATGTTGTGTGCGCTCCAGGGCGAAGCTGGGGATGAGAACGTTGCCGCCTGATTCGATCGCTTTTCGAATCACATTTTTGAACTCGTGCAAAGTCGCTTCGAGGCTTCTATGGTTCCGGTCGGCATACGTTGTCTCTACCAAGACGACGTCGCAGGCGGGGGCCGGATCTGCTGGTGCCTGGAGACCACTCTCTCGGTTGCCGAGATCACCTGAGGCTACGAGTCTTCCTTCTGGGCTGTCTAGGACGATCCATGCGCTGCCGAGGATGTGTCCTGCTCTGTGGAAGGTGGCGGTGAGATTGTGTTCGAGCGACAAAGACCGATCAAATGAGATCGGGTCGGCAAATTGGGCAAGGGTTTTCTCGACGCTTGTCTCATCAAATAGCGGCGGGGGCACTTGGTGTTCACGTCCAGATCGGCGAGCTCTGCGCAGATTGCGTCTATAATCCTCTTGCTGAAGTCTCGCTGCATCTCTAAGAATCACTTCAGTTACGTGCCTTGTGGCTGCAGTTGCGTAGATCGGTCCACGGTAACCTCGCTCGAACAATAGGGGTAACCTACCGACATGATCGAGGTGGCCGTGGGTGAGGAGCACGGCGTCGAGGCTCGCAGCTTCGAATCCGAACGTCTCCCGGTTGTTTGCTTCTACGTGAGAAGACCCTTGAAAGAGCCCACAGTCGATGAGAACTCTTTGCCCCTCCATCTCGACGAGATGACAGCTTCCGGTGACGGTTCGGGCTGCACCTGCGTGAAATACCTTCATTCTTGCCTCCTAGGTGTGGCTGGTCTACAAGGGTACCGGTCTTGGTGAGTTCCCGGACAACGCTCTGTGTCCGAAGAATCATACCTGCAACAAACCTCTGGTTCGAAATCGAACCTGTCTCTAAAGCTCAAGCTTGGAAAGCGAGCTAGAGACACGTGAGCGCAACGTATACACTCTCTGGTCGTCCATCGCTCGGATGCTCTTTACTGCAAGGTCTCCTGACTGCAAGGTTTCCTGCCAAGATGTGCCCCCTCGCAAACGGATTCGCATTGCCACGCAGCGTGCTCGCGTCGTATACTGAAGCCGAAGAGAACAACGGTGAGACGGGGGTCTGTTTGCAGGTATATTCTACGGTTCGTGTGGCAACACCATCAGACATAGAGTGGGTGCAAAAGGTCGCTGCTGAAACGTGGCACGCAACGTACGCGGATATCCTCTCACCTTCGGCGATCGACAACTTTTTGAAATGGGCGTATAGCGAGTACTCGCTCCGGCAAACACTTAACAGCGCCGGGCTTTGGGTTTTGGAGCGTGCTGGTGAGGTAGTCGGTTATATCCGTCTTAGCGTGCGTGATTCGGTCGGGCAGCTAGGGGCGATCTACGTGCTCCCGTCTCTCCAAAGACAGGGACTCGGACACAAGCTTTGGAGTTGTGCGTTGGCGTGGTTTGAAGCACGCGGTGTAGTCCAGGTTGAGCTGACGGTTGCGGAGGGCAACCATATAGCCCAGGCGTTTTACAAGAAACTCGGTTTCGAGGCCGGTGAGCTCAAGCGCTCTAGCTTGTCGGGGGAGCCTCTTGTCGAGAGGATCTATCGCTACGTTGTTGGGGGATGAACGCTGCGAAGTGGTGCCGAGATTCGTTCCTTGAGAGATCGTTACGGTTGCCCCAGCTCGATTCGACTCTTACGATCTGAAAGGAGTGAGGTGAGGGCGAGGAGCATCACTTCGGGTTCTGCTGGGCTGATAAAGAGCTTTTCTCGACGCCCCAAGAAAAAATGGTCCCGCTGGTGGGTGATCAGCAGTCCCACACCACGCAATCGACTCGCAGCCACGCGTACCGTTCCGTTAGTGCTGCGATACCAACCGTCATGATAGTTGGGAAGACTAAGTCCTGAGCGATATCGCAGACCGTCGCCCGAGATGAGCTCGATGTTCTCGATGCGTTCGAGCGGTATCTTGATGGGGCGAAGCGCCGTCTCGATCACCACCACCTCATAACGTACACCGTAGGCGAGCGTGTTTGGGCCGATTCTTATAACGATGGCCTGAGCAACCACCAAGAGGGCCAGAAACACGGAGTAGAGTACAATCCCTGCCAGGCTGAGACGGGTGCTCGACCGTAAGAGATCGCTGACGGGGAGAAGGAGCGTTGCCGCAAAAAACCAGGCCATATGCAGGTAACGCCCCGGTTGAGGCGTAGTGTCTGTGTCTTTGGCTAGCTCGATCAACGTCACCATGAGCATACCGTATCCAGACGCACCCACCCCAAGCGATTGTTGTGAGGGAGAGGTGCCGGCTACGCTATCCTTTTTAACTTTGCCACGTAGAAGCCGTCTCGTCCCTCATAAGGGAGAATATACGAGCCGATGCGATCTCTGCTCGTAGGAATGGGGAGCGTAAACGAATGGACCTCAAAGGTGGGGTGACACCTTAAAAAGGATCGGATCTGGTCTTCTCCTTCGTCCAGGGTCAGGCTGCAAACTGCGTAGACGAGGGTTCCGCCCACTTGGGTGAGGGCGGCAGCGGTGGTCAAGAGTTGTTTTTGGAGTCGAGCAGCTCGTTTGAGGTCGGCTGGGTCGAGGCGCAGCTTGATCTCCGGGTGTCCACGCAGCGTTCCGGTCCCCGTACAAGGAGCATCGAGTAGAACTTTCTTGGCCGGTGGTAGTTTCGGAACTCGTGTGAGATCGAAGGTGAGGTGGGAGGCGCTTAAGCCGAGTCGTGAGAGGTTTTGTTGGGCCGGCCTCACCTTCTTCTGGCTTGCGTCTATTGCGGTCACCACAGCACCCCGGGATGCGAGCTGAGCTGTCTTGATACCGTTACCACTTGCGAGATCGAGTACGCGCTCTGAGGGTTTCGGCTCGAGTAACCGAACCGGCACGGTCGAACTCGGGTTCTGCGGTTGGATCCACCCGCGTCGATAGGCCTCCAGCTCGCGTAGAGGTTTGGAGGGGCGCAGGCGAAACGTATCTCGAAATGGTCCAGATGACACCTCACACCCCTCCCTCTTGAGGCTTTCGACGGCACCTTCACGGTACTGGGTAATCCAGAGTGGGGCGGGTTCCAGCATGGCCTTCCCAGCCCTGAATGCGCTATCGGGACCTAGGGTGAGCTGCAACGTATCGAAAAGCCAGTTGGGGAGGCTCAAGCGGGTGGCGGTGGTGAGGTCGCGAGGCATCGTCACACGTCGCAAGATTGCGTTGACGAGTCGCGCATGGCTTGGACTTTCCCGCTTGGCGAGTTCGACCCATGCATGTACGACGGCGTAGGAGGGACTTTTGCGGATCAGGAGTTCGTAACTGCCGACTCGCAAAGCGATAAGGACCGTGCTGGGGAGTCTTTTGGGGTGACGCAGGAGTGGGCGTAATGTCGCGTCCAAGAGGTGGTGGTGACGGAGGGTTCCATAGACGAGGTCGGTTACGAAGCCGCGCTCGGGGGCCGGGGTCGGTTCGTTGTCGAGCGCGGCATTTAGAACGGGTGCAGCGAATGCGCCGCGATAGACGCGGCGCAGAACCTTTAAGACGGTTTCTCTCTGTTTGCCGATGCTGATGTGCCCTCGGTTTCTCGCAATCGTTCCGGTGTGGCTGGGTTCAGCCGGACAGAACCGTACGTTAGTCTCGGTTGAGAGAGAGGAAGTAGAGGAGGTAAGCGATCGAGGTGGCAGCGGCAGCCACGTAGGTCATTGCGGCAGCTGTAAGCACCGAACGTGCCCCTCCACTGTCGTCGGGAGTAACGAGCCCTAGCTTCTCGAGTTGCCCAAGAGCGCGGCGGCTGGCATCGAACTCGACCGGCAAGGTAACGACCTGAAAGAGGACGGCTCCGGCAAAGATGAGAGCGCCGAGTTGGAGCAGGCCTGCAAAACCGAGAAAGAGGCCGAGGATGGCGAGGGGGATACCCCAGCGGCTGCCCAGGGATGCCAGCGGCAACAGAGCACTTCTGACCTGTAGCGGTAGGTAGCTTTTGGCGTCTTGAAGCGCGTGCCCGACCTCGTGGGCAGCGACCGCCATGCCGGCGATGCTCGCTTGGTTGAAGTTGTGTTCAGAAAGACGCACCTTCTTCGTACGCGGATCGTAGTGGTCGCTCAAGAATCCTTTGGACTCCTCGACTTCTACGTCTTGCAGTCCGTTGGCTTGCAAGATCGCCATGGCGATCTCGCGGCCGCTCAGACCCGAAGTGTTCGGACGTCTAGACCAGTTGTTGTACGTGCTCCGTAACCAATTTTGGACGAGCATTGAGCCGATAAAGGCGACGATTCCGATCAGGTAGTAGGTTGCCATCTTTAACTCGGTTTCCTCCTTTGGCAGCGTTGCCGTGCGCTGTTTACAGTCTTACGCCTTGGGATGTAGAGCGATGTGGTAGCTCCACTCCACTTGAGTACACTATACTCATATTATATGAATGTTTGGTTTGCTGCACTACGCACTTTGGCGGTTCGGGTACGTTGGGGACGCCTGCGAGGGGTGGGAGTATCGCAAAATTCTAGCTGTGCTCTACCACCACCGACTGTACTGCAAAGCGTACAGCCGTCCGCTCCTCGTTTTGGAGCTCTAGCTTGACAAACGATGGTCTTGTTTGGAGGTCTAGGCCGTCGGCTTCAATATAGCTCCTGGCGATGGCGATCGCCTTGACGGCCTGATTGACGGCGTGAGGGCCGATCGCTTGAACCTCGACCTCACCTTCATTTCGCAGCAAAGCCGCGATAGCTCCCGCCACCGAGTTTGGGCGGGACGATCCGGACACTCTGAGAACTTCGATGATGCACCTCCTCGGCGACAGTATGTAATAGACAACGCGCGACAAAGTTTACCTATTCACTATAGTGTATGCTACCGCGCGGAGAAAAACCACCCATCCCGGGTATCGGGCGGTTCGCTCCGAACGAGTGGGTCGCCCGCTCCCTTTCGTGAAGGCGTCCGAGGCTGCTTGACAGCGCTTACATGACCTCGTATACTCACCACGAATGAGTGCGGCGCCTTTCTTACGGAACGAACTAGACCTCGTACTACCTCTCTGGGGTGCCGTCGCTTAGTCGTTTGACAGAGTGACGAGTTTCGCCCCGCCAAGAAGACTTGGCGGGGTTTTTTCTTAACGGCGGGTGCCGACCGCGATGGAGGGTGACATGAAAGGTTCAGAAGTCGTTTTAAAAGCGCTCGAAATGCAGGGCGTGGATTTGGTATTTGGGCATCCGGGCGGGGCTATCATGCCCATTTATGATGCGCTTTACGACTCTGACATCAAACACGTCTTGGTGCGGCACGAGCAGGCGGGCGCACATATGGCTGATGCGTACTATCGGGCCAGTGGCAGGGTCGGGGTCGTATTCGCAACGAGTGGACCAGGTGCTACCAACCTGGTCACCGGCCTCGCCACGGCTCATATGGATTCTTCGGCAGTCGTGGCGATTACGGGGAATGTGCCGTCTTCCCTGATCGGTACAGATGCGTTTCAAGAAGCGGATGTCTACGGCATCACTCTTCCGGTCACCAAACACAACTATCTGGTAAAGAACGTCGAGGATATCCCGAGGATCATCGCTGAGGCTTTTCACATTGCTGCCAGCGGACGTCCTGGTCCCGTACTGGTCGATATACCGAAGGACGTTCAGCTCGCTGACGTCGAGGGCACCTTTGAGCACCGGATCGATCTACCTGGGTATAAGCCGACCTTGGTGGGCCACGGTGGTCAGATCAAGAGAGCTGCCGAGGCGATCCTCGCAGCCAAGCGTCCCATAATGATGGTCGGAGGGGGAGCGCAGGTAGCCTCTACCGACGTCATGGCCTTCGCTGAGTCGACCGGTATTCCTGTGATTACCACCCTGATGGGTATAGGTGCCTACCCGGCTGGGGCGCCCCAAGCACTCGGCATGCCTGGTATGCACGGGACCGTCACCGCCAACAGGGCGATCACGCACTGCGATTTGATTCTGGGAGCAGGTCTACGTTTCGATGATAGGGTGACCGGAAAGATCAGCCGTTTTGCACCGAAGGCGACGATCGTTCACATCGATATCGATCCTGCTGAGATCTCCAAGTTGGTCAAGGCTCATGTACCTGTCGTAGGAGACTTGCGCGATGTGCTCCCTCGCCTCAAGTCGATGCTAGCCGGTCTCGACATCCACGAATGGTGGCAGCAGCTCAACGAGTGGAAAGAGAAGTATCCTGAGCGCTACAAGACAGATAAACCTCTCGTTTCCCAAGAGGTCATAGAGATGTTCCGTCAGGCGACGAGTGGCGATTGTATCGTGACCACCGAAGTAGGTCAACACCAGAAGTTTGCCGCTCGTCTCTTCCCGACCAGCAAGCCTCGAACTTGGATCACCTCAGGTGGTTTGGGGACGATGGGCTTCGGTCTTCCGGCGGCGATCGGTGCGGCTTTGGCCAGGCCGGGGGAACAGGTGGTGTGCATCGCTGGAGACGGAAGCGTCCAGATGAATATCCAGGAACTGGCGACGATTTTCAAGCATCAGCTCCCGATCGTGATCGCCATCGCCAACAATGGGATGCTCGGGATGGTCCGGCAATGGCAGGAGCTCTTTAACGCCAAACGGTACAGCGAAGTCTATCTGGCTGATTCAAACCCGGACTTTGCCAAGCTTGCAGAGGCTTACGGGCTAGATGGGTACAACGTTTTCGATCGGGAACAGGCTGCCAAGCTGATCCCTGAGGTCTTGCGAAAGGGGAGACCCGCAGTGATGAATTTTGTCGTCTACGAATCCGAGAAGGTATTCCCCATGATACCTGCTGGAGCGGGCGTGGACGAAATGATCATCGGTGATCAAGAGCCTGAAGAGGTCGAGGGGGTCAAGTCCTGATGACTCATCGACATGTGCTGAGTGTAACGGTTCGGGATCAACCTGGGGTTCTTGTACGTGTTGCAGGACTGTTTGCTCGTCGTGGCTTCAACATCGAGTCTCTTTCGGTGGCCCAGTCTGAACAGAGCGGGATCAGCCGCACCACTTTCGTCGTTACCGGGGAGGATTCACGTATCGAGCAGGTTGAAAAACAGCTTCAAAAACTCATCGATGTTATCAAGGTGGTCGATCATACCGGCTCGGCGTTTGTCGATCGTGAGCTGATGCTGATCAAAGTTGCGGTTCGAACGCCCGACGATCGCGTCGAGATCCGTCAGATCGCTCAAGACTTTCGCGCCCGTATCGTCGATGTCGACCGGAGTGCACTCATCTTTGAGCTGACCGGCGACGAGGGTAAGATGAACGCTTTTATCGAACAGATGAGATCGTTTGGCATCCTCGAGCTGATGAGGACGGGTCGTGTGGCCCTTAGCCGTTCCGCTTCCGATATGAAGACGAAGAGCAATCATCGTTCCAAAGTCGCCTAGCCAGGGAGGGTGAAGACCGGAGCCATTCATTGTCGGCACGGGCTTTGCCTACCTGAGAAGCCACCGGTTGAGCTCCCAGGCCATCCGGTGGAAAAGAGAGGGAGATATGCCAAAGATCTATTACGATAGCGATGCCAATCTAGAGCATCTACGCGGTCAGACCGTAGCCGTGATCGGTTACGGATCTCAGGGACACGCTCACGCCCTCAATGCCACGGAGTCGGGGATCGATGTCGTGGTTGGGCTCCGTCCAGGCTCGGCTTCATGGAGTAGTGCAGAACAGGCAGGACTCAAGGTCCTCGAGGTGGGAGAGGCTGCGAATGCAGGGGATCTCATCATGGTGTTGTTGCCAGATGAGACGCAGAGGCAGGTGTATGAGAGCAGTATCAAACAGAACCTGAGGCCAGGTAAAGCTCTTCTGTTCGCCCACGGTTTCAATATCCACTTTTCACAGATCACGCCACCCGAAGGGGTTGACGTAATAATGGTCGCGCCGAAGGGTCCTGGCCACCTCGTTCGCCGCGTCTACAGCGAGGGAGCGGGCGTACCTTGTCTGTTGGCAATCTTTCAAGATGAAACGGGAACGGCGAAGGAACGTGGTCTCGCCTATGCGAAGGCGATCGGCGGTACTCGCGGGGGAGTGCTCGAGACGACCTTTAAAGAGGAGACCGAAACGGATCTCTTCGGTGAGCAGGCTGTGTTGTGCGGTGGTGTAACCGAGCTGATGCAGGCGGGTTTCGAAACTCTGGTCGAAGCCGGGTATCAGCCAGAGGTCGCCTATTTCGAATGTGTACATGAGATGAAACTGATCGTGGATCTCATCTATGAAGGCGGTTTTGAACAGATGCGCTACAGCATTTCCAACACGGCAGAATATGGCGATTATGTCACCGGTCCACGTATCATCACCGATGAAACCCGTCAGGAGATGAAGCGCATCTTGAATGAAGTGCAAACAGGCAAGTTTGCCAAGGACTTCTTGCTCGAGAACCAAGTTGGACAGCCACGGCTCAAGACGCAGCGAAGAAACACGGGGCAGTCCCTGGTTTCTACGGTAGGCGCGCGTTTGCGCAAGATGATGCCCTTTATTGGTGGAGCGTAAGGAGCGCTTTAGGGGCAAATGTGGCCGGTGCCACTACCGTTTGAAAACGGCGATAGCGTGTGGACGGTACCTGGTGGGCACACAAGGAAGGTAGGGGAACCGAAATGGCCTACATCAAAATTTTCGATACGACCTTGCGTGATGGTGAACAGTCACCCGGTGTTGCACTCAATACCCTGGAGAAGAGCGAGATTGCCAGGCAGCTGGCACGTCTCGGTGTCGATGTCATCGAGGCGGGTTTTCCGATCGCCTCCGAAGGTGATTTCCAAGCGGTACGGGAGATCGCGCGGACCATCGATCAAGAGTCTGAGAAGGTCATCGTGGCCGGCCTGGCTCGAGCAGCAAAGGGAGATGTCGAGCGGGCAGCACAGGCGCTTGAAGATGCCCGGAACCCTAGAATCCACACCTTTATCGCCACCAGTCCGATCCACATGGAGAAGAAGCTGCAGCTTGCACCTGAGGCAGTGATCGAGCGGGCCGTAGAAGCGGTGACGTTGGCGAAGCGTTTTGTCGATGATGTCGAGTTCAGCGCGGAAGACGCTGGACGAAGCGATCCCGAGTTTTTGGTGCGCATCTTTCAAGAAGCGATCGATGCCGGAGCCACGACGATCAACATCCCCGACACGGTCGGCTATATGATGCCGTGGGAGTACGGAGACTTGGTGGCAACCATCTGCCGACGAGTATCTGGGATCGAGAAGGTCGATGTCAGCACACACTGTCACGACGATCTCCGCTGCGCGGTCATCAACAGTCTGGCCGGCGTCAGAAATGGAGCAACGCAAGTTGAGTGTACGGTCAACGGTATCGGCGAACGTGCCGGCAACGCTTCTTTGGAAGAGATCGTCATGGCGTTATCCACACGCAAGGATTTCTGGCAACATCAGACCGGGATCAATACACGGGAATTGTACCGGAGTTCCCGCCTGGTGTCGGGTCTTACCGGTATGGCCGTGCCTCCCAACAAGGCGGTGGTGGGAGACAATGCGTTTGCTCATGAGGCTGGCATACATCAAGATGGGGTGATCAAGGCCGTCGAGACCTACGAGATCATGAGCGCTGAAACGGTGGGTCGCGATGCGGGCGTTTTGGTGATGGGGAAGCACTCGGGTCGCCGCGCCTTTCGGAAGACCCTGACCGATCTGGGCTATACCGATCTCGATAACGATGGGGTGAACGTTCTTTTCAGACAGTTCAAAGACCTGTGTGATCGAAAAAGAACCGTAACCGTCGAAGATATTCGAGCGCTCGTGGATGCCGAGACGACGCGTGTGGCGGAGACCTATGTGCTCGAGGCGGTCCAGTTTCAGTCGGGAACACAGATGACGCCTGTCGCCACTGTGAGAATCAAGACTGATACCGGTGTCTATGAAGAGGCGGGGACTGGTGATGGCCCGGTCGATGCCACCTACCGTGCGATCGAACGCATCACGAAGCTCGACATGAAGCTCGAGTCCTATGAGATCCGTAGTGTCGGTTCTGGTAAGGATGCCCTCGGTGAAGTCAGCATCCGCGTTACGAGTGGGGGTAGTACGATACTTGGACGTGGTCTTTCGACAGATGTGGTCGAGGCCTCGGCTAAAGCTTATATCGATGCCCTAAACAAGTTGGCGGCCGGCTTGGCAAAGACCTCAGCGCCCGAGGGGAAGGTGAGTACGCCCTAGGTAGTGGGTGAAGTGTTCTGGTTTTCTCGAATGCTCGATGCAGACCTGGGCCGAGGAGTTAGAGGCACAACACCACGATTCTTGAATAGGTTTGATGCTGACGCTATCCTAGACGGTGAAATCTGTGATGATTAGGTAGCCGTCGCTACCCTGAGAGGCATGAGTTGATAGAGATCTACGACACGACGTTGCGTGATGGGACGCAAGGACAGGACTTTAACCTCACCAGTGAAGATAAGGTTGCTATCGCTCGGCGTTTGGATGACTTCGGAGTGACCTTTATCGAAGGGGGATGGCCTGGCTCAAACCCCAAGGACGTACGTTTTTTTGAGCTCATGAAGGGCGTCGGCTTGCAAAGAGCGGCACTTGCAGCTTTCGGTTCGACTTGTCGTAAAGGGGTCGCCCCCGAGGAGGATGCAAATCTAAAGGCACTTCTCGATGCTGGGACGCCTGTGGTTACGATCTTTGGGAAATCGTGGACGCTTCATGTGACTGAGGCTCTTGGCGCCACCCTCGAACAAAACCTAGTGATGATCCGTGAGTCTGTAAGCTACCTGAAGAAGCAAGGGAGGCTGGTCATCTACGATGCCGAGCACTATTTTGACGGTCATCGTGACGATGCTGGCTACGCCTTGGCTACGCTCGAGGCCGCGGTTGATGGCGGAGCTGATCGCTTGGTGCTTTGTGATACCAACGGTGGTTCTTTACCAAAAGAGATCGCTGAACGGATCGAGGAGGCCGTGAGCCGCTTCTCTCTGCCCATAGGCATTCATGCGCACAACGACAGTGAGCTTGCAGTGGCCAACAGCCTTGCGGCAGTCGAGGCCGGTGCAAGCCATGTTCAGGGCACCGTCAACGGATATGGTGAACGGTGTGGGAACGCCAATCTCATTAGTATATTGCCCAATCTGGTGCTGAAGTTGAGACGCGAACAGAAACAGCGGCTCGACCAGCTTCGAAGTCTGTCGCAGTATATCGATGAGCGTGCCAACTTGCAGCCGAACGTGAGAGCTCCATTTGTCGGAGAGGCGGCTTTTGCACATAAAGGGGGAGTTCACGTATCGGCTGTAAACAAGCGGCCTGAGACATATGAGCACGTGGTGCCCGAATCTGTGGGCAATGCCCGGCGCATCTTGGTTTCAGACCTCTCCGGACGGGCCAACGTGCTCGCCAAGATCGCTGAGTTTGGCCAGGATGTGGAGACTGGGGACCCGGCTGTACGTGAAGTGGTCGACCGACTCAAGGAACTCGAACACAGAGGGTATGCCTTTGAAGAGGCAGAGGCTTCCTTTCAGCTGATGACCCGTAAGATTCGCGGGGATTACCAACCGTACTTCTTGCTCCACGGTTTTACGGTATTGATCGATAAACGCGATGAAGATAAAGACCCCCGCTGCGAGGCGAGCATCAAAGTCGAGGTTGGGGGGGAGTTCGAACATACCGCTGCAGATGGCGATGGTCCGGTCAACGCGCTCGATCGCGCGCTTGGAAAGGCGTTGACCCGCTTTTATCCTTCGGTCGCAGATCTCGAGTTGAGCGACTACAAAGTTCGCGTCTTGTCGGGCGCAGAAACCGGAACCGCGAGCGTCGTAAGGGTGCTTGTAGAGGTGACTGACGGTCGCGAAGTATGGAGGACTGTGGGGGCAAGCACCAATATCATCGATGCGTCTTACCAGGCTTTGATCGATGCCATCGAATACAAACTCGTAAAGGATCAGGTGCCGGCACACAAGCCGGCAGGCCAGAATCGGTAAGATAGAGATCCCTGGCGAGGTGGGGAAGAAGCACCTCTGTCGAGGCCGCCCTGCCTTCGGCTCGTAGATAAAATCTGCCGGTCTGTCTGTCGGTAGGTGCGTTGACAGCCCTTTTCCTATGGCGGTATACTCGTCGCCACGACTCTCGAAAGGGTCGTGATGGGTGGTTTTTGCCTTGCAAATCTACCGCCCCAAGAAGTTGTGTGTGGCTGCCGTTGAAACGACGAACGTAATGCGTTCTTACGAGGTAGAACGGTTTTTTCTGGTATCTGATGCCAACGGTTCGATCGTGTTGGTTGGCGTGGCTGCTTGAGAACCGAGCAGGAGAGGTTTCTGGATGACAAGGTATTCCGACGCCAAGACGTTGGCTTGGCCCTTAGAGAGAGACGCATGTGGTACGGGCTTTGTTGCTGACATAGAAGGACGAAAGAGCCACCGAATTCTCGCCTACGCGCTTGAGGCTTTGCTGAAGCTGCGTCATCGAGGAGCGGTGAGTGCCGATGGACACACCGGCGATGGGGCTGGCGTCTTGACACAGCTTCCCTACGATTTCTTTAGCGAGATCGCGAGTGAACAGGGTTGTGAGTTGCAACAGGAAGGAGACTTGGCCGTCGGGTTCTTCTTTATCGCCAACGATGCGCCCGCCGCTCTGATCACGCAGCTCATCGATGACGTCGTCGAGTCGAGCTCGGTGGAGCATCTCTTCTGGCGGGATCCTCCGCTCAACGACGATGTACTGGGGGCCCAAGCACTGAGCCGACGACCCTTCATCCGACAACTCTTCATGAAGCGGCCCGCTCACCTCGACAATGCCGCTTTTGAACGGGCGCTCTATCTCACTCGCAAGCGGCTCGAAGCGCGTCTCGATGAGGCAGCTATGGGTCGGGTCTATATCTCGTCATTTTCGAGTCGTACCATCACCTACAAGGGGTTGATGGTTGCTGATCAACTGAGCAGCTTCTATCTCGATCTGGCCAATCCAAAATACAAGACATCGATCGCCGTTTTTCATCAACGTTACAGCACCAATACCGCGCCAAGATGGTCGTTGGCACAGCCCTTTCGTTTCCTCGGCCACAATGGTGAGATCAACACCCTTCAGGGAAATCTCCACTTTATGCGTGCGCGTGAACCGGCTTTCGAGTCTCCGTTGTGGGGTGAAGATGTCAAAGATCTCGTGCCGGTTATTCAGGCGGGAACCAGTGATTCCGGCGCCCTCGACAATGCATTTGAGCTACTCACGCTATCGGGCCGTGATCCGCTTCATGCTCTGCTTATGCTCATGCCGGATGCCTACGAGGAGAATCCAGACGTCGATGACACGCTGAGAGCCTTTTATGACTACCAAGCCACGTTGATGGAGCCGTGGGATGGCCCAGCCGCCATTGCGCTCTCGGATGGTCGCTACGCGGTTGCGGCGTTGGATCGCAACGGCTTGCGCCCCCAGAGATTCAAAGTTACCAGTGGTGGCTTGGTCGTGGTCGGTTCGGAAGCAGGTCTGGTCTCGATTCCTGAGCAAGAGATCATCGAACGGGGTCGTCTCGGTCCTGGTACGATCTTGGCAGTAGACACGGTCCAAAAGCGGTTGCTTCGTAGTGATGAAATCAAGTCGGTGTACGCGGGCAAGGAGCATTACCAGGAGTGGTTGAAAGCTTCCGTGACGCGTGCTGGTAAGCAGAAGCCAGATCCGATATCGGCCAGAGGATGGGAGCCTGAAGGGCTGAAAAGAACGCAGAAGGCTTTTGGGTATAGCCGGGAAGACTACGACCGCATATTTGAGCCGATGGTTTTCGATGGCGAGATTCCGGTCGGTTCGATGGGGGATGATACCCCACTAGCCGTGCTTTCTGAGCAACCCCAGCAGCTTTACCGCTATTTCAAACAGCGCTTTGCACAAGTGACCAACCCTGCCATCGACCCTTTGCGCGAGCGTCTGGTGATGTCTTTAGAGACCGTGGTGGGTCCTCGCCAAGGTCTCCTGCAAGAAGTGGCACCAGCCAAGAGACTCCTCAAGTTCGATTCGCCCATCATCGATGAAGCGACGTTGCTGTGGCTTAGAAATCAGCACGAGTTTCACCCTCGTGAACTCCAGGTCCGCTTTCAGATCCGTGGGGGTCCCGGGGAGCTTGAGAGGGCCTTGCAGCGTCTCTGTGATGCTGCGGTCGAGGCGGTTTTGGGCGGGGCGGGGTTTTTGATTCTTTCAGACCGACAGATCGATGGCGATTGGGCACCCATACCGATGCTCTTGGCGACCGCTGCCGTTCACCATCGATTACGTAGGGCAGGTTTGAGAACCAAGACGGCTATCGTGATCGATAGCGGTGAACCACGTGAAGATCATCACTACGCTTGTCTCATCGGATATGGGGCGGCTTTGGTCCATCCGTATCTGGCTTTTGCTACTGCTCGTGATGTACCAGAAAAGTCGCGACGTGACGACCCCATCAGTCTCGGGGAGGCAGTCGATAACTATGTCAAGGCGGTAGAGAAGGGTCTTCTGAAGATCATGTCGAAGATGGGGATATCCACGGTCTCGAGTTACCGGGGCTCCCAGATATTTGAGGCGGTCGGTGTTCAACAGGAGGTGATCGATCACTACTTCGACGGGACGCCGAGCCGTATCGGTGGTGCAAGCCTCGAAACGTTTGCAACCGATATTCTTCACTTCCACGCGGAGGCGTTCGGTGAGGACTCGGCCTTGCGAGACCTCGGCATCTACCGTTTTCGGAAGGCTGGAGAATACCATGCGCTTAACCCAACTGTGTTCAAGGCACTCCACAAGGCGGTTCGTACAGCGAGTTTTGAGGCCTATGAACAGTACGCTGAAGTGGTGGACCAGCGACCGGTCTGTAACCTGCGTGATCTGGTCGAGTATCGAACTGCTACGACGAGGGTACCCCTCGAGGAGGTTGAACCGGCTGATAAGATTGTGACGCGCTTTGTAACCCAAGCGATGAGCCACGGTGCCGTTTCAAGGGAGACACACGAGACGTTAGCAGTTGCCATGAATCGTTTGGGGGCCAAGAGCAACTCGGGAGAAGGTGGCGAAGATGAGCAGCGTTTCGCCCCCTATACCGAGGACAAGCCGGAGCTATCCTTCGGAGCTTGGCATCCGCAGGCCGGTGATTGGGCGAACAGCGCTATCAAGCAGGTCGCTTCCGGAAGGTTTGGGGTCACCCCTGACTATCTTGTCTCGGCCAGCGAGCTTGAAATCAAGATGGCTCAGGGTTCAAAGCCGGGTGAAGGGGGACAGATTCCGGGTCATAAGGTCAACGATGAGATCGCGAAAATTCGGCGTAGCGTACCTGGGGTCACCTTGATCTCTCCACCTCCGCATCACGATATCTATTCGATCGAAGATCTTGCGCAGCTCATCTACGATCTCAAACGTGTAAACAAGGACGCTCGCGTCGGAGTGAAGCTGGTGTCGACAGCCGGGGTTGGTACGATCGCCGCCGGGGTCGCCAAGGGGTATGCAGATAACATCCAGATTTCGGGACATGATGGAGGGACCGGTGCGTCCCCCCTCTCTAGTGTCAAACACGCCGGTGTCCCTTGGGAACTAGGACTTGCAGAGACGCAGCAGGTGCTTATCGAAAACAATCTGCGTGGCCGTGTAACCTTGCGGGTCGATGGTGGTCTGAAAACGGGCAGAGATGTTGTGATTGCCGCGTTACTGGGGGCTGAGGAGTATGGCTTTGGCACGGCAGCGCTGGTGGCGGCGGGTTGCGCCATGCTTCGGCAGTGCCATCTCAATACCTGTCCTGTCGGAGTGGCCACTCAAGATCCAAAACTTCGCAAGAAGTACGTTGGAACACCAGAGCATGTCATCAACTTCTTCGTCTATGTTGCGCAACAGGTCAGGATGATCCTTGCTGATATGGGCGTTCGCTCTCTCGACGAGATTATCGGTAGGGTCGATCTGCTATCACCCAAGGAGACCACCCTGCCGAAAGTTGCGGGTATCGATTTATCGGCAATCCTACGCGATCCCGATCCGAGCGGACGCAAAGCGCGGCGTGCGCATCAACAGCGCAATCAGATCCCTGAACAAGAGGAGCCGCTCGACGAGCTCGTCTACCGAGATGCTCTGGAAGCTGTCGAGGCTGTGAAAACGCTAGAGAAGCACTATGAGATCTCCAATCGTGAGCGCACGGTCGGAGCGAGACTTTCAGGTGAGATCGCACGTCGCCACGGACCGGTCGGTCTCCCGCCAGGAACGCTTCAGTTCACCTTTACAGGTTCGGCTGGTCAGAGCTTCGGTGCCTTCAATCATCGTGGCGTCACCCTTCATCTTGAGGGGGAAGCGCAAGATTATGTTGGCAAGGGGATGTACGGTGGTGAGATCGTCGTACGGCCCAAGAAAGAGAGCGAGTTGCCCTCGCATCAGAACGTCATTGTAGGCAACACATTGCTTTATGGGGCGACCGGTGGCAGCCTCTACGTTGCGGGCCAGGCTGGTGAGCGCTTTTGTGTACGCAACTCGGGGGCGCGAAGCGTGGTTGAAGGGTGTGGCGATCACGGTTGTGAATATATGACCGGCGGTGTGGCCGTCGTGTTGGGTGATACCGGGCGGAATTTCGGTGCCGGTATGAGTGGAGGAGTGGCTTTTGTCTTCGATCCTCACAATACGTTTCCTGGTCGCTTCAACCCGCAAATGGTTCAGCTCGAGAGGCTCTCGGGCGGACTCGATGAGTCGCTCCTTAAGGCTATGATAGAGAGGCATTACGAGTTGACCGGCAGTAGGAGGGCCAGAGACATTCTCGGTGAATGGACCCGCCAACGTGCTCACTTCTGGCGAGTGGTGCCGCAGCCGGATTTGGAAGATGCCACGGCCAAGTCGGAAGTCTCCTACGAGGCGATTGCGCTCGAGGCTATGTTGGAGGAGTCGGGCCAGCAGAAAAATGTTCCGGAGTTGGGTTCCTGAGCACTCCGATCGACAAGACCCACGTGCCGGTTAGAGCGGTTGCCAAAATTATGTAAGCAGGTATCATCCAAGAAACGGGTTACAGGACGGTATTTCTCCCACTGACTTTTTCTTTGATCAGATGATACCTGCTTTAGAGCATCGGCAGTTCGTACGCCAGAGGGGTAGCTACCCTTCATACGCTGCCACCACACCGTTGAGCGTCGCCACGACGATACCCTCTCCAGAGGGCATCGGGCTCGCTTGGATGGGGTGGTGGACAACTTGATCTGTCCAGAGCTGTGCGCCCGAACGAGCGTCGAACGCGAGGAATTCTCCAGTTTCGGTTGCTACATATAGCGTACCCGCGGCGACCACAGGTGTTGCGGTAACCGGGCCGGGGAGCGCCTGACTCCAGACATCGTCGCCCGTCAGGAGAGACAAACAGTGTAAACGAGAACCCCAAGTCGCCACAAATACGAAGTTCTGCCAAGCCACCGGGGTGGTCCATAACTCGGCGGCGAGATCATAGCTCCACAACACCTCGAGTTTCTGCATGTCGAACGCGTGGAGTTCGCCGCGACGTTCAGGGAGCAGCAGGATACCCCTTTGTGCAGAGGGTGGTGCGGCTACCAAACCTCCGACCTCGACGCGGTAGAGCCCTCTGCCTGTCTTCGCTTCTACGCTGTGCAACCAGCCGTCGGTGGTAAAGAATACGACCTGAGAACGGTGGATGATGGGAGGGGTTGCTGCCGCAGAATCGGCCGAGTAGGTCCAAAGGCGTTCGCGGTTCTGATCGAATAGCAGCGCTTCCCCAAGCTGGTTGGTGGCAACAAGGCCGTCTCCGTAGGGGAGAAGACCGACGATATTCGCTGCCGAATCCCGCCAGAGTGTTTCCCCATTGGGCCACGAGATCGTTTGGAGGCTGCCGTCACGACTCGTTACATAGAGCCGGTCGTGAGCAAAGATGGGAGGAGTGCTCACCTCGTCATCAGCTTCAAAGATCGCGTGTACCCCACCGTCCTCTGGCCTCAATACCACGAGTTGATCGTTGCGTGAACCGATCAGCAGAAAACTGGCTGCCGATGCGATCCCTGCCGGCCATTGCGGACCATCTTGGAGCTTCACCCGCCACTTGCGCCGCAACAGATGGGGGGTGGCGGGTCCGTGTGGATAGACGCCGCGTCGCGAAGGCCCCGCCAAGGGGATATGGGTCGTCTTTCGCGTCGAGGCTGCTAGGATCGATCGAAGCGTGTCCGCGACAGCATAGCCCGAAATGGGCCGTTGCCCCGGCTCCTTCTGTAAAAGCGAACTGATGAGTCGAGAGAGCGGTGGGGGGATGAGTGGGTTCAGCTCGGTGGGTGGTGTGAGGTTGCCGTAAACGTGTTGGTAGAGTACGGCTTGATCGTTATCCGCATCGAAGGGGGCTAAGCCGGTGGAGGCTCGATAGAGGACAGCCCCGAATGAATAGAGATCGGTGTGTGCCCCGGTGGCATCCCCTTGTGCCTGCTCAGGAGCCATATACTGCGGTGTTCCGAGCGTGAAACCTGTCCGGGTGAGTTGTTTCGATGTCTCGGTGAGTTGAACCAGACCGAAATCCATCACTTTCGGATGGCCTTGAGAGGAGAGCAGGATGTTTCGAGGGGTGAGGTCGCGATGAACCATGCCGAGACGATGTACGTAACCGAGCGTTTCGGCTACGGTGATGGCGGCTTCGAGCAGCGCTTGAAAACCTTCAGTATCGGATTCGAGGGGTCCGAGATCGGTAAATGGGCCGCCTTCGATCAGCTCCATGGCGAAGTAGATCGTTTCCCCTGTACCGAGATCGAAGATGCTGACGATCCCAGGATGGCTGAGTTTGGCTAGTGCCTGAATCTCCCTGCGGAATCGTGCGCTGTCCGATTCGGTGAGATGTGGCCTCAGAACCTTGAGGGCGACTTCTCTCTCGAGGTGACGGTCGTGAGCCCGAAAGACTTGCGCCATGCCTCCCTGACCCAATGTACCTGCGATATCGTAGCGGCCATCGACAACCTCTCCCGGTTCAAACATCGTACACTCGGCTAGGAATTGATCTCGGTGTCGGGTTACGAATCCTGCTCGAGAGCTTCTAAGATCTGCGGATCTAGTTGTCCATCTTCCACGGCTTTGTTGAGCATTTCGATCCCGAGACGGACAACCTCTGATTTGGACACGAGGCGTTCCGGGTTAGAGAGCTGATAGGCCGTCTTGGTGAGAAGGGAGTCTTGCTCTTCTGTAATCACTACCTGTAGCCGCTTGCTTTTTTCCCTCTTGGGCACGATCCGCCTCCGTAATAGGAAGGTATTTCGACTCGTCAAGTAGATAAAGTGTAGCATTTTACACTCTTGCTTGACAATGCCAAAGTACATAGCTACACTACCTATGATATTGTTGTGTAAGTTACGCATCAAAGGTAGGTAGTTGCGTCGAAAAGAGTGGGTGGTACAAGCGATGACCAACAATGCTTCGAATGAAGCCCTCACCATTCAGGGCGGAACGCCGCTCAGCGGTGAGGTCACCGTCAAGCGCGCGAAGAACTCCGCTCTCTACCTCATCCTTGCGTCTCTGCTCACAACAGAACCCATCCGCTTACAAGATGTTCCTAGGTTGAGTGACGTAGATGTGATTTTGGATATTCTCCGTCACGTCGGCGTCGACGTCCGTTGGCACGGGCGAGACCTCTTTTTGCAAGCAAAACATATCCATACCTGTAGTGCCCCCTACAGCCTTGTAAGTAAAATGCGCGCCAGCTTCGTGATCATGGGCGCGTTGCTCGCTCGCTGCGGTGAGTCGCGGGTTTCCATGCCAGGGGGTTGCGCTTTTGGGCCTCGTCCGATCGATCGCCATATCCGAGCCTTTAAGTCTCTAGGGGTCACCATCAGCGAAGAGGGCGGCGATTTCTACGCACGTCGTGACGATCTATTGAGCGGACGTGTCGTTTTTGAAGCGCCTACGGTTGGAGGTACCCAGAACGTTATTTTGGCCTGTGCGGCCTCGAGCCGAGAGGTCATCATCGAGAATGCTGCGCTCGAACCCGAAGTTGGTGATCTCTGCACCATGTTGAGCGAGATGGGTGCTGAGATTACAGGGGCGGGTACTTCGGTGATCACGATTCGGGGGGTCGAGGGACTCAAGGGGGTTACCTACAGACCCATCTCGGATCGAATCGAGGCAGGGACGTTCATGATGGCTACGGCGGCGACGCGCGGAGTCGTTACGCTCCGGGATGTCGATGCTGGAATCTTTGGACAGGTGATCGACAAACTACGAGAGTCTGGTGTGCGCATAGAGGTGGAAGAGGCGAATAGTCTTCTGGTCGACGCGCGCGGTGAGTTGCGGCCGATAGATGTGGAAGCGACGGAGTACCCCGGGTTTCCTACCGATTTGCAAGCGCCTTTCAGTTCGTACCTCGCTACGATCCCTGGTCGGTCCACGGTGAGAGACCGTGTCTATCCCGATCGATTCACACACGTAGCAGAGCTGCAACGGGCAGGTGTCGATCTCAAGCTCAACGATCGTACGCTGGAGATCTTTGGGGGTGACCTGTCTCCGGCCCGACTCCATGCCGCGGATATTCGCGCGGGTGGGGCCCTGGTGATTGCAGCTCTTGCAGCGCCCGGGAGATCTGTGGTGACGGGTGTCAAATACCTAGACCGAGGTTACGAAGCGCTTGGCGAGCGCTTGCGTGGGCTCGGTGCGAATGTCCACCGGTTCGGGATCCCGCGAGATCTCGCCACGGGTACGTACGGGTAGCTTTTGACTTCCTAGGAGACCTTTACCCTCAAGCTGTGGTGTCCGCTCGCCCCGTCGGGGAGGGGGCGAGCCCGTTCTGATGTCTGGGTAATCCCTTGCCCGTCTGTTGCGCGGACCAATACCGTGTAAACACCCGGCTCCGCTTCCCAACGGAAACCCCATAGGGTCCAGGAGAGTTCGTTCACGGCTCGGTCGATCTCTGCATGCTGCCAATGCGTGCCCCCATCGACCGATACCTCGACTGCATTGATGCCGCGCAAGCCAGCGAAGGCGATGCCGCCGATCGCTACCGAACCGTCGGATAGTCGGGTGGCGGTCTGAGTGTCGATTCGGCTCATGGTCTTGACCTCGGCGAGATCGCTCCAACCCCGCGTCTGCCAATATCCTAGGTGGTCCTGATCGGCTACTTCGATCGACACAACCCACTTCACGCTTTTCATGCCGTAGATGCCTGGGATGAGCAACCTGGTCGGGAAGCCGTGGTCGGTCGTCAACGGTTCACCGTTTTGAAAGTAGGCCAGCAGTGACCCCGGATGCAGCGCTGCCTCGAGTGAAAAGGAATCGCTGTAGTTGTCGGCTGCCCAGACGATGACCTCAGAGGCGTCCTTTCTGGGCTGTGCCATCTCGAGCAGATCGGCGAGTCGCACGCCGGTCCATAAGCTGTTGCCGACCAAGTCTCCTCCGACCTGGTTCGAAATGCAGATGAGCGTACTGGTCCTCTCCACCGAGGGTAACTGCTTGAGATCGGAGAGCGTTACGTCGAGCTCGTTCTCTACGGCGCCCTGCACCGTGAGTTTCCAATCTGGTTCGGTAACCCGTGGGTTGAACACGTTTTTGGAGACCTGATAGTGATCTTCCGTCGCTGTGATCTCGGCGCTCATCCCTGGTAATAGCGAAAGGAACGATGTCGCTGCCTGTTGCGCCCTCGCCCATGCACTCATGAGGAGCGTGCTGAGGGCGCCGGCGCTCGTGAGGCCAGCCACGAGCTGCGCTGCGCTGCGTATGCTATCGCGTCGACGCTCATCCGTCCCCTTTTGTTGGTAGATGATCAAATACACGGTTGCGAAGAGACCTCCGAAGAGTGCTGCCCACAAGTGCGTGACCAACGGAGGATAGAGGAAATTTTTGCTAGAAATGCCAAATAGGCCCAATCCCTGTAACGGGAGAAGGATCAGCCCGACGAGTAAAACCATGGCTCCGGCAGACCCCACGATAACGCGAATCGGCGTTGTCCTACCGCTAAATGACACCAAGCCGAGACCGATACCTGTCCAGGCAGCCAGGAAGATCAGGATGGTGAACGCAAAAAAGACCTGTTTCGCATAGAGATCGAGCGAAAAGGGGAGAAGGTGTATGAGGTTAAAGACCCACGGCACGCCTAAGAGCCGCGAGGTACTGTTGAAGAGCATTTCAGGGGGTAACGGAGCACCGGCCGACAGCTTGGTCATGAGCATGCCAATCCCCATCACACCGGTAGCTATGAGCACTCGACGGAGCGCTGCCAGCGACCATTTTCGATGTAACACTACGCGCATATTTACTCCCTTCGATAGCGGTATAGGTGCCGCCATACTGAAGATGCGTCTTCGCAGTGGCGGCGAAGGTACGGTCTCATTCAGATGTCTCTCGTTCGCTTCGAGGTGTGTTTTCATCCTCTTTTTTGTCGGCTGCCGTGATGGATTCAGACTCGGCCCGGTCGATCGCGATCATCAACCTCGCTCGCTCCCTCAGCCCCGGTTCCATGGGCGGATGTTTTTGTTGATCACCCTCATCCTTTCCCTCTTCTTCGACGTCGGCGGCTCTCTCATGTACCGGGACGTCGGTCCGTTGAGACGGCTGGAGTGGATTCTTATCAACCCCGCGTTCGACCCGCAGTACGGAAGAGCGTGTTGCGACAGCTTGCTCCCTCGCATCATCTGGTAGCCAAGTCGCTTGCCAATCCTCGTCTGCCGGCGAGACGTCCTGCTTGCCGGCCGGCGGTTCAGGGTCGGGCGAAAGCGCCAAGCTCTCTTCCTCGAGCACCTCGATCTCATCGGAGAAATCGTCAATATCTTGGTGAAATGACCTATCCGAGGTACCCGTTGGCTTATGATCTTCCGCTGATTCGTGATCGTTAGCGCCGGCAAGCGGGGGATCGTTTGTGACTTCGGATACGTCGATACTCGTCTCTTCGCCATCATCTTCAGAGCACGCTACTGTGGCCTCCGCTCTCGAAGGAACATCTGTATCTTCGGTCGACTCCTCAGATGGGGTGTCTTGAGAATCGAGCCCGGTCTTCGACAGTGGGGGAGTTCTTTCGGTCGGTGTGTCGCCGGAGGGCTTGTGACCATCATGGGCTTGGGTGATCGACGTGCGGCTAAATAGCCTGGCTGCCACGCCCAAAATAGCCAAAAAGATACCCGCACCCATCAAGACAAACCAGCGCGAATCTTGCGCCGGCGTGTTTGGGAGCGGTAACACGCCTGTCGTCAAGGTCTGCTGTTGTGTGCTGAGGTCTTCTGCCAGGACGTCGATGACGGGAAACCGTTGCTGTTGACTCGAAAACGCCCAGGGTGATGGGTCTCGGCTCAGGGAGCGCCACGGCATCTGTGCAAATGAATCGTAAAGCCCGACGATCGCAAAGATGTTGGCCTCTTTTGGGCTTGTAAAAGGCGTTTTCACGATGAGCGTCTGACCATCAGCGATAAGCTCGATCTGTGTCGTTTTGTGATCGGTGATGTCCCCCGTCAGTCCGGAGCTGAAAAGATGCCGGCCCTCTCCTGTCAGTCGCAGAGCGTACTCCCATCCAGTTCCAGGAGGCATCTTGAGGCCGGAGCCGGCCAGTAGTTCCTCGCTCCCGCCTTCGACGGTGTCGAGATAGACTTCGATAATGGGGATGGAGAAGCCGTTTGGTAAGTTGAGCGGGTTTGCCAGCGAGCCCATGGTGATGCTGAGGCCGAGCGTGTCGTCTTGTAATAAGCTGACCTCGAGAAGATCGACTGCGCTGAGAGACCGGTAGACCGGTGCAGTAGGTGGCAGTAGGGTCCCGTCCCCCCGGGCATCCCCACTCGGATCGCTCAGGGTGATGAGGACGAGAGCCAACAGGCCTTCGATCATGAGGAAACCTCCGCCGTCTGCCTCAAACTGCTATGACGTTTGGCGAAACCGGCCAACCACGAGGCCAACTGTTCCGAATCGTGTTGTGCGTGCGGGCCCGGACCGAGTAGGTCTAGTTCGATCAGGGTGATACCTGCCCCGGCAAACACCGCCGGGTCGTACGATACGACCTCGGCCCCTTCCAGGCGGTATGCACGCTGGCGCTCTATATCGACGGGTGTCGAGTTGATGATCACCCAATCTGGCTTCCGCCCGAGATGAGAACCGATCATCTCGACGTGCCGTATGGCATCGAAGCCGTCCGTCTCCCCAGCTTCTGTCATGATGTTGCAGACGTAGACGAGCGGTGCCGAGGTTTGCAACAGGGCCCGTTTGATACCGGGGACGAGGAGCGGGGGTATGGTACTGGTAAACAGACTACCAGGGCCGAGTACTACCAGGTCGGTTGCCAGGATATCCATCACGACTTCAGATGATGCCCGTGGGCTTTCTGGTTCGATGGAGACGCGACGGATCGCACCCGGGGCCTTGCGCGCCTCGCTTTCGCCACGTACGAAGGTTCCATCTTCCTTGACTACATTGAGGCGTACCACTTCCGAGGTGGACGGATAGACATTGCCAACCAGGCTTAGCAGGTGATTGAGTACGCGAACGGCTTCAGCGAGGTCGCCCTCTACCTCCTTGAGCGTGGTGATGAGCAGGTTGCCAAAGCTATGTCCTTCGAGCTCCCCGCCACGTCTGAAGCGATACTGCAAAAGACGCGCGAGTTCGGCTTCGCGGTCGGACAGTGCCGCTAGGCAGTCGCTCAGGTCTCCCGGGGCAGGCATATCGAAGGCGTCGCGCAAGCGACCAGAAGATCCACCGTCATCTGTGACGGTCACCACTGCCGAAAGATTGGAGCTGTAGTTCCTCAAACCGCGCAGCAAATTGGAAAGACCGGTTCCGCCACCGAGGGCAACGATTCGTGGACCTCGTGACAGGGAGAGCTTTCGGTGTAAGACGATGGCGGCTTCGGACGGTCGAGGCAACCAATTGGATAGGAGCGAGCGATTTAGCCGGCCGATTGAACCGATCGCAAGCACGAGTCCGAAGAGGGAGACCGTCGCCATGAGCCAGTGACCGCTACGTTGCCAGCGGTCTCCGACCAAGATCTGCTCGATCGGTTCGGAAACGACCTCACGGTTACCACCTAAAAACCAGAGCAGCAATCCGGCTGCACCGGCAAAAAGGAGCAGGGCGCCGAGCACGGCAAACAGAACGTGTCGTTTGACTCCCATCCCCGGAATCAACCAGAACCGGAGGGACTTGAGATAAGCGACCCGCTCTTTTGAGGTCACGCCCGATGTTCCTCTAGTGCATACTCGAGATCCCTGTGTTCGACCTGGACCTCGAACTGATCAGCCAGGTCGTGGCGGAGTCGCTCTGCCACTGCCACCGATCGATGCTGGCCTCCAGTACAGCCCACAGCTATAGAGTAGCTCGAGCGGCCCGCACTCCTCGCCAGCTCGGTCAGGGAGCGTGCCACGTGTCGAAGGGTGCTGTAGAACTCCAACCCAAGCGGGGTGAACACGTATGACTGAACCGAAGCAGACGTGCCGGGCTCTGCTTTCAAGTTCTCGTCGTAGTAGGGGTTGGGAAGACCGCGTACATCGAGGATATTGTCCGCATCGAGTGGGATCCCGCGCTTGAAGCCGAAAGATACAAACCTGAGGATGAACTCGCTATCGCTTTTGAACTGCTTCCAGAGCGCATCGGTTAGGTCTCGTGCCGAAAACGGAGACGTGTCGATAAAGGTGGTGGCCCGAGTTCTGAGTATTGCCAGAGCCGCTCTCTCCGCGCGAATGTCGGAGCCCAAAGAACCTTCGCGCAACGGATGGGTACGGCGAGTAAGTCCGTAACGCTGCACGAGTACATCGTTTGATGCATCGAGATAGATGATCGCGACCGGACGGTACTTTCTCTCGAGCTCGTCGAGGTTCGGGAGTAACTCATCCAAAAAAGCCTGTGCGCGAATGTCGATTCCCAAAACGATCGCCTTGTGTCCTCGCAGTTCGGCTTTTTCGACCAGGGCAGGCCACATGGAGGGGGGTAGGTTGTCTACGGTGTAGAAGCCGATATCCTCGAGTGCGTGAAACGCCGTCGTCTTACCGGCTCCGCTCACCCCGGTGAGTACGACAACACGTATCATTGGGAGGCGGTCAGATCTGCCGGTGCACGCGATTGAAGGGGCGACTCCAGGCGGCATGCCACCACGGCCCCTTGTTGTTCCACCACCACCACATTGGATCCTTGCCACAGCAAGCTTCCCTCACAGAGGTTGATCGTATGCTGCATTCTGGAGAGCTGAACGAGCGCTACATCGTTCAGGTAGATCTGCTGAAAGCGCACTTCAGACGAGATCGTTCTACGATAGGTTTCTGGACGTGACTGCAGCACCTCCCACCGGGCGCCGTCGTGTCTCACGTAGGCTTCCTTTCCACCTATCTCGATGTAGAAAAGGATCGCTTCGCCATCGATGCCATCGAGCTGCCAGACAGACGGTTTGAGGAAGCCGATTTCGAGATCGATACACGCCTGTACATCTGCGCCGGGTGTAAGGGGTAGGGGAACGGCTTCGCGGGTAATGCCCTTGCGGAGCGAGCTCGCCATGTTTTCGGCTGCCAGTTTGCTCGTAAAGCATCCCACCCTCACGCGAGTAAACTGTTTCCCCTTGAACATGGCGAACTCCGTGTACGCATCGAAGCCTAACGTGCGAAGGCTTTCTGCAACCGTCGAAGCGTCGCGGAAATCGCGATACGCAACCGTTTGAATCGTCCATGGTTGGGCGGCGCTCGTTCCCAAGAGGAGCGACGATGCCACCGAGACGGCAAGCCAAACGAGTGTGCGCCTCACGAGTCAGCTCCCCACCACATTTTGGGCCAGCCGTTTAAAGTTTCGCAGGACACGAATACCTACCTCCTGACTCTTCTCTGGGTGGAATTGTGTGGCGTGAAGGTTTTCAAAAGAGACCGCGCTAAGAAAGGTTTGGTTACCGTAATTGGTCGATGCACCGGGATGATTCTCGCTTACGAAATCGACGTAGTACGAGTGTGCGAAGTAGGCGAAAGCGCCTTCGGGAATGCCCTCTAGAAGGGCGGAGTGCCCCCTTTTGTACAACTGGTTCCAACCCATATGGGGCACGCTGACTTCGGGATCGTCAAAGCGTTTCACCTTCCCTTTGAGTAGGCACAGCCCTGTGACCCCCGGCGCTTCTTCCGAGCTCTCCATGAGAAGCTGAAGACCTACACAGATCCCGAGGAACGGTAGGCCTGCGGCCAGGTGCGCTCGAATGGCGGGTTCAAACCCGGAGCGCTTGAAAGAGGCCATGACCTGACGGAAATGCCCCTGGCCGGGGAGTACCAATACCCGGGCACGAGCCGTCGCCGCCGGATTGGTAGAGCGCTCCACCGAAAAACCCGCTCTCTCGAGCGCTTTTTTGACACTGTGTAGATTGCCTGCACCGTAGTCGATCAAAAGAGCTTCCAAGGTGTTAGAGCAGTCCCTTCGTACTAGGCAGTCCCTCAGTTGTGATTCGGGTAGCGGTCGCAACGCAGCGTGCCCAAGCCTTGATGACCGCTTCGCACACGTGGTGTGTTTCCGTACCCGCCAATATTCGGACGTGCATGGTTGCGCCGGCATGGTTACAAAACCCTCGTAGGAGTTCCCTCAGGTGATGGGCGTTGAACCCACCGCTCACACCCTCGAAGCCCTCAGGGGAAAAAGCCAAAAAAGGCCGACCGGAGAGATCTAGGACGACATGCGCCAGCGTTTCGTCCATGGGGACGAAAGCGCTCGCGTAGCGTTCGATCCCGCTGCGATCCCCGAGCGCTGCAGCGAAGGCCTGTCCGAGGGTGATACCCGTATCTTCGGCCAAGTGATGCACATCGACGTGCAGATCGCCTTGCGCTTCCACTTCTAGGGCGAGCCTGCCGTGTCTGATGAGTTGCTCGAGCATGTGATCGAGGAATCCGTGACCCGTTTCAGCGCGTCCTCCTACAGCCGCATCGAGGTCGAGTGTCACCCGGATCTGGGTTTCATTGGTATTACGCTCTACGGCAGCATATCTACTCATCATACCGGTCCTGTTTCATTACAACTTCTTGAAAGGCACTCAAAAAAAGAGCATTCTCCTCGATACTCCCGATCGTAACCCTGACACACCCCTGCAGGCCAGGTAGATGATCCTGGCGACGAATCAACACACCTCGGTCCAATAGCTCTCGATGTACGCGTGCCGGGTCGGGGACCTTGATAAGAAGAAAGTTCGTTTCCGAGGGGAATACCGTGATGTTCTCCAGGCGAGAGAGCGCCTTCCAGAGACGTGCTCTTTCGCTAGAGATCTGCTCCACCACTTCGGTTACGGCCTCGATTTCATCAAGCATGACCTCACCTACAGCCTGCTGAAGACTCGATACGGCAAAAGGCATCATTACCTTCTGGACATTTTCAGCGACATCTGGTGTGGTGAGCGCGAATCCGAGCCGAACGCCCCCGAGGCCAAACGCCTTGCTAAACGTTCGTAGGCTGACGACATGTCGGTGCTGCCGGACCACCTCCAGATAGTCGCTTGCGGCAAACTGGCAGTACGCTTCGTCGATGACCACCAACCAATCCGTCGCTGCTGCTTCGATGAGTGAAAGTAGATCCGTTCGGCGGTGAAGATTGCCGGTCGGCGCTGCCGGATTGGCGAGAAAGAGCACACCACGACCCGAGCTCAGTTCCCGTTCGAGTGCGGCCACTGGCAATTCGAAACCGGTGGTGAGCGGCAGCTCGATCAGCTGAGCATCGAGGAGCCTGGCTTGCATGGCGTAGACCGGGAAGGTCGGCGTGACGGTGAGCACCTTTTGTCCCAAACCTGCGGTGATGACGAGACTCTGGACAAGTACGTTCGACCCACCTGCCACCACGATTCCGTCTTCTGGCCACTCGAAGTGTCGCGCAATTTTCCGGCGCAGACCTTGGGCGTGAATCTCCGGGTAACGGTTAAAAGGGATCTTGCTCAATCGTTCGAAGATGCGCGATTTCAACGGCTCTGTGAGGTCGAAAGGACTTTCGTTTTGATCGAGTTTGATCCCGGCGGGCTCCGCACGGAAACGGTAGGGCGCTTCAGAACGGATCGCTGGACGGATACACATGGCTACAAGTGTATCCCGGACCGAAGAGGTTGTTATGGTGATGTTTTACCAGCGGCAGCTCGGCGCAGCTCATCGACGGTACTCTCCAGGCTTGGATCGATCCGTACCGTCTCGTCCCACTGGTCGAGCGCCTCGCGATAGCGCTCGAGTCGAAAGTAGGCGAGACCGAGGTTGAGATGTGCTTGGGCACTCTCCGGTCGCAAAGCTACTGCTCGTTCCAGCGTGCTCACGCCCTCTTCGAAAAGACCGAGTTGAACTTGGGTGAAGCCGAGATTATTGAGAACGGTTTCGCTCTCTGGAAATCGTTCGAGTACCCGCTGGTACGCGACCAACGCTTCGGAGGGTTTGCCAGAAAGTTGTAGGGCGTACGCCTGGTAAAAGGCCACCACCGGGTCGTCGGAGAACGCTACGGCGTGTTCCAAGGCGGTGGCCGCAGCAGCTTGGTTCCCCCTCTCCAGATAGTAGAGTCCCTGTTGAAAAGCGACAGCCGCTTCGGCGTTGAGATTCGGAATCGATCTTCCTACCAGTTCTTGTTGCTGAAGCAGAAGGGTTTGGGCTCGAGAGGCGAGTTCGAACCCGGGACTCCGTGCGAGCGCGGCGTCGAATGCCTCCAAGGCATCGGCGAGCCGACCCGTTCTTCCCAAAGCGATTCCGTAGTACGTGAGCACCTCCGCGTCGGCGGGGAGCTCCGACTGGAGGGGTTCCAATACCACCAAGGCCGCCTCAGGTCGCCCAGCCTCGAGAAAGAGACCCGCCAGGTTGAGCTGTCCAGTCAGGCTCATGGCGACGACCGAGGAGTAGGTGGCTGCCGCCTCGGAGACCTTGCCGAGCTTTGCCTGAGCCAGAGCGAGTTCGGTACCGAGACGCACATCCTGGGGATAGGCCTCGAACAGGGGACGCAAGACTCCCTCCACGGCGGCGACATCTCCGGCCTTGCGATGGAGATCGGCTTCCGCGAGCCCGAGGATCAGGCTGCCAGGATACCGTACCTTCCCTTTCTGGATGATGTCGAGCGCTTCGGGTGCCACCTCCTGGGGTAGGCTGGCGGCGAGTGAATATAGAGATGGTGAGGTGCTCAAAGGGTGGCTTGTAACCTCGGTAAGGTATGCGATTGCTCCCATGGGATCCCCAAGTTTCAGAGTGGTCTCGAGTATGGCTCGATGTAGTGGCACCGAATCGGGAATCAGCTCGGCTCCTCGGCGCAAGACGTTGAGCGACCTCTGATCGCTCTTTTCGATCCTAGCCAACCCGATGTACGCCTCCGACATTCGGGGGTACGCAAGAAGCGCTTCTTCGAGGAGTTCTTTTGCGCGGTCTCCGTCTTGAATCGAAGCGAGGCCTGCCAGTGCCAACGCGTGCCCCGGATTGAGGGTCAGGGCGTGCTCGAACGCCTTTGCGGCTTCTGTGAGATCCCCTGTGCGGGCGAGTACGGCGCCACGAACCACCCAAGCCTCTACATCGGTCGGTAAGGCCGTTACAGCCCTTTCTGATGCGGCGACCGCTTGGGAAGTCCGGCCCACGGTCGAGAGAGCTCTGGCATACTCGGACAAGACCCAGCTCGAGTCTGAATCCAGCTCTGCTGCAGCCTCGAGCTCTTGAAGATTCGATGTGGGTAGACGTGCGGAAGGTAGCGCTACCGCATTGAGCCCCGGTGATGAAGGAATCTGTTCGATAGCACGTTGGACCTCTTGCTGGTCGGTGCGGCTCATATTGAGGTTTAATTCCGTGACGACGACCCTGGCAGCCACGCTGGCTAACTGCGCGAGCTCACCCGGCGCTGGGGGGATGCGAAATCTACGCGGTTCTCCAGTACCAGCTGCGACGAACGTTATGGTGAGCGATGTTCCGGAACCGACCCCACTCACTTCCCCGCCGACCAACGCCTCTGCCTGGAAGGCATCGAGCGTGGTCGGGATGGGGTCGTAACCGGCGGCGACGGCTCGTTGGAAGAAGAGACCGGCATCGGCAACCGGCGGAACGTATACGAAATCGACGTTGTTGAGGCTTCGTTGCAACGCTGCTGAAAGACCGATGCCTGTGTTCCCGATCGCTTGGTTGGATTCGAATGGGAGGATCACGATACGCTGGTATGTTTGGGCGCCGGCTGTAGCCAGCCAACAGAGGGCTACAACGATCAGTGGCAAAATCGAGGAGCGCATCAGTGGGGACTATACCAAGTTGGCAGTGAGAGGGATGAGTCGACGATTTAGAGGCGAAGGCTTACCCCTCACATATGTGTAGCGCCCTGAGCGAGATGGTGAGATCGTTAAGGTTCGATCCGAGCACACGGTTTTTAAAGCGGTTGCCATAGTTATGTAAGTAGGTATCATCCAAGAAACGGGCTACAGGACAGGTTTTCACCCACTGACTTTGTCTATGACCAGATGATACCTGCTTTAATCGAGGGTCCCTTAGCCGATTGGATGGTGAAAAAAGGCTCCCGGTAGAAGATCCTCTACCAGACAGCTTTCAGTTCGACCGAGGTGATTGACGGTATAAAGCCGAGCCTTTGGAGAAAACTCGTGCAAGATCTGCCGGCAAGCACCGCAGGGTGACGTCGATCCTTCCTGCTCGGCATAGACGAGGATCTCAACGAACTCCGTTTCCCCCTGGCTCACCATGGTTTGCACCGCAGATTGTTCCGCGCACCGAGAGAGACCGTACGAGTTATTTTCCACGTTGGCCCCGGAGAAGATAGCGCCGCTGACGCTACGAAGTGCTGCCCCTACTCGAAACTTCGAGTAGGGCACGTAGGCATTTGCCCAGGCGGTGCGTGCTGCTTCGAGCAGGTCTTCGGGAACGACATCCTTTTTCACAACGAGCTCGCTATTCGTGCGATCAGTGGAGGTCCTAATGCGATCAACCCCACGAGCGTCGAGAAGAGGACGGCGACTAAGACTGCAGCAGCTGCAAAGTCCTTGGCACGCTTCGCCAGCTGATGCAGCTCCGGCGAAGCGAGATCTACGGTCGCCTCTATGGCAGTATTGATAAGTTCGAGGGAAAGCACGATAGAACAGCAGAGCAAGATGGGGACCAAATTCACGCTCAGCCAAGCTCCCAATGCGATGGCGAGCGTCCCAATCGATACTTCGATCCGAAAGTTCGGTTGGCTACGCCAGGCCCAAGCGAGACCCCCAAAAGCGATCGTGAACGCACGTCGAAGCCGCGATGATCTCAAGACCGCCGTGCCAGTTGTAGAATACGTGTCTGAGCTTTTCTGAAGATCTGCCACGCTTCCTCCGTAGGGTGATCGTACCCGCGTAGGTGAGTGAGGCCGTGTGCTGCGAGTGTGAGCACCTCACCTACCGTATCGTACCCGTGCGAAGAAGCTTGCCTTGTGGCGCTGTCGACACTGATGACGATATCTCCGATATGGGGTACACATGGCACACCCCGGTCATCGGGTTCGGAGGTGGGATAGGAGAGAACGTCGGTCGGTTTATCGACCCCGCGATGATCTCGGTTCATGACCCTGATCTCCTCATCACTGCAGAGTACGACCGTCAACTCCCGATCTTCAAGGCCGAGCTCTTCCATGAACGCCTCGAGTGTCCTCTGGAGCATCTCAACCTGTGGGAACCGGTTCGTTTCGTCGATGATCTCCACCACGTTGTAAACCTCGGATCTCTTCTTGGCTGGGGTAGGTGATACGTCGGTGCAAGATGGCGGTGAGCATCCGCTCAAAAGTGCGTGAAACGATCTCTAAGTCACGGAAATTCAGTGGGCTCTCCGTCAATTGTTCGTCATCCAAGCGCTCCTGAAAGAGTCGCTCGATCATCGCCCGAATGTTGCCGGGGGTGGGGGAGGCCAGCGTTCTGGAGGCCGATTCGACGGCGTCGGCAAGCATGAGAACGGCGGTCTCCTTGCTTCTTGGCTTCGGTCCCGGGTAGCGAAAATTCAATTCTTCGAGAGTAGCACCCTCTTCCAACGCTCGTTTGTAGAAGTAACTGAGAACGGTCGTTCCGTGGTGTTCGGTAACAAACGGTTCCAAGGAGCGGGGCAGCCTGTACTCGCGCAGGAGATCGACACCGTCGCGGACGTGGCTCGTAATGACCAGATAGCTCAGGTGCGGACTTAGCTGATTGTGCGGATTCTCACCAGAGAACTGGTTTTCGATGAAAAACTGCGGGCGCTTGAGTTTGCCGACATCGTGATAAAGGGCGCCGACACGCGCGAGCAGCGAGTTTCCACCGATGTTATTGACGCCTTGTTCGACCAAATTGGAGATGATGAGACTGTGTTGATAGGTTCCTGGTGCCTCTAAAAGCACTTGCTGCAGGAGAGGGTTGGTGGGGCTCGATAACTCCAACAACCGGAAATCCGTGAGGAAGCCGAACACACTTTCGGCGACGGCCAGAATGCCCAGGCTTATCACCCCGGCGATGATTCCCCCTCCGATTAGGAGCAAACCGGGAACGAGCGTCGATCCAAAGCTGAAGCTGCCGAAGGTGAGAGTCGACACAGACAAAACGATTGCAGCCGCGACTCCTCCGCTCGTGCCTGCCAAGAGCAGTGCGATGCGCGAAGTTCCTTTGCGTGCGACGAGTGAGGCGACTACAGCGCCACTCAGGCCTGATAAGAGGCTGAAAAGAGGCGCAGAAGGGACGAGCAGAGCCACGGCGATACTCAGCCAGACCCCCCATAAGATAGCGGCGTCAACCGAAACCAGGATGGCCACCACGATGGGTACAAGCAGGATAAAGAGGAAGCTCGGATGGATCAACATCGCAAGCCGTTGGAGCGATAGGATTGTGAGCGTCAGAACAGTAAGAAAGGCCAATTGATTGAAACTAACCGTGTCTCTCAAAGCTGTAAAGATATAGAGGAGCGGTAGGCTTAAGATGGTAGCCAAAAACATACAACCGATCACTACCCAAAATAATCGCCAAAATCTGTTGCGACTGGGGCTGTAGAGCCCCACAGCCTCAAGGATTCTGAGGTGATCGTCCGTCAAGATCTGGCCTGCGGCCACAATGACCTCGTCCGCTTTCAGGGACTGCATGACCGCAGGTACCGCCGCTGCAACTGCTCTTCTGGCCGCCTCGGTCGATTGTGCGTTGGGTATGGCGGTAGCCAGCAGCCGCTGTTCCAAAAGGAGCTCCAGCTCGCGTTGCCGTTCGGCTGGCACCAATTCGGCGGCGTTTCGGATCAGTTCATCGATGGCCTCGTTCTTTACTCCTTCTGGGAGTTGATAGGCAGTTGTCAGGAGGTCTTCGACATTTGCCGGTAGGCCTGCCGAAGCGATCGAGTCGAGTACGAGTTGCTGGAGCTCCTGGTCGCTGGTATGGACGGTTTCGATTTGCGCTCTGGCAGCCTGACGGTCTCTCTCGGTAGCGAGCTGATCGACGACCTCCACGTCGACCGGTGTTCGGTATGTCTCCCCACTCGGCATTCCCACCTCGAGCTGCGTACGTTGACGTTGTCCGTAGATGCTGAAAAAGAGCGCGGCAAAGGCCAACAGGTAGAAGAGGAACAACACCCCGAGGAGAAGAGATCTCGAACGGTTTGTCTTAGCTGTTCTGCTCATAGGCTTTGATGATGCGGGCTACTAGGGGGTGGCGCACGACGTCACTCTCCGTAAAGTAGAGGAAATCGATCCCGGTGATCTTATCGAGGATTCGCTCTGCCACCTTGAGTCCACTCTTTACAGAACCGGGTAAGTCTGTTTGGGTAATATCACCCGTCACAACTACCTTGCTGTTGAAGCCCATGCGGGTCAGGAACATCTTCATCTGTTCAGGCGTCGTGTTCTGGGCTTCATCCAAGATGATGAAGGCGTCGTTTAGGGTCCGTCCACGCATGAAAGCGAGGGGCGCTACTTCGATCGTACCCTGCTCGAGAAATTGTTCCACACGATCTGTCGGCAACATATCATAAAGAGCGTCATATAGCGGGCGCAAGTAGGGGTCGATCTTGGCCTGAAGATCGCCGGGCAGGAAACCGAGCTTTTCTCCTGCCTCGACCGCAGGGCGGGTCAGAATGATTCGTTTGACCCGTTTATCGTTCAAAGCCTGAACCGCCATGGCCACAGCGAGATAGGTCTTTCCGGTGCCTGCGGGACCGATCCCGAACGTGATCGGGTTCTTGCTGATTGCGTTTACATAACGGTGTTGCCCAGCCGTTTTCGGCCTCGCCCGTTTCGGAAGTCGGACCTCTGCTTCTGGTGTCGGGCCAGAATGAACGCTGCCGAGGTCGCCGTGCTCGAGCTCGGTCAAGCTGAGGCGATCTCCGCGGCGGATGGTGGCGAGAAGGGACCGGAAGGTTTTTTCGGCTTCGGCCACAGCCTGTTCGTCGCCCGAGAGACGCAGTTCATCCCCACGGGCCACAACCGTGGCTGAGAGCCTAGAGCGTAACAACTTGAGGTTCTCGTCGTTCTGTCCGAAAAGCGATATGGCTTCTGCTGGGCTATGTAGCTTCAGCGTAACCGAGGTTGCGATACCGTTCTCCTATCCTCATCGGTTTTGCCGAGGGGCTCGCTCAAGATCATGTGCCAGATGAGACCCTGTACGATCGATCGCCCCTTTACCGAGATCACGCCACTCGAGAGTGAACGCCTGGCCCCAGGCGGTTGAACTTCGTCGGTGCGCCACATGTCCGCACGATTCACCGCTCTTGTAGGCACGGCCACTGGTGTCTTGCTGGGAGCTCGCGCCGGCAGAAACGGGTGAGCTGTGGTTGCGGGTTCAGGGCTGATGACGGTGTCCTGAGGGGGTGGGCTCGACTTTTGTCGTGGCTCCGATGGGCCTGAATCGGCGTCGAGGGCTTCTTGTACGCGTCTCCTGGCCTCTTCTAAGCGTTTTAGAAAGCTGTCGTCCAGATCGCCACTCTGTTGCGGCACGCTCGCTCGGTCTTGATCAACCTGAGCAGGGGTCGTCGGGCGTACAGGTCTGGATCTCGTCGGTGGTTGGCGACGGCCCTGCAACCTACTCAGAAGCGGCACGACGATGAAGAACACGAAGAGGAGGATGCTGATGAGGATATCGAAGTTCACTCTTCCTCACCTTCTAAGCCGGTAGCACGCGCAATGTTGGATCTCATCTGGGTATCGGATTGGATATTCTGAAGATTGTAGTAGTCCATGATGCCCAGATTTCCCGTGCGGAAAGCGTCAGAAATCGCCAGCGGCACCTCCGCTTCTGCTTCCACGACTTTCGCTCTCATCTCCTCGACCCTGGCGCGATTCTCTTGCTCTGCCGCCACGGCCATGGCGCGACGCTCCTCTGCCTTGGCCTGAGCTACCCGCTTGTCGGCTTCGGCCTGATCGGTCTGTAGTGTCGCTCCGATATTGCGGCCGACGTTGACGTCGGCGATGTCTATCGAAAGGATCTCGAACGCCGTTCCCGAGTCGAGGCCTTTGGCGAGAACGGTCTTGGAAATAGTGTCAGGATTTTCCAAGACGCTCTTGTGAGAGTCGGTCGAGCCGATCGACGAGACGATTCCCTCGCCGACCCGTGCGATAATCGTCTCTTCGCCAGCACCGCCGACCAACCTCTCTAGGTTGGCTCGTACGGTCACTCGGGCCGTGCTGATGAGTTCGATGCCGTCCTTGGCAACGGCAGAAACGTTCGGCGTCTGGATGACTCGCGGGTTGACCGAGACCTTGACCGCATCCAGCACGTCGCGACCGGCCAGATCGATCGCCGCCGCTCGATCGAAGGGTAAGGTGATTCGAGCCTTATCGGCAGCGATGAGCGCATCGACGACGCGGTCGACGTTGCCTCCGGCCAGGTAGTGCGCTTCCAACTGATTCTGTTCGACGTCGATACCGGCCTTGTCGGCCTTGATCAACGGGAGGATGATTCTGGCTGGAGGGACACGCCTCAACCTCATTGCCACCAGGCTTACCAGGCTCACGCGCACGCTCGCGGCCACTGCCGAAATCCACAGGCCGATCGGGATGACCGAGAACAGAATCAGAAAGAATAGTAGGAGGGCGCCGGCGACAATAAGTAGGGTGATGTCCATTTCTACTCCTTATTTACGGTGCGCCGAATCGGCCCCGGTCGTTCGATTTACCGGGCTGGCGTCACGGAATGTCGAGGGGATTGCTGGTGCCATCTCTACCACTTCAGGGCTCAACCGAGCGCACCGTCACCCGGTTCCCTTCTACGCGCAGAACTTCGATTTCTGTACCCACGGTAATGAAATCGCCTTCGCTGACCACATCGATCCGTTCGCTACCGAATCGGGCGATACCGGCCGGGCGCAGGTCGGACAGCGCGATACCTTGTTGGCCCAAGAGGTGTTCTCGTCCCCCCACCAACTTTGCCCTCTCAGGATCGCGGGCCGGATCGGTCAATCTTGTGTGCAGCATCAACGCGCTTCCGATTCGAGTGTTTGGCAAGAGCCACAAGGCCAGCCCCATGAATATGCTTCCGAACAAGGCGGTCCAGCCGAGTACCCAAACAGACTGATCCTGAAAGATTCTTACAACAGCGAAGATGATCGCAGCGAGTCCCAAGATCCCTGCTACTCCGAAGCCTGGAATAATCAATACCTCGGCCGCCAGGAGCAAGATACCGCCGACGATCAACAAGATATCTGTAATACCCGCTGGTGTAGCCACCACTGCGCTGGTGGCCAATGCGGCAAGAGCGAGCACCCCGATCGCCCCCGGGACGCCAAATCCTGGTGTGAATATCTCGATCAGAATGCCACCGATCCCAAAGACCAAAAGAATGGCTGCAACGATCGGGTTGGCCAGTGCCGTCCCGAGCCGCTCTGTGAAGTTGAGCTCGAGGCGCTCGATTCGTACCCCGCCGTACCCGAACTGTTCCAGGGCGTCTTTCAGAGTTGCGGCTTCGATATCGGCGATGTTGTTTTCAACTGCTTGTGAAGCCGTCAAGGTTACGAGTTCCTCGCTGGTGGCGAGCCCGGGAATTTCGATTCGCTGGTCGACCATCGCTTCTGCTACCCTAGGGTCACGCCCACGGGCTTCGGCGACGCTGCGGAACTGTCCACGCACCGCAGAATTGAACTTCTCGTCTACCGGGGCGACCCCGACCGGGGTCACGGTGATCGGCAACGCCGCGCCGATCGAGGAGCCCGGCAACATGGCCAACCGTTCGGCGCTCATGGCGATGAGCGCCCCTGCGCTAAAGGCATCTTCTACGATAGCGAGGGTGGGCACCTGAGCCTCGGTCAGGATCACATCCACAATCGACTGCATCGCTCCGACCTGGCCGCCGTTGGTGTCGATCAAAAAAGCCACGGCCAACGGTTGTTCGCGGTTGGCTCGCTCCACCCGGGACCTCACAAACTGAGCGGTCGCCGGTGTGATGTCGGTTTCGATAGGGATGATCCAGACGCTGTCGGGGGATGGCTGGCTATAGGACAACGAAAATAGCGCCAAAACCACAATGGCCAGTGCACAAGCTGCGCGAGGCCTCCTCATACGCCTAAGATCATACCATGACACCTGGCCCCAATCCGAAAGACTTTGCAAGCTGGGGCCCATCATAAGCTCGATGTGCGCCCGCACGCATCTGGTTCGCTGCCAAACTTGAGTACTCCGCCATCTGTAATCATTCCTGTTGATGAAGGGCCGTGCTTCGAACCGAAATACAGAATCGATACTGTAAAAGACATGCGTGCCATCCTACTCGTTCGCGACGCTCATCTGCTGCTCAATCGTGCTCCTGAGGGGCAAAACCGGTACAAACCAGGTGATCGACCAGCCGATTACGACGACAGCGATGAGGTATCTGTAAATGGAGGTGATCGCCTCGTTGAAAGCCACGCGAATCGAGCCTTCAACCTCTTGTGTCACATGTTTTGCTTGTGATGTGAGCTGCTGTTTGAGCTCGCTCAAGAACCCTTCGGACGCTGCCTCGTTTCCGAGTACAGTATGCGCTCCAAGGCTGATTCTGCGGCGAGTCTCTTCTCGGAGAGGGGATTGAGCGAGAACGTTCTCGAGCGCTGCGGTATCTCCTGAACGGAAGGCCTCGGCGATGCCGTCGTACTGTTGGTCGAACATCTGAGAGATCTGTGCGCCGACACCCGCGCCTCCACTAGCTGCGAAGTCTCGACCCGAGAAGCCAGCGATCTCTCCTAGGCCAGTCTGTCCGGTGGTTGCGAAGGACGCTGCCAGGCTGGTGGCTAGCACGGTTCCCATGATGGCGGCCCCGACGGTCCCACCGATCTGCCGGAAGAACTGTGATGAGCTGGTAGCCTGTCCCACCTTTCGCACGTCAACCGCATTTTGAATGGCGAGCGTGTAGAGCGGAAGCGAGGGACCGACTCCCAGACCGCAGATCACCATGTAGAGCGTAACTCGCCAGTAGCCGACGTCGACCGGCATGCTGGACAGAAGATACACGCCAACGAGCAGAATGGTTCCACCTACCAACATCAGCAGGCGGTAGCGGCCGATAAAGGAGACGAGTTGGCCAGAAACGATCGCGCCGAATACCATGCCGAGCGAGAGGGGGATGAGGCTCACCCCGGCGCGCGTCGCCGATACCCCCACCACGTTCACCATGAAAAGCGGCAAGAAAATAATGATCACCATGAACGTAGCACCGAGAAAGAACACGGCGGCGTTGGCGATACTAAACACCGCGTTTCGGAAGAGGGAGAGGTCTAAAATGGGATTGAACGAGCGCAGAGAACGCGTCACAAAGAGAAGTATGAAGATGAGCGCCGCAGTGAAAAGCGCAAGCGTCACGTTGCTCGCCCAGGGGTAGAGCGTCTTGTCGAGTTGGAGCGCCAAGATGAGCGGCACCAAGCCCAGAATGAGCAAACTCGCCGAGAGTAGATCTAAGGGCAGACGTTTATCGTCGGGCCTGAGCTGCGGCATCCTGGTAACGATAAACCATATGGCAACCGCACCAAATGGCACATTTACGTAAAAGACCCAGCGCCACCCCTCGACGCCCGGAACAATGCCACTGCCATAGTCGGTAAGGAGGCCGCCGATCCACGGCCCGAGCACACTTGCCAAGCCGAACGTCGCCCCGACCAGGCCCTGGTAGCGGCCTCGAACGTTCGGCGGGTAGAGGTCTGCGATGATGATGAATGCGAGCGAGAAAAGGCCTGCTCCCCCGATACCTTGGAGGGCGCGAAACACAATCAGTTGGTTCATGCCGTCCCCGAGAAGTGGCAGATGACCAAACTCGCCGGCGATGCCACACAGGAACGACCCAGCCAAGAACAGGCTCACGGCCCAGAGTTCGATCGATTTGCGTGAATACATGTCCGCCAATTTCCCGTAGACGGGTACCAGGACCGTTGAAGCGAGCAGATACGAGGTCGCTACCCAGGCGAAGCGGTCGAGCCCCTTGAGATCCTCGACGATCTTGGGGAGCGCAGTCGATACGATCGTCTGGTCCAAAGCCCCGAGAAAGAGGGCCATGAGAATCCCGATCAAGGTGTAAATTTTGTCCCGCTGCGTGAGAGCCATTCCCCTCCTCGGCGTCGCCTACGGCCCCGTCGTCGCACGCGCCTCCACGATCACACGTGGTGCCACTAGCATCCTGCAACTATGACCGATAGCCGTCGATTCGAATGTAACCTGACTTTCTCAAGATTGAGGAGTCACCGCAGCGCGCGAACCACGGAAACTCCCCCGACATCGCGGCGTGCAGAGAGCCCTGTCCCCAGGTGGTTGGTATCGATCCTATCGAAGGTCGAACAGGAGGTGGAACCGATTCCCACAAGTGTCTGTTTGTGAACCCGTCGTGCGCTGTCAGACCTCCGCATGACCCATCGCGCACCATTAGCCTATTGAGTATTCCCCAACAGAGTCCATTGCCATGCCTTAGCCTGAACCTGGGACTGTTGACCGTGTACCTGCTTCGGACGACCCTTTTGGTGCTCTCGATCGTTTTGCTCTTTGGGGGCATGTGGTTCGTGGTTCGTCACCGGAGTCTCATCACCAGCGCCACCACCGGCGACTTCTGCCCCTACCGGTGCATGGAAGATCCCCAGTGTATCGAGGCTCTCAATGCCGAGGAGCTCCTACACGAGCCCGATCAGTCGCTTTGCAACGGCATCTGTAGCGCTCTCAAGCGCATCGAAAGAGAGAGCGCGCTCGAGCGTGCACGCCTCGGTCTTGAGGAGCAACTACCTGTACACCCGTGCCTGGAACCCTTGAAGGCTCTACGCCTCTCGTCACGGTAGAGCTGCGGTTGCACAAGCGTCTTGCACGATCCTCCAGTCTACCGAATGGCTTGCTGTTTTTTGGCGGGCGCAGAAGGACTTGAACCCTCGACCTACGGTTTTGGAGACCGCCGCTCTACCAACTGAGCTATACGCCCAAGCGCAAAAAAGGAGTATACCAGCAATTGTGGAAGTTGCCAAGCCCAGCGTAGTAGTCGCCGGCCAGCTCACAAACACGGAGGGGACGCTATGCTATAAAATAGGAGTAGATAGCCTTTAGCCACGAGGCTCGGAGGGTGCAAGCTATGGACAGCGTAGTAGTTCAAAAAGACCAACTCACCGTTACCGATGCGGCGGCCGTTAAGGCCAGCGCGCTCCTGAAGTCCAACGGGAAAGAGCATGCCGCGATTCGCGTGTTCGTCAAATCGGGTGGGTGCAGCGGCTACAGTTACGGCATGGCGATCGATGAGCGCACCATCGATGGGGACCTCGAATTCGTAGACCGTGGCGTCAAGCTGGTCGTCGATCCGAGGAGTTGGCCGCTCCTGCAAGGGGCCGAGATCGACTACATCGAGAACATGATGGGTGGAGGCTTCAGCGTCAACAACCCCAACGCGACCAGCTCATGCGGCTGTGGTCACAGCTTCCGAACCGATGGCAGGCAGGCTCCTGATGGAGAGGGTTCGGTCGGCTGCGGTTCGTGATTCACGCTTTTGGCTGCAACATGATGCGCCCCGAGGGGCGCTATTTCTTTTTGGCTTGGGGTTGAGGAAGTTCGAGCTAGCGGTGGTTTGGTGAAGCAGGGACGTATGACGACATCGTTATCTGGGGCTGACAAAGGAGTGTCGTAACACAGGCTTCCGAGCCGCTGTGACCTCGTCGAGCCGTCTCACCGGTGTGCTGGTGGGTGCTTCTCGCAATAGCTCAGGATCGTTTCGGGCGTGCTCGAGCACTTCGGCGAGGATTTCTGCGTAGCGGTCGAGCGTCTCGAGCGACTCCGTTTCGGTCGGCTCGACCATCATCGCTTCTTTAACGACCAGTGGGAAGTAGACCGTCATGGGGTGTACTCCGTAGTCGAGCAGCGCCTTGGCGAGGTCTAGGGTTTTGAGTCCGGCTGGTGGTTGGGCCACGAACTCGTGCATACAGTGTCGGTCGAAGGCGGTTTTGAACCCGACCTCGGACATGCGAACCCTGAGATAGTTGGCGTTCAGCACCGCCATGGTGGCGACCTGCCGTAGCCCCTCTTTTCCGAGGGCCCGGATATACGTGTAGGCTCTTACCAAGTTGCCGAAATTACCATAGAAGCTACGCAAGCGGCCGATGGAGTTGGGCAGGTCGTCATCGAATCGGTACCCATGGTCCTCTTTGACGATGAGGGGTGTGGGGAGGAACGGTTTCAAGTGGGCTCTTACGCCGACCGGTCCTGTGCCGGGTCCGCCGCCACCGTGAGGAGTGGTGAAGGTCTTGTGGAGGTTCAGATGCACCACGTCGAAGCCCATGTCTCCCGGTCTTGCACGTCCCACGATCGCATTGAGATTGGCGCCATCGTAGTAGAGCTGGGCCCCCACGTTGTGCGCCAGCCGGCTGATCTCGAGGATGTTTGTTTCGAAGAGACCCAGAGTGTTGGGATTGGTGAGCATGACAGCGGCCACTTCAGGACCCAATGCGCTCTCGAACGCCTCCAAGTCGACTTCGCCATCCGGGCCGGTCGGGACCTCCACAACGCTGTAGCCGACCATGGTGGCGGTGGCAGGGTTGGTGCCGTGGGCGCTGTCTGGGACGATCACCACCCGGCGCTGCTCAGCCTCGCCGTTCGCCTCGTGATACGCGCGGATCATCAAGATCCCAGCTAGTTCACCATGAGCGCCGGCAGCGGGTTGAAGGCTCACCGCATCGGTGCCCGTGAGTTCTTTAAGGTACTCCTGCAGGTTATAAAGGAGCTCGAGCGCCCCCTGGATCGCACTCGGATCCTGATAGGGATGCAGGTCTTGAAACAGCTTGGCCGCTTCCTCGTTGATCTTGGGATTGTACTTCATGGTGCAGCTGCCCAAGGGGTAGAAGTTTCCGTCGATGCTGAACTGCCGGTGCGCCAGCTGCGTGAAGTGCCGGACCAGATCGAGCTCCGATACTTCCGGCAGGCGGGGAGGGGCCTCCCTCAGCTGACTCTCGCCGAGGAGTTCCGCTAGATCCTCGCCTTCCGTTCGAGGGGGATACGCGGCACGGCGACCGGGACGCGAGCGGTCGAAAATCAAAGGGAATGTTTTGGCGGCCGCGAGCGACTCCGGATCTTTAATCACGTTCCACCTCGAGTTCCTTTACGGCGTCGACGAGCGCTTCGATGTCAGCGGCGGTCGTGAGTTCTGTGGCGGTGAGGGTCACCGCGTTTCCGAGCCCGTAGGATTCGGGAACCGGCACTCCCGCCTGAATCCCGTGTCGAAGCATCGCTTTTCTGAACTCGCCCGCCGTACCCGAAGTCTTCACGACAAACTCGTTGAAGAACGGTCGTCCTGATAGAACATCGATGCCGGTATCTGCCAAGGCCTCAGCTAGTTTATGAGCGTTTCGGACGCTCCCGCTGGCCAAATCGGTTAGCCCGATAGGGCCTAATGCGGCCATATTCACGGTGGCCATGAGGGCTGCCAGTTGGTGATTCGAACAGATGTTCGACTTCGCTTTGCTGCGCCGAATGTGCTGCTCACGCGCTTGGAGCGTCAGGACGAAAGCCCGCTGCCCTTCTACATCGGTCGTCTGACCCACAAGGCGCCCTGGTAATTGGCGTAAGAGCGGCGTGTCGACTACCATGAAGCCGAAGCTCGGACCTCCGAGATTGGGTGGGTTTCCGAGCACTTGGCCGTCACCAACGGCGATATCAGCGCCATACGAACCTGGCGTTTTGAGGAGCGCCAACGAGAGTGGATCGACCACTGCGATAAAAAGTGCTCCCGCGGCGTGTGCTTCGCTGCAAAGTTCGGGCATAGCTTCTAGATATCCGAGGAAGTTCGGGTGTTGGGCAATCACACACGCGACGGAGTCGTCGACAACAGGTGTTGGCGTCGTGAGTTCTGCCAACTTCAGCGTGCGTATCGTTGCTCCGAGAGGCTGCACGTACGTGCGCAAAACCTCTCTGGCTTCCGGGTGCACTCCCTCGCTGACGATGACGTTGCTTCGGCGGGTATGCCTAAGCGCAAGTAGCGCCGCTTCCGCCACGGCGGTGGCGCCATCGTACATGCTCGCGTTCGAGATGGGGAGACCCGTAAGTTCCGACATCATCGTCTGGAACTCGAAGGTCGCCTGCAGGATCCCTTGGCTGACCTCGGGCTGATAGGGGGTATAGGACGTAACAAACTCGCTCTGAAAAGCTAGATGTGGCGTCACAGAAGGGATAAAATGACGCCTAACACCGCCCCCCAGGAAGTTTGGGCCGCCGGACTTGTTCTTGGCGGCTAGCTCCTCGAGGTGCCCAAGAAGGCTTGTCTCGTCCATCCCTTCCGGCAGGTCGAAACTGTGGTCGCGAAGCACTGAGGGTACGGTGTCGAAAAGATCCTCTGGTGAGGATACTCCGATCGCCTGTAAGGCTTGTAGAATATCTTCGGGAGTATGGGGGAGGTAGTTCAAGCGTCCTCCTCTTGAACCACAGCGAGATACCCATCAGCGTCGAGAAGGTCGGTCAGTTCCGCTGGCGTCGAAAGCCGCACCTTGAAGATCCAGCCGTCTCGGTAGGGGGATTCGTTGATCTGCTCCGGTGTGTCGATGAGTCCATCATTCACCGCAGTGATCTCGCCACTCACGGGCGTGTAGATGTCGGACGCTGTCTTGACCGATTCCACCACGGCGACCGGATCGCCGGCCGATACCGGATCGCCGACTTCTGGTAGTTCCACGAAGACTACGTCGCCGAGCTGATCTTGGGCATAATCGGTAATACCGATGGTGACGATATCGGCATCTGTGGCCTGTGCCCATTCGTGGGTATTCGTATACTTGAGGTGGTTCGGTGTCTCCATAGCTCACTCCCTCTTTCGAGCGTACCCAGCATAGTCGAACTACTGTTTGAAAAACGGGGGCGGGGTGACAGTTGCCGGTACCTTGAGCCCACGAATTTCGATCGCAAGCGCGGTTCCCTCGATCGCGAGTTCCGTGAGAAGCCACCCCAAGGCGATACTCTCCCGGGTTAACGGTGAGATTGTGCCTGAGGTTACTTCCCCGACAACCTTCTGCCCACTGAAAACTCTGTACCCTTGTCGGGCGATGCCACGCTGTGCCAGCTTCAACCCGATAAGCTGGTGAGAGCAAGGCCTTCCCCACATCGCTTCGCGCCCATAGAACGGTTTGTCTTTGACGACCCAGCGATAGGGGGTACAGAGCGGATTGGTGGTGGCGGTAAGCTCCTTGCCGAACAGCGCGAAACCAGCCTCCAAGCGGAGGGTGTCTCTGGCCCCCAAGCCGCAAGGGGTCGCACCGGCACCGACGAGGATATCCCAAACATAGCCTGCATCCGTGGGGTGGCAAAAGATTTCAAAGCCGTCCTCTCCGGTGTAACCCGTGCGTGTCAGTTTTACGGGGCATCCGGAGATTTCCGTCGCTGTGCTCCGGTTTTTTCGTAACGTGGTGAGCTCAGCACCCACGTGCCGGCCGAGCAGCAGGGCACTCCCCGGTCCCTGAAGAGCGAGGAGAGACCAGGTCGACGTCTCATCGACCAGATGGCAATCGAAGGAACCGATCAAGGTTTTGAGGTGCTCGCTGACTGTCGCCGTATTGCCGGCATTGCACACCATCAAGTAGGCATCGTCTTCTTCACGATAGAGGTAGATGTCGTCGACGAGTCCGCCCGAACCGTTCGGGATCATGCTGTACTGTGCACGTCCCAGCCGTAACTTCGCTGGGTCGTTGAGCGTCGCAAACTGCAAGAAACGCGTCGCGTCCGGCCCGAGGATGCGCAGCTCTCCCATGTGGCTCACATCGAAGATGCCCACGTCTGTTCGCACGGCCACGTGCTCTTGATTGATTCCGGTTGGGTATTGGAGCGGCATTTCCCAACCCGAGAACTCCATCATGCGCGCCCCAAGATCGAGGTGTTGCTGGTAAAGAGCGGTACGTTGCATTCGACCCGACTCTAACATAGTGACGGGCCTATAAGGAATGCCCTTATGACCGTTAGGTTGATGGTGGGTTAGTCCATTGAATCGAGTCCCCTCGCAATTGCGAGGGGACTCGGGATTTTACGCCGTCAGGACTTTGATTCTCTTCTCCCGCAGCGCGTACCTGTGGGCCGAGGCTGTTCTAGGCCCGTTGTTGGACGCGCTCGAGCACGAGCTTGGATACGGCGCGCAGGGGTTCGAAGACACCCTTGAACTCCGAGGCGACCGCCTCGAACATCTCGACCGAGTTCTTGGGGTCGAGTACCTGTTTGATCATCGGCACCGGCAAGGCGTCGGGTAGATCTCGTTTATTGAGCTGGATTACGTAAGGGATCTCACTCAACTTCAAGTTGTACTCGGTCAGGTTGTCGCGCAAGTTGCGCAGCGACTCGGCATTGGCCCGCAGGCGATTGGGGGCGGAATCGGCAACGAAGACGATGCCATCGACCCCTCGGAGAATCAACTTGCGGCTCGAATTGTAAAAGACCTGCCCGGGCACTGTGTAGAGATGGAAGCGCGTCTTGAAACCGTTGACCTTTCCGAGGTCGAGTGGGAGGAAGTCGAAAAAGAGCGTACGCTCGTCCTCGGTCGCGAGGCTGACCATCTCCCCCTTGGATTCACCTGGCACCTGATCATAGATTCTCTTTAAGTTGGTGGTTTTCCCAGAAAGCCCAGGTCCGTAATAGACGATTTTAAAATTGATCTCTTTAGCGGAGAAGTTGATTGTGCTCATTACTCACCCGACCCAAAAAGTCCGTCGAGCAAGGCCTCGGTCGAATCGCTCCAATTCTGGTCGAACTCGACTTGTGGTACTTCGTCGGTCGATTCGCTCAAGACCTGTTTGATGTGGTCTACGGCTTTTCTGGTAAAGAGCTTTACGCGCCCCAAGGCGGCTGATGAATCGAATACGGTCACGAGAAGCGCTTTTTCGCCGATCTCTTCGACATACGTTCCGACTTCGTTGCCCTGCTGTACCATCTCCTTGAAGCCCGGCTCTCCAAATAGTTTGGCTATGGCCGTGTTGGCTGAGTAGTTGGAGGCGATGAGGGTGGCGAGTGAGTCGAGGGAGGGGGGTTTGGGAGCCCAGAGAGCCCGGCTGTGCATCAGCACGAATCCTTTGAGATCGATGATGATCGTGTAGCGGGCGTGGCTCTTGGTCAGCAGGTCGTTCAATAAGGCATCGACCTTGGTAAATGTTTCCCCGTACAGGTCTAAAGACGGCTCCAACATAGGTTGCAATATAGCACCAGAGTTCGAGTTCTGGACGTCAAAGATCACACTTCCCATGAAGATCTGGCTTTCAACGATGGCTATCTCTGCTCGACCTTGAGAGGTGACGGCTGAGTAGCTCACAGATGTAGTCCGCCGGATGGGTGTCTTGAGGCGCGTCATCGGCACCACATGTGATGTCGGGGTTTTATGGGAGCGAGGATGAAGATAGGGGAGACATTCTTGCCGCGTGACTACCGCGTACTGTGGCCCGAGGTTTGTGTGGTACCTCATGTCGGCAAACTCGAGAACCCCCTGGTCTTCTGGCCCCGTTCGTCGACAGCGTACGGCTTTGAAAATCGATCTGGAGACGTCGTTATTGACGAGAGGGGACTTTTGCCCCTCCTACAAATTGGTCGTTTTTCCTACACTGTGTTTGAGGAAGGCAGTGAAGCACTGAACCGGAACTGGTCTAAAGTGCGTTCTGCCCATTATGGAACATCAGGGATCGGCCCTGGAGCTTTCCTCCTCGGAGGTAGTATGGCGAGCTACCAAGAGTACTCTTACCTTATTCCCCGCGTTCAAAGCTGGGATCTACGTGACCTGACCGACTTGCTTACTGAGATTCGCAACGATCAAGATCTCGCTGATATCGACCGCAAGGCTTTGATCGATCGGGTAGAAGAGCTGATCTGGCAGCGTGCTCAGAGTGAATACGGCGCTGGTTGAACTCCTGTCTTCCTTGATTCATCGGAGCACGAAAAGGTAACGCTGAGGCTCGGCAGCGTGTTGGCGGTTTTCCGAACCTTGTTCGTACGTCTAGGCGGGATCTCTGCGAGTCTTTCGCTTTGCACGAAGTTTGGTCGGTTGCGGCCCTGTTTGCGCTTGTACTGGGTATTTTTGTTGGGGTATACTCCCTTGTCGTGATCTGGGGTATTCGGTGTGTTGCCAAATGTGCAAGAACCCAGAATCGCTAACGCGGCGATGTAGCTCAGCTGGTTAGAGCGCACGACTCATAATCGTGAGGTCGGCGGTTCAATCCCGCCCATCGCTACCAAAATAATAGCGTCAGGGACGCAAAAAAGAACCCCGCAAGCTGCGGGGCTTCTTCTTGGAGGGGGCAAATTGCTGCGAAAATACAGCCACTAGTTCAAGGGCCGATC
>CP070651.1:1730778-1761684 GCA_020354625.1 Trueperaceae bacterium
CGAACTCGTCGGTTCCGAAGGGGTGCTGCCAACTCGCCGGCTGCAGTTTGCTCGGCGTGTCGATGGCGAGTGGATCGTAGGGTGTCAGGTAGGGGGCGCCGATGGAGACCAGGCAGATCGGCACGAAGATGAGCGTGCCGATGGTGAACAGGCGGTTGCGAAATACACGCCGTAGCCATGAGAAGATGCTGTTTCGTTGGAGGCTTTGCGTCGTTTGTGTCATCGGTGTCGGCCTAGTCGTACCCCAGACGGGGGTTGATGATGGTGTAGGAGATATCTACCAGTAGGTTGATCACCAGTGAAATGACGGTGAGATAGACCATGGTGCCCTCGATGATGGGGTAATCGCGGCGGATGGCGGCGGTGGTGATGAGTTGCCCCAGGCCGGGGATGGCGAAGACGTTTTCGATGATGACCGAGCCGCCGAGGCTGAGCGCAAAGATCAACCCGATAATAGTGATAATCGAAACGAAGGCGTTTCGCAGCGCGTGTTTGTAGATGACCTTGCGGTTCTTGAGCCCTTTGGCCTGTGCAGTGACGATATAGGCCTGACCCAACACCTCGAGCATGCTTGAGCGGGTCATTCTGACCAGGAGCGCGATCTGGGCGGCGCTCAGCGCCAGGACGGGCAAGATCATGCGACTGAACCAGGCCGAGAAGCCGAATGAGAGGTCGCGGTAACCCGAGGAAGGGAACCAGTGGAGCGTGACTGAAAACAGGATGATCAACAGAAAGCCGAGCCAAAAGGAGGGCAACGACACCCCGAGGGTCGCGAAAATCATGCTGAAGTTGTCGAAGATGGAGTTTTGGCGTACGGCGGCCAAGACTCCCAAGGGGAGGCCGATCGCCAGGGTGACGAGCATCGCCAGGCCTGCCAGCCCCAAGGTGACGGGGAAGCGGTCGATGATTACCTGTACCACCGGGCGGTTGTAGAAGATCGAAGAGCCGAAGTCGCCGGTAAGGGCTTTGGGCAGCCACTGGACGTACTGAACCAGCACGGGCCGGTCCAACCCCAGTTCCCGCGTGACCTCATCGATCCGGTCGACATCCACGGCTTGGTGGCCTAGGAGCGCCCACACGGGGTTGCCGGGTACCAGCCGGGTGAAGATGAAGATGAGGGTGACGGCGATGAACACCGTCGGTATAAAGGCGAGGATCCGCCTAAGGATGTAGGCCCACATGTCTATCCCCTAAAGTGAGCGTTGGTCGAACTGAAAGGGTAAGGGGAAAGGGCACCCACGTAGATGGGTGCCCTTGCGTACGAAAGGTCATTCAGAGCGGCTCGGTTACTTGTCGAGCCACACGTTGTGGAGCGTCAGGTTGCCGAGCGCCAGGTTGCCCTCGGGGTCGACGACGTAGTCTTGATTGGCGACGAGACGGTAGATGTAGCCGAGGTTGATGGTGGCGACCTGGTCGTAGAACTGCTGCTGCAGTTCTTGTCCCAGGACGAAGCGCTTCTCGAACTCGCTCTCCTCGGCCAGCTTGGTAAACACTTCTTCGGTCTCATCGCTGTAAAAGCCCACTTCGGGTGAGGGGAAGCGGCCGTTGAACTCCGCGTGCCACAGCGACGGGTCGATCCAGTAGCCTCCGGAGGTATAGATATTGAGTGCGGTGGGATCGCGGCGCTTCGCCACCCAGGTGGCGAGGTCGTAGCTGTTGATGACCGCGTTCATTCCCGCTTCTTGCATCTGATCGACGATGGCGACCCCAAGCCGGTTCTGGATCGGGTTGGTGGCGATGACCTGGATGCTGATCTCTTCACCGTCGTAGCCGGCCGCTGCAAGGTACTCTTTGGCCTTCTCGGGATCGCCCTGGTTGTAGAGCTCTGAGCGCACGTCGGTGTTGTAGACGCTTTCGGGTGGGAAGAAGCTCGGGTTGCTGACCGTGAACTCGGGATCGGAAACAGCGGCAGCTGAGATCTCATCGGTATCGATCGCTGCCTGGATGGCCTTGCGGATATTGATGTCGCTGGTAATGCCCTCTTGATGGTTGAACATCATGTAGAGGAGCAGGCCCGGGCCGTTCTTGACCGGGTCCAAGCCGGCTGCATCCTGAAGCCGGCGGAAGTCTGAGTCGGGGACCTCGGTGATGACGTCATACTCTCCCGACTCGAGCCCTGCCACCCGGGTCGACTGTTCCGGCACGATCCAGAAGATGATCTCGTCCAGGTAGGCGGTTTTGCCGCCACCTTGGTAGTTGGGGGCATCGTCCCGTGACACGTAGTCCTCGAAGCGCTTGAGCCTCAAGAACTGATCCTCGCGGTGCTCCACGAACTCGTACGGGCCCGTGCCGACAACCTCGCTCAAGACGCCGGCGTCCGGTGATGCCTCGGCGACCTCCTTGGGCATGATGACGGCTTTGTTCTCATCGGAACCGAGCGCGAGCAGGAGGAAACGGCCGACGGTCACGTTGAAGTGCATCTCGAGGGTGTAATCGTCGACGATCTCGAAGCGGTCGAGGTCCTTGAGAGCGGCCCCTTTCGGTCCGATCCTGGCCCACCGTTCCAGCGAGGCGACGACGTCTTCGGCTTTCAATTCGTCGCCGTTGTGGAAGAGCACCCCTTCACGCAGCTTGAAGGTCCACACCGTGCCATCTTCGTTGACTTCGAAGGATTCGGCGAGCTCCGGCACTGCATCGAAGTTCTTGCTGAAGGCGAACAGTCCCTCTTGAACGTGGACCATACCGTGCGGCAGCGGGTGGCCGACCGTGGACTGCCAGTCGAGGGTGGGGAACGGGATGTGAAGCCCGACGTTCAAGGTACCGCCGGTCTTCGGCTCTTGGGCTACTGCCCAGGCACCGAACACCAGGAGTAAACCGAGGATCATGCCTACTAGAACTTTCTTACTACTCATGTTACCTCCTCCTTTGCCTTGCTGAATTCCGCGAGTATTCGCGAGCGGCTTTCTTATCATTGCCTCGGGGGGTGAAGTCAGTACCGTCTGCCTTTCAGAGTCGATGCGAATACATCGTGCGTGCGGGAGGGAGTCCGAACCGTTGCCTTTATTTCGTCTAAGACGTTCGTCTCGAGCGTGATGCGGGCTTGGATGACGGCCAATGGGTGTTTGCTAGCGACAACCCACCTAACTACTTTGAACAATGTAAGAATACGTGGAAGTTAGAAGCGAGTCAATAGCGTTGGAGTCGAAACGTTAGTGGTAGTTGGATGCTCGAGCGGTTGGTTGCACGATAGCCTTAAGGTGACGTGAAAGGGGATAGCGACCTTGGATTACAGGCGGTTGGGCAAGACGGAGTTACAGGTCTCAAGCTTGAGTTTTGGAGCCTCTTCCTTGGGGGGTGTGTTTCGCGAGGTCGACGAGGTGGCGGCCATCGAGGCGGTGCACACCGCGCTTGATTTCGGCATCAACTACATCGATGTGGCACCGGCGTACGGCGGCACCCGAGCTGAGACCGTTCTCGGCAAGGCGCTCGAGGGGATTCCCAGAGAGCGCTATTTCCTCTCCACCAAAGTCGGTAAGTATACCGATCCCGACAACTACGGTCGCGACGAGTTCGACTATTCGCGAGAGCGGATCCGCCGATCGCTGACCGAGAGCATGCAGCGGCTGGGGGTCGATCATCTCGATATCGTCCACCTGCACGACTTCGACTACCAGGGGCAAGTACACGCCGACGCGGCCCTGGGTGAAGGGTTCCAGGCGCTAGAGGAGTTGAGGGCCGAAGGGCGCGTCGGCGCGGTCGGCGCGGGGATCTATGCCATGGACTTGTGGAAGCGGGTGCTTACAGAAGCGGATGTAGACGTCGTGCTGATCCACAACCACTACACCTTGTGTGACATCCGCCTGTGGGAACTGTTGCCGCTCGCCGCCAGGCGGGATATCGGGGTGATCAACGCCTCACCGTTTGGAAGCGGCTTGCTAACGGGCCGCGAGCCTCCGGCTTGGCACCCGGCCTCAGAGGCGGAACGCGCCATTTTCAAACAGGCCGCGGCGTTTTGCGCCGAGCAAGGAGTTCCTCTGCCCCGTTTGGCGCTCCAATTCTCGAGCCAGCACCCGGATGTCCCCACGACCATGTTCAGCTCCGCCAGCCCCGAGTCGGTTCGGCGCAATCTGGCCTGGGCCCAAGAACCCTACGACCCGGTGTTGGTGGCGCAGGTGCAGCGCATTTTGGAACCTGTCATGAACCGGCAGTGGAGGTATTCGGCGCGCGGGTGATCTGGCTTTTTATAGAAAGGGGTGACGATGACGTTGCGGATCGATGCGCACCAGCATTTTTGGAAATACAATCCTACCGACTACATCTGGATGACGGAGGAGATGGATGTTCTCCGAAGGGACCTTCTCCCCGAAGACCTTAAACCCCTGTTGGAGAAGGCTGGCCTGGACGCTACCGTGGCGGTGCAGGCCCGGCAGATGACAAAAGAGACCGCCTGGCTCTTGGAGCTGGCCGAGCGCTTCGACTTCATCTTGGGGGTGGTCGGTTGGGTGGAGTTCGCTTCTGATGCGCTCGAGGAGCAGCTGGAGCGCTACAGCGAACATCCGAAACTAAAGGGGGTACGGGAGCTCATCCACGAGATGCCGGACGTCGAGTATGCCCTCTCTGAGGCTCACGTTCGCGCCATCTCACTGCTCTCACGCTTTGGTCTGACCTACGACCTCTTGCTCAAACCGCCTCACATTGAGCCGGCCACCCGCCTGGTCGACCGCTTTCCCGAGCAGCCCTTCGTGGTCGATCACATCGCCAAACCCGTGATCAGAGAGGGCGTGATGACCCCCTGGGAGGCCGATATCCGGGCTCTAGCCCAAAGGCCCAACGTCTATTGCAAACTCTCCGGCATGGTCACCGAGTGTGACTGGCAGCGCTGGACGCCGGAACAGATCCAGCCCTATCTCGACGTCGTGCTAGACGCCTTCGGTACTGACCGGGTGATGATCGGCTCCGATTGGCCGGTCTGCACCTTGGCCGGCGAGTATGTCCCGGTGATGCGGGTGGTCATCGACTACGTAGCGGCCCTCTCCACAGATGAACAAGAGCGGATTCTAGGGGGCAACTGTGCGCGGTTCTATGGACTTGCAAAGGAGTAAAAGCGTGGCCGCAGAGTTGAAACAGCCCATCAAGCGAGTGGGGATGGTCATCGGGATCCGGGAGGAGAAGATTGAGACCTATAAGGCGCTCCACGCCGATGATCACCCCGGAGTCCGCGACCTCCTCGCGAAGTACCACATCCACAACTTTTCCATCTTCTTGCACAAGCTCGACGACGGCCGTTACTACGAGTTCGCCTATTACGAATACACCGGCACAGACTATGAAGCGGATATGGCGGCGCTGGCCACTGAACCCCGCAACCGGGAGTGGCTGTCTTTATGCGACCCCATGCAGGTTCCCTTGGCGGGAGAGACCACCTGGGCGGTGATGGAGCGCGTCTATTACAATCCGTGAGTCCTTCTGTCACGGCTGCACTGCGAAAATCATGTAACGAGACAGTTGCCATAAAGAGCGCAAGCTGGAAAGTCGTTGGCTGGAATCGTTCTAGTCTCGACCCCGCCTCGTGCCCTTTGCGGCCATCAGAGCAGCCTCTACCCGCGTGCGGATCTGAGGCTTCTGCAAGATGTTGGAGATGTAGTGCTTGACGGTCTTCTCGGTCAGTGTCAGCTGCTCGCCGATCTCCCGGTTTCGGAGACCCTTCCCGACCAGCTCGAGCACCTGACGTTCACGTTCCGATAGCTCGTCGAGTGGGTCGGGTGGGCCGCCTTGGGTGAGTTCGACCAGCATCCCAGCCGCCAGCGAAGGGGGGACGTATACGTCGCCATAGGCTACGTTGCGAACGACGCGGACCAACTCGCCTGCCGCTACGCCTTTGACCACATACCCCCGCGCCCCGGCTTTGAAGGCCGCCAGCAGGTCGTCTTCATCCTCGGAAGCGGTCAGCATCACGATTTTGACGGCCGGACAGGAGGTGGCGATGTTGGCGAACTGACGCTTCTTGCCCTTAGCTCTTAAGCCGAAGCTGTGGGCTTTTCTGGCCTACACTCGGGTGGTCTTGGCTTTTGCCAAGACCACCGAAATACGTTTATAATACGCGGTTGCCAAAATCATGTTAAGCAGGTATCATCCAAGATAACGGGCTACAGGACAGTTTTTCACCCACTGACTTTGTCTATGACCAGATGATACCTGCTTTAATCCACGGGTTACCGGACCTTACCGGTTTGCCAAGCTGACTCGCCCGAAGGTGACCGGGAGGCTGTTTCGAAGGGATACCTTTATGAGATACTCAGCTACAAGGCCTCGGCTTTGGTCCATCGTGGTCCTGATACTCCTAGCTTTCGGTTGTACCCCAGCTTCTTCCCAGTCTAACTCCGATGAATTTAGCCAGGAGTACGACAAATTTGCTTTGTGGGTGGACGGTCCCCACTTGCGGGGAGCGAATATCTGGCAGCGGTTGGTGGTGTTCGAAATCAACGGTGTCGAGATCGATGGAGATGAGTTTCTGGGATCGAGCCGGGTCGGCCCGCCCTATACCCAAGAGGACTTCAACCGCCTGGCGGACTTGGGAGCCAACTACGTCAATATCTCTACCGCGGGACTCTATACCGAAAAACCACCTTACCAACTCGATGAAGCCGTTCAGGACCACCTCGACAAGCTACTCGCGATGATTGCCCAAGCCGACATGTTCGCTGTAATTGCCTTCCGCACCGGACCGGGCCGCAGCGACTTCACCTTCTATAGTGAAGACGTCGAAGACCCAGACTTGCTCAACGACCGGGTGTGGCTCGAGCAGGAAGCACAGGACGCTTGGGTCGCGATGTGGCGCTACACCGCGCAGCGGTACCGTAAAAACGACATCGTGGTTGGCTACGACCTGATGGTCGAGCCTAACGCCGAGGAGGTGTTCTTTGGCACCTACGACCCAGATGAGTTCTTCCCCGAACAGGCCGGAACCCTTTACGACTGGAATCAGCTTCACCCGAGAATCAGCACCTCTATTCGCGAAGTAGATCCAGACACCCCCATCCTCATCGGATCGTCGGGTTACAGCGGAGTGGAGTGGCTACCTTACTTGCAACCCACCGGTGACTCCCGCACGGTCTACACCATCCACCAGTACGAGCCGTTTGATTATACCCACCAATTCCTCCCCCTTGAGATCAGCTATCCCGGTGAGTTGGATCTCGACTACGACGGTATACCTGACCCCTTTGACCGCGAGGCGTTAGAAGACATCCTCGCTAACGTCGACGCCTTTCAGGAAGAATATGGTGTGCCTCTAACAGCGAACGAGTTCGGCCCCATGCGCTGGCAGCCAGGGGCTGCCGAATTCATGCATGACCAGATGGATGTTCTTGAGATCCGCGGTATGAATCACGCCTTTTGGGTTTTCAACCCCAGCTGGCCTATGTTTAATGAAGAGGTCGATGATTTTGATTTCCTTCACGGTCCCGACCCCGACAATCACAGCAACGTCGATACCAGCGAACTGATCGAGGTCATCAAGAGCTACTGGGCGCGAAACACCCTCCGCCCTTCGACCGTGAGCGAGGACTGACCAAGACTCTCAGATGGTGATTGGCACGAGCGTTAAGCAAGGGGGTGTCTAGGCGCCGTTACCCGCCAGGCCCGCCCGCGCCAGCACGAAGTCCACCAGCTTCGGGAAGGGGTCGAAGCCCACCACGTTGGGGGCGTCGGCCACGAAGTTCGAGAGGGCGTTGATGTCGTAGAAGTAGATCTGGCCGTCCCGGTCGTTCACCAGGTACTCCACCCCGCCGACGTCGATATGGGCCGCTTCGGTGATGCGTTTGACCGCTTCGGCCACTTCAGAGGGAGGCGTGTAGCCTTCGACGGGCACGCCGCGACCCGAGACGCCGTCCGCGAGCCCCCCCTGTCCCGGCCTGCAGTAGTCCGCCGGGCAGAGGTTGAAGCTGGTGGGGGACTCGAGCAGCAACTTGATGGCATAGAGGATCTCGCCGCCGAGCACCTCGACCCGCACGATGCTGGCCTCACGCGGCGGCAGGTACTCCTGCACCAGGGCGGTGTGGTCGAGGCCCAGCTCGAACTTCCCGGTGAGCGCCGCGGCCTTCAGCTCGGCCGGGGTGTCGAACTTTTGGATGCCCGCGCCGCTGCCACCGATGTTGGGCTTGATCACCACCGGGAAGGTCAAGCCTTCGGCTGCCCGGGAGGCTTGCGACGTGTGGTTGATCACCCGCGCTCTAGGGTGGGGTAGGCCGAGCCGGGCCAGCAGCTCGAGCTGCCGGGCCTTGGAGAATTCGTAGACGTAGGCGTCGTAGCCGCCGATCACGTTGGTGCCGATCGCTTTCAGGTAGGCGAGGTACTGCAGGGTATAGGGGATGGCGTGGGCCTTTCCTCTGGTGAAGGCCGAGGGGCTCATGCGGTTGAGCACGAGCCGGTAGGGGTTTTGGCGCTCAGCCGGATCGAAGCTGTGACGGTCGGCAAGCAGGCGATCGTACTGTACGCCGCGCCGTTCGAATTCTGCAAACATCGGTTCGAACCACTCCGGGTGTTCGTAGAAGACGCCGATGGTGCCGTTGTGGTTGGGAGCGTTCGACATAGATTGCCTCCGAGAGATAATGTATAAGTTTGCTCAATAATTCCTCGGAGCTTCGTCTCTCCGGCGACATAGCACGGTAATGTGACGGATTGGCCTTCGAACGCTCTCGGAAAACGCCTTAGATGATTTCGAGAACCGGCTCGCCCAAAACCCTCCAGCGCGGCGTGATGCCTAGTCCGGGCTCGTTCGAGGCGGCCATGCGGCCGTTTTTACGCTGCGGTGCTCCCTCGGCGGTGCTGACGGTGACGTAGCTGTTGAAGTCGGTGGCGGTAAAGAGCAATTCGGGTGGTGTGCTGTGTGCCAAGTGCGCGATCGCTGCGGTGGTGATGTCGCCACCCCAACTGTCCTCGATGGTCATGGCGATTCCCAGCGAAACACACAGGTCGCGGGCCTGCCGGGCTTTGGTGAGCCCACCGAGCTTGCTGATCTTGAGGTTGACCACGTCCATGGCCCCTTCGGCGTGGGCGCGCAAGAGCGGCTCCAGGCCGTCGATGGTCTCATCCAACACAAAGGGGTGGTCGGTGCGGCGCCGAATCGACAGGCACTCTTCATAGCTCAGGCACGGTTGTTCGATGTAGACGTCGACGTCGGCGACGCCGCGGACCACCCGCGCCGCTTCGTGCATCAGCCAGCCGGTGTTGGCGTCCGCCACCAGCTTGTCACCGGGCTCGAGCATCGCCGCCACGGCCCGGATTCGGCTGATGTCGGTATCCGGATCGCCGCCGACCTTGAGCTGAAAGCGCCGGTACCCCTCTTCACGGTACCCGGCCACCTTGGCCGCCATTTCGTCGGGCGCTTGTTGGGAGATGGCGCGGTAGAGGACGAAGTCTTTGCCGTAGCGTCCTCCCAACAAGACCGAGACCGGTTGGCCGGTCAGCTGGCCGAGGATGTCCCAACAGGCGATGTCGATACCGGACTTGACGTAAGGGTGTCCTTTCAGCGCGGCGTCCATAAGCCGGTTCAGCGGGGCCAGCTGTGTCGGGTCGTGGCCGAGGAGATGTGGGGCCAACTCGGTGAGGCCGGCGCGCACACCGCCGGCGTAGGCCGGCAGGTAAAACGGTCCCAGCGGACAGACCTCGCCGTGTCCCAAATGCCCGCTATCGGTTTCGACCTGCACGATGGTGCTGTCGAACACGGAGACGGATTTACCGCCCGACCAGTTGTAGCTGCCTTCATAGAGCGGCAGGTCGACCTGGTAGGCTGCGATGCGCGTAATCTTCATGATCCTCCTCTGTTTCTCCGTGTGTAAAGGGTGCAAACATACGTCTGCTTCGAAAACGAGCTACGTGTCTTCCTGGGCCTCCTCACGGCGTCTTCGCATCTCCTCGCCGGTCGCCTTGGCAGCTGGATCCTCGCTCGTGAGAAGCGCAGCGGTAATGCTCTTTTGTTCGCGTTCATTTTTGTTTTGACTCAGCTTGGCCTTGCCCTCGAGACGGGTCACCACCATCTCGAAGCCGACCACCCCCCGCAGCATGCCGTCGCGGTAGCGTTCGGGCAGGGTATCCCACTGGTGCTGATAGCTGGGCTCGTGCGCTGCGATCAATTCCGAGAGCATCGAGGTGAGCTCTCCCGCATCATCGTCGAGCTGGACGGTACTCGCCTGCCCGTAGGCGTGCACGGCCAGATAGTTCCAGGTCGGAACGCTCTCACGAGTTTCGTAGTGTTTGGGTGAGATGTAGGCGTGGGGACCGGTGAAGATCGCCAAGGTTTCACTCTCGGCAAGGGCACGCCACTGCGGGTTTGCCTTGGCGAAATGTCCGCGGAGCGTGATGGTATCGGTGTGGCGATGCACCGTGAGGGGGAGGTGGGTCGCAACGGGTGCACCGTCCTGGATAGATACGACCGTGGCGAAGCTGTGCTGGTGCATGAACGCAACAAGGCTGTCTGTGTCGGTTTCGCGGAAGAGGTTGGGGATGTACACGTTTCGTCCTGGTGATTCGATTTCCTCGGCCGGGTTGTGTGTGGGTGCACACGGCGAGGCCTAGGGGTAGGTGACAGCTTACCCCAAAGGTTGTGCTATCCGTCCGCGAACGCAAGCTGATCGGTCGATGCAGACCTGGCGGCCGTCCCGGCTCAAGCGCGGGTGGCGATATGAGATTAGAGACGATACGCCCGCTTGGCGAGCCCGTAAGCGAACTCGTGCGCCATCTCGAGCGCTTCGGTTTCGTCGACAAAGCCTCTCAGCGTCATGCCGGCCAGCCAGTTGCAGGTCACCCTGCGCCACACGTCGTGCCGTGACGGGATCGAGGCGAAGGCGCGGGTGTCGTCGTTGAAGCCGGCCGTGTTGTAGAGCCCGGCGGTCTCGATCACGCTGTCGAGGTAGCGTTCGATGCCCAAGACGCTATCGAAAAACCACCACGGCGGTCCCAAGAGCAGACAGGGGTAGAGGCCGGCCAGCGGGGCCAACTCGCGGCCGTAGGTGGTCTCATCCAGCGTGAACAGGATGAGCCTGAAAGCGGGTTCGTCTCCGTAGGCGTTCAAAAGAGGGGAGAGGCTGCGGGTCCACTCGCCTGCCACGGGGATGTCACCGCCTTTGTCCCGCCCGAAGCCTCGGTGGATCGCTTGGTGATGGTTTCGGTGGCTGCCGACGTGGAGCTGCATCACCAGGCTGTCTTCGCAGCTCATGCGCGCCATCTCCTGGAGCATGTGGGCGGTGAAGCGCGCGGCGTCGCCGGCCTGAAGTTGGCCTTGGAGGGCCCGCTCGAAGATGCGCTCGGCCTCGGCGGGATCGAGCGCTTCGGTACGGGCTTCGAGCGCGGCATGGTCGGTGGCGGTTGCACCCAGTTCCTTGAAAAAGCGTCGGCGCTCCTCCAGGGCTGCGATAAAGGAGCGGTAGCTCGAGACCTCCAGCCCGGAGCGCTCGCTCAGCAGATCGATGTTTTCCCGCCAACCCGCCATATCTAGATTGACCAGCTGGTCGGGGCGGAAGGTGGGCCGCACCTGCGACCAGCCGTCGTCTCGTAGGTACTGATGGTGTTGCAGGGTGTCGGTGGCGGCGTCGGTGGAGCAGAGGACTTCGATGCTGAACCGTTCAAAGAGTGCCCTCGGCGAAAAGGCCGGCTCCGCAAGCTTTGCAGTGAGCTCATCGAAGATCGCTTGGGCGTTCTGGCCGTTCAGGCGCATGTCGATGCCGAAGACCTCGATGAGCTCGTCTTTGAGCCAAAGACCCGTCGGGGTTCCGCGAAAGAGGTGGAAGTGATCGGCAAAGAGCTGCCAGATCTTGCGGTGATCCCCTTCGACCGCTCGGCCGTCTCGGCTGGGGATACCGAGCGCTTCCAAGGAGATCCCTTGGCTATAAAGCATCCGAAAGACGTAGTGATCGGGAATCACGAAGAGATCGGCCGGCGTACCGAGACCGTGATCTTCGGCGAGCCACTCGGGTGGGACATGACCGTGTGGGCAGATCAGGGGGAGCGACCGGACCTCTTGATAGAGCTCCCCGGCCAGCGTTCGCTGCGACGGCTCGGGGGAGAAGCAGCGGTTTGGGTCGAGGTGCCAACTGGTTGCGTTTGAATCTTGCATGGATGTGCTTCCTTTGCGCAAGCGTTTACTGCGAGGCTACCCCATCCGGGTTCTGTTTGCCACTTACCCAGTCGAAACGGGGATCCTCGGGACGGAAGCGGAGTATGCTGTAATGCGGGTAGCGACTACTGGTGCAAAGAAGGTAAACAGTGATGAGTGATGAGTAATGAGTTATGAGCAGGGTAACAACTAAGAGTACGGGTTCAGACCGATTCTTGGCCTTACTCATCACTCAGCTCTCATGACTCATCACCTTTTGAGCAGAAGCGTAAGGGTCGGCCTGGTATTGTGCGGGCCGGCGCCACAACAAGGGGGTATGTGATGGATATAGGTCTACTGGTCATTGCCGGCGTTGCGGTACTGTTCTTTTTCATCCTCTTTAGCGTCGTCCCCGTCGGCTTGTGGATTTCGGCCCTGGCTGCCGGCGTGCGGGTGCCGCTCATCAGCATGGTGGCGATGCGGCTTCGGCGGGTTCCGCCTCGCGGGATCGTCATGCCGCTTATCAAGGCCGATAAGGCTGGTGTCGACGTCAGTCAGGACGAACTCGAGGCCCACTATCTGGCCGGTGGCCATGTCGACCGGGTGGTGGACGCGCTCATCGCAGCCGACAAGGCCAAGCTCAATCTCCCTTTCGACCGGGCTGCGGCCATCGATCTCGCGGGGCGTCACGTGCTCGATGCGGTCAAGGTGTCTGTCAATCCGGAGGTGATCGAGACCCCCAACATCTCTGCTGTAGCCAAAGACGGCATCGAATTGATCTCCACCGCTCGTGTAACGGTGCGGGCGAACCTGGAACGTCTTGTGGGTGGGGCCGGTGAGGAGACCATCATCGCCCGGGTCGGCGAGGGGATCGTCTCTTCGATCGGTTCCTCTGAAAGTCACAAAATGGTGCTCGAGAACCCCGACTTCATCTCAAAAAACGTGCTCGATAAGGGGCTCGATAGCGGCACAGCCTTCAATATCTTATCGATCGATATCGCCGACATCAACGTTGGGAGAAATATCGGTGCGATCTTGCAGACCGACCAAGCGGAGGCCGATAAGCAGGTGGCTCAAGCCAAAGCCGAGGAACGCAGGGCGTTGGCCGTTGCAGCCGAGCAGGAGATGAGCGCGAAAGTGGAAGCGATGCGCGCTCGCGTGGTCGAAGCGGAAGCTGAGGTGCCCAAGGCGTTGGCGGAGGCCTTCCGCGAGGGGAGGCTGGCACGAACGCCCCAGACCCCACCGTCTTGATCTGCTTCGTACCTTACAACCGGTTCCCTATCTAGGCCACACGGTTAGCAGGAGGCTTTCGCTCGCCTCGCTGCCGTCTGGGTAGGTGACGTCGATTGCCAGGAACCAGTCCCCTGCCATGGAGAACTCGAGCGGGGGTGTCTCGTACCTGCCGTCTTTCTTGAAGACGGCCTCGGCGATCACCGGTTCCATGCCCGGATGGAACATGTTGCCGGTGACGACGACCTCGGCGTCGTCGACCTTCAAACCGTACTGTGATACCTCTACGCGTATTCTCACGTCACCGTTCCGAGGAGAACCTAGTAGCTCCGCGGTCACCTCTGCCAGGCCGAAGGGGTCGGAAGAGGTACTTTCGATGCTGCCGGTATCCTCAGGTGGACGGCAGGCGCTGAGCACAAAAAGGAGCGTGAATAAGACAGTGAGGGTACGCATTATGAGGCTTCCATTTCGGGACCGGTGTTGAGCGTGGGGAGAATATGGCGAGGGTCGACGTCGGAGATCACCTCAGTTAGAAGCCTCGGCATCACCATCTCCTGTGTCTGAGCTCGGTGTCGGTTCGAGGGTGAAGAGCATGAAGTCTTCGGTGGTGTGGGTATCGATCGAGAGGAGCCGCCACATGACGACGTAGGTCCCTGCCGGAAGGTCTTCTTTCAAGCGCAGCGTGATGGTTTCTGTCGTACGTTCCTCGGTAATGAGCCCTACGTCGGCCCTCGCTTCATCATCGTCGCGAAGCAAGATGACCTCTTCGATGAGAGAGGACACCGCCTGCTGGAGCTCGCGGACCCCTGCCCCGGGCGCAGTTTCGAGCGGATAGACTTTGAAGAGGCTGAAACGGACTTCCACAGCCTCGTTGAAGTTGAGCACGACCTCGCTCGGGGTCGTCGAAACGGTGCTGCCGTTGGCCGGCTCGGCCGCGATAAGGTAGGCGTGGGCGGATACGGCGCCGCACAGTACGAGCATCATCAACATGAGGTATCGTTTCATCGATCGACCTCCTTTTGGCTGGGGTGGGGCACTGGGGCCCCACCTTATTCGTAAAGGTTTAGGGGACCTCGACCTCGAACGTGGCGCTTTCAGTAAAGCCGCCAGAGATGGTCACGAGGATGTTCCAGGAACCCAGTTCATCCAAACTGAGTGTGGTGCGGTTTGCCGCTGGTGCGAAGGTATCAGTGGTGTACACCTCTTTAAAGTGTTCGTGCACAAGCGTAACGCCGTCTTCTGCATGGAGGTGTTCCCCAGCCGGTGCAGCTGAGACGGTGAAGAGCCGGTGGACGATCTCGCCGCCGCTGAAAGCGTAGACAAAGGCCTCAACGCGTCCGCTGTTCTCTGACTTCGGGGCAGGTGCCAACACCGACATCACCTCGGTATCGAGTTCGGTGACCTTACGGTCGGCGAGGAGGGTAAATGAAGTTCGGTGTAAACCGTCACGTCCCATCACGGCGCCGGTGACGAAGTACTCGCCCGATTCAAACATGCCGAGATCGGCCAAGGCCGTGCCGGAGCTGGTGGAGACGCTGGTGACGTTTCCATGGGGGCTGATGATGATGAAACCTGCTGTAGACACGACCGGCTTGCTGTTCTCGGATAGGGTGATGGCGAGTTTCGTCTGGCCGCTGATGTCGATGAGCGGCTCGATGAGGAAGGCTACCTCACCCGACATGACGGTGTTGGCAGGCATTGCGCCGTGTATCTCGGCATGCTCCTCGCCCTCGTGCTGGTGTTCCATACCCTCTTCGTGCTCGTGCTCCATACCGTCTTCGTGCTCGTGCTCCATACCCTCGTCGTGCTGCATCTCTCCTTGGTGCTCCATCTCTCCTTGGTGCTTGGATTCTTCTTGTGCGGTTGCCGGGCAGAAGGTGAACACCAGACCGATGAGCAGAACGACCGTGAACAGAATGCGCATAAACGTTTCCTCCGAATGCTATTGGGTGGGTTGTGTGACTCTTGTGATTCAGACGCCAATCGACATCAGAGCCACCCCATCAGAACTTGCTGGGTTGACAAATTAGGTTGTAAAGAGCGATCTAAGCCTGCAACTCTGGTGGTGCCCGGGCTTCCTTACGGAAGGCGTGCGGCGTCGAACGGTAAGGTGCCTGGTAAAGGAGTGGATATCCTTTTTGAAGTGGAGGCTCGGTATTCGAGACCTCGGTGGTTCTCGGAACGCCGGCAACCAGAAACACGCACTTTAGACAGTAGGCGTGGTGAGATGTGTCGCTGTTTTTCGGAGTGGTGTGAAGCCCCCTCGGCGGCTGGTGTGCACCGTGGGTGGCGTCCGAGTCGAATTGGACGCTGTAGGCGGCGAGGTAGAGTGGGCTCAGGGGGAGTGCAAAGGCGATCATACCTGCCAACACCGAGATCATCAGCGCCCGCCCCAAAGGCGTGGCCCGGTTGTGATGGGTTCTGGTGTGAAGCAGGTCCGTGGTTCCCATGACGCTCATGCTAGAGTACACGTTCATTTGGTGAGAAGTGGCAAATGCCCCAACATCAGGCGCTCGATGATGAGGTGTCAGATTGCCGGCAACCGGAGGGTGAAGATAGCTCCACCTCCTGGATGATTATCGGCTTCCAGCGTTCCTCCGTGTACTTCGGCGATGGCCCCTGGGCTCGGCGTCCGCTTGCTCGAGGATCTCGAGGAACGCTATCCGTACCGTCCCGGTCGCTTCTACCGCGTTTTGGGCGATGGTCGACGGTGGTAAGATGATGTGAAAGGCAACGATTTCGCGAAAGCTCGCAATCATCCCCCCATATCCTATGCCCCCATAACGCACTGCCCTTGAAGGGAGGCGATCGTGAACCTTTCGAGCGCAAGGATAAAGTTTCTCCTCACATGCCTGGCTGTTTGTGGGCTGACCCTGCCAGGATGTGCCCTACAGAGCAACTTCTCTGATATGGACTGGTGGCGTCCCTCCGCGACCACAAGTTGGCAGTGGCAACTGGGCGACGCCGGAATCGACACATCGTTCGATGTCGATGTGTACGACATCGAGATGTTCGATAACGATGCCGATGTGGTTGCCGATCTTCAGGCACGGGGGCGGAAGGTCATCTGTTACATCAGCGTCGGTTCCTGGGAAGACTGGCGTCCTGACAAGGATCTGTTCCCTTCGTCGGTGATCGGCAATGCGTATGAAGGATGGTCGGGTGAGAGATGGCTCGATATCCGTCAGATCGAGCTGTTGGCGCCGATCATACGCGCCCGCTTGGATCAGTGCCAGGCCAAGGGTTTCGACGCCGTGGAACCCGACAACATCGACGGCTTTACCAACGACACCGGTTTCCCCCTCAGCTACGAAGATCAGTTGAAATACAATATCTGGTTGGCGCGGGAAGCCCACGCCCGGGGCCTATCGATCGGTTTGAAGAATGATGGGGATCAGGCCGAAGATTTAGAGCCCTATTTCGACTGGGCCATGACGGAAGACTGCTTCGCCGAGGATTGGTGCGAGGAGATGATGCCCTTTTCCGAGGCGGGTAAGGCCGTATTTGCCGCCGAGTATACTGACCAGATGGCCGAGGAGGAGTTTCTGACAGAGGTATGCCCACAGGCGCGGGCTATGCAGATCATGCCGATCCTGAAAAACCGGGATCTCGATGCTTGGCGCCGCGCTTGTCCCTAACGGTTTACGGAGACGGATGACAACCTTGTAGCTCAGTTGTGGGCACTGCGCCTGGTACAGATCAACCAGCCGCTGGCCCAATTGAGCTTGGTGATGGCGAAATCCTCCCTGGCCTCGAGCGCCTCGATCAGGGCTGCCACCATCGGGGCGTGATCCTCGGGCCAGTTCTCCTGTGGCAGCATGTCGTCGATCAGGTAGAACCCCCCCGGCTTGACCATGGCCAGGGTGGGTTCGAGGTGCCAGTATTTGCCGGGCCAGGTATCGGCGAAGATGAGGTCGAAGGTCTCGTGTTGGTGTTCGTAGAGGAAAGTAGTGCCGTTTTCGATTACGAAGGTGACCCGTGGGTCCTGCCCAAGGATTTTCTGAGCCACACGGCTATAGTTTGGTTCCAGCTCGACCGTGATGAGCTGCGCGTTCTCATTCATGCCTGCCAGCAACCAGGCGGTCGACGCCCCCGTCCCTGTCCCCAACTCGAGAAACCGGCCTCCTGGCTTCGAAGCTGCCAGCGAGCGCAGCAGACTTCCCGTCAAGGCGTCACACGCCATGTCGAAGCCGAGCTCTGCGCTCGCCGCCCAGATCTTTCCGACAGCAGGGGGTGGTTTGATGTTTACCAGCTCTTCCATGTTCCCTCCTGAGGGTCCAAGGATCCCACCATACCCTTCGATCTGGAGCTGGGGTTCGAAAAAGCTCACTAGCGCCGGTGGATCGAGAAGGCTCACGAGGCAGCGCAGAATCGGCCTTTCGAGGGTGCGTGCGGCTAGACTGTCAGAGTAGTTATTCCGAAAGGTGGTGCAGTTTCCATGGTTGAACTGGCCGACTACAGCTACCGCGGTGCCCGCGCGATGGTCTTGCTTCACGAGCGCCATATGCGCTCCTTCGTGACGACCTGGCGTCGTGCCAAGCAGTCCGGTATAAAGCTTCCCGTCACCGACGACCTGGATTACGTTTCGCTAGAGGCGCTCCTCAGGCATGCGCTTTCAGCGGCCCGGGGATATATGGTGTGGATGTGCGAGAAGCTCGGGCTGGATGACCCCGGGATCGACACCGTACCTGCAACCGATGAGGTAGAGGCGCAAGCCGATCGCTATCTCGATCACCTGCTCGAGCGTTGGCGCCTGCCCCTAGCCGGCGTCGAGGAGGAACGCTTCGGTACAACCACCTATACCTCGCGCTGGGGCGTGGACTACTGCATCGATGCGATGTTGGAACACGCGGTCATGCATCCGATCCGCCACACGTTCCAGCTCGAGGAGCTGCTCGAGCGCCAAAGCTAGACCGCGCAAGGGCTGGCCTGTTTGATCTGCGACCACTACCCGTAACCTTACATGCTCTTGTTCGGTTTACGGTAACGCTTCCGGCACAGGGGTCTCGGCAGGGATCACGCTCAGTTTGGGTTTCTGCCGTGACCAGCGAGGGCTGGCTTAGGATGCCTTGCTACAATACGATTTGAGGAGCCCATATGGTTTCGGTCAGCCGTTACCTCATCAGCCTTGAAAAGTGGCATCAGCTGGTGGAGACAGGTGTCTTTGCTGGCGAAAAGCTGGAGTTGCGCGGTGGGGAGATTTTCGAAGTGACACCGATCGGTGAGAGACACGCAGCCCTCACCGGGTATCTGCAGAAACGTCTCGAGCGGCGTTTCGGTGACCGCGCCGTGGTCTTCACGCAAAACCCTTTTGAACCAGCTCCCCCTGAACCCTGGCAGCTCTATCCTGACCTCATGTTACTGAAGCCCCGCGAGGACTTTTACTACCACAAGATTCCCCGTGCCGAGGACGTGCTACTCCTCGTCGAGATCGCCGACAAAAGCCTGCGGGAGGATAAGCGTAGAAAGCTCGAGGTCTACGCCAAAGCGAGGGTACCCGAGGTCTGGTTGGTCGATGTCGGGATGAAGACGGTGACCAGTTATTCCCAACCCAAAGGCTCTCTCTTTGCCACAGAAGCGCTCTACCTCTACCGTCAGCCCTGGGCGCCACTCGCCTTTCAGGGGGAGAGCGAGACGTGGCTGGCACGGTTTGAATACGAGTAGGGCGCCCACCTGCTCACGTGCTGTTCCCTTTGCACCCGTGCTCGCTTTCGGCTCCGCTGCCAGTGAACTTCTGTTACGTCGGCGGGGTGTCTACCGCTTCGGTTTGTTTTTGCAAAATGAAGGCTGCTCCTCCTGTGGTAAAGGTCAGGCTCTCGCCCGTGAGTTCAGCAGTGAACCCGAACGTGCTCCCGTCGCTTTCGAACGTTCCGGTGAGCCCGTTGCCGGAGGTCCGTGCCGTGAAGGGGAACGACCGCCCCTCGAACTCGATCGTTCCCTGGTAGCGACCTTTTCCTCCGTCGATCGTCACGAAAAGCCTGCCATCTGTGAAGGTGCCCAGGCGATCGTCTTTTGGTAGGGAGGAGATTTTGGAGCGGACGTCTTGCTGCGCTGGGGGATCGGCTTCGAGATGGGCCTGGATCGCACGTAAGAGCTCGAGAGAGCGCACCTCGGCTGCGTGTTGTTCGTGGCTGCTTAGGGCCAGGGTGATCCGTTGGAACTGGTGCAGCGCGAAGCCGAGCAGCGACTCATCGCGTGCCAGTCTGGCGGCGCCGGCAGCTAAAACGAAGAGGGCTGCTGCCTCGACCAGGTCGTGTTCGACGCCTAGCCCTTGGCTATAGAGCATGCCCAACGATCCCATGGCGTGTCCGTTCCCACCGAGAACGGCTTTCTCATACCACCTGGCGGCATCCAGGTAGCTCTGCTCAACGTAGAGCCCGCGCTCGAGCATGAGGCCGAGGAGATACTGCGCTTGCCCATCACCGGCTTCGGCGAACGGAAGGAGCTCGTGCCAAGCAGCCTGGTAGTTCCCGGTTTCGAAGGCTATTATGCCATCGCGTCGGTTGGCGAAAGCCGCGCCGAGCGTGACGGCTATCGTTACGGTGACCCACAGACTCCGTTTCATCTCCGCATCTCCTCAGGTGATTTTCGGGGTTTGCTCCCGAAGTTGTCCTCAGGGTGCAAGAAGAGACCTGAACGGGGCCTGAACGAGGTCTGATAAGACGTCCTGTGTTTGTTTGGCCCGGCGCAGCCGGGCTAAACAAACAACGGGGTACACGAAAAAATAATGATCAGAAACCCGATCGATCGGCAGGATTTCACACGACTTCTGATCGAGTAGATACCGAGGCATCACAAAAAAAGAGATTGCCCGCCGCTTTGGCTTCAAACCAACGGGCAACCTCTTCAGCTTGGTCAGCAGCTCTCACTACCAACTCTGTTAGTAGCTCTCACTACCAACTCTGTTAGCAGCTTTCGCCGCCAACTCTGTTAGCAGCTCTTCACTGCCAACGCTGTAACAAAGAAACGATAACCCACCTTCGCGAAAATGGGTAGGGACAAATGTCCCGGTTTTGGGGAGTGGCGGTGGTGGAAAACCAGACTTGTGGTCGGCAGCAGGATAGACCGACAAGGGTAGCTTAATAGGTACGTTTCAATTGTACACTTTGCTATAATATGTACAATATAATGGAAGTCAACATCTCAACTTTCAGACGCGACCTTCGTCACTACCTGAAGCTGGTCGAGCGCGGCGAAGACGTGGTGATTCTACGAGACGGCAAACCCGTGGCACGCCTAACGCCGCCACAGGATCCCGGTCGCATCGATTTCGAAGCTCTGGCTACCTTTCGCGAAAAGCTCGGTGTGACGCTCGAGCAAAACCCCGTCGTTGCAGCCAGACGTGATGAGCGCCACTAACTGTGCGCCTATTCGATACCAGCGTCCTCCTTTCACTCGTCATGACCGACGCCCATACCAGCGCAGCTATGGACGCTGTCCGTCAAGATGGTGGCCGCATTCATGCGAGCGAATTTGCCTTGCTTGAAGCCAAGAGCGCTCTCGCCAAGGAGATCCGCGTCGGCCACCTCGAGAGTACGGCAGCGCTCTCAGTGTGGGCGATGCTCGAGCAGCTCGCCGCCGGCGGCGGGCTGATTTTGCACCCGCTGACGAGCGAGCAGCTGCGGGATGCGATCTCGCTGATCCACATCGAACCGGGTCGGGTCTCGAGCCTGCGGGCCGGGGATGCGCTTCACATCTCGGCAGCGAGGTCGTTCGGGGTCGAGGCGTTGGTTACGGCTGACCGGCAACAATCCAACGCCGCCCGAGAGGCGGGACTCTCCGTCGTGCTCCTGCCGTAGCGATGTAGCTGAAAAAAGGACCAGCACCTGATGTCAGGTTTTCACGTCTTCACGCTCTTTACGCTCGGCTACTTTCTGTCGTTTTTCTTCCGCTCCGCCAACGCCGTAATCGCCTCGGATCTGAGCCGTGACCTCTCGCTAGGCTCAGAAGAGCTCGGCTTCATCACCAGCCTGTTCTTTATCACCGCTGCGGCCATACAGCTCCCCCTGGGGAGCGCCTTGGACCGCTTCGGGCCACGTCTTGTGACCTCGAGCATGATGTTCCTGGCCGCCCTGGGGAGCCTGGTATTCGCCCTGGCACCGTCTTTTGCGGTGCTCGCACTCGGCCGGGCTCTCATCGGCCTCGGCTTGGCCGGGGTCATGATCGGCGGCTTGAAGGCCTTTGCCAGTTGGTTCCCGGCCGGACGCTACGCCACTGTGGCCGGTTTGATGCTGGGCCTCGGGGCATCGGGAGCGCTGGTGGCCGCTACACCGCTCGCCTGGCTGAACGATATGCTGGGCTGGCGCGTAGTGTTCGCCTGGGGCGCTTTGGTGACCGTGTTGCTGGCCTCGGCCATCGCCCTTGGGGTGCGCAACGCCCCACCGGGCGTGAGTTGGCGGTCTTCTGACCAATCTATGGGCGGGTTCAACGAGGTGTTTCGAAACCCGAGGTTCTGGCGGATCGCGCTGCCGATGCTTTGCCTGAGCGGGACCTTTTTAGCCGTGCAAGGCTTGTGGGCGGGCCCCTACCTGTTCGACGTGATGGGCCTCTCGAGCATCGCTGCTGGGAACGTGCTCCTCTTTTTGGCCGCCGGGGTGGTGGCCGGTTTTGCCACCTCGGGGGTGGTGGCCGACCGCTTCGGCTTGCCTCGGGTGATCGTGTTGAGCGGGCTGCTCTTTGTCACCTCGCAGCTGATGCTCGCCTCGACGGCCTTCGGTCTGTGGCGGCTTCCGCTCGGCCCGACCTATCTCCTCTTCGGCTTGACGGGCGCCTACGGCATACTGCTCCTGTCTCATGCCAGGCGGATCTTTCCCGCCTCGATCACGGGCCGGGTGTTGAGCGCCGTGAACCTGTTCGCGATCGGTGGCTCGGGGCTGCTGCAGTGGTGGTTCGGGCTGATCATCGGCGCCTTTCCATTGACTGATCAAGGGACACCGCCCGCCATCGCCTATGCCACCGTGTTCACGCTGACGGCCGGGGCGGGCTTGGCGGCTTTGGTAGCGTATTTCCCCTTGTTAAAGGAGACGGGAGTGGCCGCACAAGAGCCGGTCTTCGAGTAAGCTTTTCAAGCGGCAGCGCCGTGGTCGGCTCGGCGGACCTCGCCCGCGCGATCGGGTGCTATGATCGTCACTGCGAGGAGTCGCACCAGCCCCGCGGCCTGCGCCGTGATGACGCCGGAAACGGCGATCTTTTTTGAAGGCGCCGCCGAAGTAGCGAGGTGCGTTTGAAGGTGTGGAGCCGGCTTCAGAGGATGATTTGGTGGAGACGGCCCCCCATGAGCGGCAGGACGCGCTCCTGCCACACCGGAACCGGAGGCAAAGAGCATGAGAGGACCCTTTATCAACGAACCGACCCTGGACTTTAGTCTGCCGGAAAATGCTGCGGCGATGCAAGCGGCGCTTGAAGATGTCAAGGCCCAGCTCGGCCAGCGTTACCCCATCGTCGTCGGCGGTGAGCGCCGTGAGACGGGCCAGTGGATCAGTTCCATCAACCCGGGCAACTTGGATCAGGTGGTCGGCGAGGTGGCCAAGGCTGGGCGCCGAGATGCCGAGGACGCCATCGCCGCGGCCGGGGCGGCCTATAAGGAGTGGCGCAAGATCTCCGCTGTGGGACGGGCCAGCGTCCTTTTCAAGATGGCCGGGATCATCAGGCAGCGCAAGCTCGAGCTCTCGGCCTGGATGGCTTTTGAGCTCGACAAGGCTTGGGACGAGGCCGAGGGAGAGGTCTGCGAAGCGATCGACATGCTCGAGTGGAACGGCCGCGAGATGCTGCGCCTCTCGGGCCCCGCTCAGCTCGGCAACCTCCGCGACGAAGCCAACATGCTCTTTTACCAGCCGCTCGGTATCGGTGTGGTCATCCCCCCTTGGAACTTCCCCTGCGCCATTTTGACCAACATGACCATGGCTTCGGTGGTGACCGGAAACGCGGTCATCTTGAAGCCGGCCAGCAACACGCCGGTCATCGGCTACAAGATGTTCGAGATCATGGAACAGGCCGGTGTGCCCGCCGGAGTGGTGAACTTTTTGCCGGGCAGCGGCGGCGAGATCGGTGACTTCTTGGTCGACCACCCCAAGACGCGCTTTATCGCCTTTACCGGCTCCAAAGAGATCGGCATCCGCATCTTCGAGCGCGGGGCCAAGGTCCATCCGGGACAGGTGTGGCTCAAACGGGTCACCGCCGAGATGGGCGGTAAAGACGCCATCATCGTCGATTCTGAGGCGGACGTTGATGCCGCTGTTGAGGGAATCGTCGCCTCGGCCTTCGGTTTTTCGGGGCAGAAGTGCTCGGCCTGCTCGCGCGCCATCGTGGACGCCGAAGTCTACGATGAGATCGTCGATAAGGTGGTGCAGTTGGCGCGGGAGACCGTGACAGTCGGTCCTACCCTCGACGGTAACGCCAACATGGGTGCGGTTGTCGATGAGAGCCAGTACCAGTCGATCCTCGACTACATCGAGATCGGTAAAGCAGAAGGCCGCTTGCTGCTCGGTGGCGGCCGCGCCGAAGGGAACGGCTACTTCATCGAGCCGACCATCATCGCCGATCTCGCCCCCGAGGCCCGCATCGCCTGCGAAGAGATCTTCGGGCCGGTGCTCGCCATCGTCAAGGCCAGAGACTTCGACCACGCCCTCGAGATCGTCAACGACTCCGAGTACGGCCTCACCGGTTCGGTCTATTCGCGCAACCGGGTCAAGCTCGAGCGCGCTCGCGAAGAGTTCGACGTCGGCAACCTCTACTTGAACCGCAAGTGCACCGGCGCCATGATGGGCGTTCACCCCTTCGGCGGCTTCAAGATGAGCGGCACCAACACCAAGGGTGGTGGCCCAGACTATCTGATGAACTTCATGGAGGCCAAGGCGGTAGGGGAGAAGTTGTTCTAAAATGATCTCGCGTCTCGTTGGTCCTTTGATGAGGTGTGGATAGAGAGCTCTTCAAACTCCTTGTGATCCGTACTGCAGCGTAAGCAGGGTGATGTCGTCCGACTGCGGAGCGTGTGCGACGTGTGATTTGACCGAAGCTACGATGGCACGGGTCACCGTTTCGGGTGAGTTACCGGCCAGTGGTTCCGCCACCTGTAGGAGCCTGTCTTCGCTATAAAGTTCGTGTTGCGGATTCATCGCTTCGGTAATGCCATCGGTATAAAGGACGATGGCGTCACCTGCGTCGAGGTGGAGCCGTTCGGTTCGGTAGACGGCGTCGGACATCACGCCGAGTACCAGACCATCAGGCATCGGTATCTGGTTGCTTTCACCGCACGAACGGATGACGACCGGTGGGTTATGGCCCGCGTTGGAGTAAAGGAACTCTCCGGATGTAAAGTCGAGAATACCCAGGAAGAAGGTGACGAACATGTAGTTCTCGTTGTCCTGCGCCAGCGCCTTGTTGATCTGTGCTAGCACCTCAGCCGGGTCGAGTTCCCGGCGCTGGATCGTCTGTTTTAGCAGCGCCATAGTGACGGCCATGAACAGCGCTGCAGGAACCCCCTTGTCCGAGACGTCACCGACGCAGACGACGAGGTGGTCGTCGTCGAGCAGCGAGAAGTCGTAGAGATCGCCTCCGACTTCCTTGGCCGGTTCCATGGTGGCAAAGAGGTCGAAATCCTTGCGTTCAGGGAAGGGTGGGAACGTCTTTTTGAGGAAACTCATCTGGATTTCGTGCGCGATCTTGAGCTCATCTTCGACCCGTTGTTTGGCGGCAGTGGTCACCCTCAGGTTCTCGACGTACTCTTCTAGTTTGTCCACCATCTCCACGAACTCGCCGGCCAAGGATCCGATTTCGTCTGGTTGTGTCGTGGCGATGTGGACGAGTTCGGCGCGTTGGGACTCCAAGAGTTCGAAGTCGCAGTCAGACAGGTTTTCGGTGTAGCTGATCAGTTTCCCGATAGGAGAAAGCATTCTCCGTAGCAGCAGGAAGCTCAACAGCCAGATGACGGCTAGGATGGCGAGGGCCAAGCCCGCAGCCTCGATCAGAATCTGCCTGAGGGCGCTCTCTACCTGGTCGAGATCCATATCGGCGCCCGCAAGGTATAAGCTGCCGGTTGACGTTTGCATCGGGATGAATACGGATCGGTAGCGACCGAACTCATCTTGGTAACCGGTGGCGAAGGTGAGGCTTTGGGTTTCCCATGCCTGGACTACTTCTGGTGGGGGGTTTTTATATACGCTGTAGGTAGCAGAGGTACAAGCGTCGTCATCGCAGGTGTCAATGTAGAAGTCTTCTCCCTCGCGGACGATCGTGTAAATGGAATCGATCGCGACGGATTTGTTGCCGTGGGCGGTCACAAGGTCCTGACCTACCTCCGATACGTACGTCTCCAAGCGGAGCAGGGCACGCTGCTCTTCCGGCGTGAGTGCGGTGGGTCTTGCGATGGCGTCTTGAAATTCATCGGGGAGGATGTGGGGGATGGCGTGAGCTGCGGTCACCAGCGTGTTGTCGATATCTGTTAGGAAGAGTTTCCTGTCATCGAGGTAGGTGTCTACGGTGAAGACGACGGTACAGAGGGTGATGATCAACGATACCGCCAAAAGGATCTTGGCCCGTAAGGACAGCTTCATGGTGATCACTCCACATATGTGGGTTTGAGAAGTCTCGACCTGCTGTTGTCTGAGCGATGGTATAAGGGATGATCGATATCTTTGGTCGAGGCTGTAAACGAGACGGATGCCGGTTAGGCCAACTTGGGGAGAAACACCTTCAGGATGTTGACGTTTTTTCCCCCTTCGCGCCGGTAATCGAACTGGTCTACTCCTTGCAGAGCCAAGAAGATGCCCAGCCCACCAATCGCCCGCTCCTCGAGAGGTTTTGACAAGTCTTCTTCGCTCGGTAACTCTCTCACACGCGGATCGAAAGCGGGGCCGCTGTCCTCGAGCGTAATGGTGAGAGAATCGCCTTCGATCTCTCCGCGCACCGAGATCTCACCCCCCTTTCCGCTGTAGCCGTAGGTGATGATGTTCGTCGCGATCTCGTCTGCGGCGAGTTGCAGTTGGTAGAGCTTCTCTTTGGAGGTCCCGGCGGCGCTTGCCGCCTCTTTAACGTAGTTCCGGATGTCGGTCAGGTTGTTCAGTGAGGCCGGTACGATAAGTGTTTCCATGATCGCATGGGGTACCTACGTCGCATAGCTGTCTTGCAAGTAGACGCTCTGGTGGAAGCCACTCATCTTGAGCGTGTTCAAGACGGGTCCCTTGCTACCGATGACGTAGATATCGACATCTCCCAACTTTTGGCGGGCGAAGATGAGTACCCGCAGCCCTGCGCTTGCCAGGAAGGCGAGCTCATCCATAAAGAGAACCAATCGTTTGGGCGATGTGACGGCCACTTGCTCGATCGCATCTTTGAATTGGGGAGCCGCTGCCGCGTCGAGTTCACCGCCAAGGGTGATCCGTGCTTCGTCTTGTTGTGCATCTGTCGATAGCTGAAAAGACATGTAATCCTCCTAGCTATGGTTGATTCGCCCTATTTCGCCACCAAGATTGCGACCGATCTTCCGCCGACCAAAAAGGACGAGGTGTTCTCCAACGGGGGTTCGTTCCCCGGTTCGTAGATGTCTTGTGGTGCCGGCATGCTGGTGTTGGTGGAGAGGTGCCAGCTCAAGTTGTCGGGTGGGCTGGGGAGTTCAAAGGGCAAGGCGTCCCAGTGCATATTCATCGCCACGTAGATGGGGTTGTCGCCGTCCGCCTTTCCGTTTGCACGCGAAGAGAGCATGAAGGCCAGCGCGTTACCGTTCCAGTCAGGTCTCCACGCTTGGGTACCGTGCCAGGAGATGCTTGCAAACCCGTTCCGGCTGTCTTGCTGCTGGAAATGATCCCTATTTCGCAGGACCGGATGGGCTATCCTGAAGGCGATGGTGTTCTTGAAGAAACGGTAGAGGTCGGCGTTCTTCTCTTGCAGGTCCCAATCCAGCCAGTTCAATTCGTTGTCGTGGCAGTAGGTGTTGTTGTTTCCCAGCTTCGACCTGGCGATTTCATCTCCCATCAGGATCATCGGCACGCCTTGGCTGAGCATCAGCATGGCCACCGCATTTTTCATCTGCCGCCGGCGGAGCTCGTTGATGGCGAGCTCACAAGTTGGCCCTTCCCAGCCACAGTTCCAACTGTTGTTGTCGTTGGCGCCATCGCGGTTTTCCTCACCGTTGGCTTCGTTGTGCTTTTCGTTGTCAGAGACGAGATCGTTGAGCGTGAAACCGTCGTGGCAGGTGACGAAGTTGATCGATGCCGTCGGCCCCCTGCCTGCATAGAGGTCGGGGGATCCCTGCACGACCATACTCATAGCGCCACTCATGGCGGAGTCCCCCTTCAAGAACCGGCGAATGGCGTCGCGGCACTTGCCGTTCCACTCGGCCCAGCGTCCATAAGCTGGAAAGGAGCCCACCTGATAGAGGCCGCCGGCGTCCCAAGCTTCGGCGATCAGCTTGCACTTTCCGAGGATCGGATCGTAGGCTAGGGCTTCAAGGAGGGGTGGATTGGCCAGGGGAGCTCCCCAGGGATCGCGCCCGAGGATCGAGGCGAGATCGAATCGGAAGCCGTCGATGTGGTACTCCGCCGCCCAGTACCGTAAGGCGTCGAGCACCATGTCTCGCACGATGGGGTTATTGCAGTTCAAGGTGTTGCCCGTGCCGCTGAAGTTGTAGTAGTACCCTTCTTCGTTGAGCATGTAGTAGGTGGCGTTGTCGATGCCTCGGTAGGAGATCGTCGGCCCCTGTTCGTTCCCTTCGGCCGTGTGGTTGAAGACCACATCCAGGATGACTTCGATGCCGTTTTTGTGGAGCTCCTTGACCAGATTCTTGAGTTCGTCAGCAACCATGGTCCCGTCCTTCATTGGACCGGTAGCTGCGTAAGCAGCCTTTGGCGCGAAGAAACCGACGGTACTGTAGCCCCAGTAATTCATGCGAGCCCAGCCTTCACTCAACTCGTCTCGGGCGCTGTGCTCGAGTTCGTCGAATTCGAAGATGGGCATGAGCTCGATGCAGTTGACGCCGAGATCTTTGAGATAGGGGATCTTTTCCCGGATCGCAGAAAAGGTACCGGCCTGCGCGGAGGGCACACCCGACGAGGGGTGTCGGGTAAAGCCGCGAACGTGCATCTCGTAGATGACGAGATCTTCCATGGGGATCTCGAGCTGGCGGTCGCCCTCCCAGTCGAAGTCGTCGAAGACGATGCGCGCCCGGTGCTGGTACGGGTCGGCCCAATCGGCAAGCTTGCCCCACTCGTCTCTGCCGCCGATCGCCCGAGCGTAAGGGTCCATCAGGTAGCGCGAGGGATCGAACCGGTGGATCCCAGGCTTGCCACGAGGTGTGCTCTGGTAGTTGCTATCCATGCGGAAGGCGTACTCAAGATCTTCATGATCGAGTTCCAGTACCGTCATATTGAAGACGTTGCCGGTGCGAAACTCCCCCCAGACGGGCTCTTTGTTATCTGCTTTTTGGAACATGCCCCTAAAAGGAATCTCGACGAGCGGTTCTTTCGCTCCCCGGTTGAAGAGAACCAGGACGCAATAGTCGGCGTGGCGCGAAAAAATCGAAAAGTTGATGCCCCCGGGAACCAGGGTTGCCCCAAAGGGGTAAGGCTTTCCGGAACGGATTCTGAAGCCTTGGTATACGTGGGTTGGGTGGACGTCGATCCTTTCCATAAGCTACCCCAGTGCCTCTCTACCCTCGTCCAAGGTATTCCTGACGGTAAAGAAGTTGATGAATCCGGTCGCCGTCATGCTGTTAAGGATGTTTTCGTTCAGCCCCACAAGAACGATGCGGGCTTCACTTCCCGTGGCCTTCCGGTGGGTCAATAGCATGACGCGCAGCCCGGCGCTGGACATGAAACTCACGCCGCTCATATCGATCAGGATGCGGCTGCCGGGCTCGATGATGGCGAGCACCCCATCTTGGAAGGTGGGAGCCGTTTTGCCATCGATATCGCCGAGTGGTTCGACGACGGTCAGTTGATCTACCGTTTTGATGTTGAGTTCCATGACTAGTCCTTGGTGGGTGCCACTACCACCTTGACCTGCAGGGGCTCTTCAGATTGCGGCAGTGCGACGCTCAACCCTTCGGCATCGTACTCATGGTAAGGGGCACCGTCGATCCAAACCTGCTCGATACGAACTCGCCCTGGGGGAAGGATGTCGGGTGAGACTCGTAGCAAACGGTCTTGGAAACCATCTGGGAGCGGTTTGAAGTAGAGTTCCAAAGGTCTGCCGGTGATGAGGAGGTTGGTGTAGGTCTGGGCCAGAAAGGCCAGCTCGAAGGAGTGGTAGCCGCTCATCGAGTGACTCCCCTTGAAGCGCTCGGTGCCCATCAAGTAGGGTACGCCGTTCGCCAGCACGTTGAAATACACTGCACCATCGTCGTGGTCGAGGAAGAAGGCGTTGTAAAACGCTGACGACTCTCGAGCGATCCTGAGGTACTCCTCGTCTTTGAGAATGCCGTGCAGAATCAGGTAGGCGAGGATACCCTGTTCTTGCTGCCACCAGGCCTTCCGGTCGTGAAAGGCGTAGCGGTGTCGCTCCTGACCCGGGCAGAGTCTGCGCTCCATGACATCGAACCAGCCACCACGCTGAGAATCTCCCCCGACGGCCGGCATGACCTTGGCGATCTTGCGGGCGAAGGCCTCGTACTCCTCTTTGGGTGCAAGACCGTACATCCGCATCAAGTTCCAGGCGATCTTTAGGTTGTGGCCGACGACCCCACGGTTTTGCTGCCACATGTGCGTGGTGTCGTGCGACCAGTCCTGGTAGAACTTCTCTTGGACAAAGGGGCTGTTGTCGTAGTCTTGGAAGTAGGCTGTGATGGTGTCGAAGGTGTACTCCAGCATCTTGCGGTAGCGCTCCTTACCCGTTGCCAGGTAGAGGTTGATGAGGTAAGCCGGTGCGTGGTCGCCGACGGAGTTCCAGTTTTTCTTGGCCCGGTTCTCACCGAGCGCTTCGCTGCGGGGATCGAGCGTGATGGGGTCGAGGTGTGAGAAATATCCTCCTCGTTCTCGGTCGAGGAAGAAGCGGTCGAAAAGGTCGACCGTTTGCTCGGCGTCTTTCAAAATGCGCGGATCACCGGTGATGCGATAGGTCTGGGTCGGTCCGGCCAGGGCATAGATCTGTTCATAGGCAGGGATGGCGTCGAAGTCATCGCCGAACTCCGAGGCGAAGATCTTCGTTTCCCGGTCTCCATGCACGTCGATGCCGTGGTACCAGTAGACGATGTCTTCATCGAGATCCACAAAGCGCATGTGCTCACGAAGGTAGTCGGTGCCTTTCTGCGCGGCCTCTAAAAAACGCTCTTCTCCGGTAAACATGTATGCGGATGCGAAGCCGTAGACCAGTCGTGAGATGGTGTCGGTCTCTTGGCGAAAGTGATCAAGAGGCTTTTCCCCGGTAAGGGTGATCGTCGTCCGGTAGTTGTCATAATTGATGACCTCGTCGCCGAATTGGGCTTTGAGGTAGAACTCGCCGAGGGCCTCGATCTGCCGGACCCACCAATCCTGCTTTTCAGGGAGAAATTCTCCTGGTTTCCGGCCGGGGAACACCAGATACTGCGCCTCGAAGTTGAAGGCGTCATGCTCCTGATAGAAGGTGCCGTAGGTGAACAGGTAGCGACCCGGCACGAGCATGTCCCGCATCTGCTCGCCGCACCACTGCCTCGGTTCGAGCAGGTTGTTTGCGATCCA
>CP070651.1:1761784-1772064 GCA_020354625.1 Trueperaceae bacterium
TCCTTGACGCTTTTGGGGATGCCCCGAAGGGCTGCCGAGGCGACCAGTACCCCGTATCCCGTGTACTGCCAGAGCGTAAACAATACGATGTAGAGTAGCGCCGCCCACGGCGCGTTATCCCAAGGGAGGGCGAGACCGGTAAGCTCGACCAAAAGGCCGTAGTTGGGGTTGTAGAGCAGATACCAGGATACCGCCGAGCCTCCTACGGTCATGAGTCCAGGGAGGAAGAGGAGCGCTTTGATAAAGCGCTCGAGCCTGATCCCTTCGATCACTACGGCGATGGTACGCGAAAGCCAGAGGAAGCTAGGGAGTAAAAGGAGCGCGAAAAAGAAGGTGATCCTAAAGGATTTCCACAAGTCTATATCCCTAAAGAGGCGGACGAAGTTGGCACCACCGATGGGATCGGGTGCCGATAGTCCCGACCAGTCCCACGTAGCGTAACGCACGACGCTCACCAAGGGGACCACAATGAAAGCGATAAGCAGCACCAGTGAGGGGGTGGCGAGAAACCAGGCACGTTTTGGCATCGACTGTCCAGTCGGGGTTCAGAAGGGGAAACGCAGGCCCAGGGCGATGGGTAGGAAGTCGCTACTGGAGATCTCGAGGGCGAGATCCTCGAAGAAATAGCGGAATTGAAAGGCCCAGGCCAAATCAAAGCCTGTTCCGCTGGCATATCCTGGGGCGAGGTAGACCGATACGGTAGCGGGTAGATCGAAGACGAAGAGGAGATCCGTACCGACCACTACACCGGCGTGTACGCTCGTGTTCGTATTGCTCAGGCCCACGTCTGCACCGAACCCGAGCGCAAGTGGAGGTGTGGTACCGAAGGCAGGAAAGACCAGAGCGCTCGTTTCTAGACGGACACCGAATTGGTCCGCCGTTCCTACATAGGCTTCGACGCCGGCCGAAGCGTCGATAAAGGGGACATCCAAGACGAGTTCTCCTCCAGCGCTACCGATACCGTTCCCATCAAACGTGAGACCACCCTTGAAGAAGAGGGCCGTCTCAGGAAAGGCGGAAGGAGAGGCGAGGGCGAGGCCGAACAGACAACTGAGGGTTAACAAAACGTGTGTCAACAGAGCTCGCATGCCGGAGTGTAGCACGACTTTTGGTGTGGGGGCCTGGCGGTTTTCCGTCGTATATAAGATCACGATTCGCTCTAGCGTCGAAACGTCTTGACGAGCCAGAGAAAGATCACGGCGCCGACGATGGCCACGAGCAGGCTACGGACGTCAAATCCCCCGACGCCGGTAGCCCCGAACAGGCTGAAGATGAATCCACCGATGAACGCCCCGGCGATTCCCACCAAAACGTCCATGAGACAGCCTTGTCGCTTGCTGGTCCCCATGATTTTGCTGGCGATCCAGCCGGCCAGGCCACCCAAGATGATCCACCCGATCAGATTCATGTCTCCTCCTATAGCTTCGCAGTTTCGCTCTCAACAGGTCTGCAGCGGCCTGGGCCGTTAGAACCGTCGTGACGTTGCAGCAGCATCCTGCAATACGTGTGTCATGTCGAGAGCTCTGCTCGTACCGATGACGACGCAGTCTTCAGGGTCATCGGCGATCGCCACGGGGATACTGGTGATCTTGGTGAGGTAGGTGTCTAGGTTTCGTAGTTGTGCGCCCCCTCCCGTCATGACGATGCCACGCTCGATCACATCCGAGATGAGTTCTGGAGGGGCTTTTTCCAATACCCTGCGTACCCCTGCCGCGATCTTATTCAGCGAATCTTTCAGAGCGGCAACGGCGTCTTCGGTATTGACGACCACGGTTTTGGGCATGCCATCGATCAGGTCACGCCCCCGAATTTCCATCGTCTGGTTATCTTGTTCGCTCAGCAGGATCGCGGCACCGATCTTCCGTTTGATCTCCTCGGCCGTTCGATCTCCGATGAGCAAGTTCTGTTGGTTCCTGACGTAGCGGATGATGTCTTGGTCGAAGGTGTTGCCGGCGATCCGTAACGATTCGGATACGACGATGCCTCCGAGGCTGATGACAGCGATATCGGTTGTCCCCCCGCCGACGTCGATGATCATTGAGCCGACCGGTTCAGCGATGTCGATGCCGGCGCCGATAGCGCCTGCGATGGGCTCTTCGATCAAGTAGGCTTTGCGGCCACCGATTTCGTTAACAGCCTGCACAACCGCTCGTTTCTCCACCTCGGTGATGCCGCTGGGGATACAGACCATGATGTTCGGTCTGAGAAAACGACTCGCACCGGAGACGACCTTGCGAATGAAAGCCTGAAGCATCTTTTCTGTCAATGTATAGTCGGCGATGACACCGTCGGCCATCGGCTTTACAGCGGTAATATTCCCCGGCGTACGCCCCAGCATGTCGTAGGCTTCGCGTCCGACAGCCTTTACATCCATAGTCCCTTTGACCACCGCGATCACGGCGGGTTCACGGAGCATCACGCCTTTGCCTTTTACGTGGATGCGTACATGGGTCGTCCCCAAATCGACACCGATCATAAGACCACGCTACCAGAAAAATCGAGTCCGGAGAAGAGATTTCTCTCTCGCTTCTGCACTTCAAGGGCTCAGATCGAGCCAAACGGGTGTGCGTGGTGCTAAGAACCTCCAAGGATCGCGGCCACCCTCAGGTCCGTTGCCGCAAATCGTTCTTGGACGTGCTTAACGCAAAAGACAGGCTGCACCTCGGCGCGACCGAGGAATACATCGTCAAGCCCGGCAGGACGGAGACTTTATTTTGGGGTTGTATCAACAGAAACCGAACCAAACGAACCTTGAGAGGATCTCCGCCGGGGGGGCAGCGGGGTGCGGAGGTATCACTCTCAAAGTTCTACTAGGAGTGTAGCAAACACACACCAAATTTTCGCTGACCTGGCGCACAAACGGCGGTTTTGATCTCGGCAGACGAATTCGTGCCGGTCACATTCTCCCCCTGTGATTTGGGGGAGGTTTTTCTATGCGGGCGGTAGCCCGAGCGTACTATACTAGATCTGTCGTGCAGCATAAACCGCCGTTCACCTCGTTATCTCTCGTCTACGACGAAATTATGGCGGATATCGAGTATGAGGCTTGGGGTGATTTTATCCTGTCGACCATAACCGATCGAGGTTGGCAAGGTGGGGCGTTCCTCGATCTCGGTTGTGGTACAGGCAACGGCACGTTTCCGATGGTGGTACGTGGGTTCGAAGTATCTGGGCTCGACGCTTCCGCGGAGATGTTGCAGGTTGCACGAGAGAAGTTGCCGCACGTGAAGTTCTATCAGGGTGACTTTACCTGTTTTACTCTGCCCGAACGCTTTTCGGTAATCTACTCAGTATTCGATTCGATCAACAATCTCCTCGGTGAGGAAGCCTTTCAGGCGATGTCTGAGCGGGTTTTTGCTCATCTAGAGGGTGGCGGCTTTTTCGTTTTCGACGTCAATACTACGATCGGACTGCGAAATCTCTGGGGGAGTGGCCGAGCGGAAGGCTCCTCTGGCGATGTCTATTACTGTTGGGTTCACAGCTTCGATGAGGCTAGCGGTTTGGCCAAGGTCGAGGCGTACTGCCAGAAGGGTTCGACCGCCTTTACAGAGGTGCATTACGAAAGACCGTACGACGCTCCTGAACTCCACACCCTGCTGACGAAAGCAGGTTTTTATCCTGTTGAAGTGCTCGAGTTTCCGCACGGTGAGCCCGCCGGTCCCGAAGCCGATCGGGTCTGGGTCGTGGCCCAAAAACCCGTGAACGGCTAGATCCCGGAGGCTACTCGAGTCCAGCCTGCTCCCTTACGATCCTGGCGATGTTGGAGACATCCTCTTCTCCAAAGCCGCGTTTGACGAGGCTTGTCTCGAGCTGTTCGATATAGGCGGAGATCGGTATGGCGACCCCGAGCTCTTTGGCAGCGTCGAGTGCGATATTGAGATCCTTGCGGTGCAATCTGGTTCGGAACCCGAGCGGATAGCGGTTTTCGATCATATTCTGGGCACGGTTGGTGAGAATCCAAGAGCCTGCAGCGCCACCCGAGAGGGCCCGGTGGGCAGCTTCGAGGTCGATACCGGCAGCGAGACCTAAAGCCATGCCCTCCGCAACGGCGCCATACGCTCCCGCGATAATGACCTGGTTGATGGCTTTGGTGACCTGTCCACTGCCGACGGGTCCGACCAAGGTGATGGTAGAGCCGAGGTGTTCGAGGACGGGGCGGATCTGTTCCAAAACCACGTCTTTGCCGCCGACCATGATGGAGAGTGTCCCCTTCTCCGCCCCTTCGCTCCCCCCGGAGACCGGCGCGTCGAGCATTTCGATGTCTTTTTCACTCAGGGCCTTGGCGATCTTCCTGGTGGCGCTCGGGCTGATGGTGCTCATGTCTACGAGCACGCTCCCCGCTTTCATGCCGTGGATGGCTCCTTGCTCTCCGAGCACCACCGCCTGAACGTCGGGTGTGTCGCTCACCATGGTGATGACGACGTCTTTGTCGAAAGCGGCTTCCCGAGGACTCGCCGCGCGGTGTGCACCTGCAGCTGCTACAGGCTCTTCTCTGCTACGGGTACGGTTGTGGACTGTTACTTGATAGCCTGCTTCGACGAGCCGCTTCGCCATCGGAGCACCCATGGTGCCCATTCCGATAAAGCCGATGTTCATGTTTGTACTCCCAAACTCATTTACGCACCTTGACTACTATGATAACAAGGCTAAGCCGTTCAGTTGATTTCCCTTAGAGATCAAACACTGTCTTGACAGGTTCCTTATCTGATTGCCAGGTAGAGATTCTTGAGACAGCGGGGTCTGTGTCTTCTTTATGGTGGCCTATGGGTTGCTGACAGTTGGGGGAGGTCCGAGCTGAAAAACGCCTGCCCTGCCTGTTGATCTTTACCCTGCTGCTCGCCTGGAACAACTTCTCGACGCTCTACGCGCCGCTGCGCTAAGCGAACACCGCGAGTGCGCCTTAGGAGCGATCCTCTTGCCAGATCTGTACGAGCGTGCTCATGAGGCGTTCAGCGACGACGCGGTTATGAGAGGCGATCTCATCCCGTCTCGGGACGGCTTGCCAGCTATTGAGATCGTCGAGAGAGTTGCTCGGCAACGCTTCGGGTATCCTCTCCTGCCACTCTTGTCGCCAGGATTCGGGTAACGCCTCTGGCACGGCGTGATCATTCAGGCAGGCCCAGAGGTGGGCCCAGGCACGCGGGACGGTACGGTAGGGGTCGTAGCCGCCTCCGCCGGTGACGACCAGTTTGCCTTCGCAAAGGTGGTCTGCCAGCTCACAGACACGCTGATAGCTTGCCTTCATCGCCTGCAGGCTGAGCGCCAGGTCGGCGAGCGGGTCATACCGGTGCATGTCGGCGCCGGCCTGCAGGACGATCAGGTCGGGCCGGAAGGCCTCGAGGGCTTTGGGTACGACGAGCTCGAACACCTCTTCGAAAGAATCGTCTTCGGTAAAGGGCTCGAGCGGCATGTTGACGCTTAACCCTCGCCCCGGCCCCTTTCCTACCTCGTACGTGTGCCCCGTTCCGGGGAAGAGGTAGCGCCCGGACTCGTGGAGACTGATGGTCATGACGAAGGCGCTATCGTAAAAGAGCCACTGCACGCCGTCACCGTGGTGGGCGTCGATGTCGAGATAGGCGACGCGGAGCCCGTACTCTTGGATGGCGTGGTCGATGCCCAGAGCGAGGTCGTTATAGATGCAGAAGCCGGAAGCCCGGTTCGAGAGGGCGTGGTGAAGCCCACCTGCAAAGTTGGCTGCCCTTCGTGCTTTGCCCGAGGCGACCTGATCGACAGCGGTCACCGTTGCGGCGCAGATCTTTGTCGAGATGTCGTGCATTCCGGGAAAGATAGGGTTATCGCCGGTACCTAAGCCGTATCCGAAGGCGTCGGGGTGGCTCTTGCCTTTAGATGTAGCCTTCACGGCTCGGATATAGGCTTTGTGGTGCAATCTGGACAGTTTGCGTTCGTCGAAGGGGTCTGGACGCGTCTCTTGGTCATCTGTGAGCAGACCGGTCTCGCGAAGCAAGGAGCGTGTAAGATCGAGGCGAATCGGCTTGAAGGGGTGTGAATCCGCCAACTGATACGCGCTTAGTTCTGGGTCGAAGATGAAGACGACGTCGTTCACGGTAGGGTGTGTTTCTCGAGCGGCCAGAGCACCGTAAAGCCGTCCTGTCTGAGGTGTGTCGCCAAGCCGTGACCATCGATCGTGTTTGCCCGTAGCACGACGGAGACGTGTTCTGTATCGGCACGAGTCGTCATAGTACTCGACACACTGAGATTATGCGAAGCGATGCGGGCGAGCAGGCCGGCCAGGGCACCCGGCCTGTTCGGTAGTTCGACCTCGAGCCGTGTTCCTACCTCGTGAACCCCCGTCATCCGCACCAGGGCATCGAGAAAATCGATGGCGGTGACGATACCGACCAAGGTCGATTCTTCCAAAACGGGCATCGCGCCGATCTTGTACTCCCGGAGAACCTTGGCAGCCTCTTCGATAGGATCTTTAGGGTGGGCTGTGAGGACGTCCCGGATCATGATGGTATGAACGGGATCGTCTAAGGCGACCGCTTTCCCCGTTTCGTCTCTTCTGGACGTGATGCCTCGGATATCGCGATCCGAGACGATTCCGACCAATCGTGAGTCAGCTGGTGATCGTTGTCCCCGACTGTGATTTGTGGATGTCTTGGCGGTCTGTGCTTCGAGTATCGGAAAGTGCCGGATGTTGCGCTGTTCCATGAGCGCTGAGACGTCGCCGATAGAGGTATGGGGATCGATGGCGAGAACGTTTGTGGTCATGATGTCCTTAACAAGCATGGCGCCTCCAACGAGTTGGTCCTTTATGTCGATGGTATCGCGTTTCTGTCTCGGGTCCTGCATCGTCAGTGAAATGCTGAGGCCGGTGGCAGGTTGCGCAACGGTCTTCGGGCCGTGGCCGTCGTATCACCCTCCCGGAGATCGGGTTTGGGCACCCGTTGACAAGTTTGGGGAGAGATCTTGATGAAACCGGTGTCTGGTCAAAAATGTCAGTTGAATGGTCCATGGGTCGCAGGCGTTGAGAGAGTGCCTGGCAAGATCGTGAGCGAGGCTGATGTGCAGCTCCTGCAGTGGGGTGCTAGACTCGCTATATGACGCTCTTGCAAAAAGCCGCTTCCGGTGAGCGCTTAACGTCCGTAGAGGCTGTCGAGCTCTACGACCTCCCCTTATTTGAACTCGCAGCTGCGGCTGACGCCGTTCGCCGGCTCCGGACAGAACCCGATACGGTAACGTACTTGATCGATCGAAACATCAATTATTCGAATATCTGTACCATCGCTTGTAGCTTTTGTGGTTTTTACCGAACGCGTCGACAGGCCGACGCCTACACGCTCTCGTTCGAGGAGATCGGTGCCAAGGTCGCCGAGCTCGAGGCGGTAGGGGGGACGCGGATCCTTATGCAGGGAGGTGTCAATCCGTATCTGCCGTTCGACTGGTACCTGCAACTCTTGGCGTATCTCAAGACGAATCATCCGAACGTACGTGTTGAGGCGTTTAGTCCCGAGGAGATCAAGGGGATGGCCCGCCTCACGGGGATGTCGAGTTTGAAGGTGCTCGAGGAGCTGAAGCGGGCCGGGCTCGACGGCTTGCCAGGTGGTGGGGGAGAGATGTTGGTCGATGAGGTGAGAAGGGCCCGGCACGTCGCCCCGGCGCGCATCTCTGCAGATGAGTGGATCGATATTATGGCCGAAGCCCAGTCGCTCGGCCTCTACACTACCGCCACCATGGTAATCGGTTTTGGTGAGACCGTGGCACAGCGTGTCGAGAGTATGCTGCGGGTAAGAGAGCTGCAAGATGCTTCGCTGGCAAGCCATGGAAACGCCTTTAGCGCCTTTATCAGCTGGAACCTTCAGAGTGAAGGGGTGCGTATAGAGAACAAGGTCCCCAGCGTCGGGGCCTTCGACTACCTACAGAATTTGGCGGTAAGCCGTATTTTCATCGACAACGTCCAAAACTTTCAGGCCTCGTGGCCCACCATGGGTTACAAGGTGGCCCAGACAGCCCTTCACTTTGGTGCCAACGATTTCGGCAGCACCATGTTGGAAGAGAACGTCGTGTCGCAAGCGGGGGCCAGCCATCAGAGCACATCTGAAGCCGAGATCATCAGGCAGATCGTGGATGCAGGCTTCAGACCGAAACAGCGGGATAGCCTTTACAATATCGTTCGGGAGCCTGATCTCGACGCGATGCGGAACGATGTTTCAACGGCCGATACCGGGGCGTTTCCCGTTCTCTGAGAAGTTTCGGTAGCGTATCCAGATGATCGACCGGAGGCTTCTTCGAGCTGAGATCGTCTACAACGGGTTGGGTACACCGCGCACGGAAGGTGCAGTGGCGGTTCAACAGATAGGTGCTGAGCAGACCGTCATCATGGTCGATAAGGCTCAAACGGTTCGAGAGAGCTTCCCTGAATTGTCGGAGAGTGACGTCTTCTTCGCTATCTCTCCGCCACCAGCCAACGCCCACACCCACCTAGATCTATCCCACATGCCTTATCTCGAGGTGACATACGAGAATTTCTTGCGATCGGTCGTTGCACATACGAGGGCCGGTCACCGGGGGTTGGAGGCGGCAAAATCTGGTGTCGCCGAGCTTCTCGAGTCGGGGATAGATGTCGTAGGAGATATTGTTACCAGTGAGCAAGTGATGGAGTATCTGCTGCAGCATCCGCGGCTCCGTGGTGTCGCCTATTGGGAGGTGGTCAGCCTGGATCCTGTTGAGGCGGATCGCGTGTTTGATGACACGGTGAAGCGGCTCGAGGCTTTTCGCACGCTCGAGCGACCCGGTGGTGTCAAGGTCGGTCTTTCACCCCACAGTCCTCATACGGTAAGTACCGTGCTGATGACTAGGTTTGCCGCGTTGTCGAGGCGTCTGAACCTCCCGATGCAGATACATGTGGCGGAGAGTCCGCACGAAGTAGCCTTGCATCGAGACGGCTCAGGTCCGCTGATGGAGATGCTGCGGACGTTTTATCCTGCTTGGCAACCTTCTGGAAGACGCCCGGTGGACTACCTGAAACATATTGGGGTATTAGAGGCTCGTCCCACGCTGGTACATATGGTTCACGTTACCGAGGAAGATGTGCGTGAGGTGCAGCGGGCCGGTTGCGTGGTCGTTCATTGCCCTCGTTCCAATCGTGCGCTGGACTGTGGCCGCTTTCCTTGGGAGCTCTACGGAAAGCACGGTGTAACGGTCGGTTTCGGTAGCGATTCGCGTGGATCGAGTCCGTCCCTGTCCATCGAGGATGAGGTGGCATTTGCAAGGGGCCTTCACGCGGAAAAGGCGAATGTGGGATCTCTTGTTCGTGCTGCGGTCAAAGGGGGTCACCGGGCGTTGGGGCTCACTCCGCCGAGGTTTGTGCGGGGGGATGCTGCCGAGGGGTTACACCTATGGCGCCGTAGGCTACCTTCGGGTGGCTGATGTGAGCTTGTACAGTGCGTGACATACCAGATGGACTCTCTAGACTAGATTGGGTCTAGACTGAGTCGGGCTCGGTGTTGTCAAACGGCCACGAGTCTGATGGCGGAAGAAAAGAACGGGTCAGCTTCCAAGGAGGAACTATGGCAAACACGACTGTGACCTTCACCGACGACAACTTTCAGACTGAAGCAGCTGACGGGCTCGTCCTCGTCGATTTCTGGGCACCTTGGTGTGGTCCTTGCCGTATGGTGGGTCCGATCATCGAAGAGCTTGCGAGCGACTACGATGGTCAGGTAAAAGTCGGTAAGCTCAACGTCGACGACAATCAGAACACGGCCATGAACTTTCGCGTGATGAGCATTCCCACCGTGATCCTGTTCAAAGACGGCCAGCCTGTCGAGACGATGATCGGGGCACAGGGCAAAGGGGCTTATCAGTCGCGTATCGAAAAGTACCTCCAAGCATCTGTTAGCTCTTAAGTACGGATGTTGATTGTGCAGGCGGCTGGTTACGACCAGCCGCCTGCTTTACGTAAGCTGCCGAGATCTCGGCACTCGCCTAGTGTGGCGTACGTGTTCTCACCAACGGATTCGAATCAGCGTGCGTGAGTAGATGCCGGTCTCGTCAATGACTGTATACCCTTCGCTGAAACTCAGATGATCCGCCAGGACGTCCAGTGCCTCGGGTAGGATGCTCGTGAGCGTCAACAGTTCGGCGAAGCTCGGGGCGATCGCTGGTTCACTCGGAACCTCAGCCTCTTCTGCCCTTGTTTCGATCGAAAGCGTGTAAGATCCGGTGTCGAAGCCGCTGAAGCTCGTCACCTCTACCCAGTAGGTGACGTCGGGCTGCACGGTAAAGACGAGCTCGGAGCGGCTGGTATCGGGAGCGTC
>CP070651.1:1772164-1790364 GCA_020354625.1 Trueperaceae bacterium
ACCGGCACGGGTTTCAAAAGATCTTGTTCTTGAACGGTCACGGAGGCAACGCCAACCTCTTGCGGAGCTCGGTGCAGCAACTCCGCTTTGAATACGATATCGATATGGTGGCAGCGTCCTACTGGGACTTCGCCATAACGGAGATCGGTGAGTGGCGGCGTTCCGAGGTGGGCGGCATCAACCACGCGTGTGAGATGGAGACCTCGCTGATGCTGGCACTCGCGCAAGACCACGTACAGCTCGATAAAGCCGAAGACCTCTACCTGGAGCGTGCCACGTACCTCCCGGCCGATCTCACCGCCGGAGGCCCGGTGACACGGGCGGCGACCTTTCGCGAGCTAAGCCCGCACGGCGCGATCGGGGCACCGACTCTGGCGAGCAAGGAGCGCGGCGAAGCGCTACTAGAGACCTTGACCGACCGAGTCGCAACGTTTTTGACCGAGCTTGCCGGCTGGGAGAACCGCAAGGAGGAGCGATGATGAGCCGGTCCTTGGGCATGTACGCCTACCCCTGGGATCTCCTCGACGAAGGCGTCGAACAGGTCCTCGACGCCCTTCACGAGCGCGCCGGTCTTACCAGCATCTATCTCACCAGCTGGTACCACTCCGGCATGTTCTTTTTACCTCACAATCCGAACCGAAAGCTCTATTTTCCCGAGCCCGGCGCTCTCTATTTCGAGCCCGGTGCCTGGCACAGCTCGTCCCCCATCGAACCGCCGATCTCCGAGCTCACGGACGATTGGGGAGCGTTCTGGGCGAGCGTGCGCGCGGGTTGCGACGCCCGGGGCATGACGCTCACCTCGTGGATGCCGGTGCTCCATAACACCGGCGCGGCCCAGCGCTACCCGCAATTTGCGGTACACAACGCTTGGGGCGACCACATCACCCATAGCCTCTGCCCCTCGCACCCCGAAGTCGTCGACCTGGTTGCCGATGTAGTGGGCGACGTGGCGGACACGGGTCTGTTCGACCGCATCTTGCTCGAGTCGATCGAATACTTGCCGCTCCGCCACGGACACCACCACGAGGTCATCGGCCTCGAGATGGGGCCTGAACTAGAGTTCCTGCTGAGCCTCTGTTTCTGTTCTGGCTGCCGGGCGCGGGCCAAAGCGAGTGGCCTCGACGTCGACGGTCTGCAGCGCTGGGTCGTGCAGTCCTGCAGCGAAGCCCTCGGTGGCGCTGCAACTACTGTGCCGACGGGTTGGGCAGCGCTAAAGAGTTCGTCTGACGGGTCTCTGGGCCGCTATCTCGACCTCCGGAGCCAGGCGCTGACCGACACCCTCAAGGCCGTCAGAGAGCGCCTCGGTGAAGCCGGGCCGACCCTGGCCATCCTCGACTTCGGGCCGCTCTATCCGCTCGGCCCCGACGGACGTCGCTGGCAGAGCGGGGTCGACCTAGACGCCCAACTCCCGCTGGTCGACGAAGTCCACCCGACCTTCTACTTCACGGACGCCGCGCTCAATGCCGCCAAGATCGCCGAGTACGCTGCGGTGTTGGCCGGTGAGAAGCCGCAAGTCCCCGCCGTACGCGCCATCACACCACAGACGACCTCGCGCGAGTCGCTACTCGAGCAGGTGGCCCAGTGCGCCCCACACGCCGGCGGCTTCACCTTCTACAACTACGGTTTTATGCCGCTAGAGACGCTCGATTGGATCCGCGAAGCGATCGAGGCGCTGCCGCACGAGGCTCAGCATGGCGCCTAGCGTCGACGTCATCATCCAACCCGTCTGCTTGCGCTTTCGCTACCATCAAGGCGAAATCGTCTACCTCTTTTCTGCTGCGGCCGAGCAGCAGCTCGACGCCATGGAGTCGATGGTCGGCATCGATCCCCAAAAAGCGCAGCTCTTCGACGCCAACCTCGGCTTTTTGCCGGTGGCTTCGACCGTGTTGATCCGCGGCGAAAAGACGGTGCTCGTCGACCCCGGGAACCACCACATCGGCTTTTATGGGATGCTCGGTTTGGCGCTCGGGTCTCGAGGCCTGTCACTCTCAGATATCGATGTATTGGTGACCACCCACACCCACGCCGACCACGCTGCGGCAGTCACCCTTTTACCCAATGTGCCCTGGGTGCTAGGGCGCGGAGAGTTCGGCGCGATGGCCGCCCTCGAAGGGCAGCAGATCGTGGAGGCGAAACGGGCGATGCTCGGACCCGTAACCGAGGTCGGACCCGACGACGAACACACCATCATGGAGGGTGTCACGGCGGTGTTTACCCCGGGGCATACCCCGGGTCACATCTCGCTGCTCGTCGAAACCGCGTCTGAGCGGGTTTTGGTGGCGGGTGACCTGACCATGACCGAGAGCGAGTACCGCAACCGGACCTTCTCGCACTGGTACGGCCCGGAACAACTGGCCGACCTCAACGCCTCGCTCGACCGGGTTCAGGCCTGGGGCCCTACCCGGGTGATCCCGGGGCACGACCGGGCCTTCAACGTCTAGCCGGCGGGCGCCTCAAATGCGAGGCAGCCGCCACGGGTTCGTCATCATGCCATCGGCGTCAAAGGAGAGCGATACCTCCTCGAGCACCTCGAGACGCGGGTGAGCTTGGACCTCGGCCCGCAAGGTCGGGCTGACCCAGAGCGTGTCGAGCGTCAGCGTGTCGCGGATGAAGACCATCTTGGCGAGCGACTGATCGGGGACGGTACACCCTCTGAGGGCGACGCAGAGCGCCCTGCGGTCGTCGGGCACCGTGATCGGCAACTGGCTGCGCCGCATGCCGAAAGAACCCGACGTGATGGCGTTGGTGTAGGTCACGTGCCAGTCGACCTGGCTCAGCACGCGAGCGGTGGTGACATCGGCAAAGCCTAACCCGGCGGCGTTTCCGTGGGTGGCCTCGGTCAGGTTCAAGACCGCGATCGTCGCCAGGTCGGGTCCGCCGAAGTTCTCCGGTTCGCGAGGGATCATCAACCGGCCGGTCACGTTCGGGTCCATGCCCGCTCCGCTGATGTCCTTGCCGATCTGCTGGATCACCAGCACGTCGACCACCGGGAAGGGGATCGAGGCCATCAGCTCTTTGGACGTCTGGAGCAGCGCGGCCTCGGGCTCGAGCCCGACCTCGGCGGCGGTAAGGGCCGTGATGATCGCGGTTTCGTCGTAGGCGTTCTCGACCAGGCAGACCGCGCCCACGAAGTTCGTATGGGCCTCATAGTTCCGCGCAGCCGGGGCCAAGTAACGCTGAAAGGCCGGCACCCCGCCGTTGTGCATCATCGACGCCCCCTGGCGCTTGCCGAGCCCGATCACGCACATCTTCGAGGGTCCGCTTTCGAGGTGGCTGCGGAAGTCGGTGTGGGGTTTGATGCGGCTGATCAACAGGGTGGCGTCGGCGGCTCTGGCGTTGACGTCTTGACAAAGCGGCGTACCGTCTTCGAGGCGGCCGATCTCTGCGACCTCCATGGTGGCTTTGAACGCTACACCCATCGCCTCGGGCGTGACCCCAAAACTTTCGAGCACGCCGAGTTGACCTTCGGCGGTGGCCCCGCCGTGGCTGCCCATCGCCGGAAAGATAAAGGGCTCGAAACCGAGCTCCTTCAGGCGATCCACCGTCGCTCTGGTGATCACATCGAGGTTGGCGATGCCGCGGCTACCGACCCCGACGGCGACTGTGCCTCCGCGATCGAGGTTCACGACCAGACGGTCCACCGCGACCTTGGTCGACCCGACGAGATCTGTGACCTTCGGGCCTTCAAACGTTTGATGAACCCTAAGGAGCTTGTCCGGGAGCGGTGCGTCCGCCACAATGTCTTGAACCTGCTCGAGCAGCTCTCTCATACCCTTTAGCATACCGCCACAAAAAGCCCCCCGGTAGATACCGGGGGGAAACGGCATTACGTTATCTTATTAACGGAGTTCGTAGGACAACACCCGGAAGGTGGGATCTCCGGCTTTGTCGTTGATCTGGCGCAGGATCTCCGGTTTGTTGTTGGCGGTGTTCATGTAGACGATTTCGGACCGTTGACCGGCAGCACAGTCTGTTTGGTCGCCCGCGCTGGTGGTGCAGAACTGCCTCGTCACCACCTGACCGAAGAGGATATTATCCTTGACGTTGCGAAAGATGCCGCCGGAGTAGATCGGGGCAAACGCAAACTCGCCGCGCTGGTATACGTTCTGTTCGGCAATGAGCGCCAGAACGTGGTTGGGAAAGCTGGTGGCGTTCTGATCGCCGGGGTCTATCTTGGGGAGGAAGTGACCGTTGATGTCGAGGTTGCCGTAAAGCCCAGACCCGTCATCTTCGAGGACGAGAGAGGCTTGGTTATCCGTGCCGTAGGCTCCTTGAGAGCGAGCGACGAACTCGATGTTGCGCGCGAAGGTAAGGTTTACTCCAGTCAGTGTGACGTTGCCGTAGACCTCGAGCAGGGCCGGAGTGGTACTGCCGTCGTAGGCGATCCCGTAGCGGTTGCCGTCGAGTCCCTGGTAGCTGCAATCGAAGCTCTGTGCATCTAGGACGACTTCGGTGGATGCGAAGGCTTGGGTGCAGGCTGCCAAGGTGGAAAAATCGGCCGTAAGTGTGGCGCCTGACGGCCATGAGGGCGCGCTTCCACCGCGGATGGCCAGGCCGGCGTCACGCGTGGAAGCGTGGATGCACTGGCGCCAGGTGTCGAGGGTGCACTCGTGTTGGTTCGGTGTGCCGTCGAAATCGGGGAAGTCGGGTGGGTTCGAGATGTCGAAGTGGGAGAGCTCGTCTGTGCAGACGCCTTTGTTGGCAGTGCAGGTGTTGAGAAAGCTGTCTTTGGCAATGATGTCATCGCGTCCGCCATCGCTTACGTAGACCCCTAAGAGCTGGTTATCGGGCTGTCCGAGCACGGCGCTCCCACTTACGGCCACCTGACCATTTTCGACCCTTAGCATAGTGCAGAGGTTGTCAGCTGTGTGGTTCTCGGGGTTGACGTAGTTCTTGGCCACGATGCCGTCGCGGCTGTTGTAATCGCTAGCGTCGAGGTCGTAGCTATTTAAGAGCGAGAAGTCACCGTTGGCATTGATCAGCACCTGTTCGGGCAAGTTCGGGTCGCCGACCACGTATACCCCACCGCGCACGGTAGCGCCGCCGTTGATGCTGCGGTTGTTGCCTCCGTCGCCAGTGAAGATCGCTTGCTCCAAAATTCCGGAGTTGACGATCAAGAATGTCGCCCGGACGGTGGCGCGGGCACCGCCCGAGCGCCCGACCGATTGGACGCTGTAGAGGTTACTGTTGCCGTTGTCGCGGAAGATGGTGACGTCGAAGGTGCCGATAGGGGTGACACCGTCCGCTTCGTAGACGGTTTCGGTCGTGCGCGAGATCTGGTTGTTACTCCACTGGTCGGCCCCGTCGCTCGGATCGCGGTTCCAGTCGATGCCCGAGCCGAGCCGGTTGTAACACGCGGTACGCACCGGGTTGGCGCCCGGGGTATAGTTCTGCTCGACCCAGCGGTAGTACTGAAACAGGGCCGACTTGTACTTCTGGAGACCGGCTTGGGCGGCGTAATTGGCCTGGGTAAAGGTAGCGTCGTTGCGGGTGTTCCACAGTTCGATCTGGGTGGTGAAGAAGGCGCCCACGACCATCAGCGCAACCACCGTAAGGATCGAGAGCGATGTGACGAGGGCAATACCGCTTTCTCTGCTGGCCATGACGCTCCCTACGGATCGGTTCGAATGCGCGTGTTGGGTTGGACGGTGTTTTGGAAGGTGGGTTGGGGTAGGTGTGTTCATGTTCACATGTCTCCTGTGCCTTTTGTTGAGGCCATCATGCCGGAGCCTCCCGCACGGGATTCTTAGAGAATCCTCACGGGTTTCTTACGGGCGTCGAACCGTTTCCCCAAACCAGATGTTTCCCGTGCCAGCCTCTATTTCTCAGCCTCGTGCGGCTGTAAGAAAAGCGTAAGAAACTCCTCAGAACCGTGTAAGCTCACCCGCTGTAGCCTAGGGCCAGCCAGCTCATACACGATGCCCGCCCGTACCTCGGCGGGCATTCTTTTTGCACCCGGACCTCGTACCGGTACGAGCGGTCACCCCTTGCACGCTCTCGGCAGGTTATTCGTAACCTGCACACGAACGAGGTTTGAGCTGCGCCCGTTGGGACGTTTGTCTCTAGTAGCCGAGGTGAGAAGGTGGTAGAGCTGATAGTGAGGGTACCCCTTACCGAGTGAGGTGGGACATGACGACAGAGAAGAACGAGAAGCTCATGGAGCCGAAAGAGGAGAAGAAGTTTTTCGACGGTGTCTTTCTGGGCGGATTACTCCTGCTGGCCGGCCTGGTCTTTGTGCTCGACTCGATCGGCTCGCTGCCGCGGCTAGGGCAGGGGGACGCCTGGACCTGGCTCTTTTTGACAGCCGGTCTGTACGGCTTCGTACTCATCTACGTGCGTTCTACGACGAAACTCTACCGGCCGGCGACCTGGTGGGACTACGTTTTCGCGGGATTTTTGCTACTGGTCGGCATCGGCGGTTTCTCGGGCGTCGAGCTCTTCTGGCCGCTGGTGATCCTGCTCTTGGGGATGTCGATCCTCGGTGAAAACCTCTGGGGGAAGGGGAAGAGACAAAAACCCCCTCCACTCAAGCGCTCACCCGAGTAGCGATTCCTCCCGTCAGTTCTCTTTGCCCGGATTGCGTCCGATGATCGGGTACTGCTCGAGTTCGAGCACGCTGCCCGTGACCGGAGCCGAGGCCTCTGAGAGCCAGAAGACCGCGTGCGCGGCTACCTGCTCGGGTCTGATCAGCGCCCCTGAGGGGGCGAAGGCCTCCGGTACCCGCAGGTACCAGTCCGGTGCAAGGCCTTCTTTCACCTTGAGCGCGATCTCATTCTCGGACAGGGTCCAGCCGAGGTTGAGCTGGTTGAAGCGTATCTTCTCTGATCCGTAAGCGTCGGCCAGGTTCCGGGTCAACGTCATCAAGCCGCCTTTGGAGATCGAATAGGCCAGCAGGTTCGGCTCGCCACAATAGGCGTTGACCGAACCGATGTTGACCACAGACCCACCCCCTTGGGCGCGGAAGTGGGGCAGCGCCTCCCGGATCAGCAGCAGCGGGGCCCTGAGGTTGACGGCGACGATGTCATCGAAGGTCCCTGCGTCGGTCGTCTCGAGGTCGCTCCGTTTAGTGCTGGCGGCGTTGTTGACCACCGCGTCGATCCGACCGTAGTGCGCGAGGGTGGCCTGAATAAGAGCTGGTGCGCTCTCAGCAGCCCGGAGATCGCAAGCCAAAAAGGGACACCCGAGCTCTCGGGCCGCCGCCTCGGTTTCGCCCGGCTCGAGCCCGTGCACCATGACCTTGGCGCCCTCCAGGGAACACGTATCGGCGATCGCCTTGCCGATCCCGGTACTCGATCCCGTTACCAAGACGACCTTGCCTTCCAAGAGCACGGTCAGTTTCCATCCCTCTCTCTAGATCCTGGGGTGAGCACCGCCTTGACGGTCTCACCTCGGTGCATCCCCTCGAAGCACGCCTGCCAGTCTTCAAGCCCGCCGGTGCGGCTGATCAACGGGGCGAGGTCGAGCTGCCCCGAGGCCATCATCGAGATGATCCGCTCCCAGATCGGCCAGTTGTGGGAAAAACTCCCCTGGATAGTGACGTTCTTCTGCACCACCGGGTCGAGGCTGAAGCCCATCGGCTGCGGGCCCCAACCGACCTTGGTGATCTGCCCGGCCGGGCGAACGATTTCGGCGGCCAGGGCGAGCGTGGCCGATACCCCGGCGGCATCGATGACGATGTCGGCGCCGAGACCGTCGCCGACGGCTCTAATGGTATCTTGCACGTTCTCGCTCACCGTCTGATCGGCCCCGATCTGCCGGGCGATCTCGAGCCGCCCGGCGTCTGCCGGGAGACCCGCGACGATCAAGGTCCCCGCGCCACTCAATTTGGCCATCACGGCGCAGAGCAGGCCGATCGGTCCCGGGCCGAGCACCACCACGGTGTCACCCGGACGCACAGTGGTGTTCACACAGACCGCGTTGTAGGCGACGCTGCACGGCTCGGTCAGCGAGGCGCGGACGAAGTCGACCTCATCCGGCAGCCGGTGAAGACAGCGCTCCGGCACGCGCACGAAACGCGTCATCGCCCCGTCGACCCCGTAGCCGAAGCCGAGCCGGCCCGGGTCGAGGTTGTAAAGACCACGCCGTGTCAGTGGAGAACTCGGGTCGATCACGGCGGCAGTCTCACTGACGACCCGGTCTCCTTCTCGAAAGGCCGTTACCGCCGATCCCCGTTCAGCCACCACGCCGGCGAACTCGTGCCCGAGAATACAGGGGTAGTTCACCTTCCAACTGATGCCGCCGAGCCACTGGTGCAGATCGCTCCCGCAGACGCTGACGGCTTCAACCAGCAGCAAGACATCTCCGTCGTCGATTCTCGGCACCGGCACCTCGCGAAGCTCAACGCACCCTGGTGCCGCTGCGTAGTTCACCACTGCCGGCATCGAGTCAGCCATGTCTGCCCCCAACCGGCACATCGCCATAGGCATGAACGCGCTCACAGATCTCTCTCAGAACCCCCTCGAGGTCGCCACCGGCAACCCGAAAGGTGTGAGCGTCGATCGCGAGCGGCGCTCCCAGCACCACCAACGGGGCACCGTATTCGGGGGTTCGAATCGCCTGCTCGAGCGACAGACCCCCGACCGCCTGCACCGGCACGTCGACGGCCGCAACCACGTCGGAGAGCTCGTCGAGCGGGCTGGGAAAGACCTCCCCCCGCTCCGCTGCCACGGCGCGTTGATCAAAGGCGATGTGGTGTATGACAACGTCACAACCGGCTTCGGCCAGCAGCCGCGCCCCGGCTACGTGGTCGGGCATGCCGAGGTTATCACCCATGACCTTCACACCGAAATCCTTACCCGCACGCACCACGAGCTCGAGCGTTTCGGGGCGCGCCTGCCCCATGACCACCACGTGGGTTGCCCCGGCCTTGGCCATCATCTCGGCCTCCAGGTATCCGCCGTCCATCGTCTTTAAATCGGCCACGAGTGGCGTCTCGGGAAAGGCGGTGCGGAGCGCCCGCACACCGTGTAATCCCTCTGCCAGAATCAACGGTGTCCCCGCCTCGAGCCAGTCGACCCCTGCCCGTAGCGCCACCTCCGCGGTTGCGAGGGCTTCATCGATGCTGGTGAGGTCGAGCGAAATCTGCACCAGCGGCTTCACGATCCGGCCCCGTGCTGACCGGGTGCACCGAAGTAACGCGAGCGCATCTGGTGCAAAAAAGAGAGCGACTCCTGCATCTCCCCCATCCCGTTCATGCCGTCCTCGATGCTGACCCAGCCCTGGTAACCCACCCCGGCGAGGATCTCGAAGATGGTGGGGTAGTCGTTAAGGCCGCGTCCGGTGACCCCGTGTCGTAAATCGGGTGAGTACCCGAGCGTCCCGTCGGAGCTGCGCAGGTCTTCGAGAGTGGTGTTCCCCACCAGATACCGGTCGCTGGCGTGCATGCTCACCACCCGATGTGCGACCGCTCTCAAAAGCTCTATCGGATCATCTCCGGCCACGATCGCGTTGGAGGGGTCGTACTGCACCCCGATCGGCTCACCCGGTGGAATCCGGTCCAGCACGCGCAGAAATACCTCTTGTTTCTGAGCAAACTCCGGGTAGCGCCAGTAACCGTCTTTGTAGTGGTTTTCGAGACCGAGGACGACCTCGTGGTCCTTCGCGGCCACGGCGACTTCTCTGAGGGCCGCTTCGACCCAATCGAGCCCCTGCTCGAGCTCGAGCTCGGGATAACGCTGTCCGGTAAGCACTCGGCACACGACCCCCGGCCCACCCAGAATGCGAGCCGCCCGAATCATCGCGATCTCCCGTTCGACCGCGGTACGCCGAGCCTCGGGATCGGACTGGGTAAAATCCGGTGAGCAGCAGAGCATCGGCATGGCAAAACCCGCCTCGGCAACGGCGGCAGCCACTTCACCGAGGTAGGTTTCATCGTGGCTCTCAAGAAAGCCTTCATAGAGCTCAAGCCCTTCGGCCTCGAGCGCTTTTGCCATATCGATCCACTCGAAAAGGCTCATCCTGCCTTCCGTGATGTCTTCGAGGTAGCACTTGGGAAACGCAGCGATCTTCACAGCCTGCCTCCTTCAACGCGTTTCGGCTCGAGCGGAACCACCAGACTCGTAGAGCCGTTTGATGAGCTGGATCTGGCCCGCGTGATAGAGATCGTGGGCGGCGATCCCACTGAGGAGTTCGAACCGGGTGGTCTTTCCCCCGGGAGGGGAATCCATGAGACTCTCGGCGTCGAGCCCCTCAATCACCTCGCGGAGCGACCGGTGCATTTCGTCGAGGAGCGCCCTGTCTTTTTTCCAGGCCGATTCGCTTTCGATTTCGGGGCGCTCGAACCAGTCAGAACCTGCCAGCGGAAACGAGCCGCGTTTCTCTCCGGTGAGGCGCCTTCGCACGGCATACTTCCAATAGGCGGCATGTACGACGATCTCCCAGATATTGTGCCGTTCGGGTCCGGGTCGCCAGGCGGCCGCCTCGGGAGTCAGGCCGCGAATCGAGCCGCGTAAGTTGGTCCCGTGCCAAGACTGTCTCTGATAACCCTGTTCGTAGTTGCGCACGATCAGCTCGATCTGTCGAACGGTCATCGGTTCACCTCCGTCACGGTGGGGTACAACCCCGCTGTCCCCCATAGTAAGCTGAAGAACGATGACGGACCAACCGCACCACGGGACGACGACGGTTACCTCGGAACTGTTGCAAAAACACGACCGGCCGGGACCCCGCTACACCTCGTATCCGACCGCGATCGAGTTCAACGAGTCCTACGGGCGCGAGCAGTACCGAGCGGCACTGCGGGCCGCCTCACAGATCGAAGCCCCGCTCTCGCTGTACGCCCACCTCCCCTTCTGCAGCGAACGGTGCCTGTTCTGTGCCTGCAACGTGGTGATCAGCCCGAACAAGGCCGTAGCGGAGCCCTATTTGGACGCCATCGAAAACGAGATTGCGTTGGTGGCTCCGCTCCTCGGTGAGCGTCGTCAGGTGAGCCAATTTCACTTCGGAGGCGGCACCCCGACCTATTACCGGCCCGACCAGCTCGCTCGACTCGTCGGTGCCTTTCAAGCGCTTTTCGACTTTCTTCCGGGTGCAGAACTCGCCCTCGAAGCGGACCCGCGTGTGACCAGCACCGAGCATTTACGGGTCTTGGGTGAGCTGGGCTTCAACCGTTTGTCGCTCGGGGTCCAGGACTTCGACAAGCGGGTACAAGAGGCGGTCAACAGAGTGCAGACCTACGCCGAGACCGAGACCTTGGTCACCGCGGCGAGAGGGTTCGGCTACCGCTCTGTGAATATCGACCTCATTTACGGGCTGCCGTTTCAGACTCCTGCTCGGTTCTCCGAGACGCTCGAGCAGGTGGTGGCGCTCAGACCCGACCGCTTGGCGATCTACTCGTTCGCACTCGTGCCGTGGATGAAGCACCACCAGAAGAACCTGCCCGCTAGAGCCTTACCGGAAGGCACGGCCAAGCTCGAGCTGATCGTGACCGCCCGAAAGGCGCTGCTCGCGGCAGGCTACGTCGATATCGGCATGGATCACTTCGCACTTCCAGGTGACGAGCTTTCAAAAGCGCAGCGCGAGGGGCGTTTGTGGCGAAACTTCATGGGATACACCACCTCGCGTGCGCCCGACCTGATCGGGTTCGGTCTCTCGGCCATCGGCAACGTCGGCGCCAGCTTCGCCCAAAACGAACGGAAACTAAGCCGGTACCGAGCCGCCGTGCAGGCTGGCGAACTCCCCGTAGAGCGCGGCTTCGCCCTAACAAAAGACGACCTGATGCGCCAGGTTGTGATCCGCGAGTGGATGTGCAATTTCCGAGTGATCAAAGCCGATATAGAAAGACGATTTGAAGTCGACTTCGATCGCTACTTCGCGGTGGAGCTGGGTGAGCTCGAATCGTTTCAGAGGGAAGGCTTCCTCGAGGTCACAGAGAGCGAACTTCGAGCCGAACCGCTCGGCAAGCTCTTTCCCCGCAACATAGCCATGGTCTTCGACGCCTATTTGAGGTCGAAGACCGAGCGACGCGAGACCTTTTCGAGGACGGTCTGATGCCTCGCTGGCCGCGCATCGCTGTCGTTGGTGGGGGAATCTCCGGTCTGACGTCGGCTTTCCGGGTCGGTCAAGCCTTTCCGGAGGCAGAGGTCTCGGTCTTCGAACGGGATCGGTCGCCAGGCGGCACCGCCCAGACCGACGTGGTCGACGGCTACACGGTCGACCGCGGCCCGAACGGATTCTTGACCAACGTTCCTGACTCGGTAGAGCTCGCCCGGGCCCTCGGGCTCGAATCCGAGCTACAGAGCGCGACGGACGCCGCAAAACATCGATTCTTGTTTCTCGATGAAGCCCTGCAGAGCCTTCCGACCTCACCGGCCGAGTTTCTTACCACCCCGGTTCTCGGGATCGCGGCCAAAGCTCGGGTCGCGCTCGAGCCGTTTGCCCGAAGGCGGGATCCCACCGTCGATGAGACGGTCTACGCCTTTGCCAAGAGGAGGCTCGGCACCGCCTTCGCCGACACGTTTATCACCCCGATGGTGCTCGGCATCACCTCGGGCGACGCCAAATCGACCAGCCTGGCGAGCCTATTCCCGCGCATGAGGGCGCTCGAGGACAGACATGGGAGCCTCCTCAAAGGGTTGGTTGCCCAGCAGCGGCAGGCCAAGAGAACCGCTGCAAGCGGAGCGGTTCGCGGCGGTCCGGCCGGACCGGGTGGACGGCTCACCAGCTTCCGAGCGGGCGGGATCGCGACCCTTGCCACAGCGTTGGCCGGCGCGCTCTCGCCCCGGCTTCGGCTCGGGGTCGCCGTCTCGGATCTATCGCACCGAGGCGGCTCGTTCCAACTCGGGCTCGAAGATGGGACCGTTCACAAGGCGGACGCCGTAGTGCTGGCCACCCCGGCCTTTGTGACGGCGCGTTTGGTACACGCCCTCGTCCCGGCGGCGCTCGCCGAATTGCAGGCGATCCCCTACGCAGGCGTGCGCGTGCTCGGGCTCGGCTACGATAGGGCCGACGTTCCACACCCGCTCGACGGCTTCGGGTTTCTGGTGCCGCCGGGCCAAGGGGTCCGGATCCTCGGTTGCCTCTGGACCTCGACGCTCTTTCCCGATCAGGCACCCGAGGGGAAGGTCTTACTGCGGGTGATCGCAGGCGGAGTCCACGATCCCGGCTTCGTCGATCGCTCTGACGACGAGGCGCTCGAAACGGTGAAAGGCGACCTCTACCGCTCGATGGGCATCAGAGCGGAACCCGAGATGGTCCACCACATCCGCTGGCCGAGGGCTATCCCGCAGTACACCGTGGGTCACGCAGAACGGGTGAAGCGGATCGAAGACGCACTCGCAGATGTTCCCGGGCTCTTGGTTACGGGCAACGCCTACCACGGGATCGGGCTGAACGACTGCGTCAGAGACGCCGGCCGGATCGTGGCGTCGTTGTCGAGAACCTTCGGAGAAAAGCCCGAAAAGCCATCTACGACGGTAGGGTAGGAGAAGAGTTTCCCAGTGCGCGAAGCCCGTTTTGTCGTATCTTCAGATCGAATCCAGTACAGCCTTTCGGTAGAAACCGTGCACTCCCCCAGGAGACCTTTGATCGAAGGACTCACGATATCGACAACCGCGACTGACTGTCGTCTGGTTTGGGTAAAGACCTGGCACAACCTCTGTGGGTTCGTTTTATATAGTGGGGATCAGCACGGCCTTGGAGGGCATATGAACACGGGGTATCGATGTCAGCGCTAGAGTTCTTCCGAGATACTCTGATGCTCGTGGGCTCATTCGTGCTGGTCGCCGTCGCGGCCCGTGAAGTCGGACGCTTGTTCGCGCTGGTAAGCTTGCCACGCATCACCGGCTTTCTATTCACAGGCATCGTCGCCGGCCCGTTCGTCCTCGGGTTGATCCCGGAGTCCGCGGCCCACGATCTGAGATCGCTCGAAGAGGTGGCCCTCGCCTTCATCGCGTTTGCAGCAGGTTCTGAACTGCATTTGAGCGATCTCAAGAACCGCCTCAAGAGCATCGTCTGGGTCACAGCCGGCTTGATCATTTTCACGTTTACCCTAGGCAGCCTCGCCTTTTTGGCCCTCGCCGACTTCATGCCCTTCATGACCGAGATGCCGACCGCCGCCCGGGTGGGGATCGCGATTCTGGCGGGAACCATACTGGTAGCCCGATCGCCATCGGCTGCCATCGCCATCATCAACGAGCTAAGAGCCAAGGGGCCCTTTGTCCAGACGGTGCTCGGCGTGACAGTAGTCCTCGACTTTATGGTGATCGTGCTCTTTGCCGTCAACTCATCTGTTGCCAACACCTTCCTGGCCGCTGCCGGTTTCAAACTGACCACGGTCGCGATCCTCTTATTGGAGTTGCTGTTGTCGCTTGTGGCCGGGTACCTGGTGGCTGCGATGCTGATGTTCTGCATGTCCCTCCACGCGCGGAGCGTCATCAAGAGCCTGCTCATCCTCGCAGTCGGCTTTGTGACCTTTCAAACCGCCTTCTTCATTCGCGACTTCACCCACGAGCAGTTCCCGTTCGAAGTCCACCTGGAACCGCTCTTGATCAGCTTGATCGCGAGCCTCATCGTCACCAATTTCAGCCGCTACCGAAGCGAGTTCTCGAACCTCTTGCACCACACCAGCCTGCCCGTGTACGTCGTCTTCTTCACGCTCACAGGGGCATCTTTGAACCTTGCGATCCTCGCCACTACCTGGCCGATCGCGCTTGCGCTTTTCGGGGTGCGGCTGCTCGGAATCTTCCTCGGTTCATTTACCGGCGGGGTACTAGCCGGGGAGCCGATGCGGCATAACCGCATCCGCTGGATGGGTTTTGTGACCCAAGCGGGGATTGCGCTCGGCCTGGCCCGCGAGGTGGCGGTCCAGTATCCGAGTTTTGGGACAGACTTCGCCACCATCATCATCGCCCTGGTAGTGTTGAACGAAACGGTCGGCCCGATCTTTTTCAAGACGGCGATCGACCATGTCGGCGAGGCTCACGCCAGAGCGACCACCCCCGCTTTCGACGGTGTCAGGGACGCCATCGTCTTTGGGCTCGAGGCGCAGTCCGTGGTTCTCGCCCGCGACCTTATGGGCCACGATTGGCAGGTCAAGATCGCCGCGGTAGGTGAGACGACCAAGCAGTTCACCCCAGAAGACATCGAGGTACACCACGTAAGAGACACCGACGTTGAGGCGCTAGAGCAGCTCGACGCGAACCGCGCCGACGCCATCGTCTGTCTTTTGCCCACAGACGAGGCCAGCTTTCGCATCTGCGAGCTCGTCTACGAACACTACGGCATCGAGACCGTGGTGGTACGCCTCAACGATCCCGCCAACGCACCGCGGTTCCAAGAGTTGGGTGCCTTCGTTGTAGATCCGAGCACGGCCACGGTCAGCCTGGTCCAAGAGTTCGTGCGTTCGGCCTCGACCACGTCGATGCTGCTCGGCACGGCGGGGAACCAAGAGATCGTCGAGATCGAAATCCGAGATCCGAGGTTGCAAGGAACCTTGGTACGGGAGCTTACCCTACCGCTCGACACGCTCATTCTCTCGGTTCGCCGTCACGACCAGATCCTCGTGTCGCACGGTTACACGAGGCTGGCCGTCGGCGACCGTGTAACCGTGATGGGATCTACCGAGAGCCTCGACGAGGTCATGCTGCTCTTTAGCGACGGCAGCCGCTGACGCGGCGGTCGACTGAGGGCTCAATTCCCGGAAGGAACCAACCCACCAGCGACTTGGGGAGGGAATGGCCGTGGTGGGTTGGGTAAAGAAGACGGAAACAGATGGATACCTAAGATACCACGGCGAGCTCGCTCGTAAAAGCCGCCGGAGAACGGTGAACCGTCCTTAAGGCCCTGGTCCCGTTCGCTTCGCCCCCCCGCTCGAGCCCACAAACGCCTTTCTCAAACGCTCATCTCGTTGCTGGAGGAACGCCATCGACATACCTGCCCACACGTAAAGAGCCGGCGACGCTGAGGAGAACGAGCACCACATCCAGTATCAGTGCGCTGAGTACTCCTTCGCGTTGCGAGTGGCCGCCAGCGAGAACCAGCCCGAAGAGAGCACCTCCCACCCCTGCGCTGATGGCTCCCGTAAATAGTTCTGCCAGTTGCAGCGAAGAGGAGACCTCACCCTCACGGCCCTTTGGCGCAAATGAGAAGGCCAGCACCGAGCTGGTTGAATGAGCCAACCCGATGCCGAATCCCGCCACGAGCCAACCGCTGACCGTCACCACCAGAGGCACGAATGGACTGTAGAGCGCCACGAGTTGGAGTGCCAATCCCACGCTCAAAAGCGAGGTACCCAAGACCACGCGGTCCGGACGTCCCGATGGACCGGTAGCCTTGTCCCAGCGGTCTTGCACCCACGAACCACCCGTCCAGCTGATCGCGCCCGTCGCGATCACAAACCCGGTTACTGTCGACGAGTACCCGTGCACGTTGGTCAACATCAGCGCCATGAAGATCTCGACCGCATTGAAGGCGGCAAAGAAGAGACCACGTGTGGAGATCAAGGCAGGGAGCCCCGGTACGAAGCGCAGTGCTCCGTCGGGTAGGAGACGCGGAAGGGCGCGTGAGATCGCAACCGCACCAAGAGCGATGAGGGTGATCCCGAGCCAGCCGTTCGGATTTTCGAGACCGTAGAGCAGTACTCCCGTACCCGCCACCAGCAGGGTGGCGAGCCCAGCCACCTTCCTCTCCGCGGTCGTTCTCACCGGGAGCTCGATCCGACCGAAAGCCGAAATTGTCAGTGCGCCCGTCAAGGCGACAATCGGCACCACGCCCAGAAAGACCCAACGCCAGCTCAAAGCCTCAGCCAGCAACCCGGCACCGGCAGGACCGACCAAGGCCGGCAGCACCCAGGCGCTCGAGGTAAGCGCCATCATTCTCGGCCGTAAATGGTCGGGATAGGCGAGGTTCATCACCACGTACATCGAGGTGATCAGCGCTCCGCCACCGAGGCCCTGGAGAACCCGGCCGGCGATCAACACCTCCATCGTGGGGGCGAACCCGCTCGTAAAGAGCCCAGCTGCAAAAAGGCCGAGACCGATAAAGAAGGGCAATCCCGGTCCCCTGCGGTCGGCCAGGCTGCCAGACAACACCGTGCTGAGGAGTGAGGCGAGCAGGTTTGCGCTAAAGACCCACCCGTAGAGCGACAGGCCATCTAGCGCTTCAGCGAACTTCGGTGCGACGGTGACAACAGCGAGTAGTTCGAACGCCACCACGGTCACTCCGAGGATAAGACCGATGGTCAGGGCGCGGTGGCCAGGATCCCAGACGTGCACATGAGACGTTATCACGGCCAAGATTTCCCGTACGCAAACCCGACAATCAATTCTTCCCCCGCACCTGAGCGAGGTAGCGTTGGGCGCTCCTGGCGCCGGACCCGAAGCCCACCCTCCCTACCCAACAGAGATCACGGTATCGTGTGACCATGTTCTCATCAAAAGCGGTCTCGGGACCGTTGTGCACTCGACCGAGCTCCCGCGGCGCCACCCTCTGGGAGCCGACCTATCGTGACCCGCTGGCAACGTGGTCGACTTTAGCCTACGAGACGTCTGCCGACGTGTCGATATGCACGGTGTGCTGGTTACCCGGTGCCGTGCACGGGGTGCCTCGCCAGGTTGTGGTGAACAGTCTCAGTCGAACCGCCCCGCAAGCACGAATCGTTGCCAGGAGGTGACCACGCACCGCATCCTTCCACCGACCATGCGAGCCGTACTTCTCACCGGGCATGGGGGTCTCGAAAAGCTCGAGTACCACCAGAATATACCCGTCCCAAAGCCCGGACCAGGCGAGGTATTGATCGAAGTCGGCGCTTGCGGCATGAACAACACCGATATCAACACCCGCGTCGGCTGGTACGCCAAGGAAGTGACGACTGCGTCGGGAAACGTGCCCCTAAACACGGACCGAGACGGGTCGTGGGGGGGTGGGCTCCGCTTCCCCCGCATCCAGGGCGCCGATCCTGCCGGCCGGATCGTTGCGGTCGGTAGTGGCGTCGACGCCAACCGTGTCGGCCAACGGGTGTTGGTCGACCCGTGGCTAAGAGACCCTTCCGGACTGCTGGAGAGAGCGCTGTACCTCGGGTCCGAACGCGACGGCGGCTTCGCAGACTTCGTTTCGGTGCCAGCTGTCAACGCCCACCCAATCCGCAGCGAACGTAGCGATGTGGAGCTGGCCAGCTTCCCCTGCTCCTATTCGACCGCCGAACACATGCTGGAGCGGGCACGGGTTCGAGCCGGCCAGCAGGTGCTCGTCTCAGGGGCTTCCGG
>CP070651.1:1790464-1834494 GCA_020354625.1 Trueperaceae bacterium
AGCTGCAAGAGGCCTACGCCCTCTATCAACTACAGCACGATCTTTGCTCGACGCCCCCAAACCCACTTCTGGCAGATGTGCTCGAGACGCGCCTTCGTCAGGCACAAGACCGGCTCTTCTCGCTACTCGAGCTCGCGTATCCCGGCCGAGGGCTGGCGCGCGTGCGCACGGCACTCCACTCGCAAGATTCACACGAGCACGGGCTGGCGATCGAGCTGCTCGACACCGTGATGACGCGAGAGGACAAGACCCTGATTTTACCGCTTCTAGAAGGTCTCGAGGAGCGTATCCAGGCACTTGCCAGCGAGTATTTCGAGGTCGAGTCTGCAAACGTTCAAAAGCGTCTGGATGAGCTGGCGGGAAGCCACGATCTCTGGCTCCGCGCCTGCGCCCTGCTCGAGATCGCCCAGAAGCGACTAACCTCGCTGCAAGATCGGGTCATCGACGCCCTTGAGTCTGAGGAGCCCCTGGTGCGCGAGACGGCGCTGTTCGCCTGCACCTCGCTTTTCGATGCCGAGAAGCTGACCCCCTTGCTCGCTATCCAGGCGAAGGAGGCGAGCGATGCCGGGGTGAGGCGTTATGCCGAGGCCGTTCTAAGGAGCTTGGAGCGACATGAAGAGGGTAATGCGTAATGCGCGTTGCAAATGGATATGTACGAGGTAGTCCGCTCTTCTTATAGTGCCTGGATGAAAGGTAATGGGTGATGAAAAAAGGTAATGCGTAATGAGAAATGAGTCATGCGTGGGTGACGCGCAAAAGATAGGCTGAACCCGTACCCTTCGCAGCACCCATCACCCATTACCCATCACTCATCACCACTTAGGTTTCAGAGCAAAGATCTTACGTACAGAACTGAGTTTTGAGGGCAACGCTCTAGGCCTTCTGATCGGCCAGCGCCTCGAGCTTAGAAGCGAGAACCCCGATGTTCTCTTTCTTTGTGGCTCTTCGCAAGGTCACAGCCGCTTTGGTAAAGTAGCGGTGGTTTTTCATAAACCCGATCTGCGACCGGTACCAGACTTCATCGGTGACCGTTCTGCCGATAGCGGCGAGTTCCTCGCGCAATATCGTATTCCGAGATAGGAAGTCTTCCCGGCCGAGCACATCGAGATCGGCATCGGCCATGATCTCTTCGAGTAGAGTGGTTGGAGACTGTGGCAGCTTGGTCGCCATGATCATGCTCGCGATGCACTCGATCTGCTCCTCGTCGTAACCGAAGTGGGGCAACTCCCTACGAGCGACCTCGACCCCCACCACTTCGTGCCCTTCGTAGACTGTGAGAAAGCCGACGTCGTGGAAAAGAGCAGCGGTGCGGAGTAGCACCAGCTCGTCTTCCGGCACGCCCTCGAGGGCCGCTAGCCGTTCGGCAGCGGGCAAGACGTCATTGAGCGTGTGCTCGAGCGAGTGATAGGTCAGGTGCGAATCCAAACCGTTCCTCAACGTGGCCATCACATAGTTTCGGGCACCATCAAAATCTACGTCTGGTTTACTCATCCCGAACCCTCACCTTGGGGTTGCGCTCCCGCGGACGTCAATTTCTTTAAGTTGGCGACCGCCTCGTCGAGACGCTGTGCCAACACCTTGATCACGCCTAGCGCGAGCGGTGGTTTTTCCGCCAGAAGCTCCCAAAAATCATGGTACCCTATTTTCAACGCCGTCACATCCGTCTTTGCGATACAGTCCGCCGTGCGCGGCTGGCGCGAGAGAATGGCCATCTCGCCGATCACGCTCTTCGGCTCACGTTGGGCTACCACTCCAACGCCCTGGATCACGATGTCTACCGTACCGTCGACCAACAGGTAGAGACAATCGCCGAGTTCACCTTGGCGGATGAAGGCCTCCCCTGCTTCGAAATGAAGCTCCTCGGCGACCTGCGCCACCGGCACCAGGTCTTCGCTGTCGATGTTGCTGAAGAGATCGGCTCCTTTGAGGAACAAGACCCTCTCGATGGTCGACAACATGTACGCACCCTCCAACATTGAAGCATAGCTCGAGCGCGCTACCCTTTATAATAGTTGCCGGTCGAGGACCACGCGAAGGGCTCATCCGCTGCGGATCCTTCGCGACGGCAGCGCAGCATTCGAAAGCAACCGGACGGTGATGAAAGGCGATCGTACGCCACCTCGCAACCTGGGCGGATACGCCGACGACCAACGAACACGCCAGTACATAGAGGCGCTCACCGCCTACGTCCCGGCCGACCGGCTACAGGCCATGGCGCGTGGCGAAGACTTGCCCGACCGCACCTCGGGGGCCGCGCTCTTCGCCGACATCTCCGGTTTCACCCCCCTCACCGAAGGACTGACACGCACCCTGGGACCTCTCCACGGTGCTGAGGAGCTCTCACGCCAACTACTGACCATCTACACCGCCCTCATCGCTGAGGTGAACTGTTTTGGCGGCAGCGTCATCGGCTTCAGCGGCGACGCCATCACCTGCTGGTTCGACAAAGATGATGGTTCCCGGGCCAGCGCCTCGGCCCTGGCCATCCAGACGGCGATGGCCCGGTTTGCCAGCGTGCCGCTGCCCGACGGCGGAACGGCCTCGCTGGCGGTCAAGGTGGCAGTGGTGACCGGTCCGGTGCGCCGTTTTGTCGTCGGAAACCCAGGCATCCAGGTCATCGACGTCCTCGCGGGCCGTACCCTCGACCTGCTGGCTGCCGGGGAGCATCTAGCTGAACGTGGTGAGGTGGTGGTAGCCGACACAGTACCCGATCTGGAACAGCGGTTCGAAGTCACGGGCTGGCGCTATAGCGAGGAAGCAGACGGTGCCAGGTTCGCTCTGCTAAGTGGAAAACGGGAACAGGTTCCGGAGTCGCCGTGGTCTGAGCTCCCTGTGGGCAGCTTAAACGAGACCGTGGTGCGTACCTGGCTCTTGCCACCGGTCTACCAGCGGCTACGCCAGGGGCCGGGTCAGTTTCTGGCTAGTTTCCGGCCGGCCGCGGCGCTGTTTCTGTCTTTCACGGGCATCGAGTACGATCACGACCGCGAGGCCGGCGCAAAGCTCGACGCCTACGTGCGCTACGTCCAGTCCACCGTAGATCGCCTCGAAGGCGCTATCATCCAGCTGACCATCGGTGACAAGGGCAGCTACCTCTACGCTGCTTTCGGTGCGCCCGTGGCTCACGACGACGACGCTGCTCGTGCCGTGGCGGCTGCGCTCGTGCTGTCTTCACCCCCGAAAGAGTTCGATTACATCCACTCCGTCCGTATCGGCCTGGCCCACGGCCATATGTATGCAGGTGCCTACGGCAGCCCGGTACGGAGCACCTTCGGAGTGCTCAGCAACAAGACCAACCTCTCGGCCCGGCTGATGGGCAAGGCCGAGATCGGTGGGATCCTCTGTGATGAGGAGATCTACCGGCACGCCCGGCGTACCTGGGCGTTCGAGGCCTTGACGCCGATTTTCGTCAAAGGCAAAGAGGAAGCGGTGCCGATCTTCGCCCCCACCGGCGAGACGGCAAAGACGCCCAAGGAGACCGAGACAAAGCCGGAGGCCCAAGTGGTCGGACGCGACGCTGACATCGCCCGGCTCCAAGAGGCGCTCGACGAGCTGGTGGCAGGCAAAAGCCGGGTTCAGTTCATCGAGGGCGAGGCGGGCATCGGCAAGTCGACCCTGGCGAGCGTGCTGGTCGGGCATGCCATCTCAAGAAACATCGCGGTGCTGAGAGGGGCCGGTCAGAGTGTCGAACAACAGACACCCTACCGGGCCTGGCGCGACGTGTTCAGCAGCTACTTCGGCCTCGAAGACACCGCAGAGCAGCACGAGCGCCAAATACAGGTGCAGAGCGTGGTCGAACAGATCGCCCCGGCCTACTTGGAACGCTTGCCGGTCCTCAACGACATCCTCGCCCTCGGCCTACCCGACACCCCACTCACCGCGGCCTTCGAGCCGAGCGTCCGGCAAGAAAACCTGGTCGACTTCCTCCTCCACTTGCTGACGATACGGGCCAAAGAAGGGCCGCTCGTGCTCGTGCTCGAGGACGCCCACTGGCTCGACAGCCTCTCCTGGGATCTCACGGTCCAATTCGGACGAACACTGCAAACGACCGGGGAGCCCGTTCTCATGACGCTGGTGAGCCGCCCACTCGATCCACGCGAGATCGGTGCCGCCCCGACCAAGACGCTACGAGAGCTCGAGGGCACACACACCGTGGAGCTGACCGCACTCAGCCCTGAGGCGACCGTCGCCCTGGTCGCCAACCGGTTGGGCCTCAAGCCCGGCACCCTCCCCGAAGTGGTGGCCGAACTGGTCCGCGAGCGCGCCGGCGGCAACCCGTTTTTTGCCGAAGAGCTGGTGCAGACCTTTTTGGAGCAAGAGCTCATCAGCGTCGAGATTCGAGACGGGGTTCCGACCTGTGTGGTGAGTGAGGCGCTCAAAGACGCTGAACTCACCCTGCCCGATACCTTGCAAGGGATGATCCTGGCCAGGATCGACCGGTTGACAGCCGACCGGCAGCTCACCCTCAAGGTCGCCTCGGTCATCGGCCGGATCTTCGCTTCTGCCGCGCTGCGCGACACCCTGTCACGCTTTACGGAGATCGAGATCAAAGCCTTGCGCAGGCAACTTCGAGAACTGACCAACCGGGTGCTCATTTTGCTCGAGATCCCCGACCCGGAGCTGACCTATATCTTCCGGCACATCATCACCCACGAGGTGGTCTACCAGTCGCTTCTGTTCGCGCAGCGGCGCGAGGTCCATCTGGCCGTCGGCGAGTGGTTCGAAGAGACGCACGTGGGACAGCTCGAGGACCATTACCCCATTCTGGCCTACCACTTCGGAAACGCCGCCGAGGGCGCCGGCGATCTGGCGCTCACCACCAAGGCGGTGGATTATCTATCGCGCAACGGCCGGCAGCTCACCCAGCTCTGCGCGTATCCTGAGGCCGTTTCGGCCTACCGGCGTGCGCTCGAGCTGTTACCGCAAACGGTCGATTGGGCCGCGCAGCGCGCCGACTTGCTGGTACAGCTCGGCCTAGTATACGAAAAGATGAGCGACTATCCGCTGGCCACCGAGTGTCTGGAGGACGGGCTCCGGCTGGCCAACCAGGCTGAGGAGAGCACGGTGGCGGTGGAGGCGCTGACGGGGTTGTGTTTGGTGTTTACTTGGCAGGGTTCTTTTACCGAGGCTGAACGATCCGGGAAAGAAGCGCTACTGTTGGCACAACAAAGTCGAAACCAGGTTGGTGCCGCAGGGGCACGGTCAAGGTTGGGGATTGTAGCAGCGTACCAGGGAGACTTTACGACATCCGTCAAACACTTCGAGGCAGCTCTCGATGTGTACCGTGGCTTGAGCGACCTCATTGGCATCTCACGTTGCCTCAATAACTTAGGGAGCGTTGTAACCTACCAGGGAGATTATCTGACAGCCAGGCGATATTTCGAGCAGTCGCTGGAAATCGATCGCCAGCGAGGTGACCGAGACGCCATCGGCAAGGTCCTTGCCAACCTCGGCAACCTTGCTGAAAAGCAGAGAGATTATCAAGCAGCCCATGCGTACTTCGAGGAGAGTTTGGCAATCTTTCAAGAGATCAATTCCCGACGTGATGTCGTCGAAAACTTGACCAGCTTGGGCAACCTCGCGATAGCTCAGGATGAGACAGCAGAAGCCCAGAAACACTATCAAGAAGCGTTGAATGAAGCTCTGGCACTTGGCGCATTGCCTGCAGCCTTACTCGCCCTAACAGGAATTGCATGGGTGCTGTCTCAGCAGGGCCAACTACAATGGGCCGCTGAGCTGCTTGGGTTTGCAAAAGCCCATCCGGCACGCAATCCAGATTTTGAAGAGCAGGCAGAATCACTCGTTGAGTTCTTGGAAAATAATCTTTCATCCGAGCTCCTGACAGCTGCTATAGAAAGGGGACAGAAGCTCGATCTCTATGATGTTATTCGTACACTGCAAGATACCTAAGACTGAACCTGGTCATCTACCCTAAAGTGGGTAGTACCAGGTTCAGTCTTAGGCTAGGCACAAAACCTATATAGCGAATCCAGACTATCTATCGAGAACTAGAGCTCAATGCATTCCAATCTGTCCGGAAACTCATCGGCATCATCGAAAAAGCTAGTACAACCTAAAACGATCTCTTCTACATCACCATCGTCTTGTATCGCCGTAGTGGTAATCAGAAGCAACGCCGACGGATCAGCATCGAACACATCAACGGGTGAAATCGGCGCCGGATAGTTCTCAAGATCGTGCGTCAAGGCTACCAGAATCAATAACCAGTTGGTATTAGGGCATTCGGGCAGATTGGCATCTGTGAAATCTATGCCATTACCATCCAGAACCAGATTGAAATCAAAGCGACCATTCCTAGGTTGTTCAAACGTTAAATCACCAGAGTCTTCAACCAGGTCGACTGGGTTCACACCCGGCGCTTCAAACGTATATTTTCCTGGGTTTCCACAAAGGAAGAGTGGAAATCCACTAACAGAAGCTATAACGCTACCGGAATTACCAAGACCTGTTAACGTTCCCGTTTCAACGATCGCCAAGTATTCGTCTAGACAAACGGTTCCAGAGAGATCAAATTGCTCACATGTTTCAGAACCTGCGGTCGTTAGTTTTTTTGGACCACCTCCGGGTTTGCCAGAGCCTGAATCATCATCCGGTATGCACTCTCCAGTGTCGGGATCGACTGTGCCGTCACAATAATCAGCTGTGGTGTTTTTGAAGCGCATTCCCAAGGTATCCAGATCTTGGGAAACCTCACTCGGCGCCGAACAAGCCGCAAAAATCAACAACAGAACTGCCGATAAACCCAACAGAACGAACTTACGTGTCTTAAGCATCATACCTCCCCAATGTGCTTTTGTTGTGGAGCGATTTCGGGTACGGCTCGCACAACCATAGAATCCTCTTCCTCACTCTTCTTCAGGCAACTCGGAGCGCTTTTCCCTCGTTACACCCATCCCAACACCAACGGGTAAACCCCTCGCTCCAGGCTGATGGCGGTCTACCAATCGATCCAACCACCACCTTCAGGAAATCCACTTGCTCCCAACCCTAGGTTCATCAACCCCTTCCGAAAACACCGATTTTCTACCTGATCAACAGTGTACTAGATTATTTTGCGAGGCATGTAACACCGCTACCAGCCCCGCCGGTACGACAGCAGAGCGCTTCAACAAATATCAATTTTGTTGGATCAGGAGATCAGACGACCGTGTTGCGCGCTTCGCGGCGGTGGTCGAGCTCAGCCGCTGTCTCGAGAAGGAGACGCTGAGTGGGGGTACGGATAGTAAGGAGCTCTTCAGGCACGTTCTCGCGCTCGAAGGGCTCCAACATGAAATCCATCGACGGGTAGCTCTCGGCCTTGGCGAGCATCTGCATGAGGCCCTCTTCACCGACGAAGCGGTTGAACTCGGTATGGACCAGACGTCCCTTGTGGATCAGCAGAGTAGCCTCACTGAAGCCGACGTAGACCAGGAGCTTGCTCGACTTGTTGTTGTGCGTAAGCGAGATGATCAGGTCATAAAGCGTGTCGATGTCGACGGTACCGCGGAGTTGGAGTCCTTGGGTCTGCTTGGGTTTGACCAGGAAACGTTCCTCTTTTTCGGTTAAAACCCTCATAAAGGCGGTGACGAGCCGCGGGTTGAACTCGCTACCACTACGCCTTTTGACCTTGGAGATGGCCTCCTCGACCGACCAGGCACGCCGGTAGGGCCGGTGGTGGGTAAGGGTGTCGAAGAAGTCGGCCAAGGCCACGATCTGACCGACCAGGGGGATGTTGTCACCATTGAGTTTTCGGGGATAGCCGGTGCCGTCGAACCGCTCGTGGTGGGTTAGGGCGATGAGCCGCGCCATCTTGAGGATGTCGGTGTCGCCGTAAGAGAGCATCTTGGCACCGATCTCGACGTGCTTTTTTACCTTCTGGTGCTCTTCGGTCGAAAGAGGGCCCGGTTTCAAGATGATTTTGCTCGGCACACCGATGATACCGACGTCGTGAAGCGGGGCGGCGAGCTGGATCAGTTCGACTTCGTCGTCCGGCATGCCGAGTCTGCGCGCCAACATCGCCGCGAGCTCGGAAACCCGCTGTCCGTGTCCACCGTCTTGGAGCAGAACCTCGTTCGCCCGGATCAGGTGCTCAAGGGTGTTCAAACGACTTGTCGCCCGCTCGATATCCTGGTACGACGGAATCGCGAATGGATCGTTGGGTTGAGAGTCCCCACGCCTCATGGTTGGTATCATAGGAGAGGTTGTCTAACAGGATTCTTATGTGAGTCGATCGAAGCCTAGAGGGACGCGGCTCAACGCGTGCGAGTGGACGAAGGAGTCGTTTATACACGGGTGAAACCGATGCTTCTCTCGACAAGTAAAACACCAGAAGAAGGAGGAATTGAGTGCGCATCGCCATCCTCTCCGATATTCACGACAACATCTGGACCTTAGCGGCAGTGCTCCCCGCCATAGGTCAGGCCGAGGCGCTCGTCTTCTGCGGCGACCTCTGCTCCCCGTTCGTGGTGAATCAGCTGGCCGAAGGGTATCAGAAAGGACCCATACACATCGTCTTCGGGAACAACGACGGTGACACCTTCCTCATCTCCAAAAATGCATCGGCCTTCGAACACGTTCAGATTCACGGGGAGCTGTTTCGGGGTGTGCTCGGCGGCAAGCGCTTCGCCGTCACCCACTACCCCAGCCTGGCAAACACGATGGATATGGGAACCTTCGACGTCGTCTGCTACGGGCACGATCATACTTACCACCTCAGCCGCCGAGGGAACACCCTGAAGCTGAACCCAGGGCCGGTGATGGGGTACCTGCCCTCGGAGCGCCGCACCGTTCCCGCCAGCTTCATGATCTACGATGCAGCCAGGCACGAGGTTGAGGGATATCAGCTGGCAGAGGGTGGTGGCGCCGTTCCATACTTTGGTGAAAAGGAATGAATCTGGTGATGAGTTATGAGAGATGAGTAATGAGTGTTGCGAACCGTCATGTCTGAGCCTGTGCCCTTCGAAGCACTCATGACTCATTACTCATCACCCATCACCTTTTTCCCTGGTCGTTCGCCACCGTCCAGGGTTCACTTCTGAAGGGGGAGCCGATGAACATAAGTACCGTCGCTATCGATAAGCCCACAGACACCAATTTCATCCTCGGCCAGACGCACTTCATCAAAACGGTGGAAGACATCCACGAGGTGCTCGTCTCCAGCGTGCCGGGCATCGTCTTCGGCCTGGCCTTCTGTGAGGCCTCGGGACCGTGTTTGATCCGCTGGACCGGTACCGACCCCGAGCTGACGGCCTTGGCGCAGAAAAACGCCCAGGCCATCGCGGCCGGGCACAGCTTCATCCTCTTTTTGGGCGACGGCTTTTTCCCCATCAATGTGCTGAACCCCATCAAGGCCGTGCCCGAGGTCTGCCGGATCTACTGCGCCACCGCCAACCCCACCGAGGTGATCATCGCCGAAACAGAGCAGGGCCGGGGCATCCTCGGCGTGATCGACGGCTTTTCGCCCAAAGGGGTCGAAGGGGACGAGGAGATCGCCGAGCGAAAGGGGTTGCTGCGGAAGATCGGCTACAAGCTGTAAAGAGGGTAATGGGTCATGAGGAATGATTAAAGAGGGTGATGGGTAATGAGGAATGAGTAATGCGTGGGTCACATGCAAAGGTTAGGCTGAACCTGTAGCTTTCACCGCACTCATCATCCTAAGAGGTAATGAGTTATGAGTCATGCGTGGGTGACGGGCGAAAGATAGGCTGAACCCGTACCCTTTGCCACACTCATCTCTCATGACTCATCTCTCATCACCATCGGGGAGGGACAAATTTCCCTAGTGACACCCTCCTCTATGGTCTATGCTGAGCCTAGGGGGGGAAGGTAGAGGACGGCCTGGAAGGAGCGTTGCACCGTGGAAGTCCTCGATCGGTCCGTCAGAACACGCCTCAACGAAATCCTCGCCGAAGTCGGTCCCGAAGTCGATATCGACAGCGTACGAACAGAGCTCGAAGAGCTGTGCGACAGGATCGGCTACCGGGGCATAGCCACACACCAGCGAACCTTCGAGCGGATCCTCGACATCTTAGGCCGCTACTGCTTGAGCGTCCAGGTAGCACGCCATAAATTGAACGACGACCTGTTCAGATTGGTGGCGCAGCTCGAGTATCCCTCTCGGTAGTAAGACGGCTTTCGGCACCCTCGGTCGGGTAGATCGACGAGTCGAAAAAACGGAGTGAGGGCATGACGGGACAGGTGAGGAGGGCCGGACATGACCGAAGTCCACAACGCCAGAATCGCAGGGCGTCTCGACGAGGTCGCAGCGCTACTCGAGGAGCAGCACGCCAACCCCTACCGGGTCCAGGCCTATCGACGCGCTGCCGAGACGCTGCGCTTTCTCGAAAGACCTGTGGCTGAGATCCTCGAGTCCGAGGGTCTCGAGGGGCTCATCCGTCTTCCAGCGATCGGTGAGAGTATCGCCCGTTCGGTGCGTGCAATGGTACTGACCGGACGGCTGCCGATGCTCGAGCGCCTTCGCGGTGAGAGCGACCCGGAAGCACTGCTCCGCTCTATCCCGGGCATCGGGCGCAAGACGGCGGAACTTCTTCACGACGAGCTCGGCATCGAGTCGCTCGAGGAGCTCGAGTTAGCGGCTTTCGACGGGCGGCTCCACGATCTGGCTGGTGTCGGCGATAAGCGGCTCGAGGGCATCCGCGACACCGTGACCGCCCGGCTGGGGCGTGTGCGGATGCCGAGGAGGCTCACGCCCAGTGAGGAACCCTCGGCAGCGGAGCTGCTCGAGATCGACCGGGAGTACCACGACCAGGCTCGAGCGGGCCGATTGCGTACCATCGCCCCACGGCGTTTCAACCCTGGTGGCGAGGCCTGGCTACCGGTACTGCACACTCACCGGGGCGAGCGGCACTACACCGTTCTCTTCTCCAACACCGCCCGGGCGCACGAGCTCGGTAAGACCCGTGACTGGGTGGTGATCTACTGCGACAGCGGTGGCGGCGAGCGCCAGTACACCGTCATCACCTCACAGTGGGGAGCGCTCAAAGGACGCCGCATCGTCCGCGGGCGCGAGGCGGAGTGTAGGCAGTACTATTGGCCGGAAGTGGTATGAGCCGGTTTGCTCTTCCGTTTGCAGCAGAAATACAAGGTAATGGGTGATGAGTGATGAGTAATGGGAGTTGCGAAGGTCTTGGTTGAACCAGCCTTTTCTGACGTTTGCGACAACGAAATCAAGTGCTCCAAAACCGTTCTCCTTCGCGATTGTCCAACCCATTTCCCATCACCCATTCCCCATCACCAAATAGGCTTTTTGGAAACACATATCGGAACTCGGCAAAAGATAACCGCAGACCCAATGGAGTCTGCGGTCGTTGGCGCCGACCTTGGGGAGTGGGCCGGCGGGGAGGAGATCTGGCTCAAGCCAACTGCTTGACCTCTTTCGCTGGGGAAGCGGGGCCGTCATGGAAGTGCTGTTCCCAATCGATCACGTCACCATAGGTAAAGAGCAGCGCCGTGATGCGGCCGGTGTTCATCCAAGACTGCTCGTCCGGCACCTCGAACTCGAGCCGGCGCGTACGCTGGTCGAAGCGAACCTGGCAGTGATAGCTCTTGAGTTGCTCATCCAAAGCCCGCAAACGGGTACGTGAGGCATCCGGTCTTACGTTGAGATCGCTGATAAAAGACATACAAAGCCTCCGACTACGGGCGAGAGCGAGAAAGGGGAACGACGTCCCCGGCCATAAAGACTATTGTGGTCTACGCCCTGGATCTGTGCATAGGGATATTTGTCCCGGTTCAGTGGTGATGTGAAGAGCCGATTCGGGCCGGGAAATGCCTTATAGTGGAGGGGTACATGTTTTCAGAGAAACGTGTGGCGAGCCGGGACTCTTGTGGCCGTGTGCGGGCACGTTCTGAACTGGGGAGGAGAAATCGATGCGTAGATCAAGAACCACGCTGATGCTGTTCGGCCTCTTGCTCACTGGCCTGATTCTGGCAGGCTGTAGCAGTCTGAGTAAGAGCACCGACATTGCGCTCGTACCGCAGATTACAGGGGGAGAGCCCGATGGAAATGATCATCCCTATGTTGGTTTGATTGTTTATTACGATGCAGAGGGCCGTCCCTTAACCCGCTGCACAGGTACGTTAGTCGCACCCAAGGTGGTCTTGACAGCGGCCCACTGTATGTTCAATCCAGTCCCAGATAGTGCAGCCGTCTGGTTCGACCCCGCCATTGCCTCATCTGCAGAACTCAGAAACCCTCGCCTTGCCGACGCTACCGGTACGCCTGTCCCCCATCCCAACTTCCAACCGGTCATTCCTGACTCGCACGACGTTGGGGTCATCCTGCTCAAAAAACCGATAAGACTCGATACCTACGGCGCACTACCGGAACTCGGCCTACTCGATAGACTAACCAATAGTTCCGATCTTACTGTCCGCTCAGTCGGCTACGGGCTGCAAAGCATCGTGCCAGAGCTACAGGCAGACCTTGTACGCTACACGGCTATCTCAACCATTATCAATCTGGATAGTGCCAACAATGATGGCTACAATGTGCAAACCTCTAACAAGGCTGGCAAGGGTGATGGTACAGGGGGACAGTGCTTCGGGGATTCAGGAGCACCGGTTTTCTATCCTGAAAACAGCAATGTGGTCATCGGTGTCTCGTCGTTCGGATTCAGCCCCAACTGTACTGGTAATAACGATTTCTCCTACCGGATGGACATCGCTGATTCCCAGAACTTCATCGGGCAATTTCTCGATTAGACACACCTTGCGCTAAAAATCGTTGGGTCGTGTCATCGTAACACGACCCTTTCGCTATCAAGCTACCGTTCATCCAAATTGTCACGACAAGAGCAAGAACCTGATGGGCAAGTTCGCTTCCGACCTAGAAGATCATCGCATACCCTTCGCAGCTCTCATCACTCATAACTCATCCCTCATCACCAAAAAGGCTTCCGCGAAAAGACCTCTCAAACTCGCTTCATAGCACGTCATGCTCGAGCGCCCAGCGCACCAGCTCGGCGCGGGTTTTGACCCCGAGCTTCTCTGAGGCCCGTTCTCTGTAGGTAGCGACCGTCTTCTCGCTGATGCCGAGCTCCTCGGCGATCTCTTTGTAGGTGCTGCCGTGGGCGATCTGGCGCACCACTTCGTACTCGCGCTGGGTGAGCTTGGCGTTTTTGTAGGGGTCTGAACCGGCCATCTCGCGAGCGAGTTCGGCCAGCAACTTGGCGGGGGCGTAGTACTCACCGCGCGATACCGCCAGGATGGCGTCGATGAGTTGGGTCTCGAGGGCGCTCTTGGGGACGTAACCGGAGCCGCCGGACTCCAAAAACCCTTGCACGTACTCGGGATCTTCGTGCATCGACAGGGCGATGAAGCGCGAAGAGGGCAGGAGCCGCTTGAGGATCTTGGCGGTCTCGATGCCGTTCATGCCGGGCAGCGACAGGTCGAGAAGCACGATCTGCGGCTCGAGCGGCGGGGCGGTCCGGATCGCTTCCTCGCCACTTTCGGCCTCCCCGATGACGCTGATGTTGTCCTTGGCGTTTAGGAGCATGCGGATGCCGGCACGCACCACCGCGTGGTCGTCGACCAGGAAGAGCGTGATCTGCTTCATATAGGGTAACTATACTGCGTAACTGTAGCGGACCGGCAGCCGCGCGAATACGGCGCAGCCTCGTGCCGGCGCGCTCTCTAAGCGGAAACTGCCGCCCAGGAGCTCGATACGCTCGCGCATGCCGGTGATACCGAGTTGCTCGCCGGGGGTGAGCGCCCCGGGATCGAAGCCGCCACCGTCGTCTTCGACCACGAGCTTCACGTGTTTGTTGCTGGAGGTGACCACCACCGAGGCCCGCTGGGCTTCCGCGTGGCGTACCACGTTGGTAATCGCCTCTTGGACCACGCGGTAGAGAACGGTCTCCTCTTCGTGTGAAAGGCGCGTGGGGAGCCGCACGAACACGCTGATCTCGAGCGCGTAGCGCTCGTGGATCTCTCTAGCGTAGCGTTTGATGGCCGCTTCGAGCCCGAGCTCGTCGAGGAGCGAAGGGCGCAGGTCCATGGCGATGCGCCGCACGTCGCCGAGTGTGATGGAGGTAAGCTCCTTGAGCTGCTTGAGCTGCTGGGGCTCGGGCTCCAAGCTGGCCTTGTCGAGCCCGAGCAAGATGGCGGTGAGGGCCTGACCGATCTGGTCGTGCAGGTCGCGGGAGATGCGACCGCGCTCTTCCTCTTGCGCATGCAAGAGCGCTTGCAATAACCTCGAGCGCTGCCGCTCTTTGCTGGTGAGCCGCTGGTGCAGTTCGGTACGCTTCAAAGAGGCGCTGACGAGATCTCTGACGGCTTCCAGAAACGCTTGAGAGACCGATGCACCGCTGCCCCCCACCAGGGCCAGCAGCGAACTCTTCTCGATGGGGACGAGCTGCCAACGGTCACCTCTGCGGAGTTCGCCGGCCTTGAAAGCGGCCTCGACGTCGTCGATGAGCCCACTGCGCAAGGAACACGTTTCCGGATCCTCCTCAACACAGAGCTCGAGCGAGGCCACGCTCGCTTTCTTACCAGTCTTGATGAAGGCCTCACCGCAATCGAACCAGCCCATCGAAATGAGCACCTCGAGAGCGCGGGTCAGCACCTCGCGACTGTCGAGGCTCTCGGCGATGCGTTGGGCCAGCTTGTGCAGGGTCTCGAGCTCGTGGGTGCGACGCTCGGCCTCGTCCCCCGGTAGGCCGGTCTGGTGAGGACTAAAGTGCTCGATCATCGGTACCCTTCATGATAGTGACTCGTCGCAGCGCCGGTGTCGGTAAAAGTCCCACAGTTTGGAGTAATGAGAGATGAGTAATGGGTGCTGCGAAGGGACACGCTCGAGCCAGTCTGTTCTTGTGTTAGTGCCTGAAAAACGAGGTAATGGGTGATGAGTAATGAGTAATGGGTGCTGCGAAGGTCACGGTGGAGCCTATCTTTTCTAACGTTTGTGACTGCGAAACCAGGCGCTCTAGCGCCGTTTCCTTTCGCGGCGGACCGACCCATTCCCCATTACGCTCCTACCGTTGTCCCTCTCATCACTCATAACTCATCTCTCACTACCTCAGGTGGTAATGAGCTTCGCAGGGACTTCTTCTGCGGCTCCCTTCTGAACGGGCCTCACCATCATCACCGGGACCCGCAGGCCACGCAGGACTTTTTCGGCCACGCTCCCCATCAACATGCGCAGGACCCCGCTACGGCCATGGGTGGCCATGACCACCAGTTCGAAATCGTGGTTGTCGGCGAAGTTGATGATCTCGGTGGCCGGGTCGCCAAAATGTACCGCTAGAGACACGTTGAAGCCGGCTTCCCGGAGGTCTTCCATTTCGTCTGCCATGTCGTCCATGAGCTCAGCTCGGAAGCTCTCCCACACCTGGCTGGCGTAGATCGGGTGCTGGTGCTCCTCGACCGGTTGCATCTGTTTGAACATCCAGGCGTCGAGCACCAGCGGCCGCTGCGGCACCAACGGGTAGCCTTGGGGGACAGGTGCGACACGGAAGAGCGTCAAGGTGTACTCTTTGGGATTGAGCAAGCTGCGTACGTAGCCGAGAACTTGACGGCTAAAGTCAGACCCGTCAAAGGGAATGAGGGCTTTGTGTGCGGCCATCTCTTACCTCCTTTGGCAGCGAGTAAACGAACCACGTAGTGGCGATACCGGTCTCTCCACAGATGTCGAATCCCATCGGTCTCTGGTAGCTCGCTGTAGCGGGCTCACGCAGCCTCCGTGCCCCCCTCGCTTCGAATCAACAAAAATGGCTTTTGCGAGCGCCGCAAGGCACCTTCAGCAACCGAGCCGAACATCCAGCGGTTGAACCCACGCCGCCCATGGGTGCCCATCACTACCAGGTCGTGATCCGCTTCTGCCTCGTGAATGGCTTGGACCGGTTCACTGTTCTCGATCAGCAAAGCGGACGCCTTGACGCCGAACTCGGCAGCCTGGCTACACGCGTTATCCAGCGATTCTTGAGCTCCAAGCTTGAGATCCTCGTAGAGTTGAGGTTGGTAAGAGACCGTTTCCGGCATGGCATAAACGGTCTTCAGAGGGTTTTCAAGGGCGTGCAAGAAGGTGACCTCAGCGCCGAGCGCCTTGGCCAGCTCGAGCCCTTGTGCTACGGCTTGCTGACTGCAAATACTGCCGTCGGTCGGGATCAGGATTCGCTGGTACACAGTACACCTCCTCAGCCGGTATCTTCGAATGCTACGGTAGTGAGCCTCGCCTCTAGGTTACGAAAGGACCTGCGGGTTCACATCCCCAAAGCTCCGACAGAACTGTAGGAGTTTTACCGACCTGCCCCGGCGCTGTGCTGTGCTCCACTGAGGCTACTAAAGCGCTTCGATTTTACGTCGACTCGGCACGAGTCATGAGTTGGGAAACTGCAGGAAGGTCATGAGGAATGGGTGATGGGTAATGAGTTGGGCAACTGCGAAAGACAATGGTGTTGGAGCGCCTTCTTTCGAAGACACGCAGGCTCAGCCACGGATTTCGCAGCACCCATACCTCATCACTCATTACCCATTACCTTATCTCCTGGGCGCCACCACAAGCGCAGATTTGCTCGAGCACATCCAGTCCAGTAAAGGGGGTCGGCGATGGCAACACTGGTGACAGCTTGCCCGATCTGTGAGGGACTCATCGAACTCAGAGACCCACGCAAAGGCCTGCGCGTGGAGTGCCCCGACTGCCAGGGGCTCTGGATGGTGACATCAGTCAGCCCCCTCAAGCTCGAGGTTGCGCTCGACATGGAGAACGAGACGATCCGGGCCGATCCGTCAGACGAGTGGCCTAGATAAAATCAGGTAATGAGAAATGAGTGATGAGTAATGCGTAGGTCTGCGACAAACTGCGTACGGAGTCTGCGCTCCCAGCACCAAAAGAAGTAACAGTCTGTGTAGATCAGCTCGGCTACGAACGTTCGCAACACCCATTACTCATCACCCATCACCTTTCTTGCAGGCTCAGGCATCCCAGAAAACGGGCTCAGCCATAAATTTCGCAGTACCTGTCACCTTCAAGAGGCCGTACCAGACCACTCTTTCGGTTTCGACTCGAGCTGCTGCAAGGCCTTGAGGGCCAGCGAGCCATAGACGACCGAAGGCGCCCCACCCATGAGGACCGCCACCCCGATCGTTTCGACGATCTCTTCTCGGTCTGCCCCGGCTTTGAGGGCATCGGTAAGGTGATAGGTAATGGACCCTTCGCAGCGACCAGAAACGGCGATCCCCAGAGCGATCAGCTCCTTGACCTTCACACCGAGAGCGCCATCACAAATCACCGCGTAGTGAAGGTGACCAAAACCGTCCATGACCTCGGGGGCAGCAGCGTGCAGTTCAGCGACCGAACGCTGCAACTGACTGTAGGCCTCGGCGTAGTTTTTCATCCTTCGCTCCCGTCGCTACCAGAGACACCTCGATGACTGCCTCGGCGTAGGCAAAGCTTAGCTGGGAAAGAGCGCCTCGGGTGCCAGGGCCTGGGCGATGTTGCCGGCCCAGATCTCGATCTGTTGCCAATTGCGAAAGTCACCCACCACACCGCTCATTGAGCGGTTGATGAGCCAGTCTTGCAAGCTGAGTTTGTCGGCATCTATCCTGCCGCCGAAGAGGGTGATACCTCGGGGTTGAACGTGACCGATGAGCGACTTGAGCTTCTGGGGATAGCGCCAGCCACCTAGGGCTTCGACCGGATCGCCCGAGGCAGTCGGTCCGCTCGAGAAGAGCCACAGAGGGCGCTTTTTGAGCTCATCTTGAAAGCTTTCGAGGAATTCTTTGGCCTCGACCAGCCAATCACCTGAGTAGACAGCGCTCCCAAGCACCACGGCATCGTAGGTTTCGAGTGTGACGACATCGTCTGCCGGACGTACCTCGGCGGTCTGCCCGAGGGCCATCAACACCCTACCGACCGTCTCGGCGATCTCCTGGGTCGAACCGTATTTGCTGGCGTAAGCGACCAGAACCATTGCGGACACACCTCACCTCGACTCCGGTTGGAGAGAGCCGGGACGAACCCGGCTCTCTCCTAAATGACGAGTTGCCTCTCGGCCTCGAGCACTTCGGTAGTGGTACGCAATACCGAATCGGGGCTGAGGCTGATCGAGTCGATACCCTCTCCAACCAAGAACGCGGCAAACTCGGGGTAATCAGAAGGCGCCTGACCGCAGATACCGACCTTGCGACCGCGTTTATGGGCCTCGCGGATGAGTAGGCTGCAGGCGCTCCTCACCGAGCGGTTACGCTCGTCGAAGAGCTGGGCGATACGCTCGGAGTCGCGGTCGACCCCCAAGATCAACTGGGTGAGGTCGTTGCTACCGATCGAAAAGCCGTCGAAGATCTCAGCAAACTCGCTGGCCTGCAAGATGTTGCTGGGGAGTTCGGCCATCACGTAGACCTCGAGGCCGTTTTCACCACGCACGAGGCCTCCTTCGCGCATCACCTCGAGCACCCGCTTGCCCTCTTCAGGAGTTCGGCAAAAGGGCACCATGACTTTGAGATTGGTGAGGCCGAAGACATCACGTACGCGCTTGACGGCGGCGAGCTCGAGCATAAAACCTTCTTTGTAGTCGGAGTGGTAGTAGCGGCTGGCACCGCGCCAACCGATCATCGGGTTTGCTTCGGTCGGTTCGAACAGCTCACCGCCGAGTAGATGGGCGTACTCGTTGGTCTTGAAGTCGCTAAAACGCAAGATCACATCACGGGGCCAGAAAGCTGCAGCGATGGTGCCGATACCCTGGGCCAACTTATCGACAAAGTAGTCGGTCTTGGTCTTGTAGCCACTGGTGAGTTCATCCACCTGGCGTTTTGTAGTGATGGGGAGGATGTGGTAGCGGGTGAGAGCGAGGGGGTGGACGCCGATCCAGCTGGCGAAGATGAACTCCATCCGGGCCAGGCCGACGCCGGAAGAAGGCAGTAGCGAGGTGTGGAGCGCCTGCTCGGGATTGCCCACGTTCAGCATCATGCCGACCCGCGGGGTCTCGAGGTGGAGCAGGTCGACCTCTTCGACCTCGAACGGCAAGGCACCCCGGTAGATGATGCCGGTCTCGCCCTCAACGGTGGAGATGGTGACTTGCTCCCCGTTGGGGAGCTTCTCGAGGGCGCCTGCAACACCTACCACAGCAGGGATACCGAGCTCACGGGCCACGATGGCCGCGTGCGAAGTACGCCCCCCCCGCTCGGTGACGATGGCTGAAGCCCGCTTCATAATCGGCTCCCAATCGGGATCGGTGATTTCAGTCACCAACACCTCGCCGGCCTCGAACGCGTCCATATGGCGTGGATCGTCGATGAGGCGGGCCTTGCCGATGGCGACAGCTTCGCCGACGGCAAGACCTTGCGCCAACACCGTCCCCCGCTCCTTGAGCTCGAAGACTTTGACTCTGTAGGTGTCCTTTTGGCTGTGCACCGTCTCCGGCCGCGCCTGAACGATGTAGAGCTCGCCGGTGATGCCGTCTTTGGCCCACTCGATATCCATGGGCATGAAGGTGTTGCGCTTCAGCGAGTAGTGGTCTTCGATCGCAACCGCCCACCTGGCGAGCAGCAACACCTCGTCATCAGAAATCGAGAACTGGCGGCGCTTACCTGTGTCGGTGGGTTGATTGTCGAGTCGGTGGGAAGACTCCTCATAGCCGAGGGTGAACTCTTTGGCACCGAGCTTTTTCCAAACGAGGGGCTTGAACCCGTCTCTGAGCTTGGGCTTGTGGACGTAAAAGGCGTCGGGGATCACCCGGCCCTGCACGATATTCTCCCCGAGCCCCCAGATCGAGTTGATGTAGACCATGTCGCGGTGACCGGTCTCGGTGTCGAGGGTGAACATCACCCCGCTGCTCGAGAGATCGCTGCGCACCATCTGCTGAACCCCAACCGAGAGCGCAACCTGGAAGTGGTCGAAGCCCATATCGATGCGGTAACCCACGGCCCGAGCCGTGAAGAGGCTGGCAAAGGCTCGTTTGACTTTATCGAGCAGGTCGGCCCCACCGTGAACCATCAAGTAAGACTCTTGCTGCCCGGCAAAAGACGCGGTCGGCAGGTCTTCAGCCGTCGCCGAGGAACGGACGGCAACGTAGGCTTCCGGTACGCCGATCTCCTCACAGAGCTGCCCATAGGCCGCATTGATCTCACGGGCCAGATCAGCAGGGGTCTCGCCTGCATAGATCAGGTTACGAATCTTGCGGGCCCGCTCGGAGAGATCGTTGACGTTGTGGCGGTCGAGCCCTGTTAACAGCTCTTTGATAACCGTTTCGAGACCGTTTTCTCGAATGAAATAGCGGTAGGCTTCAGCCGTGACGGCAAACCCGTCGGGCACTTTGACCCCGAGGGCAGAAAGCTCCTGGATCATCTCTCCCAAGGAGCTGTTCTTACCCCCCACCAGACCTACATCGTCTATACCTGTCTCGTGAAACCAACGAATATACACGGTCCGACCTCCTTCACTAAGGAACCGAACGACTCGTCTCTGTAAGGAGCCTAGCGACTCATCGCGAAAACGGCATCCGCATGACTCTGACAGAAACTGTAGGAGTTTTTCGGACATGTGCGTGCTCGACACGACTTAGGCTAGATGCATGGAAGGTCCGATGGTCGCTTCCGAACCGGTGGAACCGGTGGCTGCAACGGGTCTCGGCAGCCGGAAAGCGGCCGAGTTGCTGGAGCGGTTCGGACCCAACAGCCTACCTGAAGCAGGGAAAACATCGCTGTGGCAGCGTTTCGCCAGCCAGTTTCGCAACCCGCTGATCTACATCCTGATCTTCGCACTCGCTTTCGACCTGGGAGCTTGGACCCTCGAAGGCCGTGAAGGGCTACCGCTAGAGGCGATCGCCATCGCCATCATCTTGCTCTTAAACGCGGCGCTGGGGATGGCGCAGGAGTATCGGGCCGAGGCGGCTCTCGAAAAATTGAAGGACCTGGCCGCACCGCACGTGTGGGCCTATCGGGATGGAGAGCTCAAAAGGTTACCGAGCAGCGAGTTGGTACCCGGCGACGTAGTGCGGCTCGAGGCCGGCGACCGCGTACCGGCAGACGGCATGGCGCTCCAGCCGCAAGGGCTGCTGCTCGACGAATCGATGCTGACCGGTGAATCGGTGCCGATCGACAAGGGGGCTGGTGCCGAAGTGCTCGCTGGAACCCTGGTCGCCCGGGGCAAGACGCTCGTGGAAATCACACAGACCGGCTCGAACAGCGCCATGGGCCGGCTCGCCGGCATGCTCGAGCACGTTCAAACCGAGAGAACGCCTCTTGAGAGGCGCCTGGCTGTCTTCGGTAGCAAAGTAGCCCGCTGGGTGATCGTGCTGGCGGCCGCCCTGGTGGTGCTCGGCGTCGCGATCGAAGGTGTGGATCGCTTCGCCGAAGTGTTCCTGTTCGCCGTCGCCTTGGCGGTAGCAGCAGTTCCGGAAGGCCTCCCGGCGGTCTTGACTTCCACCTTGGCCCTAGGAACCGAACGGATGGCACGTCGCCGCGCCGTGGTGCGGCGGCTCGCCTCGGTAGAGGCGCTCGGGTCAGTGACCGTCATCGCCACCGACAAGACCGGTACCTTAACCGAAAACCGTATGCGGGTTCGGGCGGTCGACACGCCAGACCACACCAAAGCGCTCAAGGCCATGGTGCTTGCGAGCGATGCCGAAAACCACGCCCAGGCGGGCGACCCGCTCGAGCTAGCACTACTCGCCTACGCCGAAAACGAAGGGGTGGGGCTCGAGGCTTTACGAGTCGCTCACCCCCGCCACAGCAGCCGTCCCTTCGATTCCGAGTGGCGGTATATGCGGATCACCGTCGAAGAGGGAGACCGGCTCACGAGTTACTTCAAGGGAGCGCCGGAAGTCTTGCTCGAGCGGAGCACGTTGCCCATGCAAGCTCGCTCGAACTGGCAGGAGAAGATCACCGCCTACGGGCATGAGGGGTATCGCACCCTGGCGTTGGCTAAGGGTAGCGGCGAGGTCGAAACCGAGCTCGAGTTCTTGGGGCTCGCGCTGCTCTGGGACCCGGCCAGGTCCGAAGTGCCCGCTGCGGTGAAAGCCGCTCAGGATGCGGGCATCCGAGTCATGATGATCACGGGCGACCACCCGGCGACGGCGCTGGCAGTTTCGCAGTCGGTCGGCATCTCGTCTGGGAGCATCCTCACCGATACCGACCTCACGAGCATGGAGCCGGTAACCTTGAGACGGTCTTTAGAAGACGTCAACATCCTGGCGCGCGTGAGCCCCGAGCACAAGCTGAAGGTGGTCGAAGAGCTCAAGCGGGCCGGTGAGATCGTGGCCATGACCGGCGATGGGGTCAACGACGCGCCGGCCTTGAAGCGCTCCGACGTAGGCGTGGCCATGGGTCGTCGCGGAAGCGATGTCGCTCGGGAAGTAGCCGATCTCGTCCTCATGGACGATAACTTCGCCACCATCGTGGCAGCAGTCGAAGAGGGGCGCAGCATCTACACCAACATCCAGAAGTTCATCCGCTTCCTCTTTGCGACCAATCTGGCCGAGGTCCTGGTGGTGGTCTTGGGCGTGGTGGCGGCTTTTGTTTTTGACCTACGGCAGGCTGATGGGCGCTTTCTGTTGCCGCTCACGGCAACACAGATCCTGTGGATCAATCTGGTCACGGATGCGCTGCCGGCTTTGGCACTGGCGCTCGATAGGAATCCGGCGGCGATGAAACGTCCGCCGAGGCCTCCCGACGCCGCACTGCTCGACAACACCTCGCTCACCTATATCTTTACAAGCGGCAGCATCCTAGCGCTCTTGGTTCTGGGATCGTTCGGAGCGCTCCCGCGCTTGGGCTTCTCTGTCGATGAGACCCGCACCGCGGGCTTCATGATCCTGGTGCTCGGACAGCTACTCTACACCTTCTCTGCCCGAAAGCTCGACGGCATCCCACCGGCCAACACCTTTTTATTGTTGGCCGTGGCGCTCTGCGGTGGTCTTCAAGCGCTCATGCTGCTGGTTCCGGTCCTTCGTCCTCTCCTGTCACTGGCACCGCTCACACCACCGGTGGTCCTCTGGGTGATGGCGACTACGCTGCTCGCCTGGCTCGTGAGCGAAGGCTGCTCGGCCCTGTTGCGCTCACGGATCGCTCCAGCGAGCTAGCTCCCAGGTTCGGGTGGACGTTCGGCGAGATCGGGTAACTCCTCCGATTCAGACTCCTCGCCCGACCTCTTGTTGCGCAGGAGCAGATAAGCCCCACCGCCGATCAACAGGAGCGGCAGCACGACGCGTCCCACGAACGATCCGAAGAAGTTCTGGAAGATGAACATCTCGAAGAAGACGCCAAACGCGAGGAACATCAATACGCCGATACGGGCCAGCTGGAGGCCTTGCTCGCGGAGTGATTCATCGGTAGCCAGACCACCTTGGATGACGAGACCGACGCCGACCGCGGTCGGTATGAGCGCCCAGGCGTACGACCAGCTCTCGAAGTGACCGGTCAAGTTCTGAACGAACAGGATCAGCCCCACCGTGGTGACGATACTGCCGGGGACAGCCAAGCCGGCCGAGGATTTTCCTCCCACCGCCATACCGCCGAAGAGCAGCAGGCCGGGGATGATGATGAAAAAGGGCCAAGCGAACGAACCGACATTCAGGTCGAACGCCTGAACCAACAAGAAGAACCCGCCGAGGCAGATCAGGGCGATGCCGATACCTAGGTTGCGACCTCCGTTTTTAGCCATGCGCTACCTCCAATAGGGTGATGATACGACCTGTTGTTTGGTCTGGCTGCGCCAGACCAAACAACAGAAGACATATTCACTCATAACCTCTTTAGGATACCAATTCGGTGTCTGCTCTCACGAGCCTACGCCGTTACACATCACCTTTCTCTTTGGCGCTCTCTTCGCCCGCCTGCTTGCTGCTCATCACCTTCTCGAGCAGATCGGGAACGTGTTCGAACATCTCGGCCAGGGCTCCGCGGCGACCGGGAGCAGCCATGATCGAAACATCGCTCCCTTTGGAGACGATGAAGGCGGCCGGCTCGATCTTGATGCCGCCACCGCCACCACCACCGGTGCCCTTGCCACCAGAGTTCGTCTTGCTGTCGGTCCCTTCACCCTCTCCTCCACCGGCACCGAAACCGAGATTCAAACGGATCACCGGGATGACCGTGCTTTCACCCACCTGGTGGGGCTCACCGATAATCGTCTCGGTCTTGGCGATCTGCCGGATGTTCGTAACGAGGGCGTCTAGCAGTTCTTGGGGTTGCATGACCTCTCCTTTCAAGTGCAGTTACGTTGTAGCCTCATTCACGGTGAAGATATGGGTTTGGTGAGCCTCCGGCCGAGCAACATCGCCCGAAAGCCGAACACGACCAGAACCAGGATCCGCACGCCGAGCGCGAGCCTGAACCTGCCACTGGGCTGCTCACGGGTAAAATCTGGTGTGATGTGGAGCCACCCGGCTGACGGTTTGAACATCGCAGCGGTTGCGCTCGCCACACCGTACAGGGTCCCGGTCAGGGCTGGGTCGGGGGTAGCTACGGTCAGGTCCACTTCGAAACGCTCCCAGCGGAGACGGCGCCAGAGGTAACGGAGGAGTTCTAAGATGCTGCCGCGCTCGGCCAAGAGCCGAATGGGAGCGAACCTGCGCTTGGGAGGGCGTTTCTTCTTCTCGGGTTTGGGTTTCTTCTCCTCCTTTTTCTCTTCCTCGAACCCGCGCCGGAGCACTCCTATCGAGAAGAGCGCCAGCCGAAACTCTCTCTTGCGGGTATCGAATCCGACGGTAACAAACAACCAACGGACCTCACCGGCGCCACCGGTCTCGTCCGCATCGACGCTGCACCAGAGGACCGGTGCAAGCAAAACGACGAGTAAGAGGGAAACGACCAAGAAGATCCAGACGAAAATCACGCGCTTGCTCCAAGGGGTATGAGGTCAGTTTTTCAGCGGGCTGGGGGCTACGTCTGTTTCAACCCCCGCTTCACCAGCCGCGCTGGTCAAGGTTTCCTGGGCCTGGGCCGCGGCTTGCTCCAGGATCTGCTTGTGTTCGTATTCGGCCTCGGCCATGAGGTCCTCGAGGTTCTCCTGCAGTAAAGCAGCTTGAGTACGAACCTCGTCTGCTACATCAAAAGCACCGCGCACGGCCCCGACCAACAGAGGGCGCATCGACCTCCGCACAGCCGGAACCAGGACCATGGCCCCGAGCGTTACGCCGGCCCCCATCAAGAATCCCCGGGCGAAGCTGTGGCGCAGGGCCAGGGCCAATCTGCTCGTCGTCATCTCACCGCTCCTCCTTACTCCCTTTCAAGCTCTGTCTCGTAGCTCTCTGATGTCACGGAGACCTCTCTGTCCCCACGTCTACCCGCACGGTCCAGAGCCGGCAGAATCACACCGTCGGAGCCGGGCATACCCGCGCCTATCCGCTCGGCTCGAGCGACCAACACCAGGGTCCACACCTTTCGCAAGATCGAGATCGTCTGCGGGTCCACCCACCGTAGCAAGGCAACCAACATACCTATCTGAGCGAACCTCTCGGCCCAAGCGAGGCTCTGCTCTTCGAGGTGGAGCGCCTGGGCAACACGTTCCTCAGAACCTCTCCACGCAGCGTTGTGGGCAGCCAGGACCCCGGTGCGCGCAGCGACCGGATTGGCAGCCAATAACACGCCGAGCCCCGGTGCGTGATGGCGGCTGATCAGCCAGCTGAGCGCAGCCGTGCTGAAGGCTGTGCTGGTGATACGCCTCTGGTATGCGTCGAGACGCTGTTGGGCTGCCGGTAAGGCAGGTGGTGGCGAGACGCCCCGCTCGTGCAGCGATCTCACAACGGCACTCTCGAACCTTGTGGTGGCGATGGCCGCGCTGCTCGCCAGACCGACCAGGTCCTCTCGAAGAGCATAGACGCCCGTTCCCGCAACGGAGGCGATGTCGCCGAGTCCGGCAGCCAGATGTCGGCGTTTCCCAAAAAGCGGTAGCGACGGGAGGTAACCCGAGAGAATGGTGAGAAGGCTCGAGAGCAGAAACAGGCTATAGAACCCCGAAAAGAGCGAGGGGCCGGCCCAGAGGCGCTTGACGCAGAGTGCCACGAGCATGGTGCTAGGCGTCAAGGTGCGCCAGGCCAGGTTGCCAACTTCGGCGCCGGGTTTTTCGGGCACCACAGCCCGAAGCTCGTTCAGGCGCACGGCGAGCGCTTCGCTCATCTGCGTATCGGGGTCACACTCGATCAGGACCCGGCCCGAGCACGCATTGGCTCGAACCGAACGAACCTCGGGAAGCTCTAGCAGACCCGCATTTAGCCTCGCCGCCAACACTGGGTTGCCGCACAGACCGGGCACCGCGAGGCGAAACCGTCCCGGAAGCCGATGAACCATACGTACATCCGAAGTCATCGAGAGATCTCCATTAGGAAGAACCGGGGCCGGATACATTCCCTCTGTCAAGAGACCACATAACACCCCCCGGCTACTCTTCTCTCTTGAGTCTAGGTCGAGACCCAGGCATCTCGGTAGAGTCATTTGTCCTTGGGGACAACCGGTTAAAAAGGTCTACGAACCGGGACAAATTGCCCTTATATCTCCACACGAGGCTCCTTATACTGAATATCGTCTGTACGGTGAGACGCTCCGGCAACAGAGTGGGCGTCTGGTCTTACATATTCGGTCATGTTAGGTCGGTGATGCATGATGAAAGAGATCGAATTGGCAGGACATGAACTCAAAGCCGGCAACCTCCTCACGGGCCGGACGTTATGGGGGCTCGGGCTCGCAGGTGCGGCCGTACTGTTGACACTACCCGCTTCGCGCCGCATGCTCCGCAAGGCGCTGGTCAGCAGCCTGGCAACCGGAATGGTCGCCCGCGATCAAGTCCAAAAACTAGGACAGGAGTGGAAGGAGATCGTCGCCGAGGCCCGCAACCGGCGAGAGATCACCACCGAGGTGGAGGCGACGCAACCGAGCACGCCGAGTTGAACCGACTCCGCGTTGCGCAAAGTTCTCGCATTCTGCCGCATCCACCACACCGGCATCGCCAGGTGATCGGTAGGTACGCTGCCGGGCGCCAGCGTACGTGCCTGCCAACCGACGCCCCACCTCTTCTCTTGCTCGTCGAGGGCAGCGGGGCGCGCTACGATCTTGGCGCAAAGGAGAAGGCTCAGATATGCTTGGCGTGGGATCGGCTTCCCGTGGCGTGCCGAGAGAAACTTGCGATGGACGATCCCCGCAGCAAGTAGGAGAGTGCTATGGGTGACGAGAAAGAGGACGGTCGAGAGAAGTCGGGATCTTTCCCGATACCGGGAAGGGGTTGGAGGGAGATCTCACCAGCGAACCGTTACGCCGCACCGGTAGGGGACGAAACCGACCCCCTACGCAAACCGGTGGGTGAACCATCAAGGTCGCAGAGGTACTTCCATGCCGGGAACGATGTCATCACAGATCACCCCTGGGCGCGGGGGGTGACGTTCAACGTGGCCGGCGATTACCGCTACCTCTCCGATGGCTACTACGCCTCGCTCGAGGCAGAGTTGCGTGGCTGGCACATCCATCCCACCACCTCGGAAGCGTTGGACGGCTACATCGCACCGATCGCCGCGGAAAAGGCGGCCCGGGGGGGGCTGGCGGTTCCCGAAAGCAGTATCGTGCTCGACACCGCAACCCTACCCGCTCTCGTCCACCCCGTCAACCCGTTCTCGCACCACCCCGAACTGATCTACTCCCAAGCAGAGGTACTCACTAAGCTCGGCACCTTGACGAGGGTCGGCAAGTACGTCGCTTTTTGCCAACACCTTCCAGAGTCCTTCGAAATCAAGGTGCTCCCCTGCATCTTTGGCCGTACCCCGGACTCGACATTCGAACACTTGCTACAGCGCAGCTTCGATGTCTTCAAGCTCCCGTTGATGAGAGTGAGGTTGATCGACACCGACAAGACCACTCTCTTTTCAGGTATCGAGCCGCTGCCGCTCGAGCAACTCACCTCCGCAGAACTCGCTCTTGTAGAAGAGCTGGGCACGTGGCAGACCTAGCGATCTTCACCGACCGAAGAACGGTGCGCTCTGCTGACGAACTGACGGCCCTGATCCGCTTCCGGAAGGCCGCCTTCGATGGCGGGCACAAGCTGGATCTCCTGTTTTACACCGAACTCAGCTACCTCTCAAACTACCAGGGAATCCTGATTCGCACCCTCACCGATCCCCTCAATACCGCCTACGTGGTGGCTAAGTGGGCGGAGATCTATGGCATCCGTGTCCTGGACACACCGGACAGCATTCGAATCTGCTGCGACAAGGTCAACATGTACGGCCGTCTCATGAAGGCGCGCGTACCGATTCCCCAAACGGCCTTTTTGGGCAAGGAGGACCTCGTGCCAGCGAGGGCCGAAGCGCTGTTCGATGCCTGGGGCTTTCCACTCATCTTGAAGGCCCCGAACTCGAGCTTTTCGGCCTATGTCGAAAAGGTGGCTACCCCGCACGAATTCGTCAGCATCGGCAGGCGCTTTTTTCGGAGGGCGGATCGAATCGTGGTGCAGGGCTTCGTGAAGAGCAGCTTCGACTGGCGCGTCATCACCCTAGGACAAGACGTCCTCGCCGTGGTCAAGTACGTCTTTGCCCCAGACCGTTGGAAAACCGAGCAGCGCTCGGAAAGCGGAGAGTGGGCGACCGTGGTCGCCGTCGCAGTCGAGGAGGCGGATCAGGGGTTGCTCGAGCTGGCCCGAGCAGCAGCCGCAGCGATGGGTAATAGCCTCTACGGGATCGATATCAAAGAGGTCGAAGGAGGCTACCTGGTGATCGAGGTCAACGACAACCCCACCATCGCAGCTGGACAGGAAGATCGAGCCAACCCGGATATCTACGAGAGGATCGTTGCCTACCTTGCCAGCGAGGTGGGGTGAGCAAGGCGTTCGAGAACCACCATATACCGGTGGCGCGCCTTACCGAAGCGGCTCGACTGTTCGAACGACTCGGCATTGAGCGGCAAATTGAGACTGTCGGCACGATCGGTCCCGGGAGGAATCCACGGGTCGTGCAGGTAGAGGTGGGAGGAATCGTAACCCGTGACCACCACCCAATGGGGTTGTTTTTCGCCGTAGAGGCGGTAGCCGCTCACCAGCAGCAGCGGGATAGCCCCTCGGCTCAGCCGAGCCACCACATCGTCGAAGGTGAAGTTCTGGATTTCGACTGCGCCGCCCAGGTTTTGAAGGTCCTCGAGAAACCTCTCATGGCAAAGGGAAATCACATCTTTCTTTTCAGGGCGGCGGACCGAATCGAGGAACGGCACGGCGGCATCGCGGCTGACCACCGTCGCCCCGAAGCCGCGCCGCAACGCAGCGACCGCCAAACCGTAGGGGCTACAGCCACCGTGCCCGGAGAGCATGAAGATGGTCGTCGCCTCGCGCCACAGCTCGAGTTCGAGGTCCCGTCCGAACGCGGCATCGTATCCCAGCGACCGCAGCGCCATCATGAGGGCGGCCGGGCCGCAGGTGAAGTCGAGGGATTGCGCATAGAAGGGAACTTCAACGAGGTGGGCGGGTTCGCCCTTGAGCTGTTTCCTCAAGCGCAAGGCGGAACTGTGATCTTCATAGTAATCCTTGGTAAGACCCATCAAAACGTACTCGTGACGCTGGTAGAGCGCCAAGGCAGCAGCGTTGTCCTCGCGTACTTCGAGCCTCATGGTAAAACAGCCCCGCTTCACGGCCGCCTGTTCCGCCGCTGCCAACAGCGAGCTGCCGATGCCTCGGTTCCTCTCGTGAGGATCGACCACGAGCGAGTAGAGCCGCGCCCCGTGAAACCCTCGCCGATAAAGAACCACGGCGTCGCCCACGATGGTTCCCTCCCGCTCGGCGACCAGAATGTCGGCGTTGGCCTTCTCCAGCAGATAGTACCAGTTGTCGGCCGTGATACGGTCGCTTGAGAAGGTTCTCTCCAAGCGGTCGAGCGCCTCGATATCAGCGGCTTTGGCCCAGCGTATCGACAAGATCGCATTCATCTTCACTCCATCGCTCCACGAAGCCTCCGGTGGACACACGGCCTCCTCCCTCTACCCTTTTCACCTAATACACCCAAACGCCCAAGGTCGTGATCCCGCCGACCTCGAAGGCGTAGCCTAGACACTACCGAAGCGCGCCTCGACCTCGAGCGAATTGCCCGCCACGACCGACAGGTCGTGCAACCGCACCGCACCCAGAGAGAGTCCTGTCAAAGAGATCCGCTTGCCCTCGAACTTACGAAGCTGCTGCTGAACGATGGTGCTGAGAACGGCGCTGAGAGGTCCGGCGCCCTTGCAACTGAGGCCCGATACCGTCGCGTTGAGCCCCTCATCGATGGCTAGATGGCCGCCGATCTCGAGCGTTGCCGTCACCTTGGAGACCAATATCTTGCGACCGGCCCGAATGCGCACGGCCACCCGAGCCGAACGCTCGGTCTCCTGCACCAGCTCGAGCCCGGTCTCCTCGACGGTGACGCCTTGCTGCTGTGCCGCTCGTTTGGCTCCTGTCAACAAGAGCCGCTCGATGTCTTGTCTTGAAATCGAGACCCGGACCGATCCCTCGCCACCAGCAAGGACCAGCAGCGGCTTCCCCTGCTCGCTCTGCTGAAAACCGAAGGTCACATCCAGGGCGTTGAGGCCAACCGTCAGATAGGCGTCTTCCATGCGGATCGGCTCGCCTTTTAGGGTAAAGGACTTAGCGGTGAACTCCGGAATGATCTCACCGATGCCTCTGGGGGGAGGCGGGTTTTCGAGGCGCCAGCTCGCCTGATCGAGTTCGATATCGAGGCCGTCGAGATCCGGAAAGTCCCCTCGAACCCTCACCGGCGTACCGTCAACCGGCAACTCGAACAGCTCGGCGAGCGCCTCTTCGAGCGCCGCGGCCAGCGCCGCGGCAGAGGGTAGGGTGGAGGTCTTCAACGCGAACATAGTTTTGATTCCTCGAGGAGCAGGTGGATCCCACTCCCGCAAACGCACCCCCCTAGTGTAGCGCTTGGTTCGTGGATTATCCCTTACCCACCACCAGAATCGTAATGGGTAAGGGGGAATGGGTAATGCATGAGTCAGCCTCGAACGAGCGCGTTCACCGCTCCCGAGTTACAACAATCTAAGAAGACAGACTCAGGCACGATCCTTCGCATCACCCATTACCCATCACCTTTCCATCAGGCAAACGTCGACACAGACTGGCTCGGACGTGAACATTCACATCACCCATCACCTCTTTCTGAAACGTCACCGATGGTCGCAGACTGGCGCGGGTAGTGCCTCACGCTATACTCTAGACATGGGAGAGCTCCTGAACAACTCAGTTGAGCTAGCCAGCAGGCAACTCGCACTCGGTTTATTAGATAAGGCCAACAAAAACGCCAAGCATTTCCAGGAGGGGAGCGACCCCGAAGCGCTCCACGACTTCCGAGTCGGGATCCGGCGGCTGCGAACCATCTTGCGGGCCTACAGCCCCTACCTGGAAAAGCAGGTTGCCAAGAAGCTGCGCAAGCGCCTCGGCGAGCTGATGGACAAGACGAGTGCCGACCGGGACGACGAGGTTCATGTCGCCTGGTTGGAAGCGCAGCTCGCCCGCCGTAAGCTCCCCAAGTTGCAGCAACAGGGAATGACGCACCTGCTCGAGCAGCTAAGGGGCGAGAAGGACCATGAGGAGATCTCGAGTTCGATACTCGGAGAGTACGGCAAACTCTCCAACCGGCTGAGCGCCAGGCTACAAAAGAGCAGCCGGCGCATCAAGCTCGATAAGAGTGGGCGGCCCCTCAGCTTTGCTGTGGCCACCGCTACCATCGTCAGCTTCCACGCGGCCCTGTTGCAAGGCCAGCTCGGCGAAATTCACTCGGTCGACGACGAAGAACCCGCACATCAGGCACGGCTCACCGTCAAGAAGCTCAGATATCTGCTCGAGCCCCTGCGAAAAGAGCTGAAAGGGGCTGCCACGACGGTACGAAAGCTCAAAGATCTGCAAGACATCCTCGGAGATCTGCACGACCTGCACACGCTCGAGGAGCGGGTGGAGAACGTGACCTCAGCAGCTGCCACCGATTGGGCAGAGCGGCTTCTCGATAAGGCGACGCCGGATGTCTCGCTGCGCGAACTCAGCCAGGTGGACCCCGTACTCGAGCACTGTTTTGCGCTGGCCGCTACCCTCAAGCGCGTCCGAAGTGAGCAGGCGCGCCTCTATCAGCGGCTCTATATCCATTGGCTGGACGAACACGCTCAGGCCTTTTTCGAGTTGGTTGCAGAACTGTGTACGGAGCTGAGTGGGGAGCCGAGACAAGATACAACGAGCAACGCAGAACCCGGCGTTCAAGAGCCCGCAGCTCCAAAGGAAGAGACTGAAACAAACCCCGTATCCGAGGAGCCAGAGGGAGTCTCGTAGATACAGGGGGCCGGCCTTGAGCCGGCCCCCGTTTGCTCATCCCCGCAACGCCCTCCCCGGACGCGCGCCGGTGATCTTGCCGTCTTCGACGGCGAGCTCGCCGTTGACGAAAACGTAGGAGACGCCTTCGGCCAGCCGGCGGCTGTCTTCGTAGGTCGCGGTGTCGGTAACCGTTTCGGGGTCGAACACCGTGATGTCCGCAGCCATGCCGGGCCGCAACAACCCCCGGTCTGAAAGCCCGAAGCGGGTTGCGGGGGCAGCGGTCATATGGCGGATCATCTCCTCGAGGGTCAGGATGTTCTGCTCGCGCACGTAACGACCCAAAAAGCGGGCGAAGGCTCCCCAGCCGCGCGGGTGCGGCCGGCCGCCGACGTAGATGCCGTCGCTGCCCACCATGTGTGCCGGGTGGCGGGTCACAGCGATCAGGTCCTCTTCGCCGCGCCAGCGCTGGAACAGCACTACACCGACCGCCATCTCCTCACCGATGAGCAGTTCACCGATGAACTCGGCCCGCGAGTGCCCGGACAGCTCGGCGGCCTCGGCGACATTCATACCGACGAAGCGCTGATGCTCGGGCCTGCGCAAGTTGGCAAGCACCATGTCTTCGAAGCTGTAGGGGGAGCTCGAAACCCAGGCTTCGAGGGCTCGCTTGCCCTCGGGCCGGCGCAGCTTCTCCACCATTTGGGCGGTCGTACCGAAGTGGAGGTCCCGCGGCAAAACCAGCATCAACACCGTGCTCCCGGCCAGGTAGGGGTAGCCGTCGAAGGTTACCTCGATCCCGCGGTCTCGGCCCCGGTCGATCTCGGCCAGCATGGCGGCCTTGCAATTGAAGTGCGAGATGTGTACGGGCAGGCCGGCCTCTTCCCCGACACGCAGCGTCTCCTCGATGGCCGCTGTGGCACCATCGACATAGTCACGCATGTGGGTCACGAAAACACCACCGGGTGCAGCAGGCCGGGCGATTTCGATCAGCTCATCGGTGCCGGCATGCAGACACGGCAGGTAGTCGAGGCCGGTCGACACACCGATCGCCCCCTGCTCGAGCCCACGCTCGATCAAGAGTTGCATGCGGCGTATCTCATTCGGGTCGGGGGCACGCGACACATGCCCCATCACAGCGGCGCGCACCGTACCGTGCGGCACCAGGTAGGCCACGTTCAGAGCCGACGCGCCGTCGAAACGGCTCAGGAACTCGTCCACCGACTCCCAATCGAATGCCAGGCCCACACCGCCGTTGATCGCCGCAAAGTAGCGTTCCAAGAAGGGACGGGTCTCGGACGTCAGCGGCGCGTACGAGACACCGTCTTGACCGATGATATGGGTGGTAACGCCCTGCACCAGGGAGCCGTCGCAGTGGCCGCCCTCGAGGAGGGTCAGGTCGGAGTGAAGGTGGGCGTCGATGAAGCCCGGCGCTACGACCTGGTCCCCTACCTCGAGCACCCGGCGGGCGGTGGCCCCCTCGAGCCGGCCGACCGCTCCGATCTCACCACCCTGAATCCCGACATCGGCCCGGTACCAGGGAGTCCCCGTGCCGTCGACGACCCGTCCACCTCGAATCAGAACATCGAACACCTTCCACCTCTCATAAAAGCGGGAGACTCCCCTCTATAGAACCAGGGTTCATGTGCACCAGGTAGATACGTGGGACAAACTTGACGGGCGAGGGCGAACCGCTCTACCAGACATGTCCGCGCGCCGCCACCGGCCACACCTCTTCGACCACACCGTCCCTGACCCCGAGCAAGACGGTCGCCAGGTTCACAGTCGGGCAGACGTGCACCGGCACCACGTCGACAACCTGACCCAGGTGCAAGTCACACCGCGCGGGATCGTATTCGACGACCCCGTGTTCTTCCGACAAAGAGGTGATCACCGCCCCGGGAAACGGTTCACGGGTCTGCCCGTCGCGGACGATCCCGTAGCCGCTAAGCCGTAAGTTGGGCAGCTTGTGCTTGGTCTCTGCCGAGAAGACCTTCGAGCCGGCATCGAGCACCGCCCGGCCAGGGTGGGGCAGGCTGGCCACCATCGTCCGCATGCTGAGGGCGCAGTCTTCGAGCCGGCAGATGCCTGGCCCCACATGGGTGCCGCCGTAGAAGATGTACTCGCCCGGTTGGACTTCGGTGATGCCCGGCGTGCGAGCCACCAGCTTGGCGCTCGGGGTGGAACCGGCCACCACCTCCTCGACCGGCACGCCTGCCGCACGAACCTGTTCGGCCAGCTCGACGAGGAGCCGTCCTTCCTCGTCGGCGGTGGCCTCGATGTCCTCGGGGCCGTAGTCCCGAGGCTCAGGACTGTAAAACCAGTCGAGCCCCCGGTAGCCGAGAATGCCGGCGAAGCGGACGCTCGGCAGCGAGGCGAGGAGCTGGGCCAGCTCGGAAACCCGTTCGAACGCGATACCGGTCCGGCCCGTCTGACCGCTCGTATCCGAAATGTTGACCTCGATATAGAGCGAGATCTCGACCCCGGCTGCCCGGCAGGCGTCTGAAATGGCCTGTGCCGCTGCAGGGTCGTCGACGAGGCAGCTCGTCTTTACCCCGCTCGCCGCCAACGAGACGAGACGGCGCAGTTTGGCCTCGCCGACGGGCTGGTAGACCACGAAGATGTCGTCGATCCCGGCCTCGGCCATCACCGAAGCCTCCCCGAGCTTGGCGGTGGCGATGCCGGCTGCCCCGTAGGCGAGCTGCCGCTTGGCGAGGGCGGGGATCTTATGCGTCTTGATGTGGGGCCGGAGCTTCACGCCATATTGGGCGACCGTCTCGGCCATGTCTTCGAGGTTGCGCTCCATGATCTCGAGGTCGACGACCCAGCAAGGGGTTTCGAGGTCCGTTACGGAGCTACCAACCCGCCAGGATGGGGGGAGGGTGGGGGGCTGTATGTTCATGTATCTGGTGTTTTACCATAACGCTTAAAGAGGCACGAACATAGACGCTGGTCCAGGCCAGACGTCTTCCGTTGACACACCGCTATCGGCGGGTACCAAAGGAGAGAGAACGTGATCGACTACCACACCCACGTCGGCGAGCAGGCCCACTACAGCGAGGAGTTTCTGACCGAGGGCTTCAAGATGCGCAACGCTCCGGCGCTCAAAACGACGCTTCAAGAGCACACCGCGGCGGTGGCCAAGGTCACCCACGCCGTGGTACTGGCCTTTCGCAGTCGCCACCTCGGCTTCAACGTCCCCAACGAATACGTAGCCGAGTACTGCCGCAGAGACCCCGAGAAACTGCTCGGCTTCGCTTCGGTCGACCCCCACGACCACAACGCCCTGGCAGAACTCAAGGAGTGCATCGAAGTCCTCGGGCTGAAAGGGCTCAAGACCAGCCCCATCTACCAGGGTTACGACCCCATGGACGAGCGGATGCTGCCGCTCTACCGCTACTGCGAGGACAACGGGGTGCCCATCTTGACGCACCACGGCACCACCTTCCCGCGGCGCGCGCCGATGAAATGGGCCCATCCCGAACAGGTCGAACAGGTGGCTCTGGCCTTCCCGGAACTGCGCATCATCATCGCGCACCTCGGCCACCCGTGGGAGACCGAAACGATCAGCGTGGTCCGCAAACACCCCCACGTCTACAGCGACGTCTCGGGGCTCTTCTACCGGCCCTGGCAGCTCTACAACTCGCTGATGCTCTGCTACGAGTACGGCGTCTGGGACAAACTGCTCTTCGGCACCGACTATCCGGTCACGACCTTCGACGAGGCGGTGGCCGGGCTACGCAAAATGGCCGGCTACGCCGAAAAGATGCCCTTTCCGGGGTTCGGCGCCGAGCACATCGAAGCGCTCTTGAATAACGACGTGCTGGCTGAGCTGAACCTCGTCTGATGCGGGGTTCGATGCCGAGGGAGATCCGGTGACGCTGAAGGCCGCGGTGGTCGGCGCCGGCATGATGGGAAAGCTTCACGCTGCGGCCTGGGCCATCCAAGAGGGATCGGAACTGGTGGCAGTGGTCGATGCACAGGGGGATCTCGCCGAGGCGACGGCGAGCGGGTACGGGGCCACAGCGAGTGCCGAGCTCGAGCCGGTCCTCGGGGAGATCGACGTCTTGAGCATCTGCACCCCACCCCACGCCCACCGGGCACAGGTCGAAGCCGCCTGCCGCGCGGGGGTGCACGTGCTGCTGGAAAAACCGGCCGCCATGAACCTGACGGACTTCGACGCCATGCAAAAAGCGGTTGCCGACAGTGGGATCCGGCTCATGGTGGGCATGACCCACCGCTTCTACCCGGAGAGCCAGGCGGCGGCCGGGTACCTCGCCGGCGGCGCGGCCGGTGAGATCATCAGCATGAACGAAACCTTGCAGCTCGACGCCTCGAGCCTGCCCGATTGGTACTTCGACCGCGAGGCTGCGGGTGGCGGAATACTCCTCACCAACGGCATCCACGCCCTCGACCGGTTTCTGTGGCTGAGCGGGGCCGAAAGCGCGCGGTTGGAGCGCACTACGCTGCGCAACCTGGGCGGCCGCGGCGACGTGGAAGACTTCGCCGAGCTCGAGCTGAGCCTCGATACGGGTGTGAGGGCCCATGTGCAGCTCCTCTGGCAGGCCGGGGCCTCCGGCGACGCCCGGCTCGATATCGTCTGCCAGCGGGCCACACTGCGGATCGAAGCCTGGAAGGGCTTTACAGTCTTCGGTCCCGAGATGCGCGAAGAGCTATTCTACCCGACCGACATGGACTTCTTGGAGCGGACGCTCAGGGGTATCCGCGGTGAGACCGCAGCCCTGTCGGCAGCAGTGCGCGGAGAAGAAGCGCTGACGTCGAGCTTGGAGGAGAACCGGCAGGCGTTCGCCCTGATCGACCAGGCCTATAAAAAGGTCGGAGAGGTGGGATTGTGAGCAAACACGTACCGGACCGCGGGCTCTTCGTCTACCCTTGGGATCTGCTCGGAGAGGGGGTGGCACCGACGCTGTCGGCGCTCAAAAACGACACCCTCTGTTCGGTGGTCGGCCTCAACTGCAGCTACCACAGCGGACGGTTCTTTCACCCGCGGCACCCCGAGGGCGGCACCTTGCCGTATTTCAGAGGCCGGCTCAACCACCGCCTCGGCGGCGCGGTCTCGTTCCGCCCCATGGCCGAACTCTACGGCGACGCCCCCTTGCCACCGGTCGAGGAGCCGCTGGTCGAAGCCGGGGTGCTGGCCGAAGCGCGCGACGCCTGCCGGGAGCTCGGCCTCGGCTTCAACCTGTGGACGGTGGTGCTCCACAACTCCACCCTCGGCGGCGCTCACCCCGAACTCTGCGAACAGAACGTCTTCGGCGACGTCTACCGCTTCGCACTCAACCCCGCTCACCCGTCGGTGCGCCACTACGCCCGCGCCCTGGTCGAAGACATCTGCCGGCAATTCCAACCCGACACCATCATGCTCGAAAGCCCCACCTACCTCGGCTTCGTCCACGGCGATCACCACGAACTGATCTTGGCCAACCTCGACGAGCTGACCCAGCTCCTTTTGAGCCTCGGCTTCAGCGAGGCCTCGCGGCGGGGAGCGGAGCAACACGGCTGCAAGGTCGAGGTGCTCGAGCACGAGGTGAGAGACCTCCTCGCCGTGCTGATCGAAGACGAGCGCGGTGCGCTCTCTCACGAGTTCCGCTACGGCGAGCCGGTCTCGCTCCTGCTCGACTACCCCGAGGTCTACAGCTACCTCCGCTACCGGCTGGATGTGGTCACCAGCTTGCTGGCCGAGCTGCGCGAGGTGGCCGCCGGCTACGGCGTCAAGGTGGGCGTGACCAGCTCGATCTTCACCCGGCCGGCCTCACGCGCCTGGATGGAGGGGACCTCGCTCCGGGCGGCGTCGCAAGCGGTCGACGCGCTCTTAAGCGTCAGCTACTTCCCCGACCCGGCCGCGGTCCGAGGCGATATCCGCTGGGTCAAGACGCTGATAGAAGGGCGTCCCTTCGACGTGGCACTCGACGCCGGGCACCCCGACGCGCTCTCGGAAGAAAACCTCGTGGCCAAGGCCCGCATCGCAGCCGCGGAAGGGGCCGGTGCGGTCTTTTACTACAACTACGGTCTCTTGACCCGGCGGCGGCTCGGCTGGGTGGAGAGCGCCAACCGGGCGCTTCTGGAAGGGGCGTGACGGGTCCGGCAGCGACACCCCGCGATATGACGGCTCCAAGACGCCGCAGAAGGTTTTCCCCTAGTTCTTCGCACGTGATATCCTGCTGCTGGCACCGGTCATCAACCTCGACCAGGCCCAGGATCCGCTCGGCAAGCTCACAGCGCTGCCGCTCAGGATCGAGGGCGCTTGCGCCTCGCCGGTGCGGGCGCTGTGGATCGAGGGAGAGAAGACCCCATAGGGAGGTAGAACCATGAAAAAAACCCTTCGTAGAACGGCCTTCAAGCTCTTCAGCGCCGCGCTCGTCAGCCTGGTGCTGACGCTGGGCGGCCTGTCGCTGGCACAAGGCGGCGGTGTGCTGCAGATCGGTGTTAACGGCGACATCGACAACTTCGACCCCGCCTTCAACCAACTGATCCAGTACTCGGCCACTATCGGCGGCACCGTATTCAACGCCCTGGTGAGCCTGGACGAGAACATGAATATCGTCCCCGGCCTGGCCGAGTCCTGGGAGCAAGTCGACGACACCACCTGGGTTTTCAACCTGCGCCAGGGGGTCACCTTCCACAACGGTGACGCCTTCAGCGTAGCGGACGTTCTCCACACCTTCGACCGCACCCTCGAGCAGGGACTGATCTTCGCCAACAAGCTCGAGCCGATCGCCGAGGCAGAGGCCGTGGACGACCACACCCTTAGATTGACGCTCGAGTTTCCGGTGGCCACATTGCTCGACGACCTCACCCTGGTGGCGATCACCCCCCAAGGTGTGACCGACGAGGACCTGAAGCAGAACCCGGTCGGCACCGGCCCGTTCCGCTTCGTCAGCTGGACGCCCAACGAGACGACCGTGCTCGAGCGAAACCCGGACTACTGGGAAGCGGGCAAGCCTGCGCTCGACGGCATTACCCTGCGGGTGCTCGGTGACGCAGCCACGCGGATCGCCAACCTGCTCTCAGGCGAAGTCGACGCGCTCTACGACGTCCCCGTCGCCGACGCACAAGCCGTCGCCGGCGACCCCAACGTAGTGTTCCAACAGCCGAGCGCCAGTGGCAGCCTCTTCTTGATCGAGCTCGGCATAGCCAACAACGAAGCGCTACAAGACCAGCGCGTACGCCGCGCCCTGGCCCACGCCCTCGACAAGGAGACGATCCAGCAGGTGGCCTACTTCGGCCAGGGTGAGATCATCTGTTCGCCGCTACCGGCCTTCTCCTGGGCCTACGAAGCGCAGGACTGCCCCGCCTTCGACCTCGAGCAGGCCGCGGCGCTCCTCGCTGAGGCCGGTCACAGCGACCTCGAGCTCGGCATCGAAGTGATCAGCGGCGTCAAGGTGATGGAAGACATCGCCACCATCTGGCAGGCGAGCCTGGCGGAGATCGGCGTGACCCTAAACGTCAACAGCACCGCGGTGAGTATCTGGCTCGACCGCTACATCGGCAAGACCTACGATATGACCACCAACTGGTTCAACCTGTCAGCCGATCCCAACTCCATGTTCGATATCATCTACAAGCCGCTACTCGACAACGTATACGACAACGAGCCGATGCGCGCCAAGATCCTCGAGGCCGCCTCGCTCAGCGACCAGTCCGCCCGCACCGAGATCTACCAGGAGCTGCAGCGCGAAACGGTCGAGACCATTGCGCCTTTGATCGTAGTGCAGTCCCAGCCGCTCCTGGCGCTGACCTCGAGCTCGGTCGAGGGCTGGAAAATGAACGGCAAGAACCTGCTCCTTCTCAACGACGTCACGGTGGAGTAAAACGACCGTGATCTTGCCGACACGCTAGCGTGTCGCACGCGTTCCCGGAGGGATACTCCCCGGGAACGCGAATTTCGACCCCATGTTCTATTTCGTGCTCCGCAGGGCCTCCGAAGTCCTCTTAAGCGTCGTGCTGGTCAGCTTCTTGGTCTTCGCCATGATGGTGGCCGCACCGGGTGATCCAGCCATGATGCTGATGGGCCAGGCCGCCGCCAGGTCGGAGAACCAGGCGACGCTCGAGCGGTTGCGGCGTGAGATGGGCCTCGACAAGCCCGTCTATGTTCAGTACGGGCTCTGGCTCGGCAAGGTAGTGCGGGGGGATCTCGGGGTCTCGTTCCGCAGCGGCCGCCCGGTAGCGGAGCTGATCACCGGGCGCCTGCCGGCCACCTTGCAACTGCTGTTCGTGTCGGTGCTGGTCTCGCTGCTCATCTCCATCCCGCTGGCGGTGGTGGCGGCGCTCACGGCCTCGAGCTGGCTCGACCGGCTGACGATCTTTTTCTCGGTCGGTGGGGTGGCGATCCCCGGCTTCTGGCTCGGCTTGATCTTGATCCTCGTCTTCTCGGTGCAGCTCGGCTGGTTACCGCCGTCTGGCTACACCTCGATCCTGGAGGATCCGGTCGACAACCTCAAGCGCTCAGCCATGCCGGTCGCCACGCTGTCTGTCTACTTGATCGCCACCTTCACCCGCTTTTTGCGCGGCGACCTCATCGAGGTGCTGCGCCAGGACTATATCCGCACCGCCGCCGCCAAGGGGCTCGGCCGCAGCGCTCTGTTGTGGCGACACGCCCTACGAAACGCCCTGCCGTCCTTGTGGACCGTGGTAGGCATCGAAACCGGTACGCTCCTGGGCGGGGCCATCATCGTCGAAGTGGTGTTCGGCTGGTCGGGGATCGGCTGGCTGGCGGTGCAGGCGGTGATCAACAACGACTACGCCATCGTGCAGGGAGTGGTGCTCTTTGTGGCGCTCGGCTTCGCGCTGATCACGCTGCTCACCGATATCGGCTACGCCTGGCTCGATCCCCGTTTACGGGAGGCCTCGTGAGCACCGAGCGTAAGGCCCGCGAGCGAAGCTGGTGGCGAGGACTCACCTCGCTCTTCCAACCGGCGATGCTGCCCGTTCTAGCTTGGCTGCTGCTCTTACTCGTCATGGTGGTAGCGCCGGGCCTGCTGGCGCCCCTTCCCCCCAGCGAGATGCACGCCATCGACAGGTTGCAGGGTCCGAGCGATGCCTATCTGCTCGGCACCGACGAGTACGGCCGCAGCCTGCTGAGCCGGGTGGTGTATGGCGGCCGGCTCACCCTACTGATCGCCCTCGGTTCGATCGCGCTCGCCACCGTGATCGGCGTGCCGCTCGGCACGCTCGCCGGCTACTACGAAGGCCTGCTCGGTACCGTGATCATGCGCTTCCAGGACTCGCTCCTGTCGATCCCGGGCATTTTGCTGGCCATCTTGCTGGTGGGGAGCTTCGGACCCTCGGTGCTGGTCTTGATCATCACCATCGCCGCCCTCTACCTGCCGCGTTTTGCCCGGCTTCAGTACGGCAGCGTTTTGATGATCAAAGAGCGCTCATTCGTCGAGGCCAGCCGGGCTTGCGGCGCGCACGACGCCTGGCTGCTCTGGCGCACCATTCTGCCCAACACCATCCCCCCGCTGATCGTGCAGGCCACGCTCGGGATCGCCATCGCCATCTTGATCGAAGCAGGCCTCAGCTACATGGGCCTCGGCATCCAGCCTCCGGCGGCCACTTGGGGCCTCATGCTCAAGACTTCGCAGACCTATGTGCGCCTCGCCCCGCACTACGTGCTGATCCCGGGGCTGTTTCTCTTTTTCAGCATCCTCAGCTTCAACTTGCTCGGCGACTGGTTGCGCGACAAGTTGGACCCACGGGCAAGGTAGTGCGAACGCCTGGTCAGCCCCGGCGCCGCTCGAGGCCGGCCACGAACTCACGGTAGGCCTCGCTGTCGAGGTGTCGGCGCAACACCGCCAACACCCGGGCCATCTCACCGGCTAGCAAGGCCGGGACGTCCAGGCACAGTCCGGGAAAGATACGGCTGCAGATCACGCCCGCTGTATCAGGCGCCAGCGACAGATAGCTCCCCCGCTGCAGATAGAACCAACTAACACTGGCTTCAGCAATCTGCCACACCAGGTACTCCGCCACACCGCTGCGGCGGTAGGCTCGCAGTTTGTCGTGCAGATCGATCGAGGCGCTGCTACCCGCCACCTCCACCACCAGCTCCGGCAGGCCGGCCACGTAATCGTCCTCGTCGAGCCGGGAGCTGCCCCCTACCCCGGACTCGAGCCGGAGCAGCGCGTCGGGTTGCGGTTCGTTCTCTGGATCGAGCCGAACGGTAGCGTTGTCGAGCGCCATGACCTCGGGCGTGGCAGCCTCGAAAGTACCGAGCCAGGTCATGATGTGGGCGTGAGGGCGGCCGTGTTGCCTGGCGCGAACTGCTGAAGCCATGGTGACGACCCCTTCGATCAGCTCTGCTTTGATGTTGTGCGGCGTAACCTGGTAGCGCCGCTCGAACTCGTCACGGGTCAGGCGGTCGCCGTTTTCCAGCGGCGGAGGGCTCTTGATGGAGACGGCCATACCGTCTCCATCATACGAGATCGGCCTCGACCCCCAAGCGCCCGGCTAGGCAATCGGCCTACACGCGGGCCCGGTCGGGTACAGCGGATTGCATATTCTTTGATCGAAGACGGAGTGTGTTTAGTGATACTCGCTCCGCTCGGCGTATTGATTGCGCAAAGCGCAATCAATACGCAACGCGCTGTAGGCTGGTAAAAATGAGGTAGGAGGCTTTTTTAGCGTGAAGAACACAGGTGGCGCGCTCGTCGCCAAGACCCTCAGACGCTTCGGGGTGAAGCGCCTCTTTACCATCCCCGGGCACCAGACCTTATCGGTGCTCGACGGATGTTTAGAAGAGGGGATCACGGTCGTCTCGACCCGGCACGAGGCGGCTGCGGTCCACATGGCCGAGGGGACCTCGTTCGCCACCCGCGAGCCCGGCGTGGCGCTCTTGGCCGGCGGCCCGGAGTTGACCAACGGCCTCACCGGCCTGGCCAAGGCCTTTTACGCCAACACCCCGCTGCTGGTCGTCTCGGGGGTCAATCCACCGAAGAAGCTAGACCGCGGCTTCCCGCAGGACATGAACCAGCTCGAGCTGGTGCGGCCCTTTACCAAGTGGAGCCGCTGCTGCTTCGATGTCATCCGGATCCCCGAATACCTGGGTGCGGCTTTTCGCCACGCCACCAGCGGCAGGCCGGGACCGGTCTACCTCGAAATCCCCTACGACGTGCTCGAAGAGACCGTCCGCGACGGGAGCGTCCGCTTCCCGGAGCCGGGCACCCGGCTGCGGCCCGGCGGCGACGAGGCAGCGTTGGAACGTGCTCGTGAACTCCTCGAAACCGCCGAGCGGCCGCTCGCCATCGCCGGCAGCGGGGTGTTGTGGTCCGGGGCCGAAGACGAGCTTACAACCTTCGCCGAGAAGAGCGGCGTGCCCCTTTACACCACCAACGCGGCGCTGACGCTCCCCTCCCCGCCTGAGCTGGTCACCGGCTTGGGGAGTCCCGCCGGCGGGCGGCCCAGCCTCAACGCCATCGCCGAGGCCGATCTGATCTTGCTCTTTGGCACCCGCGTCAACTTTGCGCTCGGCTTCGGCCGGGAGCCGTTCATGTCGGATGCTCAGAAGCTGGTGCAGTTCGACATCGACGCGGCAGAAATCGGCGCTCACCGGCCCATCGATGTCGGCGTCGCCGGGGATCTCAAAGCCACGCTGACACAGTTCAACCAGGACCTGCGCATAACGAAGGATCTCGAGTCGTGGAAGCGACGCCTCTCTGGGGAACAAGAGTCCTTCGAAGCCGCGCTCGCGCCGCTGTTCAACTCGGAGCGGGTGCCGATCCACCCCATGCGGTTGGTGCGCGAACTCGAGACCGCTCGGAAACCCGACTCGTTTCTGGTGCTCGACGGTGCCAACTCG
>CP070651.1:1834594-1912177 GCA_020354625.1 Trueperaceae bacterium
AAGTTATGTTTGCAGAATTGGACCGCGGCCGCCCGCGGTCCATACTCGCTCTGCTCGCCTTAAGTTTGAGATACCATCTCAAACTTAAGTTGGAGCTCCTTAACTACAGTCCTTCTTCGCCAAAGGAAACGCCGCCAATCTTGAGATCCATTAAAGCAGGTATCATCTGGTCATGGACAAAGTCGGTGGGCGAAAACCCGACCTGTAGACAGCTTCTTGGATGATACCTGCTTACGTAATGATGGCAACCGCTTTATTGCCGCTATTCTGCAGAGGAGAACTCAACCGTCAACCTGGAGGCCTATTCGCCCTCTCCCTCGGCCTCCACGATACGGCGCGCCAACCGCAACACGGGGGCATCGACGAGCTCGCCGTCGAACACGTGCACTGCCACCCCTTGGCGCTGCATCCGCTCGTTAGCCTGCAACATCGAGCGGGCTCGCTCGATCTCGGCCCGATTCGGTGAGAATGCAGTTCGGACGGGATCCACCTGGCGCGGGTGGACCACGAGTTTTCCCGCGAATCCCAATCGCATCGCTTTTTGGGAGTCTGACGTCAAGCCATCGAGATCTTCGAGTAGGGGATAGATTCCGTCGATCGGAGCTGCCAGGCCTGCGGCACGGCTCGCGATGGAGATGCGTGTCCGGGCATAAGAGAGAAGCGGGTTATCGCCATCCCACCAGACGCCGATATCCGCGAAGAAGTCCAGGGACCCAAAGGCGATGCGTTCGACGTTATATATAGAAGAGACGATGTCTTGCACTCGCTCCAGCCCATGGGCGTTTTCGATCAGTGGAACGAGCGGCAGCCCGAGCCGGTCGAACGCCTCGAGCCGGGTAGCGTCGTCACACTTGGGAACCATGATTCCATCGATCGGGAGGTCGGCCAGCAGCTCCAACTCAGCGGTGGTCGACGAGCTACCGACGGCGTTGACGCGTACCAGCACCCGCTGCGACGTCCGCGTCTGGGTGAGAACGTCCGCTGTCGTGTTACGCGCTTCGCGTTTTTTCGAGCTGTCGACGGCGTCTTCCCAGTCGATAACGACCACATCGGCCTGTGTGTGTAGGGCCTTCTCGAGCTTGTTGGCGTCGTGGCCCGGACAGAAGAGCCAGGCCTTCACGAGACCTTTTCGATTGCGACGTGATGCCCCGCGAGCCTAGAGGCGTACTGCGAACAGGTGAGCACATCTTCACGCCTCAGGGGAGGGGAGGCCTCGAGGAGGTCCTCGGCGGCGTCGCCGCTTCCGAGGAAGTCGAGCACAGCCTGAGCCGAAGTGTGGGTGCCTTCGATCATAGGACGACCGTTCTCGATATACGGATCGATCGTGATCATTGCCGGCACGGGCTCATTATAAACTTCTTGGCTGGGTTAGCGGTTTAAACCTCGCTCTGCTCGTAAGTTTGAGGCATTGCCTCAAACTCAAATTGGAGGTTCTTAGCGCAGCAACCTCTCCACCACGTTGGCCGTCACCTTCGAAGTACCCGCGTCCACCGGCAGCGATAGCGGCCAGCACAGCGACCCAACAGCGAACACCACTCCGCCGCTCGGCGTTTCGAAACAGACCAGATCGGCCCCGGTGTCGTCGGGATTCTCTCCCTTGGCCAAGTGGTGGAGGTGCTCGGGTGAATCCGCGGAGAGCTTGTCGAGCTCGTGACCGGAAGCCCCCCCGGGGCAATGCTCGTGCAGGCTCTCGAAGCCGAACCGGTCCCCGCGCTTGAGGCCCACATCGGCGAACACCCAGTGCCGGTCGTCGAGCACTCGGTAAGGCGCGGCGGTCTTGTAGCCCACGTGGGTGTATTCGATCCCCAGCAACTTGGCCGCGGACTCCTGGCGCAGATCGCGGCGGCCCTCGCGCCGGCACAAGACCGTGTCGTCATCGACGAACTCGATCTCGGCGTAGAAAGCGCAGCCGCCCAAATACATGAGCCGTCCGCCCCGCTCGAAGACCCACCGCTTGACCCGGTCATACATCTCTTTCGACCAGTACTCGGGGTGGTTGTTGAGGATCAGCACCCGGTACTGGTCCAGGTCGAGGGTACCGAAGTGGAGGCTGGTCTCGGAGTAGAGGTCGTAGCGGAAGCCTTGGCGCTCGAGCCAGCCGAGTAAGCGCCACTCGCCCGGAGCCAGCGGCTGGGCACGGCGGCCCTCGATCGGGTCGGTGAGAGCGGCCCCTTCGGGGACGAAATTGAACGGTTCCGGCCGGTCGAAAGAGAGCGGCGCCGCTGTCTCCTGATAGGGCCAGGTGTCGGGCTGGGTGAAGCGCCACAGATCCTGGCGGGCGTTCACGGTGGGCTGCTCGGGGAGGCCGGCCTGATTGACGTAGTTGCTGCGGCCCCCGAAGTTGTTGACTGCGGTCCAGGTCAGGTTCGAGGTGAGGACGGCGATGTCGGCCTGAGGACTTTCCGGCTCGACGATCCAAGGGAAGGAGAAGAAATCCCCCGAGGCGGTTTTTGCCTCGAAGAAGTAGAGGCCCGAGCGAGATGGCGCTTCGACCCGCTGCTGATGCCACCGTAGGCCGTAGCCCTGTCGGTTCCAGTGGATGCCGGTCTGGGTGTAGTCCCCGTCCGGAGTGATCTGGATCGTGGTTCGTGGCCCGTGTTCGTCGTGCCAGCCGAAGCTGCGGACGAACTCGCGATGCTCCCCGTAGCGCCACAGCCCCAGCTTGTAGGGTTCGGGAGAGTGGACCCGGTATTCGGCCGACTCACCCCCCCGGGCCCACTTTGGCCAGGCGTAGCCGAGCAGCCGGTCGGAGAGAAGCCGGAATGCGAAAGGTTGCCCTTCCGCAACGACGATGTCGACCCTTTTGGCACCGTATCCGGGCTTGGAGAGCGTCACCCGGGCCGGCCCCGGCGGCACCTCGGCGTAGATTGCGCCGCTGGCGCGCGAGCGGGCCGCGACCGAGCCCACCGTAGTCTCTATCTCGAGAATGACATCAGGCAGGGCCTGGTAGCTTTCGTCACTCACGTGTCCGATGAGCATCGCTGTCTCCTCACCGGGAACCTGGGTTCCCGCCTCAGTCTATCCTCGTGTTGGGGCCAAATACGACCGGTTATCCGGCTCAGATTTCGAAACCACCATTTGGGGGGATTGCGACCGACCTACGATCAACAGATCAAGTGCCGATATCGCCCAATCGGGCTGGTGGACGACGCTCGGTGGCAACCGCTCCGGCACAACAAAACCGCTCGAGTACCTGAGACCGCATGCACAAGCGTATCTCTTTTGGGTCAATCCACCATGAGGATTCCGCCGTTGACATGGATGGTTTGGCCGGTAACATAGGCGCTGGCATCCGACGCCAGGAAGACTGCTGTTCCGGCGAGATCCTCGGCAACTTGCATCCGCCCTACCGGGATATACTTTTCGTACTCGAACAGATAATCACGGTGATGGGCGTGCATGGGTGTGTCGACCGCACCGGGCGCGATGGCGTTGACCCGTATGCCGTGCGGCGCGACGTCTTGCGCCGCAGCCCGGGTCAGCGATTGCAAGGCCGCCTTGGCCGAGCAGTAGTCCACGCCACCACCGTCTTGGTTGAACACAGAGGCCCGTGAAGACCAGGAGCTGCCGATGTTGATGACGCTGCCACGCCCCGCTCTGACCATCTCTTGCAATACGGCGCGCATGATTCGCATGGGGGCGCGGAGATTCACTCCGTACATATGGTCCCACTGATCGTCCGTGACGGTGAGCATGTCGGCATAGCCCATGATGCCGGCGTTATTGATGAGCACGTCGATCCGGCTGCTCAACTCTTTGGCCGCCCCGACGAGTCTTTCCGGTGCATCTTCAGCCGTGACATCGGTCGAGACGGTGGCGACGTTGCGGCCGATCACGCGGATCTCCTCGGCGGCTCTTTGCAGCTTTTCTGCGTTTTGGTCGACCAAGACCAGATCGCTGCCGCTGTAGGCCAGACCCTTCGAGAGGGCGAGGCCGATGCCCTGCCCGGCTCCGGTCACGATGCTGCAGTAGCCGCCAAGGTCGAAGAGATTTTTGGAGATGTTCGGTACGTCCAGTGCCATACGTTCCCCCTCACGAAATTTCGTTGGCTGATAAAGGGTGGTGATGCCCTCTAGGACAGAGACAAGCTGTATCCTGAGAGGCGAAGTGGGCTCTGAGCTGACGAAGGATACAGGCTCGGTCGAGTATAGCGGTTGATATCCCGAATAGACACAAACGCAGCCATGCCGCTGCCCGAACCGAGCTTGTTTTCAGTACCGTTTGAACGAAGAGCGTCTGATCTCAACGAGCGAGCGTTGACCCCAACCTCCGTACCGGAGCGGTCTCGGGGGTCTCAGGCGCGAAGTTTCCGCCTGCGAATGTCTGCCGGGTGCCAGGTGGTGGCGGCATCCGGGTTTCTTATCCGAATCCCGGCACCGCTCTTTTTCCAACGACGGTTCCTCCAGCGATCGACTTGCATTTCGATCAGGTCGTGTAGGGCCACAAGCGCGCATCCCAGCACGGAAACTGCTAGAAATAGTACCAGAACGCCGAATGCCATATAGATATTGTACCTAAATAAATGAGTGGATCTTGTAGGAGTGTGTATGGTGCCCCGGACGTATTTGTGCGATACTGAAATCTTCCGTTCGTAGAAGAGTGTCGTCGATCTCTGGCGACTCCGGAACGCTTGCCCGGTAGCGCTCAAGTCGCTGGAAGAAATCACTCAGGCCGCGGAATGTAACCGCGATGGAACCAGCCCCATATCACCGTCCTCTCGAGGTGCGAAAAGAGTTCTCGTTTCAAGGTAGAAGGGAGACGTTGCGTGGGTGCTCAGTTGAGCGACGAACGGTTGCAGAACGCGATCGAGACGAGCGATATCGACATCCCGGAAATTCCCGGCCAGATCACGCATCTGAAGATCCCCGGGGTGAGAGGGTACTGCTCTCCCTCACGTAACGCCACTTTGAATCGCGTGGGTGGGGCGCGACTGAAGATCGACCAGGTGGATGGAGTGATCGCGCGCGTGCGAGAGTTCTTCGCCCAAAGGCGGTCCGGTTTTACCTGGATGGTCGGTCCGAACACGGTACCCACTGACTTGGGTGAGCGGTTGCTCGCAGCGGGTTTGACCAAGGATGCCGAGAGTGCCGGCATGGCCTTGACCGACCTGACACATCCCATCCCGGCCACCGCACCGGTCCTGGTAAGAGAAGTCTCTGACGATGCATACCGGGCGGCTTCAGGGATGATCGCTCGAGCCTTCGACCTGACGGAGCCGGTGGTCGGGAAGCTGATCGATTCGCAGCTCGTCATGCGAAACCGGATCGCCCAACATCACTACCTCGCCTATCTCGATACCGGTCAACCGGTAGCCTACGGCAGCATCATGTACTTGCCGTCATTACCGGTCGCTCTTTTGGGGGGTGCTGCAACGCTGATAGAACACCGAGGCAAAGGGATCTACACCACGCTTTTGGCAGTGCGGATCGCCCGCGCGCACGCCGACGGCAGGGCGGCTACCATCGTACAAGCGGACCGGGCGACTTCGGCGCCGATCTGCGCCAAGTACGGGTTTCGGGAGCTCTGCCACTTGACGGCGTACAGCTACCCTGCAGAATAGGTATTCTTGTTGTTTGACCCGGCGCAACCAGGTCAAAAAAGAGCGCATTAAAGCGGTTGCCAAAATCATGTAAGCAGGTATCATCCAAGAAACGGGCTACAGGACAGTTTTTCACCCACTGACTTTGTCTATGACCAGATGACACCTGCTTTACACGAAAGAAAAAACAGTCGGAAACCGGATTGACCAACAGGATTTCATATCAGAGAGAGGCTCTACCTAGCGATCTCCCCGACCGCTGCCACCGCTGAGCACCATGAGAGCGACCAGGGCCACGATGCCTAGAACCAACAAGAGGGTTTCATCGCCCCGCCAGTCGTTGCCATGAGCCGAAGCGATCGGGAAGACACCGAAAGCCAGGAGTGTGATTAGCCTGTACAGAACGGGGAACACCTACGCTGGGGGTTCAGCTTCGTCGATTTTGGTGAGGCGGGTACGCATGAGCTGATCCACCACATTCCGGCTCATCTCGGCCCCGTCCATCAGTTCGGAGAACGTGTTTCGATCGAGCGCGATCAGCTCGACGTCGGAGAGTGCCCGGACGGTCGCTGTTCGCCGCGAGTTTTGCATGAGTCCGATCTCGCCGAAGAACTCCCCTGGTACGCGCCGGTCGATCACCTGCTCGCCTTCGGGTCTCTCCAGCACGACCTCCAGCTCACCTCTGACCACGATATAGAACTTATCGGCTACGTCTCCTTGGCGGATAACGATCTCTCCTGCGGGCACCCGAACGCTCTCGAGTTTGGGTGTCGTCTGGACGAGCTGCTCTTCGCTCAGGCCGGGGAGGGCTCTGGCGAGGTAGATATCGTAGACGTGACGGACCTGGACGACGAAGCCGATCACGGTGGGCACGGTGATGAGCGTGTTGTAGCCCAGGTGAAGTACCGCTCTGCCTGGGAGCCTCTCGACCCCTAGCAGCGTGGAGACGAGACCGCCGGCGCCGAAGATACCGTTCTTGCCTCCTGCCTCGTAGAAGTTGGCCAGGACAATCTCTTTCCCTACCGGATGGGCGGTCACGATGTTCCCTTCGGCCGTGGTGGCCCAGAGCTGGCGCGTCACCTCGAAAACGAAGTTCTTGTCGAAGAAGAAGAGCCAAGAGATAAAGAGGTGCTCCACGGCGTGAACGCTCAAGAAGACCACCGCTACCCAGAGCCAGAGGTTTCTCGGGTACTTGGCGACCAACCAGAGGGTGGCGAACCACCCCAGAAGTTCCCACACCAGGTGGACGATTTCGAGGTCGAGCTGGCCGAGAATACCGCAGGCGGCAGGACCGCGGATGGGGTTTCCGTTCGCGTCGAGAGACGGAAAACCTTGTTCGTTTGGCAGGTTGACCCACTGGCTCGAGAGCCCGGTCGCCCCATCTGTGGGAGAGCGCAAACCGGCTTGGACCGCGCGCTCCACGTTCACACCGGTATCGACGGGGGGTGGACAGGCGAGCGTTCCGGGGAGCACCCTGAGTTGAACCACTTGGGTGATGTGCTCCCCGAGGTGCCCGATCTGCAGCATCGCGACGATGACGAACACCGCCATCCAGCCGTAGTGCTCATACTTCCAGAGCACTTCGAAAAAGAGGACGGGCACCCAGGGCACCAGGGTGAACAGCACGATGATGTAGAGCGGTTGCCCTTGGATGATAGCGCCGATTTGCAGCACATACGAAGCGAGAGCCGTGATCAGAACGACTTTCAGCGGGATGCGTCTGAACGATGCGAAGTTTTCTAGGATGCGTGGGAACATGCGCCTGGCCTACACGCGTTTCTTAGGAGTTTGACGCCGGCGTTCTTTGACGCCGGTTGCGGACGATGGCTGCGATGGTGAGCCCGTCGATGACGAGCACGAGCAGCGTCATCGTGACGGCGAGGGGCACGCGCGAAACCCAGTCGGTCCGGGTAACGGTGCGTCCAGGCACACCGTCCGCCCCAACGGTTCGGGTAACTTCCTGCGCTGCCCAGGCCGGGTTTTCTACAAGTAAGAACGAACCAACAGCGATTGCAATTACCACGACAGCGATCCTCGCCATCGATCAATACCTCTCTTCGTAGACTGCATCGTGCATGGCCAGCTCATGTTACCGACATGCGCCGGGTGGTGCGCTCCCAGTCACGAGGCGTTAGGGAATGGTACCACTTGGCTGCGTTTAGCAGCTCGATTCCTTTCCTGGCAACGCTGAAAGCCCCATCTCGCATCGGGTCGTTGCGATCCAGCTATCTCCTACCCGATCGAGCTCACCGTGAAAGGTCCGCTTGAGCATCTCATCGAGCGTTTTCAGAACGGCCTGGTTGATGAGTTGGTGCGCTAGCACGCACCGGTGCCACAGCTCTCCCTCGACGCTCTCGTCGGGCACCTCTGTAATGACCGTGAGCCAGCGGGCGGAGGTGTGGGTGGACGGGGTGTCTTCGGCGTTGCGAACGTGGATCGTGAAGGGAAATGGGCCGGTGAAGTGAAACGGGAGCTCCTTCTTCGTGCGATAGCGGAGGTTGCGCTCCACTTGCGCCGCAGTGGTTGAGGCCAAGGGAGCGTTTTCTCCGAGAGCCGCTGCGATGGCTTGCATGAGAGGGTGGCCTATGGTTTCGACGTCGGGCTCGAGGATCAGGATCGACAGGTAGCCAAATGGGAGCGACCAGTCTTCGAAATGGGCGGGCACGTAGCCGCTGTGAGGTCGCGTCCACTCGTGGGCCGGGTAGCCGTGGTTGTTCAGGTGTAAGAGCGGCGACCAGCGTCTTTGGACTTCTTCGAGGAGCTGGCGCTCCGGTAGGGTTCGCCCACCTGTGGTGACCGTCGCTTGCACGCTGGCTCCGAGGCTGGTGTAGCGAGCGGCATGGTGCATGTGGCTTGGAGAGAGCCGGAGGAGCGCCTGGTAGAGCCTGGCTCCGTCGGGGTTCTCCAAGGGGTGAAAGACGAGGTTGAAGCGGTTGAGAAGATTTTGTTCCTGCAGCGCTTGGGTCAGCCACAAGAAGTCGGCGTTGGTGCTGGTCGGCTCGTTGGCGTGTTGCCGGGCCGAGATCAAGACGGTGGGTTTCCAACGAGAGAGCCGTGCGCGAGACGCTGCCGGGACGGGAGGAGAGCTCGCCTCGAGGCTGATGAGCGGGGTTCCCAAACGCGTTTCGCGCAGCGGGCGGAGATGGACTGCCGGGTGGTCTTGGGCGAAAGCCCTGGCTTGTTCGAGAACCTCCATCGGTCCTAGCGGAACCGTCTTTTTCAGGTTGCGCTTTTTCGTTCTGCGTCTGTCGATAGCAGATAGCGTCAGCTGCGCAAGATGTCCGGCTTCCGTCGAAATGTTGACCTCGAGGTGTACGCCAGAGGGGAGTGGTGCGGCGAAGTCGAGCGCCGGCAGGTTGCGCTGGAGCCAGCGTAGTTTCCGCTCGAAGAAGGCTGCGGCTTCTTCGGAGTCGACGCGAACATCGAGGGACAGGTGTGGGACGCCTTTCTGGTCGAGCCTGAGCGTGCGAACGCCGACCTCGGCTCGGTGGTCCGGCGCTTCATGAAAGACGCCCTGAACATCCTCGATGCCGAGGCGGTTGCTACCGAGGCCACGCATCTCCACCCGGATGTCGGTGTCTTGCCCCGGTCTGTTTCTACAAAATGGGAGGATCCAGCCGGGTGCGATGGCCCGGTCGCGAAGCGAGCGACCTACTCGCTGGTTGAGCGCTTCGAGCGTTCCGAAGTAGAACTCCTCGTGCATCGCCTCCACCGCCGAACAGGTTTCGTGGTCGATGCCCAGGTCGTGCTCGGGTTCGCTGGCCGAGAAGTCGATCGCCAGGTCGGTGAAGAAGGGACCGTCGCCATCACCTGTCGCCAGTTCCGGCAGGATGGTGGTGGTGTACCAGTCCCAGGCGAGGTCGCGGTCGGTGGGCAGGAGGATTTCCGTCCACAAGGTACCGTTTTCAAAGACCTGCAACGCCCCTGTGGTCGGGTTCGTTCTCGGTCCATCCGCTAGGCCGAGGTAAGGTTTCTCGGCTGTCGGTGGATACAAGGTTAGCTCGAGCAAGACCTCCCTCTCAGCGCTCCTGGCAAGGGCCAGATAGGTTCTTTCCTGCTGTTCGTTGATGGATAGCTCGACCTGGAGGCCTGGGTGCTCGGACTCGAGCACTTCGGCTGCCGGGTAGAGTTCGCGCAGCCAGCGATCCGCTACCTCGACGCCGTGTGCATGCGTGGCACAGCGCAGCTCGATCGATGCGGCCCCGAGGGAGACGGCTTGTGGGGCCACGTGTTCCAAGAGCCAGTGCAGCCCAGGCTTATAGGCGCAGTGGATCGCTACCTCGGCCGTGGTTCCGCGTTCGGAGAAGGTGGTTTCGATGTCTGCGGCGAGCCTCTCTCTGATGGTTTGGTCCTCGCTCAAGAAGGCGACGACTTGCACTTCTTCGGGGCAATCCGGACCCAAGTTTGCCACGGCGTCGAGGAGCCGCGCTCCTTCCCAGCGAAAGGTTGTTTGCCAGCGCGTGCGTTCGCCGTCGCGCACGGTGTTTCTCACGGGGAGGCCCAGGAGCTTTGGCGAAGAGGGTGGCGGGGAGGGTAGCAGGGCAAAGCGGCCTTGTGTCGGGAGCACGGCGTGTAGCGCAGCGACGCTCGCCAAGCGGCCCAAACGCGTGCGGCCATCGAGAAAATCCTTCAGGTTCTCTTCCAGTTCGCTCAAGAAGGTGCTGCCTGGAAGCTTCGGAAACGATTTGGAAAAATACCTGGCGGCGTGGGCGAGGCCCGCTTCATCGCCGCCGGCAATTTCTAGGTAGCTGCTCCGCTCTCGGGGTGAGACGCGGATTTCGCCTATGCCGGACGCAAGTGTATCGTCGAGCGTCAGCCCAACGCAGCTCTCCGAGGATGCTCCGGTGAGCGGCAGGCGGGTGTTGAGCCCTTCGGTGCTCAACCTGGCGGCGACGGTGACGGCTTCGGGTAGGGGGTGGCAGAGGTGGAGGTTGCCCCTGAGCACTTCTGGATGAGCGCTCGAGCCCGTGTAGAGCCCACCCCCTTGGAGCGCGGTGCCGAGAGAGAAGGAGGTGGACGTGGGCTCGGGGACCGATACCCCTTGCGCAGTTGTAGCGCTTTTTGTGTTCGGTGCGTGCCGGCAGGCATGTGGTCGCAGGTAGGACGTTCCGGCGGCTTCGATCTCGGCCAGGTCCGCCGGCATGGCCGGCCAGTCAGGCTCGGGAATCTCGTGCGCGAACTCGAGCCGCACCTTTCCTTCTCGCCATAGGAGTTTCGAAGGGAGCGCACTCAACAGAGGGGTGAAGAGGTACGCCGAGACGGCAAGCCAGCGGCAGCCCTGGAGCAGTTCCCCTTCCGAGCGGGCACACACTGCAATCCCTCTTTTGCGCATTACTACTTCGAAACCTTCTGGGGTGGGTAGGCTTCGAGGAGGATAACGGCCTAGGTAAAAGCCTGGAATGTCCAGGTGCCAGCTGGTGGTGGTAGGTGACAAGACGACAGCGCGGCTCGCGAGGCGGGCGATCACTTCCGAGGCAGCACACACCGTGTCGATGCCGGCGCCCTCGGGCAAGAACACCTTACCGTTCAGGTGATCCCAAAGGCTGTCGCCGTCGCGGTCGCTCAGCAGGAGATCGAACAGATCCACGTTATCTCGGCAACCGGCAACGGCTCATTGCCTCTTCAAGAGGGCTCACCGACTCTGGCGGTGCGCTTCCGCCATCTCGGCCATGCTGTCGAAGCGAAAGTCGTAGCGCGGCATGTCGCCCGGGTTCATGGTGGCGCCGAAGCCCTCTTGCTCGTGCCGCCGGAAGATCCAGCACGAGGCGAGCCTGTGGCGGTTGGCCGGGGCGTGATCGTGGAACAGGCTCTCGGCGGTGTGCAAGATCTCGGTCTTTTTGACTCCCATCGAGGCGAGCATCTCGATCATGTACTCGAAATTGGCGTCGGCGGGTTTGTAGCTGCCGATGTCTTGGGCCGTGAAGACAGCGTCGAAATCCACTCCGAGTTTTTTGTTGCTGGCGGCAAAACTCTCGTTGTCGACGTTGGACAGGATGACGAGTTTGTAGTGTTTCTTCAGGTAGCGTAACGCCTCAGGTGAGTCGGGAAAAGCGGGCCAATCCTTCACCGAGTGCCCGTAGCACAGGCACTCCTCCCAGGAAGCGGGCTGCCCCCACTCCTCAGAGAGGCGTTTGTAGACGGTGGCCAAGAGCTCGGGATAGCGTTTGGCCGGCGTCTGCCTTTGTTGACGCGATTCGTGGCGCGCGTGTGCTTCGAGGATCTCGTTGCGGTCGAGAGGCGGGTCGAGCCGGTCTATCAAGGGCGCGAGCCCCTGCAAGATACCGCTCTCCCAATCGATAAGCGTGCCGTAACAGTCGAAGGTGAGGACCTTGAAGTCGGTAAGCTCCATGCCGACTCATTATATGGCACGTCCCCCACACCGGCTTAATGGGTGTGTGGTGCGAGTTGATTTCAAAAGATCGTGATGCGGCTACGGTAGGGCGGATCGGTTGCGTTGGGCCGATCACCCAAGTTCATGAGAATGGTTCGTAGCGCTAGGACAGCTACGAGATGTCTTTTTGGGTGGTGTACCGGTTCTGTTGGTCGAACCGCCGTTGCACGCTCGTGCGGTGCATCAGCCGGAGCTGGCGGCTGAGCTGTGGGGGCGGGAAGTGACTCTCTTGGTCGTTCTGTTCGACCGTCACCGGTTGGATTTCGATGAACCAGGCGTCGTCGCCTTCGAAAATTCGTTGCTGGAAGGTCTCGTAGTGTCCGAAATCGACCGCCCGGTTTACGAAGAGCTCGGCGACATTACGTCCGGAAAAGGGGCCGACGATGCAGTCTGTCTCGCCGGTCCACTGGTTTGGAAGAATGGGCTGGCGAGGCTGAGCGCTCGAGGTATCTTTCGGGTAGGGGCCCATCGCTTTCTCCTAACTCGTTCACTTGACAGGTCTCGGCACGTGATTCGGCGGGGTGAGAGAAGGCGGTCACAATCGGTGCGTTTCCCGATCTATTATGTGAAGTTTAGCAAAAATCGAGCTGGATTTTGGAAAAATGTCAAATATCCCACACAAATGTGCCGAAGTGATGGCTCGAAGTGCAAAAAACCACGGTTTTTTGGCGGTTTGGTCATGAATGCCGTTTCGTCCCGGTCGTGTGGTTTGAGGTGGAAACAGGCCGGTTGGGTTTTCGCCCAACCCTGTTGGCAGTATGGCTTGACCGATAATGATGCATGACGACTCGTCCTACCAGCTAGGGTGGTGGATGAGGAGAGGAGAAGATCGTGAGCGATCTGCGCTACCCCATTGGCAAGTTTGCATTTGAGGCCCCCAGCACGGAGGAACAGAGACAGGGATGGATCGATGATATCGCCGGCTTGCCCGCTCTTGTGCGAGCTGCGGTGAACGGTCTGGACGATGCGCAACTGGATACGCCCTACCGTCCGGGCGGCTGGACGGTGCGGCAGGTCGTCCACCATCTGCCCGACAGCCATCTAAACAGCTACCTGCGCTTTCGCAAGGCGCTGACCGAAGACAGGCCTACCATCAGCGCCTACGACGAAGCCGCTTGGGCAGAACTCACCGATGCTCGAGCCGCGCCGGTGGCCTTGTCGCTCACGCTCCTCGAGGGCCTGCACGCCCGTTGGGTGGTGCTGTTGAGGTCGCTCAGGCCGCAGGATTATTCATGCACCTTCGTGCACCCTGAGAGCGGGCGTGAGGTCGAGCTCGAGCGCAATCTTGCCCTCTACGCCTGGCACGGCAGACACCACCTGGCGCACATCACCGCGCTCAAGGATCGGATGGGTTGGTGACGGGTTGGGAGCCGGCTCGGCTTAGGCCCCGCTCGAACCTCGATGAACCAGGCATTTTCCCCCTGGAAGATGAGCTGGCGGTAGGGTTCGTACTGCCCAAAATCGACCACCCGGTTGGCAAAGTGCTCGGCTACGCGCTCGGCCGTGAAGGGACCGAGCACGCAGCCGCAAACTTTTGACACCTGGCGCTTTTGACACCTGACGTTCCGTCGGCTACACTGACGTGCGCGAAAGCCCACCCAAATTATGTGGATCGTCGAGACCCATACCCGACTCGCGATCTTGGGTTACACTTGTTCTTCGAGACAGCCAATCTTTAGGGTGTAGAGGCGAGGAGGAAGCGTGTGAAAATCCAGTACCTGGTGCCCGGCCCCATGTCCAAAGGGCCGATGGGCAAGAAAGAGGTGTTGAGGCGCCAAGCGCTTTTAAACCAGTGGGCCTTTCCGGGCACCGAGGTCACGGTGGTCGACGTGCCCGAAGGCCCGGCCTCGATCGAGTCGGCCTATGAGGAGTTGATGGCCGTCCCCGCAACGCTCAAAGGAATCCAGGAAGCCGAGCGTGACGGCTTCGACGCGGTGATCATCGGCTGTTTCGGCGACCCGGGTTTGGAAGCGGCTCGTGAGCTGGTCGAGATTCCGGTGATCGGCCCCGGGGAATCGTCGCTGCTGCTGGCAGCCGGCCTGGGGCACCACTTCTCGGTGATCACCGTGCTCGACTCGCTCGTCGCCCCGCAAGAGCAGCAGGCCTTTCGGGCCGGGGTGCTGGCCAAACTGGCCTCGGTGCGGGTCGCCGAGATCCCGGTCTTGGAGCTCATGAACGATATAGACGCCTCGCGCAGGCGCGTCGAGGCGGTCGGTGCGGAAGCGGTGGAGCGCGACCGGGCCGACGTGCTCTTGCTCGGCTGCATGACCATGTCGTTTTTGGGCATTTCCGACGAGGTCTCGAACCGGCTCGGCGTACCGGTCATCAATGCGGGCCGGGCGGCCTTGAAGGCTGCCGAGGGGCTTGTCGCCCAAGGGCTTACTCACAGCAAGAAGGCGTTCCCAACGCCACCCAAACTGCGTAAGAAGCAGAGTCAACCTGAGGAGGTACTGGCATGAAGAAGTTCGTTTTTGCTCTCGTCGCGATGATGTTGGCGGCAGCCGTCTGGGCGGAGGGGGACCAGATCCGTTCTTTCGAGCTGCTGTCGCGCACCCAGGCGGAGGACCCCACCGAGTTCCAGGCGGCGCAGCTGGTTGCCCAGGAGTGGCGCAAGCTCGGCCTCGACGTCGAGCACAAGGCCATCCCCTGGGAGCAGCTGGCCCAGGTGGTCTGGTTCGATAGGGATCCGCCCGATTGGGACATGACCATGTGGCGCATGGTCGGCCGGCCTGAGCGGAGCGATCCGGATGAGCTGATCTACAACCTGTTCCACTCGAGCACCGCCGATGCAGGTTACAACTTCATCGCCTACAGCAACCCCGAATACGACGCCGTGGTCGAGGCGCAGCGCGTCGAAACCGATCCCGACGCCCGCCAGGCGCTCATCATCCAGGCCCAAGAGATCCTGGACCGCGACCAGCCGAACGCCTTCTTGGTCCACCCGCAGCAGGCCTACGCCTACCGCTCGGATATCTGGGACCCCGCCACCGTCGTCGAGCAGAGCGGCATCGGCATCAAGAACTTCTGGACCTTCGTCGACGCGGCGCCGCTCACCGATCAGCGCGACATGATTCTCAACAGCGGGGTAGTGGTCCAAGCGATCAACCCGCTCTACATCAGCGGCGCCACCGACTCCTGGATCACCGAGTTGATCTGGGACCGGCTCTTGCGGATCAGCCCCGAAGGTTTGGCCGAGCCGTGGGCAGCGGAGAGCTACAACTGGGTCGACGACACCACCATCGACGTGACCTTACGCAGCGGCATGACGTGGCACGACGGGGAGCCTGTCACTGTAGAAGATGTGGTGTTCTCCTTCCAGGCGCCGCAGGGTGATGAGTCACCCATGTACAAGCCGTTCGTCTCGGGTATCGCCGACATCGCCGCGCTCGACGAGAACACGGTGCGCTTCACGCTCAGCCAACCCTCGGCGGCCTTCCTGACCGCGACCCTGGCCAAGATCAACTTGGTGCCGCTCCACATCTGGGGCCCCATCCTCGATGACCTCTCTACCAAAGACGAGAACGCCGAGAGCTATCAAGAAGAGATCCCCATCGGCTCCGGCCCCTTCAAGTACGTCAATTGGCTCCGTTCGCAAGAGGTGGTCTTGGAGGCCAACACCGAACACTTCTCGGCCCCCGAGATCGACCGCTGGATCCTCCGCATCATCCCCAACGCCGAAGCCTCCTTGGGCATGCTCCGCAGCGGTGAGCTGAACTTCCTGAGCGGCTACCTGGGCGACCCGCAGGTGTTGGTCCAGACCTCTGAGGGGCAGCCGATCGATGTCGTTGCCTCCACCGAGGTCGGCTTCCGCTACGTCGCCTTCAACCACCGTGCGGCGCCCTTCGACGATCCCGCCTTCCGGCGTGCCCTGTCGCTGGCGTTGAACCGCAACTTCTTCGTCCAGGCTGCCTACAAAGGCTTTGCTGTGCCCTCCAACTCGCCGGTTTCGACCGCGCTCGGTTTCTGGACCGCTCCCGGTATCACCGATTTGGAGACTGGTATCGAGCTGGCCAAGGGGATTTTGGCCGAAGCCGGCTACACGCTCGACGGTCGGGGGAGGTTGCACTACCCCGACGGCGTCACCGAACAGCACGGGAACTGAATTCTGAGTCGAGTGGCTGCCGCTGCGGCAGCCACTCGAGACTCTATTCGTAGTGAGTTGATATGACAGGTATTTCCCGTTTTGGCCGACGCTTCCTGCAGATGGTTTTCGTCTTGTGGGCGGTGGCCACCATCTTATTTTTTCTCTTTCGGCTGGCTCCCGGCTCGCCGCTGGCGGCCTATATCGAGCCGACTTTTACCCAGGAGCAGCAGGAGTCGATCCTGCGGCGCTTCGGCCTGGATCGTCCCGTGCACGTGCAGTACGGCATCTATCTGCTGAACCTCCTCAAAGGCGACTTGGGGGACTCTTTTCACCTCAGCGGCTCGGTAGCCTCGATCGTCCGCGACGTGTTCCCCTACACCATCGCTCTCACCCTGGTATCGCTCATCATCGCCTACATTATCGGGGTGCTGGCCGGCGCGTTTTTAGCCTGGCGGCGGGGGAGCGTGTTCGAGGGGATCACCATCCCCCTGGTGCTCACCACCCGCGCCGCGCCCGAGTTCTGGCTCGGCATGATCTTGCTGGCCTTTTTCAGCTTCAAGCTGGGTTGGTTCCCGGCGGGGGGTGCGCTCAGCCCCGGGGCGGAATTCCCGAACAACTTCGCCCGCTTCTTTTCGTTCGACTTCTTGCGGCACCTGTTTCTACCCGGGCTTACCTTGGCCATCTACCTGCACGGTTTGCCGCTCCTCTTGATGCTCTCGAACATGCTCGAGATCATGCAAGACGACTTCGTGACCATGGCCGAGATGAAGGGGTTGTCGACCTGGACGATCCTGGTGCGCCACGCCGCCCGCAACGCCCTATTGCCGGTGGTCACTGCGTTCGCCCTGGGAGTCGGCTACTCGATCGGCGGCAACGTGGTGGTCGAGACGGTCTTTAGTTGGCCCGGTCTGGGGCGGGTTCTGGTGCGGGCGGTGGCCTCCAGCGACTACCCGTTGGCGCAGGGCGCGTTCTTTGTGATCGCGGTGGTGATGATCTTTATGAACTTTATCGCCGATCTCCTCTACAGCTCGCTCGACCCGAGGGTATCAAGTGGCGACGCCAAACACTAGCTTACGGACCGCCCGGCCGTCTCGCTGGCGGCTCTTCGTCCGCTCTCTGGCCGGCACCGGTGCCTTGCTGTTGCGCGACCCGTATGCGCTCTTCGGCACGGTGGTCTATGCGCTTTTTGTGTTGATCGCGCTTTTCGCCGAGCAGCTGGCGCCCTTCGACCCTCTGGAGATCCTTTTTACCCCCGAAGGTAACTTGGCGGCCGATCTGAGGCCGAGCCGGGAGCACCCGCTCGGCACCACCAGCCTGGCGCGCGACGTCTACTCCCAACTCCTCTACGGCACCCGTAGCGCCCTGTTGGTGGGGGTCACCGCGGCTTTTTGCGTGGTCGCCATCGGTACGGTGGTGGGTCTGGTGGCCGGTTACTTCGGCGGCCTGGTGGACACCGTGCTCATGCGTCTGGCCGATATCGCCTTCGGCATCCCGTTCCTGCCCTTCGTGATCGTGTTGGCCGCCTTTTTGGAGCCGAGCGTCTGGAACGTGGTGCTGGCGATGGCGCTGATCTTGTGGCGCGATACCGGCCGGGTGATCCGCAGCCAGGTACTGACCGTGCGCGAGCGTTCGTATGTGGAGGCCGCGCGGGTGACGGGCTCGAGCACGCCGCGCATCATCTTCTTGCACATCGCCCCCAACATATTGCCGCTCTCGTTCCTTTACGGTTCGATCGCGGTGGGTTGGGCGATCCTCACCGAGGCCAGCATCAGCTTCCTCGGTTTCGGTGACTCCAACGTAATCTCGTGGGGCTATATGTTGCAAGATGCGTTTGTTTCCCAAGCGCTTTCGCGCGGTTCCTATTACTGGTTCGTGCCGCCGGGAATAGCGATCGTGCTGGTGGTGACGGCCGGCTTTTTCATCAGCCGGGGCTACGAAGAGCTGCTCTTTCCGAGGTTGAGAGAGGAAGATTAGCGAGGGGTTTCGGTGCAGACAGGGATGATGGCGAGGGTGAGGTTCGAGGGGGCGATGTTGTCAAAAGATACTAGATTCGTGAGGGGTCTGCGGTCTTGATCCTCACCATCGAAGATCTCAAGGTTCACTACCGTTCCCGGCGGGGCGCCGTCCAGGCGGTCGATGGTGCCGACTTGTCCGTGCCCAAAGGGCAGATCATGGGTCTGGTGGGCGAGTCCGGCTGCGGTAAGACCACCCTGGCCAGGGCGATCATGGGGGTGTTGCCCAGAAACGGTCTTTTGGCTGGAGGCAAGATTCACTTCGACGGCCGGGAGTTGCGGGCTCGAGACGAGAGCGCCCTGCGAGCGCTTCGTTGGCGCGATATCTCCTTCATCCCCCAGAGTGCCATGAACTCGCTCGACCCCGTCTACCGGGTCGGCGACCAGCTCAAAGAGGTGCTGGTGCAGCGCGGCGGCTATGCCCGCGAGCGGGCGACGGAACGGTCGGTGGAGCTCTTTGGGTTGGTGGGTCTCGATCCGGCGCGGCTCCGCGACTACCCGCACCAGTTCTCGGGCGGGATGCGCCAGCGGGCGGCTATCGCCCTCGCTCTGGCGCTCGACCCCAAGCTGATCATCGCCGATGAGCCGGTAACGGCCCTCGACGTGATCGTGCAGCGCCAGATTCTCGATACCCTCAAAGAGCTGCAGCGCCAGCTCCGCTTATCGGTGTTGCTGGTGACCCACGATATCAGCGTGGTGGCCTACGTTTGCGATCAGGTGGCGGTGATGTACGCCGGGCGGGTGGTCGAGTCGGGTCCGGCGCAGGTGGTCCTGACCCGGCCCTTCCACCCCTATACCATGGGCCTCTATAACGCTTTTCCCGACCTCGAGCGCGCCACCGGCGAGCTGACCCCGATCGAGGGCAGCCCTCCGGACCTGCGAACCCCACCCGAGGGGTGCCGCTTCGAAGCGCGTTGCCCCTTCGCTGTCAGCGATTGTGGCAAGGCTCCTGCCCTCGAGGAGATCGAGCAGGGGCACCAGGTGGCTTGTTGGCGTGCCGGCGAAGCGGTCCAACTCAGGGAACAGGCTGCGGAGGTGAGTACGTGGCAGCGCTCGTAGAAGTCGACGGCCTCAAGAAGCACTTCCCGGTCAAAGGAACGATCCTCGAGTCGCTAAGAGGCCAGCGGCAAGTAGTCCGTGCCGTGGACGGGGTCAGCTTTCGCCTCGAGCAAGGCGAAAGCGTCGGTTTGGTCGGTGAGTCGGGTTGCGGCAAGACGACGACCGGACGCCTACTCCTCAAGTTGCTCGAGCCGACCGAGGGGAGCATCCGCTTCGACTCCCAAGAGGTCGGAGCCCTGGAAGGGCCGGAGCTCAAAGCGTTCCGGCGCCAGGTGCAGCTGATCTTCCAGAACCCTTTCGAGGCCCTCAACCCGCGCTTTACCGTCTACCGTTCGCTGGCCGAACCGCTGGTGAACGCGGGCATCCCCAAAGATGAACACCCCGAGCGGATGCACAGGGCGATGGAGCATGTGCATCTGCACGACACCGACCTCTACTACGACAAATTCCCACACCAACTTTCAGGTGGACAGCTTCAACGCGTGGTGCTGGCCCGGGCGCTGGTGCTCGAGCCGAGCTTCGTCGTCGCCGATGAGCCGGTGTCGATGCTCGATGTGAGCGTCAGGGCGGGGATCCTCAACGTCATGCGTGAGGCGCGCGACACCCTCGGCCTTACGGCTGTATATATCTCTCACGACCTGGCGCTGGTGCGCTACGTGTGCGAGCGCACCATCGTCATGTATCTCGGCAAGGTCATGGAGGATGGCCCCACCGAAACGGTCATCAAGGAGCCGGCCCACCCCTACACTCAGGCGCTGGTGCAGGCGGTGCCCACTCCCCACCCCGATCAGTCGCACGACCCTCTGCCGATCCACGGCGGGGTTCCCGACGCCAAGGCTCCCCCGTCGGGATGCCGCTTTCGAGACCGCTGCCCGCATGCCTTCGAGCGGTGTGCCCTCGAGGAGCCGAAGGCGCGTGAACTCGCTCCCGGGCATGTCGTCTACTGCCATTTGCACGATTGATGGGACGTTTCGATCTGGCGTAGCCAGATCGAAAAGAACAGGAACTCATGCGAGGTCAGGTTGTGGTCGTCGGTAGACGGTTCTCGTAGACAGACTTCGGTTGGGCTGAGCAGGGAGAGGAGGAGAGATGCTGACCCTCGTTTTTGCCAAGGGGATCGTCGATGGAACCGGCACGGGGTTCCACCCTGAGAAGGCGCTTTTAGTCGAGGAGGGACGGATCGTCGAGGTGGCGCCGGTTGAAAAGCTGCGGCCGCGTGCCGATGAGGTGCTCGACCTCGGCGATACCGTCCTGCTGCCCGGCTTTATCGATGCCCACACCCACATCACCGTCCGGCCCGGCGAAGGGGATCAGCACGGTCAACTGGCTAAGCCGGTCGTCTGGCAGGCGCTGCGCGGTGTAGAAAACGTACGTAGGATGCTGTTGTCGGGGGTTACTACGGCTCGGATCATGGGGGAGCGGGCCGGCATCGACTTCGCCTTCAAGCAGGCCACGCGCAGCCAAGAGGTGTTGGGTCCCCGTCTGCGCGTCTCCGGCACGGCGCTCAGCGCTTCGCACGGGCACGGGGCGGCTCTGGGCGTCGCCGACGGCGTCGACGAGATCCGTAAGGTGGTGAGGGAAAACCTCCGCAACGGGGCCGATCACATCAAGCTGTTCGTGACCGGTGGGGTGTCGAGCTCCGGTACCGATGTCTACGCCTACCACTATTCCCGGGAGGAGATTCGGGCGGCGGTGGAGGAGGCGCACCGGGCCGGCCTTCGGGTGGCGGTGCACGCACACGGGGGCGAGGGCGTGGATCTCTGCGTCGAAGAGGGGGTCGACTCGATCGAACATGGGGGGCTCCTGACCGCGGGAAACATCGAAAAGATGACTTCTGCCGGTAGCTGGCTGGTACTAACCAACACCATCGCCTTTCATCCGTCTGGAATCGAACAGGGGGACGCCCAGAACCCGGGCATCATCTCCAAGTTGAAGCGGGTGCGCGAGATCAGGGAGGTGACCTTCCAAGAGATCCTCGAGGCGAAGGTGCCGTACGCGCTCGGGACCGATTCGATGCACGGCCTCTTCGGTTATGAGATCGAGTGGCTGGTGGAGCACGGTGTTTCGCCGGAGGATGCGATTCAGGCTGCCACCCGGCGTGGTGCAGAGGTGCTCGGCTTGGAGAATGAGCTCGGTACGCTCGAGCCGGGTAAAGCAGCCGATATCGTGGCGGTAGCGGGGAACCCGTTAGAGGACATCCACGCCGTCTTCCGCGTGGCTGCCGTATTAAAAGGAGGACGACTCTTGTGGATCGGTGGGAGGTAGCTTGAGTGGCGACGATGCGAGCTGCGGTGGTGCGCGAGCACGGTGGGTATGACAAGGTGCGTGTCGAACGCATCCCAAGGCCTGAGTTGGAAGCGCCGGATGAAGCCATTGTGCGGGTAGCCGCCTGCGCGCTCAACCGGCTCGATCTGTTTGCGCGCAGAGGTCTCACGGGTCCGGGCGTTCGCGGGGTGCATTTGCCGAGCATCACCGGCGTCGACGTGGCCGGGGAGGTGGACGAGGTCGGATCTGCCGTAGAGAACGTCGCGCCCGGGGACCGGGTGGTGATCTACCCGTCGCTGAGCTGCGGTGTCTGCGAGGCGTGTGAGCGCGGTGAGCAGACGATGTGCCGCCGCTACCGCATCTTTGGTGAGGATACCGATGGGGGGTTGGCCGAATACTGCCGGATTCCCGCCCGCAATTTGGAGCGGTTGCCCGAGTCGGTCTCGTTCGTCGATGCCGCGGCGGTACCGGTGGCGGCCACCACCACCTGGCGGATGCTCAAGGTCGCCGGTCTCAAGCCGACCGACCGAGTGTTGGTGCTCGGTGCCGGTGGCGGTGTGGGTAGCGCCGCAGTACAGTTGGCCCACGCGTGTGGTGCGGTCGTCTTTGCCGTTACACGAGGGCAGATGAGAGTGGATGCGCTGCGCCGACTCGGTGCCCAGCGGGTAATCGACCGCGCTCGGGAAGCGTTCGAGGCGGTGGTCGCATCCGAGACGGACGGACGAGGAGTAGACATCATCATCAACCCCGTCGGCGGCAACACCTGGCGAAGCGCCATCAAGAGTCTGGCCATGGGCGGCCGGATGGCGATCTGCGGCGCCACCATCGGGGACACCCCGGAACTCAGCATTCGTGAAATCTACCAGTCACACCGCCAGATTCTCGGGGCCCCCATGGGCAACCGGGCGGATTTCAGAGAAGTTCTCGACCTCCTCTACCGCGGGGCATTCAAACCGGCTGTCCACGCGGTTTTGCCGCTCGAAGAGATTGCTGAGGCCCACCGCCTGCTCGAAGAGGGGGAAGCTTTTGGCAAGGTGGTGATCGGTGTCTCGGAGGCCGGCTGAGGTCTGAGATTCGCCTTAGCTCACCGCCAACTTACGCGGGCTTGGGAAGGTCACGGGGCTGTGTGTGAGGCCGGACCCGACCAGCATCTCGGCGGCCCGCAGCGAGAGCAGCACCGAGTTGATGACGGGTACGCCCACACCTGCCTCGATCTGAGGGGCGAGGAGCGACATGCTGGCACAGCCGAAGACGAGCAGTTCGGCGCCGTCATCCTGCACGCAGGTGCGACCCAACGAGATCAGGGTGTCTACGGTGTTCTGGTCGGCTTGCCGGAAGGCCTCGACCGGCAAGTCGAGCGAGCGTATAGAGGCCACGAACGGGGTCATACCGGTCTTGTGAACCTGTTCTCTGGCCAGCGGGACCGTCTCTTTCAGGGGCGTGAGCACCGAGAAGTGGTGCGCCAGCATGCGTGCGGTCAGCAGGGCGGTCTCGCCCGGCGCGATCACCGGGATGCGCACCAGCTCGCGCGCCGTCTCGACGCCTGGGTCGCCGAAACAGCCGGTGATCACCCCGTCGAAACCGCGGCGCTCGGCCGCCTGGCAGCGTTCCACCACCCAGTAGGCCAGCTCGAGCTCTTCGAGCCGCGATTCGATGCTGGAGGGTTTGTCGCGCGTTCCCTTGAAGTCGGATAGGTTGTCGAGGGTTACGCCGGGGCTGGCGTGCTGCTGCAAGTATGAAAGCCGTGCGTCGTTTCCGAGAAAGCAGAGTTTCACCGCCACCACACCTCTTTGAGGGCCCGCATGATGTTGCCGCCGATGATCTTGGCGATGTCACCGTCGCTGTAGCCGTGTGTGACGAGCCAGCGCACGATGTTGGGGAAGGCCTCGGCGGGGTTCTCGAGGCCCTCGACGTACTCGACCCGCTCGTACTCGACGCCGGCGTGGGACTTGCCGATCGAAAGTGGTCCGGCGAGCAGGCGGTGCAGGCCGACGTGATCGCCGAAGAGAACGTCGGGGCCCAAGGCCACGTGGTCGATGCCGACCAGGTCGGCTACGTATTCGACGTGCTCCATAAAGGGTTCGATCGAGTGCCGGGTGTTTTTTGGGGTCAGGGTGGTATGGGGCGCGGCCTCGATGCCGATGACGCCTCCCTTTTCGGCGCAGGCTTTGATGACCTCATCGGGCTTCAGCCGCCGGGTATTCCAAAGCGCCCGCGCGCCGGCGTGGGTGATGAACACCGGTCGGTCGCTGGCCTCGATGGTGTCGAGTGCGGTCTGATCGCCCGAGTGCGAGATGTCGATGGCGATGCCGAGCTTGTTCATGCGCTTCACGGCCTCGCGCCCGAATTGGGTCAGGCCCCCGTCGCCCGCCTCGCGCAAGCCGGCACCGAGCGAGTTCCCCTCGCTGTAGGCGATGCCCATCGAGCGCACACCGATGCCGTAGAGGATGTCGATCCGGTCGAGTTCGTTTTCGATCATGCTCGAGGACTCGAGCGAGACGATGAAGCCGATCTGACCGTTCGCTTTGGCGCGCTCGATATCCTCGGTGGTCAGCGCCAGCACCACCATGTCCTGGTGGGCGATGTCGCTGAGCCTGAGCCCGATGTCGGTGATGATGTCGTCCCACTTCCAGCCGGCCTTGGAGGTGATCATGGCGGTGCCGTCCATCATGGCATCGAACACCGCGTCGAGGCCTGAGTGGCTCAAGCCCTCGTAGCCGGTCCAGTCGCGCCCCTGGCGGCGGAACTCGAAGAAGTCCTCCAAGTTCTTCGGGGCGACGAAACAGTGATCGTGGAGCGAGATCACGATGTTCTCTTCGAAGAGGCGCTCGACGCGGGCCTCTTGCGCCTCGGAGACCGGGTAGGTAAAGGGTTCGACCCGGCCGATCTCGTCTACCAGCTCGAACGCCTTGTAGTCGACGCCTGCTTCGAGATACTGGTAGGATTTGTAGCCCTTGTAGTTCTTCTTTTGCATAGATTGATGGCCCTTTCTGCCTAGGCTGCGTTTACGTTCCGGTCGTTTGGGTCAGCGCCGATGCGATGCGGCGCGTGGCGTGCCGGAGCGCAGACACGACCCGGTTTTGCCCGCGCATGAGTTCGGTCTGCGCGAACCCCAAAAGGTCGCCGGGATACTCGTCGAGCTCAGTCGCCACGGCCAGGTCGGGAAGTGGTGGAATGGTGAGGGCCGGGTCGTGGTAGAACCTCGGGGCGCGGGTGTAGTTGATCGGCACCAGGGTGCGGGCGAGCTCGAGGATGACAGCGTTCGCTTCGCGCGCGCTCAGCGTGGTCGCTTCGACGGCTTGGTAGAAGGTCGCCAGCGCCTCGTCGAGTTCGCTCGCAGCCTCACGCGCTGCGTTCAGATCGAAGCGGTCTCCGGCCGCCTGTTGGTAGCGGTCGATCGTCGCCAGGAACTCCCCGGTCGTCGCCCGCCAGTCGAAGGGCAGAACCTCGGCGTTGGCGTTGCGCAGGGCGGCGAGCAGGTAGATCTTGATGTCGTCTAAGAGCACGTCTTTGTCGGCGATTTCGAGCCGGTCGTTTTCGGTGTGCCAGGCGATGTTGCCCCCACAACCTCCGACGCCGTAGTAGCCTTTTTCCTTGCGGAGATCGTCGGGCATGGTGGAGAGCAGCATGAAGTAGCTGCTGATGCCGATGTTGTTGAACGAGTAGTCCCCGGCTTGGGCCGGCCTTTCGGCATGGAGTGCTTTCCCGGTCACATCGGCGATGATGCCGGCGGCAAAGGCCTCGGTTTCGGGCATGAGCGAGACGTCTTTGTATTCGGTCGCCCAACGGCACCCCGGGGAGTCGCAGTTGACTTGGGCGACGCAGTTCTCGTCTAAGTCGATGGCGAAGCGGTCGACGAACCAGGTGCTCCCCGCGTAGCGTCCGGTCGAGTGACCCGGCCACCAGGCGATCTTCACCGAACGCTTCAACTTGTCGCGGTGCTTGTAGAGGATGCGGGCCAGCTCGAGTAGGGTTGCGTTTCCGGTGGCGTTGTCGCCGATGCCGATATCCCAGGAGTCGTAGTGTCCGTGGAGCAAGACGAACTTTTCCGGTTCTTCTCGGCCGGGGATCTCGACGACCGGTACCTTGGAAGGGTACCAGCCCTCTTCCATGCGTGTGAATACGGTAACGCGTTTGCCCGCTTCCGCCAGGGCCTTGAGCGCCTCGCCATCGGGCCTGTTGACCGACAGCGCCGGGATGGTCGGTTTTCTCGGCAAGTCCCTCAGGTCGGGAACGCCCCAGATGGTGGTGCAGATGCCCCAGTGGATGTCTTCTCCTGGGTTGATGGCGATCAGGCCGACCGCGCCGCGACGCTCGAACTCGGAGACGTTGGCGGGCATGGCAAAGCCGTTTGTCAGCACGATCTTGCCCTGCACGTCGGTGCTCTTGAGCGCCTCTTTGTTGAGGGTGTCGAAGACATCGTCCGAGCCGCGGGCAAACTGGGCGGGCACGTAGACCAGCTCAGCTTCGAGTCCTCCGCCGGCGTCCGCGCTGTAGGCGGGCGGCTTGGCGCGAAACGTCTGCCCTTCGGCGTGAACTTCGGCACCGAGCGGGATGCTGAGGTAGAGCGTGGGCTCATGCATAGTGACCGGGACCCCGTTTCGCTGCAGCCGCGCAGCGAGCAGGTCAGCGGCCCGGTTGACCTCGTTCGGATGCTCGCGAACGATCCCCGCAAAGGTTTCGATCAGCGACCAGGGCTCGTCGAGAGATACCTCGGAGAGTAGCTCGCGTTCCAGCTCATTCATCATGAACCTCCACAGTGTGCCGAACGGTCAGGTCGGCGGCACCTTTGTTGCTGTTGTCGGAGTTTGGTTTCGACGTGACCACCGGTATGGTAAACCAAAAAAGGGAGGGGCGACAAGGTGAAAGGTGGCGGGCGCACCGATCGATTTGAATGAAGGTATGATGCAGCGCCACGATACCTCTGCGACTTCAAGGTGTGGTTGTATGCGTTAAAAGACAGGTGAGGGAGACGATGAAAGAGACGGAACGTGCGAACAGCATTACCATCGCGGCGGTAGGGGACCTCATGTTGCGGCGGCCATTCACCACGCCGCTGCCGGGGCAAGCGTTGCAGACGGCCGATTTACGGGTAGCCAACCTCGAAGCGCCCATCACCGACCGCGGCGTCCCGGCCGATAAGCTCATCACCATGCGCATGCCGCCGCCGGCTGCGTCTTGGGTGAAGGAGCTGGGCTTCGAGGTCGTCTCGCTGGCCAACAACCATACCCTCGACTACGGCACCATCGGGCTCAGCGACACCATGAGTGCTCTCGAGCGAGTTGGGATCGCCTATGCCGGCGCCGGCAACGACATCGCCGGGGCGCTGCGGCCGGATGTCCGCGAGGTCAAGGGCGTGAAGATCGCCACCGTCGCCTTGGCGGCCACCGTCCCTACCGGTTCGGCAGCTGGGATAGACCGACCGGGGATCGCCCCGTTACGGGTGCGCGTCTCGTTCGCTTCCGACGGCGCTGTCAACGACGAGCAGCCCGGTACGCCACCTTGGGTCCACACCGAAGTGGTGGCTGAGGATCTCGAGCGTGCACTCTCGGTCGTCCGGCAGGCGCGTGAGCTGGCAGATATCGTGCTGGTTCAGATGCACTGGGGCGTTCCGCCCGAGTGGAGTTCTCCTTTCCAAGGCGACCTGGCCGAGTACCAGCGGCCGCTGGCGTACGCTCTCGTCGAGGTGGGGGCCTCCGTTATTTTGGGTCATCACCCGCATGCGCTCCACGGCGTCGAGCGCTACCGGGGGGCAGGCATCCTCTACAGCCTGGGGAACTTCATCTTTCACCCGCAAACCAAGCTCAAACGCCTCGAGCTGCAGCGGCCGGCTCCCCCATATAAGCCGGTTTATAGTGAACGCAACCGGCAGAGCCTCATCGCCAACCTGCGCTTTCACCGAGCTGGTGGTGGCTGGCAACTTCGAGGGATCGAACTCATCCCTTGCCGCCTCGACGACCGAGGAGAAGCCCGGGCAGTGACCCAAGAGCAAGCCAAAGCCGTTCTCGAGGTGGTGAAGGGTTCAGATGCCACCCGCGGGGTGGCGTTCGAGGTGCACGGTGGCAGGGCGCACCTCGATTTTTCGGATGAGGACGTCGCTTGATTCATGGCTTCGAGGCCGTTGCGTAGCCTCAAGCAGCACGACGACGAAGAGCGAGAGCTGCGGTTAGGCTGCAGGAAACCCATCTCGTTCCGTTACCGCCTTCGCTTGGCGGTAGTGCCGCTCCATATGCGTCACCAAGATAATGACGGCGTCTTTGAGGCTATAGGTCATGAAACGTGCCACCGGCGAGGTGAGGATGACCTTCTCGTGATCGACGTGGTCGGTGGCTGTAATGAGATCGATCAGCTCGCGATGGTGCGCCTTAAAGTCGCTGACGATCGTTTCGGGTAAATTGCTAGCCGAAGGTTCGAACACCGCAAATGTCTTGTTCTTTCTCTGGCTGTCGGGGTGAACCGCTTTGCGGATAAAGCTTCCCCAGAACCGTGGTAGCAAGGGTATGGCTTCCCAGAAGCTCGAGGCTTTCTCACCGCCGGCGATGGCCTTTAACTGCGAAAAATACTCCTCATCCGAGCTGATGAGGTGGTCCAGGCATTGGCCTACGCTCCAGACCTCCGCGGAGGGTTTCCAGTTCAGCTGAGCTCCGCTCAGAGCGCCGAAAGCCGCTTCGATCCTTTGTAGGGTAGCGTCGGCATCCTCAAACGTGGAGGTGAGATAGGTATTTTTCATATGTACCTATACCGTACACCATCGAGTTCTTCTCTTGGCTGTTGCCGAGATTCGCGGTCGCCAAGGCGAGCTGGACGCGACATCGATCTTTGGTCGCTGAAGGTGCGTTGCCTATCGATTACGCCTTTGGGCAACCAAATTCCGAGCGGAAACGAGGTTCAATTTCTTGGCATTGCGGTTCTCAAACAGTATTCTGTTTGAGAGGCTCTGCAAGATCTGCGTTGCGGCGCACGATCGTAGTCCCGATCTTTTTCGTCGTCTCCAACGTAATCCGGAAAATCCCCCTCGCCTCAACGATTTTCTAAACTGACGTTTAACTGGAACGGTGCTCGTTGACTCTATCCGTTGCGGCCTTTGGAGAATCTTACCTCTAGGAGGGAATGAGGATTGCGCCGCCTGGCTCCACTCATGAATACCGCAAATGCGATCGCAGCCACGATGCTGCTCGGAACGCTCGGGGCAGTCCTCTGGTTGCGAAGCCACCTCGGGGTGGACGTGTTTAGTGCGGACGGCCTCAGGCAAGTTCTCAATTCCCTTGGCTGGCGCGGTCCCCTGCTCTACATCATCGTGGTCGCCATCGCGGTCGTGGTCAGCCAGCTTCCCGGCCTCCCCCTGATCATCGTTGCTGGTGCTCTGTGGGGACCGTTGGCTGCCTGCCTCTATAGCGTGATCGGTGGCACGGTTGGGGCGCTGATCGCCTATGCGCTCGGTCGAACCTTGGGCCGCAGCGTGATGAAAGCCCTCACCGGCAGGGTTATGATCTTTACCTCCGACCGGGGGGAACGCTACCTGGCCGTTCTCATCTTCGGGAGCCGCCTCATCCCCCTCATGCCGTTCGACATCATCAGCTATGCGGCCGGGGTGAGCGGGCTATCGGCAGCCACCTACGCCGTTGCGACCTTTTTTGGGATGATCCCTTCCACCCTCCTGTTGACCTATCTCGGTGCCTCTCTCTCGGTCGACATGAGTGGAGGACTGGTCATTTCGGGTATTGCCACCGTCGCGCTCCTGTTCCTCCCGTGGCTCATCAACCGCTATAACTGGTTCAATCTGAGAGGCAGCTTCGAGTTTGTATAGCTGAGCTACCGAGCTCGTTTTTCCGATTCTCGGCCCACGGCTTCTGAAAGCGGGTGCTGCCCGAACGCGGCTCTAGAGCTGAAGATGCGCTTCGAGTGGTCTTCAGGTCCCCTTTGGCAGCCGGATATCGGATCAGCTGCCGAGGTTGGCCACGATGGATGTTGTATTTTTGGGGATCAGCCCCCCTCCAATAGAGAGGTGGGTGCCACCGTCATACGAGTCAAAGCAGCAAGCCCGTTGTGTTGCGGTACACTGGTGACCTGGAGGTAACAGTATGGCGGAGCGGAACTCGGTTTTTACTCGGCTACTCGTTGTGTTGGTTCTTTTTTCGGTCGGTGTTTGGAGTCTGGCGAGCTCACTGACGGTGCTCGCGCTCTCCGAGCAGCACGGAGCCGTGTTGCCCGATGGTGATGGGGTCGGTGGCCTGGCTCAGGTGGCAGCGCTGGTCGATCAGGTGCGTGAGGAGACCGGTGGCAATGTAGTGGTCGTCAGCTCTGGTGACATCCTCGTCGGCACGGTCATGTCGAGTGCCTTTCGAGGGGTTGTCGATATAGAGGCTATGAACCTGATCGGGTTCGATGCCCTGACGCTTGGGAACCACGAGTTCGATTTTGGTATCGCTCATATGGACATGCTCGAGGATCTGGCCAACTTCCCCTTCGTATCGACCAACCTGGTGGGTGTGGGGCATCTCGGGGTGGTGTCGGCGGTGATCAAGCAGGTGGGTGACGTCGACGTAGCGATCTTCGGCATAACCAATCCATCTCTTTATGAAGTGACGAGTGCCGAAACCCGGCGTCTGACGGTCGTCGATACCATGGAGATCGCCCAGGAAGCAGTGGATGTGGTGCGGGACCAAGTCGACGTAGTCATCTTTGTAACCCACCAAGATACCAGCGAGGACTTCGCCTTGCTGCAGGGCGTCGAAGGGGTCGATCTGGTCGTCGGTGGCCATACCGAGGGTTTTGACGGGATGTACCTTGCGAGTGGCAGCTTCGATCCCAGCCTTCCGGCCGGTGTGCCCGAGGTTCGGAATCCCAGAGGCGTCTTCGTGAAGCCGGCGGGTGCCACCGAGGAGGTGTCGCGTGTCGACCTCGAGATCGAGAACGGTAAGGTCGTCATGGCCCGGGCGCAGAATATCGCGGTCCAGGGTTTTGAACCCGACCCCGAGGTCTCGGAACTGCTGGCCAGCTTCGAGGCGCAGTTGAGCGAACGGCTGGGCGTGGTCATCGGCACCGCTGCGGTGACGCTCGACGGTGAGCGTGGAGACGTAAGGACCCGAGAGACCAACCTCGGCAACTTGATTACCGACGGGCTCTTGTCCTCCTTCCCAGAAGCGGATATCGCCTTCGCCAACGGTGGCGGCATCCGCAAGACCATCGAGGCCGGCGACATCACGCTCGGCGATGTGATCGAAGTCCACCCCTTCGGCAACACCATCGTGACCTTCGACTTGACGGGCGTACAGGTGCTCGAAGCCTTGGAGAACGCCGTGTCACAGGTGGAGGACGTTTCCGGACGCTTCCTGCAGGTGTCTGGGTTGAACTACACCTGGAACTCGGGGCGTCCTGCCGGTGAGCGGGTGATGTCGGTCGAAGTGGCGGGAGCACCGCTCGATCTGGGTGCGAGCTACACCATCGTGACCAACAACTTCATCGCCGCCGGCGGTGACGGTTATGAGGTCTTCACGCAGGGCCAAAACTACTATGATAGCCAACAGCTCGATGCCGACACGCTCGGAGCCTATATCCGCGGCCTCGGTACGGTGGCGCCGGCGATGGAAGGCCGTATCGTCGATCTGGGTAACTGACCGAAGAGTATCGTTTCAAGCTGAGAGCGGGGGAGACCCCGCTCTTTTTGGTTGTATCGGATTTCCTCGGTGTACCATACGTGGGTGATGACGCCAGAAGAGTTCCGGCGCCTCGGGTACAGACTGATCGACCGGATCGCCGACTACCGCTCGCACGTGGGAGAGTACCCGGTCATGTCGCAGCTCGAGCCCGGAGACGTGCGCAAGCGCCTGCCGGCCGCGCCACCCGAGCAGGGCCATGATCTTTCAAAGCTGATCGATGAAATCGACGCTATCTTGGGTCCGGGTCTGACGCACTTCCAACACCCTCGCTTCTTCGGTTACTTTCCGGCCAACGCCGAGCTCTCCTCGGTGCTCGGAGATCTGCTCAGTTCGGGGCTGGGCCAACTGGGGATCAACTGGCAGGCCAGCCCGGCGCTGACAGAAGTCGAGGAGCACATGACTGATTGGATGCGGCAGCTCATCGGGTTGCCTGAAAGCTTTCAAGGAGTCATTCAGGACACCGCTTCGACCTCGAACCTGTTGGCGTTGATCTGCGCGCGCGAGAGGGTGACGGCTCACGGACAGGAGGGCGGAGGCCTGCAGGTGGAAGAGGTACCACTTACGGTCTATACTTCGGAACAGAGCCATAGTTCCATCGAAAAGGCGGCGCTCTTGGCCGGGTTCGGCCGCGACAACGTGCGTTCTATTGCGACTGACGAGGCCTATGCGCTCCGCGTAGAAGCGCTCGAGCAGGCCATCGAAGACGATCTCGCAGCCGGACGAAAGCCCTGCGCGCTGGTGGCGACCGTGGGAACGACTGCTACCACGGCGCTCGATCCGGTCGGCGAGATGGCGCGCCTGGCGGAGCGTTTCGGTCTCTGGCTACACGTCGATGGCGCTTTGGCGGGCTCGGCCATGATCTTGCCCGAGTGCCGCTGGATGTGGCGGGGGATCGAGCGGGTCGACTCGCTGGTGCTGAACCCCCACAAGTGGTTGGGGGCGGTGTTCGACTGCTCGCTCTTTTATGTCGGGGATGCCCCTCACCTGGTACGGGTGATGTCTACCGATCCGAGCTATCTCAAGACATCGGTCGATGCCGAGGCAAAAAACTACCGGGATTGGGGGATCCCCTTAGGACGCCGCTTTCGGGCGCTCAAACTCTGGTTCCTGCTCTATTCCGAGGGTGCAGAAGGCCTGAGGGCGCGCCTGCGGCGCGACATAGCCAACGCTCAGTGGCTCAAAGAGCAGGTCGATGCCGCTCCAGGTTGGGAACGTCTCACCCCGGTACCGCTGCAGACTGTTTGTGTCAGACATGTGCTGCCGGGGCTGACATCGGAGGAGTTGGACGCTCACACCCTAGACTGGGCGCATCGCATCAACGCCTCAGGTGAGGCCTACCTCACCCCGGCCAAGCTGGATGGGCGATGGATGGTGCGGGTGTCGATCGGCTCGCTCCTCACCGAGCGGGAGGATGTCGCGGCGCTCTGGGAGCTGATGAAAAAGGTGGTAAGCAGTTAGCCAGGGTGGTTGAAAGTTAAAGCGGTTGCCAAAATTATGTAAGCAGGTATCATCCAAGAAACGGTCTACAGGACAGGTTTTCACCCACTGACTTTGTCTATGACCAGATGATACCTGCTTTAATAGCGATGCCGACCGGGCGACGCGGGGGTTGGGGTCGTTGGCTAGCGCTGCGGCATGTGCCAGGAACCGGTTTGGAGCCGAGGCTGGCCACATTGTGATGATCGTCCTCGTATAAATCATGCGCGGGGTTTAGAGTAGGCTTGACGCACGGGAGACAATTCAGAACCGGGAGCGGTAGATCACAAGTCGCCACAGCTGTCCTTGTTAAGGACGCTGAAGGAGGTGAACTGTAGCTGGGCTGAGCATACGGGACCTACCGAAAGGCTAGAGAGCCGAGAGCGATACGCTACTCCGTTCTCAGGTGAGCAGACCGGCGCTCGGAGTGGTCCGGGCAGGCGTGTGCGGAACCCGTATGTCGAAACGCGGTGTGGTGCCAACAGGGGAAACATTCCTGGTAAAGGATGTACGCATTGAGCTCTTTTTTCAACGATATCGATAATCTGGCCGCAAGAGGTCCGGCTGATCGCCGATCACGTGAGGCTAGAAAGGAGGTTGGCGCGTCGCCATAAGGTTGCTGACCCATCATCTCTTACGTTTTCGACCCTCAGCAACAAGAGAGGACTGTTTCATGCTCAAACGCACACTTTCTTTGGTAGGAACCCTGGCGCTTCTGGTCAGTGCCCTATCCTACGCTCAGACGCTCACTTTCTACACCGACGAAGCCTCCTTCCCGGGCCTTCCCTATATGGAGGACTTCGAAGAAGGAGACGTTCCAACGCCCTTTGGACTGCAGTGTCCGTCTCCGCTGAACGAGTGGAGCAACAACGAGTGCTTTGCAGAAGGGACCATCACGACAAGCGTCTCGTTCTCCGACTATCCGGGACCGGACGCCTCGGGTCTTTTTCTCTGTGACAAGGCTTGTTTGAACTTATTCAACAACCCCTCAAAAAACGTAGCTGCTGACACGAACGATGATGCGTTTGCGATCACCTTTTCGGGGGATGGTGTGAATGCAGTCGGCTTGGACCTGGTGTGCTACGGGTTTACAGCCTCGGGCACGGCTACCGTCCAGATTTTCGGTGCCGGTGGTCTGCTCGGAGAGGCGGTGGCAGAATGTAGCCCGGCCGGTACCTTCTTTGGCGTAATTTCCAATCAAATCATTACACAGATCGTCATCCAGTCGTTCAGCAACCCCTTGGAGGGCGCGGACAACGTCTCGTTTGGCAATCTGCTTCAGGTAGAAGAAAGTGGCAAGACGACGCTTTGCCACGTTTCCCCTGGGAAGCCGAGCCAAGTACGCACCATCACCGTCTCGAGCAACGCGGTGGATGCTCACCTGGACCACGGCGATACGGTGGGAGCTTGTCCGTAGATCACGCATTCATCCTTTGATCTTTCCGCTGCGGCCCGCCTTCAGGAGGGCCGCAGCTTTTTGTCGAACCGAGTTTGAGCATTCTTTTTTGCTCCAACTTTTTGGTGATGAAGGATGAGTGGGGTGGACGAGATCATAATGGGAAATGGATAGGTTCACAGCGAAAGGAAAATGGGCTTGGAACTCTGCCTCGAAAGTGCAAAAGCTGGTTCAGACTGGCCCACATAACAAACGTTCGCAACACCCATTACCCATCACTCATCACCCATCACCCATCACCTTTCTTGACCCTCCGGTCACAACGAGACCGCATCTTTAGAACAGCGATGTAGAGTTTCTAAACTTATTAGAGCGGTATGCTATTTGTAATGAGCGCCATTGCGGCTTTACGCCTGGCCCTGGTGGTCGGCATCGTCATCTTGGGCCTCAAACTCGTGGCTTACTGGGTGACGGGGTCGGTGGCGCTCTTGTCGGATGGGCTCGAGTCGATCGTCAATATCGTTGCAGCGCTTGTTGCACTGTTCACCGTCCAGATGGCAGCGCGTCCCCCCGATGTGGATCACCCTTTTGGTCACAGCAAGTTCGAGTACCTCGCTGCGGTGCTCGAGGGAGTTCTGATCGTTCTGGCGGCCGTGACGATCACTCGCAGCGCCTGGATCAGGCTTCAGGCCCCGTTAGCGATATCGGGCTTGGCGGTTGGTGGGGCTGTGTCCCTGTTGGCCTCAGGCCTCAATGCAGGTTTGGCCCGTTACCTCGTTGCGGTGGGCAGACGGGTCCGGTCTCCGGCCCTGGTTGCGGATGGACTCCACTTGTGGACGGACGTGATGACCTCTGTCGGAGTGGTGCTCGGCGTAGGGTTGGCGTGGCTTACCGGTTGGTGGGTGCTCGATCCCCTCTTGGCGATGCTGGTGGCGATCAACGTGCTTCGGGTGGGCTGGAAATTGATCCGCGACTCGGTGGGGGGGTTGGTCGATGAGGGTCTACCGCAACAAGATGTACAGCAGATCCAGCAGGCGATTCGTACCAGCATGGCTGGAGCGCAAGAGGTCCACGACCTGAAGACGCGCCTGGCGGGGCGTCATACCTTTGTGGACTTTCATCTGGTGGTGCCCAGCGAGATGTCGGTGGCGGAGGCCCACGCTATCTGCGACCGGCTCGAGGCAGCGGTAGAGCGAACCGTTCCTGGAAGCCTGGTAACAATACACGTCGAGCCGGAATACAAGGCGAAACACGAGGGATATGTGGTGCGTGCTGGAACAAGTCGGAAACGCTGAACGCTCTTTGGGGCGTTCAGCCGATCGTTCGCCCTTCGATGAGGAGCGCCAACTCCCTCGATAGGGCGTTCTCTGTCCCATCGATCTTTACGTGCAAGAGACCGCCGACCGGTTCTCTTACCGTGACCTCGATCTCTGTTCCGGGGTTGATGCCGAGTTCGGCAAGATAGGTGAGTGCCTCTGAGCTTTGTGACAGGAGTCTGGCCACTTCGAGCGTCTGTCCGGGCTCGAGTTTGGCGAGAGGCGTGTTGGGGGTATCGGGTAGGGAACCGTCGGTGTTGGGGATCGGATCTCCATGAGGGTCGTGACTCGGGTGGTCGAGAAGGTTGGCTAGGCGCTCTGTGAAACGCTCGCTGAGGGCGTGCTCGAGCGTCTCCGCCTCCTCGTGAACCTCGTCCCAACTGTAGTCGAGGTGTGTGATCATGAAGGTTTCCAAGAGGCGGTGGCGCCGTACCAGCCGCAGAGCCTCTCGGCGACCCTTGGCGCTGAGGCGAGCTCCCCGGTAGCGTTGGTAATGAACCAGACCACTACCTTTCAGCTTGGCCAGCATGCTGGAGACCGAGGCTGAGGAGATGCCGAGCCTCTCGGCGAGATCGTTGGTGGAAACGCTCTCGTCTTTGCCGATCGACCAGAGCGCCTTGAGGTAGTCGCCCACCGAAGGGGAGAGGGCGGTACTGGTATTAGGCATGTCTAAATAAAATTCTAGTTAACATAAAAGTTGTTGTCAAGTCGAAATAGACAATCAGATCTACGCGCAAAAGAGATTTATCTTAGTAGGGTCCCTTTGCGTCTCCCGGTGGACGCTCGTCTCCCTTGAAGGCCTTCACCACCTCTTGAGCTTGGGCCTTCATCATCGCCAGGTCGGATTGGACGGTGACGAACTGATATCCCTTGGCGAGCATTTTTTGAGCGTAGCGACTCGAGAGAGTGTGGATTCCGGCAGCGATTCCGTTGCGCCTTGCGGCAGCGAGGATCTGCTCGAGCGCTCCCACTACCGGTCCCTCCTCGAAGTCGGCGCCCGGAGCACCGCCCAGGCCCTGGCTGAGATCGGCCGGGCCGACGTAGACCGCGTCGAGGCCGGGGACGCTCATGATGGCGTCGAGATTCTCCATCGCCTCGGCTGTTTCGATCATGGCGATGGCGAGTACGGTGTCGTTCGCCTTGGCGCCGTAGTCCGGTCCGGCGTAGAGCAGGACCCGGTTGGGGCCGTAGCTCCGGTAACCGGCCGGGGGGTAGCGGCAGGCTCCCACGAACGCTTCCGCCTCCTGGCGGTTGTTGATCATCGGGCAGATAATGCCGTAGCAACCCACATCGAGCATCTTCATAATGATGCCGGGCTCGTTCCAAGGGACGCGGCACAGCGGCACGGTGTCGGTGGTGGAGATCGCCTGCAACATCGGCAGAGCGGATTCGAAGTATACGGGTCCGTGTTGCAGATCGATGGTGAGGCTGTCGAATCCCTGGTGGGCCATCGCCTCGGCGCTATATGAGGAAGGGATGTGCAGCCAGCCGTTCAGAACCGAATCACCGCGCTCTAGTATTTCTTTGAGGGGGTTAGCGCGCATATGACCTCTTGAAGACGCTGTTGCCTGATGAGGCTCCGTGCGCCGTTTTATGGCTCCGGCTCCTATTCGTGTTCACCATGTGTATCATCCCTTCTTCAAAGATCACCGGTAGCGAATGAGGGGCGTTGCATGTACACACCGACGTCCATCTTATTACGACTTCCCGAGTGGGCGCTTTGGCAACGCACGTGCATGGTATCCGATAGGCTCGGTCTGAACGCTACCGTAGCAGGGATTTGGGCGCAAGCGGGAAACCCGCTACTTTTCGACCCCGGTGACCACCACGCCCCGCATGAAGAATCGCTGGGCCATAAAGAAGAGAATCACCGGCAAGACCATGCCGAGCAAGGCGGTGGCTTGGATGAGGTGCGGCTGCTGGTTGAATCGGAAGTTGAACTGCTGGATGCCGACGGCGATGGGCTGGATCTCGGGCTTACCCAGTGTGTAGATGAGCGGCTCGAAGTAGTCGTTCCAGGCGAAGACGAGGTGGAATAGGGCTACGGCGACGATGACTGGCCACGACTGTGGGATGATGACCGAGAGCAAGATCCGTAGTGGCCCCGCGCCGTCGATCATGGCGGCCTCGTCGAGCTCTCTCGGCAGCTGTAGGAAATACTGCCGCAACAAAAAGACGTTGTAGGCGTTGGCGAAGAAGTGGGGCACGATCAAGGGCAGCCAGGTTCCCACCCAGCCGATGGCGCTGAAAAAAGCGAAGGTCGGGACCAACATGACCTGACGGGGCAGGATGATGGTGGCGATCAAGACCATGAACAGGATCGGCTTGCCCGGGATGGGGAAGCGGGCAAAGGCGTAGGCCACGGCGATGCACGATAACAGCGTCCCGATCAGACCGGTGACGGCGATGAAGGTGGTGTTAAAGAGCAGGCGGGGGAAGTTGATGCCGTCCCAAGCCGCCTTGAAGTTGCCGTACCGTGGGGAGAACTGTATGACCGGCTCGAGGGTCCGCCACCGGCCCTCCCAGACGATCGGCTCGGCATCCGGGTTCTCCGGGTCGACGAAGCTGCTTTCGCTACGCCCCTTTTTCAGGAGAGCGAGTTGACGGACCCCTTCGGGGAAGGGGACTTTGAACACCTCGAGCACCTCACCCTGGTAGTTCAACGTGATGGGATCCATCGGCAAGATGGGGCCCTTGGCGCCCGCGATGATCTGCGCTTTGTCCTTGAAAGAGGTCACCAGCATGTAGCTGAACGGCATCAGGTAGACGCCCAGGATCATAAAGGCAAATAGCGTGGTGAGCGCCACTGCCGTGAACTGCTTGAGTTGCCTTCCGTAGTACGGTGAGGTGTTGACCGTGTTCTGGACGGCTGTTCGCGTCGCTGCCATCAGCTACTGTCCCCGCTGGCGTAGTAGACCCAGTAGCGGGCGCTGGCGAAGAGAACGAGCGTCACAGCCAGGGTGATCAAAAAGAGCAACCAGGCCAGGGTCGAACCGTAGCCCATGTCGAGAAAGACGAAGGTCGTCTTGTAGAAGTGGATATTGAAAAACATGGTCGAGCTGCCCGGGTAGCCGGTCCCCTGTTTCAGAATAAAGGGGATTTCGAAGTAGCGGAACAGGCCGATGATGGTCAGTATCAGGTTGTAGAAGATGACAGGGGAGATCATGGGTAAGGTGACGTGCCTGAAACGGTGCCAGCCGTTGGCGCCGTCGACGCGTGCCGCCTCGTAGTACTCGGTAGGCACGCTCTGCATCCCGGCCAGGGTGATCAGGTAGGCGTTTCCCAAGCCCCAGAGGCCGATGATGACCAGCGCGGGGTAGATCCACACCACGCTGTTGAGCCAGTCGGGCCCAGAGATCCCCAAGAGCCCGAAGAGCCGGTTTAGCCAGCCCGTTTCGGTGTTGAGCACACCCTGCCAGATATAGACGGCAGAGACGACCGGGACGATATAGGGCATATAAAAGAGAGTTCGTAGAACCCGCTTGCCGCGCAGGTGTTTGCTGTTGAGTAGCGATGCCAGCGCGATCGGCAAGGCGACCGCGATCGGCAATGAGAGGAGCGCGAACTTCAGGGTGACCCACAAGGAGACGCTCACCAGCGGGTCTTTGAAGAGCTGAACATAGTTTTGAAACCCTACGAACTCGATCTCTTCGGGTTTGTTCAAAGCAAAATCGGTAAACGAGAAGATGAGCGAGGCCAGGATCGGTAGGGCGGTAAAGGCGAAAAAGCCGATGATCCAGGGGGACAAAAAGATCCAGCCCCAACGCTGTTGCTGGCGCATCAGCCTACCTGCTTGAGGTTTATTCATCTCCGCTGTTGCCATCATCGAAGCTCCTGGGTTCTACCGTGCCGTAGTCTTCAGACCGTCCCCCGGATCCGGGGGACGGTCTGGCGGGCAAGCTAGACGCTCTTAACGCCCTTCTTCCGCGTAATACTCCTCGTAGATCGCCTGCAGATCAGCGATCATCTTGTCGATCTCCGCATCGACGTCCACCCCCGGTTCGCTGGTGAGCAGCGAGCGGAGGGCATCGATGCGGTCGTTGGTCTTGTTGTTGTTGGGCAACCAGGCCTCGTGGGTGGGAATGTCGGGGAAGTTCAGGCTCTCTCGTACTACCTCCCAGTTGACACCCTGTGGGTACTTTTCGTCCAGCCGGGCAAAGAATTGCGGCTGATCGTCGGGGCGGGCCGGCATGCCGCCGTAGACCGAGAGGAGGTCGAGCGACGCTTCGCCGGTCAGGTAGGCCAAGACCTCGAAGGCCTCTGCCGGGTGCTCGGTGGTGTTCAGGATGCGGAAGGTGTCGGCGTGGAGCCGAGCGGTCGCCTGGCCGTTGTAAGACGGTAGGGCTGCAGCGTCCCAACCGTCGTCAGCCAAGCAGCAGGTGTACCACAGGTGGGACTGCGCCATCGAGAGGTTGCCCGACGAGAAGGCGTTATCGTTGGCGAGCTGGTCGCTGGCGTTCTGGGCTTCGGTGGGGATGAAGTGATCTTCCCAGATGCCTTGGTGCAACCAGTTGAAGGCGGCGCGCCAGTGCTCGGGCATGAAGGCGTTTCCGTCCTCATCGACGAGGTGGCCGGAGCCGAACAAGGTAGCGTGCTGCCGCATGGCGCCGGGACCTGCCCACTGGTTCATGAAGCCCCACTGCACGATGTTTTCGGGATCGAACTCATCCATGGTGGCGTCGTTACCGTTGGCGTCCACAGTGAGGATTTTAGCGATCTCGGTCATGGTGTCGACGTCCCACTCGACCTCCTCGCCGTCGAGGATGTAGGGGTCGCCGTAGCTGGCGGGGGGGTACTCGAGCCCGGCCTCGTCGAAGTGCTCCGGCCGGTAGTAGAGGAAGGCTGGGAAGTTGGCTAGCGGCAGGCCGAGAAGGCCTTCCTCAGTGCGCTGGAACTCGACGGCGGCCTCGGGGAACTGGCTGAGGTCGTAACCGCTGGCGTCGACGTAGGGTTGGATGTCGAGGAAGTTGCCTTTGAATGCGTTCGAACCCGCGAAGCCGACCGGACCGACGATGTCGGGGGCTTCACCGGTGGCGATCAGAGTCGATAACGTTTCGACGGAGACTTGGTTTATGACGAACACTACTTTGAGCGTGATGTCGTCTTGCATGGCGTTGAAGGCTTCCACCACGGCCTCTTGAACCCCTTGTTGTGCGGGATCCGCCCCTGTGCCGAGGCCCACGAACCAGGTGATGGTGACGCCCTGGGCGGCAGCTACCAATAGCGTGCTGAGAAGCAGCGTAACGGTCGATTTGACGATGAGGCTTCGAATCATACGTTTATCCTCCTTGAACGTTTCTTTCGTCGATTGCGTAGAATACCCTGTTCGATCGCTTTCTCGCTGGGTTGCCGGCGTTACTCGGGACATTGGACCGACTCCCTTTCGATCAGCTCTGGTTCAAACTTGTGTCTCACCTCCGCCCTTTTGCCTGCTAGCGCTTTGAATGCGATTTCTGCCACCGCCCGGCCCATCTCGAACAAGGGTTGCCGGATGGTGGTGAGCGAAGGGTAGAGATAGCGCGCTAGTGGGATATCGTCGTAACCGATGATCGAAACGTCTTCAGGGACCCTGATGCCGGCCTCGCGAAGCGCCTGCAGCGCACCCGCAGCCATCTGATCGTTGGAGCAGAAGATCGCGCTGAGATCGCACGTTCGCTCGAGCAGGTGCCGGGTGGCTCGGTAGCCGCCGGCTTCAAGATAGTCTGCCTCGATCACCCAGCCCCGGTTGTACGGGGTGCCGGCTCCTTCCAAGGCCCTGCGATACCCCTGAAGCCGTGCCCGGCTGTCGGCGATGGTGAGAGGCCCGGCGATATGACCGATGCGGCTGTGGCCACAATCGATGAGATGCTGGGTAGCGAGAAAACCACCTTGCTCGTTGTCGAGGTAGATGCAGCGCTCACCGAGCTCGGTGATGTGGCGACCGAAGACGATGGTGGGTATTTTGTGAGCGGCAAGCTCGAGCAGCTCGGGATCCGAGGTCCCGTCGACTTGGATGATCATGGCGTCGGGGAGGCGCTGCCGCAAAAAGTGGATGGCTTTCGACTCCCTTTTGGCATCGGCGTGACCGCTGGCCACGATCATGTGCATGCCTTGGGCTTCGACCTCGGCTTCGATGCCATCGAGAATAGAGCCGAAAAAGGGGCTGGTGAGATCGTTGACGATCACGCCGATGCCACCTGAGCGTTTGGTGATGAGTCCTCGGGCAAGGACGTTCGGCGTGTAGTCGAGTTCTTCGATGGCCTTCAGGACGCGGTGCCTGGTCTTCTCAGCCACGGGGGCGGTTCCGTTGACCACGCGTGAAACGGTAGAAATCGATACCTTGGCTCGGCGTGATACTTCGCGGATAGTAGGCAATTCCAACCTCGGGTCTGAAAACCTTTTCTGAAAACCTTTTCTGAAAACCTTTTCATCAAAGATAGCAAGTGAGTTTGGTCCTTGTCAACACAGCCGAATCGGCGTATCCCAGTGCCTGATCTCGATAATGAGGGTATTAGGGAGCATGGCTTGGGTATGCGATAATCGGCTCAACGTGAAAAACGAACCTGCCACCCATCATGAAGGCCATCAGCACTTGGGGAAAGCGCGTAAGCTTATCGAGGGCAGAGAGAAGGTGACGGGCGGAGCACGCTACGCAGCTGACGTGGTGTTGCCCGGCATGTTGCATCTCAGGCCCGTTCTCAGCCCACACGCGCACGCCGTGATCGAGTCGATCGACAAGAGCGAGGCGGAGGCGGTGCCCGGTGTGGTGGCCGTCCTGACGGCTGAAGATCTGCCGACCCGCGACCGGATGATCTCTTCTCGCAACAGTGCGATTCTAGCCAAGGAGAAGGTACTCTTTGTAGGGCAACCCGTGGTAGCAGTCGTGGCGGAGACCGAAGCGGCTGCTCAAGATGCAGCCGATCGGGTACGAGTCCGCTACCGACCGTTACCGGCCGCGGTGTTGCTCGAGGAGGCCGCCCGGGAGGATGCCACCGTCGTGTGGCCCGGCGGCCTGCCGCTCGACGAGGTCGATCTGGCGGCCATGCATGCGGCGGTGGACAAGGATGTCGAGGAGATCGAGAACGCGCCGACCAATATCCACGCCGAAAACCACTATGTGCGCGGCGACGTCGCCCAAGGGTTCGAAGAGGCCGATGTGGTCATCGAGCGTACCTACCGCGCTTCGACCGTCTACCAAGCCTATTTGGAGCCCCTTTCGGCAGTGGCCGATCCGGGGCCGACTGGGGATCGCCTGACGATTTACACCAGTACCCAAGGTCAGTTCAGCGTGCGTGACGAAGTAGCCCGTCTGCTCTCGTTGCCTCGGAGCAAGGTTCGCGTCGTGCCGATGACGGTCGGTGGTGGCTTTGGGGCCAAGTACGGCATCGTGGAGCCGCTGGTAGGTGCGGTTGCGCTCACGCTCAAGCGGCCGGTCCAACTGGTTTTGTCCCGTTCCGAGGATTTCCAGACGACGACGCCCTCGCCGGCTTGCACCATCGAACTCAAGACCGGAGCGCAACGGGACGGGACCTTGACGGCCATTCAGGCACGTGTCTACTTGGACAACGGTATCTTCTCCTTTGAGTTGGGCGGTCTGGTAGCCATTTTGCTCGGGAGCTACTACAGGTTTCCCCATTTGCAGATCGACTGCTTTGAGGTAGTCACCAACAAAGCGCAATCTGGGGCCTACCGTGCCCCTGGTGCTCCCCAAGCGACCTTCGCCATCGAATCGAACATGGACGATATGGCGAGGGCCCTTGATCTCGACCCGCTCGAGTTTCGGCTCAACAACGCCAGTGAGACAGGCGATTTGATGAGCAACGGCAAGCCCTGGCCCAGCCTCGGTCTTAAGGCCTGCCTGGAACGGTTGCGCGATCACCCCGCTTGGCGCGAACAGGCCAAGGGGGAGGATGAGGGGATCGGCATCGCAGTAGGGGGATGGCCGGGTGCCAACTCGCCGGCTTCTTCCGTCTGCCGGCTCGAGCGGGACGGTACCGTCAAGGTTCAGGTGGGTTCGATCGACGTGTCGGGCGCCCATAGTAGCTTGGCCTTGGTTGCGGCCGAGGTGTTGGGTGTCTCTCCCGACCAGGTCGAGTTTGTTCAGGGAGATACCGATACGGGCCCCTTCTCGCCTCCCAGCGGTGGGAGTCAGATTACCTACAGCCTCGCCGGCGCGGTGGCGAAGGCAGCGCAAGAGGTGAAAGACAAACTCTTGGCTTTGGCGAGTGATCACCTCGAAGCGCGCCGTGAAGATCTCGAGCTGATCGAGGGTAAGGTGCAGGTCAAAGGGGTACCCGCCCGGGCGGTTTCGATCGGGGAGCTCGCTAGGGTAGGGGAGACCGAAGCGGGTGGACACGGTCCGATCATTGGGGATGGGCGTGCATCTGCCGAGAAGAATGCCCCTGCCTTCGTCGTTCACCTGGTAAGGCTCAGGGTCGATCGAGATACCGGTCAGGTGATGCCCAAAGCGTACGTTGCCGTGCAAGACGTCGGCTATGCGCTCAACCCGCTTATGGTCGAAGGCCAGATCCACGGTGGGGTGGCACAGGGGATCGGCTGGGGGTTGCACGAGGCCATGCTCTTTGATGAATCCGGGCAACTCCAAACGGGAAGTTTCATGGACTACGATGTACCCAAGGCAGATACATTGCCTTCGATCGAAACGGTGCTGGTGCAAAATCCATCTCCCTACGGACCTTTTGGGGCACGCGGCGTAGGTGAACCGCCGATTACCGCTGGCGCCGCAGCCATCGCAAACGCGATTTACGATGCCACCGGTGTCCGTGTGGATCGCCTCCCCGTTCGTCCTGAAACGCTCTGGCGGGCCTTGCAGGAGGGCGATCAGTCCTTAAGGTAACGGCTGCTGGTTTGTAGGAGACGTGACGCTTCAAGGCGTACAATCGAGAGTGTGAACACCCGCTGGCAGCGCTACCGTCCCATCGTGACCCAGGTGTGGCAGTTGGGATTGCCCGTCATTTTCACCAATCTTCTCATGACGCTCGTCAATGTGGTGGACGTCTTTATGGTCGGACGTCTGGGGCCGATCGAGATCGCTGCGGTAGGTATGGGACAGACGATCCGTATGCTGGTCTTGATCGCGGTGCTGTCGGTGACGGCGGGATCGATGGCCTTGGCCGCTCAGGCCAAAGGAGCCCGTGACCCACAGAGGCTTAGCTTCGTCGCTCGGCAGTCTCTCTCCCTGACGGTTTTGCTCGGCCTGGTTCTGAGCGTGCTCGGTTTTGTCGGGGCCAAACCGCTACTCACGTTTTTGAATAGCGGTGGCGATCCCGAGGTGGTGGCGATCGGCACAACCTATCTCCGCATCCTCTTTCTCGGCACCGTCTTTTTGAATCTCAATTTCGTGATCAACAGCCTGATGCAAGGGGCGGGTGACACGCTCACGCCGCTCTATCTGGTGGGAGGCGTGAACGTTCTTAACGTAGGCCTGAATTACGCCTTGATCTTCGGACTCGGGCCGATACCCGCCATGGGCGTTTCCGGTGCCGCCATCGGTACCATTTCTTCACGTGTGGTAGGAGGTGTGATAGGCATCATCATCCTCTACTCCGGGAAGAATGTAGTGAGGTTGCTTGCAGGGAGCTTCAGGCCTGACTGGTCGATGTTTAGAGACCTCCTCGGTATCGGCGTGCCGTCTGGGTTGCAAGGGATATTCCGCAACACAGGTCAGCTGCTGGTTTTACGTATTATCAGCTCCACGGCGGCGGGCACCTACGGCATCACCGCACTCGCCATCGGTTTTCAGATTGCATCCCTGTCATTTATGCCTGGGTTGGCCATGAGCGTTGCTGCTACGAGCCTGGTGGGCCAAGCACTAGGTGCCTGGCAGGTCAAGGAGGCTCATCTAAGGGGTACGATCGCCATCGTTTTGGGGATCGTCGTGATGTCGAGCATCGCCGTGCCCTTGATCGTTTTTGCTCGCCAGCTTGTCTTGCTTTTTGAGCCCAGTGCCCACCCGACCGTGGTGGCAGCCGGAACCTCTTATCTGCGGATCGTCTCTATCGCCCAGCCGATTCTTGCGATTGCCATGGTAACGAACGGTACGCTCAGGGGTGCGGGTGACACGCGCCCGGGACTCATCGGTACCTTTGTGGGTCGCTGGCTGATCGTCGTCCCCCTGGCGTATGTCTTGGCGCTTACGTTGGATCTGGGGGTTGTCGGCGTCTGGTGGGCGTTGGTTGCCGGCACGGTGTTTCAAGCAGGCTACGTGCTGCTTCGCTGGCAGAGTCGGCGCTGGGTGAGGATAGCTCTCCATAAGACCGAGATCTACAGACGTCATCTTCATGCGCTGAACGACGGTGTGAGGGAGCGTTATTTGAGTGAAGTGAGAGCCCGGCTGATGGCGCAGCCTTTGGTGAGCGAGCACGTCACCCCTGATGGGGTCACCTACCAGACGAAGCAAGGGGATGTCTCAGTGAGATTTTCGGATGGTCACTATCTGGTAACGGGTGCTTTTCCGGGTGCACCACAAGGCGAAAAGGGGCTAGGTCGCAATCACCCTCGTGCTCGAGCGGCAGACTGACACGGTTTCCTGTTGGCGAACGAATAACGAGCCTTAGAAATCCTGTCGTTAGAACCCCTTTGGTAACGGGTGATGAATGATATGACTTCCTGTTGTTTGGCCCGGCTCAGCCGGGCCAAACAATCAGCGTTGTACACGAAAGAAGTGATGGTCAGAAACCCGATTGATCAACAGGATTTCATATGATGGGTGTTGCGAAAGGTTGCGGCTGCGCCCGACTGCTTTGACGGTTGCATCTTTGTAGAAAACGATTTCCAACTTCGCCTTACCTTCGCAGGTTTCCCCACGCATTACCCATCACCCATTTCCCATTACCCTCCTGACGCTTTCCACTCATCACTCATAACTGCTTACTCATCACTCATAACCGTCTTGCCCGTCACCTCGACGCTTCGGCGGTCTGTTGCGTCTCCCCTTGATAGAGCGCTTTGTAGAGTCGGTAGTTGACGACGACTTTTTGAAGGTACTCGCGCGTCTCCAGCGCATCGATTTCGCGGTAGAACTCATCCTTATCGCGGTTGACGATAGGACCTTCGAACAACCTGCGGATATACCCTTGTCCCCGGTTGTACGAAGTGATGATCAGCTCCAGATCGCCCGAGTGGTAGTTGTGCAGCCAAGCCAGGTAGTGTGCTCCGTAGCGGATGTTTTCACTCGGTTCGAAAGGGTCGCCTGGCGCTTCGCGTTGTAACTCAGCCAGCCAATCCCAGGTAGAGGGGATGACCTGCATCAGCCCTTGGGCGTTGGAACGGGATAGGGCTTCGGGATAGAAAGCGGACTCTTGGCGCATGATAGCCCAGATCAGTTCGGGCTCGAGCTGTCGCTTGGCTGCCTCGGGCTCGACAAATTGTGGATACGCCCGTGGGTAGGCGAGTCGCCAGGTGCGAAGGTTTTGGCTGCCCTGTGACAGATACACCTGGGCGGCCACCTGGCTCTGCCGGTATTCCCCCAGGGATTGGAGCAGCTCGGCGATCGCCACAGCCGTGGCCTCATCGGGCGTATCACGGAGCGCGAAGAGCAGCTCGCCGATCGCAGCGTCTCTGTTACCCGCTCTGGCCAGGGCGGTGGCGAGCTCGAGGACAGGGTGCTGTTCGTCGGCCAGCTGAGAGCCGCTCGGTAATTCCGGCAGGTTTCCGAGCTTGAGGGCGAAAAATGATCCGGAGGGGATGAGCGTCTCCGCTTGCAAGAACCCCGCTTCATCGTTAAAACGTTTCGAAAGCACCAGAGCGCGGTAGGCGGCATCATCGGCATAGACCGAGTCGGTCTGCGCGAGCTGAAGATAGACGGGAATGGCGTCTTGGTACCTGTCCTTGGCTTCCAAGAGTCCACTGGCGAGCCAGAGATGAGAGGCTCGGCCACTCTGCTGAAGGAGGCTGACAGCCCGGTCCAACTCACCTGTTCGGTTGGCGATGAGTGCGCGTCCATAAAGGGCACTGGAACCTTGTAGGCCGGCAAAGAGACGCTCGGCGGTATCGAGATTCCCAAGGTAGAAGTGCGACCATGCCTCACCGAAGCGGGCGTCGAGGTCGTCCGGCGCTTCGGCCAGCCACCGTTCGTAGGCATCGAGAGCAGCCTGGTGTTCCCCAAGCGCCCTGTAAGCAGGCGCTTCGATGGAAGGCGCCGTTCTTCCGTCTAGTGCGTTCAGTGCTGCACGGTTGAGCCGGGCTTTGAACAGGGTGTTGGAGAGCCGGTAGGGATTGTCCTGAAGGCGCTCCAGGCTATCGAGAGCTCGAGGGTGGGGCAGGGCCTCTTCGTAAGCGGCCAGCGCCTGTTGGATATAACCGTTGACCTCGGCGGTAAGGGCGACCTCCAGATAGAGCTCCTGGCGCTCAGCTCGGGCGAGCGGGTCGTCCACCCGCAGCTCGAGTACCTGACTGTAATGCTCGAGCCTCTTTACGGCCGTGATCTCCGGGTGGCGGGCGAGTGCGAAGTGGGCGCGAAACGCCAGATAGCCCGATTCGTTATCGGCGAGTTCGGCCAGTATGAACAGGTCGTCGTTGAGAAGGGCGTCGCGGAGTCGGCGGTACGGTTCGAGAACCTCGTTTGCATAGGGGTCGACCAGGCTTATGGTAAAGGCGGGTTGGGGAATGGTGCTGCTGCGCGGCATGAAGTAGAGACCTACCGATGCTACGACGAGTGCTATGGCCGTAAACCGCAGGAGAATCCTCATCTGCCCACCAGTGTATTGGGTTCAGGTGATGAGCTGCTGAGAGGCGGGCAATGGACCGACAAGAGCCGCTCGTTTGGGGTCCGCCAGGGCCTTTCAACACGTGTATCGGAGATTTTTGTTAAGTTTTTCACTTCTCTCGGTATGAGGGGTTGCATCTGGGTTCGCACCTCGCCCACCATCCCGGGCATCGTGCTACACTGTAGCCAAAGAAAGACGATGATTTGCTTGCCTTCTCACTCGGGGGCAAGCTGCTTCACATTGCGGAGGAAGAGATGCCAAGACGACAGGTGCGGTTGACACAGGAAGGTTATGACAGGTTGCAGGCCACGCTCGCGCACGAGTATGAACGACTCGAGGAAGCCACCAAGATTCTCCAGGAGCTGACCGGCTCATCGGACGATTACGACGATTCGGGTCTAGAAGATGCCAAACGGGAGAAGGCGCGCATCGAAGAGCGGATCGATAACCTGGAAGATCAGCTGAACAGGGCGACCATCATCGAAGAGCACGAGGTAGATCACGTCGATCTCGGGACGGTGGTGACGCTACAGGAAGCGGTGTCCAAAGAAGCTTTCGAGGTCCAGATCGTTTCTCCGGTGGAGGCAGGGGTGCTCGAGGGAGATATCCCCAAGGTTTCCGATGAATCGCCTCTAGGAAAGGCTCTGATGGGCCGTAGGCCGGGTGAGACTTTCAAGGTGGTGGTCGATGACCGGACCACCGAGTACATCTTGATGTCGATTACTTGAGGTCGTTGTCGGTTGCGGGGTGATCTCGAGGTATGTTCACATCCCGGAAGACGGGCTGTGAACGTGGGGATGGGATCGGTACGTTGAGAGCTCGTTGCCGAAGGCGGAATTGGCGTACACTGATCTGTCATGTCACAAAAGTCCCTGCAAGAACAACGTGAGCAGCGTCTGCGTAACCTCCGCAGTTTAGAGGAGCGCGGTTTTGAAGCGTATCCCTTCGATTTCAGCGCCAGCCACAGCGCTGCTGGGTTGCAGGAAAAGTACGGCGGGTCGAAACCGGGTGACACCTACCCCGATGAAGCGGTGACGGTTGCCGGCAGAGCCATGACGGTCCGCGTCATGGGCAAGGTCACCTTTGCCACCTTGCAAGATGCCACGGGGAGAATCCAGGCCTACTTTCAGAAAGGCGCGCTAGAGCACTATAACGCCCTCAAAAAGATCGATTTGGGGGATTGGCTCGAGGTGAGTGGAACTCTTTTCGTAACCAGAACCGGTGAGCTGACCATCGAGGTTACGGATTTCAGATTGCTAGTCAAGTCGCTACGGCCGCTGCCGGATAAGTTCCACGGCCTGACCGACAAAGAACAGCGCTACCGGCAACGTCATCTCGATCTGATGGTCAACCCCGAAGTCAAACGGGCGTTCATCCTCCGCTCTAGAGCCATCGCCTTTATCCGGCGCTACCTCGACGACTTGGGTTTCGTTGAGGTGGAGACGCCGGTGTTGCAGAGCGTACCGGGAGGGGCTGAAGCGAGACCATTTCTCACGCATCACAACGCGCTCGATTACGACTTTCATCTGCGTATTAGTTTGGAGCTGTACCTGAAACGACTCATCATCGGAGGGTTCGATGCGGTCTACGAGATCGGTCGCAACTTTCGCAACGAAGGCATCTCCTACAAACACAACCCCGAGTACACCATGCTCGAGCTCTACTGGGCCGGCAGGGATTACCTCGATATTCTGGAGTTGGTGGAGCAGATGTACAGTCGGCTCGTTCTGGAACTGACCGGTTCCATGACGCTCTCCTACCAGGGACAGACGCTCGACTTCGCCCCCCCCTGGCCTAGGGTTGATTACAGCACGGAGCTCGCCAAGCGCGCCGGGATCGACTTCGATCTCTTAGATGAAGAGCGCTTACGTGCTTGGGTCGCCGATCATCATCCATCCCATGAGGGTGAGGAGCCGTTGCAAGCGAGCCCCATCAACCACATTTTCGACAAGCTCTACGACCTCTACCTCGAACCTCATCTCGTCCAACCAACGTTTGTGATGGACCACCCCCAAGCGATCAGCCCGCTGGCCAAGAAACACCGGACGCGTCCCGGGCTCGTGGAGCGTTTCGAGCCCGTGGCGGTTGGGATGGAGCTCGGCAACGCCTTTTCCGAACTCAACGATCCCATCGACCAGCGTCAGCGTTTCGAGCTGCAGCAACAACTGAGGGAGGCTGGTGATGAGGAGGCGCCCCCACTCGATGAGGATTTTCTCGTCGCCCTCGAGTTCGGCATGCCACCGACGGGTGGCTTGGGCTTGGGGATCGACCGTTTGGCGATGTTGCTGGCCGATGTGCCGAGCATCCGCGATGTGATCCTATTCCCCCTGCTGCGACCTGAGTAGCTGAAAAACCGTAATGAGTGATGGGTGATGGGTAATGCGTGGTTGGCGGGCTAACGGCTAGGTTGAACCTCTGCCTTTCTAAGCACCCAACACCATAACCCATAACCCATTACCCATTACCTTGAATCGCAAGCGTTGACCCACACGAGCTCGCGCGCATAGGGGACCACCCATTCAATTGTGGTTTTTTTCACACTCCATCTACGATGACCCGGGACGTTTGCCCCTAGGAGGATTCCTAGAGCCCCGATAAACTCGGACTATGAGATCCAAGTTTCTCGTCGAACTGTGGCGCAACCCTGCCGAAACATCCTCGTGGGGGCGCTCAGTCGTTGATCACTACGGGTTTCAACCCCTGTGCTCGAGGAGGTATGTCGGATGAACGCACCACCACCTTTCAATTTTGCGGGAAGAATGTTGCTCGTGACCGTCGCCACGGTCAGTTTTCTGGCGCTGCTGCTTTTGCTCGTGCCGGCTTTAGCTCAGGACGAGGGCGAAGCGTTATCCAAGGGGATCGGTCCGATCGAGAGTGTCGAACTCGGCCCGATCGACGAAACGCTGGTGGCGGCCGGCAAAGAGACCTTCGAACTCCTTTGCACGGCTTGTCACAAGTTCGAGGAGCGTTATGTCGGTCCTCCTCTACATCGAGTTACCGAGCGCCGCTCCCCAGAGTGGATCATGAATATGATTCTGAACCCCACGCAGATGGCGATGGAGGATCCGATCGCATTCGACCTCCTCGCGGAATATATGACGCCGATGGCAGATCAGAGTGTAACTGAAGAGCAAGCCCGAGCGATTCTGGAGTACTTCCGTTCGATCGATGCCGAACTGCCTGATGAGACACCCTAACGAGCTGGTCGGAATCACCCCGATAGAGGGGTGTGAAGTGGTAGCAGAACCTTTTATAGGAGGTGCCTAGATGTCAAAGGCTTCATGGTTGCGGTTGATCGTAGCAGCTCTCGTCATCACCCTGGGGGTTGTCGTCGTACAAGCCCAGAGGACCCAGGTCCGTGTGGCCGATGACGCTGCTGAGCATACGCATGTCGCTCCAGGCGAACACGACGATTTCTACGCGTTTTTATCTGGAGGCTATAGCGGTCAGATCAGCGTTGTGGGCTTGCCCTCGGGGCGCACACTGAGAACGATCCCCGTGTTCTCGCAGTGGGCGGAGAACGGCTATGGGTATACCGAAGAGACAAAACCGCTGCTCATGACGTCCCAGGGATTCCTCGCCTGGGATGACAGTCACCACTCGCAACTGTCCCAGACCGACGGGGTAACGGATGGTCGCTGGGTCTTCATCAACGGGAACAACACGCCGAGAATCGCTCGTATCGACCTTTCGACCTTTGAAACCAAAGAGATCATCGAGATCCCCAACACAGGCGGAAACCACGCCTCTCCATTCACGACCGAGAACAGTGAATATCTGGTCTCTGCTACTCGCTTCAGTATCCCCTACCCGCAACAAGACATACCCATCGCCGACTACGAGGGCAATTTCAAGGGGATGATCAGTTTCATCGCCGTCGAACCAGACACGGGTGAGATGTCCGTCGACTTCCAACTCCTCATGCCCGGTTTCGACTACGATGTGTCTCACTGCGGCCGTGGTCCGTCCCACGGTTGGTGTTTCTTCAGCTCCTACAACACCGAGGAAGCCCACACGCTGCTCGAGGTCAATGCTTCCCAGAGAGACAAGGATTTCGTGGCGGCCGTGAACTGGCAGCGGGCCAACGAGTGCCTGGCTGACGGCGCCGGCGAATCCGTGGCGGCCAGATACGCGCACAATATGATCGACGAGTCGTCGGGCATCGCTTCTCACGAGATGCTGGAAGAAGTGACGCTGTTGACGCCTGAGGCTTGTAGCGGCGTGGTGTACTTCTTGCCTACGCCCAAGTCACCTCACGGCGTCGACGTCGATCCCTCGGGTGAATATATCGTCCCCGGTGGCAAGCTCTCGGCGACCATCGCCGTTCACTCCTTTAGCCGTATGCTGGAAGCCATCGAAAATGGGGCGGTGAGCGGTGATGCCTACGGTGTACCGATTCTGGAGTTCGAATCGGTGCTCGCCGGCGAGGTCGAGAGAGCTTGTCTAGGCCCTCTGCACAACGAGTTCGATACCAAGGGCAACGTTTACACCTCCTGCTTCCTCACTTCCGAGATCATCAAATGGAAGCTGGGGACCTGGGAAATCGTCGACCGCATTCCGACCTTCTACTCCATCGGCCACCTGTTGGTTCCCGGCGGTGACTCGGCTCAGCCCTGGGATACCTACGTTGTAGCGCTCAACAAGATCACCAAGGATCGCTATCTGCCTACGGGCCCTGAACTGGCTCACTCCGCCCAACTCATCGATATCAGCGGTGACAGGATGCAGATGTTGCTGGATTTCCCGACCCAAGGGGAACCCCATTACGGTCAGGCGCTGCCGGCAGAGCTGGTTTCCGAGAACTCGCTCAGAATCTTCCCGCTGGCCGAGAACACCCACCCCTTTGCCGCCAAGACTGAGGACGAGACGAGAGTCGAGAGAGACGGCAGCGACGTGCACGTCTATATGACGGCCATCCGCTCCCACTTCGCCCCCGATGTGATCGAAGGCGTGAAGCTGGGAGATACGGTCTACTTCCACGTCACCAACCTCGAGCAGGATTGGGATATCCCTCACGGCTTTGCCACCTATGGGATGGAGGGGGCAAACGCCCTTATCATGCCGGGCCAGACGCTGACCGTGAAGTGGACACCCCAAGATGTGGGTGTATTCCCCTTCTACTGCACGGACTTCTGCTCGGCACTTCACCAGGAGATGCAGGGGTATATCCGCGTGTCTCCTGCCGATTCGGATCTGGCCCTGAGTTGGAGCGTGGGAGAGTAAACGATAGCTGTTGAGGGGGTGGGGTCTACCACCCCCTCACTACACCCTTAACACCCTCTTGTCAGTAGAGAAGGAAGAAGAACGATATGACCAGCACCAGAAAACCCCTCAGATGGCCATTCAGAGTCCTCATCTTGGTGGCGGCACTCTTACCCCTGGCCAGCTTCTTCTTTCCCCTGTGGCACTACGATTTCGAAGCCCCTCAGTATCCTGAGGGGCTGGCTATGAGTATTTGGGCCTATAAGCTCGGGGGCAGGGTCGACCTCATCAACGGTCTCAATCACTATGTGGGATTCATGGCCTTGGATGAGAGCGAGTTCATCGAGTTCAAAGTGCTGCCGGTGCTGATCGGTCTTGTGGTGCTGACCGGTCTGGGCGTGGTGGTGAGCGGCTCCTTTAGATGGCTCCGCGCCTGGGTCGTAGGCTTTACGGTGTTCGGGGTTGTTGCCCTAGTCGACTTTTATCGTTGGCTCTATACCTTCGGTCATACTACCGATCCCAGGGCCATTATCGAGATCGAGGAGTACACCCCCCCGATCATCGGTGAGAGTGCCTTTATGAACTTCTACATCACCGCCTTTCCGGGTATAGGCGCTGTAGCGTTGATCGCTGCGCTGGTCTTGGGAATCATCGTTCTCGCCCTGGTATGGATCCGCCTGCCGGGGAGAGAGGCCCTCGCTAAAACCCGAGCCGTGGTGATATAGCATTCGGGGCTGGAGGCGTGTCGTGACCGAGATCGATGCTCAGCGAATGGTTCACCGAGTTGCGGCAGGTCGCCGTGTGCTGGCGGCTATCGGTGCAGGGGTGCTGGTGTTTCTGGCGCTCATCCTCTTCACCAGCTACGAACGTGTCGGGCCCGATCCGATTCGCTACGGCCAGGACGTGGGTGCTTACTGCGGTATGATCATCACCGATAAGCGCTATGGTACAGAGATCGTGAGCAACAGGGGGAAGGTATATAAGTTCGACTCGCTCGAGTGTCTGGCCGGGTTCCTGCTTGAGGGAGAGGTGGCGCAGGAAGATATCCGCGACATTTGGGTAACCGACTTTGCCAATCCTGGCACGCTCATCTCTGTTGAAGAGGCGTTCTTTTTTCAATCTCCTATCTTGAGAAGTCCGATGGCGGCAGGCTTGACGGCGTTTGCCAACAGAGACGATCTGGAAGAAGCGAAGGCCCGCTATGGTGGCTTCGAGCTGGGGTTTGATGATGTGGTGAACCTGGTTGCCAAGGCCGGTTTCCGTGATCACCGCCAGCCGTCTGATCGCTGGGAGCAGGTGCAGTTTTCGTCCACCCAAGGGGCGCAACAGTGAGATTTGCTGGGAGAGTCGCCGTCTCCCTATACCTGCTCGTCGTGTCTCTCGGTCTAGCCGTAGGGCAGCGTTCGCTCGAGGTCTGCTCGGGGTGCGAGTTCACCAGCCTTCACGCGGCCGTTCAGCAAGCTGCCCCTGGTGACCGGATCCTGGTGCGCGGTGGCGTCTACCGTGAGGGACGGCTCTTGGTAGACAAACCACTTTCGCTTTTAGGAGAGAACTGGCCCGTGCTCGACGGTGGTGGAGAGGTCGAGATCCTCACGATTACCGCAGACGACGTGCAGGTGAGAGGCTTCGTTTTTCAGAACTCCGGAGTAAGCCACATCGAGGATCTGGCGGCGCTCAAAGCAGACAACGTTTCAGGGTGCGTGGTAGAGGGAAACCGATTCTCGAACAACTTCTTCGCCATCTACCTGGCGGGTTCGGAGCACTGCTCGGTTCGAAACAACGAGGTGACCGGAGCCGCCACTTCCGAAGCGTTCTCCGGCAACGCCATCCACCTATGGAACTCTTCTTCGATTCGCGTTGAGGGGAACCACCTTTCAGGCCATCGTGACGGTATCTACCTAGAGTTCGTTCAGGACAGCTCGGTCACGGATAACATCAGTGAGGATCATCTCCGCTACGGACTGCACTTCATGTTCTCCTCAGGCAACGAGTTTCGGCGCAACACCTTTCAACGCAGTGGGGCCGGTGTGGCGGTGATGTATTCCAAAGAGACGGTCATGGTGAATAACCGCTTCGCAGATAATTGGGGCAGTGCAGCCTACGGCCTGCTCCTCAAAGAGATCAACGACAGCACAGTGGCAGACAACACCTTTTTTCGCAACACGGTGGCGATCTATAGCGACGGTTCCAACCGGATCGAGGTGACCGGAAACGAATTTCTCCGTAATGGGCATGCGGTGCGGCTGTTGGCAACTTCGATGTCCATGCATTTCACCCACAACACCTTCACCGGCAACACCTTCGATGTAACCACCACCACGAGCCGTTCCTACAACGACTTTGCCGAGAACTACTGGGACAACTACCGGGGCTTCGATCTCGACCGCGATAACATCGGCGACGTCCCCTATCGCCCCGTACGACTCTTTTCCATGACCGTAGAAAACTACCCGCAGACGATGATCTTGCTCCGAAGCCCCTTGGAACAGTTTCTCGATTATGCCGAGAGGTTGCTGCCGGTGTTCACACCCAGAGCGATCGAGGATGACAGGCCGGTGATTGGGAAGCCGTGATGGTCGAGGTGGCGTCGGTCGAAAAGCGCTTTGGCAAGCTCGACATCTTGCGAGGAGTCGACGCCGGCTTCGAGGGGGGAAAGATCACAGCCGTGGTCGGCCCGAATGCTTCGGGCAAGACCACCCTGATGAAATGTATCCTCGGTTTGGTTCTGCCAGATGCCGGTGAGGTTCGCGTCGGTGGGGAGTCGGTTCGGCGGAATCCGAAGACGCGTGCACAGATCGGTTATATGCCTCAAAAAGCTCAATTTCCGGAAAATCTTCGCCCCAAGGAGTTGTTCGATTGGATTCAGGACTTGCGGGGGGAGAAGAGTTCTCTCACCCGGTCTCTGATCGACTATTTCGAGCTCGAGCCCTTTCTTGGGAAACCGCTGCGAGTCCTCTCGGGCGGCACGAGGCAGAAGGTCAGTGCGGTATTGGCTTTTTTATTCGATCCGCCCGTTCTCATGCTGGATGAACCGACCGCTGGCTTGGACCCGCTCGCCAGCAGCCGCTTGAAAGATCGGATGTTCGAGGAAAGGGCGAGGGGGAAAACGATCATTTTGACCTCTCATGTAATGAGCGAGCTCGAGGAATTTACAGACGAGGTGAAGTTTCTCTTGGAAGGGAAAATCGTTTTCCAAGGGAGTTTGGATGAAGTGCGTCAACGCACCGGGGAAGAGAGGCTGGAGCGTGCCATCGCCCGCATGATGGAAGGTGGCAGCTTGTGAACGAGGCTGTCAAAGTGATGAAGTACGGCTTTTTCGATCTGCTGAGAAGCCGTTGGATCTTTGTATACACGGTATTCTTCCTGCTGATTACCGGTGGTCTTCTCACCTTTGGCGGCGATCCCAATCAAGCGGTGTTGAGCGCATTGAACCTCGTCTTGCTCGTCATCCCCTTGGTCAGCCTTATGTTAGGACTCAGCTACTACTATTACACCCGCGATTTTGTCGAGCTTATCTTGACGCAACCCGTATCTAGACCCGCGGTTTTTTTGGGTCACTATGCCGGCATCGCCCTCCCTTTGGCGCTCTCTTTCTTGATCGGTACGGGGCTGCCGTTTGCCGTCTATCGCGCCGGCAACGAAACCGACGCCCCCGTCGTTTTCAGCCTGCTGCTAGCGGGTCTGCTGGTAAACCTGGTGTTCTCGGCGCTCGCCTTCTGGATCGGTCTGGCGAACGAGGAACGGGTGAGGGCGCTCGTGATCGCTCTCGGCGTATGGCTCGGGCTTACCATGGTCTATGATGGCTTGTTGATGGGGTTTATCGTTCTCATGCAGAGCTATCCGATCGAGCGCAGTTTGATCGCTCTTAGCCTGTTGAACCCGATCGATCTGTCTCGTATCGTTGTACTGCTCCAGCTCGATATTGCTGCGCTTCTCGGCTACACCGGCGCGGTCTTTCAAAGGTTTATCGGAACGGCCTGGGGGGTTGCGATGAGTTTGTCTTCGCTGGTGGTTTGGATTGTGCTTCCGCTATTGCTGGCGCTTCGCACCTTTAGGCGTAAGGATTTCTAGCCAACCGGCCTCCGGCCGGTCGCTGGGATCATGCTGGCACTTCTCACCTTTAGGCGTAAGGATTTCTAGCCAACCGGCCTCCGGCCGGTCGCTGGGATCATGCTGGCACTTCTCACCTTATAGGCGTAAGGATTTCTAGCCAACCGTTGAAAAGGTTGAATGACACCTTCACTTGAGTTGGGCAAGATACCCATCGAGGCTCATCTCGGTGAGCTCGCCGAGGTGGGTGGCGACCAGCTCACCGCGGGCGTTGAAAAAGAGGGTGGTCGGCATGCCCTTGCTTTGGAAGGCTTGGGACGCCCGGCTTTCTGGATCGAGCAGTACCCCCTCGAGCCCGAGCTCCCTCTCGGTGAGAAAATCCTGAACTCGGTCCCGGTTTTCACCTTGATCGATGAAGAGAAAGCGAACTCCTCTTCTCGTGTTGGCGGCATGTTCCAACAAGGGGAGTTCCTGCCGGCAAGGTGGGCACCAGGTGGCCCATAGGTTGACTACCAGCGGATGCCCCGTAGCGTCTTGCAAGCGGAAAGGCTCTCCGTTGAGGTGCTCCAGCGTCAAGTCAGGGAGGGAGGGAACATCTGATGATGGGGGTGAGGGTGTGAAGATCTGCCATCCCGACCAAGCGAGCAGGGTTGTCGATGCGAAGAGGAGCGCCCAGCGGAGAATCGGGTGTCTCTTCCCTGCATTGGGACTTCGGTTTTGCTGATCCGCTGTCTCGTGCCGGATCGACATCGGCATTTGTTCTCACCGCCCTACGTGTGAGCTTTGATGGCTTCCCATCGCCCCCTTGGAGTGATAAACTTGGACGAAGGCGTCCAACTTGATCATACGGTTGATCGAGAGATCTGGATAGTGGCGAATGTCCCGGACGCGTGAATACCGACCACACGAGGAGGTGACTATCTGAGCAGGATTCTATACTCGAGAGAGTGCGTAGACCCTGGGTTTCAAGCTGCCGATCCGACCTATCTTGAAAGGACGCTCATGAGCATCGCTGACCGCTTACTCATCACGTTCGTTTTCATCACCCTCCTTCTTGTTACTGCTCCGGTATTCGCACAAGGTGCTGTTGCGACGGGTGAAGGGGAGATGGTTTACGCCAACAACTGCATAGCTTGCCACCAACTAGAAGGTCAGGGGATCCCCACTGCCTTTCCACCGCTCGCTGGTCATGTCCCTGCACTCGTTGCTGCTGAAGGGGGCCGGGAGTATCTGGTCAAAGAGGTTCTCTACGGCTTGCAGGGGGAGATCGTGATCGCAGGCGAGGTCTATAACGGTATCATGCCCCCTTGGGGTCAACTGACCGATCAAGAGATTGCCGACGTGCTCAATTACGTTAGCACCGCCTGGGGCAATGAGGCTTCGTTGCCCGAAGGCTTTACCGCCTTTACAGCCGAAGAGGTCGCTGCTCAACGTGGTTTGGAATTGACGGGTGAGCAAGTCCTCGAAACCCGCCCCGGATTGTAGTGTGAGCTATCCTTCGCTAAGAGTTCTGAGCTGAGCCTTAAACGGCCGGTGCCCGAACGATGTTGGAGAATAGGGTAGTGTGTCGAGCTGGTAATTCTCGATGGCAAGTGGACCTGTGAGGCTCAAGATACTGGGGATCGTCTGGTACCGAGTTGCTCTTACGGTTTCTGGCCGATCCCCAATTCGCGCTGCGCCAGGCTCCAGATGAGCCGATAGATCTCTTGCAGCAAGGCTTTGCGTTCTTTTTCCTCAAGATCCCCATCCCACTTCACTTCGAAAAGCATCTTGTCGAGGTCGTCGATACGCCAGTCGTGGTGGTGGGTTACCCGGTGATTGTACTCTTGGTACGTCGGCACGTCATTCTCCACTCTACGGAAGTCCTGGTTGGTTCTGGAAAGGATGGCGTATGAAAAAAGTCGTACGACATATGACGAAACACACGACGAGCGAGGGTGCGACGTCGACCATCATCTTCCGATTCTAGGTCAGGAGATCGAAAGGCTACCAGGGGCAGATGTCCCGTTTCAAAGGGTGCTTTGTTGAGCTATGGCTAGAAATTTACTCAAGCGTGAAGAGAGCTACGCTGTTCATGCGTTGCTCAACATAGCTGAAAATCCGGGGACTACTGCCGCTGAGATCTCCAGCCAACTGGAGATGCCAGCGGCGTTTATGGCCAAGGTACTTCGCAAGTTGGTCAATGCGGGTTTTATCGAGAGCAAGATGGGTCGTGGCGGTGGAGTGGTGCTCAGGGTAGAACCAGAAGAGGTTACCTTGCTCGACGTCATCGAAGGTGTGTCCGGCCCTGTTGTGCTCGATGCGTGTCAACTAAAACAGGCGTGTGTGACCCAGCGCCGCAAGGGCCACTGTAACTTGAAGGTTGCCTGGATCAGCGCCACCCTCGACATACGAGAACGCTTGGCTTCTGTGAGCTTGGCCCAGCTCAGTGACGCTCCGCCGGGAGATCGCTGACGCTATCTGGCTTGTAGAATCTTGCGAGCGCAGGCTGTGGATCTTGCTAAACATCTACACTTTGCAGCACATCCTTCAGCCTGGCGAGTCATTATAGTTCGAAGATGGTATCTGGGTGTGCCCATCAAACAACGGTAGGTAACAGTTCTAGCACACTCAATTCAGGGGGACAGTTGAAGCGGATCGGTAGCATGCTCGTTCCCAACCCCCTAGAAACATAAGCAGGGGCTGCAGCTTCGACCCACCCCTCTGCGAACCGTTTGCCGTAACGTGATGATGTGAGCGGTGGACCGATCAGGGGGAGTTTGATCTGTCCGCCGTGGGTGTGCCCGCAGAGCGTCAGTCCGACCGAGGCCGGTACTTGGGGGAGCAAGTCGGGGTTGTGGGACAAAAGGATGCAGGCTGCGTCAGTAGGTCTAGCACCGAGCGCCAGCTCGAGATCCGGCCTACCATTGTGAAAGTCGTCGACTCCAGCCAGGAAGAGGTCGTTTCGTAGTAAGACGCCGCGATTGTTGAGAATCTTTATACCGCTCCGATCAAGAACCTGCTCGAGCGTCTGAATGTGTGGGGCACGGCTCCGATCGTGGTTTCCCCAAACGCCCCACACACCTAGGGGAGCCCTAAGTTTTTTCAATGCAGATGCGAGCGGCTCTAAATCGGCCCCGGATAGGTGATCGATAAAATCACCGGTAACGACGATGACTTCAGGCGCTTCGGCCAAGGTCGCGTCTACCCAGGCATCTAACGACTTGCGTTGGTGAAAAGGACCGAAGTGCAAATCGCTTAGCTGAACGAGCTTGAGGGGGTGCGTGAGACGGTCGGTCGGTACGCGGTGGCGCGTGATGCCAAACCGGTAGGCACCTCCTACGAGCGTTTTTGAAAAGAGCTGACCCACCTTCATGGCGATTGGGATGAGGACACGTTTGCGTGTGGTTGGGAGGGTCATCTCTGTAGGGTTCATATAACCTTCCAACGGGAGGAGAAGTCGGGTTTACCCGTTCAGGTTAACGGATCGGACGGTACTGCAGCAGTACCAGGGTGAGATCGTCCTCAACATGCCACCCTTCTAGCGCTTTTAAAAGCCTTTGTACAGCGGCTTCGGCATGATGCTGTTGGGTCAAGATGGATTTCATGCGTTTCATCCCGAACAGTTCTCGCTTTCCGTCTGTGCCTGTTCGTTGTGCCTCGCTGAGGCCATCGGAGTAAAGGCAGAGCATATCACCGGGTTGGAGTTGCACCTGGCGCATCGGATACGATCCCTGCGGAAATGTGCCGATGGGGGGTGCGGTTCTATTTGGAGGTACTTGCGTAAAAACTCGAGGCTGGCGGGATCGTCTTCGACGACGAGAATTTTCGGCACGGTGCAGCTCCTTACCCAAGGTATAGCGGTTCGAACCCTGCTGTGCTGACCATACCTTAAAGTCACTCCCGTGTGCGAGCTACAATGGCGGTCATGACTTCGATGGAGATGCACACCCCGGATTGGGTGAGAGACGCTGTTTTCTACCAGATCTTCCCCGATCGGTTTGCCAAAAGCGAACGTGTAGAAAGACCGGGGAATGTCGAGCCTTGGGATAGTCTTCCGACCACACACGGCTACAAAGGGGGCGATCTTCTGGGTGTCGTCGAGAAACTCGATTATCTGGAGGATCTTGGGGTTAACGCACTGTACTTCAACCCCATCTTTCAGTCGGCGTCGAACCACCGTTACCACACCCACGACTACGATCGAGTCGATCCGATGTTGGGTGGGAATCTGGCTCTGGCGGAGCTTCTGAAGGAGGCACGTGCTCGAGGGATGAAAGTGGTTCTAGACGGGGTATTCAATCATGCCAGCCGGGGTTTCTTTCAGTTCAGCGATATCCTTGAAAACGGTCAGAAGAGTCCCTATCTCGACTGGTTTCACATTCAAAAATTTCCATTGAATGCCTACGGACAAGGGGAACTCGGCTACGCCGCCTGGTGGAATCTCCCGGCCTTGCCAAAGTTCAACACGGACACGGAGATGGTGCGCGAGTTCTTATGGCGGGTGGGCACCAAGTGGCTCGAGTTTGGAATCGATGGTTGGCGCTTGGATGTGCCCGGTGAAATCGATGACGACGATTTCTGGAGGGAGTTCAGGCGCCGTTGCCGGAATGTCGACCCCGACTGCTATCTCGTTGGTGAGATTTGGGATGATGCCCAAAGGTGGTTGAGAGGGGATCAGTTCGATGCTGTGATGAACTACCCTCTGACCCGTGCCGTCTTCGGGTTTGTGGCAAAGAGTTTGAATGAGGAGCAGATCAAACGTTGTGGTTACCGACACGTCCCGAGGCTCAGTGCCAAGGCGTTCGCTGCCGAGGTGGAAGCGATACGGTTAAGGTATCGCCCGGAGGTTGAAGGAGTGCAGCTCAACTTGCTCGGTAGCCACGATACCCCCCGGGTTCATACCGTTCTCAACGGTGACGAGGCTGCCGTGCGCATGGCGTTTTTGCTGCAGATGACCTTACCCGGAGCGCCCTGCATCTATTACGGAGATGAGATCGGCTTGAGCGGTAATAACGACCCTTACTGCAGGCAAGGGATGCCGTGGTCGCATCGGGAGGTGTGGAACCTCGACTTGTACACATATCTCAAAGATCTCATCCGTCTGCGCCAAGAAAACCGAGCGCTTCGCCGTGGTCTTTTCAAGACGGTCTTTGCCAGAGGGAGCCTGCTCATCTACGCACGAAAAGATGGGCAGACCACGTTCTTGGTGGTGATCAACACCTCGAGTAAGCAGCGAAAGCTGGCCATCAATCTCGATTCGGACGTGATCCCGGAAGGTTTCTACCAGAGCGTACGTGGACCTCTGCACCTCGAGCTAAAGGGGCGTCATCTCACCGGGCTCGATATACCTGCGCGCGAAGGGGTTCTCTACAGTTTGGTGTAAGGCCACCCACCTTTGTTCGTGCCGTCGGGGTGGTGCGCGGCCTCTACAAATGTAGACCGCCCTTCACGTCCGAGGGTGAGGTGAGAGTGGACTGTAAAACCGTTCCCACAATTGCTCTTTCTAAAAGTCTTTGTCAATTCGATACTGTCACTCAATAATTGAAAACTTGTAGACAAATTGATTGACATAAAGCAGATATATGATAAGAAATAGCGATTGTGTAGTTGGTAATTTGGTAAGGCGATCCTTTTTTATTTGACAATACGAAATCTCCTATGCTACTTTACAAGCTCGATGTCGTGGTACATGGGTCACGACACGGGAGGATAGAACATGAAAAAAGTGCTCGCTCCTTTAGGACTCGCAATTCTGGGGCACGGCTTTGCACAGGAAACGCTCGATCCGGCTGCTATCTCTTGGCTTTTGGTGTCCACTGCTTTCGTCTTTTTCATGGTGATCGGCCTGGCCTTTTTCTATGGGGGCCTGGTTCGCCGCAAGAATGCCCTCAACACCATGATGATGAGCTTTGTATCGCTCGGGATCGTGGGTATCACCTGGGCGGTGATCGGTTATAGCTTGGCCTATGCCGAAGGTGGACGTTTTATTGGCGGCCTCGGTTACTTTCTGCTGAACAATGTGGGGCTCGACGGTGAGGGCGTACCCACCGTGCTCGATTTCGCCTTTCAGGGGGCGTTTGCCATCATCACCGCTGCACTCATTTCCGGCGCGATCGTAGAGCGGATGCGCTTTGGGGCCTACATGCTCTTTATCACGATCTGGAGTGTGGTGATCTACGCACCCATGGCCAAATGGGTCTGGGGCGGGGGATTTTTCGACAACCTGCTAGGTAACAGCGCCATCGATTTTGCGGGTGGCACGGTTGTACACATCAACGCGGGCATCGCTGCCCTGGTACTGACTTTGGTGATCGGTAACCGGAAGGATTTTGGCAACCGAGCCATGCTCCCCCACCAAGTCCCTTTCACGCTGCTCGGGGCTGGAATCCTCTGGTTTGGATGGTTCGGTTTCAACGGTGGAAGTGCTTATGCGGCCGACAGCCTGGCTGCCTTGGCCATGACCAACACGCTCCTGGCTCCGGCTGCGACCATCGTCGTTTGGGCCATCATCGATCTCCTGCGCACCGGTAAGGTGACCGCGGTGGGGTTGGCGACGGCAGTTGTGGTCGGTTTGGTCGCGATCACCCCTGCTGCTGGAGTCGTTTCACCACTATCGGCTATCCTCATTGGGGTGATCGCTACTTTCCCATCCTACTTCATCATCACGTGGCGCGCTTCGAGCGGTTTGGACGACTCTCTCGACGTCTTCGGTGCCCACGGTGTCGGTGGAATCACAGGCGCCCTCTTGACGGGTCTTTTTGTGAGTACTGCGTGGGGTGGCGATGTAAACGGAAGCGTTGGCCAAGTTCTCACTCAATTCGTAGCGGTAGCCATCGCCATCCTCTACAGCGGTGTTGGATCGTACCTCATTGTCCAGTTGGTAGGCCTCTTTACGCCACTCCGTGCTGAAGATAGAGCTGAAGCGCAAGGGCTCGACGTTCCCATGCACGGTGAAGAGGCGTACAGCGATGGCGAAGGAGCCCTTCTTATTCCCGTCAGCACTTCGGTCAAAGCCGAGCAAGTGATCAACGGTACGGTGAGGAGCGGTGTATGAAACTCATCTCTGCAGTCATACGTAAGGAAAAACTGAACGATGTCCTGGCAGCGCTATTTGAAAACGAAATTCATGGGGTAACGGTTACCCGTGTTCAGGGACATGGCGGCGAGACCGAAAAGGTCGAAACCTACCGGGGTCTGACGGTAAAGATGGAGCTCACCGAAAAGATCCGTCTGGATATCGGGCTAACAGAACCCTTTGTGGAGCGGGCTGTGGGCACCATCCTCAAAGCCGCGCGTACCGGGGAAGTTGGAGACGGGAAAGTATTCGTCATGCCGGTTGAAAAGGTCTACCGGATCCGTACCGGCGAGGAAGATGCCGATGCGGTGACGCCGGTTCTGGTCGGTGCGTAGCAAGATACGACTCTCCCTTCACGGGCGTTGGGAATACATCGTCTGTTCGGCAACGAACAGACGATGTTTCATATGATCTTTGGTTTGGCCTGGTGCGGCCGGGTCAAACAAATAACGGGCCAACGAAAGGAACGCTCATCGGAAACCCGATTGATCGGCAGGATTACAGATCACGACACCTTATGTTTCCTGTAGCATAATCACGCTTTTATCCCCGATGGTGAGCTGATGAGCGCTCGGTCGACCACCGTGTCCTTTGATGAGTACCTCTTCGCCGATCAAACTCCCTTGGATCCGTGATCTGATCCCCTCGATCGAAGAACTTGCACCCACCACCGAATACTCGAGTTCGGCGTTCCGAACCGTCACCTTATTCCCGATAGTAGTAAAGGGGCCGATGTAGGCATTTTCCACCGTTGCGCCCTCACCGATCAAGGCCGGTCCGAAGATGGTCGTATTTCGAACGGTGGCCCCTCGTTCGATAACGACCTCGCCGACCAATTCTGTATGCTCGGTCTTTCCGCTAATACTTCTGCGTAGCTTGAGTAGTTGAAGGCGGTTGGCGTCTAGGATGTCTTCGGGCTTCCCCGTATCTTTCCACCATCCCGTGACCTGAACCGGCGCCACATGATAGCCGTGCTCGATCAGGCGCTGAATGGCGTCAGTGATCTGGTACTCGCCTTTGGCTCCCGGTTCGAGCCCTTCGATCATTTGATGTATGGAGGGATCGAATACGTAAACGCCGGCGACGGCCAAATTACTGGGTGGAACCTCGGGTTTTTCGACCAGGCAACCGATGCGACCATCTTCCACCACTGCCACGCCGAGTGCTCTAGGATCCTCAACGGGCACCAAGGCGAGTACCGCATTGATGCCTTTTTCGGGTTCAAAGGCGTCTACGAAAGAGGAGATACCGTTTTCGAAGATGTTGTCGCTCAAATACATGACAAAGGGGTCATCTGCCAAAAACTCGCGTGAGACCTGAACGGCGTGGGCCAGTCCGAGAGGGGGAGCCTGTAAGATGTACTCGAAGGTAACGCCTGGATAGTTGGACAGAATGTCCTTGAGATAGTCGGCGGTAACATAACTCACCACCACACCGATCTCGGTTATACCGGCCTCGACCAGATTATCCACCGCGAAATAGATAAGGGGTCTATTGGCAACCGAGAGGGTGGGTTTCGGTCGCAAGCTGGTGATGGGACGCAGACGGGTACCCAACCCGGCGGCCAAAATGAGCCCTTTCAGAGTCGATCACCGCGGTACTGCTCGAGCAAGGCGAATCGAGGTGTGGGAACGATGATCTCCGCACGGCCTCTGGCCATACACGTGGATGAAATCATGCGAAATTCTCCTTCACGATACCCTTCACCATACCCCAAGACGCCGGCGGGCCGGTAGAATCGGTTGCTTAGTCGCTGGGCCGCAAGGTGCGTAAGAAGAGTACAAAGGATACGATCCAAAAACTCGGTAAATAGAGCCAGTCACCGCTGAAGACCGATCCGCTCCCCGTGAGCCTGCCGATCAAGGCGCTCATCGCAAGAGCCAGGCCGGAGGCGGCCAGCAAGGCCCTCACCAGACGTTCTGCCCACACGACACTTGAGAAAAAGCCGGGTGATGATTTGCTGCAGCGAAAGAGCCAAATCAGTCCCAAGGTTGTGGGGGCGAATAGGCCGAAGACCTTGATCGCCAGGCTCGCCGGCCGGGCAACGACCCAGCTGCCCGCGTCGCTCCCTAACTGTCTGCTGAGCAGGTAGCTGATGCCCAGAAAAGTCGTGCCGATCAACAAGGTGATCAGAGGGAGATGGAAAAAGAGCCGTCCGAAGGATCCCTTGAAAGTTGCCAGTGGGGGCGGTGCGCTCGGTAAGGGGCGCTGCACCTGTGTGGGGGAACGTGATGAAGAAGACCTGTCTAGGTCGGCATCGGAAGGATAGGCGTCTACCCCCAATGAAGCCTTGCGAGCGCACCAAGGACAGTCGCGTAAGTGATCTCCGTAAACGTGTGTCGTCACGAGCTCACATCGGATGAGACGCCCCTCGAACTGCTCGAGGGCCTGTTGCCAGGCATGTGCTGAAGGCCTGTGCCAAGCGGGCCCAGTCAGTGCACGCCGCATCAACCTTCGGATACTTTTTGGTAGAAGGGTCAACGGAGGTGCGGTGGGAACAGGGTTGAGGAGGCGGTTTCCGAAGTAGGGACTCTTCCTGGCGGCGATGTTCGCTTCTAGCGTAGGAGGTTCACCTTCACCGCGATAGACGCCGGTAAAGGGGTGTACGCCTTCCATCAATAACAGGAAGAGCAGAACAGCCAGACCGTAACGGTCGTGACGTGGCGCCCTGATGACCTCGTGAAAACTTCTGTTCTGCAGCTCCGGAGGGGTGTACTCGGCCTTGCCGACGCCACAGCGGTAAACCCTGGTGCCGGAGCGCACCTGGATGGAATCCAAGTCGATTAGTGTAACAAGAGCCCGGGGCGTCACAAGGATGTTGCTTTCATTCAGGTCGCCGATTACATAACCTTTACCGTGCAAGGCCGAGGCGATCGCGCTAAGATTTCGTGCGATCCTGACTAGGTAGCGCCAACTCATACCACGAGCCCTCTGGCGGCGTGTTCCAGGGTGATACAGCTGATGGAGCGGTAGCGCCTGTTTCGTGTCGAATCTCGGCATCGAGAAACCGACTACTTCGTTATCGCTGTTTTGAATAAGTGTTTCTGGCCAGGCGATGGCTACGTGCCCAGCCGCCCGCGCGGGGTCCTCGGGGATGTGGCTGATCATGACTTTTAGTTTGTCGATTCGAGTATCGTCGATGTGGTGATAGAGCTTGATGGCGTGGTGATCCGAACCGGATACTGTGTATACGACTGCTTCGCCTCCGCGCCCCAACTCTTTACCGGGGTGTAGCGTTTTGCCATCGGAATCGAACAGCAGGGGTACGGAGGCGCTGATCATGCTGGAACCGCCAGCAACAACGTTTTGTCGTCGTGGGTTCTCGCGTTGATGCGGTCGGTTGCTAGAAAGGACCTGAGTTCAAGGGATTTCTTGTAGGGGTCCTTATTGCTGGCCGTAAAATCGAACAGTGGGTTGAAAAAGGGTGCGTAGGGTTCCCGTTCGGCACCCACCGTGGCGACCGGTTCTAGGCCATCGGTCAGCAACGCAATGCCGCCGACTCGGTCGGTGGGGATGATGTTGGTGCTGACGTGATCCCGGTAGGTATCGCTGGTGACGAATACCGTTTCCCCCGCATGCTCACCCCGAAATGCCTCTGTGGCTCGCAAGAGCTCCCCGTCTTTGAGCCTTACCACAATGGCACCATCACCGATCTGCAGGGCCGCCAGCCAATGAGGGGTTGCTACCGCGATGAGCAGGGTAGTGGCGAAGTCGTGTTTCCTCACGGTCTGGGTGGGTGCGTTCTTGGTGGCAGCCACGGTCGCTTCGAGCAGACTTGAGCGCACGGAAGCTACGACTTCGTGAAGCAATGTGGGCCAAGACTCGGCGTCGGGTGGAGACCCAAACTTGCTGAGCAGTTCGATGGTGCATTCGACCGCCTTCTGCGAGGCTTGAGCTGCAAAGCGTGCGAAGCCCGCTCCATCTGCGGCTGTGAGAAGGAGTGTCCGGTCACACAGGGAGGCACTGAGATGGGCGTCTTCATTGATGCCTCCTCGGCGTTGATGGGCGACACCGATGTCTGAACCGGCGATCACGTGCCAGGAGAGGGGGAATGGGGAGTCTGCTCGAGCCGCGGTTGTCTCTTGCATTGCCTCGTCCATGTTCAATCCGGGTCCAATCGCATCAAGGTAGACGCGGGATACGGTTTCGTTCAGGTGCTGACATCGGACCAGCCGATAGGTGGCAGGGCCAACTGATCACCGACCCGTGAGTGCGACACGCGCTGCTGACTCTGGGATAGCCACAGAAAAAGCTCGGCGAACTGTAGTCCTTTCAGTTTGAGTGGAGGGCGCTCGGGTGGGGCGATCTGAGCGAGCTTCGTCATGTTGGCTCGCTCGACCCCTACTGTGAAAAAGAGCAGACCTCTACCTTCGTCCGCTTCTTGGGCTCGCTTGGCTGCTTGTTCCCACTTGTCGGTCGGTTCACCATCGGTAATGAGAAATAGCCACGGCCGGTAGTACTGTAAGCCGGCACGTTTGTATATCTCTTTTCGGAGGTGTAGGAGCTCCAGCCCGGACTCGAGCGCTTCTCCGAGAGGGGTCGATCCTCCAGCACGCAACCGAGGAGGGTCCCAGGTTTCGACCGTGACAAAATCTTGCACCCTGTCGACGCCACCACGGCCGAAGGTGATGATGGCGAGCTCTACACGGCGTTTGGCGAGGTCGTCGCGCATGACATCTTGATAGAAGAGGTTTAGCCCTTCATTCAGCGCGCGGATCGGGTCTCCCGACATCGAGGCAGACGTATCGAGCAGTAGTAGACAGGGTGCGCGTGGATCGGGATTCTCTGCTAACTGCACCAGATCGAGTTCGCTCATCAAACCTCCTTCAGTTACGTCCTGGCTAGACATGTGACGAAAAGGACTGCGTTGGGCTCGGCAGATCCCCCTATGCTATCGAAGCAAGTGTAAGACGAAGCATTGGCTCTAAGAAGCGAAGTGCCTTACGTTGGGTGTTGTGTCGAAGCAACTCAAGAGTCGAGTAAACAGTTGCCTGAGCGTTACAATGCCCTATGGGTAGGAACACATCCGAAATCAGGTTATCTGTTCACACTGATAACGAAGGGGTCGATGGTATCAGTTGGGAAGCCGATGATGCACTCGAGCCGGGTATGCAGCAGGCCAAGGCTATGCTCTTGGCGCTTTGGGATGCTGAGAAGCGAAACGCCCTGCGCATCGATCTCTGGACGAAAGACATGACGGTCGAAGATATGAACGATTTTTTCTTCCAGACGCTACTCACCATGGCCGATACCTATAAAAACGCCACTAACAATCGCGATCTCATGGCCGACATCAAGATCTTCGCACAGGAGTTTGCGGAAAAGGCTTCTAGAGTGGAGAGGCGCCGTTCCCAGGGAGCCTAGCGTACCTCGTCCCTCTCGAAATCCTCCACGCCCTTCGCGTAAAACCGTGCCTGATTCATAATGCAAATCTAACCTACTGCTACACTCCTTATTTATGAAACGGGTCGCTGCTATTCTGCTCACCTGCTCGCTGCTCTTTGGGTCGGCGCTGGCACAGTCTGATACGAGTCAAAGAATCGCGTTTATAACACCACAAGGGCAGCTGGCTGTTATCGATGATGACGGTGGCAACTTGCGGGTTCTCACTAGCGGCCAACAACGTTTTCAGTTCCCCGCCTGGTCCCCCGACGGCATGAGCCTGGCGGCAATCGCCAGCGATGTGCAGGGTGGAACGGTCCAGTTGGTGACATTCGACGCGGAAGAAGATCTGCCCGTCGAGCTCTACCGGAGCGGTTCCCAGCCCCCTTTCTACCTCTACTGGTCACCCGATAGCCAGACGGTCAGTTTCTTGGCGAACCACCCATCGGATGGCATAGCCTTGCACCTGGTAGGAATTGGGAGTAGGACTGACCGGGTGCTTGCCACCGGGCAGCCCTTCTATTGGCAATGGTCGGCCGATAGCAGCCGACTGCTCCTTCATACAGGGTTTAGTGGCGTAGGTTCACGGCTCGGCTTCAGCGACGTAGCGAGCGACAGCTTGATGGAGAACCTAGCCTCTCCGGGATTTTTCCAGTCGCCCGCGATCTCGGCGAGTGGCCGATACATCGCTTACGGTAGCGTGAGAGTTGACGGACAGGGGCAGGTGATATTGCAGTCCAACCCCGAGATCGAGGTGGACGAAGTCATCAACAGAAGACTGCTCCATCAGGGGATTGTGGCCATGGCTTGGAGCCCGACTGAGGAGCTCTTGGCCATCATGAGCCCCGATCGCGAGGTTCCTCGTTTCTTCGGCTCCATCGATCTAATCGACGCCGAGACGGGGTTGCTAGAACCCCTGGTCAACGAATTGGCCCTGGCGTTTTTTTGGTCTCCAGATGAACGCTTTATCGCCTATCTCACGCCTGTAGGTAGTGGAGGAGGCGATATCGCTTCGCTGGGCCATATAGACCATATTAGTCAGCTGCAAGCTCAGCAAGTCCCTCTGTTGTTCGAGCTTTCCATCGTCGAGGTCGCCACGCGCGAAAGGCGCTCGCTTACCACCTTCGCACCTACGCCCATATTCGTGCGACAATTTCTGCCCTTTTTCGACCAGTATGCGCTCTCTCACCGTATTTGGTCACCCGAAAGCGACGCATTGGTACTCCCCATGCTCGACAATGAGAGGCGTTCACAGGTTGTGATTGTGTCGCTCGATGGATCGGTTACCCCGATCGGTGGCGGGGACACACCCTTTTGGAATCAGCGTTGAGGGAATGACGTTCAGCCGTAGTGTGAAGCGTGGTGTGGGGTTCTCGGTAGCAAAGGTGTGCTGCTAAAGATGTTTGTCGACGCGTACTGTAGTTTCTTCCATGCGTGTCGGTCGTCACGGCGATGAGAAGATATTTGGCGTATCTTAAAAGGGAAACACCCCGTATCTCGCTAGAGTGGCCGTAGGTTGTTTGAATCTACTTCCTTAGGGCTAAGAGGCACTCGCGAAAAAGGATGTTCTGTCATGGTCGACACGATGACAAGGAACCTCACACACCGAAAAGAGGACCGGCCTGATGTCTCTCCGATCTACCAGGCTCCTGTGGGTTCGGGTGAGGTGGTGCTGGGGCGGACGCTCCCCTCGCTTCTTCGCGAAGCGGCTGAGGAGAACCCCAATCCGAGGGCTTTCAATCAGCACGGCTCCTCGGGCTGGTCTCCGCTCTCTACACGCGACTTTCTGCGTCGGTCTGAAGACTTGGCGCTCGGGTTGCGAGGCAGAGGGTTGGACCGTGGCGATCGCGTTGCACTCTTTACCCACAGCGACACCTCTTTCTGCCTGACCGACATGGCTTGTCTTATGGCCGGACTGGTCGACGTACCCATCTACCTCACCCATACCCATACCGCGATCGAGTACGTCCTGAACGAGTCAGAAGCCAGAGTCCTTGTCGTGTCCGACCGAGCGCTTCTCGAAGCGCTGGGAGATCTCCCGCAGCGGATCCCATCGTTATCCTTACTCGTCGTCTTTGAAGCGGATGACCACGTGCCTAGCTCGTTGGCGGGAATCGAAGTGACTACCTTTAGCCGGCTCGAGCTCGAGGGAAGCGCAATTAGAGAGGATCATCCCGGTCGCATCGATGAGTACGACGGGATGATCGACGTCGATGATGTGGCGACGATCATCTACACTTCGGGTACCACCGGCCTCCCCAAAGGGGTCATGCTGACGCATGAGAACATCTCTTCCAACGTGATCGCCGCGATGACAGGTCTGCCGAGTTTCCACCGAGGGGAGGGTGAGACGGCGCTGTCTTTCTTACCGCTCACGCATATTTTTGCACGCACCTTACAGTACGCATATATGTGGTATGGGACCACCGTCTACTTTAGCGATCCCACCTCTTTGCGCGACCACATGCAGGAGGTCCATCCGACCTTTTTCGCCGCAGTGCCTCGAGTGATCGAGAAGGCCTTCGAACGAATTCTCGCTGCCGGCCAGGCGCTGACAGGGCTCAAAAAGCCCCTGTTCAACTGGTCTTTGGGACTGGCGAGACAGTTCGAAGTCGGGGCTGAAACGACGGGTCTTTACGAGCTGCAGCGCAGTATTGCCGACCGACTGGTCTTTTCCAAGTGGCGTGAGGCCTTGGGAGGGCGTATACGAACCATTATCGTCGGTGGGGCTGCGATCCGTCCGGAACTGGTCAACGTGTTTGCGGCTGCCGGCATCGAACTCTTACAGGGATACGGTCTAACCGAAACCAGTCCTGTGATCGCCTTTAACCGCGCTGAGAACAATAGAGCGGGTACGGTTGGGCCGCCCTTGGCCGGCGTCGAGGTGATGATCGGCGGTGAAGGTGAGATTCTCGCTCGCGGTCCGAACATCATGAAGGGGTACTATAAGCAGCCTGGATTGACCGATGAGGTGTTGGACACAGACGGCTGGTTTCATACCGGTGACCTCGGCAAGGTTACGCCCGACGGTTTTTTGCAGATCACCGGTCGCCTCAAGAACCTGTTCAAACTCTCCACCGGGAAATACGTCATGCCACAACCTCTGGAGGAACGGCTCGAAGCCCATGCGCTGGTCGATGCCGCTGTGGTGATCGGTGAGGATGAGAAGTACTGTGCAGCCCTCTTGTTTATCAACGCAGAAGAGGGGAGTGTGCCCTCATCGGAGACGGGTGCCATGCCTGATGCCTCGCATCAGATCGTGCTGCAACAGAGTGTGAAGCGGGCGGCCGCCGAAGCCAACCACGGTTTTCCTCCCTGGTCGACGGTTAAAAAGGTTGCCCTGATTTTTGAAGAGCTCAGCATCGAGAACGGTACGCTCACGCCCAAACTCAGCGTTAGGCGTGAGGAGGTTTTGGCTCATTACCGTGATTATGTCGAAGCCTTATATCATCCGGCTGGGCAAGTGTTGGATAGAGGCGTGATCGTCGACTTATAATCCTGCGGTAGTAGCCCTACGATATGAAATCCAGTTTAAAGCGTAAAGCGGTTGCCATAATTATGTAAGCAGGTATCATCCAAGAAACAGGTTACAGGACAGGTTTTCACCCACTGACTTTGTCTATGACCGGATGATACCTGCTTTAAAAGCTGTAACGGCCTCGCTCCACACCCTTTTCGATTTCTGAAAAAGTTTCTTGCAACTTCGGTATCTCTTCACCTTCGAGATAGGGTTCTGGCGGCAGGTGTACGAGGACGAGACGCTTTGCTCCGGACTCGATCGCCACCTTGGTCGCATCGTCGGCGCTGGAGTGGCCTGGGCCCTGGCCCGTCGCCTCGTGAACCAGAATGTCTGCCTCGCTAGCCAACCTGACCACGGCTTCGGAGTAGCTCGTGTCGCACGAATAGGCCAACACACCGCCACCGTATCTGTCCTCGAAGCGGAGAGCCGTGATCGGCACGGTGTGTTTGCCCGGTGAGGCGCGGACTTCCCACGCAGAATCTTCGAGGACCAGGCTGTCCTCGGCAAGCGGAACCTCGTGCCAGTTGATACCAGGGTACTGCGGCCAGCTGGACGTATCGAAGGCGTCGTGAATACGCCGTGCTTGCGATAGAGCCGGGGCGATGCCGTATACATCTAAATGGTCTCGCCGACCACCCAACCAGAGCCTCTCCATCATGAGCGGAAACCCGGCCACGTGGTCGGGATGCTCATGTGTCACGATGAGCCCTGTGATCTTATCGAGATCGACACCGCAGGCGAGGAGCCGATGCACTACATCGCCACCACAATCGATCACCAGGACCGACTCCCGATTTTCAACAGCCAGCATGGTTGTGGTACGTTGAGGATCTGGATGTCCTGAACCGGTTCCTAGCAGATGAAGCGTTGCCACCCTTACCTCTCATTTCCCAGAAGCCCCGCTCAGGAACTGCCGTATAGCTGCCCTGATAGAGAGAGATTACATTTTCAGACCGCGAGGCGCACGCCTAAGCTTATCAGCTTACGCGTGTACGCAAGGGGTCGATACCGGCTTTCGTTCTCGGTATGATTTTGAAACATCGTATCTGGCGGTCGATTTCAGAGGGGGGTAGATGATCTCTCCGAGGACGGTTTGTCAGGTTCTTCAATTGACAGTGGTCCATATTCAATAAGTTGCATCATAGAGTCAGCATGGACATCCTCTCCTCTCAATTCAAGAGAACGCCCTCTGTCCCTGATAAGCCGAATGCCTTCACGGTCGGCCTCGCTATGCTCTGGGCGATGCGGGTACGGAATCCTGATCCTAGCGGCCAGGGAGTGGTCGATCACGGTCACTATGCGACCGCACTATCCGCATTGCAACGAGGTGGGATTCCCGCGCTTGCAGAGCAGAGGGGCGCACTGAAAGACTACTTCGCTGAATTGTCACAGATAGATCCCGATACGCTTTCGAGGGACGAGTCCTTGGCCTACTGGCTCAACCTCTACAACGCCGGGGCCCTCGATTTGGCGCTCGATGCCTGGCACCGTGGGGAACCGACGGTGTTGCGTATTCCGCAAGAGTTTTCGCGTCGCTTTATCCAGGTCGCCGGCGAGACGTTGTCGCTTCACGACATCGAACACGGCAAGGTGCGGCGGTTCAAAGAACCCCGGATACATGGGGCGCTCAACTGCGGTTCGGTCTCCTGCCCCAAGCTCCAGCCGATACCCTATACCGGTGACGGTCTCGATGAGCAGCTCGAGGAGCAGATGCGCCGCTTCTTTACACTCGGTGGTATCGAACTCGACGTGGCGGCGAACCTGGTGTGGCTGTCTCGTATCTTCCTGTGGTTCAGTGGCGATTTCGTGCGTTCCCAGCGGATGCCGAGCTGGTTTCCAGCAGGGAAGCGAGACCTGCTGAAAGCCGTCCAAAAATGGTTGGATGAGGATACCGTCGCTTGGTTGGAGCAGGCTTCTCCCAAGGTCGAGTTCCAACCCTACGATTGGGGTCTGCGCTGCGCTGTCGGCAGCGGCTAGCTAAGGATCTCCAATAAGTTTGAGGTATCACCTCAAACGTAAGGCTACAGAAGCGAGGTTGGGTCAGCGGAGCGCCGAGCTTGCGTCCCGCGGCCGCCCGCGGTCCATTCCTGCAAACAGTACTTGGATGTGCCTAGCTAGGGTTTTGTTGCGATCAAACCGGGTGCCCCTATGAGCAAGTCGCTCGGGGGCACCCGTACGGTGTTGGATACGCGTTAGGGTTGGACAACCTTGAAAAGCCCGTCGAGCGTTTCGGTTGCCGACACCAGCTTGTAACCTCTGGGATCGTTCTTGTCGTCTTTGGCGGCGTAGATCCGGACCTGGTAGTAGCGACCGATTTGAAGCGCACTTTGAGCGCTCCCATCGGCATCGAAATCGATCGACCAACTCTCACCACCAGTGTTAACTACCGGAACCATGATCTCGCCGTTCGTGCCGAAGCCGCCCCAGATCACCGATCCGGTTTGGTCGACGACTTCGATGGCAAAGGTACTGGCGTTTGCATAGCTCGAGCGTTTGCTCCAGACGAACGTCGGGGTGGTGGTTATCTCAGGTACCAGGTTGTCCTGGCCTGCAGTCGGATTGTCGAGTTTGATGGCGCCGGTCACCTTGAAATCCGCGACCAGGTCGTTACCCTCGACGGTTACCATGGGGATACCCTGCTGTACCGATTCGTCAGGATCGAGTACGTAATCGTCGTTATCCAAAGAGGCGATGATCTGGTAGGTGCCGTTCGGGACGTTTTCGATCTGATAATCGAAACTACCTGCTTGCAGTTCCGTTCTCAGCCCAGGGATCACCTCGTTTGTTTCCGGGTGCAGAAGCGTGATGTCGACGATAGTGCCCTCAATCGAGGCGAAGCTGACCTTGCCGCTGATTCGGCCATCGGCGTCGGCAGTCGCTGTCAGCGTGTTTGTGGTGGTCTGGTTGGCGTTGACCGAGAGCGTTTCTGGAGCCACGTTATAGCCGCTCTTCCAACCTTGTAGGGCGATCTGACCGGAAGGTACGTTAAAAAGCTTGAACCGACCGTTCTGATCGCTGCTGGTAGCCTGCCAACCGTTGTCATTACCGGCGGTCACCAGAACCCCTGAGAGGCCCGATCCATCCGTAGTCCGGACCACGCCGGAGATCGTGCCTGAGGTTGCGGCCTGTGGATCTGCAAAGAGGGTGACCGTCAGGGATTGGGTCTGATCCACTGACACGACGACCGGCACAGGCTCGATGTTGGTCGGAGGCGAGGGGAAGAAGCTCTGGGCTGCGATTTTGAGTTGGTAGCTGCTCGGTGCGAGGCTCATGACAACCTTACCGTTTTCTGGGGTCGTAAGAACTTGCTGAACCTCTCCTGTCGAGCCTTGGAACAGTTGGACCTGGGCACCTTCGATCGGCAGGCCGGCTTCTGAAACCACGATCAGGACCAGGGTACCGGTGGGCAAGCTGACGGTACCGCTGCCACCACAGGCTGCCAACAGTGTGAGCGTTGCCAGGATCAGGGGGATCAGCCCCCAGCTCCTGGCAGGTCGTTGAACGCGGTTTTGGGATGGGGGGGATGTCATAGGGTTACTCCATTGGTGCTTGACGAAAAGAGTGAGACGTGAACCGTACATCACCATCTTTGGTCACTCCGAGCCATTTTGTCAGTGGTCGTTGCACCACAAGAACGTGATGAAGTTCACAGATCGCCTGTTCTGGCCCTGGTGATGGAATGGTGAGGTTCTAAATCCAGGAGGGTGGCGACGTATAATTGTGCGTGGCCCCGGCTCGTACCCGTTCCCAAGACGTTACAGGCGTGGTGGCTAGCGGTCATCCGCTGGTCACCCAAGTAGCCGCTGACATGCTCAGAGCGGGTGGTAACGCGTTCGATGCAGCAGTCGCCGCCGGTTTTGTGGCTGCTGTAGCCGAACCGACCTTGACCAGTCTGGGTGGTGGAGGCTTTCTCCTGGCGCGCACCGCCTCAGGCCAAAAGACCCTCTTCGATTTTTTCGTGGATACGCCTGGGCGTGGCCTCGATCCCGATGAACTCGAACCCCACTTCTTGCCGGTCAACGTCAGATTTCTTGGAGCCGAACAGGTGTTTCATGTAGGGCGCGCTTCGGTGGCTGTGCCCGGCTGTCTCCGTGGGTATCTACATGTGCATCGACGTCTCGGCCGCTTGCCGCTCGCGGAGGTTTTGGCGCCGGCGATCACCTGGGCCCGTCAAGGCGTCACGCTCAATCCTTTTATCGCCTATACGCTCGATCTTCTCAGGCCGATTCTGGCGCTCACCGAGCAGGCGAGATCGCTCTTCAAACCCGGCGGTTTCGATCTACGAAGGGGAGATGTATTCGTCAACCATGAACTGGCGGCGTTCATGGAAACCCTTCCCCAGGAGGGCGACAGAGCGTTGTACGAGGGGGAGACCGCCGAGCGGATTGCAGAGGATATGCGTCAGGCTGGAGGCATGGTGACGGCTGAAGATCTGGCCCGTTATCGGGTGATCGAGCGCCGCCCCCTA
>CP070651.1:1912277-1948716 GCA_020354625.1 Trueperaceae bacterium
ACCCATTACTCATCACCCATCACCCATCACCTGTTTTCCAGGCGCAACCGTTGCTGTAGACGGGTCCAACCGCGAAGTTCGCAACACCCATTACTCATCACCCATCACCCATCACCTGTCTTCCAGGTACAACCGTTGCTGTAGACGGGTCCAACCGCGAAGTTCGCAACACCCATTACTCATCACCCATCACCCATCACCTGTTTTCCAGGCGCAACCGTTGCTGTAGACGGGTCCAACCGCGAAGTTCGCAACACCCATTACTCATCACCCATCACCCATCACCTGTTTTCCAGGCGCAACCGTTGCTGTAGACGGGTCCAACCGCAAAGTTCGCAACACCCATCACCTTCAGACGATACCGTCAGCGTTGATGGGCTCAAGAACTACCGGTGCTGCCGATAGATATGCGCCGTAACGCCCTCTCTGAGCCGCTCGAGTTCGGCTTCGCTCAGCGCCGGGGCGTTCGCCGCCGCGGCGTTCTCCTCGAGTTGGGCCAGGCTGCTGGCGCCGGGGACCAGTGTCGCCACCGCCGGCTGGGCCAACGCAAAAAGGAGCGCGCTCTGAGCCGAGCTGCGGTTCGGCTTGTCACATGCTTTCAGCAGCGACTGGGCGTGGGCCACCTCGTCCTGGTCGTGCTCGAGGTAGGCCTTGGGCGGCTTGCCGGCCAAGAGCCCTTTGGCTACGGGTCCGCGCACAATGACGCCGACACCGTGACGGTGGAGCAGTTCGAAGGCGCTCTCTTCGGGGCGGCGGTCTAAGAGGGAGTACTGCATCATTACGCTCACGATGTTCGAGCGCTTGAGATACTCCCGGATTACGTTGGGCCGGATCGAGGAGATGCCGTAGTAACGGATCCAGCCCTCTTGAACGAGCTCTTCAAAGGCCTCGATGGTCTCGTCGATCGGGTCGTCGATGGTGCCGCCGTGGAGCTGGTAGAGGTCCAAGTGGTCTGTGCCCAGGCGCTTTAAGCTCTGGTGCACCGAGGCCTCGATGTAGGCCTTGCTCGGGTCCCAATCCCAACCGCTGCCGTCCTCGCGCCAGCGGTTGCCTACCTTGCTGGCGATCACCACCTTGTCGCGGAGCCCCTTGAGGGCCTTGCCGAGGGTGACTTCGTTCTGCCCGTGGTCATAGAGGTCGGCGGTGTCGAAGAAGTTGACGCCGAGCTCTACGGCCCGGTGCAAGGTGTCGGCGTTCTCGCGGTCGCTTCCGCGTAGCGACATGCAGCCGAGGCCGATCTCGCTGACGTGCAGGTCTGAGGGTCCGAGCTGGTTGGTTCGCATGGGCCCATTATCACCCGAAGCCTCGCTCGAGCGCACACTTGCTATACTTCGAGGCATGTTGCAAAGTGCCTCTAAGACCGGCAGCAGACCGCGCGACGAAGCGATCTTTTCGCTGATCGACCAGGAAGTCGAGCGTCAACGCGACGGCTTTGAACTCATCGCCTCGGAGAACTTTACCTCGAGGGCCGTGCGCGAGGCGGTGGGGAGCGTCCTCACCGACAAGTACGCCGAAGGGTACCCCGGCCGCCGCTGGTACGGCGGCTGCGAGGTGATCGACCAGATCGAGCAATTGGCCATCGACCGCGCCAAGGAACTCTTCGGGGCGGCCTGGGTCAACGTGCAACCGCACTCGGGTTCCTCGGCCAACTTGGCGAGCTACTTCGCGCTGCTCGAGCCGGGCGACACCGTGCTCGGCATGGACCTCGCCCACGGTGGCCACCTCACCCACGGGTCTCCGGTGAACTTTTCCGGCATCACCTACCGGGTGGTCGGCTACCAGGTACGCGAGGAAGACGAGCGCATCGATTATGAGCAGGTGCGGGAGCTGGCGCTGGCCCACAAACCGAAGCTGATCCTGGCTGGTGCCTCGGCCTATAGCCGAACTCTAGACTTCGAGGCCTTCCGCGCCGTCGCCGATGAGGTCGGCGCCTACCTGCTGGCCGACATCGCCCACATCGCCGGCTTGGTGGCGGCGGGGCTCCACCCCGACCCCCTGCCGCATGCGCACGTGGTGACCAGCACAACTCACAAGACGCTGCGCGGGCCGCGCAGCGGGTTGATCCTCTCGAACGACCTCGAGCTCGGCAAAAAGATCGACAAGATGATTTTCCCAGGAACCCAAGGAGGGCCGCTCGAGCACGTGATCGCGGGTAAGGCGGTGGCGTTTTTCGAGGCGCTCCAGCCCGAGTTCAAAGACTATGCCGCCCGGGTCATCGAAAACGCCCAGGCTTTGGCGGCTGCGCTCGCCGGGCGCGGCTACCGCATCGTGTCGGGCGGGACCGACAACCACCTGTTCTTAGTCGACCTCCGTCCGGTGGAGCTGAGCGGCAAGAAGGCCCAGGCCCGGCTCGATAGGGCCCACATTACCGTCAACAAGAACATGATCCCCTTCGATCCGGCCTCGCCCTTTGTCACCTCCGGCATCCGCATCGGTACCTCGGCCATCACCACCCGCGAGTTTACGGTTGAGGAGATGCCCAAGGTGGCCGAGCTGATCGACCGCGCGCTCAGAGGGGAGCCGAGCGAGGAGATCAAGGACGAGGTGATTGAACTAGCGCGTGCGCACCCCTTGCCCTAGAGGGTAATGGGTGATGAGTCCTAGCAGGTGATGAGTCCTAGCAGGTGATGAGTCCTAGCAGGTGATGAATCCTAGCAGGTGATGAGTAATGAGTAATGGGTAATGAGTGCTGCGAAACTTCGTGTCTGAGCTAGTCTGCTCTGACGTTTTTGCTCTTTGGAGAAAAACATCTTGGTCAGTGATGTACGTTCGAAGTAGGCCCACGCATTCCCCATTCCCCATTACCCGCTTGACGTTGCCCTACTCATCACTCATAACTCATCCCTCATCACCCTTTTAAGCCGAGAGTTGTGCAGTACCCGGTATCAACGGTCTCAGCCAAGCAACTTATCCAGCTCGCTATCGATATCAGCGTGCTCGAACGCGAAGCCGTCGGCTTCGAGCCGGAGCGGCAGGGCCTTGATGCTGCCCAGCAGCGCCGCGTCGGCCAGGCCGCCCAAGGCGAGTCGCAGGGCGAAGGCCGGGGCTGGCAGCAGAGCGGGCCGGTGTAAGCGGGTGGCGGCCTTGCGGCTTAGCTCGAGCTGCCGCACGGGCCCGGGCGTCGTGAGGTTGTAGACGCCTTGGCAGGTTTCGTTTTCGAGTAGGTAGAGGATGGCGCGGGTGAGATCACCGGCGTCGATCCAGGCGTACCACTGGCGTCCGCTGCCGAGCCGTCCGCCGAGCCCGAGGCGGATGGGGGCGAGGTACATCCGCCAAGCGGGGGCGTTTTTGGCTAAGACCAGCCCGATGCGGCCGATGATGAGCCGGGTGTGCTCGGCCAGCGGGGCGGCGGCCCCTTCCCAGGCCAGGCAGGAGCGGGCCAGAGCGTCTGTGCCCGGGGCCGACTCTTCGGAGAGATCGCTGTCGCCGCTGTCGCCGTAGTAGCCGACAGCGGAGGCCTGAAACCACGCCTTGGGCGGTCTCTCGGCTCGGCGGTAGGCCTCGAGCAGGGTGGTCGTGCTGTCGACACGGCTCTCGGTGACCCTCCGCTGGTGGGCTTCGCCGAGCCGCCCTTTGGCGATCGAGGCGCCGGCCAGGTTGATCACGGCATGGGCGCCATCGAGTGCTTGGGCGAGCTGCTCGAGGGCGGCTTCGTCCTTCTCTCTGGCTGCGCGCGGCTGCCAGGTGAGCGGGCGGACGCCCGTGGGCTCGCCGCCGTCGATGCGGCGAGTAAGCAGTATGACGTGGTAGTGGGGGAGCGCTGCAGCGATCAGGTGGCGGCCGATGAAGCCGCTGCCACCTGCTAGGATCATGGTGGGTTTCATAACTCTTAGGTATAGATCGTGCCTTCGTGGCAGACAAGCCCCTGGACTGCAATCGTAGGAAGGAGCGTTCGGGCAGCCCTGTCTGTCGGACTTTTTCCCACGGCTTGTGGGATGCGCACCGACAAGGGCGCTAGGTGCTGCGCAGGTAGGCTTGGGCTTGTGTTTTTTCTTGCTGCCTTGAGGTGGAAGGTGGGTAGCGTGTAGGCTGAAACCACATAGGTTGAAACGGCTCTATGCAGCGATTGGATGCTCTAGGAGGTTGGAGCGTGAGTGACAAGCGACCGTCGGACGCCCCCGAAGTGCCCGAACCCGCTACGGACAAGGCCCCATCTGGTGCCATCTTGATCACCGCCCTTTTGGCTGTGACCATCCTAGCGGTCTGGTTGGGGACTTTCGTCCTCTACCTGATCCGGAGCTAGGGTATGGATCAGAACCGGCATGAGGCCATCGCCAAGTGGGAGCGCCGCTGGCTCGCGCTCTCTGGCCTGTTGGCTCTCCTCTTTGTCTTGTTGATCGCCTACTCGCTGGCGATCGAAGGGGGCCATATCGCCCAGCGCAGCGGTCGCGCCAGCCCTGAAGAGCTGACCAGCCACGAGCTGTTTCAAGACCCGGGGGTGAGGGCCATGGGCCCGAACCGGTTCCAGGTGACGATGGTAGCCCAAGCGTTTAGCTTCGACCCGGCAGAGATCGTCCTGCCTCAGGGGGCAGAGGTCACCTTTTTCGTGGCCAGCAAGGACGTGTTGCACGGCTATCAGCTTCAGAATACCGGCGTCAACGTCGAGTTGATCCCGGGTGAGATCGCCTCGTTTCGCGCTACTTTCGACAAGCTTGGCGAGTTCCGTGTGACGTGCAACGAGTACTGTGGGATCGGCCACCACAATATGCTCGGCAAGGTCACAGTGTTGCCGGCCTCTCAGTATGCGCAGTACCAACGGGCAGAGGTGAGCACCCAGGCGGCAGGGGCAGAAGAGGCGCTTGGGGAGAGCGTCTACACGGCCAATTGCAGCGCCTGCCACCAGGCCACGGGGCAGGGGTTGGTGGGAGCGTTTCCGCCGCTCCAGGGACACGCGGTGGACCTCTATGGCGCCGAGGGTGGCCGCGAGTACCTGATCGATGTGCTCCTCTACGGGTTGCAGGGGCCGATCACCGTGGCGGGCACCTCTTATAGCGGTGTCATGCCCGCCTGGCAACAGCTCGGCGACGAGGAGATCGCGGCCGTGCTGAACTACGCGCTGACGGCTTGGGGCAACGACGCTGTGCTGCCGGGGGGCATAGAACTCTACCGGGCTGAGGAGATCACAGCGCGGCGCGGTACGGGCTTGAGCCCGCAGGATGTGTATGAACGCAGGCAGACACTCGCTCTGGAGTGAGACCACGGTCCGGCTCAGCCGGACCGTGGGTACCGGTCGATCGAAGGGTCGTAACGAGGTGACGATGGAAAGCGTTTGGCGGAGGAAACCACATGGCGGTTAGCAGCATCTCTTCTGTTGTCGAGGACGTATATGCGATCCACCCGGAGAAGCGCCTGACGCTCTTTTTTCTGGTAACGGGGCTCGTAGCGCTCCTGGTAGGTGCGCTGCTCGGTCCACTGCAAGCGCTGAATTACGCGGGGGTCGATCTCTATAAGAACTTCCCCTTCCTGAAGTCTTACTACCAGGGCCTGACCATCCATGGGGTATTGAACGCCCTGGTGTTCACCACCTTTTTCATCAGCGGCCTGCTCCTCTACCTGCCGGCCCGGGAGCTGAACCTGCGCCCCAACATGGCCTGGTCCTGGTCGGCCTACTTCATCATGACGGCTGGGCTGCTGATGGCAGCGCTGGCGGTGCTCGCCAACACCTCGAACGTGCTCTACACCTTCTACCCGCCGCTGTCGGGGCACTGGGCCTTTTACCTGGGGCTGGCGCTGGTGGTGGTGGCGAGCCTGATGGTCGGTTATGAAGTGCTGCGGCTCCGCAACCGCTGGAAGCGCGAGCACCCTGACGAAGTGACGCCGATCGTGACCTACATGAGCCTGGTGACCTGGCTGATGTGGGGGCTCGCTTCGATCGGCATCGTCATCGAGGTGGTGGTCTTCTTGTTGCCCTGGTCCTTGGGGCTCATCGACGGGGTCGACCCGCTGCTGGCGCGGACCCTATTCTGGTACACCGGCCACCCGATCGTCTACTTCTGGCTGCTGCCGGCCTATGTCTCTTGGTACGGGCTTGTACCCAAGCAGGCGGGCGGCAAGCTGGTGTCGGACTCGCTGACGCGCCTCGCCTTTCTGATGTTTCTGCTCTTCTCGATCCCGGTCGGTTTCCACCACCAGTTCACCGATCCTGGGATTCCCGCGGCCTGGAAGATGATCCACTCGCTCCTCACCATGTTCGTGGGAATCCCCAGCATGCTCACCGCCTTCACGGTGGCGGCTTCGCTCGAGACCGGTGGGCGGGCTAGAGGTGGCAAGGGCCTCTTGGGCTGGATCGGGGTGCTCCCTTGGGGCAAGGCCTCCTTTACCGCCCAGGTGCTGGCGATGATCTCGTTTATCTTCGGCGGCGCCGGGGGGTTCGTCAATGCCTCCTTCAACCTCGATCAACTGGTCAACAATACCGCTTGGATACCCGGGCACTTTCACCTCACCGTCGGCACCGCCGTGACTCTGACCTTCATGGGTTTGACCTTTTGGCTGGTGCCTCACCTCACTCGAAAGCCGCTCTATTCGAATCGGCTGGCGCTCTACGCCAGTTGGATATGGTTTGTGGGGATGATGGTCTTTGCGACCGGGATGCACTGGCAGGGGCTGCTCGGGTTTCCGAGGCGGGCGTATATCTCGAGCTTAGAGGGGGTTTACACCGAAGGTGCGCTGGCCAAGGTCCTCACCGGCGTCAGTGGGGTCATCTTACTCGTGGCCGTGGTTCTTTACTTCACCGTGCTCTTCGGCACCCTTTTTGCCAAGGCCCGGCTCAGCGAGAGCGAGGCGCCTGCGATCCCCTTTGTCGACGCGGTGCGGATTCGTAGCGAAGGGGTGCTCAAGTTCATGGACAACCTGCTCGTTTGGGTGGTGTTGGCTGCGCTCTTGGTGCTGGTGGCCTATTTGCCGACCCTGATCGACCAGTTCCTGAATCAGGTGCCGATCCAGGGGGCGAAGCTATGGTGACGGCGCTGGTGTTGTCGTCGGTGCTCTCGGGCCTGATCGCTACCGCGGTGATGCTGGTGTTTCTCTATTTGCCGCTCTTGTGGCGCGGGGCCTACTACGATACCCTCGGCTCGATCGGTGCCATCTACCTGCGCCGCGTCGACGACCGTTCGCGCTTGCTCGGTGGCATCACGCTCTTCGCCGGAGGGATCTTCTTCGCCTTTTTCTATGGGGCTTTCGTGCTGATGTTCATGCTCGGCTCGTTCCCCGCGCCGAGCTACCTGATCTGGCCCGGCTTCCCGCTCGAGCTGAACCTCTTTTACCTGCTGGTCGGTCTGGTCGGTGGCTTTAGCCAGGGCATGTTCATGGCGTTGATGACGACCTTTATCATCACTGACTTCCACCCGCTGGAGGCGTTTCGAAACCCCTTCACCTTGATCCTGTCGTTTCTGATCGGCCACATCGTCTACGGGGCGGTGGCGATGTTTTTTCAGCATCAGCTGTTGCAGCTGTTGCTGCCGTGAGGTCTCGCGATCCAGAGAGATGAAAGTGGCGTCCAAAGAAGTTGTCTCACATAGACCAAAAAAGTGATGAGTGAGCAGTAATGCGTGATGAGAATTGCGAAGTGTATGGGTTCGGCCAAGCCGTTTGCCCGTCACCCACGCATTACCCATCACTCATTACTCATCACCCAACGAGTCTTTGGAGACAACGATACTGAAACTCGTTTTGGAGATCGGCCTATAAAAGACGCTTGAGCATGCGGGCGGTGAGCATGCCGTGGAGTTCCATGGCGCCCGCTGCGATCGGTCCCTGCAAGATCACCGTTGCCGCCTTGCGGAAGCGCGTGTCGAGCCGGTAGGGGTCGCCGGTGAGCAGCAGCGAGGTGAGCTCGCTCAGGTAGGGCTCGTGGCCGACGCAGGCGACTGCGTTATCGCCGGGTCCGATCTGCCGTGAGAGCGCCGATAGGAGCTCGCCGTAGTCGCTGCTTGCGAGTGGTTGTAGGGTGTCGAGCCGCCTCTGATTTTGCACGGCACCCTCTAGCGGCCTGGCGGTCTCCAAGGCCCGTAGGTACGGGCTCGAGAAGAGCCGGTCGAGCGGTAGCTCGAGCGTCTCGAAGGCAGCGGCCAAGACCTCGGCTTGGCGATGCCCCTTTTTGATGAGAGGGCGCAGGCTGTCGTCGGGGTAGCGCGGTCCACGCTCATCTGCTTGGGCGTGGCGGATCAGGTAGAGGGTGCGCTCAGTCATCGAGCGATTCTCCTAGGCTGAGGAGCGCTAAGGCTCGTTCCAACTTGCTCGAGGAGTTCGGGGAGAGCGGCGTGACCTGGTCTAAGAGCGCGGCGATCTCTTCGAGTGTTGCTTCGTCGGTTTCGCCGACCGCTTCGATCTCGACCTCGTTGAACACCACGCGCTGGTCGCCGTGGCTCGGTTCTACCGTGACCATGTCGAAGCTGAGCGTGGCCAACACGCGGCCCCGCCGGGTCACCGCGTAGCGGAGGCGTTCGGTGTCGAGGTCGATTTGAGCTCTGAGGGAGGCCGGTGCGGTGACCACCGAAACTCGATCCATAATCGGCGCCGGCCAGAACTGGTCGATCTCTGTGATGGGCAATTCGATCTCTTCGCGCACGTGGTAGGCACTCTTGACGCTGCCACGTGTCTTGAGGGTGGCGAGCAGCTGGCCGTCGGCCATACGCCGCCTTAGGGCCAAGCCGGCACGCGAGAGGCTGGAGCGGGCGTCATCGAAGTAGCGGTCGTGCTGTTTGCTGGTGCTCGGTTGGCCGATGTCGAAGTCACCTGGGCCGAACACCACCCGAAGTTCGGCTGCGCTCGGGAAGTAGTCTTCGGTGAGCGAGTACTTGAGTTCGCGCTCCACGGTCACACTGTTAAGTGTAGCAGCATATTGACGTTGTGCTGTGCTGTTCTGGCGCGGCCGGTAGGGGTCCCAGCCTCACTACACCTCTTCGTCGAAAAAGAGCTCGGCCTTGATGGCCTCTTCCTCTTCGAGATTCCCGCCGAGAGCTGCGGCCAGGATGCCGAGCGAGGCCAAGAAGGCGGCATAGCGGAACCTGGGGAGACTTTCAGGTGCGAAGCCGGCCCAGCCTGCAGTGACCTCGGCGGGCAGGAAGAACGAGAAGCCGAAGAGCAGCACGAACATGATCAACCAGAGCGAGATCATGCCGGCGAGCAAGGTCCCGAAGAGGACGATGCGGCTGCGGGCGAGCTGTTCGCTCCAGCCGCGCCCGCGGCCGACCTGGTCGAGACGCTGGCCGAAGAAGATGAAGATACAGGCCGTGAGAATCGAGGCTACCGAGCCACCGGTCAGCCAGTGAGTTTTGACGTGGGTGCCGGCCTCCCACGACTCGGCCGTGAGCAAAAGCAACAGAAGCGACACCGCTACTGCTGCGGTCAGGCGTCCCAGGTAGAGCGGGATCCGCCAGGGCCGGTAGCCGATGATGCTCTTCATGATCGACCACCAGTCGCTCGAGAAGCTGCGGAGGTAGAAGTTGACCAGGTTCCAGCTGCGCCGCTTCTCTTCGAGGCGCGCATCGGTGACGTCGTGCAGCACGTCGACGATTTCATCGGCTTGGTCGGGTGGGAACGATTCGAGCTCGAGTTCCTCGATCTCCGGTGGGCGCATCGGCCCCTCATCGCGGGTCTCGAGCGTGAATAGGTGGCCGAGCAGGTGTTGGGCCAGCCCTGCGATCCGCTCCGGCAACTGTTCTTTGGTGCCGAGGCGGGCGCTCGATAACACGCCGACTTCCAAGGCCGAGGAGGGGACGCCCAAAGTCGAGATGCGCCGGCGGGACTCGATCTCGTTGGGCACGATCACCAGGGCGTAATCCCAGCGGCGGTAGAGCTTCTCCTCAGCGCCTATCTCGAGCAGCTTCAGCGGTTGGAGCGAACCTCGGGGGACGAAGCTGCGGCGCTCGAGGTAAGGCATCCGCCAATCGAACATGGGGAACTGCTCGGAGAGCTGGCTTTGGAGACGGTGTCGTGCCTCGTCGTAGGCGCTCAGAAGCTCAGGATCGCGCAGGTCGGCGGCCACGACCCAACCGATGATAAGTTGGGGACGGGGGGCAGTTTCGACGCCGGGAAGGGTGGAGGCCACGGGGAGGATTCTATCGCAAAAGGGCGTATTATCGAGACGGTTGCGTTTCATGGAAATGGTTATGAGTCATGAGTGATGAGGAATGAGAGCTGCGAACATCACGGCACAGCCCATACAAACCGGAATGGGAAATGGGGAATGGGTAAGGCGTGAGGCCACTTCAAAAGAAAGGCTTATTCGGAGTCCGGTTTCCTCAACAGTATATCTATCGACGTAAACGGGATCTGACACGAACGTTCGCAGCACCCATTACCCATCACTCATCACCCATCACCTTTTCTCTCAGGCACATTTGATGACGTAGGCGGGCCCCTACACAAACGTTCGCAGCACCCATCACCCATCACCCTTTCGGGTCTGGTGTGGATCCGGTGTTCTTTCGGTTCGCTGGTGGCCACCAGAGGGGAGTGCTATACTCGTAGAACTAAATCGATCGCTGCCTCGGTGGGATTCGCCGTGGCCCCCGTTAAGGTGAAAGGGTGGGAGATGTCGAACGTTCGTAATGTAGCCGTGTTGTCGCATAGTGGTGCTGGCAAGACCTCGCTTGTCGAGGCGATCCTCCACCGCTCGGGTGCCATCAGCGCCCTCGGTAAGGTTGAGGACGGGTCGACCGCTTCGGATTACACACCCGAAGAGAAGCGGCGGAAGATCTCGATCTACACGACCTCACACCCCTTTAGCTGGCGGGGACACGATTTCAACGTGCTCGATACCCCGGGCTATGCCGACTTCGTCGGTGAGATCCGCGGGGCGCAGGTCGCTGCCGACGCTGCTCTGATCGTGGTATCGGCCGTGTCGGGGGTGGCGGTCGGGACCGAGCGCGTCTGGACCAGCAGTTCCGAGCGGGAACTTTCGACGCTCATCGTCATCAACAAGATGGACCGTGAGAACGCCGATTTCTTCCGGACTATGACCGACATCGAGTCGAGCCTGGCCGGCAATATCGCGGCCATCCAGATCCCGATCGGCCAGGCGGAAGAGTTTAAGGGCATCGTCGACCTGCTCTCGATGAAGGCCTATCTGTGGCCTGACGGCGAACCGAAGGAGGTTGCCATCCCCGAGGAGGTCGAAGGGGTTGCCCAAGAGTACCGCGACCGCTTGGTGGAGGCGATCGTCGAGACCGACGATGAGTTGATGATGCAGTACTTGGAAGACGCTACGCTCGATGAGGACGAGTTGCTCAAGGCCTTTTACGCGGCCGTCAAGGGGAATGAGCTGACTCCGGTCTTGCTCACCTCGGCGACCGAAGTGATGGGCGTGAGTTTGCTGATGGACTTTATGACGCAAGGGATACGGCATGTAGCAGATCACGACCCCTTGCCGACCGAAAGCGGCGATTCGCCCGTTCTCGGGGTCGACGAGCCCTTCGGCGCCCGGGTCTTCAAGACCCTGATCGATCCCTACATGGGCAAGGTCTCACTGATGCGGGTACTCTCGGGTCGCTTCACGGCCGGAGACACGGTGCTCGACAGCACCCAGGATACGGATCTGCGAGCGGCCCACCTCTACGTTCCGAGCGGTAAGGACCTCAAGGAGGTCAAGGTGCTCGAGGCTGGGATGATCGGTGCCATTACCAAGGCGGATGCGGTCAAGACCGGTGACACGCTCTGTGGCAAAGAGAAGCCGTTCACGCTCACGCCCATCCGCTTCCCATCGCCGGTGATGGCCCTGGCGCTGGTTCCCAAATCGCGCGCCGACGAGGATAAGATGAGTGACGCCCTTCAGAAGGTGCTTGAGGGAGATCCGACCCTGCAGTTGGAGCGTAACCGCGAGACCAAAGAGACGGTTCTCTGGGGGATGGGACATGTTCACCTCGAGACGGCGATCAATGCCCTGAAGGAGCGCTACAACGTCGAGGTCGAGACGCACTCGCCTACCATCGCCTACCGCGAGACCATCACTGCAGGTGGTGATGCCCGCTACCGCCACAAAAAGCAGACCGGTGGCGCCGGACAGTTCGCTGAGGTGGCGCTGCGGGTCGAGCCGCTGCCGCGTGGCGGGGGCTTCGAGTTCGCCAGCCAGGTGGTCGGTGGCTCGATCCCCTCGCAGTTCATCCCGAGTTGCGAAAAGGGTGTCCGCAACGCCCTCGACGAGGGGTCTTTGGGTGGCTTCCAGGTGGTCGATGTCAAGGCGGTTGTTTACGATGGGAAGGATCACCCGGTCGACTCGAAGGACATCGCCTTCCAGATCGCTGCCGGCCACGCCTTCTCAGATGCCATGAAGAAGGCGAAGCCGATGCTCCTGGAGCCGATTGCGCTGATCAAGGTACGGATCCCCGACCGCTATACCGGCGACGTGATCAGCGACCTCAACACCCGCCGCGGCCGCATCCTCGGTATGGATGCCGAGGGCTCGGTGAGCGTGGTGAGCGCCTATGTACCTATGGCTGAACTGCAGACCTATTCTCCCGACCTGCGCTCGATGACTGGTGGCCGGGGTGCCTTCTCGCTCAAGTTCGAGCACTACGACACGGTGCCGAGCAGCTTGGCGGATCGGATCTTGGCCGCACAGGCGGTGGAGGCTTCGTAAGACAATCGGGTTGCTAGGGCTGTAAACCGAATCGGTAGATCGAGTTCGCCTCTTTCGGGGGTGGCCACTAGATACTCTACGCTTCGAGTACGTCTTGCCGGAAAATGTACAGCATCCCGGGCTAGAGTGAGTAGCGAACAAATAGCGTCTTAGACGCGGTATTTCGCTACTTGACAGGGCCCGGGCCACATTCGTATACTTAGGTATACCTTAATTATTAAGGTATACTACTCACTCTGGTGCTGGCCTTAAAGCACCCTTTGGAGGAGCGATGACGAGCCGATGATCGAGACCGTAACGACGTTTGAACCGAACCTCGAGACCGAGACCAGCAGGAGGTGACGCCCATCAGCTTTTCCAGATATGGATCCCAGACGACACGCCGGCGCTTGGCACGCCGTAGACCCCAAAGCGAACCCAGGGCGCTCGTAAACGAGCCCAGCTATCTCTTCAGACAACTCTTCAACACCTGGCATGTAGATGCGGCCGGTCCTTACGTAGACGAGTTGGTGGCCGAGCTTGCTGATTACGTGGCAAGGGCTTACGGGCCGCTCTGCCTAGGGTTGGTTCGCAAGGCGGCCGTGCCCCGGTACTACGGGCTGGTCTACCTGTTAGATGCCTTCGGCATGGTCCTTCGCAAGCGCTACCGGAAAGATGGGGAGAGCGTCTTGATCTTCGTCGAGGCCAAAAAGCGGGAAGCGGCTGCAATTTGGAGAGAAGGCGGGCTGGCTCGAGCAGCGTAGCCCTCGCAGGTAATGGGTAATGCGTAATGGGTAATGCGTGGGTCACTTGCGAACGGAATAGAGACACCAGATCGTACTGCCTTTGAAGCCGCAATAGTCAGAGCAGACGGGGGTAGATACGAACGTTCGCAACACCCATCACCCATCACGTAACACCCATCACCCATCACCTTGTGGGGGTAGAAGCTTCGAAGGATAGAGGGATAACCGAAGCGTTTGCTCGTGACCCACGCATCACCCATCACTCATTACCTTGTGGCGGTAGAACCTTCGAAGGATAGAGGGACAACCGAAGCGTTTGCTCGTGACCCACGCATCACCCATCACTCATTACTCATCACCTTAATAGATAAGGGGAATCATGAACACCAACAAATCACCGTTTGAATCAGATCTGCAACCAGATTGGCCCGAACTTCACGAGGAACTCGCCCAACCCTTTCCGGCTCGCTCCGTCTCTTGGCGTGCAGGGGTGGTGTCGCGTGATAAGCGGCGCGCCCAAGCACTCCCCTTTGTCGATCCGCGCCTCTACGAGGACCGGTTGAACCGGGCGTGTCCGGGTGGTTGGAGTGTACATTTCAAGCCGTGGGGGGACACGCGCATCGTCTGTGAGTTGACCATTTACGGCGTTACTCGGGCCTCGACGGGTGAGTTCGATGCCGGCGACCGGATCGCCCAGGGCACCGCCGCCGAGGCGCAGGCCTTCAAGCGTGCCTGTAGCAAGTTCGGTCTCGGGCGTTACCTCTACGACATCCCCATCGTCTGGGTCGATTTTGATGAGGGCCGGGGCCGGTTACGTGAAACTCCGGAGTTGAGTGGGCGCTTCGCTCCGAGCGATATGGAGGCAGGTGCGGTGCCCGATGCGGCGATGACCCTCACGACCGACCGGGCGGAGGCGATGCGCCGCGAGCTCGAGAAGCTCGGCCTCGCTCGCAGAGAACAAGCTGAGTTCGCCTCGGCGGTGCTGGGGCGGAGGGTTGGTAATTTTACCAACCTCACCGAAACCGAAGCGCTCGAGGTTTGGAACGTTGCTCGTAGCAGCAGCCACGATATTGCGGTGTGAGGTCTCGGCAAGCGATGCCGGTTGAGCAGGAGGTTTGTTACCGGTGTAGCGGTTGCAAGCAGTGTGTGGTCCTCTACGTTGTGGCGACGGTGGTCTGTAGCCGCTGCGGACGCCAGATGCGGGTGGTTCGTGAGAACGAACGAACGGTCGCCTAAACAGCGACCGTTCGTTCACTGGCGTTGAGATTTTTTGCGAACAGAAGAAGGGAAGGTGATGGGTGATGAGGAATGGGTGATGGGTGTTTCGAAGCGAAGGGGTGCAACTAAGAACCTCCAACCGCGAACATTACATATTTAGGTGCCTAAACCCTTTGCTGGCAACCTACTCATTACTCATTACGCATGACCCATTACCCGTTGAAGCTCGGGCTTAGGCGGCCGCCTTCTCCATGAGCTGGTTGACGTTCATGCCGGTGAGGTAGGCCAAAAACGATGGCAGGATGGGGAGTACGCAAGGGGAGAGGAACGAGAGCGCGCCGGCGGCGAAGGCGATGCCGAGAGTCGGGGTGCTGGCGCCGTCCAAGACAGCGCCCTCGACGCTGCCGAGACTCGCCAGGTAGGGGGCGAAGGCGTTGACAGCGCCGGTGGCGAGCAGGAGCCCGACGGCGATCAAGAGGACCGCACCGACCTTCTCGATGACGCCGGCGTAGCGCCGGAGCGCTTTCCAGGCGGGGAGGAGCTGCGCAAAGACCAGGAAGGGGACGGCGAAGCCGAGCGCGTAGACGCCTAAGAGCAGACCGCCCTGCGAAGCGCCCCCGGTGGTGGCTGCGATTCCGAGGATGCCGGCCAGGATCGGGCCGATGCAGGGTGTCCAACCGGCCGCGAAGGCGACGCCGACCAGCGCCGAGCCGGCGTAGCCGGTCGGCTTGTATTGCATGTGTACCCGCATGTCGCGCTGCAAAAACGGGAGCGGAATGACCTTCAACATGAGGAGCCCCATGAGGACCAGGAACACGCCGGCGACGACCCGGATGATAGTGCCGTACTCGAAGAGCACGTTGCTGACCAGCCCGGCGCTGAAGCCGAGGGCGATAAAAACGGCGCTCAGGCCCAACACGAAGGCGAAGGTGTGCAGGGTGAGGTTCAAGCGTACGGACACGGCAGGTGCGTTGCTCCCGCCTTCTGTGTGGTTGACGGCTTCAGCGTGGTCTTCGGTGCGGGTGACGTCGCTCATCGGCTCCACTCTACCCCGATGCCGGCCAGGTGATCGGTGAGCTCGCCTGCGGTGAGGGGGCCGATCTTGACCGAGGCCACCACGCCTTCGGCGTCGATGAAGAAGGTCGTCGGCATGCCCCGCACACGGTAGACCTTGTTTAGGACGTTGCGTGTGGTATCGAAGTCGATGTCGGCGAACTGTTGTTTCTGTTCGGTAGAAGCGTCGTAGACAGAGGTCAGGGTGGTGCCGACTTCCTGCTCGAGAAAGTCTCTCGCCATCTCGAAGGGCTCGGCGAGGTTGACCAGCAAGAAGGCGACCTCACCGCCCGCACTGCTGACCGCGTCGTGGGCTTGTTGGAACAGGGGGATCTCTTCGATGCAAAAGGGGCACCAGGTAGCCCAGGCGTTGAGGACCACCGGGCTGCCCTGAAAATCGGAAAGCTTGATGACCTGGCCGTTCTCGTCGACCAGGGTAAAGTCGGGCGCGGGCTTGCCGGGGCTTACAGCCGACGCCAGGGTGGTCATCAGCAAAATGAGTAAAAGTAGTACTGTTGGAAACACACGTCGCTTCATCATCACTCCTACCGAAAAAGGGCTTGGACGGTACTAGGGTTGGGGTGTACCTCCTGATAGGTGTGATGATAGCCAGACGAGAGGAACGTGACCGTATAAGAGTTGACCTGGGTCAACTCTTATACGGGGTCTCCCGAGGGCTTGCCGGGAATCTGGGTTTTCTTTCAGGAGAGCCACCTCTGGGCTACCTTAGACCGGGAGGGCTGAACCAAGGCCATCGTGGTGGTGCACTACTGCGGCCACCCGGCCGAGATGGACGCCATCATGGAGATCGCCCGGCGCCGCAACGTCAAGGTGATCGAGGACGTCTCGCACGCCCACGGCGGCCTGTACAAGGGCAGAAAGGTCGGTACGTTCGGCGACGTGGCCGGCGCCTCGCTGATGAGCGGCAAGTCGCTGGTGGCCGGCGAGGCCGGCATGCTAACCACCGACGACCTGGAGATTTTTGAGCGGGCCGTCGCCTGGGGTTTCTACCGCCGTTTCGACGACTCCATCAAGACCGAATACCTGAAGCCCTACGCGGGTCTGCCGCTCGGCGGCTACAAGTACCGTATGCACCAGATGAGTGCTGCCGTCGGCCGGGTGCAGCTCGAGTCCTACGATGCCCGCATGGCGGAGATCCAGAAGGCCATGAACGCCTTTTGCGATCTGCTCGAGGACATACCCGGGATCCGCCCCCACCGCCCCACCAAGGATTCTGGCAGCACCAACGCGGGCTGGTACGCGGCTAGGGCGCACTACCTCCCAGAAGAGCTCGGCGGTCTCAGCGTCACCGCCTTCACGGCTGCGGTTCGAGCTGAGGGGGTCACCGATTGCCATTCGGGTGCCAACCCACCTCTGCACCTGCACCCGCTTTTCAACACCTGCGATGTCTACGGTCACGGTAAGCCTACCCGACTCGCCCACAGCGACCGGGACGTGCGCCAGCCCGAAGGGAGCCTCCCCAACAGCGAGCAGGTCGCCAACAGGACCTTCGCCATCCCCTGGTTCAAACACTACCGGCCCGAGGTGATCGAGCAGTATGCCGAGGTATTCAGGAAGGTGGCGGAAAACTACCGGGACTTGCTCGAGCACGACCGGGGCGACCCACCCGCGGGTGGTGCCTGGGGCTTGACGCCGGTCTGAGAGCGGCCGCGCCTAGCCCGGCGTTTGGTGGCTAAAACTCGAGCGGTAGCGGCTGAGCACCAGGTAGACCAGCACGGTCGCGGGTAATAGCAGCAGGTAGCCGAGCCCCATGGCGGTGCTGATCCCCAACGTCTCTTGGAGCCGGCCGATACCGATGTAGAGGAGGCCGGCTATACCCCAGGAGAGACCCATCATCATCCCCGAGGCAGTGGCCAGGGCGTGGGGGGCTAGGTCCTGGCCGCTGAGGATCAGAAGCGGCAGTGAGGCATTGGTGGTCAGGCCGGCTAGTGCGATGAGCACGAAATAGGCGAGCGAGCCCGGCGGGAAGAGGAAGACGGCGAACAGAGCAGGGAGCGCCACGAGCAGCGAGCCGACCGTGAGCGTGCGCCGGTCGAAGCGGTCGGCCAAGCCACCGGCCAGGAAGCCGCCGGCTGCCGCTGCGAAGGTAAACGTTGCCAGCGTCCAGCCGATCAGTGCGTCGTCGGGCGCGAAGTTCCTGCTTTTGACCAGCCACAAGGGCATGGCGCTGTTGAAGGTCACGAACGAAGTGGCCCGAAAGATACCGGCCAGACAGAGCAGACCGACGGGACCGGTGAGGAGTTGTAGGTCGAAGAGTTTGACCTCTCGGCCCGACGCGCGCGCTTGTGGGGGCAAGAAGACGAAGAGGGCGACGCCTGCCAGCACCCCGGGCACCATCAACCAGGGGGAAAAACCGACACCGAAGTGTGTGATGACATAAAGGATCACTACCGGGCCGATCGCCATGCCCAAGGCGCCTCCGGCGCCGAAAAACCCTACGGCAAGCCCTTTGCGGGCGCCGCCCGACATTCGGGCCAGGCTCATCCCCGATGGGTGGAAGGCGGCCGAACCGAGCCCGCCGGCGAAGAGGACGAAGACGAGCAGGGAGAGGTTGGGGGCGACGGCGACCAGGCTGAGCAGGCTCGAGCAGAGGACGGTTCCCGCGGCGCTGACCAGCCGCCGGCCGAGCCGGTCGGCGAGCGCCCCGAAGAGCGGCTGCACCACCGAGGTGCTCACCGAAAGGGTGGCTACCAAGAGGGCCAGTGTGGTCTCGCTCAGCTCGAAGCGCTGTTGAAGGCTCGGCAGAAGCGCCGAGAACATCCCGAAGAAGCCGTCGTTGCTGGCGTGTGCCAGCGTCAACAGCAGGTAGAGTCCGCCCCCACCTAAGAGGATGGGCCGGTGCTTGGTGAGGGGGGTGACGGCCACAGCTGAGTTGCTACCCGATCGCGTCGGCGGTGAGCCGCCCATCCGCCAGGCACGCTTCGAAGTGCTCGATAGTCTGACGGATACCCTCAACCAAAGGTGTAGGCTTGACCCCTGGTAACAGCTCTTCGTATGCGCCGCTGGCGAGACCTTCGGGGAACGGCAAACTGCTGTCGGCACAGGTAATCTCGGTTGCCGGCCGCAAGGCGTTGATCAGCGTTGCCACCTCCGCCACTCCCACCGGTTCGGAGCCCAGGTTGAACCCGAAGGCGCCTGCCAGCGGGGTCTCCGCCGCCTCGATGAACTGCCGGGCCACATCCGAGGCGAAGTGAAACTGCATCCTGCCTCCGAAGCTGATATGAAAGGGCTCTCCGGCCGCCGCTGCCAGCATGGCGTTGGTCGGTTCGCTGGTGAGCCCCTGATCCCGCCCGACCCCGTAGACCGTGTAGGGACGCAAGGCGGTGCTGCTCAGCTGGTGGTCTTGCCAGTAGATGCGGGCGGTCCCCTCGTTGGCCTGTTTGTAAACGCCATACAGGGTACGTGGATCGAAGGGGGCGTCGGCGGTGACCAGGCCGGGTGGGTAGTCTTCGGGTGGGCCGTAGACCGCCAGCGAGGAGGCGTAGGCGAGGTGGTGAAGACCAACCTGCCGCGCCGCCTCGAAGATGTTCACGGTCCCGACCACGTTGACGGTTGCCCCCAACGCCGGATCCGCCTTGCAGAAGGGGATTTGCAGGGCGGCGAGGTGGATCAGGTGCGTGACTCGACCCATGACCTCGAGCACTTGGGAAACGTCGGTCAGGTCTCCTTTGACGAAGGTGATGGCTTTCTGTTCCTCGGGGCTCAGCAACAGATTCAGACGGCTCCTGTTGTCGCTCAGGTCGAAACTGACCGCCTGCTTTCCGGCCTTGACCAGGTGATAGAGCGTCCAAGCCCCGATGCAGCCCATCGAGCCGGTGACGAGATAGCTGGCCCCGGATGTCGCCACGGCTGCTTAGTCTCCGGCCACCATGGTGTTGGTGAGGCGTCCGAGCGCTCCGACCTCGATGGTGACTTCGTCACCCTGCTTCATCCACACCTTCTCCGCCATCCCCAAGATGACCCCTTCGGGCGTGCCGGTGGAGATGATATCGCCGGGCATGAGCGTCATGTAACGGCTGGCGTAGCTCACGCACTCGGCCACCGAAAAGATCATGTCTTCGGTGTTGGAATCCTGGCGCAGCTCGCCGTTGAGCCAGCAGCGGACCCGCATGCCCTGTGGGTCTCCCGCCTCGTCGGCAGTGATGAGGTAGGGACCGAGCGGCAAGAACTTGTCGAGCGTCTTGCCCAAGAGCCACTGGCCGGTCAACATTTGAAGATCCCGGGCGCTGACGTCGTTGCCGTTGCAGTAGCCGAGCACGTAGTCGAGCGCTTCGGCTTCGGAGACGCCTTTGGCGCGCTTGCCGATCACCACCACCAGCTCGGCTTCGTAGTCGTACTCGACGGCGACCGTAGGAAGCGGCACCCCTTCTGCTGGGGCCGCCACGGTGTTGCCGAACTTGGAAAACAGCACCGGCGTCTTCGGTGGCTCGGCACCCGTTTCTGCAGCGTGCCGGCGGTAGTTGAGGCCGACGCAGAGGATCTTGCCGGGGGTCGGCACGGCGGGGCCGAGCTGTAGCTGCGCCTCATCGAGATAGCCGGTGCCGGGATCTGCAAGCGCTTTGGAAACGCGTTCTTGCAGCTCGGGCAGGGCTGCCGAACCCTGGACCAAGAATGCTTGGGGAGACTGGCCCGTATCCAAAATCCCCCGGTTCGTCTTCACCCCGAGATGAAGACCGTCAGCTGTATCGAATGTCAACAAGATCATGTTCTGATTTCCCCTCCTAGAAGGAAGTTTGGCTCGAAAAACCCCTTAAGCAGATCCAAGTTTGTTTGCAGAATTGGACCGCAGACGGCCGCGGGACGCAAGCTCGGCGCTTCGCTGACCCGTACTCGCTCTGCTCGCATTAAGTTTGAGGTGGTACCTCAAACTTAATTTGGAGGTTCTTAACTCTACAACGCCTGGCTGAGTCGGAGGTAGCACGGTTAACCCTACCGGGTCGGTTTGATCAAGACCTTCTCGATGTGGGCTCTCGACGGTAGGGAGGCGATGAGCAACACGGTGGCGGCGAGGTCTTCGGACTGAAGCATCACCTGGCGCTTCTCAGGGGGTGGCGGGGAGGGGCGCAGGTCGAGGATGGCGGTGTTGACCTCTCCTGGGCAGATGGAGCAGGCGCGCACGTTGTGGGGGTTGGCCTCCTCGTTCGTCACTTCGGTCAGCGCCTCCATACCGAGCTTCGAGGCGCTGTAGGCCACGCCGGCCAGAAGGCTCGGGTGGACCGCCGCCATCGAGGAGATATTGATGATGGTGCCGCTTTCGCGTGCCATCATTTCGGGCAGCAGCGCTTTGGTGAACAGAAAGGCGCTGGTCAGGTTGACGTCGAGGAGCTTGCGCCACTCGTCGCTCGAGGTCTCGCTGACGCTGCGCGCCTTGACGTTGGTCCCGGCGTTGTTGACCAGCACGTCGATGGATCCGAGCGCTTCGCGCGCCCGGGTCACCGCAGCCAACACCGCGGCCTCGTTCCCGACATCGGCTGGACAGATGACGGCGCGGCGTCCCGCCGCTTCGATTTGAGAAGCGACCTCTCTTAGGCGCTCCTCGCGCCGGGCGACGAGCGCTACGTTTGCACCCGCTGCTGCACACGCTATGGCGATGCCCTGCCCCAAGCCGCTGCTGGCACCCGTCACCAAGACGCTTTTGCCATCGAGGCTACGCTCTCCACTCGTTCGATCCATTCTCGTCCTCCTTGGATGGTCACCGGGTCGATGCAACGATAACCGGCCTACAAAGAGCTCATGCGAACTCGATGATGCACTTGATGATCTCGGGCGAGGCGAGCAGCTCGTCGAAGAGCGCCGGGCCTTCGGCCAGGGTGACCTGGTGGTTGATGAGCTGGTCTGCCGGCACGTGGCCGGTAGCGAGCAGCTCGAGCGCCCGCCTGAACTCATCATCGGTCATGCCGTAGGTTCCCAGCACGGTGAGCTCGCGGGTCACCACGGCCTGCATGTCGACCTCGACGATCTTCTCGTTGTTGCCGATCCAGACGACCCTGCCACCGTCTTTGACCGCTGCCACCGACTGCTGCACCGTGGCGCTGATGCCGACCGCCTCGAACGAGACATCGACGCCGCGACCGTCTGTGAAGCCGGCTACCGCCTCGGTGAGGTCTCCGTTTTTGGGGTGGACCGTTTGGGCGCCCATGCGCCTTGCGATCTCCAACCGATCATCGCTCAGGTCGCTCACCAGGACGCGCTCGACCCCGCGCTCTTTGAGAACGGCGAGCGTCAACAGTCCGATGGGGCCAGCTCCTGCCACGAAGGCGCTCTCATGGGGTGTGATCTGGGCTCGGTTGACGGCGTGCACGGTAACGGCGAGCGGTTCCGTCAAGGCTCCCGCTTCGAACGAGAGGGTGTCGGGCAAGGGGAAGAGCCGCCCTGCCGGCCATACCACGTAGTCGGCGAAGGCTCCCTGAACGTCCATCCCCATCAGCCTCCGGCCCGTGTCCAGGACTTCGAGGGGGTGGATGGCCACCCGGGTTCCGGGGGTCAGGTCGGCCACGGCCCGACCGGTGGTGACCACCTCGGCCGTGGCTTCATGCCCCATGACCAGCGGGGGGGTGCGGCGGCCGCTCGCCCCGATATAGCCGTGTAAGTCCGAGCCGCAAACCCCGGCGGCTCGCACGCGGAGTAAAACGTCGTCGTCGCGCTCGATCGCTGGAACGGGGACCTCGACGAGTCGTTGCCTGCCGATCTCCGTCATCATCAGGGCCTGCATCGAGGTCTCGGAAGGTACTGCGGATGATTTTGTCACGGGTCGTTTACCCCCTATGTGCGGTTTCGTCTCTCTCGTAATACCATTAAATGCTGCCACCGAAACTCAGTTGGTGATGAGTAACGAGAACTGCAAAGGGTTTTGCTCGAGCCAGTGTGCTCTTGCGGTTGCGTTGGAAGGTAATGGGTGATGAGTGATGGGTAATGAGTGCTTCGAAATTCGTGCTTTTGGCCCGTCTCCTTACAACTGTTGCGTCTTCGGAGCCGGCGAGCTCCCATTGAGTTTCCCTTTTGTAGTGGTCCCACGCATTACCCATTCCCCATTACCCATGACCCCCTCATCACCGTTCTTGCTGACTACCGGAGTTGCAAGTAGGTACAATGACAAAGCGCATTGAACCGAGATGCATTTTTGGGTCATGACGCAGGGTGGGGGAGACCATGACACAGGCTACGCTGTTCTCGTTACAAGATAAGGTCGCCGTCGTCACCGGCGGCACCGGGGTGCTCGGCAGTGCCATGGCTCGGGGGCTCGCCGCGGCGGGAGCCCGGGTGGGCATCTTGGGTCGCCGTGCCGAAAAAGCGGCGGATGTGGCCAGAGCTATCGAGGAGGCCGGAGGGGAGGCCATGGTCCTCAGGGCAGATGTGCTCGACAGGGCCCAGCTCGAGGCCGCTCGCGAGGCCGTGGTGTCCGCTTGGGGTGGGGTAGACGTGCTCATCAACGCCGCCGGTGGCAACGTGGCCGCGGCGACCGTGGTCGGAGACCTGACCTTTTTCAAGGTGGGCCAAGAGGCGCTCGAGCAGGTGCTGGAGCTCAACCTGATGGGTTCCATCCTCCCTTCGCAGGTGTTTGGGGAGGTGATGGCGGAGCGGGCGAGCGGCTCGATCATCAACATCTCCTCGATGGCGGCCCAGAAATCGCTCACCCGGGTGGTGGGTTATAGCGCGGCCAAGGCGGCGATCGACAACTTCACCAAGTGGCTGGCGGTGGAACTGGCCCAGAAGTACGGTCCGTCTTTGCGGGTCAACGCCATCGCGCCCGGGTTCTTTATCGGCGAGCAGAACCGCGCGCTTCTCCTCAACGAAGACGACAGCCTGACCGAGCGCGGCCGGCTGATCGTCGACCACACGCCGATGGGTCGCTTTGGGGAGCCGGAAGAGCTGGTCGGCACTGCGGTGTGGCTTTCGAGCGACGCCGCTCGCTTCGTGACCGGCGTAGTGGTGCCGGTCGACGGGGGCTTTTCGGCGTTCAGCGGGATCTAACGATGCCCTTACCTTCGGGCAAGCCGGCCGATCCCTTGGTTATCGGCCTCGATCTCGGCACGAGCGCCTGCAAGGCGGTGGCCCTCGACAGCCGTGGCCGGGTCCGGATCACGGCCCAAGCGTCCTACTCCCTCAAATCAGATAGTGAAGGTCGGGCCGAGCAGGACGCCCATGAAGTCTGGCAGGCCGTCGTGAGCACCCTATCTGATTTGACAGTGCAAGCGGGTGATCTCCCCCTCAGCGGGCTCTCGTTGAGTGGGGCCATGCACAATTTCCTACCCGTGGACGCCGGTGGGGAACCGCTCGGTCCGGCGATGACCTGGGCGGATACCCGCCCCGATGCGCGCCCACTGCGCGCGAAGGCCGATCCCCATACCCTCTACCAGCGTACCGGGTGCCCGCTTCAGTCGATCTACCATCCGGCGAAGCTCGCCTGGTTGGCCAGAGCCCAGCCGCAAACGTTCGCTGCGGCCAAGCGGTTCGTCGCCATCAAAGATTGGGTGCTTTACCGGTTGACGGGCAGCCTGGTTACCGACAGCGGTCTGGCGTCCACCACCGGCCTCCTGGATATCCACCGGCTCGTGTGGGACGAAGAGGCGATGACTCTGGCCGGGATCCGCCCCGAACAGCTCCCGGAGCTGGTCTCGGCCGATACCGTGGTGGGAGGGATAACAGACGAGGCCGCGGCGCTGACCGGCCTTCCACCCGGCTTGCCGGTGGTGGCGGGGAGTAGCGACGGCGGGCTTGCCAATTTGGGCGCGGGTGTGGTCGTCCCCGGCATGACAGTGGTCACCGTCGGCACCAGCGCGGCGATTCGTCACCTTTCGGAGCGTCCGCGTTTCGACCCGCAGGCACGCACCTGGAGTTACCTCCTCACTCCCGGCAGGCACTTCTCTGGAGGGGCGATCAATAGCGGTGGCTTGGTGCTCGAGTGGGTGCGGAGGATCTTCTATTCCGACCTACCTCGCGCAGCCGGTTTCGAGGCGCTCCTCGAAGACGCAACCAGTTCGGAACCCCAGCGAGGTGATCTGGTATGGCTCCCCTATCTGGCCGGTGAACGGAGCCCACACTGGGACCCGCACCTCAGCGCGACCCTGTACGGTCTCTCGCTCCACCACGGCCGGGAGCATCTGGCCCGCGCGGCGCTCGAGGGGGTCGCTTTCTGCTTGGCCGACGTCTGGCAGGTGTTACAACCCGAGTCACGCTTGGGAGTGAGGTTGACCGGAAACATTACCCGCACGCCGGCCTGGGCACAGCTCCTCGCCGACGTGCTCGGGGTTCCACTCGAACTGGTCAGTGCAGCCGATGCCTCTGCGGTCGGTGCTGCCATGTTGGGACACGAGGCCCTAGGACACGTCGACGGACTCGATTCCCTGGCCGAGACCGTGCCGGGCGGCCACGTTCTCGAGCCTGATCAAGACCGTCACGATGCCTATCTCGGTAAGCACCGGAACTTCCAGGCTCTGTTCCACTCGCTCCATCCGGGTGATCGCTAAGCCCGGCTCTGGGGCGTAGACACGATCCTCGAGCAAGCGATACGATAGCGCCAAATCGTCGTACCGGTTCATCCGGTGAGGGTGGCTCGATAACCCGGCCGGAGATCAAGGAGGGAAGATCATGATTCGATTCTTCGTCATTTTCATCGCTACGGTTGCGCTCTTGTTACATCAGGGGTTTGCGCAGGAGGTGGCACCGCTCGATCCGGCCGAGAAGGTGATGGTGGCGTACGTTCCCATCATGAAGTTCGCCACCATGTACGTGGCGGCCGAGCGCGGCCTCTTCGACAAGTACGGCCTGGAGGTGGAGATCAACCGCGTCAGCTCGGGCACCGAGGCGATCGCGTTTCTCACCCAGGGTCAGATCGATGTGGGCGGCATCGCCATCGTGACCAGCTTGTGGAACGGTTGGAACCAGGGCCTCGACATCCGCGTGATCGCCCCGGGCGGTTTGGAGCCGTTCGAGAATAGCCCCACCAAATTCATGGTGCGTAAAGATCTCTTCGATGACGGGACGGTTACCACGGTGAGCGATCTCGCCGGGCGTAACGTCGCGCTGGCCGGTGGCCCCGGCAGCGGTGGGGAGTACCTCGCCTCGAAAGCGCTCGAGCTCGGTGAGCTGACCATCCGGGACGTCAACATCATCCAGATTTCGAACCCCGACATGCCGGCCGCGCTCGAGAACCGCTCGATCGACGCGGCGCTCTTGGGCGCCCCCTTTGCCGATCAGGTCGAGGCGGAAGGCACGGCGGTGCCGCTGGCCACCGATCTGGTGCCCGGCTTGATGACGGTGGCCTTTGTCGGCTCCGGCAAGTTCGTGAACGAGCGCCCTGAGGTGGCCAGACGCTTCGCGCTCGCCCTGATGGAAGCGTCCCGGCTCATGCAGGGGGATGCGTATCTCAGCCCTGAAAACCTCGCTTCCTATCTCAAGTACACCAACTCCACCGAGGAGGCCCTGAGGGCAGGTACCCCGATCACCTACGATCCCGAGCAGGTCATCCCGGTCAGCGGCTTGGCCGACGTCGAGCGCGTTCACCGCGAGAACGGCCGTACGCAGTACGAGACCCCCATCGACCTCGGCAACGTGGTCGACACCTCGTTTGTCGATTGGGCGCGGGAGCAACTCGGCGGAAACTGAGCGTTACAGCGCTTTCCACCGACGACCGAGGAGACGCATGTGACTCCAAAGCTCCACCGTTTGGGCACCGATCCCATCGAACTCGAAATCCAGTGGCAGCGACTCATCAGCATTATGGATGAGGTCGACAACGCCACGGTGAAGACGTCTTTTTCTACGATCGTGAGCGAGAGCCGGGACTTCGCTTGCATCCTGCTCAACCACGAGGGCGCTTCGCTGTGCCAGTCGAGCTTCAGCCCGCCGGATTTTTGCGTGTCCATCACCCGAACCTCGAGATCGCTCCTTCGACACTTCTCGATCGAATCGCTCCAAGAAGGCGATGTGCTGATCACCAACGACCCCTGGTTGGGAGATGGCCACCTACCCGACTACTTCGTGATCACACCCGTGTTCTGGTTGGGCAAGGTGGTTGCCTTCATGGGTACGGTAGCGCACCTTGCCGATGTAGGTGGCCACAGTGGCGATATCGAGGCGCCCGACGTGTTTACCGAAGGCGTCCGCATTCCGCCCGCCAAGCTCTACATTGCGGGTCGGGAAAATGAGCTGCTCTTCGAGATCATCGGCCAGAACTGCCGCGTCCCCGATCTGGTTTTAGGTGATTTGCGGGCCATGGTCGGGACGCATCAGGTGGGGGCACGTCGCCTCGAGGAGTTCCTGGCCGACTACGATCTCCGGGATCTCGTCGCACTGTCGTGGGAGATTCACGAGCGATCCGAGGCGCTCATTCGCCGCAGAATCGCAGCTTTGCCCGACGGTGCCTTCGAGTTCGGACTCGACATCGACGGGTATATCGACATCGTCCACTTGCACGCAACGGTCGAGATTCGCGGTTCTGACATCTACGTCGATTACGCCGGTACCTCGCCACAAACCGAAGGAGCTGCCATCAATTGCACCTTTAACACCACGCGCTCCTCGACCATGTACCCATTCAAGTGTGCGCTGGCACCGGCTATTCCCAACAACGAGGGATTATTCCGCCCCATCCACGTCTCCGCACCCGAAGGTTCTATCCTCAATTGCACCTTTCCCCACCCGGTGCAAGCTCGAGCGAAGACCACCAACAACATCAACCAGGTGCTTTTCGGTGCCGTGTGGCCGGTCTTGGGGGAACACGCGCAGGCCGGAAGCGGTTCGATCTGGCCCTTTAGTGTCAGTGGAGAGGTCGAAGGGTACGGTACCTTCTCGGTTCATGTGCTGCCCCACGGTGGCCGTGGCGCGATGCGTGACTTAGATGGGCTGGTGCCGATCGCGTTTCCCCATAACAGCTCGGTGACCCCGGTTGAGGTGATGGAGACTCAAGCCCCCGTTCTCGTGCTCCACAAGGCTTTGCTCCCCGACTCGGCCGGGGCGGGTAGGCACCGAGGTGGCGTGGGCCAGGTCATGGCCTTCAAGAATATCGCCGACGTCTCGTTCAGCGCTCGAGTCCGTCCCGACAAGATCTTTTGCCCGCCTCCGGGTATCGATGGCGGGCAGCCTGGTCGTACGGGCGAGGTGCGCTTCAACGGCGAAGTGCTCACCCGCTTTCCGATCCTGACGTTTGAGCCCGGTGATGAGATCGAGATGCGTATGCCCGGGGGGGCGGGCTTCGGTCCGGTTGGGGACAGGCGGCCGAGGCAGGTACTCGAGGATCTAAGGCTCGGGTATATCACGCGTTTGGGTGCCGAGCACGATTATGGACTGCTTGTGGATGCCGTCGACGACGATTGGCTGAGTCGTCCTTTCGATCGGCAGTTGGAGGGAGGAGGTGAGGGGCAGGATCGGTCGAAGGAGTAGACTCTTCCGAGTACGAAGTGCTCAACATGCGGAGTGGAGGAACGGAACGATGCAAAGAAACAAGCTGTTGGTGCCAGTTGTCCTGTTAGCGACCTTGCTGATGGGTTTTGTCCTGGGACAAGAAGCGCGGCGAATCGTGGTCGCGCAAGGGGAAGGGGTCGAGAACTGGGATCCCCCCGCAGGCTGGGATACCGCATCCGAGTGGATTGAGATGAACGTCTACGACTGCCTGGTTTACCCGGACAGGGAGACCGGCGAGATGATCGGCTGGCTTGCCGAATCTTGGGAGAACCTTAGCGATACCCTATGGCGGATCAACCTTCGTCAGGGCGTGAACTTTCATAACGGCGACCCCTTCACTGCCGAGGACGCCAAGTTCTCCATCGACCGCATCATCAGCGCCGACCGAGAGAAGTTCATCGTTTTCAACCAGTGGCAATTCGTCAAAGAGGTACGCATCGTAGATGATTACACCATCGAGATCGAAACTACCGGACCCGATCCCTCCTTCCTGAGCGAGCTCTCGGGGACCGGTTGTGGGGTCGTTTCCAAGAAGTACGTCGAAGAAGTCGGTGACGACGGTTTGGCGAACTTTGGCGTCGGTACCGGACCCTTCAAACTGGTGGAATACGATCGTGAATCGTTCGTCGTGCTCGAGGCCAACGAGGCGTACTGGGGCGGTAAGCCGGATATCGATGAACTTGTGTTTCGGGTCATCCCCGAGGTGTCGACCCGTCTCGCCGAACTCTTGACGGGTGGGGTCGATAATGCGCCCGGCATCTTGCCTCAAGATTGGGACCGGATCGAGTCCGATGAGCGCCTGAAACTCGTCCAGTACCTTACCGACCGTGTTTACGGCCTTTCTCTCGCCCAGACGCCGCCCCCAGGTGTCGAGGCCGTTGCGACGTCGATCCCGGAGATACGCGAAGCGATCGACTACGCCATCGACCGTGATGAGCTGATCGAACTGGCTGGTGGTGGCACCTCGACCCTCACGCGCTTGACTCCCCCCATCCCCTGTTGGGACCGAGTCGAGCCGGCGCTCTACGGCGTCAACCCCTACAACCCAGAGATGGCTCGCCAGATCCTCGCCGACATCGGTTACCCCGATGTGGCGGGCGGACCGACGATTACGCTACACGGCACCTTTGGGCAGTACATCGCCCAGAAGGAGATCGCCGAGACCATCGCCGCGATGCTCGAGGAGGTCGGTTTCGAGGTTGAACTCGACATCCGTGAGTTCTCCAACTTCCGCGAGACCGTCTACCGCGGCAACAACGAGGAATTGATGTTGCAAAGCCTCGGGAATTTCACGACCGATCCGTGGCTCTTTATCCTCAACTACGACTCGAGGTTTGGCGAGCGCCTGCCTACCCGGACGCGCTTCTCGAACGAGGAAGTCGACACCCTTGCGAAGCAGGCGAACGTCGAGATGGATCCGAACCGGCGCTGCGAGATCATCAACGAGTTTGCACACAAAGTAGCGGATCTCCGCCCCACCATCGAGCTGTTCCAGATGGCTGATACGGTGGCGATGCCTAGCAATGTCGAATGGACGCCGCCAAGTGACGGCATGTTGCTCTTTGTGAACCTCCGCTTTACGAACTGAGGGTCGATCCGTCGGCGATTCTTTGCCGCGCGGCCCCTGGTGGGAGATCGTGACTCTGACTAGCCTCGCTTGCCTAGACCCCATATGGGTAGGGTGGAAGCCTGCCCATATGGGGTGGATCGAGTCATGCGTGGGGGAGCGCTTCGCCCGATGAGCGGTTATATCGCCAGGCGCGTTTTGCAGATCATCCCGGTGCTTTTCGGGGTTACCCTGATCGTCTTTCTGATGATCCGTCTCAAGGGTGACCCCGTTCAACAGTTGGTGCCCGACTGGTATAGCGAGGAGCAGATTCAGGAGGTGCGGGTCGCTTACGGTTTCGATCGCCCGATCCACGTTCAGTACGTAAGCTTTCTTAGCCGCGCTGTACGCGGTGATTTCGGGCGTTCGTTCCACAACCGTCAACCAGCCTGGGATATGATCAAAAAAGCCATTCCCCGAACGGCTCAACTCGCGTTGGCCGCCTTTGTATTGGGTGTCGTCATCGCCTTTCCCTTGGGCATCATCTCCGCGCTCCGGCGCAACACGATCTTGGACCTGGCGGTGACCGGTTTCGCGGTGTGGGGACGTTCGCTGCCCAACTTCTGGCTCGGCATCATGCTCATCCTCGTCTTCGCCGTCACGCTGCGCTGGTTCCCCGTATCGGGGACCGGCGCCATCTCCGGCCAACCCTTCCTCAAGCACCTGTTCCTCCCGGCCTTCACCCTGTCGATGGGACTTATCACCACCCTCACCCGGCTGATCCGTTCGGCAGTCCTTGAGGTAATTCGTGAGGATTACGTCACCACCGCACGAGCCAAGGGTCTACGGGAACGCGTGACCATCGTGCGCCATGTGCTTCGCAACGCGCTCATCCCGGTCGTTACTGTTATGGGTCTGCAGATCGCCTGGTTGATGGGGGGGTCGGTCATCATCGAGCAGGTCTTCGCCTGGCCGGGGATGGGACGCCTTATGCTGCAAGCCATCTACGCGCGCGACAACTCGGTGGTTCAGGCCGGTCTGCTGGTCACGTCACTCATCATCATGGTCTCGAACTTGGTGGTCGATCTGCTCTACACCGTTCTCGACCCGCGCATTCGCTACTCCTGACGGACCCGGACCGAAAGGGCCGGTCAGAATATGCTCGATAAGGCTACAGGTTCGGCACCCAACACACCCGAGTTCCGCACCAACGTCGTAAAGTTGGTGCGGCGTTGGCGCTCGAGCCCGGTCGGCATCGTGGGATCTCTGATGGTTCTGTTGGTCGTGATGGTGGCGCTGTTGACACCGTTGCTGGCCCCTCACGATCCAGCCAAACACAACCGCAAACAGCGTTTCTTGCCTCCTATCTGGATGGAGGGGGGTGACCGCGCGCACCCGTTGGGCACCGATCAGTTGGGGCGCGACGTTTTGAGCCGCATCCTTTACGGCAGCCGTATCTCGGTCATGATCGGTGTCTCGGCCGCCGTGATCGGCGGTACTCTCGGGGCGGTGATCGGTCTGATCGCCGGTCTTTACGGGGGTTTGGTCGACACGCTCATCAGCCGTGCGGTCGATACCTTCCTCTCCATCCCCTTCATCATTTTGGTGCTGGCTGTAGTCGGCATCCTCGGACCGAGTTTGCTTACCCTCATCGTGGTTTTGGGCGTTACGGGTTGGGCAAGCTACGCTCGAGTCATCCGCGGTGAGACGCTGTCGGTGAAAGAGCGCGAGTACGTCAGCGCGGCGCAGAGTCTGGGTGCATCGAACGCACGGCTCGCCTTCCGCCACGTCTTGCCGAATACGTTTGCGTCGCTGATCGTCTTGGCTACGCTCGATGTCGCCAGCACCATCTTGGCCGAGACGAGCCTGAGTTACCTCGGGCTCGGGGTGCAGCCTCCCACCGTTACCTGGGGCCTGATGATCGCCGATGGGCGGGAGTATCTATCGTCGTCTTGGTGGCTGGCCGTCTTTCCGGGCTTTGCCATCTCCTTTACCGTGCTGGGCGTCATCTTCCTCGGAGATTTTCTACGTGACATCCTCGATCCGAAACTGGGGGAATGAGGCTTCGCTCGGCAGCCGCCACCCCGTTTACGTGGAGCTAAGTCACTGCTGGAGCAGCTCTAGGCCGGTTTTCACCGTCGGGTAGAAAGGTTGGAAGAACGCTGATGAAAGTATTTATCGTAGCCGATATGGAGGGTGTGAGCGGCGTGGTTCATCCCGAGCATACCGGCTGGAGTGGAAAGCGCCACCACGAGGCGCGCACGTGGATGACGCAAGATATCAACGCCGCCGTGGACGGTGCGGTTGCCGCGGGAGCGACCGAGGTGCTGGTTTGCGATGGGCACAGTAACGGCCGCAACGTGATCCTGGATATACTCCATCCAGAAGCCAACTTGATGTGGGGCCGGCAGAACCGGCAGCTGGGTCAGATGGAAGGCTTGGATGAGAGCTTCCAAGCCGTGATGATGGTAGGGTTCCACGCTCGAGCCGGGACATTGGGTGTCTTGAACCACACCATCAATAGCGGTGTGATCACGGAGATCCGTATGAACGGCGACCCCGTCGGTGAGATCGATCTCAACGCTGCGTTGGCCGGCGAGTTCGGCGTCCCGACCGTCATGGTCTCTGGTGACGCCACCGCGGTCGGTCAAGCGAAGGCCCGCCTACCCCACATCGAAACGGTCACGACCATGGAAGCCGTCGGTACCTATTCGGCAAAGATTCTCGCCCCCGCCAAAGCTCACGCCTTGATACGCGAAGCCGCGGTGAGAGCGCTTGGGCGCCTCCAAGAGATGAAGCTCTGGCAGGTCACGGCACCAGTCACGCTCGAGCTGACCTTCAAAGAGAGCGCCATGGCGGATGCGGCGGCGATGATCCCGTGTGTGGAGCGCATCGACGCCATGACGTGCGCCTATAAAGACGCGAGTTTGAAAGCGGCGCTCCGCTGTTGTCTGGCCATGATCACGCTCGCCACCACCGAACGCTGGGAATCGACTGTGTAGCGTGTTGTCCTTTGATTGTGATCAATATGAACCGCGTGTGTAGGGATCGAGCGAGTGCAGACCGAGAGTAGATAGGTCGAATCCCAACCTTTCGCAACACGCATCACTCATCACCCATGACCCATCACCTTTTTGGTAAGTGGACCCCCTAAACCGTCTTTCGGTGATCTTGGCACTGCCAAGATCACCCGAGCAGAGCGAGGTTAAGCAAATGCGTTCAGTTTACGTGACAAGTGCACTGAAAGCCGGTTTAAAGGTAGGGGTTGGCAGCTAAGGTAGGGTCAGGATTTGAGGGTATGATCGGCCCTGAGATGACCACCAAGATCGTCGCCAGGAGGGCCAACAAGATTTTTCCCTCGGTGGCCGGTCCGGTCACGGCCATCCGTGACTTCGACCTCGAGGTCGCCGAGGGGGAGTTCGTCTGCATCGTGGGTCCTTCGGGGTGTGGTAAATCCACGTTTTTGCGCATCCTTGCCGAGCTCGAGACGCTGACTTCGGGCGAGGTTCGCATCCTGCCGGGTGCCGACCCGAGCAAACCGCTCAACAACGTGGTGTTCCAGGAGTACGCCATCTTCCCGTGGAAGACCGTGATCGACAACGTAGCCTTCGGCTTGCAGATGCGCGGGGCGTCGAAAAAGGAACGCTACGCTACGGCTGACGAGTGGCTGGGCCGGGTCGGGCTCCGGAAGTTCGCTCACTACTACCCCTCACAGCTTTCGGGGGGGATGAAACAGCGCGTCTCGATCGCCCGGGCGCTCGCCAACGACCCCGAGGTGTTGCTGATGGATGAGCCGCTCGGGGCGCTCGATGCTCAGACGCGCGCGGTGCTGCAAGAGGAGCTCTTGCGGATTTGGGAGGCGAGCCGCAAGACGGTGGTGTATATCACCCACAGCATCGAAGAGGCGGTGCTTCTCGGTGACCGGGTGGTGATCATGACGGCGCACCCGGGAACCAACAAGGCGGCCTTCGAGGTAGACCTCCCCCGGCCGCGGACGATCAAGACCAGCAGCACGGCAGCGTTTGCGGAGCTCTCAGGTGCCATCTGGGAGGCGTTGCAAGACGAAGTTCGGCGGGCGATGGCTTCGCAGCTATGAAGCGGCGGTTCAAAAACCAGGGTGCAAAATATCTATTCCGATAAGATCGACAGGGTGATGAGTAAACAGTCATGAGAGATGAGCATCGTTACGGCAGGAAGGTAATGCGAGATGGGGAATGGGTGTGTGCACGACCGGCGAGTCGGCTTAAGGAGGTCACCTTGAAAGACGCCCCGTCATGAAACGATCCGTGAGGGTGGAGGCATCAGGCCAGAGTGGAAGCGTGCAGGAGCTCTGGCTCCTCGTATTGGCGCTAATTGTGATCGATGTGGCCGCGACGATCCTCGGTCTCTGGAAGGGTTTTTGGTGGGCGATCCTCTTTGTCGACTTCGTGTTGATCGTGATGCTGGCCGAAAGGCTCGAAGGGCGCATCGCCTTAAGGCACCAGGAGAGCTATAAGCGAGTACTGGCCTTGGGGTTCCCGTTGCTGCTCCTCGTCAGTTGGGAGCTGATCGTCGGGGCAGAGATCCTGAGCCCGCGCTGGTTTCCGCCGCCGAGCCGCATCGCTACGGCGTTGTGGGACCTGACGGTCACCTTCGATCGCTTCAACGAGACCAGCTTGCTCGGGCGGCCCTGGCTCATTCCCTCGCGCTTGTCTTCTGAAGGCTTGCCGGGCGTCTGGGCGCTCTTTCAGGAGAGCCACCTCTGGGCCACCTTGAGCCGGGTGCTCATGGGGTTCTTCTTGGGTGCGCTACCAGGAGTTTTGCTGGGAATGGTGATGGGCTTGAACCGGACGGTCAGGATGATGCTCGATGCCACCATGTCCGCGGTCTACGTGCTGCCGAAGATCGCCATCTTTCCCATCCTCATGCTCATCTTCCCCAACCCTTTCGGTGAAGGTCCCAAGGTGACGGTGGTAGCCATCTCCGCGTTCTTCCTGGTCGCTATCAGCACCATGGCGGGCGTGCGCGGGATCGATCCCGTCTATCTGCAAGCGGGTAGGAACTACGGGGCCAATCGCCTGCAAATGTTTCGTCACGTCATCCTTCCCGGGGCCTTGCCGATCATCTTTTCCGGCCTGAGGCTCGCTCTCGGTACCGCGCTGATCGTCATTGTAGCCGTCGAGTTCGTACGGGCTCAGACCGGGGTCGGCTTTCTCGTGTTCTACCACTGGCAGATCCTGGTCACCGAGAAGATGTACGCCGGTCTCTTTGTGGTGATGCTCTTGGGGGTGCTCTTGACCTACGCCTTGCAGTTGATCGAGCGGCGTGTGATGCCGTGGAGCGAGTAAGGCTACGCCGTCAACGCTACAGATATTGATCTATCTGGGGTTTAGAGTGGATGTATGCAACAGCTATCGCAAGCATCGAGTCTCGAGACCGCTACCCTCGGTGGAGGGTGTTTCTGGTGTCTCGAGGCGGTCTACGACGAACTCGATGGGGTTGTGGAGGTGGTCTCGGGCTACGCCGGTGGAACCGTGGCCAATCCCAGCTACCAGCAGGTCTGCAGCGGGCAGACGGGCCACGCCGAAGTTGTCAAGATCTCCTTCGACCCCGACAAGATCTCATACCGGGACGTCTTGGGGGTGTTTTTCAGCATCCACGACCCCACCACGCTCAACCGCCAGGGGGCAGACGTGGGAACTCAGTACCGCTCGGTGATCTTCTATCATAGCGACGAACAGCAAGAGGTTGCCGGGCGAGTGATCGAAGAGGTGACGGCCGCTGCCATCTGGCCCGATCCCCTGGTGACCGAGCTGACCCCCTTCGAGATCTTCTACCCGGCTGAGGACTATCATCAAAACTACTTTGCCGAAAACCCCGAGCAAGGGTACTGCCGCGTGGTCGTCGCGCCCAAGGTAGCGAAGTTTCGCAAGCAGTTCACCGACCGGCTCAAACGTGCTTGAACGCGATCCCGGTCGGTCTTATCGACCCGAACCTAGTAAAGAGGCCGGGTGACATTCCCGGTCTCTTCTTAGAGAAACTCGATTGTACCGATTTGCCTTGTTTGCGTCACCGCGCGATGCTGATGGCACAACACACTATCGATGCCTCAGCTCGTGTGCAGGTAGGCGACGATATCTTCACCATGGCGTGTGAATACGGTCCTGAGCTGATAGACGCCATCGCCGAATACGCAGGCGATGAGGTTAGCGCCTGTGGTCTCTTCTACGAGTTCAAAGCCGTACATCTCGAAGGCGGCGAAGTAGGCTGCTGAGACGTCTCTGAGCCTCATATCGGGGTGGGTCACTTTGAAGCCCAGAACTTCGCTGCCCGAGTCGTACCACTCGATACCCCGCAGGTCTCTGAGGTCCGTTATGACCGTTTCGTTGCCGTAGTCGTCTGTCTCGACGCGTTTGGGAACCACGATAGAGATGACGGGTAGAGCAGCTTCCATCTCCGCGTCACTGAATAGGACTTCAAAGGTTCCTTCTTTGAAAGCGAGTTGGAGGTAGGCTTCTTCGATCTCGGTATCGGTATAGTCGAAACCGGTATCATCGAAGGTGAAAAAGACCATGTTGTCGGCAAAGGCCAAGCCCATAACCGCGACCGCCAAGGCGAGGATCACGATGAGAAACCTTCTCACGATCTGCTCCTTTCTTTACGATCTGCTGTCAGCGAGCCTCCTTGTGAGCAAGCAGGGTAGACAGCGCCGCTTCTTCCATGACTCCAGGAAGAATCCTTGTGTTACGGAAGACTCACCTCCTTTAAGAGATAAATAAGGTAAAGTATCAAAGGGTGTTGCGATCGAATCAGTTTCCTGGCTTCTGCAGACAGATTGGGTAGGGTAAAAGCGCCTTGGTTCCTTGTGGAGGGGTTTATGGTGGTAAGTAACAGCCCAACTAGGGAGATGTTGTCATA
>CP070651.1:1948816-1999220 GCA_020354625.1 Trueperaceae bacterium
AGCGCAACCCCACGAGCCGGATGTATCGGCGCTCATGCGCATCTGCGATGTTCATTCGGTCCCACTAGCGACCAACCTCGGCACCGCAGAGGCGATCGTAGCGTGGCTCGAAGAGCAACAAAAGGGCGGGGATGGGTTATGAGTAATGAGTGATGGGTGCTGCGAAATTTGCGGCTGACCATGTCTACTTTTACACTTGCGGCTTTGAACCAACGCGCTCCAGTATCGCTTTCTTTCGAGATTGCCCCACGCATCACCCATTCCCGTTTACTCATTACCGTCCAACCGGGATCCTACTCATAACTCATCACTGCTCACTCGTTCCTGCCCGCTTCGCTCTAGGGGCTGAGCGCCAAGCGCCGTGCTGAGATCTCGAGGAGTTTATCCTGGGCGTTGAGACGGTTCTGTCCCGGCTTGCGTTTAGGGTGACAATAGGTACCGTCAGACCTGAGAACACGTGCCTTTTCGTTATCCCTCAAGAGCAGGTCGAACACCTGCATGACCTTTTTCTTGAGGCGCGGTTCCTCGAGGGGAAAGATCGTTTCGATGCGTCCATTCAAGTTGCGCTGCATCCAGTCGGCTGAACCGAGATAGAGATTCTCTTCTCCCCCATGGCGGAAATAAAAGGCACGAGAGTGCTCCAAAAAGCGCCCCACCACGCTGCGCACGTGGATGTTTTCGCTCACGCCTTCGACCCCCGGACGCAAGCAGCAGATCCCACGAACCACGAGATCGATCTTGGTGCCGGCCCGCGACGCGCGGTAGAGCGCCCGGATGACTTCAGGATCGACGAGCGAGTTCATCTTGGCGATGATGTGGGCCTCGTCACCAGCCTTGGCCTGTTTGGTCTCCCGGTCGATCGCTTCGACGAGCTTGGTGCGAAGGGTATCCGGCGCCACCCAGAGCTTGCGCCAACTCTTCTGTTTGGAAAACCCTGTGAGATAGTTGAAAAGCTCCGAGCTGTCCGCCGTTAGATCAGGATCGCAAGAGAGGAGCGCCATATCGGTGTACTGCGTGCTGGTGCCGGGGTTGTAGTTACCGGTACCCAAGTGCACGTAGCGGCGAATCTCGTTGCCTTCTCGACGCACGATCAGCAACGATTTACAGTGCGTTTTCAGCCCGGGAACCCCGTAGACCACATGCACCCCGGCCCGCTCGAGCTCGCGCGCCCAAACGATGTTGTTCTCCTCGTCGAAACGGGCTTTGAGCTCTACCAATGCGGTCACCAACTTGCCGTTGCCGGCAGCTTTGGCGAGCGCAGCAACTACGGGCGAATGGCGCCCCACCCGGTAGAGGGTCTGTTTGATCGCCAACACGTCAGGATCATCCGCCGCCTCTTCGAGCATGTTGAGAACGGCATCGAAATCGTGAAACGGGTGATGGATGAAGACGTCCTGCTTTTGAACGGCATCAAAAACACTCGACTCGTTGCGGTACTCGGTGGGCAACCGGGTGACGAAGGGTTCGTCACGGAGCTCAGGCACTCCGAGGCTTGCCAGCTCCATGAAGTCTCCCACGCTCAAGTGCTTGGGTACGGCATACACATCGTCGGCGGTAAGGCCGAGGGTGTTGCGCAGGTATTGCAACCACAGCTTCGGCATTTCGGCGCTGACCTCGAGGCGAACCGCATCACCCCAGCGCCGCCGGCGCACCTCGTCTTCGATCACTTGCAGAAGATCGTCGGCTTCATCTTCAGCGATCTCGATGTCGGCATTGCGCGTAATGCGGAACCCGTGTAACCGCTTTACTTCATGCCCCGGAAATAGCGCTCCCACCTCTGTTTTGATGATGTCTTCGAGGGTAACAAACCGATAGCTCTTACCCGGCAAGCGAAAAAAGCGAGGCAGCACGCTCGGCACCTGGATCACGGCCAGTTTCGTCTCGGAGCGCTCCGGATCGAAGACCTCCAGGAGCAGCGAAAAGCTCAAGTTCGGAAGTCTGGGAAACGGATGGCTCGAGTCGACCGCGAGCGGTGTGAGAACCGGAAAGACCTCCTGGTGGAAATACTGCTCGATTGCCAGCTTGTCGGTCGCGCTCAGCTCAGTCAACGGCACCAATGCGATTCCACGGGACTCGAGCGCAGGGAGGATGTCCAGGCAGAGTACTCGCTGGTGCTCGAGAATCACTGGGTGAAGGTGGTCAGAGATCGCTTGCAGCTGCTCATCGGGCGTCATCCCATCGGCTGTTCGGCGCCCGATCCCGGCCGCAACCTGCTCTTTGAGGCCCGCGTAGCGGATCATGATGAACTCATCGAGGTTGGTACTGAAAATCGCCAGAAACTTCAGACGCTCCAGCAACGGGTTGCGCTCATCTTTGGCTTCTTCGAGTACCCGTTCGTTGAACTTGAGCCACGACAACTCCCGGTTGAAGTAGTAGCGGGGATCCCGCAAATCGATCCTAGGCATCATTCATCCTTTACATCAAAGCATCGCGTTACGTTAAGTGAGCTTCAGAAACTCAGTCAAAAAAGCATCTGAGTAATGAGTAAACAGTGATGAGTTATGAGTTGAGGGTGATGGGTCATGAGTGATGGGTCATGAGTTCTGCAAAAGTCACAGCCAAGCCCGTCTGCTCCAACCGTTGCTTCTGAAAGAAAGGTGATGGGTGATGGGTAATGAGTAATGGGCGTTGCGAACAGTCGCGACCTTAGCCCGCCTCCATCTACTGATTGCGTCCAGCCAAGGATGCTCCCGCCTTCTCCCATGTTCGATGGTGACCCACGCATTCCCCATTCCCCATTACGCATTACCATATTCTCCGTTGCCCCACTCATCACTCATAACTCATCTCTCATCACCCTCAAGATCTTCCGGTCGTTTTTATCGAGATTCGTTCTCTGCACGCTGCCTTCAAAGGATAGCAGCTGTTCCTGACGCGTTTTGTTAGCTGAGCTCGAACACGAAGCCCGGCCCTCCACGGTACAACCCGCCATCCACGTTGATGCACAAGCCGCCGTGATAGCTGCGGGCCTCACGAACCTGCTCCGGCTTGAGTAGAGAAAACTTGTCGACGGGGGTGTGACCGTGTACCAGGCGCCGGCCACCAAACCTCTGCAGGTAGCGCCGGGCCAGTTTGCGACCTCCCGCTTCAAAACCCCCATGCTCACTGAAAGCCTCGAGGAGCTTGTTCAGCTCGTCCGGCCCGGCATCGCCGAGAATGCGCCTGAAAGAGGCATTGACCTCCTCGACGGTCTGGCCGTAGTCCAGATAGAGCTCGGCATCGGCGTGCAAGAAGAGCGTCTGCCGCTCGAGGTGCATGGCCGGCAAACTTTGAAACCAATCGATATGACGTGGTTCGAGGCTGACGAGGTCGCGGGGCTCGCCCCCGTTACGCTGCCACGACTCCAGCATGGTTTCACCGAACTCGTCTTGATACGCCGGAAACTTGTACGCCGCCACCATAAGGAGCTCGTGATTGCCGACGAGGGACATCACGCGTCCGCCGGCCGAAGCCGCCTCCCGCTCGAGCCGCATCGCCAACTCGACCGCGCGAAGGCCATCCGTTCCGCGATCCACAAAATCCCCGATGAAGAGGAGCTCCGCCTCGCCCCCGGCCCAACTCAAATCGGGCGTCAACAGCTCCTTGGCTTGCAGGAGTTCGACGAGCCTGTCGAACTGCCCGTGAATGTCGCCGACGATATACATCTTCTTCGTTCTACACCCGGCTCAGCAGCTACCGTTGGACACGATGTGAGATTGCAAGCAGTTCTACACTTCCTGCTCGTGCTCGAGCACCACCTCGAAGCTGATTTCGGCTGTGAGGCTGGCGGCCACCGAACAGTACTTGGTCATCGCCAACTCCACGAAGCGGTCGGCGTTTCTCTGGTCGAGTCCGGGTGCGTCGATGAAGTGCTTGGCATGAATGGTCGTGTAACAGGAAGGGAGACTCTCCGATCGTTCGCCTTCGAGCTCCACACGGTAACCCTGAACGATGAGACGGCGTTTACGAAGCATCTCCACGATATCGAAAGCCGAACAGGCGCCGAGCGCGTTGAGCAGGAGCTGCATGGGGCGCATCCCGGTCGGGTGTTCCGGTTCGGCGTCGATCATGACGCGGTGCCCGTTGGACGTAATGCCCACAAACCGCTTATCGAGGATGTGATGAACGGTGGTTGAGTGTGTCTTCGCCATATTTCAAACCACGCTTTGGAACCCTATGTACCTGCTCGAGGTGTGCGAGGGCTCTTGGAGTGTATTTTAGGATGCTATCACAACGGCGACCCACAGACTTTTGCCATACTGGGTTCGTGCTCGAGCCGCTGCCCGCTCCACCACCCACCCACGCCCCGAAGGCCGCCTGGCGGGCCTGGGCCAGGCGGGTCCGCGCGCAGGAGGTGACTACCGAGCACAACCGCGAGGTGGCCAACGCGCTCATCGCCTGGCCTCCGTACCGGAGAGCGCAGCGAGTGCTGATCTACCTGCCATTCGGCAGCGAGGTAAAGCTGAACGACCTGCTGGTCGAAACCGGCAAGTCTTTCTACCTGACCCGGACCTGGGAGACGGCCGACCGGGGCCTTACCGTCCACCGACTCGATTGGAATCGTTTGGAAACACACCGCTTCGGCTACCTGCAACCCGCCGCATCCACGGAGGTCGTGCCCCCAAAGGAGATCGAGCTGGCGCTCGTCCCCGGGCTTACTTTCGATCTACTCGGAACCCGGCTCGGATACGGGCAAGGATACTACGACCGGTTCCTGCCACAACTCCGCGGCGAGGTGCCGCGGGTCGGGGTCACCCTGGATGCGCTGGTGGTGCCACAGCTACCGAGAGACGTCTTCGACGTGCCGGTCACGTACCTCGCCACCGAGAGCGGCGTGAGGCAGATAGTCGGGGAAGCTGAAACGGAAACGTGACGCCTCACCCTTTGGTTCCGGTGAGAACGATCCCCTCGATGATGTGCCTCTGAAAGACGAAAAAGACGATCAGAACCGGCACGATGGCCATAGCGTTGGTGGCCATGATCAGGTGCCAGGCAGTCCCCGCCTCCCCCGAAAAGAGGGCGACGCCGACCGGCAGGGTCCGCATATCGGGCGACTTGGCGATGATGAGCGGCCAGAGAAAGGCGTTCCAGTTGCCGATGAAGGCGAAGATGCCGAGCGCCGCCAAGGCCGGCCGCACCAGCGGCAGGCCGATGTACCAAAAGAGGCCGAACTCGTTGATGCCGTCGACCCGCGCGGCGTCGAAGAGGTCGCGGGGCAACGTCTCGAAGAACTGCCGCATCAGAAAGACCCCGAAGGCGGGAATCAAGCCTGGAAAGGCGATGCCCCAGTAGCTGTTCACCCAGCCGAAGTCGGCCGAGATCACAAACCAAGGAATCACCAGCATCTCGGTGGGGATCATCAGGGTGGCCAGGATGAGGATGAAGATCAGGGTGCGCCCGGGGAACCGCAGCCGGGTAAGCGTGTAACCGACCAGCGAGCAGAAGAAGAGGACCGAGGCGGTGGTGGCCACGGCGACGAGGAGGCTGTTGAAGAACCAGCGCGGGAAGTCGGTGTCGAACAGGACCTCGCGAAAGTTGGCCAGCATCCACTGGGTGGGCCAGAAGTTGAAGCGGAAGATCTCGCGAGCGTCTTTGAAGGCGCTGAGGACCATCCAGAGGAAGGGGAAGACCATCACGGTGGTACCGAGCGCCAGCAAGGTGTAGGCCAAGATGGTGGTAGGACGCATTCGGAAGCGGCGTTGTGACCGCGGCGCGCTCCGTCTTTGGGTTCGAGTTGCCATCAGTACTCCACCCGCTTGGAGAAGAAGCGGAGTTGAACCAGCGTAACGATCATGATGAGCACAAACAGCAAGACCACCACCGCAGCGGCGTAGCCGAGCCGGAAGCGCGCAAAGGCTTCCTGGTACATGTAGAGGGCGATCGTCAGCGTGCTGTTGAGCGGCCCGCCCTGATCGGTGAAGTTGATGTTCACCACCTCGTCGAAGAGCTGCAGGGCGTAGATGGTAGAGATGATGACCGAGAAGGCCATCACCGGGTTGAGCAGCGGCAGGGTGACATACCGAAAGAGGCTCCAGCTATTGGCCCCGTCGATCTTGGCGGCGTCGTAGTACATGCGGGGTATGCCTTGGAGCCCGGCCAGGAAGATGACGACCTGAAAGCCGAGCTGCTTCCAGACCACCACCACCGCGACCGCGAAGAGCGCCTGGTCGGGATCACCGAGAAAGGGCTGCGGGTCGATCACCAGCCACGGCAGACCACGCTCCTCCCAGAAGATGCTCCACTCGATGAGAAAGTTGTTGATGATGCCGAAGTTCTCGGAGTACATCCAGCCCCACACCCAGGCGACGGCCGCCGCGGGCGTGACGTAGGGGGCGAAGTAGATGGCCCGAAAGAGCGGGCGGAACACCGTGACGACGTTGAGTAAGAGGGCAATGCCGAGCCCGAGCACCAGCTGCGCGGGCACGATGATGGCCGCGTAGAGCAGGGTGTTCGTCAAAGCACGGTGCAGCTTGGAGTCGGCGAGCATGTCCCGGTAGTAGCCGGCCCCCAGAAACTCGCGCTGGGCCGGGTCGACGTGCCAGCTGAAAAGCGAGAGCCAGAAGGCCTGGAAGGCCGGCCAGATCCGTAAAAAGAGGTAGAAGATCAGCGGGATGAGCAAAAAAGCGTAGGCCCAGAGCGCCTCGCGGGTAGCGAGCGTCAGCTTGAAGCGCCGCGGTCTTGCGCCTATCTGCTCTTGCCCTCGTTTCGTCTGCACCTGTGACCCACCTAGGTATGGTAGTTGGGTGATGGCCTTTAAGCCATCACCCAAACCCATCGGTTTACATACGCCTGTTTGTTATGCGTGCCCCTACTGGGCAAACTGATCGAGGAGCGCCTGCTCCTCGGCAGCTGCCTGCAACCAGGAGGCTTCCGGGTCCACACCTTCGAGCACCACCCGATTCACGGCGTCCATGATGACGGCACGCTGCGCCGACTCGTCGACGAACGTGGTCGCGTGGGCGTACTCGAGCGAGCGGATGAAGGGTCCGAAGACGGGGTCGGCAGCCAGCTCGGGATCGGCGATCAGCGCCTGACGGGCCGGCAGCTCACCGACGACGTCGAGCCACAGCTCCATCGCCTCGGGGCTGGTCACATACTGCAAGAACTTGGCGGCCGCTTCGGTCTTGGCCGGATCCGCCAAGGCGTTGGGGGTCAGGCCGTTCATCCAGAAGGAGCCGAAGTTGGACTTCACGCCGCTCGGCCCCACCGGGAGCTCGGTGACGCCCCATTCGAACTCGGCCGTGTTCTGGGTGGCGCCGATAGCGAAGGAACCGTCGAAGATCATGGCGATGTTTTGAAGGCTCCGGAAGCCCTCGCGATAGCCGCTGGTGCCGGGCACGAAATCGATCACGCCGAGCTCGTGCTCGGTGATGAGGCCGGTGTAGAACGCGAACGCCTCGATCCCCGCCTCGCTGTCGTAAAGAACCTCGGTGCCGTCGTCGCTATAGGGCGCGGTGCCGAACTGGCGGGTGAGGACCTCGCGGATCACGTGGTGTTCCTGCCCTTGAGGGGCAACACCCCAGCCGATCTGTTCAAAGCGTGGGCCGCGCTTGATGGTGAGCGCCTTGGCGATTTCGATAAACTCGTCCCAGGTGGCGGGCGGGCTGTCGTAGCCCGCTTCGGAGAGTAGGTCCTTGTTGTAGAAGAGCCCCAGGCTCCGCACCGCGGTGGGCAGGCCGTAGTAGGTGCCGCCCAGCTTCGCGGCCTGGGCCATGGGCACGAAGGTCGCGTCGAGCTCGGCAGCGTCGAAGAACTCCGCGGGGAGCGGCTCGACATACCCCGAGCGCTGCCAGGTCGGCAGCCAGCCGTAGAAGAGCTGCACCACATCAGGGCCCTCGCCTGCCGGTAGCGAGGCCGCTACCTGCTGCTGGTAGGCGTCGTACGGGAAGGTCTCCTGGCGGACGACGATGTCCGGATTTTCGGCGTTGAACTGTTCGATGAGCTGCTCCATGGCATCGAAGCGCGCATCGAACTGGTACTGCCAGTAGAGGATCTCAACCTGGGCCGCCGCCAGCCCCGCCAACAGGACGGCCGCCACCAACATGGCTCTTACCAAGTGCTTCATGACTTCACTCCCTTTCCTTTTCGGGTGCAGATAGGTTTTCGCGCACCCGCTGTAAGGTCTCGCGCTTTTGCTCCAAGCTATCAGTGATTGTACCAAGCCGCTGCACCGCCTGAGCAACGTGCTCGCCCACCGCCTCTGGGGCCGGGCCGCCGAACCCGTAGCGGCGGCGCACGAAGGTGGCGGCGTCGAGGGCCTCTTTGAGCACTTCATCTTCGAGCTCCGGCCCGCCCAAGGTGACCAGATCGCTGCTGGTGGCTTCCTGGAGGTTCCTCCCCTGCTCGCAAAGGCGCTTCACCAGCTCTCCCGCCAACCGGTGGGCCTCTTGAAAGCTCACCTCGCAGCGGCGCGTCAGCTCGTCGGCCAACTCGGTGGCGGTGGTATCGGTGCAGCGCACCAGCTCCGCCAGCTTGGCGAGATCGAAGGCCCCCTCTTCGAGCGATACCGTCACCAACTCAAGACCCCCCCGCAGCTGGATGAACAAGCTGATCAACGCACCCTGGATGTCGGGGCCGAAATCGTTCAGGTCGGCAAAGGGGATGTTGTGGCTCGAGTAGAGCATCATCTGCGAGCTGCCCAGCGCGCGGGAAAAGCGGGTGCGGGCGTGCTCGAGCACCACGGGATTGCGCTTTTGCGGCATGATCGAAGACCCTTGAACCAACCCCTCGGCGAGGACGTAGAGCCCTTGTGAGGTCCAAATCAGCAGATCGCAGACGAAGCGTGAGAGCGTAAGCGCCACGCTCTGCATGTTGGTCGCGAACTCCACCTGCCAGTCGCTGGCGGCCACCGCGTCGTAGGTGTTGGAGACGGGTGCGTCGAAGCCGAGCAGCTCGGCGGTGTAGTGGCGGTCGAGCGGATGGCTGCTGCCGGCCAACGCCGCCGCACCGAGTGGGCAGGTATTGAGGCGGGCGTAGGCCTCCAAGAGCCGCTCGAGGTCCCTGGCCAGCACGTTGTCGACCGCCGCCAGGTAGTGCGCCACCGTGGTGGGCTGCCCCGGTTGGTGGTGGGTCTGGGCGATAAAGACCGTCTCGACGTGGGTGCTCGCCTGGTTGAGCAGCGCGCGCCTGAGCGCACAGACCCGCTCGATGATGTCCAAGAGGAGCTCCCGGGTGCGCATCTTGTAGACGGTCATGTCGAGGTCGTTCCGGCTCAGCCCCATCCTCAGGAAGCTGACCACCTCCCGGCCAAGCCCCCCTTCAAGTCGGGCATTGAAGGCGAAGTAGAGGTCCGGCACCTCGGTGTCGTATCTGGGAAGCGGCTCGTGGCGCAACGCTGCAAGCGCAGCCTCCAAACGAGCGATCTCCGGCTGATGGCTCCGCACCTTGGCATCCGGCAGGCGCTTGACCGTGCGGACATGCGCCGTCATGGCGTCGAGAAAGTGCGGCGCCAGGTGCTGGCTGGCAAACCGGTAGTCCGGCATCAGCACGTTTTCGCGATAGATCTCGTGCCACCTGGCAACTCCCGTCACGACACCTCCAAACCGAGTAGTTTGGCAGCGTTCCCCCCAAAGATCGCCCGGATATCCTCATCTTTGAAGTTGAGCGAGTAGCAGGCCCGCAGCTGGTCTTGCAGGTAGCGCACCGAAAAGCCGCGCGGGAAGTAGCTCGAGTCGGAACCGAAGACGATCCGCTCCGGCCCGATGGTCTCATACGCTTTGGCGAAGAGGCTCTCGAGCGTCAGAGGGTAGGGCATCCACTTCATCCACTGGTTCGAGCCCGAGGTATCGATATAGATATTGGGCAGGCTCCAGCAAAGAGCCAGGAGCTCTTGCCAGTAACCCGCACCGAAGTGCGGGATCACAAAGGGGATCTCCGGAAAATCCCTGGCAACCTCGAAGAGCGATAGCGGGCTCATCCTGGGGTGCTGCACCACCCCACCCCCCCGGCCGAGAAAGCCGAAGTGGATCAGCACCGGCAGGCTTCTTTCGGCACAGAACTCCCAAACAGAGCGCAGGCGGGGGTCCTCGAAGGCATAATCGGTCATAGGCCCGAGCAGTTTGTACCCTCTGAGGCCCAGCTCGTCTACCGCACGCTTCAACTCCTCAGCGGCCCCCGGGGCGAGCCGGTGGTGCGCGAGGCCGACAAAGATCTCGGGATGACGCGCCACCAACCCGGCCAAAAGATCGTTTTCGCGGCCCGACACGAAGTTCACCATCCGAAGACCGTAGCGTTCGACCTCGGCCACCCAACGCTCCAACGCGTCGTCGATCTCTTCGGGTGTATCGGCGACAGGCTCTGCCGGCGCGAAGCCCCACTCGTCGCGCATACGCTCGCTGCGCTCTCGCGCGTAGGCGCTGAGGATCGGGTGGGGTTCGCGAGAACTCCCGCCGATTCCGGTCGTGTGCCGGATCGGGAAGTGGACGTGGAAATCGATGACGTTTAGAGAGGCATAGGTCATGGTCTGTATCAACCCTTCCAGTTGTTTGGGACACACCCGGGACTGAGAAGTACCTGAAAATATACCCGACTTCGCGTAAGGGCGTGTCCGGTCGGTAGCGCATAGCACCTGCCGCACCACCAGTCGTAAAGCGGCAACGAGACCTTACCGCACGGCGTATACAAAAGAAACTCGACCGGTTACACTCCCACAGAAAAACGGGTCAGTCCGCACTGTCGCCGCACTGTCGCTTCCTCGCCTCACGATTCAGCACTTCGACCGTGTGTCCATACTGCTTGAGCGCCGCTCCGATGCTGTCGGCAACGCAGAGCACTCCGACCTTACCGTATTCGGAGAGCGCACCGATCAGGTGAAACACCACCCCTTGCTGACCAGCACCGTGAAAGTGAAGGGAGTGGTATGCGGAAATATCGATCAGGTCGTCTGGAGTAAGGCCCTTGTAGCTGGGCGACTCCAGATTGTCCGAGGTGTAGTAGGTGCGGACTTGGCCGCCCGAGGTCGTATAGAGTCCGGTTTCCGCATGGTACTCACCATCGGTCAAAAATTGCAGCATCAGGTAGGGGTGGGTGGTCCCACCCTTGCGAAGGTTGATCTCTATGGCGTAGTGTTTCCACTCACCGCCCTCCTCGACCGAAACGAAGTCCACCCCGTAACGGCCCAGCACCCCTTTGGCCTTGAGCACCTCACCGACCCTCATGCCCGCCCTCTGAATCACAAACCGGTAAGCCTCATCGGCCGGGAAGGTCGCCCCGAGATAGATCTGCTGCGAGGGGCCACCGAGGAGCTGGTCGTGGGTAGAAACGAGCTGCACCTCACCGAGCGGGTCGATGCGTCCTTGCATGGAGGGAGAACGTTTCTTGTCTGCCTCGATCCAAGACTCGACCACACCCGTCATCCTGGTGAACTTGTCGCGAAAAGGCTCCCAACGCTCGGTTTCCTCCTCGAAGCGGAGACGTCTGGGAAGCTCGCGCTCGATCCAACCGCGCAGCGCGTTTCCACGGGGGCTCCCCTCAAAGGAGAAGACGGCATTCCCCTCCCCTGAGGTCCCATCGTTGAGTTTCACGGCAGCGTGGCGGAGGTGGGGCTGCGCCGCTTTGAGCGCTTCAAGCGCCCCAACCATATCCCCCTCATCGCGCAACCCTTCGAAGCCCGGCGGCATCTCTATACCCGCCTCTTTGAACACCCGGCGGCTACCGGTCTTGGTCCCCAGCTCACTCAGGGCCGGATCACAGGCATAGAGTGGCAGACCGAGCTGCACTGCCAGGGTGCGCTCGAGGGCGGTGGCGTTGAAACAGGTCATGTGCGCGCTGGCGGGATCGTCGACTACCCGGCGGATGTGCTGGAGCAGCTGGGGCCGCTCCAAGATCTTTTGGGTCAAGGGTGTAATAGAGCCATCGTCGGCACTGAGCAGGGTGAGTCGCTTTCGAGCGTGACCCGCAGGGATGCCGGGGAGGAGGTGGAGGTAGTAATCGAGGATGGTCGGGTGCACCGGCTGACTGCTCAAAAACACCACCCGGGTGCGCGGCAACCTGAGCAGCATCAGCATGCAGAGCATCCGCTCTTCGTAGTGCTGGACCCCTGCGATCTTGGCGAGGATGTCTGGGTTTAGGCTCAGGCTCGGGTTGACGACCACGGTACGCGGCGCCCGCGGGTCCGGGAAGATCCGCTCATAGAGCGGTGCGAGCCTCCGCTGAAGCTCGGCAAAGCGGCTAAGTTCCTCTGCTGAGCCGGGCGGAGGGTGCATTTCGACCGTTACCGGTTACCCGCTCTGCTCGACCGGCCGCCCCTCAACGCTGGTCCAGTCGGCCCAGGAGCCGTCATAAAGCCGGACATCGGGGTAGCCGAGTAGGCGCAAGACGAAGTAGTGGTGGGCGCTCAGCACACCCAGCTGGCAGTAACTCACCACCGTTTTGCCGGGGGTGACGCCCTGACCGGCAAAGCGCGTCAGGAGCTGACCTGTGGTCTTGAAGGCCTCTGTATCCCAATCGATATTCTCCCGCCAAGGGAGCGCTACGGCGCCGGGGAGGTGCCCCCGGTCATAGGACTCGACGGGCCGGGCATCGACGAAGACGACGTTCGGGTCGCCGAGGTGCTCCTCGACCCAGGAAGCGTCGACGATCTTGCTCGGGTCGGGTTCCGGCTGAAAGCGAGCGACGTCCGGGGTGACTTTGGGTTCACCCTCTTCGAGCATGCTCTCGTCCCGTGCCCAGCGAGCGAAGCCGCCGTCTAAGATCCGCACGTTGGTGTGCCCGTAATACTCGAGCATCCAGAACAGCCTGGTTGCCCAGAGGTTGCCCTCATCGCTGTAGAGAACGGTCTCTAATGTGGGGTCGAGTCCGGCCATGCCGAACAGCTCCTCGACCGTTTCAGGGAGCGGAACCAGGCCGGGAACCCCGGCGCGTTCGGCCACGGTCGCCTGCTGGTCGAAGTGCACCGCGCTCAGGCTGTGCGCCCCCAAATATTCCTCCTCGGGTCGAACGTCGACCAGCCGAAATTCAGACTGCAGGAGCCGGAGGGCGGACGGGCAACGTGACAGCGCCGGGACCAGGCGTTCGGACAGCTCGTCAGGATCGACGAGCAGCGAAGATCCCAAGGCTTGCGCGTAGGCGGTGACGCCTCTCCCGAAACCCAAGGTTAGCGCAGCAACGGCCAGGGAAGTACGCTTCAAAAACGCTCGGCGTGTCAACGGATCAAACGACACCTTTTTGCTCCTTCGCCCACCATGCCCGAGTATAGACGATCGATGGAGGCCTTGGCGCGTGTTCCGATCCTCACCCACTACCTGTTTTTATATGTTTGTCAACCATATCCCGAGCGTACGAAACGCATACAGGGACATATGACCCTTATGGTACCCGATCTTTTTCTTCTACCCTCGGCTTATGACCCAGGGGTTGGGTATTGAAGGGGCGTTCGATACCTGCCGGCTCTATTGTCAAAAACGCGAGGCTCAAGACGAATGCGTAATGTCAACCTTCCACCACTCGATCCAGATAAGGGCGAATGGGACGAAAAGGCTCTGAATCGCCGAAGGTTCCTAGAGGCCAGTTTCTGGGTTGCGGCAAGCGGTGGGGTGATCGCTACGGTGGGGGCCGGCATACGGTTTCTGATCGGCAACTCTCTGGAACCCAAAAAGGAGAGCTGGGTGGAGATCGGCTCTACCGAATCCCTCACCCCAGGGAGCATGCACCGTGTGCGCTACCGCTTGCGGGCCAAAGACGCCTGGCGCACGGTCGAGCAGAGCGGAGCTGTCTACGCCATCACCGAAGATGGTGAAAGCTACACCGTATTCGACGCGACCTGTAGCCATCTCGGTTGTTTAGTCCGTTGGCAAGAGGGAGACAGGGTCTTCGCTTGCCCTTGCCACAAGGCTTATTTCGACCACCAGGGTCAAGTGCTGAGCGGGCCCCCACCCAAACCGCTAAGGCGCCTGGAAACCAAGATCGAAAACGGTGTGCTCTGGGCTCTGATCTAAGTAAGGAGGGTGTCGTGAGCAAGCTCGGCAAATGGATCGACGAGCGAACCGGTATCAGCGGTCCCGTCAGGTCTTTTTTGAGTTATCCCGTGCCGAAATATGTTCACGGCAACCTGCTCTATACGCTAGGCGGATTGACCGCCATCGGCTTTTTGTTACAAGTCGTCACCGGCATCCTGCTGATGTTTTACTACGATCCCAGCCCAGAAGGTGCCTACAACAGCGTCGACTACATCACCTTCGAAGTACCTTTAGGTTGGCTGGTACGGGGGGTACACCACTACGGCGCCAGCGCCATGGTGATCCTGGCAGCTTTACACATGTTGCGCACCTATTTCATGAGCACGTACAAGAAACCGCGGGAAATCAACTGGCTGACGGGTGTCTTGCTGCTCTTCTTGACGCTTGCCTTCGGCTTCACCGGCTATCTCTTGCCGTGGGACCAAAAGGGATACTGGGCCACCAAAGTTGGCAGCGAAATCGCAGGCTCGGTCCCTGTCATCGGCTCCTGGTTGGCGTCTCTGATGCGTGGCGGGGAGGTGCTCGGCCAAGCCACACTGACTCGCTTCTACGCGACCCACGTGGTGCTATTACCGACCCTGGTGGCAATTCTCATCGTGATTCACATCCTGCAACTCCGTTTTCACGGCATGGCCCCCGCCATCACCGAGCGGGCCAAACGGAATTCGCGGAAGTTCGTGCCGTTCTTTCCTCACTGGGTCGTTACCGACACGATCCTTGGCCTTGGGCTCTTGGCCCTTCTCGTCTATCTGAGTTGGTCTCAAGGAGTGCCCCTCGACTTTCCCGCCGATCCCTCTGCCAGTGATTTCGTACCCCGACCCGAATGGTACTTTCTGTTCTACTTTCAGGCCTTAAAGTACTTCCCCGGCTCGCTCGAGGCAGTGGCCACCATACTCATCCCACTCTTTATCTTCGGGACCATGATTGTACTGCCGTTTGTAGACAAGGGTGATGAGCGCCGGCCTTGGAAAAAGCCCGTCACCACAGGTGTAGGCATCTTCTATACGGTGCTCATCATCGTGCTCACGATATTGGCTTGGTGATCCCCATGTGGGTCTGAATCAAAACACACCGCACCTTGCCAAACGTAGCTGGTATGTGATGACGAGCCGGGTGTTTGGCAAAGCTTGTTTCTCAAAGGAGGATCTACAATGAAACGTCTTTTGCTTGCCCTCGCAATCCTGGGTCTCGGCACGCTCGCCTTGTCCCAGTCCACCACACTCACCGCGGTACGGGCGAGCGACCTATCGCTCGATGCCGGCGCCGCCTACTGGACGGATGCACCCACACTCGAGGTACAGATGGTTGCGGCTCAAGAAGGCGATGCGGATGGACCCGTCGTCATGCTACAAGCCGTCTACGACAACGACTCCATCGCTATTCGTGCCGAGTGGGCCGACGCCACCGAGAGCGTCATGAAAAACGCCTGGACCTGGGACGGCACGGCCTTTACCAAGTCCGGCGACGAAGACCGCATCATGTTCGCATGGCCTATCGGCAACAACCCCGATTTCGCCAGCAAGGGCTGCACGGCAGCGTGTCACAACGAAGGTGACGATACCAGTACCTGGTGGATGGGATCTGACAGCGACGACGTACGCTTCGATGCCTGGCAGTGGAAAGCGGCCCGAACGAACCCGGTCGGCTACATCGACGATAAGTGGTGGGGCACGCTCACCGATCCCGAGGATGTCGAGAGCAGCCGCCACGGCGATTCGAGGGAAGGTGGCAGTTACGCCAACAACCGTAACGAGGAGCAGACTGGACCGACATTCATGAGCAGCGAAGGCACAGCGGCCCGCTTTATCGTAGATGGGCAACAGATCGAGCTCGACACGTCCACTCTTGCAGTGGGAGACGTGATTCCCGGATACATCCTTGCGGCTGCCGTCGGCTCCAGGGGTGACATCGCTACCAGAGGCGTTTGGACAGACGGCAAGTGGGTGGTGGTTCTTATGCGACCACTCGACACAGGTCACGATGACGACACCGTCTTCAGAGTAAGAAGGCGTACCCCGTTCGGCTTGTCTGTGGTCGACGATGGCGGGGGATTATCGCACACCGTCGGTGAGGAAGTTCTGGTTCTCGATTGGAAGTGAACGAGGCAATCAGATAGGGCCTCGCTTTGAGCACGCTGCTAGCCGCCTGAACCGAGGCCTGTCAGGATCTCTTTTGCAGCGCGGCGACCGCTCACAAGGGCCCCGTGCACGGTCGCGGCCCGGGCCTCGGGCTCGGTCGCCTCACCCGCCCAGTAGAGCGGTGGCGTCGGCTCAGCCAATAGGGCTCTGGCCCCGTGGTGGCCCGGCAATACAAAGCTGTAGCCTCCTCTGGCGTAGGGGTCCGACGGCCAATCGATGAGCCTTGCGTCGAGCGCGTCGAGATCAGGGCGGGCAAGCTCCCGGCACAGCGAGGTGAGCCCCGCCTCGAGCGCCGCCTGCTCGCCCCGACTCAACAGCTCCATCGCCCAGCTGCCCGAAGCGAACGCCGTCCAGACGACGGCGTCGGTCTCCTGTCCATGTGATGGCGACCACCACATGGGCGGGTTGAGGGCGCTGTAGATGGCGGTGATGGGGGGATCGAGGATCGCCTCACGAAAGCGGTAGACGAGTTTGATCACCGGACCCATGCGCAAGCCAGAAAGAGCCTGCTGCTTGCGGGCGCCGAGTGCGGGCGCAAAGCGGATCGCGCCGGCGTGAAGAACGCCTAAGGGCACCGTCAACACCGCCGCATCCGCATGATACATCTCACCCTGGGCGGTTTCGATACGAACCCCGGACCCAGACCAGTCGAGAGCGGTGACAGCTTGGTTACAGCGGATATCGAGGTCTCGAGCCAAAGCGGCCACGAGGGCACCGTAGCCGTCCAGAATACGGTAGTCGTGGCCGGCCACCTCCTCGCCATCCATACCGTACAGCAGCTCGAGCAAGGCCTCGGCGCCCAGAAAGCGCATCGATTCCCCACAGGCGTTGGCGAACGAGCGAGCGGTGTAGCGCAACTGCTCATCGCTAAAGCCGATCCGCACCAAGTAAGATTGCCAGTCCTCGAAGGGCTGGGCCGGAATATCTGGTAAGGCCCAGCTTCGAGTAAGGTCGAAATCTGGACGGTTTCGAGCTTCCCCCATGGTCAGCCAGGCGCCGTCCTCGAGCCGCACCATCGACTCCTCGTTCTTGCGCCACGGCAAGGTGGTAAGGCTGTAGCGTTCGACGAGTTCCCAGGTCGCCGCTCGTTCGCCGTGGATGAACTCGGCGCCGAACTCCACGGGGAAGCCGGCGAATGCGGTATCGGTGTGGGTCCGCCCACCGAGACGGTCCCTGGCCTCGAGCACCACCACCTCACGACCCGTATCGGCGAGCTGTCGGGCCGCAGCCAAGCCGGCCATGCCGGCGCCGATCACCAGCACGTCCGCTCGCTGGGTCACCGCTAGCGCGTCCTCACAAGCGAGCCTCGTCGGGACGGGTGTGGGCGGCCTTGCCACGCTTTTGCACCGCCCGCTTCCCGTCCGGTTGCCAGACGATCAACACGGCGGCGTTGCCGGCACGCGACTCCGGATAGTAGTTTTCGATCACACCCATGGCCTCGAGACCCTGATTGAGCTGCATGGTCACGGTAGGATCGTAAAGCTCATGGCGAATGACCTTCCAACCGTACTCCCGCGGCGACATCTGCTTACGGTAGCGGTGGTATCCAAAGAGCACACCACCCGCGTACCATCCCCTTAAACCGATTTTCTCTACCAGACCCAACCGTGCCCGGTAGAGGGCGCTGGCGACACCACGCCTCTGATAGGCGGGACGAACAGCGATCTCCACCCCATAGAGCCACCGGCCGTCCGGATCGTGGTTGGCAAGCCCCTTGGTGCCGATCATCGCCTTCCACGGCAGCGGTGGTGCCGTGGGGGGGTAGTCGGTGCGCATCAGCGTGGCGGCCCCGATGACCTTCTCCTCACCGTTTTCGGTGATGACGGCCACGAACTGACCTTCGGGGAAGCGTGTGATCTGCTCCCTGACATCTTTTGGCCTGATACAGGTCGGGCACTCGACCTCGAGCGGGATGCCGTTGGCCAACCTGATGGTGTCGTATACCCCCTGACAGTGACGAAACTCGGTACCGACGACGACAAAGTCTAAAGAACGATATGTGCCTCTCATAACGTTGCTCGGACAACGCCTGCTGAGGTTGTTATGTGAGTTCGTTAAGGGGGAAAAACAGTCAAAACGGTCCGGGTTGCGATGACCCTAAGCCGGTCTGTGTGCTCCTCCACAACCTTTACGCGAGAGTGGTTCCTCCCGAGACCCTCAACGTGGGCTCATTTGGTCTGACTCACACTTTAGGGTTGTCTTAAAGCTTTCTCACGCTCCTTCGTACCCGTTTGACCCGATTATAGCATAATATTCGGTGCGCCAACGACAAAAACCCCTTCCTCAAGCGTCAACAGACCTCTAGATGACGACAAGAGAACGCTGCGCGTCAAACCGACCCCTCTCACGCACCAAAGCCTGGGTTCGAGGTATGCTTCTCGAAGCCATCACGACGCTCCAGGTCGGACAGGGACGTTGCGAACGGGAACGAAGGTGCAAACGGGGTAGTGCGTGAACAGGTTCAGGCGTACACAGGCCGGACGCGGACGGGGCTTCGCCCTCGCCTTTCCGGGTGTCTTTTGGCTGATCGTCTTCTTCCTTTTGCCCCTGGTCTTTGTAGCCGTGGCCAGCTTCATGAGTCGTGGTCCGGGGGGCGTCCCCGTGATGCCTTTGACCATCGATCACTACGAGCGCACCTTCGGCGTGTTCGCTCGTGTCACCTGGCGCACGGTGAGATTCGCAGGTCTCACCACTCTCTACTGCCTGCTTCTGGGCTACCCTCTGGCGTTTTTCATCAGCCGCCGCCTGCACCCCCGCACCCGCCTGATCTTGCTCTTTTTGGTCCTCTTGCCCTTCTGGACGAACTTTCTGGTGAGGACCTATGCGCTCATCACCATCTTGCAGCGGGAAGGCTTCTTGAACGGAATCCTTGAGCGCCTCGGCCTGATCCAAGACCCGATCCAATTTCTGTTCACACCGAGCGCCGTGATCCTCGGCCTGGTCTACGGCTACCTGCCATTTATGGTTCTGCCCATCTACGCAGCCGCAGAACGCCTCGATCTACGGTTCGTCGAGGCCGCGTATGATCTCGGAGCGAACGATTGGAACGCGTTCTGGAGGGTGGTGTTCCCGTTGACCCTGCCGGGCGTAATCGCCGGCTCGATGTTGGTCTTCATCCCCGCCATCGGCGCGTTCGTCACCCCCGACCTGATGGGGGGCACCAAGGGGCTCATGATCGGGAATCTGGTCCAGTCGCAGTTTCGAGGGCGCGGCAACATCCCACTCGGGTCCGCCGTCTCGATGGTTCTGCTGGTCATCGTGTTCATAGGCGTGCTCGTCTACACGCGCTTCGGTAATCGGGAGGACTAAGCGATGGCCGCACCCCCGATCCAGCCGAGAGAGCCTCTCCAGGGGCGCGTGAAACGCGACCTGGCCGTACGGCGCATCGGGCGACTAGGGCTCTGGCTCACCCCAGTCGTGACCTACTTTTTTCTCTGGGCACCGATCTTGGTACTCATCCTCTTCTCTTTCAACGATGCCGAGAGCGTCTCGGTGTGGCGCGGGTTCAGCACCAAGTGGTATGAGAATATCTTTCGCAACACCGTTTCCACCGATGCCATCGCCACCAACTTCCGCACCCAGCTCCTCATCAAGGCGGTGAGCAACTCGCTGATCGTGGCCTCCTTCGCGACCCTGATCTCGACCGTTATCGGCACCATGTTCGCCCTGGCCGTGGCTCGTGGGAACTTCCCAGGCAGAAAGCTGTTCGACGCCCTTTTCTACCTGCCGGTGGTCATCCCCGACATTACCCAGGGGGTAGCGCTGGCGGTCTTTTTCAAGATCGTCTTCGATTACATCCAGCTCTGGACGGGACAGCGAATGGTAAGCGGCTACGGCACCATCATCATCGCGCACGTCGCCTTCAACATTTCGTATGTCGCCATCGTGGTGCGGGCGCGCCTCGCCACCATGGACCCCACCCTCGAAGAGGCCGCCCGCGACCTGGGCGCCAACCACTTCCAGACGTTCTGGCGCATCACCTTCCCCATCCTCATGCCGGGTATCTTGGCCGGTGCCCTGCTGGCCCTCACGCTCTCCTTGGACGATTTCGTGGTGACCTTTTTTACCTCTGGCGTGGGCACGACCACGCTCCCGCTCTTCGTCTACGGCATGCTCAAACAGCGCGTCCCACCAGAGATCAACGCCATCAGCACGCTGATGATCACCGCCTCGATCCTGCTGGTCGGGTTGTCTTTGATCCTGCAACAGCGCGGGTCGCGCTCGTAAGAACTGCCCTAGAAATAGCCAGAGAACGATCCGAATGCAACCGCTGCCTCGAGCTTACGGGCTTGGCTTATTGAGAATGTATAGAAGGATGTCTCTGAGTCAATATATAATGCTTAAGTTATCTCGCATCTCAAGATTGCTAGATGGCATCAAGGAGGGAAGTATGCGCCTCATCGTTCGGATTTTAGCCTCTTGTTTCGTGCTTTTGGGCCTCAGTGGGATCAGCCTTGTCAGTGCTCAAGAGCTTGCCGAAGAGCAGGTTGTAAAACTGCTTTTGCGCGGTAAGAAGGATGTCGTTCATCCTAGCGCCGAAGGGGGTGATGGTCGTCATTGGTTGCGAGTTACCATGCTGGCTCCTTTCAATCTTGATGCCCAAGGGAATATGGTTCCCAGTTTGGCGAGCGGTTTTGAAAAGAGCGCTGATGAGCTCGAGTACACCCTTTCCTTTTATGAAGACGCCGTATTTTCCAATGGCAAGCCGATCACAGCCTCAGCTGTCAAGGAGGCCTGGGAATGGGGCGTGCTGAGTGAAAACCTACCCGGTTGGGGCGGCCTCATGTCGATTTTTCGCAAGATTGAAGGCATGCAAGCAGTCAGCGAAGGAAGTTCAACCGATGCTGAAGGCCTGGTTGTGATCGATGACCACACGTTGAAAATCGTGCTGAACGAACGCGTCATCGGCTGGGAAAATGCCCTTGCCAGCTATATGGCGGGGGTCTTTGATGTCAGTGGTGACGTCGACGATATCGACTACTGGAGAAACCCCGTTGTTTCAGGCCCTTATCTGTTCAACTGGGACCCGGATACCGGCGCCATCACCCTCACCCAAAACCCCAACTGGTGGGGTGAGCCGGTAACGCTTGAGCGCATCGAGTTTCAAGTCGTTGAAGATCCACAAACTCGCCTGATCGCCTATGAAAACGGTGAAGTGGATGTTATCAAGGATCTAGGTGACTTATTGGATCAGATTAAGGTCAGTCACCCCGATGAACTCGTAGCCATTCCAGGCGTTGGCTTTTTCTATCTCGCCTTTAACAACCAGCTCGAACCTACCAATGATCCTCATATCCGCCGTGCCTTGCTCCACGCGATTGACCGTCGGGCCGTGTTTCAGGCTCTCTTCCCCAATCACCCCCTCACCGATTCCATTTTGCAAACGGGCACGCAGTGCGCCAATCCCGAATTCCAAATTAGCTATGACCCTGACATGGCGCGAACCGAATTGAGTCAATCAGGTTACGGAAACGCCGAAAATGTTCCCCCGATTCGCATTCAATACTGGGCTGACATCAATTTCTGGGGCCGTATTCTCACGGCGTACCAGCAGCAGTGGCAGGATAATTTGGGGCTAAGAGTTGAGCTCTTTGGTGTGGATAACTATGATACGCCAAACTTCAACCTCCAACGCGATAGCACGGCACCCACCATCAATGATCCTTCTGAAGCTCTTGGTGTCTTTGCTGCAAGCGACGGTGCCAATGCGGCTTATCAGAGTTTTGCCGCCTCACCTGAACTTGATGCGCTCCTTGATGAGGCCAATACCCTTGCCAGCACCGATACGGCACGTTGCGAGTTGTATCGCCAGATCGAAGAGCGGCTGTTGCTCGACGAAACCGCCCTGATCCCCCAAATCGGTATCCCTTATAACTGGGTTGTCAAACCCTATGTCCAGGGCTTGGAAACCTCGCTCAATCAAGACATCAACTGGGATCAGATTTCCATTCTTGAACACTAAAGATCCCATCGAATGGGGATAAATCCTTGTGGGCTCACTATGGTTAGTTTGCATTATGCAAACTAACCATAGTGATAGCTGTTCCGTGACGAATGTCAGCGGTAAACGCAGTGTTAAACGCAGTGTCGACATAACCGCTGCAGAACTCTATTGCCCGTACAGGATACTCTGGCAGTCTTTCAGCATCATGTCACCAACACCGTAGAGATACGTAAGCTTAGAAAGCCTGGATCGGATGTTGCAGTATTTCATCAAACGAATTGCTCAATTGGTGCCAACGGTTCTGGGGGTTATCTTCATCACCTTTTCCCTGGGGTATTTTGGACCCGGTGACCCACTAAAACATCAGCTTGGTGAACGACTCCCCAGCGATCCGGCTCAGTTGGAACGGCTCAGAAAACATTATGGACTCGATAGACCATTTCATGTCCAATTCTCTAGCTATATCGGCAAATTAGCGCGTGGGGATATGGGAATTTCGATTGTGGTACAAAGCAAGCGTCCCATCCGCGACATGTTGGGTAAAGCCCTGCGGACTTCTGTGCAACTGGGCGGTGCAGCGGCTCTGATCATTTTTGTACTCGGGATTCCCCTTGGCATCTTGGCTGCCTATCGAAAAAATACCTGGCTGGATTATGTCATCGTCTCTTTAGCCGCCCTCCTGCCCACGGTCCCCCCCTTTGTCCTTGCGCCTTTACTCCTTATCCTCTTCGTTCTTCAACTCAAACTCTTGCCGGCATCCTTTGGCTGGGCGGGTCTTTTCGATTCGCGCGCCATCTTGCCACTGATCATTCTGGTGATTGGTCCTATGTTGATTGTCGTTCGCCAAACCCGTAACAGCATTATCGAGGCGCTTACGCAGGATTATGTACGCACTGCGCGGTCAAAGGGTGTGCTCGAGCACAAGGTTTTGTCACGACACGTTCTAAAAAACGCCATGATCCCCGTGTTGACCAGTATGGGCTTTATCATCTCGGGACTGCTGACGGGGTCACTCTTTGTAGAAAGCATCTTCGGTATACCGGGCTTTGGCAAACTCATCTACGATGGATTAAGGGCTTATGACTATCCGCTGATTCTCGGTACAACACTGGTAGGCACCCTCATTATCCTGGCCTCGAACTTGCTGGTTGATTTGCTTTACCCCTTTTTTGATCCACGGGTGCAGTTCGGCTGATGACAAAACCCCCTGCAACAACCGCCAACCTTCTGTGGCCCACATGAAAACCCAGGCGCGCTCAAACAACCTCTGGCTCGACGCGTTTAAACGCCTGGTGCGCAATCGCATGTCGATGCTGGCCCTCATCATTATCGTACTTATTGTACTGATGGCTATCTTCGGTCCTCTGCTTTCCCCTTATGACTATACTCGTCAGGATCTGCTAAACACCAACCAGGGGCCCAGCCTGGAGCACTGGTTTGGCACCGATGAATTAGGCCGAGATATGTTTAGCCGTATTCTCTGGGGCGCGCGCACCGCTTTGGCTGTCGCCTTCATCAGTCAGGGCATCAGCTTTGGCCTTGGCATTCTTTTAGGGTCGATCGCCGCCTATAGCGGCGGCTGGGTGGACAACGCCATTATGCGCTTCGCCGATATTCTCATGTCCTTCCCGCACCTGCTATTAGCCATTTTTGTCAGTGCTACGATTCGTCAACCGATCTTAAAAAGTTTCTACGGCGTTTATGACCGCACGGGCTGGGACATTTTTCGCAACACGGTTTTTATCGATTACTTTATCGTCTTTGGTGCCTTAGCCGCAGCTGGTTGGCCTTGGGCAGCACGGCTGATCCGTGGGCAAATACTTTCCTTGCGCGAGCAGGACTTTGTCGCGGCAGCTCAAGCCCTCGGAGCAAGGCACTGGCAAATTATCAGGGCACATTTGGTGCCCAACGCCATCGGCCCCATTATTGTCAGCTTCACCGCCGGCTTTGGCGATGCCATGCTTGCCGAGTCTTCTTTAAGTTATCTGGGCATCGGTATTCGTCCGCCTGGTGCCAGCTGGGGTGCCATGATTAGCGAAAGTTTGATTGGTTGGCGCTTGCATCCGCATCTGGTTGCCGTGCCCGGCTTGGTTCTGGCGATCTGTGTTTTTGCTTTCAACCTCTTTGGTGACGGCCTCAATGACGCCTTGAATCCGAGGAGCAAAGTGCGTTAAGCTTATGGCTCATCATCGCTTTACAGGTTGTAAATCACCCAATACGTACCGCCATGAGGGTCTGCTTTGAAGGCGATCTTATTTTTTGACGACTGGCTTGTAAGCCGGGCCCAGGGACTCGAGCGCCGCTGGTACGAACCCGTTTTTGTCAAGCAGCTTATCGATCGGTTTCACCCCGAATCGCTGGGCTACGGCGGCTATTACAGCGTATTTTTCGACGAGCGTCTGGGAAGTTATGTCATGTATCTGGCTGTTTATCCACCAGAGGCTGACCCAGGAACGTTTGTTCTGCGCTTAACTTCGGCTGACCCTCATCATTGGGAAAACCCAAGCTTTGATGTTCAGGCATCACCAACCTGGAAGGGCTTTAAAAACGTCCTGGTCCACGAAAAGAACGACCGTTTCTGGCCGCTGGTCACGCGCTCATTGGCAAACACGGCTTTTGCCGATTGGGGCTATGTCGCCACTTGCATTCCAGCAGATACGCAAGATCAGCATAGCTACCTGGCATTTTCAAAAGATGGCCTCCATTTTCAAATTGACTACGCTCACCCCTGGCATCAAGCACGCAGTGACACCTGGAGTGGAGTGACCTGGAATGCAAAGCGCGAACTCTTTCAGATCGCGACGCGCCCAGTCAATGTCGACAGGCGGGTTGCGACTATTACCACACAAGACTTCAAACACTTTTCCCCGCCCGAAACGATTCTGCAGCCCGATGCGCTCGACCCGCTAGGTAGCGAAATATATAGCATGCCGATATTTTCTTATGAAGACCTCTTTCTCGCCTTACCACACCTATATTTCACCGATCCTTTTGAAACCGCAACGCGCATCAAATGGCGTGGCCGCATTGAATCCCATCTGGCTTATAGCTACAACGGGTTCAACTGGTATCGGCCTCAACGCAAGGCTTTTATTGGCACCCAGGTTTATGGCTTGCAAGGTGGTGGGCAAAACTATGCCATTGAAATGCTACACCACGACCATAAGCTGCTCTTTTTCACCAGCGCTACCCCTGGCGAACATGCTGCCTATGAAGATTTACAGCGAGACGGTAAGTGTACCGCCGGGTTTTTTGCCCCCTTGCTCTACGAAATGCGTCTGGACGGTTTTTGCTCCCTGAAAACCTCGAGCCGCGAAGGTATCTTGCAAACCAAATCCATCATTGCCAAGTCGGCTGAGCTTACGCTCAATCTTCGCACGACGGCCCATTCCAGCGTTCGGATTCAGATTCTTGATGGCGAAACGCTCGAACCACTCCCGGGCTACCTGCTTGAAGAAGCTATTCCCATAAGCGGCGACCATCTCTTTATTCGACCTCGCTGGCAGCAGCGCGCCGATCTGAGCGAACTCCTTGGCAAACCTATTCGCCTCGAGCTCTATTTATGTGAAGCCGAAGTCTTTGCCATCCGACTGGAGCACCAGATTTTCATTGGCAGAACGCCGACTGAGGACCTCTAAGGGGAGCATTTATGCAGCTCGGCGACTTTCGCAAGCTCATCCCAGGCATCGACGACTGCAGCTATTTCCAGACCAGTGGCTTTTCACCCAAGCCTCAGCCTGTACTTGAGGAAGTCATTGCCTCTCTGCACTTACAAAGCCGAGGACCTGCCATCGACGAAATCCATGAGGCCATGCAACGCCGTTCTGAAGCGGTACGAAGTCGACTCGCACAGCTGATTCAGGCTGATCCCGATGAAATCATGCTCAATGAAAATGCCACCATAGGCATCAACATCGTTGCGCAGGGAATCTCGTGGCGAGCGGGAGACAACCTCATCCTCAGCAATCACGAGCATCCAGGAAACCGCATACCCTGGTATCAGCTCAAGACGCAAGGGCTTGAGTTGAGATTTTTGGAAGCCCACAATGACGCCGAACAAATGCTTGAAGACTTTGCCCACCTGCTCGATAGGCGTACCCGTTTGGTAAGTATCAGCCATGTATCACGGCGTAGCGGCTTGCGCTTTCCCGTGAACCGACTTATCGAACAGGCCCGGCAAAAAGGCATCCCCGTATTGCTTGACGGCGCTCAGGCCGTTGGGGCTATTCCTGTTGACGTCAAAGTTCTCAACTGTGACTTTTATACCCTGAGTGGTCATAAGTATCTCATGGGCCCCCAAGCCACCGGCGCTTTATACGTGCGGCAGGATCGCATAGCCTGGTTAAAACCCAGCTGGCTGGGGTCGCATTCTCAGGAAATCATGGACATGATTGGCAACATGAAGCTGCATGATTCCGCCAGGCGCTTTGAATTCGGCACACGCAACCTAGCCGATCAGGCTGGTCTGGGCAAAGCCCTGGAATTGTGGCAAAGTATCGGCTGGGACAAGGTATTCGCCTACCTCGCGGCATATACGCACACCCTTAAAATCGCCCTGCAAGACATTCCGGGACTCATCCTTGAAACCCCTTTGGCCTACTCCCAATCCTCTGGCATCGTCAGCTTTCACTTGCCGAATTTCAAAGCTGCCGGCATCCAAAAAAGCCTCTGGGACCGGGAGCGTGTCCTGGTTTCTACCCTGGAGGGCAATGACCACAGCATACGCGTATCAGCCCATGTTTTTAACACTGACGAAGATCGTGAACGCCTACTTGCAGGACTCGGGCGCATCCAAGCCCGTGGCTGTTAAGGCGCGTTGCTTACCTGATTGTGCAGCTGCGCAATCGATACCGAGCGGAGCGAGGTTCGATCGAGACATTGCGTGGGCGAATCTGTTATTCGGCAATCTGCCGTAACGAGGAGGAATGATGGCATATACTGTCGGCAACAAAAAGCAGGTCTTTATCAACTGGGATCTAATCGAGCCGGGCTATGGGGTGGCCTGGCGTGGCGAGGAACCTGGAGGTCGTGAAGTCCCCTTTGGTGTCAGGTTAAAAACCCACCCACCGCGCCTCGAGGCCAAACCACTCCTGGTAGCCGATCAGCCCTGGGAAACTTTTATCAATGTCTATGCCTCGATCTTTCAAGACGAAGACCGCTACCGCCTTTATTACGAGTGTTACTACATCCCCGAACACGAAGAGCAAGATGACCTTAAAGCCCTACTGGCTTATGCTGAGTCGTTTGATGGAAAAACCTGGACCAAGCCCACGGTCGGCGCACTACATTTTGAGGGCTCGCCCGACAACAATCTGGTATATGGGCTCGAGCTGGCCCGCTGGCGCAGCGCTCACGGCGCGTCGGTTTTTAAAGACCCTAATCCCGATGCCCCTGCTGCCGAGCGCTACAAGATGATCCATATGGGCAAAGAGCAAGAATTGCTTGCCGTCTTTGGTGCAATCTCGGCCGATGGGCTTCACTGGAAACCCCTTGAGCATCCCCTTATTCAAGACTATATGAGTGACACGCAATCCATCGTCTATTTTGACGCCGAACTCGGTAAATATCGCGGCTATTTTCGCGGGTGGCGCGGCTACGAACGCGGACGCTGGCACGGCCGCCGAGCCATCGCCTATGCTGAAACCGACGATTTTAGAAATTGGCCCAGACCAGAAATCATCGTCGAACCCGACCTTCACGATCCACCCGAGGTCGATATCTATACCAACAGCTATACGCCTTGGCCCGAAACCGATGCGCATCTGATGTTTCCGGCATTTTATCAGCGCACCCTTGATACAACGCAAGTACACCTTTTAAGCAGTCGCGACGGTAAAGTGTGGCATCGCCCCAGTCGCAACCCGATCATTGCTACCGACGATTTGGGGGCAGCCTGGGCAGGTGGGGCTTATGCGGGTTGTGGCCTGGTTTCGCTTGGTTCGATGGATGTTTCGTTACTCATCTCACCAGTCTGGCATACCCACAACCAGCCTCATTATGCCTCTGGCAGAATGGCCAATCCTCCCCATCGGGGTATGCCCAGCTTGGCAACTTGGCGCAAGGATGGTTTTATGTCGCTCGAAGCAGAATCGCTGGGTTGCTTTACCACCGTCCCTCTCATTTTCAAAGGTCATCAGCTCGAGCTGAATGTCCTGACGCGCTTTGGTGGTGAAATCCGCGTTGAAGTCATTGACCCGACGTCCGATATTTATGTCGCTCAACCTCGCGCCAATGCCTACCTCGATTTTGAACAGAACAGCGACGCCATACCGGGCTATTCCTTTCGCGACTGCGATCCGATTACTGGCGATCACATCGAGCATATCGTCAGCTGGCAGGGAAAGTCTGATTTATCCCGCTGGGCCGGCAAACCGATACGCCTGCGTTTCTGGCTGAACCGAGCACACCTATATGCGCTTCGCTTCGGCCCCTAGAGAAAGGTTGTCTGGCATGAACACAAAAACCGAGAGCCGTTCGAGAGTCAAAACCTCGCTCGAGCTGTACCAGCAAGCAGGCAACCTCATCCCTGGCTGGACGCAGCTGATCAGTCGCCGGGCTGATCAATTCGCCTTCGGTGTCAGTCCTATCTATGCCCAGTCCGCCAAGGGCGCGCGCTTTAGAGATGTAGACGGCAACGACTATCTCGACTGGGTCAACGCCGTAGGGGCTGTCATTCTGGGACATGCCGATGACGCGGTGGATAATGCCGTCATAGAGCAAATCCGCAAAGGGAGCATCCATACGGTCAACAGCCCCCTCGAGCTCGAGCTTGCCGAAGAGCTCAACGCGACCATCCCCAGTTCGCAGATGGTGCGCTATACCAAAGCCGGGGGCGAAGCCTGTGCGGTGGCGGCGCGTATCGCCCGAGGCACCCGTGATCGCGACCTCATCTTGTTCTGCGGCTATCACGGCTGGACCGACTGGTACCAGGCGGCCAACTTCGGCGCGGACCCCGAGAGCGGTGAATATCCCTTTGCTGGAATCGAACCGATCGGCATTCCCAAGGTTTTGGCCGGTACGGCTATCCCCTTTCGTTACGGTGACTTAGCCGCCCTCGAGCAGGCGCTCGAGCAGCACCAGGACAAAGTAGCTGCCATCATGATGGAACCCATGCGCAGTGAGTTGCCGCCACCAGGCTATCTTGAAGGCGTCAGAGAGCTAGCAACAAAACACGGCGTCATTTTGATTTTCGACGAGGTTTCCTGCGGCTTTCGCATGGCGATCGGTGGCGTGCAAGCCTATTTGGGTGTCACGCCCGATATGACGATCCTTTCCAAGTCGATGTCCAACGGCTATCCCATGGGGGCAGTGGTGGGTTCACGCGACGTAATGGAACCCGCCAAACACATGTTCATCTCGAGCCAGTACTGGAGCGATACGATCGGCATCGTCGCCTCCTTGGTCACCATTCGCGAGCTTAAAAGACGCGACGCGCAGAGCCGGTTCAAAAGCATCGGCGAAAAGCTGCGCCGTACCCTTGATCAGGCTATTGCCGAAGCGGGTGTTGCCGGAGCATGCACCGGTGTCTATGCCAATCCCGTACTCTCTCTGGAGATCCCCGAGGGTGTCGACGGACGCAAGGTCTCAACACTCTTCATTCAGGAGATGGCCAAACAGGGCATTCACTGTCAGCTCAGTTTTAAAGCGACGCTAGCACATCGTGATGAAGATATCGAACAAACGGGTATCGCCGCCTGCAAAGCGCTCACGGTGATCAAGCAAGGGCTTGAGTATGAGGCGCTAGATGACTTGCTCGAGGCCGACCTAAAGAAAGAACCCTTTCGGAGACAGGTGCGCTAAGAACGAATCATGCAAGTGATCCAACGTGGCGCTGTAGCAAGCAGACGTGAAAAGAGCGGTGGCTCGAGCCTCTGCTCTCCCGGGGTTACCGCGCCCTGGTGGTTTGACGTGGACGAAGTCTAGCCGGGCGTTTACAGAAGCCGGTCAACGTGATCGGCTTCTAGTCTGATTCTTTAAAGTCGGGGTTTTGCCATACGATCAAGGTCGCCCAGTTGTCCGAGGCCGGATCGTCAATATAGCCTTCCAGAAGACCCTTCACCTCGAAGCCGTTTCTGAGTTGGAAGCTGAGGGTGGCGTCGTAGAGATCCCCCCTCACAACGGCATCCACATAGTCGGGTAAAGAGAGGGTGTCCTCGACCGCCGGGTAGCCGGGCAACATTCCACCGGCGACGATCCCGCGCCGGTTATAACGTCGCACGAGCTCTTTTCTGGCCCGGTAGAGCCTCGTACCTATGCTGCGGCCCCGGTAGTCCGGGTGCACGCTGATATCGCCCCCGTAGTACCAATCTCCGTCCGGATCGTGGTTGGTATAAAAGCCTTCGGCGATAATCTCCTTGAAGGTATGGTCGGGATGGGCGAGATCGAAGTCGGTAAAGAATCCGGAGCCGAGCCCCACCACACGCTCGCCGTCGAGCGCCACGAAATCCCCTTCGGGAAAGATTCGGCAGTGGCTCAAAAAGTGCTCGCTCGTCATCCGCTCGTGAGGGGCCAGTGTAGGAAAGCAATCGATCTGCAGCTGCTCGAGGGCTTCGGCGTAGCTCGGTTCGATCGTGACGATCCGAATGCTCATGACCTCAGACTGAAGTGTTCGTATTCGTTCTCGGTGGGCAAGCCCCAAACGGCCCAGAAATCTCCGGTGGTTGGGCGCATGATGGCCGCCCCACAGGTTTCGACATGTCTGGGGGGTTCAGCTGTCACGCAGATGGTATCCCGGTCCCGGGTCAATTCCTGGAGATCCTCGACGGTCACTTGGTCTTTGGCCAAGAGCTCCCGGCCCCGGATCAGCCGTTTTTCAGAAGCGTGCTGCGAGGCCGGCTCCCGCCACCGCTCGAAGGCGTGCGTCGCGTCGACCAGACAGTGGTTGGTGTGGACGATCGGTGCGTCTTTGAGCTCGGTGACGTGATGCCGGCTGGACATCGCCTCGACGTTATAACCCCGTCCCCGATCGTCGAACAGCAGGTAGTTGTGTGCACCGGCGAGCCGGGCGCCGAGCAGGAACTCGAGCGCCGCCTCGAGATCCGTCTGCTGGAGGATCTTGCGCACCACAAAGGGCCAGGTTATACCGACCTGACCATCAGCCCCGAGCAGGTTGTTGATCCCTACGGCGATACCCGCCTCGTTCATACCGATCATGCCCAAGCAACCGACTGTGGTGAAGGCGAGGAAAGCCGGAGCGTTCCGTGGCTTGCCACGAAGCAACACCACATGTTTGGTGGAGCTGGCGTGCATATCCCAGGTCTGCCCGAAAAAGCCCCGGCCGGATTCTGCCCGATGATCCGGCACGATAAAGGCGGTACAGTTGTCGGCTCCGGCCGGCGAGGCCGCCTTGGGAGCATCGACCCCCGCATTGTAGACCGTATCGATGAAGTCGGTGAACCCCCCCACGATGATGAGCTCAGAAGGGCTCAGGCCGGTCGCCTGTGCGAGGCCAGAGAGCTCCTCGACAAGGTCTGGGGCGTAGGTTCGATGTTCGTGCAAGCACGCCTCGCCGAGGCTTAGCACCTCTTGAGAGCTGAGACGGCGGCCGGTCCAGGCCTCCTCACCGCTCAGACGCACGCGTTCTTCGGCGTACTCACGGATGTCTTCGCGAAAGGCCTCGCCGTGCGCGTAACCCATTTCGAAGGGCGAACCATTTAGCTCGAGTAGTCGGATTCCCATCATCGACCTCACAAAGCGTTGCTACCGAACCAGTCTACCAGCTCGAGCCGGTTGGAGCGGGGCAGATCAAGCCAGAATCGAAGCGTGTTCGTTGTGCCAAGAAACCCGAACCGCTTCTCCGACCCGCCGCATACCCTCAAAACCGTAGTGCTGGTTCTGGGCGCGCACGACGAGCACGATATCGGGGCCGACCCGTACGTGGTAGCGGGTATCGGTACCGATATAGAGCGCCTCCACCACGGTCCCTTCCAACTCGGTGACACCGGGTTGAGACGAACGACCCTCGACGGGCTCGTCTGAGACGATGGAGAGTTTCTCGGGTCGAATCGCCACCGTCACGGCTTCCCCAGACGCCATGGCCGGATCACGGAGGACGGCCTCGAGACGGTGACCGCCGGTGAGTTCTACGCGCCCGCTTGTGCCCGTTGCCTGCTGCAAGGTTCCGCTCAAGAAGTTGGTTTCACCGATGAAATCGGCGACGAAACGGCTTGTCGGACGCTCGTAGATGTCATCAGGGGCACCGACTTGCAACACGTTTCCCTCATTCATCACGGCGATCCGGTCGGCCATGGTGATGGCCTCTTCCTGATCGTGGGTGACGTAGATAAAGGTGATCCCGACCCTTTGCTGCAAGGATTTGAGTTCAAACTGCATGGCCTTGCGTAACTTCAGATCGAGCGCCCCCAACGGCTCGTCGAGCAAGAGAACCGCGGGGTGATTGACCAGCGCGCGCGCCAGAGCGACCCGTTGCCTCTGCCCCCCCGAGAGTTGATGGGGCCTACGTCCGGCAGCCTGCGGAAGCCTCACCATCTCGAGCGCTTCCAGCGCCCTCCGCCGCGCCTCCGCATGGTCGATCCCAGACATCTTCAACCCGAAGGTGACGTTGTGGAGGACCGACATGTGCGGAAACAACGCGTAGTCTTGGAAGACGGTGTTGACGGGGCGATGAAACGAGGGGATGCCCTCGACAGAGCGTCCCCTCAAGAGAATCTCGCCAGAAGTGGGCGTCTCGAACCCGGCGATAGACCGAAGCGTGGTGGTCTTTCCGCAACCGCTCGGACCCAAGAGGGCGAAGAACTCCCCCTCTTCGATGCGGAGCGAGATGTCGTCGACTGCCCTGACAATCTGATGCTGGCGCAGGTCGGTGAACTCCTTGACCAGGTTCTTGACCTCGACTGCAGGCACGTTCATGCCCGGGGTCCTCGCTTCGTCCTCTCCATGCACGCCCCGTCTGCTCCGTCCGATTACAAGCGACCCAGCGTCAACTCACTGACCCACGAAGATGCGAACTTCATCCCAGGCATCGTTGTAGAGCTGCTCTAGCGCCGAGTCCTGCACGATGAAGAAGAGGCCGGCTTGCGTCTCTGCCCCTGGGTAGATACCCGGGTCCTCGAGAAGCTCGGCCTCGATCAGACCGGCCTCGATCGCCGCCTGGTTGGGCGAGCCGTAGGCCGTGTAATTGCTGATGTCTGCTCCGACTTGTGCGTCGAGGACGTAGTCGATAAACACCTCCGCCAACGCTTTGTTGGGCGCATCGATCGGGATGCCGAGATTGTCTACCCAGAAGTTGGTCCCCTCGTCGGGAATCACGTAGGCGTAGTCGTCACACTCACACTCGTCCATGATCTGGAAGATATCGCCCGAGTACTCGACCACGATGTCCGCCTCGCCCCGGAGCAGGACCTCTTGGCCGTCATCCTGATTGAGGTAGACTACGTTCCCGCCATTTTCAACCAGATAATCCCTGGCAGCAGCGATCTCGTCCGGATCACCGGTGTTGGGGTCGAAGCCGAGCATCAACAGGGCGATGCCCATGGTGGCCCGCACATCCTCGATCCACGACACCGGCCCGTCGTACTCGAACATTTCGGTCCAACTGGTGATCTCCATGCCCACCGTACTGGTGTTATAGCCGATCCCGATCGTCCCCCACTGGTAGGGAACCGTGAAGGTGTTGTCGGCATCGAAGTCGAGGCCTTTGAAGGTCGGGTCGACGTTGGCCATGTTGGGGATGTTTTCGTAATCCAAGGGCTCGAGCAAACCCTCTTCCACCATCAGGTAGACGACCGAACCGCTCGGGACGACGATGTCGTAACCGGGGTTCCCTTGGCGAATGCGAGCGAGCATATCGTCGTCAGAAGGATAGGTGTCGTAGACAACCGAAACGCCACAGAGCTCCTCGAAGTTACCGATGGTGTCTTCTGCAATGTAGGTCGTCCAGTTGTAGACGCTGAGCGTCTGACCTTCAAACCCTGCCGGACACGTCCAGGAGGAGTCCTGGGCTACCGCCATACCACCCATTGCGAGCAGCGCTATGAGGATCACGATCAACTCTTTTCTCATCCGTTTTCTCCCTTTTGCATCGGCCCGCCACCAGGAACTTTCAACTTTGACAGTCCTGGTCGGCAAGCCATTTTTTCCAGCAGATCTTTCAGGCAGCCTATGTACCAGACAGACTTGGCGACCTGAAGCGACAGCTGAAAATCATCCAAAAATACCACATCCGGAGGCCAGCGGTTTCGGGTGATCAACGAGAGTCTGTGGACGTCATGCACAGCTACCGCTTCACCCACGAAGAAAGAGCGTGGCTGGGCTTCAAGCGCTCCGGCCAGAAGCCCCACTCCTCGGCAAGAACCAGATGGCTGGGATGCTCAAAAAAGCAGAGACGCCAGCCAATACAAACGTGCTCTGAAGACCGATACGGTCTGCCAACACCCCGACGAGCCAAATCCCCAAGGCGCGCACCAAAAAGTTGAGGGCCATAAAACTCCCGTTGGCGAGCGCCCGGTTATCCGGGAACTCATCTTGAATGATCGCCAGGAACACCGGGGTCGGCGAGATAGCCGTCAGACCCAACGCGATCAGGAGTGGAACGGTCAACCAACCGGGGGCATACACAAAAGCGAACAGGAACACGGGTGAGAGCCCGAGCAATACCAACAACACCTGTGGGCGCCCCAGGCGGTCGCTTAGGGTACCTGTCATCAACGCCCCCACCACCCCGGCCGCCTCCAAAATGGTGAGCGAGGCAGCGGCCAACCACAGTCCCGAACCCCTCGTATCGCTCATAAAAAGCGGGAGGAAGGTGGTGAGACATACCACGATGAAAATCCGGGGGATAAGCAACCAGCCGAGGGTGCCGAAGAGGCGCCGGGCTTTTCGCCAGGGTAGTTGGGTGGCGGCGTTGATCCCCGGCCTGGCCGAAACCCGGCGGAGGCGCAGGTAGAGGATACCCGAAACCAACCAACCGACGAATGCGAGGCGCCAAATACCCTCCAATCCGAACCAGCCGACCCCAGCCACCGCGACAATCGGCCCCAGAGTCCGCCCCAATTCACCGGCTGCCATAAAGAGGCTCATACCGGTGCCCAGGCGGCGTCCGGAAATGCGAGCGATCATGGCGGGAGCGGGGGCATGGAAAGCGGCGATGCTAACCCCTGCGGCCAGCAGTAGGAAGGCGAGTGCGAGGTAGTCGGAGGTAAGCCCCAAACAGCTGATCAAGGTGGCCGATACGGCAGGCGCAAGAATGACGAAATATCGGAGGCTGACCTTGTCCGCCAGGTAACCGATCAGGGGGTTGAGCAGACTGGGGAGCTGCGTGAAGACGACCAACCCACCGGTGAGTGCGTAGCTGGCGCCCAACCGCTCTTGCAAGAGCGGCAACAGGGGCGGGATGAAGGCGCTGTAGGTATCGTGAACGAAGTGACCACCGGCGATGGTGAGCACCTGTTCTCCGTGAAACTCCTCGTCTGGCGGGGGCATATTCTGAGGGGTTTTAGGGCTCCTCGACCCGTTGGCGTCGTCAGGCATCTCGGTCTTGTCCGGTACAGACGGCTCCATCAACCTCCCCTTCCATGGCGCATTGCGTAGCCCTAGCGCTCACCTAATAGAGATAGAGGGCAACAAGGGGAAGCGCTCCATTAGCTGAGGAATCGCCGCAAGAGGGCGTCGAGAATGGAGTCGGGCAGTATTCGCGCCACGAGCGAGGCGACTCGGGCATCGAGGCCGACCGTATAGCGGCTGCGCGGGTGTTCCGCCGTCAGCGCGTGCCCCACCACCCTGGCGACGTCGTCCACCGATCCCCCTTCGGTCTTCGCCCGAGCGAGAGTCTTGAATAGCGGTTCGCTACGTGAGGCATACAGATCCAAGCCGGCTGTCGGATAACCGGCCAACTGCTGCTCGGCCGCCTCGAACGATTTGTCCCAGATGGGGGTTTTGATCCGCCCGGGGCGGATCAACGCCACGTGTATCCCCCAAGGTGCGAGCTCCCGCCGCAACGAGTCGCTGAGGGCCTCAAGCGCAAACTTCGAAGCGGAGTAGGGGCCGAGCCCACCCGGAGAAATCACCCCGGAGATACCGGCTCCCATCAAGACGACCCGGCCGGTGGCTTTTCGAATCAGCGGCAAAAAAGTCTGGACGACTGCCACCGGACCGATCACGTTGACGTCGAACTGACGCCGCAATTCCTCCACCGGCAGAAACTCGAGCGCCCCGCCGATGGCGATCCCGGCATTGTTGACAAGACCGTCGAGCCCTCTCCCCCCAGTCGCCTCCTCCACCCGGTGAAAGGCAGCTGTAATATCGTCTTGGACGGTTACATCCAGATGTATCGGGACGATGTCTTCGGGAGCCTGTTCGCGTAACGCCAGCGCATCACGCTCTTTGCGAACCCCCGCAAAGACCTGGAAACCGTTTTGTTGAAGATGCAAGGCGCACGCCTGGCCGATCCCCGTAGAGGCTCCCGTGATCAAAACCGTACGCTTCACCCTATCCCCCCGTCAACGGACATTCTTGGAAACAGACCCGATGATCTGATCACGATCTCCTAACCCCTGTCATCACGTTTTGAACCGCTCGAGGCGTTCACGCAACGCCTCGGGAATGGGTCTGGAACGATCGGAAAGGTAGTCGAAAAAGACCAGCACCGAACGGCAGTCAGCCGCCACCTCGCCGTCCGATTGCACTGTGTGTGAAAGTGTCAGGCTGCTGGTGCCGATACGCTCCACCGCCGTGAGGACCGACACCGCTTCTCCGAAGCGCACCTGTCTGCGGAAGTCGATCGAGAGGTGCGCGAGAATGAACATTCCCGACTCGCTGCCCTGCGCTCTTATAAAGTCGACCCTGGCTAGCTCGGCGTAGGCGGCATAGGCGGTGTTGTTCAAGTGGCCGAGGGCGTCGGTGTCGTGAAAGCGAACTTGGATGGCCGTGGTGAAAGGCTGCGCCACAACGCTACCTTGAGCTTTCGAACCGCGTCGGTTTTCGCGCGGACCTGCTTCTACGGCTCAAAGAGGTTGGACGGTGCCGGGGAGGATCATCGGGGCGTTGGCAATCGGGGCAGTAGAAGGTGCTCCGCCCACCCACCACACGTCTTGAGATGGGTGCACCACACGCGGGGCAGGGATCACCCTCGTGTCCGTATGCGTTGAGCTCGCTCAGGTAAGCCCCCACCTCACCGTTGACGGTGCGGTAGTCGTTCAAGGTGGTTCCTTGGGCTTCGATGCTGGCACGCAGAACGCGACGTATGGCGTCTCGCAAGGCACCCACCTTACGTTCAGGCACCTCTTTTGCCGGCGTCAACGGGTGGATTTTGCTCGACCAAAGGGCTTCATCAGCGTAGATATTTCCCACCCCTGCTACCGGCCTCTGGCTGAGGAGATAGGTCTTGATCGGTGTCGAAGAACGTTGCAACGCTCGATGAAGGTGCGCTTCGGTAAACGCCTCACTCAGAGGCTCGGGGCCGATACTGTGAAGCGTCGGCAGGGTGCGGTAATCGCCGGCGGGAACGACCAAGAATCTCCCGAACCGGCGCGTGTCTCGAAAGTAGAGCTGGCGAGGTTCGCTGCCGGTTAGTAAGAGCCGCACCCGTGCGTGGCGCTCTGGCTTCTCGGCCGTGATGATGCCGGTCATGCCGAGGTGGATGATGAGTTCCAATCCGTGGTCGAGAGGCAAGATGAGAAACTTACCGCGGCGCTCGACCGCTTCGATGCAGCGCCCTTGTGCCCACTCCAAGTTGGCGTACTTCGGCCCCGGTGGTGCCTCGAGGCGCTCGGCCGTCACAATGCTGCGGCCCGTCAACCATGGTGCCAGCTCACGCCGTACCGTTTCGACCTCAGGGAGCTCTGGGATAGGTGATCTTCCCTTCGTAGAGTGCGCGACCGACTACCGCGCCATCGAGACCCAGCTCTTCATAGAGCTCGAGATCCTCGTCGCTCGCCACCCCACCGCCGGCCACAAGGGTGTGGGGGAAAGCCTGGCGCATCTGGCGCACAGCTTCCGCGTTGACGCCTTTCATGGTGCCGTCTCTGGCGATATCGGTATAGATGAGTTGCCTAACCCCTCGCGCAGCCACCTGTTCGGCCAGTTCATAGGCCGTTACCTCGGTCACCTTGGCCCAGCCACGGACGGCGACTTGACCATCGCGGGCATCGACCGAAACGGCGATTCGATCGGGATCGTAATCGGCCAACAAGGCATCGAGCACCTCCGGATGGGTTACGGCCACCGTCCCGAGCACTACGCGGTCGACCACTCCCAGCCACAGGTGCGCCGTCTCCGCGCTCCGAATCCCCCCTCCGAGTTCGATCTTGGCTTCGACCGAGGTCGCGATCTCCCGAACGAGATCGGCGTTGTTTCCCCTCCCGAGAGCCGCATCGAGATCGACGATATGCAACCAAGTGGCACCGAGTTTCGTCCAGTGCCGCGCTGCATCCAAGGGGTGATCGAAGTACACGGTCTCCCGTTCCGGATCGCCTTCGTAGAGCCTTACTGCCTTGCCTCCTTGGATATCTACTGCCGGTATGATGTCAAACATTGCTGAGAAAGTATAGCGTGATCGCTTTGGAAGGGTGGGCGCCTGATCCGAGGCGGGTGCGGCCGGAACGAGCCGAGATCTGGGCAAGCGGAGCACGATTTACCCCGGCGTGGAGGTAGCTTATGAGGTTGACACCCCCCCTCGGCGACCTATACCTTTAGGGGATGGTTTCTCGGCCCGACGCCACCTTACATCTCGCCAGCCTGTTGACCCAAGGCCCGGGTAGTGCCAGTGAAGTCGAGGGCCAGGGTCTGCTCGAGCCTGGCGAGGCCCTGCTCGAATCCTACGACCTGCGGCTCGCGGAACCGCTCGCCTGGGAATTGGTGGTGCGGCGAGCGGGTGGAGAAGACGACTTCCTCGTCGAGGGTCGCGTCAGCGGCAGCGCACTGCTTGAATGCCGCCGCTGCCTGGTGGACGTGCCGACCGATATCTCCGTATCGTTGATCTTTCCCATGGTGTATAAGCCGGGGCAAAAAGAGCTGGTCTTGATCGAAGGGGTCGAAGATGCAGAAGAGACGCTCAGCTTCGGTGATCCCAGCGTCGACTTCACCGAGCTCCTGCTGCAGCTTTTCGCCATCAACTTGCCACTAACGGTGCTTTGCAAGGAGTCGTGCCGCGGCCTGTCCCTCGACGGAGTCAATTTGAACGAACACCCCGATCAGGAGACGAAACCCCAGAAAGGTACGGAACCCTCACCGTTCGAGGTTCTCAAGGATTTCGACCTCTAAACAGCGTGTAATAGGTAAACAGAGTGTAATAGATTGACGTTTGGTACAGTGAATACGGTTCAAAGGAGTCTGCCATGGCAAAACATCCGGTCCCCAAAAAGAAAACATCGAAGGCGCGTCGTGACCAGCGTCGTGCTCACGACGCCTTGAGCGCCCCGACACTGGTCGAGTGCGCAACGTGCAAGGCCGTGAAACCCGCCCATGTGGTCTGCCCCGAATGCGGCAGTTACGGTGGCCGCCAAGTCGTTGCAGAAGCTTAGCCCGAAGCATCGAAAGCCCTTGATGGGCAACGTCATCTTTACCCAACGATACGCCTGCGTGGGAGCGTGCAGACCGTGCGTACAACCATCGCCCCTAGGGCTGCCCACGGCAGTCCGGTTTTTTGTAAGGCGGTTCGGCTGAGAGTAGGTGTGGTGATGTGATGCAGCATAAGAAGGTACGGGCTGGGATCACGGCACTCGGTGCGTACGCACCGAAAACCGTCCTGACCAATGCGGACCTAGAAAAGATCATGGATACCACAGACGAGTGGATTCGGACCCGCACCGGTATCAGAAGGCGCCACGTAGCAGGGGACGATGAGTTTACGAGCGACCTGGCCATTCGCAGCGTGGAAGACCTGCTGGCTCGCCACGGTGACGAAACTCTTGCGGGCGTCGACATGGTGATTGTCGCCACCAACACACCCGATGCCCTCTTCCCTGCGACGGCGGCACTGGTACAAGATCACTTTAAATTACGTGCAGGTGCCTTCGATCTGCTGGCTGCCTGTCCTGGGTGGCTGTACGCACTCTCGGTTGCCCAGGCGTACGTTGAAGCGGGGGTCTGCAAAAGAGTCCTGGCCGTGGGTGCCGAGGTGCTTACCAAGCTCATCGACTGGCAAGATCGCTCTACGGCTGTACTCTTCGGAGATGGGGCCGGAGCTACAATCATCGAGGCGGTGCCGGAACCGTTCGGTCTCAAATCGATGATTCTCGGTGCCGACGGCTCGGGAGGTCACCACCTGCACATGGGTTGTGTCGGCAAGTGCCTACCGAATAGTACCCCCCTTTCGAAATACGTGTATATGAACGGGCGTGAGGTCTTCAAGTTCGCCGTAAGGGTCATGAATACCGCCACCATCGATGCGGTAGCAGAAGCCGGCCTGGAAAGTGCAGATATCAGTCTGTTCGTTCCACACCAAGCCAATCTTCGAATCATCGATGCAGCCCGAGAAAGACTCGGGCTCGCGCGTGAGCAGGTGGTCATCACGGTCGATGAGTATGGGAACAACTCGACCGCCAGCATCCCACTCGCTCTCAAACACGCCCTGGACAAAGGACAAATCGAGGTCGGTGACAACCTACTGCTAGTCACCTTCGGAGCAGGTCTCACGTGGGGAGCGAGCGTCCTGACTTGGGGTGGGGGGGCGTGACCACGCCCGCTCTAGCCGCACTCTTTCCTGGGCAGGGCTCACAGAAGGTCGGCATGGCTTTTGAGCTCTACCGAGCGAGTGCAGCCGCCAAGGACGTTCTCGATGAGGCCGAGCGGACGATACCGGGTCTCCTCGATATCATGTGGCAAGGCCCCGCCGAGGTTCTCCAACTCACGGTCAACCAACAGCCTGCGCTCGTTGCAGCCGGCGCGGCAGCGTTCGCAGCCTACCTCGAAGCGGGGGGGGATGAACCCCGGTTTGGAGCCGGTCACAGCCTGGGTGAGATCACAGCCCACGTGGCAGCTCGGTCGTTATCCCTTTCAGATGCCCTGAAGCTCGTACGCCATCGCGGAACGTACATGCAAGAAGCGGTGCCACCCGGACAAGGGGCGATGGCGGCCGTACTCAAAACCGACAGGGCACATGTCGAACGCATCTGCCTCGAGACCGAGGGAATCGTCGAGATCGCCAATCTCAACGCCCCCGAACAGACTGTTATCTCGGGTGAGGCCGGTGCTGTGGCCGTTGCCAGCGAGCAGCTCGCCTCGGAAGGTGCACGAGTTGTGGCGCTCGATGTCTCGGCCCCTTTCCACTGCAGTCTTATGCGACCGGCTGGCGAGCGCCTCGCCGACCGGCTTCGGGGAATACGCTTCCGGGAACCCTCTTTCGATATCGTCACGAATGTGACGGCCGATATCTTGGGTTCGATCGAAGACGCAGCCGATCTGCTCGAGGCACAGGTCACGGCTCCGGTACGCTGGGTAGAATCGATCGAGCGGCTACAGGCGCTGGGAGCCGAACGCTTTCTCGAGTTCGGCTCCGGCAAAGTGTTGAGTGGGCTGGTAAAGCGCATTCTCAACAATGCCGAGGCACGAGCTATCACTGACATGAAGACCTTGCAGGAGGCTCTATGAGAGCAGTTCTGGTAACCGGTTCAAGCCGTGGGTTGGGAAGGGCGATGGCGCTGGAATTCGGATCTAGAGGCTACAGGGTGGCTGTGCACTACGCCCGATCCGAAACGGCTGCCCAAGAGGTGGCAGAAATCATTCGTGGTGCCGGCGGGGAAGCGAGTGTGTTCGGCGCCGATGTGTCGCAACCCGATGACTGCCAGCAGCTCATCAAAGACGTCACCGGAGCGTTTGGTGAGCTCGACGTGCTAGTCAACAATGCTGGGATCACCAGAGATACTCTAGCCTTGCGCATGAAAGCACCCGATTGGCAAAGCGTTCTCGACACCAACCTTTCGAGTGCCTTCTACCTATCGAAAACGGCGCTCCGTGGCATGCTGCGCCGGGAGTTCGGGCGCATCATCAACATCTCTTCAGTGGTCGGTTTGATGGGCAACGCCGGACAAGCCAACTACGCCGCTGCCAAAGCTGGGCTCGTCGGTCTTACCAAGGCACTCGCCCGTGAATACGCCGGCAAAGGGGTGACCGTCAACGCCGTCGCACCCGGCTTTGTGGAGTCGGACCTGACCACCGGCTTGCCAGAAGACGTCAAGGCGACCTATCTAGCTCAGATCCCCATGGGGCGCTTCGGTGAGGCATCGGAGATTGCCAAAGTGGTGGCCTTCCTCGCCAGTGAAGACGCGTCGTATGTTACCGGGCAGACGCTGATCGTCGACGGAGGACTACTGATGCCGTGAGATGTGGCCAAACACTTATGCTCACCAGTCAAAGAACGTGTTAGAATCGCATGACTTTTGGAAATCAGGACCGTTAAGGAGGAGATGATGGACGAGCAAGAGGTCTTTGAAAAGATTCGGGAAGTTGTAGCCGACAAGTTGGATGCCGACCCCGAAAACATTACTGAAGACGCCTCATTTGTCGATGATTTGGGTGCAGATTCCCTCGACGTCGTCGAGCTAATCATGGGGCTCGAGGACGAGTTTGGCATCGAGATCAGCGACGAGGAAGCTGAAAACATCCGAACTATCGGAGATGCGGTCTCATTCATTTCCAAAAGTTAGTTCCCTCAACATCATCGACTGTTGACAAGCTCGCCGGTTTTGGACGTGAAGGGTGTTTACGGGGGCGCTTAGCGCTTTCAAGAACACCGAGGTCTCTGTTTTCTGGTGTTACTGCTTCTACAGGCACCATTTAGCTAACATATGAAACGAGTTGTTGTAACAGGCGTCGGCCCGGTCACCCCGATCGGGATTGGGGCGCAGGCTTATCTAACGGCCCAGCAAGAGGCCAAAAACGGTATCCGCAAGATCTCTCACTTCGATGCCGGCAACCTGAGCGCGCAGATCGCAGGTGAGACCGATGTGGAAATTCTCGATTATATCGGCCGGAAGGAGGCGAGGCGGCTCGACCGCTTTGCTCAATTTGCGCTGATCGGCACCGAATTGGCGCTCGAAGACGCGGGCCTCGACCAGGAGGATGTCTCTGGCGAGCACACGGGTACCTGCATCGGCACCGGTATCGGTGGACTGACCACCTGGCAAGAGCACACCCGAACCTTCTTCGACCGCAGCCCGATGCGCTCGAGTCCCTTTTTCATCCCCATGATGATCGCCAACATGGCTAGTGGCCACGTCGCGATGCGCTATGGGCTGCTCGGCCCATGCAGCACGGTGGTCACGGCCTGCGCAAGCGGCTCGGGTGCGATCGGTGACGCCTACCGAATCATCCAACGCGGTGAAACGACGCTCATGATTGCAGGTGGAGCGGAGGCTTGCGTCTGTTTGATGGGCATCACCGGCTTCGCTGTCATGAAGGCACTCTCCACTCGCAACGACAGTCCCGAAACGGCGAGCCGGCCCTTTTCGGCTTCCCGCGACGGCTTCGTAGCGGGCGAAGGTGCGGGGATCTTGGTGCTCGAAGAGTACGAACACGCCAAAGCCCGCGGCGCTCGCATCTATGCCGAGATCGTCGGGTACGCCACCAGCGCAGACGCACACCACATCACGGCTCCGGCACCAGGTGGCGCAGGTGCGGTGCGGTGTCTCAACTGGGCCCTGCAATCCGCCGGCATCTCTAGTGACAAAATCGGCTATATCAATGCCCACGGAACCAGTACCCCAGCCAACGATCTGACCGAGACCCTGGCGCTCAAGAACGTCTTTGGGGGTAAGGAGAACGTACCGCCGGTCTCCTCAACCAAATCGATGACCGGCCACCTTTTGGGCGCAGCCGGAGGCATCGAAGCGATCGCCACCGTGCAGGCGCTTCACAGCTGTGTGTTACCCCCTACCCGCAACTACATCGATCCGGATCCCGAGCTGGATCTGGATTACATCCCCAATGAAGCGCGCCAACAGCGCGTCGAGTACGCGCTCAGCACCAACTACGCCTTCGGTGGCCAGAACGCTGCTCTGGTGTTCAAGAGGATGTAACAGGACACACCGTAGTGAACCGAGACAGCTACACCGAGGCGAACCGAGTAACCTGGAACGAAACGGCGGGCATTCACGCCGGCGTGGAATTGCCAGGGCTCTTACGGAAATTTCGAGATCCTGAGTTCACGACCCTAGACACGATCGAGAAAGAGATCTTTTCCCGACTCGGTGTGGAGGGTAAAGTGGTCGCGCAACTCAGCTGTAACAACGGCCGCGAGCTCCTTTCGGTGAAGCGGCTGGGGGCAGGACGCTGTGTCGGCTTCGACATCTCAGATGCCTTTATCGCGCAAGGGCTGAAACTGGCCCAATCTGGCCAGATCGATGTCGAGTTTGTCTGTGCCGACGTGTACCAGATTCCCCAAACCTACGATGGCAACTTCGACATCGTCTATGTCACCATCGGCGCGCTGGGTTGGCTACCCGATTTAGATGGCTACTTTTCGGTGGTGGCTCGGCTGTTAAGACCTGGCGGGACCCTGTTTATCTACGAGATGCATCCGGTTCTCGATATGTTTGACGCTGAAACCGGTCTGGAGATTGCACACTCCTACTTCAAATCCGAACCCTTTGAAAGCTCGGACGATCCTGACTACTACGACCCCAGCCAACGAATAAGCTCGACCTCGTATTGGTTTCATCACAAGCTATCCGACGTAATCGGTGGGTGTCTACAAAAGGGGCTCTCCCTCATCTCTTTCGAGGAATACGACCACGATATCTCCATGGTGTATAGAGCCTTTGAGAAGCTCGAGCACAAGCCCCCGCTCTGCTACAGCCTGGTGGCGCGCAAAAATAACGACTAGCGGCTAAGTGCCGCTAGTCGTTGACTGATCACCCTTTTTTCTTCACCAATAGAGTTCTACCCACGAATCCTTCCGAACAGTCTCCTGGCTTCGGTCACGCCGAGTACCGTCCCAGCGCCGAGGTAGAGAGCTATGAGCAGCAATAGCCCGGTGAGCGCTTGGCCGAAAAACCCCCACCAGCCGGCCGGAAAGCCGATCGCTTGAAGCGAAAGCCAAACACCGACTGCGGCGAGACCCGCCACCAACCAGATGATCACCACATAGCGTAGAAAGGTCGCGAGGGCGAACCTTTCACGCGAGCGCACCAACACAAGCAATACCAGACACTGGGACCAACCGACCACCACGGTCGCCCAAGACATGCCTACAATGCCGAAACGGAGCGCCAACTGCCAGTAGAGCAGTGCCTGAAGCCCCAAAAAGACCAGTATGACCGCGATCGGTATCCGAACCGCCTTCCGTACGTAAAAGGTGCGCACGAGCAAGTTGAAGACGCCGAGCGGGAAGACCGCCAACCCCAACGGGGTGGTCGCGGCGACCGAAAGTCCGAGTCGAGCTTCATCGAGTCCTCTACCGACGAGAGAGAGGTAGTTGAACACCACGTGAACCGCCGGCTCGGCGAGCAGCCAGAGGGCGAGACCCGCCGGTACGGTGAGGAAGGTGATGAGACGAAGGCCCTCGAGGAGGGTCAGCGGAAACTGTCCGGGATCCCTCACAGCGTTGTCGCTAAGCCTCGAGTAGTACGCCAGGGCCGGTGAAATACTGAAAAGGCCGAGCGCCAAGCTGAGAAAGAGATCGGCATTGGAAAAAGCCGTCACGCTCCCTCTCTCGAGCGATGTCAGGACCCGGGAAGAGACCACATTGAGTACTTGGCGACCGCTGGTGGTGAGCGCAAACGGGACCATGAGCAGAAGGACCCCGGGGAGTGCCGGGTGCCATAAACCCGTGAGTCTTGGCAACAGCCCATACCTGGCCAAGGCCGGTAGTTGAACCAACACCTGCGCAGCGCCCCCCAATACGAAGGCGATCGCCAACGGGACAGCTTGCGCCGGAAACAGAACCATCAGCGTGACCGTGACGATATTGAGTGCCACCGGAGCCCAGGCTGGGGCCAAGAAGCGCTCCTCGGCGTTGAGAATACCCATGGCCAGAGCTGAAAAAGAGATCGCTGCCAGAAAAGGAAATACGATGCGGGTCAACGTGACGGTCAGCGCGACATCGACCGACTCTCGGTCGCTAATCAGCAATGTCACCACCCAGGGAGCGGTCCAGTAAGCGAGTAGAATCAGCAGGCCGTTCACCAGAATAAGGAGCCCCAGAAGCGCTCCTGAAAGCCGCTTGGCATCGTCGCGATCAACAGATTTGTAGATCGGCACGAACGAATTGGTCAGGGCCCCTTCGGCCAGAAGCTCCCGAAACAGATTCGGCACCCGGTACGCCACCAGAAAGGCGTCGGTAATCTCCTTGGGAAAGAGTTGGTTGAGAAGGGAGTTTCGAAGCAGCCCCGTGGCGCGGCTCGCCAAGGTACCCACCATGAGCGTCACCGCTCCCCGTGCGCTCGAAGGCGCTCTCGTAGACGGCTTGCCTGGTTCCGGGGTCGCCACTGGCTTGTCTAGATGCCCACTCTCACTCGTAGCCTCTCGAAGCGCCTGGCCACCTCGTCGAGCGTTTCATCTTTCTTGGGGAAGGCGAAACGCACCCTGCCCCGACCGAGGCTCGGATCGCTTCGGTAAAACGACGAACCCGGAACGGTGCCGATACCGATCTCATCGATCATCCAGTAGGTAAAGGCGTCGTCGTCGTCATCGATGCCGAGCGCCTCGGCGACCGGTCGAAAATCAGCTAAGGTGTAGTAAGCACCCTCGGGTATCGGGGCGACGAAACCAGACTCCTCTAAAATCTGCATCATGCGCTGACGCCGCTCATCGTAGTAGCTAGTCAGCCAATCGTAGTAGTCCTTCCCGAGGCGCAGAGCGGTAACCGAAGCCTTCTGCAGCGGTGTCGGGGCACAGATCGTGGTGAAGTCGTGAATCTTCCTCAAAGCATCTGTGAGGTGCGCGGTGGCGAGGGCATAGCCGACGCGCCAGCCCGTGACCGAGTAGCTTTTGGACAGGCCGCTGATGGTGATGGTGCGCTCCATCATGCCCGGCAGGGTAGAGATGGGGATGTGCCTACGGCCATCGAAGACCATGTGCTCGTAAATTTCGTCGCTGATCGCGATCACGCCGAACTCCAGACAGAGATCGGCGATCTGTTGCAACTCCTCACGGCTGAACACGCGCCCGCTGGGGTTGTGGGGAGTATTGAAGATCACCGCCTTGACCTTCGGTTGGCGAAATGCCCGACGCAATTCGTCCGGATCGAAGGTAAAGTCAGGCGGGCGAATCGGTACCCACAGCGGTTCCGCCCCGGCGAACACCACCCCGGCATGATAGTTCTCGTGAGCGGGCTCTAAAATGACAACCTTATCACCACGGTCGACCAACCCGACCAGGGCACTAATCACCGCTTCGGTGACGCCACAGGTAACGGTCACCTCGGTATCGGGATCGGGCCTGAAACCGTAAAATGCCTCGGTCTTGTCGCTGATCGCTTCCCGAAGTTCAGCGAGTCCCCATGTCGGCGCATATTGGTTGTAGTTTTCAGAGAGTGCCTGCTGGGCAGCCTCGATCAACGCCCTAGGAGGATCGAAGTCGGGTGATCCCTGCCCCAGGTTGATCGCCCCCTTCTGAATAGCGTGCACGGTGATGCTGCGGATGACCGATTCGTAGAGGTTCTCAACGCGATGAGCAGCCTGAATCATACTGGCTCCCTCCTCCATTTTGCCTGGCCCACACCGAAAGCCGCCTGGCGTGAACATAAGGACTCTGTCTGAGCACCCTTCAGAATACGCTATCCGAACCGGCCGGGGAATGCAGTCTCACAACACCCACCGAAGGCACAGCTTGGCCGACCGAGAAAGCGGATTGGCTGAGCTTACGATTCAGAATCTGTCGCGGCGAGTTCTTCTCGGGTGAACCACTCCGCTACGGGAACGACCTCTTCAGCCGGGGGCGGCCCTGTATCTTTCCACTGTTCGACCATCTCCAGAGTCTTGAGGGGTTTCACTTCCATGTCTCCCACACAGGTGACCTGACAAGAGAGGCGTACTCGATCGAGCAAGCCTTCCTGTAAAAGCTTGTCGTATTCGGCCCTGGTCATGTCCGCAGGTTCTCCGGAGACAAACTCCACCCTACACGTCGTACAGCTCGCCTTGCCCCCACAGCGATGGCCGATGTTGATTCCCAAAGATTCGATCGCCAAGACCAGGCGTTTTCCAGCCGGGAACTCAGCGCTCTTCCCCTCGACGGTCAGTTTTGGCACGATTCCTCCTAACGGCCGAGCACTCTCGGCCCCGACCATTGTAACCAGCAATAAGAACGTCGCCGGAAAGTTGTGCAGGTGTACGCTTGTGAGATCGAACCGATCTCAACCCAAAGACGTCTGCCCCTTCACTACGAAGGAATCGTCCTACCAGCAACATAGGCAGCACCGACGATTCCGGCCTCGTTGAGCAGCTCGGCCGCTACCACCGGTACGGTGACTTCGAGGTAGGGGAAAAATCTGGTGCTCTTCTTGCTCACGCCACCCCCGATGATGAACAGATCTGGCGAGAAGAGAAACTCGAGGTACTGCAGATACCGGTCGACGCGTTTAGCCCACTTTTTCCACCCGAGATCCGACTCTTTGCGAACTTTATCCGAGGCCCAGTCCTCCACCTCTCGGCCACCGAGTTCGAGGTGGCCGAGTTCGGTATTGGGCAACAGTTCGCCTTCTGTGAAAACGGCGCTGCCGATACCGGTTCCAAACGTCAGCATGAACACCACCCCATCGTGTTCCCGTCCCGCCCCGAACGCCATCTCAGCCACGCCAGCAGCGTCCGCATCGTTCAGCACCTGGACGTTACAGCCGGTCGCTTTGGAAAACGATCCTGCGGCGTCGGCACCGATCCAGGAACTGTCGACATTGGCTGCGGTATGGGTTACCCCGTGACGCACGACCGCAGGAAAGGTGACACCGATCTTGCCCCGGTAGTCGAAGTGACTTCTGAGCTCTTCTACGACCTTGGTCACGGCTTGTGGGGTGGCTGGTTGCGGGGTGGGAATGCGATGGCGCTCCCCGATCAGCGTACCCTTTTCGACGTCTACCAGGGCCCCTTTGATACCGGATCCTCCGATGTCGATGCCCAGAACAGGGTGGTTGACCATAGCAAGGAGTTTAACAGACAGCTGTTATCGGCCAGGATATCCCCACCTACACCCACCCCCGCCGGATCTCCGTCGAGCTGACGTCGAGCCGGAAATCCTCCTCTGACAGCGCTTCGAACAGGTCTTTGAACGCTTCGGGAACCCCGATGTCATCGAGGGACACATAGCGCCCCCCCTGCTGCCGCCCCGCCACCAAAAAGCTCACGCCAAGCTCCCTTAAGCTCTCTAGCGCCCTCGTCATCTCCACCCGACTATCTCCATAAAACCGAGGATCCACCACCCGCGCCGCCGTATCGGCTCCCACGACGAACACGCAACCGGGAAAGAGCCTTGCCTTCTCGATAAACAGCGGGGAGCGCGTAAAAAGCAGGGGGGCGACACCGACAAACTGTGCGGCACGGCGCCGAGCTTCCAAGATACCGATCGGCGTCTTGTCGGCGTTTAGAAGCGGCAGCTCGAAGAACACCTCTCGGCCCAACCGTGTTGCGGCCACCTCTGCAAGTCTCCGGTGGCCCTGGTGTAGTGGATGGAACGCACCCGAAAAGAGTGCCACATTCTCAGGTACGACCTCGTTCAGGCACTGGCCGTCTGGTCGCACCAGCAGCCAAGGGCGTTCACCGTCCAAAAAGCGCTTCACGATTCCCAAGGGCTTGAGCGTCTGGATAAGCTCCTCACGCTCCAAAAGCGGCAAGTCGGGATCGTCCAGCACACCACACGCGTCAGCGATCGCCTTGAGGATAACGAGGCTCACCAGCTCCTCTTCCCCGCGCCGGTCACGGGCCCCTTTGGTCATGATCAGCTCATAACCCGTAACCCCGAAGCCGTCACGCACCGCGACGACGCAGCGGTGCTCGCCGCGCTTTTGGCGATCGGTGGCGATGGTTGCGCTGCAACCCAAGCCGAACACCACCTTCTCCTCCTCAGCAAGCATGCCCGCACGTGCATAGGCGTGCTCGGCGAGCGCGCCGGCGACCCGCAACGAGGTAAAGCGTTTCGGTTCGAATCCGGTCGCTTCGATGAGCGAGGGGGCGGTGTAACGGTCGGTGGCTTCAAGAACGGTCCGCGAAGAGCCCCCAACGCTGTGAAGCCACGCCAGTGCCTGCACTCCAGCACCGGCGAAGTTCATCACCATCAGCTGTGGTGTGCCGTGGATGGCCGTCACGAGTTCGCTGATCACGCCCTTATGATGACATCCTGGAAGCCGGCGAGACGCCAGCGGTCGTCCTCACCTCTGCGCTTCCTCAGTACCGCTTCAGCTTGGGGTAGCTGTGCCGCTCTTCGGGCGGAATCCCGTCATAGGGGGGCGGAGGGTCTTCCATGACCACTTCGGGAAACTTCTTGGTCTGGAATCCCTCGAAATCTCT
>CP070651.1:1999320-2097129 GCA_020354625.1 Trueperaceae bacterium
TCGCTATCTGCCTGGCGCCTAAGGACCTCCAACTTAAGTTTGGGGCAATGCCTCAAACTTAAGGCTACAGAAGCGAGGTTGGACCGCGGCCGCCCGCGGTCCAATTCTGCAAACATAACTTGCTTAAAGGCAACCTAAAGGCAAACCTTAACCGCGCGCAACGTCGGCCTGAGCGTTCCCGCCGACCTCTCTGTCATCGGCTACGATGATATCGACACCAAGCAGGCCCCAACACCGTCAGGCAGCACCTCGAGCTGAGTGGTCGGCGCGGGATCGAGTGGCTGCTCGCCTTGAATGGAAGGGCACGATACGTGCCCTGAGCTCTTGCCAACGCTCGAGGTCGTGGTGCGTTACACTACAGGTAAAATGCCGATTGCCTCACTTTTCGCGAACGAACGATAAGTCGATCTAGAGTAGCTTAGCCGTCAACCGTCGTCTTCAACCCAAGTGTTCAGAGTGATGTTTAGGAGGTGCAATCAACACAATCATTGAACCCACCGCCCTACCGAAACCCATCGAAGCCCATGACCTCAACCAACCAGTCAGAGGGGGTGATCGCTTCGCAAAAGAAGCTCGACCTTTGCAACACTGGGAGTCGCTGTAACAGCTAGATCAAATACGGTGTCGAATCCTTAGCGAATAGGACTTACCCGGATTCTATAAGAGGTATACAACTGCTATAGTCGTGGTCGAAGTCGGTATGCAAGAAGGAGAATGAGCGCTCTAAGACCCGCGCCTGTTCAACTTGATGAGTACTTTTGAACAGGAAATTGGTGCAAATAGCGCTGGATTCATCGAGGTTTGTATACCCGATGAAAGGTCTGGAACGAACGAGTGGAGATTGAGGTGCAAAATATGAAAAGGCTGATAAACCGAGTTCTTGCCGCCACAGTCCTCAGCATTCTGGTTCTCTCGATCGGTCTTGGGGTAGCCCAGAGCGATCTTTCAGGGACAACCGTAAGTATCTTTGGCGCATTTACCGACCCGAGCGAGGTGGGAGGCTTCAACGATGGCTTCGCCATGCTCGAAGAACAGACAGGCGTCGATGTCGTGTACGAAGGCTCAAGTGATTTTGAGATCTTGGTCAACACCCGTGTCGAAGCTGGAGATCCACCGGATATCGCCTGCTTCCCACAACCCGGACTCATGAACCGATTTGCAGATGACATCGTCGATCCTACAACCTTTTTAAGCACAGACTACCTGACGACTCAGTACAACCCTGCTTGGCTCGACATGGCCAGGGCCACCGACGGCAGTGGGAAAGTCCTCGGCGTATGGACGCGTGTCGTCGTCAAAAGCCTCGTGTGGTACAACCCACAACGATTTGACGATTTCGGATACGATATTCCGGAAACCTGGGATGAACTCATTGAATTGACACAACAAATTGTGGATGACGGTGGCGTGCCTTGGAGTGTGTCCATGGAGAGTGGTTCTGCCACTGGCTGGGTCGGTACCGATTGGATCGAAGACATCCTGCTGCGCATCACCTCGCTGGACAACTACGATGCTTGGACGGTCCCCGCGAACGCCGCAGATCGGCTCCTTTTCAACTCTGAAGAGGTCAGACAGGCCTGGGAATTGATGGGGCAGATCCTGCTCAACCCTGATTACGTATTGGGCGGCACAGATCGTATTATAGGTGTACGCTTCTTCGATACCGGTGTGCCGGTCGTCCAAGGCGATGCCTTCATGACGAAGATGGGCAGCTTCATGCCCCCCTGGCTGGGCGAGGAGATCCTTGCACAGATCGAAATTGCACCTGATGGCGATCTTTGGTACTTCGTGTTCCCACCCATCGATGCTGCCTACGGCACACCGGTGCTGACGTCCGGTGACGTTTGCTCCGCCTTTTCCGATCGCCCCGAAGTCCGTGCAGTCATGGAGCTCATGACGAAAGCGGAGTTCCTAAAACCAGGAATCGAAAATGGTGTATTCCTTTCACCACACAACGATCAAAACCTTGACTGGTATCCATCAGACACCAGAGGTCTAGGGGATATCCTCCTGACCGCTGACAGCTTCCGCTTCGACGGTGGTGACCTGCAACCGGGTGTGGTAGGTGCCGGTAGCTTCTGGCAAGGCGTAGTCGACTATGTTCAAGGGACAAAAGACCTTGATAGCATCCTCAATGACATCGATGCAAGCTGGCCAAACTAGGTACTGCAGAGACCCCTAGTGTCGCAATGTGCGGGCGCACATCTCCACGTATTGCTCCCGCACAACTCTATTTTCTAAAGTTGTTTTCTCTGAAGAAGGTGTCAGGTGGCGAAGAGTCAGCCGAGCAACCAAGCCGAGCGATCTGCAAGTAGCCTTTCTGATTGGATTACCACGGGACCACTACGCCTCCTCTTTGCCTTTGTCATACCCGTACTAGGATTTGTTGCCTTATGGCGCAGTTTTGTGTTTTTACGCGACGCCGAAGCGCCAAAACTTGCTATCGCCATCGTGGCGCTTATCGTCGGTATCTTCGGCATCTGGTTTCTATTCTGGGCGACCAACAATGTGGTAGAGAGACTCTCTGAAAGGCTCCGGGGTGCACTGCGTCCCTTTGTGTTCGTGGGACCGGCTATGGTCATTCTCGGCGTTTATCTCGTTTACCCGGGCATCAACACCTTTATTCGCAGTTTCATGAACAGCGACTCTAGCGCTCTTGTCGGTTTTACACACTACCGTTTCATCTTTTTTAGCCGTGAGATGCAGCAAGTCCTGCTAAACAACCTTCTCTGGCTCGTTTTCGTCACTGGTGGAACCGTGGTTGCAGGCCTGATCATAGCGGTTTTGGTGGATCGCATCGGCAGGTGGGAGCCGCTAGCCAAATCTCTTATCTTCCTTCCCATGGCCATCTCCTCAGTTGGGGCCAGCGTTATTTGGAAATTCATGTACGACAAACAGACCAACCCGAACTTGCCTGAGATAGGGTTTATCAACGCGGTGATAACTGCGCTCGGCGGTAGCGGTCTCGATTGGATTCGAACGAGCCCTATCAACAACTTCGCCTACATGTTCATCATGTTATGGATGCTTACCGGCTTCTGCATGGTCATATTCTCTGCTGCCGTGAAAGGTGTTCCCGGTGAACTGCTTGAGGCGGGGCGTATCGATGGTGCAAACGAGTTCCGCGTGTTCTTCAACATCATCATCCCCTATATCGCACCCACCATTCTCACTGTCACCACCACTGTGCTGATCATGGTACTCAAGGTTTTCGACATCATCTATGTTTTCGGCGGGCAGCTCTTCAACGCTGACGTCATCGCCAACCGCATGTTCCGCGAACTCTTTACGTACGTCAATTTTGGATTGGGTAGTGCCCTCGCCTCGCTATTACTCGTAGCCGTGATACCGATCATCATTTGGAACGTGCACGAGCTGCAGAAGGTGAGGCGTTAGGCTGTGACGGTCGACATCAGGCAAGTACTCACCCGAGGGCCGCTCTACTTCATCGTCGCTTTTATCTGCATCTTTTGGTCCGTCCCGACACTAGGGGTTCTCATCAGCTCGTTTCGGTCCGAGCGTGAGATCAACGAAAGTGGTTGGTGGTCTGTGTTCCGGCTGGAACGCGACAATCCCGCCTACACGAACCTTCTCAAGGATGTACGAGATCGAGAAAGGGCCTTGGCGCGGGCTCAAGAACGACAACAGGAAGAAACCGTAGCGTTTGAGAGCGCCCAAACCACTTTAGAAACTGCACGTGCTTCGAACGATGCAACGCAGATAGCACAAGCAGAAGAGGCCTTGGCTGAAGCAGAAGAGGATCTGGCCAGTACCGAGGCCCGTCTCGAACGCCTCCAAGGTCGGCTGGAGGAAGCGCGCACCGCACTCGTCTCTTCCGGTGAGCCAGAAAAGATAAGGTTCGGCTCCGCCGCCTGGCGTGCCCAATGGACCATCGAGAACTACAAGGCGGTGCTCACCACCGCCAATATGAATATCGCATTTTTCAACAGCCTGCTTGTAACCATTCCTTCGGTTGTCATCCCCATCACCATAGCCGCTTTCGCGGCCTACGCCTTTGCCTGGATGAAATTCCCCTTGCGCAATGTTCTTTTTGCACTGGTAGTCGTGCTCATGGTTGTTCCCTTGCACGTCTCTCTCATCCCCATGTTGCGCCTCTACCTCAAGCTGGAACTCAACGGAACCTACCTGGGCATCTGGCTAGCCCACACCGGCTTTGGGATGCCGCTTGCCATCTACCTTCTCTTCGGTTACATCTCTACCATTCCGAGTGAAATTATCGAATCGGCAGAGGTGGACGGCGCCTCTCCTTTTACCAAGTTTTCACGCCTCGTTTTACCGCTATCTGTGCCCGCCATCGCTTCCTTTGCCATCTTTCAATTTCTCTGGGTGTGGAACGACCTTCTGGTTGCCCTGGTGTTTTTAGGAACCCAGATCGAAAACCGGGTGGTGACGCGAGAACTCGCCGAGATGGTCGGTTCTCGAGGACAAGACTGGGAGGTACTCACCGCGGGAGCCTTTATCAGCATGATCCTGCCACTCTTCATTTTCTTTGCGCTGCAGCGCTACTTCATCCGAGGAATGATGGCCGGTTCGGTCAAAGGGTGACAGGCCAACAGACCGATCTAGTGACATCTCGCCATAAATTAACATCGAGAATCTATTCTTGAGTCAATGTCAAGCCAAAAGCTCGAGCGGCACCTCGGACAGCCACGGCCCTGTCACCTCGGGGAAACGCTGGGGCGCGAAGCCAGCGGTCAGTGTATGGGCAGCCTGGGCCTGGTAGCCCTCGTCAGCCGGCTCGCTATAGACCTCGATCTGCCGCTCGACCAGGTTGACGAGCCATACTTCCGGAAAACAGTGCATAGGTCGGCAGAAGTGGACTTTCTCCCGACGATGACATAAACTCAGACGCATGAAATGCAGGCCGCGCATCCGAACGCCGCGCACCTTCAAACGGCACCACCAGCACTGGTAGGGTCGCCGGCCGCTCTTTTGCTCTTGCAACGAATCAAACGGACAATACGCAGAAGGTGATGAGTAAACAGTCATGAGTGATGAGTAGGGCAGATGTCACCCGTTCAGCCCAACCGCTGGTAAATGATCTACCCATCACCCATCACCTTCCTTCCAGACGCGACAGTGGGTATAGACGGGATCAAGCACGAGCGTTCGCCGCACTCATTATCCATTACTCATCACTCATCACCTTGCTTCCAAACGCAACCGTTAGTATTGACAGGCTCAGCCACGACTGTTCGCAACACGCATTACCCATGACCCATCACTCATCACTCATTACCTAATGATCTTGTCGTAACCCAGTACGGAGGTACCTACAATGTTCCCCCTGCCAAATAACCGCGGCCGCTTCGGCATCTACGGCGGCCGTTACGTGCCCGAGACGCTGATCCCCGCACTCGACGAGCTGACCGAGGCCTACCGAAGCGTGGCCGAGGATCCCGACTTTCAACGGGAGTTCCACCACTACCTCGAGACCTACGTGGGCAGGCCGAGCCTGCTGACCTTCGCCGCCAACCTCACCGAGCGCTCGGGTGGCGCCAAGATCTACCTCAAACGCGAGGACCTCAACCACACCGGCGCCCACAAGATCAACAACACCATCGGCCAGGCGCTGTTGGCCAAGCAGATGGGGAAAAAGCGCGTCATCGCCGAGACCGGTGCAGGCCAGCACGGGGTCGCCACCGCCACGGCGGCGGCGCTTTTCAACCTCGACTGCGTGGTCTACATGGGAGAGGAAGACGTGAGACGGCAAGCCCTCAACGTCTTTCGCATGAAGCTCCTCGGGGCCGAGGTGCGCCCGGTTACCAGCGGCACCCGGACGCTCAAAGACGCCACCAACGAGGCCATCCGCGACTGGGTCACCAACGTGAGAACCACCTTCTACATCATCGGTTCGGTGGTGGGCCCCCACCCCTACCCCATGATGGTGCGCGACTTCCAGAGCGTGATCGGACGCGAGACCATGGAGCAGCTCGAAGCGCTCGAGGGGCGAAAGGTCCCGGACGCCGTGATCGCTTGTGTCGGCGGAGGGTCCAACGCCATCGGGATCTTCGCGCCGTTCGCGTACCTGCCCGCCTCAGAACGCCCCAGATTGATCGGGGTGGAGGCGGCCGGCCACGGCCTCGACAGCGGCGCGCACGCGGCCAGCATCAGCGCGGGCAAGCGCGGCGTCCTCCACGGCGCGCTCATGTACCTCTTATCCGACCGCGACGGCCAGATCAGCCCCGCCCACTCGGTTTCGGCGGGGCTCGACTATCCGGGCGTGGGACCGGAGCACTCCTACTACGCCGACGAGGGCCTGGCCGAATACGTCTCGATCGACGACGCCAAAGCGCTCAGCGCCTTCAGGGCGGTGAGCGAACTCGAGGGCATCATCCCCGCGCTCGAGACGGCTCACGCCTTTGCCTACGCCGTAGAGCTCGCGCCGACCATGCGGCCGGATGAGATCGTCGTGATCAACCTCTCGGGGCGGGGAGACAAGGATGTCAACGAGGCGATGCGGGTGCTCGAGCTGAGCGCTGGGGGGGCGTCGTGAGCCGCATCGCAAGCGCCTTCGAAAGGGCCAAGCGAGAAAACCGCGCCGCCTTCATCCCCTATCTGACGGCGGGGTATCCCGACGAAGCGGGTTTTTTAAAGGTGGCACAAGATCTTTTGGAGGTAGCGGACCTGCTCGAAGTCGGTCTCCCCTATTCGGATCCCTTGGGTGACGGGCCGACCATCCAGCGCTCTTCTGAAGAGGCGCTGCGCCAGGGCGTGAGTACAGCCAAGGTCTTCGAGCTGATTGCACGCCTGCGGCGCCAGAGCGACAAACCGCTGGTGCTGATGACCTACTACAACCCGATCTACTGCTACCCGAGCGGCGAAGCCGGTTTTTTACAAGATCTCAAGGCAGCAGGCGGCGACGGCGTGATCCTGCCCGACCTGCCGGCCGATGAAGCAGACACGCTGATATCTGCAGCGCGCGAGCTGGGTATCGACACCATCTTCTTGGTGGCCCCCACTTCGACCGATGAGCGGTTGCGGGTGGTGACGTCAGCCTGCAGCGGCTTCATCTACGCGGTCTCGGTCACGGGCGTAACGGGAGCGCGCGACCAACTCCCCCAAGACGTTCCAGACCTCGTGCGCCGCGTCAAAGCCGTCAGCTCGGTACCGGTTGCCGTCGGCTTCGGCGTCTCCGGAAAAGAGACCGCCCGACCCGTGGCGGAGGTGGCCGACGGGGTAGTGGTCGGCTCGGCACTGATTCGCGCTATCGCAGAGCAGCGAGATCTTACCCCCCTGGCTGAAGAGATTGCTCAGGCGTGTAGAAAAACGCTCATGTAGATTTCCACGATCAAAAGGACCCGTGGGTTTCTTGGTAAAACCTTTGTCGTGATGGGTGATGAGTGATCTCACCACCCCACGGATCCTCCTGAGGATCGCACAACAGCATCTTTTGAAACCCGCTTTAGTCTGTAAAGATAAACACGTCACGTCCGAGGAGCTGATACAGCTCCTTTGAGACAAAGAACACACCGCCTCGGGTCTCCGGAACACGGTTATAGGCGACCCGCACAATGACCGGAGAAGTCGACTGGTCCGACGCGAGCAGTAGCAGCTGTCCGATCGGATATAAGGGGGAGGCCACCTCAAACCCCTTCAAAGTACCGGTCGGCACGGCTTGAGCCGAGGCTTGACCCGCCGTGAGCAGCTCGAGCTTGACCGGGGCCAAACCGCTACGCAGAAGACCGATGCGCTCGGCCGCTGCAGGGGATAAATCGATGATGCGTCCGGCCCGGAACGGACCGCGGTCGTTGATCCTTACGACCACGCTCTTACCCGTATTCAGATTGGTTACTCTGACTTGAGAATCGAACGGTAGCGTCTTGTGAGCAGCCGTGAGCTCATTGGGATCGTAGATTTCCCCGTTGGCCGTACTCCGACCGACAAAGCCAGGGCCGTACCAAGAGGCCAACCCTTCCGAGGTATGGATCGGATGCTCATGACCGTGGGTAGAACTATACCCTGCCACCGGCACGGTCACAGGCGCGCATGAAGCAGCCAAGAGGCAAACGAAAGCCAAAAAAAGAACGTAGCGGGCCACGCGCCATGCTACGCTAGCTTGATAGCTGGAAGCAAGTAATTTCTTATCTTATCGGATACCAGGTGCGACGAGCGAGCTCTTTGTGGCAGAGTACGAACGCTTCGTAGTCCTCGATCTCAGCGGACCCGTTCGAGATCGCACTTTCGCACTCGTTGATCAGATCGCTCAGTTCCTCGTTGCTTAGCCGCTGGATGTTCCTGAAGAAATCACCTTGTTGCATCGTGTCGTGCCTCGCTTTCAAGTCGTAGGTGCAATGACGTTGTCTTCCAGCTACCGGCTTTAGACATCTGAAACTGTAACAGGCTCCCTCTTACGCTCCTCTTACAGAATCCTCACGGCTTTCTAACCCCACCATCCTCTCACAGATTCTGCAGGACTTCACCGCCTCTTTAGCCAGCAACCGAACGAATCAGGAACATCTTGTCCACTCTCGACGCACCGTCATCACACGCCCACCAAGGATGCTCGAACCCGCTATGCTGACGGTATGATCGATTCGCATTGTCATCTCGATTACTGTGATGAGCCGGCCCAAGCAGCTTCGAGCCTGCGCGGGCTGATCAGCGTCGGCACCAACCTGGAACGGAACGAGCGAACGCTCGAACTAGTCGACCGGCTCGCCAACACCTGGGCCGCCGTCGGCGTACACCCCAACAACGCCAGCGACGCGAGCGACCACGTCGTGAGAGAGGGTGTCGAACGACAAGCGAATCACCACAAGGTCGTCGCCATCGGCGAGACAGGATTCGATACCTACTGGAAAAAAGAATCGTTGTCTTCCCAACGGGAAGCGTTTCTTTGGCATGCCGAGTTGGCCAACGAGTTGGACAAACCCCTCATACTGCACGTCCGTGATGGGCAAAACGACGAAAAGGCCTCGCTCGAAGCCGCACGGTTACTAGAGCAGGTAGCTTACCCGAAAGGCATCTTGCACTGCTTCAACGGCCACGTTCGCCTGCTCGAGACCGGGCTGGAACTCGGCTGGATGGTCTCTTTTGCCGGCAACCTCACCTATAAGAGCGCTGCCTCGATTCGAGCTGCGGCCCAATCGGTACCCGAAGACCGCTTGCTGGTTGAAACCGACAGTCCCTACCTAGCACCGATCCCCAAACGTGGCCGCTCAAACCGACCGGCCTTCGTTCACTACACCGCAGCGTTTCTAGCTGAACTCCGCGGGGTTTCAGTGGCCGCTATCGAGGCCATCACCGACCAGAATGCCATAAGGATATACGGGTTACCCCTATAACCGAAGGGGGTCATATCGCTCTTCGGTCAAGGACTCTTTTGCTTACCTACAAGCCGACTCTCTGGCTCGTGTTTGTCGTAACGCAGGAATTCAGCCAGGCGAGTACGCGAAATGACTCGGTGCGGATCGAAGGGGATAAAAGCCGTGATGATATCGACCCACCGCGCCCTGCTGTACTCGATGACGACATGGATGGGTATTCGCACTTCTGGACTCACCTGAAGGTAACCGAGAACCAGGAGACGCTCATCCTCCCAGTACCGCATGAGCTCTCTCCCGTGCAAGATGGTGGAAACCATATCCCTTTCGGTGAACCCCTCACAAGAAGCGTGGTTGATAGCATGGCTACCGATCCGATAGCGCCCCTGCCTGACCAGTGGACGAAGGTCGTCGAGCGTCCTGTGTTTTGGTCCGACTTTACGCTTCGTCGACCGCTCGCGAGTCGTCGATCTTCCCTGGTTGGGGCCTTGCGTCAGCTCATCCATGACGCCTCCAGAATATCTGCAGGATCACCGCCCCACCCCCTTCCACGTGAGCGTCCACGGTGTCCTGCAGTCCTGTACGGTTATGGTAGCATAGCGAGTAGAGGATGAGGCTGTCGTACGTCGCACGTTTGCCCCAGTCTTTGCCTGACCGGCCCGCATTTCGGCAGTTCGAATCGATCAACCCGTCACATGATCGTGCGGCACAGAACTAGCCATTTCTTCACAAGACACCAACGAACCCCATACAAGAGGTCACCGTGATCGTATGTTTTTATGAGTGCCAGGGACCCCAAGCTGAGGCCATTCTGGTACGACTCGCCGAGGCTCTGACCAGCTCGGATTCGGCACCCGATACGCAGTTTCTGAAGAGTGCCGACCAAGAAAACCTCTACTTGTTGATCCTCTACGGTTCACACCCACCTCATGTCGCAGTTCCTGCCTCGGTGCGAACCTGGACATTTGTCGACCGTCGGATCGACTGAACGCCGACATCTTCAGAGTGCCAAGCCAACAGAAGTGAAGCGCATGTTGCACATCGGCTGTCGGCCTCGTACAGTTCAGTTATGAGCTTCGTCGATAACGCATACCACATCGTGCGCTCCGAAGCCGATCTCTATGTTGAAGAGGTCGGACCACCAGAGGGCAGAGTTCTCTTCTATCTCCACGGAGGACCCGGCTACAGCAGCTACTCCTTTCGAGATATCTGTGGTGACGACTTGGAGCTCTACCACATGATTTATGCCGACCAACGAGGAACGGGACGGAGCTATAGCGAAGGCTCATTCGACATCGACACGCTCGCAGGCGATGTCAAAGGTATTCTCTCAGGTCTCGAACAGAAGAGCGCAACCCTGCTTGCACACGGATTCGGTGCGCTGATCGCCATACGCTGTGCAGTTTTATACCGAGAAGTCGAGCGGCTCATTCTCGTCAATCCCTGGGTTTCGATGCCGGTGCTAGCACTCAGCCTCCGACGTGCCGCAGCCTCGTTCAGTGGACCAAGCGACGAGAATGATGAGATTTTCAAGGAACTGCCAGCTGTGTCGGAAATCGATCCGGAAACCGAGCTGGAACAGGCCTTTTCAAAGGTCCCAGCCAAACAACTTCTCGACCGCCTGGAGTTTCCCAACCCCTCCAGTCGCCTACGACTAGAGCACAGTGACGCCCAAGCGCTAACAGGACCCCAACAGATGGCTGCTCCCGAAGACACTTGGAGTGCCGATGTGACCGATGAGCTCAGACAGGTCGATCAACCGATCGTTGTGATCGTGGGGCAAAGAGATGGCACCACCTACCCCGAACAAGCCGAGCTCGTTCTCAAAAACGCCCCTCGCGCCTTGGTCAGTTACCTCGATACCGGTCACTACCCGTGGCTTGACGATCCCGAAAGCTTCTTTCTCGTCCTCGGGGAAGCAGTGGAGACATAGAGCCGGCACCCAGCGGTTTCGAACTCTTTCCGACACCGCTGGTCACAAATCGGGGCAAGCTCTGCTAGACAGCTCTTCAACACACCTCCCAAACCGGCGTTTTGTGCGCTTATCACGCCAGCTGAATACTCCCGCTTTACCCCGCCTTGTTTGGGTTTGGTAGGGCCCAGATCGACTGAAAAGCTGTTCGAAATACAGATGCCTTACGGCCTCTATCGAGCCGGCCGAGCGGCCCGCCCTGATCGTGATCCGGAGACACCGCTATTCAACTGGTAAGAATTCTGTAAGCTCCAGCTCTCTACACTCGAGGATGATGGGCGGGTTTTCATGCAAATACCTCCATGAAATCGGGGGTGTCTCTGCAGTACGGTTTAGATTCTCCAAGTGCGCAAAACAAAGCCCCGGACGTGATTATCTTGGCTTACCCGAGATCAATACCGTGCTAGAGTTACCACGTGCTGCTGAGACCCAGGCTCACGGTTGATGCGGCGTATAAGGTCAATCCCGCGCTGCTTGAGGAGCATCACATTCGTGCTGTACTTGTCGATCTCGATGATACCGTTCTCGCTTCGAGTGAAGATGACATGAAACCGGTCTTTCGCAATTGGTTCCTAGAGCTTGAGGCAGCCGATATACCTGCCTTCATTCTCAGCAACGGCAGCAGAGAACGCGTTAGAAAGTGGACGACCATCCTCGGTATCGACGGTTTTTCCCTGGCGGGAAAACCGTTCTTCCCAGCCTACCGCCGAGCGCTTTGGCGACTGGGCAGCACACCGGATGAAACAGCTATGATCGGAGATCAACTCTTTACAGATATTCTCGGGGCCAACCTTGTAGGGGTAATGTCTATTCGCGTCCAACCTCTTAGTCCCGGAAAACACTTGCACACGAGACTCATAAGAAAAGTCGAGAACCTTATTCTCAGGGGAGGTCGAAGTGCCCGTTCTCTCGATCGGTGACAAACGCCTTGGAGCGGTTCTTCTAGAGCGTGGTTACGTCTCCGATGAATCACTCCAGACCGCGATCGGCCGGCACGCGGATGTCGGCGGTCGTCTCGCCAATATCCTCGTCAACATCGGCGTCATCTCCGAACAACGTATTATCCGGGCCATAGAGGAATCCCTCGGCATCCCACAGGCACTTCTGACCCGTATCGATATCTCCTCCGACGCCTTGGCGAAAGTACCAGCAGATCTGGCCAACGAGGTTAGGGCCTTCCCATTCGGCCTCGATGGCGTTCGGCTACGCGTCGCCTTCGAAGACCCGTTGGATGCCTTGGCAATAGAAGAGATCGAAGACGCTTCAGAATGCCTCGTAGAACCGTACCAGGCACTCAATATCGAGCTGCAATGGGCGCTTGCCACGCACTACCCTGAACTCGGGCTCGAGCCACCCAACGAGCTAGAGCTCGACACGGGTCGTCGACTCGGAACCCTCGTGCTGGAGAGAGGGTATGCCACAGATCACGAACTCGATGAAGCGATCCGAGAACAGGAACGTACCGGCGGGCTTTTAGGAAGAATCCTAGTCGAGCGCGGCGTATTGACAGAGGAGGAGCTAGCCCCTCTGCTCGCAGAACAAGTGGGGATCCCCTTCCTCGAAAGACTCGACGACATGCCCTTCGATGAGGGGCTGGCAGATCACTTACTAAGACTTGACGCCATCGACTTCCACGCCGTCCCCTATAAAGAGGAAGACGAGAATCTGGTTATCGCTGTCGCCGATCCGCGCCGCATGCCTGATATCGAAGCGGTCATCAAGCGCCCCGTGACGTTTGTCGCCTCTACCGAGAGCTCGGTAATGAGGCGCATCGAGGCGATGTATGCCGACAACAAGGGACGTCTTGGTGAAACGCTACTGGTCAATCGAAAGCTCAGTCGCGACCAACTGCGTAAAGCGCTCGAGGAGCAGAAGAAACTCGGGCACGTCAAACCACTTGGCGAAATTTTGGTCGATCTCGGTTACGTAGGCAAGGCGGATGTCGAAGAGGCGGTCAGCGCACAGAGGTCGGGTGGTGGTCGACTCGAAGACACGCTGGTTCAGTCTGGCAAACTGAGTCCCGACATGCTCGCAAAGAGCTTGGCCATGCAGTTGGGATACGAGTTCATCACCGAAGACAATCTCACCGTCGATCCGTACGCTGTAAGCTTGGTTCCCGAGGCAACCGCGCGCCGCTATAATGCCATGCCGATCCGCCTCGAAGGCAACACCTTGATCGTGGCGATGAAAGATCCCAGGCATGTATTTGCCCTGGACGATATTCGCCTTATTACGGGCAAAGAGCTCCAACCCGCTGTCGCCACAGAGGAGACCTTGGGTAGGCTCATCAGTCGCTTCTACCGTAACGGCGACGATATGGACGAGCTCGCCAAAGCCGTTCTCGAAGAAGTAGGGCACCAGGAACAGGTTGTAGAAGACACCAGTGCCATCGATGACAATGCCCTTGTCAAGGTCGTCAACAATATCATACGAGAAGCCATCCTCAACGATATTTCAGATATTCATATCGAACCGAGGCCGCTAGAGGTCCAGATCAGGGTACGTAAAGACGGTACACTCCGCGAGTACATGACCATGCCAAAAGCTACGGCCAGCGCCCTCGCTGCCCGGATCAAGATCATGGGTGGTCTCAATATAGCCGAGAGACGCGTTCCTCAGGACGGTCGAGTCCGTTTCAAAGATAGGAGTATGGAGGTCGATCTACGGCTTTCGACGCTACCGACCGTATACGGGGAAAAGTCGGTCATGCGCATCCTGAAAAAAGCCAGTAATATCCCTGAAATCGAGAATCTCGGCTTCGCCGACTACAATTTCCGTCGTTTCAGCGACGTCATCCAGAAGCCTTACGGCATGTTTCTCATTACCGGTCCCACGGGGTCTGGTAAATCTTTTACCACCTTTTCAATCCTTAAACGCGTCGCGGTACCCGAAGTCAACGTTTCGACTGTCGAAGATCCCGTTGAGTACGAAATTCCTGGGATCAATCAGACACAGATCAATCCCAAGGCCGGCCTAGATTTTGCAAGGGCCTTGCGCGCGTTCCTCCGTCAAGATCCGGACATTATCATGGTCGGTGAGATCCGTGACCAGGAAACGGCCAAGATATCTGTAGAGGCCGCGCTTACGGGTCACCTACTGATCGCAACCTTGCACACCAACGACGCTTCCGGTGCCGTCACCCGCCTTACCGAAATGGGTATCGAGCCGTTCAACGTCTCGGCGTCACTGATCGGCGTCTTAGCCCAAAGACTCGTTCGAAAAGTCTGCAAAGACTGCAAGGTAGAGTACACGCCGGAACCAGATGTGATGAGAAGACTCAACATGGCCGAAGATCAGATCGCCGGCAAATCTCTCTTCCGTGGCGTCGGGTGCGAAAAGTGTAACGGCACGGGATACAACGGCCGCTACGGCATTCACGAGTTGCTGATCGTTGACAACGATATCGAAGCGGCCATCGTAAAAGAAAAATCGTCGTTTGAGATCAAAGATATCGCCTCACAAAACGGTATGAAGACGCTAAGAGACGATGGTATTCACAAAGCGTTTGAAGGGATTACCACCCTCGAGGAGGTGCTGGCACGCACTTCGGAATAGAGTTTGGCCCCATGTGTAAGAGTCGTACAATTGCAGCCCATTCAACGGTACCCCACAACATGTAGGGAGAACGATCATGGCAGATCAGATCAAAAATACCCAGATTCAAGTCGATATCGTAGACCTCCTCAGATTAGCCGTAGAGCGTCGTGCCTCAGATCTCTTGCTCACATCGGGCCTACCCCCGATGGTCAGAATCGACGGTGATTGGCGCAAGACCGAATACGATCCCTTACCCCCGAGTACGACGAGACGCTTGATGTACGCCATGATGGACGAAAAAAAACAGAGGATCTTCGAGGAAGTTAAAGACCTCGACTTCTCGTTCAGCTTGAGCGGTCAAGGACGGTTTCGAGTCAACGTCTTCTACCAACGGGGAACCGTCAGCGGCGTGATGCGACTAATCAGCGAAGAGATCCTAAGCTTCGACGATCTCGGTATACCCAAGCATATAGGTGATATCGCCCGCCTCCCACGCGGTCTCGTGCTCGTCACCGGCCCCACCGGTTCAGGCAAATCGACTACGCTCGCAACCATGATCGATCTCATCAACACCGAATACTCAAAACACATCGTCACAATCGAAGATCCCATCGAGTTCTTCCACCAGCACAAGAGCTCGGTGGTGAACCAACGTGAAGTCGGTGAGGACACGCAGTCTTTTAGAAACGCCCTCCGTAGCGTCTTGAGACAAGCTCCTGATGTGATCTTGGTCGGAGAGCTGCGCGACTACGACACGATCGGACTGGCCGTCACCGCAGCCGAGACCGGTCACCTGGTCATGGGAACATTGCACACCAACTCGGCACCCGAGGCGATCGACCGCATTATCGACGTCTTCCCCGAAGTTCAACAAGAACAAGTCAGAGTGCAGTTGGCCAACAATCTCCAAGCGATCCTCACACAGCAACTCCTCCCGAAAAACTCTGGCGATGGCAGGGTTCTGGCTTACGAGTTCATGGTCGCCAACCCTGCGATCCGGAATCTCATTCGTGAGGGCAAAACGCACCAGATCCTCTCCGCAATCCAGATGGGTGGAGAGCAGGGGATGATCACAATGGATGCCTACCTGGCCGAGCTCCACCTGAAACGGATGATCAGTTTCGATGTGGGAAGCAGCCGATCGGTCGATCGCAAGGAGTTCGAACGCCTGGTCAGCACCGGCGGGGTCGCAGGCAAAACCCAAGAGGGGGCTTCCAAGGGTCTAACCGGTGCTGGACGTGCCGCCGCGGTCGGGCGCACCACGCGTTCATCCGGTGGCAACTATGGACGCGGCGGAAGAATGTAGATCTCTGGTCATTGACAGGCAGGCCATTGACAGGCAGGAGCCGGTTCCTTATACTCGGCCCAATGCGCAACCTACGCGAGCCGATGCGTATAAGAAAACGCCTGCGTATCATCAACCTTCTCCAGAGCAACCTCCTACGTAGATGTCGGGGTGCGATCGGTTAGCTTGTACACGGTAACCTTAAGCTCCCTGGCCATCGCCGGGGGTTTTTTTTGGGAAGGTGGTTCTCTTGTCCTCACCAAAGAGTCTTTTCGAAAAGGTTTGGGATGCCCATAGCGTCCGGTCACTTGAAAATGGCCAGACACAACTCTTCATCGGGACACATCTCATCCACGAAGTAACGAGTCCACAGGCTTTCGGCATGCTTCGCGATATGAGCTTGCGGGTGCGCATGCCCGAGCGAACCTTTGCCACGGTCGATCACATCGTTCCAACCGACAAACGTGTAGAACCGTTCGACGACCCCTTGGCCGACGCCATGATCAAGGAGCTTCGCAATAACTGCGTGGAACACAGCATCACGTACTTCGACCTCGATAGCGGCCGTCAAGGCATCGTCCATATGGTAGGTCCCGAGCAGGGCATTACCCAGCCAGGCACCACCATCGCCTGTGGCGATTCCCATACGAGCACACACGGTGCTTTCGGCGCCATCGCCTTCGGCATCGGTACCAGTCAGGTAAGAGATGTACTCGCCACGCAGACGCTTGCGATGAGCAAGCTGAAAGTGAGGCGTATCAATGTCGATGGGGAACTCGGTCCAGGCGTTTATGCCAAAGATGTCATTCTCCATATCATCCGTACGCTTGGGGTCAAGGGAGGGCTCGGTTACGCCTATGAGTACGGCGGAGACGTCTTCGACCGGATGAGTATGGAAGAGCGTATGACGGTGTGCAACATGTCGATCGAAGGGGGAGCGCGCTGCGGGTATGTCAACCCCGACCAGACGACGTTTGCCTATCTCGAAGGACGGCCTTACGCCCCGACAGGTGAAGCCTGGCAGAGCGCAGTCGAACGTTGGCGCTCGATCGCTTCGGATCCGGGCTGCCATTACGACGATGTGGTCGATATCCGCGCCGAGGACATCGCTCCGACCGTTACCTGGGGAATCAATCCGGGACAAGCGATATCGATCGACGAACAGATCCCTATCGTCGAAGACGCACCAGAGAGCGACAAGGACTCGCTCACCGAAGCGCTGAACCACATGAAACTTACATCGGGCCAATCGATCAAGGGCGAAAAGATCGACGTGGCCTTTTTAGGCAGCTGTACCAACGCCAGACTTTCGGACTTCGTCGAGGTCGCCAAATACCTCAAAGGTCATAAGGTCGACCCGAAGGTTCATGCGATTGCCGTACCGGGATCCCAGATCGTCAAGCTCCAATGCGAAGAGCTCAAAATCGACCAGGTGTTCAAGGATGCCGGCTTCGAATGGCGCGATGCGGGCTGCTCGATGTGTCTGGCCATGAACCCCGATAAGCTCATCGGTGATCAGTTGTGTGCCAGCAGCAGCAACCGAAACTTCAAAGGTCGCCAGGGTAGTCCAACAGGACGCACGGTACTCATGAGTCCGGTGATGGTGGCTGCCGCCGCGGTGACCGGCATGATATCCGACGCTCGAGAAGTCTTCGGCGTTTCGAAAGGGGTGATGGCCTAATGGCACTCGAAGCGATTGCTGGCGTACGAGGAAAAGGCGTCTACGTTCCCGGAGATGACATCGATACCGACCGGATCATTCCAGCCCGCTTCATGAAATGTGTGACTTTTGAGGGACTCGGGGAATACCTCTTTTACGATGTCTGCCACCATGAAGACGGCAGCGCCAAGGCACACCCCCTCAACGATGAGCGCTACGCCGGGGCCACAATCTTGCTTACCGGCAGCAATTTCGGAAGCGGATCTTCCCGTGAACATGCACCACAAGCCCTCTATCGGCACGGCTTCCGCGCCGTTATCGCGGAGAGCTTTGCAGAGATCTTCTTCGGCAACAGCATTACCTTGGGGATGCCCTGTGTAACTGCGGAAAAGGGTGCCATCGCAGAGATCGCTTCGCTCCTTGAAAAGGATCCCGACCTGGTCATCGAAATCGACATCGCCAAAGGAGTGATCGCGGTGGCAGATAAGCATTTTGAAGCGAAGCTCCCCGCATCGGCACAGACGGCGCTCTTGCGGGGCCGTTGGGATCCTCTGGCCGAGCTGCTCGAAGGGGAAGAGGCCATCACCACCACAGCGGCCCGCCTCCCCTACCTCGCGGGGAAGTAACAGATGAGAGTTTCGATCGCTGTACTACCTGGGGATTTTATAGGTCCGGAGGTCATCGAAGCGACCATCGAGGTTCTTAACGTCGTAGGAGAGGGGTTTGGACTCGATTTCGACTTTCAGCGTTATCCCTTTGGGGGTAGCGCCATCGAGGCGTATGGCCAACCCTTACCCGACATCACCAGAGAAGCCGTTCTCGGTTCAAACGCGGTACTGATGGGTTCGGCGGGTGGACCGGTCGGCGACCACCCTTGGAATCGATTGCCACGTGAACTCCGGGTTGAAACGGGCATCCTCCAACTCCGCAAGCACCTTGGGGTGTTCAGCAACCTGCGACCGGTCAAAGTCTTTTCCGGGCTCGAGCACCTCTCACCCTTGAAGAGCGAGGTGGCACAAGGTACGGATCTATTGATCATACGCGAGCTCACCGGGGGAATCTATTTCGGCAAGCCATCTGAAAACACCCCGGAGAGAGGCGTTTCGACCATGGTCTATCAGCGCTATGAGGTGGAACGCATCGCACGGGTCGCCTTCGAAACCGCCATAGCGCGTGGTGGCAAGGTGACGAGCGTAGACAAGGCCAACGTCCTCGATGTATCGCAGCACTGGCGCGACGTGATCGAAGGCGTCCACCGCACGGAGTTCCCCCAGGTCGGGCTCGAGCACCTCTATGTCGACAACGCCGCCATGCAGATCGTTCGCGATCCCAAACAGTTCGACGTCATCGTGACGGCCAACCTCTTCGGTGATATCCTTTCGGATCTGGCGGCCGTTATCCCCGGCTCCCTCGGCGTGCTGCCGTCTGCCAGCCTCGGAGGCCCCATCGGGCTCTTCGAGCCAGTGCACGGTAGCGCCCCAGATATCGCCGGTAAAGGGATCGCCAACCCGGTGGGAACGATGCTTTCGGCTGCCATGATGCTGCGCTTCGGCCTGCGAGAGGGTGCGGCCGCCGACGCCATTGAAGAGGCCGTTCAACAGGCACTGGCCGAGGATCCAACACAGGATCTCGGTGGAACGAGAAACACGTCCGCGTTCACAGAGGCAGTCTCCGCCGCTCTGCCGATTCCTAGCCGGTCCTAATCGTGCCAGAGATGACGCGCAGGGTCGGTAGCAGGCGGATCGCCGATTTCGGCGAAACCGTGTTTGCAACCTACACCCGCCTCGCCACCGAACACAAGGCCATCAACCTGGGGCAAGGGTTCCCCGACTTCGAGACGCCGAGCTTTGTACTGGACGCCTTGCGCGCGTCCGCCGGGGAACACCAGCAGTATCCGCCGCTCCCCGGTCTCCCCGAGTTGCTCGAGGCCGTCTCCGAAGACCACGCCCGGCGTTTCGGCAGGACCTTGGATCCCGTGGCCAATATCCAGATCACGGTGGGGGCCACCGAAGGCCTTTTTGCCGCAATCCAAGCCCTGGTGGATCCCGGTGACGAAGTGGTGATTTTCGAACCGTTTTACGATGCCTATCCTGCCGATGTGACGATGGCAGGTGGTATCCCCAAATTCGTACCGTTACACCCCCAATCGGACGGTCTATGGCACCTCGACGAAGCCGAATTGAGAGCGTGTTTCAGCCCCAAGACGAAGCTCGTGATCCTCAACACCCCCCACAACCCCAGCGGAAAACTCTTTTCGGCTGAAGAGCTGGATCTGATCGTCGAGCTGGCCGAACGCCACGACTCGTTGATTCTCAGCGATGAAGTATACGAGCACATCGCCTTCGGTCAACACCTCCCACTCGCCAGCCGTCCCGGTGCTTGGGCGCGGACACTTACTATCTCGAGTATCGGCAAGACCTTCTCGGTGACCGGGTGGAAAGTCGGTTGGGTATCCGGTCCTGCTCCTCTCATCCAGGCGATTCGAATGGCGCATCAATGGATCCCTTTCACGGTAGCCACACCCCTTCAACGCGCATCTGCCGCCATCTTGAACGAGGCAGCTCAACCGGGAAACCCGTACTACCGAGAACTCAAGCAGGCCTACTTACGAAAACGCGATCTACTCGTCACAGCACTTCGGGAGACACCGTTTTCTCCCCTGGTGCCTGCGGGTGGATACTTCGTGATCGCCGATAGCCGAGAACTCGGCTACCGAGACGACATCGAACTCTGTAACGACCTGCCGGCCAGAGCTGGAGTGGTGGCCATCCCACCCAGCGCCTTTTACAGCCGCGAGCACAAAACGTTGGCTAGGCACTTGGTCCGTTTTGCCTATTGCAAACGCGACGAAGCGCTCATCGAGGCTGGGAATCGCCTGCGGGCTCTCGCCGGCTGACTTCCCAACTCGGTATCGGAACGACTGCTCGGCTTTGTCGAATCTGACCCGGGCAGGGAGCGGCTAGTTTACAAGGCTGAACCTCGCAGTGTATTCTCACAAGACGTAATTTTGGAGGTGCAGATATGAAAAGACTCTCAACTCTTCTCTTCGTGCTCTTTGCCGGCATCGCTCTGGCTCAATTTTCACCGTCAAATGTAGAGTGTATCGCCCCGGCCAGCGCCGGCGGCGGTTGGGATTTTACCTGCCGCGTACCCGCCGCCCAAGTCATGCCAGCCATCGGCGTAGTCGACGGTTCGATCCAGGTCACCAATATGGCCGGCGGTGGCGGTGGCGTGGCCATGGCCAACGTGATCACCCAAAGGGCTGACGACGACAACCTCATCGTGGCGGCAAGCGTCGCTACCGCTACGCGCCTCGCGCAGAACGCCTACGCCGGTTTCACCGCGGACGATATCCGCTGGCTGGGAGCCCTAGGGGCCGACTTCGGCGTACTGGCCGTCGGAACCGACTCGCCTTTGCAAAATCTCGACGACCTGGTCGAAGCGATGCGAACTTCACCCGACGACCTCACCTTCGTGGGCGGCAGCGCCGTGGGCGGCTTTGATCACATCAAACCGCTGTTGGTGGCGAAGGCTGCGGGCATCGAAAACCTGACCCAGTTCCGCTACGTATCGTTTGACGGCGGCGGGCCTGCCCTGATCGAAATCAAGAGCGGCCGGGCCGACGTCTTTACCGGTGACACCTCAGAGGTTCTTGGAGATCTCGACGCCGGCTTGGTTCGGGTGATTGGTGTCTTCTCGCCAGAGCAGGTATCCCGCCTCGGAGATGCCCAGACGGCAAGAGAACAGGGATACGACGTCGTCGCCGGGAACTGGCGCGGCTTCTACGGTCCACCCAACATGTCGCAAGAAGCGTACGACTTCTGGGTCGACGCCATCCAGCAGGTGGCAACCTCAGAGGAGTGGATCACCTTGCGCGACGAAAACGGTCTGGCCCCCTTCGAAAGCTTCGGCGCCGACTTCGAGGCCTTCGCCAAAGACCAGATCGAGATCATGGTAGGCATATCGAAGGAGCTGGGCATTATCGAATGACCGATCGCATAGCCGGCGTGATTCTCGTTTTACTCGCCTTGTGGTACGGCTTTGGGGCCTCGCGCCTCAAAGCCGGCTTTGGAGCGGACCCCCTTGGACCCAAGGTCTTCCCCTTCATGCTGGCTATCACGCTTTTTCTCGTGGCCTTGGCCATCATCTTTCGGGTCGATCCCAACCCACCGTGGCCGAGGTTGGGTACCTGGTTTAATCTTGTTTTCGTCACGATCAGTTTTATCGCCTATGCCTATCTGTTGGTGCCGATCGGCTTCATCGCAGCAACGACGCTGGAGACCACCTTCGTGAGCCAGCGTTTCGGAGCCAAAGCCTGGCAGGCCATCGTCACAGGTTTGTTGGCCAGTCTCGGAATGTATGTCCTGTTCGTCTATGCCTTGGGCATTCCGCTACCCGTGGGCCGTGTATTCGGGGGGCGTTGAGTGGAGGTTTTTCAACTCTTGGGGCAAGGCTTCACCATCGCCCTACAACCCACCAATTTGTTGCTCGCCCTGATCGGTGTGTCGCTCGGCACGGTCATCGGCATGCTCCCCGGTGTGGGACCGATCAACACCATCGCCATTCTGATCCCCATCACCTTTGCCCTGAACCTAGAACCCACGTCGGCCATCATCATGTTTGCGGGGATCTATTACGGTTCTCAATACGGCAACTCCATCAGCAGCATCCTCTTAAACGTCCCGGGCACGGCCTCGGCCGTCGTCACCGCGCTCGACGGTTACCCGATGGCGCAACAAGGCCGCGCCGGACCGGCGCTGGCCATGTCGGCCATCTCTTCTTTTATCGGTGGCACCATTTCGATCTTCTTTCTGATCTTCTTTGCGCCCTTGCTTTCGAGGTGGGCGATCAACTTCGGCCCCGCTGAGTACTTCGTGTTGATGGTCTTCGCCTTCTCGACGCTTTCGAGCCTGACGGGGAGCAACGTTTTCAAGGGGATTGTCGCCGCACTGTTCGGGCTGATCCTTTCCACCGTCGGAATCGATCCCCAGGGAACGGCGACTCGTTTCACCTTCGGGCGCATGAACCTGCTCGATGGCATGGACTTCGTCGTCGTGGCCATCGGCCTTTTTGCGGTCAGCGAAGTTCTACAAATGCTCAGCGAAACCGATTCCGGTAAGCACGTGCAAACGAGCGTAGGGCGCGTCTTTATCAGCCTCAAAGAGTTTACCTCCTCGCTGTGGACGATCGTCCGAAGCAGCGTCTCCGGATTCTTGATCGGAGCCTTGCCCGGTGCGGGTTCGACCATTGCCAGTTTCGTGGCCTATACCACCGAAAAACAGATCGTCGACCGCGACGATCAGTTCGGCAAAGGAGATATCCGAGGCGTTGCCGCGCCCGAGTCTTCCAACAATTCTGCTTCGGTGGGGGCGTTTATTCCGATGCTGACCCTCGGCGTTCCCGGAAGCGGCACCACTGCGGTGATGCTGGCCGCCCTGCTGAGTTTGGGCGTGAGACCGGGTCCCCTCCTCATTCAAGACAACCCCGAGGTCTTTTGGGGCCTGGCCGCCTCGATGTATATCGGCAATGTCATTCTTATCGTTTTGAACCTGCCCTTGGTCGGCCTTTTCGCGCGCATTCTCCTCATCCCTAGGTGGGTGCTCATGCCGCTGGTGGCCACATTGAGTTTTGTCGGGGTCTATGCCGTCAACAACAACCCCTTCGATGTGCTGCTGATGGCCGGGTTCGGCTTCATCGGTTATTTCATGCGTAAGCTGGGCTTTCCACTCGCCCCGGTCATCCTCGGCTTGGTGCTCGGCGATCTCATGGAGGTCAACCTGCGCCGCGCCTTGACCTATACCCAGGGCAACTGGAGCATTCTCTTTGAAAGTTCCATCACCATCACCTTGTGGGTTCTGACTGCCATCAGTCTGGTGGCTCCGGTCGTCATCAAACAGGTGGCGAGGCGGAGGCGCGAGCTCCATCTCGAAGGAGAATAGCCGCTACATCTGGCGAGCAAAACCAGGACCTCATCTGGCGAGAACAGTGGGAGAGTAGGGACCGAGCAGGTACAATGCAAGTCCGATGAAATGCCACCACGTAAAGGTATATCCTTCCCAAGACAACCTTCCTAAAGAACAGCAACTCGCTTGGCAGATCGCCATGGTGGCCCACGATCGGGTCCCCTTAGATCACGAAGTCGAAGAGATGATCGTCAACCGCCTGATCGACAATACGGCTGTCGCCATCGCCGCCATCAATAGGAAGCCTGTGGCCAACGCCCGGACGCAAGCCCTGGCTCACCCCCGCCCTGACGGGGCCACGGTATACGGCCTTCCGATAGAGCAGCGCTTCTGCGCTGAATGGGCTGCCTGGGCCAACGGCACCGCCGTGCGAGAGCTCGATTTTCACGACACCTTCTTGGCAGCGGACTACGCCCACCCCGGAGACGCCATCGCACCCCTTTTGGCCGTTGCCCAGCAGATGCAAGTCTCTGGCAACGAGCTCTTGAGCGGTATCGCCACCGCCTATGAGATCCACATCGGACTGGTCAAGGGCATCTGCCTGCACCAGCACAAGATCGACCACATGGCCCATCTCGCCCCCGCCGTGGTCGCCGGCTTAGGAACCTTGCTCCGGCTCGAGCCGAACGTCACCTACCAAGCAGTGCAACAGGCGGTACACACGAGTTTCACGACCCGGCAGTCGCGAAAAGGTGAGATATCGAGCTGGAAAGCCTATGTACCGGGCTACGCGGGCAAACTCGCCATCGAAGCCGTCGACCGCGCCATGCGAGGGGAAATGTCTCCATCTCCGATCTACGAAGGGGAAGACAGCGTCATCGCCTGGCTGCTCGACGGACCCGAAGCTTGCTATGAAGTCGCGTTCCCAGAGGCGGGGGAGAGCAAGAGGGCGATCTTGGAATCCTATACCAAAGCGCACTCGGCAGAGTACCAGGCCCAAGCCGTGATCGATCTGGCGTTCGATCTGAGAACAGCCGTGTCCGAGGAAGACGCGATCGAGGAAGTAGTGATTCACACCAGCCACCACACCCACGTCGTGATCGGAAGCGGTTCGAACGACCCGCAAAAATACGACCCGCAGGCGAGCAGAGAGACGCTCGATCACAGCATCATGTATATCTTTACCATCGCGTTTCAAGACGGACGCTGGCATCATGAAGAGAGCTACACCCGCGCCCGGGCAACTCGAGCAGACACCGTTCGGCTTTGGAACAAGGTAAAGACGGTGGAAGATCCCGAGTGGACCCGCCGTTACCACCACCCCGAACCGAACAAAAGGGCCTTCGGTAGCCGTGTAGAAGTCCGCTTAGCCGGCGGGAGCACCATCGAGCGGGAACTGGCCGTAGCCAACGCCCACCCTAACGGTAAGACCCCATTCGAACGCACAGACTACCTCCGAAAATTCACGCTTCTGACGCAAGATCTCATTACGCCGAGGGAGCACGAACGATATCTGGGCGCAGTTCAGCGTCTAGGCGAACTTCACGCAGACGAACTCGCGCTGCTGAATGTCGAGATCCCCAAAGAGACCCTGCTGGCCAACACGCGAGACGAACGGGGAATCTTCTGATGCTCTTTAGCGAAACCCCTCCTGCCGAGAAACGTCGCCGGCTCCATCAGGCTGTTCACAGCGGCAAACTCCAAAGGTTTCCCGGCGCCTTCTCACCGCTCGTCGCCATGCTGATCGAAGAGCAAGGCTGGGAAGGCGTTTACGTCTCCGGATCGGTCGTCGCCGCCGACCTCGGACTGCCGGATATCGGCTTGACTTCCATGAGCGAGGTGGTTTTGCGCGGTCACCAGATCGCTCGCGCCACCGAGCTACCCACCATCATCGATATCGACACCGGTTTTGGAGAGGTCTTGAACGTCGTACGAACCGTCCAAGAACTCGAGCGTTTAGGGCTTGCCGGGTGCCATCTCGAAGACCAGCAGAATCCCAAACGCTGCGGCCACCTCGATCACAAAAGCCTCATCGAAACCGACGCGATGGTCAGAAAGCTGAGGGCCGCCGTGCAAGCCCGACACGATCCCCACTTTCTGATCGTCGCGCGAACGGATGCGCGCGCTGTCGAAGGTTTGCCACGGGCGATCGATCGGGCTCGGGCGTATGTCGACGCCGGTGCCGATGTGATCTTCCCCGAGGCCCTCGCCAACGAGGCGGAATTTGCGCTCTTTCGAAAGAACCTCGACGTCCCCTTGCTTGCCAACATGACCGAGTTCGGAAAGTCACCGCTCCTCACCAGTCAAGCCCTACAGGATCTCGGTTACAACCTGGTGATCTATCCCGTTACTGGGTTACGATTGGCGATGAGAGCTGTCGAGGAAGGGCTAGCGAGCCTGGCAGCAGGTGGGAGACAAACCTCGCTGCTGCCCAGAATGCAGTCGCGGCAACGCCTCTATCAGTTGATCCGCTATGCCGAGTACAACGCTTTCGATCAGCACATCTACAATTTTGAGCTAGACTAATGCGGTACCAACAGACGGCGTGACAACCACTTGGGAGGAGAATCATGAGCAACACCCTTACACGTCCAAAGTTAAACCGCCGGAGTTCGATCATCACCGAGGGTGATCATCGCGCCCCGAACCGGGCCATGATGCGAGCAGTGGGCTTCGAAGACGAAGACTTCAACAAACCGATCATCGCCGTGGCCAACGGCCACAGCAACATCACTCCCTGTAACGCCGGCCTGGGAGAATTGGCAGTGGCGGCTGAAGGCGCCATCCGCACCGCAGGAGGGATGCCACAGCTCTTCGGCACCATCACCATCAGCGACGGCATCTCCATGGGCACCGAAGGGATGAAGTGTAGCCTGGTCAGCCGCGAGGTGATTGCCGATTCGATCGAAACAGTCTGCAGAGGACAGAGTATGGACGGTCTCATCGCCGTCGGCGGCTGTGATAAGAACATGCCGGGAGCGATGATCGCCATGGCGCGCCTCGACATTCCCAGCATCTTTGTCTACGGCGGGACCATCAAGCCAGGTAACTATGAAGGAGAAGACCTCACCATCGTCAGCGCCTTCGAAGCAGTTGGTCAGTATAACGCCGGCCGGATTCCACTCGAAACCTTCCAGGCGATCGAGCGCAACGCGTGTCCCGGCAAAGGATCGTGTGGTGGTATGTATACCGCCAACACCATGTCGAGCGCCTTTGAGGCCATGGGCATGAGCCTCCCTTACTCGAGCACCATGGCAGCGGAAGATCGAGAAAAAGCCGATAGTGCCGAAGCGAGTGGACACGCCTTATTGAGTCTCATCGAGAACGACCTGACAGCTCGCAAGATCATGACCAGAGAGGCCTTCGAAAACGCCATCACCGTGGTGATGGCGGTGGGGGGTAGCACCAATGCCGTGCTCCATCTTCTCGCTGCGGCACACGCAGCCGAAGTCGATCTCGATCTCGCTGACTTCGAGCACATCCGCCAACGCACCCCACACATCGCTGACCTCAAACCGAGCGGAAAGTACGTCGCCACCGATCTGCATAAGGTAGGCGGCATCCCGCTGATCATGAAGATGCTGTTAGAAGAAGGCCTGCTTCACGGCGACTGCATGACGGTAACCGGCAAAACCGTTGCAGAGAACCTAAGCCGGGTTGCCAGTCGGCCTCCAAAAGATCAGGATGTCGTCCTCCCCTTCGACGCGCCGAAGTATCAGGAAGGTCATTTGGCAATCCTCAAAGGGAATCTCGCACCAGAAGGGGCAGTAGCAAAGACGAGCGGTCTCAAGACGACGAAAATCACTGGGCCTGCCCGCATCTTCGAAAGCGAAGAGGCGAGCCTCAAGGCCATCTTGGGTGACGAAATCAGGGCAGGAGACGTCATCGTCATCCGCTACGAAGGTCCAAAAGGGGGTCCCGGCATGCGCGAGATGCTCTCCCCCACCGGTGCAATCATCGGCAAGGGTCTCGGCGATTCCGTGGCCTTGATCACCGACGGGCGTTTTTCAGGAGGCACCTACGGCCTGGTGGTGGGCCACGTCGCGCCCGAGGCCCAAGTAGGAGGACCGATCGGGTTGCTCGAAGAGGGCGATATCGTCACCATCGACGCAGCGCACAATCTGATCGAGGTCGATCTCAGCGAGGAGGACTTGGCAAAACGCCGGAAAGCGTGGCAAGCACCCACCGCCAAATACGGACGTGGCGTACTGGCCAAATACGCCAAGTCGGTATCGAGCGCCTCACAAGGGGCGGTGACCGATTGAAGCGACACATCACCACGGCAACCGACATCAGATAAAACGAGCCTGCGGGACCGCGCGGGTAACTTGCTCGTAACGGTCCCCATCAGCACATCAACCATGAGGGGGACACGCTATGGCTGACAAGATTCGCGTCACCATCTGGAACGAATATCTCCACGAGCTCGAAGACGACACGGTGGAGGCCATCTACCCGAACGGGATCCACCAGACGATCGCTGAAGGGATCGGTCGGCACGGCAATTTCGAAGTGACCACCGCGACCTTGAACGAGCCGGAGCACGGGCTGAGTGAACAGGTGCTTCAAGCCACCGATGTCTTGATCTGGTGGGGCCACAAAGCGCACGCCCAAGTGAGTGAGGAGGTGGTCGACCGCGCCCAGCAGCAAATCCTTTCCGGTATGGGTCTCGTGGTGCTCCACTCCGGTCACTTCTCAAAGTTGTTCAAACGCATCCTCGGTACGAACTGCTCGCTGAAGTGGAGAGAGGCCGATGAAAAAGAGCGGCTTTGGAACCTCGAACCGAGCCATCCCATCATGGAAGGCATTCCGGACTATTTCGAGCTCGAACAAGAAGAGATGTATGGCGAACGCTTCGATATCCCGACACCCGACAAACTCTTGATGATTTCTTGGTTCCAGGGGGGAGAAGTGTTTCGCAGCGCGTGTACCTGGCAGCAGGGACACGGCAAGGTCTTCTATTTCCGCCCCGGACACGAAACCTATCCGACGTACCACAACGATTACGTCGTCCGCATTATCGCCAACGCCTGCAAATGGTCGCGTCGGCGCGTCGACCTACCCAATCAAGAGGCGCTCCAGGTCGAGGCCATCGAACCTGTGCCCAACCCCGGCAAGGAACATATCGTATGACATATCGTTATTTGGTCTGGTGATGCCAGGCTAAACTAAGCGCACCAGGAGTCCTATCATTTGATGCCCCATCGCGCCTGGTGGCGTTAGACCAGGCGTACACCTCTTCGATGGGGAGAAAGTCGTTCACGTGTCGGTGATAGTGACATTTCTCGACACGCAGGTCTTCACCCACGAGTAGTTCGACCGGCCGACGTGCAACCCTTGGCGCTACTCTCCCTCTTGATAAACGTGAACGCACGAACGAGCGCAGTGGTTGCAGACTGAACGTCCTCCAAGACCTTGCCACACCGTAGCGCCTGTGCACCGAGCCTTCCGGGTCGACGAGTACCGTAAATGGTAGACCGAAAGCCGAGGGCTGTTTGCGGAGTGCTTCATAGGGACTCTCGACCACACAAACAACCCGTAGACCCGCCTCCCGAAACTCGGGCCACCATTCGACAAGCTCCTGGTAACGCTTCCTGTGACGAAAACGTTCAAAGCTTACCCCGAACAGAAGCAACGACTTCTCCCCTCGGAGCCGACCGAGTGAATAGACCTCTCCTTCAAGCGTGGTCAAGCGGAAGGGGTGGGCGACATCCCCCTCGGAAAGCTGAGCTGACTTCGTCGCATCTACAACTCCGGTAGACGTACTCTCACCTATGAGATCGAGCTGCTCGAGCGTTAAGACCGTTTGGACGAGATCGTCCCAAGCCAGGTTGGTATTTTTGGCGACTTCCCATAACGGTAGACCTTCACCGAGTACCGAAAGGACTCGGTACTCACGGAGACCGATATCTAGAGGGTTGCCCCGTTGATCGAAAACTTCAAACACCGAAGTCATGCGGTATCCAGCCAAAGCCTGGTCGTTTCGATCGCGGCGACGCTCAAAAATCTCCTCGAGAACGGAGTCGATCTCGATGCCAGGACTTAAAAAACCGTCCTGTACATCCTCATTTGGATGAAAGCTATAGTGTGCTCGTCCGGTTCGCACGAGGGGGAGGAGACCAGCTACAATCCGCTCTTGCAAAAGTTCAGCAAGCCGTACCGTGCTCACCGCTCCATGACTCACCAATCGCTTGAGAAATTGTGGCGTATTATGCGCTAAGAGGCGCGCTTGCTGGAGATCACTCGGCAATAACCCTTCTTGCAACAGCGATATGCTCCAATTTGGAAGCATGGGGCTAATCACACCCCCGAGCTTCCCTCGCAACACTACCACTCTCGTATCCTGGATGTCCTCAGCCAATTTCAGGGTGAGGAAACCGGTCGCCTCTTCATTCTGAAGCCAACGAAGAAGATCGATCAGCGGCATCTTGCTCAGCTCACCCCTCAAGCTCATACGCGGTTTGGTCTTGACGGTGACCATCTGACCTTTCTCGCTCACAAATCCCCCAAGGTAACCCTATTCAAAAGCCGCCCAGAGTACTGAAAGGTACAGAAGAACAGACCTACGAGAGGATCGCAGGCTCTTTGTGACATGACTAGGGCAGGACTTACGTTGTGTCGTACCATCGATTCCCATCAAATTGTAGGAAACCTGGCAGTGTTCCGCTGTTGTAAGGTACGCACGTCAACCAAATGTGGTGGATTTCACCCACCAGGAAGGATACCGATCCCGGAGGATTCCCACCACCTCTTTTGCGTGCGTCTCCTCACGCGCAAGACCGAAACACGTTGCACCAGAACCACTCATCAACACACCAGACAGGCCAGCGGAACGGAGTGCTTCGAGTACAGGGCGGATTCTCGGTTCCTTTCGCAAGACACCGGCCTGTAGAGCGTTGAAAAGCCTTGGGTCTTCGTTTCGCTCCAGACGACCCACGATCTCAGCTACTGGGAGTCTCCGACTGAAGTTTTGAAGGTGTTCATAGGCAAAACCGCTCATGACTTCCACTTGAGGGTTGGCGAGCACCAAGGCCGCATTGGGGAGTTCGATCGGCTCTAGCCTCTCCCCTCTCCCTCTCGCTCGAGCAGCTCTATGCTCGAGGACAAAGAAAGGGACGTCACTCCCCAACTGTAAGGCCAACGCCATCAGGTCGATGTCTGCAGGATAGATCTGCGCCAACCCCCTCAAGACCGCGGCCGCATCGCTCGATCCACCACCCATACCTGAGGCTGTAGGAATCCTCTTCGTCAAGTGGAGATGAACTCCACGCCCCACTCCCGATGCACGTATGTAGAGAAGGGCAGCGCGGTAGGCCAGATTCTCTCGATCGTCCCCGAGCTCGGCACCACAGACACGAAGTGTGACGCCTCGGTCTCTGGGCTCAAAGCGTATCGTGTCGTGGAGGGCGAGGCGGACCATGAGGGTGTCGATCTCATGGAAACCGTCCCCCCTCTTTGCGATCACGGCCAAACCCAAATTGATCTTGGCGGGTGCCTCAAGTGTCAGCACGGCACCAACTCCGCTCTAACGCTCGAGCCATTTCCAGATCTTGGAGAGTTGTCACCTTCATGAGCATGGGGCTCCCTTCAACGAGGGCGACTTCGTGGCCCAACCTGCGAACCAATGCCGCATCGTCGGTAGCTGAGTAACCGCCCTCGAACGCTCTGAGGTGAGCCCGCAACAAGAGCTCGTGTCGGAATCCTTGCGGCGTCTGTACGGCCCGTAGCTTCTCTCGATCGACAGACATTTGGCTAGTCGTGTCTATTAGGCTATCCACCACCGGTCTCGCCGCCGTCACCGCGCCGTGACGGCGTGTGGCGGCCAACGTTCGATCGATGACAGCAGGTTCCAGAAAAGGCCTGGCTGCATCGTGTACGATGACGAGTTCCGCCGCAGTCGCTCGCAATAAATTGAGAACGGTAGCTTGACGACTGCTCCCCCCAACGATCATGCGCGCGTTCGAAATCCGCCCAGAAGCCTCATTCACCATTTCGGGAGAAACCGCTACCACAATCTCGTCTACCAGGCCGTCAAAAGCGTCCACGACATGCATGAGAAGCGTCTTTTGCCCGAGGCACACAAAAGCCTTTGGACCCATCCCAAGCCGCTCTCCCGTCCCCGCAGCGGGAATGAGGGCAGCGGTAGAAGGTCTACTCATCTTCCTTCCAACGCTTGACTCGATTGTTATCGATTCCGAATAGGTCGAGGGTACGGGAAGTGATACTTCCGACGAGCTCTGACAGCGTCTTCGGCCGGTGATAGAACCCCGGCGCAGCTGGCACAATAGTTGCACCAGCATCGTTTGCAGCGAGCATATTGACCAGCATCGGCCGGGAATACGGTGCCTCACGTACCACCAACACCAAAGATCTGCGCTCTTTGAGAGTGACTTGCGCCGCACGCGACACTAAATTGTCCGAGAAACCGGTAGCGACTTTTGCAAGCGTACCGGCGCTACAAGGAACGATGACCATACCGAGCGTCAAGAACGATCCCGAGGCGATTGACGCCCCCAAATTGTTGTCCTTGTGGACCACCGTTGCCAGACGCTCAAGATCGAGCGCTGTCTCCTCCAACTCAGTTGGAATGACCTGCTTGGCACCCGCCGTGATGATAAGGTGCGTCTCCAAATCCGTATGACGCAACGCTTCCAGGAGATCTTGAGCGTAGATGAGACCACTGCCCCCAGTGATACCTACCACCAAACGACGAGGAGTACTGTTCGGTCCCACGATCTCACCATACCCCACCTAAGGCAGATAGGAAGGTGGGTCGAGTATACTCTTCTCGTGAGCAATTGGGGAAATGCACTACGTGAGGCCATCGTGTTGTTTAATGACGGCGACTACTGGGAATGTCACGAAGTGCTCGAACCATCATGGCTCGAGACCGAAGGGGTGGAAAAGCACTTCCTGGCCGGGTTGATTCTGCTAGCAGCCGCCCTCTACAAAGCCCGTTGCATGAAGAGCGATCGCGGCGGACGGCGCAACTACGCTAAGGCCCTGCGGCACCTGGCACTCGTCCCCGACCATTTCGGTGGAGTCGATGTGCGTGAATTGGAAGCGCGTGTACATCAGGCCCTTCGAACTTTAACGATCCATCCACGAGTCCCACTCCTGGTTGAAGGTACGTTGGAGCGTCACTAGCGTGAACAGATTCGATCCCAAAGGACAGGACAGCCTGCTGCACGATCAGCGTCGGGCAAGACGACCTTCTGCCCACAAGCGCCTAGCACGCTCGCATCGCCGATACCTTGCTGGCGTCTGCGGGGGAATCGCGCAGTTCGTCGGGGTCAAACCAACGGTCGTTCGTTTGCTGGCTCTGCTCTCATTGTTCTTGACAGGTGGTCTAAGCGGTTTAGGGTACCTCTTACTCTGGTGGTTGCTACCGTCGCCGCGATCCTCGAACACTCATCACGATTGACCGAGACCACCCATCAAAGCACGAGTTGGACAGGCGCATTGAGTAAGTCGGCCACGTAGACCAGAAGTTTCGCCCCCTCCTCGGGTGGCAGAGTCGTTCCAGATAGCGAGAGAGTACTGTGGTACCGCCCTTGTTGATTATCGAAGAGAATCCTGCCGAGGGTCAACACGGGAACTCCTAAGTTGAGAACGGCTTCATCCACTTCTAAAGAAGACATATCTGCAACGACCAGGGTCGCACCGTTCATGACGTCACTTCCCACAGCGTCACGGGTCTCATTCAGCAGAGAGCGGAACGAGATTTCAGTCGCATCTGAGATCATTTTGGTCCCGAACCCATCACCTGTGATCACGGCCAATGCGAGTTCCGGTGGGCTATCACCAAGTCGAACCATCTCCATCGCCTTGGCAACCGCTCGGACAAGGAAAGGTGTTGGGGAGATCGGATCGTCTTCTGACAGTTCCCTGCTGACAGCGAGCTGCGCCTCGGCTAGCGAGGTCAGATCGAGATGGCGGCGCAACAACATGCCATAGGATACCAAGGGCAAGGGTATCTCTTCTGCCTGGAGCTGGTCTGTTGGCTCATCTAGAACACCCTTACCCACATCCGCCAACGACCCAATGCTTCGATCGGCTTCGGGTTCCGATTCAACAGACATCTCTTGCGATTCAACAGACATCTCTTGCGGTTCAACAGACATCTCTTGCGGTTCAACAGACATCTCTTGCGGTTCAACAGACATCTCTTGCGATTCACCATTCGATGATTCAAAAAACCCACCAGGTGCTTGACCACCGACTTGGACACCCGCTTCTTCATCCTCCGAGGCGAGTACCGCACCAGCACCCAAAACATGGGACTCCGGTCCAAACGAATCCACCGGTTCACTCTGCAGTGGCTCGTCTACGGGAGTTTCTCCCTGTAGAGCTTCCGTGCCCCCACCTTCACCGGCCACAAACGACGCTTCGGACTCCATCTCCTGAAAATCAGAATTGGGAGAAGTGTCGGCACCGATGCCTTCATCGAACGGTAACGCCTCTTCATCCGATACAAAGAGCTCCGGCGCAAGATCGGACGAGAGCCCATCTACATTGTCAGCGAAAACATCGGGCACCTGCGCGAAGTCGGTAAACCGCCCTCCGGTTTCGCCCTCTAATACCTCTCCACCAGAATCACTGATCGCCTCACTGAAGAGTTCAGAGCTGCCATCGTGCTGACCAATGTCCGGTTCCCCTGCGAGCGAGGGAGATCGTACCTCTTCTTCAAACGCGTCGAGAGGAATCTCTACCGATTCTTGGATCGGCGCAGATTCAAACGAATCACCAAGTCCAGCACCGATATCAGAAACTTCCAGAGACGGACCTTCAGGATCGGTCCTTCGTCCTTGCGAACCACTATATCCCGCACCGTCCGCGTGCGACACTTCCTGTTGGAAAGTCGCTGGTAGCACTTCACCAACATCAATTTCTGCTTGCTCTACACCATCATCGAAAAGGAAAATGTCTTCGCTGATCGCTTCCTCTTCGTCGCCGTGAACCGAAACACCTGCCGGAGGCGCAACATCCATCTCGACGTCGTCTATCTCGAGGAGATCATCATCATCGTCTTGATCTTGCTCAAGTGATACAAATGAACCATCCTCCAGATCGGAATTCTGAGCTGCTTCAACCCCTAAAGGTTCATCCGAAACGAGATCAGCCGGAGGTGGAGCATCCAACGCCGATCCCGGCGTAGACTCATCATAAGACGGGGAGGAAGCCGACAACTCAGCCTGAAGCTGATCCAGGTTGACGCCTCTCGGTTGGTACCCGGCGACGACATCCTCTTCAGGCCATGCGTCCATTCCATCAGGCACAGGCTCGGGCGTGGGATCGAGCGCAGCATCACCTGTCATTACGCGTGCCAAGTACTCGAGGACGTCCCTCTCAACCACTTTTCCATCAGCCCCTGTGCCCGACAGCGACTGCCAATCAACATTATTTTCTTCCGCTAAGCGCCTCGCCAACGGAGAAATGTCAGGTTCGTTCACTCACGTCCTCCTCAGGATCACGCTTCCGCCAGAAGCGGCTACTATCCAGAGCTAGCGTTGCAGATCGAACCCATGGTCTGCAGCGACAATTCCCACTCTAGACCCGTCTCGATCGTTTGAACGACGTGGCCGGGTTCGAATCACGTACACTACCGTATCATCGGTTTGCATTGCACGCCACATTGTCGGTAGTCTAATTTTAGAAATGCAACCGGTCAGCATACGCACTTTCCTCGAGGAGTTTCAAAAGGGTGCAGCCGCCTTCGACACACGTCCTTTGGCACTTTACGCTGCAGACGGCCTGCCCGGTCTACGCCACCTCGGCTTGGAGGCCGTTCAGGCCGGAAACCTACCCGATGTACCGAAGGAACTCCCGATCTATCTCATCTGCGAAAAGGGGTTGGTGAGCGAGTTGGTCGGCCTGTACCTCGAAGCCGCAGGCTTTGAACATGTCTTCAATGTGGAAGGGGGAATGCAGGCCTTGCGCTCCTCCAAGAATCGCCCCCAACAGCGCTCGGCGTCGCGAAAGATTGACGAATGAATGGCGTTTAAGGGCTCCAAGCCTGAAAGAACACATCGTTGATGTACGTCTGCAAAAGGGCCTCACCGAATACGGTGACAACCGTGGACACGCTTTCGCCGGCCGGTACCTGACGCTCGATGACGACCCGCTCACCTTCATCATCACTTACAACCAAGCGCAGTTCGTACTCCCTGTCGGTAAGCGTACGCAGACCGAGGCGTACCGGATCGAAGGTGAAGGGGATGCTCCTGCTCCCCTCGAGCGACTCCACCGGCTCCGCCTCGCTCGCAAAACCCGTATCCAAATCGGAATCGCGTTGCGTCTCGGGTTGATTCGAGGTACGGTTGACACGTAACGCGACTGCCGTACCCACCAAGGTGTGTCCAGAAGGTTCTGTATCAACGATGCCTGCCGGTCTTTCTGGATCATCCAGATAGGTTATGGTTCCCACCTTCAAACCCGCCGCGGTCAACATGAGTCGCGCCCGGCGCAACGGCTGACCCAAAAGATCCGGGATTCTGATGATTCGATCGCTGGACACCGAATAGTAGAGCGTGACTGGCGTACTGGTAGGCACGGTAGCCCCCGCCTCGGGATTCTGTGTGCTGACCAGGCCCGGACGGTCCAGGCTCAAATGGGTGGCGATCGTCTCGATGCGCCGAAAGCCGAGGGCCAACAACTCTTCTTGGGCTCTATCAAGAGAGACACCCTTAAAATCGGGGAGTGCCACCGACAACTCCTGCGCTCCTCTGCTGACGATCACGTTCAATCCGACACCGGGCTGCAACGTGGCGTTCGGATCGGGCCATTGACCTACGACGCTACCGGAAGGCGAGGAATGATACACATACTGTACTTCTTCAACCACAAGGTTCAGAGATTGCACCCGCCCGATGGCATCAGCGAGCTTAAGACCGATTAAAAGCGGTGCTCGAGCAACTTCTGGAGGAGTATGAACCCCCAAGGTCACCACTCGCCCCTTCCTTACCACCGTCCCCGGCTCAGGACTCTGCGAAGTCACGCTGTTTGCAACCGCACCCACTACCGTTTCGGGGAATGTGGTGGCCTCGAAACCGAAAGCGCGCAACCCGTCGATCGCATCAGCGAGATCGAGCCCGGTAACGTTGGGCAAAGCCACCTCACCAACTTCGAAATACCGCCTTACCGAAACGAAGGAAAATATGGAGAGCGCAAGCAAAAACGTGAGGATCAAAGCGAGCTTCAACTGCCCGAGGCGAGGCAGCCATCGAGCACTGTATCCTCTAGTCACAACAGAGGATGGTATCACGATCTGTCGATCTTCCTCAAGGAAAAGCGCCGCTCGATTGGTACACTATACTCAAGATGGTTCTAGGTTCTGAACCCATTGAACCCTTTCTCCTGCACGAGCGCCTTGACGAATTGAGCCTCCAGGAAGAGCCTGAGCTCGTAATTTTGGCCAGGCTTGTTGCAGCAGGCATTGCAGTGGCTCCAACCGTCATCGTGCCCGCAGCTGCAGAACATCAGTTCTACCAGCTCAACAACTTACCCGAGCAAATCACAGACCTTTTTCGTGCCATCGACCTCCACGATCCTGATGAGGACGACCTAGAAGATGTCGTTCCCGAAGTACAGGCTCTGCTGCGATCCAACTTCCTGCTCGATGAGTTCATCGATTCACTCTACCGAGCGATCCGGATCCTGACGGTATCTGGCAGGATCCGGCGGGCCGGAAGCGTTGGCAGGACCGCTGTGCGGGGACGACCTACCTTGATGTCACTCAGAGACCTCTGGTTCGAGGACTGGGGCCTCGAATCCCTGAGAATTCGACTCCAGAGGTACAAACGGTTGAACTTCAAGGCCAGCCCTGTTCTAATCCAGCCTCCCCAAGACCTGCTCGACCGAGAAGGGCTCACCTCAAAGACGCAGCTGAACCTGGATCCGGCCATCACCTTGTACAGAGACCCTGAGTACGGCATAACCCGTGTACAGGGTTCGCAACCCAAAAATGCGAGTTGATAGCGTGGAACGCCACGATGGGACGGGGAGTTTGCTATGCCTTGGCTGATCGATAGGCCTTTATCCCCGAACGCCGAACGCCAACTGAGTCGGTTCATCGGCAGTCTCGCCGAAAAGCTGGATGATCCCTCTTTGGACAATAATGAGATCGTCTACCATACCTTGTCACGCCTCTTACACGGCAAAACCGCAGAGGAGTTGGAGTCCTCAGAGCCGATCGCTTCGTTTGCACTCGACCCCCAAAATATAACCTTTGAGGCCGAATATTACGTCGCCACCGATCAGGAGAAATTCGCCAAGGTCAAGCCCTTGCTGTGGCTCTGGAAGTGCCTCGACCAGACGCCACTCGGACAATCGATGGCGAGCGGCATCGCCCTACGGAGAATGTTGGCCGCAAGGATCTTCAAACGCATCGGGAGCAACCTCAAAATCTTTCAAAACGTCGAGGTGTCGGTTGGGTACAACATCGAGGTCGGTGACGATGTGGTGATCCACCGAAACGTATTTATAGACGATATCGGCGGGGTCATTCTTCATGATGGGGCGAGCCTCAGCGACTACGTCAACGTCTATTCGCATGCTCACGATACACTCAACGTCCCCGACGTTACGCTCAAACAGACGGTCATAGGCCGTGGTGTACGCGTGGCATATCACGCAACAGTTCTGGCTGGCACGGTCCTGAGCGACGACAGTATGCTCGGAGCCCTGGCGCTGGCCACACGCGACCTCGATCCACACGTCATCGGCCTCGGAATCCCTGCAAAACCTCGTGTATGGAAAGAAAGAGCAGGCGATCCTCGCTTCGTACACCTGCAAGTCAACGCTCAGAGCCACCTAAAGAGCCCTGATATCCGTGCCAACCCAGATTATGCTGATGATGAGGACGCGTCAGGGCGTTAAGCACGTCCAAGTTATGTTTGCAGAATTGGACCGCGGGCGGCCGCGGGACGCAAGCTCGGCGCTTCGCTGACCCAACCTCGCTTCTGTAGCCTTACGTTTGAGGCATTGCCCCAAACTTGAGTTGGAGGTTCTTAAAGGGTGACCCGAACCAACGGGCAAATCGGTCCAAAAGCATTCGCTCGTAGTCTTTTGCGCACACGTGCTACAGACGACACGATGCAACCTCGTGAGCAAAACCTTTTTTACTGTAACCGCCGAGCAACCCCCAGCAGCGTATCGGTCACGCTGTCGCGAAACCACACCACGTCGACACCCCCACGAAGGACCCGAAGCATAACCCAAGGAGAAGTTATAACTTGCGCAGTGAGGCTGTCAGGCGGAGGCGTCACCTCCCGCATATCGATGAAGAGATCTCCGTCTTCCAAGCGGAGGTCCTGGATCTCGACACCATAACCAGAAGTAGGCCTGGTCCCCAAGAAGACGGCGATCACTGTCTCCCGCGCAAAATCGATCGTCGGAACAGGCGGAATACTCAAGCGAGACCCGTAGGCCCGATTCCACAAACTGAGCAGATCTCCCTGGTCGGCGACGATGAGAAAGCTCGGTTCGTCAAAGCCGGTTGCCTGGTCGCCACGAACGAGCTCTTCCCAAATGAGTGACTCGGGTGGCGGCGTAAACGCGCTCACGTCGGTCGATAACCCCTCTTGTACATAGAGTCCCGTCCGGAGGTGTTCAGAAAGTCCGTCGATCGTCCTCATGGGAACGTTCTCGGCCTGCAAAGCGGCTACGGCGAGAGCGCCCCCTCGCATCTCGAGCTCACGGGTAAGCACCTCAACCTCGTTCTGCGTGAGCTCACCCATCCCTTGTAAACCGCCCACACGCAACCTCGGAACCACACGGGCACGGAAACCGGGTTCGGCCGACTCAAGGAGTGTAAACCACATCGTCCCATCAAAATAGAGTACAGGTGCAACGCGTTCATGAACGCGCACGATCAGATCGGTCGTGAGCGGAATTCGTTCTACTTCGAAAGGGCTTTGCGATCTGGCAGGCAGTGCTTCTCTCAAGTACGGTTTGCCATCGATAAGGAGCGTGCCCTTTACTGCCAGCGGATCCTCTACTCTCCCCTCTTCGAGACTGAAATCAACACCCTCGATGGTTACTCGCGTTGGACCACCATACGCATAGGTAAGCCGCATATCGTCAGCACCATAGAGATAGACCTCGTGCAATTGTGGGGAAGACTCCGGTTGGCAACCCACCAAAAAACCAACCGCCATCAGGCCGAGTACCATCAGGACAGGAGAGAAACGCATCCCAACCTCCTCGATACGCCATGCTACCACTGCCGCATGAGGTTCGTAATAGGATAGGTACATTGTGCGTGTCACACCGGTATCAGCGGCACTGAGTGGTTCAACGACACGTCTTTTTCGCTCCAAACATTCGAACCTCTCACCCTCGATAACAGCGTAACCTCAACCGAAACTCGATATCTGGTCACCTTGGAACTCGATCGTGCGGCTACCCCCCCTCCTCACCCACCTTCTCACATTCATCACTCTACTCCTCTCTCAGGATCTCGTCGGCCAGCGCCTATGGGGCCAGGGCGCTCTGGTCCCACTAAACCTCTACGACATCATTGTGGTCGGAAGCGAACCCGAGGGGATCAGTGCTGCCGTTGCCGCGGCAGAGAGCGGTTCGCGAACCCTGCTGATCACGAGTGATGCACGCTTGGGTGGGTTGTTTGTTCTTGGAGAACTCAACGTACTCGACTTGCGGACGCAACCACTCCTTTACCAACAGGGCTTTTTCCTCAGATGGTGGCGTCGGGTCGGCCAGCAACCGTCTTTCGATGTACGACGGGCCGAGCAGGTATTCGAAGCCATGCTCGCCGAGGCAGGGGTCGACATCATACGTAATGCCGGTGATCTCACACCTTACATGCCCACAGAAGACATCGTGAGCGGAGTACTGCAAAACGATACGCTGCACTTGGCGAGACAGGTCATCGACGCCACTGCTGACATGAATTTTGCAGCAGATGCAGGGGCAGGTTTTAGCGTAGGGTTCTCCTCCATCGGACACGATGCCCGCATGGTCGACACTCTGGTTTTCCGAGTGGCGAACGTGAATTGGGCAAGGCTCGAGCAGGGCGTGAAGGAACTCGGCCGCAACTATGCGAACATCAAGGGAAACGTAGCTTGGGGGAGTTTTGGCGGTTATCCTGCGGCTTATAACCCCTCCGAACTCGGAATCAAGCTTCGCGGACTCAATTTGGGCCATCAGGACGATGGTACGGTTTTGGTAAACGCCTTACTCCTTTTCGATCTCGACCCATTCGACCCAGTTAGCCTCGATTCCGGGAGAGAGCGTGGCGCGCAGGAGGCCGCACGCATCGTGAGCTACCTCGCCGATGGAATTCCAGGTTTCGAAGCTGCCCGCCTCCAGGGTACGGCTGAGCGACTCTACATCAGGGAGACGCGTCATCTCGAAGCCCACTGCACCCTCACTATCGATGATGTGATCGACAATCGAGTGACATCGTTCGATATCGCAGCGGGGGGCTACCCCCTCGATGTCCAGCCCCTCACACCGTTCGATTCAGGGTTTGTTTTCGGCGTCCCCGAAGTGTATGGCGTGCAGTTGTGTGTAAGCGTACCGCGAGACGTCACCAACCTCTGGGTTGTGGGCAAGACCGCCGGTTACGATCCGCTCGCTGCAGCGAGCGCGCGTGTCGTCCCGTTTGGCATGGCAGTAGCCGAGGCCGTTGGGATCGCTGCGGCAGAAGCGGTGCACTTGAACGTCAGTTCTCACTTCATCGTAACGACGCCTGAAACGATCGCGACGGTGAGGGAAATACTATTGCAGCGTGGTGCCTTTCTACCTCAAGTCAAGACGAGGAATCCTGTCGGCCCGATCGACCACCCCAACTACCCTGACTACCGGGTTCTTTTAAGCCGCGGGCTCGCCGTTGGTGGTTACGACAACGATCCTCGGCTCGACGAGCCGGTGTCGGCGCGTAGCTACCTCTACTTGCTGAGTAACGTCGGGCGACGCTTCCACCAGAACCGACAACTCGGGCCGAATCTCATCGAAAATTTCGGCCACACAGAGGGGCCTCTTTCATCTGAAGCAGCGCTGGAGATCACTTCATGGGCAGCGTGCGCACTCGGGACGTGTGTGGAAGCCACCTCCTGGCAAGCCCTACGAGATCTCGCCCTGGCCCCTCCCCGCTTCAGCGGGCGTGATTCATTCACGCGTGGCGATATGTACTCACTGGCCTCACGCCTCGCCCATCTCACGCCTTAGAGCCGAGCAGAGCCGTGATCTGACTCTACTCCTTGATCAAACCCATATGATTTGCTGTTTCACCCAGCTGCACCGCGTCAAACAAGCGGTGAAGGAGACCTGTGCCGGGCTCAACTGTTCTCAGCCTTGACGCTATCGATAAACTGTTGAGCCGTACGACCTGACAGGCCGTTTCCCCACCTCGCGTACTCGACCGCGCGCTCGAGCAACCCGCGATCTGCAAGACCTTCCCGGCGCGCCAGCTCCTCCACGATGAGCGAGAACCGTTGCTGGGTCGCTGTTGGAAACGTGATCGTAAGCCCGAAGCGATCGGCCAACGCCAACCGTTCGTTCTGTGTATCCCAACTGTGGACGTCGTCGTCTAAGGGATCGGGTCGCTCTGAAAAGCGCTCCATCACAAGATGCCGACGATTGCTGGTGGCATAAACGAGTAAGTTGTTGGGGCGAGCGGTCAGCGAACCCTCGAGTAGGGTCTTGAGCGGTTGATAGCGGTGATCACTCAACTCGAAACTGAGATCGTCGACGAAAAGAATGAACCGATGCGGTTGCACCCTCAGCTGCTCGACGATAAGAGGTAGATCGATCAAATCCCCGACTGAAATCTCAACCAGCCGCAACCCCTCCCCCCAGTAGAGCTTGAGAAGCCCCCGAACAGCGGTCGACTTCCCAGAACCCCGGGGGCCGTAAAGGAGCGTATTGTGAGCTGGAGCTCGCTTGAGAAAACGCTCTGTATTTTCTTGAAGAGACGCGATTTGTCGATCCACGGCGATGAGCTGTTCTACTTCGGTTTCGGCCGGATACACCAGGCCCTCGAGCTGACCCTTACTCCAACGGAACGCTCTGAAACGAGCGAGGATACCGCTCCCGTGCCGCACATAGGTACCCATCAACCACGACAGCACCTCGGCAGGCTCTCCTCGCCGTAGCACATCCGTGAGCTCTCTCACCGAGGGGTCTATATCGTGGGCGAGTCGTTCTAGTGGAGGGACACTCGTCCCCACCACCTGACCGACCTCATCTTGCCAGTCCCGCCTCAACACGGCTTGCGTACGACCGATGTCGTGTAGAGCTGCTGCGCGAAGACCTTCGGGGAGCGAGCCGTGCTTTAGAACAGTTCCGCTCACAGCCGTCTCTCCCCAAAGGAGATCTTCCGCTACGGCCGAATAGAGATCAGCAGTAGGACGCGCCACCAAAGCTGAAAGCAGTACCGAATAGGCATCCACACAGCCTTCTGCATCCCTAGCCACCAGAGCAGCATCTAGTGCCCTCAGCGGTTGCCACCAATCTGCCGAACACGCTGGATGAAGTACAAAACGTCGTGCCATGATTCCACTCTCCAGCTGCTATGGTACAGGTTCTATACGGTTTGGGGTCGATCACGGACAAGTGGTAGCATAAGGTCGCATGGCAGCCATCTATCAGCGAGCACGGCCGAGAAGGTTCGACCAGATTGTCGGCCAGAGCCACGTCACGGAAATACTGCTTGCCGCCATCAGTCAGCAGAAGATCGGGCATGCCTATCTCTTTTCCGGACCGAGGGGGGTCGGTAAGACGACGACTGCCCGCCTCCTGGCAATGGCTCTGAACTGCCAGCGAACATCTGCCGAAGAACGCCCATGCGGCTCCTGTGAAAGCTGCGAGCTCGTCCAGCGCGGCAGTCATCCGGATGTCATCGAGCTAGATGCGGCCAGTAACAACTCCGTCGAGGACGTAAGGGATCTTCGGGAGAAGGTCACTTTGGCACCGCTACGTGGTGAAAGCCGCGTCTGGATTCTGGACGAAGCACACATGTTAAGCCGCGCGGCTTCCAATGCGCTCCTCAAAACTTTGGAAGAACCCCCACCGAAACTCGTCTTCATTTTAGCTACCACGGAGCCCGAGAAACTCCCTGCCACCATTCTCTCACGCTGCCAGCACTTCAGATTTAGACGCTTGACGGACGCCGAGATTCGCAGCAAACTCGAAGGGCTCTGCCGGCAGGCGGAAATCGAGGCGTCTACGCCCGCGTTGGATTTGGTGGCTAAAGTTGCCGACGGTGCGATGAGGGATGCCGAAAGTTTGCTGGAACGGCTCTTTACGTCGGGCAAGAGCATCACTCTCGATGCTGCCGAAGAGGCACTCGGCCTCCCACCACAAGAGCGACTCCGGCAATTGGCCGAAGCGCTAGTCGCTGGAGAGCTCAGCACGCTCTTCGACCTAGCAAACAGCTTCTACCAGCAGGGATACGCACCTCGCAGTATCGCCGAGAAGCTTTCGCTTACGCTCAGAGATGCACTCGTCAATCAAGTGAGCAAAACCGGAGACGGCTTCACCCTTGCGATCGAAGCGATCGATCTTCAACGCCTCATCCATGCACTCGACGACGATCAGGAGCGGTTTACGAAACGAGACGATCTTTTCAGCCTTGAGGTTACACTCATCAAAGCCCTCAACACGCTTACGGGTCAGCTACCGCAATACTACCCGGGAGAAACCGTTGGCGAATCCGCTGAGCGGAACCGTCCCGCAACACCCGAGCCCACACTGCCCTCACTCGCAACCGAGAAACCACCCGAGGTGGCTAAACAGATTCCAACGGCCAAAACGATCGAACCCCCTGCGAGCAAGCTCAACTGGCACACCGTGAAATCGAAAGCAAACCCCCAACTCAAAGCCTTCCTCATGCCCGCCCAGGAGTCGATCCAAGATTTTCAGGTGACGCTTCGCTACAGCGAAACGCACAAGTTTCACTTTGCCGAGCTGAAAAAACGGCACGACGAACTGGTAGAGCTCATTCAACAAGTTGCGGGGCAACGCTACTCACTGCTCATCGAAGGTCCCGGAGAGACCCTCAGAAAAAAGTCCTAACGGAGCGTCCCGAGAGGGATGCTCCTGCCCCCCCCACCTCAAAACCCGAGCAAGAACCCGCCTCTCCTGCGACCGCATCAAGCGGGCCACCAGAAACGATCGGGGCTGGTCTACCCGCCGAGCCGACAGCTTCTCGCGTTCAAGAGACAGAGCACTCAGCAGCGCAAAGAGAAGATAGCACGGCCATGATTATCGCCGAGAGCGAAACCCCCTTTACGCTCGAAGAACTCCCTCCCAACTTTTGGGAAGGTGAACAGAGCGCCCCCCCAGAGCCAGCACCCCATCAAGAACCTGAGCGGCAAGACCCGTCCGCACCAGCTCTAGAAGGGACCTGGGGAGTTCTTCAGACCCTCTTTCCTGGTCATATCATCCATACCGAAACGCTCTCCGAAGACGAGCTTGAAACAGAGGGAGCAGATGTTCAAAAGACCCCTCAAGACGAGTAAACAAGGTAGACTACCTCAGGAGTCAGCATGAATATTCAAAAACTGATGAAAGAAGCGCAGAAAGCCCAGCGAAAAATGGCCGAGGCCCAGGAGCGCCTGGCCGACCTGTCGGTAGAGGGCAGCTCTGGAGGCGGCCTCGTCACCGTTACAGCAGGTGGAGATGGTACCGTCACCGGCATCAAGATCGACCCCAGCACAGTCGATCCCGAAGATGTCGATCTCTTGGAAGACCTTATCACAGCCGCTGTCAATGAGGCTCAGCGCAAAGCCAAGGAGCTCCAGGAGACCGAGCTAGGTGATGCCATGGGGGGCCTAGGTGGTCTGGGAGGGCTCTTTTAAGTACCACCCGAGCAGTCTGTCGAGATGAGATACCCAACAGCGCTGATTACCCTGATCCGCGAACTCGGCCGACTGCCCGGCATCGGCCCGAAAAGTGCCCAACGTCTCGCCTTATACCTCTTCAACCAACCTGAGGAAGATGTTCTAAGTTTGGCTCAGGCGATCGCTGAAGCGAAAGAGACCTTGCAACGTTGTCCGATCTGTTTCAGCATCATGTCCAGCGACGATACGCGGTGTAGCGTCTGCGACGATCCCCAACGAACCCAGAAGCTGCTTTGCGTTGTAGAACAACCGGCCGATCTTTTGGCCATCGAACGGAGTGGTGAATACGTGGGGCTCTATCACGTACTGCACGGTTCACTGAGCCCTATGCACGGTATCGGTCCTGACCAACTCACCATCAAACCCCTCCTCTCACGCCTCGACGGGATCGACGAAGTCATCTTAGCCACCTCGACCACCGTAGAAGGCGAAGCGACGGCCATGTATCTAGCACGCCTGCTGAACGATCTCGAAGTCAACACGACGCGTATCGGGTACGGTCTACCCGTTGGTGGCGATCTCGAATACGCTGATGAGGTCACTCTCGGTAGGGCTATCGCCAACCGCCGACAACTGCAGTTATGAATTGTACATGCCCTTTGTACCCTTTGACCCCTTGATGATCCGACAACCTTGCTGTGATTCTAAGGTACCGGTCGGAGAATCTATCCCGTATACGATGATCAGGTCCAGAGACGAACAGATCGCTATGCCGATAGGGCGCCTCGTTGACGATGTCGAACGGCCCGAGCTCATCTAGGGTGTTGTCGCCAGGACGCAAGGCACCTTCCGTGCCGACGAGTAAACAAATCCCCAACAGGTGGCGAGGCGCGTTCATTACGAAAGGAGAAGAGGATCATTCCCTTATCGTTATGCGCTTGACAAGAGTGGTCGAAGTCCTACAAACTAGGCCGGAACCATTCGAGGCCAACGATTGAGGTCGATCACCATGAAACTTGTCATTGTCGAATCACCCACGAAAGCACGCACCATTAGACGCTTCTTGCCAAACGAATACAAGGTAGAAGCGAGCATGGGACACGTTCGCGATCTGCCCGCCTCTGCGGCCGAAATACCCACGCACCTCAGAAAGGCAACGTGGGCCAGGCTCGGAGTACATATCGAGAACGATTTCGAACCCCTCTACATCACCTCTCCAAACAAGCGTTCCGTTGTGTCTAAGCTTCAATCAGCTCTTAAAGAGGCAGAAGAACTCTACATCGCCACAGACGAGGATCGCGAAGGTGAGTCCATCGGGTGGCATCTCATCGAGGTTCTCAACCCCTCGGTTCCCGTGCGGAGAATGGTCTTCCACGAAATTACCAAGAACGCGATCGAAAGAGCCTTACAAGAGACACGTGATATCGACCAGAACCTCGTCGAGGCTCAGGAAACGCGCCGCGTTCTCGACCGGCTTGTGGGATACACCATCTCCCCCCTTTTATGGAAGAAGATCGCCCCCAAACTTAGTGCCGGACGCGTACAGAGTGTGGCGGTTCGACTGCTGGTCTTGCGTGAGCAAGACCGGCTCCGCTTCGTCACCGCCGAATATTTCGATCTTCTGGCTCAGCTCTCGAAAAACGAGGGCTCGTTCGAAGCTACCATGACGCACTATCGTGGAATACGGCTCGCAACTGGTCGTGATTTCGACGCGGAAACAGGTACCTTGGGAAAGGGCTTGGTCGCCGGCAATGACCTCCTACTCCTCAACGAAGCCGAGGCACGAGAGATTGCGACCGAAGCCCGTCAGGGAACGTGGGTTGTCGACAGGGTCGAAGAGAGGCTGGTAACTAGAACACCGAGTCCTCCTTTTACCACTTCAACTCTCCAGCAAGAAGCGAGTAGAAAGTTGGGCTTGAGCGCCAAACAGACCATGAGAATAGCCCAGAGCCTTTACGAACAAGGCTATATCACCTATATTCGAACCGACTCGACCAATCTCTCCTCCGAAGCCATCGATGCCAGCAGAGACGCCATAAAGCGACGCTACGGTGAGGAATACCTCAACCCGCAGCCCCGGCGCTTCAAACAGAAGGCGCGCAATGTTCAAGAGGCTCATGAGGCCATTCGACCTGCTGGTACGTTGATGCAGACCAGGGAGCACTTGGGGCTAAAAGGCCAAGATGGCGCGCTCTACGACCTGATTTGGAAGCGTACAGTAGCGACCCAAATGGCAGACGCCCGGCTGAAATTTATCTCTGCTTTCATCAAAGCGACCGTCGGTGACAAAGAAGCCTCCTTCCGGGCAACGGGGCGCACCACACTCTTCCCGGGCTTTTTTCGGGCCTATGTCGAAGGGAGTGATGATCCAGAAGCCGCGCTCGATAGCCGGGAACAACCCTTGCCACCGCTTACAGAAGGTGATCGCCTCGACTGCGGATCTGTCGAGGCACGCGGTCATGAAACAAAACCACCGGCCCGTTACACGGAAGCGTCCCTGGTCAAGCAGCTCGAGCGCGATGGTATCGGCCGCCCCAGCACCTACGCCAGCATCCTCGATACCATCACCCAACGCGGATATGCTCGGAAAAAGGGCAATATGCTCATCCCGACATTCACGGCCTTTGCGACGAACAACCTACTCGAGCAACAGTTCGCCCAACTCGTCGATACCGAGTTCACGGCCAACATGGAGACCGCCCTCGACGACATCGCCAACGGTGAACTCCAACCCACTCCATACCTCAAGACGTTCTATTCTGGTGATGAGGGGATCGAGTCGCGCGTCGAAGACGGCCTCGAAGACATCAACGCTCGAGAGATTTCAACGATTCGCGCAAACAAGTGGGGGCCCTATCTGGTTCGAGTCGGGCGTTACGGCCCTTACGTAGCGGGTGACGTATCAGGCGAACTACGTACAGCCAGCCTACCTGAGGACCTCGCCCCTGCCGACATCACGCGAGAAATGCTCGAACAACTTCTTGAAGAAGAAAACAGAGGAGACAAGCAACTCGGACACCTCCCGGGGACCGATCAGGTCATGCTGCTGAAACAAGGCCCCTACGGACCCTATGTTCAACTCGGAGAAGATGAGGATCAGGAGAAACCGAAGCGCGTCTCGCTACCGAAGACGATGCAGACTGCAGAAGTGACCTCTGAGGTTGCAGCCGCGCTCCTCTCGCTACCACGCAACCTCGGCAAACATCCCGAAACCGGCGACGAACTACTGGCTCATATCGGGCGCTACGGACCCTACGTACGCCACAAATCGACTTTCGCCTCGATCCCGAAAGGCGAAAACGTCTTAGAGATCTCGTTCGATCGAGCCCTAACCTTGATTCGACAAAAAGAGGAAAAAAACAAGCCGTTACGAGAACTCGGACCGCACCCTGAAACGGGTCACGAGATCACAATCTACCAGGGACGTTACGGGCCCTACGTGAAACATCAGAAAACCAACGCCTCCTTAGCCAAAACACAACATCCGGACACGATTACTTTGAAAGAGGCGATCGAGCTCCTCACCACTCGGGAGAAGACCAAGAAGGGATCACGGGGCAAGACGAGACAAGCCTCTCGGAAAGATACGAGCAAAACCAGGGCTGCCAAGAAGAGCAAGAAAGCAACCTCTTCGAACCGGCCGAAAGCCACACCGGAACAGCTAGCAGCATTTCTCGACAAGGTTGAGCCACAGGTAGCTGAGGTGATCCAACGCCTCGAAGGCATGGGCAGAAGCAAACAAGATGCGATGAGCGTAGGCGTCTCACTCGGGCTCGAGGAGAGCGAGGTCAAGAAGCTTCATAAAAAGGGGATGTTTCAGCTTCGCATGGCTTATGGGCGCTCTCTCAGCCGTCGGGAAGGTACCTAAGTGTCCGGAATCGAACAGCCTTTGAATCTGGTCAGTCTGGCCAGAAGTGCCTCGGACCGAGCCCTGGTTCCGGGCACAGCCTTTGAGGTCGTCTCACTCACCAAATCGAGCCACACGATGCTCGAGAGATCGCTCTGGCTGCTAGTGCTGAGCGGCGAGCTCATCATCGATCTACCTCATGGAGACTTCAGAATTCTCAAGGTCGGTGACAGCCTCCACTTGCCCACTGGTTTGAAGATCGGTTTCGAACCGCTTGACGACGTCGTCTTTCTGCGCGTACAGGATATGTGAGTCGTGCGCCTTCGAAAGGACGTTGCCTAGGCGTGGGAGGCAGGGACAAACACGCTTCGAGAAGGAAAGGGAGATGAGTCGGCGCTATAGGGTGCGAGACGGAATCATTATTCGCCGTAACGCGCTTCCGAACGGTGATATCGTGGCGACGATACTGGGAGAGAAGGGCAAGTGGCACGGCATCGCCCGCAAAGGGAAAATCCCAGGCGGCAACCTCGGCCGCTTGAGCCTGTTCCACGACGTTACCATCCAATATTATCGGCGCGGAGAGGAAGCGCTCGCCCTCATTACCCAAGTTCAGCTCAACGGTGCGTTATCGCGCTTGAGTCAGCCCGACGTCTATCCTTATGCCCACATTCTCGCCGAGCTAGCCGACGCGCTCTCCGTCGAAGTCGAACCCGGTGGGCAGATCTACGACTACCTCGCCAGCGGGTTGCGAGGCCTCAACCAACATCGTGATACCGAGCTCGTTGCCTTGGCTTATGCTTGGAAGCTGACAGCACAAGCGGGACTCGCCCCCCAAGTGGCAACCTGTACACACTGTAAGACGACCTCCCAACTCGCGTTTTTCGACATCGCCGGAGGTGGCCTCGGCTGTCAACAGTGCCGGGTTGGGCTTCCGCTACTGGAAAGGCAGGCAGCCGAAGTTCAGCAGTTGGTGAGGGGGAGCGTTCGCACCACGCTAGACATGCGGCTTCCCGATCGTGCTCTGCACTGGAGAATCTTACACCGCTACCTGGCTTACCACGTAAGACCGCTCAAGAGCCTCATCAACCTATCGAGCCTTACAGAAACATACAAGGGCGAAGCGTCACGTGTTTGAGCTACTCGTCACCACCGGGCTCGGCTATGCGATCGGATCGGTACCGAGCGCAGCGTGGCTTGCAAGGCTTAAGGGCAAGGCCATTTTCGACATCGGATCTGGCAGCATGGGCGCGATGAACACGGCTCGCAATGTCGGTTGGACACTGGGGATCTTGGTACTCGTTGCAGATACCGGAAAGGGTGTGTTCGCTACCTCTTTGGCGAGGCGGATGGCGAGTCTCACCGAAACAGACGGGCTCGCTGCACTGGCCTTTGCCCTCACCGCAGGCGTCGGTGCCGTAGCAGGTCACGCGTGGTCGATGTTTGCGGGCTTCAAGGGGGGAAAGGCGCTGGCAACGACTTTTGGAGTGGCCTTACCTGTCTATCCCTTGGCAGCGCTCTACGCTCTCATCGTGCTCGTCGGTCTGATCTTGCTCTCGCGCCGAGTTGTGCTGGCTTCGGTTATCACCGCGCTCTGCTATCCCTTTGTGGTCCTAGCCACGCTCTGGCGTCAGGGCCATCCACAAGACACCATGTTCTCGGTTTTCACATCCGTGATGATCATTTCGTCGATTGTATTGATCAAACATATACCAGATCTTAGACGGGGGGAAGAACGCCTCTTTTGAGGCGGGATCCTCACGACGCATGAGACGGGCGGGAAGCTTTGCCCATCGTCCGCTCACTGCCACCTTTCGAGTTCTTCACATCGCTGGTTTAGGACATACGCACGAAGTTCAGCCACCAAAAACAGGCTTCCTGTGACCAGCACATGTTCTCCTCGCTCACTCGTTCGAATCGCAACCTCGAGTGCCTCACGTGGATCTTCCTCCACGTGGACCGTTTCGAGATACGTTGCGATCAGAGCCGGCTCGAGGGATCGTGGGCTGGTTTTCGCCCGGGTTGCGATCACCCGCGGCATAAAAGAGGAAAACGCATCGAGAACTCCGAGAATGTCCTTGTCCTTCGCCAGACCGAGAACCAACGTCGGTGGGTGCTCTTCCAACACTCCCCATGCCGCCACCAGTGCTGCGGCCGCACTCGGGTTGTGCGCCCCGTCAAGGACCACCCAACGATCCCTGTAGGGAACTCGTTCGAGCCGCGCAGGCCAGCGGTGTTCACGAATCCCGATTTCTACGGCCTCGCTTGCGATGCCTAGAGATTGAGCCGATAACATCGCCAGGGCAAGATTCCTCGATTGATGTCCCCCAACCAATGGGGACACCGCCGTGATGTCTCCATACTCGCCGTAGGTCGTCACGCTCTGCCCCTTCCAGCCCAACAACTCAGCTCGGTAGCTCGCCTCTTTTCCCAACACGACAAGTGGGACGTCTTGCACTGTCGCCCGATCCTCTATCACCCGGAGCGCAACTCCCGTTGCAGCCGTTAACGCGGGGACACCTGGTCGCATAATGCCCGCCTTATCGTGTGCGATCGCCTCGAGCGTATCCCCGAGAACCTCCGTGTGATCAAACCCGACATTCGTTACCACCGACAAGGAGGGATCGAGGACATTGGTGGCATCGTATCGGCCGCCCATACCGACCTCGAACACACCGATTTCTACTCTTTCACGTGCAAACAAGGCACAACACGCAGCGGTCACGATTTCGAAAAAGGTCGGGTCGAGACCGGCAGATACGCGCTTGATGTGATCGAGGACATCCTCTAATTCGGAAAGCGCTAGCTCGTGACCACAAACTTGGAAGCGCTCCATAACCCTACATAGATGTGGGCTCGTAAAGAGCCCCACGCGCAGACCAGCAGCAGCCAGACACGCTGCCAGCGCGCTCGCTGTGCTCCCCTTCCCGTTGGTGCCCGTTACCAAGACCACAGCGAATGCGTCCTGGGGACGACCGAGACGATTCAGAACTTCGCCGATCCTTTCGAGGCCTGGTTTGATCCCGAAACGCTGGCGCTCAAAGAGCCAAGAAACGAGGCTTCGATCAGGTCTTTTCATCGATACGCCTGAGGAGTTCTGCCTGGGTATCCTCTCCCGGTCGGTGATGACGGGCCACCAATTGGGCAACCTCCTCGTCACCTCCCACCGAGCGGATTATCTCGGCACCATACTCAGCGTGGTGCAACTTTATCTGCCACGCTCCACGCAAACCGCTCATGAGCGGCTCAGAGGGTAGATGTCGAGGCGTATAGAGATGTACAGCGATCCGTTGCCATAATCGGAAAGGCCGGCGCACCTTCCCGACATCGTGCAAAAGCGCAGCACGTACCAGAACCGACGAAGCTCTCGGTTCTTGAGCCAGGAGGGTCTTGGCGACAAAGCATGCGTGATTTCGGTCCCGCCTATCCATCTTTTGGTAAAGCGGGTACTCTGCAGGCGATAGATATGTTTTGGCGAAATGATCATCGACAACCAGAAGTCTGGGGAACCAAGCTCCCAAGGTGCGCCTCGTTACGTTTAGATACCAGCCCGTGGGCTTCACGCTAAGAGTCTAACGCACCGGGAAGAGAACCACGGACAGAATGTGAGCCTCTACGGTATGCTTGCTGAGTGAATAACGTGCAAGATGCCAAGCAGATCAAGCCTTCCCCCCTCCACATAGACCTCCTCTTGCGTAGATGGTTGATCCCAAGTATGTGGTGCCGCTTTTCAAAGGTCGCTTGCCGAGGGAGCGCGGGTTTTACCTACCGACGTCTCTGCTTTTCCTTGTTTCCTCTGTTGGCCGCCGCACTCCTCTTCCAGGTTGCAACGGCCCAGTTCGCCACTGGTGCGGATCCTGAAGCGGTCGCGGACGACGCAGTGCGCTCCTGGCTCGAACAAGAACAACCCACCCTACAAAGCGTCAGCAACCTCACCACAGCAGAGGTCTGCCAGCTCCTCCCCGATCTGGTGCAAAACCCACCACCCGAACCCAATACGAAGGTCAACTTCGACGACCGCCTCGAACTCGAGACGGGTGACGCCGATGTCAGGCGCTTCACCTACAGCGCAGTCCGCCCAAACGACCAGCTCGAAGTCGTCCAGGTGACCTTGGAACGGCATGAGGAAGGTTGGTCCGCCACGCAGGTCGGTTACCGGCTACCCGCCAACAGACAGGGCAGGCAGTGGTTACAAAACCCGTTGGTCGGTTGGATCTTTACAGCCTTTAGTTTATACGTCTTGTTTTTGCTGATGACACCATCTTTTCTCAGGCAATGGCTCTCGATCGGTCTTAAGGCGATCCGAGAGCACCGCGGTCTCGTTCTGTTCACCATGGTGCTGCTCTACAGCGTTATGGTGCTCGGAACACTTACAGGAAGACAGCTACCAGATGAATGCGGTGACGCCGTGTTGACGATCGTCACCTCGACACTCGACTCCATCGGTCTCACAGATGCGCTGGGAAGCGGTAGCGTGATTCGAACTGCATCGTTTATCTTCTACCAGAACTTCGTGGTGGTTACCCTATCGGTTACCTTCAGCCTCGCGCTCCTGTTCGGAATCCCAGCCTACCTCTTCAGCATGATGTCGTATTTCGTGCAGCCGATCGCCTGGACGATATTGGGAGCCTTCTCAGGTCCTCAAGTCATACCGTTTCTCACTCTCCTACTCCTCGAACTCACTGCCTACTTCTTGATCGTGGCGGGTGGAGGAATGTTCTTGAGCACGCTTCTGAAAAAGGGTTTTGGCTCTCTTTCCGAAGGGTTCACCAAGTTGGCGCTCATGCTACCGATCGCCATGATTCTTCTGCTTATCGGTGCCTGGTACGAATCGGTGTTGGTGTTGATGTTTTAAAGCAGGTATCATCTGGTCACAGACAAAGTCAGCGGGTGAAAACCTGTCCTGTAGCCCGTTGCTTGGATGATACCTGCCTACATAACTATGGCAACCGCTTTAACCGAACGTCGCTCTACATGTTGGGAGTGCTTAAGCCCAAGGCCCGACGAATCGCAGGGGCGATCTCTGTCAAGTCCTCTGTCCGCCGAAACTGCGATGCGGCTGACCCCACGACGAGCAAGGGCACCGGAGCCCGCGTGTGCGTCCGGAGCGAGCTATCCTCTAAGTTTCCGTGATCCGAAGTCACTACCAGGGTAACACCTTGCAAATGAGGGATCAATCCCGACAAAAAGGCATCGAGCGACTCGACGAGAGCGACTGATGCAACCGAGTCACCACGGTGCCCGAGTCGATCGCTAAGCCAGAAATCGAAGAAGGTAAAGGTATAATCAGCAGCGATCCGAGCCAAGTGAGCACCAGCCTGTCGCGGTGTGAAAACCGGTAAGTCGGTATCGAGTTTCTGTAAGTGTTCACCCGTCAGATCGGCTGCCAAAGCTCGACCGTTCCGATAGGCCCCAATTGAAGCGAGCTCCAGTCCAGCAGACTGAGCTGCGAACGCAGGAGCATTCACCCTGAGGACCCGCTCCTCCAACGCCGTAAAGTAACGAGGTGGATAGGCATTCGCGAGGTACGCTCGCCCACCGTTCGCTTCCACATGAACAAACAGGGATTCTTCTTGTAAGAGGGCTTTTAGCGTCGGTCCCGGCCAAGGACCGTAATGACCTTCCATCAACTCCGCGCCGTTGCGACCCGTCAACAGGGTAGCCTGCCCGGTTGCCGACTGAGGCAACCCGGAAAAACCTAGGGTCGGGTCGACCCTGCGAAATACGAGGTCGCCTTTGTGACAAGATGGTGTCGCCTCAGTCAATTGTCCACCGAGGACCTCCTGCAAAAAGGGGGTCTCAGCAGCGGCAAATGGATTCGAACCGGGGTCGGGAGAACCGATCCCGATCCCATCTACAAACAGAAAAAGGATCTGGTCCATAGCAAACGAACCCTACTATGCCCCCAGCTTATCCGAGACCGACAGCGTTCTTTACTCTTTCAAGCGTGTTTGCCGCCGTCTCGCGAGCCCGGTCGGCATTTTTGCGCAAGATGGTATCTAGGCCGTCCGGATCGTCCATGATTTCACGATGACGGGCTTGAATCGGCGCGAGGGTATCCAACACGACAGCCAAAAGTGCCTTTTTCAAAACACCGTAACCTTGCCCCTCAAATTCTGCCTCGATCTCCGCTCGCCCATTCCCTGTCAGGACTTGATAGAGAGTCAACAGGTTCCGCACCCCCGGCGACGCACGGTCGAAGCGTAGTTCTCGCTCCGAATCCGTCACTGCCGACATGATGGTCTTTTTGATCGTTCTCTCGTCGTCCAGAAGATTGATGGCATGTCCCCGCCGCTCAACCGCGATACTCTTGCTCATTTTTACTTCTGGTTCATCAAACCCCATAATGCGGGCACCAACCTCTGGCACGACCACCTTCGGCAACACCAAGACTTCTTCGAAGAGATTGTTGAACCGGACGGCAATATCACGAGTCAGCTCGACATGCTGCCTCTGATCTTCCCCCACCGGTACGATATCGGTGTCATAGAGCAAGATATCGGCGGCTTGCAACACCGGGTAATCGAGGAGACCGGTGCCGATACTTTCGGCACGCTGAGCCTTGGACTTGAACTGTGTCATACGCTGAAGCCATCCGAGCGGGGTAATGCAGTTCAAAATCCAGGTGAGCTCAGCATGTTCGTGCAGTTGCGACTGTATAAAGACAATATTCTCATCGGGATCGATACCACAGGCAAAATAGAGTGCTGCCACCTGTCTAGCAGCATTTCGAAGCTGCACCGGATCGATGCCTTCGGGAACTGTCAGAGCGTGCAAATCGACAACGCAAAAGATATTGTCGCGCTCCTTCTGTCTCTCAACCCACTGCTTCAATGCCCCCACATAGGTTCCGATGTGTAGGTCTCCGGTCGGTTGGACACCCGAAAATACACGGGGCTTTCGGCCAGCTTTAGAAGAGGGGTCGTTTTCTGGCTGTTCGCTAGAAACGTCTTGTCGGCTAGGAGATGTCATCGCACAAGTATAGCCGCTCGTATTTGCCAATCTCTACAGATCGTGCTCCGTTTTTGTTGAGCCCTTACCCTTGCGCTATTAGGAATGGGAGTGCCGAAGTGATCTTTAGATGTTTGCAACGAAACCGTACACAACCGATTACGCATCGCACCTGCCCATCAAGGGAGAATTTTCCCCACCCAAGCATGTGGATCGGTCGCCAACCCACCGATTCGCACCTCCCAGTGGAGGTGGGGGCCGGTCGAAACCCCTGTAGAGCCGACACGTCCGATCACATCACCTCGGCGTACGTGATCTCCCACCTCGACGCCAATACTGGACTGATGAAAATATAAGCTGCTGACTTCGGCACCGTGGTCGACAACCACAAGACCCCCTTTGATCGGGTAGAAACCTGCCACCGATACGACCCCGTCATTCATCGATCTGATCGGTGTACCCTCTGGTGCTGCGATGTCGCTCCCTTGATGGTGGGATACGTCCCCACCCCGAACATATCGCCTCGGCGACCCGAAGCCGCTCGTGGCTACACCCTCGATGGGTGCGATAAATGGATCTCGCCATAGCATCTCGGGCCTTCTCTGTTCGAAAGCACGCTCCAATACCCGGCGCTCGAGTTCGAAGCCTTCTGGTGTCCTGGCCTCGAGAATCTCTGCAGAGAGGTTTAACTCTTCGACAGAACGGACGTCGGCTGTGACGGTAATAAGGTTCTCGAGAGTGATCTCCTGCCCAAACTCATCCGTTACCGTAAGGGTCAATGGAACAAGACCGGCTTCGCTTCCCAGCGGTACCACCCCAAAACCGGTGACACCCCACTCATAAGGGATCAGAGGTAAGCTTTTGCCTGCCAGGCTCGCCTCCATCCGCCGGACCGCAGCTCCCTCAAAAGGCCATACCGCTTTGAAGGCGATGGGATCACCGGCCATGACCTCTTCTGGGAATTCGAGCTCTGGCTTCAAAGGAACGACACCCACAACCCCAGCTCGGTGGTGACTCATATTCCCTGACATGTCGACCGCGGTAACCGCGAGCTCGTGCGGCCCCTCTTCCGCCAACAGAGATACTTCGAGTTCCTTGGTAGTTCGTTCGTAAACGAGATCGACGTATCCGAGCGTGTAAAGGACCGGTTCGTCGGCAGCGAGCCTCACGGTGAACGGTCTACCGGCCGGTACACGCTCACTCAACTCCACGACAAACTCCGGAGGAGTTTCATCACGCCAGACTTGTGAAAGCGCCAGACCGATCGTGACCGTCGATATCACCACGACGAGGACCAGCCAGAGCGCACGAGACACGTTACTCGCCCTGACTCGTCACGAAGGGGATATTGCGATACTTGTGGTCGACATCGAGACCGTAACCGTATACAAAGGCATCTTCGATCTCAAACCCGAGATAATCGACTTCGACCTCTACGACACGCCGTGCCGGCTTGGACAACAGGGCCACAACCTTGACCGACAAGGGTTCACGCCCCCCCAGATAGTTCATCAGGTACTGCATGGTCAGGCCTGTATCGACAATGTCTTCAACCAGCAGCACATGTTTGTTTTTCAGAGACTGATCCAAGTCCTTGACGAGCTTGACCTCCCCACTCGACTCCGTACGCGATCCGTAACTCGACACCGATAGAAAATCGATGGTGAGCGGGAGATCGATCTCCCGCACCAAATCGGCCATGAATACAAAGGCACCGTTGAGAACACAGATGAGGTGAAGGGGTTCTCCTCGATAGTCCCGTTGGATCTGAGCACCCAGTTCTGCAATGCGCCCTTTGATCTCTTCTTCGGAAAGCTGGACCCGGCCTCCGCCAGACTGAAATATCCCATTATTCGACATCGGTCTACCGCTTCCTTAATAACAATGAGGCTCGAGTTACGGAGCACCCTGCACTCCGACATGGAAAGGTTCGACTTGGACCTGGAGAGTGGCTATAAACCAGCCTCCCCGCTCGCAACTAGCTCCGAGTATACCTAAGGCGCCGAACCTCTTTGCGGGTTAATTCACGATACTCGCCCGGAGCCAACTCCGCGAGCTGGAGACCGGCAAATCGCGTACGCAGCAATCTCGTGACGGTATACCCGACACTTGCCAACATGCGCCGGACCTGCCGCTTGCGGCCCTCAGCCAGGACCACTACACATCCCCCTGGCTTCGGATATGCCCGCAGTGCGCGTGCTATGCCATCTTCGAGAAGTACTCCGGCACAGAGCCGAGCGAGCATAGAAGGCACTACTCGCCCCTCTCGACACCACACTCTGTACTCCTTTTCGTGGCGATAACGTGGGTGGGTAAGTTCTTCGGTCAACCCTCCATCGGTCGTAAGCAACAAAAGCCCTTCAGAATCTCGATCGAGACGCCCTACCGGGTGGAGCGCAGGAATGAGAGGCATCAGCTCCATGACCGTCTTGCGCCCATATTTGTCGTGTGCGGTCGTGAGAACCCCGGTCGGCTTGTAAAGCATAAACGTGCGATGCCTTTCAGCCGGCACCACAACCTCTCCCCGTACCCGCACTTCATCGCCGGGCCCGACGCTCATCCCGAGCACGGCCCGGCGACCGTTGACGACCACCTCACCTGCTTCGATCAGCAGCTCGGCCTTCCTGCGACTAGCTATACCTGCACGAGCAAGATATTTTTGCAATCTCTCTTTGTACACCGGATCTGCCACTGCCTAATAGTCTACCTCCGCTCTTCACACCTAACGACATATCAACCATAGCGCAGGAAATAACGAGCTCGACATGGCTGTGTATTCCCAACACCGGTCCCGAGCAACAATCCAAAACCGATTTTTGACCCAACGTTTGAAAAAGCTCTGGTAGGCTTGCTCCATGATTCACCCTCTTTACGAGAAGTATGCCCATTTGCTGGTCGCCTACTGTTGTGACATACAGCCTGGCGAAACCGTCGCCATCCACGTAGATACTCCCGCCGAAGTGCTGGCACGGGCGGTCTATCGGGAGGTTTTGAAAGCAGATGCCCTCCCCATCTTGCGCCTTCGTTATCCCGAGGTACTCGAAGACCTTCTCGAACTCGCCTCAGACAGCTACTACCAACGAACGCCCAATTTTGAACTCAGCGAAGCAGAGCAGATTCAGAACTCGATCCATATCTCTTCTACAACCAATAGCCGATCGTTACAGAACTCTGATAAGGATAAGCTTTCAGCACTCGCCAAGCGAAACCAGCCTGTCCAAGAGCTCCGCCTGAGAAACACGAAATGGGTCGTGACGCGTTTTCCGACCCATGCTGCCGCCCAAGATGCCGGTATGAGCCTCTCAGAGTACGAGCGTTTCGTGTACGACGCCATGTTTCTTTTCGATGATGATCCGCTCGCGAAGTGGCTCGATATGCACGATTTTCAAGCGCGGCTTATCACACGGCTCGAGAAGGCGAATGAGATAAGGATTATTGGTCCCGACACGGATCTTCGACTAAACGTCAAGGGGAGGGAATGGATCAACAGCGATGGGCGCCGCAACATGCCTTCGGGGGAAGTGTTTACAGGACCACACGAAGCGAGCGCGACCGGTTCGATTCGGTTCGGCGTACCAGCCTCTGTAAGCGGAATCGATATCAGCGACATTCGACTACGTTTTGAAGGCGGTAAGGTCGTCGAGTCGTCAGCCGCAAAGGGACAAGACTTTCTGCTAAGCCAGCTCGATACCGACGCCGGAGCCCGCTTCCTGGGAGAGCTCGGTATCGGCACCAACTACCGCATCAAAACACCTACCAGAAGCACTCTTTATGACGAGAAGATCGGTGGAACGATTCACCTGGCTTTGGGACGATCCTATCCTGAGACTGGTGGAAAGAACGACAGCGCCATCCATTGGGACATGATCTGCGATCTCAGGAGCGGTGGCGCCATCTACCTCGACGGAGAGCTTTTTCAGGAGAACGGGCTCTTCGTAGAATGAGTGGTACCGGTCTGATCAACACGCCCGTCGGTCGATGCAACTTCGTTCTCGTACCGCTTGCTTTCGATTCATACGAGAGAAGATATCTGGCGATAAAACTACTTGTTAGCCTCGTGTTGTTGGGATTCAGCACGGCTTTGGCACAAACGACCTACCATCTCGAAATCTTGATTGAAGGGGATCCCATATCCTGGACAGCACCTGGTTTCAGTACAACGACTTCCGACACATTTACCGTGCCGTCCGGAACTGAACGGATCATGATCGACTTCGCGGTAGGCTTGCTCGACCTGAATCTGGCCGATTTCGGCATCTGGGACTTTGCACATGTCATCGGAGTAAAGGTACAAACCATCGCAGCTGACAGCTACTCCTTCAGCGCAACGGTGCGGCACAACGACCAGGGATGGGAACACTATGCCAACCGTTGGTACGTCTCTGGTGATGACGTCCAAAATGGGGTTCGGGAGCTTTTGCACCCTCACGATAACGAGCAGCCCTTCACCCGCTCAACCTCAGGTGTCCGTGCCACTGGCGAGGTCGTTTTCATAGCCGAGGATACGGTACACGGCACAGGAGGGAGCACGATCACACTCGACCTCAGGAGACTACCAGAAAGTGATTTTTCACTCGAGACCAGATTGTCGATACAGGCAGAGTAAAGCAGGTATCATCCGGTCATAGACAAAGTCAGTGGGTGAAAACCTGTCCTGTAACCTGTTTCTTGGATACCTGCTTACATAATGATGGCAACCGCTTTAAAAACGCTACGTCGCCGTCCAACCCAGGTCGATCGTCTGCACGCTTCCGGTGATACCCCATGCTGCTTCGGAGGCCAGAAACGAAACGTAACGGCCGACATCCTCAGGCTCGAGAAGTTTCTTGATCGCAGCCCGTCCCAAAAATACCTTCTGCTCGACCTCTTCTATCGGGATCGCTCGCGTCCGTGCCTGATCACGCACCTGCCGTTCAACGAGGGGAGTCCTGACGTAGGCCGGACATATCGTATTGCACGTGATGCCGTAGGGAGCACCCTCCAAGGCTGCCACGCGCATCAGACCGAGTAAACCGTGTTTGGCACTCACATACGCCGCCTTGTATGGACTGGCGCGGAGACTGTGAATGCTACCGATGTTGACGATACGCCCCTGTCCACTCCGCTTGAGGTTCTCCCAGGAATATTTGGTCAGCAAGAAAGGGGCCGTCAGCAACAACGCAAGCATCTCATCCCATATATCCTCGGGGAAATCAGGGAGAGTGCTGATGTGTTGAAATCCGGCATTGTTCACCAGGATGTCGAGCCCTCCGCAACGTTCCACCACTTCGAGAACTGCTTCTTCGCACCCTCTTCGCGTACGCAAATCCGAATGGACAAACACGCCACCGAGTTCGTCTGCGACACATTGCCCACGATCCCGGTCGATATCCACAAGCGCGACAGAGGCGCCGTCTGCAGCTAACGCCCGTGCAGCAGCCAGTCCGATACCACTCGCGCCACCTGTCACGAGTGCAGCTCGCCTCATCATCACTCCCACAGTGGCCCACTATACCAACGAATAGGGGGTCTGAAGCCTCCTATCAACCCACCTGTTGCAAGGGCTCGGCTCGGTCACCCACACCCCCTCAATCCCGCATCGTACGAATGTGATAGACTTATGGCTGCATTGTTACGGTGAAACGATCGTAGTGTGCAGATGAGCCGAAGTGGCGGAATTGGTAGACGCGCATGATTCAGGGTCATGTGCCCGCGAGGGCGTAGGGGTTCAAGTCCCCTCTTCGGCACCAACGATTTGATAGCCTGACGGCTGTATCTGACAGAGATGACCAGGTCTATTTTAAACCGTCTTGCGGTGATCTTGGCAGTGCCAAGATCAATTGATCAGACCGAGGTTAAGCAAAAGCGTTCAGTTAGCGTGACAAGTGCACTGAAGGCCGGTTTAGGACATGAGATCCATGAATAGGTCGTTCTTGGACCAACCCGGACCAAGTACAGACGCTTGGACGTGAGGCGTATGTAAGCGACTATTCTGCGTAGATCACAGAGATCGAGACCTCTTTCCAATCTACATGTGAAGCTAACTGAAAGCCGCTCGACTAAAGCGGTTGCCATAATTACGTAAGCAGGTATCATCCAAGAAACGGACTACAGGACAGGTTTTCACCCACTGACTTTGTCTATGACCAGATGATACCTGCTTTACTCGCTCTGCTCAGCTGATCTAGACTCCTTCGAGCTGATCGAGATCACCGAGAGGACGTAGGGAATCACGCACCCCACGTAATAGGGCCAACCGGTTTTCCCGCACCGCACTCTCTTCGACCATGACCAGGACGTTGTCCAAAAAGGTATCGAGTGGCTCTTTCAAAGAGAGCACCTGTTTTAGCGCCACATCAACTTCGGGGAAACTCCCACTGGGCGAGCGACCCAAGTCCCATGGAGACAGCGATCGCCTAACCGTCGCAAGTAGTTTCTCCATGCCGCGTTGGGCATCGGGTAGGGCAACATGGAGCGGAGACTCGCTCGCGTCACGAAACAGGGTTGAATCTACTTCGCGACAATCACCAGACTCTTTCGCAAGGTTGGCCGCTCTCTTGTACAAGGCCAATAGATCTGAAAAGTCCTGGGTCTGCATCAACCGTCGCAGCAGGTGGGCTCGCCGTGATGCGCTAATGATGGACGGTGCGTCAGCTATCGCTGCTCGAATGACCGTGATCCTGACACCTTCATCGACGAGGAGCGAAGCGACCCGATCCCAGATAAAGTCGCTGACTTCTCCGACGACCGACTCTGCAATGGAAACATCCGAATTTCGGTAACTTGTTACCGCAGCCTCGATAAAATCGGTCGGTGGCAAATGCCAACCCACGGAGTTGAGCGTCCGGGCGACAGCGACGGCATCACGGCGCAGTCCGAAAGGATCGGCCGAACCGGTCGGACGCTTGCCGAGCGCGAAAAAACCCACCAACTTATCGATTCGATCGGTAATCGAAAGGAGCGCACCCACACGAGACGTCGGCAAAGGACCACCAGGCTGCATGGGCATGACACCTTCTTCGAGCACCTCTGCTACGGTAGGGTCGAGCCCCTCGGCCAATGCATAAGCCCGCGCCATCACGCCCTCGAGATCCGGGAACTCGTACACCATCTCTGTGCTTAGATCGGCTCGAAAAATCGGCAGGGCTCGATCCAAAACTTCCCTCTCTTCTCGTGTCAGATGGAAAGCTTCCGCCAACAACCTACTCGTTTCCCCTACCCTGGAGATCTTATCGGCCATGCTGCCGAGCTGCTTTTGGAACCCGATGCCGGAGAGACCCCAAGCGTGCTGTGACAGGCTCTTCTTTCGATCGGAATCCCAGAAGAAACGGGCGTCATAAAGGCGCCCTTCTAGCACCTGCTCGTAGCCAGATCGCACAACCCCTTCATCAGGCACTCTGTTGTTTGAAACCCCAACGAAAAAGGGCGCCAAGCGACCGTCCTCGTACCGGGTGGGAAAAAAGCGTTGGTGCTGAATCATCACGGTGGAGAGAACCTCTTCGGGCAGGGTCAGATAGCTCTCGTCGAAATGACCCAAGATGGCGTATGGATACTCCACCAAATTGCTCACCTCTTCGAGGAGAGTGGGTTGGTCGTAGATTCTCAGATCTCGTGTTCCTGCAACCGCCATCGTCACCTTCCAGGTCAGCAGCCTGCGTTCCTCACAATCGGCGAGTACCCGGCCCTCCCGCAAGCTGGCCACATACGTGTCGGGAGACGCTAACGTAAGGGCTTGCGGCGCCAAGAACCGGTGGCCGTAGGTAATCCTATCTGCGCTGCAACCTGCGATTCGAACCGGTAGCACTTCATCATCCAAAAGGGCCAACAACCATGAAACCGGACGCACGAAAGGTTCGCTAACGTCTGACCAGCGCATTTTTCGTGGCGCCGGAAGCTCGGAAACAACCGACGCCAAGATTCCCGGAAGTAGCTCGGCAGCAGACACTCCACCGACGGTCTTGAGTGCAAATACGTATCGGCCTTTAGCGGTGTCTTTAACGATCAGATCGGCTGCGTCGATGCCATTAGCCGAGGCGAATCCGAGAGCAGCGCGGGTGGGTACACCCTGGTCATCGAAAGCGATCTGCTCGGTAGGGCCACGCACTTCCAGGCTTCTCTGCTGACTCCGGTCAGCAAGATCTGAAACCGCCACGGCTACACGTCTCGGCGTTGCATAGCTACGCACCTCTCCATAGAGAAGTTGTTCCTTGGTAAGTTTCTGCTCAAGCAGCGGACCGATCGATTCGCGAGCCCGGCTTACATACCAACTAGGTAGCTCCTCGGTACCGATTTCAAAAAGCAGATTGGGCATCAGACTTCGACCTCTTCAGAACTCGGAGCGGTGGAACCGGCAAGGTAGGTATGTGCAGTCAATTCGCTAAGCCGACGAACACGTTGAACATAGTTCTGACGCTCAGTATGAGAGAGTACTCCACGGGCATCGAGCATATTGAAGGCGTGAGAAGCCTTCAACACAAACTCGTAGGCGGGGTGTACCAGCCCGAGCTCCAACAGGCGGCGAGCTTCCTCCTCGAAAAGATCGAACAGGCTCCGCTGCAACTCTACACTGCTCTCCTCAAAATTGTACGTGCAGTGTTGAAGCTCGAATTCTCGCCGCAACTCACCCATGGTTACACCGGGTGCATAGGTGATGTCGAAACTGTGCTCCACACCCTGCAGATACATGGCGATTCGTTCTAGACCGTAGGTTAACTCTACGCTTACTGGATTACAGTCGCGCCCCCCGACTTGTTGGAAATAGGTGAATTGGGTGATTTCCATCCCGTCCATCCACACCTCCCAACCCAGGCCCCACGCCCCGAGCGTTGGGGACTCCCAATTGTCCTCGACGAAACGGATATCGTGCGCGCTCGGATCGATGCCGAGGGTATAGAGCGACTGTAAATAGATCTCTTGCACATCGCGTGGAGAAGGTTTGAGAATCACCTGATATTGAAAATAGTACTGGAACCGGTAGGGATTATCACCGTAGCGCCCATCTGCTGGCCTCCTGCTCGGCGCAACACCGGCCACACGCCACGGATTCGGACCCAAGGCCCGGAGAAACGTGGTTGGGTAGAAGGTACCTGCCCCCACTTCTGTATCGTGGGGTTGTACCAACACACACTGCTTATCAGCCCAAAAACGGTCTAAACTCAGTATGATATCTTGAAACAGCATAAGCAACCCTCAACAAAGATGTTAACGACAGAGCCTAACGAATGAGAAATAAAATGTCATATCAGAACGTAACCAAAACCCTATCAGGCTTCACGCTAAGCGCGTACTATAACATCATGTGCCTGTGGGTTAGCGAAAAGACCGCCAGCACGGAACAAGAGCGGTCATTATCAATCGTGTATTGGGGGAAGCCATGAACCGCTACGACGACAGAGCACGGCTAGTCTTCCATTTCGCGCGTGAAGAGGGATCGAAGCTAGGACACGCCATGATCGGGCCTGAGCATCTACTGCTCGGACTCATGAGAGAGGGCGGGACTGCGAGTAGGGTACTGGGCGAGTTTGGGGCCACCTTAGAAGGTTTCAGGCGCCAGGTAGAAGAGATGGTGGGACGGGGCGACGGCTTACCACGCAATGAGACGGCAGCCATCACACCGCGTGCCCGACGCGTGATGGAGCTGGCAGGTTCGGAAGCGCGCAGCCTCGGGAGCAACGTCATCGCCACCGAGCACATCCTCCTCGGAATCATACGCGAAGGCGACGGGGTAGCGTACCGCATTCTTCAACAGCTCACCAGAGATGTCGACACTGTAAGATGGCGCATTTTGGCCGCGGCTGATCCCAAGAATCAAGCCGAGACCATCAACACCCCTTTTCTCGACGAATACGCACGGGATCTGACCAAGGAAGCTCGTGAAAGCAAACTCGATCCGGTGATCGGCCGTACCGAGGAAATTCGAAGGGTCATCCAAATTCTCTCCCGGCGTACCAAGAACAACCCTGTCCTCATAGGCGAACCGGGCGTTGGTAAGACCGCGATCGTGGAAGGCCTCGCCCAAGCCATCGTCGAGGGCAGAGTCCCCCCTAATCTGCAGAGTGTGCGCGTCTTGAATATCGACCTCTCCAACATCGTGGCCGGCACCAAGTACCGCGGTGAATTCGAAGAGAGGTTGCGCCAGGTCATCGAAGAATTGCGAAGCGCCAAAGTGGTGGCGTTTATAGACGAGCTCCACACCCTTGTTGGAGCAGGCGGGGCCGAAGGAACCCTCGATGCCGCCAATATCCTCAAACCCCCACTTAGTCGCGGTGAGGTACAGGTGATCGGCGCAACCACTACGGGAGAGTATCACCGCTATATCGAAAAGGACGCTGCGCTCGAACGCCGCTTCCAGCCCGTCATCGTGCTCGAGCCTTCCCCAGAAGAATCATTGGCCATCCTTCAGGGGTTGATTGAAAAGTACGAAACACACCACGGCGTCGTGATCCCCGAGGCCATCCTCGAACTCTCGGTGCGGTTTGGTGAGAGGAGCTTGCCCGGCCGTAACTTCCCCGACAAGGCGATCGATCTCATCGACGAAGCAGCCGCCCGCACGAGGCTCAACAAATCGCTCGGCTTTCCCGTACTCGAAGAAGAAGATGGAACGCCTGTGGTGAGCCGCGAAGATGTTGAGGCGGTTGTGAATTCCTGGGGGGGCGTGTACGTCGATGAGACGGACGCCGAAAAACTCTCGAGTATCGAAGACAACCTCAAAAAGACGGTTGTGGGTCAAGACAAGGCGATTCGCGCGCTCGCATCTGCGTTGCGCCGCGCCCAAGTAGGGCTCGGTGGCCGCACACGTGTCTCAGCCTCTTTCCTGTTCGCAGGGCCCTCCGGCGTCGGCAAAACATTTCTCGCCAAGCAGCTCGCAATCGAACTGTTCGGAAGCGAACGCTCCTTGGTAAGACTCGATATGTCCGAATATCAAGAATCCCATTCGATCTCCAAACTGATCGGTGCCCCACCTGGATATGTTGGGCACGAGCAGGGAGGCAGGCTTACAGAGGCCGTGCGAAGACAGCCTTTTTCCGTCGTCTTGCTGGACGAAATCGAAAAAGCACACCCCGATATCTACAACACTTTTTTGCAAGTGCTTGACGATGGACGTCTGACAGATGGTCTAGGCCGCACGGTCGATTTTAGACGAGTTATCTTGATCATGACCAGCAACACGGGGTTCAATACCGGCCCAGCCGTCGGCTTTCAGTCAAAACCCCTCAGGGATGTCCAGACGCCCCTCAAAAAAATCTTCAGCCCTGAGTTTCTCGATCGATTAGACGAGGTCATCGCCTTTGACACCTTCGATCAAACGGGGATCTTGCACATTACCCGGCAGATGCTTGAGGAGATCCGCACAGAGCTCGCCAACCGCGACATTCAGGTATCTTTCAGTCAAGATATTGCCGGCTTCTTGGTGGAAAAGCTGCCGCAGGGTGAGAGCGCTCGCCCGCTCCGTTCTGTGATCCGGGAACACATCGAAGATCCGCTCTCGCTCGAGCTCCTCTCTAACGGCAACGAGGAAGCCGTCATCGTCACCATAGAAGAGGGAGAGATCCGGTTCGCCAGGCCGGTACCGATGGTGTAACGACACTCCAGCGCGAACGTTCATACGATCGGGGACGCTTCAGACCTTGTCCATCGGCGTTTGTATTTCAGAAACCTGCCCGCTGAACAATAGAAGCGCTGTAAAAAAGGGAACTAAAGAGAGTAGCCGTTGGTTCGGTGCCAGGAAGCTTACGCCGCTTGTACAACAGCCACGGTATCCTACTAGCTGTGAGGGTTGTGACCTAGAGTTACGATGGCCAAGGTAATCACAAGCTACGAGTGCACGGAGTGTGGCACCCAATCGCCGGTACAGATGGGACGATGCCCAAGGTGTGGTAGTTGGGGAACGATGACCGCCAAAATCGCACCTGATAGGTCTTCTGGTAGTGGACCCGGGGTCGGTGGTGCACTGAGAAAAGCACAGGTGACGGCACTACATCAGGTGGAAGAAAACGAACTAACCCGCCGTTCATCGGGAGAGAAGGAAGTCGACCGGGTTCTCGGAGGAGGCTGGGTTGCCGGATCGGTTCTCCTGCTCGCGGGGGAACCGGGAATCGGGAAGTCGACCCTCCTGCTCCAACTTGCACACCACGCTGCGACAACCCAACACCGAACGCTCTATGTTGCGGGTGAAGAATCGATGGCGCAGGTAAAACTTCGCGCGCAACGGTTGGGACTCTCTCCTAACATGGAACTCACCCGCGATACCGACTCCCGAGTTCTGGCCGAGCACCTCCGTATCGAAACGCCGAATCTAGTGATCGTCGATTCGATACAGACGCTCGTGGTCGAAAAGGGTGCTGCTCCCGGCAGCGTCGTACAACTTCGCGACTCCACCGCCCTTCTGACGCAAGCAGCCAAGGAGGTAGGATGCACCTTGGTGCTCATCGGGCACGTTACCAAACAGGGCAGCATCGCTGGCCCCAAGGTGATCGAGCATATGGTAGACGCCACCCTTTCACTTGAAACCGCTTCCGGATTCAGAATTCTCCGTGCCATAAAGAACCGCCATGGGCCCGTTGGCGAAGTGGGCGTATTCGAAATGACGCAGCGAGGAATGGTAGCGCTCGAGAACCCCTCAGAAGTCTTCTTGGCTGAACGTCCTGCCGGAGTTCCTGGCTCAGTGGTCGTCGCAGCGTTGGAGGGACAGCGCCCTCTACTGCTCGAGGTCCAGGCTTTGGCGTCCAAATCTCCCTATGTATCGCCACGTCGCGTTGTTCAAGGACTCGATCAACGCCGAGTGGACGTAGTTCTCGCCGTGTTGGAGCGTCGCCTGGAGCTGCCGCTGGCCGACCTAGACGTCTATGTGAACGTCGCCGGTGGGCTCCGGCTGACCGATCCGGGCACCGATTTGGCTGTCGCCGTGGCCGTCTATTCTGCGGTGACCAACAAACCCGTTCCCGACCACACCGCAGCCGTTGGAGAGATCGGTCTCGCTGGTGAACTACGAACGGCATCACAACTGGAGAGGCGGGCACAAGAAGCCTTTCGTTCGGGTTTTAAACGGGTAATCGGACCAAAGAACAGCACCATTACAGGTGCCTCTTCCCTTTCCGAGGCGCTCCGCCTTGTCTGGGAGGAGAGATGAACGAAAGAAAAACCAACTCGATCATCTACACGATCGCCCGCATTCTACTCAGTGCAACCGCAGGCACAGGAGGCTTCTTACTGGCGAGCTACCTGGTAGCGAGGGCGCTGCTCAGCGGTCCCAACAATTTTCTCTACCTGACCCTTGTCGGGTCTCTTGTCGGCTACCTCATCAGCCCCCCCCTGGCAAGAAAGCTCGATTCAGCCTGGAAAAAGCTACTCGGCATTGTGATCCAGGTAGCGCCGGAGACCATATTGGCTGCAGGCACAGGAGCGACAGTCGCACTGGTCCTCACAGTATTGCTCAACAACGTTCTCGCCACCGTACCCGGGTTCACTTGGTATTGGTCGTTACTGATCGCCTTTAGCCTGACCAGCGCTTCCTCTTGGTTCTTCGTGAGCAACCAGGACCTGTTCCGATTCTCGCGTAGCCAGACAGTACGTTCCGAAGAACAGCATCCAGACGTCACGACAGGAGCAGGAAGAATCATCGACACCTCAGCCATAATCGATGGACGTTTGGTCGATATCATAGAGGCAAACTTCCTTGACGGCCTCATCATCATTCCCAATTTTGTATTGATCGAGTTGCAGAAGATCGCTGATTCGGAAGACCCCCTTCGCCGACGCCGCGGCCGTCGTGGTCTCGAAATGCTCGATAAGCTGGTCCAACATCACACATCACAGACCGAACTCATCCAAGACGATCCTGAAGAGGTGAAAACAGTCGATGAAAAACTCATCAAACTCTGCCAATCGAGAGGAGCCGACCTCATCACCACCGATTACAATCTGAACCGCGTTGCCGCACTTCAGGGGGTAAGGGTCTTAAACGTAAATCAGCTAGCCAACGCCATCAAGGCGATGTACCTCCCAGGCGAACACCTGTCCCTCCATATCGTGAGAAAGGGTAGAGAACCCGGTCAAGGTCTCGCTTACCTCGAAGATGGCACCATGGTTGTCATCGAAGACGCCTCTGAGCACGTCGGCAAAACCGTCGATACGATCGTCACCAGCAATCTGCAGACAAACATGGGGCGTATGATCTTTGCCAAGCCCGCCCTCACACCGTTGCTTGACAGTCGGTAGCTGTCCTTAGTATTATTCACTGCGCTTTTTCGTGCTCTTGACCGGGCGTGGGGCCTTAGCTCAGCTGGGAGAGCGCTCGCCTTGCAAGCGAGAGGTCGCCGGTTCAAATCCGGCAGGCTCCACCACAGATTAGGGCGGTTCAGGTCGAAATTCCGTCGAGGCATCTTCAGAATCGTCTTGGAAATACGGTCCAAGGCGATACATTTATGTAGTAAGCAGGACAAAGGCGACTCGAATTCCGAAAGATACAGGCGGCATCACCTTTCGCCGGGAAAACAAGATCACATTTACGATCACCCACTGTTTCATCGTGGTACTGAAGCATCAACGCGAAGTAGAACTCCTCAAGCCATGCAGTAAAAATAAAGAACGGTTGTTCAAAAAGGATCATCCACTGCCTCAAGCTCCACCCAATCGATCTTCGTGCCTCTAGCCACTAATGAACCGAGCGACGATGATTCAGCTCTGAGTTTCACCACCATCTTGGAGCCGCGCTTTCTGCTATCCCCTTTCCGGCCGGGTATGTTACATTAGCCGTTGGATTGTAGGGTGTTCGGGAAACACCCACACCGTGTCTCTTGTGCTTTCGCTATATGCAGCGATTGAGGAGGTTGATCTGTACCCCTTACCTGTTCTTATGACGCCGAGCCCCTTCACCTCCGATCGGCAAGCATGCCGGTCAGGGAAGGAGCTTTTTCATAGCCACTCCGGCTGAGAATCGCTTATGCCTCAGTATTTTCCACCTAACGCCAATGCCTTTGCCAGATGGACGGTGTATGGCGGCATCCTCTTCGTTGTACTGCTCGCCGTCTCACTAACCGTTTTTGCACGCACTACCAACAATCGCGTGAGGGTACCGGTCGAGCAACCGATCGCATTTCAGCACAGCCTCCACGCCGGCGAATTGGGCATCGATTGCCGCTACTGTCACTCGTCGGTAGAAGTGGCCGCTGCTGCCAATATCCCCCCGACAGAAACGTGTATGACGTGCCACTCTCAGATCCGCGTCGGCACGCCACAGTTGGCCGGCGTTTACGCCAGCTGGGAGAATGAAATGCCCATTCGATGGAACCGCGTGCACGACTTGGCCGATTTCGTCTATTTCAACCACAGTGCCCATATCGGCTCGGGCGTCGGATGTAGCAGCTGCCACGGACGAGTCGATCAGATGGATGGTATCTGGAAAGCAGAAGAGATGAGCATGGGCTGGTGCCTCGAATGTCACCGCGCCCCTGAAAAGTTCCTTCGCCCGCGTAGTGAGGTCTTTAATTTGGCGTATGAGCCGCCAGCCGATCAGCTCGCGCTCGGGCACGAGTTGGTCGAGACCTATCACATCAATACAGAGAAGCTCCCTCAGTGTTCGACATGTCACAGATGAACGAAACTCATTTAGATCTTCACTCTATCCGCAAACGGCTCGAGGGCCTCAAAGGTCAAGATTACTGGCGTGGCCTCGAGGAACTCGCTGATACCGAGGAGTTCAAGACCTTTCTGCACCAAGAGTTTCCTCGCCACGCTGCGCCCTTGGAGGGTGCGCTGGATCGGCGGGGTTTCTTAAAGATCCTCGGTGCTTCGCTCGCTCTCGCTGGGCTTTCGGCTTGCGCAAGGCCGCCCACGCCCAATGAGAAGATTGTCCCTTACGTCAGGGCTCCAGAAGAGATCATTCCTGGCACACCCCTACTATTTGCGAGCGCCACAACAGAGGGGGGCTTTGCCGAGGGGCTTTTGGTCGAGAGCCATCAGGGCCGTCCGACCAAGGTCGAAGGGAACCCCGACCACCCGGCCAGCTTGGGGGCGACTCACGCACAGACGCAAGCGACCGTGCTTTCCCTCTACGACCCTGACCGCTCTCAGTTCATTTCCGAAGGCGGTCAGGTGCGTTCTTGGCAGGAACTGGCCACCACGCTCGCTACTACCTTGGCAGGGCTTGAGCGCGGCACTGGGCTGCGGATCCTGACCGAAACGGTCACCTCCCCAACCTTGGCCAAGCAACTCAGCGATCTTTTGGTGCAGTATCCCGACGCCCGCTGGCATCAGTACGATCCCACACACGGAGACGCGGCGCTCGAGGGGGCCCAGCTAGCCTTTGGCGAAGCGGTAACGCCTCGTTATCATTTCGACCGAGCCGACGTGATTCTGTCGCTCGAGGCCGACTTCACCAACAGCGGTCCCGGAAGGCTTCGTCACGCCAAAGATTTCGCCAGAAAACGACGCGTACGCCATGCCGAGGACAACATGAATCGGCTCTACCTGGTGGAAAGCACGCCGAGCCCTACCGGCTCGCTCGCCGATCACCGCGTTCCACTCAGCCCATCCGAGATCGTTCACTTCGCCTCCAGTGTCGCTCACGAACTCGGTGTCGACGTCCCGGCCGGCGAGCAACCGGAAATCCTGGACGAGCACTTCATCGAAGAGCTCGTCAAAGACCTCGAGGAGAACCGTGGCTCGTGCCTCGTCATCGCGGGCGACAGTCAGCCTCCTGAGGTGCACGCCCTCGCACACGCCATGAACGACGCCCTCGAAAATGTGGGCTCGACCGTAACCTATTTGGAACCGGTCGAGGCGCAACCCGTCAACCACAGGTCGTCCCTGGCCGAACTTGTGCTCGCAATGCGAGCCGGCGACGTCGAAGTACTGCTTATCCTAGGCGGCAATCCCGTCTATACCGCCCCTGCCGACCTCGATTTCGAGTCCGCGCTCGCCAACGTGCCGTTGAGCGTCCACCTCGGCCTCTACCGAGACGAAACCGGCATCGCAACGAATTGGCATGTACCACAAGCGCACACCCTCGAAACCTGGGGGGACGCCCGGGCCTTCGATGGTACGACCACCATCATGCAACCGCTCATCTCACCGTTTTACGGTGGCAAGTCGGAACTCGAGATTCTCGCCACACTGCGAGGCGACCCCGAGGCAAGCGCCTACGACATTTTGCGCGGCTATTGGCGCGGACGTGTCGAAGGGAACTTCGATGACTTCTGGCGAGAAACCGTCTATCGGGGAGTGGTCGCCTCGAGTGAATCGGGCACGCGCGACCTCGCGTTAAAGAGCTTCACGGTCGAACTCCCTTCTGAGGGTCTGGTTGTCCTCTTTCGCCCAGATCCAGGTGTGGGGGATGGCCGCTTTGCCAATAATGGCTGGCTGCAGGAACTCCCGAATCCGTTTTCCAAACTCACCTGGGACAATGCCGCCTTGATCGCGCCCGCAACGGCTGAGGAGCTCGGCGTACGAAATAACGACGTCATCACCCTCTCTGTCGATGGAAATAGCGTCGATGCCCCGGTGTGGGTCTTACCCGGTCAAGCCAAAGGTGTGATCACCACTCACCTCGGCTACGGACGCAAGGAGGCGGGCAGAATCGGAACGGGTATCGGCTTCAACGCATACGCCCTACGCACCCTCGACCGCGCTTCGACCGCACCGGTGGAGGTTGCCAGAACCGGGACCCGTTATCAGCTCGTTTCGACCCAAGTTCACCACGCGCTCGATGGTACCGGTGAGAGACGCCACATCATACGTAGCGGCACCCTCGACGAATTTCGGGCCCACCCGGAACATCCGGAATTCGTTCACCCCGTGGAACACTTCCAAGCAGATCTCTATCCGCCGTTTGAGTATGACTCCTACGCCTGGGGGATGGTCATCGACATGACCGTGTGTACCGGCTGCAACGCCTGTGTCAGCGCCTGTCAGGCCGAGAATAATATCCCGATCGTGGGCAAAGATCAGGTGGCCGTTGGCCGCGAGATGCATTGGATTCGCGTCGACAACTACTATCGGGGCGACCTCGATAATCCTGAGCTCTTCCAACAACCGTTGACCTGTATGCAGTGTGAGAAAGCACCGTGCGAACCAGTCTGTCCGGTCGGCGCCACCGTTCATGACCACGAAGGACTCAACGTCATGGTCTATAACCGCTGTGTCGGCACCCGGTACTGTTCAAATAACTGCCCCTACAAAGTTCGGCGCTTCAATTTCTTGCAGTATGCAGAGCTTTCGAACACGGCCACCGAACTCTCTTTGGCCAACAACCCCGATGTGACCGTACGCAGCCGCGGCGTAATGGAAAAGTGCACCTACTGCACACAGCGCATTTCGGCTGCCAGGATCGAGGCCAATCGGCAAGACCGCCAGATTCGCGATGGAGAGGTTGTCACGGCCTGTCAGGCCGCCTGCCCCACCGAAGCGATCGTCTTTGGAGATATCAACGATCCATCGAGTCGAGTAGTCAGCACCAAGGCCTCACCACTCAACTACGCGCTTTTGGAGGAACTCAACACCGTGCCACGCACAACCTACCTCGCCAAGGTCAAGAACCCCAATCCGGCGCTTGTGAGCGAAGAAGCGGGGGTGCATTGATGGCAGTCTCCTCTAAAAAGACAGCGAGAGCAGTCGTGGAGATCGACCGCGTCATCGGTAAGGGTGAGCAATACGGGGCGATCGATGATGTCATCAACGATCCCGTACTCGCCGGCCCCCTAAAGACGCCGAGGTGGTGGTGGGTAGGCTTCGCCATCGCAATGACGTTCCTCGGTGTCTACCTCACCTCGATCATCTACCTCATCACCAAGGGGACCGGCGTATGGGGCAATAACGTACCCGTGGCGTGGGGGTTCCCGATCATCAATTTCGTGTGGTGGATCGGCATCGGTCACGCAGGGACCCTCATCTCAGCCATCCTCTTGCTGTTTCGACAGCCCTGGCGCACCTCGATCAACCGCTTTGCAGAGGCGATGACGATCTTCGCCGTGGTCTGTGCAGGGCTCTACCCTATCCTCCACCTCGGCCGGCCTTGGGTATTCTACTGGCTCGCCCCCTACCCCAACACCCTCGGACTTTTCCCGCAGTTCCGGAGCCCGCTCGACTGGGATCTCTTCGCGATCTCGACCTACGGTAGCGTGTCCGTGCTGTTTTGGTACATCGGCCTCATCCCAGATCTCGCCTCCTTACGAGACCGTGCCGCCAGCAGCTTTCAACGCCTCTTATACGGAACCCTCTGCCTGGGGTGGAACGGGTCAGCCAAAGCCTGGCAACGCTACCAACGCGCCTACCTGCTCTTGGCCGCACTTTCGTTCCCACTCGTCTTATCAGTGCACAGCACCATCGCCTTGGACTTCGCTGTTTCGCAAGTTCCAGGATGGAATAACACCGTCATGCCCCCTTACTTCGTCGCCGGAGCGGTATTCGCCGGATTTGCCATGGTGATTATTTTGGCGGTCCCTCTCCGTAAAGCGTTCGGACTCGAACATCTCATCACCTTGAGGCACCTCGATAACTGCGGGAAACTCATGCTGGGGACAGGTATGGTCGTCCTCTACGGCTATACCGTCGAACTCTTCATGGCCTGGTACAGCGGGGTCGAGTTTGAACGGTATATGGCCTTCAACCGCGTCTTCGGCAACGACCATTGGTGGGCTTTTTGGTTGCTTATCGCCTGCAACGGGTTGGCGATCCAACCCCTGTGGCTTAGGAGCGTTCGACAGAGTCCCTTCTGGCTCTTCGTGATCTCGATCATCGTTTCGATCGGTATGTGGCTCGAGCGCTTCGTGATCGTTGCGATTACGCTAACCAAAGATTTCTTACCGTCATCGTGGGCCGACTACAAAGCCACCTTCTGGGATTGGTCTTTGTACCTAGGTTCGCTCGGATTATTCGCGACGCTCTTCTTCCTCTTTATCAGACTCCTCCCGTCCATCTCGGGAACGGAGGTTAAAGAGCTGGTGCACCACGATGCGCATCACGGGAGCGACTATCTCGAAGATATTCGAGCAGACTTCTTCCAAGAAGGAAAAACCGGGGAGGCCGGCGCATGAGCGAGGCTTCGACTCTACGTGCAGATCTGGCCGGTAGCGAGCTTTTCGGGCTGGCAGCAGAATTCAATACGCCCGAAGAGATCTTGGCGGCCGCCAACCGGGCTCGCGAGACAGGGTACAAGAAGATCGAGGCCTATACCCCTTATGCAGTAGAGGGACTCGACGAAGCACTCGGGCATCAACCGACCCGTCTCGGCTGGGTGGTGCTCTTCATGGGCACGCTCGGCGCGTTGGGGGGCTTTTTCATGCAGTGGTTCTCCAACGTGCAGTACTATCCGTTGAATATCGGTGGTAAACCGCTGAATAGTTGGCCCAACTTCATCGTAATCACGTTTGAGTGTGCCGTTCTGGTTTCGGCCTTTACAGCAGGACTTTTCATGTTGGCACGGAACGGCTTACCAAAACCTTATCATTCGATCTTCAATACGCCGAACTTCGAACACGCCTCACGCGACAAGTTCTTTTTGTGCATCGAAACTGCCGACCAGAACTTCGACCTGGAAAGAACCAAACAGTTTTTAGAGGATCAAATGCCCAACCAAGTATCGGAAGTTGAGCTCTGAGGTGAGAAGAGAGCGGTCGACAACATGGCGCAACATCGCAAGTAGCTGCGGCATCATCTTTCTCACCTTGGCCTTGAGTGCGTGTGGTCGCAACATGTTCGACCAACCCAAAGCGGAGCTCTACGAAGCGAGTCCCTACTTCAGCGACGGCAGCTCTGCAAGGCCGCTCGTCGAGGGGACCGTCTCCCGTCAGCGTGGGTCGATCGACGCCACCTACGTCAGCGGTCAAGACGAGAATGGGCTCCTCTCCGAACTACCCATACCGGTGAGTCTCGGACTGTTGCAGCGTGGTCAGGAGCGCTACAATATCTACTGTTCTCCGTGTCATAACTACTCTGGCGACGGTCAGGGAATGATTGTGCAACGGGGCTTCCCTTCACCCACGTCATTTCACGACCAGAGACTGCGCGACGCAACGGTCGGGTATTTTTACAATGCGATGACAAACGGCTTCGGGCGCATGCTCAGCTACGCCTCTCGAATCCCACCCGAAGACCGTTGGGCCATCGCAGCATACATTCGCGCGTTACAGCTCAGCCAGTACGCGACGCTCGAGGACGTACCCGAGGACATACGCCTGGAACTCCTACAGTCACAGGGGGCAATTCGCTAATGCAAGACACTCCGTCAACGTTACAGTTAGGCCGCTTCCAAGCGACGGCCCTGACCGTCGGTGTCGTCGGATTGGCCGCGGCCGTGATCGCTGGGTTTCTCAGTCCGGAAGGGCTGTTTTTCCAATCCTACCTGTACGCCTTTCTGTTTTGGTTGGGCCTGGCCCTGGGCTGCTTGGTCTTACTGTTTGCCCAGCATCTCGCAGGGGGCTCCTGGGGTGCTCTGATCCGCAGGCCACTCGAAGCAGGGGTGGCTGTGCTACCCGTCATGGCGCTCTTTTTTATCCCTCTGCTCTTCGGTCTGAATCTGCTCTACGATTGGACCAATGCCGACTTTGTGGCCAAGCACCCCCTCGTAAACGCCAAAACAGATTACCTGAACGTTCCCTTTTTCATCCTCCGCTCGATCATCTATTTTGGCCTTTGGAGCTTTGCTGCTTTCTTTTACCTGCATCAATCGGCCAAGCAGGATCGGAGCGAAAGTGAAAGCGGAAAGATCGCCTATCGGCTGAGGCGGATCAGCGGACCGTGGATCGTAGTGTATGTGCTCACTATGACATTCGCCGCCGTCGATTGGGGCATGTCGCTCACCCCAGAATGGTGGTCTGGTATCTACGGCGCCATCTTCATGATCAGCCAAGCCATCTCGGCCATATCATTCATTATCGGTGTCATGGTGGTCTTGGCATCGAGGGACCGATCGATCGATAAGCTGCTCACCTCCAAACGCCTTCAGGACCTGGGGAACTTTTTAATGGCGTTCACGATGTTCTGGGCCTATATCAGCATCGGTCAGCTCATCATTCTATGGTCCAACAACGTGGTGGAAACAGCCACGTGGTATACGGTGCGCTTCGACAGCACCCTGTGGACGGGCATGGGTCTGTTTCTGCTCTTTTTCGGCTTTTTCGCCCCGTTCCTCATCCTCTTCTCGAGGTGGGTGAAGCGCAAACGTCGCGCGCTCGTACTGGTAGCTATATGGGCTATTTTTGTCCAGCTCACCAACCTTTTCTGGTTCATCATCCCCAACTTCGAAAGATCTGGTTTCCAACTTACGCTTCTCGATATCCTCCTGCTTGTCGGTATCGGTGGTATCTGGTTGGCAGTCTTTTCGCGCTCGCTGAGCTCACGTCCTATCTTGCCGCTCCAAGACCCACGTTTAAAGGGGGCGGAGCATGCCTGAACCGACCCGCCAGTACATCTTTACGACCGAACAGGTTCGCTTGATGTTTATCGGTCTTACGACTCTGGCAATCCTCGTCTTGACCCTTATTCTGTTGATGATCTCATTCAGGCCGCAAGGTCGCTTGATAACGGTCGATCAACAGCAATTCCAGACAACTATCGCGCACGCAACAGAACTACTCGATGGATACGAACAACTCGAAGATGGGCGAGTTCGCATCGATATTCGTCGCGCGATGGAATTGGTAGCAGAGCGAGGGGTGAGTGCGCCTTTTACAGAAGATCCCCAAGCCGATACGTCGGAGCCGTCTGTAGAGACAACAGCAGCGGTTGATGGCGAGACCGTCTACGCAAACTGCTTGGCTTGCCATCAAGCTGAAGGACAGGGGTTACCCGGTGTCTTCCCACCACTCGCCGGTCACGCCCCATCCCTGTATCGGGCAGACCGCGATCAGCTTCCCCTTACCATTCTGTACGGTCTGCAAGGAACCATAGAAGTTTCGGGGCAGAGTTATACCGGGTTGATGCCACAATGGCCACAGCTAAGCGATGAAGAGATCGCAGCCGTCCTCAACTACATATTGAACGCGTGGGGGAACGATCAACTCCTACCCGACGATTATTCTCCTTACCGTGCGGAGGAGCTGGCGGCGCTTCGGGGGCTCGATCTCGGGATGATGGACGTGTTGGAGAAGCGCCAGGCACTCAATCTGCCCTGACACGTCCGGCGGCATCTCGGCCTCACCGGTTTTGTTGCTGTAGAGAGGAAGCGGAGTGCGAAGAGTCTTTGTGACCCGCCGTCTGCCCGAAGCGGGTGTCCGCGGTCTTTTGGCCGCACCCGATCTCGTAGTCGACATCCGGCAGAGAGATGATGCGATTCCGCGGCAAGAGTTGCTACAGCGTATCGAAGGTTGTAGCGGCGTCATAACCATCTTGAGCGATCGAGTAGACCGCGAGTTCCTTGCCGCTGCAGGAGACCATCTTCGCATCGTTGCCAACTACGCTGTTGGGTTCGATAACATCGACCTTGCCGCCTGCAGCGAGGCCGGAGTGGCAGTGAGCAATACACCCGATGTCCTAACGAACGCGACTGCAGACTTGGCGATGGCGCTTATGCTGGCGGTATCCAGAAGATTTCGAGAGGGTCAGTCTCTTGCAGAATCGGGTAGTTGGAGCGGCTGGGAACCGATGCAACTCCTCGGGCGCGATGTCAGCGGAGCCACCTTGGGCATCATCGGGATGGGGAGAATCGGAACGGCGCTCGCAAAACGCGCCCAGGGTTTTGCGATGAACGTGCTCTACCACAACCGCCGCCCTAACCCAGAGGCAGAGAGCCGTATGGATGTGCGGTTCGCAGAGCTACCCTCGCTGCTCGAGCAGAGCGATTTTGTGAGCCTTCACTGCCCTCTTTCCGAAGCTACCCACCATCTGATCGGCGCCCCCGAATTGAAGCGCATGAAAGAGAGCGCCGTCATCATCAACACGGCGCGCGGCGCCATCATCGATGAACAGGCCCTCTTAGAAGCGCTGCTCCAGAAGCAGATTTGGGGGGCTGGACTCGATGTATTCGAACGAGAACCCGAGATCACTCAAGGTCTTGCGCACCTTCCCAATGTGGTGATGCTGCCCCATTTGGGATCGGCAACGACCGAGGCGAGAACCGCCATGGCACGTCTCTGCAGCGAAGCGGTTCTCGCGGTATTGCAGCATAAAAAGGTAGCACACCTGCTCAACCCTGAGGTGATCTCTTGACTTCTGGCTACGGCAGCCGGAAGCCGGGCTACACTTCGATATTCGCCAGGTGAGCGTTGTCCTCGATAAACTCACGACGCGGCAGGACTTCAGAGCCCATCAGGCGTTCAAATGTGTCGCTTGCATCGAAAGCATCCTCAATGGTGACACGTCTTAACACCCTCGTTTCTGGGTTCATGGTGGTCTCCCAAAGCTGCTCCGCATTCATTTCGCCGAGCCCTTTGAAACGCTGTATTTCGTACTTGCGGCCGCGATGTTGCCGTAATAGCTGCTGGAGCTCTTCGTCTGAATAGACGTAGATCAGTTCCTTCGCGCGTCCAAAGCGTACGCCATACAGAGGGGGCTGGGCGATATAGAGATAACCCGCATCGATAATGGGGCGCATATAGCGGTAGAAGAACGTCAACAGAAGGGTGCGAATGTGACTTCCGTCGACGTCAGCATCGGTCATGATGATGATCCGGTGGTAGCGCACGTCTTCGAGGCTAAAGTGCTGGTCGTCACCGGTCCCTTGCATTCCCGCTCCGATAGCAGCGATCATTGCCCGGATCTCAGCATTCTTAAGGATCTTGCCGATGTTCGCCTTTTCCACATTAAGGATCTTGCCCCGCAACGGCAAAATAGCCTGGAAGCGACGCTCACGCCCCTGCTTGGCACTGCCGCCAGCAGAATCTCCTTCGACGATGTAGATCTCGCTGAGACTGGGGTCTTGGGATTGGCAGTCAGCGAGCTTGCCAGGAAGCTCATCGTTTTCGAGCGGGTTGGCGCGACGCACCAAATCTCTCGCCTTGCGGGCGGCTTCGCGCGCTTTGGCAGCATTGGCGGCTTTCTCGATGACAGACTTACCGATCTTCGGGTTTTCTTCAAGTACCTCGGCCAACTTTTCATAGACAACCGATTGCACAGCACTCTGTGCCTCAGGGTTCAGCAACTTCACCTTAGCCTGCGACTCGAACTGTGGCTCTGAAAGTTTGACCGAGATCACGCAACAGAGGCCCTCTAGGAAGTCCTCACCCGTCGGCGAAGGGTCTCCCTTCTTGATGAGGTTTTTGGCTTTGGCATAGTTGTTGAGCACACGCGTGTAGGCGGTCTTGAAACCGGTGAGATGGGTACCACCATCACGATTGGTGATCATGTTGGCGTAGCTCAGAACCGTCTGACCGTAACTCGATGTGTGCAGCAGGCCGACCTCCACCTCGATCTCTTCAGCCTTCCCTTGAACATCGACAGCGACCTTGCCCCTGATCAGGATCGGGGTATCGTAAACCCGCTTGCTCTCACCCGCCAGGTTTGCAGCGAATGCAGCTACCCCCCCCTCTTCCCGAAAGTTCTCGGAACGCGTCTCCTTGACGCGCTGATCGACCAGCTTAATCTTTACTCCACCCGTCAGGTAGGCGAGCTCCTTGAGGCGATGCCTGATACGCTGGTAGTCGAAACCCTGTACCCCTTGAAAGATGCCAGGGTCCGGTTTAAAGCTAACTTTAGACGCGTTTCTACCTTTCTTGCAGGTGCCGACCTGCTGAACAGGGAAGGTGACGTCGCCCAGGTCGAATCGAATACGGTACACTTTCCCGCCCCTGCACACTTCCGCCTCGAGAAATGTGGAGAGTGCGTTCACCACCGAACTACCGACCCCGTGGAGCCCACCAGACACCTTGTATGCGTCTGAGTCAAACTTCCCCCCGGCATGCAGTTCGGTAAAGATCACCTCGATCGCAGGCCGCCCCTCTTTTTTCATCATCTCCACGGGGATCCCACGACCGTTATCTGAAACCGAGGCGGAGCCGTCGGGGTTCAACACCACTTCGACCGTGTCTGCGTAACCGGCCAACGACTCGTCGATCGCGTTGTCGATGATCTCGGTGAGAAGCTGATGGTACCCATCGATCCCAGTGCCGCCCTGAACATACATAGCCGGGCGCTTACGCACCCCTTCGAGCCCCTTGAGAATCTTGATGTTTTCAGCTGAGTAAGTCGTCAAAATCCCTCCTCCAGCCTGTTCGAAAAGGGGCCCATCGATCAGGGAGAGTCCCGCGGGCCCAAACAGGTTATTATACCCATCCCAGCGAGTTGGGGTCAATCAATTTTCAACGTCACAGACGCAGCTTTTATGGTATAGAAGGCGGGTAGCATCTATCGATACATCAGCGAGTCAAAAGGTCCAATCCCCAGCGATCACTCCGATCGCTTTCGGGACAGAGAGCAGAGCTCTTTCTGGCAAGGTCCCGAACGCCAAACCGATAAGACGCGATCAAGCACCGCGAATCTGACCATCTCCATCGATCAGGTATTTATAGGTAACGATCTCCGAAAGGCCCATAGGACCTCGAGCGTGCAGCTTCTGGGTGCTGATGCCGATCTCGGCTCCGAAACCGAACTCGAATCCATCGGTAAAACGCGTCGAAGCATTGACAAAAACAGCCGCTGCATCCACTCCCTCTTGAAAGCGGACCGCACTCTTCCGGTCTTCTGTAACAATGGCCTCGCTATGCATGGTGCCGTAGCGCGTGATGTGCTCGATCGCTTCTTCGAGGCTCGCAACGACCTTGACAGCTAGCTTGAGGTCGAGATACTCCTCTGCCCAATCGGCTTCATCGGCAGGGGCGACACCGGGAACGAGGTCTCTCGTCAACTCACATCCCCGTACCTCGACCCCGTGCTCGTGGAGGACTTCGATGGTACCGGGTAGGAACTCGGTAGCCACCTGCTCGTGTACGAGGAGCGTTTCAGCAGCGTTACATACGCCGGGGCGCTGTACTTTGGCGTTGATAGCTATCGAATGTGCCTTGGCAAGATCAGCCGACCGATCGACAAACACGTGGCAGTTTCCTACACCTGTTTCGATGACAGGGACCTTGGCGGTCTCGACGACGTGGTTGATCAGCGAAGAGCCTCCACGTGGAATCACAAGATCGACCCGACCCCGTGCCGCCAAGAGCGCCGTAACGAGCGAGCGATCCGGTGAATCGATGAGCTGGACTGCGTCGGCCGGAACATCCACAGACTGCAACGCCTCACGCATGATACGAACGATCACTCGATTGCTCTCAAGGGCATTTGACGAGCCTCTGAGCACGGCGGCGCTCCCCGCTTTGAGCGCCAACACAGCAGCGTCGACCGTAACGTTGGGGCGCGACTCGTAGATCATGCCGATCACGCCGAAAGGCACGGTCACCTTGCGCACGCTCAGACCAGCTTCCGTTTGCCAACCGTCCAAGATTCGATGGAGAGGATCGGGCAACAAGGCCACTTGATGCACCGCCTCGGAAATACCCTCAAGACGGCTCTCCGATAAGGCGAGACGGTCTACAAGCGAAGCCGGGGTTCCCCTGCGCCTCTCGGACTCCACATCGCGAGCGTTGCCCGCAAGGATCTCGACCCGATGCGTAAGAAGTGCATCGGCGATCGCCTGCAATGCAGCCACCCGGTCACAACGAGCCACCTGTCGGCTCGCCACCCTCGCACGGTTCAACATGAGATCGAGATTCGGTGTGATCGTGACGCTCATAGACTATAGCGTAACGCATCGGCTCCATACCGACAATACGCCAGGATCTGGACTTCGGGGTAAACTCCCCAGAGGAGGTCAGCATGAGCCGAGAGAAGACCGTTGTGATTACAGGCGCGGGTGGTGCTCTGGCAGGGGCCATCGCAGCAACCTTCGACGCGCAGCAGTGGCAGCTGGCCCTCTTCGATCGTGGGCGGGGAGTCGAGAGGCTGAGGAAACGACACCCTGACGCACTGGTCTTGGCAGCGAACCTTATCGATGCAGACGAAGTAGGCGCTGCCGTGCAACAGGTGCTCGACACCCACGGTCGAATCGACGCCCTACTCAACATCGCTGGTGGTTTTTCCATGCAGAGCGCATCTCAGGCGACGCTACAAGATCTAGATCAGCAGCTCGATATCAATTTAAAAACGCTCTTCAACACCACGACAGCCATCCTCCCCAGCATGATCGAGCAGAAAGAGGGCTTTATCCTCGGGGTCTCAGCGGGTCCAGCCGTTTCAGGAGGAGCTCGTATGCCGAGCTACGCAGCTTCCAAAGGGGCAGTGACGAGCTACCTCAAGTCTGTGGCAGCTGAAGTCGAGCCGCTCGGCCTCGGGGTCAGCATCCTCTACCTAATGGGCACCGCCGATACGCCCGCCAACCGCAAAGCGATGCCGAACGCCGATCCCAGCGGTTGGATCTCTCTCGAACAGGTGGCTGAAACCTGTCACTTCCTCGCCTCGCGGAGCAGTCGAGGCCGGGTACGTGAACTCATGCTCTACGCCTCTGGCTGAAAGGCGCCACGATACGTCCACCGGCCAGCCTTCATGGTCGAAAGCACTTCCAAACCGTCCAAGCTCTCCCGTGGATCGTGAGAGACGATCACCAAATCGGCATCGAAGCCCGGCCTGAGCCGACCAGAACGGTGCTCCCATCCGATCGCCGCAGCAGCATCCCGCGTGTAGGCCGCCAGTGCCTCCTTTGGCGACAATCGCTCTGCAGGTGTCAAGACCTCCCCCTGGCTATTCGCGCGGTGACAAGCAGCTTTCAATCCGACGACCACATCCGGTGAGGCCACCGGCGTGTCCGAGCCGAATGCCAAGAGAGCTCCAGCATCACTGAGGCTTCTCATGGCGTAGGCGCGTGAGGCACGGCCGGGAAGGGCATTACGGATCACATCCATGTCGAAAGTCAGGTGTACCGGCTGCATCGAAGCGATCAGTCCCAAGTCACCAAATCGAGCGATATCGTCTCGGGACACATGCTGGGCATGTTCGATGCGCGGACGCATACCGACCCCTTGCCAAAGTGAGCGAGTCGCTTCAAGCGCGTCGAGAACAGAGCGGTTTGCAGCGTCTCCGATTGCATGCGTAACCGGAACCAGGCCGGCCTCGATCGCCAAGGGGAACCGGGCCCGTAGCACCTCTGGACCGTGTACCTCCATGCCATAGTTGGCGCTATTCGCATAGGGTTCCAGCATCCAGGCCGTGCCGCTCCCGAGGGCGCCATCAGTAAAAAACTTCGCACCTCCAACCGCGAAGTGCTCTCCCCCCTGACCCGTAGCCAACCCCAATGCGAGGGCATGCTCGAGCTCTTCTTGGGGAATACAAGCCCAAAGCCGCAGTGGAAAGGTTGCCTCGGAGGCGAGACTGGCCATCTCCCGCCAGTTATCGGCCGGCTCGTACGCCATATGATGAACCGTGGTGATACCGTAGGAGGCCAAACGCTCCCCCGCCTGCCGCAGCGCTGCCCGAATCTCATCTCTACTCGGTTTGGGAATCGCACGGCGGACGAGTGCGGTCGCGTGTTCTAGCAAAAGACCCGTCGGCTCACCTGAGGCATCCCGGACCAGCCGACCGTTCGGAGGGTCACGGGTAAGACGGTTGACCTCAGCCTTCTCGAGCGCGAGCGTGTTCGCCCAGGAGCTGTGATGATCCTGGGAAGTCAATAACATGGGGTGGTCCCTGCTCACCGCATCGAGGTCGGTCTTGCTCACGCTCGTTCGTCCCCACCGCTGAAGCGCAAACCCGGAACCGAGCAACCACTGCCCTTTGGGGAGTTGCGCTGCGCGCTCGGCGACACGCGCCAGACCCTCTTCCATGGTCGCAGTGCCGTCCAATTCGACCTGGCTGAGCTCAAAACCGTACTGCCCGAGGTGAACATGACTATCGTGAAACCCAGGGAGCAAACACCTTCCATCGAGATCGATGACTTTCGTTTGAGCGCCCGCCAACCTCCGCAGCTCGGCACTCGCTCCCACCGCAACAATGCGGCCCTGGCGCAATGCCAGAGCCTGAGCCTCGGGGGTATGATCTTCTTGTGTAAGCACTAAACCGTTCACGAACAGGATATCGGCCACGTATCAACCTTTCCGTGCAGTACGCGTCACTTTCCGCAAAACTTGGGGAGACGTTTCTCCAAGAAAGCCGCCATCCCTTCCCGAGCATCCTCACTGGCCACAGCGCGGCGCTGGAGCTTCACCTCCAGCGCCAACTGCACCTCGAAATCGTTGTCTTCGGCTCGGTTCAGCTGCTCCTTGACCGAGGCAAAGCTAAGAGTCGGTCCCATGGCTACGCGTCGGGTATACGCCCAGGCATCGTCGGAGAACGAATCCGCCTCGAGCACCACCTCACCGAGGCCGAGGTGCTTCGCCTCTTCGGCTTCGATCCGCCGCCCTGAATACGCCAGCTCGAAGGCTCGTCCACGGCCGATCAAACGCGGCAAAAAGTAGCTACAGCCCGCATCCATCACCAAACCGATACCGGTAAATCCGAGTGTAAGAACTGCGCTGCTCGACAGTAGGCGCATATCGCAGGCCAGCGCCAAGCTCAAACCGGCTCCAGAAGCCACTCCGTTGACAGCGGCGAGAACGGGTTTGGGCATGCCGACGATCGCGCGGACCACCGGATTGTAATACCGCTCGATTACTTCTCCGACATCGCCACCGATACGCGTTGAAGTGAGGTCAGCACCAGCACAGAACCCACGCCCGCTGCCGGAGAACAACACAGCGCGCACCTCCGGGTTCTGAGCCGCATCTTCAAACTCATGACGGAGCTCCTCGAGCAGCTCGAGTGAGAGGGCGTTGAGGACTTCGGGACGATTCATCGTGATCTGCAAAACGCCGTCCTGAAAATCGACCAACACGTTCTTGCCCATCTAAGGACCTCCAAGAAGTGAGCATGGGTCAGTGGAGCGCCGAGCTTGCGTCCAGCAGCCGTCCGCGGTCCAATTCTGCGAACATGACTCGGATGAGTTTAACCTCCCACTCCATCCATTTACCAACTCGGAATCATCGACGCTTCAAGACCTCATCCAAGATCTAGACTTCGACAGCGCAATGATCACATCGAAATCGTCGGGGCACTGCGGATCGTCGAGCGCTGCCTTGTTGCGACAGACCTCATGGCAGCGTTCGCAACGACTGATGATCATCCAACCCTTCTTGCCATGATATTCGACTGCAAAGGGCTTTAACACCCCCCGGCAAGGATTGGCCCGGTCGCCGGGATCGATGTCGACGTGGAGCGAATAGAGGCAATGGGGACAGTGGTTCCGGTAGCCACCTCCCACCAAAGGTGGCACCTGCGCCCCACAGTTGACACAGCGAAAAGTCTCGTTTCGGGCCCGGCCGGTAAAGCGCTTCACACCCTTAGTGTAGCCCCCTGATGAGCCAACACGCTGCTACTTGACCCCTCCCTCTCCCATCGATGCCTTGAAGAGGGTCTGGTAGGAGCCTGGACCGTGGATACGACTGAGCAACAGGTCGTCAGCGACAAACGGCGGATCAGGATCGATGCTTGAATCTACCACGTGTTCGTCGATATCCTCGAGTAGGGTGACCAGATTCGGAAACCACGGATAGTGGGGGTAAATCCCGAGAGAGGCTAAGATCGCCTCGATCTTACAGGCAAACTCTGATAGCAGACGGTCTGCCCGAAGACGCGCCTTGAGAAGCTGTGCACGCCGGAAGTTCGAATAAAAAGGAGAGGCTCGATCCATCTCCACCCAGATCGGACTCGAACGCACACAGAGCTCTGCCAGATTCGCTTGCAAAAGCTCGATTTGGTCTCGGCCGCAACAAAAACGTTGACAGGTGATGTGGACGGGGCGTGTAAGGCTGCCACCATAGCGCTTGCGCAACCACTTTTGTGTATCGAGAATAGCCTTTTCGTGCTCGGCCGAAGGCACCAGAAGGATACACATATCACCTGAACGAGCCTCACGAGGAGGCTCCACAAAGGTAGTCTTCCGCTCTTGCATGAGTCTCTCCCTCCCACTCTACCCTTACCTAGGGCATATCAACCTCATCCTTGCAGCGGTGTGACTACAGGCTACCCCACGTCTACCTATCGATTGCTGCATCGGTCACAGACAGGCTGGATTCGATCAGCAAACGGCCAACCTCGTATCTCTCCAACCGTACATCGAACCCTCCCCCTCGCTCGCAGAGTACGGTAAAAATGGGCACAGCACCACATTGCGCCACCATCACCAGGATAGGCTCAGATCAATGAGGCACAAGCGACCCAAACTCCAACCCGGTCAAGAGTCCGTCTGGGACTATCCACGTCCACCGGCCGTCGAATCGTGTAAGCGACGCGTTCGCATCGTCTTCGACGGCGAGATCATCGCCGAATCGACGCGAGCGTTACGGGTGTTGGAGACCAGCCATCCACCGACCTACTACCTCCCCCCAGAAGATGTTCGGACCGAATCGTTCCATCCTGCGGGGAGTAGCAGCGTATGTGAGTACAAGGGACGAGCCATCTACTTCAACCTCCGCAGCGAGAATAGAGAAACCGCCTGTGCCTGCTGGTGCTATCCGGCCCCCCACTCTCGGTATAACCTCATCAAGGGATATCTCGCGTTTTATCCCAGCCGAGTAGACGCCTGCTACCTCGACGATGAAAGGGTCGAGGCACAAGCGGGAGATTTCTACGGTGGCTGGATATCGTCTGAGATCGTTGGGCCCTTCAAAGGTGCGCAAGGAACATCGCACTGGTAAAGCAGTCTCTCAAGCACTACGCACATAGTCGCGAACTGCACCCATACGCATCAGCGTTGCCAGAGACGTAGCCGAAGGTCACTTTTGGGCAGGAGGCTCACGGCAACCTTCTTGTCAGGTACGGTGCCGGATACAGGTTTCAAAACGAAGTGAGGGATGAGGATCGCAAGGAGTAGACGCGCTTGAACGAGGGCAAGGTTTCGGCCGATACAGTAGCGCTGTCCTAGGCCGAACGGCATAAAGCCGGCTCGGAACCGACGGTCTAAAAATCGTCCCGGGATGAACCGTTCGGCGTCTGTCCAGAGTTCGGGATGGCGACCGATCGCATAGATGCTCACGAGGACGCGCGCCCCCTGTGGGAGCGAGTAACCACCGAGCAGGCTCTCCCGGGTCGCAACGCGGGGGATGGTCGGGATGGCAGGGAACAACCTCAAGGTTTCATCGATGACAGCCTCGAGAAACGGTATCTCACCCATAGCACTGTAAAGATCTGTCCCATCCCGGGAACCGATAGCGGCGGTCAGCCTTTCAGCTACCTCCGGATGACAGGCGAGAAGCCAGCAACACCAGACGAGGACGCTCGCTGTCGTCTCGTGACCAGCAGAAAAGAGAGTGAGAATTTCATCGAGGAGTTGCGTGAGCGCCATGACCTCACCCGTCTCGCTGTGCCGCGCCGTCATCATCAGATCGAGCAGATCTCCCCGCAAGGGTTCGCCACGGCGGTGTTCTGCCTGACGGCGGGCGATCAGCTTCAAAACGACATGCTCTAGTTCACCACGAACCCGGCGTACCTCTGCTGCAGAAGCAGTAGCCAGGCTGAGCGGTACCGAGATCGGATGGCGCAGAGCCTCCTCGGGACTCAAGCTAAAGATCGAGCGATAGATGATCTCCTGGCTAACCCTCATCATCTCTTTGACAATGTCGATCTGAGCGCCTCGGGGCAGTCTGGACCAACGGCGACGGAGTCGCAACCCCGCTTCGGCGATGAGTCCGGCGAGGGTCGCAACGTATCCCTCCTTGAACAGAGGCAGGAGTAGCTTCCGTTGACTGAACCACGAGTCGAAGTCAGGATTGGTCAAAAGGCCGCTTCCGAGTACAGCCTGCAGACCGGACCGGGCGCCGAATGATCCGAGCTTCACAAAGCTTGCCGACTCCTTTACAAGCACCTCGTACGCCAGGTCCGAATGACATAAGACGAAGTGGCGCCTCCGACCGAATTGCAGTGTGAACACGTCTCCATAGCGCCTTTGGAGCTCAACAATACCGTCGAGGTAGCCTCCTCTTATCCGATACTCTGGTGGCGGACCAGGGGGCAACCCAGATAGAGCGATCACCCCCCTAGCGTACGGCATCACCTCGCCTTACCACCAGTTCTCACCTCTTTTTCGAGGGGCGCCGATCTGTTCCAGAACGCTTCCAAACAACCTCGGGACGCCAGTTAGCCGGGCTATGCTAAGGGAACGTGGCGCACAAAGCGACAGGGATACCTCAGACACCGACACCCCCTTTGGAGCTTCTCACCGTCCAAAACCTCCGCTGGTATCTACACGGAGACCCCCTGATCGACCAGGTATCTTTCAGCCTCTACAGTGGGCAACGCATCGGTCTGATAGGGAGTAACGGCTGTGGTAAGAGCACGCTTCTCAGACTGTTGGCCGGACAGCTTCTACCCGGAGAGGGACGAATCCGCAAGACGCCTGGGGCGAGGTTGATCTTGCTGCCGCAAGACTTCTCATCACCGGCACAAAAGACGGTACTCCAGACCGCACGACAAAGCCTCAGGTATCTCTACGAGCTCGAGGCCCTCCTCCGCCAAGAAGAAGAACGCCTGGCCGGCGGTGAGGACCGCCTCGATACGTATCAGGCCCTCATAGAGCAGTTCGAACAAGCCGGTGGGTACCGAGCGGAACACAACCTGGAGAAGATACTCAGTCGACTCGGTTTCCATCCAGCGGATTACGCAAGGGCTACAACCTCTCTCTCGGGCGGAGAGCGGGCCCGCTTGGAACTGGCGACGGCTTTGGCTTCGCACGCGGATGTACTCCTCCTCGATGAACCGACCAACTATCTCGACCTCTCGACCCGCCACCGGCTCGCAAACATGTTGGCCACCTTTAAAGGTGGCTTGATGATGGCGTCTCACGATCGTGCGCTCCTAGACACGGTCTGTACCCATATCGCTCATCTTTCAAAGGGCCGACTCGAACTCTCACGGGGAAACTACCGACGCTACGCGTCGCAACGCGAACTGCTCACCAGGAGTAACCAGAAGCGTGCCAAGGAACGCCGCAAGGACGAGGAGCGCATTCGCGAAACCGTTGCACAACTACAATCGTGGGGGACAGCCAAAGCCCAACGTCACCGCAAACGACTGGAACGTCGAATGAAGGTTGCCGATGGCGCACCATCACCTACGGGCGTCCCCACCTTCCGAGCTACGGAGGGTCCTACGCTGCGCGGACCCGTGGCTACTGCCACACACCTGACCAAGCGTTGGGGATCGACCTTTTGGGTCGACGATGTCGCCTTTCGTATCGAAGCAGGAGATAAGATCGCTCTGCTCGGACCGAACGGTTCAGGGAAAAGCACTTTCTTAAAGCTGATCGGTGGCGAGTTGGACTCAGACGATCCTGGGACCGAGTTTCATTGGCACCCTGACGGCAAGCTGGCCTACTTCGACCGAGAACGTGGACTGAACCCTGGAACTCCACTTCTGGAGCAACTAGAACAGACCATCTCCAAAGAGCGCGCCCGAACGCTTCTCGCCCTTGTAGGCATCGAAAAGAGAAGGTGGCGTTCCCCGCCGGAAATGCTCTCGGGCGGAGAACGCGCACGGGTCGCCTTGGCAAACGTGATGGCGACCGAAGCATCCCTTCTACTACTCGATGAACCCACCAACCACCTCGACCTCGCAGCGATCGAACAGTTAGAGCGAGCCCTCGTCGACCTCCGAGCAGCAGTCCTGTTTATCACCCACGACCAGCGTCTCGTCGAACGGGTAGCCACCCGGATCTGGACGCTACGGGAAGGCGACCTGCTCGAGTTTCGGGGAGGCATAGACGGGTTTTTCAACGACCGCCTACGAATCAATAGAGAGTCGAACCTGGTCCTCGAAACCGATGATGAGGTGCGGGTCCCTCCCTCGCCTAGACAGGAACTGGAAGGTTTGGAAGAAGAGCTCGTAGCGCTCGAGGTGAAACTGGAAGATCCGACCCGGCTTACCCCTCGTGATACAGCCCGTCTGCAGAGGTGCCGGCGAGACCTGCTCGAGCGATTGGAGCCACTTTACGATTCGCTCTTGTCGCCACCACGACCGACCTTCAAAGTGGTGGAGCCTGGTGTAACGCTATGGGCCGACCGCACTCCCGGAGGCCTGGCGGTTATCGCCCCTCCTCCCGTGGCTGTGGACGTTCTATATCAGCAAGATATCGCCCACCTTCAACTCGAAGAACCGAGCGAGAGCTGTCTTCTCCCCTGGGCACGCAACGCCATCGTGAGGGCCACCGTGCGAATCGCTTTCTATGCGCTCGGGGCGAGAATCGTCCAAATCCAGTCAACTCGCGATCTGAAAGATACCTTGCTCAAACCTGCCGGTCACGATTGGTGGCTGCTTTCGCGCCAAGATTTCGAAGCACTCGAGGGCTGGGAGAAGCCCGGAGCCGTCGCAAAACGTCGCAGACTCTACCACCATCCGGATTGGGAAGCTTGGGCTTCTTGGCGACGCTGGGTGGCCCGGCGCGAGCAGCACAGAGATTCTACATGCGCCTATGGTCGATCACACCTTCAAGAGTTGACGGACAGACCGATCGAGTGAACCGTCTATTCGCCAGGCTCCTCTTGATCGCATCGTCGGCCTTCGTCACGCTTTGTACCGTGGCGTCGCCGCCGGAAGCGTGGGTCGAGCAGTGGTACGCGCGCACCACCTATCCGGCGTTCAACCGACTTTTCGTCTCTCTGACCGCACCGTTACCGTTCTCACTGACATCGATCTTCATCGCCCTCTTCATCATTAGCCTGTTTGGCGGTCTTATCTATACCCTGCTCTTCCGGCGATCCGAACGAGCACAGCTTGGGAGCTGGCTGAAGAGAGGACTCATCGTCGCTCTATTTGTTGGCACTTGGTTCTACCTCACCTGGGGTCTCAACTACAAGCGTTCGAGTATCGAAGATCTCCTGGCACTTCCCCAAACCGACGTGGCCACAGAAGAGGTCCTGGCACTGGCGGCAAAACTCGGTGCAGTCATCGATGCCACCGCCAGCTCACCCGTGGATGTCGATCGCGCCACCCTCGCCCTGAGCCGATCGCTGGAACGATATGTTGAAGAACTGACGGGAACGAGCCTGGTGCTACCGAGCAGGGTCAAAACCCTGCCAAAGGGTACGCTGATGAGCTTCGGCTATGCCGGGTTTACCTCACCCTTTTTTTTAGAGGCTCACATAGACGCCGCGCTACCACCAGCTTCTGCTGTGGCGGTGGGCGCTCACGAACTCGCCCACCTAGCAGGTTTCGCCGGCGAGGCCGATGCCGACCTCGTCACTGCCATCGCCGGCCTGAACGCCCCCCACCCCTATGCTCGCTACACGATAGCCCTCCAGCTATTTGCGCAGGTCGCAAACGAGTTGTCCGAAGAACACCGCCACGCGCTTGTTTCCGCCCTCCCTGAACGAGGTCGACAAGATCTCGTAGCCATGCATGAGGCAACAGAGCGTTACTACCGAAAAAATCTCGCCAGACCGTTGAACCGTCTTTACGACCGCTATCTTCGCTCCCAGGGCGTAGAGGATGGCGTGCAGGATTACGGGCGCGTCGTCACGTTGCTGGTTCACTTCGACGAGAGCGAAGAACAGCTGCAGCTTAGAGGGCAGTGAGGCCAGAACTCTCGCCGGGAGCCGACAAGCGTCTCACCCAACCAAGGCCTCCAACCTTCCGACCAGACCGCTGAGCACTTCGAAGGTCGTTTCGACCGGCGCCGCATCACCCAGGTCGACCCCGGCCTCGTACAGAAGCTCGAGCGGGAAGTTCGAGCCACCCGCTCGCAGGAGACCCAGATACCGCTCTGTCGCATCCGGCTCGCCCTTGAGGATCTTGTGAGCGAGTGCATGCGCCCCTGAAATACCCGTGGCGTACTGGTAGGTGTAGTAGTGCCGGTAGAGGTGAGTGTGAAACTGAGCCCAGGTAATCCCTTCGCGCTCCGAATCGACAACGACCTCTGCACCGTACCCTTCTGAGAAGAGGTCGCTCATCAGCTCGTTCATGGTGTTCGCCGTCAGGGACTCTCCTCTCGCGATGCGCTCATACGCCGCCAGCTCGAAACGCGCCAACGTCGGCATGATGAAAAAGTAGCGGTGGAAGTTACGCATGGCCTCTTCGATCAGAGCGAGCTCGAACGCCTCATCGCCGGCAAAGGTCTTAAAGAGGTAGTCCCGCAACATCGCCTGATTGAAGTTCGAAGCCACCTCTGCAACGAACAAGCTGTAACTGCTATAGACCGGGGGTTGCGACCGCCAGGCGAAATACGAATGCATAGAGTGACCGAGCTCATGTGCTAGTGTGCTCATGGCGAAGACGTCGTCTGAATAGCTCATCATGATGAAGGGATGCGTCCCCTGTACACCGCTCGAGAACGCCCCTAGGCGCTTTCCCTTGTTTGGATACCTATCCACCCAGCGTTGCTCTAGAGCACCGCACCGCATAGCAGAAACGTATTCGTCGCCGAGCGGAGCCAACGCCTCTGAAAGCCAATCCACGGACTGTTCGAATGAGACCTCTGGTGACCGCACAGAGAGTGGAGCGAAAATATCGAACGCGTGGAAGTCCTGGTACCCGAGCATTTGGCGCTTGGCCCGCCAGTACCGGTGCCAAACACTCAGGTTCTTCTTGAAGGTCTCGATCAGCGACTCGAACACCGATAGCGGTAAACGGTCTGGTTCGAGAGACAGGTGGAGAACCGACTCGTAGCGGCGTGCCCGCGCCCGGAAGTGGTTCTGGCGTAGTCCAGCCCCGAGCAGGGTCGCCATCGTATTTTTGAAGCGCAGATGTGCATCAGCGTAGTGCTCGTAGGCATTTTGACGCAGGACGCGGTCCGGGCTACCGAGCAAATTCAAGAGGGTGCCTTGGCTGATCGCGTGACGCTCTCCCTGACTATCGATGGCGTCTTCAAATACTAGGTCGGTGTCGGCTAAAACACCGTGTGCCTGCGTAGCGGCGGCAAAAGGCGCCGCCACAGCACCGAGGAGCTCTTCGACCTCCTCACTTCGAGTATGCTGCGCCTCGAGCTCGAGTCGGTCCAAAAAGTGCTCGTAGCCTGCGAGCCGCGCCTCGCTCTCTACCCAAACCTTTAGCGTAGGGATGCCGATAGCCAATAGCTCCGGTTGGACAAAGGCAGCAGCAGCGCGCAGCTCGGCAGCGAGACCTTGTAGGCGTCCGTAGCGCTCGGCGGCAGCCTGATCGAGCGTGTCTGTGCTATAGGCCATGCCGGCATAGACAGCCAGCTTGCCGAACGCCTGCTGGACGGCTTCACTGCGCTCAAAACAGTCCGCAAGCACCGCTGCGCTTTCAGCCAGACGTCCTTTGAACGATGCGATGCCGGGCAACGTCTCTTTGAGCTGCTCGAAAGCCACATCCCATGCTTCTGGCGACGAAAAGACACTCTCTGCATTCCAACGCCCCTCGATCGAGATCTCCTCACGTCTGGGCACACTCGGCTCCACGTCTAGCTCCTCGACAGCACAGGGTCGTCTGGGCCGAGATTGCGCTCGAGCAGTGCGCCCACGTCCGGATCACGCCCCATGAACTCCCGAAAGAGCACGGCCGGGTCTTCACTATCGCCCCGCGAGAGCACAGCGTCGACAAAATCACGCCCTGTCCGACCGTTGAAGATCCCCTCCTTCTTGAAGCGGGTAAAGGCGTCTGCATCGAGCACTTCGCTCCACTTGTAACTGTAATAACCAGCTGCGTACCCACCGGCGAAGATATGGCTGAAGGCGGTCAGAAAGTGGTTGTGGGCGAAGTCGGGTCGCAATACGAAGGCCTCCATCACCTTCTGACCGAAGGAGATCGCATCGACCCCTTTCGCCGGCTGATAATCGATATGCAGCGCCAGATCGACAGTCCCGAAACTGAGTTGCCGCATCTGGGCACTGGCCTCCATAAAGGTGCGCGCCGCCATCATCTTCTGATAGAGTGTCTCCGGAATCGCCTCACCCGTCTGGTAGTTCCTAGCGAAGAGATCCAAAGCCTCCCGCTCCCAGGTCCAGTTCTCCAAAATCTGTGAGGGGAGTTCAACCCAGTCCCGGGCTACCTGGGTACCGCCACGCGCAGCCACCTCGACCCTTGAAAGGCAGTGGTGGAGGAGGTGGCCGAACTCATGGAAGATCGTCTGTACTTCGCGGTGGGTGAGCAGGGCAGGGTTGCCGTCTTGCGGCTGGGTGAAGTTGGCAACGATAACGGCCAGGTGGGGTTCGAACCGACCGTTTCGCGGCCCCCCAGTGATCAGTGCCTGCTTCCAGGCCCCACCCTGCTTCGACTCTCGAGGAAACCAATCTGCGTAAAAGGAACCGAGGTGCGTGCCGTCCGAATCGTGGAGGTCGTAGACCTCGACATCTGGATGCCAGACGCTGACAGCCTCCCGCTCGGTCACCGTAATACTGAAAAGCCGGGAGGTGATCTCGAAGAGTCCATGCAGCACCCGATCGACGGGAAAGTAGGGGCGCAGCTCCTCGGAATCGAAATCGAACTCCCTTTGGCGCAACTTCTCGGTCACGTAGAGCATGTCCCACGGCTCGAGCTGATCGATGCCCAGCTCCCGGGCGGCGAAGTCGGTGAGCATGTTGACCTCGCGCTCCCAAAACGATAAGGTCTTCTCCCGCAACTCGGACTCGAAGCGAACCGCAGCTGCACCATCCCCAACCATGTTCAGCTCGAGGGCATAGTCCGCAAAATCCCGGTACCCCAAGAGCGAGGCGAGCTCCGAACGGAGAGCGAGGATCTTTGAGATAAGTGGCCGGTTGTCGACCTCGCCATCGCACGCACGATTCACGTATGCTTGATACATGGTCTCGCGCAAACGACGGTTGTCAGCGTACTGCATAAAGGGTTGGTAGGACGGCACCTGCAGGGTGAAGCGGTACCCTTCCACCCCCTTTGCCTCCGCGCTCGCGCGCGCCTGGCGAACGGCGGACTCGGGCAACCCCACAAGGTCGGCCTCGTCTGCCAAGAGGAGTTCAAAAGCGTTGGTGGCATCCAAGACATTTTCCGCGAAACCGGTTTGCAACTTCGAAAGCTCGACGTTTATCTCCTCGACCCGGGCCTTCTCCTGGGCCGGCAGGTCGGCCCCTGCCCGCGCGAACTCCTTGACTGTCTTCTCTACGTGGCGCCGCCGAACGCCCGAGAGCCCAGCGGACTCCTCAGAAGAGGCGTAGGCCTTGATAGCCTGCCACAACCGCTCGTTAGTGGGCAGCTTGGCAAAAAAGGTCGAGAACAGCGGTACCGCGGCGTTAAAACTAGCGCGCACCTCGGGACTGCTCATGACCGCGTTGAGATTGTAGGAAAAGGAGACGACGCGGCTCAAACGCTCGACCAGGTCGTCGAGCGCCCCGATGGTGTTGTCGTAGCTTCGGGTCCCCTCAAACGTACAGATGGCCTCGAGCTCGGTTTCAGCACGCTCGAGCGCCTCTCTGATCCCCGCCTCGATATGGTCGGGTTCGACTCGACCGAAGGGGATCAGAAAATCACGTGAAAGTAGTGGGTTCATGTGGCTTCCTCTCTCACTCGCCAGGAGGCGATTCAAAACGTTCCCAGTGTACCCACTCCCAAGGTATTCACCGTATAGATACCGAAGGGGATCAGAAAATCACGTGAAAGTAGTGGGTTCATGTGGCTTCCTCTCTCACTCGCCAGGAGGCGATTCAAAACGTTCCCAGTGTACCCACTCCCAAGGTATTCACCGT
>CP070651.1:2097229-2104644 GCA_020354625.1 Trueperaceae bacterium
ATGATGATGGCGTCGCCGTGCTCCGCCCGCCTTACCCAGGTGGAGAAGCGTCTGCCACCCCGATCTCTTTGGACATCGTTCCTCCTGTAAGACTATTATAGTCCTATAAGATAGGGTCGGTTACCCGAGCCTGGCAAGACCTGCGGACTTTCCATGTCCAAACTGGGCAAGGTCGTTTCCCGTTGCTGAAAAAGAGCCCGCGAATCGTTGGCCAAAAGTACTAAGCCCCACGCGATCCAGCGGCTGATGGGTTGTGCCAGCCTGGCGACCACCGGGATGTACCTACATGCGGATGAGGCAGAGCTCGAGCGATCATCCTTACTATCGAGCCCCTGATGGGGCTGTTTGCTACCCAGATAGAGCGTTCGGGTAGTAAACGATGTAGTCGCCGGTCTCCCAAATCCAGCGCAAAACGACGTTCGTACCCCTTTGACTAACCAAGGGTTCATCGTGTCGTCCTATTATATTGCTCAGGATCTTTATATGCTCTGTCACTTACCTGGTGCGTCTCGACTCTAGATCAGGTGGTGCAGGCTCTTCGGATACGGTTACCTGAAGCTGAAAACGCTAGAGGAGATTGGCATGAAAAAAGAGGATGCCCTAAAGAGTTACAACACCTTTCAACAGTACTTCATCGAAGAATTCGCAGACGACTACCAAGAAGGTTTGCTGAGCAGGCGCTCCTTCGTCCGGCGCCTGGCCTTCATCACAGGCAGCATGACGGCTGCAAACACGGTGATGACCGCGCTTGGGCTCGGGACTGTTGAAGTTTCCTCGCCCGAGGTGCTCCCACCAGACCCGACGCTGTTTGCAGCTCAGACGACTTCTGTCGAAGGGGCACAAAGCCCCTATTCTGTTCCCAGTGGCGACCCGGCCATCCAAGCGAGTGAGGTGACCTTCCCCAGCCAAGACAGCGAGATTTCGGCCTACTTTGCGCGCCCCACCGAAACGGGCGTCTTCCCGGGAATTCTGGTTTGTCACGAAAATCGCGGTCTCAATGTTCATATCAAGGATGTGACGCGCCGTTTCGCCAAGGACGGCTATGTGGCTCTGGCAATCGATCTTCTCTCCCGAGAGGGTGGGACCTCTGCCCTCGACCGCGACCAGATACCGGGCCTTTTAGGTGCTGCCGGAGCAGACCGACACGTGATAGACTTCCTCGCCGGCTTTGGGTTTTTGCAGGGCCTTGACGAGGTCGATGCCGAGCGCATTGGCATGACCGGATACTGTTTCGGGGGTGGCATCACCTGGCGGGTTGCAACGGCGTTACCTGACCTCAAAGCAGCTGTCCCATTTTACGGCCCGGCACCCGACCTGGCTCAGGTTGGCAATATCAAGGCGGCTGTGCTCGGGGTGTATGCGGAGCTCGATTCACGCATTAACGCCGGCAACGATGCTCTCGAGCAGGCGCTGAAGGCAGCCGGCACCACCTACCAGTTCAACGTGTACCCGGGCGTGAATCACGCATTTCATAACGACACGGGTAGGCGGTATGTTGAAGCGCAGGCCACCCAGGCGTGGCTCGATACCTTGGCGTGGTTCGAGACTCACCTATAGCGAGCCGCGTTATCAGCTGAGTTCCCAACTTGTCGCATGCCTAAGCAAGAGCGCGGGCAACCGTCATTGCATCAAGGCGTAGCATCGCCTGGTAACTGGTTAGTTCTTAAGTACGGCCGAAGGGATCGAGCATCATCAAAGATACCCTGGCGCCTTTGGCGTTTATCTCGGTCGAACGCAGGTTGATCTGTACTCTCGGCTAGTGGGGTAACCCCGAGCCATAGATCGTCCCACACATGCCCCAGCAGTTCATCGATGCGTTGCCGAAACGCGAGGATGCTGTGTTTCGTGACTGGAACCAGCTGTTTCGCGAGTTCGTGGCAGACGTTCGGGGCGAGGGTTTCGCCGGCCATCTGACGTTGCGTGATGGTTGGGTGGACAATGAGATCATCGATGTGGTGCGCTCCAGGAAGGGCTGGACGGTGCTGCCAAAGCATCCAGACGATTCCACTTGAACCGCTTCAGGCCCGGTAGCTGTGGCAAGGGATTGCCAGTCAGAATGGTCAAGGCTCTCCAGAAAATGTCGTGCACTGTGGTCAGGGTGTTGAGCTGACTTGACAAAAAAACCACCCCTGACCTCTTTCAGGACAGTATTCCCTTGACCTGACTCCGGCAGCGCAACGCGGGAGCTTTGGATCAACTCCAGATAAACCCGGCTGGACGACAACCTAACAACGGCTTGACGCATGCTTGACGCCAGACTAACGACCCACTTCCTACCGTAGGGCCATGAAAGGAGCGGCCCCTGCTTCTCGAAGTCCATCATTAGGAGGTACGCGTGAAAGGTCATACTCGCTACGATGAACGGACAAGGGATCTGCTGAAGGTCTATTCCAACGGCTTGGCCAGTCATCCCCATTTCCACCACACCCGCGCAACGCCAACGATTTCGCACCGTGTTCACGCGGTGGTGACAGCCGTCTTGCGCTGGGCCAGGACCTGTGTTCGCGGCCTCCTAATGCACGAACTCTTACCGCGTAGTCGCCGTTTCATCCGTTCCCTATCCGGCCAGGAGCGTGCCCCAATCTCTGATTGACATTCTCACTGTGGCCACGTCAGAGCGATCGCCTGCTCACGCCTACAATAGTAGGGTGGCTATCCGAGCAAGGTTCTTCGGTACGGGAGCGATCGAACATGAGAATTCCTGACTCGATGCTTTTCGACAGGTTCATCAAGCCCCGCAATACCAGATTACGTATCGATCGTCAGTCGGCTCGGTCTCGGAATTCTGAGTCTCGAATGGGCTCGAGCCGTTGGAACTGTTCTACGGACACCGTTACCCGTGACAGATCTTCGAACGTTGCCAGGTGAAACAGTGCGTCTCCAGCGTGCACCAGAGGCAGCTCAGTTCTCCCGATCACGACACCGGCGTAGGAGGCGAGCACCGGAATCTCCCTCGTGCCGAGGGGATCGGCTATTACCCCGAGACGTTCTCCGTATGCCACAGAGGTACCCAGTCGAGCCCGGGTCCGTAAGATGCCGCCTTCCTCGGCGCGAACCCAGTGGGTGGATCGCGCCACGATCGGCTCCGGCACTGCAACCGCACGCGTTGTGGGGGCGATCATGTTGAGCTCGCGCATCACCGAGACCACTCCGCGAACACCGGCCCGGATGGACTGCTCATCGAAACGGAGTGCTTCGCCAGCCTCATAGACGACTATGGGAATGTTGCGCTCGACCAGCGCATGACGTAGTGAGCCGTCACGGATATCGGCATCGATGATGACGGGAGCCCGAAATGCGCGTGCGAGGCGCTCGGTCTCCGGGTTATCGAGCGACGCACGAACTTGTGGAAGGTTTGACCGGTGGGCGGTCCCCGTATGGAGATCGATTCCATGAGTCGAGTTCTCGGCAATTTCCAGAAGAAAGGAGTGGGCAAGGCGCGAAGCGAGAGAGCCTGCCTTCGTTCCAGGGAACGAACGATTGAGGTCGCGCCGGTCTGGCAGATAGCGACTCAACCCCACGAAACCGAACACGTTGACGATCGGTACCGCGATAAGGGTTCCGCGCAAGTTGGCCATTCCAGGGCGCATCAACAGGCGGCGGACGATCTCAACACCGTTGATTTCATCACCGTGGATCGCGGCACAGACGAACAGGCATGGCCCCGGGCGGCGCCCGTGAATGACCTCCACGGGGATGGCGACCTGGGTGCCTGTTGCACGGCGCCCGATGTCGATCTCGAATCGAACCCTCGAACCTGGAAGGATCTCTCTTTCGGCAATGCGGAGCGGTTCCCTCGCGACAGGCTTTGCGGTCATCCAGAATTCCCCTGCTTATTCAAATGTTTCTTCTTGGTGGACGGCTTCTTAGGACGACCAAGGCGATACGTACTGTTGACATCGATGAGGATAGGGCCGGTAAGCGCGTTACGTCCGAGCAGCATCCGGTGGATCATCGCTGCTCGATCGACCAGGCTGATTTCAATACGCCGTTCGATGGGTCCGAGGCGAAGCGTGGTCTCGACAAATAGGCGCTTGTCCCGCTCACCAGTGCTTGAACGTACAAAACTTTCGCGGATGATCTGAGCCGACACCCGGGTCCGCTTTCCCTTTCCCTTTTGCCGAATAACCACGTCGAAGGCTACCTGGCGTTGCGGCAGCAACTCGATCTGTTCGACGTGCAGTGCACTGGAACGTGCTCCGGTGTCGATCTTGGCTCGCAAGCCAAAGATCCCCCAACGTGGAAGCGCGATGTACTCGGTACGACCGATAATTAGTGGTGACTGTTCGTGGCTCATTCCTCAAAACTAGCTTCCGCAGGAGTCGGTAGCTTCTTTTGACGCCTCCGTTTCTTCTTCGGAGGGGCCAAGCTCTTGAGCGTCAAGCTCTTACCAAAACAGAGTAGGGTATCACCTGCGAGAATCTCGCGATCGAACCGGGGGTTCGGGATGGAGATCCCACCACGGTTTATGGTGAGGACGATGGCATCGCGGTCGCGAAGGCCACTTTCTGCGATTGTCTTACCGCAGAGTTCAGAATCTTTCGAAACGGGCACCTCCATAACGCTGTAACCGCGTTGCAAGGTGAGGCGCTGGCGAATATCGACCTCGGGGAATAGCACTTCATCTTCAATGAGCTGGACGATCGAACCGGCCACATCGATCCCGGTCGCCTGTTCGATGCCTTCCAGTCCAGGAGACGAATTGATCTCCATCACCACGGGTCCATCTGCACCTTCGAGCATGTCCACCCCCGCCACACGAAGACCCATGATCTGAGCGGCATGAATTGCAGTGCGCCGGTAGACTTCATCGAGCTCGATGACCTCGGCGCTGCCGCCACGGTGGATGTTGCTGCGAAAATCGTCCGACTGTGCAACCCTGCGCATCGCTGCCACTACGCGGTCGCCGACTACGAACGCTCGTACATCGCGGCCACGGCTCTCTTTGACAAACTGCTGGAGCAGCACGTTCATTTTAGCCGGCCCAGAGAGCGTCTCAATGACCGCTTCTGCGATTTTGATCGACTCAGCGAGGATGACACCGATCCCCTGGGTTCCTTCGAGGAGTTTGACGACGACAGGTACGCCACCGATCCGTTCAATGCCCGGAATGATCTCGGCAGTGTTACGTACGAACAGGGTCTTCGGTATCCCGATTCGGTGCCGGCTCAGCACCTGTAGTGCCCTCAATTTGTCTCGTGAGACACTGATGCCGTGGGAAGGATTTATGCTGTAGACGCCCATCTGCTCGAACTGGCGTACGACAGCGGTTCCGAAGAAGGTAATCGAAGCGCCAATCCTCGGTATTACTGCGTCGTAGGTGCGTAACTTCTTGGCTCGATAGTACAGGCGAGGGTTGCCCTGTTCGACCTCGATTGAGAATGAGAGCGTATCGAGAACCTTTGCCTCGTGCCCACGAGCAAGGCACGCCTCCTTCAGCCGTTTCGTGCTGTACAGCCGAGAGTTTCGAGACAGTATCGCAACGCGCATCGTTTCGTGTTCCTTTCTCGCAAGGCATCCAGCCCCACCTAACCCTAAGGTGCTCTACTCCTTCTCGTAATGCTCAAGCATACGACACGACGTATGCTCTTTGTATCCTTCGAATTATTGATTCCAAGGTCTAAGCCAGTATGGCAGATCCCTCCGGTCGGGACCAGGGAAAGTTCGTATCCCAGCATGGAGGCGTTGCTGCTCGTACCACTTCTGAAGCGGGTCGTGTCATCCGGGGACTCATCCCGCGTGTCGTGCGATTCTCTGAAGCTCGAATCGTAGACGTCATATACGTTTAGACGTCTTTCGTCACGTTGTGAACACCTGCCGGACCAGCGAGATCACGCAAGGGACCGATCGCAGACTCCGAACCCACCTGGTTCAGAAAGGCTTGAAGAAAGGTGATCTGTTGCGTTTCGTCGAAGGGGCAGTGCAAGAGCGGGCTACGGCGCGGTTCAGGGCGGTGGTGGGATAGCATGTGTTGTCGCCCAATGACTAAGGACGGTCCTAAGGGCAGAGGTCGCAGTCGCAATCTCCCCTCGGTACTGCTACCCATGGCCCCATGAATCAAATTCTCTTCGTGTTTCGCGGTCACAGATCTAGATGACAGTAGATGTGTTCAGACCGAATAATGGGTCACCTGATGCGACTCCTTGTACTCCAGGCTGAGGTTGGCGTGTACCTTGTTGACGTTGCCGATCAGGCAACCTCCGCCGTATACTCTCGCAAATCGAACGAACCATCGCGTAATCCCAACCACTCTCACTCGGTTTCTCCAGGAGGTCCACATGGCGGAAGGTTTCCGGGAACGGCTCGACGCGGTCAGCGCTGATACGCTCACCCCGATGATCAGGAGCGATCGAAACAGGCCGGGGCTAGAGGTAACGGAGTGGTCCCACCGCCCGATCGGCACCGGAATGACGGACGTGAATAGCTACGGGTATGGCACCTTCCGGTTCACGGGCAGGGCACGCGACGGAAACGAAGACCTCGGCTGGACGCTGATCCTCAAGGCCCTTGGTGGTCGCGGCATCGACGCCGAGATGCTCGATCCGGAGAACTGGAGCTACTGGAAGCGGGAGATCCTCGCCTACCGGTCGGGGATGCTAACAGACCTTCCGGACGGCCTCGGCACCCCCCGTTGCTACGGGGTGATCGAGCAACCCGGGGACGAGTTTTGGATCTGGCTCGAGGATGTTCGAGACGATATCGAAGGCTCTTGGCCACTGGAGCGCTTCGCCCTCGCCGCCCGCCATCTGGGCCGCTTCAACGGCGCTTATCTGACGGGCCACCCCATCCCCAACGCCGCTTGGCTCTCCCGGGGCCGGGTCCGCAACTGGATGAAGATCGCAGAGCCCCTCCTCAGGGACCTCCCTGCCATGTCCAAACGGCCACGGGTTGGGACATGGCTTAGCGAAGCCCGCGTGGAGCGGACTCTGGCCCTCTGGCGCGACCGGCGTCCTCTCCTCGGCGCACTCGAGCGGCTGCCCCGCGCGCTCTGCCACCACGACGCCTTCCGTCGCAACCTGCTGACGCGCGACCGGCCCGGCGAGGAGCCCGAGACGGTGGCGATCGACTGGCAGATCGTCGGAACAGGCGCGATCGGAGAGGAGCTCGCCCCGCTGGTGGGCGTCTCGTTGCAGTTTTTCGAGTTCGACATCGACCGGGCGGCCGACCTCGACAAGGCCGTATTCGGGGCCTACCTGCAGGGCATCGAAGACGCGGGGTGGAGCGGCGATCCCCGCGACGTCCGCCTCGGGTTCTCGGTCGCCTGCGCGCTGTTCCTCGGCGTCGGTGGGGTTCTGTGGCTGAACCCCCTCCTGGATGAAGCATCCCGCGCCGGCGTGGAACGGGTCATGGACCGATCGATCGAGGAGGTCCTGGACCGCTTCGGGTTGCTCCAGGACTACGTTCTCGCCCGGGGA
>CP070651.1:2104744-2115039 GCA_020354625.1 Trueperaceae bacterium
CGGACGGTCGGTTCAGGAGATGCCATGCCTTACCCTTTCTCAGACCCTCTGCCGGCGCCGCCTGATGAGGTCGATCAGGACGGTGACCAGGATGAGGAGGCCCTGTACCGCTTGAATCCAGAACGGAGAGATGTTGATAAAGATCATGCCCGAGCGGATGGTGTTGAGTAAGATGGCTGCCAGTACGGCACCGATGGCCGTGCCGGTGCCGCCGAAGATGCTGACCCCGCCCACCACGGTGGCGGTGATGATGAACAGCTCGAGGTTGGGCGGCGGCGTGGCCTGGATAACGCGGAACTGGGTGGCATAGAGGACGCTGGCGATCCCCACGAAGACGCCGTTGATCATGAATACCTGCATGATGGCCCGCGGTTGCGAGATGCCAGAGAGCCGGGCGGCTTCGGCGTTGCCACCCACGGCGTAAAAAGATCGCCCGATCGAACTGTAGCGCATCCACAAGGCCGCGATCACCACCAACACAAGCATGAACAGCACCGGCATCGGCAGGCCGAAGGGGCGCATCTGCGCCAAATAGAAGGCGTCCGGCATACCCGTAACCCGCTGGCCGCTGGTCCAGATGATCAGGATCCCTTTGAGGATGCTGAGCATGCCGAGCGTGACCACAATCGACGGAACGCGCAAGTAGGCCACCAGGAAGCCGATCCCGGCGCCGACCAGGGCCCCCAACACGAGGGGTGCCAGCCACGCAATCCAGATGGGTGCCCCACCCACCACCAGCCGCCCACAGACGATGGCCAAGAGGCCGATCAGCGAGCCTACCGAGATATCGATGTTGCCGGTCACGATCACCATGGTCATACCGATCGCCGCCACCGCGATGTAGGCGTTGCCCTGGAGAACATCGAGCATGTTCCGGGTGGCGAGGAAGCGCGGGTTTGTGATGCCGATGACGATGACGAGCACCACCAAGGCCAAGATGATGGCACTCTCTTGGTTAGCGATCAGGGTGCGGAGCTGGAAGTCGCGTTCGGCTGCCGGGCGTGGCAGAGCGACCTGAGCGATCATCACCACCCCCAAAACTAAAAGCCCCCAGAAGGCCGGTCCCATGGCGCTCAAGTAGTCGGCCCCATCTTTGAGGTAGTCGCGGGTGAAGACGACATAGTATTCCAGCATCAGCACACCCATCAGCGCGGTTAGGGCAGAGACGGCGCGGCTGAGCTGGATGTTGGTGAGGTTCCACAGGCCGAGCAGTAGCATGGTGCCTGCTGCCACGGGGATGAGGATCAGGCCGTTGGTTGCGATCCCCAACTCGTTGTTGGAGCGCGAGGCGGTGAGAACCGAGATGGTGGTACCGCCGAGGTCGGGCTGGTTGATAAAGGGGAATAGCTGGTAGGTCGCAAAGATAAGCAGCGCCAACAGCAGCGGGAACCAGGTGATGGGCGAAAAGCGCAGGTTGCTGCTAGCCGTCGACACGTGCACTTCCCCCCCCTCTACGGGCTTTCCGCTGTGCCATGACCTCATCGCTCATCATGGCGGCGCCGATCTTCTCCTGATCGGCCTCCTCACGCGAGAACTCCGCCACGATCTCGCCATCGCGCATCACCAGGATGCGGTCGCTCATGCCGAGGATCTCCGGCAGCTCGCTCGAGATCATCAAGATGGCCAGGCCACGCTCGGCGGCGAGCTCGCTCATCAGCCGGTGGATTTCCGCCTTGGCGCCCACGTCGATCCCGCGGGTCGGCTCGTCCATGATAAGGATTTTGGGCTTGCTGGCCAGCCACTTGCCGACCACTACCTTCTGCTGGTTTCCCCCCGAGAGTTTGTTGGCGATCTGCTCGGTGCTGTAGGCGCGGATGCCGAACTGCTCGATGGCCCTTTGCGACAGATTGGTCTCCCGTGTCCGGCTGACGAAGGCACCCCTGGAGACCTCGTCGAGCACAGCCAGTGAGATGTTCTCTCGCAGCGTCATCTGCTTGATGAGCCCCTGGGTACCGCGGTCTTCGGGGACGTAGGCGATGCCGTGATGGACCGCTTGCGATGGGTGCTCGATATCGGCCTTCTTGCCAGCTACCAATATCTCACCGGACTGGGCCGGCATGATGCCGAAGATGACCTGAGCCGTTTCGCTGCGCCCCGATCCTACCAGGCCTGCCAAACCGACGATCTCACCTGAGCGGATCTGAAACGACACGTTGCGCGTATAGGGCTCCCGCACCAGGTTGCGCACCTCGAGCAGCACCTCTTTGATCTCGCTCTCCTGCTTGGGAAAGAGGTTATCGATGGTGCGGCCGACCATCATGCTGATGAGCTGCTGTTCGTCGGTCTCTTTCACGTCACGGGTGCCGATGTACTGTCCGTCTCGTAACACCGTTACCCGGTCGGCCAATTCGAACACCTCGCTGAGCCGGTGGGTGATGTAGATGATGCCGACACCGCGCTCGCGCAGCAGTCGCAAGGTGGCAAAGAGGCTCTCGACATCGGCCTCGGTCAGCGAGGTAGTCGGCTCGTCCATGATGAGCAGCTTCGCCTCGAGCGACAGGGCCTTGGCAATCTCGACGCGCTGCCGGTTGCCGACGTTCAAGGTGCCTACGTTGCGCTTCACGTCGAGATCATAGACCTCGAGTTCGGCCAAGAGCTCCCGGGAGCGACGGTACATCGTCTCCCAATCGATGAGCGTAAAAGGACCGGCTCTCCGTTTGGGTGTGTGGCCCATGAAGATGTTCTCGGCCACGGTCAGATCGGGATAGAGGCTGAGCTCCTGGTATACCGTATCGATGCCGCGCTGCTGCGCGTCCCGGGGGCTGTGCAATTCGATTGTCTCTCCCTCGAAAACGATGTCGCCCGAATCGGGCCTGTGCACCCCGGCGATGATCTTGATCAAGGTGGACTTGCCGGCTCCGTTCTCTCCGAGCAAGGCGTGGATCTCGCCGGGCAGAACCTCGAGCTCGACCCCGCGGAGCGCGTGGACGCCCGGAAAGCGCTTGTGAACATCGTTGACCTGCAAGATCGGATGAGCCATAAAAAGTTCGCTACGTATTCTATACAGAGAGGTTTGACTTTATGCAACGGTCTACCGTCACCGGGTCTCTGTGGAGGGAGTCCTCGGGCAGGTTACCATGAGGGTGACTACGAAGAAAGCGGCCTGTCCAGAAGGCAACGGAATACGGGGCTCCAACCATGATCGAAGTTTTGATCCTCCTCTTGCTGATATTGGCCAACGGCGTGTTCGCCCTATCTGAAACGGCAGTCGTGTCCTCGCAGCGTATCCGGCTCGAGCAGCTCGAGGGAGAGCGGGCCGAGCGCGTCGAAATCGCCCTCGAGCTCTTCGACCGGCCCGATCGCTTCCTGTCGACGGTGCAGATCGGTATTACGCTCATCGGTATCCTGGCCGGGGCTTTCGGCGGGACGCGTTTGGCGGCACCTTTGGCGGACGTCCTCGAGCGTTCCCCCTACCTGGCGGGGAGCAGTGATACCTTGGCTTTTATCATCGTGGTAGGGCTGATCACCTACCTGTCGCTCGTGTTGGGCGAGCTCGTTCCCAAACGGTTGGCGCTTGCCAACCCCGAGCGTATCGCGGTCCGCATGGCTGGGCTCATGAACGCCTTGGCCACCCTCTCCTCGCCGCTGGTAGCTGTCCTCAGCGCCTCTACGCGAGCGGTCGTGCGCCTCCTCCCTTTGTCGAGCGGCCCACCGCCGCCCGTAACCGAAGCCGAGATTACCGGTCTCGTGGAGAAAGGGGCCGAGGCCGGGGTGTTCGAAGAGGCTGAGCACGATATCGTCGAGAAAGTCTTCCGTTTTGCCGACCGTCACGTCAGCACGCTGATGACGCCGCGTCGCAACATCGCCTGGTTCGATCTGGAGGGGGATTGGCAGCAGTTGGGGAGACGCCTCGGCGAGCACGCCCACAGCTACTTCGTGGTGAGCCGTGGCGATCTCGATGAGGTGGTCGGTATCGTCAGCGCCCGCGACCTGCTCCTCGTCAGTTTGTCGGGCGAACCACTCGCCCTCACCGAGATGCTGCAAGAGGCGCTGTTTTTTCCCGAGACGATGCGGGCGCTCGATGCGCTCGAGCGCTTCAAGCGCAAGGGATCGCACCTGGGCCTCGTCGTCGACGAATACGGCAGCGTCCAAGGGCTCGTCACGCCGGTAGATCTGCTCGAAGCGCTTGTAGGAGACATCCCCACCCCGGAAGAGCTCGAGGAACCGAAGGCCGTGCAGCGCGATGAGCGGTCGTGGCTCCTCGATGGCCTGCTGAGTTTGGACGATTTTCAGGCGATTTTCGACCTCGATGACCTCCCTGAAGGGGCCTTCAAGATCTACACCACCCTCGGTGGCTTGGTGGTGAGCCACCTCGGTCATATCCCGGCGCCTGCGGAGAAGTTTTCTTGGGGAGGGCTGCAGTTCGAGGTGGTCGATATGGACGGTATCCGGGTCGATAAGGTTCTGGTTATCGACGAGCGGTAAGGCGCTGCAACTCACATCGGTTTTTGGAAGGGTCGTAGCAAAAACACCTTTGGTGATGAGTGATGATATGACTTCCTGTTGTTTGGCCCGGCGCAGCCGGGCCAAACACGGCGTGCTACAAGAAAGAAATGATGATCTGAAGCCCGATTGATCAACGGGATTTTATATGGGTAATGGCTGTCCGAGAAAGACCCACACCTGCTGTCAGATAAGGTCCGACCCTTTCTGACAGGGGCAGACGGTACAAAAAAAGTAAAGCTCTCGGGTGAACCTGGGCCCGGTGGCTGTCGCATTGACGTACTCGTTTTCGATCGAGGTGTACACACATGAAAAAGGTTTCGGGTATCCCCTTCAGGGCCGACGTGGCTCGCGATTTGTCCGGTGTTGACAGGGTGGGTGCTGACAAAGAGGTGATCAACCGTTGGACGATCATCGTCGGCGCGCTACTCGTCCAGATCATCCTGGGTACCGTCTATGCCTTCAGCGTCTTTGTGGCGCCGCTCGAGCTCGAGTTCGGGTGGGGCCGCGCCACCACCCAGTGGGCCTTCTCGTTCGCCCTGGCCGCCTTTGCCATCACCATGATCCCAGCAGGGCGATTGCAAGACCGCTACGGGCCTAGGCGGATCGCCATGATCGGTGGCGGGCTCCTCGGTGTGTCGTTCTTGCTCGGGGCGTTGCTCGTGGCTGCTGAACGGCCGTGGGCGCTCTTTTTGACCTATGGCGTCATCGGTGGGGCGGGGATCGGTTTCGGGTACGTCTGTCCCATCGCCGCGGCCATGAAGTGGTTTCCGGACAAGAAGGGCCTGGTCACGGGTCTGGCCGTCGCCGGCTTTGGAGCCGGAGCGCTCTTTTTCGCCGGTCCGGCCTCCGAGCTGCTGCTACCACCGGCGGCGAGCGGTGAGGGGATCAACCTCTACCAGGTCGTGTTGGTGGGGTTGGGCCTGCTGGAAGGCGGCGGTGTCGGCATCGGTTGGCGGGCGTTCTTTGTGCTGCACGGTGTGGTCTGTGCAGCCGTTGTCGCCCTCGGTGCCTCCCTGCTTCGCAATCCACCTGCAGGCTATCGGCCGGCCGGTTGGCACCCGGGTGCAGACAAGAAGGTTGCCAAGAAGGATTTGGATTGGCCCGAAATGCTCAACACCCCTCTGGCCTGTATGTTGTGGCTGACCTTCATCTTCGGTGCCACCTCCGGGCTGATGGCGATCGGACAGTGGAAACCGATGATGGCGGCAATCCTCGAGGGGCGGACCTTCGCTCCTGCTTGGCTGGGTTCTTTCGGCCGCTTTGTGGAGCCGGTAGGTATCCTCGCCATCTTCAACGCTCTGGGTCGTATCTTCTGGGGTAAGATCAGCGATCTCATCGACCGTCCGCGCGCCATGATGATGATGTTTCTGGCCCAGGGGATGGCCTTCATGATGCTGGCCAGCGTCGACTCGCACCTCGCTATCTTTTTCGCTTCGGCGTGGGTAGGGCTCAACTTCGGTGGCAACTTTGCCCTCTTCCCCTCGGCGACGTCCGATTACTTCGGGGCCAAGCACTTCGGCATCAACTACGGTTGGATCTTCACCGCCTACGGGGTAGCAGGCATCCTCGGCCCGGTGGTCGGCGGAGTGCTTTTCGACGTCACACAGCGCTACATCATGGCCTTTGTCTTCTCGGGTATCCTCTGCTTTGTGGCAGCTGGAAGCGCCGTGGTGGTGTGGGGGTTGGCGCGCGCCCAAGAACGATCCGAGCCGGCGGGCGCCTTGCCAGCCACCTGATCATTGTCAACGCGGTATCACTTGTGGTGTCGGAGTCATGCCAGGCCCTGGTTGGTCCCCCTCTGTTCCTGGTAAGCTCCTGATCGAGCAGGGTCGAATGGGTGGGGTCGCTACCGCTACGCTTGCCCAACGCTATCGATCTGCCTGAGGGGTGATGGTGAAATACGGTTCCGTTCCCGGCATCGACAAACCGATCTCGCGCTTGGTGCAAGGCACCGTCATGGTCGATGGGAGGGATCCTGAGAAGGAGTTCGCTCTCCTCGACGCAGTTTTCGAGCTGGGCTGCACCACCTTCGACACGGCGCACATCTACAGTAATGGCGCCAACGAACGCGGCGTGGGGCGCTGGGTAAGGGAGCGCGGTATCCGCGACGAGGTGGTGATCATCGGCAAGGGTGCCCACCACAGTCAGGACCGCCGGCGGGTCACGCCCTTCGATATCACAGCAGACCTCTACGATTCCTTGGCGCGTTTGCAAGTCGACGCCATCGACCTCTACCTGTTGCACCGTGACGATCCGAACGTACCGGTGGGCCCTCTGGTGGAGGTGCTGAACGATCACCTCCGGGCAGGCCGCATCCGGGCTTTCGGGGGATCGAACTGGTCGCATCTGCGGCTCAGAGAGGCCAACGTCTATGCCCGCGAGCACGGCCTCACACCGTTTGTCGCCAGCAGCCCCAACTTCAGCCTGGCCGAACAGGTCGAGGAACCGTGGCCCGGTTGCATCAGCATCAGCGGCCGTCAAGGCGAAACGGCCCGGGGGTTCTATCAGCAAGAGAATCTGGCACTCTTCACCTGGTCCAGTCTGGCCGGGGGGTTCTTTTCAGGACGGTTCTCCCGCGACAACCTGGCGAGTTTCGACGGCTATCTCGACCGGCTCTGCGTCAGTTCCTACGGCTATGAGCCGAATTTTCAGCGTTTGGAGCGTGCGCAGGAACTCGCGGCCGCCAAGGGTGCCACCGTCACCCAGATCGCCATGGCCTATGTCTTGAACCAGCCGCTCGATCTCTTTGCCCTGGTCGGTTGCCAGACGCCTGAGGAGTTCGCGGCCAACGCAGAGGCGATGGAGATCGAGTTGTCCAGCGGAGAGCTTACCTGGCTCGAAGAGGGTAATGGATAGGGCTATCCCAAGCATTCCTGGGCCGGCACTTTGCCGGGGTGTTACTCGCCGGCTTTCGGAGCGGGTCTAAGAAGCCTTGTCGCTAAAGCCTTTTTGGTGATGGGTGATGAGTGATGGGGAATGGGTACTGCGAAGATCGCGGTTCAGCCCGTCATCTCTGACGCTGGTATATTTGGAGAAAAAGAGCTGCCGTTTCGTTTTCCTTTCGAAGTAGCCTCACGCATCCCCCATCACCCATTTCCCATTACCTGCCCTACTCATCACTGCTCACTCATTACTCATCACTTCTTAGCGTAGCTTCAAGCATTCCCCGCCATCTCCTGCCGAAAGGTATCCATATCGACCACAGCACCGCCCTGCCTCGAGGCCTCGGCGGCGAAGGCCAGGTAGTGGCTCTCGAGCGACTCGCGGGCGGATGGGGCCTGGGAGCGGTCTCCCTTTACCGCTTCTAAGAAGCTCTCGACGATTCCCATGTCGCCGCCACCGTGCCCGCTCGAGCCGACCGGAACGGTGATCTCCTCGCGTTCTCCGTCGAGGTGATCGATGATCTCGATGGTCCCCGGGCGGTGGTATTCGAAGGTGCCCAGCAGCGAAGCACGCGTCCCCTCGTAGCGCATGGTCCGCGTCTCCTCACCGGCGTGGCCGTGCATCACGAGCACGGCGGAAGCGCCGTTTTCGTACGCCATGCTGACGATCTGGTGGTCGACGACGTCGTTGTCGCAGCGGTAGACACAACGGCCGTATGGACCGGTCTGCAGGGCGTGCCGGCGGCCCTCGAGTGAGAGATCTTCGCTGATGGCCTGAACCTGCGAGCCGGTGCGCCCCATGTCGAGGTAGAACCGCTCGGCCTCGAAGGGGCAGTTCGCTGCGGCAGGGCAGCCGTCCCTGCCGCGCTCGGGGGCTCCCTCTGGAGCGTTCTCCGAACGGAAGTGGAAGAGGGAGCCGTGGGAGTGGAGCCTCCGAACCCGGCTGGGCAGATTCCAGACCAGAACGTCGAGATCGTGGCAGCATTTGGCCAAGATCATCGGGCTCGACAGCTGGCTGTTGCGCCAGTTGCCGCGCACGAAGCTGTGCGCCATATGCCAATAGGCGACGTTTTCGCGGTGCTCGACCGTAACGAGCTCACCGAGCCGCCCTGAAGCCACGATTTCGTGGAGCCTCAAGAAAAAGGGTGTGTGGCGAAGGACGTGACACACTTGCAGGTGGCAGCCGTTTCGCTCGGCGCTTTCCACCAGCGCGACGGATTCCTTGAGGGTGTTGGTGATCGGTTTTTCGACCAATACGTCGTAGCCCAGCTCCAAGGACGCCTGAGTGGTCGGGTAGTGCAGCTGGTCCTGGGTGGCGTTGAAGCAGACGTCGGCGATCCGTCCTCGAGCGATCAGCGCTTCCCAGGAGTCATATCGGTTTTCATCCGGGATGCCGTGTGCTGCGGCGAAGCGTTGCCGGCGCTCCGGGTTCGGCTCGGCGACTGCCACGAAACGGAGCCGATCCGGATGGGCGAGCGCGTACGGCGCGTACGCCTTGGCGCCGCGCATACCTGCTCCCAACAAGATTGCGGTGGTGGGTCTGGAAGCTCTGTTCATCTGGATCACCATACAACGGCGAACGTTTGCCCAGCCGCTCGAGCGCCGGTCGGGATGGGACCGGAGCCTGCTTGTGAAAAACTCCCGCTCGAGCGCCGGCCATGCGGGGTACACCAGGAACCATGGACACTGCACCCCTCCCCCCTCCCGCAGCAGCAGCACAATTAGGTGTCAGCGAAGGCACCTTGCGGCGCTGGGCCAGAATCTATGCCGAGGTGTTCGAGGAAATCCCTGAAGGTGATACTGGGGGGCGCCTCTATCCCGGCGAGGTGCTCGAGCGGCTGGCTGCCGCCAAGGTGATGCTCAACCAGAAGCGCTTTCCCAGCTACCGCGCGGCGCTCGAGCGCTTGCGCGACGAGTTAGGCCATGGCGGCAAGCAAGAGCTCGAGCCGGACCTGGCCGATCTGGTGTCCGAGGTTCAGACGCTCAAAGATGAAGTGGCCGAGCTCCGGGCCAACCAGGTGGATCTGAAGTTGCGTCTTGCCCTGCAGGGCGGGGAGCGTCCCGGAGTGATTCGGCGGGCTTGGTGGTTTTTCACCGGTCGACCCGAGGGGGTAGCGCAGCGATAGGGGTGGTAGAGTGCCCCGTGGAAGATATCTACAGCTACATCGACCATAACGCCGACGAATACATCCGTGATCTCCAGACGCTGGTGCGGCAGCCGAGCATCTCAGCGCAGAATGTAGGCCTCCGCGAGTGCGCCGAGCTGGTTTTGCGGATGATGCATGCCGATGGGCTCGATGCGCACCTGCATGAGCTCGATGGCGGCCCTCCGGTGATCACCGGTCACATGAAGACGGCACGGTCGGAGCGAACCATGCTCTGTTACTCTCACTACGACGTCCAACCTCCCGAGCCACTCGACGCCTGGACGCACGGCGGTCCCTGGTCGGCGGAGATCGTCGACGGGGTCCTCTACGGCCGCGGTGCCACCGATAACAAGAGTGGCATCCTCGCCTTTAACAAGGCCGCCAAGGCTTTTTTGAAGGTGCGGGGGGAACTCCCTGTGAACCTCAAGTTCATCGTCGAGGGTGAAGAGGAGATCGGCAGCGTCCACCTCGGTCCCTGGGTGGAGAAGAACCCGGAACTCTTGCGCGCCGACGGCATGCACTGCCTGGACGGTTCAGTAGATGTCAGCACAGACCTGCCCGACGTCGACCTCGGCTTGAAGTCGGTCCTCTTCATCGAGCTCATCGCCCGTGGTGCCCAGAGTGACGTCCACTCGCTGAACTTCCCACTCCTCCCCGCCCCGGCGTGGGATCTGGTGCGGGCGCTCTCCACCATCATGGATGAAGACCGCCGCATCCTGATCGACGGCTGGTACGAAGGGCTCTACCAGCTCGAGGCCGAAGACCTCCAACAGCTCGAGGATAAAGCGAGGCGCGTCGATCTAGAGGCGCTCAAAGAGGA
>CP070651.1:2115139-2120214 GCA_020354625.1 Trueperaceae bacterium
ACCTCGAAGAGTGGATCTATGCCACCCGAGAGACATTGGCTGCCCGGGCTCGCGAGGCCCTGCTGCACCTCGCGGAGGATAGCGCCGCGATGGAAGGCTTCGACCGGGCTGCCGACCAGGCCCACCGGGCGTACCTGCTGCCGGGCGCTCCGGAACCCGAAGCGGAAGACCTCGAGAGGGTGTACGCGCTCCTTCGGGCGGCAGAGCATCCGGCGGCCACCGAGGTTCGCAAGGAAGCCGGAGGCTACGGCCTGAACTTACAGCTCTCGCCCGGCGAGGCGCGGGCGTCGCTTCGGCTCGAGGTTGAGCCGGCACGGCGGGAGGTCTCGCACAACCTGCCTGTGCAACCCACCGGCTTCATCGGGCGCGAAGCCGAGATGGCGAAACTTGGTGAGCTGCTCGGTGATCCAGAGTGCCGCCTCCTGACCATCGCCGGTCCCGGCGGCATCGGCAAGACTAGGCTCGCTGTCGAGGTCGCACGGCAACAACTGCCGGCCTTCCCCGACGGCGTGTACTTCGTGTCGTTCGTGTCCGTCGAAACCCCCACCCAAATGACCTACGCCGTGAGCGACGCCCTCGACTTCAGCTTGCTCGGAACTGGTGACCCTCAAGCCCAGCTCCTCAGGCGACTCGAAAACCACACCGTGCTGCTCCTGCTCGACAACCTCGAGCACCTCCTCGATGACACCAGCCTCATCCAACGCCTCATCGCGGAAGTCCCCACCCTCAAGCTGCTTGTTACCTCCCGCGAACCCCTCGATCTCCAGGCCGAACACATCTTCGACCTCCACGGTCTGGAGGTGCCCACCCGCAGTACCGACATCGCGAACTTCGACGCCGTCAAGTTGTTCCTCCAGAGCGCCTATAAGCGACGCGCCGACTTCACCCTCGACCCCACCAACAGCCCCCCCGTAAGCCGCATCTGCAAGCTGGTCGGTGGCCAGCCACTCGCGCTCGAGCTGGCCGCCAGCTGGTTGCGCCTGCTCGATCCCGACGACATCGCCAGCGAGATCGAGACCGGCATCGATTTCCTCCACGCCACCACCCGCGACCTGCCCGTGCGCCACCGCAGCATCCGCGCGGTGCTCGAGCACTCCTGGGGGCTACTGAACCAACTCGAACAAGCTGCTCTCCTGCGGCTGGCGGTGTTCCGCGGTGGCTTCACCCGAGAAGCGGCCTTCGAAGTCGCGGGCACCTCCCTCGATATCCTCGCTGGTCTAGTCGATAAGTCACTCCTGGAGGTCGTTCCTGGTGGTCGTTACCGTCGCCACCCACTGGTGATCCAGTACACCCGCGAGAAGCTCGAGAGCCAGCCCGAGGTACTGGCGCAAGCCAGAGAAAGGCATGGAAGTTACTACCTGCGGCTGCTGCAGCAACGAGGCAAGGACCTGCAGAGCCTTCGCCGCAAGCAGGCTCTGGCGATCCTGGAAGCGGACGTCGCCAACATTGAGGTGGCCTGGCACTGGGCGGTCGAGCAGGGACAGGCGCTGGCGCTGACGCGCAGCGCCGAGGCTATCAGAGAACTCCTGTCCGATCGGATCGCGGACGCCCAGGAGCTCTTCGCGTTTGCCGCTTCCCGCCTCCGTGTGGACGATCCCGAACACCAGGTGGCCCTCGGCTACGTACTGATCGAACAGACGTTAACGATTATGGTTTTTGGGGGCGTGCAAGCCGCCTTGACCTCGGCCATGCGAGGCCTGGAGATGGTGAAGGTGGCAAAGGACGAACCAGGCATCCTCCAGGGCCTGTTCGCCCTGGCTTGGAGTCAATGGGTGGCCGGTGACTTCCAGCGCAGCAAAGAGACCTGCGAAGAGGGACTCGAGCGAGCGCGGCACCTTAGCGACGCAGGTTTCGTGGCCAAATTCCTGGCACTCCTCGCCCTGGCTTTAAAGGAATTCGACATCCTGCCCGAGACCCATGCATTCTACCAAAACGGCCTGACCGAGATCCGGCAGCTCGACTGCGACCCGCAATACTTGGCCGCATACCTACACTTCATGGCCTTTTTTCTGCTCCACAACGGCGACCTTCACCTGGCCCGAGGGCTCGAACTGGAAAGCCTACAGCTGTTCAAGGAGCTCGGTTTCGAAACGTGGCTGACAGGTCCCCTGGATTGCCTCGGGATGGTCGCTTATAAGCTTGGCGAGATCGACGAGGCGGCCACGCGGTTGCAGCAGGCTCTGACGGTCGCAGATGAAGTCGGCCATCCCTTTATGCAAGCCTATATTCTTGGCAACCTCGCCAGGGTGGCGGTGGTAAAGGGCGACCACGCTGTTGCCGAGCAGCACCTCAAACAGGGCTTACGGATCGCCCTGAACACCGGCAACCCCGTCTCCCAGAACACGATCTTGGTGTCTTTGGCCGAACTGCGGATCGCTCAAGACCAGCCCAACGAGGCGGCCGCCTGGCTGGCGCTGGCCGCCCGCCACCCACAGGCGGAGCGGCACGACCGGGTGCAGGCGCAGCAGGTGCTGGCCGACTTACAGGAGCGGCTGCCGCCCGCGGAGTTCGAGGCGGCCACCCTGCGAGGGCAGGAGCTGGAACTCGAGGAGGTCGTGCAGCAGCTGCTAACGCCCTTGTGATTCGAGCGGTTGCCTTGCCCTTCAGATGTCAGAGTCATCAGAGAGTATCGCGCTGGCTGACGCACAATAGACACACAAACCACGAAAAAACGGTTGACTCTATGTCAACCGCTTCTCGCTTTTCACCGTCCCTGACGGCTTTACTTGGTGGAGCCGAGGGGATTCGAACCCCTGACCTTCTGAATGCCATTCAGACGCGCTCCCAACTGCGCCACGGCCCCACGAACGCCTAGCGAACTAGGCAACGGTAGTGTAAGAGTTCAGCGGGCGGCTGTCAAGCAAAAGTCCCGTGAAAACAGCCTTGAGTGCTATTCGGCATCCTGGTTCTTGGCCTGCTCACGTGCAGCACGGGCAGCAGCTCTGTCTCTTTCCTGACGGGCCACGTCGGTCTTCAAACGAGCGGCCTTGCCACGCAAATCGCGCAGGTAGTAGAGCTTGGAACGGCGGCTGCGTCCGCGGCGCACAACCGTGATCTTGTCGATCAGCGGGGAGTGGACCGGAAAGACGCGCTCGACGCCCTCACCGAAGCTCACTTTTCGTACGGTGATGGATGAACTGATCCCCTTACCGTTCTTGCGGGCGATGACAACCCCTTCGAAGGCTTGAATACGACTGCGATTGCCTTCAACCACTTTGTAATCGACGCGGATGGTATCGCCGGAGTCGAACGCCGGCAGATCGCTCTTCAGATGAGGTTGCTCGATCGAACGGAGGATGGCGCCTCGGTTGTACTTCATGATCTGCTCCTGACTGATAGGGGCCTTACGGGCTCCACAACCACCCTCAGAAGGAAGGCAGCCTTGTAAGTGTAGCGTATCGACCCTTGAGTTTGCAAGAATGGCGAGAACCGAACGCCGCAAACTCAAAGGCCGCAGCTGGCGACGTTGGCCGAGCGTACCACGGGTAATGGGTGATGAGTGATGGGTAATGGGTGCTGCGAAAAGTAATGGCTGAACCCCTTACTTGCAAATGGTCTACGCATTACCCATTACCGCTTACCCATCACCAGCTTTTAGTGGACGCCACTTTCGGTGATGGCCGCCGCCGAGTTGGTCACGAAGCGAACGTTGGCCTTGAACTCCGGCAGGGTGTGGGCGTTGACGTAGGTCATCGCGCTCTGGAGACCTTCCCTAAGGCGCAAGATCGCCTCCTTGGCATCGTGGTGAAAACTACGCAGGGTTTGAGTGGACCCTTCGATATAGTTACGCTTTTCGGTCACCATCACCGAGGCCATGCCGTAAAGGTGCACGCCCGTAAGCTTGCCTTCTTCCCAGATGAGTACCTCGTCCTCAAAGCTGCCGCCGGCGAAGAACTTGCCCATCATCACGGCGTCGCTGAGCGCGAGCGCCTTGACGAAATCCCCGGCGGTGTTGACGCCGCCGTCGCTGATGATCTGGACGTCATCGATGCCGAGTTCGCGCTTCGCGGCGTTGATTTTCTCGAGCAGCGTGAACTGCCCCACCCCGACGCCGGTGTTGATGCGGGTGGTGCAGACCGAGCCGGGTCCGATACCGACCTTGATCACGATGTGCTCGAAACCGCTCAGCTTCATGAGCCAGTAAGCGTAGAGAAACCCTTCGATCGAGCCGACGTTCCCGAGAATGACACCTTGGCTGACACCGAGGTCGGAAATCTTTTCGAGCACCGGCAGAACGGCCGCGTTGGCACCGTGCGCGATGTCGATCGAGGCGAAACAGAAGTTCGGCTGCTCGAAGAGCGCCTCCAAGAAGGTCCCGCTCTCATTGACGCCAAGAGCAGTCCCGACACGGGTCTCGCCGCAGGCCTTTACATCCTGCAACCGTTGCTCGTCGGAAAAACCGACGCGGGGCAAGATGTGGATGCCGCCCACGTGTGCACCGCTTTCGTCAGCGTGGTGGACATCCCTTGCGAAGCGAGAGCGCATGAACGACATGGAGGCTCCAAAAGCCGGAAAGAGACGAAGTGCCTCTCCTGTGACCGTCCAAAAGGTCTCGTGGGTATCGATGGTCGCACGCGACGCACCCGAATCGAGATAAGTGGGCAAGATGGTCTTGTCGGCAAAGGTGTAGTAGGTCTCCTGGAGGTGGGGGTCGTGGCTACGCAGCGCCTCTTCCACCCGCAACCGGGCTTCTTGGGCGATATCGCTCCGAGTCAGCGTCAGATTCGTGCTTGGCACCTCGTTACTTTAGCGAGCCGTCCAGTCTCTGGTCAACCAGGTGAAGAACACGGCTCGTGTCAGATTCACGCGTCGGGCTGGCGAGGTTCTTCGGTCACCTCTCTTTCCGGTAGCGGCCCGGTGTCCTTGGCCAGCTCGTCTGATGCCGCTGGTTCTTGTGAAGATGCGTCCGTACCGGCTGCGATAGCGCCTGGCTGCCGAGAGAGCAGGTAGGCGCCGCCGGCGATGAGAAAGACGGGCAAGAGCCAACCGCCGACAAAGCTCAGGCTTGCGATGGCGATCACCATCGTTCCGATAGCTGGGTAGATGGCCCAACGTCTGCTCTCCGGCAGGCGATA
>CP070651.1:2120314-2139167 GCA_020354625.1 Trueperaceae bacterium
GCCAGACCGAACGACAAAGATCATGCCGTGTTTTACAGCGGGTCGCGCTCCAGCGGGCAGGTGGCGCAGCGGAAGGCGCCGCCCATCTTCATGATCTCGCTGAAGTCGAGTTCGATTACGTTGAGACCGCGCTCGCGTAAAAGCGCGTTGACGCGCGCGTTGCGCAGGTCGGCCACCACCTCGCCTGGCGAGAGCGAGAAGACGTTCACGGCGTCCCTGAACTGCTCTTCGGCGTCTACCTCGATGAGGTGGTAGCGGGACTCGAGCAGGCTCAGCGCCTCGGCCGTCAGGGCCGGGGCGTGGATCAGCGCGGTATCTCGCCCCGCGCGGTTGAAGACCACATCCAAGTGCAGGAATCCCGGTTTCATCGGTACGGGCATGATCTCGAAGCGGTCGCCGAAGCGGCGGTCGAGCCAGCTGAGTCCGGCGGGGTCGGTGCGGTCGCTGAGCCCGACGTAGAGCCAGCGGCCGTCGAGGATGACGTCGCCCCCCTCGAGAAAGCCGGCCTCCACGCGCTCGATCGACCCCTCGACCTCTGCCAAAAGCGGCTCCAGCGCCTCGGGTTCGCGCTGGCGGACCGGCTCTCGCATGGCGCAGACCACCAGGGTGTCGTCCAGGCTAAAAGCCACGTCGCGGGTGTAGACCTGCGCCGGCGAGTCCTCGCGCACGGCCGCCCAGACGATCTGCACCCCGTGGCGCTCCAAAACCTCGACGAAGGCCGCCTGCTGCTGTTTCAAGACCTCGAGCCGCGGCGGGTCGTTGGCGTAGAAGTGCCGCTGCTGCGCGTTGATCGGCTCGTACAGCTTGAAGTTGTCCACCCGCCCGAGCAGCACGGTGCGCAGGCGTCCGATCTCGGAGGTTACCTTGATCTGCCATCTCATAGCGGTACTATAGCTTTTTCGCCCTCGGGTGCAAACGCGTGTTCCGCAACGGCTGTCACAGATGCTTCATCGCAAGAGTATGAAATTATGTATGATTATCTGTATGAACAATGAGAGGATTACCGTCTCCCTGCCCCCCCAATCGCTCGACTTCATCAAGAAGTACAAGGAGGCACACGAACTGAAGAGCAACTCCCAGGTCGTCTTGGAGGCGCTGCGGCTGCTCGAGCGGCAACAGTTGCGCGAGGAGTTCACCCGGGCCGCTGCGGATGCGCAGCAGGACGAAGCGTTGATCACCGCTACCTTGCCTGGGGTGGAAGAGGTTCTGGATGAAGCGTGGTGAGGTCTACTGGTACGAGGGGCCGGCCAGTCCGGGGGAGCCTAAGCCGAAGGTGCGACCCGTCGTCGTCGTCAGCACCGACGCGGCCAGCGACAACGAAGCCTACCCCTACGTAACGGTCGTTCCCGTAACGTCTCGTGTAGATGCGGTCTATGCCTTTGAGGTGTTCCTCGACCAGACCCTCCCCAAAGCCTCCAAGGTACAACCCCAGAACATCTTCACCACTCCGAAACGGTTCTTGCGACAACCCGCCATCTGCACGCTCGAATGGCATGCCGTCGCCGATATTACGGCCAAGCTGGCCAGATATTTGGACATCGGGATTCGCTGATCCCCTCGTTTCACTCCTCGGCTAGGTGACAAGCCACCAGCTGACCGTCCGACAGCTGGCGCAACGGGGGCTCCTGTTTCCGGCAGACCTCCTCGGCCAGCGGGCAGCGGGTGTGGAAGCGGCAACCCGGGGGCGGGTCGACCGGTGAGGGGATCTCCCCGCCGAGCGTGATGGGGTCTCTCTCGGCGTCCGGGTTCGGTACCGGCGAGGCGGAGAGGAGTGCCTGGGTGTAGGGGTGCTTGGGGTCCTCGAAGATCTCTTCTTTGCTGCCGAGCTCGACGATCTTGCCCAAGTACATGACCGCGACCCGATCGGCGATATAGCGGACTACCGAGAGATCGTGGGCGATGAACAGGTAGCTGAGCTCGAGCTCGCGCTGGAGCCTTCTGAGCAAGTTGAGGATCTGGGCCTGCACCGAAACGTCGAGGGCCGACACCGGTTCGTCGCAGACGAGCAGGGTCGGGTGCAGGGCCAAGGCTCGGGCGATGGCGATCCGTTGCCGCTGCCCGCCGGAAAACTGGTGCGGGAAGCGCGCGCCATCGGCTACCTGCAACCCCACCAGCTCGAGGAGTTCGGCGGCGCGGTCGTCACGCTCCTGGCGGGTCCCATCTCCCTGGATAACCATCGGCTCGCTGATGAGATCGCGGACGTTCATGCGCGGGTCGAGCGACGAATACGGATCTTGAAAGACGACTTGGGCTCCGTGCCGGAAGGTGCGGAGCGCCCGGCCTCGCAGCGCGAAGATGTCGTTGCCTTCGAAGGCGACCTCCCCGGAAGTGGGGTCGGTGAGCCGCAGGGTCGTCATGGCGGTGGTGGTCTTGCCCGAGCCCGACTCGCCCACCAGCGCCAAGGTCTCGCCGCGGTAGAGCGTGAACGAGACCCCTTCGACCGCCGAGACGAAGGCGCCGGTGCGACCCAGCGGGTAGTGCTTGACCAGCTCGCGCACCTCGAGCACCGGGGTCTTTGAGCCTCCTCGATCGCTTGCGGACGTGCTGGGTTGAGCGTCTTGCTGTTGGTATCCTGCTACTTCTTCGGCGCGGTGGCAGGCCACCTCGTGACCGGGCTGCAGGCTGCGCAGCGCGGGACGCTCTTGCCGGCAACGGGCCTCGCTGTAGCGGCAGCGCGGGTGGAAGATACAGCCTTCAGGGAGCCGCCTCGGGTCGGGCAGTTCCCCCGGGATCGGGGTCAGCTCCTCGCCGTGGGCGTGCGGCAGCGATTCGAGCAGGCCCAGGGTGTAGGGGTGTTGGGGGGAGCGGAAGAGTTCAGAAGTCGGGGCGGTCTCCATCACCTGGCCCCCGTACATCACCACCACCCGGTCGCAGAACTCGGCCACCACGCCCAGGTCGTGGGTGATGAACACCACCGCGGTGCCGTGCGCCCGGCAGAGCTCGTCCAGGAGGGCCAAGATCTGTTTTTGGGTAGTGACGTCGAGCGCCGTGGTCGGTTCGTCGGCGATGAGCACCGCGGGGTTGTTGGCCAGCGCTATGGCGATCATCACCCGCTGGCGCATCCCGCCCGAGAACTGGTGTGGGTAGCTGCTCAAGCGCGATTCCGGTTGGGGGATGTGAACCGAGGCCAACAGCTCGGCAGCGTATCGGCGCGCCGCCGCCTTGTCGATCCGCTGGTGGAGCCGGATCGCTTCTGTGAGCTGGTGCCCGACGGTGTAGACCGGGTTGAGAGAGGTCATCGGATCCTGGAAGATCATCGCCAGCTCAGAGCCGCGCAAGCTCTGCAGTTCTCGTCGGCTGAGCCCGGGGATGGAGCGCCCCTTGAGCCTGATGTCACCCCGGGTGATCCTGCCGGGCGAGGGGATCAGTTGTACGGCCGCCTGGGCGGTGACGGACTTGCCCGAGCCCGACTCGCCCACGATGCCCAGCCGCTCGCCCGCTCGTAGGCTGAACGAGACGCCGTTGACGGCCTGGATCCGGCCCCGGCGTGTGTCGAAGGCGACGTGGAGATCGACCACCTCCAGGGTCGGTGAGGTGGCCGTGGCGCCCTTCTGCTGGACCGTCACGAGAGGACCTCTGGTTGGGTTCGTCCCTTGAACACGGTTACTTCTCCAGCATCCGTGGGTCGAGTGCGTCGCTCAGGGCGTCGCCCAGCAGGTTCAGACCCAAGACGGTGATGAAGAGGGCCGAGCTGGGGACGAAGAGCAGGTGGGGGGCGACCAGCATGTAGGTTTTGGCGTCGGCGATCATCACGCCCCAAGAGGGTGCCGGCGCCTGGATGCCGAGGCCGAGAAACGACAAGCCGGCTTCGATGATGATCGCAAATGAGGTCGCGGTGGTGGCCTGTACGATGAGGGCGTTCAAAAGATTTGGGATCACGTGCCGCCACACTTTGTAGAGGGCGCTCGCCCCCATGGCAGTGGTGGCGGTGATGAACGGGCGCTCTTTGAGCTGCAGTGTCTGGGCCCGGGTCAAGCGGGTAAACACTGGCATGTTGACGGCGGCGATGGCGAGAACCAGGCCGAAGACGCCGCGCCCCAGCGCCACCGAGATGGCGATCGCCAGTACCAGCAGGGGGAAGGCGAGCAGCGCATCCATGAGCCGCATCACCAGGTAGTCCCACCAACCTCCGGCGACGCCGGCCGAGGTGCCGAGCGCCACACCGGTGAGGATGGCCAGGCCGATGGAGAGGCCGGCCACGACCAGCGAGATACGGCTCCCGTAGATGACGCGGCTGAGCACGTCGCGCCCCAGCTCGTCGGCTCCGAAGAGGTGCCCCGGCGACCCCGGTGGTTTGAGCAGGTCGGTGGGGACGATCTTCAGCGGTTCGCTGGGGGCGACGAAGGGAGCAGAAATCGCCAAGAGGATCACGAGCGCGGTGATCACGGTGCCGATCCACCCCGCCGGGGTGGCCAGGAGCCGACCCAGAAAGAGCCGGAACCCGCTCTGGTCGCGGCCCGCTGCGGTTGCCGGTGAGGTGTCGATCACGACAGCGATACCCGTGGGTCGAGCCAGCTGTAGAGCAGGTCGACCAAGAAGTTGACCAGCACGTACATACCGGCCACCACGAAGACGGCGCCCTGGACCACCGGGTAGTCGCGGTCGTAGATGTTGGTGACCATCAAGCGGCCCAGCCCGGGGATGGCGAAGATGCTCTCGGTGATGACGGCGCCCGAGAGGAGGATCCCGGCCTCGATCCCGGCGATGGTCACGTAGGGGATGAGGGCGTTGCGCATGACGTGGCCGTAGAAAACCAGGTTCTCACCAGCCCCCCTGGCCCGGGCGGAGCGCACGTAATCTTCGCCCAACTGGTCGATGAGGTTGCGCCTCAGCATCCTCACCAGCGTGCCGGCGGTAATCAGTCCCAGCGTAACGGCGGGCAGGATCATCATCCTCAGGTTTTCGAGCAGGTCGACTGTGGGGCTGACGTACCCCCCCGAGGGGAGCAGCTGCCACTTGACCGCGAACCAGTAGATAGCCACCAAGGCCAGCACGTAGCTGGGCAGCGAGATCCCCACCAGCGCCGAGGAGGTGATGAGGGCATCTGTCAGCTTGCCCTTGCGGCGGGAGGCGGCCGCCCCGGCGGGGACGCTGATGAGTAGGCCGATCAGGAAGGCGAACAGGGCGAGTTCCAGCGTGACCGGGAGCGCCTTGCCGATGAGCTCCGTCACCGGCGTCTGGCTGCGGATGCTGACCCCTAGGTCTCCAGTGGCCAGTTTGGCCAGCCAACGCAGGTATTGCACCAGCAGCGGCTCGTCCAGGCCCAGCTCGGCCCGCAGCTCGTCGAGCACGGCGGGGTCGACCACGTCGATCCCCGAGATGATCTGGACCGGGTCGCCGGGGATGAGGCGCAAGATGACGAACACCAAGGTGGCGACCAGCCACATCACCAGGAGCAAGCCCAGCATCCTCCGCCCGAGGAAACGCGCAGTTCGCACAAGGTTCGCCCTCGTCACAGCAGACTCCTCTTCGCCGGGGGCTGTCGCAGCGTACCAGCCTCCCCGGCGCTTTGCTGGGGAGGCTGGTCGTGCCGGCAGTAGCCTATACGGGAGCTACTCTGCCAGCGATACGTTCTGGAGGTAGATGCGTTGGTCACCTACGGTCTGGAAGCCCTCTACCGTGCTCCGGAGGGCCTTGAGTTCGGTCGGGAAGTAGAAGAGGATGATGGGGGCGTCTTCGTTGATCAGGCCTTGCGCCTGTTGGTAAAGAGCAGTCCGTTCGGCGCGGTCGCTGATCTGTCCCGCTTGGGTGAGGAGGGCGTCCACTTCACTGTTGCAGTACTGTCCAAAATTGTTGCCGCCCTCGCAGCGGTAGAAGGCCGCCGTCGACAGGTCTTCGTCGATCCGGCCACTCCAGTCGATCATCAGCGCCTCGAAGTTGCCGGCGAACATGTCGTCCAAGACGGCGCCGATGTCACGGCCGTCGAGGTTGGCGGTGATCCCTACCTCGGCGAGTTGCGCTTGCACCAGTGGAGCGATGGTCTTCCAAGGCTCTTCGTTGGGGTAGCTGAGCGTGAACTCGAAGCCGCCCGAGTCGCCGAGTTCGGCGCGGGCTCGCTCTGCATCGGCGCCGGCACCGTAGAGCCCGCCGGTCTCGATGCTCGGGTCATAGGCCCAAGATCCCGGGGTCAAGGGCCCCAGGGCCGGAACGCCACGGCCGGATTCAGCCACGTCGACGATCGTCTGGCGGTCCACCGCGAACTGGAAGGCCCTGCGTGCTCCCACATCGTCGAAGGGTGCCGCTTGCGTGTTGAGGAAGGTGTAGACCCAACCGAGCGTGGAGACCTCTTGCACCTCGGTCTGGGGGTTGCTCTTGAGCTGTTCAACCAGTGGGTTCGAGACCTTGGCGATCAGGTCGACATCGCCTGCGAGCAGCGCCAGGGCCGAGGCGGCGACGTCTGGTTGGATCTTGAACTCGACGCGGTCCAAGTAGGGCAGCGCGTTGCCGTCCCCGTCAGTCCCCCAGTAGTTGGGGTTGGCCTCGAGCACTACTTCGCTGGTGCCGGCGTCCCAGCTGACGAAGCTGAAGGGGCCGGTGCCGACCGGCGCCTTGGCGAACTCGTCCGCGCCGAGCGCCTCGTAAGCGGTGGGCGAGATGATCGCCCCCCAGGGTTGCGTCAACACAGCCGTGAGGGTCGGGAATGGGCTCGACAGCTTGATCTCGACGGTGAGGTCATCGAGGGCGTTGATCTCGCTGACGGCCCCACCGCGGCCACCGTAGCGGCCGGCCAACCACAGCTCGAGCGAGAACTTGACCGCCTCGGCATTGAGCGGGGTGCCGTCGTGGAAGCTGATCCCGTCGCGCAGGTTGAAGATCCAGGTGGTGTCGTCGGGGGTCTCCCAGCCGGTGGCCAGCTGAGGTTGTGGGACGAAGTCGGGGCCGTAGGTCACCAAGCGCTCGAGCACGTTCATGGTTACGTAGTAGTCGACCCGGGAACGCGCGTCGTAGGGGCCGAAGCCGGTGAAGGTTTCGGGCACCCCGACCCGAAGCGTGCCGGCTGCCAGACCGGTGGCCAGTAGCGACAGAATGAGCAGCGTACAGACTGCCAAGACGAACTTCTTCATACCGAATACCAACTCCCTCCTCGAGCCGTAGCTTCAAGGTCGGTGACTACGGCTTTTTGGGCAAGGTTTGATGCGGGCATATACGTTCGGTCGGACACCCGCCGGTCTCAGATATATTACCTTGTATCTTAGAGGGGGATGGCAGCGGGAGTCAATCGCCGGCTGCTGTGCGAGGGCGCTATGTGGAAGGGGGGGTGCAGTTTCCCTCTACGGTTTGGCCGTCCCAAACTCTACCTGGGCAGCCGGTAAGGACGTGAGGTTACCTTGACGAAAACACTCCTGTTCGAAGGCACCGTCGACCGGTCACTTAAGGTCGAGACTCCCTATGTCTACCTGTCTTTTACGGTGCCTGAGGGTACTACGCGCGTCGACGTTCGCTACCGTTACGATGAGGGCAATGAGATCGACATCGGCCTGTTCGATCCCGAGTGTGAGGCCTTTCCCTCGCGTCGGGGCTTCCGAGGTTGGAGCGGCACCGTGCGCTCGTCGTTTTTCGTCGCTGAGGACGAAGCGACACCCGGCTATCTTCCCGGGAAGATCCCAGCCGGTGAGTGGCGGGTGATGCTGGGGCTCTACCGTCTGGCCGTGACGCCGTGCAACTACCGGGTGGAGATCGGCTTCGATGCGTCTCCACGGAAGCTTGTCGCGCCTATAGCGCCAACATCCCCGGTCCGCCCGGGAGCCGGTTGGTACCGGGGCGATCTGCACAGCCACACCCACCACAGCGACGCGCCAGGGACCGTGGCCGACTTGGCCGAAGCCGCCCGCTCCAGGGGGCTCGACTTTCTGGCGGTGACCGATCACAACACCGACAGCCACCACCGGCAGCTGGCGGAGGCGAGCTCGAGCGAGCTACTGCTCCTCCCCGGCCAAGAGGTCACCACCTACCGCGGTCACGCCAACGTCTGGGGGGTGGACGGTTGGGTGGACTTCCGCGTGCTCGAGCCGTCCCAGCTCGATGCGCTGGTGGATCAGGTCCATGAGCGCGGGGGGCTCTTTTCCATCAACCACCCCAAGGCCATCGGCTACGACTGGGAGTATCCGGTGCCTGCGGGAACCGACTGCTTCGAGGCCTGGCAGGCGCCCTGGTCGTACAAGAACTGGCAGTCGCTGGCCCGTTTCGATACGCTCTTGCGCCAGGGTCGCCGCTTGAGTCTGGTCGGGGGCAGCGACCGCCACCAACCGCCCCAGCCTGATCCCGACCCGGAGCTGTTGCAAGTCGGCACCCCGACCACCTGGTTGTGGCTCGAGTCCTTGTCGGTTCCGGACGTGTTGGCGGGCTTACGGTCCGGCCGGGCGTTCGTGAGCGAGGGGCCCAGCGGTCCCAGGCTCGAGGTCTTTGTGAACGACGCCGTCATGGGCGCGGTGCTGGCGGACCACAGAGGGGAGAGCGTCCAGGCCCGGGCCACGGTTCAGGGGGCCCAGGGCGACCGCCTGCGCTGGGTCGGCGCCGCAGGAGTGCTGCGCGAGGTCGTCATCCCTTCCGAAGCGTATGAGGACCGCTGGGAATGGAGGCCGGCGGGCCCCTTCATCCGCGCGGAGGTGGTGGCGCAGCTCGAGCCGGCCTGGATCAAGGCCGTGGCCGAACAGCTCGAGCGCCTCGGTAAGCTTCCCAAAGATCTGGATTTGGACGAGGTGGTCGCCCAGCCGGTCATCCGGGCGCTGTCGAATCCCGTCTACCTCGGCGTATGAGGGGGTGTCGGCTCGTCTGGGTCTCCTGGAAACCAGTCGTGGTAGAGGTTGTGTAACCACGGTGTGAGCCGGTCGAGGAAGGCCGCCCTGGCTTCATCTTCTCCCTTCTCGGCCTCCCGGCAGCTCTGCTGCAATTCAAGAGAGATCTGCCGTGGATCGAGCCGGGTCAAGCGGCCGCTTTGCACCAGCACCCTACCCTCTACCAGCACGGTGTCGACATCTGAGGCACGACTTTGGGCGAGGGCCAGGGCGACGAGATCGGCGCGCGCGTGCAGGTAGGGTGCGCGCAGGCGTCGCAAGTCGATGACGGTCACGTCGGCCCGGTAACCCGGGAGGAGCCTCCCCACCACGCCCTCGAGCTGGGCCGCTCTGGCGCCGCCGGTTGTGGCCATGCGCAGCGCATCGAAGGGGCTGGGCCATAACCGCTCGCGATCCGGCCCACGGTGCAACGCAGCCAGCAGACCCATCTCCTGCAGCAGGTCGTCCTCGCCAAAAAGACCCATGCTATCGGTGCCGATGGCGATCTCGACGCCGCGGTCCAGCATCTCGGGTAGAGGTATCTTGCCGCTGCCGAGCCGCAGGTTGGAGCTGGTGTTGGTGACGACGGTGGTGCCGGTCTCGGCGTAGAGCTCGATATCCCGCTCACTCGACCAGATGGCGTGGGCTACAGATACCTGGGGACCGCTGAGGCCGAAGTCGTCAAGGACCTGCATCGGCTCCTCGCCGAAGCGCCGCGCGACGTAGCGGCGCTGGAGCTTCGTCTCGACCAGGTGCAAATGGACGCCCATCCGGTAGTGCTCGGCCGCGGCGGCGGTGCGCTCGAGCAGCCGGTCGGAAGCCCAGTGCAGGCCGATGGGGCTGAGGAGCAGCTTGGCCTTAGGATAGCTGGTAGCACGTTCGGACTCGAGCGCGCCAGTGAACGCGAAGTAGTCGTCGGTGTCGATGTAGAGCTGGTCCAATGCGAAGTGGCGCTCTGCCTCGCGCCGCAGCGCCGGGGGCAGGTGGGCCAAGAACTGCTCATCTTCGAGATAACTGAGGATCTTCTGGTCGTAGTGTCCTATCGCGAAGGCCACCCGCACCCCGGCGTCGCGGTAGGCATCCAGAGCCCGCCGCACGCTCGTTTCGAAGGCGCTCATCGGCCCACCGCTCGAGTGGCTCTGCAGCGAGGTGGTGATCCCGGAGCGGAGCATCCGGGCGGCGGCGTAGAGCGTGTCCCAGTAGGGATCGACCTGGGGATAGAGCAGGAAGCTCGGCAGCCACAGCTCGAGCGGGGCGTCCACCATGCCTGTTTGCAGCGTTCCCAAGCCGCGCCCGTGGTGATGCGCGTTGATGAGTCCGGGGATCGCCAAGCGGTCCCGCCCATCACCGAGCGGGGTCAGCCCGCGGTAGCGGGGCTCGAGCTCGCGCCAGGGTCCGACTGCCACCACCCGACCATCCTCGATCACACAAGCCCCGTCTTCGATCACCCCGCCCCCAAGCCGGTCCGGGTCGGCGATGAGGTATTCGGCGCGGATCAGTTGGGGGTCAGGCATGGCGTACCCCGTCTGGCCGGTGCCGGTTGATCCCGGCCTCGGAACTTGCCTAGATGGTTTGGGTGAAGCGTGCAGCTCAGCGCGGCAGGCGCGCGTCGAGCCACTTCTGATCAGAGGCGCTGCTCGCGACTGTCTTTTCGATGAAGTGCACCCCACGAGCGCCGTCGTGTACCGTGGGGAAGTCGCTTTCGAAGGCGTCGGGTTCCCGGCCTTCCTGCTTGGCACGGATGGTCGCGGCGGCTGCCAGGTAGACGTTGGCGAAGGCCTCGATGAATGCCTCGGGGTGTCCGAAGGGGAGCCTGGAGGCGCGCTGCGCGGCCTCGCAGACGTAGTCGTTGCCGCGCTTGATGACCTGAACCGGCGCCTCTAGCGGTTTGTAGACCACGAAGTTGGGATCCTCCTGGTGCCAGGTCAGCGAGCCCTCGCTGCCGTAGATGCGGATTCGCAGGTCGTTCTCTTCGCCCACCGAAATCTGTGAGGCGATCAGCACCCCTTTGGCGCCCGAGGTGTAGCGGATCAGCAGGTTGCCGTCGTCGTCCAGGCGCCTACCCGGCACAAAGCTGGTGAGATCGGCGCAGATCGCCTCGATCTCGAGCCCGGTGATGGTCGCGACCAGGTTCTCGGCGTGCGAGCCGATATCGCCGATGGCGCCCGCAGCACCCGAGCGGGCCGGATCGGTGCGCCACTCCGCCTGTTTGGCGCCGCTCTCCTCGAGCTTGGTGGTGAGCCAACCCTGGTTGTACTCGGCGATCACCTTGCGGATCTCGCCGATCTCGCCCTCTTGGATCATGTGCCGGGCCTGCTTGACCATCGGATAGCCGGTGTAGTTGTAGGTCACTGCGAAAACGACCCCGGTCCGCTCCACCACCTCGATGAGTTGCTGGGCCTGCTCGCTGGTGTGGACCAGCGGCTTGTCGCAGACCACGTTGATCCCGGCCTCAGCGAACGCGTGCGCCACCGGGAAGTGCAGGTGGTTCGGCGTCACGATCGTCACGAAGTCGATGCGCTCGCCTTCGGGTAGCGCGCTCTCTTTCTCGAGCATCTCCTCCCAACTGCCGTAGTTGCGCGCCTCGGCGAGACCCAGGTCCTGGCCCGAGGCCTTGGCTTTTTCCGGGGTGGAGGAGAGCGCTCCCGCCACGAAGTCGATTTCGCCGTCTAACGCCGCCGCTTTGCGGTGCACCGCGCCGATAAATGCGTCCCGGCCGCCGCCGACCATGCCCATTTTTAGCTTACGAGGTGCTGACATAACCCCATTCCTTTCCAAAAACGCTATCGTGTTCGTGTTCCATTCGGTTGGCCATAGCACCAATTGGAACGGCGATTTCGAAACACTACCCCTGTTTGAACGCGTCGTCGAACGCTTGGCCTGAAGGGAGGAGGTCCAGGCGGCGTACCAGCTCTGCAGCTTCGGGAGCCCCCTGTTCCCGGTTCATACCGTTGTCTTCCCACTCGACGGAAAGGGGTCCTTGGTAACCGATGTCGTTGAGTGCCCGGAAAACGCGTTCGAAAGGCACCCCACCGCGCCCTGGGGACACAAAATCCCAGCCGCGTCGATGGTCGCCAAAGAATAAGTGCGAACCGAGGATACCGTTGCGGCCGTCGAGTAGACGGATCGATTCCTTGACGTGCATGTGGTAGATGCGGTTGCCAAATTCGTAGGTGAAGGCTACCGGATCAACCATCTGCCAGTATAAGTGGCTGGGGTCGAAATTGATGCCGAAGGCTGCGCGGTGATCGACGGCTTCCAGTGTGCGCTTGGTACTCCAAAAGTCGTAAGCGATTTCCGAGGGATGAACCTCGAGGGCGAACTTGATGCCTACTTCGTCAAAGACATCGAGAATGGGATTCCAACGGTCGGCGAATTCCTGATAACCGGCCTCGATCATCTCGGGTGGTACGGGCGGGAACATGGCCAGCACGTGCCAGATGGGTGAGCCGGTGAAACCATTGACGATCTCGACGCCGAACTTGGCAGCGGCCCGGGCGGTGTCCATCACCTCTTTGGCAGCTCTTTTGCGTACACTTTCAGGATCGCCGTCGCCCCAGATGCGAGGCGGCAAGATGCCTTGGTGGCGCTCATCGATGATCCCATCGGCGACGCATTGACCAACCAAGTGGGTGCTGATCGCGTAGCAGACGAGGTCGTTCTTTTTGAGGATCTCCCAACGGCTCTCGGTGTAGCCGTCGTCGCTGAGGGCCTTGTCCACTTCGAAGTGATCCCCCCAGCAGGCCAGCTCGAGGCCGTCGTAGCCCATCTTCTTGGCGAGGGGTGCGAGCTCCTCGAGCGGCAGATCGGCCCACTGACCGGTGAAAAGCGTGACGGGTCTTGCCATCATTCCTCCTCCATTACCATGCGTTGATTTGCCGTGCTGCGATGCGTTGGAGAGTCGTGTATCGCCTATCGAAGCGGCAGATCGAGCCGGGGACGAGAGGCCTACGAATCGATGTATGTATTCTATGCCGATTTCAGGATGCTTGCCAGGTTTCATACCTACGGTCGCGTTGTTCACTTATCGACCTCCCTTGTCCACTAGATCGATTCAGACGATATGATGGTGCGATGAGAGGTGGCGGTAGATCTCGGCGGATCACGCGGGGGTATCACAAATACATGCTTCCTTGTGCAGGGATAATGCTAGGTAGAGGTCTGAAACTCCCGTATGGAGGCGGCGGTGAGTAACATCGCATGGGTTCTCCGCAACGCGCGCGTCGACGATGGGGCACCGCTGGTCGATATCGCATTCGAGGGCGAACGAATCACAGCTATGGGGGCGGAGCTGCCGCTAACGGGCAACCAAGAGTGGGATCTGAAGGGATCGGTGGTACTCCCCGGCTTCGTCGATGCGCACGTCCATCTCGACACCACCTTTTTGTCGGTTCAAAACAAGAGTGGGACGTTGCAGGAGGCGATCGAGGTGTGGCACCAAGGGAGGCCGTTTCTCACCTACGAGAGCTACCTGTCGCGGGCCTGGAGGGCGCTCCGCATGGCGTTGGCCCACGGGACCACCACCATGCGAACCCATGTGGAGGTCGATACCGAGGGGAGCCTCGTCGCGCTCGAGGCGCTGATCGAACTTCGCGAGCAGGCCCGGGGCATGGTCGACCTCCAGATCGTTGCCTTCGGTCGACCCGGAACGAGCCCTGAAGAAGATGAACTGATGCGCTCGGCGCTGAAGATGGGGGCAGACCTTGTGGGTGGAGCGCCAGCGCTCACTGCCGACCCGGAGCGTTGTATCGATACCGCGTTGGACCTGGCCGAATCGTTCGGGAAGCCGGTCGATTTGCACGTGGATGAGACGGACGATCCGAACATTCTGAGCCTCGAGTACTTGGCGGAACAGACGGTTGAGCGAGGGCTTCAGGGACAGGTGTCGGCAGGCCCCTGCTCATCGCTCGCCTTCGTCGATGATGAGGTGGCAGCCCGGGTCATCAACAAGGTCGCCGAAGCGCAGCTCAACATCGTCTTGTTGCCGGCCACCGGTCTGGTCCTCATCGGGCGCAACCGTACCCCGGCACCACGCGGCGTCACCCGTATCAACGAACTCCTCGAACACGGCATCAACGTCGCTGCCGCTTCGGACAACGTTCGGGACCCCTTCAATCCGTTTGGACGCTACGATCTGTTGCAGATTGCCAATCTCAACGCTCAGGTCGCCTATCTGAGCGATGACCGGGGCCAGCAGATTAGCCTGGAGATGGTGACGACGCGGGCGGCCGAGGTGTTGAACCTGCCGAGCTACGGTCTGTTCGAAGGAGCCTTCGCCGACCTGGTGGTGCTCAGAACGCGGCGGCTGGCCGAGGCGGTGGTCGGGGTACCCGAGCGGCTCGCCACCTTTAAATGCGGGCGCTTACAGGTGCGCTCTGAATACCGCCGCGACTGGCTCGAGAAGACCTCGATTTGGAGCTAATAACAGCGGGATTTGGCAGTGTCATGGTTGTTAATACTCGGTCGCGGTATTGTCTGAAAGGTAATGGGTGATGAGTCATGAGTGATGGGTGCTGCGAAGGCTTACGTCCGAGCAAATCTACACCGACGGTTGTGTTCGATGGAAAGGTAATGGGTGATGAGTTATGAGTGATGGGTGCTGCGAAGGTCACGGTTGAACCAAATCGTTCGCCTGTCACCCACGCATTCCCCATTCCCCATTACGATTCTGCCTGCTCCCTACTCATTACTCATCACCGTTCACTCATCACCTCGTTGTCTGAATCTGGCCCTATCGAGAAAGTCGCTTTGAACGGCGCTTTAGTCACCTGAGCGGATATCTTGGAGTGTGGCCGCGGTGAAGTCGATCTCTGAAAAGGTCGCGGTGCACCGTTTGCCCGTCGGCGCTTGCGCCAGGAAGCCCACTTCCGTACCGGCCTCTTCCAGCCTGAAGACGCGCACCAGATGCCAACGGCGGCCGTCGGTGGAGTGGTGGAAGGCGAAGGCTTGGCCGATCCGGGCGATTCTCAGGTAGATGTCATTGCCGTCGATGAAGGCCGAGTTGCAATCATCCGAGCTGCCGCGGGTCACCACCGAGACGACCATCGGGTCGCGCTGGGGCGAGTACTCGAAGCAGAGCTTGGCCCAGCTGGTGTCGCTCTGGTAGAGGACGAGCACACCGGCGTCGAAGGTGCTCTGGAAGTCGACGGTTACGCGGGCGCTCAACAGAAAATCTCCTTCGGGTTCGAAGAGGAGCCGGGGTGCGTTGTGGAGCGCCTTGTTGCCGAGCGGGTCGATGAAGAGATCGGTCTGGGCGTCTGCCGTGAGGCTCAGGCGGCCCCCGTCGACGTTCCAGTCGAGAGCGGCTCGCTGCCAGCTAAGGGGGTACGGGATGGAGGGGAGGGTTACGAGGTTCATCTTTCTCCACTTCACAACTGCGCTAACATGCTAAGAACGTGCAAGCTATGTTTACGGTTTGGCACTGCGGGCCGCAGCGGTCCGCTCTCGGATAGTTTACCTGGGACGAATCTGGGCTTTTGCAAAACCCTAGCAGGCAAAAACTTTGATTGCAAGTCTCGGAGCGACCGTTACTATTTAGCGTAAGGACACCAAGGAGCGAACGTATGACCAAGGAATACACCTACACGGTTATCCTCGAACCACAAGAGGAAGGCGGGTTTACCGTTCTCGTACCCGCCCTCCCCGAGGTCGTTACCGAAGGTGACAGCGCCGACGAAGCCCTGGCCATGGCCCGAGAAGCCATCGAGTTGGCCTTGGAGTACCGCCGGGATCACGGCCTTGATATCCCTGCCGATACCGCAGAGGAGGTACAGATTCGGAAAGTCGAGATAGCTGTTGTGGTATGAGTCCCAAACTCCCCTCCGTCAGTGGCAAAAGTATCATACGTGCCTTACGGAAATCAGGTTTTGTAGTCGATCGTGTGAAAGGTAGTCATCACATCATGACGCACCGTGGTGATCCGACTCGCTGCGTCGTTGTGCCAGTGCATGGCAACAAGACTCTCAAGTCTGGCACTGTGCGCAACATTATCAAGCAAACTGGACTTAGTGTTGCTGAGTTCATCGACTTGTTGTAGGGCGTTGCTGTCAAGATCGATCGGCTGACTAGTCGTAGGCGGCAAAAGCGATGAATGTACCAGGTAACTTGACTGACCTTCCATAATCCTGACCCAAAATGTTCTTAACTCTCCTTTGTGGCGCCATGATCCCGTGACAGATGGGACATGAAAAGCGTATCTTGAAGGGCAGTCTCACGAGGATGACGTGGGGTTCGATGCGGAGGGACATGGAGTCACCTTCGAGTAAGGGGTTTTTATGAGGTCAAATAGATTGCGCGAGCTGCTAAAAGAGGACCGGCCTACCCTGGGGACCCACGTTCACAGCACCTGGCCCTCGGTGATCGAGGCGCTCGGTCACACGGGCCTTTACGACTACGTGGAGTTCGTAGCCGAGTACGCCCCGTTCGACCTGCACGACCTCGACAACCTGGCCCGCGCAGCCGAATTGTATGGGCTTTCCACCATGATCAAGGTCGACCAGGAGCCGCGCAGCTTCATCGCTCAGAGAGCCGTCGGCTCCGGCTTTCAAAGCCTGCTGTTTGCCGATTGCCGGAGTGCCGACGAGGTGCGCGAGTGCGTCCGCATCGCCCGGCCCGATACCCCTGAGGACGGCGGCACCTACGGGGTCGGCACCCGCCGCTTCGCCTACATGGGCTACGGGGGTTCGCGCGACTACGTGCAGGCCCTACGCGACGTCGTAGTCGTGTTCATGATCGAGAAGCGCAGCGCCGTCGAGCAGCTCGAGGAGATCCTCGAGATCGAAGGGGTCGACATGATCCAGTGGGGCGCTTCGGACTACTCGATGAGCGTCGGTCGGGCCGGTGAGAAGGCCCACCCCGATATTCTAAGAACCGAGAAGCACGTGTTCGAGACCGCCATCCGCATGGGGGTGCCGCCGCGCGTCGAGATCGACAGCCCAGACCAGGCGAGGGCGTATCTCGACATGGGGGTGAGGCACTTTTCGATCGGAACCGACATCAGCATCCTCCACGGGTGGTGGAAGCGTAACGGTGAAGACCTGCGCAAGGCCATGGAGGGCCTGTAAGAGCCGCCCTGTTTTGCATACCGGAGAGCGGTTGTGCTGTAGACTCGCAGGAACAGCGTGAAGCGTGGGTTCACCGAGCCGCGTGGCGCAGCGTACATAGGAGGCAGATGACATGGCAGGCCTGAGCCGAGACCAGCTCGAGCAGTTCGACCGTGACGGGTTTCTCAAGGTCGAAGGGCTCTTGGATCCGATCAAAGATCTCGATCCCATCATCGAGGAGTACCGTGGGGTCTTGGACCGGTTGGCACGGAGGCTTTTCGAACAGGGGAGGCTCGCCTCACCCTATATCGAGTTGCCCTTCGGAGAGCGGCTCATCAAGCTCTATGAGGAGACCGGAGAGAATCTCAGCCAGCACTTCGACTTCCACCTGCCGCAAGGGAACATCAAACACGACACCCCGATCTGGGTAGGGCCGGCGGTCTTCCGCGCTCTTACCAACCCACAGCTTCTCGACGCGGTGGAGTCGTTCATCGGGCCGGAGATCTACTCCAACCCGGTTCAGCACGTGCGCATCAAACCGCCGGAGCGTTTTGTGGCCAAGGATGAAGAGGGCCGCGCCAAGTTGGGCGCCACCAACTGGCATCAAGATAACGGCGTGGTGCTCCCCGAAGCCGACGAGAGCGATATCTTGACCGTGTGGTTTTCGCTGACCGATGCCGAGGAGAAACACGGCTGCCTCGAGGTGGTTCCCGGCAGCCACCGGGACGGCCTCTTGACCCACTGCCCGGCGGGCCCGGGAGGGCTCGAGATTCCCGAGAAGCTGCTCGATCGCGGCCGGGCCGTGGCGCTGCCCACCGTGCGGGGCGACGTGCTCTTCTTGCACCGCCGTACCGCCCATGCGTCACTCAGGAACGTCAGCGACGAGATCCGCTGGAGTTTCGATCTCCGCTATAACCCGACCGGACAAGAGACGGGCCGCGGGGTGTTCCCAGGGTTCGTGGCCCGCAGTCGCCAGAACCCCGAGAGCGAGTTGCGCGATCCCGAGGACTGGGCTGAACGCTGGTACGCCGCGCGGCGGCACCTGGCGGATATCGACTACCATCAGCCCTTCAACCGCTGGGACCCGGACGCGCCCGCTTGCGCCTGACGATCCCCAGTCGGCTCGGTCGCCATCGGTGTTGAAGACCTGTTAGGCACATCCAAGTTTGTTTGCAGAATTGGGTCAGCGAAGCGCCGAGCTTGCGTCCCGCGGGCGGCCGCGGTCCATACTCGCTCTGCTCGCCTTAAGTTTGAGGTCCTTAGGCCGGTCCAAGCGCTGCTAGGGATTTTGCCGAGCGGGCATCCGGCCTATAGGGTAGCGGGACGTATACTAACCGCATGGCCTTGACAAAGCTCCCGATCGAGATGGAGGAGCTCGAGCCGCTCACCTTTACGTATCGCGACCTACTCACCATGGAGCGGGCAGGTATCCTGCCGGCCGATCAGCATGTTGAGCTGTTAGGGGGGCACCTTTTCGTCATGACGGTGAACCCACCGCACGCAGCGACCGTCACGCACCTATCGAGGCGCTTCCACCGCTTTCTCGCCAACCGCGCCCAAGTGATCAACCAATCTCCCTTGCGTCTCTCGGACGACTTGGACGACCAAGACCTCCCCCAACCCGATCTGATGTTGGTCGCTGGCCCCGAAGCCGTCTACAGCGATCATCCCCGTCCCAAAGACGTCTATCTGCTCGTCGAAGTCTCCGATACCACCCTCAAGAAAGACCGGCAGGTGAAGCTCCCCCTCTACGCCCAGATCGGTGTTCCTGAGCTGTGGATCGTCAATCTCGTCGAACTGCGTTTTGAGGTCTATACCAACCCCCGAGGGCGGGGCTACCTGGCTCGAGAGGACCACGCGCTCACAGAAATCTTTGCCACGCAGCGTTTCCCCGATGCCTTGCATCAGTGGCTCCCCGATGCCTTGCTCGAGCAATTAGCGCGATAAAGCGTTCGCTGCCATCACCAGAATCGTAATGGGTAATGGGGAATGGGTAATGCGTTAGTAACGTGCACTGGAGCGGTCGAGTCGCGACGC